>NZ_AP023396.1:4800000-7200000 GCF_014466955.1 Nocardia wallacei | reverse complement strand
GAGCCCGCCGGGGAGTCGGATCCGCGGGTGACCGGGGCGTGAGCGGTCGGTGGCGGTCGGCGGGAGCCGTGCTGGTCGCGTGTGTGGCGCTGGCGGCGGCGCTGTCCGGCTGCTCGACCGGCACCGACGCGGTCGCCAGTGGCGGCACCTTCGACTTCGTCTCGCCCGGGGGCAAGACCGACATCCTGTACAACCCGCCCGAGTCCCGCGGCACCATCGGCAAGCTGTCCGGACCGGATCTGCTGCACCCCGGTAAGACCCTTTCGGTGGCCGACTTCCCGAATCAGGTTGTGGTGCTGAACCTCTGGGGTCAGTGGTGCGGTCCGTGCCGTGCCGAGGCGCCCGCGTTGGAGCAGGTCTACGAGCAGTCGAAGGCGAAGGGCGTCGCGTTCGTCGGCATCAACGTCCGGGATCCGCAGCGCGACAAGGCGCAGGACTTCGTCACCGATTTCCACGTCGGCTATCCCTCGATCTACGACCCCGAGATGCGCACCCTGCTCGCGCTCGGCGGCAAGTTCCCCACCAGCGTCATCCCCACCACGCTGGTGCTCGACCGGCAGCACCGGGTAGCCGCGGTCTTCCTGCGCTCGCTACTGGCCGAGGACCTGCAACCGGTGGTCGACGGCATCGCCGCGGAGGGCGCGCAGTGAGATCCGATCGGTTGTGCCCGCGGGGGTGGGCGTGGTGAGGGTGTATGCGGCGGTGGGGGATTCGTTCCAGCAGACCGCGGCGTCCGGGCCGCTGCTGCTGGCGCTCGGGGCCTGCGTGCTGGCCGGGCTGGTGTCGTTCGCGTCGCCGTGCGTGGTGCCGCTGGTGCCCGGATACCTGTCGTATCTCGCCGGGCTGGTGGGCGCCGAAGCGCCGCCGGTGACGGTGGCCGAGGCGAACGGTGACCGGGCCGGGCTGGTCACGCGGTCCGGGCGGATGCGGGTCGCGGGGGCGGCGGGGCTTTTCGTGGCCGGGTTCACGGTCGTGTTCGTGCTGGCGTCGGCGACCGTGTTCGGGCTCATCCAGACCCTCAACGTGAATCGTGAACTGCTGCAACGGCTCGGCGGCGTCGTGACGATCGTGATGGGCCTGGTGTTCCTGGGGTTGATCCCGGCGTTGCAGCGCGACACCCGGATGCATCCGCGACGGCTGACCGGTGTCGTCGGTGCGCCGCTGCTCGGTGCGGTGTTCGCGCTCGGCTGGACGCCGTGCCTGGGCCCGACGCTGTCCGGTGTGATGGCCGTGTCCGCGGGCACCGAGGGCGCCACCGCCGCCCGGGGGGTGGCGCTGATCGTCGCCTACTGCCTGGGTCTCGGGCTGCCGTTCGTGATCCTGGCGTTCGGGTCGGCCAGCGCGCTGCGCGGGGTCGGGTGGTTGCGCCGCAATTCGCGGACGATTCAGGTGATCGGGGGGCTGCTGCTCGTCGCCGTCGGTATCGCGCTGGTGACCGGGCTGTGGGATCAGTTCGTCGGGTGGGTTCGCAATGTATTCGTCTCCCAGGTGACTCTGCCGATCTGACATGACCGCAACGATTTCCCCCGCCCCCGCCCGTCCGCCCCGCCAATCGCTCCCGCGCCGCGCCGTCGCGCTGCTGCGCAATACCTGGCGCGGGCTCACCAGTATGCGCACCGCGCTGATGCTGCTGTTCCTGCTGGCGCTGGCGGCCATCCCCGGCGCCCTGCTGCCGCAACGCAACCTGAACACGCAGAAGGTCGACAAGTACATCGCCGACCGGTCCACCCTCGGACCGTGGATGGACCGGTTGCAGCTGTTCGACGTGTTCTCCAGCTTCTGGTTCACCGCGGTCTACGTGCTGCTGTTCGTCTCGCTCGTCGGCTGCATCGTGCCCCGGGTCTTCGACCACTACAAGGCCTGGCGCACCCCGCCGGTACGCGCCCCGCGCAACCTCATCCGCCTGCCGCACCACTATTCGACCACCACGACGGACTCGGCGCAGGACGTGATCGCCAAGGCCCGCGCGGAACTTCGCGGCTGGCGGGTCGTCGAGCGTCGGGTGCGGCGGGGGGCGGAGCATGCCGAGGGAGTGACCCGCTCGCCTCACCTTGCCCGGCCTTCCGCCGAGGAGGTCACCCTGTCCGCGGAGAAGGGCTACTTCCGCGAACTGGGCAATATCGTCTTCCATCTGGCTCTGGTCGGGTTGCTGGTGGCGATCGCGGCCGGGCGGTTGTTCGGGTACGAGGGCAGCGTGATCGTCGTCGCCGACAACGGCCCGGGTTTCTGCACCACCTCGACCGCGGCGTTCGACTCCTTCCGCGCCGGGCGGGTCAACGACGGCACCGGGCTCGCGCCGATGTGCGTGCGGGTCAAGGACTTCCGGGCCGACTACCTCCCCAACGGCCAGGCCGAGATGTTCACCGCCGACATCTCCTACCAGGCCGGTGCCGATCTCGCGAGCGACACCTGGCGGGACACCACGATCCAGGTGAACCACCCGCTGCGGGTCTCCGGCGACCGCGTCTACCTGCAGGGTCACGGCTACGCTCCCACCTTCACCGTCACCTACCCCGACGGGCAGACGCGCACCGAGACCACGCAGTGGCGCCCCGACGACGGCACGACCTTCCTCTCCAGCGGCGTCATGCGCTTCGACCCGCCCGGCGGCATGTTCGGCACCGAGCAGGAGCGCCGCAAGCACCAGATCGCGATCGAGGGCCTGTTCGCGCCGACCGCCCTGCTCCACGGCAACCTGCTGACCTCTTCGTATCCCGCGCTGACCGATCCGGCGGTCGCCATCGACATCTACCGCGGCGAGACCGGGTTGGACACCGGCCGTGCCCAGTCGCTGTTCGCGCTGGATTCGGAGATGATCAAGCAGGGCCGCCTGACCAAGGAGCAGCGGGTCAATCTGCGGCCCGGCGAATCGGCCACCCTCTCCGACGGCACCAAGGTGACCTTCGACGGGGCGAAGCAGTACGCGAATCTCCAGGTGTCGCACGACCCCGCCCAGGGTTGGGTGCTGGCCTGCGCGCTGACCATGATGGCCGGACTGCTGGTGTCGCTACTGGTGAAGCGCCGCCGGATCTGGTTGCGCGCCTACCCCGACGACCGGCCCGATGGTGAACGACGTACCGTAGTAGAGATGGGCGGTCTGGCCCGCACCGACCAGGCGGGTTGGGGCGGCGAATTCGACCGTCTGCGAGCACGGCTGCTGGACAGCACCCCCACCGCGCGGACCGAGAGCACGAGAGAGTGACCATGACGATCGACGAAACTCTCGCCGGATACAGCAATCTCGCCTTCAAGACGGCGTGGGTCATCTACGTCCTGGTGCTGGCGATGCTGATCGTGCAGTACGCCTCGGCCCGCAGTCGGGTGACGACCGATCGGGAGCTCGTGAGCGTGGGTGGCGCGGGTACCGGGGACGGCCCGGTGCCCGGCCGGGTCGAGGCATCGCCCGCGCGACCCCTGCCGGAGCGGCTCGGCAATATGGCGTTCGCGGTGCTCTTCGTGGCGATCGGCCTGCACCTGGCCTCGATCGTGTTGCGCGGCTTCGCGACTCACCGGTTCCCACTGGGGAACATGTACGAGTTCATCACGATGGCCACCGCCGCGGCCGCGGTGACGGGCGTGGTGTTCATGCACGAGCGGCGCTACCGCTCGATGTGGGTCTTCCTGCTGGTGCCGGTGTTGATCCTGATGTTCCTGGCCGGGCAGGTGCTGTATGCCGAAGCGGCGCCGGTGGTTCCGGCGTTGAAGTCGTTCTGGCTGCCCATCCACGTGACGATCGTCAGCATCGGCAGCGGCATCTTCATGCTGTCGGGCGTGGCGAGCCTGCTGTTCCTGCTGCGCCTGCGCCAGCCCGAGGGCCAGGAATCGAACAACATCGTCGGCGCCCTGGCCCGCCGCCTCCCCGACGCCCGCGCCCTCGACCGCCTCGCCTACAAAACCACCATCGTCGGCTTCCCCCTGTTCGGCGCCGGCGTAATCCTCGGCGCCATCTGGGCCGAATCCGCCTGGGGCCGCTTCTGGGGCTGGGACCCCAAGGAAACGGTCTCCTTCATAGCCTGGGTCGTCTACGCCGCCTACCTACACGCCCGAGCCACCTCCGGCTGGCGAGACACCAAGGCCGCCTGGATCAACGTCGCCGGCTTCACAGCCATGCTCTTCAACCTCTTCATCATCAATATCGTGGTCAGCGGCTTGCACAGCTACGCTGGGTTGAACTGACGAGGCGTCCGGCCCGGCGGCATAGACTTGGGTCATGAGTACTACTCATGAGGAGCTGGTTCGGCTGGCGGAGGCCGTGCCTGATGATCAGGTGCCGGCCGCGGCCGCGCTGTTGCGTCAGCTGGTGCGAAAGTCGGGGCGGCGCACGTTCCGTAGTGAGGGCGTCGTGTCGGCCGAACCGGAGCCCGGCAGCCGAGCTGGCTTTTCTGCATGATGTGGCGGAGGGCGCGTACACCGTGGTCGACACGACCACCGAAGACCTCGAGCGCATTCGGGAGTTGGTCGGCAAGTACTCCGATCTGCCGCTCGGCACGGTGGATGCGTCCGTGGTTGCCGTGGCTGAACGGTTCCCGGTGACCGCCGTGGCGACGCTGGACCGCAAGCACTTCTCGATTGTGCGATCCAAGGCCGGTCAGCTGCTGTTGGTGCCGTAGCCGATAACATCATCGACATCGTGGTCAGCGGCTTGCACAGCTACGCTGGGTTGAACTAGAGGCGTCTACCCGGGGGAACGGATGAGTGGCGTGTGGCCCGCTGATTGGGATGGGCTGGCTCGGGGGATCGGGTGTGGGATGTGCGATTCGGAGCGGGGGGAATCCGATGAGTACGGCATCACTGTTTATCGCAGTCGGAATGTCGATGCGGCCTTGCAGCGGGCCGACGTTCAGCGCGGGTATACCGTGGTCATCTGGCGTGGGCGGCATGTGAACGAGCCGTACGAGTTGTCCGAGACGGAATCGGACGAGTACTGGCGAGGGGTCATGGTTGTCGCTCGTGCGCTGGCGGGGCACTATCGGCCGTTGAAGATGAACTACGAGACGTTGGGTAATACCGTCCCGCATCTTCATACCCATCTGCTGCCGCGGTATCGAGACAATGACCCCAGGCCGGGGTTGCCGTTTCCGTTGGTGCCGCAAGCGGGCGGGTTTTCGAAGATTCCCGAAGAAGCGCTGCGCGCCGACGCGGAAGCGCTTCGTCGAGTTCTCGGCTTCTAGCGCGTTATTCCTCGGGGGCCCGGTCGATTCGGAAGACAGGGCAGCGGGGGGCGGCTGCGGCGAAGGAATCGGGGTCGGGGGAGGTTATCACGCCGGTTTTGACGAAGAATTGGACGCCGTGGGGGACCTCGCGGGGGAAGGCTCGCAGGATGGGGGCGCGTTCTTCGACGGGGAGTTCGGTAAGGATTACTCGGTGGCGGCGGCGGCCTCTGGCCAGTTCGCCCCAGCCTGCGGCACGGGCGTTCTTCACCCAGTCCGCCTGCTCGAAACCACCGACGACGTAGGTGATTCCGTCCACGGTCAAGGGTGAGACCGGGGTGGTGCGCAGTTCGCCGGATTTGCGGCCCGGAACCGAGAGCACGCGCATGGTGCCCAGCGCCAATCCCGCCCGCTGCAGTGCGACGATCACCTTGTTGAACGGCTTGAGGCGGCGGCGCATCCGGTCGATATCGGTGTTGCTCATGGGTTGTTCTCCTTTTGCACTGGGCTGGAAGGGGTCTCGGGCTCCGGCCAGGCGATGTGGCCGTTTTCGATGTCGGTGGCGGTATGCCGCAGCCAGTCGATTTCGCATTCGCGCATGCGCTGGGCGTATTCGATTTCCAGCAGCACGACTCGAGGCAGAACCTCTACGGCAACAGCGATTTCCTGGGTGACGCGTTCCGCCTCGGCGGCCAGGTGATCGGCCCGGCGGCGCAGCAATGTCGCCGCCTCGGCCGGGGTGAGCACCGCCAGATGCGCCAGTCCCGCCACAAAACGCGGATACTCGTTGATCGGCTCGCCGATGAACTCGGAGATCAACTCCCGCAGCGTTTTCCGCCCGGCTTCGGTGATGGCGTAGACCGTCCGCTCCGGCCGTGCCCCGGCCCGCGACGTCTCCGTCGCCGTGAGCAGCCCGGCGCGCTCCAGCCGGGCGATGGTGTCGTAGAGCGATCCGCCGCGCATCTTCACCGTCGCCGCGATGTGCCGCTCCCGCAGCGTCACCTTCATGTCGTACGGGTGGCGGGGCCGCTCCGCGAGCAGCGTCAGCACCGCCACGGTCAGCGGGGAACTCACGGCGCGCAGCGGTCGCTCCAAGACGTCCTCCGATAGTCGAGTTCGTTTAGTCGAGTTCGACTATACACCCCAGCCTTTCCGTAGAATCCGGAGCCATGGCGTCGGCGGGATACGTGTGGTACGCCGCGTACGGGTCGAACCTGTTCGCGCGGCGGCTGGACTACTACCGCCGCGGCGGAAATCCGCCCGGGACCCCACGCACCTACCCCGGATTCCGCGATCCGACGCCACCGCGGGCCAGCCGTCCGCTCACGCTGCCCGGCACGATCTATTTCGCCTGGGAGAGCCCGGTCTGGACCGGCGGCGTCGCCTTCTACGCCGACCGCCCCGAAGCGGAGTGGCCCGCGGGCACGGCCGCGCGCGGCTACCTGCTGACCGTCCAGCAGTTCGAAGACCTACTGGCACAAGAGATGTACCGAGTGCCGGGCACCGGGCCGCGCCTGGACCTCGCCGAGCTGACCCGCCACGGCAGCACCCGGCTCGGCGACGGCCGCTACGAAACCCTGCTGCGCGTAGCGGATGCGGCGGGATATCCGGTGCTGACCATCACCTCGCCCTGGCAGCCGGAGACGGTCCGGTTGAGCAAACCGTCCCCGCGTTACCTCGCCATGCTGGCCGCGGGCCTGCGGGAATCGCACGCCTGGTGCACGGCCGAGATCCTCGCCTACCTCGCCGAACTGCCCGGTGTCCACGGCTTCTGGCCGCGCGAGGACCTGTGCACAGCCATCCGCAACTACTGACTGACCTCGAGCACGATCTTGCCGCGGGCGCGGCCCTTCTTGCTGTGCTCGAGGGCTCGGGCCGCCTCGGACAGCGGCAGGACGGTGTCGACGGGAACGGTGAGTTTTCCGGCGTCGGCGAGATCGGCCAGGGTGGTCAGCTCGGTGGCGGAGGGGCGCACCCACACCACGTGCCCGCCCTTCTCGCCCACGGTGCCGTCGGCGATCGAGGCGATGCGGGAACGGTCGTGCAACAGGTCCTGGGACACGTCGATCACACCGCTCCCGGCGAAGTCGACCGCGGCGTCGATGCCGTCGGCGGACAGCGCGCGCACCCGTTCGGCCAGGCCGTCGCCGTAGGTGACCGGTTCCGCGCCGAGGGACCGCAGGAAATCGTGGTTGCGCTCGCTGGCGGTGCCGATCACCCGGGCCCCGCGCGCGACGGCGATCTGCACGGCCAGCGACCCGACACCACCGGATGCCGCGTGCACCAGGACGGTCTCGCCCGGCGAGAGCCCCACGCGTTCCAGCGACCGATACGCCGTGAGCCCCGCGAGCGGCAGCCCGGCGGCCTGCTGCCAGGTCAGTGCGGCCGGTTTGCGCGCCAGCGTCCGGACCGGCGCGGCCACCAGCTCGGCATAGGTGCCGTGCTGCACCTCGTCGCGGCGGACGTACCCCATCACCTCGTCGCCGACCTGATACTCCGGCACGTCCGCGCCGAGCTGTTCGACCACACCGGCGACGTCCCAGCCGGGGATCAGCGGAAAATGGGCGTACATCATCGGATCGAGATATCCGGCGAGGACCTTCCAGTCGACCGGGTTGACCCCCGCGGCCCGCACCCGGATCAACACCTGATCCGGCCCCACCTTGGGAGCTGGAAGTTCGCCGAGCGTCAGAACATCGGGATCACCGTAGCTGTTCGCAAAGATCGCTTCCATATCCGGAGCCTACGCCGCGAGGTGGCCCGGACTCCGCGGGCGACGGTTCGATCCGGCAGCCGGCTCGGATAACGGTGCTGTGACGGGCGGTGGATCGAGGGGTGCCTGAAATTCGCTGGATGGCGCGGTGGGGCGCTCGTTAGCGTTCCGGCATGGCGTATGAGAATCCGCTGGCCTACGCGCTGGGATTGGAAGGGCTCGCGCTGCTGCGCGCGTTCGCGGGAGAGTACGGCCGGGAATTCACCGAGGCCAGGATCGCGGAGGTCCGCCGGTTGCTCGCGGCGGACGGGCTGGGTGACGGTATCGCGGTCGAGTACGTGAATACCGTTGAAGGCTACGGCATTTGGGCTGAGACCTACGACGGCCCGAACCCCGCGTTCGGGTTCGACGAGCCGATGGTCCGCGACCTCGCCGGAAGCCTCCCGCCGGGCATCGCCCTCGACGCGGCGTGCGGCACCGGCCGGGTCGCGGCCGTGCTGGCCGAATGCGGGCATCGGGTGCTCGGCGTGGACAGCTCACCGGAGATGCTCGACCATGCCCGAAAGCGACTGCCCGAGGCGGACTTCCGGCTCGGAGACCTGGCCCGACTACCGGTTACCGACGCCTCCGTCGACGTGCTGACCTGCTCCCTCGCGCTCTCGCACGTGCCGGACCCGCACCCGGTCCTGCGCGAATTCGCCCGGGTGCTGCGGCCGGGCGGGTATGCGCTGATCACCGACGTGCACCCCGAACAGGTGGCCCGCACCCACCTGCCGACGGTGCGCCGCTCCGACGGCACCGCGGCGCGCCTGCGCTCCTACCCGCACCGCGTCGGCGATCAACTGCGCGCCGCCCTGTCCGCGGGGTTCACGGTCCAACGCTGCGACGAGCCCGTAATGCCCCCGCCCCCAACCACTCCCGACCCCAGCACCGACCCCGGTCCCTGGGAAGTCTGGCCCTGGTCCCTCGCCGCCCTGGTCCCCGAAGCGGCACGCGCCGCCGCGGCCGGAGTCCCCGCAGTGCTCATCTGGCAGCTTCGCAGGAACCGGCCCTGACCCGTCATTCGGCCGCCTGCCTGGACGGCAGGGTCGCGCAGGAGGCGTGCAGGGCGGCGCGGGCGGCCGCGACGACGGGGTGGGAGCCCGTGCCGCGGCGGTAGGCGAGGCGGGTGCGGCGGCGGGTGGACAGGGGGACCAGTGCGACGCCGCCGGGGATGTTCAGGGCGCCCAGCTCCGGGACCAGCGCGACCCCCTGTCCCGCGGCGACCAGGGCGAGGACGGTGCCGAAATCGTCGGCGTGGTGGCGGATGCGCGGCGTGAAACCCACCGCCTCGCAGGCGCGTACGGTCATCAGGTGGCACAGCGTGCCGGGCATTCCGGCGATCCACAGCGAATCGCGGTGTTCGGCCAGGGGCTCGGGGGTCGGGGCGGCCAGGTAGATCGTCTCCTCCAGGAAAGGCTCGGTGTCCAAACCGGTTTCGGGCGCGGCGGGCACGTAGTCGTACTCCTGGACCAGCGCGATGTCGAGCGACTCCGCCCGCAGCGCCGCGGGTGCGTTCACCGGATCCAGTTCGGAGACGAGCAGTTCCAGGCCCGGATGGTCGCGGCTCAGCGCGACCAGCGCCGGGGACAGGATGGTCCGCACCGCGGTCGCGAACGCCCCGATACGCAGCGTGCCCGTGAGTTCGGTACGGCCGGTGGCCAGTTCGGCCGACGCCTGCTCCAGCACCGCGAGGATGGTCTCGGCGTGATCGGCCAGCCGGACCGCGGCGGGGGTGAGCCGCACGCTGCGCCCGGTCCGCTCGAGCAGCGGCACCCCGGCCTCCTTCTCGAGCGCCGCCAACTGTTGCGACACCGCCGACGGCGTGTAGGCCAGCGCCTGCGCGACGGCGGCGATCGTGCCGCGTTGCGCCAGCTCACGCAGCAGTCGCAGGCGTCGGACATCGAGCATAACTTCAGCTTAACCTTGCTTGCAGAAACGTGTAATAGACGTGAAGCGTGGTGACGACGAGGCTGGGGGCATGACATTCACCGGCCTGTTCGTCCCGTTGATCACGCCGTTCACCGCCACCGGCGAACTGGCGGCCGAGGCGCTGGAGGGCCTGGCCCACGACGCGCTGGACGCGGGCGCGTCCGGAATCGTCGCGCTGGGCACCACGGGTGAGCCCGCGACCCTGACCGCCGACGAGCGCCGACGCGTCATCGATATCTGCGCCGCCGTGTGCGCGCAACGCCAGGCGCCGCTGGTCGTGGGCACCGGATCGAATTCGACCGCAGACTCGGCACACGCGCTGGCCGACCTGGCACCGGGCGTCTCCGCCGTGCTGGCCGTCGTCCCGTATTACACCCGGCCCTCGGAAGCCGGTGTGGTGCACCATTTCCGGCGCCTGGCGGCCGCGAGCCCGGTGCCGGTGCTGATCTACAACATTCCCTACCGCACCGGCTGTCAGCTCGGCGTCGAAACCCTGTGCCGCCTGGCCGAACTGCCCGGTGTCGCCGGCTTCAAGCACGCGGTCGGCGCGATCGACGCCACCACCATCGCGTTCCTGAGCCGTTGCCCCGCCGACGTGGCCGTGCTGATCGGCGACGATCTCTACGCCGCCCCGATGCTCGCGCTGGGCGCCGGCGGGGCCATCCTCGCCAGCGCCAACGTCGCGCCGCGGGCGTATGTGGATATGACCACCGCGTGGCGCGACGGCCCGATCGAGCGCGCCCGGCACCTCGGCAACCTGCTGGCGCCGCTCGCGGAAGCCCTTTTCGCGGAACCGAATCCGGTGGTGATGAAGGGTGTGCTGGCCGCGCAGGGCCGCATTCCGAGCCCGGCCGTCCGGCTGCCGCTGCTGCCCGCGACCGACGCGGCCGTCGCCGCGGCCCTCGGCGCGCTGGAGCACTGCTACGCGCCGAGGGTGTGAATTACGCGCGGCGAATGAGAATCAGCGATCGTTTCCGGGATCGCCGTCGTGATGTGGGCGAGAGATACGCCAGAGAAAATCGGGGTCGTCGTCGGGTCCGATGATTCGATTCCGTTGCGCCGGACCGGCACCGAGTCGCCGCGAACGCTCCGGCCCGAACGCCTTCCAGCACAGCACCGCGACAGCTACGACCGCGATGAGTGCCAACAGGTACGTCACGTCACTCACCTCCTGCCATCGAGGGTAATCCGTGTCCGTACCTGCGGCACCGCAGACACCGGAAAGTGGGTCAGGCCCGGGTCGCCTCCGTGGTGAGCGACCGGAGCAGCTGCATCACCTCGGTCTCGCGGAAACGACGGTGTCCGCCGGGAGTGCGCAGCGAGCCGAGCCGCCCGGCGTGCGCCCACCGGGTGACGGTCTTCGGGTCGACGTGGAACAGTGCCGCTACCTGGCCAGGGGTCAGGAGGGTCTCCTGGCCGTTGACGGAACCCAACGTGCGGCTCGCCGCGGTGATCGCAGTCATTCGCAAACCTTTCCGTAATCGACAGATCCCTCATCAGATAGCGACATCGTTGCACCAAACCCCCCACGTACTCGAATGATCTAACTTTGGTAAAGGGGAAGTAATAGACAAATCGGATATACGTACGGCTTGGTAGCGGCTCGTTCGGTGCGGTCCAGCGAATTCGCGGCGACTACGGGTGAACCGGACACCGGCCGGCTCGGCCGCGCGCACTCGTCGCCTAGGCTGGTCACCGTGAGTGACGCATCTCGACCGGACGGCGCCCCGGCCGATCCCGCTCCGGCCCCCGCGGGCCGGCGGCTGGCGCGCAACCTGGCGCTCTACACCCTGGCCCGGCTGGTGCTGGTCGCGGCCATCGCCGCCGTCATCGTGGTGCTGGCCCGGCTCCTGAGCGTGGACATCCCGCTGATCGTGGCCCTGCTGTTCGCGCTGATCGTCGCCATGCCGCTGTCGCTGGTGCTGTTCAAGCGGCTGCGGGCTCGGGTGAACGAGGACATCGCGGCCGTCGACGAGAAGCGGCGCACCGACAAGGCCCAGCTGCGCGCGCGCATGCGCGGCGAGGAGCACTAGACCCGAACCCGCGCCGCGGCACTCCGGTTCCGCTGTCGGCGAACGACTTCCCCAAGATGTCAACTTGCGTTGACGTGGCCCGAGTGTCAACGTAAATTGACGTTCATGAGTGAAGCAACAACGCTGGCGGCCGCCGCCGGCAGTCCGGACCCCAAGGTCGGGCTGCGCGCGGTGCTCGCGCTGCGTCGGCTGCTCGAACGGCTGGAGGCGATCCAGGTGGCCAATGCCCGGGAACAGGGCTGGTCCTGGCAGGCGATCGCCGACGCGCTCGAGGTCAGCCGCCAGGCGGTCCACCAGAAGTACAACCGGAGAGGCGGTATCCGCTGATGTTCGAGAAGTTCGCCAAGCCGGCGCGGCACGCGGTCGTCGTGGCACAGGAGGAGGCGCGCGAATTGCGCTCTCCGAGTATCGATGTGGAGCACCTGCTACTGGGCCTCGCCGCAGCGCCCGATTCGGGGCTGCGAAAGGTGCTGTCCGACAACGGCATCACCGCTGACGGCTTGCGCGACGAGCTGCGGGGCGACCACGGGGAGGGCGGGTCCGACTCCGCGGGTGAGCCGCTGGGCGAGGAGGACGCCGCCGCGCTGCGCTCCATCGGCATCGATCTCGGGGCCGTCCGGGAGAGCCTGGAGGCCACCTTCGGCGAGGATGCCCTGGAGCGGGCGATACCCGCCGAGGAGCAGCCCCGGCGCCGGTGGTTCCCGCTGGGCGGCAGCATGACCTTCGGCCACATCCCGTTCACGTCGAATGCCAAGAAGGTGCTGGAACTCTCGCTGCGCGAGACGATCTCGGGCGGCGCCGACCGCATCGAGGCGGGCCACGTGCTGCTCGGCCTGCTGCGCACACCCAACGACCGGACCCGCGCGCTGCTCGGCGGCGAGGACGGCATCCGGGCGCTGCGGCAGGCGGTCCACGAATTGCTGGAGCGGGCGGCCTGACGACATGCGCGGCCGCGGCGTGGTCGCTACGCCCGGTGTCCGGGCGTGGCGACCATTAGCATGGCGCCATGGCCCTCTTGCTACGCCTGATCATCAACGCGGTCGCGATCTGGCTCGCCGCCGCCTGGGTCGGCAATATCGACCTGGTCAGCCCGGCCGACCAGGGCACCGGTGCGAAGATCGTGGTGGTGCTCGCCGTCGCGATCGTCTTCGGTCTGGTGAACGCCCTGGTCAAGCCGATCGTGAAGTTGCTGTCGCTACCGCTGGTGATCGTCTCCCTGGGCCTGTTCCTGCTGGTGATCAACGCCCTGATGTTGTGGCTGACCGCGAAGATCACCGAGACCACCGACTACGGCCTGCGCGTGCACGGCTTCTGGGCGGCGGTGCTCGGCGCGATCATCATCACCCTGGTCAACTGGATTCTCGGAATCCTGGTGCCGGACAAGGACTAGCGGCCCGGCCGGGTTCAGCCGATCCCGAGCGCGAGCGCGGTGAGGACCGACCAGGCCAGCATCGCCAGCCCGGTGTCGCGCAGCGACGGGATCAGTCCCGGGCCGTTCGCGCCGCCGCGCACCGGTGTGTTGGAGCGCACGGCGAGCGGCGCCGCGAGCAGCCCGGCCAGTGCCCACGGGGTGCGGGCCACCAGCAGCAGCGTCGCCACGAACGGCAGCACCAGCAGCACCAGGTGCAGGGTGCGCGTCCGGGGGTCGCCGAGGCGCACGGCCAGCGTGGTCTTGCCGGTGACCGAATCGGTCGGGATATCGCGCAGGTTGTTGGTGACCAGCACCGCGCTGGAGAAGGCGCCGACCGCCGCCGCGCCGACCAGTCCCGCCCAGTCGACCCGCTCGGCCTGTACGAACTCGGTGCCCAGCACCGCGATGAGGCCGAAGAACACGAACACCGCGATCTCGCCGAAACCGCTGTAGCCGTAGGGTTTCGCGCCGCCGGTGTAGAACCACGCCCCGGCCAGGCAGGCGGCGCCCACCAGCAGCAGCCACCAGGCCGTGGTGGCCACCAGCACCAGGCCGACGACGGCGGCGACCGACAGGCTCGCGATCGCCGCGCCGCGCACCGCGGCGGGGCTCGCCACGCCCGAACCGACCAGGCGCAGCGGCCCGACCCGGTCGTCGTCGGTACCGCGGATGCCGTCGGAGTAGTCGTTGGCGTAATTCACGCCGACGATCAGGGCCAGCGACACCAGCAGGCTCAGCAGCGCCTTCCACCACACCGCGCCGTCCAGCGAGGCGGCCGCGCCGGTGCCGACCAGGACCGGGGCGATGGCGTTGGGGAGGGTGCGCGGACGGGCGCCTTCGAGCCATTGTGCAGCACTTGCCATGAGCGAAGCCTAATGCGCGGTACGGACCGGCGGACGGTGGATACTCGCCGCGTATATCGGTAGCATTATGCCGATATATCGGATACTGGATCGGGGCGTGACGGACAATGGTGAGCATCGACCGCAGCGCCGCGTACCCGAAATTCGTTCGACCGCTCACATACGATTGCGACGGCATGCTTCCTGATCACAACGGCTCCGCGGGCGCCGGGACGACGCACACCCGGTCCGGTCCGGATCGGGCCTCCGGTGTGCCCGCGCCGCCGGTCCGGGTGGCGCTGCTCGGTGAGACGGCCGTGCGCCGGACCGCCGAACTCACCGCGGTGCCCGGAGCGCGAGCGCGGCTGCTCATCGCGGCGCTGGCCGTGCACCCCGGCCGCAGCCGCAGCGCGCAGGCCCTGATCGACGACGTCTGGGGCGAACAGCCACCGCGCGCGCCGATGAACGCGCTGCACACCCAGGTCTCCCGGCTGCGTTCGGCGCTGCCGGACGGGTCACTGGAGATCGGCCCGGCCGGATACCGGCTGAGCCTGGCGGCGGACGAGGTGGACCTCGGCCGCGCCGGACGGTTGGAACACCACGCACGGGACCTGCTCGACGCCGGCGACGCACCCGGTTGCCTGTCGGCCGTGGCGCAGGCCCGCGCGCTGTGGCGCGGTGAACCGGGCTCGGATCTGCCGCCGGGGTTGGTGGCCGACGAGGTGCGCGAGGTCGCGGCGGCGCGCTGGGCCGCGCTGGACTCGCTGGAGCTCAGCGCGCGGGAGGAACTCGGCGATGTGCCCGGCGCCCTCGCCCTCGCGCGTCACAACGCCGCCACGGACCCGCTCGACGAGCCCGCGCACGCCACCCTCATGCGGTTGCTCGCCACCGACGGGCGAGCCAACGAGGCGCTGGAAGTCTTTGCCGCACTGCGCAAGCGGCTCGGTGAGGAACTCGGCGCCGACCCCGGGCCCGCCCTGATCGCGCTGAACATGGCGATCCTGCGCGGCGAGCCGTTACCGGGCGCTCCGGCGCCGCGGGCGGCCCGGCCCGGCGCGGAACTCACCGGCGTGCAACGGGTTTCCTCCGCACAGCACGCGCTGATCCCGCTGCCCGGCGAGGACGCCGCGTCCCGGTCGGCGCGGTCGGCGATCGGCCTGCGGGCCGCCCCGAATCCGCTGCTCGGCCGCGCCGCCGATCTGGACGCCCTGGAGGGACTGCTGGCCGAGTCCCGGGTGGTCACCGTGCTCGGCCCGGGCGGCACCGGAAAGACCCGGGTCGCAAACGAATTGGGCGGCCGGGTGGCCGAGGAGCAGGCGGTCGCGCTGGTCGAGCTGGCCTCGCTGCGCGCGGACCCCGATGGGTCGGCCGCGACGTGCGCCGAGATCGAGGCCGCCATCGGCGCGACCCTCGGCATGAGCGAATACTCCCGCGAGACAAAGGTGTTGCGCCCGAATCCGACGATCGACGGCCATCGCAGGCTCCGGGAGGCGCTGTCGCTGCGGCCGACTCTGCTCATCCTCGACAACTGCGAGCACCTGATCGACGCGGTCGCGGCGGTCGTCGCGGACCTGGTCGGCGCGTGCGACCAGCTGACCGTGCTGACCACCAGCCGCGCACCGCTGGAGATCACCGCCGAGACGGTATATCCCCTGCCGCCCTTGGCTATCGACGCTCACGGCTCACCCGCCACCGACCTGTTCATCGCCCGCGCCCGCGCGGTGCGGCCGTCGGTGCGGCTGGATCCCGAGACGGTCGCGCGGCTGTGCCGCACCCTCGACGGTCTGCCGCTGGCCATCGAATTGGCGGCGGCGCGGGTGCGCACCATGAGCGTCGAGGAGATCGAGGCCAAGCTCGAGCATCGGTTCGCCTTGCTGCGCAGCGGCGATCGCACCTCGCCGGAGCGGCACCGCACCCTGCACGCCGTGATCGAGTGGAGCTGGAATCTGCTCGAACCCGAACAGCAGGTGGCGTTGCGGCGGCTGTGCCGGTTCCCGGCCGGATTCACCCTCACGGCCGCCGAATCCGTCGTCGCCGGGCCCGATGTCACCCCGGACGGCTGCCCGGCCCCGAACCGGGCGGGCCGTGTCGCCGATCCCGTGGGCGCGGTCGAGGGTCTGGTGAGCCAATCGCTGCTCACCGTGCTGGCCGACGACGACGAGATCCCGACCCGCTACCGCATGCTGGAGACGGTCCGGGAGTTCGGCGAGGAGCAACTGGCCGAAACCGGCGAGGCCGACCTCGTGATGGATCGGATGTGCGGGTGGGCAAGAGAATTCGCGCTCGACGCCGCCCGCCGCTACCCGACCGGCGAGCAGGTCCGCGTGGTGCTGTCGGTCGCCGCGGAGCTGGACAATCTGGTCGCCATTCTGCGATTCGCGGTGGATCGGCGGGACGCGGCCACCGCCTACACCGTCTTCCCGCTGGCGGGCACGCTGTGGGTGATGCGCGGCGCGCACCTCGAACTGATGACCTGGGCGCCGCGCACCCTGCCGGTGCCACCACCCGCCGGACCGCGCAGCCCGGCCGAGATCGACCTCGAAATGATGACCTACGCCTTGGCCGGGACTCATCTGCTGTTCGCCGAGGCGAGCCTGCGCGAATTGGCCACCGTGCGGGTGCGGGTCCGGCGGCTGCTGCGCTCCGGTAACGGACCGAGCCCCATGCTGCGGTACTTCGGCGAACTGATCTGCCTGGCGCCCGACGCGCGCGTGCTGGCCCGCAAGCTGGCCGAGGGCGGCCGCGATGCCGACCCGGGCGTGCGGACGCTGGCCCTGATGCTGCGCGCGAACCTGCGGGAGAACGGCAGCGACATGCACGGCTCGATCCAGGACGCCCGGCGGGTCCTGGAACTCACCGAGTCCCAGGACGTCTGGGGAACCGCGATGGCCTGCCAGCACCTGGGGCAGATGGCGGCCCAGGCGGCGCACTACCGGCGCGCGGCGGACTACTACCGGCGCGCCGCGGAACTGCTCCAGCTGCTGCGCTGCTACGAGGAGGCCGTGGAGATCCGCAGCTATCTGGCGGTCTCGCTGATCGGCGCCGGGCAGTCGGCACAGGCCCGGTCGGAGCTGATGTTCGCGCTGGGTGTCGTCGGGGACGGGCTGGATCCCGAGGCGCCGGTGGAGCATCCCAATCACCGCCGGGGGACGGTGGTCGCGGGCCTCGCGGAACTCGAACTGGCAGAAGGCGATACCGACCGCGGGTTGCGCATGTTCCGGCGGTCGCTGGAGCTGTTCTCCTGGCCGATCATGGAGGCGTCGCCGGGGCCGGGCGACATCATGGTGGCCGCGGCGGTGCTCGACGCGCACGTACTGCACGACCGGTTGGCCGAGGTTCCCGTGCTGCCCCGGCAGATTTTCCAGACCACCGCGGTCCGGCTGGCGCAGTTCTACGACCTGCCGCAGCTCGGCGCGGTGGCCTGCGCGATCGGTTCGTATCTGCTCGCCACGGACACCGATCGGGAGAACGGCCTGCGGCTGCTGGCGCTGGGGCCCAAGGTCGGCGGGCGGCAGGATCTGCCGTCCATGCGCTGGAACCGGCACTACGGCCTGCACGAACCGAATGTCGGTGCGGGCGCGCTGGATTCGGCGCGGCAAGCGGTGGCGAGTTTGAACCGCCGCAAGGCCGCGGACCGGATCATGGAACTGCTGCACGAGGTTTCGGGCAAGCTGGGCGGATAAGTATGCCCGCCGGTCGCTTTCGCGACCGGCGGACGGTGGGTGGGGTAGTCGGCTCACGCCCGGCGCATGTAGGCGCGGATGGCGAGCGGGGCGAAGATCGCGATCACGATCGCCGAACCGACCAGGCACCAGACGATGTTGCTCGAGTAGACGTTGCCGTTCATCAGTTCCCGGCAGGCGTTGACCATGTAGTAGATCGGGTTCGCCTTGTTCAGTCCCTGCATCCAGCCCGGCATGGTGCTGACCAGGGCGAAAGCGCCGGACATGAACGTCAGCGGGAACATGATCATCATCGAGATGCCCTGCACCGACGCCGCGCTCTTACCGGTGACGCCGACCAGCGCCCAGATCCAGCTGACGGCGAACGAGCAGACCACGACGATCAGGCCCGCGACCACCACACCGGCGACGCCACCCGCGGGCCGGTAGCCCAGGATCAGGCCCACCACGATGGTGAGCACCGTGGCGATGCCGTAGCGCACCATATCGGCGATCAGCGCGCCCGCCAGTGCCGAAACCCGGGCGATGGGAAGGGATTTGAACCGGTCGAACACGCCCTTGTCCATATCCTCGCGCAGCTGCGTACCGGTGACGACCGAGGTCAGCACGACGGTCTGCACCAGAATGCCCGGAATCAGCACGGGCAGATAGGCACTCACGCTGCCGCCGATCGCGCCGCCGAAGATGTAGGCGAACAGTGCCGTGAACAGGATCGGCTGGATCGTGACATCGAACAGCTGCTCGGGATTGTGCTTGATCTTCAGGATGCCGCGGTAGGCCATGGTGAGCGAGTGCGACAGGGCCTGCCGGAACGGAATGTGGTTGCTTACTTCGGGAATCGCGGCACGAGCCGCGTGGCGCCCGCCCGTGGTGGGTGCGGTCAATGTGGTGGTCATGCTGTCTCCTTCACGGCATGATCGGGGCCCTGCGTGGTGAATGTGGTCATGCCGCGCTCCTTTCGGTGTTGTCGGTGTCGGTGTCGTCGGCGCCGTGCCCGGTGATCGCGAAGAACACCTCGTCCAGGCTCGGCTTGCTGACGGTGATCTCGTCGACCCGGATTCCGTTGTCGCGCAAGCGGATCAGCAGGTCGGCGGTGATGCCGGGGTCGGTCAGCGGGGCGGTGATGCGCCGCGCCTCTGGGGTGACGCTGGCCTCGACCAGCCGTCCGGCCGCGTGCGAGAGAAATTCGCCGATGAGCGTGCGGGCCGGTTCGATCAGCTCCGGCTCGGCCAGGGTGATCTGCAGGGCGGACGTGCCCACCGACGCCTTCAGCTCGTCGGAGGTGCCGTCGGCGATGACCTTGCCGCGGTCGATCACCGCGATGCGGTCGGCCAGCTGATCGGCCTCGTCGAGATACTGCGTGGTCAGCAGCACGGTCGCGCCCTCGCGGACCAGCCGCCGGATGGTCTCCCACATCTGCGCGCGGGTGCGCGGATCCAGGCCGGTGGTCGGCTCGTCCAGGAACAGCAGCGGCGGAGTCGAGATCAGGCTGGCGGCCAGATCGAGCCGGCGCCGCATGCCGCCGGAGAAGTTCTCCAGGGCCTTGTTCGCGGCCTCGGTAAGCCCGAATTCCTCGAGTAGTTCGGCCGACTTGCGCCGGGCCTGCGCGCGGCTCAGGCCGAGCAGGCGGGAGAAGATCATCAGATTCTCGGTGGCGCTGAGCTTTTCGTCCACCGAGGCGTACTGCCCGGTGACGCCGATCAGCGAGCGGACTGCGGTCGGCTCGGCCACCACGTCGTGGCCGAAGATCCGCGCACTGCCCCCGTCCGGGCGCAGCAGCGTGGCGAGCATGCGGATGGTGGTGGTCTTGCCGGCTCCGTTGGGGCCCAGCACGCCGTACACGGCGCCCTGCGGTACCGCCAGGCTCACGCCGTCGACGGCTCGCTGCTCCCCGAAGACCTTGACCAGCCCCTCCGCCTCGATAGCGAGAGCATCAGCAGGTGCGTATGAAGTCATGACACACACTCTGGGGCCCGGGACTTGCATGCCCCTTGCACCGCTGTTGCGTGCCCGCGCAAGACTCGTTCGAACAGCTGTTTTCGCAGCTCACGACGGCTGTATCCGCCGTATCGGCGAGAGGTCTCGGCGTGGGCGCGTACTCGTCCGTGGTGCGGCGGATCGACGCCACCACCCGCGGTGTGTGCCGTCGTGCGCCCCGCCTGCTCAGTGTGGGGAGTCGGCGAGCAGGTATTCGCGGAGCTTGTTGCGGTCCGGTTTGCCGGGGCCGCGCATCGGAATGTCTTCCAGCAGCGCCAGTTCGCGGGGCGCGGCGATCGTGTCCAGTTCCGCGAGGACGTGCTCGCGCAGTTCGTCGAGGGTGGGGACGGATCCGGCGACCGGCACCACCGCGGCCGCGACGCGCTGGCCCAGCCGTTCGTCGGGCAGGCCCAGCACCACGGCCTCGCTCACCGCGGGATGGGTGGCCAGCACGGCCTCCACGACCTGCGGGATGACCAGCAGCCCGCCGGTCATGATGGCCTCGTCCAGGCGGCCCTGAATAGTCAGCACGCCGTTGTCGTAGACCCCGGCGTCCTCGGTGCGGAACCAGCCGGGTTCGGCGAAGGCCGGATGATCGGGCAGGCCGCGGTAGCCCTTGGCGAGCATGGCGCCGCCGAGCAGCACCCGGCCGTCCTCGATGCGAACCTTCGTGCCCGTCAGCGGGACGCCCTCGTACACACAGCCGCCGCAGGTCTCACTCATGCCGTAGGTGCGGACCACGTTGACGCCCGCCGCGCGGGCCCGCTCCAGCACCGGCCGCGGGGTGGGCGCACCGCCGATCAGCACCGCGTCCAGCGAGACGAGCGCCTCCAGCCCGGCCGGATCGTCGAGGGCCTTGATCAACTGCGTCGGCACCAGCGAGGTGTATTTGCGCGGGCCCGTCATGCCCGCGACCGCGCTGGCCAGCCCGCCCGGCAGGAAACCGTCCGAGACGTCCAGGGCCACCGGCTCGGTACCGGCCTGGATACTGCGCAGCAACACCTGCAGGCCCGCGATGTGATGGGTCGGCAAGGCCAGCAGCCATTGGCCGGGGCCGCCGAGCCGTTCGTGGGTGGCGTCGCCGCTGGCGCGCAGGGCCGCGGCGGTGAGCATCGCGCCCTTCGGCACGCCCGTGGTCCCGGAGGTGGTCACCACCAGCGCCACATCGTCGTCGATCGGCTCGCCGGGGCGCAGCGCGTTCGACAGCCGGTGCGATTCCCGCCGGTCCCCGGTCGGCACCGGCAACCAAGCCGCACCGTTACCCGCCAGGGCTTCCCGCAGATGCGGCAGAACGTCACCCACCGCGGCTCCGGTGGGCATGGGGAGGGTCCGCAGGGTGCTCACGTTCGCGATCGTGTCATGTCAGGGCCGACGACCCGGCAACGGGTCCGCGCTTCCTTCACTCGGGTAGGGAGGAGATCAGTCCGACGTCGGTGTCGCCAGTGGCCATCCACCGGCTGCCAGCCGGGAGGCCACTCTAGCGATATCGTCCTCGCCCGGCTGCTCCTTGGCAACTCGGGCGATCGCCGCCTCGATTTCGTGCCGGGCGATCTCGTCGTCGCCGGCGCGCTCGCCGACCAACTGCTCGACGATCATGTGCACCTCGTAGTCGGTGAGGCGGCGGTGCAGCACCGCGAGCAGCGCCACGTAGTCCGACTGTGGAATACCTTGCGGATACCCGGCTTTCAGCCAGCCGAGCACCTTGCGCAGCAGCGACTTCTCGGCCTCCGAGTCCTCGGGGCCGCGCGGCGGGGTGGATTGTGGATCACTGGTCACGACGGGTCCTTTCCGCGGTCATCCCTGCCCGAACAGGTGGATGCCGAGACGTGCGGCGAGAAAAGCCTTGGCGACGTAGAGGACTCCCGTCACCACCGCCGCCAGCACCACCGCGAAGCACACCGCGGCCGCCGCCAGCGCGGCCCGGCGGCGGGCAGGGGAGAGCGTCACCGTGCCGTCGGCGCGCGACTGGAATCGGACGCCCAGGGCGAAGAACGCGGGCAGCCCGGCGCCGAAGACGAGGGCCGCTAGCGTGACCCGCCAGAGTTCCTTCGAGATCAGTACGACCGTGTCCATCAGGCCCGTCCCGCCGATCGGTGGTGTGCCGGTGAGTCGTCGTTCGATTCCGGGTCACGACCGTCCGGAGCGGACGGCCCGGCGGGTTGCGCGGGCGGGGCCTGCCACTCGTCGTTGACATTGGCCGCGTGTACCGGCGCGCGGCGCGCCCGCAGCCACATGAACGCTGCCAGCGTGATCAGCACCGCGAACACCACCAGCACCCCGGCGAGTCCGCCGACACCGTGCGCCAGCGCCCAGCAGATCGCGCCCGCCACCCCGGCCAGCGGCAGCGTCAGTACCCAGGCCACGACCATGCGGCCGAGCACCGGCCAGCGCACCTCCGCGCCCGGCCGCCCCAGACCGGTACCGAGAATCGCGCCGGTGACGGTCTGTGTCGTCGACAGCGGCAGGCCGAAGTGCGCCGAGGTGAGAATGATCGCCGCGCTGGTGGATTCGGCGGCCAGGCCCTGCGGCGAGGTGATGTCGACCAGGCCCTTGCCCAGGGTGCGGATGATGCGCCAGCCGCCCAGCGAGGTCCCCGCGGCGATCGCGACCGCGCAGGCCACGATGACCCACAGCGGCAGCGAGTCCGACGGCGAGCGCGAACCGTAGGCGATCAGCGCCAGGAAGATGATGCCCATCGTCTTCTGCGCGTCGTTGGTGCCGTGCGCGAGCGAGACCAGTGAGGCCGAACCGATCTGGCCCCAGCGGAATCCGCGCGTCACCGACCGCTCGTCGCTGCCGCGGGTGATCCGGTAGACCAGCACGGTGCCGATCGCGGCGACCAGCGCCGCCACCACCGGCGCCAGCACCGCGGGCAGCACGATCTTGCCGAGCACGCCCTGTTCTCCCGCCGTCCAGATGACGCCGTTCCAGCCGAGCGCCGCGATGGTCGCGCCGATCAGGCCGCCGAACAGCGCGTGCGAGGAACTCGACGGCAAACCGAACAGCCAGGTCAGCAGGTTCCACAGGATCCCGCCGACCAGGCCCGCGAACACGATCTCCAGCAGATCGGGACCACCGACCTCGTTGAGCCGGACGATGCCCTCGGCGACCGTGGCCGCCACCTCCACACTGAGGAACGCACCGATCAGATTCAGCGCGCCCGACAGCAGAACCGCGGTCCGCGGGCCCAGCGCACCGGTGGCGATGGAGGTGGCCATCGCGTTGGCGGTGTCGTGAAATCCGTTGGTGAAGTCGAAGACCAGTGCAGTGACGACGACGATGAGCAGAACCAATAGTTCGGCGGTCACCGCTCCAGTGTGCGTTATCGATCCGTTAACGCGATGGCCAGGTCGCGGCAAACCGGACCGCGCCGGATGCTACGGCGGGTACGCGCCGGTCGGCGGCGGTCATTGCCGCGGCGGCCGGGAGTCGCGGCGCAGCGGATGTTCCGGCGGCACCTCCACCACCACGATCGGCACGTCGTCCGGATCGCGGATCCACATCTCGATCAGTCCCCACGGCTCCCGCACGGGATCGCGATCGATGGCGACTCCGTGCTCGGCGAGCGTCGCCGCCGCCGCGGCCGCATCGCGCACCTGCAACCACAGGGCGCCCGCGAAGCCGCTGGGAGCGTCATCGCGGCGGCCGTGCGCGGCCACCTCGATCAGCGACTGCCCCGCGTAGAACACGGTGCCGCCCGGATACTCCCGCGCGATCGCCAGTCCCAGCTCGTCCCGATAGAACGCCAGTGTTCGCTCGTAGTCCGCCGGTCGCAGAATCACCCGGCTGCCGAGAATGTCCACAGCACCGAGCGTAGGTCTTGTGATCTTCCCGAACCGGGCACTTCGCCTCAGAAGTACCAGGGATAGGGCGACCAGTCCGGCTTGCGCTTCTCGAGGAAGGCGTCGCGGCCCTCGACGGCTTCGTCGGTCATGTAGCCCAGGCGGGTCGCCTCGCCCGCGAAGAGTTGCTGGCCGACGAGGCCGTCGTCGGTGAGGTTGAACGCGTACTTGAGCATGCGCTGGGCCTGGGGGGACTTGCCGAGGATGTCGGCGGTCCATTCCAGGGCCTCGTCCTCGAGGCGATCGTGGTCGACCACGGCGTTCACCGCGCCCATGTGGTGCATCTGCTCGGCGGTGTAGGGACGGCCCAGGAAGAAGATCTCGCGGGCGAACTTCTGGCCCACCATCTTCGCCAGATACGCGCTGCCGTAACCGGCGTCGAAACTGCCCACGTCGGCGTCGGTCTGCTTGAAGCGGGCGTGCTCGCGGCTGGCCAGGGTGAGGTCGCACACCACGTGCAGGCTGTGTCCGCCACCGGCGGCCCAGCCGTTCACCAGGGCGATGACCACCTTCGGCATGAACCGGATCAGCCGTTGCACCTCGAGAATGTGCAGCCGTCCCGCCCGGGCCTTGTCCACCGTGTCGGCCGTTTCCCCGGAGGCGTACTGGTAGCCGCTGCGGCCGCGGATGCGCTGATCGCCGCCGGAGCAGAACGCCCACCCGCCGTCCTTGGGGCTCGGGCCGTTGCCGGTCAGCAGGACCGCGCCGACATCGGAGGTCATTCGGGCGTGATCGAGCGCGCGGTACAGCTCGTCCACGGTGTGCGGGCGAAAGGCGTTGCGCACCTCCGGCCGATCGAATGCCACCCGCACCGTCCCCTGCTCGATGTGCCGGTGATAGGTGATGTCGGTCAGGTCCTCGAACCCGGATACGGGTTCCCACAGCTTCGGGTTGAAAGTCACGGTGTCATCTTGCCTCCGCTTCGCTCCGCCGAAAACCGTTGTCGTTGCGTGGGGCGAAATTACCCACGGGTTGGGTTGGACGGCGTAAGAATGCCGGTTACGGTGCAGTGATGAGCGAGCGAGTGGAGCCGGTCATCGACCGGAGCGCGATCGAGGCCGATCGCTACGAGCATCACGGCGGATTTCCCAAGGTGGTCGAGGCCGACCCGGGGCCCAACTTCGGGGAGTTCGTCGAGGCCATGCGCACGTTGCAGGATCTGGCCGTCTCGGCGGACTGCACCGAGGAGGTGTACGGGCAGGCGCTGGCGCAGGCACGGCAGCTGATCGATCTGCTCGAGCCGTACCGCGCGCCCGAATTGCAGAGTCCGGCGGGGCGGGTCACCGCGCTGCCGGGGCGCGGCAGTCTGCTCATGCCGCCGTGGCAGGTGGTCGAGGCGGGGCCCGGCGGTGTGCGGATGCGCGGGCGGTTCCGGCGATACCACCTCGGCGGCAACAGCGCGGTACACGGCGGCGTGTTGCCGCTGCTTTTCGACGACCTGTTCGGCTCGCTCGTGCACTACGCGGGGCGGCCGATCAGCCGCACCGCCTACCTGCATGTGAACTACCGGAAAGTCACTCCTCTGGAGACGCCGTTGCTGGTGGAAGGCACCGTCGATCGCATCGAAGGCCGTAAGACCTTCGTCACCGCGCGGCTGACCGACGAATCTGAAACATTGCTGGCCGATTGTGAAGGGCTCATGGTGCAGTTGCTGCCCTGGCAGCCGTGACGGGTCCGACCGCGTGTGTCACGTTCGTCCGGTGCGTATAGTTGCGTGCGCTCGCTCATCGAAAAACTATCCGGAGGAACCTGAAAGTGGTTGCAGCACTGTCTGAATCCCTGCTCGACGACGCCAAGCGACCGGCCTTCATCGCCGATGCCCAGCAGGTGCTGGAAGCGGAGGTGTCGGACAAGGGGGGCGCGTCCGGCCTGGCTGTGAAGGGTGCGTACGCGGCGGCGAAGAAGGTCAGTCCGACCATCGTCACGGACGGGCTGGAGTCGTTCGTGCCGAAGTTCGTGGAGCGGCTCGAGCCGTACTGGGCGGAGTACCAGGCCTCGGGTAACGGCTCGTTCGCCGACCTGCTGGTGGCCAAGCAGGACGAGGTTGCCGAGGCGCTGCTCGCGGTGACCGACGCGCGGGCCGAGAGCTCCTCGCGCCCGGCCCTGAAGAAGGCGTACTCCGCGGTGCGCTCCTCGGCGAAAAAGCATGTGACCGAGGCCCTCCCGCGAGTGGGCGACCTGATCCAGCGCCACGCTGGGTAATCGGCCCGCCTTCGGCGTGGCGGGGCTGTGTGATCGGCCCCGCCTTCGGCGTGGCGGGTTCGTGGCCTCGTGACCCCGCCGTTCGGCACCCGGTGCTCGCAACTTCGTCGCATGCGCACCGGGCACCGAACGGCGGGGCGGCCACAAACCGTGCGGGGCGGCCGCAAACCGTGCGGGGCGGCCACAAACCGTGCGGGGCGGCCGCAAACCGTGCGGGGCGGCCGCAAACTGTGTGGGGCGGCCGCAAACTGTGCGGGGCGGCCACAAACCGTGCCGGGTGGACGTAACCGTGTGGGGCGGCCGCAATCCGTGCCGGGTGGCCGCAAACTGTGTGCGGCGGCCGCTAACCGTGCCGGGTGGCCGCAAACTGTGTGCGGCGGCCGCTAACCGTGCCGGGTGGCCGCAATCTGTGTGGGGGCGGCCGCAAACCGTGCCGAGTGGCCGTAAACCCGTGCGGGCGGCCGCAATCCGTGCCAGGAGGCCGCAAACATGCGGGGTGGCCGCAAAACGTGCGGGCCGCCACAAGCCTTGTGGGGGCCGGAAATCGCGCGGGGCGGCCAGAAAACCGTGGCGGGTGGCCGTAAAGCGGGGGTGTGCGGCCTGTTCTACATTTCCCCGGCTGACTTGCCTATCCGCCAGTATCCGGTGAAGGTGATGTCGGGCTTGGGGATTCCGCGTTCGGAGGCCAGGTGTCGGCGTAGGCCGGAGGCTAGTTTCTGCTCGCCTGCTATGAAGGCGTAGACGCCCTGGTCGGGGAGTTCCGCGGCGCGTACCGCCGCCAGGGCGGGGCCGCCGATCTGGGTGGTGGGGTCGGGGCGGGGGAGCCAATGCACCTGGACGCCTTCGGGTTCGCCGAGATCCTGGGCGTCGTCGGGGTGGGGGATCTCGAGGAAGGCCGCGCCGCGCAGGTCGCGGGGAGCGGACCGGAGCACGCCCGCGACGGCGGGCAGGGCGCTCTCGTCGCCGACCAGCAGCGCCCACGAAGTGTGCTGTGGCGCTTGGTACATGATGCCCTCGTCCAGCAGGCCCACCTCGCTGCCGACGGCCGCGCCGCTCGCCCAGGCGCACGCGGGGGTGTGCTCGCCGTGCATGGCGAAATCGATGTCCAGTTCGGCGGTGTCGCCGAAGCGGCCCTGCCCGGTCGGAAAATATTCGCGCACCGTGTAATTGCGCACCACCGGACGCTGGTCCTTGCTCATCATCAAGTACTGCGCGTACCAGAGGTTGCTGGCCGCGGTCGGTAGCCGCAATCCGTTGCGGCCCGGCAGGAACAACCGGAACCACTGGTCGAAGCCCATCGGGACGAACTCGTCCAGCCCGCCGCCGCCCAGCGTGACCCGCACGAAACTCGGGCTGATCCGCTTGCTCGCGAGAACCTCGGTGGTGAGGATCCGCCGCTCCTCGGGCTTGAGGTACTTGGTGCGCTTCGCCATGTCGGTTAGGTTAGCAAACCCTAACTTCTAGCGACAGGTGTGAGCGGGCCGACTCCCCACCGGCCGCCACTGTCTGGGAGGCTGGGCCTGTGAACCCTTCGACAGCACAGGCCCAGGTCGTCGTCGACGAGCTGGCACGCGGGGGCGTGCAGGATGTCGTGTTGTGTCCCGGCTCGCGAAATGCGCCGCTGGCCTTCGCCTTGCAGGCCGCCGACGCCGAGGGGCGACTACGGCTGCACATGCGCATCGACGAGCGCACCGCCGGATTCCTCGCGATCGGCCTGGCCGTGTCCAGTGGCCGCCCCGTTCCGGTCGTGATGACCTCCGGAACCGCCGTGGCCAACCTGGGCCCGGCCGTGCTGGAAGCCAATTACGCGCGCCAGCCCCTGATCGTGCTGAGCGCCAACCGGCCCTACGAGATGCTGGGCAGCGGGGCCAATCAGACTGTCGAACAGTTCGGGCTGTTCGGCAGCCAGGTGCGCGCGGCCATGAGCCTCGGACTGGCCGAGGCCGAGGAGGGCTACCGGCGGCAGAACAGCGTGTGGCGCGCGGCGGTGTGCCGGGTGCTGGCGGCGGCGCGGGGCACCCGCTCCGGCAATGCCGGGCCGGTGCAGTTCGACATCCCGCTGCGGGAGCCGCTGGTCCCCGACGCGTTGCGGGGTGAATCGTTCCCGCCCGGTCGGGCGGGCGGAAAGCCTTGGACCGCAACGCAGTACGCGACCCTGGACGTGCCCCTGGACATCGATTTGACCCCCGACACGGTGGTCATCTCGGGCCACGGCGCGGGACACCGCCCGGAGCTGGCCGAACTGCCCACGGTGGCCGAACCGACCGCTCCGATGCACGGCCCGGCGCTGCATCCGCTGGCGCTGTCGCTGCTGCGCCCGCGGCAGGCGATCATCACCGGCCGCCCCACCCTGCACCGCCAGGTGTCGAAGGTGCTCGCCGACCCCGACGTCACCGTCTACGCGCTCACCACCGGGCCGCGCTGGCCCGATGTGTCCGGCAACGTGGTCGGCACCGGCACCCGCGCGATCACCGCCGGCGCGCCGCGGCGCGAGTGGCTCGAACACTGCGCCGAGCTGAACGCGAAGGCCTGCCGGGTGGTTCGGGACGAACTCGCCCGGCATCCCAAGCCGACCGGGCTACACGTGGCGGCCGTGGTGATGGACGCGCTGCACGAGGGCGACCAGCTGCTGCTCGGCGCCTCCAACCCCGTGCGCGACGCCGCGCTGGTGTCGTATCCGCGGCCGGGCATCAAGGTGCTGTCCAATCGCGGCGTGGCCGGTATCGACGGCACGGTCTCGACCGCCGTCGGCGCCGCGCTGAGTCATCCGGGCCGGACGGTCGCGCTGATCGGCGACCTCACCTTCCTGCACGACGCGTCCGGCCTGCTGCTCGGTCCCGGCGAGCCGCGCCCGGCCGACCTGACCATCGTGGTCGCCAACGACGACGGCGGCGGCATCTTCGAAACCCTGGAACAGGGCGACCCGCAGTACGCGGGCGTGTTCGAACGCGTCTTCGGCACCCCGCACGGCATGGATCTGGCCGCGCTGTGTGCGGCCTACCGCGTCCCGCATCGGCAGGTCGATCCGGGCGAACTGGCTGTCGAACTCGCCGGGAACGCGCACGGCATCCGGGTGCTGGAGGTCGCGACGGAGCGTTCCAGCCTGCGCGAGCTGCACGCCACCGTGCGCGCCGGCATCGGATAGGGCTCAGTACTCGCTCTCGGCGTCGCCCTCGTCCTCGTAATCGTCGTCGAGGGGTACCGGGATGGACTGTTCGAGCAGGTCGGCCTCGGTGGCCTCACGCTCGGTGGCGCCGACGGGGACCTCGGTGTCGGTGTCGTCGTCCTCCGGGTACGCCGGGACGGTCTGCTCCATGAAATCGGCTTCCGGAACTGCGTCGATGGCGCCGGTATCGAGGGTTCGATCGGTCATCGGTTGCTCCTTTCCGCGAGTGGGCCGATTCGCCGGCCGGGTGACCGGGCACCATCGAGAATGCGCCGCCCGAGTCCGGCTGGCAACCTCTCCGCCACTCCGTTTCGCCCGCGATGAGTTCGCAAGGCCCGTCCCGTCTCAATCCACGTATGCCCGAGATGCGGCGCGTCATGCCCTGGAAGGAGCGACCATGACCGAACCGGCGTTCGATATGGAATCGGCGGCGACGAGGTTGGCGGCGGTGGTCGCCGGTATCACCGACGATCACCTGCACCTGCACACGCCGTGCACCGATACCAGCGTGCGCGAACTGCTGGTGCATGTGGTGGGTCTCACCGAGGCGTTCCGGCAGGCGGCGACCAAGGAGGCGGTCGGCCGTTCGGTCCCGCCGGCGGGCGGCCCCGGCGCGCCACTGGCGGACGATTGGCGCACGCGCATCCCGGACCAGCTGCACGCGCTGGTGGCGGCCTGGCGCGAACCGGCGGCCTGGGACGGCGAGACCGAGGCGGGCGGGGTCGTCGCGCCCGCCGCCGAGATGGCCGTGGTCGCGCTCGACGAACTGGTCATCCACGGCTGGGATCTCGCCTGCGCCACCGGTCAGCCGTACCAGCCCGCCGAGAAGGACCTGACAGTCCTGATGGAAATGCTGGAGCACACCCCGCCCGAGGGCGTCCCCGGCCTGTTCGGCCCGACGGTCCCGGTCCCCGACGAAGCGCCCCTGTGGGATCGCGTGCTGGGCCGCACCGGCCGCGACCCGGCGTGGTCGGCCGCCTGAGCCCACGTGTCGGCTACCCGGCGAGCGAATCCGCCAGCCGCGCGGCGACTTCCGCGGTGAGTGGCGTCCGCGCCACGGCCAAGCGGTACCACAGCACGCCGTAGGCCTGATCGACGAGTAGTTCCAGGTCGGCTTCGGCATCGAGTTCGCCGCGAACTCGGGCGCGGTCGAGGATGCGGTGCAGGACAGCGCGGCGGTCGCGCGCGAACTCCGCGAGCAGAGTCGTTGTCGCCGGATCGGTTTGGGCCTCGGCGAGCACGGCTCGCAGCAAGGCCGCGGCGGGCTGGACGGCCGCCGCGGTGAAGGTGGCGGTCAGGAAGGCCGTCAGATCCGTGCGCAGCGTGCCCGTGTCGCGGTCCGGAGCGCTGCTGCGCGCCCACTCCGTCATCGCCTCCAGCAGCACCGCGCCCTTGGACGGCCACCACCGATAGATCGTCTGCTTGCTGACTCCGGCCGCGGCCGCGATCTCGGCGGTCGTCACCGCCGTGCCGCCGGGGCGGGCCAGCAGGTCGGTCGCCGCGGTCAGGATGGCCTGCCGCGCGGCGCTGTTGCGGCGGCGTCCGGTGTGCGCGCGGACTGGAGAACTCGGCATCGGCCCAGACTAGCGCTTGACGGAACCAGCGGTACCCATAAGAATTGTCGAGACTGCTGGTACCCATAAGAGGTGTGACCATGAATTCGACAGTGACGAAGCGGCGCCGGGTCGGCTGGTACCACCGCCACATCGCCAATCCGCTGATGCGCCGCCTGGTCGGCCACCTGCCCGGCCAGGCGCTGCTGGAGACTACCGGCCGCCGCAGCGGTGTGCCACGTCGCACGCCCGTCGGCGGCCGATTGGTCGACGGCTCGTTCTGGCTGGTCAGCAATCATGGCCTGGCCTCAGACTACGTTCGCAATATCGAGGCGAATCCCCGTGTGCGCCTGCGGCACCGGTCCCGCTGGCACCACGGCACGGCGTACCTGCTCCCCGCGGACGACGCCCGAGCGCGGCTGCGTCGGCTCCCGAGATTCAACAGCTGGAACGTCCGCATGCTCGGCACCGACCTCCTCACGGTACGCATCGACCTGGACCGATGAGCGCGATCAGGCTGTGCCGGTGAACAATCCGGCGCGGGCGGCGAGGGCCGCGGCGTCGGCGGCGGTCGTGACGACATGGTCGTCGATGGGGTCGCCGCTGGCCAGCAGGCGGTAGTAGAGCGGGGCGGAGACGGCGGAAAGGACTGCGCGAGAGTCGGTTCCGGCGGGCAGTTCGCCGCGGGCCACGGCTGCCTCGACGCACGGGGACCATTCGGTGAGGCGGGCGTCGTAGAACGCGTGCAGGGCGGCGGCGGTGGCGACATCGCAAGTCGCCGCGGCGGCAAGGGCTTTGAACAGCGGCCCCTGGCGCGGGTCGGTGAGGGTCCGCGCCACCAGGCGGGCGTTGGCGAGGAGATCGCCGCGCAGCGACCCGGTATCGGCATGGGGGAGTGAGGTTTCCGCCATCTCCGACAGCAGGTCGGCGACCACGCCGACGGGGGTGCGCCAGCGCCGGTAGACGGTGGTCTTGCCGACGTCGGCGCGGGCGGCCACCTCGGTGAGGTCCAGCCCCGCGAAGCCGCGCTCGGTCAGCAGGTCGCCGGCCGCGCGCAGGACGGCCGCGCGGACGCGGGCGGTACGACCGCCCGGGCGGACGTACCCCGGATTCGCGGTGTCCTGAGTCATAACGGTTCTCCAGTTCCATTAGGTCTGAAAGCAGTGTACTGTCGACGACGTTAATGAAACTGAAGTTCCTTTAAGGAGTGGTCATGGAGTATCGGCGGCTGGGAAATTCGGGTCTGCTGGTACCCGCGCTGAGCTTCGGCGCGGGCACGTTCGGCGGGCGCGGCGAACTGTTCGCGGCCTGGGGTGACACCGACGCGCGACAGGCCCGCAGGCTCGTCGACATCGCCGTCGAGGCCGGTGTGACCATGTTCGACACGGCGGACGTCTACTCCGACGGGGCGTCGGAGGAGGTGCTCGGCGCGGCGATCGCGGGCCGCCGCGACCGAGTCCTGTTGTCCACCAAGGCATCCCTGCCCACCGGTCCCGGCCCGGCCGAGGCCGGTTCGGGCCGCTCCCGGCTGATCGGCGCGGTCGAGGCCGCGCTGCGACGGCTGGGCACCGACTACATCGATCTGTTCCAGCTGCATGCCTTCGATGCCGGTACGCCGGTCGAGGAGGTGCTCGCCGCGCTGGACGACCTGGTCCGGGCGGGCAAGATCCGCTATGTCGGGGCGTCGAACTTCGCGGGCTGGCAGTTGATGAAATCCCTGGCGGCGGCGGACCGCTACGGTCTGCCGCGCTATGTCGCCCACCAGGTGTACTACTCGCTGGTGGGCCGCGACTACGAGTGGGAGCTGCTGCCGCTGGGCCGCGACCAGGGCGTGGGCGCGGTGGTGTGGAGTCCGCTGGGCTGGGGGCGGCTCACCGGGAAAATCCGTCGCGGGCAACCGCTTCCGGAGGGCAGCCGGCTGCACAAGACCGCCGAGGCGGGCCCGCCCGTGCCCGACGATCTGCTCTACGACGTGGTCGACGCCCTCGACGAGATCGCCGCGGAGACCGGCCGCACCATCCCGCAGATCGCCCTGAACTGGCTGCTGACGCGCCCCACCGTCGCCACGGTCATCGTCGGCGCCCGCAACGAGGAGCAACTGCGTCAGAACCTCGGCGCGGTCGGCTGGCAGCTGACCGCGGACCAGATCGCCCGCTTGGACAAGGCGAGCGCCGTAACCCCGCCCTACCCCTACTACCCGTACTACCGCCTGCCCGATTTCGCCCGCCTCAACCCGCCCGCCCTATGACGGCGTGCTCACCCATCACCTGAATCCGCTGTCGTGTGATGGGGGTGCTCGCCCGCCGTCTGGATCCGTTGTCGTGTGACGGGCGTGCTCACTCGTCGCCTTGACCCGCTGTCGTGTGACGGGCGTGCTCGCCTGCCGCCTCGACCCTCCTGCCGTGCGACGGCGTGCTCACCCGCCCCGGCAGGCGATTCCTCCCCCGCCACGGTATCGCGGGTCACACCGGCCGGCCCGATACCCCGGCCGGTGTCCCGGCGCGGCGCTCAATACACGTCGCGCACGTAGCGCTTCTCGGCGACGAGCTGCTTCTTGAAGGCCAGCGCCCCGTCGGCGTCGAGCTTGCCGTGCACCTGCGCGATGGTCAGCAGTGCGTCGTCGACGTCGCGGGCCATCCGCCCGGCGTCGCCGCACACGTAGAGATGCCCGTTGTCCAGCAGCCAGGCCCACAGTTCCGCACCGTGCTCGATCATCCTGTGCTGCACGTAGATCCGCTCCCGCTGATCGCGGGAGAAGGCCAGGTCCAGGCGGGTGAGGAAACCGGTGCGGAACATGTCCTCCAGTTCGTCGCGATAGTAGAAGTTGTCCGCGGCGTGCTGATCGCCGAAGAACAGCCAGTTGCGGCCCCGGCAGCCGAGCGCGCGGCGTTCGTGCAGGAACCCCCGGAACGGCGCGATCCCGGTCCCGGGCCCGACCATGATCATCGGCGCGTTCGGGTCCAGCGGCGGCCGGAAATGCGGTGCGCGCTGCAGGAACACCGGTACGGTGGCATCCTCGCAGCGGTCGGCGAGGAAGGTCGAGCACACCCCGCCGCGCTCGCCGTAACGCACCACGCCGACGGTCAGCTGCACCTCGTGCGGGTTCACCAGCGGGCTGGAGGAGATCGAATACTGGCGCGGTTGCAGCTTTTTCAGCGCCCCGAGCCATTCGATCAGATCGGCTCGGACCGGAAAATCGCGCAGCACGTCGACCGCCTGCCGATCCCACAGGTAACGCTCCAGCTCGTTGCGGTTGTCGCGGCGCAGCAGCTTGGCCAGCCGCGGATCCGGGTTGTGCTCGGCGAGGAAGGTCAGCAGATCGCGGCTGACCTTCGTGATGTCGTAGTGCGTGCGCAGCGCCTGTGCCAGCGGCACGTCCCGGGCGTCGAGTTCGACGCCGCGCTGTCCGTCCAGTCCGGTCGCCGCGAGCCATTCGGCCACCAGCTCCTCGCCGTTGGTGGGCCACACCCCGAGCGAATCGCCGACCTCGTAGGTCGCCTCGAACCCGCGCAGGTCGAAACCGAACTGCCGCACCTCTTTTCCGGCGCCCGGTCGCGACAGCAGGGTGTTGCGCACCAGTGGCGCGTGCAGCGGGGCGTTGCGGGTGAACAGCGGCGCGGACCGGCGGGTGGCGGGCGGGGCCGCCGGGCGCGACAGCACCATGGTCGACCCGCGCCGCGGTGCCGGGCCGGGCTGCGAATCCGCTTCCGGCGCACCGGGTCCGGAGCCGTCGAGCGCTGCCAGCACGTCGTCGAGCCAGCGCGCCGACAACTCCTCGTGATCGGGTTCGCTGTCCACTCGCGGCAGTAGCCGCGTGCCGCCGCGCTCACCCAGTATCCGGTCCAGCCTGCGGCCGTGCCCGCAGAAGTCGTCGTAGGAGGAGTCGCCGAGGGCGAAGACCGCGAAGCGCAGCCCCGGGCACCGGATCGCGCTGTCGCGCAACCGTTCCCAGAAGTCCGCGCCGTTGTCCGGTGGCCCGCCGTCGCCGAAGGTGCTGGTGATCACGAGCGCGTCGCCGGTCAGGTCGGTCAGCTCGCAGGAATCCATGTCGAGCAGTCGGGGGAGGTACCCCGAGTCGGCCAGCCGGGCGGCGGCGGCCGCGGCCAGTTCCTCGGCCGTCCCGGTCTGCGAGGCCCAGAGCACCGTCACCGCGCGGCCCGCGGGCGCCCGGTCGGGAACCTCCGAGGCGCGCGAGTACATTCCGGCGAGCAGCCCGTCGATCCACAGGCGGCTGCGCGGCGACAGCGGCGCCGCCTCCGGCAGCACCGGCTGCCCCTGCACCGGAAGCGATTGCAGCGCGGCCAGATAGCCGCCGAGATAGATGCGCTCGGTCTCGGTGAGCGTGGGCGGCGTCGCGGTGTCCAGGCCGAGCATCGCGGCCAGCGGATGGGTGCCGTTGGCGGCGGGCAGCGCGGGCTGCCCCGTGGCGGGCTCCGGCATGGCGGCCACCTTGCGCAGCGCGACCGCGCAGGCCTTGAACTCCGGCTGGAGCGACTCGGCGTCGACCGCGTCGTTGGTGACCGCGTTGATGGTCAGGTATTCGCCCTGCTCGTCGTTCCAGTGGAACGGCGCGAAGCAGTCGCCCGGCCGCACCCGGTCGCTGATCCGTGCCGGCAGCACGGCCCGCCCCCGCCGCGAGGCGATCTCGACCTGGTCACCGGCCACGATGCCGAGCCGCTCGGCGTCGCCGGGATGCATCTCGACGAACGGTTCGCCGTTGAGCCGGTTCAACTTCTCGACCCGGCCCGTCTTGGTCATGGTGTGCCACTGATGCGGCAGACGGCCGGTGTTGAGCACGAACGGGAAGTCGTCGTCGGGCAGCTCGTCCGGCGGCAGGTGCGGGCGCGCCCAGAACACCGCCCGGCGGCTCGGTGTGGCGAAGGCCAGCCGCGGCCGATGCCCCGACTCGTCGGTGTACAAGTCCTGGGTGACACCGTCGTTGAGGTAGCGGATCGGGTTGCGGCGGCGGGCCGGGTCGGGGCACGGCCACTGCGCCGGTCCGTCGCGCAACAGGTCGTAGTCGATCCCGGACAGGTCGTAACCCGTTGCGGGATTGGCGAATCGGCGAATCTCGTCGAAGACCTCGGCGCTCGAGCCGTACTCGAAGCCCGGGAAACCCATCGCCGTCGCCACCTGGGCGATCAGCAGCCAGTCCGGGCGGGCGTCGCCGGGCGGGTCGATCGAGCGCCGCAGCAGCGTGACGGTGCGCTCCGAATTCACCATCGTCGCTTCGGATTCCGCCCACAGCGTCGCGGGCAGCAGGATGTCGGCGTAGGCGTTGGTGGCGGTCTCGGTGTAGACGTCCTGCGCGATCACCAGTTCCGCCGCTTCCAGCCCGGCGATGACGGTCTTGCGATTCGCCACCGACGCGACGGGATTGCTGCACACGATCCAGCACGCCTTGATCCGCCCCTCGGCGAGACCGCGGAACATCTCGATGGTTCCCGGCCCGGACTCGGCGCGCAGCGTGCCCGGCGCGAGCCCCCACGCCGTCTCGACGAAGCTCCGGTCGGCCGCCGACAGCACGCTGCGCTGGCCGGGCAGCCCCGGGCCCATGTACCCCATTTCCCTGCCGCCCATGGCATTCGGCTGGCCGGTCAGCGAGAACGGGCCGCTGCCCGGGCGGCAGATGGCGCCGGTGGCCAGGTGCAGGTTGCACAGCGCGTTGGTGTTCCAGGTGCCGTGCGTGGACTGGTTGAGGCCCATCGTCCACAGCGACATCCATTCGCCCGCCGCGCCGATCCACCGTGCGGCCGTGCGGATGTCGTCCTCGGCCAGGCCCGTGATCTCCGCGACCCGGGCCGGGGGATAGTCGGCCAGGAACTCCGGCATCGACTCCCAGCCCTCGGTGTGCTCGGCGATGAAATCCGTGTCGATGTCGCCGTTGTCGACCAGCAGGTGCAGCAGCCCGTTCAGCAGCGCCAGGTCGGTGCCGGGCGCGATCTGCAGGAAAAGGTCGGCGTGCGCGGCGGTTTCGGTGCGCCGGGGATCGACCACGATCAGCTTCGCGCCCGCCTTGCGGCGATCGGCCATGCGCAGGTACAGGATCGGATGGCAGTCGGCCATATTGGCGCCGATCACGAAGAACAGGTCGGCGTGGTCGATGTCGTCGTAGGACCCGGGCGGCCCGTCCGCGCCGAGCGACTGTTTGTAGCCGGTACCCGCACCGGCCATGCACAGCCGCGAGTTGGCCTCGATGTGCAGGGTACGGAGATGGCCCTTGGCCAGCTTGTTCGCCAGGTACTGCGCCTCCATCGACATCTGCCCCGAGACGTAGAGCGCGATGGCGTCCGGCCCGTGCTCGTCCAGGATCGCCCGCAGGCGGGCGGCGGCTTCGCGGACGGCGTCGTCGACCGGGACCGGCGTCGGCGACTGCCCGCGCTCGGGCCGGCGATGGGCGGTGGTCATGCGGCCCGGCGCCCGCATCAGCTCGGCGTGGGTGGCGCCCTTCGTGCACAGGCGCCCGGCGTTGACCGGATGCAGTTTGTCGCCCTGCACCTTCGCGATGACCGGTACACCGTGCTCGTCGGCGCGGGTCTCGACGACGATGCCGCAGCCCACGCCGCAATACGAGCACGCCGTTCTCGTCGTGCTCGGGTTGCCCGCGGCTGCATCCGACATGAGTCCGATGATGCGCAGCCGGGATTGCGCCGGATTTACCGGACGTTATCGGGACGTTGCGAAAGTTCTCACTCGTCCCGGCAGTCGCTGTGAGATCGGCTCAGCCCCTGGTCGAGCGTGGTTTCCGGGATGATCCGAGCCGTGCCCGAAGTGACGTGAGCAGTATCACGACCGAGGCCCTACCCGAGGTTGTACGCCCGATGCAGCGCGACGATCCCGCCGGTGAGGTTGCGCCACTTCACCGCCGACCACCCGGCATCGGCGATGCGCAGCGCCAGTTGCGGCTGATTCGGCCACGCCCGGATGGACTCGGCGAGGTAGACGTAGGCGTCCGGGTTGCTGCTGACCGCACGCGCCACTCGCGGCAGCGCCTTCATCACGTACTCCATGTACAGCGTGCGGAAGGGCGCGAAGACCGGCGTGGAGAACTCCGCGACCACCAGCCGCCCGCCCGGTTTGGTGACGCGCAGCATCTCCCGCAGGGCCGCGTCCGGATCGGAGACATTGCGCAGCCCGTAGGAGATCGTGACCGCGTCGAACACCGCGTCGGCGAACGGCAGCGCGGTCGCGTCCCCGGCGACCATGGGCACCTTCCGGAAACGGCCCGCCGCGAGCATGCCCTGCGAGAAGTCGGTGGCGACGCACCAGGCTCCGGACTTCGAGAACTCCAGCGTGGACACGCCGGTTCCGGCGGCCAGGTCCAGCACCCGCTCGCCGGGCCGCAGGTGCAGCGCCCGGCGCGTCGCCCATCGCCAATACCGGTCCTGGCCACCGGAGATCACCGTGTTGGTGAGGTCGTACCGCTTCGCGACCCCGTCGAACATCGACGCGACCTCGTGCGGCTGCTTGTCCAGCGAGGCCCGGAACGACTCTGTCTTCGCCACGATCAGACACTAACGTGCCGTCACAGCAGCATGCGATACAGGCTCGTCCACGCATCGGGCGGTACGTGGCCGACCGGTACGCCGTCGGCGATTCCCGCTGCGGCGCAGGCGCGCCGGACCGCACCGGCGGCGAACTCGCGGCGCAGCGAGGCGGCGACCGACCCGCCCAGCCCCGAGAAACCGAGTTCGACCAGGCGGAGGTAGTCCGCTTCCGCGGCATCGGGCAGCAACGGACGCGCGCGGCGGCACAACCGCAGCACCGCGGCATCGACCCGCGGGACCGGATGAAAACTGCTGCGCGTGACCACCTCACCCAGGGTCATCGAGACCCACGGCCAATGGGTGACGGTGAGCTTCGACCAGCGCCCGTAGTCGCCGGAATGCTTGCGGGCGAACTCGCGCTGGGTCAGCAGCGTGGCGGTGGTCAGGTGGCGGGCCGCGAGGCACCAGCGAACGATGTCGGTCGTGATGCCGAACGGCACGTTCGAGACCACCGCGAACGGTACGCGCGGCGGCCGGACATCGCGGAAATCGGCGTGGTACACGCGGATTCGGTCGTTGCCGCCGTAGCGGCGGCGCAGGCGGCCCACGTAGTGCGGGTCCTTCTCGTAGGCCAGCACCCGGCTGCCGGTGGCGAGAATATGCCTGGTCAGCATGCCGTCGCCGGGCCCGGCCTCGATGACCAGGCCGCCCGGCGCGATGTCGGCGGTGCGCACGATCATCGCCGCCGCCCGGGCGTCGACGAGAAAATTCTGGGACAGCGTGGCGCGCGCCCGACGCGCGCGCGACAGTGAACGGGACATGGGTGTCCTCCGAACGGAGCGGTCGAATCAGAAGGGTGTGATTCGCCCGGACCCATGCCGGGACACGCGAGCACGCGGCCGATCGGCCGTCAGGAAGAACTCCGGATCAGTGGAGCACGGTGCGCCGCGCGGGCAGGGTCCAGGCCGCTGCGCGCAGCCGCACGAAGTACGCGCCGACCGCGCACGCCCCGTTCACACCTGGACCTCCCATGCGCGCCACACTAAACGGCCGCCCCACCCGCCCGCCACCGATTTTCCGCCCCGCCCACCATCCCGGCCCGGCGTCCCCGCCCACCATCCCGGCCCGGCATCCCCGCCCACCATCCCGGCCCGGCACCCGCACCCGTTCCCGCGCTGCTATCTCGGCTCGCCATCTCGGTCCGGCACCCGGACCCGTTCCCGCGCTGCTATCTCGGCTCGCCATCTCGGTCCGGCACCCGGACCCGTTCCCGCGCTGCTATCTCGGCTCGGCACCCGCGCTGCTATCTCGGCTCGGCACCCGCGCTGCTATCTCGGCTCGGCACCCGCGCTGCTATCTCGGCTCGGCACCCGCGCTGCTATCTCGGCTCGGTGCCTGGCCTGCTATCTCGGCTCGGTGCCTGGCCTGCTATCTCGGCTCGGTACCCGCGCTGCTATCTCGGCTCGGTACCCGGCCTGCTATCCCGGACCGGCCCAGTCGCCCGGTTTCCGCTCTGCCCCGTCCGCAGGCGGTTATGCCGTGCGGGACAAGCCCTCTCGATCGATGCCCAGCACGTCCGCATAATGCCCCATCAGCTCGGCGCAGATGGCGGGCCAGGTGCGGTGGACGACGGATTTGCGGGCGGAGGCGGCGAAGCGGGCGCGCAGGTCAGGGTCGCGCAGGGCCGCGACGGCGCTGGGCAGCAGCTCGGCGAAGCGGTCCACCGGGAGCAGATATCCGTTGCGGCAGTGCGAGATCAGATCGCGGGGACCGCCGGCGTCCGGGCCGACCACCGGCAGGCCCGAGGCCAGCGCCTCCTGCACGCCCTGGCAGAACGTCTCGTGCTCGCCGGGGTGCACCATCACGTCCAGACTCGCGTAGGCGCGGGCGAGTTCGGCTCCGCCCAGTTCCCCCGTGAACACCGCCGTGGGCAGCAGCCGCGCCAGCCGCGCCCGTTCCGGACCGTCACCGACGATCACCAGCCGGACATCCGGGTCGTCGGCGAGCGCCGCCAGCCGCTCCACGTGCTTCTCCGGCGCCAGCCGCCCGACGAACCCCACGATCAACCGCCCGTCCGGCGACCACCGCTCCCGCAACTCGGCCGCTCGCGCGGACGGCGTGAAGCGAGCGATGTCGACGCCGCGGGCCCAGCGGTGCACCCGCGGAATACCGTGCCGCGCAAGGTCTTCGGCGGCCGCCGTGGACGGCGCCAGGGTGCGGGCCGCCCGCTCGTGGATGCGCCGCGTCCAGGCCCAGGCCGCCCGCCGCGCCGGACCCAGCCCGTAGCTGGCGGCGAATCCGGCCACATCGGTCTGATACACCGCGACGGCGGGCAGATCCAACCGCACGGCGGCGGCCACGCCACCCGCGCCCAGCAGGAACGGCGACGCCAGATGCACGACGTCCGCGCCGAATTCGTCGATCGCCGCCGTGATTCCCGGCTGCGGCAACCCCACCGGGAGCGAGCTGATCTTCGGCACCATCACCGCGGGCACCCGCAGCACCGGGAAGCGGCCGTGCGCCCGCGGCGCGGACGGCAGCCCCCGCGGCGTGTCCGGGGCGATCACCAGCGCCTGATGACCATTGCGGTCCAGATGATCGAGCACCTGCAGCACGGAATTGACCACGCCGTTCATGTTCGGCAGAAACGACTCCGCGACAATCGCTACACGCACGGTCCGAGTGTGAATCCCGCACGACGCGAACCCGCCACGCCGATGTGACACGCGCACGAAGTTCGGGCGAACACTGCACGACGCCGCGGCGCTCAGGCCGGGGCGCGCCGCTCCGACCTGCGCAGCAGCCACAGCACCGGCAGCGCCAGCAGCCACGCCACCACGATCACCGACAACGCCGGAATGATGGCCACCCGCGCGTCGCGCCCGGCCACCCGCACCAGTTCCGGGTCCTGCTTGCTGTATTCGACATTGATCCGCTCACCGGCGGTCAGCTTCGTCGGATACAGCACGCCCACTTTGGGATTGCGCGTCACGCCGTCGGGTGTGACATAGGTGACCGCCGAGCGCAGCCGCCCGGCCGACAACACCTCGGCGCTCGTCACGCCCTTGTTCGAGTTGATCAACATGTCGTCGCGCCAGGCCGCCAGCACCAGCAGCGCCGCCAGCACGCTCACGGCCGTCGCCGCCACCACCACACCGATCCGGGCCCGCCGATGCCGCGCCGGAGGCTCGTCGGGCAGCCCGATCCGGCGTCCCCGCAGCTGATCAGACTGGGTGGTTTCCGACACCGCACCAGGCTATTGCATCGCTCGGATACCGTGTGCGCCCATGTCCCGAAAATTCAGCTTCACCGTGTCATACACCGTCCCGGTCGAGGAGCTTCACCGGGCGATCACCAGCGACGAGATGTGGCAGGCCAGATTCGAAGGCGCCCGGACCGCCACGCTCGACCTGTCCCACCCCGACGGGCCGGGCACCATCCGCGTGCACATGACCGAACGCGCGCGGGAGGAGAAGATCCCGGCCATCGTGCGCAAGGTGCTCAAGAGTGAGCTGCTGCTCGAGCGCACCGACACCTGGGCGGCGCTCGACGGCGATACCGCGAAGGGGACCTTCGTCGGCGCCTCCACGGGGATCACCACCGAGATGTCGGGGACCTACCTGCTGCGGCCCACCGCGGAGGGGTCGCAGATCGAGGTCGCCGGGACCGTCTCGGTGAAGGTGCCGCTGGTGGGCGGCGCCATCGAGCCGCTCGCGGAGAACCTGCAGCAGCGGGTGGTCGACAGCGAGCGCAAGTTCATCGAGAACTGGCTGGCGACCACGGCCGACGCCTGACTCGCCGGTGGGGCGTGTGCTCAGTTCGAGCCCTCGCCCCACTCCGCGGTGGCCGGGTCGAATTCGCGCTTCTCGACCAGCACCAGCCAGTTACCGGAGTTGTCCCGCATGACGGCTTCCACGCCGTAGGGACGCTGCGCGGGCGGCTGGACGAATTCGACGCCTTTGGCGGTGAGTTCCTCGTAGGTCTTCTGGCAGTTGTCGGTGTTCAGGCCCAGCGCGCCGTGGGTTCCGTTGGCCAGGGAGCGGCGGATCGCCTCGGCGAGGGTGTCGTCGAGCGGGGGACCGGGGACCATGAGGGTCACCTCCAGCTCGGGGTGGTCGGGCTGGGCCACGGTGACCCAGCGGAAGCCGTTGTCGCCCATGGTCACATCCGCGGATTCGACGAACCCCAGCTTGTCGATGTACCACTGCTTGGCTTCGGTCTGGTCGGTGACGTACACGGTTACCAGCGAGACGTTCGTGATGGTTGCCATGCGGCAAGCCTATGGACCGAGCCTCGGCCCAGACTTCTCCGAAATTGCTGTGTTTTCGGCCTCCGCTTCGCTTCGGCGGGTTTTCGGCGCCCTTGTGGCTCGGTTTTCGGGTGCCGCTGCTGGCTCCTTCGTCGCTTGCGCAGCGGCACCCGAAAACCGAGCCGCGCCGAAAACCTAGCGGGGGGTGTTCGTGTGGTTGGTTAGTGGTCCTGTTGTCTGCGGTCGGAGAGGCCGTGCATGAAGACGTAGCAGCCGGGGATCATGGGGGCGCCCTGGGCGGCGAATTTGGCCTGGTAGGCGGAGGGGGTCATGCCTACCAGGTCGGTGAATTTGCGGCTGAACGAGCCGAGGCTGGTGTATCCGACCAGCAGGCACGCCTCGGTGACGGTGATGTTCGTGGCCCGCAGGAGGTCCTGGGCACGTTCGATGCGGCGTTCGGCCAGGTAGACGGCGGGTGTCTTGCCGTACGTGGCGGCGAAGCAGCGCAGGAAGTAGTACTTGGACACGCCCGCGGCGGCGGCCAGGCCGTCCAGATCCAGAGGCGCGGCGTAGTGGCGGTCGGCATGGTCGCGTGCCCGACGGAGATGCGGTAGCAGTTCCAGCGGCGGGTCGGGGCGGCGGTCGCTCACCCTCTGATCTTCGCTCGAGGGACTGACAAGACTCGAAGGACTGACAAGGACAGCGGGAGAACTCAGGTGAAGGGGGGTAGATCGTCGAATCGCATCGAGCCGCGGCCCGCCAGGCGCCACGCCCGGGCGGTCAGGTCGGCGTCCTCCTCGGTGACCAGGTTGCCCATCACCCGAACGGCGGTGCGCTGCAGATACTTCGACCGCATCACCGGCGGCCCGCCCGTGGGCACCATGCGCGGATGGGTGGCCAGCGCGGCGATCCGGCGGGCCACCGAGAAGGTGCGGCCGTAGCGGGCGCGCAGCAGGTCCGGCCAGAGGGTGGTCAGGTCCGGCTCGTCGAGCAGACCGGCCAGCAGATGGCCGCCCTCCAAGCCGTAGTCGATACCCTCGCCGTTGAGCGGATTCACGCAGCCGGCGGCGTCGCCGACCAGCGCCCAGTTCCGCCCGGCCACCCCGGACACCGCGCCGCCCATCGGCAGCAGCGCCGAGGCGACCGCGCGCGTCTCGCCCTCGAACTCCCACTCCGGACGTCGCAGCGAAACATAGTGCTGCAGTAGGGGTTTCAATGCGATGTGGGACGGCCGCCGCTCGGTCGCCAGCGAACCGACGCCGATGTTCACCTCGCCGTTGCCCAGCGGGAACACCCAGCCGTAACCGGGCACCAGGGTGTCGTCGGCGTCGCGCAACTCCAGATGCGAGGTGATCCACGGGTCGTCGCTGCGGGCCGACTTGATGTAGGCGCGCGCGGCCACCCCGTAGGCGAAGCGACGATGCCAGGTCCGCCCGAGCAGCTTCCCGACCGGCGAGCGCACCCCGTCCGCGACGATCAGGGTGCGGCAGGTGATGTCCCGCGTGCCGGATTCGGTGCGCACGGTGACCCCGGTGACCCGATCGCCCGTGCGGAGGACGTCCACAACCCGTACGCCCTCGGCCATGCGGGCGCCCCACGCCACCGCCGTCGCACGCAGCTTGTCGTCGAGTTCGGTACGGGCGACGGCACTTCCGTAGCCGGGGAAGGAACCACCCGGCCAGGTCAGCAGCGCCTCGCGCCCGAATCCGGTCATGCGCAGGCCGCGGTTGACGGTGTGCTCGCGCAGCCACTCGCCCAGCCCGAGATGCTCGAGTTCGGCCGTCGCGCGCGGAGTCAGTCCGTCGCCGCAGGTCTTGTCGCGCGGAAACACCGCGGCATCGGTCAGCAACACATCGCGTCCGTCGCGGGCGGCCCAGGCGGCCGCGGCCGAGCCCGCCGGGCCCGCGCCGACCACCACCACATCGGCGTGGGCGGGCGTGACGTCGCCGCTCGCGGTACTGGCATCCCCTGCACCCATGGGCTCAATACTTGCAGTACGGCTCCGGGGTGTCGAAGGCGCCGCACGTTCCGGGCCGCGCCGGCTGTCTGATTCGTCCCAGAGTGACTCCGTTCATGGGCACGTCATCCCCGACACGCTAGGTTCTTGGGTGTGGGGACGGAACCGGCAGTGGGAGATGGCATGAGTGCATCGTCTGTGACCGATGAGACCACCGTGGTCGCCGGGGTCGATCTCGGCGATGCCGAACTCGCTTCGACCGTGCGCAACGGTCTGGAGGAGGTCGAGAAGCTACTGATCAGTGAGCTGTCGGACGGGGAGGAGTTCCTACAGGAGGCCGCGCTGCACCTGGCCAAGGCCGGTGGCAAGCGTTTCCGCCCGCTGTTCACCATCCTCACCGGACAGCTGGGTCCGCGCCCCACCGACCCGGATCTGATCACCGCCGGCACCGTTGTCGAACTGGTGCACCTGGCCACCCTGTACCACGACGACGTGATGGACGAGGCGTCGATGCGCCGCGGCGCCCCGAGCGTGAATTCGCGCTGGGGCAACAGCATTGCGATCCTCGCCGGTGACTACCTGTTCGCCCACGCCTCGCGGCTGGTGTCCACGCTGGGCCCCGACGCCGTCCGCGTCATCGCCGAGACGTTCGCCGAACTTGTCACCGGGCAGATGCGAGAAACCATGGGGGCCAAGCAATCTCAGGACCCGGTGGAACACTACCTGCGGGTGGTGTGGGAGAAGACCGGCTCGCTGATCGCCGCCGCGGGCCGGTTCGGCGGCACCTTCTCCGGCGCGGGGCCCGAACACGTCGAGCGGCTCGCCCGCCTCGGCGACGCGGTCGGCACGGCCTTCCAGATCTCCGACGACATCATCGACATCGCCTCGGTGTCCGAGCAGTCCGGCAAGACCCCCGGCACCGATCTGCGCGAGGGCGTGCACACGCTGCCGGTGCTGTACGCGCTGCGTGACGAGGGCGCCGAGGGCGACCGGCTGCGCAAGCTGCTGGCCCGCCCGCTGGAAACCGACGCGGAGGTCACCGAGGCGCTGGAGCTGCTGTCACGCTCCCGCGGCATGGTGCTGGCCAAGGAGAAACTGCAGGGCTATGCCGACATCGCGCACGCGGAGTTGTCCGCGCTGCCGGGCGGCCCCGCCAACGAGGCGCTGGAACGCCTGGTCCGCTACACCATCGAGCGGGTCGGGTAGTTCACAGCCGGGGCCCGGAACCTTCGTCCCGCCCTCCGTCGTTGACCAGCTGTAACGCAATCGAGAACGGGGGCGTGAAGGAGTGCGATGCACGGGCACGGTGGGTTCGGTAACGGACTGAAGACGTTCGGGTTGATGGTCGGGCTGTCGGCGCTGATCGTGTTCGCCGGGGCGATGTTCCGCAATCCGACCATCCTGGTGATCGCGATCCTGCTGGCCGTCGGGATGAACGCGTACGCGTACTTCAACAGCGACAAGCTGGCGCTGAAGGCGATGCACGCGCAGCCCGTCTCCGAACTGGAGGCCCCGGTCATCTACAAGATCGTGCGCGAGCTGGCGACGGCGGCGCGGCAGCCGATGCCGCGGCTGTACATCAGCCCGACCAACGCGCCCAACGCCTTCGCCACCGGCCGCAATCCGCGGCACGCCGCGGTCTGCTGTACCAGCGGCATCCTGCAGATCCTCGATGAACGCGAGCTGCGGGCGGTGCTCGGGCACGAACTGTCGCATGTCTACAACCGCGACATCCTGATCTCCTCGGTGGCCGGCGCGATGGCGGCCGTCATTTCCGGCCTGGCCAACCTGGCCTTCTTCGCGAGTATGTTCGGCGGTGGCAACCGCGAGGGCGAGGGGCCGAACCTGCTCGGCGTGCTGCTGGTCTCGCTGCTGGGCCCGATCGCCGCCACCCTGGTCAAGCTGGCTGTCTCCCGCTCTCGCGAATACCAGGCCGACCAGGACGGCGCCGCCCTGACCGGCGACCCGCTGGCCCTGGCGTCGGCGTTGCGCAAGCTGGAACGCGGGACGCAGGCGGCCCCGCTGCCGCCGGAACCCCAGCTGACCTCCCAGTCGCATCTGATGATCGCCAACCCGTTCCGCGCCGGCGACCGCATGGCCCGCTGGTTCTCCACCCACCCGCCCATGGGCGAACGCATCGCCCGCCTGGAACAGATGGCGGGAGGGCCGCGCGCCCGCTAGCGGCAGTGCGCCTTCCCACCTCTCCTCCCCGGCATGCCGCCTACGCCCTCCCGGCGTGCCGTCCTACTTCATCCCCGGCGTGCCGTCCTACTTTCGTCCCCGGCGTGCCGTCCTACTTTCGTCCCCGGCGTGCCCTCCTACTTCATCCCCGGCGCCGTCCTACTTCATCCCCGGCGTGCTTTTCGCCGGGGGCTTACCGATAGTTCACGAACTGCAGGGCCACATCGAAGTCGGCGCCCTTGAGCAGGGAGATGACGGCTTGCAAGTCGTCGCGCTTCTTGCTGCTCACGCGGAGTTCCTCGCCCTGGATCTGGGCCTTGACACCCTTGGGGCCCTCGTCGCGAATCTTCTTCGCGATCTTCTTCGCGTTCTCCGTGGAGATGCCCTGCACGAGCGTGCCCGTGATCTTGTACACCTTTCCGGAGGCCTGCGGCTCTCCGGCGTCGAAGGCCTTCAGTGAGATGTCGCGGCGAATCAGCTTCTCCTTGAAGACCTCCAGCGCGGCCTTCACCCGGTCCTCGGACTCGGCCGACACCACGATCTTCTCCTCGCCGGACCACTCGATGCTCGCGCCGGTACCGCGGAAGTCGTAGCGGGTATTCAGCTCTTTCGCCGCCTGATTGAGCGCGTTGTCGACCTCCTGCCGATCGACCTTGCTCACCACATCGAATGACGAATCGGCCACCCTGCGCTCCTGTCTGAGATTGCGCTCCGGACGTTCCGGTAGCAGAGAACTTCTACCCCGAACCCCCGAAGTTAGTCGCGCGGGCATCGGCTTGGCCAGCCGGTTTGCGTCCGGGGGCCCGGGTCGTTGTATTCTGCTCAGCGCGCTGATTCGAGCGCGACCAGGCGGATTGCCCGAGTGGCCAAAGGGAGCTGACTGTAAATCAGCCGCGAAAGCTTCGGAGGTTCGAATCCTTCATCCGCCACCCTTCCAGGCCCGCCCCGCATCCGGGGCGGGCCTGCGTCGTTTCCGGGCGGTTCGTAGGGGTTGACCAGCCAATTTGGTAACCACGCGGTCGGGTGTGTAACCTCGTTCAAGGCTTCAGCGCCCCGGGTGCGAGAGATCGTCACACGGAGCGCGAGCAGCCGCGCCCCCTTAGCTCAGTCGGCAGAGCGTTTCCATGGTAAGGAAAAGGTCAACGGTTCGATTCCGTTAGGGGGCTCGCCGGATTGCCGGTGGTGACCGACTCGGCACTCTGAGCACCAGAATCGAGAGCCGGGCCGCACCTCCGCAGTACCGCGCATATGGCGGTGTAGCTCAGGCGGTAGAGCAAACGACTCATAATCGTTGTGTCGCCGGTTCGAGTCCGGCCATCGCTACCCATACTGATTGACCCTCTAGGTTGACCGGAAAGAAGGCATATCGTGGCCGCGAAGTCCACCGATGTCCGGCCAAAGATCACCTTGGCCTGCGAAGAGTGCAAGCATCGCAACTACATCACCAAGAAGAACCGGCGTAACGACCCGGACCGCCTCGAGCTGAAGAAGTTCTGCCCGAACTGCGGCACCCACCGGGCCCACCGCGAGTCTCGCTAAATATCTCCACGCGTGCACGCTGCCGCGTTGGTCTAAAGTGCCGGAGCAGGTTTCGCCGCTCCGGCACTTGGTGTAAGTGCGGTGGTGAGCGCTCAGCCGACTCCCGGTAGTGGGGTCAGATAGGGACAGCCTTCCGTGACAATCAACACCGGTACCGATGTCGAAACGGTTCAGTCCACCGCCGCGGCGAACGGCGAGCCGCTGGACCCCGCGGCCCACGCCGCGGCCATGGTCGGCCACCATTACCGCGTCGACGACTACTACGAGGTCGGCCGCGAGAAGGTGCGCGAGTACGCCCGCGCCGTGCAGGACTACCACCCGGTGCACTGGGACGAGGACATCGCCCAGGAGTACGGCCACGACGGTCTGGTCGCGCCGCTGACCTTCATCTCCCTGGTCGGAATTCTGGCCCAGCGCAAGCTGTTCGAGCAGGTCGTCACCGGCTACGACCTGAGCCAGATCATGCAGACCGACCAGATCCTGGAGTTCCACCGCCCGATCCGGGTCGGCGACCAGCTCGTCTGCGATGTGTACCTGCACTCGTTCCGGCAGGCCCCCGGCGGTGCCGACATGATCGTCACCAAGAACATCGTGACCGCGCAGAACGACGAGCTGGTGCTGACCACCTACACCACGCTCGTCGGCCGCAGCGGCGCCGAGATCGACCCGAGCATGGGCGAAGCCGTCCGCAACGTGCTCATGCACGGCATCGGCGAGGCGCCCGCGCACCGGCCGCGCACCGGCGCGGCGTCCACCCCGCCGCCGGAGCCTCGCGTTCCGGACTCCGCCCCCGCGCCGGGTAAGCGCGGACTGAAGTTCGAGGACGTGGCCGTCGGCACCGAGCTGCCGCCGCGCATCGTCCGGCTCACCCGCGGCGATCTGGTCAACTACGCCGGTGTCTCCGGCGACGCCAACCCCATCCACTGGAGCGACGACGTCGTGCGGCTCGTCGGGCTGGACGGCGTGGTGGCGCACGGCATGCTGACCATGGGCCTGGGTGGCGGCTTCGTCACGTCCTGGCTGGGCGACCCGGGTGCGGTCAAGGAGTACAACGTCCGGTTCACCAGCCCGGTCTACGTGCCCGCCGACCGCCCGGCCGAGATCGAGTACACCGGCAAGGTGAAGTCGGTGGACCCCGAATCGCGCACGGCCGTCGTGGCGATCGTCGCGAAATCGGAGGGGCGTAAGATCTTCGGGCGTGCGACCGCGACGGTGCAGCTGGTGTGATCCGGCGGCCCCGGCCGGACCCGATTGGCGGTCCCGAGGATCGGTAACGTACACTCGGGTTTCTGGGGTCACCAGCCGCTGCGCGCTGCTCTGAAGGGGCTGGTTCCGGACGGGAAACCGTCGGGGCCGGCATCGCCGGAGTGGCGCGCGTGTTGTGTGATACCCGGGCACAACTGAAGAGAAACGGTGCTGGATAGCGAGAACGTCCAGCCGAAGGGGCGTAGCTCAATTGGCAGAGCAGCGGTCTCCAAAACCGCAGGTTGCAGGTTCAAGTCCTGTCGCCCCTGCACTGGATGCCAGCGACGACAGCGAGGAGTGGGCGTGAGCGACGAGCGGGACATTCGCCACGGCGCGCATGCGTCCGATGACGATGACACCGCGGTGAGTCGACCGAGCGGTAAGCGGTCGGCTCGTCGGGCTCGCACCTCGTCCTCGCGGACGGATACGGGCGCGGTCGCCACGATCGAGCGTGCCGATTCGGCCCGCAAGACGTCCAAGTCGGCGGACAACAAGGCGCGGGGTTCGTCGAATCCGCTCAAGCGTCTGGTGAAGTTCCTGCGTGAGGTGGTCGCGGAACTCCGAAAGGTGATCTGGCCCAACCGCAAGCAGATGGTCACCTATACGAGCGTGGTCTTGGTGTTCGTGGTCTTCATGGTCGCGTTCATCTACGGGTTGGACGTGGCGTTCATCAAGGGTGTCGACTGGCTGTTCGGCTAGCTGACCCGCGGCGCCGGTACCCGTTCCGGTCGAGCCCGATTTCGGTCGGGCCGGGACGGCACCATCCGCCGGATTCACCTCCGGCACGCAGAGGAAGTTAGTGACGACACAGGAAGCGAGTGCCCCAGTGAGCACCCCGGAGAACGGCACAACCGAAGAGTTCCCGGTCGAGGACGTGGTGGACGAGACCACCGCCGAGGCCGTCACGGACTCTGCGGACTCCGCGCCGGCCGACGGCGGGGACGCTAGCACCGACGGCGAGAGCCCGGCAGAGCCCGAAGAGCCCGCCGACCCGGTCGCGGAGATGAAGGCCGCGCTGCGGCGCGCCCCCGGCGACTGGTACGTCGTTCACTCCTACGCCGGCTACGAGAACAAGGTGAAGGCCAACCTCGAGACCCGCGTGCAGAACCTGGGCCTCGAGGACTACATCTTCCAGGTCGAGGTGCCGACCGAGCAGGTCACCGAGATCAAGAACGGCCAGCGCAAGAACGTGCAGCGCAAGGTGCTGCCCGGCTACATCCTGGTGCGGATGGACCTCAACGACGAGTCCTGGGGCGCGGTGCGCAACACCCCCGGCGTCACCGGGTTCGTCGGCGCCACCTCGCGTCCCTCGCCGCTGTCCATCGACGACGTGGTGAAGTTCCTGATCCCGGCCGACCAGCAGCAGAAGAAGCCGGCCGCCGCGGCGAGCGCCGCCACCGGCGCCGAGTCCGCCACCGAGGCCGCGCCGAAGCCCGCCATCGAGGTCGATTTCGAGGTCGGCGAGTCGGTGACCGTCATGGACGGCCCGTTCGCGACGCTGCCGGCCAGCATCTCCGAGGTCAACGCCGAGCAGCAGAAGCTCAAGGTGCTGGTGTCGATCTTCGGTCGCGAGACCCCGGTCGAACTCGCGTTCACCCAGGTCGCGAAGATCTAAGGACTTCCGGGGCGCGTCCCCGGAGCAGGCTTGCGGAAATCCGTAAGGAACCTATACCAAGGAAAGAAAGATGCCCCCCAAGAAGAAGAAGGTCTCTGGGCTCATCAAGCTCCAGATCCAGGCCGGTCAGGCGAACCCCGCTCCGCCGGTGGGTCCCGCGCTCGGTCAGCACGGCGTCAACATCATGGAGTTCTGCAAGGCGTACAACGCCGCGACCGAGTCGCAGCGTGGCAACGTCATCCCGGTCGAGATCACGGTCTACGAAGACCGCTCGTTCGACTTCAAGCTGAAGACTCCGCCCGCCGCCAAGCTGCTGCTGAAGGCCGCCGGTGTGCAGAAGGGTTCGCCCGAGCCGCACCGCAACAAGGTCGCCACGGTCACCATGGACCAGATCCGCGAGATCGCCAAGACCAAGCAGGAAGACCTGAACGCCAACGACATCGATCAGGCGGCGAAGATCATCGCGGGCACCGCTCGCTCGATGGGCATCACCATCTCCGAGTGAGGCTCCAGGTGGGAGGGACGGCCAGTCCCGACAACCACGTCTGAACCACGAACAGGACAGAGAATCATGGCAAAACGAAGCAAGGCTTATCTCGAGGCGGCCGCCAAGGTCGACCGCGCTCAGCTCTACTCGCCGCTGGCCGCTACCCGGCTGGCGAAGGAGACCGCCACCAAGAAGACCGACGCCACCGTCGAGGTCGCCGTCCGTCTCGGTGTCGACCCCCGCAAGGCCGACCAGATGGTGCGCGGCACCGTCAACCTGCCGCACGGCACCGGTAAGACCGCGCGCGTCATCGTGTTCGCCGCCGGTGAGAAGGCCGCCGAGGCCGAGGCCGCCGGCGCCGACGCCGTGGGCGCCGAGGATCTGATCGAGCGTATCCAGGGCGGTTGGCTGGACTTCGACGCCGCGATCGCCACCCCCGACCAGATGGCCAAGGTCGGCCGCATCGCGCGCGTGCTGGGCCCCCGCGGTCTGATGCCGAACCCGAAGACGGGCACCGTCACCACCGATGTGACCAAGGCCGTCAACGACATCAAGGGCGGCAAGATCAACTTCCGCGTCGACAAGCAGGCCAACCTGCACTTCGTGATCGGCAAGGCCTCCTTCGAAGAGAAGAACCTGGTGGAGAACTACGGCGCCGCCCTCGAGGAGATCCTGCGCCTCAAGCCCTCCACCGCGAAGGGCCGCTACGTCAAGAAGGTGACGATTTCGACCAACACCGGCCCGGGCATCCCGGTGGACCCGAACCGCACCCGAAACCTCACCGAAGAGGACGCGTAGCAGCGCAACAGGTTTCGAAGGGCCGGTACCGCCAGCGGTGCCGGCCCTTCGGCTTTCCCGGACCCGTTTTGGCAGATGGGCGGAGGTTCGGTTATTCTGGACAACGGTCGTCGGCTGGTTCGGCGATCAACCCCCATAGTTCTACCGAAGACCGTTGGTCGCTGCCCTCGGGCAGTCGAAGGTCCGGCGATATTGCCGGCGGCCCACGCAGGGAGAACCGAGGTAGGGAAATAGTGCGAGTTCACTCGCGCCCTTTTCTTGTACGCCCCGGAACCTCTGCGTCCGGGGCGTCAGCTTTGTCGCCGGGGCGCTTCTCCTCCAGCGGAGTCGGTAGTTCGCAACGAACCGACCATCCAGAGAGGAGGCGAAGTATGGCAAAGACCTGGAAGGTCGACGCGGTCGAGGAGATCACCGAGCAGTTCAAGGGCTCCACCGCCACCGTGATCACGGAATACCGTGGTCTGTCGGTCGGCAAGCTCACCGAGCTGCGCCGGGCCCTGGGCGCGAACGCCACGTACTCCGTCGCCAAGAACACCCTGGTCAAGCGTGCCGCCGCCGAGGCGGGCGTGGAAGGCCTGGATGACTTGTTCGTCGGTCCGACCGCCATCACCTTCATCAGCGGTGAGCCGGTCGAGGCAGCCAAGGCGCTGAAGACCTTCGCCAAGGAGAACAAGGCGCTGGTCATCAAGGGCGGCTACATGGACGGCGCGCCGCTGTCCGTGTCCGAGGTCGAGCGGATCGCCGACCTGGAGTCGCGCGAGGTGCTGCTGTCCAAGCTGGCCGGCGCCATGAAGGGCAACCTGACCAAGGCGGCCGGCCTGTTCGCCGCGCCCGCTGGCCAGGTGGCTCGCCTGTTCGCCGCGCTCGAGGACAAGAAGCGCGCCGAGGGCGACGCGTCCGCCCCGGCCGCCGATGCCGAATAAGTCGTTCCCCCAACCCGAGACATCACTGAAAGGAAGCCATCATGGCCAACGTTGACGAGCTGCTGGAGACCATCGGCGGCATGACCCTGCTCGAGCTGTCGGACTTCGTCAAGAAGTTCGAGGAGAAGTTCGAGGTCACCGCGGCGGCTCCGGTCGCCGTCGCCGCTGTCGGTGGCGCCGCCGCCGGCGCCCCGGCCGAGGCCGCCGAGGAGCAGGACGAGTTCGACGTCATCCTCGAGGGTGCCGGCGACAAGAAGATCCAGGTCATCAAGGTCGTCCGCGAGATCGTGTCCGGCCTGGGCCTGAAGGAGGCCAAGGACCTGGTCGAGGGCGCTCCGAAGCCGATCCTGGAGAAGGTCGCCAAGGAGGCCGCCGACGCCGCCAAGACCAAGCTGGAAGAGGCCGGCGCCAAGGTGTCCGTCAAGTAATAACGGTCGCACCGTTTTTCGAAAGCGGGCGGTTCCCGGTGGAACCGCCCGCTTTCGGTCTTTTCCCGGCCGTGCTCGCCGCAGTGGTCGGTGACAAAGTTTCTACCGACGAGTCAGGTAGTCTGTCCCAGACTGGCGGCATGCGATACAGTGACCGCACCCCAGTGTGCCGCGTCACATACCGCTGGTAATGCCGTGCCGTGACGTAGCCGCTCGGGCGCTCGTCTGAAGAATTCGTGGAGGTTGGCGTGGGCGTCGAGGTCAGGACCGAAGCTGTTACCAAGTCTTTCGGTTCGCAGCGGATTTGGCAGGATGTCACGCTGACGCTGCCTCCGGGGGAAGTCAGTGCGCTGCTCGGCCCCTCCGGTACCGGTAAGTCGGTGTTCCTGAAGTCGCTGATCGGGCTGTTGCGCCCGGAGCGCGGTTCGATCTTCATCGACGGCACCGACATCACCACCTGCTCCAACAAGGAACTCTACGAGATCCGCAAACTGTTCGGCGTCCTGTTCCAGGACGGCGCGCTGTTCGGCTCGATGAATCTGTTCGACAACGTGGCCTTCCCGCTGCGCGAGCACACCAAGAAGAGCGAATCCGAGATCAAGAAGATCGTCATGGAGAAGCTCGAGCTGACCGGTCTGCTCGGTGCCGAGGGCAAGCTGCCCGGTGAGATCTCCGGTGGTATGCGCAAGCGCGCCGGCCTGGCTCGCGCGCTGGTGCTGGACCCGCAGATCATCCTCGTCGACGAGCCGGACTCGGGCCTGGATCCCGTTCGCACGACCTATCTTTCGCAGTTGCTGATCGACATCAACGCGCAGATCGACGCGACGATCCTGATCGTGACGCACAACATCAACCTGGCCCGCACCGTGCCCGACAACATCGGCATGCTGTTCCGTCGGCAGCTGGTCATGTTCGGCCCGCGCGAGGTGCTGCTCACCTCGGACGAGCCGGTGGTCAAGCAGTTCCTCAACGGCCGCATGGTCGGTCCGATCGGCATGTCGGAGGAGAAGGACGAGGCGCAGATGGCGCGCGAGCAGGCGCTCGCCGACGCCGGCCACTACGACAACGGCACCGACGAGGTCGAGGGCATCATCCCGCAGATGAAGGCCACGCCCGGAATGCCGTTCCGGCAGGCCGTGGAGCGCCGTCGCCACCGGGTCCTGGAGATCATGCACACCCTGCCGCACGCGGCGCAGGTCGCCATCCAGGAATCGATGAACGAGAACGGCGATACACAAGTCCTACCGGCCTACACCGGCAATACTCCGGAATATCAGGGCGGCGCGTACGACACCACCGTGCGTCACAACCCAACCAACGGGTAACATACGCAGCCGTGAATCAAACCCTGACGCGGCTGCGCACTCCGGTCGAGTCGGGTTTTGCCCAGGCTGGCAACATCTTCGCGCTGCTCATCAATGTCGCGCGCAAAACGTTTGTCCGGCCCTTCCAATGGCGTGAGTTCGTCGAGCAGTCGTGGTTCATCGCGAGCGTCTCGATTCTCCCTGCCGCCTTGGTGGCAATCCCGTTCGGCGCCGTTGTGGCTTTGCAGACCGGTTCACTGATCAAGCAACTCGGCGCCGAGGCGTTCACCGGCGCCACCAGTGTGCTGGCAACCGTCCAGCAGGCCGCTCCCGTCGTCACCGCGCTGATCATCGCCGGCGCCGCCGGCTCGGCCGTCGCGGCCGATCTGGGTTCGCGGACCATCCGCGAGGAGATCGACGCGATGGAGGTGCTGGGCATCGACCCGGTGCAGCGGCTGGTGGTGCCGCGCGTGCTCGGCATGATGCTGGTCGCCGTGCTGCTCAACGGTCTGGTGTCGGTCGTCGGCATCTGCGGCGGCTACGGCTTCAACGTACTGCTGCAGGGCGGCACGCCGGGCGCCTACCTGGCCTCGTTCTCCGCGCTGGCCCAACTGCCCGACCTGTGGATCGGCGAGATCAAGGCAATCATCTTCGGACTGATCGCGGGAGTTATCGCCGCTTACAAGGGTTTGCATCCGAAGGGGGGACCGAAAGGAGTGGGTGACGCGGTGAACCAATCCGTGGTGATCACCTTCCTGGTGCTCTTCTTCGTCAATCTGATTCTGACGTTGGTGTACCTGCAGGTCGTCCCGGCCAAGGGCTCCTGACCCATGGTGGTGTCACAGCGTTCCCCGGTGTTCGCCAAGCAGCTGCGCCGGGTCGGCAGGATGCTGCGCGGACCGGTCGACGTGATCGATCGCGCCGGCGATCAGATGTCGTTCTACTCCAAGGCCATCGCGTGGATTCCGCGCACGGTGGTGCACTACCGCAAGGAGGTCATGCGGCTGCTGGCCGAGGTGACCTTCGGCTCCGGCGCCCTGGCGGTGATCGGCGGCACCATCGGCGTGGTCGTGATGATGTCGGCATCGGTCGGCGTGGTCGTGGGCCTGCAGGGTTTCAAGGCGCTCGACGCGCTGGGCAGCGGCGTGCTGACCGGATTCCTCACCGGCTACATCAACACCCGCGAGCTGGCCCCGCTCGTCGCGGCGCTGGCGCTGTCGGCGACGGTCGGCTGTGGTTTCACCGCGCAACTCGGGGCCATGCGGATCTCCGAGGAGATCGACGCGCTCGAGGTGATGGCGGTGCCGGGGGTGCCGTTCCTGGTGACCACCCGCGTGATCGCCGGTTTCACCGCCGTGATCCCGCTGTACATCGTCGGCCTGCTGGGCACGTTCCTGGCCTCGCGGCAGATCAGTGTGTGGTTCAACGGGCAATCGACCGGGTCATATGACCACTACTTCAGTCTGTTCCTGCCACCCGAGGACGTGTTGTATTCGTTCCTCAAGGTGCTGGTCTTCGCGTTCGTCATCATCCTGATCCACTGCTACTACGGCTTCACCGCGACCGGCGGTCCGGCCGGTGTCGGCGTGGCGGTCGGACGTGCGGTGCGGGCCTCGATCGTGCTGATCAACATTCTGGATTTCTTCCTCAGTCTTGCTATTTGGGGAACGACTACTACCGTGCGGGTGGCCGGATGAACGGGGTGCAGTTCTGGCGCTCCACGGAGAAGATCCGGGTGCGCACTCTCGGTCTGCTGTTCTTCGTGGTGATGGCGCTGTTCCTGGCGACCACGATCGCGGCCTACAACAAGGTGTGGGTCAAGACGGTGAAGGTCGACCTGGTCACCGACACCGTGGGAAACGCGTTGACGCGCAACGCCGATGTGAAGGTGCGCGGCGTCAATGTGGGCGAGGTCCGCTCCAGCGAGTCCGCGGGCGGCAAGGTCACCTTGCACCTGTCGCTGAGCCCGGACAAGGCGAAGAAGATCCCGTCCAACGTGACCGCGCGCCTGCTGCCCAAGACGCTGTTCGGCGAGCGCTACGTGGAACTGGTCTGGCCCGAGCAGCCCAGTGGCGAGCCGCTGCGAGCGGGCATGACCCTGCAGCAGGATGCCAGCGGCAACGCCGTCGAGGTCAGCCAGCTGCTCGACTCGGTGCTACCGCTGCTGCAATCCATTCCGCCGCAATATCTGGCCTCCACGCTGGGCGCGCTGTCGCAGGCGCTCGGCGGGCAGGGCGAGGAGCTGGGCCACACGATCGACCGGCTGGACACCATCTTCCGCGACCTGAACGGCGTGATGCCGGCCCTGCAGGACGACATCCGCCAGTTCGCCACCGTGGCCGACACCTACTCCGACGCGCTGCCGCAACTGGTCGACGCCTTCGACAACCTGCGTGCGCTCAACGCGACCATCGTGCAGAAGCGCACCCAGCTCGACACGCTGTACGCGGTACTGACGCCGACCTCGGCGCAGACGGCCGATTTCCTGCTGGCCAACCACGACAACATCATCGATATCGCGGCCGACTCGCGCACCGCGCTGGAACTGCTGGGCACCTATTCGCCTACCTTCGCGTGCACGTTCAAGAACTTCGCGCAGCTGAAGCCGCGTATCGACAACATCTTCGGCAAGGGCACGGACCTGCCGGGCTCGCGGGTGTCGATCATGCTGACCAACACCCGCGGCCGCTACCTGCCCAACCAGGACGAGCCGCGCTGGCTCGACGAGCGCCCGCCGGTGTGCTTCCCGGAGTTCCCCGGTGGCGTGGACTCCGGCCAGTACCCGACCGGCTCGGCCAACGACGGCTCCTATCAGCCACCCAGCCGCAACCCGGGTGACCCGGACATCGGCCAGGTCCCCCCGGCCCAGTTCTCGGTGTACGGCGGGCAGGCCGCCCCCACCCTGGCGGGCTCCCCGGCCGAACAGCACACCCTGGGCGCGATCTATGGTGCGGCCAACGGGGTTTCGCCGGATCAGGTGCCGAGCTGGGTGACCCGGATCGGCGCGCCGGCCCTGCGCGGAAGCGAGGTGAGTGTGAAGTGAGCGGCAATCTACGTGGGCTCGGCGGACCGCTGACCAAACTCGCCATCTTCATCGTGGTGACGCTGTTCGCGACCGCGCTGCTCGGTGTCACCATCGCCAACTATTCGGGCGGCGGTCCGGAATTCAAGGCGCGGTTCACCGATGTCACCTCGCTCAACAAGGGCGACGAGGTGCGCATCGCGGGTGTGCGGGTCGGCAAGGTGACCAAGGTGTCGGTGGTCGGCCACAACCAGGCCGAAGTGAAATTCCAACTGACCGACCGGGATTGGCTGCCCGCCTCGACCACGGCCACCATCCGTTACCGGAACCTGGTCGGCCAGCGCTACATCGCGCTCGAGCAGGGCACCGGGCAGCAGGGCCGCAAACTCAACGAGGGCGGCACGATCCCGCTGGACCGCACCCGCCCGGCGCTGAATCTGACCACGCTGTTCAACGGTTTCCGCCCGCTGTTCCAAACGCTGTCGGCCGACGACGTGAACAAGCTGTCCTACGAGATCATCCAGGTCTTCCAGGGTGAGTCCGGCACCATCACCGAATTGGTGTCGAATACGGCGAGCCTGACCAACAAGATCGCCGACAAGGACGCGGTGATCGGCGAGATCGTGAAGAACCTCAATGCCGTGCTGGACTCGATCAATTCGCGCGACGGCCAACTCGACGATCTCATCGTCAATACCGAGGCGCTGGTCAGCGGACTGAACGCCGAGCGGGGCACGATCGGCTCGGCCGTGCAGTCGCTGGGCAACCTGGCCTCGGCCACGGCCGATCTGCTGGTGCCCACCCGCCCGACCCTGCAGGGTTCGATCGCCGGGCTGAACCAGCTCACCGGCACCCTGAACGATCGGTCGGACGAGGTGAACGAGGGCTTGGGGAACCTGCCGATCAAGATGGAGAAGCTGGGCCGCGCCGCGAGTTACGGCTCCTGGTTCCAGTTCTATCTGTGCGGCATCGATATCGTCGCCGGGCCGGGAACCAGGGACGCGCCGCAGCTGAACATGCCGGCCGCGATCACCGATCTGCCGACGGTGAACCAGCCGCTCTACACCAACCCGGCCCCGCGTTGTCATGGGAAGGGTGGCCGCTGATGGACGACCGGCAACTGACCGGTAAGCGCAGCCCCGCCTTCATGGGCGGGCTGGGCCTGTTCCTCGTACTGCTGATCACGGTGTCGGTGTTCTTCCTGGACCGGCTGCCGCTCATCGGCGCGGGCACCAAGTACACCGCGGAGTTCTCCGAGGCGGCCGGGCTCAAGAAGGGCAACGAGGTCCGCATCGCCGGTGTGAAGGTCGGCTCGGTCGCCGACGTGCGCCTGGACGGCGACAAGGTGCTGGTGGACTTCCGCACCAAGGACGCCTGGGTCGGCGACGACACCACGGCCTCGATCCAGATCAAGACGGTGCTCGGCCAGAAGTACCTGGCGCTGGACCCGAAGGGGTCGCACGTCGCCGATCCGGGCAAGCCGATTCCGTTGTCGCGCACCGTGTCTCCCTACGACGTCACCGAGGCGTTCCAGGAGGTCGCGAAGGATCTCGAGCAGACCGACACCGGCCGGCTGGCCGCCAGCATGCGGGTGCTGTCGGACGCGTTCTCGGGCACCCCGCCGGAGATCCGCGGCGCCATCGACGGCATCGGCCGGTTGTCGGAGACCTTGGCCAAGCGCGACGAGCAGCTGAAGCAGTTGTTCGCGGCGACCAACAAGACCACCAAGGTGCTCGCCGACCGCAACGCCGAATTCGAGCGTCTGCTCGCCAACGGCGGTGAACTGCTGGCCGAGTTGAATGTGCGCCAGCAGGCCATCTCGCAGCTGCTGACCGGCGCCAGGACGGTGGCCGCGGAGCTGACGGCCCTGGTGCACGACAACGAGGAGCAGATCGGCCCGGCGCTGACCAACCTGAAGTCGGCCATCGACATGCTCAACGACAACCAGCAGAACATCTCCAAGACGCTGACGCTGGCCGCGCCGTTCTACGGCTTGTACGCCAACGTGCTCGGCACCGGTCGCTGGTTCGACGCCGTGATCGTCAACCTGACCCCGCCGGCGCTGCCGGAGATCCCGGGCGATCGTCCGCCGATCCGGAATCTGGGAGGCTACTGATGACGGCGTCTCGTTCGGTGGGCACCCGCCGGGATCCGCTGACCGCGTTCCGGCAGGCCGGCCGCGGCACCAAGATGCTGGTCGCCGGGGCTCTGGTCGTGGTGGTCGTGCTCGCCGGTGTGCTGTGGTGGCTGTTCGACAACTACAACACCACCAAGATCACCGCGTACTTCGACAAGTCGATCGGCATCTACGAGGGCTCGGACGTCCGCATCCTCGGCGTGCCGGTGGGCAAGGTGGATTCGGTCGAGCCCGCGGGTGAGCAGGTGAAGGTCACCATGCGGGTCGACCGGAACTACGACATCCCGGCCGACGCCAAGGCCGCCCAGATCACGCCGTCGGTGGTGTCGGACCGCTACATCCAGCTCACGCCCGTCTACAAGGGCGGACCGAAGATGCCGCGCACCGCGACGATTCCGAAGGAGCGCACCGCGACTCCGGTGGAGGTCGACCGGCTCTACAAGTCGATCGCGCAGCTGTCCGAAGCGCTGGGCCCCGACGGCGCCAACAAGGACGGCGCGCTGAACGAGCTGGCGCGCACCTCGGCGGCGAACCTCGCCGGTAACGGTGCGGCGCTGGGCAACAGCCTGACCCAGCTCTCGTACGCGGCGCGATATCTGTCCGACGCGCGCGGCGACATCTTCGACACCGTCAAGAATTTGCAGATCTTCGTGCGCACACTCGCCGAGAGCGACCAGCAGGTGCGTCAATTCAATACGCAGCTGGCGGATCTGGCCGGTTTCCTCGCCGACGAGCGCCAGAACCTCGGCCAGGCCCTGCACCTGCTGTCGATCGGGCTCGGCGACGTGGCCCGGTTCATCGACGACAACCGGGGCCTGATCGCGGAGAACGCCGAGGCGTTGACGAAGCTGACCCAGACCCTGTCCGACCAGCGCCAGGATGTCGCCGCCCTGCTGCCGGTGCTGCCGCTGGCGCTGAGCAACCTGATCAACGTGCACAACGGCGAGTCCGGCACGCTGGACATGCGCGCCAACTTCACCGATCTGGAGAACCCGTTCGGCGCGGTCTGCAAGATGCTCGATCTCGGCCAATTGCGGCCCGGGGACCCGAAATTCGACGCGATCAGCCGGCAGCTGCGCCCGATCCTGGATCAGTGCAAGACGATCACCGACCAGGTCAAGGCCGGGGTGTCCACCCCGTCGCTGATCCTGCCGTTCGGCATCCTCAGCGGGGAGAACCAGCAGCGGGCCCCCGTCCCCGGCACGGTGCCGGGCACGCCGTCGGATCAGCTGCCGCCGTCTCAGCAGGAAGGTGGGACGCGATGACGATCCGATTCGTCCGCGGGTGCGCGGCCGCCACCGTGCTCGGAATCTCGGCGGCGCTGGTCACCTCCTGCGCCTCCGACGGCATCTACAGCGTGCCGCTACCCGGCGGCGCCGACGTCGGTGAGCACCCGATGCACATCGACGTCCGATTCGACGACGTGCTCGATCTGGTGCCGCAGTCGGCGGTGAAGGTGGACGGTGTGGCCGTGGGCCGGGTCGAGAAGATCGACGTGGCGCCCGACGGCTGGACCGCCAACGTCCGCACGCTGGTCAACTCGTCGGTGAAGCTGCCCGCCAACGCGCACGCCGAGGTGAAGCAGTCGAACCTGCTGGGCGAGAAGTTCGTGGAACTGTCTGTGCCGAAACAGGAACCGGCCACCGGCACGCTGGCCGACGGCGCCGTCATCCCGACCGAGCGCACCCGGCACGCCACCGAGGTGGAGCAGGTGCTGGGCGCGCTGTCACTGCTGCTCAACGGCGGCGGGGTGGCACAGCTGCAGCCGATCGTGTCGGAGCTGAACAAGACCTTCGCCGGTCGCGAGGACAAGGTGCGCTCGCTGCTGGACCAGGCCAACCTCCTGATCGACGGCCTGAACGACCAGGTCGGCGAGATCCAGCACGCGTTGGACGGCCTCGGCACGCTGTCGTCGCGGGTCGGCCAGCAGACCGAGCAGATCGGCAAGATCCTCGACGAGCTGCCCGCCGGCATCAAGGTGCTCGACGAGCAGCGCCCGCAGTTGATCGGGCTGCTGCAGCAACTCGATCGCGTGGGCCAAGCCGGTTTCGACGTGCTCGACCGGTCCAAGGAGAATTTGATCCGCGACCTGCAGGCGCTGCGCCCGACGCTGCAGGAGCTGGGCCGTTCGGCGCCGGACCTGGTGACCGCGTTCCCGCTCATCCCGACCTACCCCTTCCCGGACGAGGCGATCAAGTCCGCGATCGGCGGCTCGGTCAACACCTGGCTGTCGGTGGATCTGCAGATCGGCACCACGCTGTCGAATCTCGGTGTGGGCAAACCGGATCCGGTGTACGTCCCGCCGCGGTACGGGCCGCCGGTGCCGGTGAACCCGACCAATCCGTACTACAACGGCAACGGCCCGCGTCCGGGCTGGCCGACGGTGTCGCTGCTGCCGCTGCCGCCGACCGTCGTCGCACCGGCCACCGGGCCGGGTGATCCGATCGGCTCGATCCTGGAGCAGTTGGGAGTGAAGCCGCGATGAGCAAGTTGGTGCGCTACCAGCTGATCGCCTTCGTCGTGATCGCGGTGCTCGGCGTCGTGTTCGTCGGCGGCAAGTACATCAAGTTCGATCACATGCTGGGCTTCGGCCAATACCAGGTGAAGGTGACCGCGAAGGAGACCGGCAACCTGTCCAAGGGGGCCGAGGTCACCTACCGCGGCGTCCCGGTCGGCCGGGTCGACTCCCTCGACATCACGCCCGACGGAGTCGTCATCTACCTGGAGCTGGATTCGGGCAAGCCGAAGGTGCCGCAGACGGCGAAGGCCGTGGTGGCCAACCGCTCGGCGATCGGTGAGCAGTACGTGGATCTGGTGCCGAGCTCCTCGGGCGGCCCGTATCTGAAGGACGGCTCGGTGATCGACGGCGCCGAGGTGCCGATCCGGGTCGAGGAATTGCTCGCCAGCGTCAACGGTTTCGCGAGCACGACGGATCTGCAGGCGGTGTCCACCACCATCACCGAGCTGGGCAAGGCGTTCGACGGGCAGGGCGACAACCTGCGTGTGCTGGTCGACTCGCTGAACAAGTTCAGCCAGACCGGCGTCGAGGCGCTGCCGCAGACGGTCGATCTGATCCGGGACGCGCAGACCGTGCTCGGCACCCAGGCCGAGCAGTCGCCGGCGATCCGCCGCTTCAGCGACGGCCTGGACAAGCTGGCCGTGCAGCTGCGCGCCAACGATCCCGACATTCGCCGCCTGATCGGCACCGGCGCCGACGCGGGCAACGCCGTCGGCGGCCTGCTGGACGAGAGCGGCGCGGCGCTGACCACCGATCTGACCAATCTGCGTGCGCTGCTGCTGGCCATCTCGCCGAAGTACTACGCGCTGAAACCGCTGGTGCAGATGCTGCCGCTGCTGTCGATCGGCGGCTCGGCGACCGCGCCCGGCGACAACACCAGCCACTTCGGGCTGGTACTCGAGACCAACAACCCACCGGCTTGTACCGTCGGCTACGAGGGCACGAAGCGGATTCTCGAACAGATGAAGGCGCAGAACCCGAACTTCGACGACACCCGCGACGATTTCCCGTTCAACACCGACGCGAAATGCACTGTGCCATTCGGCAATCCGACCGCGGTGCGCGGCGGTGAGCGGGCGGATCTGGCCGATCCGAGCATCCCGCAGCCGTGGGATGCCACGCCGAAGACCGACCCGGACAAGCTGAACCTGAATCCGGTCGCCGCCCAGCTGGCCCCCCTCATCGGGGTGACCCCGAAGCGGTGATCGCGAATACGACGCTAGGGTGTCGCTGTGAGTTCTGATTCGACCGACCAGCCGTCGCCGACCGCGGCGGAAGCTGCCGCGCCGGTCGCGCCTCCGTCCACGGAGCGCACGGCCGATGCCGCGTCCGCCACGACGCTGCGCACGGTGATCACCGCGATAGCTGCGGTGTGGCTGGTCGTGGCGGTGGTCGCCGCGGCCTGGTTCGGCGTCGGCTGGGCGCGCGCCGCCTGGTTCACCGACGGTCCCCGCGCCGATGCCCGCGACAGCGCGCTGGACGCGGCGCGGCAGGCGGCCATCAACCTGTCCTCGATGAACCCCGACAACATCGACGGTTCGATCGATCTGATGAAGTCTTCGATGACCGGTGACATGCTCGCCCAGCTCGATCAGAACCGCGACCGCATCAAGCAGGCCGCGCAGAACTCCAAGACCAAGATCGACGCCAAGGTGCTGGGCGCGTCGCTGAACTCCCTGGACAGCGAGCGCGACAAGGCCTCCGCCATCGTGGTGCTGCAGCTGACCCAGACCGCGCCCAACGTGCCGGTGCAGTCGTTCCGCGCGACCTGGACGCTGGACATGGCCAAGGCCGGCGACGTGTGGAAGACCGAACAGGCGAACTCGCTGGGGCAGATGGTCCCGCTGAACGCCCCCGACCTGACCGGCGCCCCCGGGCAGCCCGGCGGCGCCCCGGCGCCCGCTCCCGCGCCGAGCGAGGCGCCCGCGCCGCCCGCCCAACCGGGTCAGCCGGGATCGTAGGAGGTAGCCGTCATGACTTCGCGCCGACCCGTCAACAAGGTCTCGAACCGCCTGCGCCCATCCGATCGGACCTCGGTGACCACGCAACGGACGGTCCGCCGGCCCGTCGATCGTTCTCCGCGGGAGGGTCGCTCGGATCGTAAGTCCGCAGCGGACCGGTCCGTCTCCGGCACCCGCCGGTCGACGGCCGACCGTTCGTCGGGTGCCGGTTCCTCGGCCGGTGACCGCCGTCCGTCGTTCCGGTGGCCCGATGCCCGCGCGCTGCGCTCCTCCTGGAGCCTCGCGGCCGCGCTGCTGGTCGCGGCCGTGCTGCTCAGCGGCTTCGCCGCGGTAGCGGCCTTCCGTCCCGGCGTGGCCGACGGCAACGACGCCTACGTCGACACGCGCGCGACGCAGGAGGTCACCGCCGCGGCCGACCACGCGCTGAAGACGCTCTACTCCTACGACGTGAAGACCATCGGCGGCTACAAGGATGCCGTGCACGGCGTCGTCACCGGCAAGATGCTCGCCGATTTCGACAAGTTCGCCGACACCACGGTCTCGGCCATCCAGCAGGCGCAGTCGACCGCGCAAGCCACAGCCGACCCCATTGGTGTGACTTTGCTCACCGACGACCGCGCGGAGTTGCTGGTCAACCTGACGGTGAGCGCTACGAAGAACAACGTTCCGCAGGAGAGCGCGTCGGGTCCGATCGTGCTGCGCATGGAGAAGCTCGACGGCCACTGGCTGGCGAGTGAAATCGCCGACCGCTGAGCAATCGATCAGCAATCTTCCCTGCTCAACCTGCGATTCGCTGCAATTACGGTTGCATGCACAACGGAATCAACAGGGGATTTGCCCCCTCCTACACTTGACGAGTTTCGTCCGACCAGTCACGCTATTCACAACAGCGGCAGCTGCCACAGGGCCTCCGGGCCCGGGTGGATTCGCCGCCGAAGGCTCGAACGCAGCCAGCGTGATGGGGTCCTCGGCGCGCCAGCCGTCCGAAACACGGTTCGGATGGTACTTTGACACCCTCTCTGTATGGGTGTAGGTTTGGAGTTTGCGCTGGCTGCCTCCTGTCCTTACCTTGATCGCATCACGAAAGTTCCACCGTCGAGGTGTTACTTCCGTTCTTTGCTGTTCGGGTTTCGTTCGGGTCGTAACCAGCGGAATTCGTAGCAGACAAGCGACGGTCGAGTGGTGTCACGTACGTACTGACACCACCCGGACGCGCGTGAGGTGCTGGAAGGACGCATCTTGGCAGTCTCCACCCAGACCAAGGCCGGTATCCCCGGAGCCCCGAAGCGGGTGTCTTTCGCGAAGATCCGCGAGCCTCTCGAGGTTCCGGGTCTTCTCGATCTACAGACCGATTCGTTCGCCTGGCTGATCGGTTCGCCGGATTGGCGGGAGAAGGCGATCGCCCGTGGCGACGTCAACCCGTTCGGCGGGCTCGAGGAGGTGCTCGAGGAACTCTCGCCGATCGAGGACTTCTCGGGCTCGATGTCCCTGTCCTTCTCCGATCCACGCTTCGAAGAGGTCAAGGCCTCCATCGAAGAGTGCAAGGACAAGGACATGACCTACGCGGCGCCGTTGTTCGTCACCGCGGAGTTCATCAACAACAACACCGGTGAGATCAAGTCGCAGACGGTCTTCATGGGCGACTTCCCGATGATGACCGACAAGGGCACGTTCATCATCAACGGCACCGAGCGTGTCGTGGTCTCGCAGCTGGTTCGCTCGCCCGGTGTGTACTTCGACGAGTCCATCGACAAGGCCACGGAGAAGCTGCTGCACAGCGTCCGCGTGATCCCGAGCCGGGGCGCGTGGCTGGAGTTCGACGTCGACAAGCGCGACACCGTCGGCGTGCGCATCGACCGCAAGCGGCGCCAGCCGGTCACCGTCCTGCTGAAGGCGCTGGGCATGACGACCGAGGAGATCGCCGAGCGCTTCGGCTTCTCGGAGATCATGATGTCCACCCTGGAGAAGGACAACACCGCCGGCCAGGACGAGGCGCTGCTCGACATCTACCGCAAGCTGCGTCCGGGCGAGCCGCCGACCAAGGAGTCCGCGCAGACCCTGCTGGAGAACCTGTTCTTCAAGGAGAAGCGCTACGACCTGGCTCGCGTCGGCCGTTACAAGGTCAACAAGAAGCTGGGCCTCAACGCCGGCGAGCCGATCACCGGCTCGGTGCTCACCCGCGAGGACATCGTCGCGACCATCGAGTACCTGGTGCGCCTGCACCAGGGCGACCGCGAGATGACCGCCCCGGGCGGCGTCGAGGTCGCGGTCGAGGTGGACGACATCGACCACTTCGGCAACCGTCGCCTGCGCACCGTCGGCGAGTTGATCCAGAACCAGATCCGGGTCGGCCTGTCGCGCATGGAGCGCGTCGTGCGCGAGCGCATGACCACGCAGGACGTCGAGGCCATCACACCGCAGACCCTGATCAACATCCGTCCCGTCGTGGCCGCGATCAAGGAGTTCTTCGGCACCTCGCAGCTGTCGCAGTTCCTGGATCAGAACAACCCGCTGTCGGGCCTGACCCACAAGCGCCGCCTGTCGGCGCTGGGTCCGGGCGGTCTGTCCCGTGAGCGCGCCGGCCTCGAGGTGCGCGACGTGCACCCGTCGCACTACGGCCGCATGTGCCCGATCGAGACGCCGGAAGGCCCGAACATCGGCCTGATCGGCACCCTGTCGGTGTACGCGCGGGTCAACCCGTTCGGCTTCATCGAGACGCCGTACCGCAAGGTGGTCGACGGCAAGGTGACCGACGAGGTCGTCTACCTGACCGCCGACGAGGAAGACCGCCACGTCCGCGCCCAGGCGAACTCCGCCGTCGACGCCGACGGCAACTTCCTCGACGAGCGCGTCCTCGCGCGCCGCGGCAACGAGGAGATGGAGTACGTCGTCCCGAACGAGGTCGACTACATGGACGTCTCGCCGCGCCAGATGGTGTCGGCCGCGACGGCCATGATTCCGTTCCTCGAGCACGACGATGCCAACCGTGCCCTGATGGGCGCGAACATGCAGAAGCAGGCCGTGCCGCTGATTCGCGCCGAGTCGCCGCTGGTCGGCACCGGTATGGAATTGCGCGCCGCGGTCGACGCGGGCGACATGGTCGTGAACGAGAAAGCCGGTGTGGTCGAAGAGGTTTCGGCCGATTACATCACCGTCATGCACGACGACGGCACGCGCCGTAGCTACCGCATGCGGAAGTTCTCGCGGTCGAATCAGGGCACGTGCGCCAACCAGCGTCCGATCGTGGACGAGGGCCAGCGGGTCGAGCAGGGCCAGGTGCTGGCCGATGGTCCGTCCACCGAGAACGGTGAGATGGCGCTCGGCAAGAACCTGCTCGTGGCGATCATGCCGTGGGAGGGTCACAACTACGAGGACGCGATCATCCTGTCGCAGCGTCTGGTGGAAGAGGACGTCCTCACCTCGATTCACATCGAGGAGCACGAGATCGACGCCCGTGACACCAAGCTGGGTGCCGAGGAGATCACCCGCGACATCCCGAACGTCTCCGATGAGGTCCTCGCCGACCTCGACGAGCGGGGCATCGTGCGTATCGGCGCGGAGGTCCGCGACGGTGACATCCTCGTCGGCAAGGTCACGCCGAAGGGCGAGACGGAGCTGACCCCCGAGGAGCGCCTGCTGCGGGCGATCTTCGGTGAGAAGGCGCGCGAAGTGCGTGACACCTCGCTGAAGGTGCCGCACGGCGAGTCCGGCAAGGTGATCGGTATCCGGGTGTTCTCCCGCGAGGACGACGACGACCTGCCCCCGGGTGTCAACGAGCTGGTCCGCGTGTACGTGGCGCAGAAGCGCAAGATCCAGGACGGTGACAAGCTCGCCGGACGCCACGGCAACAAGGGCGTCATCGGCAAGATCCTCCCCAAGGAGGATATGCCGTTCATGCCCGACGGCACCCCGGTCGACATCATCCTGAACACCCACGGTGTCCCGCGTCGTATGAACATCGGCCAGATCCTGGAGACCCACCTCGGCTGGGTCGCCAAGGCGGGCTGGAAGGTCGAGGGCGACCCCGACTGGGCGAAGAACCTGCCGGAGGAGATGTGGGGCCAGGAGCCCGATACCAACATCGCCACCCCGGTGTTCGACGGCGCCCAGGAGGACGAGCTGACCGGTCTGCTCGGGTCCACCCTGCCCAACCGCGACGGTGAGGCGATGGTGAACGCCGACGGCAAGGCCACGCTGTTCGACGGTCGTTCGGGTGAGCCGTTCCCGTATCCGGTGGCGGTGGGCTACATGTACATCTTGAAGCTGCATCACTTGGTGGACGACAAGATTCACGCGCGGTCGACGGGTCCGTACTCGATGATCACCCAGCAGCCGTTGGGTGGTAAGGCGCAGTTCGGTGGTCAGCGCTTCGGTGAGATGGAGTGCTGGGCCATGCAGGCCTACGGCGCCGCCTACACCCTGCAAGAACTGCTCACCATCAAGTCCGACGACGTGGTGGGCCGCGTCAAGGTCTACGAGGCGATCGTCAAGGGCGAGAACATCCCGGAGCCGGGCATCCCCGAATCCTTCAAGGTGCTTCTCAAGGAACTGCAGTCGCTGTGCCTCAATGTCGAGGTGCTGTCCTCCGACGGCGCGGCGATCGAACTGCGTGAAGGCGAGGACGAGGACCTGGAGCGCGCCGCGGCGAACCTGGGAATCAACCTGTCCCGCAACGAGGCTGCAACGGTCGACGACCTGGCGCAGTGAGCCGATTCGGTCCCCGGCCACGAATTGTGGCCGGGGGCAGTGTTCCCCGGAACGCGGAAAACCTAGCGAATTTTGCTCGATACTCAACCCGAACAGGGGAAAGGAAGTTACGTGCTAGACGTCAACTTCTTCGATGAACTCCGGATCGGCTTGGCCACCGCCGAAGACATCCGCCAGTGGTCCTATGGCGAGGTGAAGAAGCCGGAGACCATCAACTATCGCACGCTCAAGCCGGAGAAGGACGGCTTGTTCTGCGAGAAGATCTTCGGTCCCACCCGGGACTGGGAGTGCTACTGCGGCAAGTACAAGCGCGTGCGCTTCAAGGGCATCATCTGTGAGCGCTGCGGCGTCGAGGTGACTCGCGCCAAGGTGCGCCGCGAGCGGATGGGCCACATCGAGCTGGCCGCTCCCGTCACCCACATCTGGTACTTCAAGGGTGTGCCCTCGCGTCTGGGCTACCTGCTGGACCTGGCGCCGAAGGATCTCGAGAAGATCATCTACTTCGCCGCCTACGTGATCACCACCGTCGACGAGGATCTGCGCCACAACGAGCTGTCCACGCTCGAGGCGGAGATGGAGGTCGAGAAGAAGGCCGTCGCCGACCAGCGCGACGCCGACCTGGAGGCCCGCGCCCAGAAGCTCGAGGCCGACATCGCCGAGCTGGAGGCCGAGGGCGCCAAGTCCGACGTCCGCCGCAAGGTCAAGGACGGCGGCGAGCGCGAGATGCGTCAGCTTCGCGACCGGGCCCAGCGCGAGCTGGACCGGCTCGACGAGATCTGGAGCACCTTCACCAAGCTGGCTCCCAAGCAGCTGATCGTGGACGAGGTGCTCTACCGCGAGCTGCAGGACCGCTACGGCGAGTACTTCACCGGCGCGATGGGTGCCGAGGCCATCCAGAAGCTGATGGAGAACTTCGACATCGAGGCCGAGGCCGAGAACCTGCGCGAGACCATCCGGACGGGCAAGGGGCAGAAGAAGCTTCGCGCCCTCAAGCGCCTGAAGGTCGTCGCCGCGTTCCAGACCAACGGCAACTCGCCGATGGGCATGGTGCTCGACGCGGTTCCGGTGATCCCGCCGGAGCTGCGGCCGATGGTGCAGCTCGACGGTGGCCGCTTCGCGACCTCCGACCTGAACGACCTGTACCGCCGCGTCATCAACCGCAACAACCGCCTCAAGCGACTGATCGATCTGGGCGCGCCCGAGATCATCGTCAACAACGAGAAGCGGATGCTGCAGGAATCGGTCGACGCCCTGTTCGACAATGGACGTCGGGGCAGACCTGTTACGGGACCGGGCAACCGTCCGCTGAAGTCGCTGTCGGATCTGCTCAAGGGCAAGCAGGGCCGGTTCCGCCAGAACCTGCTCGGTAAGCGCGTCGACTACTCCGGCCGTTCGGTCATCGTGGTCGGCCCCCAGCTGAAGCTGCACCAGTGCGGTCTGCCGAAGCTGATGGCCCTCGAGCTGTTCAAGCCGTTCGTGATGAAGCGCCTGGTCGACCTGAACCACGCGCAGAACATCAAGTCCGCCAAGCGGATGGTCGAGCGGCAGCGCGCCCAGGTGTGGGACGTCCTCGAAGAGGTCATCGCCGAGCACCCCGTGCTGCTGAACCGCGCGCCCACCCTGCACCGGCTGGGTATCCAGGCCTTCGAGCCACTTCTGGTGGAAGGCAAGGCAATCCAGCTGCACCCGCTGGTGTGTGAGGCGTTCAACGCCGACTTCGACGGTGACCAGATGGCCGTGCACCTCCCGCTGTCGGCGGAGGCGCAGGCCGAGGCGCGCATCCTGATGCTGTCGTCGAACAACATCCTGTCCCCGGCGTCCGGCCGCCCCCTGGCCATGCCGCGTCTGGACATGGTGACCGGCCTGTACTACCTGACCCGTCAGGTCGAGGGTGCCGTGGGCGAGTACCGCGCCGCCACCAAGGACGAGCCGGAGTTCGGCGTGTACTCCTCGCCGGCCGAGGCGCAGATGGCGGTGGACCGCGGCGAGCTGACCGTGCAGTCGCTGATCAAGGTGCGGCTGACCGACCAGCGTCCGCCCAAGGACGTCGAGGCGGAGCTGTTCCCGGAGGGCTGGCAGCGCGGCGACGCGTGGACCACCAAGACCACGCTGGGCCGGGTGCTGTTCAACGATCTGCTGCCGGCGGACTACGCGTTCATCGACGAGATCATGCCGAAGAAGCGGCAGGCGGCGATCATCAACGACCTCGCCGAGCGCTACCCGATGATCGTGGTCGCGCAGACCGTCGACAAGCTCAAGGACGCCGGGTTCTACTGGGCCACCCGTTCGGGTGTCACCGTCTCCATGTCGGACGTGCTCGTTCCGCCGGAGAAGGCCGACATCATGGAGCGCTACGAGCAGCAGTCCGACCAGATCGAGAAGAAGTATCAGCGCGGTGCCCTCGACCACCAGGAGCGCAACAACGCGCTGGTGAAGATCTGGCAGGAGGCCACCGAAGAGGTCGGTAAGGCGCTGCGCGCGCACTACCCGGCCGACAACCCGATCATCACGATCGTCGATTCGGGCGCCACGGGTAACTTCACCCAGACTCGTACCCTCGCGGGCATGAAGGGTCTGGTGACCAACCCGAAGGGTGAGTTCATCCCGCGGCCGATCAAGTCCTCCTTCCGTGAGGGCCTGACGGTGCTGGAGTACTTCATCAACACCCACGGTGCGCGAAAGGGCCTGGCCGACACCGCGCTTCGCACCGCCGACTCGGGTTACCTGACCCGTCGTCTGGTGGACGTGTCGCAGGACGTCATCGTCCGCGAGGAGGACTGCGGCACCGAGCGGGGTATCACCGTGCGTATCGCGGAGAAGATGGGCGGGGTGGGTGGCGCCCCAGCCACGCTGATCCGTGACCCGCACGTGGAGACCAGCACCTACGCCCGTACCGCGGCCGTCGACATCGTCGACGCCAAGGGCAACGTGGTGGTCGAGAAGGGCCACGACATCGGCGATCCGGCGATCGACGCGCTGCTCGAGGCGGGCGTCACCGAGGTCAAGGTGCGGTCCGTGCTGACCTGCACCTCGGGCACCGGTGTCTGCGCGATGTGCTACGGCCGTTCGATGGCGACCGGCAAACTCGTGGACGTCGGTGAAGCGGTGGGTATCGTTGCCGCCCAGTCCATCGGTGAGCCCGGTACCCAGCTGACCATGCGTACCTTCCACCAGGGTGGCGTCGCGGGTGACGACATCACGGGCGGTCTGCCTCGCGTGCAGGAGCTTTTCGAGGCTCGGGTGCCGAAGGGCAAGGCGCCCATCGCCGAGGTGTCGGGTCGCGTGCGGCTCGAGGACGACGACCGCTTCTACAAGATCACCATCATTCCGGACGACGGTTCGGACGAGGTGCTCTACGACAAGCTGTCGAAGCGCCAGCGGCTGCGGGTGTTCAAGCACGACGACGGCTCCGAGCGCCTGCTCGCCGACAACGACCACGTCGAGGTCGGTCAGCAGCTGCTGGAGGGTTCGGCCGATCCGCACGAGGTGCTGCGCGTGATGGGTCCGCGGCAGGTGCAGATCCACCTGGTCCAGGAGGTCCAGGAGGTGTACCGGTCGCAGGGTGTGTCCATCCACGACAAGCACATCGAGGTCATCGTGCGGCAGATGCTGCGCCGCGTCACGATCATCGACTCGGGCGCGACGGAGTTCCTGCCCGGCTCGCTGGTCGAGCGCGCCGACTTCGAGGCGTCGAACCGTCGCGTGGTGGCCGAGGGCGGCGAGCCCGCCTCCGGTCGCCCGGTGCTGATGGGTATCACCAAGGCGTCGCTGGCCACCGATTCGTGGCTGTCGGCGGCCTCCTTCCAGGAGACGACGCGTGTCTTGACGGACGCGGCGATCAACTGCCGCTCCGACAAGCTGATCGGCCTGAAGGAGAACGTGATCATCGGCAAGCTGATCCCGGCCGGTACCGGCATCAACCGCTACCGCAACATCCAGGTTCAGCCGACCGAGGAGGCCCGCGCGGCCGCCTACGCCGTCCCGTCCTACGACGACACCTACTACACCCCGGACGGCTTCGGCCAGTCCACGGGCGCAGCAGTCCCGCTGGACGACTACGGCTTCAGCGACTACCGCTGACCGCCTGACCCCAAACCGATTCGCCTCGCCTCCACCCAGGAGGCGGGGCGAATCGCGTAGTGGCACCGCCGGATCGGCCGCCGCACGCAGTTGTCCGGGGCCGTGACGGCCGGTCAATGCACGTTGGTGTGTGCGTTCTCCGAGTATTCTGCTGTTATGACTGCTGCTCATCACCGTGTCGAGGAGCCGATCCACGTGCGGATGGTGGCACTACCGACTCCGCCGCCCGACGGTTTCACGGCCGAGGACCTACCTCGGCTGATAGAAGTCGTCGATGGTTCCTTCGAGCTGTTGGACGGTGAAGTCGTGATGATGGCTCCGGCCACGCATTGGCACGATGAGGTCATCGACATACTCAAATTCGCGCTGCGCGCGGTGGCCCCCCGTGCCTTCGTCATCGCGTCGGAGAAGGGTGTCAATCTGGGCAGCAGTGTGCCGGAACCCGACGTCCTCGCGGTGTCTCGCGACGCTGTGCAGGCTGACAGCCTGCTTTTCGACGCTCGAGATATCCATCTGGTCGTCGAGGTCGTTTCGCCTCGCACCAGAACCAAGGACCGCAAATTGCGGCCGATGCAGTATGCCGAGGCGGGGATCAAGCACCTCTGGCGTGTCGAGAACGAGGATGACGAGATGGTCGTCTACACCTTCGAACTTCTTCCGGAAGGTGGCTGTTACGTGCCCAGTGGAGTCCTCCGTAAGCGTGTGCGGCTCGATCGACCATTCCCGATCGACATCGAACTACCTGAAGTCACTTGGTGATCGGTGATCGGCACTGATCCGAGCGGGCCGTAGTTCGCAGGGTGTTCAGCAGCGTTTCACCGTGACTTCGACCAACGTCGAGCACGATGGGGGCATGCGACGAAACTGGGGTGTGAGGGTGCTGGCGGTGGTGTCGGCCGGGATCGTGGGGGCCGGGGGGCTCGCTGGGGCCGAAGGAGTGGTGGGGTTCGATGTGCAGGCTCATCGGGGTGGGTTGGGGTTGGTTTCGGAGAATACGGTGGCGGCGTTCGGGAATGCGCTGGAGCTCGGGGTGCGTACGTTGGAGTTGGATGTGCAGATCACCGCTGATGGGGTTGCGGTGGTGTCGCACGATCGGGATCCGGATCCGGCGAAGTGTGTGGATACCGGGCCCGCGTTCTGGGGGGATCCGGCGTATCCGTATGTGCCGGGCGTCAGGTATATCCGGGATCTGACGTTGGCTCAGGTGCGCACGATCGACTGCGGGTCGAGGCAGTTGCCGGATCATCCCGAGCAGCGCACCGTTCCGGGCGCTCGAATGCCGTTGCTCTCCGAGGTTTTCGAGCTGGTGCGCCGGTATCGGGCGGATGGGGTGATGCTGAACATCGAGACCAAGGTGGAGGCCGCCGCGCCGGAGCAGACCGCGCCGCGCGAGCAGTTCGTGCAGGTGGTTGCCGCGGAGATCCGGCGCGCGGGGATCGAAAAGCAGGTCATCATACAGAGTTTCGACTGGGGCACGCTGATGCGGATGCGCGAGGTGGCGCCCGAACTGCCGCTCGTCGCGCTCACCAGTGGCAAGGAACTGCGGGCGGGCGAGCCGGGCGCGTCACCGTGGCTGGGCGGGATCGATATCGACGACTATCCCGGCAGCCCGCAGGAGCAGGTCGTCGCCGCGGCAGCGTCCTTCGGCGCGTCCGCGGTGTCGCCCGTGCACGGTGATCCGCAGAACGGCACCGTCGCCGATCCCGGCTATCAGCCGTTCACCAACGCCGCGCTGGTGCGGGCGGCGCACCGGCACAGCATGCGCGTGGTCCCGTGGACCGTCGACGATCCGGCGACCATGGGCGCCCTGCTCGATCTCGGCGTGGACGGCATCATCACCAACCGCCCGGATCTGCTGCGCACGGTGCTGTCCGAACGCGGATACCCTCTGCCGCCCGCCTATCCGAGGCCGTGAAGGGCGCGCAAACCCTCAGCGGCTCAGTACCGTCGAGACGACCTTCTCCAGCACTGCCGGATCGGCGTCGCCGGTAGTGCGCCAGGCGATGAAACCGTCGGGCCGCACGAGGACGGCCCCGCACCGGCCGATGCCGATCGCTCCCGTCGCATCCTCGTCCAGCACCACCGCGCGAAGGTCGAGATCGCCTGCGGCGGAGACCTTCCGGGCCGCGGACCGCCAGGCGTCACCGTCGGGCCCGGCCAATACCGCGAACCGGGATTCGTTGAGATCGATCATCGACACCCCCGGCGCGACCCAGCGATGCGGAACCCGTGACCCCGGCGCCCCGTCGAGGGCGGCGCCGACATCCTCGGTCGACGGCATCTCCGCGACCGCATCGATGATCGCCGCCGAATCGTAGCGGTAGGCCATGGTGACCAGGGGCGCGTTCCACGCTCCCGCCGCCGCGCGCTCGGCCACCGCCGCCGGATCCCAGTGCAGGCGTGGGTTTTCCCAGCGCAACAGCGCCTGATGGGTCACCATCTCGGAGATCGCGTGGCGCTCGGTGTGATAGGTGTCCAGCAGGCCCTCGCCCGCCGTGCCGCCGAGTACCGCGGCCAGCTTCCATGCCAGATTGTGCGCATCGGCGATGCCGGTGTTCAGACCGAAGGCGCCGAGGGCGGTCACGGCCCGCGCCGCGTCACCGACCAGGAACGCGCGCCCGCGGCGGAACTCGTCGGCCATCCGGGCCGTCGCCTGCCACGGGATGGCGCTGAGAATCCGGACGGGCACGTCGGCGCCGATCGCCGTGTGCGCCACCGCGATACACTCCTGCTCCGACATGGCGCCCGCCGCCGGGAGTCCGACGTGCAGCGCCCAACGGCGTTCCCCCACGGCGAGCAGCACACCCATGGCGTCGGGATGGCTGAGCTGAGTCATGACCGGCATCGGGCCGAACCGGCCGACCAGGTCTGCCTCGAGCAGAATATTCATGTTCCGCCTGCCGATCTCGCCCGGCCCGGTGGTGCTGATCCCCAGCTCCCGGCGCACCGTGGTCTTCACGCCGTCCGCGCCGATCAGATACTCGGCGTGAATGACCCGCCCGTCGGACAGCGTGACGGCGACCGAGTCGCGGTCCTGCGTCACGCCGGTCACCCCGACGCCGAATTCGACGGTCGCGCCCCGCTGCCGCGCGGCGGGCAGCAGCGCCGCGTCGATCCGGTCTTGTGGATAGTGGCCGGATGGCGATTCCGGCGAGAACTGTTGCCACGCAGCGGGTCTGGTGACCGCCCCCGGGTCGCGAACGATCTCCGCGACGGTGCGTGCCTCCGCGCGCCAGGGTTGCGCCGTCCGCACCGCTACCCGGTCGAGCTCCTCCCGCAGCCCTACTTCGCGAAAGTACTCCAGCGTCCGCGGGCTCACCCCGAGCGCCCGCGGATGGATCGACGGCGCGTCGCGGCGCTCGAGCACCAGCGACGGCACCCCGTGGTGCCTGAGAAAGACGGCGGTGGCCAGGCCGACCGTGCCGCCACCGGCGATGACGACCGGAATGTGAGACATGACAACTCCCTTGTGGTAACAGTGTTCCCGATATGGGAACACTGTACCCGACGAATACACTGTGCCCATGTCCGCAGAGCCCCCGACCCTGGTGTGGATGCGTGATCGCCCGCGCGGCGGCCGCCCGGTCATCACCGAGGAGAAGATCGTCGCCGCGGCCATCGGCCTGGCCGACGCCGAGGGGCTCGACGCGCTGTCGATGCGGCGCATCGCGGCGGCGATGGGGTCGGGGACGACCTCGCTCTATCGCCATGTGGCCAACAAGGACGAGCTGATCCAGCTGATGGTCGATGCCGTCTACGCCGAACTGCCACTACCGGAGCCCGCCGCGGACTGGCGCGCCGCGATGGCCGCCCACGCCCGCGGCTTCCGCGCCCTGCTGCTGCGGCACCCGTGGCTGGCGCAGCAGGCGTCCCGCCGTCCGGCGCTGGGCCCCAATGTGATTCGCCATGCCGATCACGTGCTCGGGGTGGTGGCCGCCGCGACGCCCGACGCCACCCTGGTGAACCTGGTGGTGCATGCCGTCAACACCTACGTGCTCGGCGCGGTCGGCACCGAGCTGGCCGAACTCGAGGCGCAGCGCAGCACCGGCATGACCGTGGCGCAGTGGCAGCACGCGATGGGCGCGTACGTCCGGCAGGTGGTCGATTCGGGCCGCTACCCGCATTTCAACCGCCGCGTCCTCGAGGCCGAGGAGGCCGACGCCGAGGCCCGTTTCGAGTTCGGTCTCAACGGTCTGCTCACCGGCCTCGCCACGACACTCGACGACCGGTAGGCGCATCGCCGGATGGACAGCGCGGGGGTCGCCCGGGTATGAAACTAGAACGTGTTTCAACTCGGATGGAGTGGCGATGGACAGCGCGGCAATGGGCGAACTGGTGATGGCCGGGTTCAAGAAGCTGGGGTTCCTGCAATTCGCCGGCATCGACGGCGTCGATTACCAGGTCGGCCGCAACGTCGTGGAGATGGCGCCGCAGCCCGAGCACCTGAACCACAACGGTGACGTGCATGCGGCGATCCTGTTCGGCCTGGCCGAGACGGCGGCGATGGGCGCCGCCATCTCCGGGATCGTGGACCTGATGAGCGCGGCGTTCATCGTCGCCCGTGACGGGCGGATCGAATACCTGGCCCGCGCGAAGGGGACGGCCGGACCCATCCGCGCGACGTCGCAACTGCCGGCCGAGACCGTCGCCCGCACGCGCGCCGACATCGAGGCGAGCACACCGATCGAACTCGCGGTGCCGGTCGACATCACCGACAACACCGGCAAATCCGTTGCCGCGGCGACCTTTACCGCGGTGATCCGGCCACGCCGGTGAGCATGTGATCGACGGCCTGGCGGGCCTCGGCGATCGCCGGTTCACCACCGGCCGCGTGCAACCCCACCGCGCCGCCGACCAGTGCACCCAGCACGGTGAAGATCGGCACGGTGACGATGTCGAAGATGAACAGCCCGGCGGGGAAGCCGACGAAGAAACCGATGACCGCGCCGATCGCGGCGCCGGAGGCCACGGCCGGCAGATGCGCCTGCACGACGTCGAACAGCCGCTGCTGCGCGTCGATGTCGCGCACCGGGTTCGGGGCCTGGCCCGACGGGGTCAGGGTGAGCCGCCGCCCGCCCTCGTCGATCATCGGCGCGAGTTCCAGCGGGTGCCCGGCGATGTCGTAGCGCAGCGGCACACTGGTCACGAATCGGCCCGAATCATCGGTGATCGCAATGGATTCCGCGTCCCAGGTGGCCAGGAAGCGCCCGGCCCGCAGGGTGCTCACGGCCGCGCGCTTGTCCTCGGTCAGCCCGACCCGGTAGCCGACGCCGTGGTCGGTGCCGAGGGCCTCGAACGGTGCCTGTTCCGGTTCGGCGGCGGCGTATCCCGCAGTCGCCGCCACCGTGGTCAGGCAGAGCAGGGCTGTCGCAACGAATTTCGTGATCCTCATCGGCAACTTTCTCGCGCAGCGGGCCGGTAGCCCGGGTCCCGGATGAAACTACCGGTCCGCGCGCGCGATCTGAAGAGTTGCCGGGCGGCGCAATTGGGTTATCCGGCTCAGCGTTCGCTGTCCAGCATCGCCATCTGCGCGGGCGCGTACCGGTCCCCGGCCACCCGGTCCGCGGGCGCGGCCGCCTCGATCTCGGCAAGTTCCGCCGCCGAGAGCCGGATGTCCAGTGCCGCAACGGCTTCCGTCCACCGGTCGGCACGCCGCGCCCCGATGACCGGGACGATGTCGTCGCCGCGGGACAGCACCCAGGCGATGGCCAGCTGTGCCACCTTGACGCCGCGCTGTTCGGCGATCTTCGCCAGCGCCTCCACCAACTCCAGATTGGCCGTGAGGTTCTCGCCCTGGAAGCGCGGGCTGTGGGCGCGGAAGTCGTCCGGCGCGAAGGTCTTCGCCCCGCGCATCGAATCGCTGAGCAGGCCGCGCGACAGCACGCCGTACGCGGTGATGCCGATGCCGAGTTCGCGGGCGGTGGGCAGGATCTCCCGTTCGATACCGCGGGAGATCAACGCGTATTCGATCTGCAGGTCCGAGATCGGATGCACGGCGGCGGCGCGGCGCAGCGTGTCGGCGCCGACCTCGGACAGCCCGATGTGCCGCACGTAGCCCTCGTCGATCAGCTCAGCGATCGCACCGACGGTGTCCTCGATCGGAACGTTCGGGTCCAGCCGGGCGGGCCGGTAGATATCGATGTATTCGACGCCGAGCCGCTGCAGGGAGTAGGTGAGGAAGTTGCGGATCGCCGCGGGCCGGGTGTCGACCCCGACGAAAGCGCCGTCCGGTCCGCGCATGGCGCCGAACTTCACACTGAGCAGGTAGTCCTCGCGCGGGCGGTCGGCGAGCGCGCGCCGGATCAGCGCCTCGTTGTGGCCCGCGCCGTAGAAGTCGCCGGTGTCGATCAGGCCGGCGCCGGAGTCCAGGGCGGCGTGGATGGTCGCGATCGAGTCGGCCTCGTCCGAGGCGCCGTACGCGCCGGACATGCCCATCGCGCCGAGGCCGATGCGGCCGGTGACGGGGCCGGTGGCTCCGAGTCGCACTGTATCGATGGTGGTCATACCGCCATCCTGCGGCCCGGCGCCGATCGTCGGCAGAGACCACCTATCGGGGGATCGGCGATCCCTGGTTGCGGACGCGGCGGTGGAGGACAGTGGAGACATGGACCGCGATGATCTCGCCGATTTCCTGCGCCGCCGCCGCGAGCGGCTGCAGCCGGCGGACGTGGGACTGCTGCCCGGTCTGCGCCGGCGCACGCCCGGCCTGCGGCGCGACGAGGTGGCTCTGCTGGCGGGCATGTCGACCGACTATTACACCCGGCTCGAGCAATCCCGCGGCCCGCGTCCGTCGGCGCAGGTGCTGAGCGCGCTCGCCCGCGCCCTGCGCCTGACCGACGACGAGCGCGACCATCTGTTCCACCTGTGCGACCATCCGTCGCCGACGCGTGGCGGCGACGGGCACGTCCGTCCGGGGCTGCTCTATGTGCTGGACAAGCTCGAGGACACCCCGGCCTGCGTGGTCACCGACCTCGGTGAAGTCCTGGTACAGAACCGGATGCACGTCATCCTGGCGGGGGATTGCACGAGATTCACCGGAATGGACCGCTACCTGTTGTGGCGGTGGTTCGCCCATCCCGCGGAGCGCGCCAAATTCCCCGCCGAGGACTGGGATCGCCTGGTCCGCAATCACGTCGCGGACCTGCGGGCCACCGCTGCCCGCCGCTCCGGCGACGCCGATGTGGTCGAACTGGTGACGCGATTGCGCGCCGCCAGCCCCGAGTTCGAGCGATTGTGGACCCGGCACGAGGTCGCCGTGCGGGTCGGCGACGACAAGCGCATCGATCATCCCCGGGTGGGGATGCTGGATCTGGTATGCGAAACCCTTCTCACGGTGAACGCGTCGCTGTCGCTGCACGTCTTCTATCCGTGCCCGGGCACCGACGCGCAGGAGAAGCTGGCGCTGCTACGGGTCATCGGCACCCAGTCGATGGAGGCGGAAGGCGAGCCGTCGGGCGCGGACATCGATTCGGGGAGTGGGGGTTTCGACCGGCACTGACGATCGGTCAGGTGTCGGTGGGGTTTCGGGTGAACCGACGCGTGCGCGGCTTCAACCGCAGGTTCGGCAGCGGCGGAGCGGGGATGCGCTGCTCCGGCGGGTGGCCTGCGATACCGGGGAACCGGCCGAGATCGCGGTTCTCCCAATCATTTCGGGCCGCCTCGATCTCCTCGTGGCTGCGGCCCACGAAGTTCCACCACATCACGATGTCCTCACCGAACGGCTCCCCGCCGATCAGCACGGCGTGCGCCCCGCGCGCACTGGTGAGCCGCAACGTGGCGCGGTCGCTGCCCAGATACAGCAGCGGGCCCGGCGTGGCGGGGATATCGCCCGCGGCGAGTTCGCCGTCGATGACGAGCAGGGCGTGCTCGAACTCCGGTTCCAGCGTGAGGTCGACCGCGGCGCCCGGCTCGACGCGCAGGTCCGCGCCGACGATCGGGGTGTAGGCGACGGCGGGCGAGCTCACCCGCCGGGCCGGGCCGGATCCGGCCGTCGCGCCCAGTGAACCGATCAGCACCGTGGCGCGCAGGCCCGGCAGCTCCAGCACCGGCAGGTCGCGGTGCTGCTCGAAATGCGGGTCGATCCCGGTTCGGTTGCCGGGCAACGCGATCCAGAACTGCAGCCCGTGTCCGGCGGGCGCGCCCGGCACCGTGTACTCGGAGTGCGCGATCCCGCGGCCCGAGGTCATCAGATTCAGCTGGCCGGGTTCGATCCGCACGTCGGAGCCCACGCTGTCGCGATGGCGGATGCGGCCCTCGAACGGCCAGGTGACCGTCTGCAACCCGATGTGCGGATGCGGATCGATGTCCGGCGGCAGCTCCGCGCTCGCGGCGGGCGAACCGAAATGGTCCAGGAAGCACCAGGCCCCGACGGTCGGCAGATCGCGCTGGGGCAGCACGCGTTCCACGGTGACGCCCCGCACCCCGCCCAGCGGCACCACCCGCGCCGGATGGAAATCGGCACGCGGTCCGGGCGCCGGGGCAGCCTCGCACAGCGCCTCGTCGGGGCGGGCCTCCAGGTCGCTCACCGCTGGATGCCCTTGCCGACGACGTGCTCGTCGAACTCCGGGTGCTTGTCCAGCCAGCTCTTGATGAACGGGCAGCGCGGCACGATGGCGCCGCCGCGGGCGACCACGTCCTCGATCGCCTTGCGGGCCAGCGTGCTGCCCAGTCCCTTGCCGCCGAACTCGCTGTCGATCTCGGTGTGGATGAAGATGGTGTCCTCGTCGCGCTCGCGGTATTCGGTGAACCCGGCCAGCTTGTCCCCGTACCACACCTCGTAGCGATGCTGTGCCTCGTTGCGGACGACGGTCGTGGTCACAGCCTGCTCGGTCATTGCCTCATCTCTCCTTCCGCTGCATATCGCTGGCATCGTAACCGGGCCCCGCACGGCCGTGGTTCGCGGCGGAATAACCCTCGCGCCCAGTCGGTTCGAATTCGAACGAAACGTTCCCCGGATCTCGGAGCAGCCATGCACGGCACAGACATCGGCGGCAGTGTCCGCACCCGCGTCCGCATACCGCTGAGATTCGGTGACGGATACGCCACCCGGGCCGAGGCGATCACCTTCGACGGACTCGACGACGGGCGCGAGCACCTCGCCCTCGTGCTCGGCGCACCGGCACAGGTGCCGCTGGTCCGGCTGCACTCCGAATGCCTGACCGGGGACGTGTTCGGTTCGGCGCGTTGCGATTGCGGACCGCAACTGCGCGAGTCGGTGGAACGCATCGACGCGGTCGGCGGCGTGCTGCTGTACCTGCGTCAGGAGGGGCGCGACATCGGTCTCTACAACAAGCTCGACGCCTACGCGCTGCAGGACGCGGGGCTCGACACCTACCAGGCCAACACCGCGCTGGGCCTGCCCGAGGACGGTCGCGACTACACCGCCGCCGCGCAGATGCTGACCGCCCTCGGCATCGGCGAGATCGATCTGCTCACCAACAACCCCGAGAAGCCGAGACAGCTTCGGGCCCTGGGCATCCGGGTCCGCGAGACGGTACCGACCGGCGTGCACGCCACCCCCGACAACGTCCGCTACCTGCGCGCGAAGGCGGACCACACCGGCCACACCATCCGGCTGATCGGCTGAGACTCGGGCGCGGACTAGACCGCGGGGCTCATCGCGGCCACCCGGCCCTCGTACATGGTGATCTTGCGGTCCAGCACGGCCAGGGTCTGATTCAGTTCGTCGATGCGCGCCAGCACGCCGTCGCGGGTGTCGCGGAACATCTGCAGCCGCTGCGGCGTCGTCACGTCGCCCGCCCGGACCAGCTCGGCATAGTGCAGCATGTCGGCCACCGACATGCCGGTCAGCCGCAGGCAGCTGATCAGATGCAGCCAGTGCAGATCGCGATCGCTGAACCGGCGCTTACCGCCGGAATCGCGGCCGACGTAATCCATCAGGCCGATCCGCTCGTACCAGCGCAGCGTGTCCCGGCTCAGCCCCGAGCGTGCGGCGGCCTCGCCGATCGAATAGCGCGGCCGCTCGAACTCGGTCTGGTCGATGTCCTGCTGTACGGGAGCACCCATCGGTTCGCCTCCTGTTGTCCTACTGAGACGGTACCGACCTGGAGTGCACTCCAAGCAAGGGCTAGTTGTAGTTGGGCAGCTCCTGTACCGCCCACTTGTTGCCGTCGGGGTCGGTGAAGTAGGTGAACAGGCCCCAGCCCTCGTCCTTCACCGGCGTGGCCTGCACCCCGGCCGCGATCAGCTGCTCGTAGGCCTGCTGGGCGCTGGCGACGACCATCTGCATGCCCTCGACACTGCCCGGTGCGGCCTGGGTGATGCCGCGGCCGATACAGATCGAACATCCGGAACCCGGCGGCGTGAGCTGCACGAAACGGATGTCGTCGGAGGGGCTGTGGTCGTGGTCGGCATTGAAACCGATGCTGGTGTAGAACTCCTTGGCCCGATCGACGTCCGTGACGGGAATGGCGACGAGTTCGATTTTCCAATCCATGGTTCAGAGGGTCTCACCGAGCACCGACAGAAACCGGCGAACCGGCCTACTCTGGACGCATGGCCAAAGAGATCGATCGGATCAGGGCGCGTTCGGCCCTCGAGACGGTCAAGGAGAATCCGGTGATCGCCGCTATCGCGGCGGTGCCGGTGCTCATCGTTCTGGGTGTCGTCTGGGCACTCACCAACTGGTTCGTCGCGCTCGTGGTGCTCGTGCTGCTCGGTGCCGTCGTGGTGGTCCGCGGCAAGCTGCTGGGCTGACCCGTCGCCGTTCAGCGGGGCACGTGGAAGCGCGTCAGCTCGCCGGTGCCCGGATCGGCTTGCGCCCACGGCCGTTCGAACTCCAGCACGGCCAGGGCCGAGGTGGGGAACTTGCGGCTGAGGTCGGTGGCCGCGGCGGAGTCGCGGTTGGCGGCCAATTCCCAAGCGGTCCACGGGATTCCGGGGGAGTGTCCGATCAGCAGCAGCGTCCGCACCTTGTCGTCGCAGAGCTGGATCAGCTCGATCAGTGCGCGCGCCGAGGCCTCGTAGATCGACGGCTCGTAGTGCACCGGGGCGGTGAGGCCGGTGGCCGCCAGGGTTTCGCGGGTGCGCACCGAATCCGAGCAGCGCACCGCGTCGATCGCGGGCTGGGTGTCGCGCAGCCAGTCACCGGCCAGTCCCGCCTCGCGGCGCCCCCGCGGCGCCAGCGGCCGTTCGTGGTCGGCGACGCCCGGCGGATAGCTCGATTTGCCGTGCCGCATGAGGATCAGAGTCCACGCCATAGGCCTACCGTAAGCCGCAACCCGTATACCGGTGTGTTGCACGACACCCTCCTGAGCGGAGATACAGCTCACGCTCGAGGCACACTGATGGTGGTGTCACACCGTTGGCTCGTGGCCAATGGGTGTGACGCATGCCCCGTCCAACCCCCGGGCGGAGTACTGACCATGGATGTTTCGAGGATCTGCGAGATATGGCCTATGTGATCACGCAGCGTTGTTGCAACGACGCCAGCTGCGTACCCGAGTGCCCGGTCGATTGCATTCGTCCCACTCCGGAGCAACCCGAGTTCGCGACGACCGAGCAGCTCTACATCGACCCCGACACCTGCATCGATTGCGGCGCGTGCGTGGATGCCTGCCCGGTGGAGGCCATCTTCTCCGAGGACGATCTCTCGGCTTCCCTGGCGCGTTTCCGCGATATCAACGCGACCTACTTCCAGCGGCATCCGCTGGAGTCGAATTTCGATCCGCTGGTGACACCGGCGCGGCCGCCGAAGGAACTGGGCACGCTGCGCGTCGCGATCGTCGGCGCGGGCCCGGCGGCCTGCTACGCGGCCGAGGAACTGCTGCGGCGCGCCGATGTCGAGGTCGAGATGTTCGACCGGCTGCCCACCCCCTGGGGGCTGGTGCGCGCCGGTGTGGCGCCGGACCATCCGGGCACCAAGACGGTGTCGGGCATGTTCGAGAGCGCCTTCCGCCGCGACACCCTGCAATACCACCTGAATGTCGAGGTGGGAACCCACATTTCGCACGAGGAGCTGCTGGCACACCACCACGCGGTGATCTACGCCGTCGGCGCGTCCACCGATCGGCGGCTGGGTGTGCCCGGCGAGGATCTGCCCGGCAGTCACTCCGCCACCGAGTTCGTGTCCTGGTACAACGGGCATCCCGACTACGCGGACCGCACCTTCGACCTGTCGGGGGAGCGCGCGGTCATCGTCGGCAACGGCAACGTCGCCCTGGACGTGGCGCGGGTGCTGACCCTGGACCCGGACGAGCTGGCCAAGACCGACATCGCCGACCACGCCCTGGACGCGTTGCGTAACAGCAACATTCGCGAGGTCGTGGTACTGGGCCGGCGCGGGCCGCTGCAGGCGGCCTACACCTCGCCGGAGTTCCTGGCGCTGGGCTACCTGAAGGGGATCGATGTGATCATCGATCCGGCCGAGCTGGAGCTGGACCCGGGCAGCCGGGCGCTGCTGGACGATCCGGACGTCGAGCCGTCGTTGCAGCTGAAATACGCACTGGCCCAGGAGTACGCGGCCAAGACGCCCAACCCGGCACATAAGCGCATCGTGTTCCGCTACCTGACCTCACCGTCCGCCGTCACCGGTACCGACCGGGTCGAGGGTGTGGAGTTCGTGCACAACGAACTGGTCTCCGCGGACGGCCGGGTCACCGCCCGTGCCACCGATCGCACCGAGTCGCTACCGGCGTCGCTGGTGCTGCGGTCCATCGGCTATCGCGGCGAACCGGTGGCGGATCTGCCGTTCGACGAGGCCACCGGGATCGTCCCGAACGAACACGGCCGCGTCGTCGTCGACAGCGCGCACCTGCCCGGCGTGTACGTCTCGGGCTGGATCAAGCGCGGCCCGCGAGGTGTCATCGGCTCCAACCGGGTCGACGCCCAGGAGACCGTCGAGCAGTTGCTCGACGACTTCACCTCGGGCAAGCTGACCGCCCCGCAGGCCGACCGGGGCGCGCTGAAGGCGCTGCTGGCCCAGCGGCAGCCCGATCTGGTGGACCGCGAGGGCTGGAAGGCCATCGACACCGCCGAGAAGTCCGCGGGCAAGTCCGGCGGGCGCCCGCGGGTCAAGTTCACCACCCGCGAGGATCTGCTGAAGGCCGCGCGCGGCTAGCACGTGAACGGCCCTCGGCCGCCCGCAACCCGGGCCGGCCGAGGCCGTGCGGTGGTATCGGGCGAATGCGCCCCGCTGCCCGCCGTCGCCGGATCGTTGTCGGTCGCGTCAGCCGGCGAGCGGGCCGATGCGCACGGCTGTCGTCGTGGTGCCGCCGACCACGAACCACAACCGCAGCACCGGGTTGCCGGTACGGTCGCCGGGCTCGTAGCGGCTGCGCACGTTGATGTGCTCGCGCGAGAGCACCGGTGCCATGTACTCGATCACCGCGCGGTGCGGCCCGGCCACCAGCTTCGGGAAGTCGACCAGGAAGTGTTCCACCGCTTGCCAATACACCGCGTTGTTGACGTGGTTGAACTGGTCGATATCGGTGGTGCGCACCGGGAACGGCAGATCCGTATCCGACTCCGGCGGGGTGGCGTCGGTCAGCCACGGGCGCCAGCGCAGCCGGTGCTCGTCGGTGGTGCGGCCCAGATGGGCCAGGCCCTCGTCGCTGATTCGGGTGGGCATGTTGGTCGACTCGTTGATATTGATCCAGAAGCCCTCGGTCTCGATCAGGCCGCCGGCGTCGCTGGTGATCCGCACCCGCATATTCGTCCAGCGAGTCGACAGCGCCGAGCACCAGCGCAGCAACCGCACCCGGTCCGGCCACAGAATCGGGCGCACCACATCGATGACGGTGCGGCGCACGATCCAGCTCGGATCGGTGCGATGGAAGAAGCTGGACTGCAAGTCCTCCCAGGCGATGTCCTGCAGATAGCGGGCCACGGCATCCAGCCGCAGCCGGCTGTACGGATCTACATCGCCAGCCCGGACGGGCCACGCCGAGGCGAAGCCCAAGCCCTCCTGGGGAAGCGGGGCGAGTGGCTGATCGAATGACACTGGTGCTCCTCGCGCCGCACGGTGTGCGGCGTTTTCGTGCGGTGCTGTCTGTGCATGACTTTACGGGTCGCACGTCACACCGTTACGTCGAGATGGTTCTACTCACACGTAGCGAACGACCGCTCCGGCGGGCGTCCGCTGTGGATGCTGATCAGTAGCCGACATAGCCGCCGCCCCCGCGCATGGCCGCGATACCGGGCACGTTGTCCAAGGAGCCGTAGCGATCTATCGAGTATCTGGACGCGGCGATGATGTTGTCGACCGGATTCCAGATGTCCTCGTGGCCAGCCACCTTGTAACTGTTGAAGGTGCTGTCGATGGTCTGCATCAGGCCCTTCGACGGGTGACCCGCGGCGGCGTTGCTGTCCCAGTTGTTGATCGCGTGCGGGTTGCCACCGGACTCGTGCTCGATGATGGCGGCGATGATCGCCGCGTCGGAATCCTTGATGTCGTAGCCCTGCTCGCGCAGCACGCGGATGGCTTCCCTGATCCACTCCGCCTGCGTGCCGGTGGGCATCGGGCCGACCGGGCCACCCGACGACCCGGAGGCGAGCCCACCGGTGTACGACGTGCCGCTGTGCGAGCCGCCGCCGTGGTAGGCGGCGCCGCCGCCGTGCGAGTTGTTGCCCAGCAACTGCGAGGACGGGTTGCCCGAGTGCGAGACCGGGGCGGCGGCGACCGGCGCGGTTGCGGCCGGGGCGGTCGGGGCGGGGGCGGTCGGGGCGGGGGCCGGGGTCACGCCACCGGCGCCCGTTACGGGATCGCCCAGTCCGTTGTGGGCCTGGTCGACCGCCGCCTTCGCGCCGTTGAGCGCCGTGACCGCGGCCTCCGCCACCAGCTCGGCCTGCTTCAGCGCGTTGGTGATCTCGGTCTGATAGGTCGCGGCCTTGTGGTCCTCCTCCAGTTTATTGCGCTGGACCTCGTCGGGTTTCAGACCGGTTTGGTTGTCCCAGTAGGTCTTTCGCGCGTTCGCGGTGACCACGCCGTTGTCCGCTACCTCGAAACCGTCCGGCGGCGGGGTCTCGTCGGTCGGGTGCAGGGCGCGGTCGCGGGCGTCCAGGACGGCCTTCTTGGCATTGTTGAGGTTCTCGACCTGCTGGCTCAGGGCCGTCTGCAGGCCCAGCAGCGCCTGACTGACCGCGGACGCGCGCAGCTTCTCGGTGTCCATCCGCGTGTCGGCGGCCTGGGCGGCCGCGCCGTCCCACTTCTTGTCGGTGCCCAGCCGCTGGGTCTTGGTGATGCCGCCGAGCAGCGCCTGGTCCAGGTCGGTGCTCAGCTTGCCGACCGCGGTGGACGCGGTGGTCAGCTGGTCGGGCTGCCAGTTCTCGACATCCGGGATCGACAGCGTCATGGGTGCAGTCCGATCGTGCTGAGCTTGTCGCGGAACTCCTGGTCGGTGAGTTCCAGCGCCTTGCCCGCGTTCTGCACGCCGTCGGCGACCTTGACGAGGCGATCAGCGATCCGGTGCAGCGCCTTGTCGACCGTGTCCCCGGCCTGCCCGCACGCCGTGCTCCACAGCGTGCCCGGGAGCGCGCCGGCGGCGTCGGCCAGGCCGGATTGCAGATTGCCGATGGTCTCGGCCTCCCCGCGCAGGTCGCTCGCGAACGTTTGCAGCGCACCGACATCCACGCGCACCGCGGCGACCGGCGGATCGTTCGGCCCTGCCATGAGTCCCCCTCATCAGCTCAGCTCAGCGGCCTCGAGCTTAACAAAAGCCGGTCCCGTGGACAGCCACATGCGAAGACCGGTTAACTTAGTGGCGAGCAGCCGCGACAGAGAGGTCGATACATGCGTGCAGCGCAGGTGAGCAGACTCGACGGGCCGCAATCCATCGAGATCGTCGACATTCCGGAACCGGCGGCGTATCCGGGCGGGGTCGTGATCGACGTGCACGCTGCCGGGGTGGCGTTTCCGGACGTGCTGATGACTCGCGGCCTGTACCAGATGAAACCCGAACTGCCGTTCGTGGTCGGCGGCGAGATCGCCGGGGTGGTGCGATCCGCGCCCGAGGGCGCGCACGTGCGGGCGGGCGATCGCGTGCTCGCGCTGACGATGCTCGGCAACGCGATGGCCGAGGTGGCGGTGTCGCCTGCGGAGATGGTGTTCAAGCTCCCCGACAACATCTCGCTGGAGGCGGGGGCGGGCATCCTGTTCAACGATCTGACCGTGCACTTCTGCCTGCGCACCCGCGGGCGGCTGGCCGCGGGCGAGACGGTGCTGGTGCACGGCGCGGCCGGCGGCATCGGCACCTCGACGCTGCGGCTGGCCGCGGCGCTGGGCGCGGGCCGGGTGATCGCGGTGGTGAGCACCGAGGCGAAGGCGGACGTGGCGCGGGCCAACGGCGCCACCGATGTGGTGCTCGCCGAGGGCTGGCTCGCCGCGGTCAAGGAACTGACCGGCGGCCGGGGCATCGACATCGTCCTCGACCCCGTGGGCGGCGACCGCTTCACCGACAGCATCCGCTCCCTGGCCCCCGCCGGTCGCGTGCTGGTCGTCGGCTTCACCGGAGGCGACATCCCGACGGTCAAGGTGAACCGCCTGCTGCTGAAGAACGCCGAGGTGATCGGCGCGGGCTGGGGCGAATGGGTCCGCACCCACCCCGGCTACCTCCAGCAACAGTGGGCCGAGGTGGAACCCCTCCTGGCCCAGGGCAAGATCCCCCCGCCCCAACCCACCCTCTACCCCCTCGACCGCGCCGCCGAAGCCGTGGCCGCCCTCGACAACCGCAGCGCGACCGGCAAAGTCGTGGTCACCCTGCGCTGAGCGGAACATCCGGTCGGCGTCCTGGTCACTCTGTGTCGAGCGGAAGGTGTCCGGTGGGCGTCGTGGTCACCCTGGGTCGAGCGGGAGGCGTCCGGTGGGCGTTGTGGTCACCCTGGGTCGAGTGGAAGGTGTCCGGTGGGCGTCGTGGTCACTTTGCGTCGAGTGGGAGGCGTCCGGTGGGGGTCGTTGGTCGCTTCGGGTCGAGTGGGAGGCGTCCCGTGGGCGTCGTGGTCGCCCTCCGTCGAGCGGAAGGTGTCCGGTCGGGGCGGAAATGGGTCGTGGTGTGTCGGAGGGGAGATTTATGCTGCCGGGCATGCTGACACCGCTGATCGGGCTGCCGGACGAGATGCTCGTCGCCGTGCTGGGCGGGCGGTGGGGGTTCGAGGTGGCGTCGCTGGAGTACGCGCCCCTCGGGTTCGGCAGCCATCACTGGCGGGTGAGCGGGGTGGGCGGTCGGCGCTGGTTCGTGACGGTGGACGAGCTGCGGCCGCGAACGCTCGGGGAGCCCTCGGCAGCGGCATTCGAGCGGTTGCGTGCGGCGTTGGCGACCGCGCGGCAATTGTCCGCCGGCGGCCTGGATTTCGTGGTCGCGCCGATTCCGGATCGCGACGACGAGGTGGTCGCGCGGATCGGTGAGCATTACGCTGTCGCCTGCTACCCGCTGCTGGCGGGGCGGCAGTTCGCGTGGGGTGAGTTCCGTGACGACGCGCATCGCCGTGCCGCGTTCGACATGATCGTCGCGGTGCATTCCGCACCCGTCGCGGCCGTGGCGCGGGCCGACGACTTCACCGTCGCGCATCGCGACGAGTTCGATTGGGCGCTGGCGGGGGAGCGCGTGGACCGCGGCCCGTACGCCGAGCCGATGGCGGAACTGATCGCGTCCGCCGCCGACGAGATCCGGGCGGCATGGCGGCGCTACGACGACCTCGCCGTCACGGCACGGACAGCCGATCCGGTACTGACACACGGCGAGCCGCATGCGGGCAACACGATGCTCACTCCGGAAGGCTGGCGCCTGATCGATTGGGACACAGCGCTTCTCGCCCCGCCCGAACGCGACCTCTGGGACCTCGATCCCGGTGACGGCTCGCTGCTGCGGGACTATGCCGCCGCCACCGGAGTGACTCCGCGCCCCGATCTGCTCGACCTGTACCGCCTGCGCTGGGACCTCACCGACGCGGCCGAATACGTCCACCGCTTCCGTCACCCGCACACCGACTCGGCGGACGCCGCCGAATCCTGGAAAGGTCTGTGCGAGAACATCTCTCGCCTGACCGGCGCCGCACCCGCGCGCGCCACCACATCGTGAGAGGCCGCCGTGACCACTGATGTCGTCTCGAACCGGGTACTGAACCGGACCCTGCTGGCCCGGCAGCACCTGCTGGAACGCACGACGCTGACGGTGCCGCGGCTGTGCGAACACCTGGTCGGCCTGCAGGCCCAGGACGTGCCGCCGCCGTTCATCGGGTTGTGGAGCCGGGTACGCGATTTCGTTCCCGACGCGGTGTCCGCGGGGCTGCTGGATCGGTCATTGGTGCGAATCACCTTGATGCGCGGCACGATTCATCTGGTGACCGCCGCCGATGCGGTCCGCATCGCCCCGCACATCCAGCCCGAACTCGAAAAGGTGCCGTTCCGAAAGGGTTTCAACTACGGCGCGATGGTCGGCCTGGACCCCGAGACGGTGCGCGCCAGCGGCGAGCGGGTGCTCGGGGACGAGCCGATGTCGGCGGCCGAGCTGAGAGCGCGTGCGGCCGAGCTGTTTCCCGACCGCGACCCCGGCGCCGTGGTGCAGACCTGGCTGTATCAGCTGCCGGTGCTGCAGACGCCGCCGCGGGGCCTGTGGAAGAACAACAGCCGTCCGGTCTGGTCGCGCATCCAGCCCTGGCTGGGCACCGAACTGGATCCCGGCTACCCGCTGGAAGAGCTGGTCCTGCGCTACCTGCGGGCCTTCGGCCCGGCGTCCACCATGGACGTGCAGACCTGGTCGCGGCTGCTGGGCATCAAGGAGGCCGTCGACCGGCTCGGCGAGCGCGTGCGCACCTATCGCGACGAGCGCGGCCGCACCCTCTACGACGCCGCCGACGCCGAACTCGCCGACCCGGATCTGCCCGCGCCGGTCCGCTTCCTCGGCTGGTACGACAACCTCTACCTCTCCCACCAGGACCGCAGCCGCGTGGTGACCGACGGCGCCGCGCCCCCGCTGCAACGCTCGGCGACCCAGGTCGCGCCGATACTGGTCGACGGCTACCTGGCCGGTATCTACAAGGTCTGCACCGATCGCGAGCGGGCCCGGCTGCGCATCGCGCCGGAACGCGCCTGGTCGCCCGCCGAGCGGTCGGCCGTCGAGGCCGAGGGCGCCGCACTGCTGGACTTCCTGGAGCCGGAACGGGCCGCGAGCGTGGAGATCCTCGCACCCGGGGCGAATCTCAAACCCTGAGGTGACCGGCGGCGTTCACGGATGGCGGTAGGCCGGGGCCTTGCTGGTCCCGGCGGGCGTGAGCGTGCGCAGCAGCGGCAGGGTGCGGTGCGGCACCACCGTCGACAGCACGATCACGCTGTGCGACCGGACCACCGCGGCGCTGCGGTCGATACTCAGCAGCACCGACTGCAATCCGGTGTGCGAATCCGCGCCGATGCGGCACAGCACATCCCCCGAGCCCGTGGTGGCGTAGGCCTCCAGCACGCCGGGGATGGCCTCCAGATCGGCGGCCACCGCGTCCAGCGCGCCCTGCGCGATCTCCAGGGTGACGAACGCCTGCACGTCGAAACCGGCTGCGGTGACGTCGATCTGGGGATCGTAGGACGCGATCACGCCGGACTCCTCCATCCGGGCGATGCGCGACTGAACCGTCGCGCGGGCGACGCGGGTGCGCCGCGACAGCTCGAGGATGCCCGCCTTCTGGTACTCGTGCATGGCGGCCAGGATCGCCAGATCCAGCTCGTCCAGCCGCGCGGCGGTGCGTGCCATCGTCGTCTCCGTCCGTGTCGTCATCTATTCAAATTGTCCAGCATGGACCCCGTTCCGGTGACGCGATTCGCCACGATGTCTACCGAATTTCGGCGATATTGCTCAGCACGGCTCCGGACGGATTTCCTGGATGAATGACAGCCGAGCACACCGATGTCGCGACCCGGCGCGGAGGAGTGGAACGGAACGGGGCGGCCCAGCCCGCCGAGGCGGACCTCCGCCGGTTGATCGGCCTGGTCGACCACGACACCCGCAGCGACCCTTTCCCTGTCCTCGGGTGGGACGCGCTGGTGTGGGTGGTCGGCAATGCCACCCAATGCGCGCACTATCTGGAGTCGGCGTTCGGGATGCGGCTGGAGGCGTACGCCGGGCCCGAGACCGGTACTCGTGATCACAAGTCGTTCGTGCTGCGCAGCGGCAGCGCCAGATTCGTGCTGCAGGGGGCCGTCGATCCGGCGAGTCCCCTTGTCGCGCACCATGATCGGCACGGCGACGGCGTGGTGGACATCGCGCTGGAGGTGCCCGACGTCGACCGGTGCGTGGCCTGGGCGCGCGCCCGCGGCGCGACCGTGCTCACCGAACCGCACGACGACACCGACGAATTCGGCACCGTCCGGTCCGCCGCCCTGGCGACCTACGGCGAGACCCGCCACACCCTCGTCGACCGTTCCCGCTACGACGGGCCCTATCTGCCCGGCTACGTCGCCAGGCGGTCGGGCTTCGAACCCCGCGACGGCGCCCCGCGGCGGCTGTTCCAGGCGATAGATCACGTCGTCGGCAATGTCGAACTCGGCCAGATGGATCGATGGGTCGAGTACTACCGCCGCGTCATGGGTTTCGAGAACATGGCCGAGTTCGTCGGCGACGACATCGCCACCGACTACTCGGCGCTGATGAGCAAGGTGGTCGCCAACGGCAACCACCGGGTGAAGTTCCCGCTCAACGAACCGGCGGTGAGCCGCCGCAAGTCCCAGATCGACGAGTACCTGGAGTTCTACCGCGGTCCGGGCGTGCAGCACGTCGCCCTTGCCACCGGCGACATCCTGGCCGCCGTCGACGCGCTGCGTCGCGAGGGCGTCGAATTCCTGGACACCCCCGCCACCTACTACGAGGACCCCGAACTGCGTGCCCGGATCGGACACGTGCGAGTCCCGGTGGAGCAGTTGCGGTCTCGCGGCATCCTGGTCGACCGCGACGAGGACGGCTACCTGCTGCAGATCTTCTGCAAACCCCTCACCGACCGCCCCACGGTCTTCTTCGAACTCATCGAGCGCCACGGCTCGCTCGGCTTCGGCAAGGGCAACTTCAAGGCCCTGTTCCAAGCGATCGAACGCGAGCAGGAGGCCCGGGGCAATCTGTGAAGTGCCGCTCCGCCCAGTACAGTCGCCTTCATGCGGATCACGTCGGCGATCGTCACGGGGATGGCCATCGCAGCGTTGCTCACGGCGTGCGGGTCGGACGGTTCGGACGACGAGACTCCGGCCGTGCGGCCGCCGACCCGAGTGGCGACGCTGGGCCCGTTCACGGGGGAGTGCGGCAACCTCACCGACGACGAGGTGCGCACTCTGGGTCAACTGCCGCAGATATCGCGGTCGTTCAAGAATTCCGTCGGCTGCAACTGGCAGTCGGCCGGCGCGAGCTCGGCGAGTGTCACCTTCGCCTCCTATCGGGGCAGCCCGATCGAGCGGGAGCGCGCGTGGGTGACCGCGCAGAATCGCAATCCGGAGAGCATCGAGGTCGCCGGGCACAAGGGCTTCCAGGACGCCACGCCCGACGGCAGCATCTGCGATCTGGCGGTGCAGCTCGGCGACGACTTCTTCGAATGGTCGACCTCCGCGGGCCTGTTCGGTCAGATCGGCGTCGACCCGTGCGTGAAGAACCGGAAGATGGCCGAGCTGACCGTGCAGCGATTGAAGTGAGGGGCGGCATGAGCGTGCGAACGGGAGCGCGGGCGGCGGCGGTCTGCGCGGTGGCGGCGGCCGCGGCGCTGACGCTGGGCGGATGCGGCCGCACCGTGCCGGGCGCCGCCGAGCCCGCGGGCAGCGGCAGCTCGGTCAACATGAACTTCGACAAACTGCTGCGCGAATGCGATGTCGTCAAACCCGAGGACATCGCGAAGTCGACCGGCGCGCAGGACGCGTTGAGCTCGTTCAACGGCGCGGTGTGCATGTGGGATCTGCTCGGCACGCCCGGCGGCGACGGCATGGCCACGCTGAACTGGTACGAGATCGGCTCGCTGCCGAACGAGAAACAGAACAACGACCGGCTCGGTTACACCACCACCGACATCACCGTGCAGGGACGCCGCGCCCTGCAGGTGCATCGGCCGGGTGACGCGGACTCCTGCGGTGTGATGGCCCCGGCGGCCGACACCGGTGTCATCGGGTGGTGGGTGAACTATCGGACGGGATCGGGTCATCCGGATCCGTGCGAAGGAGCCAGGAAACTGGCAGAGTTGACGTTGAACCTGGCCCGCTGAATCACAAGCTCGACAACCCGATATCGCGACCCGGCGCCGTGCCTCGCCTACCACGGGGTACCCGCTTTTGCCCCCCGCCGCGCCGACGGGTATCGTGGATCGCTGTGCCCGGAAGCTAGCGGGCAGGTTCGTGTGCAGGACGTAAGCCAGCGAGAGCGGCCGACCGTTTCAGCGTGCCCGGAAATGTAGGCATGCGATGCGCGCGACACGCCCGACCTCGGGACGCGAGGAACGCGGATCCGGGCGGGCGGGTGAAAGCTCGATGACGCACACGTGAAGAACTCCAGACACCTGGTTACTGAATAAAGAAAGCCGGTATATGCCAACCATCAACCAGCTGGTCCGCAAGGGTCGCCGCGACAAGGTCGCGAAGACGAAGACCGCGGCCCTGAAGGGGAGCCCGCAGCGTCGTGGCGTGTGCACCCGCGTGTACACCACGACCCCGAAGAAGCCGAACTCCGCGCTGCGCAAGGTCGCGCGTGTTCGCCTGACCAGCGCGGTCGAGGTCACGGCCTACATCCCCGGTGAGGGCCACAACCTGCAGGAGCACTCGATGGTGCTCGTGCGCGGTGGTCGTGTGAAGGACCTCCCGGGTGTGCGCTACAAGATCATCCGCGGTTCGCTCGACACCCAGGGTGTGAAGAACCGCAAGCAGGCCCGCAGCCGCTACGGCGCCAAGAAGGAGAAGAGCTGATATGCCGCGCAAGGGCCCCGCACCCAAGCGTCCGCTGATCAACGATCCGGTCTACGGGTCGCCGCTGGTGAGCCAGCTGGTCAACAAGATCCTGCTGGACGGCAAGAAGTCGACCGCCGAGCGGATCGTGTACGCCGCGCTGGAGCAGGCACGCGAGAAGACCGGCACCGACCCGGTCGTCACCCTCAAGCGCGCGCTCGACAACGTGAAGCCCTCGCTCGAGGTGAAGCCCCGCCGCGTCGGTGGCGCGACCTACCAGGTGCCGGTCGAGGTGCGTCCGGGCCGCGCCAACACCCTGGCGCTGCGCTGGCTGGTCAACTTCTCCCGGCAGCGTCGCGAGAAGACCATGGTCGAGCGCCTGGCCAACGAGCTGCTCGATGCCAGCAACGGTCTCGGCGCCTCGGTGAAGCGTCGCGAGGACACCCACAAGATGGCCGAGTCGAACCGGGCCTTCGCGCACTACCGCTGGTGAGTCGGCTCCCGGGTCTCCGGAGCGGTGCTCCGCATTGGGCACTGTCAAGGAACGGCGCCGGGAGGCGAGTCACAGTCGGGCGTGGCGCCGCGGCACTTCGAGGCCACGCCCGACGTTGAAAAAGTGATGGCCTCTGGGCCTCCGAAACGGAGCCAGGGTCGTTCCCGAAAATCCCAACTGAGCTGAGAGTCTCACAAGACAGAGCGGGGAAGATTTCCGTGGCACAGGACGTGCTCACCGACCTCAACAAGGTCCGCAACATCGGCATCATGGCCCACATCGATGCCGGCAAGACCACGACAACCGAACGCATTCTCTTCTACACCGGCATCACCTACAAGATCGGTGAGGTCCACGACGGCGCGGCCACGATGGACTGGATGGCTCAGGAGCAGGAGCGCGGCATCACGATCACGTCGGCCGCGACGACCTGCTTCTGGAAAGACAACCAGATCAACATCATCGACACGCCGGGCCACGTCGACTTCACCGTCGAGGTGGAGCGATCGCTGCGCGTTCTCGATGGCGCGGTTGCGGTCTTCGACGGCAAAGAGGGCGTTGAGCCGCAGTCCGAGCAGGTCTGGCGGCAGGCCGACAAGTACGACGTCCCGCGCATCTGCTTCGTCAACAAGATGGACAAGCTGGGCGCCGACTTCTACTTCACGGTTCAGACCATCAAGGACCGCCTCGGTGCCAAGCCGCTGGTCATCCAGCTGCCGATCGGCGCGGAGAACGACTTCGAGGGCATCGTCGACCTGGTCGAGATGAACGCCAAGGTCTGGAAGGGCGAGACCAAGCTCGGCGAGTCCTACGAGACCACCGAGATCCCGGCCGACCTGGCCGAGCGCGCCGAGCAGTACCGCCAGGAGCTGCTCGAGGCCGTCGCCGAGTCGGACGAGGAGCTGCTCGAGAAGTTCCTCGGCGGCGAGGAGCTCACGGTCGAGGAGATCAAGGGCGCCATCCGCAAGCTGACCGTGAACTCGGAGCTCTACCCCGTGCTGTGTGGCTCGGCGTTCAAGAACAAGGGCGTGCAGCCCATGCTCGACGCCGTGATCGACTACCTGCCCAACCCGCTGGACGACGGCGGCACCGACGGCCACGTCCCGGGCAACGAGGACGAGATCCTGCACCGCGACGCCGACACCACCGAGCCGTTCGCGGCGCTGGCGTTCAAGGTCGCGAGCCACCCGTTCTTCGGCAAGCTGACCTACGTGCGCGTGTACTCCGGCAAGGTCGCCTCCGGCGCTCAGGTCGTCAACTCGACCAAGGGCAAGAAGGAGCGGCTGGGCAAGCTGTTCCAGATGCACTCCAACAAGGAGCAGCCGGTCGACGAGGCCCAGGCCGGGCACATCTACGCGGTCATCGGCCTGAAGGACACCACCACCGGTGACACCCTGTGCGATCCGCAGAACCAGATCGTGCTGGAGTCGATGACCTTCCCGGACCCGGTCATCGAGGTGGCCATCGAGCCGAAGACGAAGGCCGACCAGGAGAAGCTGGGCACCGCCATCCAGAAGTTCGCCGAGGAGGACCCCACCTTCAACGTGAAGCTGGATCAGGAGACCGGCCAGACCGTCATCGGCGGCATGGGCGAGCTGCAGCTCGACATCTACGTCGACCGGATGAAGCGCGAGTTCAAGGTCGAGGCCAACATCGGCAAGCCGCAGGTGGCCTACCGCGAGACCATCACCAAGGTGGTGGACAAGCACGAGTACACCCACAAGAAGCAGACGGGTGGCTCCGGCCAGTTCGCGCGCGTGATCATCGCCCTCGAGCCGTTCAAGGGCGAGGACGGCGCGACCTACGAGTTCGAGAACAAGGTCACCGGTGGTCGCGTGCCCCGCGAGTACATCCCCTCGGTGGATGCGGGCATCCAGGACGCCATGCAGTACGGTGTCCTCGCTGGTTACCCGCTGGTCAACCTGAAGGCGAAGCTGCTCGACGGCGCCTACCACGAGGTCGACTCCTCGGAAATGGCGTTCAAGATCGCGGGTGCGCAGGCGCTGAAGGAAGCGGCCCGCAAGGCCGGTCCGGTGATCCTCGAGCCGTTGATGGCCGTCGAGGTCACCACGCCCGAGGAATACATGGGCGACGTGATCGGCGACCTGAACTCCCGGCGTGGCCAGATCCAGGCCATGGAGGAACGCAGTGGTGCCCGTGTCGTCAAGGCGCTGGTTCCGCTCTCGGAGATGTTCGGCTACATCGGTGATCTGCGGTCGAAGACCCAGGGCCGGGCGAACTTCTCCATGGTGTTCGATTCGTACGCGGAGGTTCCGGCCAACGTGTCGAAGGAGATCATCGCCAAGGCGACCGGCGAATAGTCGGTCACGTACGACCCAATCCCCGTGTAAGCGGGGGTGACCCTTAAAAACCGCACTGCTGCATAGCAAGCACCAACAAGTCCAGGAGGACATCAAGTGGCGAAGGCGAAGTTCGAGCGGACGAAGCCCCACGTCAACATCGGCACCATCGGTCACGTCGACCACGGCAAGACCACGCTGACGGCGGCTATCACCAAGGTTCTGCACGACAAGTACCCGGACCTGAACCAGAGCTTTGCGTTCGACCAGATCGACAAGGCTCCGGAGGAGAAGGCTCGCGGTATCACGATCAACATCTCTCACGTCGAGTACCAGACGGAGAAGCGGCACTACGCCCACGTCGACGCGCCGGGCCACGCCGACTACATCAAGAACATGATCACCGGTGCGGCCCAGATGGACGGCGCCATCCTCGTGGTCGCCGCCACCGACGGCCCGATGCCGCAGACCCGTGAGCACGTGCTGCTCGCCCGTCAGGTCGGCGTGCCCTACATCCTGGTCGCGCTGAACAAGTCGGACATGGTCGACGACGAGGAGATCCTCGAGCTCGTCGAGATGGAGGTCCGCGAGCTGCTGGCCTCGCAGGAGTTCGACGAGGACGCTCCGGTCGTCCGCGTTTCCGGCCTGAAGGCGCTGGAGGGCGACGCGAAGTGGGCCGAGTCGATCGTCGAGCTGATGAACGCCGTCGACGAGTCGATCCCGGACCCGGTTCGTGAGACCGACAAGCCGTTCCTGATGCCGATCGAGGACGTCTTCACGATCACCGGTCGTGGCACCGTCGTCACCGGTCGTGTCGAGCGCGGCATCATCAACGTCAACGAGGAAGTCGAGATCACCGGCATCCGCGAGAAGACGCAGAAGACCACGGTCACCGGCGTCGAGATGTTCCGCAAGCTGCTCGACCAGGGCCAGGCCGGCGACAACGTCGGTCTGCTGCTGCGCGGCCTCAAGCGTGAGGACGTGGAGCGCGGCCAGGTCGTCATCAAGCCGGGCACCACGACTCCGCACACCGAGTTCGAGGGCCAGGCGTACATCCTGTCGAAGGACGAGGGCGGCCGCCACACCCCGTTCTTCAACAACTACCGCCCGCAGTTCTACTTCCGCACCACCGACGTGACCGGCGTCGTGACCCTCCCCGAGGGCACCGAAATGGTCATGCCGGGCGACAACACCGAGATGAGCGTCAAGCTGATCCAGCCCGTCGCCATGGAAGAGGGCCTGCGTTTCGCGATCCGTGAGGGCGGCCGCACCGTCGGCGCCGGCCGCGTCACCAAGATCGTCAAGTAAGACCAGTTCTTACTGAAAGGGCCGTTCCCCAAGGGGGACGGCCCTTTTCGCGTGCGGTGGTGTTTCGGATCCTGTTCGTCGAAGTTGGCAGCTGCCAGTGAGTATGATTGCGCTGTGTCCAGAATTACGTTCGATCCGAACCAGCTCGGTGGACGTCCCTGCATCCGCGGTATGCGAATCCGCGTGAAGGACATTCTCGAACTTCTGGCCGCCGGTGAGACAGAGGACTCGATCCTCGAGGACTAGCCGTATCTGGAGCGGGAAGACATCCGCGCGTGCCTGGCATTCGCCTGCCTGGCATTCGCCGCAGCCGAGGCGGATCATCCGATTCTCCGGACCGCCTCTTGAACTTCCTCATAGACGCACAACTTCCACCGGCGTTGGCCCGTGTGCTCGTCGCAGAAGGTCACGACGCGGCCATGTGTGCGATATCGGGATGACGACTGCCTTCGATCTCGAAGTGTGGGATGAGGCGGCTCAGGAGCGGGAACTGCTCGAAAAAGGTACTGCTGGAAGCTTTCTTGCCGATTCTGCCGACGGTGGTCGAGCTGTTGGGTGCCGGGGAGTCGATCATCGAGATTCGGTGACGGGTTCGGTTGCGGCTAATAGGGCTTCGGCGAACTGGCGCATTTGGTCGGTGCCGCCGAACCAGGCGGAGACGAGGTCTACGGCCACGGTGCGGGTGCGGTGGGCGGCCTGGATGAATTCGGTGAGGGAGAAGTCACCGGATTCGGCCTTCTTCGCGATCGTTTCCAGGTTGCTGCTGGTGAGCAGGAGGCGCATGACGAGGTGGATGTCGATGGCGGTGGGGGAGTCCTCCGCGGGTGAGGTGTGGCGGTGGGCGCTGCGCCGGGCGAGGGGCGGCTCCGGAGCGCGGCGGGCCGGTTCGGAGTCGTCGCGATGGGCGGCTTCGGTGCGCGTGGGAGTTCGACGCCCGCTCGCGTCGGAATTCCGCGTGGGGATGGGGCCTGTTTTCGGGGCGAGGGTGTCCTGCCGGGCGGCGGCGGATTCGGCACGGGAAGGTAGCGCGTTCGGCCGGGACGCCGCGGAATCCGTTCGCGCCGAGAGCGTTTCCCGTCGAGCCCCGGCGGACTCGGTCTGCGACGAAAGAGAATCCGAGCGGGAAGCGCCGGATTCATTACGCGGCGACAGGGCATCCGCCCGCCGCGCGCCCGCCGATTCGCCCGCGGACGAATACGAGTTCTGCTGTGGCGCCGCGGGCTCGCCGGAAAGCCCGTACGAGTTCTGCCGCGCTTCAGCTCCACCAGCACGTGTGTATGAGTTCTGCTGAGCCGACAGCTCGCCGGACCGTGGGTACGAGTTCTGCTGCGACCCCGAGGGTTCACCGGAAGACATGTGTGAGTTCTGCTGGGCCGCCGAGTTTTCGGCGGAGCGGGCGTACGAGTTTTGCTGGGGGACTGGCGGTTCGCCGGAGAGCGCGTACGAGTTCTGCTGTGTCGGGGCAGGCTCACCGGAAAGCGTGTAGGACTTCGACTGGGATGCAGCGGTTTCCTGGGAAAGCATGAACGAGTTCTGCTGGGCTGCCGAGTTTTCGGCGGAGCGGGTATACGAGTTCTGCTTGGGGGCCGAGTTTTCGGCGGAGGGGGCGTATGAGTTTTGCTGGGGGGCCGGGGGTTCGCCGGAGAGCGCGTACGAGTTCTGCTGGGTGGGAGCCGGTTCGCCGGAGAGGGGGTAGGAATTCTGCCGGGGTGCCTGGGGGTCGGTGGGGAGGGTGTACGAGTTCTGGTGTGGTGCGGCGGATCCGTTCGTGGGGGTGAAGGAGTTCTGGTGGGACAGCGCGGATTCGGTGCGGGGGATGCTCGACTCCGTCCGGGGCGTGATCGAGCCGGTGCGGTGGTCGGCGGCGGCGCGCGGGCCCGGGGAGTCGGCCTCCGGACGCCGCAGGCCCGGATCGGTGGGCGTGCTGGCCGATTCCGGCCGGATGGTGACCGCGTCGGGTGCCGACATGAGCGACTCCGGCGGCCCCGCCTCGGCCGCCGGAGCGCTGGACCGGGTTGCGGCATTGGCCCATTGCGTCGCGAAATCCGGCGGATTCCACTGCAGTTCCGGCCCGAACGGACTGCGCCCGGCGGTGTCGATACCGGTGAGGCCGTTCACCGGCGCCGGGACCGAATCGTTGGCCGGGTGGGTGAGGCGAGACCCCTCCGGCCGTTTGCGATTGGGCTCCCCGAAGCTGGCGAAATCGGCATCCGTCATAGCCGCCATGCTATCCCCGTGTCATGACGAGTTCAGGGCGCGGCCGCGAGGGCCCGGTTCAGCAGTTCGACGGCGCCGGTTCACCGCGCAAGCGCCCGTCGAGCCAATTGACCATCGACGGCACCCCCAATACGGCCGCCGACAGGTGTTCCGGCGACGGGTTCACCTCGGCCTGCAAACGCACGCCCGCCGCACAGTACCGTCGATTGGTATTGACGATCGCGTCCACCGGAATCAGCGGATCGGTCGGTGAATGCCATTCGAACACAGGCATTTCCGGAATTCCGTCGAACAATTCCAGGCTGTTCTCCGCCACCACGGCCCGCGCCTCGGGACTGTTGATCAACTCGGTGCTCTGGGCGAATTCGAGGGCATTGCGCCCGGCCCCGGCCGCGAGAATCTCGTTGGTGCAGCCGTCGGCCATCGCGTCGCGGGCGGCGAGCCCACGGGCATTCATGTAGTCGCTGATGGGCAGCCGGTCCGGATACTCCCGCTCCAGCCCGATCGCGGCGGCCATCGCCAGCCCGAAGGCCGGATGCGAGTTGGTGCCCAGGGCCTCGACCATGGTCAGCAGATTCATCGGCACACCACCCGCCGCCGCACCGGCGATATCGAGTTCGGGCGCGTAGCGCGGCTGCAGTGCCGCCGCCCAGGCCGTCGCCATGCCGCCGCCGGAGTACCCGGCCATCGCGATCCGGCTGCCGCCGACGCCCAGTTCGGGTACCTGCCTGACCGCGCGGATCCCGTCCAGCGTGATCTGCCCGCCCAGCCGCGCCGCACCGTAGGCGAATCGCGGGCCGAGATGGTCCGGCAGCGCGACGCTCCACCCGCGGGCGAGCAGCACGTTCAACGCCGCGGCCTCGCGCACCTGTAGGTTCGGGTCGGCGGTGTAGAGCACCCGCGACACCGCGCACTCCGAACCGAGCCCGTTGATGATGTGCTGGTACGACAGCAGCGGGTCGCCGGGACGATGGTTGGCCGGGGTCAGCACGGTGGTGGTGGCCGCGATCGGGCGGCCCTGCGAATCGGTCGAGCGGAACTTCACCAGCGTGACCGACGTGCCCGGGAAGGTCAGCAGCGGCGGCATCGCCCGCACCGCCAGCACCTCGCCGGGCTGATGGTCCGCCAGATCCGCGGGCGCCGCGTAGAACGGGTCCGGATCGGGTCGCGGGTAGATCGGCTGGGCGACGGCGGGCGCGGCGAGCGCGACGCCCAGGGCCGCGCCCAGTAGTGCGGTCAGTAGTCGGCGGGGTCCGGGGCGTGTGGCAAGGGACACGATCGTCGGACGAGTCAAATCCATGACCTCCACGGATATTCGCAGCTCAGGAAGACCGGGCAGATGGTATTCAAGTGCGAATCGACCGGGAGGAGGCGCGGACACGCCGACGGCCGGGCCGGGGATTTCCGGCAGCGGCGACAGCGTTTCAGCTGGTCGATTGATCCGATCGGTGATCGGTATCCACGATCTCACCGATGGTATCGGTGGTGATCTCGATGACCCGCGCGGTGCCGATGTCGAAGAACAACCCCGACACCGTGAGGCCGTGCTCGGCGATGGCCCGGCTGACGATCGGATGGGCCTGCAGGGTTTGCAGCTGCACCGCGACGTTCACCATGCTCAGCTGCGCGACCTCGTCGTAGCCCGCGGCCGCGGCGGCGAGGGCCACCGGCGGCGCGGCGCGGAACCGGGCCAGGCTCGGCCGGGCGTGCGCCAGCCATTCCTCGAGCCCGGGGGCGGCGGGAGTGCCGTCCAGGACGGCGCGCATGGCGCCGCACGAGGAGTGCCCGCACACGACGATGTTGCGGACGTGCAGATTCTCGACGGCGAAGGCGAGCGCGGCCTCGATCGAGGCGTCCGAACCGTCGGCGGGGATGAGGTTGCCGACGTTGCGGACGGTGAACAGGTCGCCGGGGCCGCTGTTGGTGATCACGTTGGGCACGATCCGGGAGTCGGCGCAGGTGAGGAACAGCGAGTGCGGGTCCTGCCGATCCCGTAACTCGTCCAGGTGCGGCCGCACCACGTGGGCATGCCCCCGGTGATAGGCGACGATGCCGGTGTTGATGACATTGCCGGTGCGTTCACGCCAGGGCCCGAGGGCACCGTCGAGCAGCCCGCGAGCGCGTCCGCGCCGCGGCGGGCCGTTGAACACGTGTGCCATCCGCGCGGTACCTATCTCGGCGAATTCGACGTTGCCGCCGGTGTTTTCGTGTTGGCGGGCCCAGTCGTGGATGGCTTCGTAGGCGGCGTGGTCGAGGAAGTCGACGGTGAGTTCGACCAGGACGTCGGTGCCGGTGGGGACCTTGGCGAGTTCCTTGGTCAGTTTCGGCAGTGCGAGGAAGGTGCAGGTGCCGTCGATACTGACGATCCACCGCTCGGTGCCGGTGACCGGGGCGGCGTGTACCGATACTTTCACCACCCGCCACAGCAGCAGCACGAACGCCAGCGCCAACCCGATCAGCACGCCCTCGAGCAGGTTCAGCAACACCACCGCGGCGATGGTGACCGCATACACCGCCAGGTCCCCGGTGCGGCGCGCGAGCCGGATATGAGCCAGTTTCACCAACTGGACACCGACCACGATCAGCAATCCCGCCAGCGCCGACTTCGGGATCTGCTGCACCACCCCGACCAGCGCGACGGAGAACACCAGGATCCACACCCCGTGCAGAAACGCCGACGCCTTGGACCGCGCACCCGCGGCGACATTGGTCGAACTCCGCACGATCACCCCGGTCACCGGCAACCCGCCCAGCAACCCCGAGGTCATGTTCGCCGCCCCCTGCGCCATCAACTCCCGATCGAAATTGGTGCGCTTACCGGTGTGCAGCTTGTCCACCGCCACCGCCGACAGCAACGACTCCACACTGGCGATCAACGCGATGGTCAGCACCGCCAGCACCACCGCACCCCAGTCCCCCTCGGGCATCCCCGGCAACCCGATCGCGTCGAACAACGACCCCTCGATCACGATCCGCACCGGCTCACCCGGCAACACCAGCGACAACACCGTCCCGGCCAGCACCGCGACCAACGGCCCGGGAACGATCTTCACCCGCGCCGGCACCCACCGCCACGCCACGATGATCGCGATCACGATCACCCCGGCCACCACATCCGCGCCGTGCAGATGCAGCAACTGCCACGGCAACTCCGTCACGTTCTCCCACGCCGAACTACGCGAGGACCCACCCAGCAGCACATGCACCTGCTGCAACGCGATCGTCACCCCGATACCGGCCAGCATCGCGTGCACCACCACCGGCGCGATCGCCAACGCCGCCCGCGCGATCCGCGACAACCCGAACACCACCTGCAGCAACCCCGCCGCCACCGTGATGAAACACGTTGTCTTCCACCCGAACTGGTGAATGGTCTCCGCGACCACCACCGTCAACCCCGCAGCCGGACCGGACACCTGCAACGGCGCCCCGCCCAGCACCCCCACCACGATCCCGCCCACCGCGGCCGCGATCAACCCCGCCGCGATCGGCGCATCCGACGCGATAGCGATACCCAGCGACAACGGCAGGGCCACCAAGAACACCACAATCGACGCAGGCAGATCATGGCGAGAAACAGAAGACAAACGATCAGACCACGATCTCTCCGGCGAGATCTCCGATCTGGGGGACGTGTCGGTGTCGGTGGACATGTTTCTCCTTCACCGGGGCGGCCACGACCGCGCGATCTCGAGCACGTGGCGCGACCACTGCCAGCGCGCGCTCGCGCGGATGGCGTGTGGGCTCCGGCAATCGGATCGCTCGGGTGAGTCCGATGAGGGGACAGACCCACCCGACCGACCACAACGCCGCCGCGAACGGCGGCGTTTCCACGCCGTGTGCCGGCACGGCGCGAAACCTACTGCCTACGTACGTAGACAGTAGTAGCATGCTTGTCCGGGTTCATGCAATCACTTTGACCCACAACAATTTCCAGGGGTGGGAAGGGTGTCTGCGGAACGGCAGGTCGAACGACGGCGGCTGCGCCGCGGCCGATCCGTGACAGATCAAGCGCATACGGCTCGCCCGAGGCAAGGGTCCCCAACGGTGGATGCACTTACCATACAGGTACGTACATGGCGCATTGCGATCGGGTTGACACGAGATTGCGCTCCGGCTCCGCCACCCTCGACAGGAAGTCCACCCCATGAGTCTCGCGGTGTGCTTGGTGCTCTGCGGTTCCGTGACAGCACTTCTCGCTCCGGCGCTGCTCGCGCGCGCCGTCGGTGCCGAACGCAGTCCGCGCCTCGGGCTGATCGCGTGGATGGGGGTCATCGGCGCGGTCACGGCGGCGTGGGCGGCCGCGCTCGTCCTGGTGATCGTCGACGCGCTGCGCGATCTGACCCGGCCGGGCTGCCCGAGCCTCGGCGACACCTGCGTCACCCGGCTGCACGACACCGTCGTGGGCGGCTACGGCGCCGCGGTCGAGGGCGGGCTGCTGCTCGTCGGTGTCGTCACGACGGTCACGGCGCTGGTCACGGCGGGCCGCCTGATCCGAATGCTGGTGCGGGCGCGTCGCATTACGCACGAACACGCACGCATGGTTCGAATCGCCGGTCGGTACAACGCTTTCCTCGACGCGGTGGTTCTCGACGTCGCCGAGCCCGCCGCCTATTGCGTGGCAGGCAAGGAGGGCACCGTCGTCGTCACCCGCGGGACCATCGCGGCCCTCGACGAGGATCACCTCGCGGCCGTGCTCGCGCACGAGCGGGCGCATCTCGCCGGGCGGCATCATCTGCTGCTGGGCACGACCCGCGGGCTGGCCACGGTGTTCCCGCGGATCCGGCTGTTCACCCGCGGCGCGGTCGAGGTCGCGCGGCTGGCGGAGATGTGCGCCGACGACGCGGCGGCCCGGATTCACGGACCGCGCACCGTGATTCGGGCGCTGCTCGCCCTGTCCGGTGTGGCGGCCGACGCGGCGGGTCCGATCGAGGCGACCGGGGCCTGGCTACCGGACCGGGTGGATCGCCTGGTGCTCGCGGCCTGCCCGGTCCCCTTCGCCCGCGATCCGCTGCGGCACCCGGCGCTCTCGGTCGCGACGATCGGTTCGGCCATCGCGACCGTGCTCGCCGCGGCGAGTATCGCGGTGTGCGCGCCCGAGCAGGTCTCGCCGGCGCACGCGCCGCGTCCGATGTCGGCCCGGGCGGCGCATCTTCCGGCGGTGCCGACGCTCCTGCGCTGAGGTCACTCGCAGGCGCGGTGCCCCCGCCTGCACAGCGCCGCGTGCAGACTGTCGGACTCCTCGGCGCTGATGCCGTCGACGAAATGCGCCAGCACCAGGTCGGCCCGGCCGCCGCGCCCGAGCGCCTCGCGCATCAGCCGGGCGCTGTACTGCTCGCGCGTCAGCACCGCCCGGTAGCGGTAGGCCCGCCCCGCGCGCTCGCGTTCCAGCCAGCCCTTGCGGTGCAGATTGTCCATGGTGGACAGGACCGTGGTGTAGGCGATGCTGCGTTCTCCGGACAGTTCCTCGAACACCTCGCGCACCGTCGTCGGCGACGTGCGTCGCCAGACTCGATCCATCACCACGGCCTCCAGGTCTCCGAAACCCCGTGCGTCCACGGCCGTTCTCCCTCATCGTCACGGCTCGGGCGCAGCTGTCGCGCACCGATGCCGGATGCGGTGTCGCCGGCACGACGGTCCGCATCCGTAGCGTGCCGGCGGCTTCGCCGCGGCACGGTCTACGTAGGGGTGAGCGTAATTCATCGACGGCACGGGCAATACCCGAATCCGTTGCCGGTGGCTATCGGCCGCCGGGCTCAGCCGAGTTGGGTCATGCCCGCCGCGATGACCTGGGAGAGATTGAGAATCTCGTCGGTGGTCGGCAGGGTGAGGCCGTCGAGCGCGTGCAGGCGGTCGGTGGTGGTGATGGCCAGTACTCCCGAGACCCAGGCCGTGGCGCACGCGCGCAGCGTGCCCGGCTGTACCGGGGCGGGCGCGCTGGCCTGCAGCACGCGGGCGGTGACGTCGAGCAGCTGATCGCGAATGCGCCGCAACTGCTTTCGGACGTCGGGGTGGGTGTCGGCCTCGCGCCACATGATCACGCGCAGCACGGAGGAGTGATGGTCGCGCAGGTTCAGCGCGGCGTCCAGGTTCACCAGGCTGGTGGCGGGATCGCCCGGGGTGACGACGGTTTCGATGTCGGTGAGCGGCTGCGCGGGCACCCGCTCGGCCATCAGCGCCGACAGGATCGAATCCTTGGTGGGGAAGTAGTAGAAGACCAAGCCCTTCGGGACGCCCGCGGACGTGGCGATGGCCGCCGTTGCGGTGGCGTCGAAACCCTGTGCCGCGAAAAGGTTCTCGGCGGCGTCCAGGATGAGCTGACGGGCGTCGCCGTCGACCTTGCTGCGCCGGCGACGCCCCGCTCGATGGGGTTTGGGCATATGCATCAGTGAGCAGTATGCAGGCGCGCCGTCACTTGGGGAAGCGCCGCCACCGCGACGACGACGGTCAGCACTCCGACGATCCACGCGGTCCAGGAGGCGCCACTGAATGCGTCGTAGTTCATCACCCACGGGGAGATGAACAGCAGCACGCCGAGCGCGCCCATCGCGTAGTCCAACTCCGACATCGCCGGGCGTGCCAGCTGTGCCAGACCGGTCAGGGCGATCAGCACGCCGAGGACGATCAGCGTCCACGTCGCCCGGGAACTGGTGTCGACCCAGAGGGGTGACAGCGCGGTGAAGGCGCCGAGCACGATGGCTACGAAATCCTGCGCGCGACTCTCGGTGAACATTGTTGCCTCCTCGAGGACTGGGGATATGTCCACCTCCCGGTATAGACCTGATTGACCGCCCGATCAATACCTGGCGGAGCAAGATTGTGCAGCGGTTTCCGGTGTGGCGGTCGTCACCCGGATGGAAAATAGAACAGGTTCTAGAATATGGTCGGTTATCGTGTTCTCCATTTCAGTGACCATGACTTCCGACCCGGGGGAGATGCGATGAGCGAGCGGCCCATTGTTGTTGTCGGAGCGGGTCTGGCGGGCCTGCGCGCGGCGGAGGAGCTGCGCCGCGGCGGCTATTCCGGCGGGCTGGTCCTGGTCGGTGACGAGGCGCGGCTGCCCTACGACCGGCCGCCGCTGTCCAAGCAGTTCGTGCGCGGGGAGACCGACGACACCACGCTGCGTCCCGCCGAGTTCTTCGCGGAGAAGGACATCGAGTTGCGCCTGGACGCCGCCGCGACGGGGGTCGACACCGCCGCGCGGCAGGTTCGCCTCGCCGACGGCGACGTGCTCGATTACGACCAGCTGATCATCGCGACCGGCTTGCGGCCCAAGCGGATTCCCGGCCTGCCCGCGGTGTCCGGCGTGCACGTGCTGCGCCGCCACGACGACGCCGTCGCGCTGCGCGACGAGCTGGCCCGCGCGTCCCGGGCCGTGGTGGTGGGCGCGGGTTTCATCGGCTGCGAGGTGACGGCCAGCCTGCGCACGCGCGGGGTGGACGTGGTGCTGGTGGAGCCGCAGCCGCAACCGCTGGCCGCGTCGCTGGGGGCGGAGGTCGGCGGGCTGGTCGCCCGGTTGCACCGGGCCGAGGGCGTCGATCTGCGCTGCGGCACCGGGATGGATTCGCTTGTGGTCGAGGGTGATTCGGTCGCCGGGGTGCGGCTGTCGGATGGTACCGAGGTGGCCGCCGAACTGGTGGTGATCGGCGTCGGCTCGGTGCCGGTGACCGACTGGCTGGCCGGTTCCGGTATCCCTCTCGCCGAGCCCGCTGCCGGTGGTGGCGTGCTCGCCGACGAGGTGGGCCGCACGGCGGTGGACGGCGTGTGGGCGATCGGCGACGTGGCCGCGTGGCGGCACCCGACCGGCCGGCACAAGCGCGTCGAACACTGGACCAACGCCGGCGAACAGGCCCAACTGCTCACCGCCGCGCTCCTGGGCACGGACCCGCCCGCCGCTGCCCGCGTCCCCTACGTCTGGAGCGACCAGTACGACCTGAAAATCCAGGTCCTGGGCACCCCCGCGGCCGCCGACGAGGTCCGGCTCATCGAGGACGACGGCCGCAAATTCCTCGCCCACTACTTCGCCGACGGCACCCTCACCGCGGTCATCGGCGCCGGCAAAACCGGCGCGGTAATGAAAATGCGCGCCCAGCTGGCCGCCGCGGCCACCCCCGTCCCCTGAGCCTCACCGCACTCCCACGGTCCCGACACCCGCTGTCCCACCGGTCGGCACGGTGTCTGTGCCCGTACTACGCGCTGCGGTGAGGTGCGCCGGTCCGCGTCGCCGGTGCATGCGATATCGCCGGCGCTCCCGTCCTGTCGTCCGCAGTGCTGGTGCGGTTCATGTCGACGGTCGGCGCGGTTTCTATGCCCTGCCGCAGGTGGTAGTGGCGAATTCATGCCTGTTGCATCGGTGGTGTACTCGGTGTGGCGCGGGCGGTCGTAGACCGTGCGCGCCTGTCGCGTCGGCGGTGTGTGCGATGTCGCCAGCGCTGTCGCGCTCCCGTCCTGTCGTCTGCGGTGCTGGTTCGGTTCGTGTCTACCGGACGGCGAGATGTCTGTGCATTGCCGCGGGCGGTCGTAGAGCGTGCGCGCCTGTCGCGTCGGTGGTGTGTGCGGTGTCGTCGGCGCTGTCGCGCTCCCTTCTGTCGTCCGCAGTGCTGGTGCGTTTCGTCTATCGGTCGGCGCGGTGTCTGTGCATTGCAGCGGGCGGTGGTGGAGCGTGCGCGTCTGTTTCGTCGGTGGTGTGGCGCGGGCGGTGAGCTGGTTCGTGGTGTGCGCCGTGCGGTGTCGGTGGTGTGCGCGGATGGGTGGGTGTGGTGGGGTGGGTGGGCGCTAATAAGGTTGCGGGTGTGATCGTCGCGCTCATCGATTCCGGACTGGGGATGTTGCCCACGGGGGCGTGGCTGCGGAAGTTGCGGCCCGATCTGGATCTGTTGTTGCAGACCGACCCCGATGGCGCTCCGTGGGGGCCGAAGCCGGAACCGTGGGTGGTGGAGCGGGTGCTGCGGGCCGCGCGGCGGGCGCTGGAGCTGGGCGCCGAGGTGATCGTGCTGCCGTGCAATACGGCCAGCGTGACGGCGCTCGAGCACGTGCGGGCGGCGGTCGGGCCGCAGGTCCCGGTGGTCGGGACCGTGCCCGCGATCAAGCCCGCCGCCGCGGCCTGCCGCCGGGTGGCCGTGTGGGCGACGGCCGCGACCACCGCCAGCCGGTACCAGGCGGACCTGATCGCGCGCTTCGGTGGCGACGCCGAGGTGACGGGCGTCGCCTGCCACGGCCTCGCCGACGCCATCGACCGCGGCGACCTGGCGGCGATCGAACTGGCCATCGCGCAGGCCGCCGACCGCACCCCGCCCGAAACCGAGGGCGTGGTGCTCGGCTGCACCCACTACCCCCTGGTGCTGGATTCGATCGTGGCCGCCCTGCCCGCCGGGGTGCGGCTGTTCGACAGCGCGGAAGCCGTTGCCGCCCAGACCCTGCGGCGCATGGATGCCCTCGGCCGCCCGACCGCGGGCACCGGCGCGGTCACGGTGCTGAACAGCGGCCGCCCGGGCGCGCTGCCCGGGGCCGCGGCGGCCTATGAGTCGGGCCGGATTCTCGGCGCCCGCGAGCCGGTGCAGCGGGCAGTCCCGTGACCGAGCCCGCCCCGACCGCCGCCGCGGTGCGCAAGGCGTTGGCGGACATCGCCGATCCCGCGGACGCGATCCATCTGCAACGCTTCTTCAAGACCGGTCCCGGTGAGTACGGCGAGGGCGACGTATTTCTCGGGGTACGCGTCCCCCAGACCCGCGCGGTAGCCAAACGCTTCGCACTGCTACCGCTCTCGGAGATAGACGAGCTGCTCGACAGCCCGGTGCACGAGCACCGCCTGGCCGGACTGGTCCTGCTCAACAACGCCATGGCCAAGGCGATGAAACCGCGCACCGAAGATCGTGCCGCACAACAGGAGATCGTCGACCGCTACCTGTCGGCCGTACGCCGCGGCCGCGTGAACAACTGGGACCTGGTGGACGTCTCGGCCGAGAACATCCTCGGCCCCTGGCTGCTGAACCGCCCCCGTGACCTGCTCTTCGAACTGGCACAGCGGAATTCGCTGTGGGAGCCACGAGTCGCCCTCTTGACGACCTTCGCATTCATCAAGGCCGGGGACGCCACAACCACTGTCGAACTCTGCGAAATCCTGCTCGGCGATCGCCGCGACCTGATCCAGAAAGCCGTCGGCTGGATGCTGCGCGAGGTGGGCAAGCGCATCGACCGCACCCTGCTGACCGCTTTCCTGGATCGCCACGCCGCCGAAATGGGCCGCACCGCACTGAGTTACGCCACCGAACATCTCGATCCCGCAGCGCGACAGGCATACCGGTCGATGCGCTGAGGCATCGACAACTCAGAACTGGATCTTCAAATGGTCGGTCACCGGATGCGCCTGGCAGCCGAGAATGTACCCGGCCTCGATATCCTCCGGATCGAGAATCTCGGAGTTGTCCATCTCGACCTTCCCCTCGAGCACGGTGCAGGCGCACGACCCGCACTCACCCTCCTGACACGAGTACGGAACGTCGATGCCCTTGGACAGCATGATGTCCACCAGCGTCTGCCTCCGCGGCCACGACAGGTTGTGCACCTCCCCGTCCAGCTCCACCTCGACGGTAGCGGCGTCGGCCTGTTCCTCGTCGCTCAACTCGACCGGTGCGGTATCCGCGAACGGATCACCCGCCAGCGAGTTGAAGATCTCGGCGTGCGTGCGGTCGCGCGGCACCTCCAGCTGAGCCAGCGCGTCGTGCACCCGGTCCATGAACGCCTTCGGCCCGCACATGAAGGCGCGGCGGTCGGTGTAGGGCGCGGCCACGGCGGCCAGCGCGTCCACACTCGGCAGACCCTGCAGCGTTTCCAGCCAGTGCACGACGACCAGCCGCTGCGGATTCTTGTCCGCCAGCTCCCGCAATTCGCCCGCGAAGATCACCGATTCGGCATCGCGGTTGGCGTACACGAGCACGATCCGGCCGCTGCCGCGCGCCAGCGCCGACTTCAGGATGGACATCACCGGTGTGATGCCGCTGCCCGCCGCGAACAGCAGCAGATCCTCGTCGAGGTCCTTGGGCGTGAAGATGCCCGAGGGCGGCAGTACTTCCAGTTCGTCACCCGCGCGCACGTTGTCGCACACCCAGTTCGAGGCGTAGCCGTCGACGGTGCGCTTCACCGTGACCTTCGGCCGATCGTCGGTATAGGGCGAGCTGGCCAGCGAGTAGCAGCGCGCCACCGAGCCGGTGCGCTCGCTCGGGATGCGCAGAGTGAGGAACTGGCCGGGCTTGTACGCGAACCGTTCGCGCAGCTCCTCGGGCACGTCGAACACCAGCGAACAGGCGTCGCCCGTCTCGGTGATCACCGCGGAGACCCGCAGCACGGCCGAACGCGAGCTGTGCGGTACGTCGACAGTGGTCATGATGTCCTCTCGAGCCGGGCAGTCCGAGCCGCCGAAACTAGAACGTGTTCTAATTTCATCGTACGTGCCCATCCCGCTGCCGGACAAGCTGGGCCTCCAGACCCGCGATCAACACCTCCATGCCGAAGTCGTAGGTGTACTTGCCGCGCAGGTCACCCATGTATCGCAGGACACGCGAGACGGCGTCGGGCAGCTGGTTGTCGGTCAGGGCGGAGCGGTCGCGCGGATTCACCCGGGCGCGCCCGAACAGATAGGTGTGAATGGTGGCATAGGCGGCCAGCACATTGCGATCGTCGAACCCGGCATCGAACAGGATCTCCATGATCGAGGCGATGAGATCGAGCTGTTTGCCGAGCATCTGCTCGATGAGTACATCGCCGAGGCCCGGATGCTTGCGCAATTTCTCATCGATCTGATCGATGAGGTCCCGCAGCCGGCGCTGCCACGGCCCGGCCTCGGGCGGTGGTTTGCGGACGCCGGTCAGCGCGGCGGTGGCGACGAGGTCGAGCAGTTCGCGTTTGTCGGCGACGTAGTAATAAGGCGCCATCGGCGAGACGCCGAGTTCGCGCGAGAGTCGGCGCATGGACAACTTCTCCACGCCGTCCGCGCGCACCACCCGCAGCGCCGCCTCGACGATCTCCGATTCCGACAGGGTCTGGTTCGCGCCGCCTCCGGCCCCTCCCTGATTACGCAAGCCGCCGCCTCCGGGCCTGACACTCGCGGCGCATCACCGTGCCGCCCCGGCTCGTCTGCATCCGTCCGACTCCCAGCTGCCATTCGTTCCACCTGCTGTTTCCCTCCGCAGTGTAGAGCGCGTGTGCGCGGCCGGGTCCGCGTGTGCGCGGCCCGCGGGTGTGGCGCACCGCTGCGGACGCACCACTGCGTTAGCCGAAGGTGAACTACATACTGGCCGAACGTGTTCTGCCGCACTGCCGCCGGAGCGATTGCCAGCTGATTGCCAGCAACCAAATCGAATAGCCACCCGGGTATCGCGCCGACGTGGCGCGCGGTGCGGTGGTATTCCTATCGAATTCGATCCGTTTTTTTCGACACGTGCCGCCCGGATGGCCCTCAGCGCATAGCATTCCTGGAATGCGCCATGATCGACTGCCCGACGGGTTCGGGGTGCGAATCGATCCTCGGGTGCGCACCTACTCCGGTGGGCGGTTCCTGGTCGGTGGCTCGCCGACGAGGTTGCTGCGACTTGCGCCGGAGGCGGCCGCCCTGATCGGTGACGGGTATCTGGAGGTGACCGATCCGAAGTCCGCAGTGGTTGCCAGACGGCTGCTCGATTCCGGTGTGGCCAACCCGCGCCCGCGGCTGCTGCCCTCGCCGGAGGATGTCACCGTCGTGATCCCGCACTGCAACGACGCCGCCGGGCTGGAACGGCTGCTGGGCGCGTTGCGCGGGCACAGCGTGGTGGTCGTCGACGATGGCTCCGACCGTCCGGTACGCATACCGCCGAGGCGCGTCCGCTGCCGGGTGACGGTGCTGCGCCACGACCGCAGGCACGGCCCCGCCGCGGCGCGCAATGCCGGGCTGCGCGCCGCCACAACCGAATTCGTGGCCTTCCTGGACTCCGACGTGGTCCCCAAGGCCGGATGGCTCGAGGTGATGCTGGGCCACTTCAGCGACCCGGAGGTCGCGCTGGTGGCGCCCCGTATCGTGGCGCGCGAGCCCGACACCACCGTGCTCGGCCGCTACGAGCAGACCCGCTCCACGTTGGACCACGGCCGGCGCGAGGCCGCGGTCACCTCGCGCGGCGCGGTGTCCTACGTGCCGGGCGCGGCGTTGCTGGTGCGCCGGCGCGCGCTGCTGCACGAGGGCGGCTTCGACGAGCAGATGCGCTCGGCGGCCGATATCGACCTGTGCTGGCGGCTGGAGCGGGCGGGCTGGCGGCTGCGGTACGAGCCGGCGGCGCACGTGGCCTGCGATCATCCGGCCTCGTTCGGAAAGTGGTTCGGCGGCAAGGTATCCCACGGGGCGAGCGCGGCGCCGCTGGCGCGCCGGCACGCCGGGGTGGTGGCGCCGCTGTCGGTGCCGTTCTGGTCGGTGGTGGCGACGGCCCTGCTGGCGACCGCCTCGCGCTGGGGTGTGCTGGGCGGACTGGCCACGCTGGTGGCGGCGCTGGTGCGGCTGCGGCGGGTCTTCGCCGAGTTGGACAACCCGACCCGGGTGGCGGCGATCCAGTTGGCGCGCGGCTTCTCCGGCGGCGTGTGGCGGATCGTGTCCGCGCTGTGCCGGCACTACTGGCCCGTCACCGTGCTGGCGATGGTGGTCTCGCGGCGGATCCGGCGCATCGCGGTGACGATGGCGGTGGCCGACGGGCTGGCCGACTGGTTCACCCATCGAGATGCCGGCGGCCTGGATCCGGTGCGCTACCTGGTCTGCAAGCGGCTCGACGACCTCGCCTACGGCACCGGATTGTGGTGGGGCGCGGCCCGGGTGCGGAACCTTACCGCGCTGCGCCCGGCAGTCCCGCCGCACTGACGATCGCGGCGCCCGGCCGTGCTCGCCCGAAATCCGTCCGGGCTGCCGATACGCTCCGATACCGGAATGATGAGCCGAATGGTCGGCGATCTCGGAGGCGGCGGTGTGGTGACGCACGAGGCGGGGCCGCGACTGGACGAGCTGGAAAGCCATGCGGCTCAGGCGCACCACCACCTGGCGGCGGGGCCCGCCGAGTGGTATCGGCTGCCCGGACTGCTGCGGCCGCCGCTGCTGGACTCCTGGCTGCGCTCGCTGCGCGCCGGACTCGACCCGGCCGGCGGTCCGGACCGGCGTGGCCTGCGCGGGGCCGAGTTGTCCCGCTGCCGCGACGGTCATCCCCTCGCCGCGGTGCTGCCGCTGATCGACGAGCTGCTGCTATGTGAGGGCGCCGGAGCCGGGCTGGTGGTCGTGATCGCGGATCGGCACGGCCGGGTGCTGTGGACGCTGGGCGCCCCGAATCGGATTGCGGCGCTGGCCGATACGGGCCTGCGCGAGGGCGACGACCTGAGCGAACGCCGCGCGGGCGCCAATGCCGTGGCGCTCGCGGTGCGCACCGGTCGCCCGGCGTGGGTGCACGGCCCCGAGCACTACCTGCGGCGGATGCGTGCGGTGACCGGAGCGGCCGCGCCCGTGCGCGCTCCCGGCGGGCGGCTCACCGGCGTGCTGATGCTCGCCGGTGACCCCCGGGTGGTGCGGCCGGACCTGTCGGCACTGGTGCGGGCCGCGGCGACCGCCGTGGAACTGGAACTGGAACTGGCCGCGTATCGGCGGCGGTGGCCCGAACCGGATTCGGGTGATACGAACGCCGATTCGACGGCGGCCCGGTTGCGGCTCGAGGTACTCGGTCGCGGGCAGCCGCTGCTGACCGTGTCCGGTGAGCGAATCGTGGTGTCGCAGCGGCACGCCGAGATCCTCCTGCTGCTGGCCGAACGGCCGGACGGATTGTCGGCCGACCACCTGGCTCTGCTGCTGGACGAGACCGACCTCGACAACACCACCGTCCGGGCGGCGATGTCGCGCTTGCGCACGGTGGCCGGACCGGACATCCTCGATTCGCGCCCCTACCGCCTGCGAGGCTGCGTCGCAACGGATGTGGCGGCCCTGCAGACCGCGTTGGATGCCGCCGACATACCGGCCGCCGTACGGCTCTACGCCGGGCCGGTGCTGCCGCGCTCCACCGCACCGGGCATCGTCGACCTCCGCGACGAGGTGCGGCGGCGGCTGCACGCCGCGGTGCTCGATTCCGGCGATCCGGCCGTGCTCGGCCACTGGACCGCCCGCGCCGACGGGCGCGACGATGTCGCGGCGTGGTGCGCCTATCGCGCTGTGGTGGAGCGTGATTGCGAGCTGTACACGCAGGTGGAGGCCAAAATCCGGCTGCTGGAACGGCAGCGGGCCACCGACCCGATGCTGACGCGCGACGCGGGCCGCTAGCCGCTGCGCCGGATTTGTCGCCCCGGGCAGGTACCCTGAACACCGGAGTGGCCCAGTTCGACTTTCAAGTAAGGCCCTCCGAGGCTTCGTCGGTGCCGGTCCCGGGGAAGGTCCGGCACCGACGGGCCACCGTTCCCGGGTCCTCCATTCCCTCGCGCGGTTGTCGCCGGAATGCCATCGCTCTGCTTATCGTCATTCTGACGAATACAATCGCGGCCATGGGCAATGCTTTTCGCCTCAATGCCGCGGTGGGGGTGGATCTGGTCGTGCTGACCCTCGGCGCCCGGCGGTCGACCAACGACACGCTGTGCGCGCTGTTGATCCAGCGGCTGTACGCCCCCTACCGCGGAAGGTGGGCACTGCCCGGCGGATTCGTGCAGCAGGACGAGAGCCTGTCGGCGGCGGCGGTGCGGGTATTGCGCGAGGAGACGGGAATTCGGGCCGATCGCCTGCATCTGGAGCAGCTGGCCACCTACGGCGAACCCGGGCGGGATCCGCGCGGGCGCGTGATCAGCACGGCCTACCTCGCGCTGGTGCCGAATCTGCCCGCGCCGCAGGCCGGTCCGGACGCGTCGGCGGCGGCCATCTGGTCGGTGGAGGAGTTGCTGGTCGAGCGGGGCCGGGTGGCGTTCGACCACCGCCGGATCCTGACCGATGGCGTGGAGCGGGCGCGCGCCAAACTCGAGTACACGCCACTGGCCACCGCGTTCTGCGCGCCCGAATTCACCGTCGCCGAGCTGCGCCGAGTCTACGAGGTGGTGTGGGGGACCAGCATCGATCCCCGCAATTTCCACCGGAAGGTCACCAGCACACCGGGTTTCGTGGAACCGACCGGCCGCACCACGGTGGGCGGCGGCCGCCCGGCTCAGCTGTTCCGGGCCGGGCCCGCCCGGGTGCTGCATCCGCCGATGTTGCGGCCCAGCTGATCTCGGCTACTGCGACTGCGGCCGCCCGAACACGATCACTTCCATGAGGGCGGCGACCCGATCGGGCGGGCAGATGTGCGCGTCGTTGCCGAACACCCGGCCCAGATCGACCACGAGCCCGAAGGCCGCCTGCACCAGGATGCGCGCCTGCGCTTCGGACAGTTCCGGACGCACCTCGACCAGCAGCTTCACCCATTCGGCGACGATGAGCCGCTGGATGTTGCGCAGCATCGTCCGCTCCTCGGCCGCCACGTGACCGAACTCCGCGTAGTACACGAAGGTCAGCTCGCGCTCGGCGAACGAGCCGGCGACGTACAGGTCGATCAGCTTGGACAGCGCCTCGGCGGGCGTCGGCGAGGCCGCCACCGCCGGTCCGATCGCGCCCGACATCCGGTCGGCGGCGCGGCGGAACGCCGCGGCCAGCAGATCGCTCTTGCTGCGGTAGTAGCGATAGACCGCCGAGGCCGCCGACAGATCGGCCGCCATCGCGATGTCCTCGACGCTGACGTTCGGATAACCGCGCTCGTGGAACAGCTCGACGGCCTTCTTCAACAGCAGTTCGTGCTTGAACGACTGCGGAATCTCCACCGCGCGCGGCGGCCGCGGCGGCGCCTCCGCGGTCGGCAGATCGGCGCGGATGAGCGCCCACGCCGCCGAATTCAGCACGGCCGTCATGGGTTTCACCGGCAGCGTGGCGTGATGGTCGCCGATGCTGCTGATCACGCTGAACACCGCCACCGCGCGGACCAGCCGGTCGCGCCGGGACAGTTCGGGCCGCAGTTCGCCGATCAGGTCGCGCAGGGTGGTGAGGGCGGTGGCGAACTGGTCGTCGAGGGTCCGGCGATCGTCGTCCTCGAGGTAGCGCCGCTCCCAGCGGACCAGCGCGACCGTCGGCCGATTGGCGATGGTGTCGGCGATGATCGCGTCGACCACCTGATCGAGCCGCTGCTCGGCGGGCCGGCCCGCACTCTCCTCGGGCAGCGTGACCGCCGCGACGGTGGCCGCGCCCAGCCGCAGCAGTTCCTCCCGGAACAGCGCGTACTTACTCGGATAGTGCCGATACAGCGCGGCGGAGGAGATGCCGAGCTTGGTGGCGATGTCCTCCATGCTGACGCCGTGGTAGCCCAGCGAACCGAAGGCGGCCGCGGAGGTCGCCGCGATCTGCGCCCGGCGGTTCTTCGGCCGCCGCCGGATCACGCGCTCCTCCGGTTTTGTTGTCGCCTGTTCTGCGTGGTGCGCGGTGCCGCGCTGTCCTCGGCTCACGTTCTGGCCTGTCTCTCTGGTGCGGCGCGTCGGGCCGACGTTCATGGACGCCATGGTAGCTACCAGGCGATTTATCATTCACGGCCGCGGCGGCGCCAACGGAGTGTCGATCTTGTTGACCAGCCAGCGGTCACCGTCCTTCTCCAGGCGCATGACGACCGACAACTGTCCCTTCTCCGGCTGTCCCTTGGTTCCGAGGCTGGTGATCGTCTGCCCCATCACGACCAGCGCCTCGGCGGAGGTCTCGTCCGCGCTGCGGATGGCGCACTGGACGTCGTCGGTCTTGGCCACCACCTCGCCCTTCACCAGGACGTCGCCGAGGTCGCGGCTGGTGGTCTCGAACTGCTTGCGCCAATCTCCGGTGGCGCCGGCGAGCACCCCCTGCACGTAGTGGTCCAGATTCTTCGCGTCGTAGGTCGACAGCACCGGCCCGTAGCCGCACGCGGCCTGCCGCGCCTGCTCCTGCGCGGTGAGCAGATCCTGCTTGTCCTCGTTCTGCACATAAAAGTAGCCGCTCCCGGCCACGGCCGCGCCGAGTACCACGGCGCCAGCGGCACGAAGGGCGATCCGCCCGGCACGGCCCAAGGGAGGCGGCCGCAACCTGCGGAGACGGGAAGACATGCCCGCGGGTGCGGGTGAGTCGACGGCGTCGGTCGCCCTTGCCTCGGATTCCGTTGTAGTGGAAGAGGAGTCGGCCCCCGATCCCACGGCGGTGGCAGTGGTGTCGGCGTCGGAGACCACGGTGTCGGTGTCGGAGACCACGGCGTCGGTGTTCGGGTCCACGGCGGTCGAGTCCGCGTCGGCATGGGGGCTCGCGGTGGTGGAGTCGGTGTCGGTGCTCGAGCCGGAGGTGGCGGAAGCCGTTGTGGTGGCGGAAGTCGTTGTGGTGGAGTCCGTGTCGCCGTCGTGGTCGGCGGTGTTCGCGGCGGACGGGGTATCGGGGTTCTTGTCGCTCATGGGTTCCTCCTAATTGCCAGAGGGCATGCCGGGTACCGGGCGGGACAGTTCGTTGCCGGTGACACCCGGCGGCGGCCCGGATCCGTTGTCGGGCACGGCGGGTCGGGGCGCATTGGCCGAGCCGCGGACCTGCAGGGCCGGGTCCTTGGTGACGCAGTAGTTGTACAGCCGGACCCGGGTGTCGGTGACCGCCTCGGAGGCCGCCACCGGGATGGTGTCGTACTCGCAGGTCGGGCGCGGGTAGAAGTCGGCCAGGGTGTGGTACGCGCCGTCGTGGGCGGGCACCCCGAGGGCCTGAATGCCTTGCCGCAGTGAGGGGAACAGCGCCTCGATCGCGGGCTGGCGCAACTTCGCGGCCTTGGTGATGGCGACGAAGTTGGTGACCAGATCGGTCATCGGATCCTGGTTCGCCGCCACCACCTCGCCGAGCGTGGTCAGCTGGCCCGGACCCTGGTCGAGGAACCGGCGCACCTCCGCGTCGGCCGCGGTGGCCTGCTGGAACAGCGTACTTCCCGCGGCGGTGACGGTGCTCAGGTCGGGCTGGGCGTGCGAGGTGGTCTCGGCGATCACCTCGAGGTTCTCGATCAGCTGCCGGGTCTGCGGCAGCAGGTCGGTGAGTCCCGCCATGGCCCGGCTGATGCCGGAGATCATGTTGCGCAACCGATCCGGTCCGCCCGCCAGCGCCTTGTCGAGTTCGTCGACGATGACGGTGAGGCGGTCGGGGTTCATGCCGCCGATGAATCCGCTGAGGTCGGCGAGCACGTTCTGCACCGGGATCGGCACGCTGGTGCGGGACCGGTCCACGATCGCGCCCTCGGACAGGAAGGGCCCGGTGTCGGAGTCGGGGCGGAAATCCAGGTACTGCTCGCCCGCGGCGGACAGCCGCCCGACGTGCACCACGCCACCGACGGGAATCCGTGCGCTGTCCTCGATCTCGGCGACGGCCGCGATGCCGTCACCGGAGACGCGCAGGTCCGTCACCGAGCCGACCCGGGTGCCACGGAAGGTCACGTCGTTGCCCACCAGCAGGCCGCCGGAGGTCGGCAGCTCCACGGTCACCCGGAAGGTGTGCGGCACCGGATCGAAGCGCAGCACATACCGCGCCAGATAACCGCACCCCACGATCAGCACGACCACCAGCCCGAGATTCGCCAGGGCGACACGCCGCCCGACGATCCAGTTCCACAGGGGAATATTCACCGCACACCACCCGGCTCGCCTTGCGCTCCGCTGTCCGGTGTTCCACCGCTTGCCTGCGGCTCGCCCGGTTGTGCCCTGTCCGGTGTTCCACCGCTTGCCTGCGGCTCGCCCGGTTGTGCCCTGTCCGGTGTTCCACCGCTTGCCTCCGGTCCGCCCGGTTGTGCCCTGTCCGGTGTTCCAAGGCTTGCCTCCGGTCCGCCCGGTCGTGCGCCGTCCGGTGTTTCACCGCTTGCCTCCGGTCCGCCGGGTTGCGCTGGGTCAGGGGGTACCGGGCGTGGCGGACTGATGACTCGTCCGAACACCTTCTCGAATATCTGGGCCAGGCTGCCGACGAAGGCGCCCACGTCGCCGACCTCCGGGAACCGGCTGCCCTTCGGATCGGTGAGGGCGCCGACGCTCAGGTACGACACGGTGGCCATGATCGCCAGGCCGGGACCGCGCAGGCTGGCCATCACCCCGGGATACATGTCGTGCAGATTGCTCAGCGCCTGCGTCAGGTTGTCGCCCATATCGGTGAAGCCCGACATCAGTTTCTGAATGCTGTCGAACAGGCTGAGGAACTGCGGACCGGTGGTGTCGGTGAAATCGCCGAGCGCCGCCATGGTCGTCGACACCTTGGTGGTCAGGTCCACGATGCGCTGATTGTTCTCGTTCACCAGCCCGAGCAGCTGCGGGAAAGTGTCGGCCGCGGCACCCAATTCCGCCTTGCGCCTGGACAATTCGCCGGCCAGTGTATTCAATCCCTGCAGGGTCGCGTCGATGTCACCGGTCCGCTGATTGAGCGCGTCGATCACCGAGGTCATCTCGGTCAGCAGATGCGACAGCTGCGGCCCGCGCCCGGCGAACATGGAATCCATTTGCGAGGTGATCTGCGCGGCCTGGTTGATGCCACCGCCGTTGATGAGCATCGAGACCGACATCATCAGCTGTTCCACCGAGGCGGCGGTGCCGGTGTGGTCGGTGCCGATGGTGTCGCCGTCGCGCAGCGGCGCGCCGGCCTGCTGCGCGGTGGGCAGCGTCATCGCCACGAACATGTCGCCGAGCGGCGTGCCCTGGCGCAGCTCGGCGGTGGTCCCCTGCGGCAGCGAGATATCCGCGCGGATCAGTATTTCCACGTCGGCGATGAAATTCGTCGTCTCGATCTTGGTGACGGTGCCGACGTCGGTGCCGCCGATGCGGACGTGCGCGTGGTCGGGCAGGTTGAGCGCGTCGCGGAAGGCGGCGTGCACGGTGTACCCCGGTGCGCCGATGCCAGGTTTGGGCATCGGCAGGTTCTCCACCGTCACCGCGCAACCGGCGGTCCCGAGCGTCACGACCGCGCACAGCGCCGTGAAAGCCGTTCTGCGAGAGGCGTTCATCATTTCCCGCTCACCCCGAGCAGTGCGGCGGTGAGACCGAAATCCGGCCCCAGGTCGGCGATCCGCCCGGTGCGGCAGCCGTCGAGGCGCATCATGACGCGTTCACAGAACGTCGACAGGGCCTCGCCGTCCAGCACCGACTTGTCGAGCAGGCCGTGCAGGCGCAGCGCCTGGTGCTCGTAGCTGGTGGCGTTGGCCAGGTTCTGGAACATCAGCGGTCCGACGTCGACGATCTCGGTGAGATTGCGGGCGTTGGCGCGCATCTGATTGCTGATCTCCACGAACCGTGTCAGCGCACCGGCCAGCTGGTCCTTGTTCTGGCCGACCACCGTGGCGGTGTTGGTGACGAAGTCGTTGAGCTGCGTCAATACCGCCTGCAGGCCGGGCGCCTGCTCACCCATCAGGGTCACCAGTTCGGTGAGCCGTCCGCTGAAGTCGCGGACGGTCTGGTCGTTGCCCGCGATGACCTGGGTGATGTCGTTGAGTTTGACGATAGTGTTGGAAATCTGGTCCTTGTTGGCGAAGGTGGTCTCGAACGCCGCCGACAGCGCGTCGAGGGTCTCCCGCAGCTTGTCGCCGTTGCCGTCGAGCAGCGGGAAGAGTACCCGGCTGGCCATCGGGCCGGTCTGGCTGTCGCCCTTCAGCGTCGCGCCGATCTGATCGAAGGTCTCCAGGATCCGGTCGAGTTCCACCGGGGTTCTGGTGCGCGGCAACGGGATATGGGTGTTGTCGGTCATGACGGGCCCGGTGCCGTCGTAGGCGGGCGCCAGTTCGATGTGCCGGTTGGTGATCAGCTGCGGATTCACCAGCGCCGCCACGGCATCGGCGGGCACCCGCACACCCTTGTCGAGCAGCATCGTCACCTGCACGTAGCTGCCCTTGGCTTCGATCGACTCGACCTGTCCGACGGGCACGCCCAGCACGTCCACCTCGTTACCGGTGTAGAGCCCGGCGACGTTCTCGAAATCGGCGCTGATGCGCAGATGTTCACCGAGATACTGATTCGACATCGAGCCCAGCGACCCCGGTAGCAGCGAACACCCGGACCCGACCGTCGCGACCAGGCAGACCGCGGCGAGTTGCGCGATCGTGCGAAACTTTCTCATTTGCACCCCTGTACGACCTGCGCGAAGCAGATCCAGTTGTCCGGGAACAGCCCCCACGGGACGTAGACCTCGCCGTAGGGACCGTTGCCCAGGACGTTGTTGAACTGCCGCAGCGTCACCGGCATGATCTCGTAGAGCCGATCGAGGTTTTCCTTGTTCTTCGTCAGCCCCTCCGACATGGTGTTCAGGTCGGCGATCATCGGACCGAGCTGACCGTTGTTCTGCAAACCCATGTCCTGCAACAGCTTCGACAGCGCGGCCACATTGTCGAGCAGTTGCCGCAGCAGCTCCTGGCGCTTCTGCACCGCCGTGCCGATGGCCTCGCCGCGGGTCAGCAGCATCAGCACGCTGTTCTGGTTGTCCGACACCAGCTGCGAGACCTGGTCCATGCCCTTCAGGAGCGTGTCCACCTCGTCGCGTCGCTCGTTGACGACCTTCGCCAGGGCGCCGATGCTGTCGAGTGCCTGCACCGCCAGCTGCGGGGAGTCGCCCATCTGCGCGTTCATCGTGTCCAGCGCCCGGCGCAGTTGCTGTGGATCGATGCGCGCCACGCGCTCGAACGACTGTTTGTACTCCCGGTCCTGGACGACCTTGCCCAGGTTGTACGGGACGTCGGTGTGGTCGAGCCGAATCCGGTTGTCCGGCAGACCTTTTCCGTTGCCCGGCACCAGATCGACGTGTACCCGGCCGAGGATGGTGGAGATCTTGATCGCCGCGCGCGCGTCCGGGCCCAGCCGCAGATCCCGGCGGACCTTCAGGTCCGCGACGACCTTCGCGCCGTCGAGCCGGACCGCGCGGACCGCGCCGACCTCGATACCGGACACGTCCACGGTCGCCCCGGCCCGCAGCCCGGCGGCCTGGGCGAATTCGGCCCGGATGGTGGTGTCGCCCGGCCGGGCCTGGGTGAGCAGGCTGGAGCCGACGAGCAGTACCAGCACCGTTGCCGACGCGAGCAGGCCCAGCCGCAGGTAGCGGTTGCGGAGAAAACCCGGGAGCCGGCGAGACGATAGCGCCATCAGCGGCACACCTCCGTATGCGAATTGCCGCCGACCTGCGAGAACAGGCCCGGGGGCAGCAGGATTCCCCACAGCGAAACGTCCAGGTTGCAGAAGTAGGCGTTGCCGTAGGTGCCGTAACCGGAGAACTGCGCGACCCGGTTGAGCAGATCGGGCAGCTCGACCGCCGACTTGTCCAGCGACGCCCCGTTGAGCAGCAGCAGCGCAATGCCGGTGGTGGCCCTGTCCTGTGCCAGCGCGACCCCGGGCTGCACCTGCGCGACCAGCCGGACCAGCGAGTCGGTGGAGGTCGCGACCTGATCGACCGACGACTTCAGCGCCTCGCCCTGCGCGTACAGGCCGTCCATCAGCGAATGCGTCTGGGTGATCAGGGTTTCCAGCTCGCCGCTGCGATTGGCCAGGCCGGAGATCACGCTGCTGAGATTGCCCACCACGTCACCGAGGATCCGGTCGCGCTGGCCGAAGGTGGTGGCCAGCTGGGCGGCCTGGGTGATCAGCTGCGCCAGCGATACCTGATTGCCCTGCAACGCCTGGACCAGCGTTTCCGACAGCGAGTTCACCTGGTCGGGCTGGAGCACGTCGAACAGCGGCTCGAAACCGGACAGCAGCGCCGAGACGTCGAACGACGGTTCGGTGTGCTCGATCGGGATCTCCCCGTCCGGCCGCAGCGGCTCGCCCTGGTCCTTGCCCGGACCGAGCGCGATGTAGCGCTGCCCGATCAGGTTCTGGTAGCGGACCATCGCCTTAGTGGTGGTGGTCAGATGCTGGCGGGCCTCGATGCGGAAATCCACCCGGGCCCGGTAGCCGTCGGCGAAGTCGATCTTGTCGACCCGGCCTACCCGCACGCCCGCGGCCCGCACGTCGTCGCCCACCCGCAGCCCGAGTACGTCGGAGAACACCGCCGAATAGCGGTGCGTGTCCCCGGCCACCGACCGCTGCAGCGTGGAGTAGATGGTGTAGGTCAGCCCGATCGCGATCACCGCGAAGAGACTGAAACCGGCCAGTGCCCTTCTGGAACTCACTGTGCCGCACCGCCTTCCGAAACGGTCGTGACGGTCACAGAGCCACCCGCGAGCACCGGCCCGAGCAACAACAACTGAGCCATGTCGGGCCGCGCCCCGACCACGGCCGCCACAGCGGCGGGCCCCCGCAGCGCCCTCGGCGCGCCCGGTCGGCCGGCGGATGTCGCCGCATCGGGTTGAATATCTTGTGCTGAAGGGAGATTCGAGGGCGAAGTGTATGACCGGCCATCCGGCGCCGAAGCGTCATGCCGACTGCCCGGCGGGCGGAGCCGGCTCGTGACCGGAGTGGCGGGCCGACTGCCGGCTGCCGGGATGTCGGGCCGAATGCTCGGCGGCGCAACCGGATTCGCCGCCGGGGCGGTGAGTCCCGGGAGGGATGGCAAGCCGGGCATCGGCGGCAGTCCTGGAATGGTCGGCAGCCCCGGGATGCCGGGCAGCGGTGGTGTCGCGGGTGTCGGCTGCGGTCCCGCCGCATCGAGCCACCGGGGCTGCATCAGCGGGGGTAATTGTGGTGGGGGAGCGACCGCGGGCACGCTCGGACCGCCGCAGCGAGGGCCGTACAGGTCGCCGTAGTGCGGGCAGTCCTCCGCCGTGTACTGCTGGAACGGGGTGAACGTGGCGTCCATGGCCCACACCATCTGCCGCTTCGGACCCCAGCGGAACACCGTCTTCAGCCGCTGCAGTGCGGTGTTCAGGTTGGCGGCCGCGAACGGGATGGCCTCCGGATCGCGGGCCAGCCCGCCGAACAGGTCGTCGAGCCCGCCGACGAGGAATTTGCCGGCATCCGGGTTGCGGGCGAACAGCGTGTTCACCGAGTCCACGGTGGTACCCGCGTTGGTCAGCAGCGCGACGAGCTGGGAGCGTCGCTCGGCGAGCGTGCGGGCGGTGGTCACCGAATCCGACAGCACGCCCACCAGTTCGGGGGCGGACTGGCTCAGCGCCGTCGCGGCCCGGCCCAGATCACCCAGCAGCGCACCGATCTGCGGAATCTCGTGCACCTGGGTGACCCAGGTGTCCAGCCGCTCGATGGTCGAGCCGGGCACCCGGGCGCCGGGTTCCAGCGCCGCCGACAGCGTGGCGAGCACGCGGCCGAGCTTCTCGGGCTGAATGTTGTTCAGCACGTTGCGCAGTACGTTGAGCGTGGTCTGGAGCTGGACGGTCGCCTCGCCGGTGTCCTCGGGGATGACCGCACCCGAGCGCAGCGTCGCACTCGCCGCGCCGTTGTCGACCAGTTCGATCGCGGTGACGCCGAACAGGTTGTTCGGGATCACCCGTGCCGTGACGTTGGCCGGAATGGTCTCCGCGATACCGGGTTTCAGCGCGATGTCGGCACGCTGCCGTTCCCCCTTCGCGACCATCTCGACGGCGTCGACGGTGCCCACCACCATGCCGCGGAACTTGACGTCGGCCCGTGCGGGCAGGCCGTCGCCGGTGCTGGTCAGCACGGCGCCGACCGGCACCTTGTCGGTGAACTCGCCGGTATAGCGCAGCGCCAGCAGATACAGCAGCGCCGCGAAGACGAGCAGCACGGCCAGCCCCGCCACGGTGAGCTGGCGCGCGGTGGCGCCGCGGCCACTGGGATCGAGTATCACGAACGCCCCCTAACCCGAGATCCGGAAACCGGGGTCGATGCCCCAAATAGCCAGTGTCATGAAGAGATTGGCGAACACCATCACGACGATCACCATCTTGATGGCGCGCCCGGCGGCCGTACCCACGCCCTCCGGGCCGCCGGTCGCGACGTAGCCGTAGTAGCACTGGATGAAGGTGGCCAGCAGCGTGAACACCACGACCTTGAGCACCGAATAGAACACGTCCGGCCCCAGCAGGAACTGGAAGAAGTAGTGGTCGTAGGTGCCGGCGGTGGTGCCGCCGAGGAACAGCACGGTCACCTTGGTCATCAGGTAGGCCGCGGCCAGGCCGACGGTGTACAGCGGCACGATCGTCACCGTGGCGGCGAACATCCGGGTGCTGACCAGGTAGGGCAGCGGCCGGATCGCGCACGATTCCAGCGCGTCGATCTCCTCGGAAATGCGCATCGAGCCCAGCTGCGCGGTGAACCGGCACCCCGCCTGAATGGCGAACGCCAGCGTGGCGAGGATCGGGCCCAGCTCGCGGGTGGTGGCGAAGCCGGAGATCGCGCCGGTGAGCGGGCTCATGGTGAGCAGGTTCAGCGCCGTGAACGACTCCATCCCGACGATGATCCCGCCGAAGCTGCACAGCACCAGCACCACGCCGACAGTGCCGCCGCCGACGATCAGCGACCCGTTCCCCCAGCTGACGTCGGCGATCAGCCGAGCCACCTCTTTGCGATAATGCTTCAGCACGAACGGAATCGCGCCGAGCGCCTGGAAGAACGTGAGCGCCTGGTGACCGAGCCGCTGGTTGGCCCGCACCGGAATCTTCGCCGCCTGGCCTACGGCGCGCAGCGGCCGCGCCGCGGGCGGGGTGTAGGAACTGGCCACCACCTCACACCACCTTCGCCGGGAAGAACGTATTGGCCAGCTGAGTGAGAATGATGTTGGTGGCGAACAACATCAGGGCCGAGGTGACCACCGCGGAGTTGACCGAATCGGCCACTCCGGCGGGCCCGCCCCGGGTGTGCAGGCCCACGTCGCAGGCGATGACCGCGGTCAGCACGCCGAAGATCGCGGCCTTGGCCAGCGCTATCAGCAGATCGGTGGCGACGGCGAAGGAGGCGAACGAGCCGATGAACGAGCCCGGCGTCCCCGACTGCGCGTACACGTTGAACATGTAGGCGGTCGCGAAGCCGACGAACACCACGAATCCGCACAGCAGCATGCTCACCAGCACGGCCGCGGCCAGGCGGGGCGCCACCAGCCGCCGCACCGGGTCGACGCCCATCACCATCATCGCGTCGATCTCCTCGCGGATGGTGCGCGACCCGAGGTCGGCGGTGATCGCCGAGCCGACCGCGCCCGCGATCATCAAGGCCGACACCAGCGGTGCGCCCTGGCGGATGATGCCCAGCCCGGCCACCGCGCCGATGAACGTCGTCGCGCCCACCTGATCGACGAGGGCGCCGACCTGAATCGACACCACGACCGCGATGGGAATCGCGACGAACACCGTCGGCGCGGCGGATACATTCGCCATGAAGGCGCACTGCCGGATGAACTCCTGATACGGAAACCTGCGCCGCACCAGCGCGATCAGCAGTTGCGCGAAGGCGTCGCGCCCGAGCACGACCTGCCGTCCGAGGGTCTCCAGGGACCGTTGCGGATGTCGTTGCCACAGGCCGGTCGCGATCCCGGTGATCCGCCGCAGTTCGCCCGCGTCGTGTTCCTGCCAGGGTTCCACCGGTCGCCGTTGTTCGGGGGGCCGAGTCGTCGTCACCGGCACCGATCCTTTCTTCGCATCGCCGCCCGCTCAAGCCGACGTGGTGAGCCAGTGCTGCAGCAGCACCAGCAGTCCGCCCAGGACCGCGGTACCGGCCGCGAACACGGACAGCACGGCGACCCAGAGGCCCACGCGCAGAACGGGATTCACGTCCGTCCGGCCACCGAGAACCTTGATGCCGAGCACCAGGATGTCGATGATCCATACCAGCGCCATCATCAGGTCATGCACACATTCGAGAAGGTGAGTACCGGCCAGCACACGATTGATCCCAGGAACGAGATCACGACATCGATGCCGTGCAGTTCCTTCAGATGCGAGGTGTGCGTGAGGGTCCAGACGACTCCGACGGTCCCGTACGGGATGGCGAGGATGATCAGCGTGCCGAGAAACTCCGAGACCTTCATCTCGTAGCTGAGCAGCCGATCCAGGCGTTCGAGCATGGTGGCTTGGGTCCTTTCGCGTACCGGCGCCACCGCCCCCGTGCCGGGACAGCAGTGGCCGCGGCTGAGTATGTTACTGATGATTCTGGAAAATTGATACGTTTTCACGGAAACCGTGAAACATCTTCTGGTCAGGTACGCAGCCGGTGCAGGCGGCACCTTCCGCGTGCGCCCGTATTGCGTGAAGTAATCCGCTGTTCTTATTCAAACGGTTCACGTGGACGAGAATCGTCAGTAACATACCGAGTGTGCCGGATGGCCCGGCGGGAGGGAAGGACTTGTATGACCGCGGCAGCGCAGCTCTCGGTCCCGCTGACCACCGAGCGGACCCGCATCCCCATCCCGGCTGTCCACCGGCCGGAGACCAAGCGGCCACCGCGGCTACAGGACGCGCTCGACTTCTGGCAGTTCTCCGGCGCCGCGGCGAACGTGGCCATGCAGATGGCGCGGCCGGGAGTGGGGCACGGGGTCGCCGATTCCAGGGTGGAATCCGGTGCGCTGATGGTGCATCCGTGGAAGCGGCTGCGGACCACGGCGTCGTATCTGGCGGTGGCGATCCTGGGCAGCGACGCGGAGAAGAAGGCGTTCCGCGAGGCGGTCGACGTCGCGCACCGCCAGGTGCACTCCGAGCCGGGCGCGGCGGTGAAGTACAACGCCTTCGATCGCGACCTGCAGCTGTGGGTGGCGGCGTGCCTCTACGTCGGCTTCGAGGACTCCTACCAGCTGCTGCACGGGAAGATGAGCCCGGCGCAGGCCGAGGATTTCTACCGGACCTCCGCCACCCTCGGCACCACCCTGCAGGTGCGCGAGGACATGTGGCCACCCACCCGAGCGGCGTTCGACGACTACTGGAACGCGGCCTGCGCGCAGATCGTCATCGACGACAAGGTCCACGCCTACATCGATGACCTGCTGCATCTGCGGATGATCCACTGGTACCTGCGCATCCTCTTCGGCGGGCTGCTGCGGTTCCTCACCGCCGGCTACCTGCCGCCGTATTTCCGCGAGCAGATGGGCATCGAGTGGTCGGCGGCCGATCAGCGCCGGTTCGAGCATCTGTTCCTGTTCGTCGGCTTCGTCAATCGCTTCATTCCCAAGTTCATTCGCTTCTTCGGCACCAAGACGATGATGCGAGACGTGCGGCGGCGGCTGCGCAGGCAGCGGGCGCTGATCTGACCGAGTCCCGGCAGTGACGCGATCGCCGTCTGGGTCAGTTACGGTCGCGTCACGCGAGAAATGCTGTGGGAGTTGGCATCCGGAGCGAGCGTGTCCATAATGTCCGTATTGATCGGGCGTTGGTCACCATTCGGTACCCGTAGTGGTCACAGGGAGTATCGAAATCGCATCGGTTCGGACCGAGAATCTGGTTCTGCCCGGGATCCGAGCCGTAGGCTCTGCGAGTCCCACACCCCCACGGCCCGAACGGAGTACGGATGCGCGAGGTGCACCTGGAACGCACCATCCAGGCGCCGGTTGCCGACGTGTTCGACTGGCTCACCGATGCGACCAACTTCCAGCGCTCCCCCCTGGTGCGACGGGTCACCCTGGTGCGACCCGGAAATGTCGCCGAACACGGCGTCGGTGCGGTCCGGCTGGTGGTGACGCCGCTGCTGCGGCTGTCGGAGGAGATCGTCGAATACGATCCGCCCCGGCTGCTGCGGTATCGGATACTGAATTCGTTCCCGCCGTTGCGATCTCAGGATGGCGTGCTGCGGTTCGAGCCCGTCGAGGGCGGGACCCGGGTGCGGTGGGATGCCCAATTCGAAATCGCCGCACCGTTTTTCGGCGACATGTACACCGTCGGGCTGGCGCCGCTGGTGGTACTCGGCATTCGCTCGGTGCTGTCCACCGCCGAACGCGAACTGCGGCGCTGAGCGCGTCCCCGACCCGGATTCACGACAGCGCGGCCGTGGCCATCCGGCGCAGGATGGGCCGCGCCCGCGTGGCCAGCGCCGCGGAGGCGCTGTGCGGCGTCGAGTTGATCAGCCCGAACGTGGCGTGCGCCTGGACGCGGGCGGTGGGCTCGGGCAGCTCCGGATGCAATCGGCACAGCACGGAAACCCACAGTTCGACGTACTGACGCTGGGTGCGGCGCACCTGGCGGCGGGCCGCCTCGGGCAGATTCTCCAGATCGCGGTCCTGGATGCGGATCAGCTCCGGCTCGCCCAGGGCGAAATCGAGATGGAAGTCGATCAGCCGGGACAACGCCTCCGCGGGTGAATCGAACTGCGCGACAACGGCTCTGCCGCCCTCCAGCAATCGCTGGCTGACCCCCACCAGCAACTCCACCAGCAGAGCCTCCTTGCTGGGGAAGTGACGGTACACCGCCGGGCCGCTGATGCCGGCCGCCGCGCCCAGGTCGTCGAGCCGGACGCCGGGGAAGCCGCGGTCCGCGATCAGTCGCGCACCCGCGTCCAGCAACTGTTGCCGCCGCTGCGCCTTCAGTTGTTCACGGCGGGTAGGCGTGCTGGCATCACTGCTGGTCATCGTGCCTCCTGCCGCCGCGTATGGACATCTCGGTTAATGAAGGTTATCTTAAATTCCAGTTATTGGCGATTAACCAATCGGGCAGGATGGCGTGATGACGGTTACGCAGGACGGGGTGCGTACGGCCGAGGCCGGTAACCGCGCCGCGCATCTGGCGCTGGTGGGCGATCTGCGCGCGCGCCTGGCGGCGAGCGCGCTCGGCGGCCCGGCCAAGGCTCGCGAGCGGCACGTGGCCCGCGGCAAGCTGCTGCCGCGCGAGCGGGTGGACCGGCTGCTCGATCAGGGCAGTCCGTTCCTCGAGCTGTCGCCGCTGGCCGCTACGGGTATGTACGACGACGACTGCCCGGGCGCGGGCATCATCACGGGCATCGGCCGGGTGTCCGGCCGCGAGTGTGTGATCGTCGCCAACGACGCGACCGTCAAGGGCGGCACCTACTACCCGATGACGGTGAAGAAGCACCTGCGCGCCCAGGAGGTGGCGCTGCAGAACCGGCTGCCGTGCCTCTATCTGGTCGATTCCGGCGGCGCGTTCCTGCCCCGCCAGGACGAGGTGTTCCCGGATCGCGAGCATTTCGGCCGCATCTTCTACAACCAGGCGACCATGAGCGCCGCGGGCATCCCGCAGATCGCGGCCGTGCTCGGCTCCTGCACCGCGGGCGGGGCCTACGTCCCGGCGATGAGCGACGAGGCGGTGATCGTGCGCGACCAGGGCACGATCTTCCTCGGTGGCCCGCCGCTGGTGAAGGCCGCGACCGGCGAGGTCGTCACCGCGGAGGAGCTGGGCGGCGGCGAACTGCATTCACGCGTATCGGGCGTCACCGACCACCTCGCCGACAACGATCAGGACGCGCTGCGCATCGTGCGCCGGATCGTGAGCACCCTGGGGCCCAGGGCGCCCCGGCCGTGGGAGGTGGCGCCGCCGGTGGAACCCGTTGCGCCCCAAACCGATCTCTACGATGTGGTGCCGGTAGACCTGCGCACGCCCTACGACGTGCGCGAGGTGATTCTGCGGGTGGTCGACGGCGGCGAGTTCGGCGAGTTCAAGGCCGAGTACGGGCGCACGTTGGTCACCGGGTTCGCCCGCATCCACGGTCATCCGGTGGGCATCGTCGCCAACAACGGCGTGCTGTTCGGTGAATCCGCGGTCAAGGGGGCGCATTTCATCGAGCTGTGCGACAAGCGGTCCATCCCGCTGGTGTTCCTGCAGAACATCACGGGCTTCATGGTCGGGCGCGACTACGAGGCGGGCGGCATCGCCAAACACGGCGCGAAGATGGTGACCGCGGTCGCCTGCGCCCGGGTGCCGAAGCTGACGGTGGTGATCGGCGGCTCCTACGGCGCGGGCAACTACTCGATGTGCGGGCGGGCGTATTCGCCGCGCTTCCTGTGGATGTGGCCGAACGCGCGGATCTCGGTGATGGGCGGCGAGCAAGCCGCCTCGGTGCTGGCCACCGTCCGCGGCGACCAGCTCGGCGAGACCTGGAGCGCCGCGGACCAGGAGGCGTTCAAGGCGCCCATTCGCGAGCAGTACGAGCTGCAGGGCAATACGTACTACTCCACCGCGCGGTTGTGGGACGACGGCGTGATAGACCCGGCGGACACCAGAACCGTACTGGGCCTTGCCCTCTCGGTGTGCGCACAGGCGCCGCTCGAGCCCGTTTCCTACGGCGTGTTCCGGATGTGATGACGATGCTGAACAATTCGCCGGTTCCCTTCGACACCGTGCTGGTCGCCAATCGCGGCGAGATCGCCGTGCGGGTGATCCGGACCCTGCGCGCCATGGGAATCCGGTCGGTCGCGGTCTACAGCGACGCGGACGCCGCCGCCCGCCACGTGCACGAGGCCGACACCGCGGTGCGGCTGGGCCCCGCGCCCGCGCGCGAGAGCTACCTGAATATCGACCGGGTGGTCGACGCCGCCGTGCGCACGGGCGCGCAGGCGGTGCATCCCGGATACGGGTTCCTGTCGGAGAATTCGGCGTTCGCGGCGGCGCTGGCACGGGCGGGTCTCGTGTTCCTGGGCCCACCCGCCCGCGCGATCGAGATCATGGGTGACAAGATCGCGGCCAAGAACGCGGTCGCCGACTTCGGCGTGCCGGTGGTGCCCGGCATCGCCCGGCCGGGCCTGACCGACGCCGAATTGATCGATGCCGCAACCGATATCGGCTACCCGGTATTGGTGAAGCCCTCGGCCGGTGGTGGCGGGAAAGGTATGCGGCTGGTGCACGAGGCCGGGCACCTGCCCGAAGCGCTGCGCAGCGCCCGGCGCGAGGCCGCCGCGTCCTTCGGCGACGACACCCTGTTCCTGGAGCGGTTCGTCACCCGGCCCCGCCACATCGAGGTCCAGATTCTCGCCGACCGGTACGGCCAGGTGCTGCACCTCGGCGAACGGGAGTGCAGCCTGCAGCGTCGTCACCAGAAGGTGATCGAGGAGGCGCCCTCGCCGCTGCTCGACGCCGAGACCAGGGCCCGCATCGGCGCGGCCGCGTGCAATACCGCGCGCAGCGTCGACTACGTGGGCGCGGGCACGGTGGAGTTCATCGTGTCCGCCGATCGGCCCGACGAATTCTTCTTCATGGAGATGAACACCCGGCTCCAGGTCGAGCACCCGGTCACCGAGATGATCACCGGGGTCGATCTGGTCGAGTGCCAGGTGCGGGTGGCGGCGGGGCAGAAACTGGCGGTCGCGCAGGAGGACGTCCGGATGTCGGGCCACGCGATAGAAGCCCGCGTCTATGCCGAGGACCCGGGCCGCGACTTCCTGCCCACGGGCGGTACGGTGCTGGCCCTCGCGGAGCCGGAAGGCGCCGGGGTACGGGTGGATTCGGGCCTGCGGGTAGGGACCTCGGTCGGCAGCGATTACGACCCGATGCTGTCGAAGGTGATCGCCTACGCCCCCAACCGCGCCGAGGCGCTGGCCGGGCTCGACCGCGCGCTGGCCGACACGCTCGTGCTGGGCGTCCGGACCAACACCGACTTCCTGCGCTTCCTGCTCGCCGACGCGGACGTGCGCGCGGGCCGCCTGGACACCGGCCTGCTGGACCGGCGGGCGGCCGAGTTCCGGCCCGCGCCGGTCTCCGACGAGCAGTTCATCGCCGCGGCCGCACTGCACTGGCTGCGGAACTGGCCTACCACGCCCGGCGACCCGTGGGAACTGCCGACCGGCTGGCGGATCGGCGCGGCCGCACCGACCGCCGTCCGGCTGACCGGCGGCGACCGTACGGCGCACGTGTATCTGACCGGTGCACCGGACGCGGCCGAGGTTCGGGTGGAGGACGGCGAAACCCGTTCGCTCGCCGCCATTCTCGACGGCGATGTGCTCACCCTGACCCTCGACGGCGTGCGCCGCCGCGTCCGGGTGGCCGAACACGACGGCCAGCTGTGGGTGGCCGACTCCGGCGGCACGGCGATGCTGCGCGAGGTGGCCGAGGCCGATCCGCGAGCCGACACCGCGCAGGTGGGCGACGCCGAGATCCGCAGCCCGATGCCCGGCACGGTGATCGCGATCCCGGCCGCGGCGGGGGCGGTGGTGGCGGTGGGCGCGCCGGTCGTGGTCGTCGAGGCCATGAAGATGGAGCACACCCTCACCGCGCCGATCGCGGGAACCGTTGAGCTGCTGGTGGACTCGGGCCGCCAGGTCCAGGTGGACCAGGTGCTGGCCCGCATCGTCCCCGAGCGCACCGAATCGCAGACCGCAGAACCAGAGGAACACCGCGCATGACCGACTTCCTGTCCACCGGCACCCTCCCCGACGAATACCGGGACCTCGCCCTGACCGTCCGGGAGTTCGCGCAGCGCGTGGTCGCCCCGGTCGCCGCGAAACACGATGCGGAGCACAGCTTTCCGTACGAGGTCGTGTCCGGGATGGCCGAGATGGGCCTGTTCGGCCTGCCGTTCCCGGAGGAGTACGGCGGCATGGGTGGCGACTACTTCGCGCTGTGCCTGGCGCTGGAGGAACTCGGCAAGGTCGACCAGAGCGTGGCGATCACCCTGGAGGCCGGTGTCTCGCTGGGCGCCATGCCGATCTACCGCTTCGGCGACGACAAGCAGAAGCGGGAATGGTTGCCGCAGTTGACCTCCGGCCGTGCGCTGGCCGCCTTCGGGCTCACCGAGCCGGGCGCGGGCAGCGACGCCGGCGGCACTCGGACCACCGCCGTGCTCGACGGTGGCGACTGGATCATCAACGGCAGCAAGCAGTTCATCACCAACTCCGGCACCGACATCACCCGCCTGGTGACCGTGACCGCCGTGACCGGGGAGGCGGGCGGGCGCAAGGAGATCTCCACCATCCTGGTGCCGACCGGCACGCCGGGCTTCCTCGCCGAACCCGCCTACAACAAGGTCGGCTGGAACGCCTCGGACACCCATCCGCTCAGCTTCACCGATGTCCGTGTGCCGCAGGAGAATCTGCTCGGCGAGCGCGGCCGCGGCTATGCCAACTTCCTGCGCATCCTCGACGAGGGCCGCATCGCCATCGCGGCGCTCGCGGTCGGCGCGGCACAGGGCTGCGTGGACGAGAGCGTCCGCTACGCGCACGAGCGGGACGCGTTCGGGCAGGCGATCGGGCGCAACCAGGCCATCGCCTTCAAGATCGCGCGCATGGAGGCGCGGGCCCACGCCGCCCGCGCCGCCTACTACGACGCGGCCGCGCTGATGCTGGCGGGCAAACCGTTCAAGAAGCAGGCCGCGATCGCGAAACTCGTCGCCAGCGAAGCCGCGATGGACAACGCCCGCGACGCCACGCAGGTATTCGGCGGCTACGGCTTCATGAACGAATATGCTGTGGCCCGGCACTACCGCGACAGCAAGATTCTGGAAATCGGCGAGGGCACCACCGAGGTGCAGCTCATGCTGATCGGACGGGAGCTGGGATTGTGAGCGAGCAATTGCGCCGGGTGGTACAGCGCGGGCTGTGGTTCGAGGAATTCGACACCGACGTGCTGTACGAACACCGGCCCGGCCGCACCATCACCGAGGCCGACAACGTGCTGTTCACGGCGGTGACCATGAATACCCAGGCGCTGCATCTCGACGCGGCTTTCGCCGACGCGCAGCCGCCCTTCCATCAGCGGCTGGTGAATTCCATGTTCACGCTGTCCACCCTGGTCGGTTTGTCGATCACGCAACTGACCCAGGGCACCATCGTCGCGAATCTCGGTTTCTCCGACATCGCCTTCCCCAAGCCGCTGTTCCACGGCGACACCCTGTACGCGGAGACCGTGGTCATCGAGAAACGGGAATCGAAGAGCCGGCCGGGGGAGGGCATCGTGACCTTCGCGCACACCGGCCGCAATCAGCACGGTGACGTGGTGGCGACGGCGATCCGGAAGACCCTGGTCCGCAAGAAACCGGACTGAGCGAGCGGAGGCAGCAAGATGACGTGGGAGATGCCCGGACCGGCGTGGCTGTTCTGCCCGGCCGATCGTCCGGAACGCTACGAAAAGGCCGCGGCGGCAGCCGATGTGGTCATCGTGGACCTGGAAGACGCGGTGGCTCCGGCCGACAAGGCGGCGGCCCGGCAGGCCCTCGTCGACAACCCGCTGGATCCCGAGCGCACGGTGGTGCGGGTGAACGCGTACGGCACCGCCGAGCACTCCCGCGATCTGCAGGCCCTGGCCGGTACCCGCTACCGCCGTCTCATGCTGCCCAAATGCGAAGCGGTGGAACAGGTCGCGAGCCTGACCGAATGCGAGGTGATCGCGCTCGTGGAGTCGCCGATGGGCGCGCTGCGGGTCGGTGACGTCATGCACGTCGACAATGTGATCGGCGTGATGTGGGGCGCCGAGGACCTGCTGGCGGGGCTGGGCGGCAACGCCAGCCGGCACGCCGACAACAGCTACCGGGACGTGGCGCGGCACGTGCGCTCCAGCACGCTGCTCGCCGCGAAGGCGCACGGCAAGTTCGCCCTGGACGCGGTGTATCTCGACATTCGCGACTCGGACGGGCTGCGGGCGGAAGCCGACGATGCGGTGGCCGTGGGTTTCGACGCCAAGGTGGCCATCCACCCCGGTCAGGTCCCGGTGATCCGCGCCGCGTACGCGCCGTCGCCGGACGAATTGGCCTGGGCCCGGCGGCTGCTCGCCGAGGTGCCGAACAACCGCGGCGTTTTCGCGTTCGAGGGACGTATGGTGGACGGTCCGGTCGTCGTGCACGCCGAGCGCATCGTAGCTCGCGCCGGACGCACGTAGGAGGATCGGATCGTGGTGCAACCGCAGTGGGTGCCGACCGAGCAGGACGTCGCGAACGCGCGGGTGACCGATTTCGCTCGGTTCGCCGGAGCGCGAGCGGGCCGGGAGTTCCCCGACTACCGCGCGTTGTGGCAGTGGTCGGTGGACGATCTGCCCGGATTCTGGTCGGCGCTGTGGGCGTACTTCGATCTGGGCGAGCCACCGGACCAGGTGCTCGCCGATGCGGAGATGCCGGGGGCGCGGTGGTTCCCAGGCGCCCGGCTGAACTACGTCGACCAGGTGGTGCGGCAGGCGCGCGCGGATCGGCCCGCGATCGTGTACGCCGGTGAGGACGGCTCGCTGACCGAGGTCTCCTGGGCCGAATTACTCGGCCGCACAGCGGCTTTCGCCGGTGTGCTGCGGGCGCGGGGCGTGCAGCCCGGCGATCGGGTCGTCGGCTACCTGCCGAACATTCCCGAGGCCGTGATCGCGTTCCTGGGCACTGCCGGGCTCGGCGCCGTCTGGAGCGCCTGCGGGCAGGACTATTCCGCGAAGGCGGCGCTCGACCGGCTCGGCCAGCTCGAGCCCGTTGTCCTGGTGACCGCCGACGGATACCACTACGGCGGTAAGGTCTTCGACAAGACCGACGAGATCGCCGAGCTGCGCGCCGGACTGCCGACCGTGCGGGAGACCGTGGTGGTGTCGCGGCTGGGCCGCGAGGTGCCGAACTCGTCGGATTGGGCGCTCGTCACCGAGCCGGTGGCGACCGAGATCGACACGGGTCAGGTCGATTTCGACCATCCGCTGTGGATTCTCTACTCCTCGGGCACCACCGGGCTGCCCAAGGGCATCGTGCACGGGCACGGCGGCGTGCTGCTCGAACACCTCAAAGCCGTTGCGCTGCAATCCGATATCGGCCGAGACGACACCTTCTTCTGGTATACCAGCCCCAGCTGGATGATGTGGAACTTCCAGATCGCCGGGCTGCTCGTGGGCGCCACCATCGTGTGTTACGACGGCAGCCCCGGCCATCCTGCTCCGGATGCGCTGTGGGACATCGCCGCTCGCACCCGCACCACCGTGCTCGGCAGCAGTCCGGGGTACGTGTTGTCCTGCATCAAGGCCGATGTGGCGCCGCAGGCGGACCACGACCTGTCGGCGCTGCGCACCGTGGGCATCACGGGAGCCGCGCTGCCGCCGTCGTCGTCACTGTGGTTGCGCGACAACGTCGGTGAGCGGGTGCAGATCGCCTCTATCAGCGGCGGGACGGACGTGGTGTCGGCGTTCATCGGCGGCGTCCGGACGGTTCCGGTGTGGCCGGGAGAACTGTCGGCGCCGTTCCTCGGGGCCGCCGTGGACGCCTGGGACGCGGCCGGGCACCCGATCCGCAGCGAGGTCGGTGAACTGGTCATCACCGAGCCGATGCCCTCCATGCCGGTGAAATTCTGGCAGGACCCGGACGGATCTCGTTACCGCGGTGCGTATTTCGAGATGTTCCCGGGCGTGTGGCGGCACGGCGACTGGATCACCGTCACCGAACGCGGCAGCATCGTCGTGCACGGGCGCTCGGATTCGACGTTGAACCGGCACGGCATCCGGATGGGTTCGGCCGACATCTACCAGGCCGTGGAGCGGCTGCCGGAGATCGCCGAGGCCCTGGTGATCGGTGCGGAACAGCCGGACGGCGGCTACTGGATGCCGCTGTTCGTGGTGCTCGCCGCCGGCGCCGAACTGACCGACGAGCTGCAACGGCGCATCGGCGAGGTGATCCGCACCGAGGTCTCGCGCCGCCACGTGCCGGACGAGATCATCGTCGCGCCGGGCATCCCGCACACCCGCACCGGCAAGAAGCTCGAGGTGCCCGTCAAGCGGCTCTTCCAGGGCGCGGATCCCGCGCGGGTGGTGGAACGGACCGCCGTCGACAATCCGGAGCTGCTGGACTGGTACGCCGCGGTGCGGCCCTCGCACGGTAACCGCGCATAAGCTGGCCGGTGTGCACCGCTCGCCGCTGACTCCCGTCTTCGCCGCGCTGCAACTCGGGCTGCACGCGCTGATGGTGGCGTTGTCGGCGGTGGTGGTCGGGCGGGCGCTGGTGCCGGGTGCGGGGCATCGGTGGGCCGTCGTGGCCATGACGGTGCTGTTCCTGGTGGTGTATTTCGCCGGCGCGGCATTGCGGGGCAGGCCCGTGGCGGCGCGGGCGTGGCTGGGGTTGCTCACCGTGCTGTGGCTGGGGCTGGTGGCCATCGCGCCGGACGCGGTGTATCTCGTGTTCGGGATGTTCTTCCTGTATCTGCATCTGCTGCCGCGGTTTTGGGGTGCGGTGGCGGTCGCGGCGGCCACCGCGGCGGCCGTGGTCGGCTTCGCGCTGCACAAGGGCTGGACGATCGGCGGCGTGGTGGGGCCCCTGCTCGGCGCGCTGGTCGCCGTCGCGATCGGGCTGGGTTATCGGGCGCTGTTCCGGGAGGCGGCCGACCGGCAGCGGCTCATCGACGAATTGCTCGCCGCCCGAGCCACGCTGGCCGAACAGGAACGCACCGCCGGCAAACTCGCCGAACGGCAGCGGCTGGCGCAGGAGATCCACGACACCGTGGCGCAGGGCCTGTCCAGTATTCAACTGCTACTGCACGCCGCCGAGCGTTCCGCCCCGGAACATCCCGGCCTGCAAGAGATTCGGATGGCCCGCGAGACCGCGGCGGACAGTCTCGCCGAGACCAGGCAGCTCATCGCCGAACTCACTCCCGCCGCGCTGGAGGGTCAGTCGCTGACCGAAGCGCTCGAGCGCATGGCGCAACGCGCGGGCACGTCGGGCCTGGCCGCCCAGCTGCTGGTGGAGGGTGTGCCCGAGCGGTTGCCGATGCCGATCGAGGCGGCGCTGGTACGGGTGGCGCAGGGCGCGGTATCCAATGTGATCCGGCACGCGGCGGCGAGCCGGATGCGGATCACGCTGACCTACGCCGACGATGCCGTGCATCTCGACGTGGTCGATGACGGAAAAGGTATCGATCCAGCGGTTTTCGCGCGCGGCACCTTCGGCATGGATGCCATGCGCAGCCGGGTCCGACAGCAGGGCGGGAGTATGAACGTGGAGTCCGAACCCGGCCACACGGCCGTCACAGTCTCGTTCCCGCTGGCGGATTCCCCGTGATCCGCCTGCTGCTCGCCGACGATCACGCGATCGTCCGCGCCGGGTTGCGCGCCCTGCTGGACTCGGGCGAAGACATCACGGTGGTGGGCGAGGCCGCTACCGCGGCGGAGGCCGTGGCCTTCTGTGCCACAACCGAAGTCGACCTCGTGCTGATGGATCTGCGCTTCGGCCGCGGCAATTCGGGCGTGGACGCCACCCGCGCGCTGCGTGCCGCGCCCGCGCCGCCGAACGTTCTGGTGGTCACCAACTACGACACCGACGCCGACATCCTCGGCGCCATCGAGGCCGGTGCCTGCGGCTACATCCTCAAGGACACCCCGCCCGCCGAACTGCTGGCCGCCGTGCGCGGGGCCGCCGCGGGGGAGAGCGTGCTGTCCCCGTCGGTGGCCTCCCGCCTCATGACCCGGGTCCGCACGCCGGACACCACGCTGAGTCCGCGGGAGATCGAGGTACTGCGGCTGGTCGCCGACGGCCACTCCAATCGCGAGATCGGCAAGCGGCTGTTCCTCAGCGAGACGACGGTGAAATCCCATCTGGTGCACATCTATTCGAAGCTCGGTGTGAAGTCGCGGACCTCGGCCGTGGCGCGGGCGCGGGAACGCGGGGCGATCTGAGGGCGCCGGTTGCGCGAATCCGCCGCGCGCCGGTCGTACGCTGGCGGCATGGCCTCTCTCACCGATCCTCGAGTGCGTGAATTCCTGTCGCACGGCACGCGCACCGGCAAGCTCGCGTTCGTGGCCACCGACGGCCGGCCGGTCATCAACCCGGTCTGGTTCATCCTCGAAGGCGACGAACTCGTGTTCAACACCGGCAAGGACACCGCCAAGGGCCGGGCGATCCGGCGTGACCCGCGCCTGGCGCTGTGCGTCGACCTGGAGGAGCCGCCGTTCGGCTACCTGCAGGTGCAAGGAGTCGCCGAGGTCTCCGAAGATCCCGACGACCTGGTCCGCACCGCCACCGCCATCGCCGCCCGGTACATGGGCGCCGACCGGGCCGAGGAGTTCGGCAAGCGCAACGGCGTGCCCGGTGAACTGGTCGTCCGCCTGCGCCCCAACAAGATCCTGGGCGGCTTCGACATGACCGGCTAGGTGGTCTCGTCGGAAATCCTGGCTGGAAGGGTAGAGGTGGGCGGGTGCGGCGCCCGATCTAGACTCGGCGCATGACCGTGCACTTCATCGGGGCGGGGCCGGGGGCGGCGGATTTGCTGACTGTGCGGGCGGTGCGGTTGTTGGGGGAGGCTGCGGTGTGCCTGTATGCGGGGACTTATCTGGATGCCGAGGTGTTGGGGCATTGTGCGGCGGGGGCTGAGTTGATCGACACACAGGGGCTCGATCTCGACCAGATCGTGGGGCATTGTGTGCGAGCGCACGCGGAGAACAAGGACGTGGCGCGGTTGTGTTCGGGTGATCCGTCGCTCTATTCGGCGCTGGCCGAGCAGACCCGGCGGCTGGATGCGCTGGGGATTCCGTGGGATGTCACGCCGGGTGTGCCCGCTTACGCCGCGGCGGCGGCGTTGCTCGGGACCGAGTTGACCGTGCCGGAGTTGGTGCAGTCGGTGGTGCTGACCCGTACGCGGGCTCGGTCGACGGCCATGCCCGCCGCGGAGGCGCTGGAGAATTTCGCCCGCACCGGGGCCACCTTGGCCCTGCATCTGGCCGTGACGCGGATCCGTCCGCTCGCCGCCGAGTTGACCGCCGACTACGGCACGGACTGTCCGGTCGCGGTGGTCTATCGCGCCAGCCGACCCGATCAGCTGGTGCTGCGCGGCACCCTCGCCGATATCGCCGACCAGGTGGAGGCTGCCGGGCTGCGGCAGGCCGCGATCATCCTGGTGGGCCGCGCGCTGGCCGAACCGCAGCGCTGCGCCCAATCCCATCTCTACGACCCGGCGCGGGACCGCCGGCACCTGCCGGAGACCGCCGCCGGACCGGTCTCCCAGCCCTGAGAACCCGCCTCAACCGGGCATTCGGCGCGGGCGGGACGGGTGCGGTAGATTGCTTCCCTTACCCAACTCCCATGATGTCCAACGGCTATGACCCTTTTTGGTCAGGCAGCCGGAGTGGGCGGTAGATTGGTTCGGTGGTCAGCAGTGAGGTTCAGCGCGCGGACGATACGGGTCCGGTGGGTGTGGTCAGGCCCATGTAACAAGATCGGGCCGGCCGACGGATACGTCCAATGAACATTTTTGTCTGATTGAGATTCGAATCGAGCCCCGAGCGCCGGACGTCACGCTGGAACAGGTGAACGTCGGCGTCGGTGTGCCATCGAGGAGCGCTGCACGGTGTTCCGGAAGTGAGGTTTAGGGTTGGACCGGCTGGATTTCGGCGGCAACGGCGAAGCTGGCAGCGAGGTGGCGCCCACGCCGGTTTCGGGGGACGAACTCTTCCCGCTCTCGCCGGCGCAGCTCGGTATCTGGTATGCCCAGCATCTGGATCCGCAGGTGCCGATCAACATCGCCCAGTACGTCGATCTGCGGGGCGATCTGGACCGTGAGATCCTGCGGCGGGCCTGCATCGACTCCTCGAACGAGCTCGATTCGGGCTTCATGTGCCTGGCCGAGCGCGACGGCGAGCCGATGCAGTACATCGACCCGACCATCCCGGACCGGGACGAGATCGTCTATGTCGACCTGCGCGGCGAGGACGACCCCGAGGCGGTCGCGCACGAGTGGATGCGCGCCGAGTACAGCCGTCCGCTGAACCTGCTCACCGACCGCCTGATCCGGCTCGCCGTCCTGCAACTGGGCGACGACCATTGGTTCTGGTATCTGCGCGCGCACCACATCGTGCTCGATGGCTTCAGCGCCATGAACTACCTCAACCGCGCGTGCGAGCTGTACACGGCGTACCTCGAGGGCGTCGAGCCCAAGCCGTACCGCCCGACGAAGCTGCGCAAGCTGGTCGAGTCGGAATTCGAGTACCGCGAGAGCACCCGCTTCCAGGCCGACCGCGAGCACTGGGCCAAGCGGGTCGAGGGCCTCGAGGAGGGTTCCAGCCTGGTCGGCCGGTCCGCGGCGCCCGCCCCCGTCAACGGGGTGGCCAGCGCGACGCTGTCGCCGGAGCAGACCGAGCTGCTCGACGCGGCCGTGCGACGGCACGACTCCTCCCCGGCGGCCCTGCTGATCGCGGGCTTCGCGGCCTACCTGGCGCAGTGGACGAGCAGCGAAGAGGTGATACTGAGCCTGCCGGTGACCGCGCGCACCACCGCGATCATGCGGCGCTCGGGCGGCGTGTCCTCCAACATCGTCCCGCTGCGACTGCCGGTCGGTTACCGCACGACCGTCGCCGATCTGCTGAAGTCGGTGACGGTCGAGGTGTCCGGCGCCCTGCGGCACCAGCGCTACCGGCACGAGGACATCCGCCGCGACAGCGCGGGCGGCGAGGCGGTCACCAAGGAGTTCTTCGGTCCCTGGGTCAACATCATGTTGTTCCAGGACGAGGTGTCGCTGGGCCCCGTGGTCGGGCACATGCACGTGCTGTCGACCGGTTCCATCGAAGACCTCGGCGTCAATTTCTATCAGTCGATGGGCGGGACGGTCTCGCACATCGACTTCGAGACCAACCCGAACCTCTACACCGAAGCCGAAGCGCACCGGCATCATTCGCGTTTCCTGGAGTTCTTCGACCGGTTCCTGGCCGCCGACGCCGACCAGGTGCTGTGGGAACTACCGATCACCACCGAGTCCGAACTGGACCGCACCCTCGCGGCGTGGAACGACTCCGACCACGAGGTGCCCGACACCACCCTGCCGGCCCTGCTGACCGAGGGCGTCGCGCTGCGCCCGGACGCCGTGGCCCTCGACTACGAGGGCGCCACGCTCACCTACGCCGAATTCGCGGCGCGGGTCAACCGGCTGGCGCGGGCGCTGATCGCCGCGGGTGTGGGGCCGGAATCGCTGGTGGCGCTGGGTATGCGGCGCTCGCTGGAGCTGGTGATCGGCATGCACGCGGTGCTGCAGGCCGGTGGCGCGTACGTGCCGATCGACCCGGACCATCCGGCCGAGCGCACCGCCTACATTCTCGAATCCGCAAGCCCCGTCTGCGTTCTCACCGTTTCCGGTGACGAGGTGGAGCTGCCGGAGTCGGTGCGGCGGGTCCAGATCGACACCCTGGACACCGCGGGCCGCTCCGACGCCCCGATCACCGACGCCGACCGTGTCGCCCCGCTGCTGCCGGGCAACACCGCCTACGTCATCTACACCTCCGGCTCCACCGGACGGCCCAAGGGCGTGGCGGTCACCCACGGCGCGATCGTCAACCAGCAGCTGTGGATGCTCGACCAGTACCGGCTCACCGGCGACGACGTCTACCTGCAGAAGACCGCGACCACCTTCGACGTGTCGCTGTGGGGCTACTTCCTGCCGCTGCTGGTCGGCGCGAAGCTGGTGATCGCGACCCCGGACGGGCACCGCGACCCGGTCTACGTCGCCGAGACCATCGCCCGCCACGGCGTGACCGTGACCGACTTCGTGCCGTCCATGCTGACGGTGTTCGTCTCGCACGCCACGCCTGACCAGATCGCCTCGCTGCGTGCGATTTTCGTCATCGGTGAGGCGCTGCCGCCGGAGACCGCCGCGGGCCTGCGCGCGATCAGCTCGGCCGGGCTGCACAACCTGTACGGCCCCACCGAGGCCGCCGTGTCGGTGACCTATTGGGAGGCGACCGAATCCGACACCACGACGGTGCCGATCGGCATTCCCGAGTGGAATGTCGAAGCGTACGTGCTGGATTCGCGGCTGCGGCCCGCCGCGATCGGTGCACCGGGTGAGCTGTATCTGGCGGGGCGGCAGCTGGCGCGCGGTTATCTCGGGCGGCCCGATCTGACCTCGGACCGGTTCGTCGCCAACCCCTTCGGGGACGGCGAGCGGATGTACCGCACGGGTGACCTGGTGCGGTGGAGCCTTCGCTCCGCTCAGGCGGAGGAAGACGGGAGCTGGGCCGGGCAGGCCGCGCAGGGCGTCCTGGAGTACATCGGGCGTACCGACTTCCAGGTGAAGTTCCGGGGGCAGCGCATCGAGCTGGGGGAGATCGAGACCGATCTGCTGGCTCATCCCGGTGTCAGCCAGGCCGTGGTGCTGGTCACCGATACCGCTACCGGGCAGCAGTTGGTCGCGTATGTCGTTGCCGCGCCGGGTGTTTCGGTCGACCCGGCCGAGCTGACCCGGTTCGTGGCGGAGAAGCTGCCCGCCTACATGGTGCCCGCGGCGATCATGGTGCTGGACGCGCTGCCGCTCAACACCTCCGGCAAGCTCGACCGCAAGGCCCTGCCGGAACCGGTGTTCAGCGCCGACGCCGCCGGGTACCGCGCGCCCCGCAATCAGGTCGAGGAGATCGTCGCGGGCGTGTTCGGCGACGTGCTGGGGCACGACCGCGTCGGCATCGACGACAACTTCTTCGACCTGGGCGGCAACTCGCTGGTCGCCACGCAGGTGGTGGCGCGGATCTCCGCGGCGTTCGGCATTCAGCTGGGCGTGCGCGCGCTGTTCGAGACGCCGACCGTGGCCGCGCTCGCGGTGCGCGTCGAATCCGCCACGCCCGCAAGCGTTTTCCGCCCGCCGCTGGTGGCGCAGCCGCGCCCGGAGCGAGTGCCGCTGTCGCTGGCGCAGCAACGGATGTGGTTCATCAACCAGTTCGACCCGACCGTGCCGACCTACAACCTGCCGTTCGTGGTCCGGCTGCGCGGTGAGGTCGACCTGGACGCGCTGCAGGCGGCGCTGCTGGACGTGATCGCCCGCCAGGAGTCGCTGCGCACGATCTTCCCCGAGTCCGAGGACGGCGGCTACCAGCAGGTGGTGCCGATCGAGCGGGTCGACCTCGGTATCGAGGTGCGCGAGACGGCCGCGGCCGAACTGCCCGGTGTGCTCGCCGAATTCGCCTCCACCGGCTTCGATGTCTCCCGCGAGCTTCCGATCCGGGTCCGGGTGCACCGGGTGCTCGGGGCCGAGCACGGCGACGACTACGCGGTCGCCATCGTCGTGCATCACATCGCCGCCGACGGCTTCTCGTTCGGTCCGCTGGCCCGCGACGTCGCCGCCGCCTACCTGGCGCGCGCCGACGGGCAGGAGCCCGCCTGGGCGCCGCTGCCGGTGCAGTACGCCGACTTCAGCCTGTGGCAGCGCGAACTGCTCGGCGCCGAGACCGACCCGGATTCGATCGCGTCCCGGGAGATCTCGCATTGGCATCGGACGCTGGCCGGGCTGCCGGACCAGCTGGATCTGCCCACCGATCGCCCGCGCCCGCCGCTGCAGAGCTTCCGCGGCAGCCGGGTCACCTTCGACATCGATCCCGAACTGCACGCGCGGCTGACGAGTCTTGCTCGCGCACAGGGCGTTTCGCTGTTCATGGTGCTGCACTCGGCGCTGGCCGTGCTGCTGGCGCGGTTGTCGGGCACCGGCGACATCGCGATCGGCAGCCCGGTCGCCGGTCGCGGCGAGCAGGCCCTCGACGACCTGATCGGCATGTTCGTCAACACGCTGGTGCTGCGCACCGAGGTGGACGGCGCCGAACGCTTCACCGAACTGCTCGGCCGCACCCGCGACACCGACCTGGCGGCCTTCGCCAACGCGAACGTGCCGTTCGAGCGCCTGGTCGAGGTGCTCAACCCGACCCGCTCCCAGGCGCGGCATCCGCTGTTCCAGGTGATGCTGTCGTTCCAGGAGCTCTCGCACGCCACCATGGAGATGGCGGGGCTGACGGTGTCGGCCGAGGAACTCGACGTCGACATCGCCAAGTTCGACCTGGTCTGGACGCTGACCGAACAGCGCGCCGGCGACGGCACGCCCGCCGGGGTGTCGGCGGTGGTGTCCTACGCCACCGATCTGTTCGACGAGTCCACCGTCGCCGAGTTCGTGCACCGCTATCTGCGCGTGCTCACCGCGGCCGTCGCCGCGCCCGAGACGCGGGTGCGCGACATCGAGATCCTCGACGCCGCCGAGCGGCGCACCGTGCTCACCGAATGGAACCGCACCGCCCACGAATTGCCCGCTGTCGCGGGCGAATCGCCGGTCACCGTGCTGGACCTGTTCGCGCGGCAGGTGGCGGTGCGACCGCACGCCACCGCCCTGATCTTCGATCCCAGCGACCGCGACGACGAGTTCGGCCCGGTCCGCGAACTGACCTACGCGGAGTTCGCCGAGCGCGTCAATCGCTTGGCGCGCAAGCTGATCGACGCGGGTGTGGGCCCCGATTCGCTGGTCGCGGTCGGGATGCGGCGTTCGGTCGACATGTTCGTGGCCGTCTACGCCACCCTGGCCGCCGGTGGCGGATACGTGCCGATCGACCCGGACCATCCCGCCGAGCGCACCGAGTACGTGCTCGGCAGCTCGAAGCCGGTGGTGCTGCTCACCACCACCCGCGACGCCGTCACCGCCGAGGACTGCCGGATCATCCACGTCGACACGCTGGATCCGGACGAGTTCGACGCCGCGCCGATCACGGCCGCGGAGCGGTTGCGGCCGCTGCGCCCGGACCACATCGCCTATGTGCTGTACACCTCCGGATCGACCGGCCGCCCGAAGGGCGTGGCGGTGTCACATGCCGCGATGGCGAACCAGATCGCTTGGAAGATCGCCGAATTCGGCCTCGACGAGACCAACGTCGCGCTGCACAAGACGCCGTTCACCTTCGACGCCTCGCTGTGGGAGCTGTTCGCCACCCTGGCCGTCGGCGCCAAGGTGATCGTCGCGGTGCCCGACGGCCACCGCGATCCGATGTACCTCTCGGAGGTCATCGGGCGGCACCGGGTCACGCACACCTCGTTCGTGCCGTCGCTGCTGCCGGTGTTCGCCTCCAGCGCCTCCACCGAGGAATGCCTGTCGCTGCGCGTGGTCTTCGTCGGTGGCGAGGCGTTGCCGCCGTCGACCGTCAGCGCGTTCCGGCGATTCAGCACGGCCACCATCCACAACCTGTACGGCCCCACCGAATTCACGGTCAACGCCACCTCGTGGACGCTGCCCGCCGAGAACGGCCTCACCGCGGTGCCGATCGGCCGCCCGGTGTGGAACGCGCAGGCCTACGTGCTCGACGAGAGCCTGCGACCGGTGCCGGTCGGCGTGCCCGGCGAGCTGTACCTGGCGGGCGCTCAAATCGCCCGCGGCTACCAGGACCGCCCGGACCTGACCGCGGAACGCTTCGTGGCGAATCCCTTCGGCGCGCCCGGCAGCCGGTTGTACCGCACCGGCGACCTGGTGCGGTGGACCTCGCAGGGCGTCCTGGACTACATCGGGCGCACCGACTTCCAGGTGAAGTTCCGCGGGCAGCGGATCGAGCTCGGTGAGATCGAGGCCGCGCTGCTGGATCACCCGGACGTGAACCAGGCCGTGGTGCTCATCATCGATACCGTCACCGGTGATCAGCTGGTGGGCTATGTGGTGCCCACGCCCGGCGCCGAGGTCGACACCGAAGCGGTGCGTGCGGCGCTGGTGCAACGGCTGCCGATCTACATGGTGCCGTCGGCGATCGTGGCGCTGGAGGAATTCCCGCTCAACGCCTCCGGCAAGCTGGATCGCCGGGCACTGCCCGCCCCGCTGTTCGCGGTCTCCGAATTCCGCGCTCCGACAACGCCTATCGAGGAGATCGTCGCGCAGATCTTCGGCGAGGTGCTGGGCGTCGCGCGTGTCGGCGTGGACGACGACTTCTTCGATCTCGGCGGCAACTCGCTGATCGCGACCCAGGTGGCCTCGCGCCTCGGCATCGCGCTGGACACGCGGGTGCCGGTCCGAATGCTGTTCGAGGCCAGCACCGTCGCCGCGCTCGCGGCCCGGGTGGAGTCGCACGCCGGGGACGGCGCGCGCAAGGCGCTGGTGGCCCGGGAGCGTCCCGAGCAGGTGCCGCTGTCGCTGGCGCAGCAGCGCATGTGGTTCCTCAACCGCTACGACACCTCCTCGGCGGTCAACAACATCCCGGTCGCGATCCGGCTGTCCGGCGAGCTGGACGTGGCGGCGTTGCAGGTCGCGGTCATCGACGTGATCGACCGCCACGAGTCGCTGCGCACCGTGTTCCCCGAAACCGACAGCGCGCCGGTGCAGGTGGTGCTCGACGCCGCGCAGATCGTTCCGGACCTGACGCCGGTCCCGGTCAACGAGGGCAACCTGATCGCGCACCTGATCGAGCTGGCCTCGATGGCGTTCGACGTCACCAACGAGGTGCCGCTGCACGCCCGGCTGTTCGAGATCAGCGAGTCTGAGTACGTGCTCGGCATGGTCGTGCACCACATCTCCGCCGACGGCTGGTCGATGGGCCCGCTGGCCCGCGATGTGATGATCGCCTACGCCGCGCGCACCATGTGGGAGCAGCCCGCGTGGGTGCAACTGCCGGTGCAGTACGCCGACTACGCGCTGTGGCAGCGCGAGATGCTGGGCTCGGAGGACGACCCCAGTTCGCTGATCTCCGACCAGATCCGGTACTGGCAGCGCGAACTCGCCGATCTGCCCGACGAATTGGTGCTGCCCGCGGACCGCCCGCGGCCCGCGGTGGCGTCCTACCGCGGTGGCGTGCACTCGTTCGTGATCGCGCCGGAGACGCAGGTCCGGCTGCTGGAACTCGGCCGCCGGCACAACGCATCGCTGTTCATGGTCATGCACAGCGCGCTGGCGGTGCTGCTGGCCCGGCTGTCGGGCAGCTCCGACATCGCCATCGGCACCCCGGTCGCCGGTCGCGGTGAGGCCGCGCTCGACGACCTGATCGGCATGTTCGTCAACACGCTGGTGCTGCGCACCGACGTGGACGGCGCCAAGACCTTCGCGCAGCTGCTGGCGCAGGCCCGCAACACCGACCTGCAGGCGTTCGCGCACGCCGACGTACCGTTCGAGCGGCTGGTCGAGGTACTCAACCCGGCGCGGTCGCAGGCGCGGCACCCGCTGTTCCAGGTGGCGCTGTCGTTCGAGAACCTGCCGGAGAACACCTTCGAACTCCCCGGATTGCGAGTCTCGACAGTCGATTTCGAGGTCGACACCGCGAAATTCGATCTGGCCGTGACCCTTCGGGAGGCCGGGCAGGGTTCCGACGGCGGCATGCTGGGCGAGATCTCCTTCGCCCGTGACCTTTTCGACGACGACACGGTGCAGGAGTTCGCGGGCCGGTTCATGCGGCTGCTGGACGAGATCACCGAGCGGCCGGAACTGCCGGTCGGCGAACTGGAGATCCTCGCGCCCGCCGAGCGCGCCGACCTGCTGCACCGCACCGGTGGCCCGGCCGTCGCGCCGCGCACGATGCCGGAACTGATGGCGGCCGCCGCGGCCGCCGACCCGCGGCGCCCGGCCGTGGTGTTCGAGGGCCGCACGCTGACCTACGCCGAGCTGGACGAGTCGTCCGCGCGGCTGGCCCGGGCGCTGATCGCCCGCGGGGCCGGGCCGGATGTGCTGGTGGCCGTGGCGATTCCGCGGTCGATCGAGCAGGTCCGGGCGGTGTGGGCGGTGGCCCGCGCCGGTGCGGCCTTCCTGCCGGTCGATCCGGCGTACCCGGCCGACCGCATCTCCCACATGATGTCGGATTCGGGTGCGCGCCTGGGCATCACGCTCACCGCGCAGGTCGACGGGCTGCCGCCGATCGCGGACGGCGAGTGGCTGGTGGCCGACGCGCCGGAGTTCGCGGCCGAGGTCGCGGCGCGGTCCGGCGACCCGATCACCGACGCCGATCGCACCGCGGTGCTGCGCCCCGAGCACACCGCCTACGTGATCTACACCTCCGGTTCCACCGGTGTGCCCAAGGGCGTGGTGGTCAGCCACGCCGGGCTGGCGAACTTCAGTGCCGAGCAGGTGGAACGCTATGGCCTGGACGGCGATTCGCGTGCCCTGGCCTTCGCGTCACCGTCGTTCGACGCCTCGGTGCTGGAACTGCTGCTGGCCGTCGGCTCGGCCGGTGCGCTGGTCGTGGTGCCGCCGGGCACCTACGGCGGTGACGAACTCGGCGAGCTGATCTCGCGCGAGGGCGTCACGGTCGGCCTGATCACCCCGTCGGTGCTGGCCTCGCTGGATCCGGCGGCCCTCACCGGCATGCGCGCGATCATCGCCGGTGGCGAGGCACTGTCGGCCGACCTGGTCGCGAAATGGTCTGTGGTGCCCAGTAATTCGGGTGAACGTCGGCTGCACAACGCCTACGGCCCGACCGAGGCGACGATCGCCACCAACATCAGCGGCCGGCTGCTGCCCGGCGACCTGGTGACCATCGGCGGCCCGGTGCGCGGTATGCGCGCGCTGGTGCTGGACGCGCGGCTGCGGCCGGTGCCCGAGGGCGTGGTCGGCGAACTGTACGTGGGCGGCATCCAGCTGGCGCGCGGCTACCTCGCGCGCCCGGCACTGACCGCCGACCGCTTCGTGGCCGACCCGTACGGCGCGCCGGGCGAGCGGTTGTACCGCACCGGCGACGTGGTGCGCTGGCGGCGCGACGGCGCGGGCGAGCCGGTCGTGGAATACGTGGGCCGCAACGACTTCCAGGTGAAGATCCGCGGTTTCCGCATCGAGCTGGGCGAGATCGACGCCGCGCTGACCACCCACCCGGACGTGGACTTCGCGGTGACGATCGGCCGCAACAACGACGCGGGCTCGACGTTCCTGGTGTCCTACGTGCGCCCGGTCTCCGGCCGGGCCGTGGATGTCACCGCACTGTCGGCGCACGTGGCCGATCGGCTTCCGGCCTACATGGTGCCGACGGCCATCATGGTGCTCGACGAGATACCGCTGACCCCGGTGGGCAAGCTGGATCGCAAGGCGCTGCCGGAACCGGAACTGGCGCCGCGCGACTACCGGGCCCCGGCCACGCCGCTCGAGGAGATCGTGGCGGGCATCTTCGCCGATCTGCTCGGTGTCGAACGCGTCGGCGCCGACGACGACTTCTTCGCTCTCGGCGGCAACTCGCTGATCGCCACCCAGGTCACCGCCCGGCTGGCCACCGCGCTCGACGCGGAGGTCGGGGTGCGGGTGCTGTTCGAGGCGCCCACGGTGGCCGGGCTGGCCGCCCGGGTCGGCGCGCGCGCGGGAACCGGCGTGCGCAAGCCGCTCACGGCCCGCACCCGGCCCGAGCGCCCGCCGCTGTCGCTGGCACAGCAGCGCATGTGGTTCCTGAACCGGTTCGACACCGATTCCGCCGCCAACAACATCCCCGTCGCGGTCCGCTTCACCGGCGACCTCGATCTGGACGCGCTGCGCGGCGCGGTCGCGGACGTGGTGGCGCGGCACGAATCGCTGCGCACCATCTACCCGTCCGCCGACGGCATCGGCTACCAGCAGGTGCTGCCGTCCGCCCAGGCGACCCCGGACATCGACGTGGTCCCCGTGCACGCCGACGAATTGCTGTCGGTGGTGGGCGAATTCATCGCCCGCGGGTTCGACGTCACCGCGGAACCGCCCGTGCGCCTGCGCATCTACGAACTGGACGCCGCCGACCACGTCCTGGTCGTGGTCGCCCACCACATCGCCGCCGACGGTTTCTCCATGCGCCCGCTGGTGCGCGACCTGATGACCGCGTACCTGGCGCGCACCGCGGGCCAGGTGCCGGACTGGTCGCCGCTGCCCGTCCAGTACGTGGATTACGCGCTGTGGCAACGGGATACGCTCGGCTCCGAGGACGACCCGCGGTCGCTGATCTCCGAGCAGCTCGACTACTGGCGCGGCGCGCTGGCCGGTCTGCCGGACGAACTGCGCCTGTCGACCAGGCCCCGCCCGGCACTCGCCGCGTATCAGGCCGGAACACACCGGTTCCAGGTGCCCGGCGCGCTGGTCGACGGCCTCGGCGCGGTCGCCCGCCGTCACGGCGCCACGCTGTTCATGGTGGTGCACAGCGCCTTCGCGGCTCTGCTGGCCCGATTGAGCGGCACCTCCGACATCGCGATCGGCACGCCGGTCGCCGGTCGTGGCGAGCAGGCGCTCGACGATCTGGTCGGCATGGTGGTCAACACCCTCGTGCTGCGGAACGAGGTCGACACCGGCGCTCCGTTCACCGAGCTGCTGGCCCAGGTGCGCGAGCGCGACCTGGCCGCCTTCGCGCACGCCGGGGTGCCGTTCGAACGGCTGGTGGAGGTGCTCGAGCCCGCTCGCGCGCCGGGCCGTCACCCGCTGTTCCAGGTGATGCTGACCTTCCAGAACCTCGGCCACACCGCGCTGGAACTGCCCGGCCTGACGGTGTCCGAGCTCGGTGTCGACGCGCCGACGGCGAAGTTCGACATGCAGCTGACGCTGTCCGAGCAGGCGGCCGACGCCGCGGCGATGGACGCCGAACTCGTCTACGCCGCAGATCTTTTCGACGCCGAGTTCGCCGAAACCTTCGTGCAGCGGTTCCTGCGCGTGCTGGGCAGCGTGGCCGCCGACCCGACCCTGCGTGTCGGCGATCTGGAACTGCTCGATGCCACCGAGCACACCCTGGTGCTGCGGTACTGGAACGACACCGAGTTCCCGCTGGACGCGGCGCTGCCGCGGGTCTCCGACGACGCCGCCGCGACCCTGGTGTCGCTGTTCGAGGCCCAGGTGGCGCGCGGTCCCGAGGCGACCGCGGTGACGTTCGAGGGGACAAGTCTGTCCTATGCCGAGTTCGCCGCCCGGGTGCACCGGCTGGCGCGCTGGCTGATCGAGGCCGGTGTCGGACCGGAATCGCTTGTCGCGCTGGGCATGCGGCGCTCCATCGACCTGGTCGTCGGCATGTACGCGGTGACGGCGGCCGGTGGCGCGTACGTGCCGCTGGACCCGGACCACCCGGCCGACCGGACCCGCTACATCCTCGACACGGCCCGCCCGGTGCGGGTGCTGACCACCTCGCGTGACGCGGCCGACCTGCCGGTCGACGACCGCGCGGTCGAGATCGACCGGCTGGAGCTGGACGAATTCGCCGACGGGCCGCTCACCGACGCCGATCGCGTGGCGCCGCTGTATCCGGCGAACACCGCGTACGTGATCTTCACCTCCGGTTCGACCGGCCGGCCGAAGGGCGTGGCGGTGAGCCACGCGGCCATCGTCAACCGCCTGGTCTGGATGCACGCCCAGTACGGCCTGGCCGCCGACGACGTGGTGCTGCAGAAGACCCCGGCCACCTTCGACGTGTCGGTGTGGGAGTTCTTCTGGCCGTTGCAGGTCGGCGCCCGGCTGGTGGTGGCCAAGCCCGACGGCCACCGCGACCCGGCCTACCTGGCCGACCTCATCGCCGCCGAGGGCGTCACGGTCACCCACTTCGTCCCCTCCATGCTGGCGATCTTCGTAGCCACCGAGAGTTCCCGAGAGCTCGAGCTCCGTAACGTCTTCGCCTCCGGCGAGGCATTGCCCGCTGCGACCGCGCAGCGGTTGCGGGAGTTGACCGGGGCGCGGCTGCACAATCTGTACGGTCCGACCGAGGCCGCCGTCGACGTGACCTATCACGAGGTCACCGACGCCGACACCGGCTCGGTGCCGATCGGCGCGCCGGTGTTCAACACCAAGGTCTACGTGCTGGACGAGCGGCTGCAGCCGGTGCCGGTGGGTGTCGCGGGTGAGCTGTATCTGGCGGGCGCGCAGCTGGCGCGCGGTTATGTGGCGCGCCCGGACCTGACCGCGGACCGGTTCGTCGCCAGCCCGTTCGGCGACGGGGAACGCCTGTACCGCACCGGCGACCTGGTGGTGTGGACCCCGGCCGGTGAGCTGGAATACCTGGGCCGCACCGACTTCCAGGTGAAGCTGCGCGGCCAGCGCATCGAACTGGGCGAGATCGAGTCGGCGCTCACCGCCCTCGACACCGTCGCCCAGGCCGTCGTGGTGGTGCGTGCCGACGAACGCGCCGGTGACCAGCTGGTCGCCTACCTGATCCCGGCTGCGGGCGCGTCGATCGCCGCGGAAACGGTGAAAACCGAGCTGTCGCAGCGCCTTCCGGTGTACATGGTGCCGACGGCGTTCGTGGTGCTCGACGAGTTCCCGCTCAACGCCTCCGGCAAGCTGGACCGCCGCGCGCTGCCCGCACCGACCTTCGCCGCCAAGGTGTTCCGCGCGCCGGTCACCCCGGCCGAACAGGCCGTGGCCGACACCATCGGCGAACTGCTCGGGCTGGAGCGAGTCGGTCTCGACGACGACTTCTTCGAACTGGGCGGCAACTCGCTGATCGCCACCCAGGTCGCCGCCCGCCTCGGCGCGGCCCTCGACACCGAGGTGCCGGTGCGCCTGCTGTTCGATGCCTCGACCGTGGCCACCCTCGCCGCGCGCGTGGAATCGCATGCGGGACAGGGCGGCCGGACGCCGCTCACCGCGCGGCAGCGCCCCGAGCCGGTGCCGCTGCCCGGCGGCGAGCAGGCGCGGCTGGTGCCGCTCTCGCCCGCACAGCAGCGGATGTGGTTCCTGAACCGGTTCGACAGCCGCACCGCCGTCAACAACATCCCGATCGCGATCCGGATGACCGGTGAGCTGGACGTGGCGGCCTTCGCCGCCGCCGTGGGCGACGTGCTGGCCCGGCACGAGTCGCTGCGCACCGTCTACCCCGAGGTGGAGGGCGTCGGCTACCAGCGCGTGCTGTCCGTCGGCGAGGCGGCCTTCGACCTCGCCACCGAGACCGTCGCGGCGGACGAGCTGCCCGCCCGGGTGGCCGCGCTGGCCGGCGTGTTCTTCGATGTCACCCGTGATCTGCCGTTCCGGGCCACGCTGCTCACGGTGGCTCCCGGCGAGCACGTCATGGTGCTGGTGGCCCACCACATCAGCGCGGACGGCTTCTCGCTGCGGCCGCTGCTGCGCGATATCGTCGCCGCCTACACCGCGCGGGCGCAGGGCGAGGTCCCGCAGTGGGCGCCGCTCGAGGTGCAGTACGCCGACTACGCGCTGTGGCAGCGCGAGGTCCTCGGCGACGAACGCGATCCGCAGTCGCAGGCGGCCCGCCAGATCGCCTACTGGACCGAGCAGTTGCGCGATCTGCCCGATCAGCTGGAGCTGCCCGCCGACCGGCCGCGGCCCGAGGTCGCCTCCAACGCCGGTGCGACACACGAGTTCTCGATCGACGGCGAGCTGCACGCGGCGCTGGTGGAGCTGGCCCGCTCGCGCGGCGTCACCCTGTTCATGCTGATGCACGCGGCGCTGGCGGCCTGGGCCGCACGGCAGGCCGGCAGCACCGACATCGCCATCGGCACCCCGATCGCGGGCCGTGGCGAGCGCGCCCTCGACGACCTGATCGGTATGTTCGTCAACACGCTGGTGCTGCGCACCGAGGTGCGTCCCGGCGCGACCTTCACCGAACTGCTCGACGAGGTCCGTCGCACCGATCTGGCCGCGTTCGCGCACGCCGACGTGCCGTTCGAGCAGCTGGTCGACGTGCTGAGCCCGGTGCGCTCGCAGGCGCACCATCCGCTGTTCCAGGTCGCGCTGACCTTCGAGGCCGCCGGGCAGCGCGACGCCGCCCGCGTCGCTCTGCCCGGACTCGACCTCGAGGTGGTCGAATTCGACGCGGGCACAGCGAAATTCGATGTGCAGCTGACCGTCGGCTCGGCCGCCACCGGCAGCGATCTGGCGCTGTCGTGGAACTACGCCACCGACCTGTTCGATCCCGAGACGATCGCCGCGTTCACCGACCGCTTCGTGCGGATCCTGCGCAGCGTCGCCGAGGATCCGGCCGCCGTCGTCGGCGACATCGACCTGCTCGGTGAGGCCGAGCGGCTGGATGTCTCGCAGCGCTGGGTCTCCTCCGGAACAGACGGGCAGAGCGGGCGTTTCGACGATCGCACCGCGACGCTGTCGGACCTGTTCGACGCCGCCGTGGCCGCGCACTCCGACCGGGTCGCCGTCACCTTCGGTGACGACCGGGTCACCTACGCCTCGCTGGACCAGCGCGCGAATCAGCTGGCGCGCAGGCTGATCGAGGACGGCGCGGGCCCCGAGACGCTGGTCGCCGTGCTGCTGCCGCGCTCGGCCGATCTCGTCGTCGCGCTGCTCGCGGTGATCAAGACCGGCGCGGGTTACGTCCCGGTCGATCCGAACAACCCGGCCGACCGCATCGCCTACGTGCTCGCGGATTCCGCGCCCGCGAGCGTGATCATCGACAGCAGTGTCGATGTCGAGCTGCCGCCGGGGCTGCCGCGCGTCCTGATGGACGACTTCGGCATGGACGTCCCGGACGTGGTCGACGCGGGCGAGGGCCCGATCACCGACGCCGACCGGATCGCGCCGCTGACCGCGAAGAACATCGCCTACGTCATCTACACCTCCGGATCGACCGGCCGCCCCAAGGGCGTCGCGGTCGAGCACCGGAACGTGGTGCGGCTGTTCGCCAATACCGATCGCGAGTTCGGTTTCGGTCCCGGCGACGTGTGGACGATGTTCCACTCCTACGCCTTCGACTTCTCGGTGTGGGAGCTGTGGGGTCCGCTGCTGTTCGGCGGCACCCTGGTGGTGGTCGACTACTACACCTCGCGTTCGCCGGAGCAGTTCCTGGAACTGCTGCGCCGCGAACGGGTCACGGTGCTCAACCAGACCCCGTCGGCGTTCTATCAGCTGGCTGCCGCCGAACTCGCGGAGGAGCAGTCCTACCACCCGGACTCCGAGCTGCGGCCGCTGTCGCTGCGCTACGTGGTCTTCGGCGGTGAGGCGCTGGAGCTGCGCCGCCTCGCCGATTGGGTTGCCCGCCACGGTGATTCGGTGCCGCGACTGGTCAACATGTACGGCATCACCGAGACCACGGTGCACGTGTCCTACCGCGCGCTGGACGCCGCCACCATCGCCGCCGCCACCGGCAGCGTGGTCGGCCGGGCCATCGCCGGGCTGCGGGTCTACGTGCTGGACAACCGGTTGCGGCCGGTGCCGGTCGGGGTGGCCGGGGAGATGTACGTCGCCGGACCGCAGCTGTCGCGCGGTTACCTGGGGCGCGCGGATCTCACGGCGGCCCGTTTCGTGGCGAACCCGTTCGGGGACAACGACTCCCCCTCGGTGTTGTACCGCACCGGTGACGTGGCGCGCTGGAACCGGCGCGGTGAGCTGGAATACCTCGGCCGCGCCGACGATCAGGTGAAGGTCCGCGGTTTCCGCATCGAACTCGGTGAGATCGAAGCCGCGGTCCTGGCGCAGCCGGGCGTGGCGCAAGCCGCCGTGATCGTCCGCGAGGACCAGCCGGGTGACCAGCGCATCGTGGCCTACCTGGTGCCCGATCGCGACACCGCGCTCGAACTCGAGGCCGTCCGCGACGGCGCCGCGGCGGACCTGCCGTCCTACATGGTGCCGGCGGCGTTCGTGGTGCTGGACCGGATCCCGTTGACCGTCAACGGAAAGCTGGACCGCCGCGCGCTGCCCGCGCCCGCCGTGCAGACCCGCGCCTTCCGCGCGCCGGAGACGCCGGTGCAGGAGACGGTGGCCGCGGTCTTCGCGCAGGTGCTGGAACTGGCCAGGGTCGGCCTGGACGACGATTTCTTCGCGCTCGGCGGCAACTCGCTCAGCGCCACCCGCGTGGTCGCGCGGATCGGCACCGAACTGGGCATCTCCGTCGCGGTGCGCGCGCTGTTCGAGGCGCCGACGGTGGAGGCGCTGGCGGCACGGCTGGAGTCGCACACCGGCGGCGAATCCCGCCCGCGCCTGGTCGCGCGGGAGCGCTCGGCCACGCAGCCGGTGCCGCTGTCGTTCGCGCAGCAGCGCATGTGGTTCCTCAACCAGTACGACACCTCGTCCTCGGCGTACAACCTGCCGCTGGCGATCCGGCTGTCCGGCGAACTGGACACCGCCGCATTGAAATTGGCGATCTTCGACGTGGTGCGGCGGCACGAGTCGCTGCGCACCCGCTACCCGGAGCAGGACGGCGTCGCCACCCAGGTGACCGTCCCGGCCGAGCAGATCGCGCTGGATCTGCTGGCGTACCCGATCGCGGAGAGCGAACTCGCCCGCGCTGCCGGTGAATTCGCCTCGGACGGCTTCGACGTCGCCGAGGAGGTGCCGCTGCGGGCCCGGCTGTTCCGGGTCGAGACCGACGCCGCCACCGGGCACGACGAGCACGTGCTCGTGGTCGTGGTGCACCACATCGCGGCCGACGGCTTCTCGATGGGCCCGCTGGCCCGCGACGTCCTGACCGCCTACACCGCGCGCACCCAGGGCGCCGCCCCGGGCTGGGCGCCGCTGCCGGTGCAGTACGCCGATTTCGCGATGTGGCAGCGCGAGGTGCTCGGATCCGAGGACGATCCGCAGTCGCTGCTGGCCGCGCAGGTCGACTACTGGCGGCGCGCGCTGGAGGGCATCCCGGACGAGCTGGCCCTGCCCGCCGACCGGCCGCGGCCCGCCGTCGCCTCCCACCGCGGCGCGACGCTGCACCGCAGTCTGTCGCCGGAGCTGGTGTCGGCGCTGGAAGACGTTGCCCGGCAACGCGGTTCGTCACTGTTCATGGTGATGCACAGCGCGCTGGCGGTGCTGCTGGCGCGACTGTCCGGCGGTGACGACATCGCCGTCGGCACCCCGATCGCGGGTCGCGGCGAGGCCGCGCTCGACGATCTGGTCGGCATGTTCGTCAACACCCTGGTGCTGCGTACCGGGATCGAGGCGGCCGAGCCGTTCACCGCACTGCTGGACCGGGTGCGCCACACCGACCTGGAGGCCTTCGGCAACGCCGATGTGCCCTTCGAGCGCCTGGTGGACCTGCTGGCGCCGGAGCGCTCGCAGGCCCGCAACCCGCTGTTCCAGGTGGCGCTGTCGTTCCAGAACATGGAGCGGCCGACGCTGGACCTGCCCGGCCTGACCGTGTCGGCGCTGGATCTCGAGGAGAACATCGCCCGGTTCGACCTGCAGTTCACGCTCTCGGACCAGACCGCGGCCGACGGCATGGCGCTGGCGCTGACCTACGCCACGGAGCTGTTCGACGAGTCGACGGCCGATGCCATCGTGACGCGCTGGCAGCGGGTGCTGGAGGCGGTCGCCGCCGATCCGGAGATCGCGGTCGGCGCCATCGACCTCCTGGACGCGGCCGAGCGCGCGGACGTGGTGGCGCGCACCGGCGGCCCGGAGGTCCCGGCGCGCACGCTGCCCGAGCTGCTGGCGGCGGCGGTCGACCGCGACCCGTCGGCGACGGCGGTGGTGTTCGAGGGGACCAGGCTGTCCTACGGCGAGCTGGACCAGCGGTCGAACCGCTTGGCGCGCTTGCTGATCGAGCGCGGCATCGGCACCGAGGATCTGGTGGCCATCGCGGTGCCGCGGTCGGCGGACTCCTACTTCGCCGAGTGGGCGGTGACCAAGTCGGGTGCGGCGTTCCTGCCGATCGACCCGACCTATCCGGCCGACCGCATCGAGCACATGCTCACCGACTCGGGTTCACCGGTCGGCCTGACCGTGGCGGCCGTGCGCGATCAGCTGCCGGATTCGGTCGAATGGCTGGTGCTCGAGGACCTGGATCTGGACGCGCACGCCGCCGACGCCGTGACCGACGACGATCGGGTCCGGCCGCTGCGTCCGCACAACCTCGCCTACGTCATCTACACCTCGGGTTCCACGGGTGTGCCCAAGGGTGTCGTGGTGCCGCACGCCGGTCTGGCCAACTTCAGCGCCGAGCAGGTGGCGCGGTATGAACTCGACTCCGATTCGCGCACACTGCATTTCGCGTCGCCGAGCTTCGACGCGTCGATCATGGAGCTGCTGCTCGCGGTGGGTCCGGGCGGTACCCTGGTGATCGTTCCGACCGGCGTGTTCGGCGGCGAGGAGCTGTACGAGCTGATCCGGCGCGAGCAGGTCACCCATCTGTTCATCACCCCCGCGGCGCTGGCGACGCTGGAACCGCACAACCTCGACAGCCTGCGGGTGCTGGCCGTCGGTGGCGAGGCGTATTCGCCCGAGCTGCTGGCGAAGTGGGCCGTGCCGCTCGGCGACAGCGGCCAGGTCCGCGCGTTCCACAACATCTACGGCCCGACCGAGACCACCATCGTGGTCAACATCGGCGAGCCGCTGCTGCCCGGTGACGCGCTCACCATGGGCGGGCCCAACCGCGGCATCCGGTCGCTGGTGCTGGACAACCGGTTGCAGCCGGTGCCCGACGGGGTGGCCGGTGAGCTGTACGTCGCCGGTATCCAGGTCACTCGCGGTTACCACGCGCGCGCCGCGCTGACCGCGGACCGTTTCGTGGCGAATCCGTTCGTGCCGGGGGAGCGGATGTACCGCACCGGTGACGTGGTCCGCTGGACCTCGCGGCCGCGTCCCGCCGGTCGTACCGAACACCGCCTGGAATACGTCGGCCGCTCCGACTTCCAGGTGAAGGTGCGCGGGTTCCGCATCGAACTGGGTGAGATCGACACCGCGCTGACCGCGCACGAGGCCGTCGACTTCGCCACCACCATCGGTCACAAGAATGTCGCGGGCGCGGTCGTGCTGGTGTCGTATGTGGTTGCGGCGCCGGGTCGTTCGATCGACACCGCGGACCTGAAGGCGCACCTGGAGGAGCGGGTCCCGACCTACATGGTGCCCTCGGCGATCATGGTGCTGGACAGTGTCCCGCTGACGCCGGTCGGCAAACTGGACCGGCGGGCGCTGCCCGAACCGGTCTTCGAGACCGAGGCGGAGTTCCGCGCGCCGCGCACGCCGCTGGAGCAGACCATCGCCGAGGTGTTCGCCGAGGTGCTCGGCGCCCAGCGGGTCGGTGTGGACGATTCGTTCTTCGCCCTGGGTGGCGACAGCATCGTCTCCATCCAGCTGGTGTCGCGGGCCAAGGCGCGCGGCGTCATCTTCACCCCGCGTGACGTTTTCGAGCAGCGCACCGTCGCCGGACTGGCGAGCGTCGCGGAGACCGGTAGCGCGCAGGGCGATGCGAAGCCGGTGCTGGCGGAGCTGCCCGGCGGTGGCGTGGGCACCATGCCGCTGACCCCGGTGGTGCGGTTCATGGTGGAGCGGCCGGGTTCGTTCGGCCGCTTCAATCAGACGCTGGCGCTGGAACTTCCGGTCGGCATCGACCGGGCCGGTATCGCCTCGACCGTCGCCGCGGTGATCGATCGCCACGACATGCTGCGGGCGCGGCTGCGCCGCCACGCGGGCGCGGAATGGATCGTGGAGACCGCCGCGCCGGGCACCGTCGACGTCGACGCGCTGATCGAGCGGGTCGAGTTCGACGCCGCCGCCGATGACACCGAGCTGTTCGAGATCGCCTCGGCCGCACTCGATTCCGCGCTGGACCGGCTGGATCCGGAAGCGGGCGTGGTGATCCGGTTCGTGTGGCTGGATCCCAGCGGTGCCGACCGAGCCGGTCGCCTCGTCGTGATCGCCCACCACCTCGTCATCGACGGTGTGTCGTGGCGCATCCTGGTGCCGGACTTCGTGGCGGCCTGGGGACAGCTGTCCTCGGGGCAGACCCCGGAACTCGCCGCACCCGCCACCAGCATGCGTACCTGGGCACACGCCCTGGAGCGGCAGGCGGCCGAGCGCGGCGCCGAGCTGGACCGCTGGCGTGCGGTGGTCGAGGGCCCCGACCCGCTGCTCACCGAGCGGCCACTCGATCCGGTCGTCGACGTGTCCGGCGTACTCGAGCGGCACCGGGTCGAGGTGTCGGCCGAGACCACTCGCGCCCTGCTGAACACGGTGCCGGAGCTGTTCCACGGCGGTGTCAACGACGGCCTGGTGACCGCGCTGGCGCTGGCGGTGGCGAAGTGGCGCGCGAGCCGCGTCGCGTCCGGCGCCGGCGACTCGGTGCTGGTCCGGATGGAGGGCCACGGTCGCGAAGAGGACGTGGTGCCCGGCGCGGACCTGTCCCGCACGGTCGGCTGGTTCACCGCGATCTTCCCGGTGCGATTCGACCTGTCCGGTATCGACATCGACGCGGCGCTGACCGGCGGCCCGGCCATGGGCCCGGCGGTCAAGGCGATCAAGGAGCAGCTGCTCGCCGTCCCGGACAAGGGACTGGGCTACGGCCTGCTGCGCTACCTGAATCCCGAGACCGCGACCCGGCTGCCCGACCAGCTGCCCGGTCAGGTGAGCTTCAACTACCTGGGCCGAGTCGCCGAGGGCGCGGTGCCCGAGGCGATGCGCGGCTTCGGCTGGATTCCGGCGCCCGAACTCGGCGCGCTCGGCGGCGGCTACGACGCCGACATGCCCGTGATGGCGCCGCTGGACATCAACGCCATCGTGGTCGGCGACCAGCTGTCGGCCAATATCGGTTACCCGACAACGCTGTTGAGCGAGGCCGAGGTCGCCGAGTTCGGCCGGTTGTGGGTCACGGCGCTGGAAGCCGTCGCGCGGCACGCCGATTCGGCCGAGGCCGGTGGGCACACCCCGTCGGACTTCGCGCTGGTGCGGGTCGGGCAGCGCGATATCGACGGCTGGGAGCAGCGCTTCCCGGGCCTGCGCGAGGTGTGGCCGCTGTCGCCGCTGCAGGCGGGCCTGCAGTTCCACGCGCAGCTGGCCGCGGCATCGGTCGACGTGTATACCGCGCAGGCGGTGCTCACCCTGACCGGACGGCTCGACGCGGCCCGGTTGCGTTCGGCCGCACAGGCTCTTGTCGATCGCTACGAGAACCTGCGCACGGCATTCGTCACCGACTCCGACGGCAACCCGGTGCAGCTGGTGTTGAACGACGTCGAGGTGGCGTGGGCGGAATTCGACCGCCGGGCCACCGGCGACGCGAGCGATCTGGTCGAGGCCGATCGGATGAACCGGTTCGATCTCACCGAACCGCCGCTGATCCGATTCACCCTGATCCAGGTGGCGGCCGATCGCTGGCAGCTGGCCGTCTCGAACCACCACATCCTGCTCGACGGCTGGTCGATGCCGCTGCTGATGCGGGATCTGCTGGTGCTGTACGCGACCCGCGGTGACACCGCCGCGCTGCCGGCGGTGCGGTCCTACCGGCACTTCCTGGAATGGATCGCGCAGCAGGATCATTCGGCCTCGGTCGCGGCGTGGGCGCACGCCCTGTCCGGCGTGTCCGAGCCGACCCTGCTGACCCGGCCGGACGCCGGGCGCGAGATCACCGCGCTGTCGGGCGAATACCTCTTCGAACTCGACGAGGCGACCACCGCCCGGCTCACGGCGCTGGCCGCCGAGCTGGGCGTCACCGCGAACACCGTCCTGCAGGCTGCCTGGGGCATCCTGCTGGGCCGCTGGACCGGTCGCTACGACGTGCTGTTCGGCACCACCGTGTCCGGCCGCCCGCCGCAGCTGTCCGGTGTGGAGTCCATGGTCGGCCTGTTCATCAACACGGTTCCCGTACGCGTGCGCTTCGACGAGTCGGAGTCCGCGCGGGAACTGCTGGTGCGCACCCAGGGCCAGCAGGCGGACCTGCTCGACCACCACTACGTGGGGCTGGCGGAGATCCAGGCCGCCGCGGGCGTGGGCGGACTGTTCGACACCCTGGTGGTGTTCGAGTCCTACCCGGTCGACGCCGAGGGCATTCAGCGCCAAGCCGCCGACATCGACGGTATGGCCGTCACCGGTCTGGACGCCACCGACGCCACGCACTACCCGCTGACGCTGATCGTGCAGCTCGACTCGCAGCTTCGAATTCGCGCCGGTTACCTGCGCGATCTGTTCGACGAGGACACGGTGCGCCGCATCGCCGACCGGCTGGTGCGGGTGCTCACCGCGATCACCGCCGATCCCGACGCACCGGTGGGCGGCATCGAACTGCTCGAGACCGCCGAGCGGGAGCGGATCGTCACGCGCTGGAACGCCACCGATTTCGACCTCGCGGCCGCGCTCGCGGACGCCTCGGTGCCGCACGCGACCCTGCCCGCCATGTTCGCCGAGCAGGCCGAACGCACCCCGGACGCGCCCGCGGTCACGTTCGAGGGGACAACTCTGTCCTATGCCGAATTCGCCACGCGCGCACACAAACTGGCGCGTTGGCTGATCGAGCGCGGCGTCGGCCCGGAGACCCTGGTGGCCCTGGGTATGCGGCGCTCCACCGATCTGGTGGTCGGCATGTACGCGGTGACCCTGGCCGGTGGCGCCTACGTGCCGCTGGATCCGGATCACCCGGCCGAGCGCACGCAGTACATCCTCGCCACCGCCGACCCGGTCTGCGTGCTCACCTCGGGTGAGGACCTGGCCATCGACACCGCGCAGGTCCGCATCGACCTGCTGGACCTGTCCGGGTACTCGGCCGCGCCGATCGGCGACGCCGACCGCCGCGCGCCGCTGCGGCCGGAGAACACCGCCTACGTGATCTTCACCTCCGGCTCCACCGGACGGCCCAAGGGCGTGGCCGTATCGCACGCGGCGATCGTCAACCGGCTGGTGTGGATGCAGTCCGAGTACGGGCTCACCGCCGCGGACGTCGTCCTGCAGAAGACCCCCGCCACCTTCGACGTGTCGGTGTGGGAGTTCTTCTGGCCCTTGCAGATCGGCGCCCGGCTGGCGGTCGCGCGGCCCGACGGCCACCGCGACCCGGCGTACCTGGCGGAACTCATCGCCGCCGAGGGCGTGACGGTGACGCACTTCGTCCCGTCCATGCTCACGGTGTTCGTCACCGAGCTGGACACGGACTCGCGCCTTCCGGCGGAAGCACGCGAGGGCCTGAACCTGCGCTTGGTGTTCGCCTCGGGTGAGGCGCTGACGCCGCGGTCGGCGCATCGCCTGCGCGAGCTGACCGGCGCCGAGGTGCACAACCTGTACGGCCCGACCGAGGCGGCCGTCGACGTCACCTATCACCAGGTCGTCGACGCCGATGTCGAGTCGGTGCCGATCGGGCGCCCGGTGTTCAACACCCGCGTCTACGCGCTCGACGCGCGGCTGCGGCCGGTCCCGGTGGGTATCGCGGGTGAGCTGTACCTCGCGGGCGATCAGCTGGCCCGCGGCTACGTCGCGCGCACCGACCTGACGGCCGACCGTTTCGTCGCGAACCCGTTCGGCCCCACCGGTTCTCGCATGTATCGCACCGGCGATCTGGTGATGTGGAACGCCGACGGCGAGCTGCAGTACCTGGGCCGTACCGACTTCCAGGTGAAGCTGCGCGGCCAGCGCCTGGAACTGGGCGAGATCGAAGCCGCGCTGACCGCGCTGGACGAGGTCGCGCAGGCCGTCGTGGTGGTGCGCAGCGATCAGCACACCGGTGATCAGCTGGTGGGCTATGTCGTTGCGGCTCCCGGCCATTCGATCGACGTCGAGACCCTGCGCGAGGACCTCGGGCAACGGCTGCCCGCGTACATGGTGCCGTCGGTGGTGCTGGTGCTCGACGCGCTGCCGCTCAACGCCTCCGGCAAGCTCGACCGCCGCGCGCTGCCCGCGCCGGTGTTCGAGGCGGCCACCTTCCGCGCGCCCACCACGCCGGTGGAGGAGATCGTGGCCGGCACCTTCGCCGAGGTGCTCGGCCTGGAGCGGGTCGGGTTGGACGACGACTTCTTCGCGCTCGGCGGCAACTCGCTGATCGCCACCCAGGTAGCGGCGCGGCTGTCGTCGGCGCTGAACACCCAGCTCGGGGTGCGCGAGATCTTCGAGGCGTCCACGGTCGCCGCGCTGGCGGCCCGCGCCGAGTCGCCGACGGGTGGGGGACTGCGCAAGCCGCTGACCGCCCAGCCGCGTCCGGAACGGCTGCCGCTGTCGCTGGCACAGCAGCGCATGTGGTTCCTGAACCGCTTCGATCCCGGTTCGGCCGTCGACAACATCCCCGTGGTGGTGCGGCTGTCCGGCCTGCTGGACCGGCAGGCGCTGCAGATCGCGGTCGCCGACGTGCTGGCGCGGCACGAGTCGCTGCGCACCATGTACCCCGAGATCGACGGTGAGGCGTTCCAGCAGGTCGTGGCGACCGGCCGGGTGATCCCGGATCTGACGCCGATCGACGTCACGGAGAACGAACTGCCGCTGCGGCTTTCGGAGCTGCTGCTGACCGGCTTCGACGTCACCGTCGAGGTGCCGTTCCGGGCCGGGCTGTTCGAGGTGAGCCCGACCGAGCACGTGCTGGCGATCGTGGTGCACCACATCTCCGCGGACGGCTTCTCCATGGGCCCGTTCGCCCGCGACGTGATGACCGCCTACAGTGCCCGCGTCGACGGCGGCGAGCCCGCCTGGCAGCCGCTCGAGGTGCAGTACGCCGACTTCGCGCTGTGGCAGCGCGATGTGCTCGGTTCCGAGGACGACCCGGAATCGGTGATCTCCCAGCAGATCTCGTTCTGGACCGAGGCGCTGCGCGGGGTGCCCGAGCAGCTGGACCTGCCCTCGGACCGGCCGCGTCCGGCGGTCGCCTCCGGCCGGGGCGCGGTGCACACCTTCGACATCGACGCCGAGATCCAGGCCAACCTGGCCGAATTCGCACGCAGCCGGGGCGGCACGCTGTTCATGGTCGTGCACGCCGCGCTGGCGGTGCTGCTGTCGCGGTTGAGCGGCGAATCCGACATCGCCATCGGCACCCCGGTCGCGGGGCGTGGCGAGCGGGCCCTCGACGACATGATCGGCATGTTCGTCAACACGCTGGTGCTGCGCACCGAGATCGACGGCGCCACCACGTTCACCGACCTGTTGCAGACCGTGCGCGCCGAGGACATCGCGGCCTTCGGCAACGCCGATCTGCCGTTCGAGCGGCTGGTCGAGATCCTGAATCCGCGGCGGTCGCAGGCGCGCAACCCGCTGTTCCAGGTGATGCTGTCGCTGCAGAACACCCGCCAGATCACCCTCGAGCTGCCGGGCCTGACCGTCGGCGGGCTCGAATTGCCCATCGAGACGGCCAAATTCGACCTCGCGGTGGAACTCACCGAGCGGATGCGGGCACCGGAGCCGGACGGCAACGGCACCGCCATTCCCGCGGGCATCACCGCCAAGTTCGTCTACGCCACCGACCTTTTCGACGCCGACACCGTCGCGCGGTTCGGCCGCTGGTTCGTGCGGCTGCTGAAGGCCGTCACCGCCATGCCGGACCGTCCCGTGGGCGACCTGCCGCTGCTCGACGCGCCGGAGGCGGCGCGGCAGCTGCGCGGCTGGAACGGCGAACAGCGGCGGCTCGACCCCGCCGCGTCGGTGGTCGAATCGTTCCTCGCGCAGGTGGCGGCGACCCCGGACGCGGTCGCGGTGGTGGACCGGTCGGCCGGTACCGCCGAATCCGGCCTGGCCGTGGCGCCGGTGTCGCTGACCTACGCCGAGTTCGGGTCGCGCGTGAATCGCCTGGCCCGCAAGCTGATCGAGGCCGGAGTCGGCCCGGACGTCCGGGTGGCGCTGGGCATGCGCCGGTCGCTCGACCTGGTCGTCGCGATCCACGCGGTGCTGCAGGCCGGTGGCGCCTATGTCCCGCTGGATCTCGATCAGCCCGCCGAGCGTGTCGCGTACGTGCTCGGGACCGCGGAACCCGCGTGCGTGCTCACCACCGCCCGGGACTCCTTCGACAGCGGTGTGCTGCCCGCCCTGGTCGTCGACGAACTGGACCTGTCCGGGTACTCGGACGCTCCGGTCACCGATGCCGAGCGCACGGCCCCGCTGCGCCCGCAGCACCTGGCCTACGTGCTGTTCACCTCGGGATCCACCGGCCGCCCGAAGGGCGTCGGCATCTCGCACGCCGCGCTGTACCACCAGATGCGCTGGCTCATCACCGAATTCGGCATCACCGCCGACGACATCGCGCTGTACAAGACTCCGGCCACCTTCGACGCCTCGGTCTGGGAACCGCTGGCGCCGTTGCTGACCGGCGCGCGGACCGTGATCGCCGTGCCCGACGGGCATCGTGACACCGCGTACCTGTCCGACGTGATTCCCGCGGAGCGGATCACGCTGGCGTCGTTCGTGCCGTCGCTGCTGACGGTGTTCGCCACCACGGCCGACCCCGACTCGCTGACCTCGCTGCGCGCGCTGCTGGTCGGCGGCGAGGCGTTCACCGGCGAAGCGGTGGAGGCGTTCCGGCGGCTCGGCCTGTCCGGTGTCGAGCTGATCAACCTGTACGGCCCCACGGAATTCACCGTCAACGCCACCCACGCGGTGGTCGGCGACGGCGTGGCGACGGCCGTGCCGATCGGGCGGCCCGTCTGGAACACCGATGCCTACGTGCTCGACGCGCGGCTGCACCCGGTGCCGACCGGCGTCGCGGGCGAGCTGTACCTGTCCGGCGAGCAGCTGGCCCGCGGCTACTTCGGCCGGGCCGACATGACCGCCGACCGGTTCGTCGCGAACCCCTTCGGGCCCAACGGTTCTCGCATGTACCGCACCGGTGATCTGGTGATCCGCGACGCCGAGGGCGCGCTGATCTACCGCGGCCGCACCGACTTCCAGGTGAAGCTGCGCGGCCTGCGCATCGAGCTGGGCGAGATCGAGCACGCGCTGCGGTCGCATCCGGCGGTGGCGCAGGCGGTGGCCATGGTGCGCGCCGACGGCCACACCGGTGAGCGGCTGGTGGGCTACGTCGTGCCCGTCGCCGGGGCGCTGGCCGACGACTCCGACCTGCGCGCACACCTGGCGACGGTGCTGCCGTCCTACATGATCCCGGCGGCGTTCGTGGTGCTCGACGCCCTGCCGCTGGGCGCGAACGGCAAGCTCGACCGGCGGGCGCTGCCCGAACCGGTGTTCGGCGTGCGGGAGTTCCGCGCGGCCTCGACCCCGATCGAGGAGATCGTCGCGAACACCTTCGCGACCGTGCTCGCCCTCGACACCCCGATCGGCGTGGACGACGACTTCTTCGAACTGGGCGGCAACTCGCTGATCGCCACCCAGGTGGTGGCACGGCTCGGCAGCGCGCTCGACACCCGGATCCCGGTGCGGCTGCTGTTCGAGGCGTCCACCGTGGGCGCGCTGGCCGCGCGGGTGGAGAGCCAGGTCGGCTCCGGCCGCCGCGAGCTGGTGGCCGGGCCGCGGCCCGAGCGCATCCCGTTGTCGCTGGCGCAGCAGCGGATGTGGTTCCTGAACCGCTTCGATCAGCAGTCGGCGGCCTACAACGTGCCGATGGCGGTGCGGCTGACCGGTGAGCTGGACGTGGCCGCGCTGCGCGCCGCGATCGGTGACGTGGTGGCCCGGCACGAGGTGCTGCGCACGGTCTACCCCGAGGTGCCGGAATCCGATTCCCCCAACGCCCTGTCCGGGCCGGTGCAGGTGATCCTGCCGGTCGCGCGGGCGATTCCGGAGCTGGAGATCCGCACGGTCACCCCGGCCGAGATCGAAGCGGCCGTGGTGGAGCTGACCTCGACCATCTTCGACGTCACCAGCGAGGTGCCGCTGCGGGTGGCGCTGTTCGAGGTGGAGACCGGAAACGACAGCGCCGCACGCGAATACGTGGTGGCGATGGTGGTGCACCACATCTCCGGTGACGGTTCGTCGGTGGCCCCGCTGACCCGCGACCTGATGACCGCCTACGCGACCCGCGCCGCCGGCGAGGCCCCGAACTGGCCGCCGCTGCCGGTGCAGTACGCGGACTACAGCCTGTGGCAGCGCGAGCTGCTGGGCAGTGAGGACGACCCGGAGTCGCTGGCGGCCAAGCAGATCGGCTACTGGCAGACCGCGCTGGCGGAGCTGCCGGACCAGCTGGACCTGCCCTCGGACCGCCCGCGGCCCGCGGTGCAGTCGTTCGCCGGTGGCAAGGTGCCGGTGCGGATCGACGCCGAGACCCACCGCGCGCTGGTCGATCTGGCGCGGTCGGAGGGCGCGACGCTGTTCATGGTCGTGCACACGGCGCTGGCGGTGCTGCTGGCGCGGCTGTCGGGCACCGAGGACATCGCGATCGGCACCCCGGTCGCCGGGCGTGGCGAGGCCGTGCTGGACGACATGATCGGCATGTTCGTCAACACCCTGGTCTTCCGCAGCCGGGTCGACGGCGGCGAGGCGTTCACCGAACTGCTCGCGCGCCAGCGTGAAACGGATATCCAGGCGTTCGCGAACGCGGATGTGCCGTTCGAGCGGCTGGTCGAGGTGCTGAACCCGGTGCGGTCGACCGCGCGGCATCCGCTGTTCCAGGTGGGCCTGTCGTTCCAGAACCTGGCCCTGGCGACCTTGGACCTGCCCGGGCTGACCGTGTCGGGCGTGGACTTCGACACCCAGCTGTCGCAGTTCGACCTGCACCTGATCGTGTCGGACCGCTACGACGAGTCCGGTGCGCCGACCGGCATCGAGGGCGTCCTCACCTACGCGAGCGACCTGTTCGATCCCGAGACGGTCGAGGGCTTCGTGGGCCGGTTCGCGCGGCTGCTGAGCGGCATCGTCGCCGCGCCGCGCACCGCCGTGGGTGAGCTGAGCCTGCTCGGTGACGCCGAGCGCGCCGGAATCGTGCTGGGCCGCAACGCGACCGGGTTCGCGACCGACCGTTCGGCGACGCTGCCGTCGCTGCTGGACGCGACGGTCGCCGCACGCGCCGACGCCGTGGCGCTGGTGGGTCCGGACGGGGCTGCTGTCACCTATGCGGAGCTGAGTGAGCGGGTGAATCGGCTTGCGCGGCACCTGGTTTCGCTGGGTGTGGGTGCCGAGTCGCGGGTCGCGTTGGCGTTGCGCCGGTCGGTGGATCTGGTTGTGGCGATGTATGCGGTGTCGGTGGCCGGTGGCGCGTATGTGCCGGTGGATCCGGATCAGCCTGCTGAGCGCGTGGGTTACATTCTCGGGACCGCCGACCCGGTGTGTGTGCTGACCAACGCGGATAGTGGTTTCGACGCTGGTGCGGTGGCGGCTGCGTATCCGGAGGGTGCGGCTGCCGATCCGGCTGCGGGGACTGTGTCGAATGTGGTTCGGATCGACGAGCTGGATCTGTCGGAGGTCTCCGGTGAGCCGGTTGCCGATGCGGATCGTGTTGTGCCGCTGCGTGCGTCGAATACGGCGTATGTGATCTTCACGTCGGGTTCGACGGGCCGCCCGAAGGGTGTGGCCGTGCCGCACGCGGCGATCGCGAACCAGTTGCAGTGGAAGACCGCCGAATTCGGCCTCACCGGCGACGACGCGGTACTGCTGAAGACCGCCTCCACCTTCGACCTGTCGGTGTGGGAATTCTGGTCGGCCGCGGTGTGCGGCGGCCGCCTGGTGATCGCCACGCCCGACGGGCACCGCGATCCCGCCTACCTCAACGAGCTGATGGCTCGCGAGCGGGTGACCACCCTGCACGTGGTGCCGTCCATGCTGGACGCGCTGCTGACCGAATCCGGTGGCGCGCTGACGGATTCGCTGCGGCGGGTGCTGGCCATCGGCGAGGCGCTGCCCGGCTCGGTGGCACAGCGGTTCCGCCGTTCGAACGAAGCCGAGCTGTTCAACCTCTACGGCCCGACCGAGGCCGCGGTGTCGATCACCAGCCACCGCGTGACCGACGCCGATCAGGTGTCGGTGTCGATCGGTGCGCCGGAGTGGAACAGTCAGGTCTACGTCCTCGACGCGCGCCTGCATCCGGTTCCAGACGGTGTCGCGGGTGAGCTGTATCTGGCGGGCGCGCAGCTGGCGCGCGGCTACTTCGGCCGCCCCGACCTGACCGCGGACCGCTTCGTGGCCGACCCGTTCCGCGCCGGCGGCCGCATGTACCGCACCGGTGATCTGGTGGCCTGGAACGCCGACGGCGAGCTGGACTACCGGGGCCGCACGGACTTCCAGGTGAAGATCCGCGGTTTCCGGATCGAGCTGGGCGAGATCGAGGCCGCGCTGCTGGCGTTGCCGGAGGTCGCGCAGACGGCGGTGCTGGCGAAGTCCGATGCGCGCCTGGGTGATCGGCTGGTGGCCTACCTGGTGGCGTCGGGCGACACCGACATCGATGTGGTGGAGGTGAAGTCCGCCCTCGGCGCGGCGCTGCCCTCCTACATGGTGCCGTCCGCGTTCGTGGTGCTGGACGCGCTGCCGCTCAATGTCAACGGCAAGCTGGACCGCAAGGCCCTGCCGGATCCCGAATTCGAGGCCGCGGCCTTCCGCGCGCCCTCGACGCCGATCGAGCAGATCGTGGCGGGTGTCTTCGCCGAGGTGCTCGGTGCGGACCGGGTCGGCCTGGACGACGACTTCTTCGCCCTCGGCGGAAACTCGCTGATCGCCACCCAGGTCGCGGCCCGGATCGGCACCGCGCTCGAGACCCAGGTGCCCGTGCGCACCGTGTTCGAGGCATCGACCGTCGCGGGCCTGGCCGCGAAGGTGGAGCAGCACGCCGGTGCCGGCGGACGACCCGCCCTGGTGGCCGTGGACCGGCCGGAGCGGATCCCGCTGTCGCTGGCCCAGCAGCGGATGTGGTTCCTCAACCGCTTCGACCAGCAATCGGCCGCCTACAACGTGCCCGTCGCGGTGCGCCTGTCCGGCGAGCTGGACCTCGACGCGCTGCGCGCCGCGATCGGTGACCTGGTCACCCGGCACGAGGTACTGCGGACGGTCTACCCCGAGACCACCGCCCCGGACGCCCCGGACACGCCCCAGCCGGTGCAGGTGATCCTGTCCCCGGCGCAGGCGACGCCGGATCTGACCGTGTACGAGATCGACTCGGCGGCAATCGAATCGGCGGTCATCGAGTTCTTCGCCACGCCGTTCGACGTGACGGCCGAGGTGCCGCTGCGGGTGCGGGCGTACCGGGTCACCGACACGGGCGACTACGTGCTGGCCGTGGTGGTCCACCACATCTCCGGCGACGGTTCCTCGATGGGCCCGCTGACCCGCGACCTGATGACCGCCTACGCGGCGCGCGCCGCGGGCGAGGCCCCGAGCTGGGCCCCGCTGGCCGTGCAGTACGCGGACTACAGCATCTGGCAGCGCGAGCTGCTGGGCAGCGAGAACGACCCGCAGTCGCTGGCGGCCGCACAGCTGTCGTACTGGCGGTCGCAGCTGGCGGACCTGCCCGAACAGCTCGACCTGCCGTCGGACCGGCCGCGCCCCGCGGTGCAGTCGTTCGCCGGTGGCCGAGTCGAGGTGGCCATCGATTCCGAGACTCACCGCGCGCTGGCCGAACTGGCCCGCTCCGAGGGTGCGACGCTGTTCATGGTCGTGCACAGCGCGCTCGCGCTGCTGCTGGCGCGGCTGTCGGGTACCGACGACATCGCGATCGGCACGCCGATGGCGGGCCGGGGCGAGGCCGCGCTCGACGACCTGATCGGCATGTTCATGAATACCCTGGTCTTCCGCACCCGGGTGGACGCGGGCGAGTCGTTCACGGACCTGCTGGCCCGTCAGCGCGAGACCGACCTGCAGGCGTTCGCGAACGCCGACGTGCCGTTCGAGCGGCTGGTCGAGGTGCTGAACCCGGCGCGTTCGACCGCGCGGCACCCGCTGTTCCAGGTGGGCCTGTCGTTCCAGAACCTGGCGCTGTCGACGCTCGAGCTGCCGGGCCTGACCGTCGCCGGGCTCGAACTCGACACCCAGCAGTCGCAGTTCGACCTGCATCTGATCGTGTCGGACCGCTACGACGAGTCCGGCGCACCGACCGGGATCAACGGCTTCCTGACCTACGCGAGCGATCTGTTCGACGCGGCCACCGTGCGGGGCTTCGTGGACCGGTTCGTGCGCCTGCTCGGCGAGATCGTCGCCGCGCCGCAGGCTCCGGTGGGCGATCTCGAGCTGCTGGACGGCGGCGAGCGCGAGCGAATCCTGGTGGCGTGGAACGACACTCGCCACGAGGTCGCGCCGGAACTGCTGCTGGACGGCTACCGGCGCGCGGTCGCCGCGCATCCGGATCGGATCGCGGTGTCCTTCGAGGGCGCGGAGCTGACCTACCGCGAATTCGACGAGCGGGTCAACGTGCTCGCGCGCCGCCTGATCTACCAGGACGTCGGACCGGAAGCGCTGGTCGGCCTCGCCGTCCGGCGGTCGCTGGATCTGGTGGTCGGCATGTACGCGATCATCACCGCGGGCGGCGCGTACGTGCCGCTGGATCCGGATCATCCGGCCGAGCGCATCGCGCACGTGCTGGAGACCGCGCAGCCGGTGTGCGTGCTCAGTACCACCGCCGACGCCGTGCCGGTGCCGGACGACATCCCGGTGCTGCACATGGACACCGTGGATCTCGACGGCTTCGAGGGCACCCCGGTGCAGCCGGACGAGCTGCTGGCCCCGGTGCTGCCGGAACATCCGGCGTACGTGATCTTCACGTCCGGTTCGACCGGACGGCCGAAGGGTGTGGCGGTCTCGCACGCGGCCATTCACAACCAGACCAGCTGGATGCTCGCCGAGTACCCGATGGGCGCCGACGACGTCTACTTCCAGAAGACGGCCACCACCTTCGACGTGTCGCTGTGGGGCTACTTCATGCCGCTGCGCGCCGGGGCGAAACTGGTCGTCGCCACCCACGACGGCCACCGCGACCCGCGGTACATCGCGGAAACCATTGCCGCGCAGCGGGTCACCGTCACCGACTTCGTGCCGTCGATGCTCACCGTGTTCGCCACCCAGACCCCGGCCGGGGCGGTGCCGACACTGCGCGACGTGTTCGTCATCGGTGAGGCGCTGCCGCCGGAAACCGTCGCCGCGCTGCGGTCGGTGTCCGGCGCGGCCGTGCACAACCTGTACGGGCCGACCGAGGCCGCGGTCTCGATCACCTACTGGCCCGCCACCGGCGACGAGCGGTCGAGTGTGCCGATCGGCTTGCCGCAGTGGAACTCTCGCGTCTACGTGCTGGATTCGCGACTGCGTCCGGTGCCCGCCGGTGTCGCGGGTGAGCTGTATCTCGCGGGCGATCAGCTGGCGCGCGGATATGTGGCGCGGCCGGACCTGACCGCGGATCGGTTCGTGGCCAACCCGTTCGGGGACGGCGAGCGGATGTATCGCACGGGTGACTTGGTGCGGTGGAGCCTTCGCTTCGCTCAGGCAATGGAGGAGGGGCCCCAGGCCGAGTCTCAGGGGCCCCAGGCCGAGCCTCAGGGGTCCCAGGCCGAGCCTCAGCGGGCGGGGACCGAGCTTCAGGCCGGGGGAGCCGTGCGGGGCGTGCTGGATTACATCGGGCGTACCGACTTCCAGGTGAAGTTCCGTGGGCAGCGGATCGAGTTGGGCGAGATCGAGTCGGCGTTGCTGGCGCAGGCGTCGGTGAGCCAGGCTGTGGCGCTGGTGTTGCCGTCCGACCTGGGCGATCAGCTGGTGGCGTACGTGGTGCCCGCGCCGGAGGCCACTATCGATCAGGCCGAGCTGCTGGCGGCGGCGTCGCGGACGTTGCCCGCCTACATGCTCCCCGGCGCGATCGTCGAACTGGCCGAGTTGCCGCTGAACACCAGCGGCAAGCTGGACCGGAAGGCCCTGCCGCAGCCCACCTTCGCGCAGCGCGAGTTCCGGGCGCCGTCCACGCCGGTCGAGGAGATCGTGGCCGGTGTATTCGCCGACGTGCTCGGTGTCGAGCGGGTCGGCGCCGACGACGACTTCTTCGCGCTCGGCGGCAACTCGCTGATCGCGACCCAGGTGGTCGCGCGGTTGAGTGCCGCGCTGGACGCCCGGGTGCCGGTGCGTGACCTGTTCGAGTACTCGACCGTGGCCGGTCTGGCCGCGCGCGTCGCGCAGCACGCGGGCTCGGGCGGGCGGCCCGCGCTGGTGGCGGGGGAGCGCCCGGACCGGGTGCCGCTGTCGCTGGCGCAGCAGCGGATGTGGTTCCTCAACCGCTTCGACCAGCAGTCGGCCGCCTACCACGTGCCGGTCGCGGTGCGCCTGTCCGGCGCGTTGGACGTCGACGCACTACAGGCCGCCGTGCGGGATCTGGTGGAGCGCCACGAGATCCTGCGCACCGTCTACCCCGAGGCCGACGGCGTGCCGCACCAGATCGTGCTGCCCGCCGACCGTGCGGTCCCGGACCTCACCCCGGTCGTGGTGTCACCGGAAGCGTTGCGCGACACCATCACCGAGCTGGTCTCCACGGGCTTCGACGTCACCGCCGAGGTACCCCTGCGCGCACAGCTGCTGCGCGTGGTCGACATGACCACCGGTTCGGATGCGACAGTCGGGGCTGCGACAGGCGAGGCTGCGACAGGTGAGGCTGCGACAGTCGGGGCCACCGGTTCGGATACGGCGGGTACGGCCCCGACCGTCGAGACCACGGAGCACGTGCTCGTGTTCGTGGCTCACCACATCGCCGCCGACGGCTGGTCGATGGGGCCGCTGACCCGCGACGTGATGATCGCCTACACCGCCCGCTCCACCGGGGAGGCACCGGACTGGGCGCCGCTGCCGGTGCAGTACGCGGACTTCAGCGTCTGGCAGCGCCGGGTGCTGGGCGCGGAGGACGACCCGCAGAGCCTGATCTCCGCGCAGGCCGACTACTGGCGCACCGCGCTGGCGGACCTCCCCGACGAGCTGAACCTGCCCGCCGACCGCCCGCGCCCGAGCGTGCCGTCGTATCGCGGCGGGCGCGTGGTCTTCCCGATCGACGTGGAACTGCGTACCGCGCTGCGGATGATCGCCGCCGAGCAGAACACGACCCTGTTCATGGTCGTGCACACCGCGCTCGCGATCTTCCTGGCGCGCCTGTCCGGCACCGAGGACATCGCCGTCGGCAGCCCGATCGCGGGCCGCGGCGAGGCCGAACTGGACGACATGATCGGCATGTTCGTCAACACCGTGGTGCTGCGCACCGAGGTGCGCGGCCAGCGATCGTTCCTGGAACTGCTCGCGCAGGCCCGCGACACCGATCTGCAGGCCTTCGCCCACGCCGACATCCCGTTCGAGCGGCTGGTGGAACTGCTGCAGCCGGAGCGGTCCACCGCGCGGCACCCGCTGTTCCAGGTGGCGCTGTCGTTCGAGAACCTGCCCGAGACGGCCTTCGAACTGCCCGAACTGCGTGTCGGCGCGGTCGACTTCGAGGCCGGGATCGAGAAGTTCGACCTGTCGCTGACCGTCCGCGAGGCGGCCGACCGGTCCGAGATGCTCGCCGAATTCTCCTTCGCCCGTGACCTTTTCGACGAGGCTACGGTGAAGCGGTTCACCGAGCGGTTCCTCCGGCTGCTCGCCGAGATCGTGACGCGGCCGCAGACCCCGGTCGGCGATCTGGAGATCCTCGAGGCGGCCGAGCGCGCCGAGCTGGTGGCCCGCACGGGCGCCCCGGCGGTGCCGCCGCGCACCCTGCCCGACCTGCTGGCCGAGGCCGTCGCGCGGGATCCGCAGGCGCTCGCGGTCGTGTTCCAGGGGACCCGACTGTCCTACGGCGAACTCGACGAGCGCTCGAACCGCCTGGCGCGCTTGCTGATCGAGCGCGGCATCGGCGCCGAGGATCTGGTGGCGATCGCCGTGCCGCGGTCAGCGGATTCGTATTTCGCCGAGTGGGCGGTGTCGAAGACCGGTGCGGCGTTCGTGCCGATCGACCCGGCATACCCGGCCGACCGCATCGCGCACATGGTCACCGATTCCGGTTCGCCGATCGGCCTGACCACCGCCGCCGTGCGCGACGAACTGCCGGAATCGGTGGAGTGGCTGGTTCTGGACGAACTGAACCTCGATACCTACGACGCCGCGGCCGTGACCGCGGAGGACCGGGTCCGGCCGTTGCGCCCGGCGCATCCGGCCTACGCCATCTACACCTCGGGCTCGACCGGTCTGCCCAAGGGCGTCGTGGTCACCCACGCCGGTCTGGCCAACTTCAGTGCCGAGCAGGCCGAGCGGTACGCGCTCGACTCCGATTCGCGCGCACTGCATTTCGCGTCGCCGAGCTTCGACGCCTCGATCCTCGAGTTCCTGCTCGCGATCGGCGCGGGCGGCGCGCTGGTGGTCGTGCCGACCGGCGTGTACGGCGGCGAGGAGCTGTCGGAGCTGATCCGCGGCGAGGGCGTCACGCACGCCTTCATCACGCCGTCGGCGCTGGCGACCATCGACCCGACGGGTCTGGACAGCCTGCGGGTGCTGGTCGCCGGTGGCGAGGCCGTCCCGGCGGACCTGATCACCAAGTGGGCGATTCCGCTCGGCGACGGTGGTCCGCTGCGCTCGGTGCACAACGGGTACGGCCCGACCGAGACCACGATCATGACCAACATCAGCGACGCGCTGGCGCCGGGCGACTCGGTCACCATCGGCGGTCCGATCCGCGGCATGCAGTCGTTGATCCTGGACTCGCGGCTGCGGCCGGTGCCGGTCGGTGTGGCGGGCGAGCTGTACCTGTCGGGTATCCAGCTGACCCGCGGCTACCACGCGCGCCCGGGTCTGACCTCGGAGCGGTTCGTCGCGCATCCGTACCTGGCGGGCGAGCGCATGTACCGCACCGGTGACGTGGTGCGCTGGACCGAGAACGGTGAGGTCGAATACGTCGGCCGCTCCGACTTCCAGGTCAAGGTGCGCGGGTTCCGCATCGAACTGGGTGAGATCGACACCGCGCTCACCTCGCACGAGACCGTCGACTTCGCCGTCACGCTGGGTCACCGGACCGAGGTGGGCTCGACCATCCTGGTCTCCTACGTGCGCCCGGTCGCGGGCCGCTCGGTCGACGTGAACGAACTGCGCGACTACGTCGGCGGCTCGCTGCCGGAGTACATGGTGCCGACGTCGATCATGGTGCTCGACGAGATCCCGCTGACCCCGGTCGGCAAGCTGGATCGCCGCGCCCTGCCCGAGCCGGTCTTCACCGCACGCGAATACCGCGCTCCCGCAAGCGAAACCGAGGCGATCATCGCCGCGGTGTTCGCCGATGTGCTCGGCCTCGAGCAGGTCGGCCTGGACGACTCGTTCTTCGCCCTCGGCGGCGACAGCATCCTGTCGATCCAGCTGGTGTCGCGGGCCAAGGAGCGCGGCGTGGTGTTCAGCCCGCGCGACGTGTTCGAGCAGCGCTCGGTGGCGGGCCTGGCCGAGGTCGCGGTCTCGGGCGCGGGCGCGCAACGGCAGCGCCTGGCGGAGCTGCCGGGCGGCGGGGTGGGCGACATCCCGCTGCTGCCGGTCATGTCGCAGTTCCTCGCCAGTGGCTCGTCCTACCAGCGGTTCTCGCAGTCGATGACGCTGCGCCTGCCCGCCGGTATCGACCGGGCGACGCTGGTCGCGACGATCGGCGCGGTCTTCGACCACCACGACGTGCTGCGCACGCGACTGCGCGGCGACCTCGACAACGGCTGGGAATTCGAGGCGCTGGAGCCGGGCGCGGTGGACGTCGACGCCCTGGTGCGCCGGGTGGACGTGCCCGCCGGTATCACCGACGAGGAACTGACCCGGCTCGCGAGCGCGGAATACGATGCGGCACTGGGCCGTCTGGACCCCGCGAACGCGGCCATGGTGCAGTTCGTGTGGTTCGCCTTCACCGACGGCGAGCAGTCCGATCCGGCTCGCCGTGACGTGCTGCTCATCGCCGGTCACCACTTCGTGGTCGACGGCGTCTCCTGGCGCATCCTGATCCCGGACTTCGCCATGGCGTGGTCGCAGCTGGTGGCGAACCAGCCGGTCACGTTGCCCGCCAATGGCACCTCCATGCGCCGCTGGGCCCACGCTCTGGTCGAGGAGGCCGGGGCGCCGGACCGCGTCGCGGAACTGCCGTTCTGGCAAGAGGTTTCGGCCACGCCGGATCCGCTGCTGGGCTCGCGCGCCTTCGATCCGGCGATCGACACCAACGCGACCGTGGAACGGGTGCAGGTCACCCTCCCGGCCGACGTCACCGACGCCGTGCTGACCGCCATCCCGGGCCTCTACCACGGCGGCGTCAACGACGGCCTGCTGTCCGCGCTCGCGATGGCCATCGCCAAGCTGCGCGGCGAACCGACCGGTTCGGCCGCGCTGATCCGCCTCGAGGGCCACGGCCGCGAGGAGACCGTGGTGCCGGGCGCCGACCTGTCGCGCACGGTGGGCTGGTTCACCAGCGTCTACCCGGTCCGCCTCGACCTGGCGGGTGCGGATCTGACCGACGCCTTCGAGGGCGGAAAGTCGGTGGGCCGCATCGTCAAATCGGTCAAGGAGCAGTTGCTCGCCGTGCCGGACAAGGGTCTCGGCTACGGTCTGCTGCGCTACCTGAACCAGGAGACCGGCGCGGAGCTGAACACCGTCGGCCAGGTCAGCTTCAACTACCTGGGCCGCGTCTCGGCCGGAGACGTGCCCGAGGGCATGGCCGAACTGGGCTGGGTGCCGGTCGCGGACCTCGGCGAGCTGGACGCGCTGATGGACGCCGACATGCCCGCCAACGCGACGATCGACATCAACGCGATCGTCACCGACGGCGACAACGGCCCGCAGCTGGGCGCTACCTTCGCCTACCCGACCGGACTGCTGGACGAAGCGCGGGTGCGGGAGTTCGCGGACCTGTGGATCGCCGCCCTCACCGCGCTCGCCACGCACGCCCAGCGCCCCGACGCCGGTGGTCACACCCCGTCGGACCTGCCGCTGGTGCGCGCCACGCAGTCCGATGTCGAGGGCTGGGAGCGGCAGTACCCGCGGCTGGTCGAGGTCTGGCCGCTGTCGACGCTGCAGTCCGGTCTGCTGTTCCACGCCATGCTGACCCAGGCGACCTTCGACGTGTACACCATCCAGGCCGTGGTCAGCCTGGGCGGCACACTCGACACCGGCCGGCTGCGGGTGGCCGCGCAGGCCGTGCTGGAGCGGTACCCGAACCTGCGGACGGCGTTCGTGGCCGACGTCGAGGGCAACTCCGTGCAGGTGGTGCTCGATCACGTCGACGTGCCATGGCACGAGGTCGATCTCACCGGGCTGCCCGCCGACGAGCGCGACGCGGAACTGCGACGCCTTGTCGCACAGGACCGGGCGCAGCACTTCGACCTGTCCGCGCCGCCGCTGCTGCGCTTCACGGTGTACCGCACCGCGGGCACGGCGTGGCAGCTGGTCATCACGACCCACCACATCCTGCTCGACGGCTGGTCGATGCCGCTGCTCATGCGGGATCTGCTGGTGTTGTACGCGGTGCGTGGCGACACCTCCGCGCTGCCGCGCCCGGCCTCCTACCGCACCTACCTGGGCTGGCTGGCCGCGCGCGACAAGCAGGAGTCCCTGGACACCTGGCAGCGCGCGCTCGCCGGAGTGGACGAGCCCACCCAGCTCGCGCCGCAGACCACGCTGGAGGAGACCTACGAGATCGGCAAGCGGGTCGTCGAGATCGACGCCGACCGCACCGAGCGGGTCAAGCGCCTGTGCGCCGAACTGGGCATCACCGTGAACACGCTGGTGCAGGCCGCGTGGGGCGTGCTCGTGGGCCGCATGACCGGCCGCGACGACGTGGTGTTCGGCGCCACGGTGTCCGGCCGCCCGCCCGAGCTGCCCGGCATCGAGTCGATGGTGGGTCTGTTCATCAACACGCTGCCGGTGCGGGTGCTCGTGGACAGCCGCGCGACCGTCGCCGAACTGCTGACCCGCCTGCAGGGTGAGCAGGCGGATCTGCTGGATCACCACTACGTGGGCCTGACCGACATCCAGCGGGTCGCGGGCATCGGCGCCCAGTTCGATTCGCTGCTGGTGTTCGAGTCCTATCCGGTGGACAAGGACGCGATCGCCGCGACCAGCTCCATCGACGGCATGTCGGTCACCGACGCGGGCATCAACGACGACACGCACTACCCGATCACGGTGATGGTCACCGCCGAGTCGACCATCGTGCTGACCCTCAAGCACCTGCTGAGCCGGATCACCCCCGATGAGGTGGGCGCGATCGCCGATCGGCTGCAGCGGATCGTGGACGAGTTCGTCGCCGACCCGAAGGGCCGCGTCGCCGACATCGATGTCTTCGGCAATGCCGAGCGCGACCGAATCCTGGTGGAGTGGAACGACACTCGCCACGAGGTCGCACCGGAATTGCTGCTGGACGGCTACCGGCGCACAGCCGCCGCGCACCCGGATCGGGTGGCAGTGGTGTACGAGGGCACCGAGCTGACCTACCGCGAGTTCGACGAACGCGTCAATCGCCTGGCGCGGCACCTGATCGCGCAGGGTGTCGGCGCGGAATCGCTTGTCGCCCTGGGTATCCGGCGGTCGCTGGACCTGGTGGTCGGCATGTACGCCGTGCTGACCGCCGGTGGCGCGTACGTGCCGCTGGACCCCGACCATCCGGCCGAGCGCATCGCCTACGTGCTGGAGACCGCGCAGCCGGTGTGCGTGCTCTCGCGGACGGTGGACGAAGTGCCGGTGCCCGAGGGCATCACGGTGCTCGACGTCGACACGCTGGACCTGAGCGAGATCGACTCCGCCCCGGTGCGATCCGACGAACTGCTGCGGCCCGTCCTGGCGGACAACCCGGCGTACGTCATCTTCACCTCCGGCTCCACCGGCCGCCCGAAGGGTGTCACGGTCTCGCACGCCGCGATCCAGAACCAGATCTCCTGGATGCTGGACGAGTACGGGCTCGGCATCGACGACGTGTACCTGGAGAAGACCGCCACGGTGTTCGACGTGTCGCTGTGGGGCTACTTCATGCCGCTGCGCGTCGGCGCCAAGCTGGTCGTGGCGACCCCGGACGGGCATCGCGACCCGGCCTACCTGGCCGAAACCATTGCCGCGCAGGGCGTCACGTTCACCGACTTCGTGCCGTCGCTGCTCGCCGTGTTCGCCGCCGAGCTGACCCCGGGCAGCGTGCCGACGCTGCGCACGGTGTTCGCGGCCGGTGAGGCGCTGCCGCCCGAGACGGTCGCCGCGCTGCGCGCCTCCTCGGATGCCGCGGTGCACAACGTCTACGGTCCGACGGAGGCCGCGGTCACCGTCACGCACTGGCCGGTCAGCGGCGCCGAGCGGCGTACCGTGCCGATCGGCCTGCCGCAGTGGAACACTCGCCTCTACGTGCTGGACTCGCTGCTGCGGCCGGTGCCCGAGGGCGTGGCCGGCGAGCTGTATCTGGCCGGTGTCCAGCTGGCGCGCGGCTACGCGGCGCGTCCGGACCTGACCGCGGATCGCTTCGTGGCCAACCCGTTCGGCACCGGTGAGCGCATGTACCGCACCGGTGACCTGGTGGTGTGGCGCGAGATCGACGGCCGGGGCGCGCTGGAGTACGTGGGCCGCACCGACTTCCAGGTGAAGGTCCGCGGCTACCGCATCGAACTGGGCGAGATCGACAACGCCCTCACCTCGCATCCGGACATCGATTACGCCGTCACCCTCGGTCGCAAGACCGAGGCGGGCACCGACATCCTGGTGTCCTACGTGCACGCGGCGGCGGACCGTGCCGTCGATGTGGCCGAGGTGACCACCTACCTGTCCGGCCGCCTGCCGGAGTACATGGTGCCGACGGCGATCATGGTGCTGGACAAGATCCCGGTGACCGCGGTCGGCAAGCTGGACCGCGCGGCGCTGCCCGACCCGCAGCTGGCATCGCGGGAATTCCGTGCGCCCACCAGCGAGATCGAGGCGACCATCGCCGAGGTGGTGGCCGAGGTGCTGAGCCTGGAGCGGGTCGGCGTGGACGATTCGTTCTTCGCGCTCGGCGGCGACAGCATCCTGTCGATCCAGCTGGTCTCGCGGGCCAAGGCGCGGGGCGTGGTGTTCTCGCCGCGCGACGTGTTCGAGCGGCGCACCGTCGCGGGTCTGGCCGAGGTCGCCACCACCGGCGCGGACGCCGAACGGCGGCGGCTGGCCGAACTGCCCGGCGGCGGCGTCGGCGACATCCCGGTGCTGCCCTTCATGGCGTCGGTGCTGGCGAAGTCGAATGCCGACTCCTACCAGCGGTTCTCGCAGTCGATGACACTGCGGCTACCGGTGGGCATCGACCGCGCGACCCTGGTCGCGACGATCGGCGCGGTCTTCGACCACCACGACGTGCTGCGCACGCGGCTGCGTGGCGACGCCGAGAACGGCTGGGCCTTCGAGGCTTTGGAGCCGGGCGCGATCGACGTCGATGCGCTCGTGCACCGGGTCGACCTGCCGGGCGATATCTCCGATGCGGAGCTGTCGCGGGTCGCGAACGCGGAATACGATGCGGCGCTGGGCCGTCTCGATCCCGCGAACGCGGCGATGGTGCAGTTCGTGTGGTTCGCCTTCGGCGCGGCGAACTCGGAATCGGCAACCGCCGCCGAGGATTCCACTGGGCCCGCTGACCGGCCGGGCGTGCTCCTGATCGCCGCGCACCACTTCGTGGTCGACGGTGTGTCCTGGCGCATCCTGATCCCGGACTTCGCCGTGGCCTGGTCCCAGCTCGCCGCGGGCCAGCAGGTCTCCCTGCCCGCCAACGGCACCTCGATGCGCCGCTGGGCACACGCGCTGGTCGAGCAAGCGACCGAGCGGACCACGGAACTGCCGTTCTGGCAGGAGGTTTCGGCCACGCCGGATCCGCTGCTCGGTTCGCGCGCCTTCGACCCGGCCGTGGATACCAACGCGACGGTGGAGTCGGTGCGGGTCAGCGTGCCCGCCTCGGTCACCGACGCGGTGCTCACCGCCATCCCGGGCCTGTATCACGGCGGCGTGAACGACGGCCTGCTGTCGGCGCTGGCGATGGCCGTCACCCGGTGGCGTGAGACCCGAGACAGTCGTACCTCTGCTGTTCTGGTCCGGTTGGAGGGCCACGGGCGTGAGGAAGAAGCCGTGCCGGGCGCGGACCTGTCCCGCACGGTCGGCTGGTTCACCAGCGTCTACCCGGTGCGCCTCGACCTGGGCAACGCCAACCTGACCGACGCCTTCGCGGGCGGAGACGCCCTGGGCCGCATCGTGAAATCGGTCAAGGAACAGGTGCTGTCGGTGCCCGGCAAGGGGCTCGGCTACGGCCTGCTGCGGCACCTGAACCCGGAGACGGCCGCGTTGCTCGGCGACACCGGCCAGATCAGCTTCAACTACCTGGGCCGCGTGTCGGTCGCCGACGTCCCCGCGCAGTTCGCCGAACTGGGCTGGGTGCCGGTGGACGACCTGGGCGAGCTGTCCGCGGTGATGGACGCCGACATGCCCGCCAACGCCGTGCTCGACATCAACGCGATCGTCACCGACGGCGACGAGGGCCCGCAGTTGGGCGCGTCGTTCGCCTTCCCGGCCGGGCTGCTGACTCGCGAGCAGGTGCAGGAGTTCGCCGACCTGTGGGTCGCGGCGCTCACCGCGCTCGCCGAGCACGCCACCCGCCCGGAGGCCGGCGGCCGCACCCCGTCGGACCTGCCGCTGGTGCGTACCACGCAGACCGACATCGAGGTGTGGGAGCGGCAGTACCCGGCGCTCACCGATGTGTGGCCGCTGTCCGCGCTGCAGTCGGGCCTGCTGTTCCACGCCATGATGAGCGCGTCCACGGTGGACGTGTACACCCAGCAGGCGGTGGTCGAGTTCGAGGGCACCCTCGATGTCGAGCGGCTGCGTGTCGCGGCGCAGGCCATGCTGGAGCGGTACCCGAACCTGCGGGCGATCTTCGTCGCCGACTCCCACGGCGAGCCGGTGCAGATCGTGCTGGATCGTGTCGAAGTTCCCTGGGAGATCGTGGATCTCACCGAGTTGCCGACGGAGCACCGCGCCGAGCAGCTGGCGCAGCGGCTCGAGACGGACCGCCTGACCCACTTCGACATGACCACCCCGCCGCTGCTGCGCTTCACGGTGTACCGCACCGGCGAGACGGCGTGGCACCTGTCGATCACCGCGCACCACGTGCTGTTCGACGGCTGGTCGATGCCGCTGCTCATGCGGGATCTGCTGGTGCTGTACGCGGTGCGCGGCGACGCCGCGTCGCTGCCGCGGGTGCCGTCCTACCGGAACTTCCTGGCCTGGCTGGCAGGGCGGGACCGGGACGCCTCACTGCGGGCCTGGCAGCACGCGCTGGCCGGGGTGGACGAGCCGACTCAGCTTGCGCCGCAACCGAAACCGGATGAGACCTATGCGCTGGGCAAGCAGGTCGTGCACCTCGACGCCGAGTACACCCGTCGCGTCGCGCAGTTCTGCGCCGACCTCGGCATCACCGTGAACACGCTGATCCAGGCGGCCTGGGGTGTGCTGGTCGGCCGCATCACCGGTCGCGAGGACGTGGTCTTCGGCGCCACGGTGTCGGGCCGTCCGGCGGAGCTGCCGGGTATCGAGTCGATGGTCGGCCTGTTCATCAACACGCTGCCGGTGCGGGTACGGGTGGACGACCGGGCGACCGTCGGTGAGCTGCTGGTGCGGTTGCAGGGCGAGCAGGCGGATCTGCTGGAGCACCACTACGTGGGCCTGACCGACATCATGCGGGTCGCCGGAATCGGCGCGCAGTTCGATTCGCTGCTGGTGTTCGAGTCGTACCCCGTCGACAAGGACGCCATCACGGCGGCCGCCGCGATCGACGGCGTGTCGGTGGCCGGTGCGGGCATCAGCGGTGGCACCCACTATCCGCTGACGCTGCTGGTCAAGGCCGAGCAGACGATCGAGATCGTGCTCGAGCACCTGTTGAGCCGGTTCAGCACCGCCGAGGCGGAGACGCTGTCGACGCGGTTGCTGCGGATCGTGGACGAACTGCTCGCCGGCGCGAACCGCCGGGTGCGCGACATCGAGGTCCTCGACGCCGCCGAACGGGATCGAATCCTGCTGGAGTGGAACGACGTTCGCGAGGACGTGGCACCCGAACTGCTGCTCGACGGCTACCGGCGCGCGGTGGCGGAGTACCCGGATCGGGTCGCGGTGTCCTACGAGGGCGAGGAGCTGACCTACCGGGAGTTCGACGAGCGCGTCAACATCCTGGCCCGGCGGCTGATCTACCAGGGCGTCGAGGCGGAAACGCTGGTCGGCCTGGCGATTCGGCGGTCGCTGGATCTGGTGGTCGGCATGTACGCGATCATCACCGCGGGCGGCGCGTACGTGCCGCTGGATCCGGATCATCCGGCCGAGCGCATCGCGCACGTGCTGGAGACCGCGCAGCCGGTGTGTGTGCTGACCCGGACCGCGGATCAGGTGCCGGTGCCCGAGGGCGTCGAGGTGCTGAACCTCGACACCGTGGACGTCGACGGCTTCGACGGCACGCCGCTCGAACCCGACGAGCTGATGCGCCCGGTGCTGCCGGAGAACCCGGCCTACGTGCTGTTCACGTCCGGTTCGACCGGGCGTCCGAAGGGTGTGGCGGTCTCGCACGCGGCGATCAACAACCAGATCACCGTCATGCTGTCGGCCTACCCGATGGGTCCGCAGGACGTGTACCTGCAGAAGACGCCGACGACGTTCGACGTCTCGCTGTGGGGTTACTTCATGACCCTGCGGGCCGGGGCCAAGCTGGTCGTGGCGACCCCCGACGGGCATCGGGATCCGCTGTACCTGGCGGAAACCATTGCCGCGCAGGGCGTCACGTTCACCGACTTCGTGCCGTCCATGCTGACCGTGCTCGCCACGCACACCGCGGCGGGTGCCCTGCCGACGCTGCGCACGGTGTTCGCGGCCGGTGAGGCGCTGCCGCCGGAGACCGTCACCGCGGTGCACGCCATCTCCGACGCGGCCGTGCACAACCTGTACGGACCGACCGAGGCCGCGATCACCGTCGCGCACTGGACCGCGACGGGCACCGAGTCCCCGAGCGTGCCGATCGGCTATCCGGAGGCGAATTCGCAGCTGTACGTGCTGGATTCGCGGCTGCGGCCGGTGCCCGCCGGTGTCGTGGGTGAGCTGTACCTGGCGGGTGAGCAGTTGGCCCGCGGTTATCTGCGGCGGCCCGATCTCACCGCGGATCGCTTCGTGGCCAACCCCTTCGGGGCAGGCACGGGCACGCGCATGTACCGCACCGGTGACCTCGTGGTGTGGCGCGAGATCGACGGCAGGGGTGCGCTCGAGTACCTCGGCCGCGCCGACTTCCAGGTGAAGTTCCGCGGTCAGCGCATCGAGCTCGGGGAGATCGAGTCGGTGCTGCTGGCGCAGCCGTCGGTCAGCCAGGCCGCGGCGCTGGTGGTCTCGTCCGAGCTGGGTGACCAGCTGGTGGTCTACGCGGTGCCCGCACCGGGCGCGCGGCTCGATCAGGGCCGCCTGCTGGAGGCGGCCATGCGGCAGCTGCCGGCGTACATGGTGCCGTCGCAGATCATCGAGCTGGCCGAGTTCCCGCTCAACCCGAGCGGCAAGCTGGACCGCAAGGCCCTGCCGAAGCCGACCTTCACGCAGCGGGAGTTCCGCGCGCCGTCGACTCCGATCGAGGAGATCGTGGCGGGCGTGTTCGCCGAGGTGCTCGGGATCGAGCGGATCGGCGCCGACGACGACTTCTTCGCCCTCGGCGGCAACTCGCTGATCGCCACCCAGGTCATCGCCCGCGTGGGTGCGGCGGTGGGCAGCCGGGTGCCGGTGCGGGCGCTGTTCGAGCGCTCGACGGTGACCGGATTCGCGGCGGCGATCGAATCGCAGACACGGGAAGCCGGCGCCCCGGCGCTCGGCAGTATCGAACGGCCGGAACGGATTCCGCTGTCGCTGGCGCAGCAGCGGATGTGGTTCCTGAACCGATTCGATCAGCAGTCGGCGGCCTACAACGTGCCGATGGCGGTGCGGCTCACCGGTGATCTTGATCTGCCCGCGCTGCGGGCGGCGGTCGGCGACGTGGTGGCGCGGCACGAGGTGCTGCGCACGGTCTATCCGGAGCACGACAGTGGCCCCGTCCAGGTGATCCTGCCGGTGGCGCAGGCGATTCCGGAGGTCGAGTTCCGGACCGTCGCCCCGGCCGACATCGAGGCCGCGGTGCTCGAGGTGGTGTCGAGTTCGTTCGACGTCACCACCGAGGTGCCGCTGCGCGTGGCCGTGTTCGAGGTGGAGACCGGAAACGAGGACGCCGCACGGGAATACGTGCTGGCGATGACGGTGCACCACATCTCGGGCGACGGTTCCTCCATGGCACCGCTGACCCGCGACATCATGACCGCCTACGCGGCGCGGGCCGCCGGTGAGGCCCCGAGCTGGGCCCCGCTGGCCGTGCAGTACGCCGACTACGCGCTGTGGCAGCGTGCGCTGCTGGGCAGCGAGGACGATCCGGAGTCGCTGGCGGCCAAGCAGCTCGGCTACTGGAAGGCGGCGCTGGCCGACCTGCCGGACCGGCTGGACCTGCCGACCGACCGGCCGCGTCCGGCGGTGCAGTCGTTCACCGGCGCCAAGGTCGCCATCGACATCGACGCCGAGCTGCACCGGGCGCTGTCGGAGCTGGCGCGGAGCGAGAGCGCGACGCTGTTCATGGTCGTGCACACCGCCTTCGCCGTGCTGCTGGCGCGGCTGTCGGGCACCGACGACATCGCGATCGGTACGCCGATGGCGGGTCGAGGCGAACGTGAACTCGATGACCTGATCGGCATGTTCGTCAACACCCTGGTGTTCCGCACCCGGGTGGACGCGGGCGCGCCGTTCGCGGAACTGCTCGCTCACCAGCGGGAGTCGGACCTGCAGGCGTTCGCGCACGCCGATGTGCCGTTCGAGCGGCTGGTCGAGGTGCTCAACCCCGTCCGGTCCACGGCGCATCACCCGCTGTTCCAGGTGGGTCTGTCGTTCCAGAACCTGGGCCGGACCAGCCTCGAGCTGCCGGGCCTGAGCCTGTCGGGCGTCGACTTCGACACCCAGCTGTCGCAGTTCGACCTGCACCTGATCGTGTCGGACAGCTACGACGAGGCGGGCGCACCGGCCGGCATCGGCGGCGTGCTGACCTACGCCACCGACCTGTTCGACGCGGCGACGGTCGAGGACTTCGCCGAGCGGTTCGTGCGGATGCTGCGTCAGATCGTGGCCGTCCCGGCGACCCCGGTCGGCGATCTCGAGCTGCTGCGTGGCAGCGAGCGCGCGACGCTGGTGACCGAGTGGAACGCGACCGAGCACGAGGTGGACCGGTCGCTCACCCTGGCCGGGCTGCTGGACCGCACCGTCGCGGGGACGCCGGACGCGGTGGCGCTGGTGGGTCCGGACGGGGCTGCTGTCACCTATGCGGAGCTGAGTGAGCGGGTGAATCGGCTTGCGCGGCACCTGGTTTCGCTGGGTGTGGGTGCCGAGTCGCGGGTCGCGTTGGCGTTGCGCCGGTCGGTGGATCTGGTTGTGGCGATGTATGCGGTGTCGGTGGCCGGTGGCGCGTATGTGCCGGTGGACCCGGATCAGCCCGCCGAACGTGTCGGTTACATTCTCGGGACCGCCGACCCGGTGTGTGTGCTGACCAACGCGGACAGTGGTTTCGACGCTGGTGCTGTGGCGGTTGCGCATCCGGTGGGTACGGGTGCGGGGACTGTGCCGAGTGTGGTTCGGATCGACGAGCTGGATCTGTCGGAGGTCTCCGGCGAGCCGATCGCTGACGCGGATCGTGTTGTGCCGCTGCGTGCGTCGAATACGGCGTATGTGATCTTCACGTCGGGTTCGACGGGCCGCCCGAAGGGTGTGGCCGTGCCGCACGCCGCGATCGTCAACCAGTTGCTCTGGGAGACCGCCGAATTCGGCCTCGGCGCGGACGACGCGGTGCTGCTCAAGACGGCGGCGACGTTCGACCTGTCGGTCTGGGAGTTCTGGACGGCGGCCGTGTGCGGTGGCCGCCTGGTCATCGCCACCGCCGACGGGCATCAGGATCCGGAATACCTGAACGACCTGATGCGCCGCGAGGCCGTCACCACGCTGCACGTGGTGCCGTCCATGCTGGACGCGCTGCTGACCGAATCCGATGGCGCGCTGACGGATTCGCTGCGGCGGGTGCTGGCCATCGGCGAGGCGCTGCCGGGTGCGACCGCGCAGCGGTTCCGGCGCGGCAACACGGCGGGCCTGTTCAACCTGTACGGGCCTACCGAGGCGGCGGTGTCGATCACCAGCCACGAGGTCGGCGACGCCGATCAGGTGTCGGTGTCGATCGGCGCGCCGGAATGGAACAGCCGGGTCTACGTGCTCGACGCCAGGCTGCGTCCGGTCCCGGTCGGCGTGCCGGGCGAGCTGTACCTCGCCGGTGCCCAGCTGGCCCACGGCTACTTCGGCCGACCGGACCTGACGGCGGATCGCTTCGTCGCCAGCCCCTTCGGCACCGGTGAGCGCATGTACCGCACCGGTGACCTGGTGGCCTGGAACGCCGACGGCGAGCTGGACTACCGGGGCCGCACGGACTTCCAGGTGAAGATCCGGGGTTTCCGGATCGAGCTGGGCGAGATCGAGGCCGCGCTGCTGGCGTTGCCGGAGGTCGCGCAGACGGCGGTGCTGGCGAAGTCCGATGCGCGCCTGGGTGATCGGCTGGTGGCCTACCTGGTGCCGACTGCCGCCGATACTTCCTCAGGCGTCATCGACCTCGACCGCGTCAAATCCGAACTGGCAGCGGCACTGCCGTCCTACATGGTGCCCTCGGCATTCGTGGTGCTGGACGCGCTGCCGCTGAACGCCAACGGCAAGCTGGACCGCAAGGCCCTGCCGGAGCCGGAGTTCGAGACCACGGCCTACCGCGCCCCGTCCACCCCGACGGAGCAGATCCTGGCCGAGGTGTTCGCGGATGTGCTGGGCCGCACCGAGATCGGTGTGGACGACGACTTCTTCGCCGTCGGCGGCAACAGCATCCTGTCCATCCAGCTGGTGTCGCGGGCCAAGGCGCGCGGCGTGCGGTTCGGCGCCCGCGAAGTGTTCGAGCAGCGCACCATCGCCGGACTGGCGGCGATCGCGCGGCTGGGCGACGCGGACGACCTGGAACTGCCGACCGGCCCGCTGGTGCAGGTCGACCCGGCCGACGCGGAGACCTGGGAGCGGACCTACCCCGGCATGACCGAGGTGTGGCCGCTGTCGCCGCTGCAGTCGGGTCTGCTGTTCCACGCGCTGATGACGCAGTCCACCGTCGACGTGTACAGCCAGCAGGCCGCCATCGACTTCACCGGTGACCTGGACGTCGAGCGGCTGCGGACCGCGGCGCAGGGCATGGTGGACCGGTACGCGAACCTGCGGGTGGCGTTCACGACCGACCGGGACGGACAGCCGGTGCAGATCGTGCTCGACCGGGTCGACGTGCCTTGGCGCACTGTCGATCTCGTGGACGGCGACGACGACGAGCTGGAGCGGCAGCTGATGTCCGAGCGGGCCGCCCCCTTCGACATGGCGAGCGCGCCGCTGCTGCGGTTGGCGCTGTTCCGCACGGCCGCGGACCACTGGCGACTGGCCATCACCGCGCACCACATCCTGTTCGACGGCTGGTCGATGCCGCTGCTCATGCGGGATCTGCTGGTGCTGTACGCGGTGCACGGCGACGCCACGGTGCTGCCGCCGCCCGGCTCCTACCGCGACTTCCTGGCGTGGCTGTCCACACGGGATCGCGAGGCGTCGCTGCGGGCCTGGGCGGACGCGCTGTCCGGCGTGGACGAGCCGACCCAGCTCGCCCCGCAGCCACGGTCGGTGGAGAACTACGAGATCGCCAAGCTGACGGCCACGATCGACGCCGAGCAGACCCAGCAGCTCACCAAGTTCTGCGCCGACCTGGGCATCACGGTGAACACGCTGGTCCAGGCCGCGTGGGGCGTGTTGGTCGGGCGGCTCACCGGGCGTGACGACGTGGTGTTCGGCGCGACCGTGTCCGGGCGTCCGCCGGAGCTGCCGGGTATCGAATCGATGGTGGGCCTGTTCATCAACACGCTGCCGGTGCGGGTGCGCGCCGAGGGCCGGCGGTCGGTCGCCGAGTTGCTGACCGGGCTCCAGCGTGATCAGGCCGCGCTGCTCGACCACCACTACGTCGGGCTCACCGACATTCAGCGGGTGGCCGGCGCCGCGGCGGGATTCGACTCGCTGATCGTGTTCGAGTCCTACCCGGTGGACAAGGAGGCCATCGCGGCCGCCAGCTCCATCGACGGTGTGGCGGTGACCGGGGTCGGATTCGAAGGCGGCACACACTACCCGCTGACCCTCATGGTGACCGAGGAGGCCACCATCGGCCTGAGCCTGGAGTACCTCACCAACCGGTTCACCGCCGACGAGGTGCAGACGCTGGCCAACCGGCTGCGCTGGGTGCTGGCGGCGCTGGCGCGCGATCCGCAGGCGCCGGTCGGCGACATCGACATCGTCGATCCCGCCGAGCGGGCCCGCCTGCTCGCCGAATCCGGGGTCGGCGCAACCGAATCCGCGCAACCGGCCCGGGTCGGCGCGCGCACGGTGGCCAAGATCCTGGGCGAGGTCGTCGAGGAGGATCCGCAGGCTCCGGCGCTGCTGTCCGACGGTGCGGAGACCCCGTACCACGTGGTCGACACGCGGTCCTCGCAGCTGGCGCGGGTGCTGATCAACCGCGGTGTGGGCCCCGGCGACATCGTCGCGGTCACGCTGCCGCGGTCGGTCGACGCCGTGGTCGCGGTGTGGGCGGTGCAGAAGGCCGGTGCGGCGGCGCTGTTCGCCGAGGGCCTGTCCTTCGGCGAGATCGTCTCCGCCGGAGCCGGTTTCGGCATCACCCTGGAACCCGCGGCCAGTTCGGTGCGCTGGCTGGTGCCCTCGGACCCGAAGGTGCGGGCGGAACTGTCGGCGGCCCCGACCCACCCGGTCTCCTACGCCGACCGCGTCCGACCGCTGCACGAGGACCACCCGGCCTTCGTCTACCGCCGGACCGACGGCACCTGGACCACCCTCACCCAGGACCAGGCCCTCGACCGCGCCGACACCCTCCGCGAGGAAAACGACCTGGACTACGAGTCGACCACGTTCACCACCGCCCCCGGCGGCCCCGCCGCCCTGGCGGAATTCCTCGCCTGGTCCACCACCGGCGCCCTCTCGGTCCTCCCGACCGGCGACGTCGAGTCCGACCTCGGCGAGGGCGAGGTCACCCACTGGTTCGTCGTCCCGGGTGAATCCACCGACTCGGCCGACGAGGAGGTACGGATCGTGTCGGCGGAGTGAATCCGCGCGGGCCGGTGCAGGGTGCGAACAGTACCTTTCACCGGCCCGGTGTCGTACCTGCTGGGTAGACTCCAAACGCAGGCGGCGACCAGCGCTGCCACAGGTCAGCGAGTAGGAGGTGGTTTCCGTGGCGATGCCGGTTCCCGAACGGTCGTCCGCGCTACTGCCTGCGGGGGAGCGTTGGACCGCGGCCGACCTCGATAACCTGCCCGATCACGGAATCAGGTACGAGGTCCTGAATGGCCAGCTCATCGTGAACGCCGCACCGAAGCCGAAGCATCAGTTCGTCCTGCAAAGCCTGCAGGTCGGTCTTCTGAGTGTGCTACCCGAGGGCTATTGGGTCGCTCCCGGCATCGGTGTGCTGATCGGTGATGATGAGCCCATTCCAGATCTGGTCGTCGGCCTTGGCGAGAGACCGATGGAGGAGCGAGGCGTCGCCGTGGCGCAGGTTGTTCTGGCTGTGGAAATTGTTTCTGCGTCCACGACCTTGCAGGACCGGCTCGTCAAGCCGGCGGTTTACGCCGAGGCGGGCATTCCGAACTACTGGCGTATCGAGACCAATTCCTTCAAGGGTCGTCTTCCTGGCGAATCCGTTCCGGTGTTGTTCGCTCACATTCGCGGCGAAAACGGTGAATACGAACTCACTCACCGCATCTCCGCGGGCGAACCCGCCACCTTGCACTCGCCGTTCGAATTCACCATCGATCCGGCCACGCTGCTCCGCTAGGTCGTTTCTTCGAGGCCGGAGCCACTCAACTCACCTTCGCGCAACCGCTTCCGAACCAGATCCCGTTGCACGGTGGCGGATTGGAAGGGAGCAGGTAAGGGTCGTTGTAGTAATAGTGGTGGTGATGATGCTCCCTGTCGCGGGGCGGTGTCCTCGGCGGGGTGGTCTTCGGTGGCGCCGGCTTCGGCGGAGTCGATTTGGGCGGAGTCGATTTGGGCGGAGCGGGTTTCGATGGCGCCCGCTGGGACCGAGCCGGGGCGGCGCGGTCGGCGATTTCCAGCCGATGATCGACGGGGTCGCGTCCGTCGGCGAACTCGAACGCCACCGGAGCGCCGAGTGCGACGGTGACCGGCACGGTCACCGGACAGAAAAGCAGCGCGGAGACAACGGAGGCACGTGCGAGGTTGCGTGCTCGAGTTTCGCGGTGCGAATTACGGGTGGATGGTTTCATGCGGTGTCCTTACATTCCCCAGCGCAAGTAGCACATGCGTCCTCGGGCCGCCGAGATCGCACTCCTCCCAAGCGCAGTACGCGGCCCGATCGTTCGCCAGGCTAGCCCGAACGACCCGGCTCCGAATCAGTGCTTTCGCCAGTCGCCACCATGCACCGACTCGGCGAGTTGGTCGACATACCAGCGCATCCAATCGGATTCGCGGGTTTCCCGGTCGAGACCCGCCAGTCCGGCGGTCAGTACCGCTACCGCTTTGCTTCGATACTTCGGGCGGCCGGATTCCGCGAGGAACTTGTAGGCCAAACCGCGTTGCAGCACAAGGAGATCCGTGCTGTGGAAGTACAACCATGGTGGAATCCGGTCTGGCTCAGCGGCAGCGCGTACCGCGTATTCGTCGGCTCTGTCCAGCTGGCGCTCGGTTTCCTCTGCCTCGCCGACGAGGGCGTGACCGCGCGCCTCCTGCTGAGCCGCCACTGCCAGCACGGCGGGGGAGGCTTGCTTGTACCGACTCGCTGCTTCCGACAAACCGATCATCGGGCCGAATTCACCTTCGGTCCACGCACGATGCCCTTTGGCGCCCAGCGTCGTCGAGATCAGGTCGGGGTCATCCAGCTCCACCGCCCACTCCAACATCCGGTCGTGGATGGCCCGAGCCACTGTATGCCGCTTGGTGGTCGTGTTCAACCACCCCGCCAGTTGCAACCACTGCGCGCCGACATTCAATACATCAGGGCGAATCGAGCCATGCGCTTCGCGAACGAGCCGCTCAACCATCTGCACAGTCCCATTCACCGCTGGCAGCACCGCCTCGGATCCCACCGAGTCGTCAAGCTTCCGCCACGCCGCCAGCACGACGGACAGGTCATCGACGGCCTTCCGATCGATACGTCTCGGATGCGCCGCGATATACGCCAGTCGCTCCGCGTCTATGCCAGCCGCGATGCCTGACTGATTGTCCAGCACACCCTGCGGAATGACGGGACAGCCGTCCGCGATCGAACCTCTACCAATCTCGGTGAGCGCCATTTCGAATCGGGCGTGCTGCTCTGGATCCAAGCCTCGAAGCAGCGTGTCCATGCCCTCGGCGTATTGACCTCTGAGGGTGATCGTTTCGCCCCGCGCTTCCCACTTGCGCACCACGCCTTCACTGAATCCGGTCCGCTCAGCGAGCTGCGGCTGGGTCCACCGCAGCGCTCGGAGTCGAAGCGCGCGCACCTCGACACCTGTCCACTTCCCCACGACGATCACAGCCCGCGCACCTGCCCCTCCGCGCCGATTTCCCCCGTACCTGCAGCGTAGCGGTTTCGTGGCGGTCGCATGCCTTCGATCGTCGTAACTATCGCGCAAGACTCGGATCAGCCCGCAACGACGGCAGCAACTAACGATGGGAGGCAGGCGATGACGAACGCACAAGTGCCGGACTCGAACCCGGGACCGGACAACAGAATCAGGTCGGATGTGCATTACGTTGCTCTACCGGGTTTGTGCCGGTTTCCGGAGATCGAGTTGGCGCATGAGCTGATGCAACGACACCGCGCCTGCCGTATCGGTCGGTGTGTGGAAGGCGGCGGCACAGCGGCGTTGGCCGCTGTCGTCGGGCCGGAGATCCGTTCATGAACGGATCCCGGACCACGGAGGCGGATGGATGGGTTGCCGAATGGCGGCTGCACGGCAGCTGTATTCGAATGCTCTCGGTGCGCAAGCGTTCCGGTGTAGAGACCTTGCTCGCGTGCTCTCTTGCCCATGCCCCCGATTTGGTGGAGGTGCGGGAGCGTTTCCCTGGTCTGGCCGCCTTGTGGGATGAGGTGCACAACCATTTCTGGAGTACCTATCGCCCTCCTGCCGAGGGTGTCGCCGCCACATCCGGAAGGCAGGCACGATGAGCGACGAACAGCCGGATCCCATGACAGCCGAACCGAACGGGCCGCGATATCAGCAGCTCATGTTCCATGCCCGCCGCGGTGGTTACCACCTGCTGCGAGAACCCTTGTCGCCAAACCTGTGGACGCTGCATGATGCCACTGACGGTGAGCCGATCATCGGAATGTGCACGTTCGCTGAAATCGAAAAGTGGTTGAAAACCTGAAACGAGATCGGTTGTACATTCGCGGGGCGGGTGTGAATCCGATGGTCTGAATCCGCCTGCGCAGGCGCCGCACCCGGCCAGCTGGTGCGGGTCCGAGCGGTTGCGGAGTTGCGGGACCGTATTCAGCCGATGGTTGCTTTGTCGACATAGAGGGAGTGGGAGTGCGGGTCGGGGTTACTGGGCACATGAACATCACGGCGGAGACGGTGCCGCTGGTGTATGCGGAGGTCGTCCGGGTTCTCGAGCGAGCAGGCGATCCTGCCGAGTTGGTGGGAATCAGTTGTATTGCTCGCGGTGCTGATTCGGTGTTCGCGCAGGCTGTTCTCGACGTCGGTGGGCGTTTGGAGGTTGTCATTCCCTCGCGGAATTATCGGGAGCGCAAGGTCAAGCCTGATCATGCCGGGCAGTTCGATGATCTGCTGCGCTGTGCGGAATCGGTCCGTGTGATGGACTTCGCCGATGCTGACGCCGATGCCTACGAGGCGGCGAATGATGCGGTGCTTGGGTCTTGTGACCTGCTGGTCGCTGTGTGGGATGGGCAATCCGGCGAGCGTAGTGGTACCGGAAGTGTCGTCGCGCTTGCTCGGGAGAGGGGGCTGCCTGTCGAGGTCGTCTGGCCTGAGGGAGCGATGCGGGGTTGACCGGCTCGGTCGTGGAGTTGCGGGCGTCATCGGCGCGGTGATCGAGGACGGGCGGTGTTGCGTGGGTCGCGCGTGGGACGATCCCTACTTACGGACGTGACGCGCGTCCAGGGGAAGGGGAGATATGCAGGCGGATAGTCCAGCGCTGCAGCTGAGCGGGTTGTACAAGAGGTTCGGGGGGCCCTGGGTGGTCGACGGGGTGGGGTTGACGGTGCCGCCGGGGTCGTTCTTCGGGTTGGTCGGGCCCAATGGGGCGGGGAAGACGACCACGCTGTCGATGGCGGTGGGGTTGTTGCGGCCGGATGCGGGGGAGTCGCGCATTTTCGGGTTCGACGTGTGGGCGGATCCGGTGCGCGCCAAGGCGATCGTGGGAGTGCTTCCGGATGGCTTGGCATTGCCCGAGCGGCTCACCGGTCGTGAATTGCTCACCTACACAGGGCTTTTGCGCGGTATGGCCGTCCCGATTGTGGCCGAGCGGGCGGCGGAACTGCTCACCGTCCTGGAACTCACCGGCGCCGAGAACACCTTGGTGGTCGACTATTCCGCGGGTATGCGCAAGAAGATCGGACTGGCGACGGCGCTGCTGCACGCGCCGAAACTGCTGGTGCTGGACGAGCCGTTCGAGGCCGTCGACCCGGTGTCGGCCGGCACCATCCGCACCATCCTGCAGCGCTTCGTCACCGCGGGCGGCTCGGTGGTGCTGTCGAGTCACGTGATGGCGCTGGTGGAGAACCTGTGCGACCGTCTCGCCGTGATCAACCGGGGACAGGTCGTGAGCACCGGCACGGTCGCCGAGGTGCGCGGCGAGGGCACCTTGGAGGAGGCGTTCGTGCGGCTGGTGGGCGGTCGCGTCGGCGGCGAGGAGGGGCTGTCGTGGTTGGCGTCCTGATCCGGATGCGCTGGCGGCTGACCGTTCGTTCGCTCAGCAGCGGCAAGGCGGCGGTCACCTTCTGGATCGGGCTGGTGTTCGGACTGCTCGCCGCCGGGCTCACCGCCTTGTTCACGGCGCTGGCCGGGCACGAATGGGACCTCCGATCGGCGATCAACGTCGCGGCCGCGCTCTACGCGGTGTGGACACTGGGCTGGCTGTGCGGCCCCGTCCTCGCCGGAAGTAGTGACGAGACCTTGCAGCCCGAGCATTTCCGGCTGCTGCCACTGAGCTACCGGCAGCTGGCGACGGGCTTGCTGGCCGCCGCGTTCGCGGGCCCGGCGGCCGTGGTGAACCTGATCGCGTTCGGTGGCCTGGTCCTGCTGGCCGCCCAGGTCGGGATCGCGGCGACGGTGGCCGCGGTGCTCGGCACGGTGCTGCAACTGGTCTTCGTGGTAGTGCTGTCGCGGGTAATGCTGGCGTGGATCGGCGCGGCCATGCGGTCGCGGCGCGGCCGGGACCTGGGTGTGCTGCTCGCGGCGCTGGCGGGCCTGGCCTACTACCCGATGCAACTGCTGATCACCACTGTCGCACCGGAATTGGAGCACGCGGCGCCACCGATCGCGCTGGCATTGCGGATACCGCCCTCGGGCTGGGCGCCCTACGCCGTCGAGGCGGCCGCGCGGGGACAGTGGTGGCTGGCGGCGCTGTGCCTGCTGGGTCTGGCGCTGCTGTCGGCCTTGTTGTGGCAGGTCTGGGCGGTGCTGCTGCGCCGTAGGCTCATCACGACCGCCGCGCCCGCGGGTCCGGTCCGGGTGCGGTCGGGCGGTGGCCTCCTGGCACGGCTCGCGCCCGCGACGCCGGTGGGGGCCGTGGTGACGAAGGAGCTGCGCACCTGGTGGCGCGACAGCCGTCGCCGCGCCGCGCTGCTGCCGTTGCTGCTGCTCGGCATCGTGCTGCCGGTGCTGCTGTCGCTGCAGGGTGCGGGTGTCCCGGTGCCGTTCACGGGCACCTTCGTGGTGTGGATGGCCGCGATGGCCAGCGCGAACATGTACGCCTTCGACGGCACCGCGCTGTGGCACACCCTGGTCGTTCCGGGCGCGAGCCGGGCCGACGTGCGCGGGCGGATGATCGCCTGGATCGTGCTGGTCGGGCCGTTCGCGCTGCTGCTCACGCTGATCCTGCCCGGAGCGCTGGGGCACGCCGAGTTCTACCCCTGGGCGGTGTCGATGCTGCCGGTGTTCGTGGGTGTCGGGGTGAGCACCGCCCTGTTCCTGTCGGTATACGCGGCGTATCCGCTGCCGCCGCAGCGCGGCAACCCGTTCGCGGGCGGCGGCGGGAACCCGGGCTGCGCACGAGCATTGGTGCAGCTCGCCGTGGGATTCGGGCAGTTGCTGGTGAATCTGCCGGTGCTCGCGATCCTGGGACTCGGCGCCCACCTGCACAGCGCGGTGGTCCAGTGGTGCGCACTGCCGGTCGGGCTGGCGTTGGCCTGCGGCGCGACGCTGCTGGTCGCAAGCATCACCGAGCGGCGGCTCGATTCCCATGGGCCGGAGTTGCTTGCGGTGGTGAAACCTAGCTGATCCGCCGAAGGCGGTGTGCGCCTGTCTCTTCCGCTCCGTCAGCGGTGCGGTGACGCGAAAGGCGCTCGCGCGCAAAGGCGCTACTCGGCGGTCTACCGCACGCAGTTCTCTCAGCGGTGCCGTGACGCGAAAGGCGCGCACCCGCAAAGGTGATACTCGGCCGTCCACCGCACGCCATTGCCGAATCGGGTAGTCGACTACTGCCGTAATCCCGGCTCCACACGGGCATGCTCGGATGGGAGGGCACACCGTCGAGTCGCAGCGCTCCTTGCGGGCCGGTGCCGCGACAGACCCCGAGTAGGAAGACAAGTGGATCAGATCCTGTATTGGAACAGCGTGGCACTGGAGTCGGATCGAGTGGCGCACACCGACATTCACCATGCCGAACGCGGTGTGCGCGGACCGGTCGGCAGCTCCCGCGCGCTGGCCATCACCCACCTCGCCATGCACGACGCCTGTTTCGGCATCACACCCGCGGCGCACGGCACCTATCTGACCACGCCGCCGGTCGCCCCGCCGGGCGCCTGCGCCGAGGCGGCCGTCGCGGTCGCCGCCCACACCACCCTCACCGCGCTGTATCCGGCGCAGACCGCCCGGCTGGACGCGGCTCTGCAGCAGGCCGGGCTGCACGGTCCCGGCACCGGGACGGGCAGCGCGCACGGTCTCGCCGTCGGCCACGCCATGCTGGCGGCCCGCGCCGCCGACCCCGGACTCGACGGCCTCGGCTATCGCCCGAGCCTCGATCCGCTCAAACACCGTGCGGACCCGGTGAATCCGGGCCAGGGCTCTTACGCACCGCACTACGGCGCCCGCTCGCGCTGCTTCGCGGCCACCACCCGGCACACCCTCGACGCCCCGCCCAAGCAGACCGACCCCGCCTATGAGCGCGCGCTGAAACAGGTGCGCGGCAAGGGTATCGCCACCGAGCAGTCCGGCGCGCTGCCGCCGGGCCTGTCGCCCCGCACGCCGGAGGAGACCCTGATCGGCACCTTCTGGGGCTACGACGGCGCGAAGAAGATCGGCACTCCGCCCCGGCTGTACAACCGGATCGTGCGCGCGGTCGCCACCACCCGGCGGCACGGGCTCGCGGCGAACGCGCGGTTGTTCGCCCTGGTCAATGCCGCCATGGCCGACGCGGCCATCCTGGCCTGGGACGACAAGTACCGGCACGACCTGTGGCGTCCGGTGCTCGGAATTCGAGAACACGACCCGTCGATGGGCCCGAAAAGCACTGCGGCGCGAGGCTGGGACGCGTTGTGCGACCCGTTCTGGCTGCCGCTGGGCGCGGCCCGCACCAACGAACCGGGCGTCCCCGCCGCCACACCGCCGTTCCCGGCGTACCCGTCGGGTCACGCCGCGCTCGGGGCGGCCGCCCTGCAGATCACCCGGCGCTACTGCGGCATCGGCCCGGACGGACCCGACACGCTCACCGACGGAATGACTTTCGTCTCCGACGAACTCGACGGCACCGGCGTCGACCGGTGCGGGATCCGGCGCCCGCGCCACACGCGCACCTTCCCGGGCGGGCTGTGGCAGATGATCGAGGAGAACGGCCGCAGCCGCGTATTCCTCGGCGTGAACTGGAGCTTCGACGCCTTCGCCGTCGACGCGGACGGCCGGATGGACCTGTCGCAGCACATCGGCGGCGTCCGGCTGGGCCTGGACATCGCCGGTGACCTGTGGGCGAACGGGTTGCGGGCGGCCGCGGCGGCGGGACCGCGACTGCCGTGACCATCCGACCCGGCGCGGGTCAGACCGCTCCGGCGGCGAGCGCCGCCCGCCAGCCACCGTATTCGCTGATGTCCTCGGCGGCGGCCGCCGCGGCGGCATCACAGCCGAACGCGGTGGTCCAGGCGCCGTCGTCGAGTTCGACGGCACCGAGCTGCATGGGGGCCGGTAGCCCGCTCAGGAAGCGGCCCAGCGCGGCGGGGGAGAGCAGCCAGCGTTCACCGGCGACGGAGACACCCGTCTCACCGTCGGCACATCTGGTCACCGCCGGTTTGGGCGGCGTGGTGTCGAGGGCGCCCAGCCGGTAAGCGGGTGCGGTGCGGACGGGCCCGGCCCAGCGCGCGCCCAGGTCGGTCAGCTGATGCTCGAGCGGTTGCCCACGCAGGTGCGCGCCGAACACCACGAGCTCGTGCACCGGCGCGACCCTCAGCGGCCAGGCCGGATCGTCGAGCGGAGACCCTTTGTCCCCTTGGGCGATCAGAGCCGCGATGTCCAGCGCCACGGTGTCGTCGAACGCGCGGCCGAAGACCGTGACGCCGAACTGCGCCTCACCCGCGGTCCCGGCCGGTACCGCGACCGCGCACAGATCGAACAGATTGCAGAAGTTCGTGTAGGTGCCGAGCCGCGAGTTCACTGCGACCGGGTCGGCCTCGACCTCGGCGATCGTCGGGTGGATCGGTGCGGTGGGAGCGAGCAGCGCGTCGGCGTCGCGCAGGCTGTCCATCGCGCGATCTCGAAGCCGTTGCAGCTCGGCGAGATCGGAGACCAGCCGGTGGGCGGGAATATCGCGCGCCTTGCCGATGATCGCGCCTACGGTGGGATCGACCGCGTCGGGCTGAGTGTCGACGAATTCCCCTACAGCCGAATACCTTTCGGCGACCAACGCGCCGTCGTAGAGCAGCCGCGCGGCGGCGAGGAACGGCTCGGGATCGACTGTCACGATCCGCACGCCACGCTCCCGCAGGTCCGCGACGGTACGGTCGAAGGCCACCTGCCACACCGGATCCAACGCGTCGAGCGAATCGAACACCGCGACAACCGGTCTCGGCGGCGCGGCGAGCCGGACGTCGGAGGGCCAAGGCCGATCGGGCGCACCGGCGGCCATGACGGCCATGGCCCGATTCGCCGACGCGACGTCGGCCGCGAAGATCGTGACGCAGTCGTAGGAACGGCAGGCGGGCACCACGCCCGCGGTGCCGACCACACCGACCGTGGGTTTGATCCCCACGATGCCGTGGAAGGCGGCGGGCACCCGGCCGGATCCGGCGGTGTCGGTGCCGATGGCGATATCCGCCTCGCCGAGCGCGACGGCCACCGCCGACCCGGAACTCGAACCGCCGGAGACGTAGTCCGGCCGCAGCGCGTTGCGCACCGCGCCGTAGGGCGAGCGGGTGCCGACGAGCCCGGTGGCGAACTGATCGAGATTGGTCTTCCCGACCACGACGGCACCGGCCGACCGCAGTGCCGCCACCGCCGCCGCGTCCCGGTCCGGCACGTAGACGAAGTCGGGGCAGCCCGCGGTGGTCGGCAGTCCGGCCACGTCCACGTTGTCCTTCACGGCCAGTCGTAACCCGCGAAGCGGTCCCGCCGCCGCGGCGATCTCGGCCGCGACTTCCGGCTCGGGCCGCCGATGAATCCACACACTCATGAGTCGACCTTCCCGGCCGCTCGGCCGTCTGTTCTCATCCCGCCGCCTCGGCCAGTTCGCCCGCGGACCGCCACGAGTCGCGCTCGGCCCCGAATGCCTCGGCCTGGCGGCTACGGAAGTCGGCGATTTCGTCGGCGTTGTCGTCGAGGAACCGCCGGTGCTCGGCCAGCCGGAACTCCCCCTCCTCGACCTCCAATTCGCAACGCCCGGAGGCGAATTCCGCGCGCCGCTCCAGCAATTCGTCCGCCGACACCGGATACCAGCGGATCCGGTCGAAGTACCGCAGCAACCACGGGTTCTCGTCATGGGGCAGTGCCGGACGGCCGGACCGGGCCGCCGCGAAGGATCGGTGGTTCCACACCTGCGTGGTCCGCCCGACGAACTGGTAGCCGCCCGGCCCCTCCATGCCGTAGACGCACAGGTACGCGCCACCGATGCCGACCGCGTTCTCCGGCGTCCAGGTGCGGGCGGGGTTGTATTTGGTGGTGACCAGGCGGTGACGCGGATCGGTGGGCGTGGCGACGGGCGCGCCGAGATACACATCACCCAGTCCCAGCACCAGATACTCGGCCGCGAACACGGTGTCGTAGACGTCCTGCACGTCGGCGAGGCCGTTCATGCGGCGGATGAACTCGATATTCCACGGACACCATGGCGCGTCGGCGCGCACGCCGTGCATGTAGCGGGTGATGGCCTCCCGCGTGGCCGGATCGTCCCACGACAGCGGCAGGTGCACGGTGCGGCTGGGCACCACCAGGTCCTCGGCCGAGGGCAGCGCCGCTTCCGCGTCGGCCAGCAGGTGCAGCACGGTCGCGGTGGACAGTCGATCCGGGTCTATGCGCACCTGCAGCGACCGCACGCCCGGGGTGAGTTCGATGATGCCCGGCTCGCGTTGCCGCAACAGGTGCCGATGCAGGGCGTGCACGCGGGCTCGCAGCCCCAGATCCAGTGTCATGTCGCCGTATTCGACGAGTACGCCGTCGTCACCGGCACGCCGATAGGTGACCGAGGTGGCGTCGGATTCGCCCCGGGCCAGCACGCCGTCGTCGCCGTCGCCGCCGCCGGACAGGACGAACGGCCAGCCCGCGCGCCGGGCGGGGCCCAGCGCGCTCGGTGCGGCGGCTCGATCGGCGCGCACCGGGACGAAGCGCACCGTGTCGCCGGGCGTCAGCTGCCCCAGCTTCCAGCGGTCGGCGGCGGTAACGGTGACGGGGCAGACGAAGCCGCCCAGGCTCGGCCCGTCCGGGCCGAGCAGGATCGGTGTGTCACCGGTGAAGTCCAGTGCGCCAACGGAATACGCGGTGTCGTGGATGTTCGACGGATGCAGTCCGGCCTCGCCGCCGTCGGCGCGGGACCACTGCGGTTTCGGTCCGATCAGCCGCACGCCGGTGCGGTCGGAGTTGAAATGCACCTCGTAGTCGGTGGCGAGGATGGTGTCGAAGTCGGTGCGCGTGAAGAACTCCGGCGCGCCGTGCGGGCCCTCGGTGACCGCGAGTTCCCAGCGGTGGGTGAATACCGGCTGTTCGTCGGCGGGTATCGCGGTGGCGGCCCGGCCGTGCGCGGCGCCGAGTGTGAGAATGTCACCCGACCGCAGGGCGTTCCCGGTGTCGCCGCCGAAGTGGCCGAGCGTGAAAGTCGCCGCGCTGCCGAGGTATTCGGGCACCGCGAGCCCACCGGCGACCAGGATGTAGCACCGCATGCCGGGGCCCGGGATGGTCCCCACCTCCAGCACGCCACCGGCGGGGACCTCGACGGTCCGCCACTGCGCGACGCGCACCCCATCGACGGAGACGGCCACGGGCGCCCCGGTCACGCACAGCCGCGCCGGCTCGCAGAACCGCAGCGCCGGACCGGCCAGCGTGCACTCCAGTCCGGGCGCCCCTTCCGGATTGCCGACCGCCCGGTTGCCGAGCCGGAACGACAGATCGTCCATCGGGCCCGACGGCGGCACTCCGACGTGCCAGTATCCGATGCGGCCCGGCCAGTCCTGGATCGTCGTCAGCATTCCGGGCCGGATCACCTCCAGACGGGGACCGTCGCGGCCGGGTGTCTCGTCGCGCGTGCGTGCCGAATCACTCTCCGCCGCAGGGCGTCCGGTGACCACGCTGCTCATCGCGTCACCACCATGCGCACCGGAGTCGGGTCGAAGCCGTTGCACGGGTTGTTGATCTGCGGGCAGTTCGACACCAGCACCAGCGTGTCGATCTCGGCCCGGAGCGTGACCTTCTTGCCCGGCGCCGACAACCCGTCCACGATGCCGAGGGTGCCGTCGGCCTCCACCGGGACGTTCATGAACCAGTTGATATTCGACACCAGGTCCCGTTTGCCCAGGCCCCATCGCAGCGCCTCGGTGAGGAAGTTCTCCACACAGGCGTGCTGATGGCGGGTGTGGTGGCCGTAGCGCAGTGTGTTCGATTCCTGTGAGCACGCGCCCGCGACGGTGTCGTGGTTGCCGACCTCGTCGGCGACCACCGTCATCAACGCCGTGCCCGCGTCGGTGCGCAGCACGCTGCCGGTGGTCAGGAAGATATTGCGCTGCGCGGCCACGGTTGCCTGGGCGCTGTAGCGGTCGGCGTGGTCGGCGGCCGAATACAGCAGGCAGTCCACTGCCTGATTGCCGTGCAGGTCGATGATCTCCAGCTGGTGCCCGGCCCGCACCACCGCCGACCAGGGCGCGCGGGCGGGAACGGTCTGGTCCAGCACGACGGTGCGGGCGAGCGTGGTCACAGTGCCTCCAGGGTGCGTGCGGCGCGCCAGGCCCGTTCGGTGTTCTCGACGGCGCGCAGGTATTCCGGATCCGAATTGTGCTGGCGGGCGAGCTCTTCGACAGCAGGCCAGGCGACGATGTCGAGATCGGTCGGCGGGGTGGGGTCCAGGGGATGCGCGGCATTGGCGACCAGCAGCGTGACCGGCAGCTGGACCAGCAGATCCACCGCCGCACCCGCGCCCGCCCCGCCCGAGGGCGCCAGGCCGCCGTCCGCGTCGACCCGGACGCCCCGGAACAACGAGACGGTCGGCCCGATATCCCGTGGCGCGAGACCGTGTTTGGCGCCGGCCAGCCGCAGGGCCTGCCGCGCCGTGCCGCTCGGGCCGCACAGGGCGTCGTGGTGTCCCGACGAGTCCGCGACGACGGTGGCCAGCACCCGCCCCTGATCCGACAGCAGCGGGTGCCCGACGCCGAGATACGCCTGCCACGGCACCTTCACCGTATCGGCGACATTGAGCCGCTCCCACGGCGATTCCGCGCGCAACAGCAGCAGATGCGCGCACGCCGCGCCGCCCGGATCGCCCAGCCGGACCCGAGTTCCGCGCCCCAGCACCACATTCGCATACCCATCGGCCGGTATCCGCTGCGCGAAGGTGATCCGGTCGGCCGAAACCTCTTGCGGCAGTGCGGGACCGTCGAGCGCGGCCGCCGCCGCTTGGGCACGGGCGTGCTCTCGCGCCCCGGTAGTCGATGCGGTAGTGGTCATGCTCGGCTCCTTCCTCGGAGAAAACGTGTGCGGATCGGTTCAGGCGGGCTGGACGGCCGGGACGGCCCGGCGGGCCGGGGCCGCGACGACGACCTGGTGCACCACCGCACCCACCGCGATCGCGGCGGCGACGAAAAGCGGTGCGGCCCACAGCATCCACCAGCCACCGCCATCCGGGGTGTAGACCTCCGCGCGCGGCCAGGCCAGGTTCACCACCATGGCGACGCCCCAGCCGACCGCGACCGCGTTCACCGGAATTCCGAAGCGGCCCAGCGTGAACAGACCTGCCGGAGCCGGGGCGCTGTCGGTCCACCCCGTCACCCGGCGCACCAGCAGCGGCACCGTCACCAGCAGATAGGCCAGATACAACGTGACGATGCAGACGCTGGCCAGGGTCGCGAAGATCGCCGGATTTCCGAGATTGACCACCAGCAGCGCGATTCCGAGCACCCCGATCACCACCGACGGCAGCGCCGGAGTGCCGAAGCGGGGATGCACCGCCGCCAGCCGTCGCGCGAACGGCAGCTTCCCGTCCCGGGCCATGGAGAACATCAACCGCGAACCCGCCGTCTGAATCGCCAGCGTGCACACCGTGATCGCGACCGCCACGCAGGCCAGCAGCACCTTGCCCGCCGGGGTGGCCAGCTTCGCGGAGATCACGTAGGCCAGCCCGTCGCTCGCGAGCGCTCCGTCGTCGAGGCTCGGCGCGGCCATCAGCGCGCCCAGCAGCATCAGCCCGCCGCCGAGCGCGGAGACGGCCAGCGCGGTGAGAATGGTGCGCGGCGCGACCCGCCGCGGATTCTTGGTCTCCTCGGAAAGCTCACCGGCGGAATCGAATCCGACCATCACGTACGCGGCCATCAACCCCGACACCAGGAACGCCGCCCAGTACGGGCCCGGCGCGGCGGTGGCGTTGTCGAACACCACGTTCGGGCCGCGCTCGGCGTGCGAGAAGAACAGCGCGATCGTCGCCAGCACCCCGACGATCTCGACCGTGACGCCGATGGTGTTCAACCGTGCCATCAATTCGATACCGACCACGTTCACCACCGTCGTCAGCACCAGCAGCACGCTGCCCAGCAGCACGGCGTTCATCGCCCCGTCACGGGACGTGAGGGCGGTGTCGGCGCCGATGATCTGGAAGCCGCTCCAGATCGAGGGCAGCACCACCTGCAGGGCGATCGCGGCCGCGGCGGCGGTGACGATCTGAGCGATGATCATCATCCAGCCGGCGAACCAGCCCACCACCTCACCGGCCAGCCGCCGCGACCACTGGTAGATGCAGCCGGAAATGGGGTAGCGGGCCGCCAGCTCGGCGAAGTTCAGCGCGACCAGGAACTGCCCGGCGAACACGATCGGCCAGGTCCAGAAGAACGCCCCGCCCCCGAATCCGTAGCCGAAGCCGAAGAACTGGAAGATGGTGGTGAGGATGGAGACGAAGGAGAACCCGGCCGCGAACGAGGCGTAGCGGCCGAGCTTACGATGCAGAACCGGCTGGTAGCCGAACCTTTCGAGGTCGGCACTGTCGGACTGGGCGGCGGGGGCGAGGGTGGTGGCCATGGGCGGGAGTCCTTCGGCGTCGTGGCCAATATCTATCGGGTGAAAGTTTTCCAATCCGGGCCGGCGCGGTGGTGACGCCGATGTATCGGTCCCGTCCCCGTGGGTAACTTCTGCGTTGCCCACGTTTCTGTCGGATGACAGAAATCTCACGAGCGCCGACGCACGCGAGGTCGGGCGGCGGCGATGGGCCAGAATGGAGAGGTGACGCAACTCGGACCCGGCCGCCCGCGCCTCGAGCCGCGGCGTCGCCAAGGGCACACGCCACGCGCCGAGATCCTCGATGCCGCCGCGGAGCTGTTCACCACCAAGGGATATGCCAGCACCTCGACCCGCGGCATCGCCGACGCCGTGGGTATCCGGCAGGCCTCCCTCTACCATCACTTCTCCGCCAAGGACGACATCCTCGACGCCCTGCTGGACGAAACCGTCACCGGCCCATTGGCTTTGGCGGCCAGATTGCGTGCCGAGCCCGGCCCGGCGCCGGTGCGGCTGTACGCGCTGGCGTGGTTCGACGTACGTCAATTATGTTCCGCGCGTTGGAATCTCGGCGCGCTGTATCTGCTGCCGGAGCTGCGGTCGGAGCGGTTCGAGGCGTTCCGGCTGCGGCGCGAGGAGTTGCGCGGGCACTACGAGCAGCTGGCGGACGAGGTGCTCGCCGAGACCGGATCCTCGCCCGTCGCGGGAGTGCGCGTACTGCCCTTCCGGATGGTGGAAAGCGCGATCAATATCCGCTCGGACGAAGGGGCCGCGCCCGGGTACGCGGAGCGCCTGATTCCCGACGCCGTACTGCACCTGCTCGGCTGGTCGGGGGATCAGCAGGCCGTCCGGTCCACCGCCGAGCGGTTACTGGAGCGCGTCGCGGTCTCCTGACGGGGCATGCGAATTCTGGGCAAACCACTCGTAGACTGTGTGGGACCCGAGGTTCTTCGACAGCGTTCCCACTCGACGGCGGGAGTTGCGCATGACGGAGTTGGATTCGCCCGCGGACCACGGCCACCGGCGCCCTCGCGCGCTCGCGGTGGCGGCGCTGGGCCTGGCCATGGTGAGTCTCGACGGCACCGCGGTCGGCGTCGCGCTACCGGCCGTCATCCGCGACCTGGGCCTGAGTCTCACCCAGGCCCAGTGGGTGACCGCGGTCTACGCACTGGTCTTCGCCGCGCTGCTGATCACCGCGTGGCGAGTGGGTGATCGGTTCGGCCACCGCCGGATTTTCGCCGCCGGGGTGGTGGTGTTCGTCGCCGGCAGCCTGCTCGCCGCCGCGGCCGACGACGCGTCGACCCTGATCTGGGGCCGTCTGGTGCAGGGCATCGGCGGCGCGGCCGTGCTGCCGGGCGCGCTGGCGACGGCTCGCGCGGTGCTTCGCGAACGCGATCGGGTCCTGGCGTTCGCTGCCTGGGGTGTGGTCGTGTCCGCGGTGGCCGTCGTCGGGCCCGTGTTCGGCGGCTGGCTCAGCTCCAGCTTCACCTGGCCGTGGATCTTTCTGGTGAACGTGCCCATCGGCGTGGTGGTGCTGGCGGGGATCGTGCTGTTCGTGCCGGAGACCACGGCGCCCGAACCCGTGCCCGGACCGGATATCGACGGACTGCTGCTCAGCGCGGCCGGCTTCGCCCTCGTGGTGTTCGCGCTGATCGAGGGCCAGACCTACGGCTGGTGGAAACCGGTGCGGGAGTTCGATTTCTTCGGGTTGACCTGGTCGACTCGGGCGGCGAGTTCACCGATTCCGCTGCTGTTGCTGCTCGGTGCGGTGCTGCTGGTGCTGTTCGCGCTGTGGGAGCGGCATCGAGCGCATGCCGAACGCGCTGCGCTGTGCGATCTTTCCTGGTTCGCCGAGCGCGAGTTCCGGTGGGGGAGCCTGGCCGTGCTGGCCGTGACCCTGAGCGAGTTCGGCCTGCTGTTCGTGCTGCCGCTGTATCTGGTGAACGTGCTCGACTTGACCACGCTCGGCGGCGGTTGCGTGCTGGCCGCGATGGCGCTGGGCGCGCTGGCGGCCGGTGGTGTCGTCGCGTGGCGGGCGCGGCTGCTCGCGCCGGTGTGGATCGTGCGGGCCGGACTGGCCCTCCAGGCGGTGGCCGTGGCGGTGACGGCGCTGTGCGTGTCGCCGGACGTGTCGCCGTGGCTGCTCGGGGTGCTGCTGGCCTGCTACGGGATCGGCCTGGGAGCTGTCGCCGCACAGCTGGCCGGGGCCCTGCTCGCCGATGGGCGGTCCGTGGACACCGGGCGGTGGGCCGCGTGGCTGACGGTGCGGCAGGTCGGGTTCGCGCTCGGCCCGGCGGTGCTCGGTGGCGTGCTGGGGGTATCGCTGGCGCGCGTGCTGCCCGACCGTCTGTCGGACGTGCCGGGGCTGCAGCACCGAGCCGTCGACGAGGTGGCCGTGGCGACGCGGGAATCGGCCGGTGGCGCGGTCACGGTGCTGCGGGAACACGACGGCACCCAGGCGGTCGTGGACGCACTCGCCCGCGGATTCGCCGACGCCACCCGCCTCACCCTGCTCGCCGCCGCCGTCATTCTGTTCCTCGGATTCCTGGCTGCGAGCCGAATCCCCTTGCGCGCCGGGCCTACTCGGGTGCCGCCTGTGGACACTGGAGAAGAAGACACCGCATCGGCCGATGACCGAGCCGAAGGCGATTCGGACGAATTGAAGCCGTCCGACTGAGCTGGACGCCAATCGTTTTCGGCTCCTGTTCACCAGTCGATGAGCCCCAGTTCGTGCAGGCGGCGGAAGACCAGCATCGATCCCGGCGCGACGTGCGGCATGGCCGCGTACTCGCCGCCGGTGAAGTAGCGGATCTCGGCGACCTCGCTGGTCGGCCGCGGGTCGCCGGTCAGGTCGGCGGTGAAGCAGGTCATGTGCAGCGCGGTGCCGGGTGCGTGCCCGTACGCCTCGCATTCGAACACCCCCAGCTCTCGGTAGGCCGCCACCGCGACGCCGAGTTCCTCGCGCACCTCGCGATGCAGCGCCTGTACCGGAGTCTCGCCGGGATCGATCTTCCCGCCCGCCATATAGAAGACGTCCTTGCCCGCCGACCGCGCCTGCAGCAGCCGCCGCTCCCGGACATGCGCCACCGCCGCCGTGTGGATCATGCGCCCCGCCGCGCCACGAACTCCCGCCCTCACCACGAACTCCCGTTCCTCTCGCCGTCCCGAATGCGCCGCCGGGCTCGCCGGGAATCACCGGGCAGGCGGCGCGAGTTTCCAGTGCTCGTGCAGCGACGCCGCGATCTCCGGCAGCACGGTCACCGGAATCCGCTTGTGCCGCAACACCTTCCGAATCTCGGCCACCTGCTCCCGCTTACGGTGCTCGTAGGCGTTGGATACCGGCCGCACCACCGGTGGAATGCTCAGCAGCACCAGCTCGCTGTGCGGTTCGTCGCCACCGGCCAGATCCAGGGCCAGCGACCAGCGGGCCCGCTCGTCCAGCGCGAACCGCCCCGCGACCACCCGGTCCCAATCGATGCTGGATTCGTGCAGCGGTGTCCGCAAGTAGATGGCCTGCTCGGCCAGCACCACGGCATCGCGCCCGAACAACCGCACCAGCAGCGCGATCGCCACCGCCGCCCCGGCCACCAGCCCGGTGATCACCCGATTCACCCCGAACACGCCCACGACCCCGGCGCAGACCGACACCGTGGTCAGCACGCCCAGCACGCTGTACAGGAGCGCTCGCCGCCCCGGCACCACCCCGGCTCGCACCGCTGTCATCGACCCTCCTCGCTACGCGAGCCCACCGTACCGGTCGGGTGGCGGCCCGGGGTAGCCGAATTCGTCGCGGCAGCGGTGCGGGCGGATCAGGACCGGAGCGCGACCGCGGCTTCCGCCGTGTACACCAGGAACGTCATGCTCTGCTGGAAGTACAGCTCCACCGCGTCGGCGTCGTGGGACTGGTAGCCGATCGAGACGTCCTGGCCCAGCTGCAGGTCGAAATCGCCGCCGCGGGTGGTGAGCACGAAAGCGCCGTCGATGGCCGGGGCCCAGATGATCTCGCCCTCGGGGATGAGGCGCTCGATGTGCGTGCGGATCGGGTGGCCGTGGTCGGAGGTCTCGCTGACCTGGGTGTACAGGTCGGCGCTCAGCAGCACCGAGTACGGGCCGTCGACACCGGCCAGCCGCAGTTCGCTCAGCGCCTGCGCGATCGCCTCCGGCACCAGCCGCGGATCCGACGGCAGCGCCACCGGCTCGTTGGACGCGGCGGCCCGGATGCCGGTGATGTTCGCCGCCGGATAGCCCTCGAAGATGGCCCGGTCCTCGGCGAAGGCGATCTTGCGGGCCGCGTCCTTGACCGCGTCCAGGTCGGTGTCCTGGGCGCCGCGCTCGACATTGTCGAGTTCCTCGCGCAGCAGCGTGAACGGCACCCGCAGCTCGACCAGCGGAGCCACCAGCCGCTGGCGGGCCAGCACCCCCTCGTCCGGGGCGGTGATCGCGGTCGTGCGGCCCAGCCCGACCGCGGAGAAGTCGGTGCCGTGCGGTCCCGACAGATCCACCACGCGCCGCCCGGCGATATGGCGCTTGAACGTGCGCGTCGCTTCCTCCTCGATCGCCGACCAGGCCGCGGCGGTGATCGGCGCGAGTTCGCGGTGCAGGTTGTTCATGCCTTACTCCTTTTCAACGTGCCGATACCGAGAGAGCCGGACCCCGCGGGCACGGCGCCGGACAGCTCGAGGTCGTCGTCGGCCACCGCGACCAGCGCCTGCGGCGGGTCCGGTGGATCCTCCAAGAATTCGGTCGTCGGGGTGAAGAACAGGGTGCCGGTGATCGCCGTGGAAAAATCGAGAATGCGGTCGTAGGCCGCCTCGTCGCTGCCGAGGAACATGCGTTCCAGCATGCGCTCGGTGACACTCGGCGTAGCGGCGTACGCGATGTAGTAGGTGCCGAACTCACCCGCCCGGACACTGCCGAACGGCATATTGGCACGCAGAATCTGGCGCTGCGTGCCATCCTCGTCGTACACGGTATTGACCGCCACATGCGAATTCAGCGGCTTCTCCGCGTCGGACAGTTCGATATCTCGCTGCTTGGTGCGGCCGATGACGAGCTCCTGCTCCTCCACCGACAGCGCGTTCCACGCCGCCAGATCGTGGGTGTACTTCTGCACGATCACATAACTGCCGCCGGTGAAATCCGGATCCTCCGCGCCCACCAGCGCCGTCGCCTCCGCCGCGCGGCCCTCCGGATTCTCGGTACCGTCGACGAAGCCGAGCAGATCGCGCTGCTCGAAATAGCGGAATCCGACCGTCTCGTCGACGATGGTGGCCGCGCCGCGCAACCGGTCGCCGATCACCATCGCCAGCTCGAAACAGGCGTCCATGGATTCGGCTCGGATATGGAACAGCAGATCGCCCGGCGTGGCCGGAGCCGCGTGGTAAGGACCGCGGTAGCCCGGAAACTCGTGCAGCTCGGCCGGTCTCGGGCCGGAATACAAGCGGTCCCACGCTGCGGAACCGATGCCGGCGCAGCAGCTCAGCTCACCCCCGGGAACCCGGAAACCCACCGAACGCCGCAGCCCGGCCAGATCGGCGAGCAGATCGCGGATCGCCGGCTCGCCGCCCTCGTCGATGGTGGCGACGAGGAAGATCGCGGCCCGTGTGAGCGGATCGAGAATCGGCTGCGGCTCACCCATGATCGACAGATTACGGGGTGCCGCCGACCACTCGCGCGTCACATGGCGACGGTCAGCAGGAACGCCACATCGTCGATGGCCTTGACGCTGTGCCGGGCGCCCGGGAGCACCAGCAGATCGCCCGGTGATCCCTTCCATTCGTTGGCGCCGCTGAGCACGGTCAGGGTGCCGGTGAGCACCTGGAGTGTGGCCTCACCCGGAGTGTCGTGCTCGGCCAGGCTGTGCCCGGCGGTCAAGGCGATCACGGTCTGCCGCAGGCTGTGGGCATGGCCGCCGTACAGCGTCTGCGAACTCCGGCCACTCGAGGCGGTCGCGGCCAGCTTCAGTTGCTGCCGGGCCACCGCCGTCAGCGATTTCTTGTCCATGAAGCCCCTCTGTGTTTATTTGCCGCGGCTTCGCCGCGGCGGGTTTTCGGCGCCCTGTGGCTCGGTTTTCGGGTACCGCTGCTTGCTCCTTCGTCGCTTGCGCAGCGGCACCCGAAAACCGAGCCGCGCCGAAAACCTTGGTGGTTGGTGTTTGAGGTTTTCAGTTTTCGTATTGTGCGGTAGCGGGGGGTGGTCGGAGGTCGGTATCGGGGTAATGGGCTGGGGTGGGTGTGCGGTCGGCTCTTGTTATCGCAGGTAGCGTAGCCAGCGGAACCGCAGGCCGGTGGTGGATTGTTGCCAGTCGGTGGTGGAGTCGATGTGCCAGTCGGGGCCTATGGTGGGGGCGTAGGCGTCGCCCGCCACCTTGGTGTCCACCTCTGTCACTACCAGTTCGGTCGCGTAAGCCATTGCGGCTCGGTAGATTTCGCCGCCGCCCATGATCCAGGTGAGGTCGGCGTCGGCCAGCTTCAGGGCCTCTTCCAGGGAGGCGGCGGGGTCGGCGCCCGCGGCGGACCAGGTCGGCCGGCGGGTGATCACGATATTGCGACGGTGGGGGAGTGGGCGGGCGCGTGGGGGGAGCGAATCCCAGGTGCGGCGGCCCATCACTACAGGGTGGCCCGAGGTCAGTTTCTTGAAGTGCGCCATGTCTTCGGGGACTCGCCACGGGATGGTGTTGTCGGCGCCGATCACTCCGTCGGGGGTCTGGGCCCAGATCAAGGCGACTCGTGGCGCTCCGGTGCCGGGGGTCATACCGCGACCGGTGCCTTGATGGCGGGGTGGTGCCGGTAGTCGACGACCTGCACGTCCTCGAAGGTGTAGTCGAACAGCGAGGTCGCGGGGCGCAGCCGCAGCCGCGGGAAGGGGTACGGCTCGCGGCGCAGTTGCTCGCGCACCTGCTCCACGTGGTTGTCGTAGATGTGGCAGTCGCCGCCGGTCCAGATGAAATCGCCGGGTTCCAGTCCGGCCTGCTGGGCGACCATGTGGGTGAGCAGGGCGTAGCTGGCGATATTGAACGGGACACCGAGGAACAGGTCCGCGCTGCGCTGGTACAGCTGGCACGACAGCCTGCCGTCCGCGACATGGAACTGGAACAGCGCGTGGCAGGGGGCCAGCGCCATCTTGTCCAGCTCGGCGACATTCCACGCCGACACCAGCATTCGCCGCGAATCCGGGTCGGTGCGCAGCGTGTGCAGTACCTGGGCGATCTGGTCGATGTGCGCGCCGTCGGGCGTCGGCCACGAGCGCCACTGCACGCCGTAGACCGGGCCCAGTTCGCCCGCGGCGTCGGCCCATTCGTCCCAGATGGTGACGCCGTGCTCGCGCAGCCAGCCCACGTTCGAATCGCCGCGCAGGAACCACAGCAGCTCGTACACGATCGACTTCAGATGCACCCGTTTGGTGGTGACCAGCGGGAAGCCCGCCGAGAGGTCGTAGCGCAGCTGGTGGCCGAAGACGCTGCGGGTGCCGGTGCCCGTCCGGTCCGCCTTCGGTGTTCCGGTGTCCAGCACGTGCCGCAGCAGGTCCTCGTACTGCGTATCGGGATGGGTTCGGGCGCCGTCCATGTGGGCCGAGTCTACGCACGGATGATCGGGTGTCGTGGCGCGCCTGGCAAGCTGAGTGGCGTGCGGGAGCTCTATGTGATCGGGATCGGGGCGGGCGATCCGACCCAGGTGACGGTGCAGGCCATCGAGGCCATGCGCCGGGTGGACGTCTTCTTCGTCATCGGCAAGGGTGACGCCAAACAGGAGCTGGTCGCGGTGCGCACCGCCATCCTGGACGCGCACACCGACCACCCGTATCGGATCGTGGAGATTCCCGATCCGCCCCGCGAGCGCAGCGTCGGCGACGCGAATTATCGCGGCGTCGTGGAGGATTGGCACGAGCGCCGGGCCGCCCTGCTGGAGGAGGCGTTCGCGGGCACCGAGGGCGTCGGCGGCATTCTGGTGTGGGGCGACCCGTCCCTCTACGACAGCACCCTGCGCATGATCGGCCGGGTGCTCGAGCGCGGCGCGCTGCGATTCGCCCACACCGTCGTTCCCGGCATCACCAGCGCCCAGGCGCTCGCCGCGCGGCATCGCATCGTCCTGCACGATATCGGCGAGCCCGTCCACATCACCACCGGCCGCCGGTTGCGCGAACGAGGCGTCGCCCCAGGCGAATCCACGCTCGTCATGCTCGACGGCGAAGCCTCCTTCACCACCGTGCCCGGCGACGACCTGCACATCTGGTGGGGCGCCTATCTGGGCATGCCCGACGAAACGCTGATCGAGGGCCCACTGCGGGAGGTGGCCGATCCGATCGTGCGCCGGCGCGAGGAACTGCGTGCGGCCAAGGGCTGGATCATGGACATCTATCTGCTGCGCCGCCGCTGAGCCCGCGTCGGGGGGTGGGGCTGGCCTCGGGTTCGCACAGGGCGACGGCCATGGTTTTCGGATCGGGCAGCAGGTGCCGGATGCGGCCGGCCGTCATGCGATGTTCGATGGTCAGGATGTCGGGCCGGGTGTCGCGCTGTGGTTGCGCACCGACGACGCGCCCGCTCCGCACGACGAGCCGGCCACGGCCGGTGTGCCGGTCGCGGACGGTCCGTTCGGTAAGCATTCCGCTTTCGCCGACCCGGAGGGCTACGTGATCACCGTGCACGACGGCGAGTGATCGCCGATGTCGGTGCCGGCCGGTAGGCTGCGGGCGTGCCCGAGTTACCCGAGATCGCGGCGCTCGAGCGGTTCCTCGCCGAGCACGCGGTAGGCGCGGTCGTCGGGCGGGTGGATGTCGCCGCACTGAGCGTGCTGAAGACGTTCGACCCGCCGATCACCGCGCTGTCCGGTCGTGACGTCCTCGAGGCGGGCCACTGGGGCAAGCATCTGGGATTGAACTGCGGCGGCCTGTGGCTGATCACGCACCTGTCCCGGGGCGGCTGGCTGCGCTGGATCGACGAGCCGAGTCCGAATCCGCCCAAGCCGGGCAAGGGCCCGCTCGCCCTGCGCGTGCACTTCTTCACCGCCGAGGGCGCCACCCCCGCCTTCGACCTGACCGAGGCGGGCACCAAGAAACGCCTCGCGGTCTGGGTGGTCGAGGACCCGCGGGCGGTCCCGGGCATCGCGCGGCTGGGTCCCGACGCGCTGGCGGTCACCGAGGCGCAGTTCGCCGAGATTCTGCGCGGCACCTCGCAGCGGCTCAAGACCGCCCTCACCGACCAGACGCTGCTGGCGGGCATCGGCAACGCCTACTCCGACGAGATCCTGCACGCGGCGAAGCTTTCCCCGTTCGCCACCGCCGGCTCCCTCGCCCCGGAGAAGACGGTGCTGCTCTACGAGGCCATGCGCGCCATCCTCACCGACGCGGTGAACCGGTCCGTCGGCCAGGACGCCGCCCGGCTCAAGGGCGAGAAGCGGTCCGGCATGCAGGTGCACGCCCGCACCGGCCTGCCGTGCCCGGTGTGCGGCGACACGGTCCGCGAGGTCGCCTACGCCGACAAGTCGTTCCAGTACTGCCCCACCTGTCAGACCGGCGGCAAGATCCTCGCCGACCGCCGGATGTCACGCCTGCTGAAATAGTCCGCACCCGTGGGGTGGCCGCGCCCGTTGGGGTGGCCGCGCCTGCTGGGGCAGGGCTGCGTGTGTTGGGGCGGGGTCGCGTGTGTTGGGGCAGGACCGCGTCTGTTGGGGCAGGGCGGCGTGTGCTGGGGCGGGGCGGCGTGTGTTGGGGCAGGGCCGCGTCTGTTGGGGCGGGGCGGCGTTTGCTGGGGCAGGGCTGCGTTTGGTGGAAGGGCTCAGCCCAGGGCGGGGACGCGAACGCCGTCCCATGCAAGGCGTTTCGCGCGTTCGGGGTCGACTTCCACTCGCGCGGGGTGGTCGATTATGCGGGTGCTGCGCCGCTCCACGGAGTACTCCGGCCAGGAATCGAGCGGTTTCCCTGTGCGAGCAAAGGACAGCCAGTTCTCCTGGAACTCGTTCTGTACGGCGCGGAAGCCGCGTTGCCCGCCCGCCGCGGTCATGGCGCGGCCGACCGCGGTGTCGACGCCGCCGAACACCGGGATCAGATCGAGCGCGTGCGTCGCGCCGAATCCGGCCAGCTGCACCGCGCGCGGGGCGAAGTCGTAGCGGTACGCGTAACAGCTCGCGTGTTTGCTGTGCCCCTCCAGCAGGGCGATCGTCGGGCGCCAGAAGACGAAATCGCCGCCCATCCGCACCGCCGCGCGTCGGCTCGGAAAGCCGGGATAGGCCGCGACAACGCGTTTTTCGAGGTCTTCGTCGCCGCATCGGGCCAGCGCGGTGTGCAGTTGTGCCGGGGTGGTGGGCAAGGTCCGGTCGAAGCGCTGGAACAGCGTGCCCTCGTCGCGGTTGGTGCCGATGATCAGTGGAACCGGGTGCGCGCTGCCGTCGGCGCAGGCATCGACGGGCGCCTGCGGCAGATAGTCGCCGTCGACCACCGGCGCGGCGGGAAAGCTGCCCGGCTGTTCCCACAGCACCTGCCCGACGGCCCGGTCGACCGCCTTGCGAATGTCGTTGGCGCCCAAGGTGGTGAGCGCGGTGACGGCGTCCGCCCTCGCGACGCCGAGATTGTCCAGGCAGCGACGAGCGAACTCGCGCGCCTCCGCGGCGGTCATCGCCCAGTCCGCCGGGGCGCTCTGCGCGATGCCCCGATGGAACAGTCCCGCCGCCGCGGGCGTGGCCAGCAGGCTCACCACGGCGTGCGCGCCCGCCGACTCACCGAAAATGGTGACATTGCCGGGATCGCCGCCGAACGCCGCGATATTGCGCTGCACCCAGCGCAGCGCCGCCACCTGATCGCGCAGGCCCAGATTCGAGTCGAAAGGTCTGTCGGGCGTGGAGAACTCGCTGAAATCGACGTAGCCGAAGGCGCCGAGCCGGTAGTTGAGCGACACCACGATCACATCGCCCCGCAGCGCCAGCCGCGCCCCGGAGTAGAGGCCCAGCGCCGACGTGCCGAGCACGTAGCCGCCGCCGTGGATGAACACCAGCACCGGCCGCGGCGCGGACGACGGCGTGACCGGCGCGGTGACGTTGAGGGTCAGGCAGTCCTCGGCGGTCGGCTGCGACCGGCGCGGGCCGATCAGGGCCCCGCGCCGGTGCTGCATGGCCGCGAAACCGAAGTCGGTGGCCTCCCGCACGCCGGTCCAGGGCCGCACCGGTTGCGGCGCCCGGAAGCGCAGGTCACCGACCGGGGGAGCGGCGTAGGGAATGGACCGCCAGCGCAGCACGCGGCGGCCCCGACGACCCCGCACGATGCCGTCGGCGGTCGTGATATCTATCGTTGCCACCATCCAGCGATGGTATCCGTTACTGGAGGTACCCCTCGACCTGCTTGGCCGAGTTGGCCTGGGCCTCGTCCGGGTTGTCGCCCCGGTCGGTGCGGGCGCGCCGTTGCCGCAGCAGGTCCCAGCACTGGTCCAGCATCACCTCGAGATCGGCCAGTTGAGCCCGCTCCTGCTCCGGGTCGAGCGCCCCGCTCTCGGCCTTGGACCGCAGCTGATGCTCCCGATCCACCAGGTCTTTGATGCGCGAGAGAATGTCCTGTTCGGTCATGGGTCCATGCTACGGAACGGTGCGGGGCAAACCGTCGCTCAGGGCGTGGTGGGCGCTCTCGTACGCATGCCGGATCGAGAAGCGGCCCTATCCGGTCGCCAGGCATTCCGCGGCCACCTCCAGCGCGGCCCGCAGATCCGCCCGCAGCACTGCCGAATAACCCAGTGGCACACCGAAAATTCGCTGCTCGCCGAGGTGGTGCCGGGCCAAGCGGTCGAGGAAGACGCCGCGTTGCCCGGCCGCCGCGGCCGCCCGTTCCGCCGCGGCGGCGGAGGGGAGTGGCACCAGCACATGGGAACCCGCGTCGTCGCCGATCACATCCAGACCGTGAGCGCGCAACCGCTCGACGACCACCGCCCGCCGGGGCGGCATCTCGCGGCGCAACCGCCGAAGGTGGCGAGCCAGGTCGCCGTGCCGCGCCAACTCGACCAGCACCTGCTGGCCGATCGGCGCCGGGCCGGTGCCGGTGATGTTCCGCCGCGCTACGACGGCTTCGGCGACAGTTGGTGACGCCACGAGCCAGCCCACGCCCAATGCCGGACTGAGAATCTTGGATGTGGTGCCCAGATGCACCACCACGTCGGGGGCCAGTGTGGCCAACAGCGGCAGCGGGGCCGTGTCGTAACGCAACTCGCCGTCGTAGTCGTCCTCGATCACGAAAGCTCCGGTGCGCCGGGCGAATTCGATCAGCTCCACGCGCCGCCCCGCGGGCATGCGGGCGCCGAGCGGAAACTGATGGGCGGGAGTGCAATACACCGCCCGCACGTGGGACGGGATCAGATCGGCCCGCAGCCCGTGGGCATCCACCGGCACCGGCACCACTCGCACGCCCGCGGCGCGGAACGCGCCGACCGCCCGCTGATAGCCGGGATCCTCCATCGCCACCGCATCGCCCGGGCGCAGCAGCGTGGCGGCGAGTTCGGCGACGGCGGCGCTGGTCCCGGCCGTCGCCAGTACCGCGGTGCCGCTACCGGCCGCCAGGCCGCGGTGCCGCAGCAGATGCTCCGACACCACGACCCGATAGTCCGGATCGCCCCGTCTGTCCTTGCGCGACAACGGGATACGGTCGGAGGCCGCACGCCAGGCCCGTCGCCACGCGGCGCGGTCTATCGCCTCCACGCACGGCGCGCCGGGAGCCAGATCGTAACGCGGAGAGGGTGTTTCGTCCTCGAGAACCGGATCACCGGATTTCGGCGCCGGAACAGGAGCGGCGGTGAGGAACGTGCCGGACCCGTGCCGTCCGGTCAGCCAGCCCTCGGCGTGCAGCTGGTCGTAGGCCGCGGTCACCACGGTGCGGCTCACTCCGAGCCGGGACGCGAGCGCGCGCGAGGACGGCAGCCGATCCCCGCCGCGCAACCGCCCGTCGGCCGCCGCCGCCCGCAGGCCGTCGGCGACCTGAACGGCCATCGGCCGGGCGGAGCCACGGTCGACGGTGAGGATCAACTCCTCCGCAGCGCTCATGAAGTGGTCTTTCATTCTTCCGTGGAATTGGCCGTTCAGTGCGGCCATTGTAGAGAACATGCTGGTGACATGACCGAGTCACGTGCCGCCCGGACCCCGCTCTCCCCGACCGCGCGCAGCACGCTCACGCGCTACCGGGATCGCGCCGCCACCGATCGCGGCGCGCTCGACGCGGTGCTAGACGCCGGTCTGATCTGCCACCTCGGAGTGCTGCTGCACGGCGCGCCGGTGGTGCTGCCCACCACCTACGGCCGCGACGGCGACACGCTCTACCTGCACGGTTCCACCGGCGCCGGGAATCTGCGCGCCGCACTCGCCGAGCCCGTGTCGGTGGCGGTCACGCACCTCGACGGCATCGTCTACGCCCGCTCGGCCATGCATTTCTCGATGAACTACCGGTCGGCGGTGGTCCACGGGCGGGCCGTCGAACTCACCGATCCCGAGCAGCGCCTGCACGGCCTGCGCACCGTGGTCGAGCACGCCGCGCCCGGCTCCTGGGAATACGTCCGCCCGCCCACCAAGAAGGAACTGGCCGCCACCATGGTCCTCGCGCTCGACCTCACCGAGGCATCGGTGAAGACCCGGGCCGGCGGGCCCGGCGATGATCCCGACGATCTCGCCTCCGACGTCTGGGCGGGTGTGCTGCCCGTTCGCCAGGTGTTCGAAAACCCGGTTCCCTCAGTCGATCTCGCCTCCGGCGTCGAGACTCCTGACCATGTGCGAGACCGGATATCGCCCGCCTCGACACCCGTGCAAGTCAGAACGTAGCGCCGCCCTTCGGGCGGCGGCGTATCACCGCGTCACCAACAGGTGTTCGCCAGGTCGAGGGAGCCGAGGGTGGCGGTCGCGAGCGCCTCGAGTGCCGCGGGGGTCGCGATGTGGTCCGGATCCAGCGAGACCAGCGCGAGGGTGTAGGTCTGCGCGGTGCGGGAGAGGTACGCCGACAGGCGGGTGCGTGGCAGGTGGGTCCGCAGCAGGCCAGGATGGATGGCGCGGGCCGCGACGCCGGTGCAGCGGTGCGGACCGAGGTGGGTCAACGACGCCGGTAGCACGCCGATGTTGGAGCACAGCGCATCGCGCTCGCCCGCGCCCCGGGACAAGCGGTAGGCCACCCGCTCCGGTAATACCTGCAGCAGTTCCTCGGGCATCCCGCTCGGCGCGGACATGCGGTGTTCGTATGCGGCGCGGCACTTCTCGCGCAGGGTGGCGGGTGTATCGGCGCGCGTCACGGTGACCTCGGTCATCGCTATATCGTTGTCCACCCGTGGCTCCGCGCGGGTGTCGACCGGAACACTGGTGCTGATCGTGGGCTCGGGAAACCCTGCCTCCCACAGCATTCTCGCGACGAGATACACGAACAGACTGTTCGCGGTGCCACCGTGCGCGGTGCTCACGAGCTCCCAGTCCGCCGCCGAAACCTCCAACACCGCACCGCAGGTCGTGTGCCGCCCCGCGCCGGCCACACGGACGGCGGTCGCCTCCGGGCGGCTCGGCACGCCCCGCCGTAGCGCGCGCACCGTACCCCCCAGCACGAGAGACCACTGCCGCCGTGCATCGGCCCAATCCGATCCTGCCACAGCGCTTTCCGCGCCCGTGGCTCCCGCGAGCGCCCGGTCGACCGCGATCGTCAGGCCGCGGCCGTCGGCCAGTGCGTGGGAGCAGGTCAGGGACACCACCGAACCGCCGTCGTCCAGCCGCGTCGCCGCCAGCCGCCAGCCGGGGCCGAATTCCGGGTCCAGCTCCGAGCCTTGCAGGTCGGCCCAATCCAGCAGCTCCGCGACGGGGAGCGGGCGGTCGGTGCTGCGCAGCGGATGCGCCGAGTCGTTGGCACGCCAGTACGGACGCGCACCCGGCACCCGCGAACGCACCACCCGCCGCCCCAGCGGGCCGACGCGCAACGCCGCGTGCACCTGCTCCAGCGTGGCTGGACTCACTCGATCCGCGGTGCGCCACAACCCCTGCAGCACGATCGGCGTGCCGAGGCCGCGGTGCGTGCGCAGGAAGATCTCGTCGAGGACACCGAGTCGATTCGTCACCGGCGGCCGCCCCGCACCGACTACGCCCCGTGCCGACCCGCGCCGGCCGCGAAGCGCTGGGCGCCCGCCAGCGCGCCCTCCGCGTCCGACAGCGCCGTCAGGCCGTGGCGGAACTCGTTGCCGAGCGCGGCCTCCTCGTCCAGACCCCACTGCTCCAGCGCGGACATCCGGTCCGAGCGCAGGCACGTCTGCGGCAGCGCGGCCAGTTCGGCGGCGAGTTGTTCGGCGGCCGTGCGGGATTCGCCCGGCGGCACGACGCGGTTCACCAGCCCGATCTGCAGGGCCTCGGCGGCGCCGACCGCGCGGCCGGTGAGAATCATGTCCATGGCCCGCCCGGCGCCGATCAGCCGGGGCAGCCGCACCGTGCCCCCGTCGATGAGCGGCACACCCCAGCGCCGGCAGAACACGCCGAAGGTGCTGTCCTGCTCGGCGACTCGCAGATCCGCCCACAGTGCCAGCTCCAGCCCGCCGGCCACGGCATACCCGGACACCGCCGCGATCACCGGCTTGGACAGCCGCATCCGGGACGGCCCCATCGGACCGTCGCCGTCCGCGGCGGCCCGGTTGGAGCGTTCGGTGCCGAGGGATTTCAGATCCGCGCCCGCGCAGAAGGTGCCGCCCGCACCCCACAGCACCGCCACCGCGGCCTGCGGGTCGGCATCGAATTCCCGGAAGGCGTCGGCCAACGCCTGCGCGGTGGGTCCGTCGACCGCGTTGCGGGCTTCCGGACGATCCAGGATCACCGTGCACACCGGGCCGGTGCGTTCGATCCGGACGCTCATGACCGAACCGCCGCGCCGCTGGGTGGTGTCGTGGTCCGGAGCTGGGCCGCTGTGCCGCCGGGTGGTGTCGTGGTCCGGAACTGGACCGCTGTGCCGCGGAGCGGTGTCGTCGTCCGGAACTGGACCGCTGTGCCGCGGAGCGGTGTCGTCGTCCGGAACTGAATTGCCGTGCGGCTGAGCGGTGTCGTGGTCCGGAACTGAACTGCCGTGCCGCCGGGTGGTGTCGTGGTCCGGAATCGAACCGCTGTGCCGCTGGGTGGTGTCGTTGTCTCGAAGATGTCTGCGGCCATGTCCGCTCCTCGCTGTCGGCGACCGCCGCGACCGGCGCGGCGTGCTGTTCTCGGCCCGACCATACCCCCTTGCGTGAAGAAATGAATCCGTGATTCACTTCTTGCATGGCCTACCGCAGAACCCCGGCCGTGCAGGCCCGCCTCGACGCGCAGGCGGGTGCGATCGTGCACGCCGCCGCACGGGTGCTGTCCGAGCGCGGGTTCGGCGGCCTGTCCATGGCGGCGGTCGCGGCCGAGGCGGGCGTGGCCACCGGCACCGTCTACAAGAACTTCAGCGGGAAGACGGAGCTGGTGACGGCCGTCTTCCGCGATGTCGTCACCCGCGAGGTGGCGGCGGTGGCCGCGGCCGGCGCCGGGGGCACGTCCGTGGAGCGGGTGACGGCCGCGGTGGAGACCTTCGCGGGCCGCGCGCTGAAGAACCCGAAGCTGGCCTACGTGCTGCTGGCCGAACCGGTCGACGCGGCCGTCGACACCGAGCGCCTGCGGTTCCGCCGCGCCTTCGCCGAGACCTTCGAATCCGCCGTCGCCGAGGGCGTCGCCAACGGCCAACTGCCACCCCAGGACCCGCGGGTCAGCGCGGCCGCGCTGGTCGGCGCCATCGGTGAGGTGCTGGTCGGCCCGCTCGCCGACGGCCTGCACAGCGAATCGGTGCTGCCCGAACTCGTCACCTTCGCCCTGCGGGCCCTGGGCCTGCACGAATAGGAGTCCAGCATGCTCACCCACGAAGTGTTCAACCAGGTCCCCGACCTCGTCCCGTTCGACTTCTCCCGCAACCCCGCCCTGCTCGAGGGGCTGCATCGGGAGGGTGCGGGCTGGGCCGAGGCCGAGGTGCGCGAATTGGGCGCGCTCGCGGGCGGTTCCGAGGCCCAGGAGTGGGGGCGGCTGGCCGACGGCAACCCGCCGGTGCTGCACACCCACGACCGCTACGGCCACCGCGTCGACGAGGTGGAGTTCCACCCGTACTGGCACGAGCTGATGCGGGTGGCCGTCGCCCACGGCCTGCACGGCAGCCCCTGGCTCGACGACCGGCCCGGCGCGCACACCGCCCGCGCGGCCAAGTTCTACACCTGGGGCATGGCCGACGCCGGTCACATGTGCCCGATCTCGATGACCTACGCGGTCGTCCCCGCGCTACGGCACAATCGCGAGCTCTCCGCCCGGTTCGAGCCGCTATTGGGTTCGCGCACATACGATTTCGGGCTGCGCGAGCCGTCGGCCAAGTCCGGTCTGATCGCGGGCATGTCGATGACGGAGAAACAGGGCGGCTCCGACGTGCGGGCCAACACCACGACGGCCACGCCCCAGCCCGACGGCACCTACCGCATCGTCGGGCACAAGTGGTTCACCTCCGCGCCGATGTCGGACATGTTCCTCACCCTCGCCCAGGCGCCCGGCGGGCTGTCGTGTTTCCTGCTGCCCCGGGTGCTGCCCGACGGCAGCCGCAATCCGCTTCGGCTGCAACGGCTCAAGGACAAACTCGGCAACAAGTCCAACGCCTCCTCCGAGATCGAGTACGAGAACGCGGTGGGCTGGCTGGTCGGCGCGGAGGGCGCCGGGGTGAAGACCATCATCGAGATGGTGAACATGACCCGGCTGGACTGCGTGATCGGTTCGGCCACCGGCATGCGGGTGGGGGTGGTGCACGCGGTGCATCACGCGCGGCATCGGGATGCCTTCGGCGCCAAGCTCATCGACCAGCCCGCGATGCGCAATGTGCTCGCGGATCTGGTGATCGAGTCCGACGCGGCGACCACGGTGATGATGCGGCTGGCCGGCGCCACCGACCGCGCCGCCGCCGATCCGGCCGAGGCGGCGCTGCGCCGCATCGCGCTGGCGGTCACCAAGTACTGGGTCTGCAAGCGTGCGCCCGCGCACGCCGCCGAGGCGCTGGAATGCCTGGGCGGCAACGGATATGTCGAGGAATCCGGGATGCCGCGGTTGTATCGGGAGGCGCCGCTGATGTCGATCTGGGAGGGCTCGGGGAATGTCGCGGCGCTGGACGCGCTGCGTGCGATGGGCCGCCAGCCCGAAACGGTGGAGGCCTATTTCAACGAGGTCTCCCTGGCGCGAGGCGGCAACCGCCATCTGGACGACGCGATCGACCGCATCGGCAAGGAACTCACCGACCTGACCGACATCGAATACCGCGCCCGCCGGGTGGTCGAGTTGATGGCGCTGGTGCTGCAAGGGGCGCAGCTGGTCCGCCACGGCCACGCCGCGGTCGCGGATGCCTTCTGCGCCACCAGATTCGGCGGCGACTGGGGCATCGCGTTCGGGACGCTGCCGGTCGGCGCCGACACCGGAGCCATCATCGAGCGCGCCTTCGTCTGAGGGCGCTACTGCTATGAGCAAGCACACGCTTCCGGCGCGCGGTGCCCGGGTTTAGCGTCCAGGTCGACTACTGGATCCGGGGCTCCACCACGGCCATCTGGTCCGATGCCGGTGAGATGCGTTGCACGGAAACAACTCCGCTGCCGATCGGCCTGCCGCAGATGACCGGCGTCGCCGACCCGTGGGAGCGGGCCTTCGCGGGCGCGGCGGCCGAACGATGGACCATCCTGCGCACCTCCATCGTGCTGGACCCGGCCGCGCCCGCGCTGCTGCGCCTGGCCGGGCTGACGAGGATGGGGCCGGGTGGCCGCATCGGCCGGGGCGACCAGTGGTTCAGCTGGATTCACGTCGACGACTGGCTGCGTCTGGTTCGCGCCGCGCTCGGCCTCGACCCGGAGGTGACGCTGCCGAACGGAATTCTCGTCGCCGCAGCGGATTTCCCGGTCCGCAACCGCGACCTGATGACCGTCCTGCGTCGTCGTCTGCGCCGCCCGCACCGCTGACGCCGATTCCGCTCCTACGCCTGGGCGCGATCGTCCTCCGCTCCGACCCCGCGCTCGGCTGGACCGGACGGCACGCCACGTCGGAAGTGCTGCCGCACACCGGTTTTCGTTTCGACTATCCGACCCTGGACGAGGCACTCGCGGACCTGCTCCCACGCTGACCGGCGGTACCCGTCTCACCGGCGCGCGCGGTACCACCGGATCAGGGCATCGGTCGACGAATCCGATTGCGGCGCCGGCTCCTCCGGGGCGGTCAGCAGCGGTTCCAGTTCGAGGGCCTGCTGCTTGCCCAGTTCCACGCCCCACTGATCGAAACTGTCGATGCCCCAGATCGTGCCCTCGACGAACACCTGATGCTCGTAGAGCGCGATCAGCTGCCCCACCACCGCCGGGGTGAGCCGCTCGGCGAGGATCGCGGTGGTGGGCCGGTTGCCCGGCATCACCTTGTGCGGCACCAGCTTCGGGTCGGTGCCCGCGGCGGCGATCTCGGCCGCGGTCTTGCCGAACGCGAGCACCTTGGTCTGGGCGAACAGGTTGCTCATCAGGATGTCGTGCATGCTGCCGGTGCCGTCGCGGGTCGGCAGATCGTCGGTGGGCCGGGCGAAGCCGATGAAATCCGCCGGGATCAGCCGCGTGCCCTGATGCAGCAACTGATAGAAGGCGTGCTGCCCGTTGGTGCCGGGCTCGCCCCAGAAGATCTCGCCGGTCGACGTGGTGACCGGAGTCCCGTCGGCACGCACCGACTTGCCGTTGGACTCCATCGTCAGCTGTTGCAGATAGGCCGGGAAGCGGGCGAGATCGTTCGAATACGGCAGCACCGCACGCGATTCCGCGCCGAAGAAGTTCGAGTACCACACCCCGAGCAGGCCCAGCAGCACCGGCGCGTTGGCGGCCAGGGGAGCGGTCCGGAAGTGCTCGTCCACGCTGTGCATCCCGGCCAGGAACTCGGCGAACCGTTCCCTGCCGACGGTCGCCATCACCGACAGACCGATCGCCGAATCCACCGAATAGCGCCCGCCGACCCAGTCCCAGAAGCCGAACATATTGGCGGTGTCGATGCCGAACGCCGACACCCGCTCGGCGTTGGTGGACACCGCCACGAAATGCTTGGCGACCGCGTCCTCGCCCAGCGCGGCGACCAGCCACCGGCGCGCGGCCGTCGCGTTGGTCAGCGTCTCCAACGTCGAAAACGTCTTGGACGCAACGATGAACAGCGTGGTCGCCGGGTCGAGGCCGGCGAGCTTCGCGGTCAGGTCCGCCGGATCGATGTTGGAGACGAACCGCGCCGAGATGCCCGCGTCGGCATAGTGCCGCAGCGCCTGATGGACCATCACCGGGCCCAGATCCGAACCGCCGATGCCGATGTTCACCACCGTGCGGATGCGCTCGCCGGTCGCGCCGCGCCACTGCCCCGAGCGCAGCGCGTCGGTGAACTCGCCCATCCGGCGCAGCACCTCGTGCACTTCGGCCCCGGCGTCCGCGCCGTCGATGGTCATCGGCACACCGGCCGGGAGCCGCAGCGCGACGTGCCCGACCGCGCGGTCCTCCGAGGTGTTGATGTGCTCGCCTGCGAACATCGCGTCGCGCCGCCGGGCCACCCCCGCCGCCTCGGCCAATTCGACCAGCAGATCGAGGGTTTCGCGGGTGACGCGGTGCTTGCTGTAGTCGATGTGCAGGTCGGCGACCTCGATGGTGAGGTCCCGCCCGCGCTCCGGATCTTCGGCGAAGAACTCGCGCAGGTGCCGGTCGGCAATGGCCGAATGATGATCGCGCAGTTTCCGCCAGGCCGCCGTCGCGGTGATGTCGCTGCTCACAGCTTTCGACATTACCCACCCGATGCGTACCGCGCTGGTTCCGGCGAGTGATGTCGGTGGCTCGTAGGCTTGGGGCATGGTGTCCGAACGCGAACTCCTCGATTCAGTCCCTACGCAACTGTGGATCGGCGGGCCGGTGGACGCCACCGGCGGCGCGACGTTCCCGGTCGAGAATCCGGCGACGGGCGAGCCGCTGGCCCACGTGGCCGACGCCGCTCCGGCGGACGCGGTCCGCGCCCTCGACGCCGCGGTCGCGGCACAGGGCGAATGGGCCGCCACCACGGCCCGCGACCGCGCGGAGATCCTGCGCGCGGTCTACGAGCGCCTCGTCGAACGCACCGAGGACCTGGCGCTGTTGATGACCCTGGAAATGGGCAAGGCACTGCCGGAGAGCCGCAACGAGGTGCGCTACGGCGCCGAATTCTTCCGCTGGTTCAGCGAGGAGGCCGCGCGCGTCCACGGCCGCTACCAGACCGCGCCCACCGGCACCGGCCGCATCGTGGTGCACAAGCAGCCGGTCGGTCCCTGCCTGGCGATCACGCCTTGGAACTTCCCGCTCGCCATGGGAACGCGCAAGATCGGCCCGGCCCTCGCGGCCGGTTGCACCATGATCGTCAAACCGGCCTCGGCCACCCCGCTCACCATGCTGCTGCTGGCGCGGTTGTGTGCCGAGGCGGGCCTGCCCGAGGGCGTGCTGTCGGTGATCACCAGCAGCCGGTCCGGGGCTGTCACCGAGCCCCTGCTCACCGATTCGCGCCTGCGCAAGCTGACGTTCACCGGTTCCACGGAGGTCGGCCGCAAGCTGGTGGAGAAGTCCGCGCACGGCCTGCTGCGCACGTCGATGGAGCTGGGCGGCAACGCCCCGTTCGTGGTCTTCGACGACGCCGACGTGGACGCCGCGGTGCAGGGCGCCATGCTCGCCAAGCTGCGCAACGGCGGCGAGGCGTGCACCGCCGCCAACCGTTTCCACGTGCACAACGCGGTGCGCGCGGAATTCACCGAGAAATTCGTCGCCGCGATGGGCGAGGTGAAACTCGGCCCCGGCAGCGACCCGGCCACCACGCTGGGCCCGCTGATCAACCAGGACCAGCTCGACACCGTCACCGAACTGGTGGACGACGCGGTCGCCAAGGGCGCGCAGGTCGCCATCGGCGGCAAGGCTCCCGGCGGTCCGGGTTACTACTTCCCGGCGACGATCCTGTCCGATGTGCCCGAGTCGGCTCGCATATTGCGCGAAGAGGTCTTCGGCCCAGTTGCGCCGATCGTCGGCTTCGACACCGAGGAGCAGGGTCTGGCCGCCGCCAACGACACCGAATTCGGTCTCGTCGCCTACGCCTACACCCGGAATCTGGACCGCGCCCTGCGCATCGCCGAGGGCCTGGAATCCGGCATGGTCGGCATCAACCGCGGTGTCATCTCCGATCCCGCCGCGCCCTTCGGTGGCGTCAAGGCGTCCGGATTCGGCCGTGAGGGCGGTTTCGAGGGCATCGACGAATATCTGTCCACCAAGTACATCGCACTGCCGTAGCGCGGCATCCGGACAGAAGAAAACCGCCCCGGGCGAAAACACCGGGGCGGTCTCTGGGGCAGCGGCGCTCGGGAACGCCGCGCGTGGTCAGTGGCCGAGGCGGCCGCGGCCGAGGCGCAGCAGCAGCATGGCGAGGGTGTGGCCTTCCTGGCCGAGTTCGCTGAACCGCTCCAGCACCTTCATCTCCCGCGAGTGGACCAGGCGCGGTCCGCCGTTGGCCATCCGGGTGCGGCCGATGATCCGCGAAATCTCGGTGCGCCGCTTGACCGCGGCGAGGATCTCGGCGTCGAGCCGGTCGATCTCCTTGCGGAGCTTATCGATCTCCGCCTCGCTGCTGGGCAGCGCGGAGTCGGACCCGGTCTCGGTCGTAGAGGTACTCATACTTTCTCTCCTCGTGTCAGAACTTCGATCGGTGCGCGGCCCCACCCCGTTACCGATCGGTTCTTTCACCGTGAAACAGACCCGGTGGGCCTTTCATTGTCCCCCGTCGAAATACGCGCTCAGGTGCGAGGTCGGTGACCACGACAGGTTGTGATCAGCCGAGCGGAAGCGGACGCGAGAGCGCTGGTCATGCCGCCAGTCTGCCACGGGCCCCGGGGCGAGCCAAACAGTTCTTCGTTGCGGTCCCTGCCGGGGACGCGACCGGACTACAGGTTGTCGGTGCCCGCCGGTAGCGTGGATGGACGATGGAGACGACGGTGGCTGACAAGACACGCTCTGCTTCGGAACCGGCAGATTCCGAACGCCCGGAGCGGACCGAGGGGGACGAGCGGAACCGGGCCGCGGGGTTGCTCGAGGGCTTGAATCCGCAGCAGCGGGCGGCGGTGGTGCATTCGGGCTCGCCGCTGCTGATCGTGGCGGGCGCGGGTTCGGGCAAGACGGCCGTGCTCACCCGCCGCATCGCCTATCTGCTGGCGGCTCGCGGCGTGACACCGGGCCAGATCCTGGCCATCACCTTCACCAACAAGGCCGCCGCCGAGATGCGCGAGCGGGTGATCGGTCTGGTCGGTCCGCGCGCCACCAACATGTGGGTGTCCACGTTCCACTCCAGTTGCGTGCGGATCCTGCGCACCCAGGCCGGGCTGCTGCCGGGCCGCAATTCCAACTTCTCCATCTACGACGCCGACGATTCGCGCCGTCTGCTCGCCATGATCATCCGCGATCAGGACCTGGACCCGAAGAAGTACTCGCCGCGCCTGCTGGCCACCGCCATCTCGAATCTCAAGAACGAGCTCATCGACCCCGAAACCGCCTCGGCCGACGCGGAATCCGACGAGAGCGAGCTGCCCGGCATCGTCGCGCAGGTCTACACCGAGTACCAGCGGCGGCTGCGCGCGGCCAACGCCCTGGACTTCGACGACCTGATCGGCGAGACGGTCGCGCTGCTGCAGCACCACCCGCAGGTCGCCGAGTACTACCGTCGCCGGTTCCGGCACGTGCTGGTCGACGAGTACCAGGACACCAACCACGCGCAGTACGTACTGATCCGGGAGCTGGTCGGCCATCACGCCGCGGCCGAGGTCGACGACGCCGACGCCGGGGCGGCCGCCGCCGACCCGGAGTTCAGCCCGGTGCGCCGCGACGACTTCGTGCCGCCCAGCGAACTGTGCGTCGTCGGTGACGCCGACCAGTCGATCTACGCCTTCCGCGGCGCCACCATCCGCAACATCGAGGAATTCGAGCGCGATTTCCCGGACGCGGAAACCATTCTGCTGGAACAGAACTACCGCTCCACCCAGCACATCCTGTCCGCCGCCAACTCGCTGATCTCCAAGAACGAGGGTCGCCGCGAGAAGAAGCTGTGGACAGACTCCGGCGACGGCGACCTGATCGTCGGCTATGTCGCCGACAACGAGCACGACGAGGCGTCGTTCGTGGCCCGCGAGATCGACCGCCTGGTCGACCAGGGTGACTACAACTATAGCGACGTGGCGGTCTTCTACCGCACCAACAACAACTCCCGGGCGCTGGAGGAGATCTTCATCCGGATGGGCCTGCCCTACAAGGTGGTCGGCGGTGTCCGGTTCTACGAGCGCAAAGAGGTCCGCGACATCGTCGCCTATCTGCGTGTGCTGGAGAATCCGGACGACGCGGTGAGTCTGCGCCGCATCCTCAACACCCCGCGCCGCGGCATCGGCGACCGCGCCGAGGCGTGCGTGGTCGTGCACGCCGAGCAGCGTGGCATCGGTTTCGCCGCCGCCCTGCGCGACGCCGCCGACGGCACAGTGGCGCTGTTGAATACACGGGCGCAGCGGGCCATCGCGGGATTCATGGACATGCTGGACGGGATCAGGGCGGCCGGAGCGCAAGAGGATCTGGACTTCCCCGATGTCGGCAATGTGGTCGAGGCGGTGCTGGAACGTACCGGCTACCGCGCCGAACTCGAGGCCTCCGACGATCCGCAGGACGGCGCCCGCCTGGACAACCTCAACGAATTGGTCAGCGTCGCCCGGGAATTCAGCTCCGAGGCGCGCAACAACGTGGAGGCCGCCCGGGCGGAGGGCCTGGTGCTCGAGGCCGCGGAGGGTGAGCCGGAGCCGGGCTCGCTGGCGGCCTTCCTCGAACGAGTGTCGCTGGTCGCCGACACCGACCAGATTCCCGACGAGGGCTCGGGCGTGGTGACGATGATGACCCTGCACACCGCCAAGGGCCTGGAGTTTCCGGTGGTGTTCGTGACGGGCTGGGAGGACGGCCAGTTCCCGCACATGCGGGCCCTCGGCGACCCGACCGAGCTGGCCGAGGAGCGCCGCCTCGCCTACGTCGGCATCACCCGGGCCCGTCGCCGGCTGTACCTCACCCGCGCGGTGGTGCGATCGGGCTGGGGGCAGCCGGTGTCGAACCCGGAATCGCGCTTCCTGCAGGAGATCCCGGGCCACCTGGTCGACTGGCAGCGCCTCGAGCCCGCTGCCACGGTCACCCGCGGGTTCCGCCGTCGCGGCGACGACGATGGGCTGGAACGGGATTGGACCCGCGGCGACGGTTGGGACCAGCGCCCGGGCCTGCGCGACCGCGGCCCCCGCCGCCCGGCACCCGGCGGCTCCGGCAAACGCAACAACACGGATCTGGTGCTCGCAGTCGGCGACCGCGTCAGCGACGACAAGTACGGCCTGGGCCGAGTCGTCGCCGCCGAGGGTTTCGGCGCCCTGGCCACGGTCACCATCGATTTCGGCACGGCAGGAAAAATCCGCCTCATTCCCCAGTACAGCCGAACCCTGGTCAAGCTGTAGCGAGCCCCCTTCCCCTGAGTTCCCCCCCAGAGAAGGGGACAGGCCAGAGAAGGGGACAGGGGTTGGGGTTCAGTCGCGTTCGGGGCCCAGGGAGATTCCGCGGGAGGCCAGCCAGGGGATGGGGTCGATGGCGGAGCCGCCGTTGGGGTGGACCTCGAAGTGGCAGTGCGGGCCGGTGGAGAAGCCGCGGTTACCGACGGTGGCGATCTGGTCGCCCGCCATCACCCGCTGGCCGACGCTGACCGTCGTGGTGTCGACGTGGCCGTACACGGTGACCGTGCCGTCGTCGTGGCGCAGGCGCACCCACATGCCGAAACCGGAGGCCGGCCCGGCGTCGATGACGGTGCCGTCCTCGACGGCGTAGATGGGGGTGCCGATGGGGGCGGCGATATCCACGCCCTCGTGCGGTGCGCCCCAACGGAATCCGAAGCTGGAGGTGTAATTGCCGTAGGCGAACTTCGTGTACAGCGGCTTGAGCTTGGCGGCCTCCTGGGCGGCCAGGTCGGCCGCGAACTGCTCACCGTGCTGCAGGATGTCGCTGAATTGGCTGATATCGGTCACGGGGGCCACGCTGACCAGCTGCGAGGAGTGCTGCTGTGACCCGGCGGCGGCGGCCGGGTCGGCGACGCTCACGGCTTGCGCCGCGATCTCGTGTACCTGACCGTCGGCCTGGTAGTCGGTGGTCGAGGTGGGGCTCTGGCCCGTCGACTGCATGGTCGCCTGCCCGGCGGCGACGACCGCGCCCGCGGCCACCGCGACGACGGCCGCGCGGCCCTTGAGCGCGGCGGGCGGCGCGGGCATCCGGTGCGCGCCGGGGCGCCGGGCAGCGATGCGTTGCGGACGGGCGGGCGCGTCGTCGGCGATGGCCGCGAGCCCCGGGTCGGTATGCGACCAGCCGCTGTGCGTGCTCGACTCGTCGTCGGCGGCGCGGTAGTCGTAGTCGTAATCGCCCTGGTCGGACGCGGAGTCGTCCGGCGTACCCCAGGAATCCCAGGCCGGGGTCTCGGGCGACGAGGTGCCCCATGGGTTCTCCGCGGGGGCGTGGGACGGTGTGTCCCACGGGTTCTCGGCGGGAGTGTTGTTCCATTCGGCTGAGGTCGGGGCGCTCCAGCCGTGTTGGGCGGGGACGGCTGCCGCGCCGGTGTAGGAACCGAACTCGACACCGCCGAAGGGATGGTCGCCGTCCTGCCGGTAACGCCGGGCGGACTGGGCGCGATGTCCGTGCTGATACGGCTCGGCGGTCATCGGCGCCGGCCCGGCTCGGAGTTACGGGATGCGGCGGACGGGTCGCCTGCGGAGCGGCTCTCTACCTGCGGAGCGCTGTGCTGCAACAAGCCTGCCGTCCTCCTGTGTCGTCTCCGAGTCTCACCGTGGTTACGCGAGGTTGTCGTCTGCGGGGCGTATTGTTCCCGCCGACGTCGTGACCGTGCTGTGACATCGACCGCATCGACGGTAACGAAACGATTGCAGCTCGGCAAGCGCTGCGGTCCTTCTGTCCTGACATGTGAGATTGATCACGATAACGCCAGGGAATATCTCACTGTCGAGTGGGCATTGGGGTGAGCGTACTCGACGACGATTCGTAGTAATCGGCCCCCCGGATCGAGCTTGTCCGGCTCGACCTGCCGCGGTTCCGCCAACCTACTCGCCGGTAGCCTTGGCCAGCGCTTTTACCGCCCGGTATGCAGTCCCGTGACCTGCGCCACTTAGGCTGTATGCGGCTGATTTCCCGTCCATGTGACTGATTAGAGTCCGACCCGACCCGCCTCCGACGACGGGCCGCCAACAAAGTCGTTGTACAACAACGCAGACGAGACGGTGAGTACATGGATCTCTTCGAATATCAGGCGAAGGAGCTCTTCGTGAAGCACGGAGTGCCTTCGTCGGAAGGCCGGGTCACGGACTCGGCCGAGGACGCCCGTGCGATCGCGACCGAAATCGGCAAGCCTGTGATGATCAAGTCGCAGGTCAAGGTCGGTGGCCGTGGTAAGGCGGGCGGCGTGAAGTACGCCGCCACCCCCGAGGACGCCTTCACCCACGCCTCGAACATCCTGGGCCTGGACATCAAGGGCCACGTCACCAAGAAGATCCTGGTCGCCGAGGCGAAGGACATCGCCGAGGAGTACTACATCTCCTTCCTGCTCGACCGCGCCAACCGCACCTACCTGGCCATGTGCTCGGTCGAGGGCGGCATGGAGATCGAAGAGGTCGCCGCCACCAAGCCGGATCGCCTGGCCAAGGTGCCGGTCGACGCGGTCAAGGGTGTGGATCTGGCGTTCGCCCGTTCCATCGCCGAGCAGGGTCATCTGCCCGCCGACGTGCTGGACGCGGCCGCGGTGACCATCCAGAAGCTGTGGGAGGTGTTCGTCAACGAGGACGCCACCCTGGTCGAGGTGAACCCGCTCGTCCGCACCCCGGAGAACGAGATCCTGGCACTGGACGGCAAGGTCACCCTGGACGAGAACGCCGATTTCCGCCACGCCGACCACGCCGAGTTCGCGGACCGGGACGCCACCGATCCGCTGGAGCTCAAGGCCAAGGAGAACGACCTCAACTACGTCAAGCTCGACGGTGAGGTCGGCATCATCGGCAACGGCGCGGGCCTGGTCATGTCCACCCTGGACGTGGTCGCCTACGCCGGGGAGAACCACAACGGCGTGAAGCCGGCCAACTTCCTCGACATCGGTGGCGGCGCCTCGGCCGAGGTGATGGCCAACGGTCTCGACGTCATCCTGAACGACGCGCAGGTCAAGAGCGTGTTCGTGAACGTGTTCGGCGGCATCACCGCGTGTGACGCCGTGGCGAACGGCATCGTGAAGGCCCTGGAGATCCTGGGCGGCGAGGCCAACAAGCCGCTGGTCGTCCGGCTCGACGGCAACCGCGTCGAAGAGGGCCGCAAGATTCTCGCCGACGCCAACCACCCGCTGGTGACGCTGGCGCAGACAATGGACGAAGGCGCGGACAAAGCGGCCGAGCTGGCGGCATCTACTACTGGCGCGGCCAAGTAAGGAAACAGGTCAAATGTCTATCTTCCTGAACAAGGACTCCAAGGTCATCGTCCAGGGCATCACCGGCGGCGAGGGCACCAAGCACACCGCGCTGATGCTCAAGGCGGGTACCCAGGTCGTCGGCGGCGTCAACGCCCGCAAGGCCGGCACCACCGTCTCGCACACCGACAAGGACGGCAACGCCGTCGAGCTGCCGGTGTTCGGCGGCGTCGCCGAGGCCATCAAGGAGACCGGGGCCGACGTCTCGATCGCCTTCGTGCCGCCGAAGTTCGCCAAGGACGCCATCATCGAGGCCATCGACGCGGAGATCCCGCTGCTGGTGGTCATCACCGAGGGCATCCCGGTGCAGGACACCGCCTACGCGTGGGCCTACAACGTGGAGAAGGGCAACAAGACCCGGATCATCGGCCCCAACTGCCCCGGCATCATCACCCCGGGCGAGGCGCTGGTCGGCATCACCCCGGCCAACATCACCGGCAAGGGCCCGATCGGCCTGGTCTCCAAGTCCGGCACCCTGACCTACCAGATGATGTACGAGCTGCGCGATTTCGGCTTCTCGACCTCCATCGGCATCGGTGGTGACCCGGTCATCGGCACCACTCACATCGATGCCATCGAGGCGTTCGAGAAGGATCCGGAGACCAAGCTCATCGTCATGATCGGCGAGATCGGCGGCGACGCCGAGGAGCGGGCCGCGGCCTACATCAAGGCCAACGTGACCAAGCCGGTCGTCGGCTACGTCGCGGGCTTCACTGCCCCGGAGGGCAAGACCATGGGCCACGCGGGCGCCATCGTCTCCGGTTCGTCGGGCACCGCCGCGGCGAAGAAGGACGCGCTGGAGGCCGCGGGCGTGAAGGTCGGCAAGACGCCGTCCGAGACCGCCGCTCTGGCCCGGGCCATCCTGGAGAAGGCCAGCGTCACCGCCTGAGCCACGGCGACACGCTCGAAGGCCGCCTCCCCCGTCTTGGGAAGGCGGCCTTCGATATTCGGCACCTCGTCCCGGCATGCTCTTGGCCGGAACGACGGGAGGGGCTCAGGGTGCGGGCAGCAGGTGGCACAGGCCGAGTGTGCGCACCACCATGCAGAACATCTCGTTCAGATCCATTCGGATACCTCCGTTCGCCTCGCTTGCCTCACGATTCGGGCGGGCTGCGGGTTCACGGCGGGATCTGCGAGGATCGGCCGGGATGCGGTGCCCGTGACCAGGCGGCTCGATTGCAGTAGCGTCAGTGAGGGCATCCAGCCGTGTAGACCATGAAGGACTCGATAGGAGACGACCACATGTCATACCCGACCGGGGGCTCCGGGTACAACGCGCCCGCACCGACGCCCTCCTCCGCGCCCAGCTTCGGCCAGACGGGAAGTAGTGCCGGTGCTGGATCCGGCGCGACGGAGTCGAGTGGCGCGAGTGCCAAGGGGCTGCCGTTCTTCTTGACCGTGGGTGTCGCGGCGCTGGGCGTCATCAACTTCCTGCTGGGATTCACCGCCTTCGCCTCGACGAAGGCCCAGGATCTCGGCATGGGCGTCAAGACCGAGGCGCAGTCGGAGACCTTCTTCAAGGCCGTCGGCATCTCGCCGCTGCTGGTGTTCCTGCTGCTCGGCGGTCTGCTCGCGGCCCTGTCGCTGCTGCCCAAGCAGAACTGGGTCGGTGCGGCCGCCGCGGCCAGCGCCGCCGGTTTCCTGGGCCTGCTGTTCCAGTCGTTCAGCCTGCCCGACGAGATCAGCCTGGCGTGGGGCGCCTGGGTGGTGCTGTTCCTGGGCCTGGTGCAGACCGCGGCCGCGGTGGTCGCGGTGCTGTTCGAGTCCGGCATCCTGTCGGCACCGGCGCCCAAGGCGGCGACCGCGGGCGGGTACGGCTACAGCCAGCCGGGCCAGCAGTCCTACGGTCAGGGCCAGTCGGGGCAGGCGTACGGTCAGCAGGGGCAGCAGTCCTACGGCCAGTTCGGCCAGCCGGGCTACGGTCAGCAGGCGCAGGGTCAGCAGGCGCAGGGTCAGCAGGCGCAGCAGCAGCAGTCCTACGGTCAGTACGGACAGCAGTCCTACGGCCAGCAGGGCCAGTCGCAGTACGGGCAGCAGCCCTCCTACGGGCAGCAGCCGAGTCAGCCCGGCCAGTACGGCGGCGGCCAGCAGTACGGCGCGCAGCCGGGGGCGCAGTCGCCCTACGGTGCGCAGCCGCAGCGCCCGCAGCAGCCGACCGGCGACGAGAACGCCACTCAGCACATCTCGGCGCAGCCCGGTCAGCAGTACGGCTCGCTGAACTTCGGCCAGAGCGGGCAGTCCGGGCAGAGCGGGCAGGCCCAGCCGTTCGGCGAGAGCCAGGCGTCGAACCCGGCCGCGGACGCCACCAAGGCGTTCCGCCCCGAGGACGACCAGAAGTAACAACGCGTATCGGCGAGTCGGGCCGTGCCGTATCCGGCGCGCCTGACTCGCCGACGCGTTTCGAGCTGTCACGCTGAATCCTTGTGAGCGAGTTGTCCGGTGGCCGTGGCGCGCGGCCGTGGCCGGTCGTTCGAGGCCGAGCGTCCGGCAAGGTGGTGTCATGAGATCGTCGCCGTCCCGCACGCCGCCCGAGGACACCGTCTTTCTCTCGCTGAGCCCGGAGCGGGCCAAGATCCTGCTGTTCATCGCCGCCCGCACGGCCAGCTTCACGATGGTCACCGTGGTGGTGCTGGTCCTGGTCACGTTGTGGGCGGCCGACAGCGGTATGACCGGCGCCTCCGGGGCGATCGCCGCAGGCTGGCTGGGCGTGCACCAGGTTCCGCTGGTGATCGGCAAGACATCGCTGGGACTGCTGCCGCTGCTGCCGACCGCGCTGATGCTGTGGTCGGTCGCGCGGGACTGCGCCCGGGCGGTGGAGCCCGACGCCTCGCGCGCCGATCTGGGCTGGATCGTCGGTGCCGCGCTGGCCGGGCCGCTGTTGATCACCGCGGTCTGCCTGGCCGTGGCCGAGGACGCATCGGCCGTCGTGGCGCTGCAGCCGCCCGCGACCCTCGCGGCGTTCGGGTGGGTGCTCGGGCTGCATCTGGTCGCCGCGGTGGCCGGTATCGCGAGTCGGCCGAATCCCTTGCGCGAGTTGGCCTTCGCCTATCTGCCGGAGTGGGTGGCGCCGGGCGCTCGGGCGGCGCTGCGGGCGGGCGGGCGGCTGCTGGTGGTGGCGACCGCGCTCACGCTGCTCTCGTTCCTCGCGCACTGGTCGCGCATCGGCGACACCTACGACGCCGCGGGCAACGTGGCCGGTGTGCTGGGTCTGACGCTGCTGTCGGTGGCGTATCTGCCGAATGTGGTGATCGGCTCGGCGGCCGTGCTGCTCGGCGCGCAGGCGCATATCGGCGCGGGCGGACTGAGCGTCTTCACCGTCTCCGGTGCGCCGGTGCCGGGCCTGCCGGTTCTGGCCGCGGTACCGTCCGGCCCCGCCGCCGGATGGTGGCCGGTGCTGCTGGTCGTCCCGCTGGTACTCGGCGTGCTGAACGGAATCGACTGTGCCCGAAGCTCTTACGATGAGGCGCGGGCGCCGTGGGCGACGCTGACGGCGGCGGGGCTGGCCGCCCTGCTGGCCGTCGTCTTCGGCGGTCTGGCGGGAGGTGTGGTCGGGTCGTTCGGCTACCTCGGCCCCGCCCTGCTCCCGGCGACCGTGCTGTTCTTCGCGTGGCTGGCGATTCCCGGGTATGCCGCCCTGTGCTACGCGCGGCGGTTCCGGCCGGACATCGCGCCGTCGGCGTTCGGATACGACGATTACGCGGCCGACGACAGCTATGCCGACGACAGCTATGCCGAGGACGACTACGCCGACGGTTACGCCGAGAGCTACGCCTACGACGAGCGCGGGGCCGGGTACGGCGGCGACCGGTACGCCGGTTACCGCGGCGATGCCGAGGTGGTCGAGGGCGAACTGGTCGAGGAGCAGCGCGCGCTGGGCGGCCGGTTCGGTCCCGGCGCCGGCTTCGCCGACGAAACGGCCGACATTCTGGACGCCGAAGTGGTAGAGGCGGACCTGCCCGAAAGCCGCCGAACCGACGGTCGTTAGGCTCTACCGCGGTGGTACTTCGTTGCCGCCGCCTCCTGTAGCCCCCGACACGCAGGGAGTAGAGCGCTGACGACCCCGCCCGCCCGCCTGGTGCCTCCGACGGCGCCCGCGACCGTCGTCGTACTCGCCTCGGGCGCCGGGTCGCTGCTGCGGTCGCTCGTCGAGGCCACCGGCCAACCGGACTACCCCGCGCGTGTGATCGCCGTCGGCGTCGACCGGGCCTGTGCCGCAACCGAACACGCCGAAGCCGCCGGAATCCCGCATTTCCGGGTCGCCGTCGCCGACCATCCCGATCGCGCGGCCTGGGACGTGGCGCTGACCGCGGCGGTCGCGGCGTACGAACCCGATCTGGTGGTGTCGGCCGGTTTCATGAAGATCTTCGGCCCGGCGTTCCTGGAACGCTTCGGCGGCCGGACCATCAATACCCATCCCGCGCTGCTGCCGTCCTTCCCCGGCGCGCACGGGGTGCGCGACGCGCTGGCCTACGGGGTGCGGGTGACCGGTTCCACCGTCCACCTGGTCGACGCCGGTGTCGACACGGGGCCGATCCTGGCGCAGGAGGCGGTGCCGGTGCTGCCCGGCGACGACGAGACGACCCTGCACGAGCGGATCAAGGTGGTGGAGCGACGGTTGCTGGCCGAGGTGGTGGCCGCCGTCGCGACCCGAGGCATTGTCTCCGATGGACGAAAGGCAGTTATCCCAGATGAGCGAGTTCTCCGGTGAGTGAGCGCAAGCCGATCAACAGGGCGCTGGTCAGCGTCTACGACAAGACGGGACTGGTCGAACTCGCCACCGGGTTGCACGCCGCCGGCGTGGAACTGGTGTCGACGGGCTCGACCGCGGCGTGCATCGCCGACGCCGGTATCCCGGTGACCAAGGTGGAGGACCTGACCGGATTTCCGGAAACCCTGGACGGCCGGGTCAAGACGCTGCATCCGCGGGTGCACGCCGGCATCCTGGCCGACCTGCGCAAGCAGGAGCACGCCGACCAGCTGACCGAACTCGGGGTCGAGGCGTTCGAACTGGTGGTGGTGAACCTCTACCCGTTCACCGAGACCGTGGCCAGTGGCGCCACCGCCGACGAATGCGTCGAGCAGATCGACATCGGCGGCCCGTCCATGGTGCGCGCGGCGGCCAAGAACCACCCGTCGGTGGCCGTGGTCGTCGACACCGGTGACTACGACGACGTGCTGGCCGCGGTGAAGTCCGGCGGCTTCACCCTCGCCGATCGAACCGCGTTGGCAGCCAAGGCATTCCAGCACACCGCGAGTTACGACGTGGCGGTGGCGAGCTGGATGACGAGTGTGCTCTCGGCCGATCCCGCTGCCGCGCAGCAGTTTCCGGGCTGGGTGGGCGGCACCTGGACCCGCGAGGCGGTGCTGCGCTACGGCGAGAACCCGCACCAGTCCGCCGCGCTGTACGCGAACAACGACGGGCGCACCGGGCTGGCGCAGGCGACGCAGTTGCACGGCAAGGAGATGTCGTACAACAACTACACCGACGCCGACGCCGCCTGGCGAGCGGCGTGGGATCACAGCGCCGCCGCGGTGGCTATCGTCAAGCACGCCAACCCCTGTGGCATCGCGGTCGGCGCCGATATCGCCGAGGCGCACCGCAAGGCGCACGCCTGCGACCCGGTCAGCGCGTTCGGCGGTGTCATCGCGGCCAACCGGGAGGTGACCGTGGCGATGGCCGAGCAGGTCGCCGAGATCTTCACCGAGGTGATCGTGGCCCCGGCCTACGCCGACGGCGCGGTGGAAGTGTTGCAGCGCAAGAAGAATGTGCGCATCCTGGTGGCGGGGGAGCCGCGGCGCGGCGGCGTCGAGCTGCGGCCGATCAGCGGCGGCGCGCTGCTGCAGCAGTCCGACATCGTCGACGCCGAGGGCGACGACCCGGCCAACTGGACCCTGGCCGCGGGCGCGGCCGCCGACGCGGCGACGCTGGCCGACCTCGAATTCGCTTGGCGCGCATGCCGAGCCGTGAAGTCGAACGCGATCCTACTGGCGCACGACGGCGCCTCGGTGGGTGTGGGCATGGGACAGGTGAACCGGGTGGACGCGGTGCATCTGGCCGTGCTGCGCGCCGGTGATCGCGCCAAGGGCTCGGTCGCGGCGTCTGACGCCTACTTCCCGTTCCCGGACGGGCCCCAGCAGCTCATCGCGGCGGGTGTGAAAGCCATTGTGCAGCCGGGTGGTTCGGTGCGCGATCAGTTGACCATCGACGCGTGCCGCGAGGCCGGTGTGACGATGTACCTGACGGGCGCGCGGCACTTCGCCCACTGAGATCACCCGCGAAAGCCGAAGCCCTGCACGGAATCACGTTCCGCGCAGGGCTTCGTCTCATCCAGCCACCGGGCCTTCCTCATCCCGGCACCCGGGTTTCGCTATCCCAGCCGGGGCGGGGAGCGAGTAAGGGTGGCTTGTGCCAGGGAACGTATCACCGGTCACATGGCCATTGTGTCAGATCATTTCGCTATAAATGCAGCACGGGTCGAGGAAGTGATGTACATCACAAAGAAACTTCTGTGTGAGACCTTCATTTGTTCTTGCATTTGTGCTTTCGCCGTTTTCACCTGGCGCTGAGCACTTTTCGATCACCGAGCGGTTGTTTCAGCGGCACCTCGAGCGTGCCGAACACGGCGATCATCGTGCACATCCGACCGGCTGCCTCCGGCAGCGTGCCCGCGCGCAGTTCGACGGTGACCGTGCTGTCGGTCTCGGTGGTGGTCGCGTCCACGCCGTAGCACTCGGGCGAACCGATCTGGAAGTCGACCGCGATGCGGTCCGATGCGACCCGGCTCCAACTGTCGAACGGGATCGGCCGGGCGCCGGTGATCGCCGGGTTCGCGGTGAACATCCGGCCGGGCTGGGGCGGACTCTGCTCGGTGGGAGTGCTCGGGCCCGAGGAGGTGGTGGTGCTCGTATCCGCTTGCGCGCCATCGTTGTCGGCGCCACCGCACGCCGCGGCGGCCAAGGTCGACAGCACCGCGGCCGCGACGGCGAGGCGACGTGGTCCCGAGATCGGTTTCATGGCCGTTCACCCTAGCGGGCAGCCCGAGCCCCCCGGCGCGTCGACACCGGGGGGCTCGGGTGGGACTCTGATTGTTCGGCCGGGCTAGCGGCTGGTGAACGGCAGCAGCGCCATCTCGCGCGCGTTCTTGACCGCGATGGCGACCTGCCGCTGCTGCTGCGGGGTCAGTCCGGTGACGCGGCGGCTGCGGATCTTGCCGCGGTCGGAGATGAACGTGCGCAGCAGGTTCACGTCCTTGTAGTCGACGATCTCGACCCCGGCGGCGATGAGGGGATTCTTCTTCGGGCGGCGCGCCTGCTCGGCACGGACCTTCTTCGACGGTGCTCGCTTCACGGCCATGTCAGTATCCTTTCTCGGCATGCGTTCCGGGCCCGGCGTGGGTACGCAAGCTGCACGAGATCTGCGGTGGTCTACCAGCTCGATTTGTGCACACCGGGCAGCTCCCCCCGGTGGGCCAGCTCGCGCACACGCACGCGAGAGAGACCGAACTTCCGGAGATGACCACGTGGGCGTCCATCCGTGGCGTCCCGATTGCGCAATCGTACCGGACTGGCATCGCGCGGCAGCCGTTGCAGGGCGGCCCGCGCGGCGGCCCGCTGTTGTTCGGGAGTCGTGGGCTTGCGGATCAATTCCTTGAGTTCCGCCCGCCGCTCGGCGTACCGGGCGACCACGACGGCGCGCTGCTCGTTACGAGCGATCTTGGACTTCTTCGCCACTGGTCAGCGCTCCTCGCGGAAGTCGACGTGCTTGCGGATGACCGGGTCGTACTTACGGATCACCATGCGGTCGGGGTCGTTGCGGCGGTTCTTGCGGGTGACGTAGGTGTAGCCGGTGCCGGCGGTGGAACGCAGCTTGATGATCGGCCGGATCTCGTTGCGGGCCATCAGATCTTCTCTCCTTGCGCGCGCAGCCGGGCGACGACCGCCTCGATGCCGTCGCGGTCGATGGTCTTGATGCCCTTGGCCGAGACGGTCAGCGTGATCCGGCGGCCCTCGCTGGGCAGGAGGTAGGTCTTGCGCTGGATATTGGGATCCCAGCGGCGGTTGGTCCGCCGATGCGAGTGCGAGACGGACTTGCCGAATCCCGGCTTGCGACCGGTCACCTGGCAGTGAGCCGACATAGGAGCCTCCTGTATCCGATGGCGGTGCTCCCGGGCCGGGACCCGTCGCCCACACCGCAATGACAATCATTTTCGACAACAGTCGCTCGACACTGTAGCGTGGGCCTGCGGTAAATGAAAATCATTGTCGAAAGGGGTTCCGGTGCTGTCTCATCCCGACCGCCGCACGCCCGTCGTCCTGCTGGCCGGTTTCGACGGCCTGCCGACGACCGGCGTGGATCACCTGGCGCGGATGCTGCGGGACACGCCCGGCACCGTCGTGGTCCGGCACGACCTGACCGAACTGCACGAGGGCATCGTCCGCCGCACCGTCTCCTACCTCCCGCTCGGGGACCCGACGGGAGAGACGATTCACCACCGCACCGTGCACGAGCTGGCGCACGGGTGCGTTTCCTGCACGCTGCGGGCGGATCTGCTGCCGCTGCTGTGCCGGTTGGCGGCGCGAGATTCGGTACGGCGCATCGTGATCGCGCTGGATCCGGCGTTCGAAGCGGAGGCGGTGTGCCATGCGATCGCGAATGTTCCGGTCGCCGGAGTGGTGGGCCGCGTGGATGGTCCGGCCGGTCGCGATGTGCGGGTCGAGGCCGTGGTCACCTGCTTGGACGCGCGCGGCTGGCTGGCGGACGCGCTGAGCGAGGAGACCCTGGCCGACCGCGGCCTGGCCGACGCCGACGACGATCGGACGGTGGCGCAACTCGCCGTGGGCCAGGTCGAATTCGCCGATGCCGCAGTGGTTCTGGGCGCGGACGGCGCGCTCGACGCCGACCGGGCGCGGCTGAGCGCCGTGCTGGACCGGCTGCTGCCGCAGGCGCCGCGGGTGTGGGCGAACGATCCGGAGGCGGTGGATGCCGAGCGGATCGAGGCGTTGCTCACCGAGATCCCGGCGGACTCCCGGCGCGGCCGCCTGTTCGACGCGCACGCCCCGCTGCTGCGCGGGCAGCCGCCGCTGGACACCGACCACGGCGTGACCCTGATCGAGTTCGCCACCGACCGTCCCTTCCATCCCGTCCGCCTGCACGAGGCACTGGACGTGCTGTTCGACGGCGTGGTCACCGCGCGCGGCCGGATCTGGCTGGCCACCCAGCCCGACGAGGTGGTGTGGCTGGAGTCGGCCGGGGGCGGGCTGCGCGTCGGTTCGGCCGGGCCGTGGCTGGCGGCGATGTCACCGCGCGAACTGGCCGCCGCCGACCCGGACCGGCGGGCGCTGGCCGCGCTGCGCTGGGACGAGCAGTTCGGCGACCGCGACATCTCGCTGGTCATCCTCACCTGCGACGGCGATGCCGACGAGATTCGCCGCGCGCTGCACTGGGCGCTGGTCGACGACGCCGAACTGCTGCTGGTGCACAGCGCGCCGGAATTGGTGGCGCAGTGGGAGGACCCGTTCGGCGAGTGGCATGCGGACCCGTGCACGGACGGGACCGAGTCCGACCCGGCATCCAGCGCCTCGCCGACCGGCGAGCAGCGCGCGACAGAAAGGTAGGGCCATGAAGGCAGGAATCCATCCGGATTACCATCCGGTCATCTTCGAGGACGTGAGCACCGGCAAACGCTTCCTCACCCGTTCCACCGCGACCGGCACCCGGACCGCGGAGTGGACCGATGGCAACAGCTATCCGCTGATCACCGTCGATGTCACCGCCGACTCGCACCCGTTCTGGACCGGCGCGAACCGCGTGCTGGACACCCAGGGCCGGGTGGAGAAGTTCGAGCGCAAGTACGGCCGGCGGCAACGCGGCGGTTCGCCGTCCGCCGCACCCGAACGCGGGGAGGGCTAGGTCGTGGCGGTTCCCAAGCGGCGGATGTCGCGGGCGAACACCCGCAGCCGGCGAGCAAATTGGAAAGCGACGCCGCCCGACCTGGTGCCGGTCAGTGTCGGGGGCGTCACCTATCGGGTGCCGCGGCGACTGGTGGCCGCGGTGCGGCGCGGTGTGCTCGACCCGGAGCGGCTGTAGGAGTAGACGACCGCGGCCACCGCGATGATCACGGTGGCCGCGGTACTCGTGCCGGGAGGTTGCCCGGCGCTCAGCCTTCCTTCGCGGCGAGGTCGGCGAGCGCGGCCGCGAGCCGGAAGTACTTGTTGCCGGCCAGATCGGCGACGGTCTTGATGCCCAGCGCCTCGAGCAGTTTGGCGTCGTGGCTCGCGGTGAGCCCGGCCAGCGCCGACGGCGGTGCGGCGAGCACTTCCTTCAGTTCCTTGTTCTCGTACGCTTTGTCGAGGACCTTGTCGAGGGACACGGTGACGGCCATCGGAATCTCCTTGGGAGCGAGTCGTGTTCGTGCCAGCTGACGATAACTCGAAGTGTGCCCGCCGGGGTGGGTATTGGCCGATTCGGGTCGATACCGTCCAGTCGTTACAGCTGTGACCAGTCGTATGACCGTGTGTCCGGCGATTGCGTTGTGGTAACTGATCGGCGAATTACCTACTGGTAGTTCGTTTTTGAGCGATGAAAAAGTCGCGCCGAAGTGATGCTTTCGTGGCGTTGCCCCGGTACGCTCGTCCCCGAGGGCGGGTTCTTCCGGGAAATCGGGAGAACCCGCTCATCGCCACTCTCGGCCCGGTTGGGCAGGCGTCTCGCACGCCCCGCGCTATTGCTTTGCGCCCGTTGCCGGTTGGGTCGTGTGCTGTGGGCGCTCCTCGCCGCGGCCGGGTAGCGGGAGATCGGCCAGCAGCGCCTCGAACCGGGCCAGCTGGTCTCCGACCAGTTCGGCCGGGCCCTGCAGCAGCGACAGCGGCCACGGCCAGTGATGTCCGGACAGCCGCTCGATCTCCTTTTCCAGCTCCGCGACCGTCGCCTCCAAGTCCCCGATCTCCGTGCGCAATTCGGCGATCTGCGCCAAGGCCGCCGCCACGCCGTCGACCAGCGTCCGGTTGCGGCCGTCCGCGCCGGTGCCCAGCTGTGGCCACCCGGCCAGCCCAGGACCGCGCTGCTGGATCTGGATATCGCGCAGAATCGCGTCCTGCTCCGGCGTCAACTCTCCTACCTCCTGGTCGAAATCCCATTGGCCGAAATCGTCCGCCTCGGCCTCGTTCACGTCGCAGACCACCCCGCCGACCACCACCTGCCGCCGCGTCTGACGCAGGTGCCGACGGGTTTCGACATTGCTTCCCGACCAGGCGTCGGTCTGCCACGCCCAGCGCGCGGCGCCGGCGTCCAGCGCCCGGCTCACCGGCCAGTATCCGCCGTAGATGCCGACCCATTCGCGCCCGAGCACGGTCGCCGCGCCGTCGAGATAGGCGTTGATCGGAAGCTGTTGGGCGGGTGTGGCATCGAAGTCGACCGAGAAATAGACGGGCCGGTCGGTGCGGCCGCCGCACCGCAGCACCTGGGCCACGGCGGCGCGGGCGTCGGTGACCCCGGCCTGGAAGCCATCGAGCATCCGGGTGGCGGTGGTCTCCCAGTTCGAGACGATCGAAACCTCGTGGGCGCGCAGATCCGCCGCCTCCTCGGTGGTGAGGAGTTTGCCGGGCAGCGTCGGGCCGCCGGGGGAAAGGTAGCGGACCGCGAAGTCGAAACCAGCGGCGCGGATGGCCTGGCCCCCGGGCCTGCCGGCGGCATAGTCCAAGCCGAAGCGCATGGCTCTCACTGTAGTGCCGGGCGAGGTCGGGTCAGACTGGTTCGGTTCGGCGACAACGGGTCTCGGGGAGGCGCCGCGGTAACGCAACTCACAGCGGAAAGAATCGGACATCGACCCCGGTCCCTAGCGGGGAGTTTGCTGAATTCCTTTGCGGTCTCTTTACGCACCTGGAGACGTCTGTCGATTCTTTGACACATTCTGTTACGAATCCGTAATAGCTTGGGGTGAACCTACTGACGGGTTCCCAAGGGGCCTGCGCGCCGGAGGTTGGTGGCGCACCTGCTGCAGAAAGTGTTCGAGGGTATGAAGTTCAGGAAGTTCGCCGCAACGTCCGCGCTGGTCATTGCGGCTATGGGAATCGGCGCCGGGACGTCTTACGCCCAGCCCGCCACCGTCGGCAACCCCGATATCCACTACACCGCCGATGTCGTGGACAAGTCCGTGGTAGTGCGTACCGACGCCGGTTCGCTGACCACCGATAACAATCAGCTCCAAGTTCGGGACAACCTCGGCAACGTGGTTGCTGGATTTCCGCTGAGCTATTTGCGGGACGGCTTGGAATATCCGATCGCCGCAGCGGCCGACGGGGCCAACGAGGTCACCTTGACCCCGAGCGTCGATCCCGCGGCGGCGCACCCCGCGCCCATGCTGCACGACGTCGCCTCCCGCGAGGAGATGGACGACGCGATGTCCAACGCCGGCACCGAGTTCGCTCTCGCCACCGGCGTCGGCACGCTCGTCGGCACCGTCATCGGCCTCGCGGGCGGCTGCCTGCTGGGCGCGCTCGTCGGAACCCCGTTCCTGGTCATCCCCGGTTGGATCGGCGGCTGCCTGACGGGCGCGGCGCTCGGTGCTCCGCTGGGCGCGGCCGCGGGCCTGGTGACCGTCGGCGGCGTCGCCGGGATCGCCGTCGCCGTCGAGTACTTCAACCGGATCAACACGCCCCCGGCGGGCTGATCGGCTGTGCCGCAACGGAATTGGGCCGCAACGCAATTGGGCCGCAACGCAATCGGGCCGCAACGCAATCGGGCCGGACCGCCGTCGCGGCGATCCGGCCCGCTGCCGTATCCGTGGGAGCGCGTTTCAGCCGACCGGCTCGGGGCTGCGGCGGCGCGGTACCGCCCGGGCGGGCGCGTTGTCCTGCTGCGTGGGCACCGTCGGCCGGGGCGAGCGGCTGCGGTCGGGTGCCACCAGGATCGCGGTGATCGGGATCGCCAGCGACAGCGTGCCGATCGCGAAGATCGGGACGAACAGGCTGAACAGATCCTCGCCCGCCGGTTGCAGCACGGCCGGGTCCACCCGCACCTGCACCCCGGCCAGCCCGACGTAATGCACCGCGCTGACCGCCACCGCGAACAGCAGCGCCACCCCGGTCAGCACGGGCAGCGACCGGAAGCGCGAGATGGTCCACAGCACGCCGAGCGAGATCACCACCGCCAGCACGATAGAACCGGCGGTCGAGGCCATGTTGACCCGTACCGAGCCCTGCACCCGGATGGCGTCCATGCCGAGGTAGTGCATGAGCCCCAGCCCGAGTCCCATGGCCACGCCGCCGCCCGCCAGCCGGAGCGGATCGGCCGCCCGGCCCAGCACCAGCAGCCCGGCCAGCACCGCCGCCACCGCGAGGATCGCCGCGAGCACCATGCGGGTCACGTCGTAGCGGATGGCGCCGACGGGGACCTCGACGCCGAGCATGGTGACGAAGACCGCCAGCCAGGTGCCCACACCGCCCAGCGACGCGGCCGCCGCGGTCAGCCACACCAGGCGGAAGCGCGCCGTCACCGACAACGTCGACTGCCGCACACACGCCAGCCCCACCAGCGCCCCGGCGAACGACAGGCCCACCGACAGGCCGAGCACCCATTGCCCCAGCGAGAAGTAGTGCACCGCAGCCCTCAGCCCTGTCCGACGGTCTGCTGTTGCTGTGCCGTGGTGAGGCGTTTGATGGCGTACTCGGTCACCGCCGCGAGGGCGTGCCGCACCTCGTTGGCGTTGCGGGCGTCCACGTCGACCACCGGCACCTCATCGCGGATGGTCAGCGCCTCGCGCAACTCGCTCGCCGGGAACTGTGGCGCGTCGGGGAATCGGTTGACCGCCACCAGGAACGGCAGCTCGCGCGCCTCGAAGAAATCGACCACGGCGAAGCTGTCCTCGAGACGGCGGGTGTCCACCAGCACCACCGACCCGATGGCGCCGCGGATCAGGTCGTCCCACATGAACCAGAACCGGCGCTGCCCCGGCGTGCCGAACAGGTACAGGGTGAGGTCGCCCGGCAGCTTGATGCGGCCGAAATCCATGGCGACCGTGGTGGTTTCCTTGCCCGGGGTGGCCGACAGGTCGTCGATGCCGTCGGAGACCCCGGTCACCATCGCCTCGGTACGCAGCGGCACGATCTCCGAGACCGCGCCGACAAAGGTGGTTTTCCCCGCGCCGAAACCACCGGCCACCACGATCTTGGTGGATGCGGTGCGGGGATCGGGTAGGGCGTCAGAGGGCACGAAGTCCACGCAGGGTCCTCTCCATCAGGGATCGGCGCTCGTCGAAGCTCGCATTGTCGCTCAGCGTGGTATACACCCGCAGCATGCCGGCGACAACCAGATCGCCGATAACCACCCGGACCATGCCGAGCGGTCTGTTGAGGTGCGCGGCGATCTCGGCGACGGACAAGCGGGCGGCGCCGAGCCGCAGGATGTCGGTGCGGACGTCACCGACCGGCCAATCGAACTGGTTCGCGTACGGCAGCGTCTCGACGACCGCCTCCATCGGCAGATCGACCGCCGGCTGGGTGCGTCCGGCGGTCAGCGCGTAGGGGCGGACCCGAGTCGTCGGCCGGCCGGGCCCGGCTCCGGAAAGATCGGACATCGCGCTCGCTAGACCGCTCGCGCCTTGGCCTGCACCACGGACCCGACCCGATCGACCAGGAGCGCCATCTCGTAACCGATCCGGCCGATATCGTGCTGCTTGTTGGCCAGCACGGCGAGATGCGAGCCGTTGCCGACGCTCATCACCAGCAGGTAGCCACGCTGCATGTCGACCACGGACTGCATCACCTTGCCGCCGTTGAACAGCTGCGCCGCGCCCGACGACAGGCTGGCCAGCCCGGCCGTGACCGCCGACAGCTGCTCGGCGCGGTCGGAGGGCAGGTTCGGGCTGGTGGCCTGCAGCAGTCCGTCGGCCGACACCAGCACCGCGTGGGAGACGCCGGGGACCTCCCGGGTGAAGCGGGCGACCAGCCAGTTCAGATTCTCGTCGATGGGCTGCTCGGTGTCGGTCATGATAGGCCTCCGTCATCGTTGTACTGGGCATCTGCTCGTCCGCTGCGGACACCACTCAGATGCCTCGACAAGTTGTTGCGGATCTCCTCGGGATCGGGAGCGCCCGGTTCCTCCGCCGGTGGCAGTCCGCCCGGCACCAGCTGCGCACCCGGACGCCGGATCGGCAGGCCACCGCTGGTCCGGTCGGCGGTGGCAGGTTGGCTGGCGTCCGCGGCGGCGGCCCAGCCCTCGTCGGCCGGGGATGCCCACATCCCGGCCGGTGAACTCGACGACGGTTCGACCAGCCACTCCGAAACCATGCGCTGGTAGATCGGGGTGGCCGGGCCGGCGGCCGGTTCCGGTGCCGTGGGCGAAAACGTCTCGGCCGCTTGCGGTTCCGCCTGCCGCTGCGAACCGGTGCCGATCCGCGGGGAGCTGTCGAACCGAGGGAATGTCTCTTCGCGCGGAGCCGTGGCGAACCCCGAACCAGAGGCGAATCCCGAGGTGCGCTTCGAATCCGTGGCGGACTTCGAGTTCGGGGTGAGCGGCGAGTCCGTGTCGGTGTGTGGGGCCGTGTCGGATCGGGAGTCCGCGTCGAACCGCGCGCTGGTCTGGAAGTTCGAGCGTGCTCGCAAGCCTGAGCCCGCCGGGGAGTTCGAGTCCGCCCGGGATTCCGGGGCCGAGAAGTCCGAGCCCGCTTGCGAGTTCGAATCTGCCCGGAACTCCGTGTCCGCCTCGTACTCCGAGTCCGTCCCGTACTCCGTGTCCGCCTCGTATGCCGTGTCCGCCCTGAGATTCGGGCCCGTGGCGAATCGCGGGTCGCTGCCGGATTGCGAGTCGGCATCGAAGTCGGACTCGGCCTGGAACTCCGAGTCCGCGTCGAAGTCCGCGGTTCGGGACGGCTCGGCGGCGATGGTCTGCAGGGGGAGCAGGGCGGTCTGCTGAGTGGTCAGCCCCGGCTCGTCCTCGGAATCGTCGTAGGCGCGGTCCTCGGCGCGGTCGCGCTCGCCCGGTTCGTCGTCGGGATCGGCCCACATGTTCAAGGCCGGTCCGCCGGGCGTCACCGCGTGCCAGGAGCCCGTGGTCGGTGGGGTCCAGCCGTTGTGCGAGTCGGGTTCGCGATCGTCGGGTGCGGTGTCGTGGGCATCGTCTTCGATCGCGGGCTCGGCCGCGCGGCGTTGCGGCAGACCGGCGCTGGTGGTGCCGTACGGCGACGGCTCCGCGGACGGCACGGCGGTCAGGAAGCGCTGCGTGGCGTTCGCGGGCTCGTCCTCGGCACCGGGCGGGGCGGTGAAGCTGCCGGTGAGCGGCGGTGGGCCGACCGCCGGCGATACCAGCGACCCCGGCAGATGCACACCGGCCGTGATGCCCGACTGGTGCGACATCGACGAGGTGCGTCGCAGGCTGACGGTGATGGTGTGCCGCTTGGCGAGCCTGCCGACGACGAAAAGACCCATGCGCCGGGCGGTTTCGATGGTGACCTCACCGCCGGAGGCCAGCCGCTCGTTGATGGCGGTCAGGTCGTCGCCGGACATGCCCAGGCCGCGGTCGGTGATCTCGATCAGGTAGCCGCCGTCCACCGCGCGGTTCACCGACACCGCCACCGGGGTGCTGGGTGGCGAGTAGCGCAGCGAGTTGTCGATCAGCTCGGCCAGCAGGTGCTCGATGTCGACGGCCGGTTCACCGGCGACGATGCCGTCGGGCACGGAACCGATCTCGACCCGCTGGTAGTCCTCCACCTGTGAGACCGCACTCCACAGCATGTCCGACAGCGGTACCGGCGGCAGATGCCCGCGGCGCAGCGCGGTACCGGCCAGCACCAGCAGGTTGTCGCCGTTGCGGCGCATGCGGGTGGCGAGGTGGTCGAGCCGGAACAGACTCTGCAGCCGACCCGAGTCGTCCTCGTCGCGCTCGAGATCCTCGATCAGGGTCAGCTGCTGTTCGACCAGCGATTGGCTGCGTCGCGACAGGGTCTCGAACATGCTGCTGATCTGCAGGCGCAGGCGCGCCTGCTCGGCCGCGAGGTGCAGCGCCTGGCGGTGCATGTCGTCGACGGCCCGGGCCAGCTGACCGATCTCCTCGGTGGTCTGCACGTCGACCGGGACGATCTCGGGAGTCGCGCCGCCCTGGCGCACGACCGCGAGTTCGGCGGGCAAATCCTCGTGGGCGACCTGCAGGGCGTCGCGCCGCAACCGCCGCACCGGCACGACCAGCGAACGGGCCACCGCCAGCGCCAGCGCCAGACCCGCCAGCAGGGTGACGACCACGATCGCCACGTCTCGCAGCACCTGCCCGCGGGCCGCTGTGAGACTGTCGCGCAGACTGGTGTCGATCAGGTCGACCAGCCGGTTGGTGGAGTCGGTGTAGATACCCGAACTGGTCCGCAGCGAGTCCGCGACACCCGGCACCTCGATGGGTTCCACCGCGTTCTGATTCAGGGCGTCGACGCGGGTCTGCAGCGCGGCGAGCAGCACGTCGGGCCGATCGGCCGTCTCCGGATAGACCGCGGCGTACTGATGAATCGTGGCCGACTCACCACCGGCGGACAGCAGTGCCTGCGACACCAGCGCGGGGTTGTCGCCGAGTTCGCCGCTGATGATCCACAGCTGCTCCTGGGTGAACATCTGCCGGGCGATGGCGATGACGCCCATCTGCACGTAGTACCGCTCGATCGCGGTCTCTTTGGGGGTGGGCAGCGCGGTGATGGCGGTGTCGATGTGGGTCGCGACCTCGTCGGCCTGCTTGCCGATCTGCATCGGCGAGGTGCCGTTGCGGTTCTCGCGCAGCGCGCGGCCCGCGGCGAGCGCGTTGTTGATCGCGGTGGTGACGCGCTTGTCCGTCTTCGATACCTGCAGTGCCGCTTGCAGATTGGCCAGCGACTGGTCGAAGTGGGCGGCGTCCTGGTCGAGGGTGGGCTTCGCGCCGCGATCACCGGGTCCGGCGCCGGCCGCGGTGATCGCCAGTTGGTTGGCGGCCGAACTGTATTCCAGCATCGGCCGGATGATCCGCGCCTGCTCGCCGGCCGTGTTCAGTTGCGAGATGGTAGCCAGCTCGTCCTTGATGCGCAGCACAGCGAAAACCGAGGCGAGGATGACGGGCAGCAGCAGAACGATGCCGACCTTGCTCGTCACGGACAGGTTGGACAGATTGCTCTGCCATGGCCGCGGTGCTGTGCCCATACCCGCTCGTGTCGCCTCCGCTTGCTTATGGCCCTCCGGTCCGGGCGCGGCACCGACCGCAAGGCCCGCCGAAGCTCGGGGCGTATTCCGCGCACAACCAACTGGAGGTCTTCTTTTACGGCACGCAACATACCGCGTGGAGGGGGCGACGGCAATTCGGAACTCTCCCCGCGCGCGGGTCGATTATTGCTGACCACAATATGTTTCGCACCTCATGTGATGGCTCACCTATGACCCATCGGTCGGGCGGTAGGGCATCGCCGCAGGAAGGCCCGGCGTGTCGCACGTTTGCTTCTCAGTCGGCTCTCAGTCGGTACGGTCAGACTGATGGTTATGCGCATTCTGGTAGTCGATGACGATCGGGCGGTGCGCGAATCGCTTCGCCGATCGCTCACCTTCAACGGCTACTCCGTCGATCTGGCCGTCGATGGGGTCGATGCCCTGGACCGGGTCGGCGTCCAGCGGCCCGACGCCCTGGTGCTCGACGTGATGATGCCGCGGCTGGACGGGCTCGAGGTGTGCCGCCGGCTCCGCAGCACCGGCGACGATCTGCCGATTCTGGTGCTGACCGCCCGCGATTCGGTCTCCGAGCGGGTCGCCGGGCTGGACGCGGGCGCCGACGACTATCTGCCCAAGCCGTTCGCGCTGGAGGAGTTGCTGGCACGCTTGCGGGCCCTGCTGCGCCGCACTGCCGCCGATTCGGGCGTCGAATCGTCGGAGGCGATGCGGTTCGCCGACCTGTCGCTGGACCCGGTGACCCGCGAGGTCGCCCGCGGCGAGCGCTCGATCAGTCTGACCCGCACCGAGTTCTCGCTGCTGGAAATGCTGATGGCCAATCCGCGCCGGGTGCTGACCCGCAGCCGCATTCTCGAGGAGGTGTGGGGCTACGATTTCCCGACCTCGGGTAACGCGCTCGAGGTGTACATCGGTTATCTGCGCCGCAAGACCGAGGCCGAGAACGAACCGCGGCTGATCCACACCGTGCGCGGCGTCGGCTACGTGCTGCGCGAGACCCCGCCGTAGGAGTGCCGTAGTGGTGGGTAGGACAGTTCCGCGCCGACCGGTCGTCGCCGGGCTGCGGCCCCGGTCCGACGCGCACGAATTGCGCCCGCCGATGCCGCTGACCCGCTCGGTCTCGCTGCGCTGGCGGGTGACGCTGCTGGCGGCGTCCGTGGTGGCCGTGGCCGTGGCGGTGACATCGATCGCCGCGTACGCCATGGTGGCGCGCGCCCTGTACGCCGATGTCGACAATCAGCTGCGGGCCCGCGCCGGCGCGATGATCGACAAGAACTTCGATGCCTACGGTGTGGTGCCGGTGCTGCAATTCGCGGGCCTGTACTCCAAAGAGGTCGGTGTCGCGCTCATCTACCCGGATCCGGAACAGGCGTATGTGCCGCCGCAACAGACATTGCCGCCGATCGGTGAGCCCGAGCTGGCGGTCGCGCACGGCAAGTCGGCTTCCTCGCTGCGGACCTACGGCAACCAGCGGGTGCTCGCCGAACGCATGAAAAGCGGTGCGACGCTGATTATTTCGCAGGGGTTGCAGCCGACCAGGCGCGTGCTCGACCGGCTGGCGTGGCTGTTGTTCGTGATCGGCGGCTGCGGTGTGGTGGTCGCCGCCGCGGCCGGAACCGCCGTGGGCCGCACCGGTTTGCGTCCGGTCGCCCGGCTGACCGCCGCCACCGAGCGAGTGGCCCGCACCGACGACCTCACCCCTATTCCGGTGACCGGCGACGACGAATTGGCGCGGCTCACCGAGAGTTTCAACACGATGCTGCGCGCGCTCGCGGAATCGCGCGATCGGCAGCGTCGACTGGTCGCCGATGCCGGGCACGAATTGCGCACGCCGCTCACGTCGTTGCGTACCAATATGGAATTGCTGATCGCCTCACAGCGCCCGGGCGCGCCGCCCATTTCCGAACAGGACATGGCCGAATTGCGGTCCGATGTGATCGCGCAGATCGAGGAATTGTCGAATCTCGTCGGAGATCTGGTCGATCTGGCGCGTGAGGACGCCCCCGAGAACGTTTACGAACGAGTCGATCTGGGCGAGGTGGCCGAGCGTGCGCTGGAACGCGCGCGTCGGCGGCGAACCGGTCTGGAGTTCGTCGCGGAGTTGCGGCCCTGGTTCGTCTACGGGTACGAGGCCGGTCTGGAGCGGGCCATTCTCAATGTGCTGGACAACGCGGCGAAGTGGAATCCGGCGGACGCACCGGTCCTGGTCACCATGCGCGAAACCGCGTTGGGCCTGCTCGAACTCACGGTCGACGACGCCGGTCCCGGTATCCCGCCCGGCGAAAGGGAACTCGTTTTCGAGCGCTTCTACCGAACGACCGCGTCCCGATCCATGCCCGGCTCCGGATTGGGCCTCGCCATCGTCAAACAGGTGGTCACCAAGCACGGCGGGACGATTGTCATCGAAACGTCCGAGCGTGGCGGCACCCTGGTCCGTATCGTGCTCCCGGGCGAGGGTGATCCCCCGCCCGAGGACGCGTAAATCCGGTTCGGAGGGCGCGCGGGGACGACCCTAGGATGGCGAGAGGCAGGCACGGATGTCCAGGCACGGATGTCTCGGACAACTGATAGTGCGGTCTCAGTCCGCTCTCAGTCGGCGTCACCACACTAGGCGGCAGACTCGAGGAGAAACGAGAGAAATGACCGAGGACTCGAAGGACACGCGGGACGAACCGCGCACCGCCCAGTCGCACTCCGCTCCGCAGCAGCCGTATCCGGCTCAGCCCCCGAGCGCTCCCAGCGTCCCGCAGAGCCCGTGGGGCCCACCCCGCGCGCCCTACTCGCCCCAAGCCTCGAACCAGCCCCAAGCCTCGAACCAGCCCGACGCCTCGAACCAGCCCCACGAATCGGGCGGGCACGGCCCGAACTCGCCGCAGGGGACGGGAGCGGCGTACGGCTCGAGTTCGCCGCAGGGGACGAGCGCGGGGTACGGCTCGAGTTCGCCGCAAGGTTCGAGCGCGGGGGCGGTGCACGACCCGGATTCGCCGGAAGGTTCGGGTGTCTCACAAGGTTCCGACCGGGTGGCATACGGCCCGAATTCGCCGGAGGGCTCCGGCGTCCCGCAGGGCGCGGGGCAGCCGCACGGCCCCGGCTACGATCCCGATCAGCCTTACGGTGCTTCGCCGGGGCCGAATACGGAGGCCCTCACGGCGCAGCACGCCGCCTATCCGATGGGCGATCAGCACACGGCTCCGATACCGCCGTATCCGCCCGGGCCGGTGCCCGGATACCCAGCGGCGTCGGCCGCGTACCCGGGGTCGCCGAGCCGTCGTGGGCGGGCCGGACTGATCGCCGGTGCTGTGGCGCTGGCACTGGTCAGCGGTGGCGTCGGTGGTGCGGTGGGCGCGCTCGTCAGCGATTCGGGCGACGGCGGATCCTCGTCGATCAACGCGCTGAACGCGCCGTCGCCCAAGTCCGGGCAGCCCGTCGCCAACGCGCCCGCGGGCACGGTCCCGGCGGTGGCGCAGAAGGTGGTGCCCAGCGTCGTGATGATCCAGGTGGTCGGGGCTCGCGCGCAGGGCGAGGGCTCGGGCGTGGTGCTCTCCTCGGACGGGATGATCCTCACCAACAACCATGTCGCCAGCGGCGCCGGCCCGAACGCCAAGATCGAGGTGCAGTTCAGCGACGGCAGCGTCACCGGCGCTACCGTCGTCGGCCTCGACCCGGTCTCGGATTTGGCCGTCATCAAGGCCGACAAGACCGGGCTGACCCCCATCGAACTGGGCTCCTCGCAGAATTTGCAGGTGGGCCAGTCGGTGGTCGCGATCGGCTCCCCGCTCGGCCTCGCCGGAACCGTGACCACCGGTATCGTGTCCGCGCTCAACCGCCCGGTCTCGGCCAGCGGCGAGGGCGGTGCGGAACCGGCCTCGGTCATCTCCGCGATCCAGACCGACGCGCCGATCAACCCGGGCAACTCCGGTGGCGCCCTGGTCGACATGAACGGCAACCTCATCGGCATCAACACCGCCATCGCGACGCTCGGCTCCTCGGAACTCACCGGGCAGCAGAGCGGTTCGATCGGGCTCGGTTTCGCCATTCCCGTCGACCAGGCGCGCCGGGTCGCCGATCAGCTGATCAAGACCGGTCGCGCGACGTATGCCCAGGTCGGCATCACCGTGTCGCGCGCCGACGACATGAACGGCGCCCGGGTGCAGGACGTCACCCCGGACGGCCCGGCGGCCAAGGCCGGGATTCCGCCCGGCACGGTCGTGACCAGGGTCGACGATCAGGTCATCGACTCGGGCAATGCCCTGGTCGCCGCCATCCGCTCACATCAGCCGGGGGACAAGGTGAAGATCACCTATACCGACGACAAAGGAAAGAATCCGAAGACCGCCGAGGTGACTCTCGCCGCCGCGCCCGCGGAGGGAGGCCGATGAACCCCCGCCGCCCGCGCCCGGTCACCGTGCTGGACGACCGCCGTCCCCGCCCCGGGGACACTGCGCCGATGTCACAGCTGGACGCTACGGTGAGCAACATGGAAATGGATGCCGCTGTGGCCGGCCGTGCACTTGTGGTGGTAGTCGACGACCGTACCGCGCACGGCGCGGTGGATTCGCTGGGACCGCTGGTCACCGAGCTGCTCACCGAGGCCGGATTCCTGGTCGACGCGACCGTGCTGGTGGCCAACGACGAGGTGGAGATCCGCAACGCGCTCAACACCGCCGTCATCGGCGGCGTCGATCTGGTGATCTCGGTCGGCGGCACCGGCATGTCCCCGCGCGACGTGACCCCGGAGGTCACCTCCGAGGTGCTCGATCGCGAACTGCCGGGCATCAGCGAGGCGCTGCGGTCGTCCGGGCTGGCCGCCGGTTCCCTCGACGCGGGCCTGTCGCGCGGGCTGGCCGGAGTCTCCGGCAGCACGCTGGTGGTCAACCTGCCCGGCACCCGGGCCGCGGTGCGCGACGGCATGGCCACGCTGAGCCCGCTGGCCGCCCGGGTCATCGATGAACTGTCCGGATTGGACGAGTGAGCCCCACCGAGCGAGACGACGAACAGACCCCGCGCCCGAGCCGTTCCGCCGGTTCGACGCGGGGTCGCGTTCGTCCGGAATCCGATGCGGCGCGACTGGCCCGCATCTTCGGAGACACCCTTCCGCAAACAACCAGTGACGAACGAGCGCCCGACGGCGAACGGCCGGGCTCGCCGGACGACTGGTTGCGTTCACAGGTACCCCCGCATCACGGCTGACCCGTCGCATCACGGCACTATCACGCCATCTCGTCTGTGCCATCGTTCCGATCGACCCCTCGATTGGGAGCGCTCACAGCGTTTATGCATAGAACGTGATATGTCGAGAATTATTGTGTGATCCAGATCACACCTGGTTTGCAGGGCCTTGCGTTGTCAGGTAGATGCCGGTGCGTTTAATGTCCCACTTCGGGCTGCTACACCTGCGGATCCCAACGGCTGGAGCGAGGCGTGCCGGCGCCGACCTCAGCGGAACAGAGCCCAGTTCCGACCGTTGGTTGTCGTTGCTGGAGAGTTGGCGTCGGTTACGCGGCGGCAACAAGACAGCGACACACTGAGCTGGGCCCGAAGGGACCGCTTTTCAACCTCGATGGTCGAGGTTGGCAGTTAGAACCTGATGAGGGGAAGTATGAGCGAGAACCGCACCATCGGTGTGCGGCGTGGTGCCCGCTTCGCGGGTATCGGCGCAGCCGCTGCCGTTGCCATCGGCCTATTCTCCACCGGCGCCGCCGACGCCGACACCTTCGTTCCGTTGCCGGACGGTCAGAAGGTTGGTCCCAATGGCGTTGTCATTACGCGCAATGGGGAGCACGCCACCATTTCGCCGTCGCTGGCGGCCAACGGTGCGGGCCGCACCGTGTGGGTGTCGGGCAACGCCATCGCCGACGTGCCGAACGCTCCCGAGACGGAGGTCGGCCCGAACAACGGTCCACTCAACGCGCCGGGGACGAACAATTCGTCCACGCACGGCACGTCCCAGGTGAACACCGGCTATATCGTCGGATGCCAGGTCAATATCGGTTCCGACGCGATCTCCGCCGGTATCTCCGGCGGCGTCAGCATGACCGACGCGAGCATCGGCGGTTCCATCGGCCTCGAGCTCGGCCCCGGTGACGTGAAGTTCGTCCAGATCGACTACAAGGACATCACGAAGCCCGGTCGCTACTCGGTCGAGTATCAGGACGCGGAGATCCAGATCCAGAATTGCGCGGGTTATGCCCAGGCGCGGTCGTACACGGTCGTCGAGGTCGTCGGTGACCACTACTCGAAGACCACTCTCTACGGGCAGCCGTTCTCCATCGGCTGACGTGGTCGATTCCGCCAAACCCATTTCCGCGTAAAGCGATTCATTGAGGGACTCGTGATGAACATCCGTAAGACCGTGGCGCGTGCGGCCGGTATCGGCGCCGTCGCCACCGCCGCTCTGGGCCTATTCTCCACCGGTGCCGCCAACGCCGACACATTCATCCCGCTGCCGGGCGCGGATCTCACCAAGACCCTGTCCGACGGCACCGTCGTGCACATCTGGGTCGACGGCGAGTCGGCGAACATCAACCCGTCCATGGGTTCGACTCCGGTGCACCGCAATGCGTGGGTCACCGGTAGCGCCCACGTCGACATCGGCGGCGACACCAGCGCCACCGGCGGCAGCATCTACCCCGGCTACGTCGTCGGCTGCCAGGTCAACATCGACGGCGGTGGCGTCAACGGCGGCCCGGAGGCGGGTGCGTCGTGGGACACCCAAGGCAATGTCACCCCGTCGGTCAAGGGCAGCGGCGGCGGTGACCTGACCCTCGGACCCGGTCAGGCGCAGTCGTTCTACGTGCTCGACCTGGAACAGGCCGACGACTACGGCAACGAGACGCACAAGAAGCGCAACAAGTTCAAGGGCCACAGCGGCTCGGTGTCCTGGGCCGACGAGACCATCGGTCTCAACGGCTGCGGCGGCTACGCGCAGGCGCGGTCGTTCGTGAGTGTCGAGGTCGAGACCGACAACGTCATCAGCTGGGTGACGGTGTGGGGTCAGCCCTTCAGCATCGGCTGATCACCGGTACGAATCGATGGTCGGCGGGTCCGGCGCCAGCCCGGCGCCGGGCCCGCCGGCGAGTTCAGGATTCGTGCCGGCCGCCCGCGCTCCTGCTGCCCTCGGCCAGCAGATCGCGGATCTCGCGCAGCAGTTCCAGTTCGGTCGCCTCGTCCTTGGTGGCCGCGCCCCATCGCTTCTTGGCCCGAGCCGCCGGCATCACCAGCACGAAGTACAGGATCGCCGCGATCATCAGGAAGTTGATCGCGGCGGTGACGATCGGGCCGACGGCGATGAAGGTGGCCGGCTTGTCGGCGTCGAGCTGGATGCCCCAGCCCAGTTCGTTCTGTTCGCCTAGCAGCGCCAGCAACGGATTGATGATCCCGTTGGTGAAGGCCGTGACGATCGCGACGAAGGCGGTGCCCAGGACCACCGCGACGGCCAAATCGATCACGTTCCCGCGAAGCAGGAACTCTTTGAAACCCTTCAGCATTGCGGCTCCTGTTTCCTCACCGCGCCCGGACGACGGTAGAAGTGCTGGTAGTGGCAGGTGGCGCGGTGAATGGCTGCGTTTTCGGATCGGGTAGACCGGATGCTACTCGAGTTCGAGGCAAATATTCGGCGAACCTTGTGTGGGTCGCGTGCCGTCAGTCGCGTGCCGTCAATGGAAGACGACGGTCAGCGCGCTGGTGAGCGAGGCGGCCGCGACGGTGGTGGCGGGTCCGGGATCCAGGGCGACGAGCACGACCCGCTCGTCGGAGCCGCGCACCTTGGCGGCGCCCGCGATGAGCACCACCACGGCATCGGTGGCGAGCGTGTGCGGCGGCGCGGGACCGTGCGCGCCCTCGGCGGCGGGCTCGCCCCCCGCGATCACGTCGACCCGGTCGCCGATGCGGAGAATCTCGGCAACGGCATTGTCGGCCAAGCGAATCGGCACGATGCGAGCCTCCCGGGCACCGGTGGCGGCCGTGGCCAGCCGCGGGCCGAGGACGCGGAGGTCGGTGAGTATCTCGCCCGCCCGCACGGGCGCGGTGACCGTGGCGCCCAGCAGCGGCGCGAAGTCGCCAAGAGCGCCCTCGGGCAGCATGCCCGCGGGGCGGGGGACGGTGTTCAGGTCGGTGGCTTCCAGTACGCGGCCGGGCGCCAGGTCGTGGGCGGCGACGACGGTGTCGACCGGATGTGTGTCGGGGTCGCCGCGCAGGTAGAGGGCCGCGGCCAGCACGACGAGCGCGGCCGCGAGCGCGCGGCGAACCAGAGTGGCATCCGCCCAGGCCGGTCGGTAGCGAATCAGCCTGTCCCAGTGCGGTTCTCGGCCCAGATCGGCATCGCGGCGCGGTCCTCGTCTCATGCCCGCAACGCTACGTCGGACGCCACGGGTCAGCGTCGGAGATCAGCTGGTCGATACCGGGCTGTGGATAACGAGAATGCTGTGGACAACTCGCCGGCGGCGAATGCCGCTCAGGCGACCGCCGAGCCGGTGGTGGCGGTGCTGGAGCCGTTGGAAGAAGTGCTGGTCGACGGCTTGGTATCGGACGACGACGAACTCGACGAAGCCGAGCCGTCGGACGAACCGGACGCCGCGCTGCCGGACTTGGCGGGATCGCTCGCGGTCGAGGAACCGTTGCGGCTGTCGGTGCGGTAGAAGCCGCTGCCCTTGAAGACGATGCCGACCGAGTTGAACAGCTTGCGCAGCTTACCGTTGCACTTCTCGCAGGTGGTGAGCGTGTCGTCGGAGAACGACTGCACGATGTCGAATTTGTCGCCACACTGCGTGCACTGATACGAGTAAGTAGGCACAGGAACCTCCACAGTCTCCGTCGTTAGCACTCTACAGCCGACAGTGCCAACAGTGCCAATCCGGCCGTAATTCCCGATCACACGCCGCCCAGCCGCCGCAGTCCGCCGCCGGGAGTCAGTGCCCAGCCCATCCGCCGATCGTGCGGTTCCTCCGGCAACCGGGGCACCACTTCGTCGTCGCGCACGACCGCGATCAACCGGGCATCGGGACGCGCCGCGGGCAGGGTCCGGTCGTAGTATCCGGCGCCCCGGCCCAACCGCACCCCCGCGAGATCCACGGCCAGCGCCGGGACCAGGACCACCCGCGCCGAACCGATTGCGGCCGTGGACAGTCGAGGGCCGTCCGGCTCCGGCAGCCCGTAGCGCGCGCGGCGCAACGAACCGGCGCCGGTGTACTCCGCCCAATCCAGCGGCCCGGGCGGCCCGGTCACCGGCAACAGCACGCGCGCGCCCCCCGCCCGCAACGCGTCGAGCATCGCCGTCGAGCCCGGCTCACCGCCCACCGGCACATACGCCGCTACCCACGTGGCCCCGCCCGTGCCCTCCGCCCTCGAGCCCTCTGCCCCCGTTCCGCCCGCCCACGCGCCCACAACCCACTCGGCGACCAGCTGCTCCACGGCCGCGGTCAGCGCGGCAGCCTCGGCCTCCCGGACCGGCGCGGTGACGGCGGCCCGCCGCGCCGCCAACTCCGCGCGCCACCGCTGTTTGTCCCGCTGACCAGCCGTATCCACTCGACCACGATAGGCCGCGGGCCTAGTGTGATCTTGCCTGCGGGTGCGTTTCCCCGCCCGGCCCACGGGTAATCCCGCTTCACCACAGGCCGGGCGTCGGCCGAGATTTCCGTGGCTGCCCCGCGTGCTGTTCCTCCGTTCCCGGACCGCCACCGGCAAGCGCCGCACCCGGTCGACGCCTAGGCTCTCCGGATGCCGGGCCCGGGCGAAGCGAGTCCGGCCGACGAATCTGATGGATAGGGTGTGCGACATGACAGCTGACGCCGGAACGGACGCCTGTTTCCGTACCGCGGTGGTGCCCGCGGCCGGGCTCGGAACGCGGTTCCTGCCCGCCACCAAGACCGTGCCGAAGGAACTGCTGCCGGTGGTGGACACGCCCGGCATCGAGCTGGTCGCGGCGGAGGCCGCCGAGTCCGGCGCCGCCCGCCTGGTGATCGTCACCTCGCCGGGCAAGGACGGCGTGGTCGCGCACTTCGTCGAGGATCTGATGCTGGAGAGCACGCTCGCCGAGCGGGGCAAGTTCCAGCTGCTGGAGAAGGTGCGCAAGGCGCCGGGTCTGCTGGACGTGACCTCGGTCGTGCAGGAGGAGCCGCTGGGTCTCGGCCACGCCGTCGCCCAGGCCGAGGCGGTCCTCGACGCCGACGAGGACGCCATCGCGGTGCTGCTGCCCGACGACCTGGTGCTGCCCAGCGGCGTGCTGGAGGTGATGGCCCGGGTGCGCCGCAAGCGCGGCGGGACCGTGCTGTGCGCGATCGACGTACCCAAGGACCAGGTCAGCGCGTACGGCGTCTTCGATGTGGCGACGGTGCCCGACGCAGCGAACCCGAATGTGCTGCGCGTCAAGGGCATGGTCGAGAAGCCCGAGCTGGCCGAGGCGCCGTCCACCTACGCCGCCGCCGGCCGCTATCTGCTCGATCGCGCGATCTTCGACGCCCTGCGCCGCATCGAACCCGGCGCGGGCGGTGAACTGCAGCTCACCGACGCCATCTCGCTGCTGATCGCCGAGGGGCATCCGGTTCATGTGGTGGTGCACCGTGGGTCGCGCCACGACCTGGGCAACCCGGGCGGTTATCTTCGTGCTGCGGTCGATTTCGCTTTGGAGCGAGACGAATACGGCCCGGCGCTGCGCGAGTGGCTGGAGCGCCGGCTCGCTCCCGACTGGAATCCGCAGCTGACCTCGTCCGAGTGACGGGTGCGGCTCGGTTCTCGTCGTGCGGGGTCGCAGGGACGCCGGACTATGAGGGAAGGGCTGCATGCGCTCGGTTGAGGACCAGCAGATCAAGGTGACCGCGGCGGCCGTCGCCCCGCGGCCCGTCCGGGTCGCGATCTCCGAGGCCCAGGGTCTGCTGTGCGCCGAGGACGTCGTCACCGAGCGGCCGCTCCCCGGGTTCGACCAGGCGGCCATCGACGGTTACGCGGTACGCAGCGTCGACGTGCAGGGTGCGGGCGCCGATATTCGCGACGAGGACGGTCAGCCGATCGATCTGTCCCTGCCGGTCGTGGGCGAGGTGGCCGCGGGCTCGCGTCAGCCGATCCGCTTGCAGCCGCGCCAGACCGTACGGGTCGACACCGGTGCGCCGCTGCCGACGCTGGCCGACGCGGTGCTGCCCCTGGATTTCACCGACGGCGGGCGCGCCCGCCTGAAGGTGTACGAGCCGGTGCGCACCGGCGACTACGTCCGCCGCATCGGCGACGACGTGCAGCCCGGCGACATCGCGGTGCGGGCCGGGACCATCATCGGCGCGGCGCAGGTGGGTTTGCTGGCCGCGGTCGGTCGCGACAAGGTGCTGGTGCATCCGCGGCCGCGACTGTCGGTCATCTCGATCGGCGGCGAACTGGTCGACATCGATCGCACGCCCGGGCCCGGCCAGGTCTACGACGTGAACTCCTACGCGCTGGCGGCGGCCGCGCGTGACGCGGGGGCGGACGTCAACCGGGTGGGCATCGTCAGCGCCGACCCGGGCCGGTTGCGCGATGTGGTCGAGGGCCAGCTGGTTCGTTCGGAGGTGGTGGTGATCGCCGGTGCGGTGGGCGGCTGGGCCTCCGAGCAGATCCGCGAGGCGCTGGCCGGGCTGGGGGAGTTGGAGGTCGCCCGGGTCGCCATGCATCCCGGCTCGGTACAGGGCTTCGGCCGATTGGGCCGCGACGAGGTGCCGACTTTCCTGCTGCCGTCGAATCCCGTTGGGGCACTGGTTGTTTTCGAGGTGATGGTGCGGCCGCTGATCCGGATCGCGCTGGGCCGTCGCCATCCCATGCGCCGGGTCGTGCGGGCGCGCACCATCATGCCCATCGCCTCGATGCAGGGCCGCCGCGGCTATCTGCGGGCGCAGCTCATGCGCGACGAGCAGACCAGTGAGTACCTGGTGCAACCGCTCGGCGGCAACGGATCCTCACATCTGCTGTCCACGCTCGCCGAGGCGAACAGCCTGATCGTGCTCGACCCCGATGTCACCGAGGTGCGCACCGGGGACGAGGTTCAGGTCGCCTTCCTCGCCCAGCGCGGGTGAGATGTGGACATGAACGTGTTCCGGGCAGCGCAGCATCCGGGCTGGCCCGTACATCTCGGCCCGGTCGGGGTCGCGGCCGGGCGGGTCACCCTCCGGCCGATCCGCCTGCGTGACGCCGCGGCCTGGGCCCGCATCCGAGTGCGCGACCGTGAGCACCTGGAGCCCTGGGAGCCGACCGGCCGCGGCTCCTGGGAGGCCCGCAACCACCCGTCCAACTGGCCGTCGCTGTGGTCCAGCCTGAAGGCCGAGGCGCGTCGCGGAGCCATGATCCCGCTGGTGATCGAGGTCGACGGCGCCTTCGCCGGACAACTCACCGTGGGCAACATCGTGCGCGGCGCCCTGCGCTCGGCCTGGATCGGCTACTGGGTCGCGAAAGACGTCGGCGGCCAAGGCGTAGCCACCGCGGCTTTGGCCCTGGGTCTGGACCACTGCTTCGGCCCCGTGGGCCTGCACCGCGTAGAAGCCACCGTCCGTCCCGAAAACCTGCCCAGCCAAGCGGTTCTCCGCAACGTCGGCTTCCGAGAAGAGGGCCTACTCCGCCGCTACCTCGACGTAGACGGCGCCTGGCGAGACCACCTCCTGGTAGCGATGACCGCCGAGGAAATCACCAGCACGGTAGTAGACCGCCTGATAAAAGCAGGCCGAGCCACCCTCCCATAAACCACCACCCACCCCCGCGCAAGCCAAACCGCAAGTCTCACAACCCTTCTGCCCCCCATGCTCCCAACCCTCCCCATAGCCCGCCAACCCCAAAGGTTTTCGGCGCGGCTCGGTTTTCGGGTACCGCTGCGTTCGCGACGAAGGAGCAAGCAGCGGTACCCGAAAACCGAGCCACACAGGCGCCGAAAACCCGCGACGCCGAAGGCGGCGCAAATTAAATACTGTTACTGAAGTGGCAGGTGTGGACGGCGCGCCTGCGGGATATTCCTGTGGCACGGCACTAGCCTACGGACGTCGGTGGTGCGTCCCGCACTACCGGAAGGGAGCCGGCGGAGTGACCCGACCAGGCGGCGGTGTGACCGGCGCGCCGACGGGGCGCTGCGCCGGTCACGAGGTGAGAGCCGTCGAAGGGACAACAGCCGGGCGGGGAGGGAGGTGCGAGCGCGATGCCGAATTCGATCTTGTGGGTCGGCCTTGTCGTGCTCTGGGTCTTCGTGCTGTTCCCGATGCTCGCCGACCGGCACCCGCGCATCCGGCGTACCACCGATGCCGCGCTGGCCACCCGGGTGCTGCATCGCGGCGACACCAAGCGACGTATGAAGAAGGGCCCGGCCGCCGGGCACGAATCCGACCCGGACTGGGTGCCGACCCGCGTGCACAGAAAGCTTTCCCACGGCGATGATGCGGAGGATCGGATGACGACATCGGCCGATGAGACCGTCACCGAGCACGACGACGAGACCGCCCGCGACCGCGATCCGGCCGAACCGACGGCCGACACCGACAGCGAAATCCTCGAGGCCGAGATCGACGACGAAATGGACGACGGCGCGATCGATGACGCGGCCACCGACGATGCGCCACCCGCCGGTGCCGCCGAGGTCGACGACGCGGAGGCGGACACCTTCGCCGACGCCGCCGACGCCGACTTCTCGGACGAGTACGACGAGGAATCCACCGCCGAACCCACTCCGGCGATGGCGCGTATCCCCCCGGTTCCCTCGGCGGCCGACCCGGCGCTGCTGCCGGAGGCTGCCGAATTCGATTCCGACGACCCGGATTTCGTGCCGACCCGGCGCGGACGCGGCGGCTACGATCCGGAGTCCGACGCGATGGCCCGCCGGATGCGCTACCGCTTCCGTCAGCGCACCGCGCTCGGTCTGGCGTTGAGCGCCTTGATGTTCGGTGGTTTCGCGTTCGCCGTCGCGCCGATGCTGTGGTGGGGCTGCGCGCTGGCCGTCCTGATCCTCGGCACCTACCTGGCCTATCTCCGCCGTCAGGTGCGCATGGAGGAGGAGATCCGCCGCCGCCGCGCCGCCCGCCTGTCTCGCAGCCGTCAGCAACCGAACCGCGCCGCCCCCGACAGCCGGCAGGTCCGCGACGACCGCGCCGCCCTCGACCGCGACGCCGCCCGAGTCCTGCGTCGACGCGCGGTAGTCCTGGATGTCGACGACGAAGACGCCGCCTTCGATCACCTCGAGCCCTTCGACGCCGCAGCCGCCCGAGCCACCCGCAACCGGGCCGCGGGCGGCGAGATCCGCCGCGCCGCAGGCGAATAGCGCCCGCATTCAGACCCCATCGCGGTCCGATCGTCCGGTGTCGGCCTGCCGTGGGCGAAACCTGCTGCACTGTAAGCGGTTTCGTGATCGGACCGCACGCCGCAACCTGTCGCCTCGTGTGTGATCGACACCACGGTTGCCTAGCTCGGTCGTACGCGGCCGGATCGGCACACCGGCACACCGGCACACCGGCACACCGGCGCCGAGACGGCGCGGCGCCAGGCATCGCGTGGGATTCGAAACCCTTTCTACCTGGAGTTTCATACGAGTGTATTGACCAAGGGCGGTGGCGTGCCTATCGTGCAATACGAACGTATGAAAGGAGTGGGAATGCTGCGGGTGGTCGAGTTGGTGGGTTTGTGCGCCCCGCTCGTCGGGGCGGGACTGGTGCTGTACTACCGGCGGCGGATGGGCGCGGCGTTCGGGTACGCGCTCTCGGCTGCCGTGGTGTCGGCGTGCGGTTCCGTGGTCGGCGTGGTCACCGGGCGGGCGATGTGGTTCGGCGGTGGCGGCGCGGAGGGGATCACCGAACGGATGGAATTCGGTGGCGGCGTGCGGAATCTGTTGCTGGCGGCCGCGTGGGGACTGCTGTTGATCGCGGTGTCGCGGCGGCCGAGCCGGGTGGCGGTGCGGTGATGGCGGGGTCGGTGGTGTTCGCGGCCGGGGAGGTCGCGGTCGTGGCGCTGGGTGCCGGGTCGCTGGTGTTCGGGCTGCGGCTGGCACGGCGATACCGGATCGCGGGGTTGGCGCTCGCGGGCGGGGCCCTGGTGTGGTTGCTCGCGGAGGCGTTGCGCGGATTGCAACTCGGCGTGGTCATACCGGCATTGGCGGGGGAGGAACACGAGTCGGCGCGCATGATCGTGAATCTGCTGGGCGACACGGTCTACTTCGGTCTCGGCGGCATCGGCGTGCTGCTGCTGTTCTTCGCGGCGGTGGTGGAGCGGCCCGACGTGGACGGACGTCGCGAGCCCGTGGCGGCGGCGCGGCAGCTCGGCGCGGCGGCCTGGCGCTACTATCGAGACCGCAATCGGCGGGAGAGGAGTCGGCCCGATGGGCGCTAGGCAGGCGGCGGCGACCGCCGAGGCCACCGACCGTCGTCGCGCGCTGCTCGACCGGCTGGCCGAGGTGATCGCCGAGGACGGGATCGAGGGCGTCAGCATCCGCACCCTCGCCGCCCGCGCCAACGTGTCGATCGGCACCGTCCAGTACTACTTCTCGACGAAGAACGATCTGCTGCTGCGGGTCTGGGAGCACGTGCGGGACGAGGCGGCCAACCGCTTCCTGGACTCGGGTGTCGCCGACCTCGCGCCGGAAGAACGCCTGCACCGCCTGACCGACCTGCTCATCGCCCCCGACAGCGACGACACCCTGGCCCGCGTCTGGCTCGCCCTGGCGGCCCGCGCCGCCCACGACCCGGAAATCGCCGCCCTCCACCGCGGCCAGTGGCAGCGCACCGAGGACATCATCGCCCGCGCCCTCACCGCCGTGAACCCCGCCCGCTCGAGCGACGCCGCCGACGCCGCGGCCGAACTGCTGGGCCTCCTGGACGGTCTGACGATCGCCGTCCTCACCGAACCGGACCGCATGCCCCCGGCCCGCGCCACCCGAATCGCCCGCCGCTGGACCAGTGCCTGGGCAAACTAGCCCCGGGCGACAGCACTCCCGCGGTGATCTTGTAGCCGCCGAGTCGTCGGTGGGCTGTGACATGCTGTGGGTGCCGATCGGAAACGGTTCGGCCGGAGCACGATCGGAGTCCGTCGAGGCGAGGAGGCGTGGCATGGCCGAAGGGGAACTCGAGTTGCGCGCGGGAGACGCGCGGATGGTGGTGAACACCGCCACGGGCCGCGTCGCGCGCTTCGCCGTCGGCGGTCTGGACATCCTGCGGACCGGTCCCCGGTTCGGCAGCTTTCCCATGGCGCCGTGGTGCGGGCGCATGCGCGAGGGGGTGCTGGCGTGGAACGGGCGCACCTACCAGCTGCCGCGCAACGCCGAGCCGCACGCCATCCACGGCACGGTCCGCGACCGCCCCTGGCGAGTGGTCGACAGCGGCGGCACGGAAGCCGTTGTCGCGCGGGAACTTACCGAGCCGTGGCCGTTCGCCGGACGGGTGACGCAATCGTTCCGGCTCGGCGTCGACTCCGCGACCTTTCGCATGAGTGTCGAATCGGCCGCGGAGCCCTTTCCGGCACAGGTGGGCTGGCATCCCTGGTTCCGGCGGACCCTGGCCGCCGACGGCAAGGCGGTCGAACTGCGATTCACCCCGGCATGGCAGGAGCAGCGCGGCCCCGACTACCTGCCCGACGGCAACCGCATCGCCCCGCTGCCGGGCCCCTGGGACGACTGTTTCGCCATGCCCGACGGCGTGGACGTGACACTCACCTGGCCAGAAACCCTCGAGCTGACCGTCACCAGCCCGCTGTCGTGGGTGGTGGTCTACGACCTCCCGCCCGAAACCGCCTGTGTCGAACCACAATCCGGCCCGCCGAACGGCCTGAACACCGAACCGCGGCCGGTCACGCCGGAGCAGCCACTGGTGGCCGAGATGTCCTGGCGCTGGCGCACCCTCGACTGATCAGCCGCGCCTACCGCGCGCGAGAGGAATCGGGAACCAGGCGCCCGGCCTCGACGAGGGTCCGCACCGCCGCCCGTCGCCGCGGGCATTCCTCGGTGCGGCAGTTGAGATGCATCTGCATGATGGCGTGGGCCTTCTGGGGCGTCAGCTGGAGGGGCTCGATCCAGCAGGTACTGAACATGTCCACGTCGGATGCCTCTTTCTCGATCCCGGAAACCCGTCGGCGCGCCGTGCCGGGAGGACCGCAACGCCGGTGTCGTCGAGACTATTCGGCGATTCCGTTCGAAAGAATGTGCCGACGGGACGGATTGTTGGTAATTTCGGACAGTGGTTTCGTTTGGTGTACCGCCCGGCGTGCTACCTCACAGCAGCGTCAGCGTGCGGATGATGGTCAGTGTCGGACAGGCGCACGGTCTGGACGAAACATTGTTATTGGCGGGTACCGGAATATCGGTCGGCGACCTCGACGACGAGAATGCGCAAATCTGGCCGGATCAGGAATTCGATGTTGCCCGGAATCTGCTCGGGCACCTCGGCGACGTGCCCGGGCTGGGCGTGCAGACCGCTCGGCACGCCACCATCGGCAAGGGCGGCATGGTCGGCCTCGCTGCACTGGTCAGCCCGACGATCGGTGATGTCCTCTCGATCACGGTCCGCTACCAGGACCTGGTCTCCGTCGCGGCGCGCTATTCGCTGGAGGACCGCGGCGACGAGGTCGCGATCGTGGTCGACGGGGCCGCGGTGCCCGAGGACGTGCGGGAATTCTTCGTCGAGCGCGAGGTGGCGTTCATCTTCATGGCCGGGGAGTTGCTGGATGTCGAGATCCCGGTCCTGGGTGTCGAGATGCAGGTCTCGGCCGAACGCGGCGCGGAACTGGCGGCGCTCACGCCGTTCGATCGGCACCCGATCCTCTTCGAGCGGCCTCGCAATCTCGTGAGGTTGCCCCGCGCCTTCCTGGATCATCCCATGCCACAAGCGGATTCGCGCACGGCCTCGGCCATCGAGCGGCAGTGCCGCGAGGCGCTGCGGCACCTGCTCGGGTCGAGTTGGCGGTTGACGGCGAAGGTGCGCGAACGGCTGCTGAGCGACCCCGACCGGATGCCGTCCATGGTCGAGGTTGCCGCCGAGTTGCACGTCACCGTGCGCACCCTGCGGCGCCGGCTGGCGGAGGAGGGCGCCACGTTCCGCGGCCTGCTCAACAACGTCCGCGAAATCAAGGCGGCCGAGCTGCTGCGCACGTCCGCGACCGTCGAGGACGTGGCCCGCCGCCTGGGCTACGCCGAGACCGCGAACTTCACCCATGCCTTCACCCGCTGGCGTGGCATGTCGCCGCGGGCGTACCGGCAATCGGTATTACGTAAGTAGACTTCGCCAGGTTTTCTCCACGGCCCGCGCTCGGGGAAATATGGGCAAGAACATTCGCCTGATAGTTGAAGAAAAAATATCTTCGCCACAATGGTGCCGTGGCAATTCTTGTGAGCGGACACAAGTGTCTGAGTCAATGTGTCCGGACAGCTGTCGAAAGGGCTGTCCTGCGTCCTGTATGTCCGTTTTCTCGGCGTTGTGCGCGAGTGCGCCCGGGTCGAATCCGACCCGGGCGCATGATGCTGTGCGGAGTACGACGGTTGGACCGGTCAGCCGTTGCTCGCGACCGACAGGGTGCGGCCGGGCCGTCGCCCCGCCGCGAGGGCCGGGATGCGCGGCAGTTCTGCGGATTCGAGGGCGGCGTAGTAGACCGCCTCGTAGCCCGCGCCGAGGTGTTCGGTGGCGAAGCGTTCCATCACGCGTCGCCGGCAGGCCGCCGGGTCGAGTTCGGCGGACGCGGCGATCGCGGCCGGCAACTCGGCCGGGTCGTCACAGATGATGCCGGTGACGCCGTGCTCGACCACCTCCTCGACCGCTCCACCGCGTAGCGCCACCACGGGGGTGCCGCAGACCATCGCCTCGATCATGACGATGCCGAAAGGTTCCTCCCAGCGGATCGGGAACAGCAGGCAGCGCGCTTGGGAAAGCAGCAGCTTCTTGGCAACCGAGTCCGCCTCGCCGAAAACCAGATCGCGATCGGTCAATAGCGGGCGCACCGAACGCTCGAAGTACGCCTTTTCCGGAGGCTCGTTCATTTTCGCTGCCAGCACCAGTGGCACCCCGGCCGCATGGGCCGCTTCCAATGCCAGATCCGGGCCCTTGTACGGCGCGTACCGACCCAGGAAGAGCGCGAAGTCCTGCTTTTCCGCCTGGAACGGGAACTCGCTCGGCCGAATCGAGTTGTACACCCGCCCGAGCCAATTCAGCTCGGTGGCCAGGCCGCGCTGCCGATCGCTGATGGCGACCAGATGAGCCGTGTCGCCGAGTGCCCGATAATATTCGCCGGGGTCGCCGTCGACCGGGCCGTGGACGGTCACCACGGTCGGAATGCCGAGTTCCTTGTACATCGGTGCGTTCAACGGACCCGCGAACGTGTGGTCGTGCACGATGTCCACCCGTTCCTTTTGTGCGATCTCGGTGACGATGCGTCGCACCTTGAGCGCGTTGAGGACTTCCGGGAAAGGTTCGCCGAGCCGGTCGGAAAGAATGTCGTCCCATACCGGCACGAAATCCGCTTTGGTCCCGGGACGCCCTGCTCCGAGCAGCGTGACTCGATGCCCGCAGTCGACGAGCGCGTCGGCGAGCTGTGCGACCACAGCCTCGACGCCGCCGTAGCCGGCCGGTGGTACCTCGAAGTACGGCGGCGCGACCATCACGATATGCAGTGGTGAGCCGGATCCGCGCAGCTGGTCGAGAATCGAATCGGCGCCGGACAGGGTACTGCTCATGGTGCTTCCTCCTCGCTGGTGTGGAGTGATGACCGAGTCTCGTCCGAATGGCGTGGTCGGCTCGGTCGGCGCCTCGACCGCCTGGCTCAGATAAGCGGCGGCGGCGAGGTACAACTGACATCCGGGACCATGACCGGCGTGCACCGTTCGCACGAATCTAGCTTTTTCCGGCGTCAGTCCCACGGGTTCACAGCCGCAGTCACGATATTGCGCGAGCCAGAGATCGGCTTCGGCGCTGTGTGCGGACCGTTCTGATTCGTTCACGAGCTGTGCTGCAGGCGTCGAGGTACCTCAGCGTTCACCGCACTGCCCTCCGGTCGTCGTGAATCAATAAGGTTCAGACAATCGAGAACCACCGACCGTGGAAAACGGTCGGCATTTTAGAATATAGGGCTTCATTCCGATAAATTCGGTGGATGTCGCATCGGACAGACGGCGCTAAGTACGGAACTGCTCGGCCGTGTCGGATGTAGTAACAGCCGGTTCCGAGTAGAATTCTCCGGCAATGCGCAATTGGTCGGGATCGCCGTCGCGGGACGGGCGGATGATGCGTTGCGTGTCCTGATCGAGCAGGGCTCGACGGTGAGCAATATCGAACATGCCGCGCTCCTCGTGGTTGCGCTCCGCCGGTTCCGGCGGGCGATGCTCGCGCATGCTTGGCAATTACCCAGTAAATTGTCAGGCAAACCGTAACGCGAGTTTTTATTTGCGGTCGATACAAACTGGTCGACGGACCGGTTTCATGGACTCCGTGGCGGGCGCAGGCGAGGAGACGGCTGTCGGCGCGTCGGGCGCGGGCCGGTCAGGAGTCGGTGCCGGCGCGTCGGGCGCGGGCCCGGCGCTTGCCCTCGTGCATGGCCTGCACGCGGGCGATCGGGATGGTGTGGCCTTCCTCGATCAGGTCGGCCGGCAGTGTCTGAGGCGGAGGCATCTCCTCGCGCCACGGGTCGCGATCGGCGAGTGCGTCCGCCGCCGTGCGGATCGTGAAGTCGCGGGGGCTGATCGCGTCGAGTTCGGACCACGACAGCGGGAACGACACTGTGGCGCCCGGCCGCACCCGCGGGCTGTACGCGGCCACCACGGTCGCGCCGCCGGATCGGGTCGAGTCCAGGAATACCTTGCCGCCGCGGTCCTCTCGGATGAACGCGGTGGTGGCGAGCTCGGGGTCGAGCCGTTCAGCGCGGGCGGCGACGGCCCGCGTGGCCGCGGCGGCGTCCTCGATGCCGGTGCCCGGCGCGATCGGGACGAAGACGTGCAGGCCCTTGGCGCCGCTGGTCTTGACCGCGCCGGACAGGCCGTCGGCGTGCAGTGCCACTCGGACGAGTTCGGCGGCGCGCACAGCCTGCCGGAAGTGCTCCCCGGGTGGCGGGTCCAGGTCCAGCACCAGATGGGTCGGGCCGGTGCGGTGGTCGGCGAGCAGCAGGGTGGGGTGATATTCGATGGCGCGCTGATTGCCGAACCACAGCAGCGTGCGGACGTCGTCGCAGAGTGCGTAGGTAACCTCGCGGCGCGAACTCTCCGCCCAGATCGTCACCCGGGCCATCCACTCCGGGGTGTACTTGGGCAGATTCTTCTGCATGAACGGTTCTTGCCCGGGGCGGATGCGGACCACCGAGAGCGGCCGCTCCCGCAACCCGCGGACCATGCGGTCGCCGACCGACTCGAGGTAGTCGACGAGATCGCGCTTGGTGGCGTCGGCGCCGTCGAACAGCGGCTTGTCGAGATTGGTCAGCGTCACGCCCTGGCGTGTCTCCTCGCCGCTCATCGCCCAACCATGCCCCGCGGCGCGGGTCCGGTCAACTGTCCGGCGCAGCTCGGCGCGTGGTCGGCACGGCGGCACCGGCCGCGCGCGTGGAACCGGACACCGTCGAGACCGCGGCGGCGACAGCGACATTGGCGGCCAGGGCGATCAGACCGCCGTTGATCCCGGCCAGCGGGTCGCGGCCGAGGGCGTGCAGGACGACCACGATCGCGGTGCCGGTCAGCAGTCCCGCCGTCGCGCCCACCGTGGTGAGCCGCCGCCAGTACAGCCCCAGCAGCACGGCGGGCAGCAGCTGCGCGATGCCCTCGTAGGACAGCACCGACAGATCGACCAGGGCCTTCGGATAGATCAGCGCGCCCGCCAGCGCGAGCAGGCCGACGACGAAACAGATCAGCTGGGACCGCCCGCGCTGCCCGCGATCGGTGACGCCGTCGGCGCGGCGGGTCCCGTGCAGGCCGCCGCCGAGAATGGTGCGGCCCCACAGCGTTCCGATGGAGATCAGGAAGACGCTCATCGGCACGATGGCCGACAGCGCGCCCGCGATGCCGATCACCGCCACCACCGCCGGTGGCAGGGCGTCGGTGACCAGTTCGAACAGTGCCAGGTCCGGGTTCGCCAGTCCCGGCGCCACGAACAGCGCGGCCGCGCCGATCAGCATCGGAACGACCAGCAGCAGCTGGTACCACGGCAGCAGGATGGAATTGCGGCGCAGCGGCGTCGGACCGGCGGCCGACAGATAGCCCGCCACGGTGGTCGGGAAGATGCAGATCGTCGCCACATTGAGCAGGATGGTCGACACGAACCAGCCCGCGCCGAAGGTGCCGCCGCCCGCGCCGGGGAAGGTCAGCCACTGCGGTTTCTCCGCGACCAGGCGGTCGAGCAGCTCGGCCGGACCGTCGAAGTAGTGCCAGGGCACATAGATCGCCAGGAACAGCACCGACAGCACCGCGAGCCCGTCCTTGAGCACGCTCACCCACGCCGAGCCACGCAGCCCGGACGCGAGTATGAACGCCTCGGCCACGACGAACGACACCACGGCGGCGACCTTCAGGTCCACCGCGCCGTAGGACATGGCGTTCACCACCACGCCCATCCCCTGAATCTGCAACTGCACGTAGGGAATCAGGAACACGGTGCACACGACGGCCACGACGATGCCGAGCCGCCGAGACCCGAACCGGTGCTCGGCGATGTCGGCGATCGAGACCAGCCGGTGGCGGGCGCAGTAGGTCCACAGCAGCGGCGCGACGAAGTAGGCGACTACCAGTCCGCTGCTCAGGTAGGCGATCAGGTAGAAGATCGGGACGCCGTACCGGTACGACCACCCGGCGGCCCCGAGGAACGAGAAGCTCGTATACGACTCGCCCGCCATCAGCAGCAGCACGAACAGCGTGCCCAGCGCCCGCCCGGACACCGACCACTCGGCCATCGACCGCTCCCGCCCGCGCCCCGACAGCACCCCGATCGCGACCGTCGCCACCATCGCCACGCCGAACAGCGTGACCGCCACCGCAGCATCCGGCGTCATGCCGAGTCCCGCGAATCATCGTCGGCCGGAACGAATTCCGCCGCCCCCTCGCGATAGGCGGGATCGAACCGGGCCACCAGCCCGACGATCGGCCCGGTCAGCGCCGTCACCACGAGCAGATAGCAGACCAGGAACGGAATCCCGAAAACCCGCGGCTCGATCCGGTTCGCCACGAACGGCGCCAGGCAGTACAGCACCCCGGGCAGCACCAGCAACCACAGCACCCGACCGCGCCGCCGCAGCGGATACGAGCGATCGGGCACGGCCGAGGAGGGTTCGGGCATGGTCGTTCGCCTCTCGGGTCGGGGACATCCGCGCCTTTGTTCTCACGGAGCTGACCCGCACGGTACTGCGCGGCCGGTTCAGATCAGTTGTGCCAACCCGGCGCGGGCCGAGTTCCCGGCGGGCACACCTTGTCCAACGGGTGATACATCGGCACCTTCTTGCTCTCCTTGTCGTGGAAGCAGAACACGCCCTTGGTCGGCGGCGCGGGCTCGGCTTGTGCCATCGCGGCGCCGGACATCGCGGTGGCGAGGGCGAATCCGGTCACGGCGAGGGCCATGGTGAATGTGCGCTTTATTCTCGATCTCTCCTTCATCACACGAAGGGGACGAATATCCCCCTGTCTGAATTGGATGCGCGCGAGACCGGTTCGGTTCCACCTGCTTCCGAACCGATCGGGGCGAAACCTGCTCAGGAGTACCGGGATTGACAGGTCTGGCGGTTACCGAGGACGCCGGCGCGGAAGGCGTCGACGCGGGCGAAGCCGCTGCGGACGGTGTTGCCCTCCACGTCGCTGGCGGCGAGTCCGTCGCTGAGCAGGCCGGAGACGGCCTTGTCGAGATCGCCGGGGGACAGGGTGATGTCGCCGTGCGCGGGATCGCGGTTCTGATCGCCGAGCTTCGCCGTGATCACCCCGGCCAGGCAGGCGGCGCGCAGGCCGGTCTTCGCACCGGTCAGGGCCTGGTGCGCGTTGTTCTGCACCGCCAGCGCGTAACGGGACACGAACACGACGTAGGCGTTGTAGTCGCCGCCCACGCGGGTCGGGAAGCCGTCGTGCTGCGCGGTGTTCGCCAGGCCGCGTTCGGCGAGGGCCGGTACGTCGGTGCCGATCGTGTTCGTCGCCGGGCAGTAGGTGACCGGCGCGGTGTCGGCGCCGTCGCGGCAGTTCAGCGTCGCGCCGTGGTAGTCGTAGGCGGGCTCGGAGGGCACCGGCATGATGTCGGCCATCGCCTTGCTCAGCTCGATCAGGCTGGCCTTGGTGATCTTCATCTCGCCGCGGTTGGGATCGCTCTCGAACGACTGCGGCAGGTTCTTGCGGCGCTGGTTGATGTCCTTCATGTCGATCGCCTTGCAGCCCTTGGGGCCGTCGGTGAAGCCGATCTGGACGGCGGTCACGCGCTCGAATGCGGAGCCGTGCACGGCCTCCGGGTCCTCGGGGTTGGCGTCGCGGATCGCGACCGTCGCGGCGAGGACATTGTTCAGGCCGTCGGAGGTGTTGATGGTGAAGTGCGCCGCGCTGCCTTCGGCCACGTGCCGCATGAAGGCCCCCGCGAAACAGTCGGCCTGCTGCTCCTTGACGATCACCGGATCCTTGGCGCCGACGATGCGCGACATGGTCTGGATGGCGTGCCCGTACTCGTGCGCCAGCACCATGACCACCGCCATCTTGCCGAAGCTCTCCTGCATCATCGGCAGCAGCACGCCGCGGTCCCAGCCGACGGAGTTGTCCAGTCGGCAGTAGGCCGCGTTCACCAGGTGGTAGGTGCTCTCCTTACAGAACTGGCTCTCCTGCGACTTCGGGTCCTTGGCGTTCCACGAATAGAATTTGCCCACCGGCGCGAAATCGCCCTGGAACTCCTTGTGATACTCACCCTGCCAATAGGTTTGGATGTCGTCGATGGCGTTGAGCGCCAGCTTGTCGATCTCGCCCCGATCGCCGCCGACAGCCGACATCGGGGAGTCGGGGACGCCCTCGCGCGGGCCGCTGGGACCGTCGGTGGTGGGGAGCCCGGCGACTTTGAACGGGTCGTCGTAGATCGACACCGCCCGGCCGTCGACGGTCATCGTGCAGCCCGTCAGCACCATGGCTGCCAGGGTCAGCGCCGTGATGGCTAGGCGTCTCGCCACCCTTCACTCCCTCCCCGGGGCCGGTCACGTCTCGGTCGCGGTCGCCGGTACAGAGTAATCGAGGGCAGCTTCGGGCCTCACCGATGTCCGGGTCATCGCATAGGATCCGGCACATGTCATCACCGGGGGCGCAGAAGATCACCGTGCGCCATGAGGGAACCGATCGGGTCTTCGACTCCACTCAGCACGTCACCGTGGGCCGCGCGCCGGAGGTACTGCTGTTCGTCGACAGCCCGCTGGTTTCCCGTGTGCACGCGACACTGACTTGGCAGGGTAATACCTGGATACTCAGCGACAACGGAAGTACCAACGGCGTGTTCGTGGACGCGCAGCGGTTGACCGATCCGCTGTCGATCGAGCGGCCGACGCTGGTTCGGCTGGGGGACGCGGTCACCGGCCCGCTGCTGCATCTGGTGCCCGATGCCGCGCGGCAGGCGCCGCCGCAGCGTCCTGCGCCGTCGCGGGGACAGGCTGCGGGAGACGGGCATCCGCGCGGGCAGACCCCGCCGGGTGGACATCGTCAGCAGCCGCCCTCGGGCCAGCGGCCGCAGGCGTCCCAGCGTCCGCACCAGCCGCCGCAGCGACCCCAGGGGCCGCCGCAGCGTCCGCAGTCGCCGCCGCACGGGCGTGATCGGACGCCGCCGCAGCGGCCGAATTCGGCCCCCCGCCAGCCGTTTCCGTCGGGGCCGAGCGCGAACCTGCCGAATGTCAACATGACGACCAAGGCCGACACCTCGGCGCTGCCGCCGGTGCGCGCCCGCGCGTCCACCGCGCCGATCGCCCGCGCCGACCGCATCCCGGCCGGCGGCCTGACCATCGGCCGTACCAGCGACAACCAGATCGTCGTCAACGATCCGCTGGCCTCGCGCCGGCACGCCCGCCTGGTCAAGGGCGCCGAGGGGCTGGTTCTCGAGGACGTCGGCTCGGCCAACGGCACCTTCGTCAACGGCCGACGCGAGCAGCGAGTGGCGCTGCGCGAGCGCGACATCGTCACCATCGGCAACGTCGACTTCGTGGTGCAGGAGGGGACCCTCAAGCACCGCAAGAAGCCCGTCACCGAGCAGGGCCTGCACGTGCACGGCGTCGGGTTCACCGTCGAGGGCAACAAGCAACTGCTGATCGATGTGAACATGCAGGCCGGACGCGGCACCCTGACCGCGCTCATCGGTCCCTCCGGCGCGGGCAAGTCCACGCTGTCGAAACTCATCGCGGGATCTACGCATCCGTCCGCCGGTGTGGTCACCTTCGAGGGCCGCAACCTGCACGCCGAGTACGAGGCCATGCGCAGCCGAATCGGCATGGTGCCCCAGGACGACGTGCTGCACCGCCAGCTCACCGTGCGCCAGGCCCTCGGTTTCGCCGCCGAACTGCGCCTGCCGCCCGACTCCAGCAAGGCCGACCGCCAGCAGGTCATCGATGGTGTGCTGAAGGAGCTTTCGCTCACCGAGCACGCCGACACCCGTGTCGACAAGCTGTCCGGCGGTCAGCGCAAGCGCGCCTCGGTCGCCCTCGAACTGCTGACCGGCCCGGCGCTGCTGCTGCTCGACGAGCCCACCTCCGGCCTGGACCCGGCGCTGGACCGCCAGGTGATGACTATGTTGCGCGAGCTGGCCGACGCGGGGCGCACGGTCATCGTCGTCACGCACTCGGTGGCCTGCCTCGACATGTGCGATCAGGTGCTGCTGCTGGCGCCCGGCGGCAAGACGGCGTTCTGCGGGCATCCCGCCACCGTCGGCGACTTCCTGGGCACCAGCGACTGGGCGGACATCTTCGCGCGGGTCGCGGCCGACCCGGACCGGGCCTTCGCGCACTACCGGTCCCGGCAGGCCGCCGCGACCCCGCCGCCCCCTCCGGTCGCGCCGCGCGGCGTCTCCGGCCAACCACCGAAATCCAGTGGGTGGAAACAGTTCTCGACACTGTCGAGACGGCAGGTGCGGCTGATCCTGGCCGACCGCGGCTATCTGGCGTTCCTGGTGGTGCTGCCGTTCGTGCTGGGCATCCTGTCGCTGGTGGTCCCGGGCGAGAACGGCTTCGCGCCCGGAGTGCCGGTGCCGCTGCCGGACGGCACCTTCGTCCTCGACGGCGGCGGTGAGACCCAGCAGTTGCTGGTGGTGCTCATTCTCGGCGCCTGCTTCATGGGCTCGACGCTGACCGTGCGCGACCTGGTCGGCGAGCGCCCGATCTTCTTCCGCGAGCGCGCGGTGGGGCTGCTGCCGTCGGCGTACCTGCTGGCGAAGGTCGCCATCTTCGGCATCGCGGCCCTGCTGCAGTCGGCGGTGCTGGTGGCGATCGTGCTGGCGGGTAAGAACCCGCCCGGCAAGGGCGCGCTCATTCCGTCGGGCAGTGTGGAGCTGTATTTCGATCTGGCGTTCACGGCGGTGGCATGTGTCGTCATCGGCCTGCTGCTGTCCACGGTCGCGAAGTCCAACGAGCAGGTGATGCCGCTGCTGGTCGTGATGATCATGTGCCAGCTGGTGATGGCCGGCGGCATGATCCCGGTGACCGACCGCATCGTGCTCGAGCAGCTGTCCTATATCTTCCCGTCGCGCTGGGGCTTCGCCTCGGGAGCAGCGACGGTCGATCTCCGCTATCTGTTCGCGAACGCCCAGCCGGACGCGATCTGGCAGCACAAGTCCGGCTTCTGGCTGCTCGACATCGGCATGCTGCTGGTGATCACGGCGGTGCTGTCGGTACTGACATGGTGGCGGCTGCGTCTGAAGAAGTCCTCGGCATGACCCAGCGAACCCGCAGCTCAGTGCGGGATTTCCGCCCTGCCCCGAGCGTGTCGGCAGCGCAGCAGGCACACTTATGCGTGTGACGGCTCGAGTTGGGGCAGTGCATCTCGGCTGGGATGTGGTGTCCGTGGCCGCAGGCGGCGGTGGCACACCGATCCGCCCGGTCCAGGTGGAAGGCACATACACGCCGCCGGCGTATCTGCTGGCGGACGCGTCGGGCCGACTGCACACGGCAGGCGCCGAGCGGCAGCGTCCCGACCTGGGCATCGCCATCTCCGATGTGCGCGACGTACTCGGCCATCGGCAGATCCGGATCGCGGGCGCGACCTGGCCGGTGGAGTTGGTGTTCCGCGCGCGGCTGTACAACCCGCTGGCCGCGATCGGCAAACATGTGCGCGGCAAGCCGCAGGTCGTGGCGCTGCCCTACCCGGACGACTGGCCGGACGAGAAGATCGATGAATACTGTCGGGTCGTCGAGATGCTGGATGTGGCAACCGAACCGCTACCGGAATCGGTGGCGTTGTCGGGCTATGTGCGGGCGCTCGGCTTGGTTCGCCCGCCCGCGGCCGGTCGCGGCGGTCACGGGGCCACCGGCGTGTACTCCGACGGCCGGGTCTGTCTGGTGGTCGCGGTGCACGGCGACGACGAGCAGCCGACCGAATCCGTCGGCGTGCCGATCGTCCCCGACGCCATGCGCGACGCCCAGTCCGCCGACAACGTGGTGATCGAGGTGATGGCCGCGGCCCGCTCCATCGGCGCCGACACCTCGACCGTGCTGCTCACCGGGAACGTGTGTTTCAACGACGCGCTGCGGCTGGCCTTCCAGAATCACCTGGGCCACCGGCTGCGCGTCGCCGACCACCCGATGCACGCGCTGGCGCTGGGCGCCGCGCACCTGCTGGTCACCGACAGCGAATACGCCGACGAGGAGCCGGACCACCCACCCATCCCCACCTCGGGACCCGCTGCGCGCCAGGCCGATCCGACCCCCGGCCCGCGAGCACCCGCCGCCCCGGGATCGCAGTCCGGAGCGCCGTCGGGCCCGACGGCCTCGCCGCTCACCGGACCTCTCCCCGGTTCAGGTCCCGCCACACCGGGATCCCCACACGGAGGACCGCCCGGTCCGGGCTCCACACCGGGACCACAGCCCCGAGGTCTGTCGTCGGGCTCGGGCTCATCGGGGCCGCTCGGCGACTCAGCCTCGGGTCCGGCTTCATCGGGGCCACCACATGGGGGCATGTCGTCGGGTTCGGGTCCCGTTGCGGGATCGCAGCCTGGCGGTCTGTCGTCGGGCTCGGGGTCATCGGGGCCGCCGCTCGGTGGTCCTGCTTCCGGTTCAGGGCCTGTCACACCCGGATCGCCGCTCGGGGGGCCGTCGTCCGGGGCGGGGGCAACGGCACTCGGGGCGGGCCATCAGCCCGGGCAGTCGCCCGGCGCGCGTGGTTCCGCTCAGGACACCGGACAGCCGGGCGGGGGACGCCCGGCGTCGGGGGAATCCGGGGTGGACCCGGGGAACTCCGGGCCGGGGTCGGCTGGACAGGCGACGCCCGGCATGCCCAGCGGGGGACCGGGGGCGGTACCGACCCAGCATTTCGGCTCGGCAGGGGCACAATCCGGGCCGACGGCTGCCGGACCCCTGACCGCGGCGCCGGTCGAGGAGGGCGGACGGCACAGCCTGCGCATCCCGTCCGATCCGGTGCGCCACGCCGGTGGCCGTCCCGTCGATCAGGGCGCGCGGCACATCGGCCCCGCCGCTGCGCCGTCCCGACGCGGATCGGAAACCCTTGCGCGCGAATCGGATTCGCCGCCACGCCACGGCCGCCACGCCGCCCGCGAGCCCGACCACGAGCAGACCACCCGCATCACCCGTGACCAGACCGCGCTCACCGAAACCGGTGGCCGCTTCACCCGCCCACCCGAAATCCCGCCCGACGACCAACTGGCCACCGTCCTGGGCCGCCGCCCGTCCGACCAGCCCGTCGAGCCCTCGACCGGAGCCCAGCCCGCTCGAAACGCCGAGTACGACAACGAGCCGGAGCCCAGCGAGCGCTCGCGCAAAGTCTGAGAACAAGCTCGTTCGGCGTCCCGACATGAGCCAAGGGGGCACCACAGGCCGTCGGCCTCGGCCGTCATCCACAGGACATCTCGCCGGGAGGCCGGCTGTCCGCGCAGGATGAGCCACGGGCCGTCGGTGTCGGTGTTCGTCTGCCGGACATCTTGTCGGGAGGCTGGCTGTCGGCGCAGGGTGAGCCACGGGCCGTCGGTGTCGGTGTTCGTCTGCCGGACATCTTGTCGGGAGGTTCGGCTGTCGGCGCAGGTGAGCCGCGGGTTGTCGGTGTCTGTCCGCAGGACGTCTTCGCGGGAGGTCTGGCCGGGGACGCGGGCGGCGCAGGTTGTCGGCATCGGTACCCGGCTGTGGGCAGTGAGGGTGACCGGCAGCGGGCCGGTAGCGCCCGGATCCGTGCCGGGCGGATGGCTCGGGCGACCGATTTCGAGGGTCGTTCGGCCTGCTGGTATCGTTGCCCGTTGGCGTGCGGTACGTCGCGGGATTCTCGCGTCGTCCGACGGGCCCCGGGTCTCCACTGGCCGCCGGGATCACCCGACCGCTCGCCTGGCCGGCAGAACACCGACGACAGACAGGGAAGCACTGTGCCTACGTACAGCCCGAAGGCGGGTGACGTGACCCGGCAGTGGTACGTCATCGATGCCACTGACGTAGTGCTCGGCCGCCTTGCCGTGCAGGCAGCGAATCTGCTGCGGGGCAAGACCAAGCCGACCTACGCGCCGAACGTCGATGGTGGCGATTTCGTCATCATCATCAACGCCGACAAGATCGCGATCGCCGGCAACAAGGCCGATCGCAAGTTCATCCACACCCACTCCGGGTTCCCGGGCGGTCTGAAGACCCGGTCTGTCCGTCAGCTGATGGAGACCCGTCCCGAGCGTGTCGTGGAGCGTGCCATCAAGGGCATGATCCCGAAGAACAAGTTGGGCAACCAGATCGCCCGCAAGCTGAAGGTCTACGCCGGCCCGTCGCACCCGCACGCGGCCCAGCAGCCCGTTCCGTTCGAGATCAAGCAGGTGGCCCAGTGACCGCTCCTGAGGAATTCAACGAAGAGTACGTCGAGGAGGCCCCGGCCGAGGTCGTCGAGGACGGCGCCGGTTACGAGGAGGCATTCGAGGCCACCGTCGCCCCGGCCCTCATCGACCGCCCGGTGCAGACCGTCGGCCGTCGCAAGGAGGCCGTGGTCCGCGTCCGCCTGGTGCCCGGCTCCGGCAACTTCGTGCTGAACGGCCGCACCATCGAGGACTACTTCCCGAACAAGGTGCACCAGCAGCTGGTGAAGTCCCCGCTGGTCACCGTCGAGCGCACGGAGAACTTCGACGTGTACGCCCGCCTGGTCGGCGGCGGCCCGTCGGGTCAGGCCGGTGCGCTGCGGCTGGCCATCGCCCGCGCCCTGATCGAGGTCACCCCGGACGACCGTCCGGCCCTGAAGCGGGCGGGCTTCCTGACCCGTGACCCGCGCGCCACCGAGCGCAAGAAGTACGGCCTGAAGAAGGCCCGCAAGGCTCCGCAGTACTCGAAGCGCTGATCTTGCGGCGGGCGGCCGTATCCGTCCGGCACCGACACGGTGCCGGATCGGGTACGGTCGCTACGTCATTCGTACGAGAGCAGGCGCCCCTCCCGGGCGCCTGCTCTCGTGCTGTATCCAGCCGCGGCGCTTCGCAATCGGCCACGCAGACGGGCAGCCTGCGTGACCATGGAGGTTCCCGCGGACGCGCAACCAAGACCGCGGCCGGGCACCGCGATCAGACATTAGGGGCGAGGGAATGGGACGTTTGTTCGGCACCGACGGAGTCCGTGGGCTTGCCAACGAGTCGTTGAGTCCGGAACTGGCGCTACATGTTTCGGCCGCGGCGGCGCAGGTCCTCGGACGTGGCAAGCGCCGCGCGGTGGCGGTGGTCGGCCGCGATCCGCGCGCCAGCGGCGAGATGCTGGAGGCCGCGGTCACCGCGGGTCTCACCGCCGCCGGGGTGGACGTGCTCTCGGTCGGGGTGCTGCCGACACCGGCGGTCGCCTACCTGACCGCCGCGTACGACGCATGCCTGGGCGTGATGATCTCCGCCTCGCACAATCCGATGCCCGACAACGGCATCAAGATCTTCGCCGCGGGCGGTCACAAGCTCGACGACGCCGTGGAGGACCGCATCGAGGAACTGGTGCGCGAGCAGGCCTTCGTGCGCCCGACCGGGGCGGGGCTGGGCCGCATCCTGAGCCAGTCCGGCGTCGACGGTCACGTGGACGATCACTACAGCCTGCACGGCACCCACGAACGCTATGTCGAGCATCTGGTGGAGGCGACCGGCCGCGACCTGAGCGGGCTGACGGTCGTGGTGGACTGCGCGCACGGCGCGGCCTCCGATGTGGGCCCGGCGGCCTACCGCGAGGCGGGCGCGCGGGTCGTCGCGATCAACGCCGAGCCGAACGGCCTGAACATCAACGACCGCTGCGGCTCCACGCATCTGGACCAGGTCCAGCGCGCGGTCCGTGAGCACGGCGCCGATCTCGGTCTGGCGCACGACGGCGACGCCGACCGCTGCCTGGCCGTCGACGCCGCGGGCGCGGTGGTCGACGGCGACGCGATCATGGCGATCCTCGCGGTGGCCATGCACGAGGCCGGCGAACTCGCCCACGAGACTCTCGTCGCGACCGTGATGAGCAATCTCGGCCTGCACATCGCGATGCGCGAGGCCGGAATCACGGTGCGCACCACCGGCGTCGGCGACCGGTACGTGCTGGAGGAGTTGCGCCGCGGCGGCTACACCCTCGGCGGCGAGCAGTCCGGGCACGTGGTCTTCCCGAAGTTCGGCACCACCGGCGACGGCGTGCTGACGGGTCTGAAGCTGATGGCCCGCATGGCCGAGACCGGCCGCGGCCTCGACGACCTCGCGAGCTTGGTCCGGACCGTACCGCAGGTACTGATCAATGTGCCCGTGTCGGACCGCGCCGCCGTCGCCGCGGCCCCCGAGATCCGCGACGCCGTCACCGAGGCCGAACGCATCCTCGGCGAGTCCGGGCGAGTCCTGCTGCGGCCCAGCGGAACCGAGCAGCTGGTGCGCGTGATGGTCGAGGCCACCGATCCCGATCGGGCCCGCGAGCTCGCCGACGATCTCGCCAAGCGGGTAGCCGCCATCTGAGGGAAGTCGGCGAAAGAGTGCGTGAGCTGCGGTGAGGCGTTAATCTCGAGGGGACGTCCGGCAGCCGTCGGAGGGATCGGGGCGCAAGTCCCGGCGCCGCCACGTATGGTGGACGTCGAATCCTGATGCGACAGCGCAAGCTTGGGTTTCCGTGAGGGGGAACAGTGAACACGCTGAAGCTCGATCCGGCCGCAATGGCCGCATACACCACCATCGCGGATACGGTGTCGCAACAGCTGGCGTCGGCGGCAGCCGTCGCGGAGGGCGCCGTGAACCAGGAGAAGCTGTCGGCCGACCTGGGCCTGCTGGGCGCCGACTTCGCGGCCCGGTTCACCGCGGCGGTCTCCGAGCACGCGCAGGCGTTGTCGACAGCGGGCCAGCTGGTCTCCGCCTACGGCCAGGTCCTGCGCGGTTTCGACACCACGGTGCAGGGCGGCGACGCCGATGCGGCCGCGGCCATGACCCGGACCGGGGAGTCCCTGCCATGAGGCGCCTGCGGAACCGGCCGACGGAGTCCGCCGCGGCTCCCGCGTCCACGCCCGGCCCGTCCGGCGACCCGCCGATCATCGCGCGTCTGGTGGAACCGCTGCTGGCCCTGCGGGCTTCGCTCGGCACCGGCGCCCCCGTCCCCGACGCGACGATCGCCGCCGCGCTGTCCAACGCCTCCGCCCAGGCCGCCGAGACCGAAACGCCGCACCGCGACGGCCTGCACGCCATCGAGTCCAGCATGGTCGGCCGGACCTCCGACGCCGCGGTCCCGGCACTGCGCACCACCCAGACCGAGATCGGTGACATCTCCGACCGCGGCCCGGCCTATCTGGCAGTGCTGTCCGACGCGCAGTCCACGAGTTCCCGCGCGGCCAAGAAGGTCGACGCGATCATCGACGACTTCCGCCGCGATGCCCGCGTCATACTCGACAATGCCAACTCGGCCCCCGACACCGATGCCGTGATCACCCGAGCCACGCAGGCGCTGCGCGAGGCCATCGGCACGGTCACCGCGGCCCGCACCGAGATGGCCGACCACAGCCGCCGCCTGGACGAGATGGGCCCGCTCACGGTGAGCGCGCCCGCCGGGATGACGCAGAACTACGGCACCCAGGCGCAGGGCTGGTCGGCGCCCGGCCAGCCCTCGACGCCCGCGCAGTACTCGACCGTGCCCGGCCAGGTGCCGGGGCAGCCGATGGATCCGGCGCTCGCCGCGCAGCTGCAGTTGCAGCAGCAGCTCATTTCCGCGGGCGTGCAGATCGGCACCACGGCGATCAACGCCGGTGTCGATATCGGCACGCACCTGATCGACAAGATCGCGGAGGTCGGCACGCACGCCATGGACACCGTCGCGGCGTCGGTCGACAAGGCGATCACCGAGGCCATCAACCCCGACGCCGCCGACGGCACCTCGAGCGGCGGCAGCGGGTCGAGCAAATTGTTCGACTTCGGCGGCGGCACCGGGAATTCGGGACAGTCGACGCACTCGGGGGCCGCGCCGGGCGGCGCTGTCATCCCGCCGTCGCAGCATGCCCCGGCCGCTCCCGCCGCGCCGGAGAAGCCCGCGCCCAAACCCGCTCCGATGCCGTCTCCGGTCATTCCGCCGAGCGACCCGGTTCCGCAGGCGTCGGCCCCCGCGCCGAAACCGGCCGCGCCCGAACATGTTCCCGGCGCTACCGGCGGCCTCGCGCTGCCGCCGCCCGCGTCCGGCGATCAGGACCACAAGCCGCGCGGTGAGGGCCAGCTGGGGGTGACCGTTCCGGCGCGCATCGAGGAGACGGTCCCGGCGGCCGTTATCGGCGACTTCGGCGATGACACGATCTGATCCCGGCGCACCGCACCCGGACGACGGCAACCCGTTCGAGCTGGGGCTGCCGATGGTGCGAATGCCGGCCCGCCGGCCGAAGCGACGCCGTCCCGGGCGTCGTGGCGCGCGGCGTCGCCGGCCGCCGCCACCCGACGTCCCCGAGGCGCTACCCATGACCGGCGGTCCTTCCTACCAGTCCGGTGAGTGGGAACAGTGGCTGGATTCCGCGCCGCCGCAACGCGAATCGAGCGTGGTGGTGACGCCGTCCCAGCCGTCCGAGTCGTGGGGCGACGAGCCCGTCGAGGAGGACCGGCCCGCGCTGATTCCGGCGCTCATCGATCGGTCGGGCGGCAATCCCGGCCCGCGGCTGCGGCATCCGCGGCGGCGGCAGGCGGACAATCGCCGCCGCGACAAGGTGGTCGCCGCGCTGATCATGCTGGGGCTTGGCATCGTCGTGGTGTCGATCGTCCTGACGGTCATCCACACCGCCCGGGACCGGACACCGACCACGGACGCTCGGACCACCGCCGCCGCGCAGGCCGTGCCGACCCGTCCGGCCGCCGCCCCGGCCGCGCCCGTTCCCTCCACCGGCCAGCCCGCGACATTCGCCGCTGACGGCTGTGAGCAGCGGCGAACCGCCGATGTGGTGTCCGGCACCGATCCGGGCGGCACCGGCAACGGCCCCGACGCCATCCTCGCCTTCGAACGCGCCTATTACGTGCAGCGTTCCGGCTTCGCGGCCCGCGCCGTCGTCGCCGACGACGCGACTGTGCCCGCGGCCGAACAGATCCAGCGCGGCATCAACCAGGTACCCGTCGGCACCCGCTACTGCGTGCAGATCACCCGGGCGGGCGAGGAGGGCCAGTGGGAAGTCCGCCTGACCCAGCAGACCCCCGACGACCCACCACAGTCGTTCACCCAGACGGTCATCACCAAAACCGTCGCCAACCGGACCTTGATCAGCGCTATCCACGCGGGGTGAGTATCGGTCCGGTCGCGTCACGGGTTCGATCGTGACGGGCTGTCTCGTCACGCAGGCCGGGTCGGGCTGGCATTCTGGGGTGGGTGAGCGCATTCGCCTGGAGCCACAACGCTTTCTATCACCGGTTGCTCATTCGACAGCTGCCACGACCGTGCCATCGTGTCTTGGATGTGGGGTGTGGGGCGGGGGAGTTCGCGGCGGAACTCGCCGAGCGAGCCGACCATGTCGACGCCCTGGACCGTTCCCCGGAGATGATCGACCGCGCGCGAGCGACAGTGCCCGGGAATGTCACCTGCCTCCTCGACGACGTGCTCGAACGGGACCTGCCGGACGCGGGGTACGACGCGATCGTGTCGGTGACGGCGCTGCATCACCTGCCGCTCGAGGACGCGCTGCCCGTCCTGGCCCGCGCCCTGCGACCCGGCGGCGTCCTGGCCGCGGTGGTGCTACCCCGATTCGACCCACGCGAACTGCCGCTCGAGATCGCGGCGGCCCTCGGTCACCGTGTGCTGGCGGTGGTGTTCTTCGCACTGCGCAAACTCACCGGCGAACGCTGGTTCGCCGCCGCCGACGACCCCGCGATGCCGGTCGTATCGAACCCGCCCCTGACCACCCGCGAGGCACGGCGCACAGCACGGTCGGCACTGCCCGGCGCGAGAGTACGCCGAGTCCTGTTCTGGCGTTATCTCCTGCTGTGGCACAAGCCTCCCACCCCACGGCCGAACCCAGGCGCAGAGGAATCCAGCAAGTGCGCCGGAACTGGGTAAGCCGCCCTGTGCCGGTGCGCCGCGCCGAGGCCGCGGTGCATTGCTCCGGACGCGGTGAGCCGTGGTTCAGGCGTACGGTTCGGTCAGCGGTCCTCTGTGAGTAGGCCGCGGTTCATGCGCCACCGGCGGGTGGCGCGGACACTGTCGAGCATCCGGCGGTCGTGGGTGACCAATAGCAGTGTGCCCGTGAAGGATTCGACGGCCTGCTCCAGCTGCTCGATCGCGGGCAGGTCGAGGTGGTTGGTGGGCTCGTCGAGCACGAGCAGGTTCACGCCGCGCGCTTGCAGCAGGGCGAGGGCGGCGCGGGTGCGTTCCCCGGGGGACAGCGTGTCGTTGGCGCGCACCACATGTGGTCCGCGCAGGCCGAACTTCGCGAGCAGGGTGCGGATGTCGGCGTCGGTCCAGTCGGGCACCTCGGCACCGAAAGTATCTGCCAGCGTGGCGTTTCCGCGGAACAGGCCACGAGTCTGATCCACCTCCCCCACGGCGACACCCGAACCCAGCGACGCCGAACCTTCGTCGGGCCGGATCCGGCCCAGCAGCAACGCCAGCAGCGTCGACTTGCCCGACCCGTTGGCGCCGGTCAGCACGATCCGGTCGCCCCAGTCCACCTGTGCCGTCACCGGTCCCAGCGTGAAATCGCCCCGGGTCACCGTGGCGCCGGACACCGTGGCGACCACCGTCCCGCTGCGCGGCGCCGCGGCGATCGACATCCGCAGCTCCCACTCCTTGCGCGGCTCCTCGACCGTGTCCAGTCGCTCGATCCGGCGCAGCGTCTGGCGTACCTTCGAGGCCTGCTTCTCGGTGGATTCCGCGCGCATCTTGCGACCGGCCTTGTCGGAGTCCACTTTTCGTGGGTCGCGCGCCTTGCGGCGGGCATTGCGCACGCCGTGTTCCATCCAGTTGCGCTGCGTCACCGCTCGTGTCTCCAAGGCGGCCTTGGTGTCGGCGTATTCCTCGTACGCCTCGCGGGCGTGCCGGCGGGCGATCTCGCGTTCGGCCAGGTACGCCTCGTAGCCGCCGTCGTAGACGCCCACCTGCTGCTGCGCGAGATCCAGTTCGACGATCCGGTTCACGGTGCGCGCCAAGAACTCTCGGTCGTGGCTGATCACCACCAGCGGCACCCGCACGCCGGTGACGAAGCGCTCCAACCGGTCCAGCCCGTCGAGGTCCAGGTCGTTGGTGGGCTCGTCGAGTAGCAGGATGTCGAAGCGGGACAACAGCACCGAGGCCAGTCCGGCGCGCGCGGCCTGGCCGCCCGACAATGCCGTCATGAGGGTGTCGAGGCCGTCGGGGAGGCTGTCGATCAGGCCCAGGTCGGCCGCGGTCTCCTCGGCGCGCTGTTCCAGGTCGGCGCCGCCGAGCGCCAGCCAGCGCTCCAGCGCGGGGGTGTACTCGTCGCCGGGCGTGTCCGGATCGGCGAGCTGTTCCGCAGCGGCGTCCATAACCTGTTGCGCCGCAGCCACTCCCGTGCGACGGGTCAGGAAGCCCAGGACCGACTCACCCGGCACGCGCTCGGGCTCCTGAGCGAGATAGCCGACCGTCGCGTCCGGTGGGCTCAGCGTGATCTCGCCGGTCGGTGCGCTGCGTTCGGACAGCATCCGCAACAGCGTCGACTTGCCCGCGCCGTTGACTCCGACCAGACCGATCACATCGCCCGGCGCGAGAACCAGATCGAGGTCGCTGAACAGCGTGCGCTCGCCGTGACCGGCCGCCAGGCCGCGGGCGTGCAGGGTGGCGCTCACGGCCGTGCCTCGGTGCACCGGGGCCGCGCGCATCGGGGATTCGGTTCGCTCACCCCGAAGAGTCTGCCGTGCTCCGGGTCGGACCCTGAGTCCGGCCCGGGAAAAATCAGGGTGCGGATAGGTCCGGCGCCCGATGCCACAGGGCCCGGGTCGGCGCAGAGTGGAGACGTAGCGAACGAGAGAAGGAGAACCGACATGACCGCCCCCACCCGCCGCCTCACCCGGTCCCGCAGCAACAAGTGGATCGGCGGCGTCTGCGGCGGCCTCGCCGAATACTTCGGCTGGAACGCCACCGTGGTGCGCCTGCTGTTCGTGCTGTCGTGCCTGCTGCCCGGGCCGCAGTTCATCCTCTACATCATCCTGTGGCTGGTCATCCCGAAGGTCTGACCGCGCACAGTTATCCACAGGGAGCGGGTGCGGCGCGGCCACAGTTATCCACAGCGGGCTGCGCGAGGGGCCCGGCAGATGTCAGGATGGAGCGACATCCGCCGCACGTCCTCGAGGAGCCGCACATGATGACATCGGACGATCTGCCGGGTCTGCACCTGCCGGACGTCGATGCGCACTCCGATCTCGGCGGTCTCGGGCCCGTCGAACTCCACCACCCCACCCAGGACATCGACGCCGACGGCATACCCGACACCGAATCGGTCCAAACCGCCAACGGCACCGACATCTGGACCGACATGGACCACGACGGCGTCGCCGACCACGTCAAGGCAATAGACCGTGACGGCGCCTACGCGGCTTGGGAATTCCACCAGCGTCCGGACGGAACGAGCGAGTGGGTCCGTACAGACAAGGGTGAGTTGGGCAAGTAGGGAGCGCTGCCGCTCGGTTCGCTGTGCCCCTCGCCGGGGGACCTAGCGCAGCCAGGAGTCCGGTGGGCCATAGCCCTCCATCCGGGCTTCGTCCTCATCGGTCCAGTCGGACGGCAGCACATACGCGTTGCGGCCGGGCTGGGATTGCCGCGTCCGCTCGGCAGCCGCGGCTCGTGCTCGCTCGGCGGCGTCGCGTAGCAGCCGATCGCGTTCCTCCCGCGCTTCGCGTGCTGCCGCTTCCTCCGGCGTTTCCGCTTGCGGCTCCGGCTGATTCAACTCCTGCCGAAGCTCGTCGAAGACCGCTGCGCCACCTCGAGTGGTCCGCTCATCGGCCTCGAAGAATTCGCTCTGCACACTGCGGGCCGCTGTCCTGTACTCGGCGAGGATGCGGTCCATCTCGGCCTGGTAGTCCATTACTGGTCACCTATTTCGGTCGACGGCTGCCGGGGGGCGAGCCATCAGGCATCGCCTTGTCTCGGGGCTGTTCACAGTGGGCCCGCTTCCGACAACTCCGCGCCACTGTCGATCGGCTGGGCGGGTGCCGTGACCGGTGGCCCGCTCTGATTGCCCACGGGGCGATAACTGGGTGGCGCCATTGTCGGCGGCGGAGGCTCCTGCGCGGGCGGCGGAGAATGCTGGGCGTTCTGTTCCCCGGTGGCTTTCGGTGGTTGGTCACCGGTGTGCTGCGGCCCTGGGCTCGGGTGCTGCGGTGGTCGCAGACCCTGCGGCGGTTGGTCGGCCGTCTGCCCGTCGCCGTGCCGACCGCCGGGCGGCTGGTCGCCCTGTGCGGGGGACTCACCCGTCGGCGCGTCCGGAGATCGGTCATCGACGGCGATGATCGGTCTGCCCTGCTCGTCCAACCTCAGCTCGTACGTCGCGTGCTGGCCGTCGCCGTCGGTCGTGACCACCTGCAGTTCACCGTTCGGGCCCATCTCGAACTTCAGGTGCTTACCGGCCAGATCGAACTCTGCGGACTGATGCGGTCCCGCAGTCGGGTCGTCGGCCGCCGGATCGCTCGGAACCTGTTGTGCGACATCCTGTAGTGCGAGTACGCCATCGACACCCTGCTGAACGACACCGGACAGGGAGCTGATCCCTTGCGTGGCAAGGTCTCCCAGGGACTGGACGACGCCCGAGAGCTGGCCCAGACCGGATATCACCGAACTGAGGTCAGGTGTGGCTGACGTCGGTGTCGTCGGGTCGGGCGTAGTGCTCGGATCGGTAGTGGAGGGGCCGGGAGTGGACGGGCCCGGGGTTGAGGGTCCCGGTGTGGACGGGCCCGGTGTGGACGGGCCGGGTGTGGACGGGCCGGGTTGGCCGGGAGTGGGAAACGGCGTGGTGTCGTGACTATCGAGCAGGGTGATTACCGGCTTGTACGCCTGACGGATGTAATAGTCGGCGAGCGCGCACTGGTGGACGAAGGCCTTGAACGCCTCCTGGACTGCCGGCCGGAAATGATCGGTCAGCCATTTCTTGCACGCATCGGTGACCGCGTCGTCGGCACCGGCTTCGTTCGCATAGATACCGAGGTGGAACTGACTTTCCGCCACCTCCCGATCGGCCCGCAGGGAATGGGCCGTCCCTTGTCTCGCCGCCACAGTGATGATCGTGCTGACGGGATCCTCGTCACCGAGCCGCATCGCATGCCCAGCGACCGGTAGCTGCTCACTGTCGAACCCGGCGATGAAATTCGCCTTGTCGCTCACGATCTGGAGTAACACTTCCGGAAGGCCGCTCAATGCGGCCGTCACCGCTTGCAGATATTGCGACTGCTGATCGGCGTGGGCATGGAAACCCGCCAGATGATCCTGTGTGGCACTGCCGGATTGACCCTGCCAGTGCTCCGGAACCGCTTGGGCAACTCCGTTCAGCTGCCGTGTGATGTCCGCTGTGGAGGTTTGTGTACCGGTCCCGGTCGATGCCGCCTGGAGCTGGGCCGACAGGGCACGCAGACTGGTGAGGTTCATGCTCCGCTGCTGGTCGTACCATCTGAACTCCAGCCGCCGAATCTCCTCCATGGGCTCGGCCCTGGTTTTGATTGTCTCAGCGGCGATATTTCCCTCGCCCATGTCCAGCGGGGGGATCGCGAACTCGCCGAATCCTTCCAGACCCACATCCCCGCACCGGTGATATCGGATCAGCGCTCGTTCGAACCATTGCAGGCCCGGTGCCCCGGTGTCCAGGAGGCTGTTGACGTCCTGGCCGGTGGCCTTTGTCTTGTCGCTCCAAATCTTCTTGTCGAAGACGTTCGTGCCGTCTTCCTTGAGAAAGCGTTCGAGCGCAGACCGGGTCGACGCCAATCCACTCTCGTAGGCCTGCTGGTACTGCTGCGGGTTGCTCATGCAGTAGCCGAACCCTCGGGTGCCTGACCGAGCCCGTCGGTGTTCTGCTGCTCCTGCGCCTGGATTGCCGTCACCGCTTGACGCATCGCCTCCACCGTGGCACCGGATGCCTGGGACCACGACTGCAGCATTCCGACGATGTTGTCGACGCCCGCGGCGAGCTTCTGCCCTTCGGACTGGTAGTCCTGACCGGCGTGCGTCGCGTCGAAACCGACGTCGGCGATCTGCGTCGCGTGGTTCTGCGTCGCATCGGTGGCTGGCTCCAGCGCTTTCGCCATATTCAATACGGACTGCGGGTCGATCAGCACGGCCCCTCCCTCTCCCGATTCGATCCACCGAGAACCGGCCGCTCAGACCGGCCGCGGTCCTACGATGATGACAGACCGGCCATCGGCCTTGCCAGGCTTGGTACGCGTACCGGAGATCTTTCCCGCCCTGTAGTGCGTCGGCGAGCACCGGCTCGGATTGCGCAGTGCCAGAACAGCTTTGTTCAGCGCGTCGATGTCCGCTCGAATATGTTCCGTCAACTCGTCGCCCTTCGTGACACCTTGCCGCAGAGACATGACTGCCGCAGAGACATGACTGCCGCAGAGACATGACTGCCGCAGAGACATGACTGCGCGACTGTTCGAATGATTCGACGTTCTCGACCGCTCGCCGGTTCCGTGTTCGCCGAAATCGCCCGGTAACGCTGCGTTGCCTACTTCCGTAGCGTCTGGACGGCTTGCAGGAGTTGGAGTTTCGACGGGCGCTCCGGCTGCTCGTCACCGACGGCGTGCGGGTCGACGGGCTGGGTGTGGGGGAGGGAGGCTTCGGGGTCGGCGAAGGGCTGGTAGGTCTTGTCGCCCAGGAGTTGGTAGCTGAGGTAGCCGACGAGGAGGCCGCGGACGGTGCGGTCGGTTCTCGGTTCGTATTTGGCGGCGCCGAGGGCCGCGAGGGCGCGGCGGCCCGAGGCGATGCCGTTGGAAGTGGATTTGTCGACGGTGCGCAGGGCCATGGGGCCGCCCCAGGCGGTAGCGAGGGAAAGCGCGTTGCAGCTGACGGAATCGATGTCCTCGGCGGCGAGGATGAGGGCGGGGGCCTCGATGTCCGGGGCGAGGGATTCCGCGGCGGGGGCCGTCGGCGCGGGGAAGAGCGCGGCGACGGCGGCGACCCGGCGTTGCGCGGCGGCGATCACGGCCGCCCCGGCACCCATCCCGTGCCCGGCCAGCGCCAGTTTGTCGGGGTGCACGCTGATCGAACCGTTGCCCAGCCGCACGCCCGTGCAGATGTCGAGCGTGGTGAGCAGGTCGGTGGCGAGATTCAGGTGGGACGGGATCGGGCCGCGCTCGGTGTCCGGTCCGGCCGCCACGAAACCCCACGACGCGAGATGTTCCAGCAGCTTCCGATAGTTGCCGACACCGGCCAGCCAGCCGTGGCCGAACACCACCGCGGGCAGATTGAGCCCGCTCTCCGGGGTGAACACCACCCCCGGCTGCCCCGCGATACCGAGATTGCCGCGCAGCACCCGATGCGGTCCGGGGGTAGCGAGTTTGCTCAGAAGCGATTTCACAGACGCCGACACGAGGACGAACTTATCGGATGAACGCGCTCTTCCGGCGTTTCAGCGTGTCCATGACACCCCATCGCGCCCGGCGCGCGCGAATATGACGGCTTCCCCGAGGGATCGAGCGCACGTGGTCACCAGCGTATTCCGGCTCACCGATCGGGCCGCCACCCCGTCGCTGCGCCTGGAGCCGCCAAGTACGCTGAGACACCATGTGCGGAATCGTGGGCTACGTCGGGTACCGGGACGCGCTCGGCGTCGTCGTGGACGCGCTGCGCCGCATGGAGTACAGGGGGTACGACTCCGCGGGAGTAGCGATCCTGGACGGCGCGGGCACCATCGCGGTGGAACGCAAGGCCGGTCGGCTGGCCAATCTGGAGGCCGAGCTGACCGAGACGGGCATCGAGCGGTTCCTGGGCAGCACCGGCATGGGTCACACCCGCTGGGCCACTCACGGCGCTCCGACCGACCGCAACGCGCATCCGCATCGCGACGTCACCGGCAAGGTCGCGGTGGTGCACAACGGCATCATCGAGAACTTCGCCCCGTTGCGCGGCGAACTCGAGGACGCCGGTGTGGAACTGCGCAGCGACACCGACACCGAGGTCGCGGTGCACCTGGTGGCGCGGGCCTACGCCGCCGGGCCCACCGCGGGCGATTTCGTCGGCAGCGCGCTGGCCGTGCTGCGCCGGTTGGAGGGCGCGTTCACACTGGTCTTCACCCACGCCGACCATCCCGGCACGATCGTGGCCGCGCGCCGCTCGACGCCGCTGGTGGTGGGCGTCGGCAAGGGCGAGATGTTCATCGCCTCCGACGTGACCGCCTTCATCGAGCACACCCGCGAGGCCGTCGAATTGGGGCAGAACCAGGCGGTGGTGATCACCGCCGACTCCTACGAGGTCACCGACTTCGACGGCAACACCGACGGCGTGCGCACCCGCCCCTTCACCATCGACTGGGATCTGGCCGCGGCCGAGAAGGGCGGCCACGACTACTTCATGCTCAAGGAGATCGAGGAGCAGCCCGCCGGCGTCGCCGAAACCCTGATCGGGCATTTCGCCAACGGCCGCATCCTGCTCGACGAGCAGCGCCTGGCCGAACAGGAGTTGCGCGAGTTCGACAAGGTCTTCGTGGTCGCCTGTGGCAGTTCGTATCACGCGGGCCTGCTGGCCAAGTACGCGATCGAGCACTGGACAAGGGTGCCGGTCGAGGTGGAACTGGCCAGCGAATTCCGTTACCGCGACCCGGTGCTGGACCGCTCGACACTGGTGGTCGCGATCTCCCAGTCCGGCGAGACCGCCGACACGCTGGAGGCCGTGCGGCACGCCAAGGAACAGAAGGCCCGCGTGCTGGCCATCTGCAACACCAACGGCGCGCAGATCCCGCGCGAATCCGACGCCGTGGTCTACACCCGCACCGGTCCCGAGATCGGGGTGGCGTCCACCAAGGCATTCCTGGCCCAGATCACCGCCAACTACCTGGTGGGTCTCGCCCTCGCGCAGGCGCGTGGCACCAAGTATCCCGACGAGGTCGCCCGCGAGTTCGGCGAACTCGAGGCGATGCCGAAGCTGGTGGCGCGGGTCCTGGAAACCGCGCCGCAGGTGCGGGCCATCGCCCGGCAGTTCGCGCAGGTGCCGACGGTGCTGTTCCTCGGCCGCCACGTCGGTTATCCGGTGGCGCTGGAGGGCGCGCTGAAACTGAAGGAATTGGCTTACATGCACGCCGAGGGCTTCGCGGCCGGTGAACTCAAGCACGGCCCGATCGCGCTGATCGAGGAGGGCCTGCCGGTGATCGTGGTGATGCCGTCGCCGAAGGGCCGGGCGGTGCTGCACTCCAAGCTGCTCAGCAATATCCGCGAGATTCAGGCGCGGGGCGCGCGCACCATCGTGATCGCCGAGGAGGGCGACGACACGGTGCGGCCGTTCGCCGATCACCTGATCGAGATCCCCGCTGCGCCAACACTTTTCCAGCCGCTGCTGTCGACCGTTCCGCTGCAGGTGTTCGCCGCGGAGGTGGCGCAGGCGCGGGGCTACGACATCGACAAGCCGCGGAATCTGGCCAAGTCTGTCACGGTCGAATAGCCGACGGGCACTGCCTGGCAACCGCGCGGCAGTGCCGAATCTGTGATGTGGCCGAGGTCTCGGTCGGTGCAGGTCGAAGGAATTCTCTCAGGACAATAGAACGCAGAGTTCACTGCTGGTTCAGATTGCGTTCACCTTTCGCAATCAGTCTGTGATGTGCCAGAGAACGGACCGCAAGTCTGTTTCTCGCGTGCGGTGATCGCGCTCCCGCGTATGCCCGCCGCCACGGCCCCGCCTCGGTCGCCGGCTTCCGGCCGGCGCGCGGTGCACCGCGCCCTGTTCGCGGACAACTGAATCTTCAAATCCCACAACGCAAGTCATAAAAGAAACCAGCGCACACCCAGGACACCGGTAGCCAGGGGCCCGGTGTGGTACTGCCGCGCTGTCGGAGCCCGTCACCATGCATTTACGAAAACTGTTACCGCTGGCCGCCTTCGCCGCCGTCGTGGCCGTCCCCGCGCAGGCCGCCGCCGAGACTCCGATCGCGGGCGTGCCGCCCGAGCTGCAGGGACCCGCACAGCAGGTGCAGCAGCAGGCCGCGCAGTGGCAGCGGCAACTGCCGCAGGCGCAGCAGGACCAGCTGCAGCAGTTCATCCAGCCGATGCCGCAGCCGATCCCGCAACTGCTGCCGCCGATCTTCTCGGACGACCTCGACGGCTGGATCCGCAACGCCCTGCACATTCTCGGTCAGCACGGCATTCCGGCCAGCTACGACGGCATCTACCGCAACGTCATGCGGGAATCGGGCGGCAACCCGGCCGCGATCAATCTGTACGACTCCAATGCCGCGGCCGGTATCCCGTCCAAGGGGCTCATGCAGGTCATCGATCCGACCTTCGCGGCATTCCATGTCGACGGTACGTCCTGGGACATCTTCGACCCGGTCGCCAATATCGCCGCGGCCTGCAATTACGCGGCGAACCGCTACGGTTCCATCGACAACGTCTTCTCGGCGTACTGACCTGCGGGGACAAGTGGTTTCGCGGTCGAGCGCCGTTCCAGCGCGCCCGACAGCACGGCCAGTCCCAGCGCGCTGCCGGACAGCAGCACCCCGACCCAGTTGGGTGCGGTGTAGCCGAAGCCCGCGGCGATGACCAGCCCGCCCAGCCACGCGGCCAGCGCGTTGCCGAGGTTGAACGCGCCGATGTTGAGCGCCGAGGCCAGCGTGGGCGCGCCGGCGGACTGGTCGAGCACTCGTTTCTGTAGCGGCGGCACGGTCGCGAAGCCGAGCGCGCCGATGAGCAGCACGGTGATTCCGGCGGCGATCTTGTTGTGCGCGGTCAGGGTGAACAGGCCGAGTACGACGGCCAGCGTCGCGAGCGTGAGATACAGCATCGGCATCAGGTGCCGGTCGGCGTAGCGGCCGCCGATCAGATTGCCGATGAGGAAGCCCAGGCCGAACAGCACCATGATCCAGGTGACCGTGCCCTCGGCGAAACCGGTGACCTCGGTCATCATCGGCGCGAGATAGGTGATCGCGGCGAAGACGCCGCCGAATCCGAGCACGGTCATGGCCATTGCCAGCAGCACCTGGGGATTCCGCAGCACGGCCAGTTCGTGCCGCAGCCGGGCGTCGCGGGGCGCGGGGCGGTCGGGCACGAGCGCGAGCACACCCGCGAAGGCGATCGCGCCGACGACGGCGACCAGTGTGAAGGCCAGCCGCCATCCGAAGTGCTGGCCGAGCAGGGTGCTCAGCGGCACGCCGATCACGGTGGCGACGGTGAGTCCGGTGAACATGATCGCGATCGCCCCGGCCCGGCGCTCCGGGCCGACCAGGGTGCCCGCGACGACCGCTCCGATGCCGAAGAACGCGCCGTGCGCCAGCGAGGCGACGATGCGCCCGGTCAGCATCAGCCCGAAGGTAGGGGCCAGTGCCGAGAGCGCGTTGCCCGCGATGAGCAGCGACAGGCTCACCAGCAGCATGCGTTTGCGTGAGACCCGGGTGCCGAGCCCGGTCATGATCGGCGCCCCGGCCAGGACGCCGAGGGCGTACCCGGTGACCAGCCAGCCCGCGGTCGGGATGGTGACGGAGTAACTGTCGGCAATGCCCGGGAGCAGGCCGACCACGATGAATTCGGTGGTGCCGATGGCGAATGCCCCGAGCGTCAGGGCGAACAGTGCGAGCGGCATGGCCGCGGCCTCCCAGCGATATTGCGAGCGAGCATTACAGGCGTAGACAATAATTGCACACGCTGGTTAATTGCAAGAGCTGGCTATTGCGCTCGGTGGCTATCCTGGTGGGACACCCCGCACTCAGGAGGAACCCATGACAGCGGATGCCGCGCTGACCGGCCTGGCGGATGGCTGGTGCGCGCTGTCGGTGCTGCACGACCGGATCGAGGCGCACCTCGAACGCGCGTTGCAGGCCCATGAACTGAGCGTCCGCGAGTATTCGGTGCTCACGGTGCTCAGCCGCCAGCACGACGGACCGGGTGGGCACCTGCGGATGAACCAGGTGGCCGACTCGGTGGCGCTGAGCCAGAGCGCGACGACCCGCCTGGTCACCCGGCTGGAGGACCGCGGCCTGCTACAGCGCTATCTCTGCCCCGACGACCGACGCGGCATCTATACCGACGTCACGGCGACCGGCCTCGAGCTGCTCGACAGCGCGCGCCCCGATTACGACGACGCGCTGGCGGGCGCACTGCGTCAGGCCGCCGCCGACCCGGAATTGGCCCCGCTGGTCGGCGCGGTGCAGGCGCTCAACACCTCCGCGCCGGGAACGCGGTCGCGCGAATACCGCCCTGCCTGAACGACTTCCGGTGGCGACTCGCCGCTACTGGACGGTGACGGTGCCGCGCATGTCGGGGTGCAGGGGGCACAGGTAGCGGTATGTGCCGGGAGTCGTGAAGGTGTGGCTCCACTCGCCGTCACGGAAGATCGGGCTGTTCAGACCCATGGCCGCATCACCGATGCCTTGCACCGCGTGCGGGGCCGAATCGGAGAACTTCCAGGTCACGGTGCCACCGACGGCGATCGTGACCGACGACGGCGAGAACTTCATGTTGTCGACCCGGACCGTCACCGCCGACTGCGGCGCGTCCGTCGTGGGAGCCGCCGAGCCCGACGATGCGGATGCCGAGGGACCCGTCGTGTTCTCCGAGCCACCCGAACCGCACCCGGCCAGCAGCACAGCCGCCGCGGCGAGCATGGTGACCAGTACACGCGCGGAGGTAGCAGTCGACATGCGGGACAGCGTAGTAGCCGTGGTCGGCGGGCGTACTCTGCACTCGTTGCGGATTACCGAGTCGGCTCGCACGAGGCGGCGGGCAGGTAGGAGGCGAGCATGACCGCACCGACGGTCCGCGGGTACTTCACCGCCGACGAAGTGCGGGCGGCGGAGGCGGAGCTGTTCGAGCGCGTCGCCGACGGAGTGCCGATGCGGCGGGCGGCCCATGGGCTGGCCGATGTCGTCGCCGCCGAACTGCGTGAGCGGACCGGAGGCGTCGCCGGACGTGCGGTGACACTGCTGGTGGGATCCGGTGACAACGGTGGTGACGCACTGTGGGCCGGATCCATGCTGCGCCGTCGCGGTGTCGCCGTGTCGGCGGTGCTGCTCGCGCCGGAACGGACGCACGCGAAAGGGTTGGCCGCTCTGCGCCGTACCGGTGGTCGGATTCGCGACGACCTGGGCGAGCCGGACCTGGTGGTCGACGGCATCGTCGGTATCTCGGGTCGCGGTGCACTGCGTCCGCGGGCCGCCGAACTGGTTGCGGCCGTGCGGGTTCCGATCATCGCCGCGGACCTGCCCAGCGGTGTCGACCCGAACACCGGGGCCGTCGACGGTCCGGCGGTGCGTGCCGACGTGACGGTCGCGTTCGGCGCGTACAAACCGGTGCACGCGCTGGCCGCTTCCCGGTGCGGCCGCATCGAACTGGTGCCGATCGGCCTGACCCTGCCGGAGCCGAATCTGGCCGCACTCGAACCCTTCTCGATCGGTGCGGCATGGCCGGTGCCCGACGCGCTGGACGACAAGTACAGCCAGGGCGTGGTCGGTGTCTGCGCGGGCAGTGCGCGGTATCCGGGTGCGGCGGTACTGTCCACCGGCGGCGCGGTGGCCGCGACCTCCGGCATGGTTAGGTACGCCGGGACCGGAGCCGCCGAGGTGCTCGCCCACTTCCCGGAAGTCATTGCAGCGCAATCAGTTTCGGAGACAGGCCGGGTGCAGGCATGGGTGTTCGGGCCCGGCGCGGGCACCGACGCCGCCGCTCGCGAGCGGTTCACGGAAATCCTCGCCACCGACCTGCCGGTGGTCGTGGACGCCGACGGACTCACCCTCCTGGCCGACGACCCGTCTCCGGTCACCGATCGGAGCGCGCCCGTCGTCCTCACCCCGCACGCCGGGGAATTCGCGCGTCTCACCGGTCGCGAGCCGGGCCCGGACCGGGTGGCGGCGGTCCGCGAACTCGCCGAGGAATGGCGGGTCACCGTGCTGCTGAAGGGACGCGCCACCCTCGTCGCGAGCCCCGGATGCCCGGTCCACGTCAACGAGGCGGGCGGATCCTGGGCGGCCACCGCGGGGTCCGGTGACGTGCTCTCCGGCATCCTCGGCGCCCTCCTGGCCACCGGTCGTGCCCCGTCCTGGGCCGCGGCCGCCGCCGCCCGCGTTCACTCCCTGGCCGCCAACCTCGCAGCCCACGCCCACGGCCCCGCCGCCGCCCCGATCTCCGCCACCCCCCTCCTGCACCACATCCGCCCAGCCATCCAGACCCTCCGCGCCCTAGCCGAATCCCCCTGAGCAGCTTGGCTTCCCGGCCGCAGCGCTATGCACTACTCGAGCCGCACAACGCCCGTGCTTCGCACCATAGGGCTGCGTGTTGCTAGGGCGGTGGTGTGGGCCGCGGGTCGAGAGCCTGGGTGCGCGGCAACCGAGTGCCTTTCGGACCACTGGGCTGCCCGGATGAGTGTGGGCGGTCAGTTGCCTTGGGCGGCTGCGGCGATCGGTTGCCACTCGCGCCATTGGGTCAGGCGGGACTCGTAGTCGGCGGTCGCTATGCCGAGTGGGGCTTCGCCCAGGAACAAGCGCAGCGGTGGCTGGTCGGCATCTACGACCGTGAGGATCGCGGTTCGGGTGGCGGTGGGCTCGCCGCCGTGCTGGCCCGCGCGGGCGCGGTTGCGGGCCTCGCGAACCTCGTCGTAGGCCGGGTTCGGGGTGCTGTGGCGGGCGGACGGACCGGACCAGTCGGTGTCGAATCCGCCCGGTTCGATCAGCGTCACGTGGATGCCGAACGGCGCTACTTCCCGCGCCAGCGCTTGTGAGAAGCCCTCCAGCGCCCACTTCGACGCGTGGTAGGCGCCGAGGTTCGGGAACGCGCTGATGCCGCCGATGCTCGACACCTGGATGATGTGTCCGCTGCTCTGCGCCCGCAGGATCGGCAGCGCGGCCTGCGTCACCCACAGCGCGCCGAACACATTGGTCTCCAGCTGCGCGCGAATCTCGTCCTCGGTCAGTTCCTCGATCATGCCGAACTGGCCGTAACCGGCGTTGTTCACGACGACGTCGAGCCGCCCGAAGTGCTGCGCGGCCTGCTGCACGGCGGCGAAATCACCGGATCGGTCGGTCACGTCCAGCCGGATCGGCAGGAATGTGTCGGGGTATTCGGAGACGATCTCGTCCAGGGTGGTCAGATCGCGGGCGGTACCGGCGACGCGGTCGCCTCGATCGAGTGCCGCGAGGGCCCATTCGCGGCCGAAGCCGCGCGATACGCCGGTGATGAACCAAATCTTGTGCATGTGTTTTCTGCCTCCGCTTCGCTGCTGCGTGTTTGGCCTCCGCTTCGCTCCGGCGGGTTTTCGGCGCCCTGTGGCTCGGTTTTCGGGTGCCGCTGCTTGCTCCTTCGTCGCTTGCGCAGCGGTACCCGAAAACCGAGCCGCGCCGAAAACCGTTGTGGTTGCGTGTGGGTTGGCCCTTAGGGACTGGCCGCTGTTCGTTGTTCGCTTGGTCCACGCTAGTTGGTTGGAGTGCGCTCCAAGCAAGGGGTGATTTCTGCTCGGGAAGCCGCTGCTCGGCGGATCTGTGCCAGTGGCAGGATCGGTAGCTGTGAGTAGTGCTGACCCGCAGGTGGAAACCGTCGTCGATCTGGACGCCATCGCGCACAACGTGCGGGTGCTGGCCGATCACGCGGGGGGAGCCGCTGTCATGGTCGTGGTCAAGGCCGATGGGTACAACCATGGCGCGGTGCCGGTGGCGCGGGCCGCGCTGGCGGCGGGCGCTGCCGAACTCGGCGTCACCACCGTCGCCGAGGCGCTGCAGCTGCGCGCCGCCGGGATCGATGCTCCGATCCTGAGCTGGCTCAACACCTCGGATGCCGACTACGCCGCGGCCGTCACCGCCGACATCGAGATCGGCGTGTCCTCGGTGGCGCATCTGCGGGCGGTCGAGCGCGCCGCGCGCGCCACCGGCACCACCGCGACCGTGACCGTGAAGGTGGATACGGGGCTGAACCGCAACGGCGTCTCCGGCGCCGAATACCCGCAGGTCCTCGGATTGCTACGGCAACTGGTCGACGAGCGGGTGGTGCGGTTCCGGGCGCTGTTCTCCCATCTCGCGCGGGCCGACGAACCGCAGCATCCGGCGATCGACATGCAGCGCGACCGGTTCCTGGACGCCATCGCCGTGGCGAAGGAACACGGCCTCGAACCCGAACTGGTGCACCTGGCCAATTCGGCGGCCACCCTGACCCGGCCGGACCTGGCCTTCGACATGGTGCGGCCGGGCATCGCCGCTTACGGGCTGTCGCCGGTGCCGGAGATCTCCGACTTCGGGCTGCGCCCGGCCATGACGTTCCAGGCCCGGGTCGCGCTCGTCAAACCGGTCGCGGAGGGCGAGGGCGTGTCCTACGGCCACGAGTGGGTCGCGCCCCGCGCCACGACGGTCGCGCTGATCCCGGCGGGCTATGCCGACGGTGTGTTCCGCCCGCTGGGCGGGCGCATCGCGGTCCGCATCGGCGACCGGCTCTATCCCAACGTCGGGCGCGTCTGCATGGACCAGCTGGTGGTCGACCTCGGCGACAACACCGACGGCGTCCGCGAGGGCGATACGGCCGTGCTGTTCGGTCCGGGCCGACCGCATCCGCAACACTGGGCCGACCTGCTCGGCACCATCCACTACGAGATCGTCTGTTCCCCCCGGGGCAGGGTCGTGCGACGCTATGTGGGCGATGTCGCACGACAAGGGGGTGTCTGATGAAAACCGAACGGCCGCATGGTTTTCGGGTGACGGCGTGGCGCGGCGGCGTGGCGGCCGCCGGGGCGATGGGCGCGTTGGCGGGTGCACACGCGCTGCGCCGCATGGGTTCCGCGGTGCGCTGGCCGGCCCACCGCGACGAACTGCGCGACGAGGACTTCACACTGCTGGAACGCGACCGCGCCGCCACGGTGCGCACCGACGACGGGGTGGAGCTGGCCGTGCGCGAGTGCGGTCCCGAGAAGGCCCCGGCCACAGCGGTTTTCGTGCACGGCTTCTGCAACAGCATGGAGTCGTTCCACTTTCAGCGCCGCGACCTCGAAAAGCTCTGGGGCCCCGAGGTCCGGCTGGTCTTCTTCGATCTGCGCGGGCACGGCCGCTCCGGCGCGCCGGACGACCCCAGCTGCATCGTCCCGCAGCTGGGACGTGACCTCGCCGCGGTGCTCGAACAGCGCGCACCGACCGGACCGCTGCTGCTGGTGGGCCATTCCATGGGCGGCATGGCGGTCCTGGCGGCCGCGGCGCAGTTCCCGCGGTTGTTCCAGCGCCGGGTCCGGGCGGTCGCACTGCTCTCGACGACGGCCGCCGAGGTCAGTTCCGCCGGTGTCGCGCAGTTGCTGCGTACGCCCGCGATCGACGGGTTCCGGGTCGCCGCCCGCGTCGCGCCGGCGCTGGTGCAGGCGGGCCGCGTCACCGCGCGTCATGTGATCACGCCGATCCTGCACGTGAGTTCGTTCCACGGCGACGTGAGCCCGACCCTGTCCCGGTTCACCACCTCGATGATCGACCGCACCCCTGTCGAGACGATCGTGAAATTCCTGAAAGCCCTGGAGCTGCACGACGAATCGGCCGCGCTGCCGACCCTGGCCCCGCGCCCCGCCCTGGTGCTCGGCGGCGTGCACGACCGGGTGATCCCGTTCCGCAATTCCCGGGCGCTGGCCGCACGGCTGCCCGACGCCGACCTCGTCCGCGTCACCGACGCCGCCCACATGGTGCACCTGCAGTACCCGGACCTGGTCAACGCCGCGCTGGATCGCCTGCTGCTGCGCAGCGGGCTGCTCGGCACCCGACGCACCGGTCGCGAGGCCGCCCGTGGCTGACCAGCGGATCCTGCCGACCGTCGAGGACACCGAGGCCCTGGGCCGCGAGCTGGCGGCCGACCTGCGCGCCGGTGATCTGGTGGTGCTGGACGGCCCGCTGGGCGCCGGCAAGACCGCGCTCACCCGCGGCATCGCGGCCGGGCTCGGCGTCGAAGGACGAGTCAGCTCACCGACTTTCATCATCGCCCGCCAGCACCGGGCCGGGCCCCGCCCGGGCGCGATCGCCCTCGTGCACGTCGACGCGTACCGACTCGGCGGCGATCTGGACGAACTGGACGCCCTCGATCTCGACACCGACCTGGACGACGCCGTGGTCGTAGTCGAATGGGGCCTCGGCGTGGTCGAACATCTCGCCGATCGCCACCTGCGCGTCCTCCTGCGCCGCGAGCCCGAATCCGACACCCGCACGGCCACCTGGGAATGGGTGAGTCCGACCTGAACCCGGGTCGCGAACCGGGCGGCGGGGTGCCGATGCGAAGGTGACCAACCGGTATCGTTGACCCAATCATGCTTGTACTCGCTGTCGACACCGCGACACCTGCCGTTACAGCAGGACTGGTGGAGCTGGAGGGGCCCGCCGCGCGGGTCCACACCCTCGCCACCCGCGTGACCGTGGACGCGCGCGCCCACAACGAGGTGCTGACGCCGCAGATCCTGGAATGCCTGGACGCGGCGGGCCGTTCGCGCGCCGACCTCGGTGCGGTCGTCGTCGGCATCGGCCCGGGCCCGTTCACCGGGCTGCGCGTCGGGATGGCGACCGCCGCGGCGTTCGGTGACGCCCTCGGCCTGCCGGTGTACGGCGTGTGCAGTCTCGACGCGATCGCCGCCGACGCGTGGCAGGAGATCACCGCCGCCGAATCCGAGTTGCTGGTGGTCACCGACGCCCGTCGCCGCGAGGTGTACTGGGCGCGCTACCGCATCCGCCCGGATGCCGGTTCCGGCACGCAGGCCGTGGAGCGGGTGGCCGGTCCGGGCGTGTGCAAGCCCGTCGATCTCGAAACGCGCGAGTCGACCGTGATCGCCGGATCCGCCTCGCACGTCGACTTCTTCGACCTGCCGGTGCTCCCGGTGGAGACGCCGTCACCGGCGGGGCTGGTGCGCTGCGCCGCCACCGAGGTGCTGTCGGGCGCGCCCGCCGAACCGCTGGTGCCGCTGTACCTGCGCCGCCCCGACGCCGTCGAACGCAGCTATCAGGCGGTGTCATGACCACGGCGGATAGACCGGGCGTCACCGTCGAACCGATGGGCCCGGCCGACATCGCGCGCTGCGCGGAACTCGAGACGTTGTTGTTCCCCGAGGATGATCCGTGGCCCGAGGTGGCCTTCCGGTCGGAGCTGGCCGGCACGCACAACCGCTATGTGGTGGCCCGCGACGCGAACGGCCGCATGGTCGGCTACGCGGGCATCGCGCTGCTGGGCACCGTGGAACATCCCGAGGCGGAGGTGCACACCATCGGCGTCGATCCGGGGGTGCACCGCGCCGGAATCGGCACCGTGCTGCTGCGCGCGCTGCTGGTGGAGGCCGGAAGGCGCGGCGGCCCGGTCTTTCTCGAGGTCCGCACCGACAACGCACCCGCCATCGCGCTGTACGAGAAGCACGGCTTCCACATCATCGGGCTGCGCAAGAACTACTACCAGCCCAGCGGCGCCGACGCGTTCACCATGCGCCGTCCTGCGATGACGGGCTTCCCGCAGCCGGATTCCGCGCACAACTCAGAGGTCCTGTCATGATCGTCATGGGCATCGAAAGCTCGTGTGACGAAACCGGAGTCGGCATCGTCCGGTGGCATCCCAGCGCGACCGAGGAGGGGAAGGGCAGCTGCGAGCTGCTCGCCGACGAGGTGGCTTCCAGTGTCGATCAGCACGCGCGGTTCGGCGGCGTGGTGCCGGAGATCGCGTCGCGGGCCCATCTGGAGGCGATCGTGCCCGCGATGCGGCGGGCGCTGTCGGCCGCGGGCGTCGCCAAACCCGACGCGCTGGCGGTGACCATCGGACCCGGCCTGGCCGGGGCGCTGCTGGTCGGGGTGGCTGCGGCGAAAGCCTATGCGGCGGCGTGGGATATCCCCCTGTACGCGTTGAACCATCTCGGTGGCCACGTCGCCGTGGACACCCTCGAGCACGGCCCCATGCCGCCGTGCGTGGCGCTGCTGGTCTCCGGCGGACACACCCATCTGCTGCGGGTGACCGACCTCGCCGAGCCGATCGTGGAACTCGGCAGCACGGTCGACGACGCCGCGGGGGAGGCGTTCGACAAGGTGGCGCGGCTGCTCGGGCTCGGCTTCCCCGGCGGCCCGGCGCTGGATGCCGCTGCCACGCACGGCGATCCGACCGCCATCATGTTCCCGCGCGGCATGACCGGTCCCCGCGATCCGCGCTACGACTTCTCCTTCTCCGGATTGAAGACCGCCGTCGCCCGCTATGTCGAGGCCGCCCAGCGGACGGGTTCCGAACTGCCCATCGCCGATATCGCGGCCTCGTTCCAGGAATCGGTCGCGGATGTGCTCACCGCCAAGGCGATTCGCGCCGCCCGGGATGTCGGCGTCGACACCTTGGTACTCGGCGGCGGCGCCACCGCGAACTCACGCATCCGCTCGATGGCCGAGGAACGCTGCGCCGCAGCCGATATCACCCTGCGCGTACCCAAGCCCCGCCTCTGCACCGACAACGGCGTCATGATCGCGACCCTCGGCGCCCACGTCATCGCGGGCGGCGCCAAACCGTCTCCCCTCACCGTAGCCACCGACCCCGGCCTCCCCGTCTCCACCAGCCAACTCCGCTGACCCACCGCCACACCCACCGGTGCCGCGGAAAACCGGTGGGCCCGCATCGAACAGCGACGCCACATCGATCCCCGGCGATTGCGTCGAGCCGCCGGGGCCGCGCCCATCCGGGCGAGCGTGCGGCGAAGTCGGCGTGCTCGCGCCGATGTCGCTGAGCATGCGGTGTCCCGGCGGGTTGTGTCGATGTGGGTGAGGGTGCGGTGTCGCGGCGGGTTGTGTCGATGTGGGTGAGGGTGCGGTGTCCCGGCGGGTTGTGTCGATGTCGGTGAGCACGCGATGACCTGGTGGGTTGCGTCGATATCGGCGAGCGCGGGGTGTCGCGGCGGGTTGTGTCGATGTGGGTGAGCGTGCGGTGTCCTGGTGGGTTGCGTCGATGTCGGCGAGCGCGAGCGGAAGCTGGTGGGCTGCATTGACGTCGGTGGGGCTGCGGTGAATCCCGTGGGCGCGTCGAATTTGGTGGGTTCGAGTGGAAGCCGGTGGGTCACGGCGGCTGTCGGTTGCTTCCGCGAGGGCTGGACGACGAAGGCGGCTGTGCGCCCGGATCGGGTTGCTCGGGTCGGGCCGGTCAGTCGGTTGGCTGGACCGTGGCGGCGGCGCCTGCTGCGGAGCCCGAGTTGGAGCGGGGGAGGGGCGGGACGCGGGTGGGGCTGGTGGTGGGGGTTGTGGTTGTCGACCCCTCGGGGGATACCGTCGGGCCCGGGGCGGGGGTGGTCGTGTCCAGGAGCGGGCCGAGTAATCGAGGCAGGTCGGGGAGGGGGATCTGGGGGAGGTTCGGGTCCGGCCGCAGCGGCGGTGCGGTGGTGCTGGGCGTGCGATTCACCGTGGTGGTGGTCGGCTGCGTGCCGGTGGCCGTCGGCGGCGCGGGCACGCTGGTGGCGGCCGGTTCCCGGCCCGGCTGGGACTGGCCCGCCGGTGCGGTGGACGAGCCGGTGGGGGTGGTCGAAAGTGTCGGCGCCACAGGCACTTGCGCGGTATTGCTGGTGCCGACCGGGCTGACGTCGTGGCGGTCGGCGGACGGAACCAGTTCCTTGACGCCATAGCCGACGACCAGGCCCACCACGACGACCGCGCCCGCCAGGGTGCCGACCAGCTTGGTGAATGTACCCGCGGACGCGTCGCTACCCAGGCTGATCACCGGGAATGCCGACGGTTGCGCCGAATCCGCCACCAGCGCGGCGCCTTTCGCGGTAGCGGCCTCCGGCTCCGGCACGGTGAGCACCGGGACGTCGATCAACTCGTCCAGCCCGGCGACGACGGTGGGAATGTTGGCGCCGCCGCCGATCACGGCGATCGCCGCGGGCGGCTTCGGCGAGCGGGCGAACACTCCGGCCGCGAACACGGCCGCGTCGCGCACCAGATCGGCGATCAGCTCCTCGAAATCGGCGCGCGTCAACTTCAACGGCTGGCCGGCGACGTGGTCGATGGTCACCGCCGGGGCGATGGACAGATGCTCCTTGGCCGCGCGGCTGCGATTGATCAGCATGCTGCGGTTGGGACGGGTGCCGCGCCGGGCGAAGTGACAGTCCAGCAGATGGTGGTAGATGAGCTCGTCGACCGCGGTGCCGCTGATGGCGGCGGTGCGCTCGGAGCGCAGCGTGGTGTCGTCGGCGAGATCGGCGACGGTGACGGTCATACCGGAGGCGCCCAGATCGATGATCGCGACCGTCTCGAACCGGTCGAGCAGACCGGTGTGGCGCAGATACGTAAGCGCGGCAGTGCTTTCGGGAATCAGCTGCACGTCGCGGCGCTGGCGGCCGATGGCCGACCGGATGGCGACGGCCTGCTCCCGGTCGCGGTAGGCGACGGCGATCGCGCCCGGCGGTGCGGCGGCGGTCTCGGGGTGCAGCGCGGGCAGGCCGGCTGTGTGCGCGCCCACCGGATGCACCACGTCGCGGGCCGGCATCTGCGTGGTCATCAGTTCGATCGACGACGCCACCAGATCACCGAGGTCGGACTGCGCGGAGTCCGCGGACACAACCCGGTAGTCGAAACTCTGAGCGCCGTTGGGCGCGGTGGCGACCAGCGCCGAGCACACCACTTCGTTCCCGGCGGAGATGCCGAGGGATGTTCGCATGTTCACCTCCCTTCGAGCGGATGGTCACGGTGTCGCCGACCATCTCGAACGGGCAGCGCGGGCGTCCGCATGGATGGCGAACGGCCCGAGCGGCGGATCCGGCCGGGCCCTCGTCCGTTCGGGTCTCGGGACCAACCACCGATCACTTGCGGTCTTGCTCTCGTCTCAGGCGTGCGCGATGGTTCGCGCGGGGTGGAGTGGGGTGAAGCAGTTGTGTTGTCGTACTCGGCGGTTCGCATGACGGAACGTCAACCGGCGCGAGCAACTGGCGGACGCAACATCACGGAGCCGTCGTCCATAGTGTCACAATCCGTTATTGGAACGTTACAGATTTCAACGATGATTTGCACGCCCACCCGGCGTGTCGAACCCGCCTCCCCCTACGGATCCCAATCCCTACACCACCACCCCGGTTTTCGGCGCGTCTCGGTTTTCGGGCGCCGCTGCGAAGCGACGAAGGAGCCAGCAGCGGTGCCCGAAAACCGAGACACACAGGCGCCGAGAACCCGCCGCAGCGAAGCGGAGGCCAAATAGCACAGCCCGCTCTTGAGCGCTGGCACTCGCATGTATAGAGTGCTAGGTGGCACTGCGGATGTTGCTCAGGTGCCGCTTGACTACTGAGCAGGGGTCCCGGCACCCGCGACGACGGGGCTATGCACAGGGTCAACACCGTGACCATAACCGTGCGCCCGGGGAACCGCCCCGGACGCGACGAATCCCCTGAAAGTGGAGGGCTCAACGTGGCGAGCGTGAACATCAAGCCGCTCGAGGACAAGATCCTCGTCCAGGCCAACGAGGCCGAGACGACGACCGCCTCCGGCCTGGTCATCCCCGACACGGCGAAGGAGAAGCCCCAGGAGGGCACCGTCGTCGCCGTCGGCCCCGGCCGGTGGGACGAGGATGGCGAGAAGCGCATCCCGCTGGACGTCAAGGAAGGCGACGTCGTCATCTACTCGAAGTACGGCGGCACCGAGATCAAGTACAACAACGAGGAGTACCTGATCCTCTCGGCGCGCGACCTGCTGGCCGTCGTCGACAAGTGACCCGGTAACGACGCTGCCCCGGTGCCCGCACGCGTGGGGCCGGGGCAGTTGTCGTTCGTCCCCTTCCATCAGCAAGGACTGATTTCACCATGGCAAAGCAGATCGAGTTCGACGAGAAGGCTCGTCGGGCTATGGAGCGCGGCGTCGACAAGCTCGCCGACGCCGTGAAGGTCACGCTGGGCCCCCGTGGCCGGCATGTGGTGCTGGCCAAGGCGTTCGGCGGCCCGACGGTCACCAACGACGGCGTCACCATCGCCCGTGACATCGACCTCGAGGACCCCTTCGAGAACCTGGGCGCGCAGCTGGTCAAGAGCGTCGCCACCAAGACCAACGACGTGGCCGGCGACGGCACCACCACCGCCACCGTGCTGGCGCAGGCGCTGATCCGCGGCGGCCTGAAGAACATCGCCGCCGGCGCCAACCCGATCGGGCTCGGCGCGGGCATGAGCAAGGCCGCCGACGCGGTGTCCGAGGCCCTGCTGGCCGCCGCGAAGCCGGTCTCCGGCGAGCAGGCCATCGCGCAGGTCGCCACCGTCTCCTCGCGTGACGAGGAGATCGGCGAGATGGTCGGCAAGGCGCTGACCACCGTCGGCAAGGACGGCGTGGTCACGGTGGAGGAATCCTCCACCGTGAGCACCGAACTCGTGGTCACCGAGGGCGTGCAGTTCGACAAGGGCTACCTGTCGGGCTACTTCGTCACCGACCACGACAAGCAGGAGGCCGTGCTCGAGGACGCGCAGATCCTGCTGCACCGGGAGAAGATCTCCTCGCTGCCGGACTTCCTGCCGCTGCTCGAGAAGATCGCCGAATCCGGCAAGCCGGTGCTGATCGTCGCCGAGGATGTCGAGGGCGAGGCGCTGTCCACCCTGGTGGTCAACGCGATCCGCAAGACCCTCAAGGTCGTCGCCGTCAAGGCGCCGTTCTTCGGTGACCGCCGCAAGGCGTTCCTGGACGACCTGGCCGTCGTCACCGGCGGCACCGTGATCAACCCGGACCTGGGCATCAGCCTGCGCGAGGCGGGTCTGGACCTGCTCGGCCAGGCGCGGCGGGTGGTCGTCAGCAAGGACGAGACCACCATCGTCGACGGAGCCGGCACCCAGCAGGCCATCGACGCGCGCGTCGCTCAGCTGCGCGCCGAGATCGAGGCCACCGATTCCGACTGGGACCGCGAGAAGCTCGAGGAGCGGCTGGCCAAGCTGTCGGGCGGCGTCGCGGTGATCCGCGTCGGCGCGGCCACCGAGACCGCGCTCAAGGAGCGCAAGTACCGCGTCGAGGACGCCGTGAACGCGGCCAAGGCCGCGATCGAGGAGGGCATCGTGCCCGGCGGCGGCACCGCGCTGGTGCAGGCGGCGGCCAAGCTGGCCGAACTGCGCGACTCGTCGAGCGGTGACCAGGCCATCGGTGTGGATGTGGTGCGGCAGGCGTTGCGCGCGCCGCTGTACTGGATCGCCAGCAACGCCGGAGTCGACGGGGCCGTGGTGGTCAGCAAGGTCGCCGAGGGCAAGGACGGCTTCAACGCCGCCACTCTCACCTACGGTGATCTGGTGACCGACGGTGTGGTGGATCCGGTGAAGGTGACCCGCTCGGCCGTCCTGAACGCCGTCTCGGTGGCGCGCATGGTGCTCACCACGGAGAGCGCCGTGGTGGAGAAGCCCGCGGAGGAAGAGGCCGACGACCACCACGGGCACTCGCACTGAATTGTTGGCGCCGCCTTCGGCGTCGCGTGTTCGCGGCCTTCATGGCTCGCGTTTCGGCGGTCGAGACTCGCGCTTCGCGCATGCGCTTCGACCGCCGAAACGCGAGCCGGCCGCGAACGGTCGCTCGTAAGACTCGCTCCGTGCGGGGGAACGGGGTGGGTAGTGCGGTTCCCGTTGCGGGTTGAGCTTCGGGAGCGTTGTCCTGTGTGCCGAAAGGCGAACGGGCCGTTCGCATCCTTTGGGATGGGAACGGCCCGTTGTTGTTTCTGCGCGGGTTCGCCTGGCTCATTGCTGCTGGTGGTGGTGGGTAGCGGTTGCGGGAGCCTGGTTCTCGGCTATGGCCGCCAGCAGGTGGGTGCGGAGTGCGGGGGGCGGGGGTTCGGCCGACGCCGAGGCGAACACGGTGAGAGCTTCTCTGGTCTGCTGCACTTCCCTGTCGAAGTCCGCGCGCAGCGCCGCGTCGCCCGAATCGAGCAAATCGTGCACGGCGCGCCGATCCTCGTCGCCGATCGATCCGAGCGCGACCGCATGCGCGAGATCGATCTGGCTTTCGTTCATCTCACGTCACTCCCAAACTCTTCTTCAATCGTGTCAATCCATCACGGATGCGGGACTTCACGGTCGGTAAACCGACGCCGAGGTACTCCGCTACTTCCGCATACGTCCGCCCGCCGAAGTAGGCCAGCGAAATGGCTTCGCGCTGGGTCTCCGTCAGGGTGGACAGGCTCGCCAAGACCGCCTGCTGATCGAGCCTTCGTCCTACTTCTTCGGTGACCTCGTCGAATTCGTTACCGAGAGAGCTTGCGCCGTAGGCGACTTCGCGCTGGGCGTGGGCCTGTTCGGCGCGGACGCGATCGACCGCCCGGCGGTGGGCGAGCGTCATCAGCCAGGTGACCGCGGAGCCCCTGGACGAGTCGAAGTTGGCTGCGGTACGCCAGATCTGGAGGTAGACCTCCTGAGTGGTCTCCTCGGCGTAGCCGGGGTCGTGTAGGACACGCAGGACCAGGCCGAACACCCGGGCGCACGTTCGGTCGTACAGCTCGGCGAAGGCCTCCTGGTCGGATCGGCCGCACCGTTCGAGAAGTGCGGCTAGTTCGAGGCTTTCGGCTGCGCGTGCCGTCACCGCAGAGTCTCCGCGGGGTGTTTCCACCCGCTCGTCCCGGATAGCTTGCTGGAACGAGTCGCCCTCTGCGGCCGGCGGCCGCGTTGTCACAACGCTCCATTCTGTGTCATCGGCCACTACCGTAGCGTGCCGCTATGACCTCCTCTCGGGTGGGGGTATCGGCAAACTGACTGCGGCTCAGCGGTTTTCGGACATCGCCCGACACGCCGAGGCAGTCTTCGGTAAGACACGCCGGAAATTGTGGGGATCGCAGTGTTCGATTCGGACGTACCCGGCATCGCGGCGACGGGTGGCAAGGCTTCTGGCCATCTCGCGGCAGGCGGTCGGCGGTGACCGAAGGGCCTGCGCGCCTGTGTCGGCGGCACCGGCCGGTAGCGCAGCGGCCGGTGTTTGCCAGGCATTCGGCGCGCCGAGCGTTCCGGATGGGAGCAAATTCGACGGCCGCGAGAATCAGACCGTCACGCGGCGGCGGTTGCGCCGCGCGTGCATCTCGCGCTCGGTCTCCGACATCCCGCCCCAGATGCCGTACGGCTCGCTGACCTTCAGCGCGTGACTGCGGCACTGCATGAGCACCGGGCAGGTGCGGCAGATCTCCTTGGCGCGCAGCTCGCGCTGCGCGCGGGCGCGGCCGCGTTCGCCGTCGGGATGGAAGAACACGGAGGAGTCCACACCGCGGCAGGAACCGCGCATCTGCCAATCCCAGATGTCGGCGTTGGGACCGGGGAGGTGGGTGGGCATGGGCATCGTGAACTCCTAGTGGTGCGAGCTCGTCGGCGTTGTCGAGCGGTGCTTGTCAGCAGCGGTCTGTCCGAACCTCGAGGCGCGGCCGGATGAGACCTCGCCGAGATCGGGCTCGGACCGTGTCGCCGGAGTTCCGGCGATCGCAGTTCGTGGTCGCCGCAATTTCACACGGCGCCGACGACGGCGATGTCGTACGTTAGGACGCATAGCGAAATCCAGTCAATAGTTTCTCTGGCGACGATTTCAAAGGGAGCGGCTCCGAGATTTAACCTTCCTGCTATTTACATCCGGGCCACCTATGGCGATACTGTTCGGTTGGCCAGTTCAGGGCCGGTCTGTTGCTGTCCTGTGATATGCCATATACGGCCAGGTCATGGACCATTTCATCGAAAGAAAGGCACGCTTGTTCCATCGCCGACGTAGCTTGTGGTACGTGGTGGATGACGCCGCTGGGACGAATGTGGGCGATGGTCAGATGGCCGCTCCGAGGCGCGCAGGTTAATTATCCGAAAAGCATACAAATTCCTAACATACGTGCTGGGCGATTGCCCGTAGTCGTTTTACGAGATCGAAACATCCGCGATGCTTTCCTCTTGCTGAACAGTTGCTCGCCGTCGGAAACGGGGTCGCGCGGGCGTGTGTGCGCCGCCGGATAAGGTGCGGCGGTGAATCACTTCTCCGCGCTGCCGGACCCGGCGAACTCGCGGCACGCGATATTCGCCGACGCCGCGTTCGGTGAGCGTCCCGGCATCCCCGCCGCCGAACTGCCCGCCGCCGCCGATGCCGTCGAATCCTGGCTGCGCGCGGTCGTTCTCGGTGGTCAGGGCCGCTACGCCGCCGCTCGCGCCGAATTGGGCCGGGCATACCGCGGCAGCGCCGATCCGGTACTGCGCTCGCTGATCACCAGCACCCGCGCCTCGCTGCTGCGGCAACTCGGCCACCACGCGCGCGCCGCCGTGCTCGACGGCCGGGCGCTCGCGCTGGTGCCGCCGGACGCGTCCGCGGTCGGCCCAGCGGGGTCGGCGGCGCGGCGAGAGGCGGTTTGCGACGCGTTGACCGGGCTGGCCGCCGATGCGCTGGGGATCGCCCGGCCGGAGCTGTCGGCGCGGCTGCTGAAACGTTGCCAGACCTTTATCGGTGATTTGTCCGCCTCCGCCGACGGCGACGGGGCGCGCGCCCGGCTGCGCTGGCACTGGGTGTCGGCCGAGACCGCGCTGGCCGCGCCGGGCCGTGGGCTGGTTGCCGGCTCCGCGCTGCGGTACGCCGAAACCGCGCTCGCACTCGCGGAGCGTGGCCCGTCGGTGCGCCATCGCGTCAAGTCCCGTCTACTCGTCGCCGCCGCGGCGGCCGCCGCCGGCGATGTCGAACAGTCTCGGGCATCGGCCGCCCTGGTCTCCTCCCAGAGCCGGGAAAACGGTCTGCTTCCGCTGCGGTGGGCCTGCGCCATGTTGCTGTCGGGGGTCGCCGAAGGCGCCGATGCGGCTCGAGCAGCGGCCGAAGCGCGCGCGTGTGCGCAGGACCTGGCCGGTCACGGCGGTGTATTGCGTTCGGGCGATGAAGTTCTCGGTAGTGGCTGATCCCAGGTGTTGCCCGTGGCGGGTTGTGAAGCCGCTATTGTTGGAGCCGTTCCGCCGATCGGCGGAAGCACTGGTCAACAACCGACCGTGCCACTTGTAACGCCGGGAATATCTCTGACGATGACGCACACGGGCGAGGAGTTGGACGCCGCCGTCGCTGCCGCAGCGCAGGGCGATCGTTCGGCTTTAGCCCAGGTACTGGAGATCATCCGTCCACTGGTGGTTCGCTACTGCCGTGCGCGGATCGGATCCGCGGAGCGTGGGCAGCTCTCCGCGGACGACGTTGCGCAGGAGGTCTGTCTGGCAGTGATGACCGCCCTGCCGCGTTATCAGGACCAAGGGCGGCCGTTCATGGCCTTCGTGTATGGAATCGCTTCGCACAAGGTCGCCGATGCCCATCGCAACGCAGCCCGTAACAAGGCGGACGCGATGGCCGAAGTACCAGATGTCATATCCACCGACCAAGGGCCGGAGCAGCGTGCTCTCGATTCCGAAACGAGCCGGCAGATGAACAGTCTGCTGGCCACGCTTCCGGAGAAGCATCGAGAGATCCTGATCCTGCGATTGGTCATGGGTCTGTCAGCAGAAGAAACTGCTGTCGCCGTGGGCAGTACGGCGGGAGCTATACGAGTGGCCCAGCACCGGGCGCTCGCGAAACTGAAGTCACAAGTGGCGAGGGCAGGTGAAATGTATGGCTAGGGATGGCGAGCGCGGTCGGGGCGACTGGAAGGCGCGGCTTGGATCGCACAACAGCGATCCCTACGCCGAGGCATCCGGGGACAACGGCCCGGTCGACATTGCCGCGGTACGCCGCGACGATGCCTTGATCGACGCCATCGCCGGTGACGGACCCGTGACGACCGACAGCTCCGAGGAGTACCAGCTCGCGACTTTGCTCGCGAACTGGCGGGCGGAGATCGTCGAGGAGCCGTTGCCGGGCGGGCCGGATCTGGATGCTGTTGTCGCGGCGGTCAATCAGGAAATCGGTGCGCGGCAGACGAGAGTTAACGTCGCGCGGCGAAGTCATTTACGGCTGGTACGTCCCCTCATGGGTGCGGCCGCCGCGGTGGCCTTGATCTTCGGCGGTATGACGGCGTTCTCTTACAGTGCGCAGCCCGGCGATCCGCTGTGGCGGGTGAAGGAAGTGGTGTTCAGCCAGCAGGCGCAGACCACCATCGCCCAGCGCGCCGACAATGCGCTGAGCCAGGCGCAGACGCTGCTCGAGCAGCACCGGCCGGAAGAGGCCAAGGCGCTGCTGGCGAGTTCCCGCAACACCGCCATCCAGGTCGACGACGAGAAGCGCCGCAACGAGCTGGAGGAACGCTGGAACCAGCTGTGGGCACAGCTGAGCATCGACGCACCGGACATCGCCGCGTCGCTGACACCGATCAGCCCGCCGAAGTCCACGGGGCGTCCGCAGATCCCGTCCACCGGGGCGACGATCACCCAGCAACCGGCCGACAGCGCGACCAGGCCCACCACCACCTTCGACCCGCGCACCCTGGGCACCGACCCCAGCGCGAACAACCCCGGCGGGCCGAGCACCCTGCCCACGCTGCCGACGACGCCGTCGGTGCCGACCGAACTGCCCACCGTGCCACCCACGGTGCCGCAGGAACCACCGACCATCCCGCAGGAACCGCCCACCGTCGCGCCGACCAGCATCGGCTCGACGGGGGCGCCCGCGTTTCCGCCGCGGCCGGGTGGGCAGACCATCGAGCCCACCGGCCGTCCCAGCGTCCCGTCGATCGGGGTGCCGACAGTCGTCAAGCCGCCGGCCGGGTCGTTGCCGGGCGGGTCGATGCCGGGGATTCTCGGCGGATAGCGGGCACCGGCCCGAAATAGCAGATCAACCGATCACCGCGAGGTGGTCGGCTTTGCTGTGTGGATCGGCTTTGCTGTGTGGATCGGATGCGGCCTGCCCGGCACCGCATCCGATCAGCGCGAGATCAGGCGTCGAAGCCGTCGAACCCGTCGCCGTGCAGCGCCTCGTTCATCGACGCGTCGGCGTAACCGCGGCAGTAGTCCCACGTGACATAGGCCTCGGGAGTGGGGTCGTACGCGGGCTCGTGCGGGCGCACGGTGCCGTCCACCAGTAGTTGAAGCAGGTTCGCGCGCAACATGTCCCAGTCGTGATAGTGATCCTGCCGGCAGTCCTCGCAGCTGACCACGAGCCCACGGATACCGCGGTGGGCCAGCAGCGCCTCGTACACAGCGAGGTCGGCGAGATCTTCCTCGACCGCTAGGCGCTCGTGAGGATCCAGCGGCTCCCCCGGCTCGATGGCATCGAGCGCGGCCGACGGGTCGGAGGGGTCTCCGGCGAACGGATCCGGCGGCAGGCCAGGTGGTAGATGGTCACGCACAATCCCACGGTACGCAGAACAGGGGTACCTGCGCCAGCGCTGCGGGGAAGTTTTGCTCTGTTGATGGCCTGAGCGTTGATGGCCTCCGCTTCGCTCCGGCGGGTTTTCGGCGCCCTGTGGCTCGGTTTTCGAGCACCGCTGCTTGCTCCTTCGTCGCTTGCGCAGCGGCGCTCGAAACCGAGCCGCGCCGAAAACCGGGCGGGGTTGCGTGGTGGCTGGCGTGCATTGCCGGTGGTAGGCGGGGTGCGTGGTGGTGGGCGTGCGTTGCTGGTGGTGGGCGGGGTGCGTGGTGGTGGGTGTGCGTTGCTGGTGGTGGGCATGCATGGCTGGTGGTGGGCGGGTTGCGTGGTGGCGGCGGGTGCTCTTGGCCGCGACCGTCTAGCGACGGTGCGTCGGGCGTGGTTGCCGGGGATTGTCGGCGTGTCGCGGGGGAGTGCGGGTGTGGCGGAGATTACTGGGGCTGGTCGCTCGAGCGGTTGAGTTGCGCGGTCGATACCATGGACGGAACCGGCGCCGGGTATCGATCTTCGGCTCCGGCAATCCGTCAGACGTTCGCGGTCCGGGCCGATCCCCGGATTGTTGCTTTCGAGGTCCAGGAGGGGTCGATCCGATGAGTAGTCCCGTGATGGGCGAACAGGCCGTCCGCCCTCATACGGGTGGTGACGATCCGAACAAGATCGCCATGCTCGGCCTCACGTTCGACGACGTGCTGTTGCTGCCGGCCGCTTCGGATCTCATCCCCAGCTCGGTCGAGACATCCAGTCGGCTGACCCGTGAGATCACGCTGCGCACGCCGCTGGTGAGTTCGGCGATGGACACCGTCACCGAGGCTCGCATGGCGATCGCGATGGCGCGCGCGGGCGGCATGGGCGTGCTGCACCGCAACCTCGCCGCCGCCGACCAGGCCGCCGCCGTGGAGACGGTGAAGCGTTCCGAGGCGGGCATGGTCACCAACCCGGTCACCTGCCGCCCCAGCGACACTCTCGCCGAAGTCGACGCGATGTGCGCCCGATACCGCATCTCGGGCCTGCCCGTGGTGGACGAGACCGGCGAGCTGGTGGGCATCATCACCAACCGCGACATGCGTTTCGAGGTCGACCAGAACCGCCGCGTCGCGGAGGTGATGACCAAGGCGCCGCTGATCACCGCGCAGGAGGGCGTGACCGCCGAGGCCGCGCTGGGCCTGCTGCGCCGCCACAAGGTGGAGAAGCTCCCGATCGTGGACGGCAACGGCCGGCTGCGGGGGCTCATCACCGTCAAGGACTTCGTCAAGACCGACCAGTACCCCAACGCCACCAAGGACCGCGACGGCCGGCTGCTCGTCGGCGCCGCCGTCGGTGTCGGCGAGGACTCGTGGTCGCGCGCCATGACTTTGCGCGACGCCGGGGTGGACGTGCTCATCGTCGACACCGCGCACGGCCACCAGGTCCAGGTGCTGCAGATGGTCGCCAAGCTGAAAACCGAAGTGGGCGACCGCATTCAGATCGTCGGCGGCAACGTCGCCACCCGGGCGGGCGCCGCGGCGCTCATCGAAGCCGGAGTCGACGCGGTCAAGGTCGGGGTCGGGCCGGGCTCCATCTGTACCACCCGCGTCGTCGCGGGAGTCGGCGCGCCGCAGATCACCGCCATTCTCGAGGCGACCGCCGCGGCCACGCCGGCGGGTGTGCCGGTCATCGCGGACGGCGGAATCCAGTACTCCGGTGACGTCGCCAAGGCCATCGCGGCCGGGGCGTCGACCGTCATGCTCGGGTCGCTGCTGGCCGGAACCGCGGAATCGCCGGGTGAGCTGATTCTCGTCAACGGTAAGCAGTTCAAGAGTTATCGGGGGATGGGGTCACTGGGCGCCATGCAGGGGCGGGGGCAGGGGAAGTCCTACTCCAAGGATCGGTACTTCCAGGACGATGTGCTGGCCGAGGACAAGCTGGTGCCCGAGGGGATCGAGGGGCGGGTGCCGTTCCGGGGGCCGGTGAATCAGGTTATTCACCAGCTGGTGGGGGGGTTGCGGGCGGCTATGGGGTACACGGGGGCGCAGTCTATTGCGGACTTGCAGCGGGCTCAGTTCGTGCAGATTACTGCGGCTGGGTTGAAGGAGAGTCATCCGCACGACATCACTATGACTGTTGAGGCGCCTAATTACACGGGGCGTGGGTAGGCGGTTGGGGTAGGGCGCTGCTGGTTGGCGTGCTGTGGGGTGGGAGGGCTGTATTTTTGGCCTCCGCTTCGCTCCGGCGGGTTTTCGGCGCCCTGTGGCTCGGTTTTCGGGTGCCGCTGCTTGCTCCTTCGTCGCTTGCGCAGCGGCACCCGAAAACCGAGCCGCGCCGAAAACCTTTGGAGTTGGCGGGCTATGGGAGGTTTTGGCGGAGGGGGTTGCGTGGGGATCGTGAGGTTGCGTCTGCCTGGGGCGATGAGATTGCGTTTGCTTGAAGCGGTGAAGTGGTGTGCGCCCGGGTGGTGAGGTGGTGTGTGCCTGGGTGGGGAGGGGCGTGTGCTTGAGGCGGTGAGGTTGCGTCTGCTTGGGGTGGAGCGTGTGCTTGAGGCGGTGAGGTTGCGTCTGCTTGGGTGGGGGCGTGTGCTCGAGGCGGTGAAGTGGTGCGCCTGGGGTGGTGAAGCGGTGTGTGCTCGCGGCGGTGAGGTTGTGTCTGCATGGGGTGGTGGGGTTGGCGTGTGCTCGAGGTGGTGGGGTTGTGTCTGCTTGGGGTGGTGAGATGGCGTGTGCTTGAAGCGGTGTGCGCGTGGGTGGTCAGGTGGTGCGTGTTTGGGGCGGTGAGGTGATGGGTGCTTGGGGTGGTGGGGGCGGGGGTGGTGCTGTCGTAGGGGTGGGGGTTCTGCGGGGGTCTCCGGTGTGCCCCCGAAGGCATGGCTTGCGTGGGGTGCTGGGATCATGGGAGCGTCCGTGCAGGTTGGGCACGAGAGGACGGGGGCTCCCCGCCAACCCGAAGCCGGTTTTCGGCGCGGCTCGGTTTTCGAGGGTCGCTGCGCAAGCGACGAAGGAGCAAGCAGTGGCCCTCGAAAACCGAGCCACCAGGGCGCCGAAAACCCGCCGCGGCGAAGCCGCGGCCAATAAACACAGCAAGGAGATACACCAGTGCGCGACATGGTCGAGATCGGCATGGGCCGGACCGCCCGGCGTACCTACGAACTGGACGATGTCGACATCGTGCCTTCGCGGCGGACGCGGTCGTCCAAGCAGGTCTCGCTGGCCTGGCAGCTGGACGCCTACCGGTTCGACATCCCACTGGTGACCCACCCGACCGACGCGCTGGTCTCGCCGGAATTCGCCATCGAGCTGGGGCGGCTCGGCGGGCTCGGCGTCATCAACGGCGAGGGGCTGTGGGCGCGGCATGCCGATGTGGCCGCGCGCATCGACCATCTGCTCGAAGTGGCCGAGAAGGAAGGCACCGAGGCGGCGGTCGCACTGCTGCAGCAGTTACACGCCGCGCCGATGCAGGCGGATCTGCTGGCCGCGGCGGTCGCGCAGGTGCGGGCCGCGGGTGTGACGGTGGCGGTGCGGGTCAGTCCGCAGAACGCCCGGCAGCTGACCCCGGCGCTGGTGCAGGCGGGAGTGGACCTGCTGGTTGTGCACGGCACCATCATCTCCGCCGAACACGTCGGCGACGGTGAGCCGCTGAACCTGAAGACCTTCATCGCCGACCTCGACGTGCCCGTCGTGGCCGGCGGGGTCAGCGACCACCGCACCGCGCTGCATCTGATGCGTACCGGTGCGGCGGGTGTGATCGTCGGTTACGGCTCCACGCCGGGCGCCACCACCACCGGTGAGGTGCTCGGGATCGGCGTGCCGCTCGCGACCGCCATCGCCGATGCCGCGGCCGCGCGGCGTGACTATCTCGACGAGACCGGCGGTCGGTACGTGCACGTCATCGCCGACGGCGACATCGTGTCGTCGGGACATCTGGCCAAGGCCATTGCCTGCGGCGCCGACGCCGCCATGCTCGGTGTGCCGCTGGCGCTGGCGCAGGAGGCGCCGGGGCGTGGCTGGTTCTGGCCGTCGGCCGCCGCCCATCCCTCCGTGCCGCGCGGCGCGCTGTTGAAGTTCGCCGAGGAGGAGGAGCGGCCCACCTTGCAGCAGGTGCTGTACGGGCCGTCGAGCGATCCCTGGGGTTCGGTGAATCTTGTTGGGGGACTGCGCCGTTCGATGGCCAAGGCCGGGTATTGCGAACTCAAGGAGTTCCAGCGGGTGGGACTCACGGTGCGGGCCTAGTCAACCGGCGCGCACGACCGTGCGGCGAAGGAACTCCCGGATGGCGGTGTTCACCTGAGCCGGATGCGTCATGTTCACCGCTTGGTGGGCGCCCTCGATCTCCAGATAGCGTGAATTCACCAGCGCGCGAGCCATTTCCGCGGCGTGGGCGGTGGGGATGCCGGCTCGGGTCGGATGGATCACCAGCGCGGGGCAGGTGATCTCGGGCAGACGGTCGAGGATCGAATCGCGGCCGAGGAGGCAGCCCGCCGCTACCTCGGTGGCATGCGGGTCGCGGGTCAGCCAGCGCTCGGTCCAGACCGCGCGGTACCAGGGGTCGTCGCCGATGAGCCACTGCGCCAGGTGGTCGGCCAGGGCCCGCCGCACGCCGGGCTCGTGCCAGCGGTCGAGGAATCTGCGGGAGGTCTCCAGCTCCTGCGGGGTCGGACTGTGCGCCTCGGTGGCGATCAGGATGAGCGCGGCCACCCGCTCGGGGGCCAGTAACGCGGTGCGCATCGCGCTGAACCCGCCCTGCGAGGTGCCGCCGACCACGGCTCGGTCGACACCGAGCTGGTCCAGCACCGTGAGGGCGTCGCGGGCGGCCGTCCAGTATGTGTAGGGCAAACCCTTGTCGCGGGTGCGGCCGTGCCCACGAGCATCCCAGGCGACGATGCGAAACTCCGGAGCGAGGGCGGCAACCTGCGACGCGAACATCGTTCGGTCCATGAAGAATTCGTGCCCGAGGAGCACAACCGGGCCGTTGCCGCCACTGTCCTCGTAATGGATCTCGGCATCGATCGCACGGGCGAATGGCACGAGCACGAGGATAGCTGGCCGGGCCGCGCCGTACGTCCGGGTTGCGCGACAGTTCCACGGCGCTCGGTGATCTTTACCGTCGGCCGAGGTGCTGCCGGTTCGCCGAGCAGGGAGCTTGTGCCACAGGGGGATTCGTGGCGGTGCGGACCGCGAGGGCGTGTCGCCGCGCGACACGGCGAGCGCGGTCCGGCGCTGTCCCCAGCGATGGGATGTGCAGCGCCCTGTTCCCGCCGGTTTGCCCGGGCACCGGACCCGATGGCGTGCTCACTAAACTGTGCGGGTGGCAGAAACCCAGCGACCAGTCCTCGTCGTCGACTTCGGGGCGCAGTACGCGCAGCTGATCGCCCGGCGGGTGCGTGAATCCAGCGTCTACTCCGAGGTGGTTCCGCACACCGCGACCGTCGAGGAGATCGCCGACCGCAAACCGGCGGCGGTCATCCTCTCCGGCGGCCCGGCCAGCGTCTACGCCGAGGGCGCCCCACAACTGGACGCGCGGCTGTTCGACCTGGACGTGCCCGTATTCGGCATCTGCTACGGCTTCCAGGCGATGGCGCAGGCGCTCGGCGGCACCGTCGCGCACACCGGCACCCGCGAATACGGCCGTACCGAACTGAACATCGACGGCGGCGTCCTGCACGGCGGCCTGCCCACCGTGCAGCCGGTATGGATGAGCCACGGCGACGCCGTCACCGACGCCCCGGCGGGCTTCGAGGTCACCGGCACCACGACGGGTGCGCCCGTGGCGGCGTTCGAGGACCGCGCCCGGCGGCTGGCCGGCGTGCAGTACCACCCCGAGGTGCTGCATTCCCCGCACGGGCAGCAGGTGCTGAGCCGGTTCCTGCACGAGATGGCCGGCATCCCCGGCTCATGGACCTCCGCCAATATCGCCGACCTGCTGATCGACCGGGTGCGCGAGCAGATCGGCGACGGGCACGCGATCTGCGCCCTGTCCGGGGGCGTGGACTCGGCGGTCGCCGCCGCGCTCGTCCAGCGCGCCATCGGCGACAAGCTGACCTGTGTGTTCGTCGACCACGGTCTGCTGCGCGCCGGTGAGCGCGAACAGGTGCAGCGCGATTTCGTCGCCGCCACCGGGGCGAAGTTGATCACCGTCGATGCGGTCGACAAATTCCTCGGCGAGCTGAAGGGCGTCACCGATCCGGAGGAGAAGCGCAAGATCATCGGGCGTGAATTCATTCGGTCCTTCGAGGACGCCGTCGCGCAGATCGTCGAGGAGACCGGCGCGGAGGAGGGCGGCGCCGCGAGCGTGGAGTACCTCGTGCAGGGCACGCTGTACCCGGACGTGGTGGAATCCGGTGGCGGCACGGGGACGGCCAATATCAAGAGTCATCACAACGTCGGTGGGCTGCCCGAGGATCTGGAATTCGAGCTCGTCGAACCGTTGCGGCTGCTGTTCAAGGACGAAGTGCGCGCCGTCGGGCGCGAACTCGGGTTGCCCGAGGAGATCGTGGCGCGCCAGCCGTTCCCGGGTCCGGGGCTGGCCATCCGCATCGTCGGGGAGGTGACTCGCGATCGGCTGACTACGTTGCGGCAGGCCGATGCGATCGCTCGGGAGGAGCTGACCGCGGCGGGGCTGGACAAGCAGATCTGGCAGTGCCCGGTGGTGCTGCTGGCCGACGTCCGCAGTGTCGGGGTGCAGGGGGACGGGCGGACCTATGGGCATCCGATCGTGTTGCGGCCGGTGTCGAGTGAGGACGCGATGACCGCGGATTGGACTCGGTTGCCGTACGAGGTGCTCGAGCGGATTTCCACGCGGATCACCAATGAGGTGGCGGAGGTCAATCGAGTGGTGCTGGATGTGACCAGCAAGCCGCCGGGGACCATCGAGTGGGAATGAGGGTGGAACCTCGGTGTGTGCCTAGAGATTTCATCCAGTAGCAAGGTCGGTTTCGTGTGGTGTGCCGCGGGGGTTCAGGCACTGCTGCCAGGGTGTCGCTCGGTGCTCGGGTCAGGCGCCGGGCCGGATCGGGCCCGGCCGATTGTGGGGAGGTAGCCGATGACGCAGGGATCCGATCGGGCGAAAGGCCGGTGGGCCAAGGCGATTACGGTCTTCGCTGGGTTCGCCATGGCGGTGCTCGCGGCGGTGTCCGTCTTGCTGATGCCGGGGGCGGATGCGGGGCGTGACCATGCCGGCGCGGCTTCGGTCGCGGCGGGGCCGGTCGAGATCCGGCCGGTCGCGGACACCGTTCCGGACCGGGCGTGGAAGACGCTGCAGCTGATCGACGCCGGGCAGTGGCCCGATGCGGCCGGCGCCGAAGGGACCAAGGGCGGCGGCACCTGGAGCAACCGTGAGGGGCAGCTGCCCGCGAACGACGGTAGCGGTAACCGGATCGAGTATCAGGAATGGGACGTGAATCCCAAGCAGCCGGGGCGATCTCGGGACGCGGAGCGCATCGTCACCGGCAGTGACGGCTCGGCTTGGTACACCGGCGATCACTATCGCAGTTTCACCAGAATGCGCTGAGAGTACTTGCGGCGAAAGGGGCTCGGATCATCGCGATCCGAGCCCCTTTCGTCAGTCCTTCTTCCTTCGCGGCGCGACCACCAGGACGATGCCGACCACGATCGCGGCCGCTACCACGATCCAGCCGATCGGGATGATGCTGTGCGCCGGCCACGAGGAGGGGCCGATGAAGGCCCATATGCTGATCAGCAGTGCCAGCACTCCCGCCAGCAGCATCGAGAACGACGGTCCCCGACGGGTTTCCGAATTGTCAGCCACGTTTCACCTCCGCGTCTCCGGCGTGGACATCGACATTGAGGGTGAGCACCGGGCCGTCGGCCGGGCCGGTGCGTCCGTCCGGACATGTCAACTCACCCATGCGGGCCGTGCAATTGGCTTGCAACCGCATGGATTCGGGCACCAGCACCCGGACGTTGCCCATGCGTACCGACACGTCCACCGTGCGGTCCTCGGTCAGGGCGAGCGAACGCAGGTCCAGGGTGCCCGAACCGAGATTCACCCGATAGTCCGAATTCAGGTCGGCGACGGTGGCCGGTGTCCAGGTGCGGTCTCCCATCGCGCCGCGGTCGAATTCCAGCGGCCCGGCGATCGCCGCCAGGATCACGAAACCGGCCAGCGGAGCCAGCACCACCATCAACCCGTATCCGCGCCGCAGGAACGCGCCGACGATCAGGCCGAGCGCCACCACCGCCAGCGCCACCGCGCCGATCCGCGCGGGAGTCATCCACTCCGCACCCGAGGCAGCCACGGCACCCGCGGTCGCCGCGGCGAGCACGGCCAGACCGATCACCACCGGCGTCAGCCGGGAACGAGGCCGCCGCGACGGTAGCGGCTGCACCGCGACCGGCTGCGTCGGCCCGGGCTCGGGCAGATCCCAGGCCAGCGGTGCGACCCCCAGCGGATCCCAGCCCGGCGGGGTGAGACCGGGGCGAGCCGGTCCGGGCGCGGTGCGGGTGCGCCAGTCGCGGAGGGGCAGCGGGGCAGTCGGCCGTGCGGCGCCTTCCCTGGTCCGCAGCACCTCGGTGTCGGTATCCGGGCCGGAGGGCGCGCCGGTGTCGGCATTCGAGCCGGAGGGCGCGCCGGTGTCGGCATTCGAGTCGGAGGGCGCGCCGGTGTCGGCATTCGAGTCGGGTGCCGTATCGGAGGCCGATGCTGTGCCGACGTCGGAATTCGACCTCGTTGCTTTGCCGGTAGCCGCGTCCGAGGCCGCGTCGGCGGTCGGCTCCGATGTCGCCCCTACGTCGCGGATCGCGTCCGATGCCGTGTCGTCGGTGACCGCGCCGGTTGCCGTTGTGGCTGCGGCCGGAGCTGTGTCGGTTCCGGTAGCCGGGCTCGACATCGTGCCGGTGTCCGGGCGGGGGATTACGTCCGTGGCCGTGTTGTCCGGGGAGAAAGCTTGTGCGGCAGGGGTTTTCGATGGCTCGGGTTCGTAGCGATCCGGTAGTCTGGTGTAGGGGCCGTAGGTGGGGCCTACCCACGGCGAGGCGCCGGGGAACATCGTTCCCGGGTACCCGGTGGAGGCGGGGCCGCCCTCGGCGATCAGCGCGTCGTAGCCGTCGGCGGGCGGCTCGGTCTGGCGCAGGTACAGCAGCCACCAACCCGCCAGCATCAGCGCGAAGCTGATCAGGCCGGACCCGCCCAGCCCCACCCCGACCGGGCCCATGGTGCTCACCGCGATGGCAAAGGCCACGATCAGCACCACGGTCTTGGTCGGCGACTGCGAACTCTGGCCCCGGCCCAGCAGTCCCTCGGTGGCCGAGACCTGGTCACCGGCCGAGGGCAGCAGCAGCCAGGCCGCCAGATAGAGCACGACGCCCGCGCCGCCGAAGATCGACGCGACCACGAACACGACCCGCACCAGTACCGGATCGACCCCGTAGCGCCGCCCGAACCCGGCCGCGACACCGGCGATCGGCCCCTGCCGCGGCAGCCGCCGGGGTCGCGTCCGCCACAAATGGTGGAGTTGCTCGTTGAATCCCATCCGGCCGGTCCCGCCGGCCCAGCCGTTCGCTCTGGTCATGGTTCCATGGTGGCGACCGCCGCCGCGCCGGCACATCGGGGTTCACCCTGATTACGAACCTGAACTCCACCGCGCCGCAGTGCGGAATGGGGGTATTTCCCGATGGTCGGTGTCGGTGGGGCGTGCCAGTATCGAAGGTATGTATCCGTCCATGCCTGCGTTCGATGCGCGCGGGGTTCCCGCCGCGCCGCCGTTCGCGCGGCTGATGCGGCGCTCCGGAGGGCGGGTCGTCGGCGGTGTCGCGGGTGGGGTCGCCGATCATCTCGGGGTCGACGTCTTCAAGGTGCGAATGGCGTTCGTGCTGTTGTCGGCGCTGATGGGGGCGGGCATCGTCGCCTACGGCATGCTGTGGGTGTGCACCCCGGCCGGTGCCGACGCGCCGCCGCCGTCCAGTTCGGAGCGGCGGCAGGCGGTGGGGCTGATCCTGCTCGGGCTGGCGCTGGCCGTGTCGATGTCGTGGCTGTTCAGCGGCACCGCGGCCAAGGTGGTCGCGCCGATCATCGTGGTGGCGGTCGGTGCGGCGCTGGTGTGGCGCGAGTTCGACGCGGAGGGGCCACGGTCGATTCTCGGGCTGCCCGCGCGGCCCTCGGTGCTCACCTGGACGCGCATCCTGGCCGGTATCACGCTGATCGTGGTCGGCCTGGGTGTGGTGGTGCTGGCCCGGATCAATCTGAGTTCCATGGGCTCGGCGCTGATCGCGGTCGCGGTGACGCTGATCGGGGTGGGTCTGCTGACGGTGCCGCTGTGGTTGCGGATGATGCGGGCGCTGAACGCCGAGCGCGCCGCCCGCATCCGCAACGAGGAGCGCGAGGAGATCGCCTCGCACCTGCACGACTCGGTCCTGCAGACGCTCGCGCTGATCCAGCGGCAGGCCGACGACCCGCAGGAGGTGGCGCGGCTGGCCCGCAGCCAGGAGCGGGAGCTGCGCCGCTGGCTGTTCGAGGACACCGTCCCGGCCCAGTCCAGCCTCGCGGCCGCGCTGCGCACCATCGCCGGTGAGGTCGAGGACCAGCACGGGGTGAAGGTCACGCCGGTGACGGTCGGTGACGTGTCGATGGATCCGGGCGAGACGGGAATCGGCCTGCCCCGTGAGCATTTCACGGCCGTCCTGGGCGCCAGCCGCGAGGCGCTGGTGAATGCCGCCAAGCACGCGGGCGTCCCCACCATCGACCTGTTCGCCGAGGTGGAACCGCATCAAGTCAGCATCTTCGTGCGCGACCGGGGCACCGGCTTCGACCCCGCCGACGTCCCCGCCGACCGTCGGGGCCTGGCCAAATCCATCCGCGCCCGCATCGAGCGCCGCGGCGGCACCGTGGAGATCCAATCCACCCTGGGCCGCGGCACCGAGGTCCGAATCATGCTGCCCCGCAACGACTCCGAGAGCGAAGTCAGCGCCGAAGCCGCGCCGGAGGAGTCGGCGGACACCGACCTGGACGATGGCCGCTTCGCTGCGGAGCCGTACTCGCGCACCCGCCGATGAGTTCCCGTCTCCGGACACGTCAGTACCGGCATGACGACACACAAGCTCGAAACCTCCGGCGCGACGCTCACCTACGACGTCCACGGGCCACTTCCCACTGCGGAGGGACGGCCGCCGCTGCTCATGATCGGTCTCCCGATGGAGGCCGGCGGATTCTCCGCGCTCGCATCGCATTTCCCCGATCGCACGGTCGTCACCTACGACCCGCGCGGACTCGGCCGCAGCGTCCGCACTGACGGTCAGGTCGACAACGTCCCCGCCGTCCACGCCGACGATGTGCACGCGGTCATCCGAGCCCTGGACTCCGGCCCGGTCGAGATCTTCGCCAGCAGCGGCGGAGCCATTGTCGCCCTCGCACTCGTCACCGCCCACCCCGGCGACGTGACCACACTGGTGGCGCACGAACCGCCGCTGCTCGCCGCGCTCCCGGATGCCGATGCGGCCGCACGTGCGGCGGCCGGATACCGCGACGCCTACGCGGCGAAAGGCTTCGGCGCGGGCATGGCGGCCTTCATCGCGATGACGTCCTGGCAGGGCGAATTCACCGACGACTATTTCGCCGCGCCCGCCCCGGATCCCGCCCTGTTCGGCCTGCCGTCCGAGGACGACGGCTCCCGCGACGACCCGTTGCTGTCGGAGCGTTCCCGGCCGGTCCTCGGCTACCGCCCCGACATCGCCGCCCTCACCGCGGCGCCGACCCGGATCGTCATCGGCTACGGCGAGGAATCGGCGGGCACGGTCACCCACCGCACCTCGGCGGCGATCGCCGATCGGCTCGGTCGGCGGCCGGTCCTGTTCCCCAGCCATCACGGCGGCTTCACCGGCCCCGAATCCGGCTACCCGGGCCGGCCCGAGGCTTTCGCCCGCACCCTCCGGGAAGTCCTCGACAAGACCAGCTGATCGACCGCACCCGGGTTTCCGACCGCCTACCAGGTTGACGGCGCACCGGCCCGCCTTGTGGTACCGATGAGTGGGCGTCGCCGCGCCCGAGCAGCGGGCATCGGTCCGAAGTGAGGAGAGCAGTGAGTATCCGGGTGTTTCTGGTGGACGATCACGCCGTGTTCCGGTCCGGGGTGCGGGCCGAGCTGAGCCGCGAATCCGATATCGAAGTGGTCGGCGAGGCGGGCACGGTGGCCGAGGCGATCGCCGGAGTCGAGGCGGCCGGGCCCGACGTGGTGCTGCTCGATGTGCACATGCCCGACGGCGGCGGGGTGGCGGTGCTGCAAGGAGTGGAGGACGGCCCGGTGTGCCTGGCGCTGAGCGTGTCCGACGCTGCCGAGGATGTGATCGCGGTGATCCGGGCCGGTGCTCGTGGATATGTCACCAAGACGATTTCGGGACCCGAACTGGCCGACGGCATTCGGCGTGTGGCCGGGGGTGACGCGGTGTTCAGTCCGCGGCTGGCGGGGTTCGTGCTCGACTCGTTCACCGGGCGGTCGCCGGTGCCGGAGCCGCCGCTGGATCCCGAGTTGGACTCGCTGACGCCGCGGGAGTTGGAGGTGCTGCGGCTGCTCGCTCGGGGGTACACGTATCGGGAGATCGCCGAGTCGCTGTTCATTTCGGTGAAGACTGTGGAGACGCATGCTTCCAACGTGCTGCGTAAGACTCAGCAGTCCAATCGGAACGCGCTGACGCGATGGGCGCATCGGCGGCGGATCGATTAGGCGGCCGAACACTCCGGCTTACGGGGGTCCTACAGGACCGCTACCAGGATGACTATCAGGATCAGCAGCCCTATCAGGAGCCCTATGGCTATTGCCAGGGGGGCGGCGTTGGGGCCCAGGGCCGAGAGATCGAAGTTCTGGAATTTTTGTTGTGCGGCAGGGGCGTTCGAGGTTGTCGCTCGCGGGGGGCGGGGGAGGGGAGTGCTGTGGGGGCTGCGTAGCCCGGCGGCCGAGTTCCGGGCGGCCCACGCGGGAATGGTGCCGTCGTCGGTGCGGACGGGTGCGCCCAGGATGTAGGGGGCGGTGCCGGGACCGAAAGTGGCCGTGAGGATTTCGTCGCGGGCTTCGGCCATGGTGGGGCGGCGTTGAGGGGCGGGCTCCATCATGTGCAGGAGCACGGGGGTCAGGGCGCCGCTGCGGCTGGGCGGGATGATCTGTGCCATGGCGGCGCGCATGACGATCGCGTCGTTGTCGTCGTCCAGGCCGTACGGCGGCTGGCCCTCTATCGCGGTGTAAAGCGTTGCGCCGAGCGAGAATACGTCGCTGGCTTCGGTCGGCCGGGCGCCGCGCGCCACCTCGGGGGGCAGGTAGGCGGGGGTTCCGGTGATCACGTCGTCCAGTTCGTCGTGCGGGTCGCCGGTGCCGGCGGAGATGCCGAAGTCGCTGAGCTTGACCTTGCCCACCTCGGCGCCGCGGTCGGCGACGAGGATATTGCCGGGCTTGATGTCGCGGTGGGTGATACCGGCGGCGTGCGCGGCGGCCAGCGCGTCGGCGACCTGCGCGCCGATCTGCGCCACCTCGATCGGTGGCAGTGTATCGGCCAGCGCCAGTGCCTTCGCCACGCTGCGCGAGGGCAGGTACTCCATGACCAGCCACGGCTCGCCCGCCTCGAGGACCACGTCGTAGACGGCGATGGCGTGCTCGTGCGACAGCTTCGCGGCGACGCGGCCCTCGTGGATGATCCGGTTGCGGACCTCGGTGGCCTCCTGCTCACTGAGCCCGGCCGTGGTGAGCACCTGCTTGATGGCGACGTCGCGGTTCAGCAGCCGGTCGGTGGCCAGCCAAACCGCGCCCATGCCGCCGCCGCCCAGCTTCGATTGCAGGCGATAGCGGCCGGCAACCAAGTAGTCGGGGCCGACGATGGGACGGGCGCGTTCGGTCACGGCGCGAGGATAGCGGAAAACCGTCCTGACTGGCCTGCTTCAGCGGTTCGGGTTCGCGCGAGTGCGCTCGCGCGCGTGCCGCTTGACGGGAATCGGGGGTGGGGTTCTACTGAAGGGAAGTCGAACGTATATTCGATACAGATCGATAGCTGAATCGGTGCTGGAGTGGCGGCTCCGGCGGCCCGAGCGGTGGAGTCCATTCGGTGGAGATAGGTGGTCGAGGATGGGTTCGGCTGGAGAGGCGCAACGAGAGCGGCTCGCGGAACTGCGGCGGCGAATGGCGGCCGTCCCGGCGCGCGGCGCGGGCGCGACGCTGCGCCGCCCCCTGCGCCGGGAGACGCTGCCGGTGCCGTCCGCGCTGGTGGAACTCCTGCCGGAGGGTGGTCTGCCGAAGGGTTCGGTGGTGGCGTACGCGGGCGCGAGTTCGCTGCTGGCCGGTCTGCTCGCCGCGGTGACGGGCACGGGCGGTCATGCCGCGGCGGTCGGCCTGCCCCGGCTCGGCCTGCTCGCCGCGGCCGAGATGGGTGCCGAGCTGGAACGGCTGGCGGTGGTGCCAGATCCCGGATCGGACCCGGTGGAGGTCGCCGCTGTGTTGCTGGACGGCCTGGATCTGGTGGTGCTCGGCCTGGGCGGAGTGTCGGTGCCGCCCAGCCGAACTCGGGTGCTCGCCGCCCGCGCCCGCAGCAAGGGTTCCACCCTGATCGTCACCGGCGGCGCCTGGAGCGGCCCGTCCCTGCGAATCGAGGCTCGGGTCGCGGGTTACGACGGCGTCGGCCGCGGCTGCGGCCGCCTGCGCACCATGCGCCTGGACGTTCGCGTCCACGGCCGATCCTCCCCACCCCGCACCGGCACCCTGGAACTGAGCCCCCGCGACGACCGAGTCGAATGGACTGCCGCACAGCCGAACACGCCACAGCAACTGACACCCGTCCGCGAGGTCGCTTCGTGAAGACGGCCGTCGCCCGAGCGGTCCCGCGATGGGGGTGAAGGCGCGGCGGGTGCTGGCGCTGTGGTGTCCCGACTGGCCTGCGGCCGCGGCGGCCGCGCTGGCCGACGTGCCGCCGACGCGGCCGGTGGTGGTGCTGCACGCCAACCGGGTGGTGGCGTGTTCGGCGGTGGCGCGCGCCGCGGGTGTGCAGCGCGGGCTGAAGCGCCGGGAAGCGCAGGCCCGCTGCCCGGATCTGTATGTGGCCCAGGCGGATCCGGATCGGGATGCGCGGTTGTTCGAACCGGTCGTGGCGGCGGTGGACGCGACGGTGCCCGGTGTGGAGGTGCTCCGGCCGGGGCTGCTGGCGCTGGGCGCGCGCGGCGCCGCCCGGTACTTCGGATCCGAGCCGGCGGCGGCCGAGCGGCTCGTCGACGCGGTGGCGGCGGTCGGGGTGGAATGCTGGATCGGTATCGCCGACGAGCTGTCGACGGCGGTGCTCGCCGCCCGTCGGGCCGCCATCGTGCCGCCGGGGACGGGCGCCCGGTTCCTCGCGCCGCTGCCGGTGCGGGAACTCGCCGCGGAACCGAGCCTGGCCGCACCCGAGCGCGCGGATCTGGTGGACCTGCTGCACCGCCTGGGCCTGCGCCGGATCGGCGACTTCGCCGCGCTGACCCCGGCCGAGGTCGCCTCGCGCTTCGGCGCCGACGCGATCCGCGCGCACCGCTGCGCCCGGGCGGAGCCGGAGCGGCCGCCGTCGGCCCGCCCACCCGCGCCGGACCTCGCGGTGGAGTACTCCTGCGACCCCCCGATCGACCGGGTCGATGCCGCCGCCTTCGCCGGTCGCATGCTGGCCACGCGACTGCACGAGCGGCTGTCCGCCGCCTCGGTGGCGTGCACCCGACTCGCGGTGATCGCCGAAACCGCTGCCGGAGAGCGCCTTTCCCGAATCTGGCGGTGCGCCGAACCACTCACCCCGGAGGAGACCGCCGACCGGGTGCGCTGGCAGCTGGACGGCTGGCTCACCCACCGCGCGCTCCGCGGCGGCCCCGCCCAGCCGGAATCGGAATTCGGCATCATCCACGGCCGACCAGCCGACGAGAATGCGCCTGCCCAGCCGCACTCCGAAAACCCGAACAGCCGTAAGAGATTCGCCCCGGCCCCGAGCCCGCCGGACGCGAGTGCCCCGACCCCGGGTGCTTCCGGATCGAGTGCCTCGAACGCGCGCAGCCTTGTCCCGAGTGCCCCGATCACGCTGCTCCGGCTGGAACCCGTCGAAGTGGTGACGTCGGGGGCCTTGCAGCTCGGCTTGTGGGGCGGGGTCGGGGAGGGCGACGAGCGCGCCCGCCGCGCCCTGGTTCGAGTGCAGGGTCTGCTGGGCGGCGAGGCGGTGCGGATCGGGGTGCTCAGCGGCGGCCGCGGCCCGGCCGAACGCGTCACCCTGGTCGCGCTGGGCGACGAGCGGATGCCCGCCGCCGACCCGGCGCTGCCCTGGCCCGGCAGGCTGCCCGCGCCCGCGCCCGCCGTGGTCCTGGTCAACCACCCCGGCGTGACACTGGAGACCGCCGACGGCACCCCGGTGTGGATCACCGACCGCGGCCTGTTCACCGCCGAACCGGCCAGATTGCGCTGGGGCAGCAAACAGTGGGACGTGACCGGCTGGACCGGCCCGTGGCTACTCGACGAACGCTGGTGGGCCGGTGATCATCTCACCGACTGCACCGTCCGCGCCCAGATCTTGCTGGACGCCGAGTTCCGCGTCCTGCTGCTCCTCGGCTACGACGGGGCATGGCACGTCGAGGGCCTCTACGAGTGAGTCAGCGCGCCATCCACACCAACGCCATGGTGAACGGATGCCCGCGCAGTCGCGCCCACTTGGGTTTGGCGGCGAGCCAGGCGTCGTCCACCACCGCCTCGGCCGACTCGACGAGCTGCCAGCCCGCCGCCACCCCGGCGTTCACATGCTCGCTGAACAGGTGCAGATGGGTGCTGATCGCCAGTGGCTCACCGGTTTCGGCGGTGTAATGGGTCGGCATCCCGGTCACCATCATGAACTGCGGGTGGTAGCAGACCAGGACGAAGGCGCCGCCGGGCGCGGCCAGCCGCCGTGCCTCGGTGTAGAACGGCGCGAGGTCGGGCAGATGCTCGTCGATCAGCGAGGAGATCACCAGATCGTATGTGCCGCTTGCCAATCCGGTAGCGCGCACATCGCCCAGGGCGAGACTGGTGTGCGCGCCGCGTTCCCGCGCCCGAGCCAGCATCCCCTCGCTCAGGTCGATGCCGTCGATGTGCGCGATGCCGCGCTCGCGCAGCCACGCGCCGGTCCGCCCGGTGCCACATCCCAGGTCGGCGGCCCGCCGCGTTTGGCTCCAGTCCGGTCGCCGCAGCCGTCCCAGCAGTGCGAGGTCCATCTCGTCCATGACGGTCTGCTCGTAGGTGGGCGCCCAGCCGTCGTACCCGGTGGCGACGTCCACGGTGCGATAGTTACGCCGGTCGAATTCCGCGAAGGTGGGCATGCGCCGCAGTATCGCGAACCGCGCCCCGGACACGCCAAGCATTTTCCCGCTCACCGCCCTATGGCTCCGCCCACAACCTGCGGCGGCGGCCTCGCGAAACCCGTACGCTGGCTGATCGTGGAGTCGACGGTTACCCGGGTGTCGCTGGCGGGCGTGCGGATCGCCTATCGCGATTCCGGAACCCCGTCCGTCGCGCACCCTCTCGCCGAGATCCCGGTCGTGCTGGTGCACGGCATGGGCGGCGACGGCCACACCTGGGACCGGTTCGCCCGGCGGCTGGTGCGGCTGGGCCGGCGGGTGATCATCCCCGATCTGCGCGGCCACGGACGCAGCGCGCACACCGGCTCCTACCGGTTCGACGATTTCGGCGCGGACGTGCTGCGGCTGTGCGATCGGCTCGAGCTGACCACCGCGGATCTGGTCGGCCATTCGCTCGGCGGCTACGCGGTGTCGTGTGTGGCGATCGAGCGGCCCGAACTGGTGCGCCGCCTGGTCATCGAGGAGCAGCCGCTGCCGCTGCGGTCCGGCGACGAGCAACTCACCCTCACCCGCCGTCTGCCGAGTCTGCCGGAGCTGTGGCACGCCACCAGCAGCCTGGTCCGCCATCCGGGCGCGGTGCTGGCCTACGACCGGTCGATGACGCGGATCGCGCTGGAGCAGTTCCGCAAGCCGAATCCGGAATGGTGGGAGCGGCTCTCGGAGATCACCGCACCCACCCTGATGCTGCGCGGCGGCCCCGGCGGCATGGTCGATCCGGAGAAGCTGGAGCTGTTCCGTACCGCGCTCGCCGACTGCACCGTGGACGACTTCGACTGCGGCCACAGCATCCACCGCGACCGCTACCGGCAGTTCACTGCCACCGTGCTGCCGTTCCTCGGTCACTGACCGGGCAGCGGCTTCTACAGTGAAACGATGTCCGTTCTGGAGCGTCCGACCCTGTTCTTCCCCGATGAACAGGCATTTCGGGTATGGCTGGAGGCCAACCATGCCGCGGTCGACGGCATCTGGCTGAAGTTCGCGAAGAAGGGGACGGGGATCGTCTCCCTGGACTACGCGGGCGCGTTACGGCAGGCGCTGTGCTTCGGCTGGATCGATGGTCAGGCCCGCTCCTTCGACGAGGACTTCTACCTGGTCGGCTTCACCCCGCGCCGTCGGCGCAGTCCCTGGTCGCAGCGCAATATCGGCCTGGTCGAGGAGCTGATCGAACAGGGGCTGGTGCATCCGGCCGGGCACGCGGAGATCGAACGCGCCAAGCTGGACGGGCGCTGGGCCAACGCCTACGGCCGGGAGCTGCCGCAGGACTTCCTCGCCGCGCTGGCGGCGAACGCGGAGGCCGCGGCCTTCTTCGAAACCCTCGACGGCCAGTCCCGGGCCGCGATCGGCTACCACCTCGGCAACGCCGTCCGGCCGGAGACGCGGGCGCGGCGGATGGCGCAGATCATCGGCAAACTGGCCGCGGGAGAGCGGTTCTGATCACCAGTGGGTGCCGGGGACCAAGCGGGCGGCCCGGCGGAGTGTGGTGCGCGTGATCCGTCCCGCGGCCGTGGGCTGACGGCGCGGTTCCGCTACGGGCACAAGCTCTTCCGAGCCGGGGCCGTCCTCCGGCGCCGACTCGCCTTTGGCGGCGGGGGAATCCGGCAGCGCCCGGTAGTAGCGGTGCAGGATGCGGTCCTTCAACCGCGGGGTGAACAGGGTGCCGTACTCGGCCAGGGTGCCCAGCGGCACGTCGATGCGTTTGGGCCGATCGGTGAGGGCGCGCACGATGGTGGCCGCGGCCCACTCGGGCGACTCCGACGGGCCCTGCTTGCCGCTCGGCGTGATCATCGGGGTGCGCACCAGCGGCATGTGGATGGTGGTGAAAGTGATGTTGTCGGCGAGCATTTCGGCCGCGGTCACCTCGGCGAACTTGTCGAGGGCGGCCTTGGAGGCCAGGTAGGCGGCAAAACGCGGGGTGGCGACCTGCACCCCGGCGCTGGAGATGTTGACGATGTGGCCGAACTTGCGCTCGCGCATCTGCGGCAGCAGCGCCAGCGTCATCCGCACCGCGCCGAAGTAGTTGACCGCCATGGTGCGCTCGAAATCGTGCAGCCGATCGGTGGAACGGTGCACGGCGCGGCGAATGGACCGGCCGGCATTGTTGACCAGCATGTCGACGTGGCCGTGCGTAGCGAGGATGGTCTCGACGGTGTTCTCGACGGACGCGGAGTCGGTCACGTCGCACTGGTAGCCGTAAGCCTCGCCGCCCGCGGCCCGGATCTCCTCGACCACCGCGTCCAGTTCCGTACCGCGGCGCGCGAGCAGGAACACGACCGCGCCCTTACCGGCGAGCGCGAACGCGGCGGCCCGCCCGATGCCGGAAGAGGCGCCGGTGATCAGGATGTGTCTGCCGGTCAGATCGCGGCGGGCGCGCCGGCGACCGCGCGCGCTGCCGTCGCCCGGCTCGGAGGCCGCATGGTTGTCGGTCATCGCTGCTCCCTTGCAGATCGAGTTGCCCCGAACTTACTCCAAAGTAAGTTCCATCGCCAACGCCGCTTCGTCACAGTCCGGCAACCCCGGTGACCATCTCCACGGTATCGAATGTATGTTCGACAACATAGGGACCGATCGGTTTGCCGGAGGTGCGCATGGGCTGGGGTAACGGCCCGCCGACGTGGGCGGAGATGGAGCGGGTGCTGTCCGGGCGACCGGGCCGCACCGACGATCCGCCCGGCGACGGCGGCGACAGTCCCGCCTGGTCACGTAAGCGTGGTGAGTATCAGGCCGGGCCGCGGCCAGAGCCGGGCGAACCGGTGGTGCCCTACGCGGAGTTGCACGCGCACTCCGCCTACAGCTTCCTCGACGGGGCCAGCCAGCCGGAGGAGCTGGTGGAGGAGGCGGTGCGGCTGGGCCTGGAGGCGCTCGCGCTCACCGATCACGACGGTCTCTACGGTGTGGTGCGCTTCGCGGAGGCGGCGGCCGAATGGGGCCTGCCGACGATCTTCGGTGCGGAACTGTCACTGAGCGATCCGGTGGTGGCCGACTCCGAACCTCGCGCCGGTGCCCCCGACCCCGCGGGCCCGCATCTGCTGGTGCTGGCCCGCGGGCAGGAGGGGTATCGCCGCCTGTCGCGCGAGATCTCGGCCGCGCACATGGCGGCGGGGGAGAAGGGGATGCTGCGCTATGACCTGGACCGGCTCACCGCGGCCGCCGGCGGCCACTGGCAGATCCTCACCGGGTGCCGCAAAGGCCATGTGCGCCGGGCACTTCGGGAGAGCGACGCGGCGGCCGAGGCGGCGCTGCGAGAGCTGGTGGAGCGGTTCGGCGCCGATCGGGTGACCGTGGAACTCACCCGGCACGGCATTGCGGAGGACGACGAGCGCAACGCCCGCCTGCTCGCCCTCGCCGAGCGCGTGCGCCTGCCGGTGATCGCCACCACCGCGGCGCATTTCGCGGCCCCCGCGCAGCGCCGCCGTGCCATGGCGCTGGCCGCGATCCGGGCCCGGCAGAGCCTGGACGAGATGGCCGGGTGGCTCGCACCGGCGGGCGGCGCCCATCTGCGCTCGGGCGCCGAGATGGCGCGATTGTTCGCCGAGTATCCGCGGGCGATCACCGATGCCGTTGCGCTCGGCCGCGAATGCGCCTTCGATCTGCGCTTGATAGCGCCCGAATTGCCTCCGTTCACCGTGCCGGAAGAGCACGACGAATACTCCTGGCTGCGCGAACTCGTCATGCGGGGTGCGGCTCGCAGGTATGGGAGTCCGGAGCGAAACCCCAAGGCGTACCGGCAGATCGAGCACGAACTGCGGATTATCGAGGAGATGAAGTTCCCGGGCTACTTCCTGGTGGTGCACGACATCGTCGATTTCTGCCGCGAGCACGACATCCTGTGCCAGGGCCGGGGTTCGGCCGCGAATTCCGCGGTCTGTTACGCGATCGGCATCACCAATGTGGACCCGGTGGCCAACGAGCTGCTGTTCGAGCGGTTCCTGTCGCCGGAGCGCGACGGCCCGCCCGACATCGATATCGACATCGAATCCGACCGCCGCGAGGAGGCGATCCAGCACGTCTACGCCAAGTACGGTCGCGAATACGCCGCTCAGGTGGCCAATGTGATCACCTATCGCGGCAAGTCGGCGGTCCGCGACGCCGCCCGCGCGCTGGGCTTCTCACCCGGGCAGCAGGATGCGTGGAGCAAACAGGTCAGCCGCTGGACCGGCGTCGCGGGCGAAACCCACACCGACATTCCCGGCGAGGTGCTGGAACTGGCCGGGGAAATCGAGGGACTGCCGAGGCATCTGGGCATCCACTCGGGCGGCATGGTGATCTGCGATCGCCCCGTCGCCGACGTGTGCCCGGTGGAGTGGGCGCGCATGCCCGGCCGCAGCGTATTGCAATGGGACAAGGACGATTGCGCCGCAGCGGGTTTGGTGAAATTCGACCTGCTCGGCCTGGGCATGCTGTCGGCGCTGCACTACATGATCGACCTGGTGCGCGAGCACACCGGCGAGGCCATCGAACTGCATCGGCTGGATCTGCGGGAGCCGGGCGTCTACGAGATGCTGCAGCGCGCCGACTCGGTGGGGGTGTTCCAGGTGGAGTCGCGGGCGCAGATGGCCACGCTGCCGCGGCTGCGGCCGCGCGAGTTCTACGACCTGGTGGTGGAGGTGGCGCTGATCCGGCCCGGCCCTATTCAGGGCGGCTCGGTACATCCCTACATCCGCCGCCGCAACGGTAGTGAAGAAGTGATCTATGAACATGCGGCACTGGAGAATTCGCTGTCACGTACGCTGGGGGTGCCGCTGTTCCAGGAGCAGCTGATGCAGATGGCCGTCGACGTCGCCGGCTTCACCGCGGTCGAGGCGGATCAGCTGCGCCGCGCCATGGGATCCAAACGTTCGACCGAGCGGATGGAACGGCTGCGCGAGCGCTTCTATCAGGGCATGCGCGAATTGCACGGCATCACCGGGGAATTGGCGGACAACATCTACGAAAAGGTGTACGCGTTCGCGAATTTCGGTTTCCCCGAAAGCCATTCGCAGAGTTTCGCCTCGCTGGTCTTCTACTCCGCGTGGTTCAAGCTGCATCATCCGGCGGCGTTCTGCGCCGGTCTGCTCAACGCGCAGCCGATGGGGTTCTACTCGCCGCAGTCGCTGGTCGCCGATGCCCGGCGGCACGGTGTGGTGGTGCACGGTCCGGACATCAACCACAGTCGCGCCGGTGCCACGCTGGAGCGGCGCGGCACCGAGGTGCGGCTCGGACTGTCCACGGTCCGGCACATCGGCGACGAGCTGGCCGAAAAGATCGTCGCGGCAAGGGAATCGGGTCCATACACCTCGTTTCTGGACCTGACCGGGCGGGTCGAACTCTCCGTGCCGCAGGCCGAATCGCTCGCCACCGCAGGCGCTTTGGACAGCCTGGGTCTCGATCGCAGGCAGGCGCTGTGGGCGGCGGGCGCGGCGGCGGGAGAGCGAGCGGGGCGGCTGCCCGGCACCGGTGCCGCCACCGCCGCGCCCGCCCTGCCCGGCATGAGCGAACTGGAACTCGCCGCCGCCGACGTGTGGGCTAGCGGGGTGTCACCGGGCAGCTATCCGACCGAATTCCTGCGCTCGCACCTGGATTCGCTCGGCGCGCTGTCGGCCGCGCAGCTCTCCCAGGTGCCCGATGGGTCCAAAGTGCTTGTCGGGGGCGCGGTTACGCATCGACAGCGCCCCGCCACCGCCGCCGGAGTCACCTTCGTCAACCTGGAGGACGAAACCGGCATGGTGAACATCGTGTGCTCGGTGGGCCTGTGGCGGCGCTATCGCCGCACTGCCCAGGGCGCCTCCGCCCTCCTGATTCGCGGCCGGGTACAGAACGCCGAGGGCGCGGTGAGCGTCATAGCCGAACACCTGCAACTCCTGGACCTGCGTATCGCCGCCAAATCACGAGACTTCCGCTGAGCGCGGCACGTCATCTTCCGCTTCTCGCGCACATTCCCGCACCTCACCATCGCTGGCAGGGGTGCGGGAACATGCACGGGGTGCGGGAGTGCGTTGAGCCGTGACAGGGGCCGAAGGCGATGGTTACGGTGGCCGAGGTAGGGGAAGTCACGGCAGAGGGGGAGGCATGTCCGGTCCATGCGTTGTCGATGCTGATGCGGTGCTCCGGCTCGGAGTCGTTGCGCTGCAAGTATTTCGAGATATCTGCGAGATGGTCGACACGGCGGCCGACGCCGGCGCGTCGATCGCGAACCTGGTGCCGCAGAGTGCCACCGCGCCGCAGTGGTGCGACTCGGCGAAAGTGGCGCTGGAGATCGTGCGCCGCAGCGCGGAGGGCTTCCGGCGGCTCGCCGAGCACACCGAGCAGGCCGTCGACGTGCTCTGCACGGCCGACCGCCGCTGCGCCGGCGACATCGACCGTTCGGTGGCCCGCATATGATCCCGCCGCGGCCCGTGGTGGCGTCATGGCGCGCACTGGAGGCGGCCGACCTGCTGTGCGCGGAGTTCGACCGCCACATCGAGGATCTGGAAACCTTGTCGGCCACCGTCCGCGACACCTGCCACCGCCTCGACGGCGACGGCTGGCAGGGCCTGGCCTACGACGCGGTGCTCGCCCACGTCGACGCCGCCCACCGACGGCATCAGCGCCTGTGCGAGCAGGCCGAACAACTGCGCGACGCGGGGGCCCGAGCCCTCTCGGAACTGCACTACACCACCGCGGCCCTGCTGGACTACGTAGCCGACGCCGAGGCCGCTGGCTGCCGAGTCGCCGACAACTGGGCGGTAACCGCCGGCGCGGCCGCACAGGAGTGGTCCGAGGTAATCACCGAGGCCGTAGCCGCGGTCGAACGAGCCGACGAGTGCGGCCGGATGGCCATCGGAGCGATAACCACCGAGATAAACCACCTGGCAACCTCTTTCGACCTCCCGGGCATGCTGCTCACCGGCCTGAGCGCCCTCACGGCCCCCAGCTGCCCCGGAGCCGGTTCACAATCACCGCACGAGTGCCACTGCCCACAGACCGCGGCGGAAAGCGACAGCACGCGGGAGGAGCACAACTCGCAGCCCAATGAATGCGGTGGTTCAGGGAAGTCGGGAGAGGACGGTAGTTCCCGGGAGCCACGTGAGGACGATGACCTGCGGGAATCGGGCGAGGAGGGGAGTGCACGGCAGGTATCGGACGAGGACGCCGTACCGGAAGGGCCGGGGAACGAGGAAGGCCCGCAGACCGAAACTTCGGCAGCCGCCCTGATTCCCGCCGATGGGCAGCAACAATCGGCTGTGTCGACCGCGCAGGGCGGTGCGGGTCCCCTGTCCGCGCCGACGATCCCGGCCGCGGCGGTGGCGGGGCACGGTGAGATTGAAACCGGTTCGGCGGCAGGGAATTTCGTCCCGCTGCTGCCGCCCGCGGTGATCGACCCGCCGCCGGGTGGGGTCAGCGTTGAACAGCTGGTGGCGATCATGCCGGATCTGTCTGCGGAGCTGGCCGGGGAGTATCTGCCCGCACTGAACGCTGCCATGCGGGAGGGCGACATCACTACGCCGCCTCGGCAGGCCGCCTTCTTGGCTCAGTTGGCCCATGAGAGTTGCCAGCTCCGCTATTTCGAGGAACTGGGCGACGACGACTATTTCAGCCAGTACGACCCGGGCCGGCCGAATACCGCGGCGGGCAACACCGAACCCGGTGACGGGCCGCGTTATCACGGCCGCGGGCCCATCCAGCTGACCGGACGCGCGAACTACCGGGAGGCCGGTGCGGCTCTCGGCCTCGACCTCGAGGCCAACCCGGAGCTTGCCGCCCAGCCGGATATCGGTTTCCGAATCGCCCAGTGGTACTGGACCTCCCGCAACATCAACGCCCTGGCCGACGCCGACGATTTCGCCGCCGTCACCCGAGCCGTCAACGGCGGCTACAACGGCCTGGCCGCCAGGCAGGAGTACTACGCCCGCGCTCTGGAGGTCCTCGGATGACTGCCCGAACCGGGGTGGCCCGCCGGGTCGCGCACACAGCTCGCGACGCCGAATGGCGGGTGGGCGGATCCACCCGTATGCACCCGGCCATCCTCTCCGCGCTGGCGAACACCGCGAATGGCGATGCGGCCGCAGGGGGGCGCCCGGAGAGCGGCCACCACCACGATTACGGTCGGTGCCGGATCACGGGTGAAATGTCCGGCGGGTGGCTACGCTGCGTCCCATGAGAAGACTCGCTGTCCTGCCGGTCGGCCTGCTGGCCCTGGCATTGCTGGCCGGGTGTGGCGGATCCGAGCACTCCGATTCCGAGAAGGGATCGGGTGCCCGGGGCGCTCCGTACGCGGCGACCGCGCCGTCCGGTCCGCCCGCCCTGCGCGAGTCCGGGCCCGCGAGCCCGAAGCAGCAGAACAGCGACTCCGCCGACGCCACCGTCGAGCGCAAGGAGATCGTCACCGGCAGCGTCGACATCACCACCGACGACCCGATCGGAGCCGCCGGTAAGGTCGCCGACCGGGTGCGGACCCTCGACGGCCGGGTGGACAGCCGCTCCGAGCAGCCCGGCACCGACACCACCGAACCCCGTGCGACACTGACCATCCGGGTGCCCGCCGACAAGACCGACGCCTTCGTCGACGGGCTCGGCGGCATCGGCGAGGTCACCAGTGTGACGACCGAACGCTCGGACGTGACCATGCAGTGGCAGGACCTCGACGCCCGGATCAAGGCCCTGCAGGCCTCGGTCGATCGGCTGCGCGCGCTGGTGTCGGGCGCGGCCACCACCGCCGACCTGATCGCCGCCGAGAACGCGCTGTCGAGTCGGCAGGGCGAGCTGGACAGCCTCACCGCCCGCAAACGTCAGCTGGACGACGAGGTCGCCCTGTCCACGCTCACCGTCCAGCTCAGCACCGACGAGCCGCCGGGCTCGAAGCCCGACAACTACTGGAACCGCATCGTCGACGGCTGGAATTCACTGCTGCGAGCGCTGAAGTCCACCGGCAACGCACTCCCGTGGCTGGCCTTCCTCCTGGTCCTCGCCGCCCTCGCCTGGGGCGTCGTCCGCTTGGCAACCAGGCGCCGTTCCCCCGCACCGCACCAGCCCCCGCCGACACGCTCGGAATCGGAGCGCCAACCGGCCACCGCGGCCGCGCCGTCCCCTGCGGAAACCACTACGGCCGAGAGGACATCGGGCCCGGCGCAAGCTACTGCGGCAGAGGAGGTATCGGCCCCGGCGCAAGCTCCTGCAGCCGAGAAGGCATCGGCCTCAGCGGAACCTGTTGTGGGTGAGGGGGTATCGGCCTCAGCGGAACCTGTTGTGTGTGAGGGGGTATCGGCTTCGGCGGAACCTGTTGTGGGTGAGGGCGCATCGGCCTCGGCGGAACCTGTTGTGGGTGAGGGCGCATCGGCCTCGGCGGAACCTGCTGCGGGCGAGGGGACATCGTCCCCGGCGCAAGCTGCTGCGGCCGAGAAGGCATCAGCCTCAGCGAAAGCTGTTGCGGGCGAGGGGGCATCGTCCCCGGCGAAAGCTGCTGTGGGTGAGGGGGGATCGGCCCCCGCGGAGACTGCTGCGGGCGAGAAGGTGTCGGCTCCAGGAGGAGACGCCGATGAGAAGGGGTCGGGGCGGGGGAAAGGTGCTGCTGCGGAAGAGGGTTCACCGCAGCAGGCCGGAACGGCGGAGCCGGGGGGTGCCGATGCCGCCGACCGTCGTCCGGGCGGTGATCAAGCCCAACAGTAGGGAGGGACCGCTGGTCGAAACCCTCGGCGACGGCACGCTACAGCTCTACGTGCGCGCTCCCGCCGTCGAGGGCAAGGCGAACAAGGCCGCCATCGACCTGCTGGCCGCGCACTACGGCGTTCCGAAAAGCTCGATCCGGCTCACGGCGGGAGCCACGTCCGGACTCAAGCGCTTCGAGATCGGTTGACGCCGACGCCCTACACCGCGCCCGGGAACCCCAGCTGTCGCCACGCCTCATAGACCGCCACCGCCGCCGCATTGGACAGATTCATCGACCGCCGCCCGGGCAGCATCGGAATCCGCAGCTGATCGGTGATGCGGGAGTCCGCGAGCACCTCCTCGGGCAACCCGGTCGGCTCGGGCCCGAACAACAGCACATCGCCTTTGCGATAGGCGATATCGGTGTTGCGCGTCGTCGCCTTGGTGGTGAAGGCGTACACCCGCTCGGGCCGGATGGCCTGCCATGCGGCGGCGAGATTCGCGTGCACGGTAACCGACGCCAGATCGTGGTAATCCAGCCCAGCCCGGCGCAGCTTCGGTTCGGACAGATCGAAGCCGAGCGGCTCGATCAGATGCAGCTCACAGCCGGTGCCGGCCGCCAGACGGACCGCGTTACCCGTGTTGGGCGGGATACGGGGCTCGAAGAACACCACATGGAGCACGGCGACAAGCATCGCACGACCCCAGAATCGACCGCCTCGGTGCCACATCGGCGGGACCCGCGCGCGCAATGCGAGAATCGGGGCGTGACCGAGGCCCCCGCAGCTCCCGCACAGCACTCCGGCCCGTCCGGCCGGTTCTTCCGCAACCACCTGCCGCTGTTGCTCGTGGTGGCGGTGCTGCTGGTGGCAGTGGTGTTCGTGGCGCAGGACCGCTGGCGGCGCGGCGCGTACGTGATCGGCGGGGCGACGCTGCTGGCGGCGACATTGCGGGCCTGCCTGCCGACCGCCCGGGTCGGGTTGCTCGCGGTGCGCAGCAAGCCTTTCGACGTCGGCGCCTACGCGGTGCTCGGCGGCGCCGTCATCGCCCTGGCCGCGACCATCAACAGCCTGGGCGTCGGCTGACGGCGAACCGCCGGCTCAGCGCGCGGCCCGCGCCGAGTGCACCAGCTCCATCGTCTCCATCAGCAGCTTGCCGACCGCCTCGGTCTCGGTGAGGAACCCGTCGTGCCCGTCGCGCGAGTGCACGACCTCGAGGCCGCGGCAGCCCGGCAGCAGATCGGCCAGCTCCTGCTGCGTGCGCAGCGGATACAGCCGATCCGAGTCGACGCCGCCCACGATGCACGGCACCGGGGTGGCCGCCAGCGCGGCCGCGATCCCGCCGCGCCCGCGGCCCACGTCGTGGCGGTTCATCGCCTCGGTCAGCAGCACGTAGGTGGCCGCGTCGAACCGGTGCACCAGCTTCTGCGCCTGATACTCCAGGTAGCTCTGCACCGCGTAACGGCCGCCGGCGCGCGGATCCTCGTCGCCCTGCGCGTGATTCTCGAAACGGTGGTCGAGCTCGAATTCGGTGCGGTAGGACAGGTGCGCGATGCGGCGGGCGATCCCCAGCCCGGCGATCGGCGCGCGCCCGGTGCCGTGATAGTTGCCGCCCTGCCAGTTCGGATCGGCCTGGATCGCGGCGATCTGGGTGGTCTGGGTGCCGATCTGGTCGGCGGTGGCGCGCGCTCCGACGGCCAGCACCAGCGCGGCCTCGACCCGCTGCGGAGAGCCGACCATCCACTCCAGCACCCGCATCCCGCCCATCGATCCGCCGACCACCGCGGCGAGCCGCTCGATGCCGAGCAGGTCACACAGCGCCACTTCGGCGGTCACCTGATCACGGATGGAGATTTCGGGAAACCTTGCGCCCCAGGGCTTTCCGTCCGGTGCGAGGGAGGACGGCCCGGTGCTGCCCTGGCAGCCGCCGAGCACATTGGTGGCGATCACGCACCACTGGTCGGTGTCGAGCGGGGCTCCCGGCCCCACGATGCCGTCCCACCAGCCCGGCAGCGGATGCACCTCGTCCGGCGGACCCACCACGTGCGAGTCGCCGGTCAGCGCGTGCTCGATGAGTACGACGTTGTCCGCGTCGGGCGACAACTCGCCCCAGCGCTGCACGGCCAGCTCGACCTCGGGGATCACCGCCCCGTTCTCCAGCCGGACCGCGCCGACGGCGATGGTGCCGAGCGTGCCGTCCGGCGGGGGCAACAGGGCAGCGGCGGCCGACCGGGCCGTCGTCGGTTCGGTGCTCACGGTCACCGCGCCGCCGTCGCGGGCCCGCCACAGCGGCCGGCCGGAACGTGATCGATGCCGTGCGCCGCCCCGCCGGTGACCGGGCGCCCGCCGCGCGACGGCCGCGCATGCTGGGCCGATGCCGGAGCGAGCAGGGGAGAACACACGTCTTCGATGGTAGCGATACGACCGGACGGCATCGGATGCTCGGTGCCGCGCGGGCCGTAGGAGATGTTCGCCGGGTCGCAGACAGCAGCAGTCGAGTCGCTCATGTACTACTCCAGGTGAAGGGGCCGTATGCGGCTGTCAGCGGGGCTCGGGTAGCGACCGGCAACAACACATTTCGGGGACCTCCTGATAAGTCGCGCTTGCTCTCGGCTTTCGAGAGCCCGGTCATCACCCGGAGCACCCCACCGCAACTGGAGGGTTGCCGGCCAGCGAGCCGGGGCTTGGCGCTGGCACTCATGACCTGACTGGGATGGTAGCGGATCGTCGGCGACGGGTGCGAGGCCAGGTCGCCGCTATCGCCGCGAGCCGGTGCCACCGCCGTCGGCCGCCGCCACGGGAATCGCGCAGCGGCGGACGAATTCGTCGTAGGCGCCGCGCACCGCCCGCACGCTGGCCTCCGCCGAGACCGCCGGTTCGCCCTCGGGCACCTCGGCATCACATTCCATGCCGGTGCGCAGGATCGCGTTGAAGGTGGCCGCGATGAGCCGGACGGTCATGGACTCGCTGTCGGCGCCGATGCGCTCGGCGAGCGCGGTGTGGATCTCGACGGTCTTGGTGTCGGCGATCTCCATGCTGCGCGCGCGGACCGTGGTGCTGGCCCGGCTGATCCGCTGCATCCGCTGGAACCACTCGAACGGCACCTCCCCCTCCGCGATGCTCTGTGCGGTGACGGCCAGGTAGGTGTCCAGCAGGGCCTGTAGTTCGTTGCCGGTGACCGGCTGCTTGCGCAGCTCCGCCCCGATCGCCTTGCCCCAGTCCTCGATCGGGGCGAGGACGATGTCCTCCTTCAGTTCGAAGTACCGGTTCACCGTGCGCGGCGACACGTCGGCCGCCTCCGCGATCTGCTCGACCGTCGTCGCCTCGAACCCGTTCGCGTCGCACAACCGCAGCGCCACCTCGATGATGCGGCGCCGGGTCTGCTGCTTCTTGCGTTCGCGCAGGCCGGCCTGGGCGGGACGCGGCGATGAGTCGAGCATGGCCCGATTCTATCGCTAACCGCTCTGAATGTGACTATGGACGCCAAATGTCACACTCAGACATTTTTCTCTTGACGCCAATTGTCGTCCGATGACACGATGGCGGCACACTTCTTCCGATGCAGGAGTCCCCCTCATGACCGAAACCGGGACACTCGTTCCACCCGACATATCGACCGAGCCCAAGAGCTCGGCCCGCTGGTGGGCGCTGGGCGTGATCGCCCTGGCCCAGCTCATGGTGGTGCTCGACGCCACGATCGTGACCATCTCGCTGCCGTTCGCCCAGCAGGATCTGGGCATCAGCGACGGCGACAAACAGTGGGTGCTCACCGCCTACACGCTGATCTTCGGCGGCCTGCTGCTGCTCGGCGGCCGCCTCGCCGACTACCTGGGCCGCCGCCGGATCTTCCTGATCGGCCTGGTCGGCTTCGCCGCCGCCTCGGCGCTGGCCGGGCTGGCGCAGAACTCCGCCGAGCTGTTCGCGGGCCGCGCGCTCCAAGGCGCGTTCGGCGCGCTGCTGGCCCCGGCGGCGCTGTCGCTGGTGTCGGTGACCTTCACCGAGGCGCGCGAAAGGGCAAGGGCCTTCGGCGTTTTCGCGGGCGTCTCGGCCGGTGGCGCGGCGATCGGCCTGATCGCCGGTGGCGCGCTCACCGAATACGCCAACTGGCGCTGGTGCCTGCTGGTGAACACGCCCGTCGCGCTGCTGGCGCTGGTCGGCGCGTTCGCGTTCGTCATCAAGGACGTGCCCGTGCCGCGGACCGGCGGCTACGACGTGCCGGGCGCGGTGACGGTGACCTTGGGCCTGATCTCGGTCGTGTACGGCTTCAGCCGCGCCGCCGACGACGGCTGGCTCGCCTCGTCCACGCTCGCGCTGCTGATCGCCGGGGTGGCGCTGCTGATCGCGTTCGTGGCGATCGAACGGCGCAGCGCCAATCCGCTACTGCCGCTGCATATTCCGGGCGAGCTGAACCGCGGCGGCTCGTTCCTGGTGGCATTGCTGGTGCCGATCGCGATGTTCGCGATGTTCATCAACCTGAGCTACTACCTGCAGATCACCCTCGGTTACAGCCCGCTGAAGGCCGGTGTCGCGTTCCTGCCGTTCCCGGTCGGCATCGTGATCTCCGCGGGCGTGGCCAGCGCGCTGCTGCCCCGCATCGGGCCGCGCCCGCTGATGATCGCCGGCGGCGTGCTGGGTATCGCGGGCCTGCTCTACCTGGCACAGCTGAACTTCGGCGACAGCTTCGCCGCGACCGTGCTGCCCGCCACCGTGCTCATCGCGCTGGGCATGGGAGCGCTGTTCGTGTCCATGCAGACCACCGCGCTGCACCAGGTCGAGGAGAAGGACTCCGGCGTGGCCAGTGCGCTGCTCAATGCCGCCCAGCAGGTCGGCGGCGCGATCGGCACGGCCCTGCTGACCACCATCTCGGTGCAGGTGGCCCAGCGCTACGCCGAGAACAACCCGACCGCCGACAACCTGATGGCCCGCGCCGCGATCCACAGCTACGACGTGGCCTTCTACATCGGCGCGGGTTTCTTCCTGGCCGCGATCGCGATCGTCGCGCTGATGATCCGCGACAAGCCGGAGAACCTGCTGGAGGGCGCCGAGCACGCGCCGATGGCTGTCTGATTACTCACAGGCGGGGAAGGGCCGGTGCCGCTGAGGTGGCACCGGCCCTCGTGCGCGTCCCGCGAATGTGACGCGGGCACCTCTCAATGGGGCAGCCCCTGGAAGTGAGACCCAGCGCACCAGTACGCTTGTCTTGTTTAGTACCTCGAAGTCTCGCGGACAACGCGGGGCGTATACGTTGTCTGTTGAACAGCTGGGGTCCGCTCACAAGCGTGTTCACCTGGCCGTGCAATGGGAGCACCTTCCTAGGAGGACACGAAGATCCATGTCCAAGATCAAGGTTGAAGGTACCGTCGTCGAACTCGATGGCGACGAGATGACCCGGATCATCTGGCAGTTCATCAAGGACAAATTGGTCCATCCGTACCTGGACATCAATCTCGAGTATTACGACCTCGGTATCGAGTATCGGGACAAGACCGACGATCAGGTGACCGTCGACGCCGCCAACGCCATCAAGCAGCACGGCGTGGGCGTCAAGTGCGCCACCATCACCCCGGACGAGGCGCGCGTCAAGGAATTCGGCCTGAAGAAGATGTGGCGGTCGCCCAACGGCACCATCCGCAACATCCTCGGCGGCACGATCTTCCGCGCTCCGATCATCATCTCCAACGTCCCGCGCCTGGTGCCGGGCTGGACGAAGCCGATCATCATCGGCCGGCACGCGTTCGGTGACCAGTACCGCGCCACCGACTTCAAGGTGCATCAGGCCGGCACCGTCACCCTGACCTTCACGCCCGAGGACGGCTCCGAGCCGATCCAGCACGAGGTCGTGCGGCTGCCCGAGGACGGCGGCGTGGTCATGGGCATGTACAACTTCAAGAAGTCCATCGAGGACTTCGCGCGCGCGTCGCTGAACTACGGACTGCAGCAGAACTACCCGGTCTACATGTCGACCAAGAACACCATCCTGAAGGCCTACGACGGCATGTTCAAGGACACCTTCCAGGAGATCTACGAGACCGAGTTCAAGAACGAGTTCGACGCCGCCGGCCTCACCTACGAGCACCGGTTGATCGACGACATGGTGGCCTCCGCGCTGAAGTGGGAGGGCGGCTACGTCTGGGCGTGCAAGAACTACGACGGCGACGTGCAGTCCGACACCGTGGCGCAGGGCTTCGGCTCGCTGGGCCTGATGACCTCGGTGCTGCTGACCCCGGACGGGCGGACCTGTGAGGCCGAGGCCGCGCACGGCACCGTGACCCGCCACTACCGTCAGCACCAGCAGGGCAAGCCGACCTCCACCAACCCGATCGCCTCGATCTTCGCGTGGACCCGCGGCATCGCCCATCGCGGCAAGCTGGACAACACCCCCGAGGTCATCGGCTTCGCGCAGACCCTCGAGGATGTCGTCATCAAGACCGTCGAGGACGGCCAGATGACCAAGGACCTGGCGCTGCTGGTCGGCGGCGATCAGGGCTACCTCACCACCGAGGAGTTCCTCGGCGTGCTCGACGCCAACCTGGCGCGCGAACTGCGCTAGGCCCCGCGAGAATTTCTCGTACCGCACATCCGGGCACCCGCCCCCACCGAACCCCGGTGGCCGCGGGTGCCCGAATTGTTTCCCGACCTCCCATGATTCGGGGTCGCGCGCTCGCGCCGCGAGCCGGGAGAAGGTACGGCATCGCGGTGCGGTGAGTGAGATCACCGGCGTCCGGGGATGCGCGAGCGTTCGCCGCCGTGTTGCGCTGTGTCGTGGCTTCCGTACCCGAGCCCGCCGTGGCCTTCCATCAGTCCCTGCCCACCACCCAGTCCCTGACCACCGCCTCGGTCGCGCCCGCGCGCGACCGTGGTGAGACGCCTGTTGCCGACGTGCCCGCGGTCGAGCGGCCCGACCGCACCGGGTGGCATGTTCCCGCGCTGCTGGCCCTGGCGCTCGGCGGATTCGGTATCGGCACCACCGAATTCGTCACCATGGGTTTGCTGCCGGATATCGCGCGTGCCATGAACGTGTCGGAGCCGACCGCCGGGCACGCGGTGTCGGCATACGCGCTGGGCGTGGTGGTCGGGGCGCCGGTGATCGCGGCGCTGTGCGCGCGGATGTCGCGCAAGCGTCTGCTCATCGCGTTGATGGCGGCCTTCACCATCGGCAATATCGCCACGGTGCTGGCGCCCTCGTTCGCCACGTTGACCGCCGCGCGCTTCGTCTCCGGCCTGCCGCACGGCGCGTACTTCGGCGTGGCGTCGCTGGCCGCGGCCAGCCTGGCGCCCGTCGGGCAGCGTGCCAAGGCGGTTGCCGCGGTTATGCTGGGGTTGAGCGCCGCCAACGTTGTCGGCGTTCCCGCGGCAACCTGGCTGGGGCAGCATCTGGGCTGGCGGGATGCCTACGCGGTGGTCGCCGTGATCGGTTTGGCGACGGTGTTCGCCATCGCGCGGTTCGTACCGGAACTCACCGGCGTCCGCGTCACAGACCCTCGCACCGAACTCGGCGCGCTCCGCCGCTCCCAGGTGCTGCTCACCCTGCTGGTGGGCGCTGTCGGCTTCGGCGGCATGTTCGCCGTCTACACCTACATCACCACCACGCTCACCGATGTCGCGGGCATGCCGATCGGGCTGGTGCCGATCGTGCTCGCGCTGTTCGGGCTGGGCATGATCGCCGGCAATATCGTCGGCGGCGTGCTGGCCGATCGCGGTGTGGACCGCGCGGTGTTCCTGGCGCTGCTGTCGATGGTCGTCATCCTCGCCGGATTCGTTGCGGCAGCGCACAATCCGTACACCGCGGGGGTCGGAGCCTTCCTGGTGGGCGCCTCCGGCGCGGCCCTGGCTCCCGGCTTGCAGATCCGCCTGATGGATGTAGCGCGCGATGCTGAGACCCTCGCTGCCGCACTCAACCACGCGGCTCTCAACATCGCCAATGCCGCGGGCGCGTGGCTCGGTGGCTTGGTGATCGCGGCGAATCTCGGCTACACGGCTCCGGCGGTGGTCGGCGCGGGGCTGGCGGTGGTGGGCGTGCTGACGTTCACCGGCACCGTGTGGCTCGCCCGCCGACGCCCTGCGACTCGCCTGTAGCCGCAGGGGGCCGGTAGCGATTCATGCGCATTTTCATTCACCACTGCATGTAAGTGTATGATTCCCGGATGGTCAGGCCCGCAGTCTCGAAACCACAGCGCCGCACGCAGGAGCAGCGCAGTAGCGAGATGCGCGTCCGGCTGCTCGACGCCACCATAGACTGCCTGGTCGAGTACGGCTACGCGGGCACCACGACGCCGCGGGTGGCCGAGCGCGCGGGCGTCACCCGGGGTGCGCAGGTGCACCATTTCGGGTCCAAGACCGATCTCGTCGTGGCCGCGATCAGCCACCTCGCGCAGCGCCGCACCGACGCGGCCATGCGGGAGCTGGGCCGGTTCCGGCACGAGGGCGACCCGGTCGCCGCGGTGCTGGATTTCCTGTGGGAACTGCATCAGGGTCCGCTGTTCATCGCGGCGATGGAGCTGTGGGTGGCCGGTCGCGTCGACCGGGTGCTGGCCGCCGAGATGGCGAAGGTCGAGCCGTTCGTCAACAACGCCGTGCTGATGGCGGTCGCCCAGTTGGTGCCCGACGAGGTCGACCGCAAGACCGCCCGCGATTTCGTCTACACCGCGATGGACGCGCTGCGCGGAATCCTGATGTCCAACTTCATCGATCCGGACTCCGACCGCGCGCTGCGCCGGTGGAAGCGCGCCTCGACGCACCTGCGTACCGCCGCCGAGTCGTCGCTGCCGGGCTTGCGTGCCGACGGCTGAGCGCGCGGTCGCCACGTGGCCCGGCTTGCGTGCCGAGGGCTGACGGTCGCCACGTTCCCCGGCTTGCCTGCCGACGACTGACGGTCGCCACGTTCCCCGCCTTGCCTGCCGACGGCTGAGCGTGGCATAGCCCGAACCGGCCTCGCGCACGGAGGCTGAGTGCGCGGCGCGAGCCGGGCGATGGCCGCGACGATCGGTATCGCGACCCGATGTCCGGCTGCGTACACGGCGGGATGTATGTCGCCGCGATTCGGCTGAGCTGCCGAGCAGGTACCGCTGCCGGAAATCACGCGCCTCCTCTTGCCTAGTTACATACATCTCTGTATGTTTGTTTCCGGATCAGACCACGCGAGGTGAGGAGTTCGATGGCGAACAAGGTCTACGTCGTCGGCGTCGGCATGACGAAGTTCGAGAAGCCGGGCCGGCGTCAGGTCGAGGACGCGGACGGCCCGCGGGCGTGGGACTACCCGGACATGGCGCGCGAGTCGGGCACCAAAGCCCTTGCCGACGCGGGCATTTCCTACGACCGCGTGCAGCAGGCGTACGTCGGCTATGTGTACGGCGAGTCGACCTCGGGCCAGCGCGCCGTCTACGAGCTGGGCATGACCGGCATCCCGGTGGTCAATGTCAACAACAACTGCTCCACCGGCTCCACCGCGCTCTATCTTGCGGCACAGGCGATTCGGGGCGGCCTGGCCGATTGCACCCTGGCCCTGGGCTTCGAGAAGATGCAGCCGGGCTCGCTCGGCTCCACCTGGGACGACCGCGAGCAGCCGATGGCCAAGCACATGATGGCGCTGGCGGAGATCTCCGAGGTGCTGTTCCCGCCCGCCCCGTGGATGTTCGGCGCCGCCGGTCGCGAGCACATGCGGGCGTACGGGACCACCGCCGAGCATTTCGCGAAGATCGGGTACAAGAATCACAAGCATTCGGTCAACAACCCGTATTCACAGTTCCAGGACGAGTATTCGCTCCAGGACATCCTCGACGCGCGGATGATCTACGACCCGCTGACCAAACTGCAGTGCTCGCCGACCTCCGACGGCTCCGGCGCGGCCATCCTGGCGTCGGAGAAGTTCGTCGACGAGCACGACCTGGCGAGCCAGGCGGTGGAGATCGTCGGCCAGGCCATGACCACCGACTTCGCCTCCACCTTCGACGGCACGGCCAAGAGCATCATCGGCTTCGACATGAACGTGCAGGCGGCGCGCCAGGTCTACGAGCAGTCCGGCCTGGGCCCGGAGGACTTCCAGGTCATCGAGCTGCACGACTGCTTCTCGGCCAACGAACTGCTGCTGTACGAGGCGCTGGGCCTGTGCGGCGAGGGCGAGGCCGGGAAGCTCGTCGACGACAACCAGACCACCTACGGCGGCAAGTGGGTGGTCAACCCGTCCGGTGGCCTCATCTCCAAGGGACATCCGCTGGGCGCAACGGGTTTGGCGCAGTGCAGCGAGCTGACCTGGCAGCTGCGCGGCCACTCGGACAAGCGGCAGGTGCCGAACGTCACCGCCGCGCTGCAACACAACATCGGCCTGGGCGGCGCGGCCGTCGTCACGGCCTACCAGCGCGCGGACCGCTGAGTCCGGCCGACGACGAAAGAGAGCACCATGGGCCACATCGAATACACCAAGACTCTGTCCGCCACCCCCGAGGCCCTGTGGGCCGTGGTCGGCAACCCGAACACCTGGGGCGACTGGTTCTCCATTCACGAGCGCTGGATGGAGGAGCCGCCGACGACGCTGGCGGTCGGCAACAAGCTGGTGGCCAAGGTGGTCATGCTGGGCATGGCCAACAAGTTCGAATGGAATGTCGCGGCGGTCGAGGCGCCGCGCACGCTGACCCTCACCGCGACCGGAATGGCCGGAGTCAAGGTCGAATTCACCTTCACCCTCGCGCCCGCCGCCGCGGGCACGGAGCTGTCGGTCAACGGTGACTTCGAGGGCGCGCTGATCAAGGGCGCGCTGGGCAAGGCGGTGGAGAAGGACGGCCGCAAGCAGCTCGAGAAGTCGCTCGAGCAGCTCGAGGCGCTGGCGGCCGCTGCGTGAGTACCGAAACCGGCGGCCGGGTAGTCGAATTCGACGATTCCGGCCTGAATCGCTGGTGCGACGAGGAACGTTTCGAGGTGCTGCCCGAGCGCATCGCCGAATACGCCGCCGCCACCAACGATCCCATCGAGGCGCATCGCAGCGGCGCGGTGGCGCCGCCCGTCTTCGCGATCGTGCCGGTCTTCGACGCCATGCTGGTGCCGGTCCTCGATGTGGCCCCGATGGACATCTTCGGCCGAGTCGTGCACGGCGAGCAGGACTTTCACTTCCACCGCCCGATCCGGCCGGGGGAGACGCTGGTCTCGCGGGCGCGGGCGATCGGGTACGCGGGCCGGTCCAACGGCAGCGGCATCACGGTGCACATCGAAAGCCGCACCGACTCCGGCGAACTCGTCAACGAGCAGTACCTGACCGCCTTCTTCCGCAACATCGATGCGGGCAGGACGGCGGGACAGGCCGCGCCGGAGCACAAGTTCGACGAGAACCTGCGCGCCCGGGACCCGGTCGCCGAGGTGCCCCAGCGCATCGACCTCGACCAGACCTACCGCTACGCACCGGCTTCGGGCGACCCGGTGCCGCTGCACCTGGACGAGGACGTCGCCAAGGACGCCGGGCTGCCGGGCATCATCGCGCACGGCCTGTGCACCATGGCCTTCGCCTCGTGGGCGGTGCTCACCGAGGTCGGCGGCTCGGATGTGGGCCGGCTGCGGCGGTTCGCGGTGCGGTTCGCCAAGCTGGTCTTCCCGGGCGACGAGCTGCGCACCCGGATCTGGAAGGTGAAGTCGGACAACGGCATCACCACCTACGCCTTCGAAACGGTGCGTGGCGAGGACGTCGTGCTCAGCGACGGCCTGGCCGAGATCGCGGACTGAACGAACACAGACAGGAGAGACGGATGGGCGCACTGGAAGGCAAGGTCGCCGTCATCACCGGCGCCGGCCGCGGTATCGGCCGCGAACACGCGCTGTTGTTCGCGCGGGAGGGCGCCGCGGTCGTGGTGAACGACCTCGGCGGCGACAACACCGGGACGGGCGCGGACGCCGGTCCGGCGCAGGAAGTGGTGAACGAGATCACCGCGGCGGGCGGCCGGGCGGTCGCCGACACCGGCGACATCGCCACCTGGGACGGCGCGAAAGATCTTGTCGACCTGGCGATTTCGGAGTTCGGTAAACTCGACGTGGTCGTCAACAACGCGGGCATCCTGCGCGACGGCTTCATCGCCGGGCTCGAGGAATCCCAATGGGACGCGGTGATCGCGGTGCATCTGAAGGGGCACTTCAACGTGCTACGGCACGCGGCGTCCTACTGGAAAGAGCAGGCCAAGGCGGGTAACCGGCCCAACGCCGCGGTCGTCAACACCGCCTCGGCCTCGGGCGTCACCGTTCCGAACGCCGGGCAGGCCAACTACGGGGCCGCGAAGGCGGGGATCGCCGCGCTCACCCTGGTAGCCGCCGACGAACTGGAGCGGTACGGGGTGCGGGTCAACGCGATCGCGCCGATGGCCCGCACCCGCCTGACCCTCGCCACCCCGGGCATGGGCGCGATCTTCGCCGCCGAGGTCCCCGAGGGCGAGTTCGACGCCTTCAGTCCCGCCAATATCTCGCCCCTGGTGGCCTATCTGGCCAGCGACAAGTGCGCGATCACGGGCAAGGTGTTCGCGGTGCAGGGCGGCGCCATCTCCGAACTGGCGGGCTGGCACGACGTGAAGACGATCGAGACCGAGGGCCCCTGGCTGATCGACGACATCGCCGCCCGCCTGCCATAACCACGAAAACCACTGGAGAACAACGTGTTCGAATGGTCCGAGACCGACGTACTGATCCGCGACGCGGTCCGCGGCTTCATCGCCAAGGAGGTCCGTCCGCACCTGGACGCCCTGGAGAGCGGCGAGATGCTGCCCTACCCCGTGATCCGAAAGCTGTTCGGCGAGTTCGGCATCGACGCGATGGGCGCCGAGGCGGTCGACAAGATGCTGGCCAAGCAGCGGGCCAAGGCCGAGCGGGCGGAATCCGCCGCGAAGCCCGGTGGGTCCGGCGGCGGCCCGTTCGGCGGCCAGGAGTCGCTGATGGCCGTGCTGATCAGCGAACTGTCCGGGGTGTGCATGGGGCTGGTCTCCGCGCTGGGCGTGTCGATCGGTCTCGGGGCCACCACCATCATGTCGCGCGGCACGCTCGCGCAGCAGGAGCGGTGGCTGAAGGACATCGTGACCATGAAAAAGGTCGCGGCGTGGGCGATCACGGAGCCCGACTCCGGGTCCGACGCCTTCGGCGGGATGAAGACCTACGTCAAGCGCGACGGCGAGGACTACATCCTCAACGGGCAGAAGACCTTCATCACCAACGGTCCCTACGCCGATACGGTGATCGTCTACGCCAAGCTCGAGGAGGGCGACGCGGGCGTCGACAAGCGCGACCGCAAGGTGCTGACCTTCGTGCTCGACAAGGGCATGGAGGGATTCACCCAGGGCAAACCGTTCCGGAAGATGGGCCTGCACGCCTCGCCGACCGGCGAACTGTTCTTCGACAACGTGCGCCTGGGCCGGGATCGGCTGCTCGGTGAGACCGAGGAGCACAGGGGCGGCGACGGCCGCGAGAGCGCCAGGTCCAGCTTCACCGCCGAGCGCCTCGGCGTCGGCTTCATGGCGCTGGGCATCATCAACGAATGCCACCGGCTCTGCGTCGATTACGCCAAGAGCCGCAAGCTGTGGGGCCAGGAGATCGGCCGCTTCCAGTTGGTGCAGCTCAAGCTGGCCAAGATGGAGGTGGCGCGAATCAACGTGCAGAACATGGTGTTCAACTCGATCGAGCGGGCCCGCGCCGGTAAGCCGCCGACACTCGCGGAGGCCTCGGCGATCAAGCTGTACTGCTCGGAGGCGGCCACCGAGGTCGCCATGGAGGCGGTGCAGTTGATTCGGCGGCAACGGCTACATGACCGAGTACCGCGTGGAACAGCTGGCCCGCGACGCGAAGTCGCTGATGATCTACGCGGGCAGCAACGAGATCCAGGTGACCCACATCGCCAAGGGCCTGCTCGGGGCATGACCCGGTGAGTGCGGCCGGCGGATCGGTGCCGAGGGGTGGTGACCGATCCGCCGGCCTTTCTCACACCGCGCGCAGATGCGTGCGGCTGGCATAGATGTGCTCGGCGATGAGGGTCGCGATGCGGTCGGGCGCCTCCAGCATCGGCACATGGCCGACGCCGTGCACGAGAATGCGATCCGCCGAATCGGGCAGCTCCCGCAGGAAGCGTTGTGCGAACGCGCGATTCGGGATCACCCGGTCGTGCTCGCTGAGCAGCAGGCGCACCGGGGTGCGCAGCGTGGACATGTCCTCCAGCGCGGGCATGCGCAGCCCACCGGCCAGCAGCGGCAGCATGGCCGTGCAGTGCAGCGCCGAGGCGATCGCCGCCTCCACCCCGCGCCGCGCCGCCGCACCGGTGTTCTTGGCGAGCAGGTACGCGGCGAAATGCCGGACCGGAGCGCTGAATTGGACCGGTGTCGGCAAGCGTTTGCCGATCTGCACCACCGGTACCAGCGACAAGAACTTCAGACCCACCCGGATTTGCAGCAGCGACGGCGATTGCCACCCACCCGCCGGTGCGATGGCGGTGAGCGTCCGAGCCCGCCCGCGCCGCGCCAGTTCGAAGCCGACCCACGCGCCGAGCGAATTACCCGCGATATGGCAAGTGCGCCAGCCCAATTCGTCGAGCTGGGCCTCGACCCGATCGGCGAGTACCTCCACATCGATGTACCAGCCGTTCAGGTCGGGCCCGCCCCAATGGCCGGTGAAGGCGGGCGCGAATACCTCGCAGGTACTGGATAATCGGAACGCCACCTGCTCCCAGCAGTGCGGGGACAGCATGAACCCGTGCAACAACAACAGCGGATCCCCGGATCCGGTGTGCAGTGCCCGCATCGGTACGAGCGGGGGCGCGGATCGGGCGGTGCCGGACGTCATCGTTCGTCACCCCTTCCTGGACCTCGATGTCCACAGGGAGTTGATGACAGCATTGTACGGACGAAATGTGGTCTACATCACCGCTACGGTATGATGTAAACAAGACTCGTTTCAATTTGCTGGGTGAGTGCGGCGCACGGGCTTCGGGCTATCGTGTCGCTGTGGGTTCTCACGATCTGTTCCAGCAGACCTCGTCGGACGACTATGCCTCGTACTGCACGATCTCCACGATCAACGTGAACGGGATCCGGGCGGCGACCGGCAAGACGGGGAAGGGCATGCTCGAGTGGCTGGCCGCCACCGAGGCCGACATCATCTGCGTGCAGGAGACGCGGGCAACCGACGAGCAGACGCGCAAGGCGCTGGCCCCGGCGCTGGCCGCCGGTTGGCATCTGGCACACGCCGAACCGGGCACGAAGGGCCGGGCGGGGGTGGGCATCCTGTCCCGGCAGGAGCCACGCGCGGTGCGCGCCGGGTTCGGCAGCGCGGAGTTCGACGGCGTCGGCCGGTATGTCGAGGCCGAGTTCGACGGGCTCACCGTCGCGAGCGTGTACGTGCACACCGGGGAGGCCGACACGCCGATGCAGGACGAGAAGTACCGGTTCCTCGCGGCGCTGGGCGCGCATCTGCGGTCGCGGACCGGCGATTTCGTGATCTGCGGCGACTGGAACGTCGCGCACACCGAACTCGACATCAAGAACTGGAAGGGCAATGTGAAGAACTCCGGCTTCCTGCCCGGCGAGCGAGCGTGGCTCGATGAGATACTGGCCGCCGGTTACGTCGACGTGGTACGCACCCTCCACCCCGACGTACCGGGGCCCTACAGCTGGTGGTCCTACCGCGGCCGCGCCTTCGACAACGACGCCGGCTGGCGCATCGACTACCACCTGGCCCGCGGTGCGGTGGCCGGGCGGGCGAAAAATGCGGTGGTGGAGCGGGCGTCCGAGTACGCGCTGCGCTGGTCGGATCACGCCCCCGTGACGGTGCAGTATCGATGAACCTCTCCGACAAGGCGCGTGGGTCGGTAGTCATCCCGGCCCGACCAACACGATCCGCGCTGCCGACGCGGCATTCGTACAAACAGGCGGATTGATGTAAAGTCTTGCCAGTTCGACGGATTGAGCCGTCACCTTGCCAGCATTAGTACACAGCTGGTCATAGGTGAGGCCGTCGTGCCTTCCTTTGGCCGAGGAAGGATTTGAACCGGTATGGACGCGGGAACAACTGCCGCAATCGCGGCCGTCTGTGGATCGGCTGTTTGTATCTTTGCCCTCTGGGACGCACCACCCGAGACTCGTGCGGAGATTATCAACGCGCTTGCGAACCTGTTCAGACCACTACGCCGGAGAGTGTCGGACCAGGACGAAGATAACCCCCGGTCTTCCCCGAGGAAACCGCCAACGCTGTAGCCGCAGGGTCGGGTCGATGTCGCATTCGCCAAGTTCTGTTGATAGGTTCCGGCAGGGCTGACCGCCGGGGGCCAATGCCTGAGGGCTTAACGACATGGGACCGATGGAGGTCCCGGTCGGCGGTTCGTCTTCCCACAAACCGGTTGCCCCTCCGCGCTAGTAACGTCTCAGAATCGCCGCTCCGGCGGTTTACTGGCGTTCCGGTTAGTCGCCTGCGGTAGATTCCGTGCATGTAACTATCCGCACGCTGCGACTCTGGCATTAGCGGGACGTTCGGTTATGAATTCCGGGCGTCGATCGCTTTCCTTATCAATTTGCGCGCATTTTCACCGATGACTGATTGTTCGGCGAGTTTTTCGAACGCTCGGCCATACAGGGCGATCTCTCTCGGCTGAGTTACTGTCAGTTTTGCGGTTGAACCTTCTTCGGTCACTAACCGGTTGTCGTACATGACGAAATTGTTGAACAACACTCGAGCCTCGGCAGTAAGCGGGACGATTCCGAAGGTCACTCGTGGGAGACTCCCAGCGGAAAGCAAACGATCAAGCTGACCAATCATCACGTTGTTGTCTCCGACAGTGGTGTACAAAGCTTGCTCGCCGATGATGAAATGGAATCGGTGGTCTCGCCGATACAAGACTTGTTGCCGCTCCATTCGAGCGGCTACCGCTTGCTCTACGTCATCAGGAAGTTGATAGAACTCAGACACCCACCGAATCATTGCTTCGGCATACTCGGGTGTTTGGAGTAGGCCCGTGACGATATGCGGTTGATAGTTTCGTATGATCTTGGATTGCGCTTCGAGCTTAGACGTCTTCTTCTGGCCCGATTTCACGCCGGAGCTGAGATGTCTACGCCATTCGACATACGCCGAGTCGATATTGTGCAGGGTCGCCAACAAGTCTTCGAGTTGATCGTCAGCCCCGGCATGGTTACAGTACGCCCTGATATCGTGGTCGGACGGGCGCAGCTTCCCGTACTCGATTTTTGAGATACGCGATTCGTGGTAGCCTTCGAGTCGGGCAAGCTCTCGGGCAGATAATCCCGCACGCCTGCGTATCTCTCGGAGGCGCTTACCGAGAGCTTGCCTCGCCTCTTGAACAGAACTCGTCACCGCACGAATTCCCCGTAGGGTGTCGCTACTGACCAGAGTCGTTGTGCCTCGCTCAGGCACAATCCGACTATTTGCGGGTCGGTTGTGACACCGGACCTACCGACCGCGCGGCCATCCGAATCGGAGAGTGTGAACGCGACGGTTTCCCGGTCGATAATCCAATAATCGTCGGCCGGTACTGAACTCGCTTCGGCCCGGTTCAGGTACCGGATGTCTTCACCAGTTTCAACGTTCAGCGGAGTTATCTCCGTCAGTGACCAACGTTGATAATCTACAACTGGCACCGTAACCACACGTACCCGACGCACTGAAGCGCCCTCGGACACGAGGCATTGGACTAGTTCCGCCCAGCCCCGGAACCATTCCCGGTAGTCGAACGGTTCGCCATTCATGAACCGCTGGAACGGTTCATCTTCGTTCGGCACCCCATAGGTGTCTCGGACCTCTACGCGAAACAGTTCATTTCGACACTGCCGCAAGAGGTCGCGTGTCGGCCGGAATTCCAAAGTAAGCCCTCTCTAGCTTGGGTACGAGAACCGCTGTCTCGTAGTCTTCCATTTTCAGTTCTGAGACAGTCTCACGGGCGGTGACGGGTACGCCGGTCACGGTGAACGTTCCCCGGCCGGTGTCGGTCAACGGTGCCCCGATGTAGGTCCGGGAGTCCACGAACCCGAGCAGCAGGTGAGGTATCTCGACCGTTTCGGGTGTGTCGGTGCGCCAGCCGACGAGGAGGTAGCGGCCGTCGTCGGTGGCATACACCGCCGGGCAGTCGTCCTGGCCTGACCCACCTTTGCCCAGGAAATGCAATCTCATGGTTGAGCCTCTCCATCTGGGTGTGTGCCACTTTGTGCAGCACCACCGACCATGCTCCTTGACATGGACATCATCTGCATGAATATCGCCAAATGTTGGCAAGTTTTGGCACATTTGTAGACCATGGTCTGGCTCGGTTCATACGGTTCTGACTAGCCAGGCATCGGGCAGAAACCCGACATCCACGGTGCCGGGTGTCATTCCACGGACATGAGGCGACGGAGACGACATGGACGCAGAGCCAAGGCGCACAAGGCTTTACACGTTTCCCGGTGGAGTCTTCGAGGTGCAGGAGTACCCCGGAGATGAACCAGGCGTAGGCGTGTACCTGGAGTATCGGCAGTCTTGGAGCAACGCAAGCGCGTTCGGCCGTGGCGTGGCTGAAGGGCTTGGCCTGGTGGACGACGAGACGGAGCCCGCGTGATGGGCCTGTGGCTAGCGTTCGGTGTGCCGTTGGTGGTGTTCTTTGTGGTCGTGTTCTGGCCGCATCAAGGGTGAGGGAATTCGTGGTGCCGGTGACGTAGATTCGTCTGTCATGACGGATAGCCGCGCGACCAGCAAGGCGTGTAGCGGAGGAGTGGTGTCCACCATGGAACCTCCGTGGTCAGAGCCGATTCTTGTTTGTAGAACCGAGTCGATCCGATGGAGCATCGCATACCACCTGCCCCGCGGCGCTGTGGTCGGGCGGACGAAGCACGCGGCGGTGGAGCGGGCGTCGGAGTACGCGCTGCGCTGGTCGGACCACGCCCCGGTGACGGTGCAGTACCGATGAACTTCTCCGACAAGCGAATTCGCACTCTGCTGGTGCTGGCCGTTCTGGCGGTGGCGGTGGTGGTCGCGGGCGTGCTCGGCCTGCGCGGTGGCACCGACTCCGGGAGCGGCTCGGGGCAGTCCGTCGCCGCGAGTGCGACGGCGAAGCCGACCGCGAAGGCGGACAGCAGCACTTCCGCACCCACCAGGGTGGCGGGCGTCCCCGAGCGCGCGTATCGGACGCTGGTGGAGATAGACGCCGGACGCTGGCCCGATTCGGCGGGCGCACCGGGCACCAAGGGCGGTGACCAGTGGATGAATCGCGAGGGAACACTGGCGAGAACGGATTCCTCCGGCAAGGCGATCGCCTACAAGGAATGGGACGTGAATCCCAAGAAGCGCGGCCAGACTCGCGACGCCGAACGCATCGTCACCGGCAGCGACGGCTCGGCCTACTACACCGGCGACCACTACGAGACCTTCACGAGGATGCGGTGATGACCAGGCCGATGACGTTGTCGCAGTTCCTGTCCGGCACCGGTCCGGTGGTGGGTGAGCTCGCCGCCGACGACGGGAAGTTCAGCGGTGTGCGCTACCAGGCGCCCGAGAACTTTCGCGTCCGTGAGCTGCGCGGCGCCAAGATGCGCACCCTCGCGGGCGTCTACGACGAATTCGCCGCGGCCTTCCAGTTCCCGTACTACTTCGGCGCGAACAAGGACGCCTTCGACGAATGTCTGCGCGACCTGGACGATTTCGTCGGTCCGGCGCGAGGCTACCTGGTGGTGGTCCGCGACGCCGATCAGCTGCTGGCCGATCAGCCGGGCCAATTGGACTGGTTCGCCGGGGCCATGGGCGACGCGGCCGCCTACTGGTCCACTCGTGATACCGCGTATCGCGTTGTCCTGCAAGGCCGTCCCGAGCTGGCCGCGGTGCCGCTCACGCTCGCGGACGACTGACGCGCGGCCGCCGCGGCCCGTCAGCGGAGGCGTTTCGCCAGATCCTCGCCGAGCAGAACGAAGATGTCGGTCGTGTGGTCGATCAGCTCGTCGCGAGTCATGGGCAGATCGTCCTGCAACCAGCTCGTCAGGGCCTGGGCCAGACCGCCGACGAGGTAGGTGGCGCGGAAGGCGATCACCGGATCCGGTTCGGTGGTCGTGAGCCCGTAGAAGTCGATTCCGCTGGCGGCCACGAGGTTCGCGAACGAGCGAATGGATTCCAATGTGCGGGAGCGCAATTCGGGAGTCGCGGTGCCGACGATCGAGACCACCCGGGCCTTGCGCGGATCGTCGGTGAGCACGTGGATGCCCGCCGCGATCGCGGCCCGCGCGGTGCCGCGGGTGTCGGCGGGTGCCCCCTGCAACGCCGCCACGATGGCGACCGCCAGCTCCTCGGCGACGCCGTCGAACAGGGCGATGAGCACGGCGTCGCGGCCGTCGAACTGCTCGTAGTAGTAGCGCTCGTTCAGCCCGGCGCGCGCGCACAGCCCGGCGACGGTCAGCTTCTCCAGGCCCTGGGTGCCGATGATCTCCAGCGCGGCGTCGAGCAGTGCGGACCTGCGTTGCGCGCGGCGCTGCGCCGCGGAGACTCCGCCGTACGTCCGTTGCGCTGCCACGCACCCGATTGTGGCACGGCGCGCGCCCGCCCCGGACGCACACATGGCGGGTCGGCCGCGTGGGCCGCGTAATTCTGGGGGCTCCTCTTGCCAGATTGGTAAATCTGGTGGATTCTATTGCCAGATGTCCTGTGCGAGGAGGCGACGATGCCCGAGACCGGCTATTTCTCCGACGATTCGATGATTCGCCGCGTCATGCGCAAGCGAGCCGTGGGCCTCACCTACGGCCAGCGGGCGCTGGTGGTCGGGGCCATTCATCCGCTGCTGTACGTCGGGACCGCCGAGAACACCGAGCATCGGACCACGCCCTACACGCGGCTCGCGCTCACCGGAAAACTGTTCGAGGCGGTGTTCCTGGGCAGCCGGGCGGAGGCGGACCGGGCGCTGGCCTTCACGCACAAGAAGCACGCGCGGGTATCGGGTGCGCTGCCCGAGGACGCCGGTCCGCACCATCCGGCGGGCAGCGGCTACTCCGCGACGGACCCGCACCTGATGTTCATGACCATGGCATTCACCTTCGACTCGGCCGAGGTCATGCACGATGTGCTGATCCGCAGGCTCACCGCCGCCGAGCGGGAGGACCTCTACCAGGACTATGTGCGCTGGGGGGAACTGTTCGGCATGCCGCGCACGGCGGCCCCGGCCGACTACCCCGCGTTCCGCCGCTTCTTCGACGACTATCTGGCCTCCGACGAAGTCTTTCTCACCGACGAGGCGCGGCTGGTCGGCTCGTACCTGGCGGGCAAGCGGGTGCCGTACCCGCTGCGCGCGCCACTGCACCAGGTCACCTCCGGGGTGTATCTGCTGATCCAGGGCAGCCTGCCGCCGCGGATCCGGAAGATGTACGGAATCGGGTGGGGCGCCAAGGAGGAGTTGGCCTTTCGCGCGCTGGCCCAGGGCGTCCGCACGGCGCATCGCAGGCCGCCGCTGGCGCCGCGCCCGTTCCGTAACACGCTCGCGGGGCCCAGCGCCCCGGTGTATCGGCTGCTCAGCCGCCGGGAGCACGAGCTGGTGAGTTCCGGGCGGCCCAGTATGCCGGGGGTCGATCCGTTGAATCACGAGCAACGCGGGGTTTCGTAGTCGAGTCGATCGCGCGCGGTGCGATCCGCTGACCGTGTCCGCGCCCGGACCTTTCAGTCCGCACTCACTCCGGGCTTGCCGTTCTCGATGCGCCCCGTGACGCGCCGCCGGAAGGCCGGATCTTCGTCGGCCGTGACTTCCACGTCGTACCAACCATTTTCGGTATTCCACTCCAGCGAGTGAGATGCCCCGGCCGGAAGTTCGACGCGCTCCCGGAGCCCGGCGTACCGCAGCGCCGCGACCGTCACCGTGACCTGCCGATGCCCCCGATTGGCGAGCGAGATCGTGAGTCCGCCACCCGAGGGCACCGTCCCGACCTCGACTGCCGCCGCACGACCCGCTGTGCCGCCGCGCATTTCGTACCAGAACCGATTCGGTCCCTGTACCGACACCTCGTAAGAGTCGGCGACGGTGAACGTCTCGGTCCGCTCGCCGCGCACATCGCAGTGCCGCGGGCTGTCCGCCGCGCCACCGAAGGGGTAGAGAACGAAATGCGCCGACGCCGCACCGCTGTTCGCGAGCCGCAGGGTCAGCGTCGTCCCCGACAGCGATCCGGAGACCGCCGGTTGATACGGCAGCGGCCGAGCGGGCCGCGCACCGGGTTCCTGAGCGGGCAGCGCCTGCGTGTCCGGCGGCGCCGGCTTCCACCGCGCAACGGGGTCCGGAACAGCTTTGGGCTCAGCGAGTTTCGGGGGTTTGCCCGCAGCGCCGAAATCGAACACCGACCGCAGGTCCCCGCACACGGTGCGCCGCCAGCCGCTGATGTTCGGCTCCCGCACGCCCGTCCACTGTTCCAGGAACCGCAGCACCGACGTGTGGTCGAAAACCTCCGAGCTGACGAAACCGCCGATCGTCCACGGCGACACCACCGTCATCGGCACCCGGGGCCCCAGCCCGATCGGCTTGCCGTCGTACCAGTCGTCGCCGCCCGGTGGAGGCACGGGTGGCGGCACGTGGTCGAAGTAGCCGTCGTTCTCGTCGAAATTGATGAAAATCGCTGTGCGGGACCAGGTGTCGAGATCGGCGGCGACGATGTCGAGCAGCCGGTAGATCAGGTTCGCGCTGCCCAGCGGGGTCGACGAGGACGGGTGCTCGCTGTACTTCGCGGGCGGTACCAGCCAGCTGACCTTCGGCAGCGTCCGCTCCTCGATGTCGGCGGCCAGCCGCCGCAACAGGCTGCCGGGTTCGCCGCGATACATCGCCCGGTCGAACAGGCGCCGCTCCGTCGGGCTCAGCCGGGCCCGCGCCGCGTCCAGTTGCCCGAGCAGCCGCCGCTGGTCCGGCGGTGGCTTCTGCTGCAGCGCTTCGTAGAACTTCTCCGTCGTCGGATAGTTGCCTTCGACCTGGGTCAGCAGCTCGGTCCCGATGCGCTTGAAGGTGGCGAAATACTCGACGGGATTGTCGGTGAAGTTGTCCCACTCCTGGTAGATCTGCCACGAGACCCCGGCGGCTTCCAGCCGTTCCGGATAGGTGGTCCACTCGTAGCCGGGATGGGTGGCCGCGTAGGCGGCATTGTCCACGGCGCGCTCGTCGGTGCCGGGTTCGTATCCGGTGGTGCCGGTGAAGAAATAGTTGCGGTTCGGATTGGTGCCGCCGAACAGGGAGCAGTGGTAGGCGTCGCAGAGGGTGAAGGTGTCGGCCAGCTCGTACTGCAGCGGCAGGTCCCGGCGCTCGTAGTAGGCCATGGTCGCCGGGGTCTTCGCCGGAATCCAGCCGTCCCACCAGCCGCGCGCCCACGCCGCGGTGCTGCCGTCCCATTCGTGGTCGAGGCTGTCCAGGTACTGGATGTCGGTGTCGGGACGGCCCGCCCGCGCCGCCGCCTGCCGCAGCGAGAACGGCAGCACCGAGCCGCCCGCCGAGTCGGGCAGTCCCGGCCGCGGCGATCCGCGCGCGTCCGACACCAGCGAGACTCCCGACACCGGCTGCCGGAAGACCGAGGCGCCGTTGCGCAGGCGCAGCGGCGACGAATCGGAGAACCCGCGCACGCCCCGCAACGTCCCGTAGTAGTGGTCGAACGAGCGGTTCTCCTGCATCAGCAGGATCACGTGCTCGATGGCCCGCAGCCCGCCCGGCCGCATCGGGGCGGCCATCGCCCGGTGCACGGCGGGCGGCAGCAGGGACACGGTGGCCCCACCGGCCGCCAGCCCGAGCAGATGCCGCCGGGAAAGGTTGGCCATGAGCCCAGTAAACCAACGACACGCAGGCGGCGGGTTACCGCGACACGGTTGCCGGGTGAATTTCCAGCGAGCAAGGTGCCGATCCGCCGCCGATCGCGGGCATGCGAAGATCGGTGCATGTCGAGTCCCGCAGCACCCGGTGAGCGCAAACAGCGTGTCCTGTCCGGCATCCAGCCGACCAGCGATTCCTTCCACCTCGGCAACTACCTTGGCGCACTGCAATATTGGGTGACGCTGCAGGACGACTACGACGCCCTCTACTTCATCCCGGACATGCACGCGATCACCGTGTCGCAGGACCCCAAGCAACTGCGCAACCGCACCAAGCGAGCCGCTGCCCAACTGCTGGCGCTGGGCATCGACCCGAAGCGGTCCACGCTGTTCGTGCAGAGCCAGGTACCCGAGCACGCCGAGCTGACCTGGGTGCTGAACTGCATCACCGGCTTCGGCGAGGCCAGCCGGATGACGCAGTTCAAGGACAAGTCGGCGCGGCAGGGTGCGGAGAACGCCACCGTCGGCCTGTTCACCTATCCGGTCCTGATGGCCGCCGATATCCTGCTGTACCGGGCGCATCAGGTGCCCGTCGGCGAGGATCAGCGCCAGCACCTGGAGCTGACCCGCAACCTGGCCCAGCGGTTCAACACCCGGTTCAAGAAGACATTCGTCGTCCCCGAGGCGCACATCGTCTCCGGCACCGCGAAGATCTACGACCTGCAGGATCCGACATCGAAGATGAGCAAGTCGGCCGCCACCGACGCCGGGCTGCTCAACCTGCTCGACGATCCGAAGATCTCAGCGAAGAAGATTCGCTCCGCGGTCACCGACACCGAACGCGAGATCCGCTACGACCCGGAGACCAAGCCCGGTATCAGCAATCTGCTCGTTATTCTGTCGTCGCTGACCGGCAGCCCCATCGTGACGTTGGAGAATGATTACTCCGGCAAGGGGTATGGCGATCTCAAGGGCGATGTGGCCGACGCGCTGGTCGAATTCGTCACGCCGTTGCAGACGAAAGTGCAAGAGTATCTGGACGACCAGGGCGAACTCGACCGTATTCTCGGCGCCGGTGCCGAGCGCGCTCGGGAAATCGCCGGCAATACCCTGGCGCAGGTGTACGACCGGGTGGGGTTCCTGCCTCGCTGACGTCCGCCTCGCGGGGCCGGGTTTCGGGAGGTCTGGTGTTCGGCAAGGTCAAGGCGCGGATCGAACGGGAAGTACAGGCACGGCCGTGGCTGGACCACGCCATCCGCGCCGGCGGGCGGTACCAGCGTCAGCGCGGCGACTACTACGCCGCGGGCATCACGTACTTCACTGTGCTGTCACTGTTTCCGCTACTGATGGTCGGCTTCGCGGTGGCCGGGTTCGTGCTGGCGCGCAACCCGGACCTGCTGGCCGAGCTGCAGCAGAAGGTGGTCGAGAAGGTGCCGGGCTCCTTCGGCGGGCAGCTGACCGATCTGATCGATCAGGCGGTGCGATCGCGCACCGGCGTCGGTGTGGTCGGCCTGGTCGGTGCCCTCTACGCCGGGCTGGGCTGGATGGCGAACCTGCGCGCCGCGCTCACCGAACAGTGGGAACAGAAGACGACCGAAGGCAATTGGTTCGGCAGCAAGGTATCCGACCTGCTCGCGCTGCTCGGACTGGGCGTGGCGATGGTGGTCTCGCTGGGGTTGTCGGCACTGGCGGGCAGCGGACTCGGCCGCAGTGTGCTGAAGTCGGTCCGCCTCGACAACGCGCCCGGCGTGGGCGTCCTGCTCACCATCGTCTCGCTGGTGCTGGCCGTGCTCGCGTCCTGGGCGGTATTCGTCTGGATCATCGCCCGCCTCCCCCGCGAACCGGTCACCCTCGTCAGCGCGGTCAAGGCGGCCCTGCTCGCCGCCCTGGCCTTCGAAATCTGGAAACAACTCGCCAGCATCTACCTCAAATCCGTTCTCAACAGCCCCGCCGGGGTGACCTTCGGCCCCATCATCGGCCTCATGGTCTTCGCCTACATCACCGCCCGCATAATCCTCTTCGCCACCGCCTGGGCCGCCACCGCCCGCGAGAACGAACCCGAAGCCGAAATTGCCCCGCCCCCACCGGCGATCATCGAGCCGAGGGTGAACGTGGGGATGACAGGACGGGCGGGGGCGGCGTTGTTCGGGGTGGGGGCTGTGGCGGGGATGTTGGTGGGGTGGTGGCGGAGGAGGTAGGGATCACCCGGCCCGGTCCGCTGCACCCTGCTGGGACATGCGGGTGAGTTCGTGCAGGACGGCTTGTTGGGAGCAGGGTTCGACGTGGAAGTCGTTGTGCTGCTCGCGGTAGATGTAGCGGCCGTCGCCCTCGACGTCTACCCAGCTCAGGTATTGGGGAGGGAAGGGGCGTGGGTCTTGCAGGCCGCAGCGGACTTCGATGTGGCCGGAGCCCGCGCGTGGCGAGCGCAGCAGGCGGCGGATACGGTCGGTGACGGTTTCCTGTGTGCCCGTCCAGGATTCGAGGTCGGTGCGGATGCGGTCGAAACTCTCCACCATGGCCGGGTGTCTGCCGGGCGGGACATTGCCGAGCACGGCCGCGAAGACCTTGGGCACGATCGCGGGCGAGCCGACTTCGATCATCACGTTGCCGCCCACGTCGTCGGTGGGGCCGGGGCGTTGGACGAGGGTGACGCCGACGGTGGTGTCGATCGCGCCGTATGCCCGCACCGGGCGCTTGCGCTTACCCGTGATCAGCAGGGACACAGCGGGCTTGGACGCTACGCGCAGGACTGCCGACAGGTCGGGGTCGTGCCCGTGCGGCAGGCGCTGCCGAAACTCTTCCTTGAGCTTCGCGTACTCGCTCTGCCATTGCACCGACGATCGCAGCTTCAGCGGGAACGGATACCGGTCCTTGCCGGTCTCCGCCCAGACGTGCATGAATTCGTCGGGAGTGAACTCCCATTTCACCCGCGACGGCCTCCGTGATCGTCCGGACGCGTCTGTGCCGCAGGGATGTCCGCGCCGATGGCCTGCGGAACGGTCCGCTCCCGCCGGCCCAGCAACTCTTCCTCACGGTCCATGACGAGGTAGTCCGGTGTCTTGTGTTCCTTCTCGTCGTCCTCGCCCTTGCGCCCCGGCGCGCCCGCACCCATGCCCGGCATGCCACCGATGCCGGGAGTCCCGGGCCGCCCCGCGCCCTGCGCGGCCGCGGCCGCCGGGTTCACGGCTCCCGGCACACCGGTGCCACTGCGCCCGGGGCCACCCGCGGTGCTGCCCGGTCGCCCGATGCCACCGCTCCCGAACCCGCCCGACCCGGACCCGCCGCCGCGGCCGCCGGTGCCACCCCCGAAGCCCGCGGCAGTAGTCTGGCTGCCGCTCGGCGAGCCCGTCCCCGTACCCTGCTGGTTTTGGTTCGTACCCTGATTCCCTTGGCTACCTGCGGAATTCGACGAGTCACTCGCCGCCGTGGTGCTGGTGGGATCCGTCTGCGCCTGCGGCTCACCGGTGCCGGACCGGCCGTCGTCGGCCCCGGTCCTGCCGTCGGTTCCGGATGTGCTCGGGCCGCCGGTGCCGGGAGTCCAGCCGTTGTCGACGGGGCCGTTTCCGTCGTCACCGGGGGAGTCGACAGGGACGAAAGTGGGAACGTTCTCGCCCGCCGGACGGTAGATCGGATCGTAATTCTGCTGCATCGCCGTAATGGCGAGACGATATTGATCGTCTTCCGACACACCCACTCCGATCGTGGCGCCCGGCGTCGCGCCGCCGGTGAGAGCAGGGTAGAGCGCCGCCACGCTGGACTGGACCGCAGTGGTCGACTCCGGAGTGGTTGTAACAGGTGGAGGGACAAGGCGTTTGAGCGCTTCGGCTCCGTAAGCAACCGAGTTGAGCCGGACGCTCACGGCCTTGATGACCTCTTGCACGTCGGTTGCTTGGTCGATGAACTTGCGAGCCGCCAGCTGCCCGGCATCGCCGGCCTTTCCGGCAAGACCTTCCGACAGGGCTTTCTGAATGGACAGGTGCAAACCGAACAGTCCACCGCTGACACCCGCCGAGATGTCGCTCCAGACGCCGGCTTTCTCATGCATGCTCACCGGGTCCATCGCCTGCACCTGTTTGTAGATCTCCGCGTGTGGGACTTTCTCCCAGTGCTCGATATCCGCGATGTAAGCGGGGTCGGTGCCGGAGTGGGAGATGTTCTGTTCAACCAGGCCCGCCCCGTGTTGAGTCTGCCTGGCGTAGTGAGTGCTGCGCACAACCGCGGGATCTTGGTTGAGCATGTGACCCGCGTACTCGTACAGGTCGAATGGTGCGTCGCCCTGGCCCATGATCAGTTGTCCTTGCCGATGGAAGGCTCGATCGCGGTCGCGATCTCCAGTAGGCCGTCGCACGGACGTAGGCCTTGGACCGCTCCATCGACAGTCAAGGTCGTAAGGAGATCAACGAAACCAACTTTTGTGCGCATATGAATCTCGCAGCCTCGCCGAATACCGGGATCATGGACCCACATGGCCTCTCTCCCGTTGACCGATATCGGCTCACTCCGAGAGCTGTTCTTCTGCAGGTCCTCGTCCCAAGTCACATTTCCGGACATGACTGTCAGCAGTCGCGGCTGTGAACTGAATCTGCACGCCAGGAAGGTCTGCACGCCAGTCTGGTCACTACCGCGCGTGCGGCTGTTCGGATCGAAGCCCGCTTTGACAATAGAGTCGTCCGGTATCCATGTGCACGGGTCGAAGACCACAGCGGTTCGGCCGGGTGCGGGATGCTGTTCCGGAGGCTGCAATGCCTGTGCTGTCAGCGTGGGTTGCGGCGCCTGTCGGGTTGCTTCGGCACTCGGCGACAGGCTCGAGGATGACAGTGTGTCGGATTCATTCGATGCGCCTTGGCCGGATGTACATCCCGCGGCCAGCATGGCAACGGCTGCGATCGCCACGCAATAGGCGCCCAGGTTGGCGTGTTTCATCCGTCGAGTCCTGTGTTTGCTGCTGCGATTGCTCGGCTGTTCATCAGTTCTGCTTCCTCCAGAAGGTCTCCCGCACGCAGATACGCTGCCGCCATACGCAGGGCAGCCTCCTGCAGTCCGGTCAACGCATCGATCAGCGCGCTACCCTTTCGCTCGAATCCGCTTTGCAGCTCGATTGCCGACTGGAACCCTCCAAATCCGCCCAGGACCTGGAGCGCATTCGCCTCGTCGATGTGAGTGGTGATCGAGTCCGCGAACCGCTGGAAGATCTCCGCGCACTTCCGGGCCGCTCCCTCCTCCATCTTGAACGTGCCCGCGGCCGCCTGCTGGTACAGCCCTATCGCTGTCGACTGCCCCACGTCCATCGACAGGCCCTCCCTTCGTGCTCGACGGCTTACCTTACTGGACGCACTGGCGGGGGAGTTGGTTCCGTCCGTTGCGGATTTCGGGTGTGAGTGGGGGTGATAGTGCAATGCTTGCTGGGGTTATGCGGGGATTGAATGAGATTCCGGGATGACGGGGGTGTGGGGGTTCGCGGGGTGATGGGGTGGCGGGGTCCATGTGGAACCTGGAGGGAGGCGGGCATGTCGGAGAACGGGTCTACGTTGCCGCGGCGGCAACTGGGGCGGTACCTGCGGAACGGTCGGGAGGAGTGCGGGCTGACGCTGCAGCAGGTGGGAACGTTGATACGGCGCAGCGCTAGCACGGTGCAGCGGATCGAGAAGGGGATGGTGGCGAACCTGCGGGAGGAGGACTTGGACGCGCTGTGCAGAATCTACGAGTTCGACGCCGACCAGACCGCTGCGATGAAGATCCTTGCGGCCCAGGGGAATGTGCTCAGTTGGTGGCAGGAGTTCGGTGATCTGCTCCCCGCGAACTTCGACTTCTACGTAGGACTGGAGGCTGCCGCCCGTGGGATGACGACGTATCAATCGGAGTTGGTACCGGGGTTGCTCCAGATCCCGGCCTACGCCAGCGCGCTCATGCACGCGGTCTATCCCGACGACAGTTCGGAGGAGCACGAGCGTCGGGTCCGATTGCGGATGCGTCGACAGATCCGAATCACGCGTAAGGCACAGCCGATCTGTCTCGACGTCGTTCTCCGGGAGTCTGCTCTTCGGGGCATGGTCGGTGGCCCGCGTGTGATGGCAGCTCAGCTCAAGCACCTGGCCGATGTAGGGACCCGACCGAATGTGAACCTCCGAGTGCTCCCGTTCAGCGCGGGCTTTCCGTTGGGAGTCGCGGTCGGCCCGTTCGTCCTGCTCGAGTTCGGCAGCGATGCCACAGGCGAGCCGCTCGAGCCGCCCGTCGTCTACGTGGAGAACTTCGCGGGTGACTTGTATTTGGAGAAGCACCATGTTGTACGGCGGTACCATCAGGCGTACGAGAGCATCCGTAGCCAGGCACTGGATGCGGTTGCCAGTCGAAACCTGCTTCGGCAGTTAGCGAAGGAGTATGCGTGAGCGCCGTTCCGGCTGGTGTCGAGTGGTTCAAGAGTAGCTACAGTGGTGGCGACAAAGAGTGTGTCGAGGTTGCCTTCCTCCCGAACGGCCTTGTGGGCGTTCGGGATTCGAAGGTCCGCTCCGGTCCCGCCTTGATGTTCAGCGGTGCTGAATGGTCGGCTTTCACGGCGGCGGCGCAGCGCGGGGACTACAACCGCTGAGGCACTCGCGGACTCGGTCAGCCATCGGCTGAGCACAGCGCCGGTGACGTGCTCAGTCCTGCGGATACCTTGCGGCGGGGCCGGAACGGTCGCCGTAGTGGAAAGTGGTGACCAGGTCGTCGGCTACCTGGACCAGCACATCCCGGCCCTCGACCGCGCCGACCCAATCCATCGGCAGGGCGGACAATCCGTGGATGGCGCCGAGAAGGTTGCCTGTGGTGGCGCCGGTGGAGTCGGAGTCGCCGGAGTGGTTCACCGAGAGCAGCAGGGCGGTGCGTATGTCTCCGGTTCGTGCGGCGATCAAGGCGCAGTACACCGCGATTGCGAGGCATTCTTCCGCGATCCAGCCTGCGCCGATCTGCTCGACCTGTTCGGGGGTCGGTGGACGCTCCGATTGCTGTAGAGCGCGGGTCAGGGCCGCGGTCGTTTCGGCGGCGGGGTAGGCGGATAGCTGGGTGATGGTGTCCTGCAAGGCGATAGGGAGGGCGGTGCCGTTGAGTACGCGGTCGATGAGGGCGGAGAACGCTCCTGCGGCGAAGTATCCGGTGGGATGGCCGTGGGTGAGTTGGGCTGCGCGCGCGGCGGTCATGAAGGCTCGGTCCGGGCCCGCGCCGACCAATCCGAATGGCGCGGCACGCATTACGGTGCCGCAGCCCTTGGACTCCGGATTGACGGGGCCGGGTGTGCCGAGCGGGCCGGGGGCGAGGTAGGCGAAAGCTTGGCGGCGCAGCCCGGTCATGCAGGCGTTTCCCGGGGCTCGGACCGCGTGCAGGAACGGCAGGCTCACCAGCCAGCCGTCGACGGAGAGTTCGGACTCCGGCTGTTGGGTGTGCAACCACCGCAGGTAGGCCCGGTGCAGCGCGGGGATCGGGTCGTCGCCGGGTGCCGCGCGCAGTAGTCCTTCGGCGGTGAACAGCGTCATCTGAGTGTCGTCGGTGATCTGCTGCGGCTCGTCCGAACCGGACTGGGGGAGGAAACCCGTGACGCCGGAGTCGCCGTGCGCCTGCCGGATCTGCGGCAGCGTCAGGAACTCGATGGGCCAGCCGAGCGCGTCTCCCACCGCGCCACCCAGGAGACAGCCTCGAACCCGATCGACGACGATGTTGTAATCCACCACGGGGCATCAACCTACGGCCCGCCGCCACCGGCCTCAAAAAAATTTTGGGCCCGTGTCGATCCGCCGTCTTCCTCGTTCGACCTATGCGTGAGAGGGTCCGACGGGGGCCCACGAGCCGAGGAGAAAAATCATGAAGTACATGCTGATCATGCGCGCTACCGACGAGGGCATGGCGAAGATGGCCGACGTCGACTTCAGCGAGATGCTCGAGACGGTGGGGCGGTTCAACGACGAGCTCATCCGGGCGGGAGTGCTGCTGGCCGCGGAGGGCCTCGAGGACGCCTCGGAGGGCGTGGTCGTGGACTACTCGTCGGAGACCCCGGTGGTCACCGACGGTCCGTACGGCGAGACGAAGGAGCTGTTCGGCGGCTACTACATCCTGAACGTGTCGTCGAAGGAGGAGGCCATCGAGTGGGCGAAGCGGATGCCGATGGCCGGCCCGGGGTTCAAGACCGAGATTCGCCGGGTGCCCACGATCGACGAGTTCCCGCAGGACAATCAGTGGATCCAGAAGGAGCGGGCGTGGCGCGAGGCGACCGGTCAGCTCTGATCGACCGGTAGTTCGAGACATGGTCGACCCCGCGAGCCGCGCGACCGTCGCGGCGGTGTGGCGCATCGAATCCGCCCGGATCGTCGGTGCGCTCGCGCGCTACACCGGCGACTTCGCCTTGGCCGAGGACCTGGCTCAGGAGGCGCTCGCCGAGGCGCTCGTGACCTGGTCGCGTGACGGTGTGCCGCGCAACCCCGCGGGCTGGCTGCTCACCGTCGGCCGACGTCGCGCGATCGACGGCTTCCGCCGCCGTGCGGCCCTCGACGACCGGCATGCCGCCCTCGCCCGCGATCTGGGCGAGGGCGGCATCGCCGCGGGCAGTCCACCGGCCCGCCCGGACGAGGAGGACGTGTTGTGGGATCCGGACCAGATCGATGACGACGTCCTGGCCTTGATGTTCACCGCCTGCCATCCGGTGTTGTCACGGGAAGCGCGGATCGCGCTCACCCTGCGCGTCGTCGGCGGCTTGACCAGTGACGAGATCGCCAAGGCGTTCCTGGTCCCGACCGCGACGGTGCAGGCCCGCATCACCCGGGCGAAGAAGACGCTCGCCGCGGCCCGGGTGCCGTTCCGGGTGCCGCCGCCCGAGGAGCGGGCCGCGCGGCTCGGGTCGGTGCTGAGCGTGCTCTACGTGATCTTCACGGAGGGTTCGTCGGCCAGTTCCGGCGCCGATGTGATCCGGCTCGATCTGGCGGGGGAGGCCCAGCGCCTCACCCGCGTCCTGGCTCGCCTGGTCCCGCAGGAGCCGGAGGTGCACGGCCTGCTGGCGCTGCTCGAACTCACCGCGGCACGCTTCCCGGCCCGCACGGGTCCCGACGGCGAACCGATTCTGCTGGAACAGCAGGACCGCCGCCGCTGGGATCGGGCCGCTATCCGGCGCGGACGAGCCGCCCTGGCGCGGGCGGAGCAGGTCGGCCGGGGATTGGGCACCTACGGTTTGCAGGCGGCGATCGCCGAATGTCACGCCGTGGCGGCCTCGGTCGAAGCCACCGACTGGCAGCGCATCGTGCTGCTCTACGAAGCGCTAGGCCGCCTGGCGCCTTCCCCGGTGGTCGATCTCAACCGCGCGGTAGCGGTGGCCATGGCGCAGGGGCCTGGTGACGCCCTGCCGATCGTCGACGGTCTGATCGAATCCGGCGCCCTGCCGAATTCTCACCTATTGGCAAGTGTCCGTGGGGAATTGCTGACCCGACTGGGCCGCGACGCCGAAGCCCGCGCCGAACTGGAGCGAGCTGCCGAACTCTGTGGCAACGATCGCGAACGAAAGGTCTACGAGCGCAAGATAGCTCAATTGAGCTGAAAGACAAAGAGATTCGATAAGAGGTGATATCGAGACCCCGGGAACGGGAGGAGTTGGTTCCCGGGATCCCGGCCCGTCAGCGGCCGCTGTGGCTGTGCTGGCCGCCGCGGGACTTGGCCTCGGTGGGCTGCGCGGCGGCGCCCTTCCGGCCGGCCGCCGAGGGATCCGCGCTGTTCGGGGAGCCGAAGCTGCCGGTGCTGGCCATGCCGCCCTTGCGGGCCTGCTTCGCGGTATCCGGTCGATTGCCGAACTGGCCGGCGTTCTTGCGATCCGGCATGGTGTTCTCCTCTCTCCGGTACTACTTGCTGGAGCCTGCGAGCGGCTCGCTGTGCGGATGCCCCGCAGCCGAGCGGTCAAACACGGAGAGCGCGAATGGGTTTCGCCGGCGTGCCGGTCAGCGGGAGCGTCCGGTCAGCCGCCAGGCCGCCACGGCCAGCACCAGCGCGGCGGCCAGACCGCCCACGATCAGCACCGTCAGCAGGTTCTCGTTGTGCTGCTGCGCCGGGGCCGCGGTGTCGGTGTCGCGCGGTGGCGGCGAGGCCACGGCCACATTCGTATTCGGCGCTGTCGTGCCGGCGTCGGGTAGTGCGCCGACGCCGTCGCCGGAGGCCAGCGCGAAGCCGTAGTCCAGCAGCCGGGCCGCCTGCTGCGGCGGGCGGATGGGCAGCACCTCGGCCTGCAGCAGCGTGACGACGAGCCGGTGACCGCCGCGTTCGGCGGCGGTGACGAAGGTCTGGCGGGCGTCGTCGGTGTAGCCGGTCTTACCGCCCAGCGTGCCCTCGTAGTCGTAGAGCAGGTGGTTGTCGTTGGCGATGGGGAAGCCGGGATGGTCCTGATCGCCGGGGATCTGCGGGTTGGCGGGGAACCCCGGGAAGTCGACCTGTTCGGTGTGGACCAGCTCGGCGAAGGTGGGTATCGTCATCGCCTCGCGGAACAGCGTGGCCAGGTCGTAGGCGGACGTGCTCATTCCGGGGCCGTCCAGCCCGGACGGTGTCGCGGCGCGAGTGTCCAAGGCGCGCAATCGCTTTGCGAGATCGTTCATCTTCTCGACGGTCGCCTTCATGCCGCCGAGCTGCATGGCGACCGCGTGCGCGGCGTCGTTGCCCGAGGCCATGATCAACGCCTGCATCAACTGCTTGTTGGTGTAGCGGCCGCCGGGGCCGATGCCGACCCGGGTGCCGTCGGCGTTGGCGTCCTCCTGCGTGCCGACCACCACCTTGTCCAGGTCGAGGGTGCGTAGTGCGACCGCGGCCAGCAGCACCTTGATCGTCGAGGCGGGCCGGTATCGCCCGTGCGGGTCCTTGGCTGCCAGCACCCGGCCGGTGTCGAGGTCGGCGATCACCCAGGCGGCGGCCGAGATGTCCGCGGGTACCGGCGGCGCGCCGTCGGGTAGCACCAGGCCACAGGCGCCCAGCTTGTCGCCGCCGATCGGCGGCGACTGGACCGGCAGCGGCGCGGGCGCCGTCTCGCCCGGCTCGGGCACCTCCGAGGCGTCGATCGCGGGCGGCGGAGCGGTCTTGTTCGGGCAGGAGTCGGTGTTCGGTGTGCTGAACGGCGCCGTGGTGGACGCCGGCGGCGCGGCCGTGGCGACGCTCGGCAGTGCGGGGGCCCCGATGAGCCCGGCCACCAGCGCAGCGGCCGCGAACGATCTGGAGCGGCTGATACGCCGGGTCATGCAGGTACTCATCGCCTGCGAGCTTATTCGGCGTGCCCCCGGACCGCTGCGCTCAGTCCCCACTGTGACACGACGGTATTGACAGACACCATGAAATGGGAGTTACTATCAAAAAACAGTAGAAGCCAAATGATAGGAACTGTCATGGAGACGTTGGGATCGCGGGACCGGGTATCGGCCGCCGAGACGGCGCCACAAGCGGCAACCAGCGGCAGGTCCCGGTGGCTGGCGCTGGGCGCACTGGCGATCGCGATGCTGACCATCGGCCTGGACACCACGGTGCTGGTGGTGGCGCTGCCGACGATGGCCGTCGACCTGAGCGCGAATACCGCTGCGTTGCAATGGTTCACGACGGCGTACACGCTGGCGCTCGCCGGTGTGATGCTGCCCGCGGGCGCGCTGGGCGACCGCTACGGGCGGAAGAAGTTCCTGCTCGCGGCACTCGCGTTGTTCGGAGCGGCCTCGGTGTGGTGCGCCCTGGCCGCCTCGTCCGGCGAGCTGATCGCCGCCCGCGCGATTCTGGGCATCGCGGCCGCGACGATGATGCCGCTGTCGATGGCCGTGCTGCCGACCATGTTCCCCGAGCCGGCGCAACGGCAACGGGCACTGACCATCTGGGTCACCTCGACGGCGATCGGATTGCCGCTGGGGCCGATCATCGGTGGCTGGCTGCTGCAGCACTTCTGGTGGGGTTCGGTGTTCCTGATCAATGTGCCGCTGGTGATCGTGGGCCTGCTCGCGGTGGCGCTGCTGGTTCCGGAATCCCGTAGCGAGCAGCGTTTTCCGGTGGATCTGGTGGGGGTGGTGCTGTCGGCGGGCGGAATGCTCTCGCTCACTTACGGTTTCATTCGCTTCGGGGAGGCGGGCTGGGCCGACGCGCTCGGCTGGGCGACCGTGGCGGCCGGTCTGGTGATCCTGACCGGGTTCGTGCTGGTGCAGCGCCGGACACTGCATCCGCTGATCGACCTGAGCCTGTTCTCGGCGAGCGGATTCCGCTGGGGCACCGGTTTTTCCATTCTCGTGCAGTTCGCGATGCTCGGACTGTTCTTCACGGTGCCGCAGTACTTCCAGGCCGTGCTCGACGCGGATTCGCTGGGCAGCGGATTGCGGCTGCTGCCGCTGATCGGTGGCCTGGTCGTCGGTACCCGGGTCGCCGACAAACTGTTGCCGAAACTCGGGATACGGACGGTGCTCACCGCGGGATTCACGGTCCTGGCCGTCGGCCTGGTACTCGGTGCGCTGACCTCCGCCGACGTCGGCTACGGCTATGCCGCCGCCTGGATCACCGTGCTGGGCGTCGGGATGGGTTTCGTGATGCCCTCGGCGATGGGCATGGCGATGGGGGAGCTGACCCCCGAACGGGCCGGATCCGGGTCCGCGCTGATGCAGGCCGTCCGGCAGGCCGGTGGGACGATCGGCGTCGCGGTGCTCGGTACCGTCCTGGCCACGCAATACCGGTCCGAACTGGGCGGATACGATGTCGCGCCGGTGTCGGACGGGGTGAACGCCGGTGTCGCGGTGGCCCGCGAACTGGGCGATCCGCGCATGCTCGGACACGTGCAGTCGGCGTTCGTGAGCGGCATGAGCGCGATGCTGTGGGTGTGCGCCGGAATCTGCGTGGTGGCCGCCGCGCTGGCCGCGATCTTCGTCCGCACCAGGGTGCCCGGCACCGCCGATGCCGGGGGTGCGGGAGAATCTGGTCATGTCGGCTGATTCCGAGGCTCCGCCAGCGCAGGCCCATCCGGTCGCGACCACTCCCCGGATGGGCCTGCGCGAGCGTAAGAAGGAGCGCACCCGCCGCACCATCCGCACCGAGGCGTTCCGGCTGTTCCGCGAACAGGGCTACAACGAGACGACCGTGGAGCAGATCGCGGCCGCGGCGGACGTCTCGCCCAGCACCTTCTTCCGCTACTTCCCGTCGAAGGAGGAGCTGGTGCTGGCCGACGACCTGGACCCGCTGATGATCGAGGCGATCGAGCGGCAGCCGGCGGAGCTGACCATGCTGGAGGCGTTCCGCGCCGCCACGCTCGAGACGTTCGCTTCCCTCGACGAGGAGACCTTCTCCTTCGAGCGGCAGCGCACGGAACTGGTTCGTTCGGTGCCGGAGTTGCGGGGGGCGCTGGCCCGCGAATTCGAACGGAATGTGCGGTTGGTCGCGGACCTGACCGCCGCGCGGACCGGCAGATCGCCCGACGACATCGAGGTCCGCACCTTCGCCGGTGCGCTGATCGGCGGTGCGCAGGCGGCGCTGCTCGACCGCGACCCGTACGACCCCGAAAGCCTCACCCGGGTAATGAATTTCATGGCAAGCGGGATGCGGCTCTAGCGACCTGCTCGTCGGTCACGGTCGCGAAGAAGCCGCCCACCACGTCCTCGATCTCGGAAACCGATCGGGCGCAATACAATACGGGCTGATAGTGCGTGATGTCGTAGGCGCGGGTGCCCATCTCGACAATGTCCAGCGGCCGCAGCTCGGCATGGCGGAACTCCTCGATCTCGCCGTAGGACGACAGCAGACCCGCTCCGTAACAACGGATCTCGCCGCGCTCGCGGACCACGCCGAATTCCATCGAGAACCAGAATACGTCGGCCAGGAACTTCAGCGCCGGTCCCGTTTCGAGCCGAGCGACGGCAGCGCCCACGGCGGCGTAGACGGCCGCGAAGCGCGGGCTCGCCAATTGGTTGGCGTGCCCGATGATCTCGTGGATGGCATCCGGCTCCGGGGTGTACAGCGGGGCCGAATGATGACGGATGTACTGGGTCGAATGGAAGACCCGCGTGGCGAAGGAACCGAAGAACTCCCGCAGTGGCACCAGACCCGCCGCTGGGACGTAACGAAAACCGCTGAGCGGCACCAGTTTCGCGGAGACCTCGTCGAGCTGCGGGATGTGATCGGCGGGCAGGTCCAGGCGCTGTTCGCCCGCGAGCACCTCGTGCGAGGCGTAGGTGTGGTGCTTGCGCCGCAGTTCGGCGGACACGATGCGCCACACGTCCTGTTCCTCGTCGGTGTACTCGATGCGCGGTGTCGGGTCACCGGGCCGGTAGGCCAGCGCCTGGGCGGCGATCGCGTTGCGGCGGGCGCGGTAGGCCGGGTCGTGCACGCCGGGATGTTCGTCGCTCAGGTGCACGGTGACGTCGCCGTCCGCTCCGGTGGTCACCGGAGAGTACAGCTGAGCTTCGTCGAACATGCCTCGATGCAAGCACCGCTGGGCGCATCAGACAACAAACCCGCAACCTGATGGGCAAATTGCCTAGTTAATGGTGGCCATGCAGCGAGTGCACCACCGCGTGACCCTTGCCGCGGCCGATCATCCACTTGTTGACCGGAGTGGTGACGACGAAGGCGACGGCCAGTGCGAAGATCAGCGAACCCCAGAAGAGCCCGTCGGCGAGCCCGGCGTGCATCGCACCCGGCACGGCCAGCAGCACCGCGTTGTCGACGATCTCCATGACCAGGATCGACACGGTATCGGCGGCCAGCGCCAGCGACACCGCCGCGCCCAGCCCCAGCCCCGCGGCGAGCGCGCCGCGCATGGTCAGCGCGTAGCCGAAGACGAAGGCCAGCACGATCGCCAGCACCATGGTCGGGGCGTTGTGCCAGCCCAGCGCCGTGCCGATCACCATGCCGAGGATCTCGCCGATAGCGCACCCGGTGAGGCAGTGCAGGGTCGCGGTAGCGGCCATCTTCCAGGTGGCGGGAGGGTGAGCGGTGTGCGCGGAGTGGTCCCGGTGCGCGGTCATGGCATCGGTTTCGAGGTGGCCGGTGTGGGATTCACGGTGGGATGCGCCGTCGTGGTGATGGGCACCATGCTCGTGGTCGTGGCCGCCGTGGTCTGCGGAATGTGTGTTCTGCATACGCCGAACGATACCCCTATGGGGTATCAAGTCAAGCTCTTATATACCCCAGGCCGGTATACAGTGCGTCACTGCGGTGGTTCAGCCGGCACGACGAAGGCCGCCTCCCTCGCGAAAGAGGAAGGCGGCCTTCGGTTTCGGGCTATGTGGATCAGCGGGCGAACAGAAGAGCGCGCTTGACCTCCTGGATGGCCTTGGTGACCTCGATGCCGCGGGGGCAGGCGTCGGTGCAGTTGAAGGTGGTGCGGCAGCGCCACACGCCCTCGACGTCGTTGAGGATGTCGAGGCGCTCGCGGGCGGCCTCGTCGCGGCTGTCGAAGATGAAGCGGTGCGCGTTCACGATCGCGGCCGGGCCGAAGTAGCTGCCGTCGCTCCAGTACACCGGGCACGAGGTGGTGCAGCAGGCGCACAGGATGCACTTGGTGGTGTCGTCGAAGCGGGCGCGGTCGGTCTGGGATTGGATGCGCTCGCGGGTCGGCTCGTTGCCGTGGGTGATCAGGTACGGCTTCACCGCGCGGAACGCGTCGAAGAACGGCTCCATGTTCACCACGAGGTCCTTCTCCACGGGCAGGCCGCGGATGGGCTCGACGGAGACGGTGAGCGACTTGCCGTTCTTCGGCAGCATGTCGCGCATCAGCACCTTGCAGGCCAGTCGGTTGACGCCGTTGATGCGCATGGCGTCGGAACCACAGACGCCGTGCGCGCACGAGCGCCGGAAGGTGAGCGTGCCGTCCAGGTAGGACTTGATGTAGATGAGCACGTTCAGGAAGCGGTCGGTCGGCAGCACCGGCACCTGGAACGAATCCCAGTGCGCGCCTTTGTCGTCCTCGGGGTTGAACCGCGCCACCTTGACGGTGATCATGGTCGACCCGTCGGGGACGGGAGCGGCCTTCTGGGGGGCCTCTGCTACAGCGGTCATCAGTACTTACGCTCCATCGGCTCGTAGCGGGTCTGCACCACCGGCTTGAAGTCGAGGCGGATGTCGGCGATCAGCTTGGCGTGCTCGCCGGGCTCGACGTCCTTGTAGGCCATGGTGTGGCGCATGAAGTTGGTGTCGTCGCGGTCCGGGTAGTCCTCGCGGGCGTGGCCGCCGCGCGACTCCTTGCGGTTGAGCGCGCCGACGACGGTGACCTCCGCCAGCTCCAGCAGGAAGCCCAGCTCGACGGCCTCCAGTAGATCGCTGTTGTAGCGGCGGCCCTTGTCCTGCACGGTGATGTGCTCGTAGCGCTCCTTGAGCGCGTGGATGTCGGTGAGCGCCTGCTTGAGGGTCTCCTCGGTACGGAACACCGCGGCGTTGGCGTCCATGGTGACCTGCAGCTCGCTGCGGATGTCGGCCACCCGCTCGTTGCCGTGGTCGGACAGCAGCCGGGCCAACCAGCCCTGCACGTACTCGGCCGGGTTCTCCGGCATCTCCACGAACTCGGCGCGCTGGGCGTACTCCGCCGCCGCGATGCCCGAGCGGCGGCCGAAGACGTTGATGTCCAGCAGCGAGTTCGTGCCGAGGCGGTTGGAGCCGTGCACCGACACGCACGCGCACTCGCCCGCGGCGTACAGGCCGGGGACGACGTCGGTGTTGTTGCGCAGCACCTCGCCGCGGATCCGGGTGGGGATGCCGCCCATGACGTAGTGGCAGGTCGGCATGACCGGCACCGGCTCCTTCACCGGGTCGACGCCCAGGTAGGTGCGGGAGAACTCGGTGATGTCGGGCAGCTTCTCCTCGAGCACGTCCTCGCCGAGGTGGGTGACGTCGATGAAGACGTAGTCCTTGTTCGGGCCGCCGCCGCGGCCCTCGAGGACCTCCTTGACCATCGAGCGGGCCACGATGTCACGCGGCGCCAGGTCCTTGATGGTGGGGGCGTAGCGCTCCATGAACCGCTCGCCGTCGACATTGCGCAGGATGCCGCCCTCGCCGCGGACCGCCTCGGAGATGAGGATGCCCAGCCCGGCCAGGCCCGTCGGGTGGAACTGGTGGAACTCCATGTCCTCCAGCGGAAGTCCCTTGCGGAACACGATCGCCATGCCGTCGCCGGTCAGCGTGTGCGCGTTGGAGGTGGTCTTGTACATGCGGCCGGAACCGCCGGTGGCGAAGATGATCGCCTTGGCGTGGAATACGTGCAGCTCGCCGGTGGCCAGCTCGTAGGCGACCACGCCGGTGGCGACCGGGCCGCGGTCGGTCTCGGTCAGGACCAGGTCGAGCACGTAGAACTCGTTGAAGAACTCCACGTCGTGCTTGACGCAGTTCTGGTAGAGCGTCTGCAGGATCATGTGGCCGGTGCGGTCGGCGGCGTAACACGCGCGGCGGACCGGGGCCTTGCCGTGGTCACGGGTGTGGCCGCCGAAGCGGCGCTGGTCGATCTTGCCCTCGGGCGTGCGGTTGAACGGCAGGCCCATCTTCTCCAGATCGAGCACCGCGTCGATGGCCTCCTTGGCCATGATCTCCGCGGCGTCCTGGTCCACCAGGTAGTCGCCGCCCTTGACGGTGTCGAAGGTGTGCCACTCCCAGTTGTCCTCTTCGACGTTGGCCAGCGCGGCGCACATGCCGCCCTGCGCCGCGCCGGTGTGGCTGCGGGTCGGGTACAGCTTGGTCAGCACGGCCGTGCGGGCCCGGGGACCGGCCTCGATCGCCGCGCGCATCCCCGCACCACCGGCGCCGACGATCACGACGTCGTACCGGTGCTCCTGGACAGAACGAGATTCACCTGTGCTGATGATTCGTTCGCTGCGCTCACTCATGGCTAGTTGGCCTGTTCCTAACTGATGTTGGGGTCGAAGGTGAAGATGACGTAGCTGCCCACGCCCATGATCAGGATCATCGAGATCACCAACAGGGTCTTGAGCCAGAATCGGGTGGCGTCCTTGCGGGCGTAGTCGTCGATGACCGTGCGCAGGCCGTTGCCGCCGTGCAGCTGCGCCAGCCACAGCATGGTCAGATCCCAGAGCTGCCAGAACGGGCTGGCCCAGCGGCCGGCGACGAAGGCGAAGTTCAGCCGCTGCACACCGCCGTCGATCATCAGCATGATGAACATGTGGCCGAGCACCAGCACGACGAGCAGCAGGCCGGAGAAGCGCATGAACAGCCAGGCGTACTTCTCGAAGTTGTTGCCCATGGTGCGGCGCGGGGCGCGGGGGGCGTCGAGGCTGGCGGGGATGTCGTAGGACTTGCCCAGTACAGGTGCAGACATGATCAGTGCTCCGTCAGCAGGTAGAAGAACTGGCGGCCGACGCCGGCGCCGGCGACCAGGATCCAGATCGCGAGCACGACCCAGAGCATCTGGCGCTGGTAGCGCGGGCCCTTGGACCAGAAGTCGACGAGGATCACGCGGATGCCGTTGAGCGCGTGGAACAGCACGCACACGACCAGACCCATCTCCATCAGGGCCACGATCGGGTTCTTGTACGTCTCGATGGCCTGGTCGTAGGTATCCGGGCTGACCCGGACCAGGGCGGTGTCGAGCACGTGGACGAACAGGAAGAAGAAGATCGTGACGCCGGTGATCCGGTGCAGCGCCCAGGACCACATGCCCGGGTCGCCGCGGTACAGCGTCTTCCGCTTCGGCTGTGCCGGAGCTTCCAGTGTGGCGGTCATAGAGTGCGGTGCCTCCAACGTCGTTGATGGACACGCCGGGCGAGCCGGCAAGTCTGGACCCGTCGCGGTTTTCGGCGCGCGGGCCTGTGAGCCGTTGGATGTTGGAAAACACCAGCTCGTGCCCGGGGCCGACTCCCCGGAGGCGGTGGCCGGCCCGCCGCCGGGAACCTGAACCGATCTGTCTCGAACTCTAATCCCAGGCGATTGACGGAACTAATTCGGCGTGCCGGTCGTTGGCCTGGAAATCAATGAGTTAGGTTTGCCTTGCCTGATGAATTGACGGGCCCGCAATGCCATTCCCACGGTCGCGTCCGGCACATTCGAACGGAGGTCCGATATGCCCGAAATTGATTGGGATGCATTGCGCCACAGCGCATTTCAAGTTATGCGGAATGCGTATGCCCCGTACTCCCGCTTCCCCGTCGGCGCCGCTGCTCTCACCGGTGGCGGGCGAATTGTGAGCGGCTGCAATGTGGAGAATCTCTCAATCTAGAGCAGAAACCTACTCGTGGGTAGGTGATCAATCACACTCGGTAACAGCGGGTTACAGCCGATCATAAGGTGGTTCCGGTGCCCCGAACGCGACCCTAGCGACACAAACGACGCTACGCGAACAGAGTGCCGGGACAATGCCGGGACAACCGGGACAACACACAGGCCGGTCAGTGGAGCGCCAGATGAGCAAGTTCGTGTTGCGGTTCGACGTCCCCGACGAGCACGTCGCGCTGTTCGCCGGGAACCTGGAAACCTACCTCGACCAGATGTCCCCGCTGACGAAATGGCTGGAGCGACAAGGCGGCAGCACAGAACTCATTGTCAACGACGGCGGCGAGGAACAGCCGCGGCTGTGGTGACCTACTGCTCCACCCGGACGGGCTGGTGGCCGTAGTCCGGCCGCACCGTCGTCAGGTAGACGACACCGAGATTGTTCACGCATCTGACGTGATACGCGACCACTTGACGGGTTTGGGGGTGCCGGACGGCCCCCAGCACAGTGCCCTCCATACGCAGTGCGCCCGGCTGGTCAGGGTCGACACCGCGACCGTGCTCGTCGGTCCACCACGCGACGACATCGCCCTCAGCGAACATCGCTCTCCGGGCTCTCCGATGTCCACACCACGCCGTCGCCGAAGTCGTCGCCGAACAGCCACCGTTGCAGGCGGGGTTCCCCGTGCCGCGCCGTCCGCACCAGCGACGCCGCTTCGCGACCGGACATGCCGAACTGCTTGACCAGCTCTATCGGTGCTACATCCGTGTCGCCCACCATCTCCACGAACAGGGCATTACGCGCCTGGAGCGCGGCGTGCTCCTCCGCCACCGCCCGGTCGTACGCCTCCGACCGCGACGGAGCGCGACCGGCCCGCCCGATTTCCTGGTCCTCGCCCGTCGCTTGTTTCGCGGCGTAAGCCCCCGCGAGCCGCGCGAGCACTTTCGATATCCGGTCGCTGGCAGTCATGCCCTCACGATATCCCCGGCCGCCAGCCGGGCATCCAGTTCACGCACCGCCTTGACGTCCGCCCACGGCGAGAGCCGGTCCCGGCCGCCCCGGATCGCACCGGCCAACCGCGGGCTCCGGTTCTGCTCCGCCAGCGTCGCAGCCGCGCCGACGACGTGCGCGGCCTCCTCGATCTCGCCGAGCTGGATCAGCGCCCGTTCCATCTCGAGCAGAGTCACCGCACGGTCCCGCACGTAGGTGGCCGGCATCAGTTCCAGCGCGCGGCGCGACGCGGCGACAGCGTCCCCGGCGTCGCCCAGGATCGCCAGGCAGTTCCCGCGATAGCTCTCTTGGACACCGGCGCCCATCCAGTAGGCGCGCGACAGCGACGGGTGGCACGGTTCGAGCCCGGCCAGCGCCGTGTCCGCGTCGTCGAGCGCGGTCAGGCACGCGGTCCGCTGCCCGGCCAGCGCGAGGGCTTCCGCGTTGCGGATCGCAACGTAGGCGCGCAAGTGCGTGTCGTCGCTCTGGGCGACCCAGGAACTCGCAGCCACCGCGTAGTCCACCGCGACCCGCGGCCGCTGCGTCCAGATCGCCAGCTGCGACAGGTGGCACAGCATGTACGCGCCCAGGTCGCTGTCCTCGGCCTCGTGCGCGTTCTCGCGGGCCTCGGTGTAGAGGCGCGCCGCGGTGGGATGGTCGCGGGAATCCCACGCCAGGGAGCCTGCGAGCCCGGTCCATTCGGCGTACAGCGACAGCACGTTGGGCCACAGCCATGCCGGGCAGTCCCGCAACATCGCCTCGGTGACCTGCTGCTGTGCGATCACCATCCCTTGTGCGGCAGGCGATCCCATCATGTCGTCCAGCTGCATCGCGTGGTGCAGCGTCGCCCGCACCACCTCGACCGCCGCGGAGTCCGGGCGGCCGGCGCCGGACATCAGCCAGTCGACGCGGTCGGCGGCGTCGCCGAGCGAGAGCCCGGCCAGTGCGCCAGCGCCTCCGGCCGCTGCCTGGAATAGGTGTCGTCGCTTCACGTCGTCGTCATTCCCTCGTAGCGATTCGAACAGCGCCGCCACGTCCTGCGGGGCGCGGGCGAGCATCGTGGCGTAGGAGGAATATGCGAGCGGGGTGATCGCGCTTTCGCCCTTCTCCCAGCGGCGCACCTGCCGCACCGATGAGCCGAGCAGCCGCGCGAACTCGGTCTGGCCCATGCGGTATGCGGCGCGCAGTGCTGCGCAATCTTCCTTGGTCCACTTGCTGACGATATCCATCGCAGCCCCCTGTGGCGGTAGTAGTGCTCGGCAGCCTAGCCGCTTTTGGCCGCTGCATGGCCGGAAATGTCCGGCGGACAAGCGTGACCATTTCCCCGGGCGCCGCCGCCGAGTAGAGCCACAGGCTCATCGGTCGGCCCAACGAGCTAGACACCACGACCGGTGAGCCGCCCCGTGCAGCTCCCCGGCGGCGGTTGCCTCCCCTGTCGGAGGAGCTGGAGGACAGCTAGATGAAGCGCTTCAATCCCTACCCAACCGCATTCGGGTGGGTGGATCCAGATATCTCGACCGCGCTGGAATGGGACCGTGCCCAGGTCCAGCGCCTCGCACGACATCTCGGCTACCTGATCGTGTGGCCGCCGCCGTCGCTGCTGCCGCTGACCGATCAGGTACGCGCGGCCAGGGCGGAGGTGGTGATCACTCCGACCACGCAGCACCTGACCCCGCTGACACTCAATGCGCTCCTGGGCGTCGCCGACGTCGAAACGCTCGCGCCGCGCCTGAGTTTCACCAAGTGGTCGCAGATTTCCGCCATTGGGGGACTCGGATGATCCGGCTACATCGCCGCCGCGAACGGAACCACGCGCGCGAAATTATCGCCCGCGTCGACGCCGAACGCGCCCGCCAGCAGGTTCAGGCAGAAGACGCCCGGATCGCCGATTCCGGTGGCTGGCCCAACATCAACCCGCACGCCGCGCCGCGGGAGCCGCTGACCGTCGACGGCGCGCACGAAACGATGCAACGGCACCGGGGCTGCACTGTCGGGGGCTGCCCACGGAAGTCCGCCGCCTATCAAACGCTCGTCGATGCCGGGCGGCTCAGACCAGACTCCGGCCGTGCCGGGTCGTACCCCACCTATCAGTGAGGAAGTGAATGCCACCGCTATGCCAGGGGCCGTGCCAGCAGGAAATCATGGACCTGATGGTCTACGACGGCACGCCGCGCAGTGCCGCTGATCTCGCCACGGAACTACGGCGGGAACCCCGGACCATCAGGAATGCCCTATCCGCCCTCACTGAGCAGGGGCTACTCCGCGAGACCGGCGAGCGCACCGAAACCAACGGCCGTATCTGGATGGTCACCCCCGCTGGCCGGAAGGGCGCCAGAGACAGCGCCAGAAAGACGTCCTGACCTGCGCAGAAGGCGTGACTATACCTGCGTTTGTGTGTATAATTGAGGGGTGCGACGGATCGAGCCGTCGACCACCCGGACGAAGCCGGATCTACCGGGTTCGCCCATCTCACCCTGATGGAGGAACACCATGATCAGAACACTCGCCGCCGCGACCGCTGTAGCCGCCACGCTGCTCGCACCAGCCCCGGCCATCGCCGCCCCCACCGGGGCCGCCGTGGTCGCCGCGCCGATCCATGTGGCGGTGCCGCGTGTCCCCGCCGACGCGAACGGTGTCCCGCTGGAACGGTGCGGGCCCGCCACGGACGGCCGGAAGGTGGAGACGGAGGACGCGGTGGGCGGACGGCACCGCTTCACCTGCCACCATCGGCGCAACCTGATCGGCCCGGACGAGTGGGTGTGGCTCGAAATCCTGGCGATGTGAGCGGATGATGTCGAGCATGGACGAGATCGCGCAGACGCCCCGCCTCCAGGACATTTTGGCCGACGCCGCCGACCGCGCGCGAGCGGCCGGACACGACTGGGTCGGGGTGGAGCACGTGATGCTGGCGATCCTCGCTGACCGGGACGCGGTACCTACCCAGGTGCTCGACCGGCTCGGGATCGACATCGGCGGCGCAGCCACCGAGATCACGCGGACCATGTCCACCGACGGCTACCTGACCCCGACTCGTCGGGCGCGGCTGCTGTCCTGACCGAATGCACGATCTGGGCCCCGTCCGGCAGCACGCCGGGCGGGGCCTCGTTACGGGATGACCGGCGTCGAGAACAGGTCGATTTGCAGCGCACCGACTTTCGCGATGCGCTGCGCCACCGGGTCACCATACGCGGAGTACCAGTCCAAACCCCACGCTGAGGTAAACCAGCGAACCTGCGCGCGGGCCTTCATGGTCTGCCCGGCGGGCAAGGTGATCACGTCCCCGATCGGCGTGCTGATCTTCGGCTGCCGGTCCTCCAACATCCCGAACACACCGACCGTGGTGCTGGACACGGTGGTGGTGCCGAAATCCAGGTAGCCGCGCACCCTTGACTCTTCGGTCAGCGTCGGATCCGCCGGGGCCGCACCGAAACTCGTCCCCCACTGCGTCTGGATGACCAAGTGCTTCAGCTGGTCGATCGCGTAGCGGGTCGCGTCGGCCGTCAACACCGCGTACACCTGCTGCGCCACCGGCGTGCTGTTCAACCACTGCGCCTGCACGAACCCCAACGTCGTCCCGGCCGCGTTGTTCGCGGGCGTGAACGTCCACCCGCCGGCCGTCGCGCTCGCCCGGTGCTCGAACTGCCAGTGCCGTTTCGGCGAGATCTCGCCGCCGGGCGCATCGAAGTATGCGGTGTCGATGCAGGGGAACGTCATGGTGTCGCCTCCGGAATCGCCCACAGCCGCAACCGAACCCAGTAGGCGCGCACCACCTGCAACGGCTGCGAGGGTGCCCGCCACTGGCCGGGCGTGGTGAACAGGGCTCGGTATCGGACGTGCACGGTCTCGCCCGGGTCGACAGTGCCCACCAGCTCATAGCGGATCGAGTCATCCCACGCCCTGAAGAGTCTCGCGTAGCCGACCTGGTTGATAGCGAACGGCGTGGTCTGGAGTTTCGCGCCGACGCCGTTCTCCGACGCGAATGGTGCTGGCGCGTTCGGGGATACACCGATGTCCCAGGAGACCGCGTCATCCAGCACGTACGCATTCGGGTTCGACGCCACGATGGTCCGAGGTGCCCGGTGAGTGCCGAGCCAGCATTCCTGCGCCGTATCGAGAGTGTTCGTCCAGCTCAACTCGGCGTCGATGAACGGGACCGGGTCCGGGCTGCGTTCGACATTGCCGTCCTTCGTGGACGTGACGAACCGCTCCGCGGCGATGCGCGGGAGCCAGCCGTCCGCGAGCCCAGTGCCCCTGGGGCCGGAGAACATCCACTCCGACGTGCAGATGGTGATGCTCATTGCACCTCCGGATCACTGGTCGGGAACGCCCACAACCTGAGCTTCACGCTCCGCGCCCACGCCTCATGGAGCGGGTTGTTCGCCGCGGCGTTGTTGGACCACGGCGGCGGCGTCCAGCAGTACGCCCGGTACCAGACGTTCAGCGTCGAACCGGCGGGTAGTTCGTACCACTCTTCGCTGGATCCGGCCGGGTAGTCCTGGTGGACGCGCCCGTAGTACGGCAACGACACGTTGTTGGTACCACCGTCCAGCCCGAGCGTGGTGAGCGAGTTGACCACGCTGTAGTTGTCCGGCACCCGCGCGGCCTCGTCGATCCCGTAGTTCCAGGAGTCCCAGATCTGCACGGCGTTCGGGTTGCTGGTGATGAGGGTGCGGTACGCCCGGATCACCTGGAGCCGCATCAGCGCGGGCAGCGGCGAGTCGGATGTCCAGGACACCTGCGCGTCGATCATCAACCGGCCGGGCTGTGTGGTGAGCCCGGAGCCGGTGATCGCGCCGTCCCCGGTCGACGCCGCGGTGGTTTGCGCAACCATCCGCGGCGCGGACCACTTCTCGAGCCCGAGCTGGCCCGCGTTGATTCGCAGGTTCCGGCCCGCGCAGACTTGCGGTGGCATATCAGTCGGCCTCCGTCACCAGGTTGATGTCCAACGTCGTCGGCGGCACGCCGGGCGTCCACCAGTCCGCCGCACCGATATTCACGGCCGATGTCGCGTACGCGTACAGGTCCACCGACTGGCCGGCGGTCAGCCGCAGGATTCGGGAGACAGACGCGCTCATCCACGTGTTCGTGGTGTCGAACACCTTCAACCCGGCCCGGAACGCGCCGTCCACGCGGATGCCGACACCGATCGGCGTATTGCTGGCGTGCGAGGCGACATGCACACACCCCGACACCCTGTAGGCGCCGGACACCGGGACCTGCACCGCGTCGAACAGCTGCTGGCCACTGGTCCAGTCGCCGCCTTCCTCGACCTCGACACCGTCGAACCGCACTACCGAGCCGCCTGCGGCGATGCCTTGCAGCGCGGTGCGGGTGGCCGACAGGCTCGGTGCCCGGCTGTCCACGATGGCGTCCGGGTCGTTCTCGCCGGTGTTCGGTCGCCGGGCGATGATCACCGACCCGCCGTCCATGTGTGAGGCGATGAGGTGGCCGTCGTTGCTGGTGGAGAACACCCATGCTCCGACACGCTGGGACGTCGGGTTCTCCAGGGACTCGGTGCGCCGCACGAGGTCTCGTGCCAGTTCGGCGTCCGACCTGGGCGGCCGGACCGGTTCCGCTGTCCCGCTCATGCCGTCGTCCCTCCCGCCTTCTCCAGTTCCCCGAGGTTGTCGGGGGTGCCCAGCGTGACGGCGACCTCTATCCCGGACGACGTACCGGTCACCTGCACCTGATCCAGGCGCAGGATCGTACGGAGCCCCAGCGCACTGATCGCGAAGTTGATGCCCGGCACCAGCATGTCCAGCTCCACCGGCGCATCCGGGGACAGCGTGGCGGACTGCGGGATCACTAGCTCGTCGCGAATGCGCGCCGACCGGGACACGTAGTCCTGCGCGGCGCGCTGAATGTTGTTGACGCCGAACAGGTCATCGAGCGACACGATGGACTGGAGGTGCAGGCCACCCAGTTCGACTCGCTGCGTGTAGGCCCCGTTCTTCCCCATCACCCGCACGTCGTTCGCGGCCTTCTCGCCGGACCGGCGAATCTTCGCGCCGGCGCTCAGATCGGAGTCGGTCAGCTCTGCCGCCACCGCGGCGGGCTGGCTGCCGAGGATCGGGCGCCCGCGCACGACGGTCCACCTGAGTCCGAGCTTCGCCAGCTCCGCGATGTCCTGCTGCATCATGCGCTGGTCGGCAGCCACGCTCACGTCGTAGCGGGTGGAGTCCGCCAACGCCGGAAGCACGATGGGCTCGGCGTCAATCTGATGGTGCCGCAGCATGTCTCGCCACATGTCCGCCGCGATCGGCGCGACGTCCAGCGACTCCCAGCGGCGAGTGGTCTGGGTGCGGGTCCGCCACATCAGCCTCGACACATCCCGGGCGTCCACGCTCATCCCCGCCCGGTCTCGATCCGCGTTCTGGATCGGTCCGAGCCATTGCAGGTCTTGGCCGTGCCAGCAGGAGATCCAGTGCAGCCACGGCGTGATCTGCTCGGAGAGGTCCTGGAGCGGCGCGCTCACGTTCAGCCTCGACACCTCGTTGAGTTCGCGGCTCCAGGTGAATTTGTCGGGGGTTTCGATCACCCCGAGCGTGGTGCCGCCGACGTGATGCACCGCGAAGCTGGCGGGTTCGAGCTTCACGCCTGCCTCCCTCGCACCGACATCTGCACGGTGAACGCCAGGCCGGGCTCGTGCTGCGCCACCAGCTCCCAACACCCACCCGCCGCGAGCATGGTCGGTGTCCACGGCGCGCCCGACGGGGTGCCGACGATGCCGACCTGCCGCACCTGCTGACCGCCGACGACCCCGTACGGCCGCCCGAGCACGGAATCGGCCACCACTGTCCCGCCCGCCGGAAGCCCTGCGAGGGACAGGAATCCGGTCCGGTCGCACATCGCCGAGCTGCCGCATGGTCGGAACCAGAAATTGACGCTCACCGGGGCCGCGCCCGCGGTGACGGTGAGCGTCACGGCCTGGTCCCGGCACACCATCCCCAGCGCGGCCGGGACCGTCGCGACCCTGGTTTGTACCTGGCAGACCGGGATACAGCCCGCGCACACCGGCGGCTGCACCGGCGACACGTCGATCGTGGTGGGGATGCACGTGGCCGACGCGAGAACTGGTATGTCCGTGCAGGATTCGGGGTCCTCGCAGTCGGGCGGGTGCGCCCACGTGATCTGCTCGGTGACCGTGCTGGCCCACGTGACCGTCTCGGTGGTCGGCGGCCCCCACAGGTACGGATCCAAGATGGTCAGTTCCCAGTCGACTGCCTTGAACGCGCCCTGTCGGTTCGCCTTTCCGCGCGTGCCGAAGCTCTTGCTCTCCGTGAGTTCTTTTGTCAGCACCACGCGGTGCGCCTCGCGTTGCAGCAGCGCCGGACTGGCCGCGCTGTCCTCCGGATGGGCGGCCAGAAACTCCAGCGTCGTCCCGCGCAGTTCCTTCGCGGGCAGCATCCGGCACGCCAGCCACGAAAGCCCGTACTCGACTCCCGCGTTCGTGCAGCCGACCAGGGTGGCCTCAATCGTCACGGTGCGGGCCTTGTCGCGGTGCGGCCCGGCGATACCGCCGGCCGAAATGGCGTCGGCCACGGTGCGGTCCACCGGCGTCGGACCCAACCCCTGCACGTTGGTCACCCACACGCCCAGGAACTCGGCGGACTGCGGGATGGCGGGGTCGTACCAGGGCGCGGACGTGATCACGTACGGGTCGTCCGCGAGGAAGGCGGCGAGGCCCGGCCACGAATCGTCGTAGCGCACGAAGTCCGCGCACACGCACGAGCCTTGCGCGAGCGCTTCCTCCATCGACTCCGGCACGCTCGGTTCTGCGTGCGCGATCAGCCGGGAGGTGTTCGTCAACTCCAGGCCACCCAACGCTATCCAGCCACGGAACACCCGCTACTCCTCTCCGGGGCCGGATGGCGGCGGCTCCATGCCGAGCACACCCATGTACGCCTGGACCACCGGGCCGTCCTCCGGCTCTTCGGCGTCCAGCGCGGTCTCGGTGCGTCCGGTCAGGTCCTGCACGTGTTGCCCAAGGTCCATCAGCTACTCCTCACAGCAGGGACAGGAGGTTGTCTCGGATACCGCCCGCCGCACCCGCGCCGCCGAACACGGTGATCGGCGCGTTCACGGTCCGGTTCCCACTGCGCTCGAGAGCCGCCACGAGCCGCTCGAACGACTCGGTCTCTCGTGGGCTGAGCACGCGCTCGGGTTCCACCACGTCCTTGTGCATGAAGCCGCGCCCCACCGCCACACCGCCACTGTCGAAGCTGTCGATTGCCGCGGCCGCGCCGATCGCCACGGTGCCGATGAACGCCGCGGCGATGCCCGCCAACGCGACGCCGACCACCGCGCCGACGGCCGCGCCGATCGCGGTGCCGATGCCGGGGATGATGGAGCCGATCGCGGCACCGATCGCGGTCACGGCCAGGGTGATCGCCGCACTGAGGAACGCGGTCAGGATCGGGATCACCACGCTGGTCATCAGGTACCGCAACAGGGCCTTGATCAGCTCGCGGTTGATGCGGTTCTGCTCCGCCACAACGAGATCCATCGAGGACTCGTTGCGCTGCACCAGCTCCGCCGTGTCGGACAAGATCCGGCCGGAGGTGTCGATGCTCTGGTGCAGGTCACCCCGGAACTGATGGATCTCGTCCAGCGTGTCGAGCAGGTTGTCCCGGATCTCGATCTCCACCCCGGTCAACCGCACGAGGAGATCCACCATCAGCCCGCCGGAGATGTCCCGGCCCAGCACGCCCTTGGACTGTGGCCCGACCCGCGAAGCCTGCTGCGCCAGCGCGGCGTTCGCGACCTGCTGCGCCACCTGCATCAGCGACTGCTGCGCGGTATTCGCGACGCTGACCACCGCATCGGAGATCGCCTTGGCCGCGTCGAACGCGCTGCCCGGAGCACCGAACGGTGCCGGTGCCGTCGCCGCGGCGGCGTCGTCCACCCGCAGCTCCAGCGTCTTCACTGCGGCCGTCGTCCGGTCGGTGCCATCAGTGATTTGGTCCCCGACCCCGCCGAGCCACGTCCGAATGATCTGGATACCGGCGTCCACCGCGGACTGCATGATCGGCGTCAGCACGCCGGCGGTGAGCCGCTGGGAGATGTCGTCCAGGCCCGCGCTCAGTTCTTCGGTCTGCTGCTGCGTCACCAGCTCAGCTGAGGATTCGTTGCGCTGCACCAGCTCCCGGGTGTCGGCGGCTACGCGGCCGGTGGCGTCGATCGCCTCCTGCGCTTGCGCGATCTGCTGCGCCTGCTGCTGGGTGTCGGTCTGCTCCGGCTGCACGAATACCCGCGTGAGCGTGTCGATGCCCTGCTGGAACACACTGGCGGTCAACAGCTCCGGGCCCGCTGTGCTGCTGGTGCCCGCGATCTGCTGGAGGCTCAGCACCAGCGCCTCGAACAAGCGAGTCTGCTCGGGGCTGAGCACGCGCTCCGGCTGGATCGTGTTCTTCGGCATAAACCCGACGCCCGCCGCGATACCGCCGGAGTCGAACGGGTTCAGCGCGTCGAACGCCTTGTCCGCCAGGCTCTGCGCCTTCTGCCACACGCTCGGCAGCGCATTACCGAGGTCACCGACCAGGCTGCCCAGGTAGTCGATCGACCCGCGCTCGAACGTGGTCAGGTACTCCGGAGGTAGCTTGTTGAACTCCGGCGGGACGGGCCCGACCTCCGTCGGGATCCGAGTCCGGATCGGCCCCAATAGCTCATCGAAGACCCGCTCGATCGCGCGCTCCACGAACGACCGCTGATCGGTCACCGACGGGCCGATCGACCCGCCGCCCGCGCCGGGCTGGAAGTAGCCGTTCGCGCCGATCGGCAACCCGTACAGGCCGGCGAAACTCGTCGGGTCCGTACCGGTCCCGTAGTGGACGTTCCCGAGCGCGCCGCCGGACTCCACCCGCATCGCCTGCGGGATACCGAGCAGCGGCAGTGCACCGAGCACGCCCGCCGTGTGGCCACCGCCGGGGCCGCCCGGGTTGTCGGTGACGCCGATGACCATGCCGCCGTCGCGCTGGTTCCGCGTGAACCCCTGCGGACCGACCTGCGGGTAGCCAGCGAAACTCGATGTCGCCCAATACCGCTGCCACGGATTCAACCCCAGGATCGCCGCCGCGATGCTGCCCATGAACCCCGAGCAGTCGAACGAATCCCCGACGAACCGCGGCCCCGCCCACTGGTACGGGCGGCCGTGCTGCGCCCGCGCGAACTCGTGCCCACGCAGCAGCTGGTGCATCCACGGCTCCACCGCGCCGCCCGTCGCGAACCGCGGCAGCAGCGGATCGAACAGCCCCTCCGGGTTCACGTTCCCGATGCCCTGCGCGCGCACCGCCGCGCCGTACGCATTCAGGTTGTCCCGACCAAGGTCCGAGATCAGCTGGCCGCCGTCCCAGCTGAACGGGATACCTCTGGCGATCATGTCGCGGATCGCGTACCAGATGTTCTGCCCGCCGGCCGCCAGCACTTCGGCGGCGGTGATGACGTGCTCGCCGGAGGACAACCAGGCGGGGATGGAATCGCTGGTGCCTGTGCCGGGCCCGAACACCGCGCCGCCGGAACGGAATCCGAGCGTGATCGGGTCCATGTCACCCACGCCGGGTAGGAATTTACCGACGGCGTTCCAGGCTTTCCGCAGTCCTTCGTTCCAGACCGCGTTCACGATGAAACGGACCGGGTTGGCGGCGGCCTCGCGCAGCCGATCCCAGACGCTCGCGATGCCGTTGACGCCGTCCTCGAACCAGGACTGCACCTTCACCAGGCCGCGGCCGATCTCGGGAAACACTGTCTCGGTGAGGAAGTCACCGACCCCGGACACTGATTCACCGAGCCCCTGGAACCCGCTGGTCACGGCGTCGATCGCGGCACCGGCGATGTCGCGCATGACCCCGATGGCGTCGCCGATGATCCCGAGCGCGATCGAGAAGGCGTCCGCAGTGTTCTGGATCGCCGGAATCACCACTGGCACAAGCACATTCGAGGCGAGCCAGGTCAGTGCTTCGATCACGTCAATGATCTGCGGTGCCATCTGCACGAAGATGTCGATCAGCGGAGGCAGGATCTCGGCGGCCAGGCGCGCGAATTCCGGCAGCAGCGGAACGACCGCCACCAGCAGGTCGGTGAACGCCCGCACGATATCTGGCAACACTGGAGCTATCTGTCGGATGGCGTCGGCCAGCGCCAAACCGAGCGTCTTCGCGACATCCGCGAGGATCGGCGCCAGCTCCTTGATCACCGGCCGCATCTCGTCCGCGAACTGCGCGATCACCGGCGCGAGCGCATTCGCGACATCGGAAATGGCGGGGGCCAGCGCGATCAGGACAGTGGACAGGTTCTCGGCGATCAGCGGGATCAGCGGTGCGACCGCCTTGATCACATCGGCGAATGCGGTGGCCAGCGGCCCGAGAGCGGGTTGCAGTTCTCGTAAGGCGTCCGCGAGCGCGTTGCCGACGACCTGCGCGACCTCCGACAGCGGGCCGATCATGGGCCGTAGCGCGTCCAAGATCGCGCCGAGCAGATTCGCGACGACCGGAAGCACCGGCCGCAAACCCTCAGCTAGCGCCTTGATGAAGCCCGACAGCGACGGCATCAGCGCAGTCAGCGAATCCGCAAATGTCGCACCCAGATCGCCGAGCGCGGGTGCGATGTCGACCAGGGCCTGCCCGATCGACTCGAACAGCGGCTGGAGCGCTGGTAGCACTCGGGAGCCGAGTTCGGCGAAGCTGAGGACCAGGTCTCGCAGCAGCGGCCCGACACCCTGAAGGGCGGCGGTGAACCCATCGAGCACCTGGCCCAGCAGCCCACTATCCGCCAGCTGGGAGAATGCGTTGCCGAGTTCAGTGCCGATGCTGCCGAGCGCGCGCCCGATGTTCTCGGCGAACGGCTCCGCGGCGAGAGTCATTTTCGCCAGGCCGTCCAGGAATCCCTGGCTGCCCTCCCGCATCCCGGCCAGCAGGTCGGCGGTGGAGGCGAACACCGAGTCCAGGGCCTGCACGCCCTGCGCGCTACTCAGCCAGTCCGCGAAAGCCTTTGCGCCCAGGTTCAATTCGGTGGCGACCGCGCTCATGCCGTCGCGCATGTGCGGGAGCACGGTGTCCGCGAGCTGCCGGAGCACGGTGTCCGAATCCTGGAAGAGGGCGTCCTGGATGGCTTTCCGGGCGGCCTCCCAGACCGGCGCCAGCTCCCGCGCCGTCGACACGAAGTTCTGCGCCTCGGGCGAGAGCTTCGCCATGGCCTGGGCGAGCTTGTCCGCCGATGGGCTGGAGGCGTTCATGGCGTCGGTGACGGCCTGCTGCGCCTTCACCACCTGAGCGGACGCTCGGTTCGCCGCGTCCTGAGCGTCGGCTACACGCTTTTCGGCCTCGGCTTGCCGGTCCTTCGCCGCGACCACGCGGTCGCTGCCATCGAGCCCCTTGGCCTGAGCTTCGGCGTTATCCTGCTGGCTGCGAACGTTGTTCTGAACGGCCTCGTCGTAGCGGAGCTGCGCCCGCTCCAGCCGGACCAGCGCTTCCTCGCGGTCATCGACGGTCTTGGCTTTCTTCAGGTCGTTCTGCGCCTGCTTCAGCCCGAGCAGCGCTTCCTTCTCGGAGATCGCCGCGCCGCGCGCCTTGAACCGGTAGTCCTCGAGATCCCGCCCGGCGTCGACGTAGGCGCGGCCGACATCCTCCGCGGCCCGCGCAGAGTCCTGCTGCGCGTCCGCCAGCGTCCGCTGAGACCGGGCCGCCGTGTCCGCCGCCGACGCCAGCTGATCCTGCGCCGCCGCGACGGCCTTCGACTTCGCGGCGGCTTCACCCGGCGCCGCATCAGAGGCTGCCTGCACCGCGTCGAACGCATCCTTGATGCCCTGCAACCCGACAACCGCGGTCCCCGCCACGGCCGCCGCTGCCGGCCCCAGCGCCGCGAACCCCAGCGCCAGCCCGCCGACGGCACCGGCGGCGAGCCCGGCCGCGCCACCGATCGCGGACAGAATCCCGGTGATCGCTGAGAGGCCGCCCGCTGTGGCCACGACGCCGCCGATGGTGCTGCCGAGCCGCTCGAACACGCGGTTGGTGTCTTCGGTGCGGTCGCGGAGCCGGTCTAGGCCAGGGTCGTCCACCCGCACCGCTTGCGGCGCGCGAACGGACGCGCGCTGCGACAGGTCGATCGCTTGCCGACCGAGTTCGACACTGCGCCGCCGGATTTCCTCGATCCGCAGTTCGGCGGCTTCGACGCGTTGCGCTGCCTGCGCGCGGCGTAGCCCGTCGGCTTCGGGGTCGCCTTCGGCGGCCTTCACCGCGCGTTTGGCGTCGGCCACCTTCAGCTCTGCCGCCGCGACCCGCTCGGCGGCAGCGGTCCGCTTGTCCGAGTCCTCGCTGTCCTTCACTGCGGCGGCGGCCGCCTTGGCGGCGGCGAGTGCCCGGTTCGCGGCGGCCAGGCGCAGCGCGGCCCGCTGCTGCCGTTCGGCCGCTGCTTCCGGATCGGGCTCGGCTGCCGCCGCGGCGCGGCGCGCGCGCTCCAGGGCCAGCTGCGCGGCCCGCTCGGTATTCGCGTTTTTCGCGAGCTGCTGGCCGACCTTCTCCAGCTGCGCCGCCGCGCGCGCCCGCTCCGATGTCACCTGCCGCGCGGTCGTGACCGAATCTCGTTGTGCGCGTTGGACAGCGCGTTCACCGGACACCAGCGCGGCCGACGCCGCACGAGCATCGGCCAGGCCGCGGCGGTCGACGTCGACCACCACCCGCTGCGTGATCGGTCTCGCCTCGCGCTCCAGCTGCTGGTGCAGCGCGCGCATTTGCTCCGGCGTGCCGGCGGTGTCGAGATTGATTTTGATGTCCAGCGGGGACTTGTCGAGCTTCAGCTGGACGCCGCGCATCGCGCCGATGACGACGCGAGACAGCTCCTCCTCAAAGCCGCCGCCGTCGGCGGTGAGGGGGATGGTGATGCCCGGCTGAGTCACGCGGGCACGCTGTCAAAGTGGGGCGCAAACCCCAGGTCAGATGAGCCGGTCCCTCGTCAGCTCTTCGCGCACCGCGTCGGCCAGGAACGGGTTGCCCTTGTAGCCGGGGTGATTCACCCGCTGGGCGAACACGATCCGGCCGCCGACCTCGAACCGCAGCGCGCGGGCGTTACGCGGCCGGATCACATGCGGGCGGGTGCCGTCATGGACGAACCTCGCGTGCCGGGCCCGCGCGAACATGAGCAGCCGCACGATCGGGCCGCGACGCGAAACGCTGTGCCCGATACTGCGTTTCAGCCCGCCGGTGCGGACGTTCACTCGCCTCTTGGCGTTCGACTCGATCCGGCCTCCCAGCCGCCGTACGCGCGGCTCCGCCCGCTCCGCCGCCTGCTCTCCAGCGCGCGGGATCGGCGCCCATTGCAGGCGGGGCCGGACCGGGATCGTCACGATTCGGAGGTCCGGCGCGCCCGCTTCGACGACTTGCCGGCGGGCTTGGCCGGTTCGTCGTGGGGTCCGTCGACTACCTGGATGAGGCCGTTCCGGGCCAGGCCGCGCAGGTAGTCGGTCCACTCCACCGTGTGGCGCTCGCCGCGCGCGCACACGTCCGAGTTGACCACGCCTTCGATAGTCACCAATGCCACGAGATGCCTCCTACCTCGACAGTTGAGCGTGCGCGATCTGCGTCCACGCCAGAATTAGGCCGTCCGGCCCGTACGGCTCCCCGGTCCCCAGCGCCGTCGCCGCAGCCGCGGCGGCCCTTTCGGCGTCCTGCATCGCCCCGCACAGCGCCGCGTCGATGCGCCACGAGTCGTCCCACTGCACCGCCGCCTCTTGCTCCAGCTGCTCCGGCGTGGCGTCGAACGGATGGCAGCGGGCGATACCGGCCTCGATCGTGATGGCGCGCTGCGACGAGCATTTCCCCACCACGGACTCCTGCGGGAAGGCGTCGGTGCGCCAGCGCCGGACCAGCCGCACCCAGAGGTACGGGCCGCACTTCTCGCACGACACCTCGTCCTGATCGACACCGACCCAGGGCGGCGGGACGACGATCTCCCCGGCCAGGATGTTCACGACATCGGTTCCGCCGCCCAACGGCGGCACGGAGGCGCTGGGGGAGAAGAACTCCCGTAGCCGGGTCACAGTCAGCCCGAGCACGGTCACAGCGGAATCCATCAGGCACCGTCCGGGTAGTCGGGCGAAGACACCGCCGACGGCGCGGACAGCCGGTGCGGGTTCACCGCGGTGATCCAGAGGTCCACTTCGCTGATCCCGGTCTGCATGTTCTCGAACAGCGCCACCGGGTCCACCATCTGCATCGACACGCCCTGACGGCTGATCGACTGCACCCGCTTCGGCAGACGGCATTTACCGCCCCGGCAGGCGTTCCAGAACTCGCCGGCCAGCAACGCCACCATCTGGTCCGCGCCCGCCGGTGGCGGTGTGCCAGTGAGGTAATCGACCGTCCACGTACCCGGCTCACCAGCGGGCACCCGGAGATTCTGGGACGGCCACTGCCCGGACTTCGCGTACAGCCGATCACCCTCGAGCACGTAGGTGCTCGGGTCGGCCACCGCGCCGTCGATGGTGACCGCGGTGACCGAGCAGACCGGCGCCGGCAGATGCACCACACCCGGGCCACCGACCTTGCAGGCGGGCCCGCACGAGCACGCGATGGACCGCCAATCGGCGTAGTAGAGGTCCAGGTACCAGCCCCACCCCGGCTGCCACGCCTGCTGCGTCTCGCACTCACGCGGGCACGGCCGCACGATCCTCGGACAGCAGCCGTACTGGCGGCCGGTGAAGGACCAGAGGACGGATACGGCGGTATCGATCGCACCCTGGAGCCGGGCAACGTCTTCCGCTGCCGTGACGGTCTTCGCGTCCTCGGGCAGGCAGGCGATGGAAACCGGCCAGGTGCATTGGGACATGGCCGGAGGCTATCTACATGGTGTGCAATCTCTTCGCCGCACGCTGTCTCTGCGCAGCCTCACGGCGACAGGCCCGGCAACCGCGCTGACCGTTCCCTGGCGCTATGTATGTGTTCTCCGTCGTGTACTCGTGTCCGCGTACACAATGGCTGCGGAACTTCGGATGGATTCCTTCGCGGCCGAGCCGAACACGCTCGTTCATCCTGTGGCACTCGCGACATCGACGATTCGGACCGTTAGTCGTGTTGTACGGATGACCGTGCGGGCAGTGTGTCTTTCGTGCGTTGTAGTGAGTTCCGTGCTTGAGGGAGTCGGCCGAGTTCTCGGCGTCGGTGCCGTAGGCGAGGTTCTCGGGCCGGTCGTCGTGGCTGTTGCCGTTCAGGTGACGAACTACCTTGCCCGGTGGCCGAACGCCATGAAACGCATCGGCCACCATCCAGCAAGCCTTGACCGACTTACCTCGAACGATGAGCTGCCGATACGACGCGCCGACATCGCAAGAACGTATACGGCCTTTCCAGTTGCGGCGCACGCCTTTCCGGTTGACAAGTACCTGGTCGACGCTGCGTATGCGGCCGTGACTCGATGCCTCGTATCCGGGCCAGCTTGGAGTTGGACGCCAGACCTCAGCGTCGGAATCTTTCATGCACTGAGTCTACAGGCCAGGTGCACACCATGGCCGGGACCGTAGGCAGTTGGGGCGCAGTCAGACTCGCGGCGGCCAGGACCAGTAACCGGGCGTCGGCTCCTCGGCGAACTTGATGCCGGTCTTGTGGCTGGTGCCGTTCGGGTAGATCGCGAACAGGTCTACGCGGGTCTCCGGCTGCTCGTTGGTGCCGAAATGGTCGTGCACGGCCGTGATGATCGCCGCGATCGGCTCCGACGGGTGCTCGCCGTTGGGCGTGCCGTAGGTCTGGAAATGGACGATTCTGCCAACAGTGGGTTCCATGGCGCGCGACCGTAGGCGGCCAGGGCGCAGCAGATCAGGCCACCAACAGCTGATAGTTGTCCCCGTTGGCGGGCGGCTCACCACCGCCGGACACCGCGGAGTCGTCCTGGATCTGCACGCCGTGCTGGAGGTACAGGAGCGGGGCCTGAGCCTCGGTGTAGGTACCCCAGAGCACGGGGTTGTGGTCCACGGCCGCGCTGAAATGCGTTCCCTCGCCGCGGATTTCCATCATCGCCGAGTCCGCCCACTTCGTGATCGGTGTGCCGGCCGGTGTCCCGGTGGCGGGGAGGAAGCCATCCGGGTAGGAGGGATCGTAGATCGCGATGCCCGCCTGGTTCGCGACGGTCCAGAAATGGACGCCGGTGTGGTTGTTGGCCAGGCTCGCGCGGATACACACGCTGGTGGCGCTGTGGAGCGGGTTGCGCCCATTCCAGCGGATCTGCATCCGCGCCACCATGATCCGCGGGTAGCCGGGCAGCGCGGGCCGGTGCGCGAAGCTGACCGGTTCGGAAGGCGTGCCGACGCCGGAGATCTCGCCGCCCTGAACGTAGAGCGTGCCGCCGCCGGATGTGGTCCAGCCGACAAGCGTTGGCTGGCTGAAAGTGTCGCTGTCGACCAGCGTCAGTGGCGGGGTGTCCCCGCTGACGAAGTTGTCGAGGTTCGCGCCGCTGGTGCCGCTGGTGTACTGGATCCACGCGCCGCGATACCGGTGGCTGGAGTCCGCCCACGTCGTATCCCGGAACGCCGGGCCGCTGCGCTGGCCGTTGATGTAGACGCGATACACCGAGTACTCGTCCACGCTGACGCGCACAACATCGTTGAGCGCGATCGTGGTGGAGTAGCTGCCGATCAGCGTGAATGTCCCGTTGATGCCGGTGATTCGGCCGATCGACCACGCCCCGGCGGAAACGGTGAGCAGCACCATTTGTGTCATGCCCACGTTGCAGCGCAACAACGCGCCGCTGCCCGCCGTGTTGTTCGGCGCGGTGCCCACGGTGAGTTCCACCCAGTGCGCAGCGGTCGCGGCCTGCTCAAGGTGCACCACCGCCCGCCGGCCGACCGTGGTGCCGATGACGGCGAGCATCCCGGCTGCCGAGATGCCGATATCGCTGGTGCCGGTCTTGGTCCAGTACGGACCGACCGAGCTGCCCGCTGGGAGGTCGAACCCGTGCTGGACGATCGGCATGGCCGGTTCGACCATGACCGCCGTCATATGCGATGCCCGATCAGATCGGCGGCCAGGCCGGTGCCGAGCGTGGTCGTGTTCACCGCCGTCTGCACCACGTAGATCCGGTCACCCGCCGCCAGCGTCGCGCCAGGAGTCAGGTAGGTCGGCGCAGTGGACGGAGTACCGGAGGTCCCGGAGATCACGTTGCCGACCGCCGTGCCGTTCTTCCGCAGCTCTGCCGTCGCGCTATTACCGGTGCCCGCGGTGGCGAGCCAGTACCGCACCTGATCCAGCACCATCGCGTACGGGACGACCCAGCCCATGGGCAGGTGCCCGGTCCCCGCGACGTGCAGGCCCTGGGTCTGGTACAGCATGACCCCGACCGTTTGCCCGGTCAGCGTGTCGGCGTCGGATAGCTCCTGGAGCGAGCCCGCCACACTGACGAGGGGGCGTCGCAACACCATCAGGCCAGCACCACCGGCGCGCTGCCCTCGAAGTTGATCGCGGTCGCGGACGTCGCGACACCGATCCGCTGCACCACGTTTCCGGCCGCGCTCGGCGGAGTGCTCGTCGCAGCCCCGGCCGTGGTGCCCAAGAACACCGGGCCGGGCGTCTGGCCGGTGACCGCGGTGTTCGGGCCCTCGAAGTACACGGTGGCCGCCGCTCCGCTGGCGGCAGCCGCGAGCACGAACCCGTGCGCTTCCTTGCCCTGCGTGGTCGCGTCGGCCTTGCGCACCTTCGCGCCGGTGGAGTTCCAGATGTTCACGAAGTCCCCGGCAGCCAGCGCCTCCGACGTGGTGATCGACGCTGTGTCCGCGCCGATGCCCGCCGGCATCATGGATGAAGCCAGCCGGCCGGACCCGTCCAGGGCGGGGATCTTCCCGGCGTCGGCAGCACCGGCCGACGTGTCGGTGGCGGCCTGCTCGGTCAGCGCACCCGTGGTCGGGTCGAGCTTGATGTACTTGTTACCGGCCATGTTCGGCTTCTCCTATGTGAGTGCGACGCTCGGCGAGCGGTCGACGTAAATGGCGGTGGCCGCAGTCGCGGCGGCCAGCTGCGCCAGGAATCCGGCGCCCGGCACGGTCTGGGTGAGCGCCCCACTGGTGCCCAGGAACACGGGGCCGGGCGTCCACGACCAGGAAGGTTCGGTGAGTTCCCCGACCATCACCACCTGCACCGGATCTCCGGCCGCCGCCGCGCCGTTGGTGATGCCGATCGGCAGCGCGAGGTGCGCTGGATTGGTGTTGTCCGCGTACACGAACGAGCCGTCCGGCTGCCGGACCACGGCCCGATGCCCGGACAATGCGAGTCCCGCTGTGCCGGTGACAATCACAGACGAACCGCCGCCACCGGGCGGTCCCGCCGGGCCGGGCACCGGCACGGCTACGGCGGTGCCGTCCGGGAGCGGCACCGCGGCGATGTACCCGAAACCGGAGCTGGCGCAGCCGGTCTGGATCGGGCCCTCCAGCCACACGAACGGCGGCGCGGACGGATAGTCCAGCACCAGCTCCGCCCACGCGGTGAGCGGCACCTGGTCGACGTCCGTGGACGGCTGTAGCCACGACATCACCGCGCCCGCGATAGTGGCCGGCCAGATCGCCTCGAATGCGCTGCCGGGCACGAACAGCCGCAGCCACGCGGCCGTCCCGGCGGGCCACGGTGTCGGTGTGCCGGGCGGGGATTGCAGCTCCACCCGTCCCTGAAAATCGGTGCCTGGTTTCAGGGACAGGCGGAGCTGGTCCGGGGTCCACCCGAGTTCGAGCGGCACTACGAGTAGACCCCGCCCTCCACCGTGGTGGCGATGGTGACCGTGCCGGACGGGGTGAGCCCGGACGCGGACGCGGTCATGGCGGGCAAGCCCAACTCGGCCAGGTCACCGGTGAAGGTGCAGGTGTAGGGGCCACCCGCGCTGCCGCTCACGTTGACATTGCCGGTGCCGATGGTGGGCAGCGACTCCAGCGCGGCCTTCACCGTCGCCGCGGCGGCGTTGTGCGGGATCGGCGCGGTGGTCGAACCCCGGAACGTCAGCGTGAACGTGCCGCCGGTCGGCGAGCCGCCGATGGTGATGGTCTGGACCTCGCTGGTACCGACCGAACCGCACGCGGGCTGCGCCGGGGCGACGGCCACCGCGGTTTCGCCGTAGTACGGGGAAGGCAGGATCAGCGGGCAGCAATCATCGCTGGGCTCGGGCGGCGCAATGGTGGTCTTGAACATGCGCCGGTGCTGACCCGGCTGGATGGGCCGCAACATGCGTCCTGGGGTGTTGTTGGCGTCGGTGGCCATCACGTTGTACGGTCCGCGGCCCCAGCGAGTCGCGTTCACGGTGATGGCGTTGATGGTGAAGGTGCTGGCCTTGGCACCGATCTCGGTATCGCCGAGCTGGCCCTCCTTGACCACGAAGAACGTGTATCCGTACGGGAGCGAGCTGCCGCCGGCCGCGCCGTTCAAAATGTCATCGGTTGTGGGCACCTCACAGGCATCCTCCGAGCCGACACCCGACCAGATCTCGATGGCCACACCACGATCGGAGGGCACCTCCTTCTGATCGGAGAAGCCGATGTCTTTGCCTTCCCAGTCGGTGACGATCTCCCAGTCGGTGAACATGTTGAAAAGGCACGTGTTCACGGCGCAGAACTCGATGGTGGCGTTGAGCCACTTGCGTTCCGGCGGTGTGCGATCCGAGACGCAGACGCGGCCTTCCGCGTTGGTCTGCTCGATCTCTTCCGCATCCCGCATCTGCGGGCTGAGGGTGGCGGTAACGAAACCCGAAGTCACCACGCGGCTTCGAGGGCCGACGATGGGCATACCGCACGCGTCGACCAAGGTGGCCCGCATACGCAGGCCCTTCACGACCGGCAAAACGGCCACTGAACTCTCCTCTATATGTGCACGTCAGAGTGTTTTCAGTGGCTGCCCAGGCCCTACGGCGGCAGGGTAAACACCAGGGGTGCAGCAGAGTTCAGAGCGGCGGCGGAGTGCCATTCGTGCGGCCGGTGATCACCGCGCGCAGATCGGTGGCGTCGTGGCCGTGGGACTCGATGCGGCGGATGGCGACCCATACCGCATCGGTGAGTTCGGCTACCCGGCTGCTGAGGCGTTCGACACTGGACTCAAGCCTGTCGACTTTCAGGTCCAGCTGCTTGTTGTCCTCGCGGAGATCTTCAGCGATGGCCTGCGACATGGTCGCGCCCGACGTCGACACACGCGCCGCGATCTCCGCGTAATCCGCGCTCTTCAAACGCTTCCCGCGGCGACCCGCGAATGCGCCTATGGCCGCCCCGACAACACCGCCCGCTGTGGTGACAACACCCGAACTGACCAGCAGGGTCACCAGATCACTCACGCTTCGCTTCTTTCACCAGCCGCGCCGTCGCGCGGATACGCCGCAGGTCACGCCACAAAATGAGTACCGAGCACACCGACAACGCGGCGGCCAGCCAGGCTGCGAAGCTGGCCCGCTCAGCCCATGTCGCCTGAAGTACCGCGGCGACGTATGCCGCTGTGGTGCAGGCGGATGCCGCGTCACTGGCGGCGAGCAACCACAGCCCGTCCGGCCGCTCGCGTCTCCAATACCCCAGAGCCGCCAGCAGCGGGCACGCGATCAGCAGCGCCAGCCACATCAGCTCCACCATGTCGCCCATGGCCTGGGCGACCGGCGTCGGCGGGGTGCCGAGCCAGATCGTCTGCACGGCGCTCAGCAGGAAACCGATGTACACGACTCCCTGGTAGAGGCGCACCGACTCTGTATCGACCATCCCGCCGAGCCGCCCTCTCACCGCTCCGGGTCCTCCGCAACCTGGTTGCGTGGCGGGGAGATCAGCCGCTGCACGTACGCCGTGCCGGCCGCGACCACCGCGCCCAGCGCGGCACCGAGCACGGTCTTCCACGCCTCCCCGGAGGTGAAGTCGAAGCCACTGCCGCCGACCACTCCCGCGATGGCCAGCAGCACGGCCACCACCACTGTCGCCACCGCGCCCTGAATCGCGGTGCGCTGCGCGCGATCCCGAGCATCGGACTTCACCTCCGGCGGCGCGGCCGGGGCCGGGCCGGTGGTTTCGAGGTCGGCCAGGAACTCCTCGAAACGGGCCCTGGCCTCGGCCCGGGCGTCGGCCAGCGCCCGGTCCACCTGATGGCCCGCCCACTCCGGCAGGCGCTCCAGCACCTGCCGGGTCACCAGATCGACAACGTTGGTCGGCTGGCTCACGAGTCACCGCCGTCGGCCGGGGCCTCCGGCTTCTTCGCCGCGGCCTTCTTCGCGGGAGCCTTCCGCGCGGTGGCCTTCTTCGGCTCCTCGTGCGGCTGCTCCGCCTCCTCCGGCGCGGCGGCGGGCTCCTCCTCGGTGGGCTGCTCGGCAGCCGAATCCTCGGTGTCCTGCGACGGATCCAGCTCCAGAGCGTTCGGCGACAGCTCCGCGTTCTCCAGGAGCCGCTGGATGCCTTCCTGCGCGACGGCATCGGCATCGAACTCGGCTTCCTCGGGGATGAGGCCGGCGCTTCGGGCGATGTCGACCGGCACCCGGAATCCCTTGCCGCCGGTGGAGATCCCGCGCACCTCGCGCTTGCGGTCCTCTCCGGCGGCCTCGAGGAGGACGCGGGCCAGCTGCTCGTGCTCGGCGGCGGATCCGGCTCGCACGGTGGCGGTGTCGCCGCCGTCGATCTCGGTGTAGGTGCGCATGGTCAGGCTCCGATCGTGATAGCGGTGGTCCAGCACTCCCAGGACACGAGCGTTTCCCGCTCGGCCACGGAGAGCCGTTCGTTGTGGGGATAGTCCGGGCCGTGCGTCATGACGACGGGGCCGCGGTGGACGGTGACAGGCCCGGTGGCGATGATCGTGTCGTCCAGGTCCGCGTACCCGGCGCCGAACGCCCACCGGTGCCCGGACGGAGACAACAGGAACGTGCCGGTGCGGGTGATGAGCTGCGCCGCTTGGAGCGCGGCGGCGAGGTGCGCCGCCGCGTGCAGCACACCGGGAAACCCGAACGGTGCTACCGCTTCCTCGAGCGCGCCGACGGCGGCGACCAGACCGGCCACCGTGCTGGCCGCGCCCGCTGCCGCGACGAGCCGCGGCACCAGCTGCCGCTCGACCAGCACCGGCTCCTGTAGCCGCAGCAGCTGTTTCGCCCGCTGCTCGGCTTCCTGCTCGGGCACGAGCGCGGAGCAGTCGTCGTCCGCGCCGATCACATCACCCACGAATTCGTGCGTGAGCCAGTCGTTTCGGGGCTCCGCGCCCTTCACCGTGGGATCGGGGATCTCGGTCTCGCAGTTGATGGGCCAGATCCAGGCGGGCCCGCAATTCCAGGTGTCGACCACGACACCTTGGGCGAGCCGGGACGGGTCGGGAGTGTCGATGAGGGTGGCCGCGCCGTACAGGCCGCCGCTCGCCGGGTTCGCCAGTGGTGCCGTGTAGACCTCGGCCACGGTGGTCCTCCAGGTACGTGTGAGGGGGGAAGGGTCCCGGCCGGGGCGAGTGAGTTGGGCAGCACACTCGGGGGAGGGCTCTCGCCCGCCCCGAACCGGGAGATCAGGGCCCAACCATCCGGAAATTCCGGATGGTTGGGACATCGGTCAGTTCGGCGAACCCGCGGTGGTCTGCGCGACGCCGATGGCCGGCGAGCTGCCACCGATGAACGAGCCGGAGGCGGTGATCAGCGGCACGTTGGTCGCGCCCAGGACGCCCTGGAACGTGATCGCGTACGGGCCGCCCGCCGGGCCGGACACCGCGACGTTGCCGAACCCGATGGTCGGCAGCAGCGCCAGCGCGGACTGCACCTGCGCGGCGGTCGCGTTGTACGGCAGCGGCGTGGTGGTCTCACCCCCGTAGCTGAGGGTGAAAGTTCCGCCCGTCGGCGAACCGGTGATGGTCGCGGTCTGGACCTCGTTGGTGGTGGTCGCGCAGGTGATCTGCTCCCGCGCACCCACGGAACCGTTGGCGCAGACGTTGATGGTCAGCACCTCGGAGGTCTTGCACCGACGGTCCATCAGGTACTCGTCCTCGGTGAAGAACTCCATCTGCCGGTTCTTCTGGAGCATGTCCTTCGAGTGCAGGGTGCCGACCTCGATGACGTGCTCCAGGTGCTGGTACCAGGTGCCGCGCGGGTACAGCAGGGTCCGGACCTGGCTGGGCCACCGCACCGACGCCTCGGGGATGGGCTGCCAGTGCTGCACCCACTCCATGAAGATGTTCCGGGAGGCCAGCCAGCCGTCGATCTCCGCGTCGGTGATGGACTTGACGTCCTTGCCCTGCTGCATCGCCATGTCGGCCTTCGCCACATCCAGCATGTAGGCGGGCGTCTTGCCTTCGATCGGCGCGTCCTTCGCCAGCCGCTCCTTCTGCCGCTGCACCACCGCGCGCAACGCGACACCGTTGAGGAACGCACCCGCCGCGCCCAGGGAGCCGGCGGCCGGGATGGTGTACGGGGTGGAGTCGGCCTCCGCGTCCAGCAGCGACCACACCGACACCTTGATCAGGTGCGCCTTGACCACCTCGGCCAGGAACCGTTCGATGCTCTCGGGGAAGCCGCGGCGCTGGAGGATGCCGGAGGTGACGCACAGGCCGATCGCCTCGACATAGATTTCCTCCCACTCCACGCAGGGGATCTCGATGCACGGCTTGGTGACGACCGGGGTTCCGTCGGGGTTGTTGGCCTGCAACTCCGCCTCGGTGAACCGCCATGGCAGCGTGTTGTACAGCTCCGTGAAGTCGGGCTCCATCGGCCGCCGCTGGCCGCCGCGCGGACCCAGGTTCATCGCCGGCCAGGTCGCCAACCCGGTCGCGGGGGTGACATCGCAGAAGGTATAGATCGTTTCCGGCACCGCGCAGTGGCCGCCGGATGCCACCATCGCGCCGCGGTCGTCGAACGTCGCGGCCCGGTACTCGGTGTTCGCGATGATCTCCGCGATCTGGGCGTCGCGCTCCTCGTCGGTCGCCTTCTCGTTGATGATGTGCGACGGCCCGAACCCGCGATCCAGCGTCGCCAGCGACAGCGGGATCTTCCCGGTGCCGCCGTCGATGCGCAGCGGGTCACGGTTGGAGTGGATCCGGTGCCCGGTCGCCATGCTGTCGATGGACGCCGCCAGCGCATCGAACCCGACCACACCATCCCGATACTTCGGGGTCTGCGGACGCATCCGGAACCCGATCTCCTGGGCGGGCGGGGCCGCGTTGCCGGTGCGCCGCCGGGCGCCCAGGCCACGGAACGATGTCGGGCGGGTGCTGGCGGCGGTCACCGCCTCCTGCTGGGCGGCGTCGGCGGTCGCCTGCTCCGCTTCCGCCACCACCTCGGCACCGGCGTCCGCGTCGGTGGCCCCCTCGCCGCCGTCCCCGTCGTCACCATCGTTGCCGTCGGTGTCGCCGTCGTCGGTGGGCTCGGAGGTGTCGGTGGTCTGGTTGCGGGCCTCGGTGCGGGCCTGGATCAGGTTGCGGGCCTCATCGGCGCGCGCCTGCTCCTCCGCCTCCACCTCGCCGATCCGCGCGTTGATCGCGTCGGCGGCGGTGTTCACGTCCTTGATCGCCTGGAGCGTTTCGGCGGACGGCGCGGGCGAGCCCTCACCGGCGTGCGGTGCGGCCAGCGCGTCGAACGCGGCCTCCGCGGCGGCCAGTAGGTCACGCAGCTCGGCCAGCGTGAGCTTGGACAGGTCCTCGGGCATCTCGAATGCGCCCATGGGGGATTTCCCTTCCCTCGGTCGGTTTCGTGCCCGAGAGGCCCACAGCCATGCCTCGGTTCGCGGCGCAAGGTAGAGGGAGGGGGTGCAGCGGCTTTACGATCAGCCGACCAGCACGGGGGGACTGATCACGTCACCCCGCTTTGAGAAGGGGAAAGACCTGTGATCGCAGCACGTTTCGCGTCAGCTGCCGTCGCCGTCGCCGCGGTAGCGACACTGGCGGCCTGCGGCAGCGACGACGCACCAAAAGACACATCCACACCGGCATCGCAGGTGCCGGCCGCCGGACCCGCAGCCGTGAAGGTCGGCGAGCCGTTCCAGATCAGCAACCGGAAGGGGCCCACGGGCACGGTGACGCTCGTGCAGACGGAGGTGAACCCGGTTTGCTCCACGCGCTACGGGACGGTCTCGCCCCCGTCGGGGACGAATGTGGCGCTGCTGTTCGAGTTGCAGACCACTGCGAATCCGCCGACGAAATACATCTCCGACGCCTGGTTCCAGGAGCTGACCCCGGACGGCTACACGAAGAAGCTCACGATGGCGAACGATCTCTGCATCGCGGACCGTGAGCGGATGACGAACGATCCGCTCCCGAACTCGAAGTACCGCGGCTGGGTGCTCGTAGACGTGTCCAACCCGTCCTCGTCGCTGCTGATGTCCGACATCTGGGACGGCCGGACTCCTCCCGAGACTCACCGGGTTCCTATCACCGGCTGAACCGTGCCGCGCCCGGCGGCCGGGCGGGTATCGTGCGCGAGGTGACCGCCACAGTGCCGGGCCGGACCGTGTTCGTGCCGACTCCGCCGCCCACCGGATTCACCGCCGCCGACCTGCCCCGCCTCACCGAGACGGTGGACGCGAGCTTCGAGCTGCTGGACGGCCAGGTGGTTGTGGAGCCGTTGTCCACGATGTGGCACAACGAGGCCCGGACCGCGCTGAAGACGCGACTCCAGGACATCGCGCCCATGGACGTCGTGATCACGTCCGGCGCGGGTGTCGATCTCGGCGACACGGTGCCGATGCCGGACCTGCTCGCTGTCGACCGATCCGCGATACGGCCCGACCGTCTCGCCTACCCGCCCGCGACCGTGCACCTGGTGGTGGAGGTGGTGTCGCCCGGCACGCTCACCCGAGACCGTGTGCTCCGGCCAGCCGTGTACGCGGCGGCCGGTGTCCGGCATCTGTGGCGTGTCGAGAACCGCGACGACACGATGGTCCTGCATGTGCACGAACTCCAGGCCGGACGATACACACCCACGGCGGTATTCACGGGACATGTCGAGCTGGACGCACCATTTCCGATCGACCTGGAACTGCCTGCCGTGACTTGGTGATTCACCAACGCGCGAAGACCTCCTAGACGGTACACCTCTTTGCAGGTATAGTCAGTGATGTTCGACGGACAAGCCGTCACACAGCCGGAGCAAGCCGGAGGAGAACCACATGTCGGACCGCGCATTCGACCGGATCAAAGAGGTCGTCAGCACCTACACCACCGACCATCTGGTCGACACCATCGCCAAGCTGTCGGCCCAGCCGCGAATGGTCCGCGGTGAGCGGATGGTTCTTTCGGCCGCCATCACGGCCCTTCGCCAGCGCATCCCCGCCGTGGAGACGGCGTGGACTGCTGCCGTGAAGGCGAACGAGGAGCCAGCGGCGGTGCGCGCCGCCGTGCTCGCCGCCGCCCGATCCTGACCCGTGCGTGCCCGTTCCGACCGGAACGGGCACCGACCCCCACACGCCTGACGGAGCAAGCCGTCACCCAACCGGATTGGAGCCGGAATGTCCTACGCACCCACCCCCGAACAGGCGGCCATCATCGACGCCGCCCGCGAGGGCCACAACCTCGTCATCCAGGCCGGCGCCGGAACCGGCAAGACCTCCACGCTGAAGATGGTCGCGCGGGAGCTGGACGGCAAGGCCGGTATCTACGTGGCCTACAACCGGGCCATCGCCGACGAAGCCGCGGCGTCGTTCCCGCCGTCGATCCAGTGCCGGACCGCGCACAGCCTCGCCATGGCTGCGGTGGGCCGTAACTACCGGCACCGGTTGAACGGGCCGCGCCAGCCCGGTAAGCGTGCCGCCGAACTGCTCGGCATCACGCGGTGGCTGGATCTCGGGCCGTCGCGGATCACTCCGGCGCAGCAGGCGCGGATCGCGTTGGAGACGGTGCAGCGGTTCTGCTACTCGGCGGACACCGAGATCGACCGGCATCATGTGCCGCGCCAGACCGGCGCGTCGGTGGACGACCACCTGGCGATTCAGCGGGTGGTGCTTCCGTTCGCGCGGAAGGCGTGGGACGACATCCAGAGCATCGACGGCATGCTGCGGTTCGAGCACGACCACTACCTGAAGATCTGGGCACTCACCCGCCCCGAGCTTCCCGCCGACCTGGTGATGCTGGACGAGTGCCAGGACTCGAACCCCGTTGGTGGCCAGCCTGGTCCAGGACCAGCACCAGGCCCAGCAGATCGCCGTGGGCGACTCGGCGCAGCAGCTGTACGCGTGGCGGGGCGCGGTCGACGCCCTGGACACCTGGCCCGCCGACCGCCGCCTGTACCTGTCGCAGTCGTGGCGGTTCGGCCCCAAGGTGGCGGAGGAGGCGAACAAGTGGCTGAGCTTGCTGCCGACGTCGCTGCGCCTGGCCGGGAACCCCAACCTCGCCTCGGAGATCACCGAGTTGGCCGCGCCGAACGCGATCCTGTGCCGCACCAACGCCGCCGCGATGGGGAAGGTGATGGCGTTCCTCGCGGGCGGCGCGCGGGTCGCCCTGGTGGGTGGCGGGGCCGCGATCAAGCGGCTGGCGGAAGCCGCCCAGGACTTGAAGGACGGCCGCCGCACCAGCCACCCGGAGCTGTTCCTGTTCAACTCCTGGGGTGAGGTGCAGGACTTCGCGGGGGAGCCGTCCGGGCGGGATCTGAAGCCGCTGGTGGATCTGATCGACACCCACGGCGTGGAGGAGATCATCCGCGCCGCCGACTCGTTGAGCGAGGAGCGGCGTGCCGACGTGATCGTGTCCACCGCGCACAAGAGCAAGGGCCGCGAGTGGGACGACGTGCTGATCGCCGACGACTTCCCCGAGCCGGAGCGTGATGAGGATGGGGAGTGGAAGACGGTGGACGACGCGGATGCCATGCTGGCGTACGTGTCGGTGACCCGCGCCCGGCTTCGCTTGGACCGTGGCGGGCTCGGCTGGATCGACGCCTATCTCTCCTGACCCGAGCAGCAGCGGGCCCGGCAGGATTCCTGCCGGGCCGCTCCGCTATTCGGCGGGGACTTGCTTCATCGCCCCGCCGCCGATCTCCATCAACTTCATCCGGGCTTCGACCGCGGTGAGGTACGGACCGTACTTCTTCCCGCCCTCAGCGGCGATCACGATGTACTGCATCCTCCCGCCGGTGCTGGCCTTCGCGCCCCCGCAGCCGCAGCCCATCAGCGTGCTCCCGCCCGCGCTGCGTGGTTCGCCCGGATCGCCTCCGCCAGCGACCGCTTTCGCCGTACGCCCGCGGCGTCCATGGCCGCGCGAACCTGGTCCGCGCGCGCCTGGACGGCCTGGTGCTCCACGAAAGCGAGCACAGCACGCTCGGCTACCGCATCGAGCAGCGCGGAATTGGCGACCGGCTGCACCGGAGCCGGTGCGAAGCACGCCACCATGCCGAGGTCGCCTTCGCGGTCGGCGGCGCGCTGGTAGTAGTTCGCGAACCCTGGATCGTTCACCGCGTGCGCGATGATCAGTTCCGGCCGGCCGCCCGCGGTGCGTTCCCAGTGCCCGGAGTGCGGTGTGCCGAGTGCGAGCTTCACCATCCGCTCATCGGCGTCGAAGTGGATGGCGCCCGAGACCCAGATGCCGAAGTCGTCTTCGCCCGCGATGACGTACGCCCAGCAGGTGGATACGTCGTCATGGTGTGCCAGCGCGGCCTGGACGCCTTTGCCGGGGATGGCGTGGCCGCCGCCGACGGTGAGCCGGCCGACTGCCATGGTGGTGCCGTTGTCCAAGTAGGCGGTGGTCTGGTGGAAATCGGCGTATCCGCAGTTGGTGCGGTACGGGGTGACCGGCATGTCTGGGTAGGCGCGGTGCTTGCTCTCCCAGAGGGCCAGGTAGCCGATGACGCGGCCCTGCGAGTTGACCTGGATCGGGATCGGTTCGGCGAGTTCCGGATCGGTGAAGAACTCGTGCGGGTACCTGTGCGGTTCCACGATCCGCGCATTCGCGACGGCCGCCACCACCGACAGCTTGGGTGGCACCGTGCCGGGCTCAGCGTCGCGGAGCGTGATGGAGGTGTCGCGGAACTCGGGCACGCTGACCAGGGATGCGCCGACGATTTCCACTGCGTCCCAGCGCATCACGATCTGCGCGCCGTCCATGTACAGCTGCTCGGCAGTCTCCATGGTGATCGGAGTGCCGGAGGCGTCGGTCATGGTCTCGGCGCGCACCACCAGCTCCACGGACGGCTGCGTGACACCGGCCTCGATCTGCTGCTCCACCTCCGTGGTTTCGGCGTTGTCGAGCATCGTGCCGATGCCCCACACTCCGCCGTCGCGCATCTCCAGCTTCTCGATCGCGCCGACGGTGACGCTGCCGTCGTGGGCGGGCACGTCGGCGCGCTGCCACTTCAGCGGGAGTGGGAGCACGGTGTCGACGAGTTCGGCGCCCGCGGCGAGCATCGAATAGCCGGAGCGGCCGACGACTCCCGTCGGGATGAGCAGCGCCTCAAATGCTTTGGCCGCCATGGTTCCTCCTGTGTCTGCTGCTGACGCTACTCGAGCCGGGGCCGGAATCTCGAGTGCCGATTGCACGATCGCGATCACGCAACGGCAGTTGATGACTTCGCCGGGCGGCCCGTACGGGTCGCCGGGGAAGCGCAGGGCCGCACCGCCGACCACGAAATCGGCTGCGAGCGAGACGCGTTGGCGGTCGGCGGCCTGGTGGGTGTGGCGGGTGTGGCCGTCGTGCAGCGACAGCCATACCTTGTCCAATGTGACCCCGGTGTCGCGTTCCTCGAGCGCGGCGCGGGCGAGCTTGGTGGCGTTGTAGATCGCGGCCCCGTTCGTGCGCCCGATCTCCGCCGCGTCACTGCGCCAGCGCGCGGGCGACAGTGCGCGGGCGGCGAGTTCGCGCACCGCGTCCACGGCCTGCCCGGCCGCGTCCCGGATCGCCGCGTGCACCTTCCGCGCCGCGCGGGCGGGGATGGACAGCAGCCGCTCCCGCACCGACGCCAGCGTGCGGGTACGCCACTCCTCCAGCCGATCCCGATCCGCACCGAGCAGCCGGTCCACGATCGCCGCGAACTTCGGAAGGAACCCGCGGTCCAGCTCCCGCTCCCACGCGGCCGTGGTGCGGGTGATGGCGTCCGGGTCGGGCGGGATCGCCGCGGCCGTGAGCGCCGGCAAGGCGGCGTCGGCGGCGACCTGTAGCCAGGTGGTGAGGGCGTCGGCGGCCAGGTCCTCGATCTCGCGTTCGAGGGCCAGGACCTCCACGAGGGCGGCGCGCTGCTCCCGTCTCACACCAGCGCCCCCGTCAGCTGCGTGGGCAGGGCGGGCGGTTGCCCGGTGGTGAGCGCGGCCCGGCACGTCGCCACCACCAGCCTGCGAAGCCGGTCACGGTCGATACCGGCTGTCGCGCATACGCCTTCGTCCACCATGTCGTCCCACCCGGCTATCAGGCCGTCCACTTCGGACTCGTCGCAGGGCCCGAGTTTCCGGTGGGTGTCCATGGTCGACATGCCCCGCACCGACGCGTGCGCGCGCCGCGTCCGGCGCCGGTTCGCCGCCAACCTCATGGCCTCGTTGACGCACATGCGGACGATCGCCTGAGCGGCAGCGTTCTCGCGGGTGTCCGGCACGCGGGCGTCGATCGTCTCCGGCGGCGGATCGGCCGGCGGGCTCGCTGGGGCGGCGGGGAGTTCGGGCAGCCCCGAGAGGGCGGGCACGAGCATCCGCAGCACCGGCAGCAGCTGCGGTAGGAGTTGCGGGGTGCGTCGTACCTGGTCGACGGTCCACAGCGCCCAGCCGGTCTCGGTGGACAGGTCGTAGCCGTCCTCTTCCACGCTGAGCCCGAGTTCGCGGATGTACGCCTCCGCGTTGACCACGCCGTCCTTGTACGCCGCGGACACCTTCGCCAGCTGATCCGGCTCCGCCTCGACATCGGAGGTGTCGTACCAGATGACGACGTTCTCCGCGCCCGCACCGAGCATCGGCCGGAGCAGCTGCTCGGTGAGCGCGGCGCAGATGGTCTCCATCTCCGGCGCGGCATGCCAGCGGACTGCCTCCTCCTCCACCCCGTATAGCGACCAGTGGTTGAGGTCGGCCAGGCCCAGCAGCACCTCCGGCGGCATATCGAGGGTCATCGCCAGGCGGCGGACGGCTTTCTCCTGCGCGGCCTGCGCCTTCTCGGACACCTCGGAGTCGAATTTGATGTGGCGGATCTTGTCGACGTAATCCCCGGCGACCGTGAGCACGATCGGCACCAGGGCGGCCGCGCTGGACGGGTCGTCGATGGCCTTGCTCATCGCCTCCTGCAACGCGATCCGGATCTCATCCGCGCTCGCGAACCGGCTCGGTGGGGCGGGCGGCGGCGGCAGGTTCGGTGCGTCAGGGTCCGGTTCACCGCGGGGCGCGGGCGTGGTCGGCATCGAGATCTCGCGCGGCAGCACGAGGATCCCGTTACCGGCCTGCCTGCTCTTGCCCGCGGCCTCGATGTTCTGCTCCATGCGCACGATCCGCCGCAGGATCGGCAGCGCGGCCTTCACCGGCGACCAGGCAAGCCACGATTGGCGGGGGTCCTGCCGCCAGATCCTCGACAAGGTGTCGTTCTCCTTGTCGAGCTTGTACGTGGTGCCGTCCTGGAGCGTGATCTCCACGTCGTCGCCGCGGGTCTTGATCTCGTCCGTGGACAGGACGTGCCATTGCTCCTGGCCGTCCGGGTAGATGATCGCCAGCCAGCCCTCACCGGGGATCATCATCAGCGGCGCGAGCCTGCCGAGCATCTGGGATTGGCCGGCGACTCCGCCCGCGATCCGGGCCACGATGTCCTTGGCGGCAGCGTGTTCGGTGCTGCCGGTGGGTTTCCCGGTTTCGGGGTCGATGTCGCTGGCGACGAGCCGGAAGCGGCTGAGGAGCGCGGTTTTCCACAGCAGCGCGAACGACAGCTCTCCGACGTTGTCGAGCATGTCCCACGCTTCGGGCTGCCACTTCTTGCCCTCACCGGAGGGCTTGACCACCTTGCCCCAGCGGTGCGCGGGGACGGCGGTGGAGGCCGCGGTGAGTGCGGACACCGACGACACCACCAGCGGCTCTACGGTGGTGTCCGGGCCGGTGGTGGGTTTCTGCCGCCAGATCAGTGCCATCGGCGGCGGACGGTATAGGGATGGGGTGCAGCCGCCCCCGGCTATTCGTCGGCGGGCACCAGGCGGGACAGGCGCGCCAGGAACGGGTACTTGCCGGGCGAGTCCTCCACGGTCTCCACCATCACCAGGTCGGGGTCACCATCCACACCGGACTCGACTATCCGGAACAGCGAGACGCCGCCGCCGACCAGCCTGTATAGCGGACCATCCTCATCAGCCACGGGCGCAGCCTACCCGGACGGCCGATAGCGACGGGAGTGCTGGGGTGAGGTGTCAGGAGTCGAACCTGATGTGCGAGACGCCACGCGTGCGGCTCTCTAAACTGCGCTGCCACCTACACCTCCATCTCAGGAGGTGACGACGGTTATCGCCCAGGTCGCCCCACTTGGTGCGCCTGGTTCGGTGTTTTGGATGCGCGCTTCCGCCGGTAATCCTCACTCCGAGCAGGCGGCGATCAACCCGCCCACGCTGGAGCATACGCTCCGCTGCACCCCGTCCTCCTACGGTGCGCGCTCGTAACCCAGGGCAGCAGTAGGGATGGAGAACAATGCCTTTCGAAGCACCGAGCGGATTCGATGACCTGGACTCGCAGGTCGAGGACATCGCGCGCGAGCGCGCCGCATTCGAGCAGGAGCAAGCGCTGGTGCGGCAGCGGCGCGCCCGCGAGGACGAAGCCGCCCGCCGCCCGGCCATGACCGGAGACCTCCCGTATCCCGGAGACCAGCCGCGCACCATGCGCGTCGACGACACCGGCACCATGGTCCCGCCGGGGATGGCGCCCGCGGTGATCGACCCCAGCGGCCTCGAGTACGAGCTGGACAGCGAGGGTGCCCCGGTCAAGGACGGCAAGGGCGAACTGATTCCCAAGGGCGAGTGGGAGCGCACCGACGACGGCACGGTGTGGCTCGATGACGACGGCAACCCGGCCCCGCTGTGGGCGTACGACACGGTGGAGTTGCAGGGCCGCACGATCCAGGCGCGGAAGCCGAACGCGGCAGCCCTGCAAGCGTTCTCGATGGCGGTGTCGAAGTACACGCCGCAGCGCACCCAGAACAACATGATCGCCCTGTTCGTGCGCAACCACATCAGCAAGCGGTCCTACGCCGAGTTGCTGCAACGGATGATGGATCCCGACGACCCGTTCACCATTACCAGCTTCGGCGACCTGATGGCGAAGATCGCCACCTTGGGGTCGGCCCGCCCTACCGGGCCGTCAAGTCCCTAGCGGTGTATGCGGGAACCAACTGGCGCGAGATCCGGGGCCGACTCATCTTGGCCGGCATCCCGGATCCGCTGCGCCAGCTGCCCGACATGCACGCGCTCCTGGACGTGACGGAAGTGCTGATCACCCAGCACATGACACAGGAACAGCTCGACCGCTACAACAATTCGATGTACCGGCCGGAGACGACCGCGGAGGGCACGCTGGTGGCCGCGCCGCGCGGGTTCGAACCGGATGAGCAGCTGTCCGCGTTCGACGCCGCAATGGCCGCGCTGGGCGAGTAGCTACTGGAGTTCGGGCGGCAGGTTCCAGCGGGACTTTTCCTTGGGCACCCGAACTCCAGGCCGGCGCTCATTCCACTCTTTGCAGGTTTGCGGCAGCCAGCCCTTGCTGCGGCCGATGATGGCGTCGTGCGGCGGCAGCTTGTACTTCTGTAGCGTGCTCTTCGGCAGGCCGATGAACTCCGCGAACTCGCGGAGGTTGTAATACTTGATAGCCATGAGCCCGGCTCCTCCGGTGTTGTGACGGCCTCCCGTCGAACGATCTTTTCCCCGTAACGATACACCCTTACACAGGTATAGTCCCATTCCAGCCGCGGCGCTGTCTAGGTGATATGCGGCAAGTCGCGCACCTGCATCCGACTGTACCGATCGGCGTTGCGCCCCTGCTCCGTACCTTTTCGAGCACGAACCGAGAAGGGGAACAACCGTGAGCTTCCGAACCGTCTACGGCAACCAGTGGAGCGAGGCGGGCTGGCGGATGTGCAACCGCGACGAATGCGAACGCATCTATGTCGAGGGAGCCAACAACGACAACCTGGCCGCGATGATCGTCCGGTCCGGCCCGGCGGAGGTAGTGCTGCGCGCCTGGGCCACCTGGTACCACCACAACGTCGAACCCCTCGACCTCTACGCCCCGGCCCCCGGCGACGACTGGGGTTGGTCGGCCACCAACGATGTCGCAGACAGCAACCACCTGTCGGGTACGGCGCTGGACTTCAACGCCACCCAATACCCGTGGGGCGTGGACGCTTCCCGTGTGATGCCGCGCGCCCGTATCGCGAAGATCCGCGAAGGGCTGGACCTGTTCCGCGGCTTCGTGTTCTGGGGGCAGGACTGGTCGCGGAAAGACCCGATGCACTACCAGATCGGCGTGCCCGAGTTCGATCCGGACGGCGCACCGAACCGGGGCCTCGCCGCGTTCGCTGCGGAGCTGGAGAACGGCCTACACGGGATCCTCGCGCCCGCACCGGACTCCGACGACCCGCGCACCGATCCGCAGGTGCTCGCCGGGTTCTTTCAGCTCATCCCCCCGAGTAGGTGGCCGAAATGACAGTGACCTGGGCCGACACGAGCCACTACCAGCGCGACGCCGCCGGCCAGTCGATCCCCATCGACGACAGCTACCCGCACCCCGTGTTCTGCTTCCGCACCAACAGCGGCGACCGGGTCGACGAGATCGCCGAGGAGAACGCGCGCCGCGCGCTGGCGATGCTCGACTCCGGCAAGCTGCAAGCCGTACTGCCGTACTACTTCTTCTGGCCTGGCCAGGGCAATTGCGATCTGCACCGCGAGATCCTCGAGCGCGCGGGCCTGTGGCTGCATCCGCGCACCGCGACCATGGTCGACGTCGAGGACGCGGGCGGCCAGATCACCGGCGACCAGAGCGCCGAGGTCAACGACGAGGTCGAGCGGCTGCGGCGCTGGTACGGAAACCCGCGCCGGGTGATCGGCTACCTGAATGCGGTCGCCAACGCAGGACTCTGGCGCAGCAGGCCCGCCGGGATGCGGTTCGTCACCCCGTCCTACAGCCACCGGCCGGGCGTGTGGGCGTCGAACCCGCCGCCGCAGTGGATGCGGGAACTCGCGATCGCGCAGCAGTGGACCGACCGCGGCCGGTGCGCGCCCTGGCCGTACGGCGTCGACCTGAACCAATCACCCCTCGAGCTGCCGGACTTGCTGGCACTGCTCGGAATCGAAGGAGGAACCGTGTCCGATCCCATCACTGTCGGTGCCGGCCAGCTGCGACCGCCCGAGGAGCCGCGCCTGCGGCAGATCCTCCATCCGGAGAACGTCAGTCCGTCCACGCGGTCACCCGAGGAGGCGTGGCCCTACGACATGTGGGCCGACTTCTGGAACGAGGTGGTCTGGGACGGTTTCACCCTGCCCGGGGCCAAGGACGATCCCGACCCCGAGACGCATTCGCTCGTCGGCTGGGTGCTCGCCGCGGTCGAGGAAGGGCGCGCGCGGGACGAGACGCTGAACCGGCTCGAGGCGAAGCTGGACCGGCTGCTCGGGGAGGGGGTGAAGTAGATGGGTTCGATCGAGACACCGGACGCCGCGGGCTGGGTGAAGATCCTCGGCGCGCTGCTGACGATCGTCGGAGTGCTCGCCGGCATGTAGCCGCAGAGCTGAGGGCCTGAGCGCGAAGGGGATACGCGCTCAGGCCCTCAATGCTTTCCACGGTAGCCGCTCAGCGGATCCGCCACTCCACTTTCGGCGCCGGGCGTTCGGTGTGCCCGTATCCGGCCTGCCAGGCGGCCCCAGTGCCGAACAGCACCAGGACCGCGGCCAAGGCGACGAGGACGCGGAGCGTGTTACCGGCCACGGCGTCCGCCCTGGCCGGGTGGGGCGAAAAGGACGGTGCCGCGCCACCCGAACAGCGCGAAGACCGAGAGCACCAACGTCAGCGTCACAGCCAAGATCAGGGTAACGGCCTTGCTGAAGGGGTATGGGCCCCAGTCGAACGCGACGGCCGGAATCGACACGAGCCCGGCGACGAGCCCACAGACGGACACGTACAGCACGAGCGTGGAGTATCCATGCCACCAGCGGCAGCCGTCGCACTGGCCGCAGCCGTGGCGGTGGGTCACCAGGTCGCAGTCCAGCGGCGGAGGGGTGATCCAGGACAGGAGAAGGTTCACAGGATTCCTTTTGTCGGGGTGGCGGAGATGGCGGGGCGGGCACCGTCGGTCAGGGCCCAGGTGATCTGGTCCACCACCTGCTGCGCGTGCTCGCGGTCGGCGGCGGTGACGCGCAGCACGACGCCGTTCGGGCTGCTGCCGAATGGGTGGAATTCGATCAGCCAGTGGCCGGCCCGGCGGTGTTTGCCGAAAAGGTAGGGGGCAGCGAGGAAGCGGGCGTCTCGCGTGAACCACGTCCCCTCCGCCAGCGTGGGGCGGAGGGGGTTCAGGGGCTCGGTCACTCGCCCAGCACCTCGCGGGCGTCCGGGACACGACCGGGCGTGAACAGCACGGCGTACGCCTGATCGGCCGCGGCGCGTTCGTTCCAGGCGGCCTGGAACGAGTCGTTCCAGGCCGACCAGTTCTCGCCATCGTCGGCAGGCTCGTTGTTGCGGTGGTCCGTCACGATGGCGTGCGCGTCGGTCACGCGCTGGGCGGCGGCGACCTGCTCCGGTGTCCACCGGGTGCAGTCGGCATACTGCACCCGGGCGGCGGTGAACGTGACGGTGACGTGGAACGCGCCGTCCTTGGTGTCGCTGGCGTGCTTCACGCGCGGCCCGGACGCGGCCACGTGGTACGGCATTCGGGTGCCGTCGACGGTGATGGTTTCGGCCTGCTGGTCGATCTCGATCACGTCGAACGCCGGGCCGGACGGCGCGGGCGCGGCGTCGACTCGGGTCATGGACCGCAGCCGGGCGGCGGACACGCGGCTGGTGGTGTCGGGCACGGTGATTCGGTCGCCGGCCTGTTTCGCGATGACGCGGCACAGGTATCGGCCGTCGGTTTCGTCTTCGACGCGCAGCCACCGGTTGCCGTCGTGGTAGATGCTGCCGAGCGTGATCGGGGTGGGATTGGGCATTCCGGTTCCTTCCGGTTGGCTGACGGCTTGGTCCGTCGAGGGTGGGGTGGTGGAGTCACCGGGGGCAGCGTGGCAGGAGCGCGCCCAATCTGGCCTTAGCGCGCTGTCCCCGGTCGTCACCGGCCAGTCGACTCCAGGCGCTACCGCATGTGCTCGGCGGCAGCGAAGTTCGCGATGTCGTCCAGGGTCACCCCCTGGATCACCAGCTCCGTCTCGGTGCCGTCCACGACGGCGGTGAGGGCCAGGCCCTCGGCGGTGAGGGTGAGCAGCTTGCGGAAATCGACAGTGAGAGTGGGCATTCCGGCTCCTCCGGAAGGTGACGGCTTATCCGTCGAACATCGCTAACCATACACCCCTTTGTAGGTATGGTCAAGCGGTGCCAGAGCGCTGACATGCGCGGCAGTACCGCGCATTCGGTCGGCTCGGGATCGAATAGGCGTGCTCGGCGTACGCATGCCCACTGGGACAGTGAGTCTTGTTGGCGTGGAAGTGTTTTCCATGCCGAACGATGTCCGTTTGATTCTCGCTAGGTGTGTCGTACCGCAGATTCGCGAGCATGTTGTTCGTAGGGTCGCCGTCGTTGTGGCAGACCTGCAATCCTTCCGGCCTCGGGCCAATGAACGCTTCGGCCACGAGCGAGTGCGCAGTGCGCAGCTTCCGGACTGTACCCAGCTTGAGCCCGTACATCCGATAGCCGTGACGATGTCGCGATGGTGAGAGCACGCGGCCAGGAACACGGCGAGTGCCGGACGGCCAATTGTTCACCACGCGGTCCAACGAGCGGACCCGTCCGTAGTCGGATACCTCGTACAGTCCTTCCCATCCGATGATGGGACGCCAGCGTTCATGGGTAGGCTCGGGCACAGCCTGCTCCTCAGTGGAGTTGAGTGAGTGGGTCAGAAGCCGCTGTGGGTGTTCCCGCACCCCGGCGGCTTCGATCATTCTACCTGGTCTAGCCGGGTCAATATGATCGTGAGCTGGGATGCTGAGAGCGCGAGGAACGGCAACAGCCACCAGCTGATTCCAGCTAGGACTACGGCGGCCGGCGCGAGTGCGAAGGTGATCCACACACTCACGCATGCGGGGCAGAACCATAGGTAACGCAGCATGGAGCCGTCGGGCCAGCGGTCCACAGCCCACTTGCGCACCGGTTCGCCGATCTTGTCGGTGGTGACGATGCGGGTGAGCCGGGCCGCGGTGAGCACGTACAGGGCGAGGGTGAGCAGGCAGAGCAGAGTGTCGGGCATGGCCGGACCGTGGCAGGCCGGGGTGCAAAGAAGGCCCGCCCCGAACGATCTCGGGGCGGGCCTTCGTCTGGCGGCCACCAGTGGGTGGAGTCGCATAGTGCCCGGCCACGGCTCGGCATTACCCGGTCAGCCCCCGACCCCTCCGCTATAACGACGACGGGCTTCCCCAACGGACCGCCACGTCCGGTCAGGGCAGGAGGTCCTCGGTGACGTCTTCGCCGTCGACCGTTACACGAATGCCGCCGCCCTTGTGGAGCACGAAGGCGGCCAGCGGCAAAGACGCTTTCACCACAGTGGCGAATGGGGGTCCGAACTCGTCAACGAACCCGGCCGGGACTTCGAACCGGATCACATACTCCGATGTGCGGGCCTTCTCCTGTGACTGGTCTTCGCTCATGGCTCCATCCTCTCTGCGTCGAACTGTTCGTGCTGCTCGAACGTTGGGGACGGGGCACGAGCAGCGGACGCCGTACGAGTCGTCTTGGGTGCAGGCGCCGGTGATGGTGTGGTCGTCCTCCCGGTGGCCGCAATCGCATTCCCTGTCGGGGTCGAGCGGCCACCCGGAGGACTTCGCCTTCGTCACGGCGTGAAGATGGCGGCCGTGTTGCCGGTGAGGGCGGCGTCCAGGCGGGCTCGGGTGACGCCCAGCTCCGGGCAGTGCAGGAGGTAGGCGCGGGCGAGGTCCACCAGCGCCTCCAGCTGCGGGCCCGACGCGGCGCGGGCCAGGGCCTGGCCGCCAGCGTGCTCGATCGCGCCGTCCCGGACGTCCTCGCCCGTGCGCTCCACGCCCTCGCGGAGCTGGCGGGCGGCGCGCGAGATGGCGACCAGGAGGTGTTCGGCCGCCTTCGAGATCGCGGGGGCCGGGCCGGGGCCGTGCCCGTCGCAGGGGCAGCGCGGGTGCGCGCAGATCGAGCTGTCGGCCTTGCGCTCCTCGGTGATGTGGTTGCAGTCCTTGCACAGCTCCACCGTGTCGCCGGTCGGAGTGACCGAGACGCGGCGGACCTGCTCCAGGATCTCGTGCTGCTGGTTGCGCTGCCGCAGCACGAGCCCGCCGCCGATGTCGCCGTCGATGTTGGCCATGACGACGAACTCCTTGCCGTGGTGCTCGGTGAGCGACCCGTGGTAGGTGACGATGTCGCCGCGGGTCAGGCGCGGGAGGCTGAGCAGGAGCAGGGCGTGTGTGGTGATGGGTGTGGTGGGCATCCGGTTCCTTCCGGGTAGGTGACGGCTGAGTCCGTCGAACGGGTCTAACTATACACACGTTTGTAGGTATGGTCAACGTCTTCCGGAGAATCCGCCGCCCAACCCGCTCGGCAGGTCACCCCAGTCGCTGGCCTGCGTCGACACCACCGCCTCACCGCCACCCGAGAGGACGTCGTAGGCGATCGTCGCGCCGGCTACCCGGTCGGGCTGGTGCTGTTCCTCCTGCCAGCGGATCGCGTGCGCCTCGTAGGTGGACAGCTTGTAGCCGACGACGCGGCAGCGGCCGATAGAGGTGGCGTTCCGGAGCCCTGTGGAGCGCACCAAGGCGTTGCCGCGGCCTTTCCAGGGGGTGATGTGGAACGGCCTGCTCGTCGGCACCTGGACGCCTTCCACGTGCCCGCCGTTCTCCGCGGCTTCCGCGGCGAGGTCGGTGTAGGCGCGGCGCAGCAGCTGCCCGTACGTCTCCGGCGCGTTGTACGCCTCGAACACCACCTCATCGGAGCCCGTGGTGAGCGCCAGCAGGCAGACGCGGCGCGGCCACTGCGCCGACGACAGATGCCCCGACCAGTCGTCGGTGAGCACCACCGTGCCGTCCCCAGTCAGACCGGCGGCGATGATGCCGGCCTCGTCTCCCTTGCCGGTTTCGGCGGGGTCGACCGCGACCAGGCGCCGGTACAGGGGCGGCTCGGCGGGGAGCCGGTAGTCGTCGAACCACTTCTGGGAGAACAGGGTTCCATCGCTCGGGGTGGGGTGGCCTTGGTACATGGCGGCCCACACGCGGGCGGGTGTTGTCGCGCGGATCGCTTCCCAGTCCGTCTCGCCTCGCGGGTTCTCCAGGCCGACCCCGTACGGCCGGTTCAGGGAGTCGAGGACGCCGGGCTCGGCGATGGCGGGGAAGTTCAGGATCCGCCACGGGCCGGGGTCCATCTCGAGGAGGTAGGCGTGCATGTCCTCCTCGTTCCAGCGGGTGCCGATCATGATGAGCGGCCCATCGGGGGCGAGGCGTTGCTTGCCGACGGTGTCCCACCACGTGCGCACCTGGCGGCGGATCGCGGGCGAGTCCGCGGCGAGCATCCCGGAGAACAGATCGTCCAGCCACATGGCGTCAGCGGGGCGGCCGGGGAGCGCGGTGCCGACGCCCGCGGCGATGAGGCCGCCGGGTTGGCCGGCGAGCTGCCACCGGTGTCCGGCGGCCTTCGTGCCGATCTGGATGCCGAGCCGGTCGGGGAGGGGTTCGCCGGTGAGGGAGTCTCGGGCGCCGGTGCCGAAGGTTCTGATGATGGCGCGAATGCGTTCGCTGTGGGTGAGGGCGAGGTCTTCGCTGTGGGTGACGATCAGGTTCCGCCACCAGGGGCGGCGAACCAGTGCGCGGGTGATGCCCCAGACGACGGCGCGCTCCGACTTCCCGGTCTGGCTGGGCTTGGAGATCATCAGGCGGGCACGGGGCGTGTCGAACGCCCACTCCAACGCTTCGTCGATCATCTCCAGATCCGGTGTCTGGATCGTGGTGGGATCGAGGGCCTGAGCGAGCGCTCCGGCGGTGGGGTAGGTGCGGGCGACCTCGGTGCGGATGAGGTTCTGTCGGGCCCAGAACCCGAACGCGCGCCGCTGCTCGGGCGGGAGCTTGTCCGCCTGGGCGAGCAGCTGCGCCAGACGGTCAACGGTCGCGGTCACGCTCGATCGCTTCCGATATCGCCTTCTGGAGCCGTTCGGATGCCGTCGCGTGCTTGGCCAGCAGATCGGCATCCAGCACCAGTGTGCCGTGCTGGGCGAAGTTGTACGGCTTCACCCGCACCGGCTTGGCGCACGTGCAGTCTGGGTTCTGGAGGTTGCACGAATGGCAGTAGCCGCACGCGCACCGATCAGCCTGCGGGCGGTCGGCGGCCTCCGCGGCCAGGTTCAGCCGACGGCGCTCCTCGGCCTCGGCCTCGGACACAGGGCTGTGCGGACGGATGCCGTAGACCGCTCCCTCCTTGATCGGTTCGGGCACGGCAGCCTCCTACTCTCTCCGCTCGGCGGGTGCCCGCCAGACGAACCGGTGCCGCTTCACATGTTCCGAGCGAATGCAGGAGCGGCAGTCGTCGCACACGCCGCCCAGCTCGTTGATGTGCCCGACGAGTACCAGCCCATCGAGCGGCAGTCCTTCACTGCGGGTGACATCCAGCAGCACACCGGCCGGGAATTCGCCGTCGCGGTCGGTCGCGGGCGGTCCGTCGATCCAGTCCTCCATAGCAGCCTCTCCTACTCGAGCGCGAGGCCGATCGGGCCCTCATCGGTAGACAGGCGCACCGTGAACCCTGCCGATGCGGCGTCGCGGGCTATCCGGGTCAGCGCGTCGACGATCGGCGCGGCGTCTCCGCTGCTGGCCTCCTGGTCGCTGATGTCCAGCTCGAGGGTGACCTTGTGGCTCATCGGGAATCTCCTACTCGTCTTTCGGGGTGGTGAACGGTCCGACCCTCTTCAGCAACGCCACCAGCTCCTGGGCCTCGACAGGGGTCGCGAACATCAGGTCTCGGTGTTCCCGCAGCCGCCGGAACGCTCCCCGGATCGTCTCCCGCTCGCCCGGCTGCTCCATCACCATGGCCTCATTGCCGTCTAGGGACGCCGCTTCCATGTACTTGCGGAGATCGGCGACGCCGGGCGACGTGTAGTAGAAGGTCGCGGTCAGGAAATGGACGTTCCGCATCGACTCAGGGTCGTACGTCCAGTCGTCATCGGTTTTGCCGACGCAGATCAGATAGCTGCGGCATCCCGCCTTTCGCGCCTTGCGCACGTAGATGGCCTGGTTTGTGTCCGGGTCGAATGCGACGGCCGCAGTGCGTCCGTGCATTGTTTCTGCGCACCAGCGGAGCAGCGCGGTGTGAGCGGCGAGCAAGTCTCGTGCTCGGGCGGACGGTCGCAGGAGCCGCCAGGCGACGGCCAGGGCGGCGATCCCGATGCAGGCATTGCCGGCGATGTCTCGCGCGTGCGCATGGCTCGTCCATCCGATAACGACTGATGTCGCTGCAAGCAGCACCGAGACAGCGAGGAGCAGGGCGCCCGCCGTCCGGAGTCGGCGGCTGAACGTCAACCCGAACATGCTCTCAGGCCTCGTCTTCCGGGAACTTGGGTTCGATCTGCGGGTTCTCGCGCATGGCTTCGGAGACGACGCGCTGCCACATGCCAGGGAATGGGCGGTACTTCGTCTTTCCGCGCCACACCGTGACCTCCAGCGGGCCGCCCGCGGCTTCGTCCAGCAGCTGCTCGACATCGTGGTCGAACATCTCGTGCAGCTTGTCGACCTCGCCCCAGATGCCCTGCGGGATGCCTGCCTGACCGTTCTCCATCCGCTGGTAGGAGCTGAGGGACACACGGAGGATGGCGGCCATTTCGTCGCGGTCCAAGCCGAGGTAGCGGCGGGAGACCACCATCCGTGCCGAGCGTCCAAAGTCGTATTTCCGGTCAGCCACGCTGCCCCTCTCGTCCGCACCGCCCCGCGCCGGGTGCGCGGGATGGTGCGTCCAATGATGGCAGGGCGTGCCCCGCCACCACGGGGCGAGCGACCGGAGCGCTTTCACAGGGCGTCCGCGATGTCGGGGTGGACGTAGCGCAGGTAGTAGCTGCACACGGTGACCTGGATCAGCTCGAACGGGCTGGTGCGGTCCGACATCGCCAGCGTGTTGATGAACTCGCCCGCGATGTCCCCGGCGAGGGTGTGGTCGGTGACGACGTAGCCGCTGTCCTCGTCGTCCCACGTCGACCACCGCACCTCGACCGCGCCCGGCCGTCCGGTGTCCTCGCAGCAGGCGTTCTCCCAGCCGTCGCGGCTGACCTGGATGTCGATGCGGCTGTCCCAGGTGATGCCGAGGGCGTCGGCGATCAGCTGGGCGGTGGTGCGGATGGGGGTGGCGATGGTGGCGGTCATGTCCGGCTCCTCCGGTGTGGTGAGGGCTTGATCCCTCGAACATCGTTAACAATACACACGTTTGTAGGTATGGTCAAGCGGTGCGGGCTACTCCATCATGCCAGCAGCCCGCGCAAACCCCAGCTCAGCCAGCAGTCACATCCACGCGCACCCACTCCACGCCGCTGTGCCCGCAGCCGCCGCAGCCCTGACCGTTGCAGGGATCGTGCCTGACGTCGATCCACTCGAAACGGCCATTGTCCTCGATATACGTGTCCATGCCCGGCTCCTCCGGATCTGTGACGGCTTACTCCGTCGAACAACGTCAACAATACACACCATTGTAGGTGCAGTCAACGGATCACCACTGGTCGAGGGGCTTCTCCCGCTCCTCATCCGGGACCACCGCCGACTCCTCCGCCAGCACCGACAACTCCACCGCCGCCACCGCGAGATCCCTCAGCCGTTCGGCCGGCATCCGCGCCAGCACCGTGCGGGCGTCATCCAGGCGGCCGCAGGCGAGGTGCCGCATCGCGTCCGACACGGCGGAGATGTAGCGGACCTGGTCCAGGATCTCCAGGGCCTCGAACCGGTGCCTCAGCTCCTCGATCACCTGCGGGTCGGCCTCACGGTTCGGCATGGGTGGACGATACCGCCGCGCCGCCGCCAGGCTCGTCGCTCCGGCGGGGTACCGCGGCGTGTGCCGTATCCGCCGGAGCGTGGCACCGAGATCTTCGAATGTCTTCCGGAAGGCATCCCGGTCGAACTCAGCCATGGTCGTTACTCCTCGGTCTGTCGTCGGGCGCGCTGCCGCTGATCGCGCGTGAGGTGAAAGTGCTCGTGCCGGGACCGGTTGCACCGGTACGCCCGCTTCGCTTCTCCGGTCAGCTGCTGCAATTCGATCGCGGCCGACATGGCGTCGTCCAGCCGGTCGAAGATCACCTTGCCGTCCGGGTGGGTCTTCCCCGCGGTGCGTTCGGCGCGGGACGGGCGGCAGCGGACGGGATGGCCGGCGCTGTTGAGGCGCGCGTACTGCACCAGCACGGCGCGGATGGCGGTCACAGCAGCGCGCCGATCAGGATGAGGACGGCGACGGCCAGCAGTAGCGCGAGCACGCCGCGGACGGGTTCGAGTTCGTAGCCCAGTTCGGCGGCGGCCTGGCGGGCCGTGCGGTGCGGGTGGAGGTGGTCACGCATCGGTGGTCACCGCTTCGATGGGCTCGTTCATCGCGGGACCGCCGGTTCCGTGCGGGGATAGGTGTCGCCGACCTCGATCTGCTCATAGGCGACGGATTCGACCGCGATGTCGGTGTTGCGGTATCCGTGGTCATACCAGGAGACATGCAGGGTGTAGGAGCCGGGCACGTATTGCTGGATGGTCGTGGTGCAGTTCTGGCCGCATGAAATTGTCACAGGTATCCACATCTCCTCGGTGTGGTCCTTCGCGATCACCGTGCCAGACACGAAGTCCGGTGATGGGCCCTCGGTGCAGGAGGTGATCAGAAGGCCAGTGGTGAGCACGACCAGTGCCGCGCTGCGGCTACGCATCGGTGGTCACCGCCTCGGACTCGATCAGCTCCAGCGCGCCGCTGTACAGCCGTCGCATGGTGTTGGCCTGGGTGCCGTCGTTGCCGTCGTAGAAGGCGAGCTTGGTGCGCAGCTGCTCCGTGGTGATGTCGGCGGGCGCGATAAACAGCCCGTCCCGGGCGCGGCGGATCGCGCCGTGCTCGTCGCGGCAGGCGTACGCCGGGATGTCCGGGGTGGGCGGTGGTGTGCCGTCGCCGGGCAGCGGCACGTCGACGAAGTCGCTGGCCTCGATCACCTCGCAGTAGTCGCAGGGGTCGCGGTCTTCGTCGCCCTGGTCGTGCACCCAGACGACCCCCCCAACGGCGAAGGTTTCGCGGCCGTCCGGGTCGATGAACACGCTGACCATGCCCATGACGCCGTCCGCGTCCACGTACGCATCGAGGTAGGTGGCGTGCTGGTAGCCGGGCGCGGAGCGCTGGATCGCGAAGTCCTCGGGGCCGAGGGGGTTGCCGATGCCGTGCGCTCGCGCGAACGCGGCGGCGTCGGTGAGCACTTCGGTCAGGGGGCGGCGGGTCGGGCTGGTCATGATGACCATGGCGGTCGCTTTCTGTGAAGGGGGTGGGGAGGCGCTGGACGTGCTGCGACAGCACGAGCGAGCACGTCCAGCGGCTATGTGCCCCGCACACCGGCCGGATGGTGAGCGGGGGGGTCGGGTGCCGCCGGGCGCGCTGCGTGGGGGAGGGAGCGCGCCCGGCGGTTGCCCGGCACCGGTCGATGGGGAGGCGGTGCACGGGCGGTCAGGGCCGGGGCTGGGTGTTCCTCGCCCCGGCGCGCACCAGGAGGTGGGCGGTCAGGCGGTGGGCGTGGTGATCGCGGCGCGGGGCGTTGCCACGAGGAAGATCCGGCGGGTACGCAACCGGCCCGGCACACGGATGGTCACCTCTGCGGTGGCGTTCACCGCGCCGGAGCGGTACTGATCCCAGCTGCTCTTATCGGTGGGTCGCCAGTCCTTGTACCCGGGCAGCGGCGGCAGGTCGGGCAGCGGCTGGACGGGTAGCCGGAGTTTGGCGCGCATCGCCTCGGGGACCGGGAAATGCACGAAGTCCTCGAGCCGGGCGGGCCGGTCGCGTTCGAACGCCGCAGCGGCGCTCTCGGCCGCCGAGCGGACGGCGAACGGCACGTACACGTACGGGCAGTTGGCGGGGATCACCACCCATCGCCAGATCTCCGAGACCGTGTAGCAGGCGACGATCGACTTGCGGGCGCTCATACGAGGGCCGCCATGGACGCGCTGAACAGGATCCCGATGATGATGCCGACTGCCATGAGCGCGAGGCCCAGCAGGACGTCACCGCTCAGGCTGTCCAGGAGATGGAGGATACGAAGAAACATCCCGGCTCCTTCCGGTTTGTCGTGACGGCTTACTCCGTCGAACACACTCGACCATACACACTTTTGTGTGTGCCGTCAACGCTCCAATTCCGGCCAGGCGCGCAAGCAGCGACCTGGGGAAAGTCTCCGAAATTACGGGGGCTAGACCGCCCGACACCCCGGCAAGATCAATACCTGCCTTTGGGGGTGTCGAACCAGTCACTCAGGGTCGCCGCCCTCCACCACTTCCGCCTCAATCGGCTCGCCAGCATCCAGCAGCTTCGCGAAGTCCCGCTTCAACGACTCCAGGTCCGTCCCCACCGACACCTGCACCGCCGGTGGCTCATCCAGCCCGTGCAGCCGCATCAACCGGGCCAGAGCCTTATCCGCGACTCCGGCGCCCTTCACGAACATGTCGATGTCCTGCTGGTCGCGGCCCTCCAGCATCACCCCGAACCCGTGCTCCCACAGCTTCTCCGCGCGCGCGATCATCAACGGCCGCACCGTCTCCGCCGCCTCACTGGCCGCGCGCTTCAGGGCGGCGTGCACCGCGGCCCGCGCCCCGGACTCGCCGCTGTAGCCCTCGTGCTCGGCGATCTCCGCATAGGTGATGCCGCGCACGGCGAGATCCAGGCAGCGCTGCTGCTTCGCCATCGTCTCCGGGGTGACCTTGCCGGCCGCCTTGCCCTTACGCGCCACCCGCACCGTCCCTGAGCGCAGAGATTCGGGCGTTCCCGCATCGGCAGCGGTCCGCGCGGCGGCCGCAGCTGGTGCACTGGAGCTTCCGCCAGTCGGGGAAGGCTTCGAGCAGTTCCGTAACGGGCGTGCCGTGGCGTCGGGCCTGTTCCAGCATGACGGCGGCCATGCGGATCGTGGCCGCGGTGGTGTCGACTCCGGCCAGCTCGGTCGCTACGCGGCGGTACAGGTCGGTGTGGGTGAGTTGTCCGCTGTCGATGTGCTCGATGATGTGGTGGATGGCGGGCTCGGCGGCCAGGACGCGGGCGCCGAGACGGCGGGGCTTCCACCACCACGACCAGATGAACTCGGCGAGCCCGCCACCGAGGAAGCAGACGACAGCAACGATCACGGCGGTCATCGGTGGTCCACCACCTTGCCGCGGGCACCGTTGCAGGGGTTGAACGGGAAGTCCCCGCACGGTGTGCCGACGGGTTCAGCGTGGAAGCCGTACGGGTCGACCGGGCATGTGTGCCGTCCTGCCTGGTCTCCGTCGGAGTGGACGAAGTCTCCGCCAGCCTTGGGGGTCCGGTGGATCGGGCCGTCGCAGTGCTTGCAGATGATGGGCTGGTATCGGCGGGTGATCTCTTCCTTCAGCTCGGCCAGCTTGGCCGCTCCGAACTCGGCACCGGCCGACGTCTCCCACCAGCCGGATGAGTCGGGTGGGTCGGCCTTGTCGATGCCCTCGAGGAGTTCGTCCAGCCAGCTCAGATCGAGGATGCTCATCGGCCGACCGCCTCAGCCAGGCCGCGCCGGATCAGGAGCCAACCCAGACGGACGGCGGCACACGGGGTCAGGACGGTGTCGTCGAATCGGGTCAACAGCACGAGGTGGCCGGTGTCTGCGCGGCGGGCCTTGATGACACCGACCTCGGCGAGCAGGTGCGCGCCTGCGCTGTAGCCGGAGACGCCCGTGCCCGGGGGGAGGTCTTGGTGCCGGAACACCACGGGCTCGTCGGGAGTGGTGGGTGCGGTGTCACGGGGTCCGTCGAACATCACCACACCTCCCCGCCGTTCGACCGCTCCATCGCAGCGAGAGCAAGCCTCGCCCGATCCAAGGCGGTTTCCAGGATTTGCACCCGGCGATGCATGCCCTTGACGGTCGTCGGGTTCTCCTCGGGCAATTCCTCGTATGCCTTGGCGAAGTCGCCGCCCGGGCAGATGAAATCCTCGCCGGTGACGCCGCGGACGATCCAGTCACCGAGGTCGGCGCGTTCGAGGCCCTTCGCGGTGCGGACTACGAGGTAGGCGGGGGCGTTGTCGCGGACGTAGCCGGTGCTGGAGTCCAGCTCGTGCTCGCGGCGCATGTCGTGCTCGTAGCCGAGCGGTACGTAGATGGTGCCGGGCGCCCATTCCTGAATCTTGAGGGCGTCGGACCAGCTCTCGAACTGGATGGCTTCGACCGCGACGCGGGGACGGAACCGTTGGACGGACATCACGCCTCACCACCGGTCGCGGTGGTGCTCTCGCACATGCGGAGCCAGCGGACCGCGGCGAGCACACGCATGTTGTGGCGTGCGTCCTCGAGGGCGTTGTGCAGGCCGGTGGTCTGCTCCGGCGGCACGAACCCTGGCGGGGCGTCCTCGAGGGCTTGCTGGAGTTCGTGGGTCCACATCGGGAGGCCCTTCGGCAGCCTCGACATCGGGCCCCACAGCTGCGCCAGGAGGACGTGGTCGTAGGCGGCGTAGTCGGCCCACAGCTCCGGCGTCGATTCGGCCAGCAGGAATTCGCGGACCTCGTTGGCGATCACCCACCGCGGTTTCACCAGGGTCGAAGAGGTGTCGAGCACGCCGGCGCTTTCACTGCCGACGTAGCCGGTGCTCGGTTTGCGCCCGCGCAGGGGGAGGGATGGCCACACGTTGTCCATCAGCCACTGGTGGTTCTTGATCCGGTCGACCGGCATGTCGGCGTTGACGGCGTAGTACTCGCGGCCGGTCTCGCAGACGATGCCGATCGAGATGAGGTCGATCGTGGAGCCGTTCTCCAGGAATTCGGTGTCGTAGGTGTAGGTCGTGGTCGGTGTGCTGCCCATGGCCGGACGGTAGGAGCCTGGGGTGCAACACGATCCGGCTCGGCGGCGATGGAACGGTGGTCAGGGCAGTCAGCCCGCCCAGCGCGGGCACGTACAGGGAGGTGCGGAGTTGGCATACGCGAAGCTGCATTACGGCGGGCAGGCGTACAAGCTGGACGCGGAGAAGGTGGCGCTTTTCCAGATGGAGGTCACTCGGGCGCTGCGGGCGGGCGATCCTGTCACGGTGGTCGACGCCCCGCTGTCCGGTGGTGCGACGCTGAGCATCGCCGTGTCGCCGTCGATTCCGGTCGCGATCGAGAAGGGCGGCTCGGACCAAGGACCTAGCGCGGCGTTCTTGTAGCTCTGGGGTGCAGAACGGCCGCCCACGATCGCAACCGTGGGCGGCCGTCTGGTACCGGTGTTGATAGCCGGTCTCACACGCTTCGCAGGGCATGCGCAGACCATTCCTATCCGGGCCTACAGGTCGACTCGGGCTTGCAGGTCACGCACGAGCGCGGTCAGCTCCCGCACGGTGTCCTGGAGGTATTCGGCCTGCTTGGACAGCCCGGACATCTCCGGCTGGTCGCCGTGGTCAGGAACGGCCGCCGTCGGATGTTCCGGTCCGAGTACAGGCGCGAGATGTTCGGCGAGCGAGTACAGCTGGTCACGCAGGCGCCCGAGTTCCTGCCCGATGCCGTCCAGCCGGCCGGGCAGGGTCGGCGGTAGTTCGGCGGCCTTCGCGATGGCCCGGACCGCTTGGGTCTCGTCGTATTCGGCGCGTATCGCCATGGTGGGGTGATCCTTTCGAGGTGGGGTGGGAACGCGGTCAGCCACGGCTGCGGAACAGCAGCCAGTACAGGAACGCGACAACGAGGCACAGGGCGATGAACTTGAGCAGGCTCGTCCAGGGGTTGGAGTCCGCGGCGTCGGAGGCGAGAAGAGCGGCGAGGTACATGGGTCAGTCCTTCGGTTCGAATTTGATGCAGGCGGGCCACCAGGCCCGCATATCGGGTCCCCACGAACCTGGTGCCGGGGTTGATGCCGGCGGTAATGAGGTCGGCCTGGCGGAGGGCGTGCCGGGCGTTGCGGCTCAATCCCGCGAATCGGTCCGGGCGCATGGTCGGTTCGAGGTCGGGGAACAGCGACGGCTCCTCGGTCATCGGGGTCTCCGGTCCCAGAGTCCGCGGCCCAGGCGCTCCGCTACCGCGCCGGGTGCCGTCACCTTGTCCTCCATGGCGTCGATGTAGTCGACGTCCGTGGCGGTGAGGAGACGGTTCATCCACGCCGGGTGCGGTGGCGGGCCGGTTGGGTAGCCGCGCACCGCACCGCCGGGGTTGCAGCCGACGGCGTGGGCGTGGTCCACGGCCTGGATGAATGTCGGGCCGGGGACGATGCAGCAGCCCAGGAATCCGCCGCCGCCGGGCACCTGCTTGTCGGGCGGGGCCGACCGGGTGGTGTCCACGAACGACAGCCACCACAGGCCGGTCGAGGATACGTCGGTCATGCTGTGGGCCTTCCCGCGTCGGCGCGGCGTTTGGCCTAGGCCGCGCGCTCGTCCGCCGGCATCCGGCACTCCACCCACCGGGCGTACTCGTCCCACGACATGCCCAGGAACTCGAGGACATCGTCGGCCGCGGTGCCGCCGCCGCATGCTTGCCATTGCTCGATCAGGTCGTACAGCAGCATCTCCGTGTACGTGTCGAACAGAGCGCGACCGATCCACTCGGCGGCCTCCACCGGCGTGCAGGATGTGCGGCGCGCCCACGGGTCCCGCTTGTCGATCTCGTTCCGGATCGCGTCCATGAACCCGGTCAGGTCGGCCTCACCGCCGTTGTACCGGTAGGGCTGCCCGGCCATGCCCTGGACGAATCGGCGGGCGCGGGCGACGGCGCGGCGGTAGCGGCGGCGCTCCGCCCGACGGTTCATATCCGGGAAGTTGCGTCCATCCCGGGACAGCTGGCCGCGGCTCATCCGATCAGCCTCGCCATCGTCCACAGGATCAGCAGGGCACCCGGCACCGACAGCCACAGCGCCCATCCGTCGGACAGCAGCAGCGACAGTGCCAGCAGCGCGGTGCCGGTGCACAGTGCGGCCGCGCACCCACCCGGGTTCAGCTCGTCGTCGGGCCTCACATGAACTCCCTGGAGATGCCGATCACGAGCGACCACTGGAGCACGAACGTGCCGACCAGCACGGCGATCGGCCAGTCGTGGCCGGTCTCGCTCGGGCTGGGCAACAGCCACGTCTCCAAGGCCAGCGGGCCGATGAAGTAGGTCAGCACAGCTATACAGGCGAGCCAGACCAGCAGGCCCCTCCCGATGCCTCGAACGAATCTCGCTGCGCCACTTCGCTTCCTGGCGCGGATCACCCCCACACCTGCCAGTACAGGATCGGGGCCTCGTAGACGGGGAGCTGCTGCTCCAGCGTGCCGATCGGGTGGTGGCGGAAGCAGGCCAGCAGGGCGAGCAAGTTCATGGGTGGGTCCTTTCCGGATCGGGGGTCAGATGCCCAGCGAGTGCAGGGCGAACCAGGGAATGAAGATCAGCCACCCCACGATGGCGACAGCGAGGGTCACCCGGAGGAACGGGAGGAGGGCTTCGCTCTCGGTGAGGCGCGCGGTGTCGAACATGTAGAGAAAGAGCAGGGAGGCGATGAGCGCGACCCAGAACGCGGCGGTCACTGGACCTGGTCCTTTCTCGCGGCGGCGTCGATTTCGGCGCCGGTCGCGTTGTACGGGAGCGGTTCGGTCACTCCGATCGCCGGATAGGTGAAGGTTCCGGCGATTGGCGGGCGGGCCTCGGCGGGAGGCAAGAACGCCTGTGTGAGCGCGGCGATGACGGTCCGGGCTTCGGCGGCCATGCGGTCGCGGTCGCCGCCGGAGGGCTGGACGTGGACGCGGATCATCCCGGATGGGGAGACCGTGGTGTCTGCGTCGGCCAGCGCCTCGTGCACCAGGCGCTCCCAGTGCTCCACGATCTCGGCTTGCCGGCGGGGCGCGGTGGTGTCCCAGGCGGCGGGCCAGCGGCCGGTGACGTCGTCCAGGATCTTGGAGACGATGCGCGACACCGGGGACGGGTCGGAGTGCAGCGCGTCCAGGACGTCGGAGATATCCGTTCCGGGTGTCATTTCTGTCGGTCGCTCTCGGTATCGTCGGCGGTTTCGGGCGCGGCGGGCCGCGGGCGGAACGCCGCGGCGATCGCCTGCAACTGCCGGGTGATGGGTGCCAGCGCCACTGCGAGCGCCCGAGCCACGGCCTGGAGGCCGGTGGCTGCCTCACTCGGGGTTACGGGCCGGGGCGGCGGCAGGCCGATCGGCGGCCTGGGCGGGACCACCGCGGGCACAGGCCGGGGCGGGCGGTGCGGGCGGTACTCGCCGGAGCGGATGCCCTTCGTCAGCTGTTGCTCCACGAGGTCGTCTATCTCGTCGCGCTCCAGAGCGTCGATGGCGGCGAGCACCGGATCCTCGGGGTTGGTCACCGGGTGTCGCCTTTCTGGATGGCCGCACTCAATGGGTTCTCCTATTCGGTTGCGTTGGTTGTGGATTCGGGTGTGGTGGTGTCGCCTCCTCCCGCGCGTTTCCGCGTGCGGACGGGCCGGTAGGGGCCGACGACCGCAGTGTCGACGTGTGCGGTGCAGCCGAGCGCGATGGCGTGGCCTTGCCAGAACCGGGCCGGGGCGAGATTGAAGAACCGGCGATGCCGCCGGAAGTCCGGCGGCACGAAGTAGGTCAGGCCGGTGTCAGGGTCGGAGCGTTTCCACAACCTCATGAGGCCGCGGGCGGGCAGCCATGGCGGGGCGTCCGGCTCGCCGACCATGCCCCAGACATTCGCGGGTTGATCGGTGAACGGCAGGCCGTCCGGGGTCGGATAGCTGTCGATCACCAGCCGGTACACATGCTCGTTGCGTGTCATTGGCGCTTCGCTTCCTTCTCGATATGCCGATCGAGATGCGCGATAGCGCGCTTCTCTTTGAGGTAGCCCGCGGACTCCCACGTGCAGGTGCACGACGCGATCCAGACGCCGAACGCATAGCGGGTACCGGCCAGCTCGTGGACGTCCACCTGGCGGCGGGGCGGGGTCACAGCGGTGGCGGCGGGGCGGTGGGGTCGGTCATCCAGGGACCGACCGCGCGGAACACCACCTCGGCGTCCGGGCTGCGCTGCTGACGGGCCTGGACGCGGCGGATGTCGTCGCGCATGGCGATGGCGGTGTCGCGGCTGCTGGTCTGGACGGTCCGGGCGTCGCCGTGGACGTCGGTGTACTCGGTGCCGTGCTCGGTACTCATCCCGTCGGCGGGGATGCGCAGGAGGGCGTCACGGACCAGGAGCGCGATGCCCTCGATGTCGCGGGTGTAGAGCGGGTGACGCTGCACCTCTTCGTGGGTGGGGTGCCCACACCGGTCGTCGGTGCATTGCTTTCCGCCGCACGGTGGCGACGCCTTCCAGCTGCGAAGGACCATGGTGTGCACCACGCCGTCGCCGTACGCGCCCACGTAGTCGAGCAGGCGGCGGACGGCGGCCTCCGCGACCTCGGCGCGCCCGTAGTCCGGGAACTCGTCGTCGTGGGCGTCGGGGTTGGTGAGCATCCATTCCGGTGTGCTCATGGTCAGCACCCGAGCCCGGCAGCGAGCAGGGCATCCAGGAAAGCCACGGTCTGCGGCGAGGCGTAGACGGAGAAGCAGGCGTCCACCGTCCAGTCGGGGGACAGCATCGCGGTGATGCGGGCACGCACCGCGGTTTCGGTGTTGTCGGCGGCGGAGTAGTCGACGCGCAGGCGTCGAACTTCGTGGCCGTTGCCGACCAGCACGATCCAATAGGTGATTCGCAATTCCGGCTCCATCCGGTTGGGTGTGACGGCTCAATCCGTCGAACCTTTGTAATGTACCTCGACATAAGGGTGGATTCAAGTTCCGATTTAAGGGTGCTAGTCACACAAGATCGCAAATCGAATACACCTACGAAAATGTGTATATTCGTAGCGGTCTCAGGCTGCGGAGTCCTCCCGCTTCGCCTCGGCCAGGTAGCGCTCCACCTGACGGGGAGTGACACCCAGCCGTTCGGCGATCTGCTCCACCGACGCCCCCTCCTCACTCAGCACCTGCGCACGCTCGCGGCGGTCCTCAGCCACCGTCCACTGGGTCACCTTCGGCGGCCCCGACCGCACCGCGGTTACGCGGGGGTCGTCGATGTCCAGGTCCTCCCAATCCAGCGGTGCCGGCCATTTGCGACGTTCGGCGGCGAGGCGGGCATGTTTCGCGCGACCTTGGGTTCCTGGTGTGCCGGAGAGCTTTTCGTACGCATCGTGGACAGTGCGCCAGGCGGTCCACGACATGATGATGCGGTCGGCACCCGGCCGGGCCATCTGCGACAGCAGCGATGCGGAGATGCCGGGGGTGTGCGCCGACAACGCTTGCCAGGTCCAGCCGATCGCGTGCAGTGCCTGTAACCGGCGCACCGCGCCGATGGCCAGGACGATCTCCTGGCGTTCGTTCGGGTGGAAGGTGACGGCCTTGATAGCGGTCGCCTGCCGGATGCGTGTGGTCTTCCACATCCGCCGCAGGATGCTCTCGACGCACTCGGGGGTGCATCCGGCGTCGCGGGCGATCGAGGACAGTGGCAGACCGAATCCGGCCAGTTCTTCGATGTGGTCGGCGATCGGGCCCGACGGGACGTAGCCGGGGATGCCCGAGAAGCGGGTGGCCATCTCGTATCTCGCTCGTTTGCGGCCCATCGGCGCGAACCTGGTCGGCGGCGATGACGTCGCGCTCACAGCAGCCATCACGCGCCCATCTCGAACAGCGGCAGTGTGCACTCCGGCGCCCGGCGCGCGCGCCGGCGGGGCGGGTGCAGGATCACGATCTGCGGTGGACAGGGGGTGTCGCATTTGCGGCGCATCTCGGCGAGCTGGTCGATCAGCTGGCCGCGGGTGGCCTTCAGGCGTTCGACTTCGCGCACCAGGTCGGTGATCGCGGCCGGGGAGATGCGGGCGGCGCGGGCGCGGTGTTCGGCGTCGGCCTGGGCGCGCTCGGCGGCGAGCAGCGCGGCGGTGAGCACGCCGACGGGTTCGGAGCGGGCTGTCTGGACTGTGCGGCGGGAGCAGTGCAGCCAGGCGGCGATGGTGTCTGTGGTGTGCCCGGCTGCGGTGAGTTGCGCGACGAGCCAGGGTTTTTCGTGGGGTTGGAGGTTGGCGTAGCGGACGCGCCCGGCGATGGCCGATTCGATCAACATCGCGTCGGGCTCCCAGCGGGGCTGGTGTAGCGGTACCACGGTCACGGGGGTCACCTCCAGGAGCGGGATCTGGTCTTCGTCGCGGCGGGTCATGAGCGACCCCGGCGGGGCTCGGCGGGGTCGGGGCCGTTGCCGCGCTGATAGAAGCCCGGTTGCGCTTCCTCGCGGCGGCGGCCTTCGCGGATCATCCGCGCGGCCTCGTGCACATCGGCGGGTTTGACCGGGCGGAGCTGGTGCGGATCGTGGCGGCAGCGAATCGCCCACCCATACCGGTCGTACGGGTCGTGCACCCACCCGTACTCATCGCAGAACTTGCACGCGGGGTCGCTGTGCGGCCCGAATGTCTGGTCCTTCGGGCCCAGATAGGTGCCGGGCGGCGGCGGTGGGAGGCGATCGTTCACCCGGTCACCCCCGGTATCGGGGCCGGGGCGGGCAGCGGCAGATCAGCAGGCCGCTGGCGGGTCCAGCGCGGACGGGAGAAGCGGCGCGGCTTCGTGGCCTGCGCGACGCGGAACGCGGCGACGGCGGCCAGGCGCGCAGCGTCGTTGCGGTGGTCGCAGATACTGCCGTCGGGGCGGTTGCCTTCCGCGTCGCAGTCGTCGCACCCAGCAGCCGCGGCGAGCCGGTGCTGGTGCTCAGCGGCAGCGACCTGGGCCGCGCGCGCCCGCGCCGCCTCCTGGCGGGCCTGCTCGGCGGCAGCGGCGCGCTCCTCCTCCCTGGCCTTCGCGGTGACCCGATACCAGCGGCACGGCCCGCACGGCTCCGGTGTCCCCTCCGGGTGTTGAGGGCAAGTGGTGGGGAGCGGCGACCCCGCGCCGCCCGCAGGCTCCGCGCCCAGCGCGCCCGGCCGTATTGATCCCCCTGGATCTTGATAGCTCTCGATCAACCCCCGGACCCCCTCGTCACCGATGACGAGGGGGGTACCGGTCTCTCCGCCGGTCACCGGTGGGGCGCTGGTCGGCGCGGGCGCGGCCGGACCGACCGGTTCCGGCGTGCTCCCCATCACCACATCCGACGAGGGCCCCTCGTCGGAAATGACGAGGGGGGTACCCGCATCCACGCTGCTCAGCAGGTCTGTCAGCGGCTCCCACAACAGCAGGTAGTCATTGCTGGACCGGCCGCCGTCGGCCCGCCAGCGAGGACGGCACACTAGGGCGCCCAGACGGCGCAGCTCCCGCAGCGCCCGATCGACCGCCGACAAGGACATGCCGATCATCTCCGCGAGCGTCTTCCGCTTCGGGAACCCCTGCCGCGTCTTCGCGTTCATCCGGCGCGCGATCGCGCCCCACACCTTCATCGCCGTGCCGCTGGCGCCGGCCTCGATGAGCCACAGCGGCACTTGGGCGAAGCGGACGCCGCGGGGGCGGACGCTGGCTGCGTCCCACAGGTGATCGGGCAGGAGCCCGGCGTCTGGTGACGGCTCAATCCGTCGATCGGTCATGGTGTTCTCTCTCGCCGGAAAGGCCCCGAGCGGTCTGCTCGGGGCCGTGGTGGTCAGTTGTCGTCGAAGGCCGGTAGGTACCGGCCTTCGTTGTCCAGCAGTACGTTTCGGCCTCCCAGTAGGACCGCGGTCAGGGCCGGGTCGGCGTTCTGCCGGATCAGCAGGCCGTTGGCCAGCGCCCACTCTCGGCGGCTCTCGATCAGGCCGTGACATTCCAGGCACAGGTGCAGCAGCGCGGCCGGGCTGTTGCTGTCGGCGCGGCGGGTACCGCCCATGCCACGCGGGCGCCGGTGATGGATCTGCACACCTCGGCGTCCGGCGCAGTGCTCGCACGCTGAGCCGGAGCGGGCCTTCACGATGTCGACCGTCGCCGGAGACGGCGCAGTCCTCCTCATGCCGCGCCCCGCCCGGCGATCTCGTATTGCGCGCGGATAGAGGCCCCGATACTTTGCACCGCGCTGAGCTGATCCTTCAGCGCCTCCGAACGTGATTTCGCGTAGTGGTAGGCGATATCGGCCAGAGTGAGTTCGTCGCGCAGCGCCGCCGTGGCGACGATCGCGGCGTACTTCTTCGCGTGTGCCGGGCCGTTGTACCGCATGTACTCGCGGGCGTTGGCCTTCTCCAGCTCGTTCTTCGCGTGGGCGTATCGGGCGTACGCCTCGGCCAGCGCATCGACGCCCCGGGTGATCAAGTGGTCGATCTCGGCCAGCCGCCGCTCGACAGCGACGGGTGACCACACCTCGCGGGCCTTGGGCGGGTTACTGCTCACCGACGGCCTCCGGCAATGCGCTGTAGTGCGCGGTCAGGGCGTGGATCGGGCTGGGGTCGTTGCATGCCCGGATGTCCATGCCGTCGTTGTCGGCCGCGAATCGCTGCATAGCGTCGTCCGGCTGGACACCTTTGCGTTTGAGCACGGCCAGCAGCTCCTCCCGCGCTGCCTGCGCGGGGTGCACGCTGGAGCGCTCGTGGCTGCTCGCGTCCGGGTCCGGCTCATTGGTGGGGATGGTGAGCGACTGGAGCAGGAACACCCGGTACGCCACCGACTGCGCCTTGCTCACGGCCTTGTCGCCGCTGTCGGCCGCCTCCCCGTAGGTGACCCCCTCGAACGAGTCACCGGCCGGACCATGCACCGTGTACCGCATCCGCACGGTGGCGTTCTTCATCGCCGTGCCCTTGTTGGTGACGTAGCGTTCCGTCTCGATGCTCTCGGCGGTCGGAATGATCACCACGCCGTGTTTGCGCAGCAGCGGGCCGACCGTGTTGATCACGGTGTCGATGCCCCGGAACATGAAGTTTTGGTCCCTGTTCCGGTCCTTCTTGCCGATCTCGCGGACTTCCTCCATCACGCGCGAGAACGCCTCCATCACCTTCGGCGTGAGAGGTGTGAAGGTCATGCCGTCGTCCATCACGCCTCCAGCGCCAGCAGCGCGATCGGCCCGGCGGACAGCAGCTCCCGCACCACCTGTTCGGCGCGGGCGTTCGCACGCACCGACACCACACCGCCCGGCGTGTACTGGACCGTCCCCGGCACCGGCGTCTCCGCCGCCTCCCGGAGCGCCCGTTTCTCCACGTCCTTCGGGATCTCCGTCACCGTGGACACAAGGTGCGGCGCATGCTCGGCGAGCACGGCCGCGACCTCCTCCACCGGCCCGAGCACCAGCCGCTCCTCCAGCTGGTCCGCGTACTGGGCGCGGACCCACGCCTCGAACGCGGCCGGATCGACGACCTTCGCGGCCGGGGCCGGGTCCGACATCGACACCGTGCCCAGCGCCCGGCTGGTCACCGGATGGTGAGAGGTCAGCTTCGAGCCGCGCGGGAGCTGGCCGGAGAGCCCGGCCTTCGCGAGGGACTTCTCCTTCTCGATCACCGCGAGCGCCGCATGGAGCACGACGGCACGGTTGGCCAGCATCTCCGGATCACCTTGCGGTGCAGGGGAATTCATGCGCTCACCTGCGCATCGGCCGGAGCGTCGCGGTTCGGGTCCGCCATCCACTTCTCGACATCCCGGTCCAGGTACCGGATCCGGGCCGACTTGCCTTCGCCCAACTTCTCGTAGCGGGGGCCGCGCCCCTGCATACGCCACCGGGCCAGAGTCACCGGCTGTATGCGAAGCTTCGCCGCGGCCTCGCGATTGGTGAGCCACTGCATGGGATTTCCTTTCTCCGACTGCGGGAGAAAGGACGAGCAAAACCTACGGCGGTAGGCAGATAACGCACCGCCAGTAGGCGCTACCAGGGCGGTGGTGTTGCACCCAGGTAGGCACTGAGGGTAGCCTGCTTACGGCCGTGCGGTTGTGATTTCCAGTCGTTCCGCATCGGCATTTGGTTATAAGTGGGGTCAGTGGAGTGGTGTCCGCTGGCCCCCTAACTCTATTATCCGTAATAGCTTTTTGGCAAGTCGTCTACAGCTCAGGCGGCTGTTCTCGCCGCTTCAACTCGTCGCGTCTGATCTTGTACACCTGCGGCTCCGACAGCTGGGCCGCCTCGGCGATCAAGGCCCGGGGAGTCCGTAGGTCCTCCGCCGCCTCGAGTATGAGCGCGTCCCGCCGGCGCTCCAGCTTTGCCTGCTGCGCGACCACCCGGGCGATCTCTCGCAGGTTCCGCTGTTGTCGCTCGGTCAGCTCCCGTGGCATAGCTCAGGAGGGTACCGGCGATGTGGTACATACCGCATTCCTGTCAAGACGTCTCGGAGTAACGATTCAGCGCCGCGGCGAACGTGCCCGCGTGGTGTGTGACCGCTGGTAGTCCAGGACCGTTTGCGCGGCGATCCTGATCCTGTTCCCGATGCGCATGTGCGCGATCTCTCCCCGCGACGCCATCCGCTGGACCTCGCGCGGCGTGATCCGCCACAGCTCGGCGACCTCCGCCGCCGTCATCCATTCGACCTCAGCTGTCATCGCGGTCGCCTTCGTACGGCCCAAACTCGTTCTCGAACAACACATCTGTGGGGGCCTTGATCGCGGACGCGATTTTGTCCGCACGATCCGCCGCACATGTGTCCTTGCGACCAGACAGCAAATGGTCGATGAACGAGTGGTGGGAGCCAACCCGCCGCGCCAACTCCCGTGTCGACAATCCGGATTGGTGCATCAACGCCCGAAGGGTCTCCGGGGATCGAAGTCTCAACGCGCGTCCACCCCCTCACTTCCTTGTGTTGGGTGGCCCACCCCGCTATTCGTAGGCCATCACTGCGGCTTATTCCAGCGTGTGAAGCTTCAAAAGTCAACTAGCAGTATGGATTCAGCAAACTCTTGGTAGGCATTCGATAATCCGCGATAATCGTTCTACGCTGTGCGGGGGCTGGTCACCCCGCCTATCTGTCCAGAAGGGGGCAGGTAGGCACCTACCAGTGATCGAAAGGTAGGCCACCTCATGGAATTGAAAGAATTGATCGGCACGGCGAAAGGCGGGCGCTCCTACGCCGATCTCGAGCGAGACTCGGGCGGGGGACTCGGAGCAGCCCGCTGGCAACAGATAGCAACCAAACCGTTACGTACGTTCCCCGACCCCAGTTCTATCGCAGCCATCGCCGCCGCGTTACGGGTTCCGCAGAGAACGGTCGTGCTCGCCATCGCGACATCGGTTGGCCTGCAAGTCGATTCAAGATCACGACTGGTCGACCTCATCCCCGAGCGCGCCAGCGACCTGCCCCCCGAATCCATCGCCGCCGTGCTCGGCGTCGTCAACGCGATGCTCGAAATGCAGGAGCCACGCGTTGGCTAAAGGCGAACTGGGCTGGATCCAGCGAAGGGTCCGAACGTCGAAATCCACTGGGCGCGAGACGATTACCTACATCGCACGCATCACTCCGCCCGGTGGAGAGGAGTACTCGAAGTCGTTCTCACGCAAGGGACGTGTGGGCGAACCCGGCACCGCGGCGCACTGGCTCAACCAGGAAATCGAGTCGATCCGCCGCAAGCAGTGGATCGACCCCCGCGACCGCGATTGGACCGTAGGCGAGTGGGCGGACGAGTGGGTGGCATCCCTCACCGGCATCGACGAAGAAACGCGCCGCTTCTACAAGACGGTCGTTGAGCTCGACATCAAACCGTCCGGCCTCGGCGACGAACCGTTAGCGGTCGACGGCCGCCGAATGGGTCGCTGGATGAACGAACTCGCCGAACGCAAGTGGAACAAGGTCAAGCTAATGCCGTCTACCATCGACGGCCGCCGCATCGTCGTGAGCATGATGTTCGGGGCTGCCTTCGAAGAGCAGCTGATCCCGCGCAATCCCATGAAGAAGGTGAAGAACCCGGCCGGGGCGCTGGTGGTGGAGCCGATCGACCCACGGGAGCTGCCCACCCCCGAACAGGTCTGGCACCTGCACGACATCGCGGCCAAGGTAGCGCCGCTGTTCGCCGAGCAGATCATCGTCACCGCCGGGACGGGCGTGCGTCCGGGGGAGCTGCTGGGCGTGCAGCGCATGAACACCGTGGGCCGGGAACTTCAAGTGGTGCGGCAGCGCAAGATGAAGTCGGCCGCAGTGGAGTTCGGGCTCCCGAAGAGCCGCAAGATTCGCCGCGTCGCCTTCGGCCACGAGGTGGGCCAGGCGCTCGAACGCCATTGCAAGCTGGCCGACTACAAAATCGGCGAACAGGACGTGGTCTTCCGGTTCACCGGCGGGAAGGACTGGCACCGGTCGACCTGGTCCAGCCACTGGCGGCGCATCCGCGCGGCGGCGGGCCTAGAGCGGATGCAGTTCTACACGTTGCGCCACTACTACGCCAGCGTGCTGATCAACGGCGGGGCGTCGCCGAAGCTGGTGATGGAGCGGATGGGACACAGCAGCTCGAAATACACCCTGGAGCGGTACGCGCGGCTGTGGCACGACAACGAGGAAGTGACCCGCGCGCTGAGCGACGCCGGCCTATGCCGGGACAATGCCGGGACAATCCGGCCCGCCGAGTAGCCGCGCGGCGCGGCGCGGCGGCTCGCGGGCAACGAGATTTCGGAAGGATGAGGCGCATGGATATCGACTGGGAAATGCTTCGTACCAGGGCATTCGAAGCGATGGGCAACGCGTACGCGCCCTACTCGAGATTCCCCGTCGGGGCGGCGGGATGGACCGATAGGGGAGTGGTCACCGGCTGCAATGTGGAGAATCTCTCATACGGGCTCGGCCTCTGTGCCGAATGTGTACTCGTGGGTAACTTCTGCGCGACCGGTGGCGGGCGGTTGCTGGCGGTTGCCGTCTGCGATTCGCGCGGGGCGATTCTGATGCCCTGCGGGCGCTGCCGTCAGGTGCTCTACGAGCACGGCGGCGCGGAAATGCTGGTGGATCACCGCGACGGCCCGGTGCCGCTGCGGAGTTTGCTGCCCGATGCCTTCGGGCCGTCGGATTTGGCTGCGGGGCAGCGCGATATGTGAAATTCGGCACGCCGACGAGGATGTGGCTACTTTCCGAGCGCTATTCACGCGTGCGGCAAAGGGGTCTGCCAGGCTGTTCGCCATGGTGAGCGCGCATTCGGCGGTATCGGTGATCACGGCGAAACGAGACGGCGGCGAACTCGGCGACGAGCAGATCGACTGGGTCGTGGACGCTTACACGCGCGGCGAGGTCGCCGACGAACAGATGTCCGCCCTGGCGATGGCGATTCTGCTGCGCGGCATGACACGGCGGGAGATCGCGCGGTGGACCCGGGCGATGATCGCGTCGGGGCGGCGGCTCGACTTCACCGACCTGCCCCGGCCGACCGTCGACAAGCACTCCACGGGCGGTGTCGGCGACAAGATCACGCTGCCCTTGGCGCCGCTGGTGGCCGCGTGCGGGGCGGCGGTCCCGCAACTGTCCGGGCGCGGGCTCGGCCACACCGGCGGCACCTTGGACAAGCTGGAGTCGATACCCGGCTGGCGGGCCGACGTGCCGGTGCCGCTGATGCGGGAGTTGGCGGCGGATCCGAAGATCGGCGCGGTGGTGTGCGCCGCCGGTGCCGACCTCGCCCCGGCCGACAAGCGGCTGTACGCGCTGCGCGACGTGACCGGCACGGTGGAGTCGATCCCGTTGATCGCCAGTTCGATCATGAGCAAGAAGATCGCCGAGGGCACCGCGGCGCTGGTGCTCGACGTCAAGGTGGGTGGCGGCGCGTTCATGAAGGACATCGAATCGGCGCGCGAATTGGCCACCACCATGGTCGAACTGGGGGTCGACGCGGGCGTGCGCACGATGGCGCTGCTGACCGCGATGGACACCCCGCTCGGCCGTACCGCCGGGAACGCGCTGGAGGTGGCCGAAGCGGTCGAGGTGCTGGCCGGTGGCGGACCCGGCGATGTCGTCGAGCTGACCCTCGCGCTGGCTCGGGAAATGTTGGCGCAGGCCGGAATTCCCGACGCCGACCCCGCCGCGGCGCTCGCCGACGGCCGCGCCATGGACCATTGGCGGGCGATGATCTCGGCGCAGGGCGGTGACCCGGACGCGCCCCTGCCCGAGGCCCGCCATCGCGAGACGGTCATCGCCGCGGCCTCGGGCACCCTCGCCCGCCTCGACGCCATGGCGGTGGGGCTGGCCGCCTGGCGGCTCGGAGCCGGGCGGGCGCGCCAGGGTGATCCGGTGCAACCCGGAGCGGGAGTCGAACTGCACGCCAAGCCCGGCGATGCCGTCACCACGGGCCAGCCCCTGTTCACCCTCCACACGGACACCCCCGACACCATCCCGGTAGCCCTCGACACGCTCCGCGCGGGTTATGCCATCGGCCCGGACCCCGTCGCCCCCACCCCACTCGTCCTGGACCGCATCGCTCCCTGAATCACCTCGGCGACAGCGAGCAGGCGAGGCCGGGGAATCTCCCGCGTGCTCGACGGTCCACATCGTGATCCCAGCACGGCCCGGCCGAGAACATGCCGGGATGGTGGCTTGGCTTGCCGGGATGGTGGCTCGGGCAGCCGGGGTGGTGGCTTGGGTCGCCGGGACGGCTCGCTCGCGGATCGGTATGCGGGAGGGGGCGTCGTGGCTCCCCACGCACAGGAATCCGTGCGGGGGTGGCTGGGATGATGGGCGCGTGTCTGAGCGAGTGGGCACCGCGCAGCGGGGTGACGGGAGTGCCGAGGAGGTTGCGGCGGATCGGCCGGCGCGTGTGCTTGATCGGGTGCGGCTCGGGCTGTTGGTCGCCGGGTTGCTGTGCGTGGTCACCGGCTTGCTGCCGCGGGACGAGGCGGTGGCGAACATGCGGCGGATCGGGCCGCTGCTGTTGTTCCTCGGCAGTGTGATCGTGCTCGCGGAGCTGGCTCGGCGGGCGCGGGTTTTCGACGTGATCGCGTATCGGCTGGCGATCGTCGGACGCGGTTACTATCCGGCCTTGTTCGTGTCGTGCGTGGCCTTCGCGTCCGCGACGACCATCGTGCTCAACCTCGACACCACCGCGGTGTTGCTCACGCCGGTGCTGCTGGCGCTGGCGGCGCCCGCCCGCATTCCGCCGCTGCCGTTGGCCATGACCACCCTGTGGCTGGCCAATACGGCGAGCCTGCTGCTGCCCGTGTCGAACCTGACCAATCTGCTCGCCGCCGACCGGGTGGGGCTGGCGGGCACCGAGTTCGCGGCGAGAATGTGGCTGCCGCAATTGGTTTCGATCGCGGCGACGATGCTGTGGCTGTGGGTGTGGTACTGGCGGCGCGGACGCCGGGGCGTGGACCGTTACCGGCCGCCGGAGCCCGTCCGGATCGCGGACCGGCGGGCGCGCGCCCTGCTCTACCTCACCGGCGCGGCCTGCCTGTTGTTCATCGTCGCGATCCCGATCGTCGGGGATCTGATCGGCGTCGCCGCCTTGGCCGCGGCGCTGCTCGCGGTCGGCGCGTTCGCGGTCTTCGACAGGTCCGCGCTGCGGCTTTCGCTGCTGCCGTGGCGGCTGCTGGTCTTCGTGGTCGGCTTGTTCCTGGTGGTTCCGACCCTGGGCCGATTCGGACTCGCCACACTGATGCACACGTTGATCGGCGCGGATCCGGGCGCGGTCGGAGCCTTCCGCGCGGCCGCGGCGGGGGCCGGGTTGTCCAATGTGGCCAACAATCTCCCGGCGTACACCGCGGGCGAGGTGGTGATCGAGCCCGGGCACCACGACCAACTGCTCGCGTTGCTCATCGGAACCAACATCGGATCGATCGTTACCCCGTGGGCCTCGCTCGCGACGCTGCTGTGCCTGGAGTTCTGCCGCTCGCACGGTGTGCGCGTGCCGCTCGGACGCTTCGTGGCCACCGGAGCGGTGCTCGCGGCCACCGCGACAGCCGGGGCGGTAGGCGCGCTGCTTCTGGCACCCTGACCAGGGAATATCGCGATACCTATTTAATGTACCGTTATCTAACGGTACATTAAACGCGTCACCGACGATCGATCGAAGGACGTGCGCTCGTGAGTGCTCTCGCTCTTGGGCTGGTCTTCCTGTTCATCCTGGCCGCGGGCGGATTGCGATCCGTCGAGGTCGGTTGCCAGAACACGCAGAAGATCCATCTGAAGAACCTCTGGCTGTGTGCCGTGGTGTCGTATGCCGTTGCGCTGATCGGATTCTCGATCTTCCTGGCCGTGTCGGTGGTGGTCGCGGAGTCGCCGTGGCCGTCGATGGCGGAGCTGCGGCAGATGCCGTGGTGGGCGCCGTTCGGCGGGTTGATCGGCGGCGTCGCGGTGGTCGGCATGATCACCGTCGCCAAGTTCGTCGGGGTGGCCACCTTCAATGCCGTCGTGATCGTGAGCGAGATGCTGGTCGCGCTGGTCATGGACGATCTGGGCCTGATGGGGTTCGAGGTGCGGGAACTGACGCCGCCGCGGTTGCTGGCCGCCGTGCTCATCACCGGAGCGGTCTACCTGATGGCCAGCGACTCCGGCGAGGCACCGTCCGAGCGGCGGCCCGCCGTCCTCGCGGGAGAGGGCATCCGATGACCACGACCACCACCGCGCGCACGTCGCTGCCGCGCCGCCTCATGGCTCTCGTCCTCGTGTTCATGCTCGTGGGCGGCGCGCTGCGGTCGGTGGAGGCGGGGTGCCAGAACTCCCTGAAATTGGCCCTGCACAACGTCTTTCTGTGCGGAGTGATCTCCTACGCGGTGGCGCTCACCGGCGTCGGACTCATCTTCGCCGTCACGTCGGCGCTCTCGCCGCACCGGCACTGGCCGTCGCGGGCCGAGCTGAAGGCCATGCCCCGATGGGCCCCGTTCGGCGGATTGACCGGTGGCGCGGCCATTTTCGCGATGATCACGGTCGCCTCCAGCGTGGGGGTGAGCACCTTCAACGCGCTGATCATCGCCGGTCAGATGCTCTTGGCGACGGCGATGGATCACTATGGCGTTATGGGTTTTCCGCGCCGCCGGCTCACCGTCCAGCGGCTGGCCGGGTGCGTGTTGCTCATCGCCGGTTCGTATCTGATGGCCAAGTACTGAATTCGACGGCGGCACGGTCGCGCCGCGCGTTACCCCGGCGACACGCGGGCGACATTCCGGCAACGACATGCCAGCCGGTGAGTGGACACGCGCCGAGTCCGCTGCGGAACCGGTCGGATGCGGATAGCGTCGGTACATGACTGGACCGATGCCTTTGACCCTTGCCTCGATCCGCCAGGCCCCGAAGGCCGTGCTGCACGATCACCTCGACGGCGGGCTGCGTCCGCAAACCGTCCTCGAGCTGGCTATCGACTGCGGTTACGACCAGCTTCCGGCACACGACGCCGATGCCCTGGGCCAGTGGTTCCGCGACGCCGCCGACAGCGGGTCGCTCGAGCGCTACCTGGAAACCTTCGCCCACACCGTCGCGGTGATGCAGACCCCCGAGGGGCTGCGGCGGGTGGCGCGCGAATGCGCCCTCGACCTGGCCGCCGACGGCGTCGTGTACGCCGAGGTGCGCTTCGCACCCGAGCAGCACCTGGAGCGCGGACTCTCGCTGGACGAGGTGGTCGAGCACACCCTGGCCGGATTCGACGAAGGGTCCGCCCTGGCCGCCGAGGCGGGTACCCCGATCCGGGTGACCTGTCTGCTCACCGCCATGCGGCACGCCGCCCGCTCCCTGGAGATCGCCGAACTGGCCGTGCGTTTCCGCGACCGCGGGGTGGGCGGTTTCGACATCGCGGGCGCCGAGGCGGGCTACCCGCCCAGCCGGCACCTCGACGCCTTCGAGTACATGCGCGCCAACTGCGCCCACGTCACCATCCACGCCGGGGAGGCGTTCGGGCTGCCCTCCATTCACGAAGCGGTGGCGTTCTGCGGTTGCGACCGGCTCGGCCACGGCGTCCGGATCACCGACGACATCGTCGACTCCGATACCGAGCCGCGCCTGGGGCAGGTCGCGAACTACGTGCGGGACATGCGAATTCCGCTCGAGCTGTGCCCGTCGTCGAACGTGCAGACCGGGGCGGTGCCCTCGCTGGAGAAGCACCCGTTCGACCTGCTGGCCCGGTTGCGGTTCCGGGTCACGGTGAACACCGACAACCGCCTGATGAGCGACACCGACATGAGCCGGGAGATGCTCAAGCTGGTCGAGACCTTCGACTACGGCTGGAGTGACCTGGAACGCTTCACCATCAACGCGATGAAGTCGGCCTTCATCCCGTTCCCGGATCGGCTCCGCATCATCGACGAGGTGATCAAGCCGGGCTACGCCGTGCTGCTCGGCTGAGCCCGGTCAGCCCTTCTGCAGCCGGGTCTCGAACGCCTGCTCCAGGGCCCGCCACTGCTCGGCCTCGGCCGTGAACGGCGGGCTCGGGGCCAGTCGGCTCGGGTCCGGCTCCAGCAGGTAGGAGACGTACCAGCCGAGCGGGGTCGACTTGGCGAGCGCCTGCTCCACACTGTCGTCGTTGGCGTAATCCGCCGCGTCGGTGAACAATTCGACGGCCAGGTCGAGCTGGTCGATATCGACCACCTTGGGGCCCTCGGCGAGGTCGTCGGCCAGACCCGGCAGCACGTAGACGTTCTCGTCGCTCACCTCGACCTCGAGCGACCCGTCGGTGGCCGCGGTCTGCACCTCGCCGTAGGTGCTCACCCGGGCCAGGTCGTGGTCGTGGTCGTCGGCCAGGTAGCGGGCCAGGGCGCGCTCGGAGGTGAAGACCGTGATGGTGCCACCCGAACCGAGGAACACCGGCTCGTCGTCGAGGTAACAGCGCAGGGTGTAGAAGGTGTCGGCGGAGGTGACGATCTTGACCGGGTCGATGCCGACCTCGTGCCAGAAGGTCTCCTCTTCCTCTTCTTCTTCCTCTTCGGCCTCGTCGTCGTCCTCCGCGGCGAGATCGACCTGTTCGATGTCGTCGTCCTCGGTGTCGGCGGCGTCCTCGGCGTCGACGACATTCTCTTCGGCCGCAAGCAGTTCCGCCTCCGCGACCGCGACCGCCTCGGCGTCGACATCCGGGGTCTGCACCGCCGAGTCGACGGCGTCGACCACGGCGTCCCAGTCCTTGGCGATGGCCGCGCCGATCTGGTCCCACAGCTCCTCGCCCTCGCGGCCGATGAAGGCGCTCGTCCCCGCGGGGAGCGCGCCGAGCACCGGGTGCGAGCCGAAGAACTTGGTGACCACCTCGAGTTCGCACACCTCACCGAGGGTGCGGACCATGTCGAGGGTCTCCTCCAGCTCCGCCAGGGTTTCCGGGTCGGGGTCGCCCGCCGCCAGCTCGGGGACGCCGATCAGGTCGAAGACATACTGCTCCTCGGGCTCCAGCTCGGCCGCCGAGAGCCCCGCCACCACCTTCCACGACGGATGGTCGACCAGATCGTTGTCGTCGTTGGTGCGGATGAAAGCGGCTAGCTCCGCCACCGACTCGAAGCCGTACAGCGCGTCCTCGTGCCCGAGGAATGCCTCCCACTCGTCGTCACCGTCTCGCCAGCGCGGTGCCCACAGTGTGACGAGGTCGCCGTCGGTCAGGCCGAGCTCGATCGGGACGATGTCTCCAGAAGCCATGAACGGAAGCCTATCCAGTCGACGGCCGCGGCACTATTCGGCCCGCCCCCCAACACTTCCCGATTCCGGGGATCCGGCTTCCGGGGGGACGAACGCGGCGTTCAGCTTGCCGACCACCTCGGACCGCTGCGCGCCCGCGTCCTGGGCGGCCTGCTGGCACGCCCAGATGATCAGTTGACCGACCTCGGCTGGGGGCCGGGATGTCACCGTCTCGGCCAGCTCCAGCGCGACCAGCGCGCCGCTGGAGTCCACTTCGACCGTCACCGAGTCGTCCTCGGCGGTGTAGCGGCCGCGCACGTGCTGCAGGCCGTAGAGCGCGGCCTCCAGCGCCTCCAGTTTGTCGGTCGCCCGGGCGACCAGGGCATCCATCTCGGCACTCATCCTCGCGCCTCCCTCACACCGGCCTCATCCAGCTCGTGGGTCCCGTATCCGCGTCGTCCATGCGGTCCAGCTCGTCGACGGCCTGGCCGCGGGTGGGCAGGCCGAGCTTGTCCAAGATCTCCTCGGGCATGCCCGACTCGGCCAGCAGCTCGCGCCGCCGGGCCTTGGCGACGATCGCCGACCGCTTGGTCAGGCGCAGGATCTCGGCGGCCAAAGCCTTTGCGCCGTAACGGTATTCGCTGCGCTCGAACTTGATCTCCACCGGCATGCCCTGGTCGGTGGCCCGGACGCTGATGGTGCCGGCGCGATTGGTGCTGGCCGCCACCGTGACGTTCGGGATCTGCGGCTGTGGTTGCTGCGAGGTCATGAGGTGGGCCTGTAGAAGCCGTGGAACGCCATTCCGCTGTTCTCCGTTCGAATCGGGCCGGTCTGGACTGGATCACCGGCCTCCACGAGCTGTCCGTTGCCGATGACCATCGCGACATGGCCGTCCCAGATGGCCAGGTCACCGGGCATGAGGTCGCCGGGGCTCACCGGGGTGGCGCCCGCGCTCTGATCGGCGGCCAGCCGCGGGAGGTCCACGCCCGCCTCGCCGTAGGCCCACTTGGTGAGGCCGCTGCAGTCCAGGCCGGCGCCGGGAGTGTTGCCGCCCCAGACATACGGCGTGCCCTGGGCGCTGAGCGCGGAGGTGACCGCCTTGGCCGCCTTCTCGTTGGGGGCCTCGACCTGGCTGCCGTCGGGCAGGGTGATCATCACGCCGCCGTGGCGGCCGCGCTCGCCCTCGCCGGACGGCGCACCGGGCTGCACCTTGCCGTTGCTCGACCGCGACGAGGACGTGCTCGCCGCCGAGGTGGGCGTGGCCATCAGCCCGCTCATCATCGAGCCGCCGGTGGAGGCCACCGCGCCCAGCACCGAACCGGCCTGCTGCAGGCCACTGGCGGCGACCGGGGCGGCGGCCGCGGCGGCGGCGACCGGAGTGCCCGCGGCGGACGGCGTGGGCGGCGGCGGGGTCAGTTCCGTCATCGAGGCGGTGTGCGTGTCGAGTTCGGAACGGGTGCGGGTGACCACGTTCAGCGCCTGGCCCAGATGGTCGATGGCCGAACTCACCACCGTCGCCAGGCCGGGCGGTGTGGTCACGGCGGGCCCGAGTGCGGTCACCGACCGGACGAAGGACTGGAGGATGCCGTCGAGTTCCTTCTGGCCCGTCTGCACGGCGGCCGCGGCCTGGGTGACCACGTCGGCCATGTCCAGGCCGCGGTCGGAGATGGAGGCCGCCGACGTTTGAATCCTGAGCGCCTTGTCCATGGCGGCGTCGCCACCCTGGCCGTGCCAGGCGTTGGTCATCTGGTTGATGCCGGCGCTGCCCGCCTGGTGAATTCCGTCCAGGGTGGTAGACGTCTGCCGCAGGGCGTCGGCCGGGCCGCCGCCCGGCAGCACGCCGTGGCCGAAGCTGGTGAGCAGCTCGATGATCGGCTGGGCCAGGGCGTCGAGGTTGATCACGCCCGTCACGGCAGCTCTCCCTCGGTGGCGCGCAGCGTGGCGGCGTGGCCCAGGTCCGTTTCGGCGTAGGCGCCCGAGGCGCCGGCCGCGGCGGCGCCCATGCTGCCCAGCACCGCCGACAGTTCCCCGATGCCGGCCACGTGACCCGCGTGCGCGGCGGCGTAGGCGGTGACGAAATCGCCACCGATCAATCCGAAGATCGGGCCCAGCAGCAGCGGATCGGCGCCGGCCGCGCTGACCGCGGCGGCCGCCATCTCGCCGGACAGGCCCCCGGCTGTCGCACCGTAGGCCGCGACGCCCTCGGTGTCGACCGAGATCTTGTGCATCAACATCCCCCATCGTGCTGGTCTGGTGGCAGATTACGGCATCCGAGTACTTCGACGCAGGCGCCGCGGCAACGGTTCCGTCACCGGACCGGAAATCCCACCGCGGATTCGGGCCCCGAACCCGAATAGACCTTATCGTTCCCCCATGCGTACGCACATCGTGGATCATCCGCTCGCCACCACTCTGCTGACGACCATGCGCGACGCCCGTACGCCCAATCCGGGGTTCCGGGCGGCGTTGCGCGATCTGACGGGTTTCCTGATCTACGAGGCACTTCGGGACGCACCGCTGGCGGGTTTCGAGGTCCGCACCCCCGTCGCGGCGACCGTGGGCGCCCGGCTGGCGCACCCGCCGCTGCTGGTCCCGGTGCTGCGGGCCGGGCTGGGGATGGTCGACGCGGCCAGTGCGCTGATTCCCGAATCGCGGGTCGGCTTCGTCGGTGTCGCGCGCGACGAGCGGACCCATCAGCCGGTGCCCTACATGGAATCACTGCCGGAAGACCTGTCCGGCTACCCGGTGTTCGTGCTGGATCCGATGCTTGCCACCGGCGGGTCCATGCGCCACACCCTCGAACTGCTGGCCGTCCGCAATGCCACCGACATCACCGCGGTCTGCGTGGTCGCCGCGCCCGAAGGCATTGCGGCGCTGGAGAATTCCGGCCTGCCGGTGCGGTTGGTGACGGCGGCGGTGGACGAGGGGCTCAATGGCGACGCGTATATCGTGCCGGGGCTGGGCGACGCGGGCGATCGGCAGTTCGGTCCGCGCTGAGCGATCAGCGCGCTTCGCAGAACTCGCGGAGGCGGGAAAGTTGTTGTGCGGCGGATTCCTTCGCGGCGGGTAGATCCGCCCGGGTGGGGACCGGCTGCACGACTTCGAGATAGTACTTGAGCTTGGGCTCGGTGCCCGAGGGACGGACGACGATGCGCTGCGACTCACCCTCGAAAATCAATGCGTCCGTGCGCATCCGGCCCCGTGCGCGCAGCAGGTCGGTGCAGGTCACCGGCATTCCGGCGATGGTGTCCGGCGGCGTGTCCCGCAGCCGCGCGACCACCGCGGCGGCCGCCTCCTGGTCGGCGAGCCGCAGCGCGACCTGCGCACCGGCGTGCAGGCCGAATTCGAGAGCGTAGTCGTCGAGGGCGTCGGGCAGGGTGCGGCCGTCCGCGCGCAGCCGGGTCAGCAGGTCCGCCGCCGCGACCGCCGCCGAGATGCCGTCCTTGTCGCGGACCGCCGCCGGGTCCACACAGTGGCCGATCGCCTCCTCGTAGGCATAGACCAGGCCCTCGCCCGCGCGCGCCAGCCATTTGAAGCCGGTGAGCGTTTCGGCGTAGCGGGCGCCGCGCGCCGCGGCGAGCTTACTCAGCAGCCGCGACGACACGATGGTGGTGGCCACCAACGGATCTCGCCCCGCGGAGCCCAGCACGTAATCGGCGAGCAGCACGCCCGTCTGATCGCCGCGCAGCATCCGCCAGCCGTCCGGACCGGGCACCCCGATCGCGCACCGGTCCGCGTCCGGATCCAGCGCGATGGCCAGTTCCGCACCGACCTTCTCCGCCAGTCCCAGCAGCAGATCCGCCGCCCCGGGCTCCTCCGGATTCGGAAAAGCGACTGTGGGAAAGTCCGGGTCCGGCGCGAACTGCTCCACCACCACGTGCACATCCGTGAACCCGGCCGCGTGCAGCGCCGTCACCGCCGACTCCCCGCCCACCCCGTGCATGGGAGTGAGCGCGATGCGAATATCGCCGCGCCGCAACGAGTCCGAGGCACTGCGGCCGCCGAGAAGATGGGGCAGCGACGCCACGCGCGCGAGGTAGCGACGGAGGATCTCCTCGCCCATGTCGGCGATCGTCGCATCGGCGGCGAGGGACAGGGCGGTGGGGTCGGGGGCGGAGGCATCGGGGTCGGCACGGGAAATGGGCTCGTGCACAGCGGCTATGGCGCGTTCGATCTCCGCGTCCGCGGGCGGGATCAGCTGGGAGCCGCCGTCGAGGTACACCTTGTAGCCGTTATCGGTGGCGGGGTTGTGGGAAGCCGTGATTTGCACTCCGGCAACGGCTTTCAGTTCGCGGACGGCGAAAGCGACGACCGGGGTGGGCAGCGGGCGGGGGAGCAGGAGCACCGAGAACCCCGCCGCGGCGAAGACTTCCGCCGTGACGGTGGCGAATTCCGCCGAACCGTGCCGGGCGTCGCGGCCCACGATCACCGGCCCGCCGCCCAGGCAGCGCTCCCGCAACCACGTGGCGACCCCGGCCGACGCCCGCGCGACGGTGTCGATGTTCATGCCGTCGGGGCCGTCCCGCAACGGGCCGCGCAGCCCGGCCGTTCCGAATCGCAACATCAGCGGCAGTGTCCTTCCGGGTCCTTCCGGGTCTTCCGGTCCTTCCGGGTCGTCGTCCTCCCGGGTCCTTCCGGCGTCGTGAGTTCGGGCCCGCGCGGCACCTGACTACAGCCGTTCCAGCACGCCGCGCAGCAGTTTGCCGAGTCGCGGCGCCGCGGCGTGCCCCTCGGCGAGCACCTCGGCGTGCGACAGATGCGCACCCGTCACCCCGGCGGCCAGGTTGGTCACCAGCGAGATACCCAGCAGCCGAGCCCCGGCGGCCCGGCCCGCGATGGCCTCCAGCACCGTCGACATACCCACCAGATCGGCGCCCGCGGTACCGAGCATCCGGATCTCGGCCGGCGTCTCGTACTGCGGCCCGTGCAGGCCCGCGTAGACGCCCTCGGTGAGGCTCGGGTCGACCTCCCGCGCCAGCGTGCGCAGCTCCGGATCCCAGGCATCGACCATGTCGACGAAGCTCGCGCCCGTCAGCGGCGTGCGCCCGGTGAGATTGATGTGGTCGCCGATCAGCACGGGCTCGCCCACCCGCAGGCCGGGCCGGATACCGCCCGCCGCATTCGTGAGCAGGATCGTGTCGGCGCCGGCCGCGACGGCCGCGCGCACCCCGTGCACCACATCGGCCGGCTCGTAGCCCTCGTACAGGTGCTGGCGGCCCATCAGCACCAGTGTCGGCGTGTCGTTCACCAGCATCGAGTGCACAGTGTTCCGGTGGCCCTGCGCGGTCGGCGCGCCGAAGCCGGGCAGATCGCTCATCGGTACGGAGGCGGTCGGCGTGCCGATCTCGGCGGCCGCGTCCTGCCAGCCCGAACCCAGCACCACCGCGACCCGGTGGCGCGCTACTCCCGTACGTTCGGCGATCGCCGCGGCGGCCTGTTCGGCAAGCATGTGGCTCACCATAGTCGCGTCGATCGGGGGTCGCCGCGCGGGGAATACCGCCCAGCGAAGCCGCGATCCGGCGACGGTCGGCGGGGCAGGGCAGTATGAGGCCGTGCGTGAACTCGTCGTGTTGGGGACGGCCAGCCAGGTGCCGACCCGTCAACGCAACCACAACGGCTACTTCCTGCGGTGGGACGGGGACGGCCTGCTGTTCGATCCGGGTGAGGGCACCCAGCGTCAGATGCTGTACGCGGGTGTCTCCGCGGCGAGCATCACCCGCATCGGTCTCACCCATTTTCACGGCGACCACTGCCTGGGGCTGCCGGGCGTTCTCGCCAGGCTGAACCTGGACCGGGTGACCCACCCGGTCGACATCTGCTTCCCGGCGGCGGACATCGACTACTTCGAGCGACTGAGCCAGATCGTGCCGCGGCACCGCGATCCGGGACTGCGGCCGCATCCGGTCGCGACCGACGGCCCGATTCCCTTGCCCGACGCGCCCTTTCACCTCGAAGCCGTTGCCCTGTCGCACCGCGTGGCGACGTTCGGCTACCGTCTCGCCGAACCGGACGGCCGCCGGATGCTGCCGGATCGGCTGGCGGCCCTGGGCATTGCCGGACCCGACGTCGGCCGCTTGCAACGCGCGGGGAGCCTGACGCTGCCCGACGGCCGCACCGTCACCCTCGACGAGGTCTCGACGCCGCGCCGCGGTCAGCGGTTCGCCTTCGTCATGGACACCCGAATGTGTTCGGGGGTCGAGGAATTGGCGCAGGACGCCGACATGCTCGTGATCGAAGCCACGTTCCTCGACGCCGATGCCGCGCTGGCCCACGAGTTCGGCCACCTCACCGCCGCCGAGGCCGCCCAGGTCGCCGAGGCGGCGGGCGTGCGCACGCTGGTGCTCACGCACTTCTCGCAGCGATATCCGGACCTCGACGGCCACCGCATCGAGGCGAGCAAGTACTTCCACGGCGAGCTGGTGGTGGCCGAAGATCTCATGCGCGTTCCGGTGCCGACTCGCCGGTAACTTATGCTTCGCCCTATGCCGTACTTGGAGCGTGACGGGGATGTATTCGTCCTCTACCTCGGCAACGAGGGCCGGACCGACAGCGAGAACCGCTTTCACCCCGACTGGATCGACGAGTTCCACGGGCAGCTGGACCGGGTCGAGTCGTCGGATGGCCCGGCCGCCCTGGTCACCGTGGCGACCGGCAAGTTCTACAGCAACGGTCTCGACACCGACTGGCTGTTCGGCAACTACGACCGTGTGCACTGGTACCTGGACCGCGTGCATTCGATGTTCAGCCGTCTGCTGACCTTCTCCATGCCGACCGTGGCCGCCGTCAACGGGCACGCCTTCGGCGCCGGTGCGATGCTGGCCACCTCGCACGACTTCCGGGTCATGCGCGGCGATCGCGGCTACTGGTGCCTGCCCGAGGTGCACCTCGGCATGCCGTTCACCGTCGCGATGAACGCGCTGGTCACCGAGCGCCTCACCAATCAGGTCGCGCTGGAGGCGATGACCACGGGCCGCCGCTACGCCGCCGCCGACGCGATCGCGGCCGGGATCGTCGACGAGCAGGCCGACGCCGACAAGGTGCTGGCCGCAGCCGTCACCCGGGCCGCCGCCCTGGCCGGTAACCGCAAGCCGAACCTGCCGGTGATCAAGCGCGCGCTGCACGGGCGGGCGCTCGCCGGGCTGACCACTCCGACCACTCCGGAGAACCTGGCCTTCGACGCCGGCTGAGTTCCGCCGCGCCGAGGTCCGATATTCGCTCCCGGATAACCCGGCGGGCGGGCAGGCGTGCGCAGTGCAACACTGTGTGCCATGCCACGCAGCGCCGGCGCCCGCCCCTCCGACCCCGACTCGGACCGAACAGTCGGATCGATCGAGTCCGGAACAGGCGCGTCGCACTTCGCGCAGCCGCCGGATCCCGCGCTGGTCGCGGCCGCCGACACCGCCATCGGCGCCGCGGCCGACGCGCTGATCGCGCTGTCCCACGACATCCACGCCGAACCCGAACTCGCCTTCGCCGAGACGCGCAGCGTCGCCAAGACCCTCGTGCCGCTGCGGGAGCGCGGCTTCGCGATCCAGCTGCCCGTGGCCGGACTGGACACCGCGTTCACCGCCACCTACGGCAGCGGCGAGCTGGTGGTGGGAATCTGCGCGGAGTACGACGCGTTGCCCGAGATCGGGCATGCCTGTGGGCACAACATCATCGCCGCCGCTGCGGTGGGTGCGGCCCTGGGCCTGGCCGAGGTGGCCGATGCGTGCGGGATCACCGTGAAGGTGTTCGGCACGCCGGCCGAGGAGAGCGGCGGTGGCAAGGTCTTGATGCTCGAGCGCGGCGTGTTCGACGGCACGGCGCTGGCGATGATGGTCCATCCGGGACCGTGCGACATCGTCGGCGCGCGCTCGCTGGCGCTGGCGGACGTCGCGGTCACCTTCCACGGGCGCGAGGCGCATGCCAGCGCGGCGCCCGAGCAGGGCCGCAACGCCGGTGACGCGGTGACCGTCACCCAGGTAGCCCTCGGTTTGCTGCGTCAGCATCTGAATCCCGGGCAGCAACTGCACGGTATAGTCAAGACCGGCGGCGTTGCCCCGAACATAGTGCCCGGACATGCGGAACTGCTGTACTACCTACGGGCAGTCGACTCCGCATCACTCGACGATCTGATGCGACGCGCATCGGCCTGTTTCGAGGCGGGAGCACTGGCGACCGGATGCACCCACGAAATCCGGACGCTGGCGCCCACATATACCGAGTTGACTCCCGACCCCGCACTACTGTTCGCCTATCGCGAGCAGATCGTCGGCATGGGACGGGTACCGCTCGCGGCGGACCTCGAGGCAGCGCGTCCGCTGGGCAGCACCGACATGGGCAACGTCACCAATGTCATCCCCGGCATCCATCCGGTTATCGGGATCGAAGCCGGTGGCGCGGTGACACATCAGCCGGAATTCGCCGCGGCGTGCATCACGCCGTCGGCGGACCTCGCGGTGACCGACGGGGCCACCGCGCTGGCGCGTACCGCAATCGCGATTGCGGGCGATCAATTTCACAGAGACAGGTTGTTGGAGCGCAGCATTCAGCGACAGGAGGACATTCGGTGAGTACAACCGGCGGGTCGGACACCGCACCGAGTACGGCGCGAGTGACCGGTCCGGACGCGACCGCGGCACGGCTCGGCGCATCGATGAACGGTGCCACGAACGCGGTGGCGCGTGGTCGCAAGGCGGTCGACGCATGGCTGAACGAGCACGCGGAGGACCTGATCGGGTGGCGGCGGCACATCCACGCCAACCCCGAACTGTCCCGCACCGAGTTCGCCACGACCGAGTTCATCGAGACCTGGCTGGTGAAGGCCGGGCTCGAGCCGCGCAAGCTGCCCACCGGAACCGGCCTCATCTGTGACATCGGCCCCGGCGGCCCGCGCCTCGGACTGCGCGCCGACATGGACGCGCTGCCCCTGCAGGAGTACACCGGGCTGCCGTTCGCGTCCGCCACCCCGGGCGTGTCGCACGCCTGCGGGCACGACGCGCACACCGCCATCCTGCTCGGCACGGCGCTGGCGCTGGCCGAGGCGCCCGACCTGCCGGTCGGCGTGCGGCTGGTGTTCCAGCACGCCGAGGAGGTCATGCCCGGCGGAGCCATCGACATGGTCGCCGCCGGGGCCATGGAGGACGTCTCGCGGATGTTCGCGCTGCACTGCGATCCGCGGCTGCAGGTGGGCCGGGTCGGCGTGCGCGTCGGGGCCATCACCTCCGCCGCCGACACCGTGGAGCTGGTGCTCGACTCGCCCGGCGGGCACACCTCGCGCCCTCATCTGACCAGCGACCTGGTGTACGCGATCGGCACCGTGATCACCGGCCTGCCCGGCATGCTCAGCCGCCGCATCGATCCGCGCACCAGCACCGTGATGGTGTGGGGTGCCGTGTCGGCGGGCAAGGCGCCCAACGCGATTCCGCAGACCGGCATGCTCACCGGCACCGTCCGCACCGGCGACCATGCCACCTGGTCGCTGCTGGAACCGATGGTCCGGGAGATCGTCGAGGGTCTGCTCGCCCCGACCGGGGTGCGGTATCAGCTGAACTACAAGCGCGGCGTGCCGCCGGTCGTCAACGAGGAACACGCCACCCGGATGTTCGAGGACGCCATCCGCGCCCTCGGCCCCGACGCCCTCGCCGACACCCCGCAGTCCGGCGGCGGCGAGGATTTCTCCTGGTACCTCGAGGAGGTCCCCGGCGCCATGGCCCGCCTCGGCGTCTGGTCCGGCCGAGGCCCCCAGCTCGACCTGCACCAGCCCACCTTCGACCTCGACGAACGAGCCCTCGCCGTCGGCGTCCGCACCCTCACCAACCTGGTCCTGCAGGCACACTGAGACTCTGGTCCTGCAGGCACACTGACCCGCGCCGCAGCGCCCCCGCGATGTCGTTCCGGATTGATGCGGCTCGCTCGCCACATCAATCCGGACGCAGCGCACTCGCGTCGTTCCGGATGCAGCGCGCTCGTATGTCGTTCCGGACGGGTGTGCTGGCGGCGTCGTTCCGGACGCGGCGCGCTGGCGAGGTCATTCGGACGCGGCGTGCTCGTACGTCGTTCCGGTGGCGGCGTGCTCGTACTTCGTTCCGGCGTGCTTTCCGCCGGGTCAGAGGCCGAAGGTTCCCGGGCCCACGTTCTTGCTGTTGCGGGTGCGCAGGGCGTGGACGTAATCGGCAGGGGCGCCGGCCTTTTCGGCGGCGTCCGATATTACTCCGATGTATCTGGCGGAGGGCAGGCCGCCCTCGTAGGCGTCGAGCACATACAGCCAGGCCAGGACGGGCTCGGTACCGGTGCCGGGGCTCGGCGTGACGCGCAGCCGGATCTTCTTGTGGATGCCGAAGTCCGAGCCCTCCCAGCGGTCCAGGCTCAGCTCGTCCTCGGCGGACACGTCGTACAGCACGACGAACACGCGCGAGCCCGGCTCCTCGACCACCGTCGCGAGCGGTCCCTCCCAGCCGATGTCATCGCCGGCGAAGGTCAGGCGCCAACCCTCCAGCCAACCGGTTCCGTACACCGGGGAGTGCGGACAGCGCTTGAGCATCTGCTCGGGGTCCATGTTGGACCCGTAGGCGGCGTATATCGGCACGAGGCAAGCGTAGCTGGTGATGGGTTGAGTGGCCGAGGTGGTTTTGCCGAGCCGCGCCGAAAACCGGCGGGGTGGCGTGTGGGAGGCGCGGTTCGGCTCACCGGCGGTGCAAGCAAACGTGGAGGGAGCAGGGCGGATAACGTTTAGGGGGTTCCGGAGATCCCGGGTGGCAGGTCGATAGCGGAGGTGCACATGACCCGCATTGCAATCATCGGGGGCGGCCCCGCCGGCTACGAGGCGGCGTTGGTGGCGGCTCAGCACGGCGCGACGGTCACGGTGATCGACAGCGACGGCATCGGTGGCGCGTGCGTGCTGTGGGACTGCGTGCCGTCGAAGACCTTCATCGCGTCCACGGGGGTACGCACCGATCTGCGGCGGGCCCGCGATCTCGGTATCACCCTGCATCCGGCACAGGCGCAGGTGCGGCTGTCCGAGGTGAACTCCCGGGTCAAGACGCTGGCGCAGGCACAGTCGTCCGATATCCGGTCCAAGCTGCAGGCGGCGGGGGTCACCATCCTCAACGGCCGCGGGCAGCTGATCGATCAGATTCCGGGCCTGGCCACCCATTTGGTGCGGGCCACGCTGAACGACGGCGCGGAGCGGGTGCTCGAGGCCGACGTCGTGCTCCTCGCGACGGGGGCCAGTCCGCGCGTGCTGCCGGGCGCGGAGCCCGACGGCGAGCGCATCCTGACCTGGCGGCAGCTCTACGATCTGAAGGAACTGCCGGAGACCATGGTGGTCATCGGATCCGGTGTCACCGGTGCCGAATTCGTCTCCGCGTACACCGAGATGGGCGTGAAGGTCAAGGTGCTGTCCAGTCGTGACCGCATCATGCCCAGCGAGGACGCCGACGCCGCCCTCGTCCTGGAGGACGCGCTGGCCGAGCGCGGCGTGGAACTGTTCAAGCAGGCGCGAGCCGACGCGGTCGAGCGGACCGCCGACGGCATCGTGGTGAAGCTGTCCGACGGCCGCACGGTGACCGGCTCGCACGCGCTGATGACCGTCGGCTCCACCCCGAACACCCAGAGTCTCGGCCTCGAACGCATCGGCATCGAACTCGACAAGGGCGGTTACCTTCGCGTCGATCGAGTGTCGCGGACCGCGGTGCCGGGTATCTACGCCGCCGGCGACTGCACCGGCCTGCTGCCGCTGGCCTCGGTGGCGGCGATGCAGGGCCGGATCGCCATGTACCACGCGCTGGGCGAGGGCGTGCAGCCGATCCGGCTGAAAACGGTCGCCTCGGCGGTGTTCACGCGTCCGGAGATCGCGACTGTCGGCGTCAGCCAGACGGCGATCGACAACGGCGACACCCCGGCCCGCACGGTGATGCTGCCGCTGAACACCAACCCGCGCGCCAAGATGTCGGGCCTGCGCCGCGGCTTCGTCAAGATCTTCTGCCGGCCGGCGACGGGCGTGGTGATCGGCGGCGTCGTGGTGGCGCCGATCGCCTCCGAGCTGATCCTGCCGATCGCCATGGCGGTGCAGAACAATCTGACGGTCAACGACCTGGCCCAGACCTTCTCGGTGTACCCGTCGCTGTCCGGATCGATCACCGAGGCCGCTCGCCAGCTGATGCGCCACGACGACCTGGGCTGAGTTTCCGCCGCTGACCAGGTCGCCACCAGTGTGTTCCCAGCACCGGTGAGGGCCTTGCGCAGCTGTTGCCTGAAACTTGTTCGTGTGGTTCACTTCCGGCAGAGATGTGACTGGTGGGCGGTTGGTTGATTTCGTGTGCGGGGGATCGATCTTTCCCGAACCGGAGTTCCGCGGACGGCCCCTGGCGGCCGGTACGAGCGGACCGGGCATCGATGAGGGACAAAGCTGGAGAGCGGTCGACCCCTGCGGGGTACCGGCCGGGCTCGGGAAAGGGATTGCGAGACAGTGAAACATCGTAAGCCGGGGCGGCCCACGCGCACGGTCGCCAAGACGTCCTTGCCATTGGCCGCCGCGGCCGCTGTCGCGACGATTCTGACGGCCTCCGGCGGGCCGGCCACCGCGGCGCCCGCCGAGCCGGCGGTACCCACCACCCCCGCGCAGCCGGGTGCCAACGAGTCCCAGCCGGGCACCAACGAGGTGCAGGCCCCCGAAGACGAGCAGCAGCCGGGCGACACGGAGCCGCAGCAGGGCCAGACCCCGAGCCAGCCGGGCGTCACCACCCCGCAGCCCGGTGTCACCACCCCGCAGCCGGGCGTCACCACGCCGAATCCCAACGCCCCCAAGCCCGATCAGCGCGATCAGGCCACGCCGCGGCAGCCGGGCGTCACCGCCCCGCGCGTGGCGCCGCTGCCCGTGCCGGGCCAGAACAACCAGGACGAGGTGCAGCCGGCGGTGGTGCCGGGCCAGCCCGCGCCCAACGGCCCGCAGACCGATCAGCTCAAGCCCCAGCAGCCGCAGCCGGACCAGCCTCAGGTGTCCCCGCGCCCCGCACAGCCGGGCCAGGGTGGTCAAGGCGGTCAGGGCAATCAGGGCAACGGCCAGAACAACCTGGACACCCTCACCGACAACGGCCCCGCGCCGGAGGAGACCCAGCCGCGCTGGAACGCCCCCAGCCTGCACGCGGCCCCGGCCGCGCCGGTCGTCCCGATGGACGGCCCGCACACCGAGGTCGGCGCGAACATCGACGGCGGCGGCCTGGTGCCGGGATACGTGGCCAACACTCACCACTTCAGCAACCTGGACGGCTACGTCGGCACCGTGGGTTACTCCACTCCGACGGGCACGGGGGACGGCGGTGTCGCGCTCGAGTACGTCGAGGCCAACAAGATCAAGGTCACCACGTACACCCACACCACGGGCATCGATGACCTGAAGTCGGCCACCGGCTTCGCCGACGTCACCAACGAGACCTACATCGACACCACCCAGGCCAACGCCGCCAAGGCGGCGGTCGAGGGCTGGATCCGGATGCAGCCGGGCGGTGAAGCGGCCATCGCCGCGGCCGCTCAGGTTGGTAGGCTGCCGGAGGGCGATTTCGCGCCGCAAACGGTGAACGTCGTGGGCGTGACCACGCAGTGGAGTGGGTCGGTCCAGAACTGACACAGACTGAATCGACACGTGGGGCGGCCGTTCGCGACCGCCCCACGGTTGTGTCATGGGGAAGGGACTGTAGGTGATGGCCTCCGAAGACGATGCCGGACGCGAGGAGTCCGGGCGGTCGGACGCACGAGACCGAGGCGAGTCGGAATTCGGCCCACCCCTCTCCGAATTCGGCCCGCCCCTGGGCGATTTCGGCCCGCCCTTGAAAGACTTCGGGCCGCCGACCGGTGAGGTCCCGGCCATCGGCTGGGTGCCCGCCGACGCGCCGGAGCGTCCCACCCTGGGCTGGCAGCCCGCCGACGCCCCGGCCGTGCCGCCGCCACCCCCGCAGTACCGCGCGCCGGATTCGAGCACGGCGGGCCCCGAAATGTCGCGTCCCGTGCAGGCGGATCCGCGCGCCGTGGAGCCGGGGTGGTCGACCGGCCCGGAAATGTCGCGGCCCGTCCCGGCGGATCCGCGCGGTGCCGAGCCGCGGCGGTCACCCGGTCCGGATTTGTCGCGTCCCGCGCAGTCGGATCCGCGCGCCGGCGAGCCGCGGCGCACGCCCGGTCCCGAGCTGTCGCGGCCCGCGCAGGCCGAATCACGCTCGGCCGCAGGGGGTTCCGCCGAGCCCAGGCGCACGTCCAATCTGGATCTGTCGCGTCCGCCGCTGGCCGGCTCACGCGGTGTCGTCCCGCGGCAGACACCACGGCCCGGCGCACCCACGCCGCCCCGCGAGAGCTCCGGCTCTCTGTGGGACGACGACGATCTGGCGAAGAAGCTGGTGGCCGCGCGCCCGACCCCGCAGCGCGAATCCTCGTCCTCGCTGTGGGACGACGACGATCTGGCCAAGAAACGCGCCGCGCCGCGCCCCGAGCCCGAGGCCGAACCGGAGAAGTCCGGCCGCAACACCCGCGTGCTCCTCGGCGGCCTGGCCGCCGCCTTCGTGGTGATCCTGGCCATCGGCGCGGTGATCGTCTTCGCCACGCGCAACAATGGGCAGGGCAGCGGCGCGGGCCCGGCGGTGGCGCCGTCCGCCGAGCCGCTGAGCTGCCCGGCCGTCTCCGACGCCCAGGTCACCATAGGCAACGGCGCCGGCGATACTTCGAGTGGCCCGCAGGCGATCCTCGGTTTCGAACACGGGTACTTCGCTGAACGCAGTGCCGTGCGAGCCCGAGCCTTCGCGGTGCCGGATGCCAACCTCGAGACGCCGGAGTTGTTGCAGAAGATCATCGAGAGCCAGGTCCCGCAGGGCACCTCCTACTGCGTGCGGATCGAGACCGTGGCCACCGATCGCTTCCTCGTCGACATCACCACCAGACATCCCGACGGCACCGCGCCCAAGTACACCGCGACCATCACGACCGTGAACCGCGACGGGAAGAACCTGATCCAACTGATCGAATAGTGTCCCATAGTATGGGATTTCGATTTCAAATTCCGGAAGGGCGCGTGTGACAATCGGCAGCACGCGCAATACTCCGGAGGTTGCCCATGTCGCCGATCACCCCACCGCTGGCGCATCGCTTGGACGGCCTGCGAAGCTCGGCGATTCGTGACCTGCTGAAGCTGACAGCGCGCGCCGATGTCATCGGGCTTGCGGGTGGGCTGCCGGATGCGGAGCTGATGCCGCGGGATCGGATCGCGCTGGCGGCCGAGTCGGCGCTGGCGGATCGTGCGCGATTGCAGTACACCGAGTCGGCGGGGTGGGGGCCACTGCGCGAGGTGCTGGCCGCCCGTGAATCGGCGCGACTGGGCCGGCCGGTGCCGATGGCGGAGGTGTTCGTCACCCACGGGTCGCAGCAGGCGCTGTCACTGCTGGGCGAGGTGCTGCTGGATCCGGGGGCGTTGGTCGTGGTCGAGGATCCGGCATATGTCGGCGCGCTGCAGGTGTTCCGTGCCGCGGGCGCGCGCGTGGTCGGTATACCGCTGGACGTCGAGGGGATGCGGATCGACGCACTGACCGAGTTGCTCGCGCGCGGCGAGCGGCCCGCCGTGGTGCACACGGTGAGCAACTTCCACAATCCCGGTGGTGTCACGATGAGCCCGGCCCGGCGCCGGGAGCTGGCGGGGCTCGCCGAGCGATACGGGTTCTGGGTGATCGAGGACGATCCGTACGGTGAATTGTGGTTCGATGAGCCCTCGCCTGAACCGGTGGCGTTCTATTCGCCCAATGTGATTCGGCTGTCGAGCGCGTCGAAGATACTGGCCCCGACCCTGCGGGCGGGGTGGATGGTGGCACCGGACGCGGTGTGCCGTGGCGTGGAACTGCTGAAGCAGGGTGCCGACCTGTGCGGTTCCGCGTTGACCCAGCAGATCACCACCGAACTGCTCGCCGACGAAGCCTGGCTGAGCGATCACGTGGACAAGGTGCGGCGTTGTTACGGTGAGCGGGCGCAAGCGCTGGTCGGCGCGCTGCGCGACCGGCTCGGCGATCGGATCGTGAGCACCGACGCGACCGGCGGCATGTTCGTCTGGGCCGACTTCACCGACGGTGTCGACACGGCGGGACTGCTGCCGCGTGCCATCGATCAGGGCGTCGCGTACGTGCCGGGCTCGGCCTTCGCTGTCACCAGCGGATATCGAAGCTCGATGCGCCTGTGCTTCACCACGTTCGATGCGCCGACGCTGCGCGAAGCAGTCGACCGTCTGGCCTCGGCCATCGCCGAATAACGCACTGCCACAGACACTTTCCGTCCGGACCGGACGGCTGCGATCTTGCTACCGGCCCATGGCGACCGTAACGTTCGAGCGGTCAATACGGGAGGAGTTCCATGATCGCGAAAATCGCTGCTGGAGTGCTTGTTATGGCGGCAGCCGGCTTGGTCGCGCCGGGCATCGCTACAGCCGGCCCCTGTCAGCCAGGCGTGCACAAGCCCGGAACCTGCACAGACACGCCGCCGCCGCCGAAGTGCCAGCCGGGTGTGCAGAAGCGCTGCGGTTCCTAGCAGCGCGACGAGAGTGACCGCGGCCCCCAGCCCCGTAGTCGGGCTGAGGGCCGCGGCCGTTCGCCGGTGGGTTACTGTGGGTGCTGGTTACTCATGGGTAGCCGAATGTGAGCTTCACCGATGGCAGGTCGATCCCGAACCCGGTAATACGGGTGGTCTGGAGGAGGCGGGCTATGACGAAGAAGGCGCAACCGCAGGGACGATCCACCGGCGATCTCGGTCCCGCGCAGCGGGCCGAGGCGTGGGAACGACTCGGCAACGATCATTTCGACATGGTGGTGATCGGTGGGGGCGTGGTCGGCGCGGGGATCGCGCTGGACGCGGCCACCCGGGGGCTGGAGGTCGCGCTGGTGGAGGCGCGCGATCTGGCGTCGGGGACGTCGAGCCGGTCGTCGAAGATGTTTCACGGCGGGCTGCGGTATCTGGAGCAGCTCGAGTTCGGGCTGGTGCGGGAGGCGCTGCACGAGCGGGAGCTGAGCCTGAAAACGCTTGCGCCGCATCTGGTCAAGCCGTTGCGCTTTCTCTACCCGCTCACCCATCGGATGTGGGAGCGGCCGTACGTGGCGTCGGGACTGGTGCTCTACGACACCATGGGCGGTGCGAAATCCGTTCCGGGACAACACCATGTCACCCGTTCGGGAGCGCTGCGGCTGGCACCCGGCCTGCGCCGCGACGCGCTGATCGGCGGGGTCACCTACTACGACACCGTGGTCGACGACGCGCGGCACACCATGACGGTGGCCCGCACGGCCGCCCACTACGGCGCCGTGATCCGTACCTCCACACAGGTCGTCGGCTTTCTGCGGGAGGCGGACCGGGTGGTGGGCGTCGAGGTGCGCGACAGCGAGGACGGCCGCACGACCGAAGTGCGCGGCCACGTGGTCGTCAATGCCACCGGGGTGTGGACCGACGAGATCCAGGCGCTGTCGCATCAGCGCGGCCGGTTTCACGTGCGCGCCTCCAAGGGCGTGCACATCGTGGTCCCGCGCGACCGGATCGCCAGCGACGCCGCACTGATCCTGCGCACCCCGACCTCGGTGCTGTTCGTCATCCCGTGGGGAAGCAATCACTGGATCGTCGGCACCACCGACACCGACTGGAACCTCGACCTCGCCCACCCCGCCGCCACCAAGGCCGATATCGACTATCTGCTCGAGCGGGTGAACAAGGTCCTGGTCACGCCGCTCACCCACGACGACATTCAGGGCGTGTACGCCGGGTTGCGCCCGCTGCTGGCGGGGGAGAGCGACGAGACGTCCAAACTGTCGCGCGAGCATGCCGTCGCGCGCCTGGCGCCGGGTCTGGTCGCCATCGCGGGCGGCAAGTACACCACCTACCGCGTGATGGCCTATGACGCGGTGGACGCCGCGGTGCAGGACATTCCGCAGCGCGTCTCGCCGAGCATCACCGACAAGGTGCCGCTGCTGGGCGCCGACGGCTACTTCGCGCTGCTCAACCAGACTCCCCATCTGGCACAGACCTACGGCGTGCACCCGTATCGGGTCGAGCACCTGCTCAACCGCTACGGTTCGCTGGTCACCCACGTGCTGGACCTGGCCGCGGGCAAACCCGAACTGCTGCATCCGATTACGGAGGCGCCCACCTATCTGCGGGTTGAGGCGGTGTACGCGGCCGCCGCCGAGGGCGCCCTGCACCTCGACGACATCCTGGCCCGCCGCACCCGCATCTCCATCGAGTACGCCCATCGCGGCGCGGACTGCGCCGAGGAGGTGGCACGGCTGGTCGCGCCGGTGCTGGGCTGGTCCGACGCCGATATCACGCGCGAGGTGGACACCTACAACGCCCGAGTCCGATCGGAGATCCAATCCCAGACCCAGCCCGACGACGAGTCGGCGGACGCCCTGCGCGCGGCGGCGCCGGAACCCCGCCCGGAAATCCTGGAGCCGGTGCCGACCGAACGGTGAAAGCCGTTCAGCGGCCGGCTGATTCGGTGTCCGCCGCCCACGCGACCAGGGTGCGCAGGTACCGCAGGACCAGGTCGTCCGGATAGTCCGCCGGGTTCTCGAGGTGGAGGCGGGCCAGTTCCTCGATGGCGGCCAACAGGATTCGTTCGGTGGGGCCGTCCGGGTCGACGGTCGTGCCGGTGAACCGAGACAGGTGGCGGGCGCCGACCCGGCGGGCGTAGGCGCGGCCGAGTTCGATGTGCTCGCGCAACTCGGGTGGCGCGCCGTCGGGCGGGCGCAGAATGATGCGCCAACTCGTCGGGGCCGCATGCAGATACGCGAGAATGCCGCGGCCGACGGTGTCCACGTCGTCCGCGGTGGCGGCCCGGTCGACGCTGCCGACACCGGCGAGTGCGATGGCTCGCTCCCGCTCCAGCAGCGCGGCCATCAGTCCGGGCAGGTCGGCGAACTGCTGGTAGATCACGGCCCGGGTCACGTCGGCGGCGCGCGCCACCCGGTCGATGCTGACCGCCGTGAAGCCCTCGGCGGCGACGATATCCCGCGTCACGTCCAGCAATTGCGCGCGCCGGTCCGCGGCCGGCATACGACGTTTTACGGCGGGACGATCGGCGCTCACGTCTGCGACGGTAGCTCGAGCAGCAGGTCCACCGCTTTCGCCGCGCTCTGTACGGCACTCTCCATCGTGGCCGACCAGTCGGTGGCGGTCCAGTCGCCCGCCAGCACCAGCGACGGCACCGAGGTCCGCTGCGGCGGCCGCAGCCCGTGCGTGCCCAGCACCTGCGAGAAGGTGGCCTTTGGCATCTTCACCGCTTGGGCCGCAACGACTTTCGCGGCCGAAGCGGCGGGGTAGTAGCGCCGAAGCAGCGCCAACTGCTCGGCGACGATCTCCTCGTTGCTCTTGTGGATCTGCTCGTAGGCCCCGCTGGTGGTCAGGCAGTACAGCCACCCGGCGCCGGTGTCGCGGCCGTGCATACGTTGCCGGTCGAACACCTCGTCGATGACTCCGGTCCCGCCGATGAGCGCCTCGAACTCGGTCTGCGTGCCCAGCGCGCGGTCCAGGTAGAGGTTGGTGCTGACGATCGGCGTGCAACCCAATTTGTCCGCGGCGGAATAGATTTCGGCATGTTCGGGGAGTTCGTCGAGCAAGCCGCCGATATTGGAGTTGGGTACGGCACAGACCACCGCGTCGGCCTCGACGACCCTGCCGTCGGCCAGCAACACCCCGGTGACCTCCCTGTCTCGAAGGTGGATCCGGCGCGCCACCGCGCGGTAGCGCACCTCCACGCCGTGCCGCTCGAACAGTTCGAGCGCGCCGGTGATGTAGAGCGTGTCCAGATCGACCGTCGGGTAGCCGATGGTCACGGGGATCCGGTTGGCCAGAGCGAGGCGCAGTCCGGTCGCCATCACGTCGGCGAAGACCTTCGCCGATTCGCGCTGCACCGGTTCGGCCGCGATACCCAGTGCCAGCCAGTCCCAGATGGCCTCGCGGGCGGTGGCGGGCATGCCGACGCGCCGGAACCACTGTTCGGTGGTGAGATCGGCCAGGTCGGCGGGCTGGTGCAGGCATTGCCACCCCAACCGCAGGGTGGCGCGCGCGGCCCGGAGCCGGTCCAGCGGGCTCGCGCTCGGATGCGCGCCGAACAGTGTCTGGAGCGCACCGGCGCCGGTGGTCACCAGGTCGGCCTTGCGGCCGTCCGGCCAGCGCAGCGTCGCTCGCTGCGGGAAGGCGACGAACCGGCGGGTGCCGATGGTTTCGAGGTAGCGGAACAGGTGGACATAACCGCTGGCGATGACGTGCTGCCCATTGTCCGGGGTGTCGTCCACCTGCTCGGCGCGCATGGCCTGCGTGCGACCGCCCAAACGGCGGCGGCGCTCCAGCAGGGTGACCTGTTTGCCGGCCTCGGCCAGCCAGACCGCGGCGGCGAGCCCGGCCAGGCCGCCTCCGATGACGACGTAGCGACGCCGGTCCTCGCCCATGGTGGGCCTCCTCACTTAACTAACAAATCGTAAGTTAAGTGGGACGCGGTGTGGGGTCAAGTATTTCGCGGATTTCGCGGTGTGATCGGTCAGTGCGGCGATGTGACGGTGGCGGGTGGCTGGTCGGTCGGCCGCGAGACCCCGCTGTGCGAGTGATGCTGCAGGAGCAGGCAGGAGAACAGGATGGTCACCACCGTCGCGATCGTGGCGACGAGCAGTTGGGTGGCGATGCCGGCGATGCGGCGCCGGGCCAGGGTCGCTGCCATCCGCCTCTCTCCTGGATGTGGGTCCTCGGGTCGATGAGAGTGTCGGACGTGGTCGTTGAAATGTTAGCAATCGAGTGGCAATAGTTTCGGCCCGGCGACAGTGCGTGCCGTCGCGACCGGTGCGCGGGCTAGCCGGGTGCGGGCTGGCAGCGCGGGCAGAAATAGATGCCGCGCTCGGAGCGGGTGGCGATGTCGTCGCCGAGCAGGTGGACGACCAGGCCGGTGCCGCAGCGTCGGCACGGTTGCCGTTGCCGCCCGTAGGCCAGCGCGCGCCAGGGCGGATGGTGGGCGGCCTCGGTGAGCACACGGTGGGCCTCGGCCACCAGGCCGGGAGGTCATCGACGGCGGCGACCGGGGTGGCCGGGTGGACGCGGCGCAGGAAGCAGATCTCGCTGCGGTAGATGTTGCCGATTCCGGCGAGATTGCGCTGGTCGAGCAGGGCGAGGCCGATCGGCTGGTCCGGATGCCGGGCCAATCGCCGGACCGCCTCGCCCGCATCCCAATTCGGTCCCAGCAGGTCCGGGCCGAGATGGTCGACGACGGTGTGCTCGTCGGCGCGGGTGAGCACCTCGACCAGTCCGAGGGAGAATCCGACGGCCTCCGCGTCGGCGGTGGCCAGCACCAGCCGTGCCGTGAAGCCCGGTTTGGTCCAGCGCTGGCCGGGCCGGTAGACCCGCCACACGCCCTCCATTTTCAGGTGGGTGTGGATGCTCGCGGTCGGCGTCCGGACGAACAGGTGCTTGCCGTAACTGCCGACCTCCTCGACCCGCTGCCCGCGCAGATCGAGCGTGGCAAAGCGCGGAACACGGAAGTCCGTGCGCGTCAGCACCTTTCCAGCAAGCGCTCGTCGCAGGCGGGCCGCGGCGAGATAGACGGTGTCACCCTCGGGCATTCGGGCCTCGCTGTCGAGAGCTGAAAGACGCTGTCCGCCAAGGGTTTACGGGATTCGTGCGCGGCGACCGGCGACGGGGGCCGCTCACGGCTTGCCGCGCAATCGGAAACCGCGGGGCGTCGCGGCGAAACCCGCCTCCGTGAGGAAGGTGGCGAAGGTGTTCCCGTGCACGGATTCCCCGTCCACCCGGTCGATCACCAGCGAGTCGACCCGGCGGTCGTGGACGAGCGCGGCGAGGGCGGCGGCGGACCGCGCGCGAATCCGCGGGTCCTCGGTGAAGGTGAGCAGGGTCTTGCCGCCGCGCTCGAGGTACAGGGCGAGTTCGCCGTCGGCGAGCACCACCAGGGCACCGGCCTTGCGGCCCGGTCGGTGGCCACCGCCTTCCGGGCCCTTCGGCCACGGTAGCGCCGCGCCGTAGGGGTTGGCCGGATCGCAGGCCGCCAGCGCCAGCGTCGTGCCCTCGTCGCGCCGCGGGCGCTCGGTGTCGAACGTTCGCAGCCGGTCGACGACGTCGGTGGTGGAGAACTGCGCGCCGCCCAGCGAATCCACGAAGTAACCGCGACGGCAGCGGCCGCGGTCCTCGAATTCGGTGAGCACGCGGTACAACAGGGCGAAACCGCCCGGAACGCCCTCGCCCTGTACCGACCCGCGGGTGAGCACACCGTATCGCTCCAGCAACACATCGGCGGTGGCGTGAGCGCGAATCGTGTTGTCCGAGGCACGTTCCGGAAGCAGTGACCAGCGCCCGGCCGCACTCGGCGGCCCGGTCCGCGTCGGCATGGTCGCCCGGGGCAGATACACCCGCCCGCGCGGGGTGCGACGCGGTGCGCGGTGTGCCGTGGTACTGCGGGTGGTTCCCGACAGCATGGCCCGCACCGGCGTAAAGGTATCTCCGGCGACATAACCGGCCCACACCAGTTCCCACAGCGCCGCCACCACCGCGGCATCATCGAGCAGCCCGGTGGCATCGGAAAGCTGCCGGAAGAAGTAAGCCCCACCCGCACCCGGCACCACCTGAACACGCCCGGAGGTCACCCCCACCGTCGAATCCGCCGGTGCCTCAGTGTTGTTCGGCGGGGCGGTGTCGTTCTGTGATGTGCTTCGAGTGTGGCTGGATGCCGCGCCCGCTGCTGAATTGGCCGGTGCCTCAGTGTCATTCGGCGGGGCGGTGTCGTTCTGTGATGTGCTTCGAATGCGGCTGGATGCCGCGCCCGCTGCTGAATTGGCCGGTGCCTCAGCGTCATTCGGCGGGGTGGTGTCGCTCTGCGATGTGCCTTGAATGTGGCTGGATGCGGTGCCTGCTGCTGAATTGGCCGGTGCCTCAGTGTCGTTCGGCGGGGCGGTGTCGCTCTGTGGCGTGGCTGGCTGTGGGGCGGCCCAGCTGTTCGAGGCGGTGGACGGCCCATTGTCGCGGGGTGCTGTGGGGTCCGCGCCTGGTGCCGGACGGGTCCTGGTTCGAGGCGGGCTGGTCGCCGGGCGGGGGCTACTGCGGGAAGGTGTGGTGTGAGCTGGTGTTTCAGGGCCCGAGGCGGGGGATTCGGGGATGATCGTGGCGCCCAGGGTGAGGAGCAGTTGCAGCTGGGTTTCGGTGAAGTCGATGTCGTCGGGGGGTGGGAGGGTGAGGTTCGCTTGGTCGGCGGGATGTAGGGCGATCCAGCCGTCCTTGGCGGTGATCGAGCCGTGGCCGGACCAGATGACCTCGCCGGTGGCGAGTAGTTCGTCGAGCATGGCGGGGGAGTAGTCGCGGACTCGGGACGGGAGGATCAGCGATTCCCAGGCGGATGCCGGAATGGGTACTCCCGCAAGCTGTTCCACCACCGTGGCGACCCCGTCCACACCGCGCAGTTCGCCGGTGCCGACGTGTTGCCAGGCGGGCAGGAAGCGGGCGAACGCCGCCGTCGCGACCGGTTCCACCTCCTTGCGGGCGGCGGCCAGCGACCGTCGGCGCAGTCTCCGCAGTACCTGGCTGTCGCACCATTCGGTGCCCGCCGAGCCCGGCGTGAATTCGCCTTCCACGACGCGTTTCTCGCCGGCGAGTCGATGCAGCGCGGTGGCGGCGACCGCGGGGCCGATCCCGAAGCGGCGGGCGACCGCGTCCAGGGTGAACGGGCCGTGCGTGCGGGCGTAGCGGCCGACCAGATCGCCCAGCGGATCGGCGACGGGTTCGATGAAGGCGGCGGGCGTACCGATCGGCAGTGGCACGCCCAGCGCGTCGCGCAGCCGGGACGCGTCCTCCACCACCGCCCACCAGCTCGCCCCGGCGAACGAGACCGCCAGCGCGCGACGGGTTCTCGCCAGCTCCTCGAACCATGGTCGCGGATCGTCCAGGCATCGCTGCGCGGCCTCCTCGGCCGTGAGCGGGCCGAGCAGGCGCAGTAGATCGGCGAGGCCCTCGGCGTCGCGGGCCTGCCGCTCGGGCGTCAGCCGCTGTAGTTCCCGCTCGGTCTGTTCGAGTACCGCCGCGTCCAGCAGCTCGCGCAGTTCGACCCGGCCCAGCAGCTCGGCCAGCAGGGCGGAATCCAGCGACAGGGCGGCGGCGCGGCGTTCGGCCAGCGGGCTGTCGCCCTCGTACATGAACTGGCCGATGTAGTCGAACAGCAGCGCGTTGGCGAACGGTGACGGCGCGGCGGTCTCCACCTCCACCAGCCGCAGCTTGCGCCGGGCCACTCCGGCCAGCAGCTCCCGCAGCGCCGCCAGGTCGTAGACGTCCTGCAGGCATTCGCGCGCCGTCTCCAGCAGGATCGGGAAATCGGGGAATTTGCGTGCCACATCGAGCAATTGGGCGGAGCGCTGTCGCTGCTGCCACAGCGGGGCGCGGCGGCCCGGATCGCGGCGCGGCAGCAGCAGTGCCCGCGCCGCGCACTCCCGAAAGCGGGACGCGAACAGCGCCGAGGCGCCGACCTGCTCGGTCACCAGTTCATCGATCTCGTCCGGCTCGAACACGAACAGCTCGGCGCCGGGCGGGTCGTCGGTGGTGTCGGGCAGTCGGACCACGACGCCGTCGTCGGAGGCCGTGGGCGCGGCGTCCACCCCGAACCGTTCGCGCAGCCGCGAGCCCACCGCCAGCGCCCACGGGGCGTGCACCGGCAGCCCGTACGGCGAGTGCAGGATCAGCCGCCAGTCGCCGAGCTCGTCGCGGAAACGCTCCACCAGCAGCAAACGATCGGTCGGCAGATGCCCCGTGGCCTGCCGCTGATCCGCCAGCAGCGACACCAGATTCGCCGTCGCGAACTCATCCAGCCCGGCGGCATGCACCACCTGCTCGAGATCATTCAGCTCGGCAGCCGCCCTCGCGAGGACCGGTGGTCGCGCACGACCGGACTCACCGGCAACCCGTGCCTTCGCCGCGGACCCGCCGGTACGCGGATGCGCCCGGGTGCCCCGCCCTACGGACTCCGCGACATCCCCACCCGAAGGTTCCTCGGCAGCGGAGGTCTCCGCGGCATCGGGAGGTTCTGTAGCACCGGAGGGCTGTGCGGCTTTCGGATGTTCCGTGGTGCTGTGGGTCGCTGCGGCGTCGGGTGATTCCTCGGCGGTGGGGGTCTTCGCGGAGTTGGGTGGTTCTGTAGCGCCAGGGGGCTGTGCGGCTTTCGGAGGTTCGGTGGTGCTGTGGGGTGCTGTGGCATTTGGGGTGGTCGTGGCGTTGCGGGGTGCTGTGGTGTGCTTCGGTTCCGGTGTGTTGGCCGGGGCGGTGGCTTGACTGTCGTCGGTGTAGAGGGCGGCGGGTGGCCGAGGTGCCGGGTGGAGTAGTGCGTTCAGTTGGGTGGTGGGGGCGCGGTCGACCGCTTGGCTCGCCTTGCGGATGAATTCGCCCAGGGCTGCGCCCAGTTCGGCGGGGCGGCCGAGGGAATCGCCGTGCCAGAACGGGAGGCGGCCGGGTAGACCGAAGGCGGGGGAGACCAGGACGCGGTCGTGGGTGATCTCCTCGATGCGCCAGCTCGTCGCGCCCAGGGCGAACACGTCGCCGACGCGGGACTCGTAGACCATCTCCTCGTCGAGTTCGCCTACGCGCGAGGCACGTTCGCCGACCATGAAGACCGGGAACAGGCCGCGGTCGGGGATCGCGCCGCCGGAGGTGACCGCGAGTCGCTGCGCGCCGGGGCGGCCGGTGACCGTGCCGGAGTCGCGATCCCACACCACGCGCGGGCGCAGCTCGGCGAACTCGTCGGAGGGGTAGCGGCCCGACAGCAGATCCAGTACCGACTCGTAGGCCGACCGCGGCAGCGACGCGTAACTGCCGGTGCCCCGGACGGTTTCGAACCAGGTGTCGGCGTCGATCGGCTCCAGCGCGCAGGCCGCGACCGTCTGCTGGGCCAGGATGTCCAGTGGGTGGGCGGGCATCCGCAGCTCCTCGATCTGCCCGGCCGACATCCGCATCGACGCCACGGCGCAGTGGACGACGTCGGTGCGGTGCTTCGGGAAGATCACGCCGCGCGACACCTCGCCGACCTGATGCCCGGCCCGCCCGACCCGCTGCAGCCCGCTCGCCACCGACGGGGGTGCCTCCACCTGGACCACCAGGTCCACCGCGCCCATATCGATCCCGAGTTCCAGGCTGCTGGTGGCGACCACGCACCGCAGCCGACCGCTCTTCAGATCGTCCTCGATGAGCGCGCGCTGCTCCTTGCTCACCGATCCGTGATGGGCGCGCGCCAGCAACGCCGAACCACCGTGCGTCACCTCGGTGGACGGGCCCAGCTGGGCGGGCGGGGCGTGCTCCGACGCGACGGGCTCGCCGAGCCGTTCGGCGTACGCCTCGTTCAGCCGGGCCGTGAGCCGCTCGGACAGCCGCCGAGAATTGGCGAACACGATCGACGAGCGGTGCGCCAGCACGAGATCCACGATCGCCGAATCGACGTGCGGCCAGATCGAGCCCGGATTGTCCGACTCGGCGGTCTGGTCCGGCTCCGTCATATCGGCCACGGGCACCCGCACCGACAGGTCGAACGTCTTCGGAGCCGGGGGCGACACGATCGTGATCGGCGCGGAACCCACCAGGAACCGGCCCACCTCCGCGGGCGGCCGGACCGTCGCCGACAGCCCGATGCGCTGGGCGGGCCGCTCGGTGAGCAGATCCAGCCGGGCCAGCGACAGGGCCAGATGCGCGCCGCGTTTGGAGCCCGCGATGGCGTGCACCTCGTCGACGATCACGGTGTGCACCTCGCTCAAGGTCTCGCGGGCCGCCGAGGTGAGCATGAGGAACAGGGATTCGGGAGTGGTGATCAGGATGTCGGGCGGGGTGCGCTGCAACGTGCGCCGGGCCGCCGCCGTGGTGTCGCCCGAGCGCACGCCCACGCTGATCTCCGGAGCGGGCAGGCCGAGCCGTTTCGCGGTCTGCGTGACGCCCACCAGCGGGGCCCTCAGATTGCGCTCGACATCGACGGCGAGCGCCTTCAGCGGCGAGATGTAGAGCACCGACGTCTTGCGCGCGGTGTCCGACGGCTCCCGCGCGGCCAGCCTGTCGATCGCCCACAGGAACGCCGACAGCGTCTTGCCCGAGCCGGTCGGCGCGACGACCAGTGTGTGTTCCCCGGCCGAAATGGCCTGCCACGCGCCCAGCTGAGCGGCCGTCGGCGCCGGGAAGGCGCCGCCGAACCACTCCTGGGTGGGGCGGGAGAACTGATCCATGGGCCCCAGTGTGCACCCGAGCACCGACAGGTGAACCGCCACCGGCTCGTGGCACGGTTTTGCGCAGCGCCGTACGCTGCCCTCCGTGCGGAAGGTGCTGCGGGTCGATCTGGTCAGCCACGCCATGACCGACGCGCTGCGCGGAGCGCGTTTCCCGACCGACGAGCCACTGACCGAGGCCGGTCGCCGCGCCGCCGCCGCCCGCGACCGTCTCCGGGCCGATCGGGTCCGCACCGCGCCCGAGCGCCGAGCGGTCGAAACGGCGGCGCTGCTGGATTTGGCGGGCGAACAAGACGCTCGGCTACGCGATCTGGACGCGGGCGCGTGGCGCGGCGCGGAACTGACCTCGGTGCCACCGGACGAGCTGCACGCCTGGCTGACCGACCCGGAGTTCCGCGGGCACGGCGGCGAGGCCGTCGTCGATGTGGTCGAGCGGGCCCGGCAGTGGCTGACCGCTGTCGCGCACGAGGACACCCCGACCGTCGCCGTGACTCATCCCGCGGTCATCCGCGCCGCCCTGCTCGTCGTGCTCGATGCCCCGCCGAAGTCGTTCTGGCGCATGGACATCCCGCCGCTCAGCGTGACCCGGCTGCACTACCGCGGCGAGTGGACGCTGCGCTTCGCCGCGTGACGGGCGGCCCGGGCCGCACCAGCGTCCGCACCGCGTCGGTGATCAGCCGGGCGGGCAGGGACGGATCGATCGCCCGCTGGATGCCCAGCCCGAGGCCCATGCTCAGCACGGTCGTGGCGGCATCCGCGGCGGACATCGGCAGCCGCGCGCCGAAGGCGTCGGCCAGCGTCTCGAGCTGAGCGGCGACCATGCCGCGCACCAGCGCCAGGTTCGACACCAGCGCGGCCTGCAACTGCGGGTCCTCGCGGGCGACGATGGCGAACTCGAATTCCAGCATGGTCCAGCCGACATCGCCCAGGGTGCGCTCGGCCCATTCCTGAAACCGCGCCAGCCGCTGCTCCAGATCGCCCTCGTCGGCCAGCAGCGCGCTGATCTCGGTGAACTTCCGTTCGTGAATATCAGCGAGCACGTCGAGGCAGAGCTGGGACTTGGTGCGGAAGTTGGAGTAGACCGCGCCCTTGGAATACCCGGCCGCGTCGGCGACCCGCTCCAGACTCGTGCGCGCGTAGCCCTCGGTCAGGAACAGGTCACGCGCGGTCGCGAGCAGATCGGCGCGGGTGCGGGCCTGGCTCTCGGAGCGGGTCAGTCGGGCCATAGCGAGATTCTAGGTACCGATGGGTTTCGGATACCGGCGGTATTTGAATTCTGATATGTTCGCAACTATGAGTAACGGCAACCGGCCGCAACGGCGTGGTCTGGTGATCGGGTGTGGCGGCACGCTGGGTGCGGCATGGATCGTCGCGGCGCTGGCGGCGGTGCGCGACGCGCTGGACTGGGATCCGCGCACGGCGGACGTGCTGGTGGGCACCTCGGCGGGCGCGGAGCTGGTGACCGTGCTGGGCAGCGGCGTGGGCGTCGACGAGCTGGTCGCCATGCAGGACGACAGCACCACCCATCCGGTCCTGGCGCGGCATCTGCGCAGCGGGCCGGGCCGGTTTCCGCCACTGCCCCGGCTTTCGGTGGGGGCGCCGCGAATGGCCTTGCACCGCAGTCGTTCCCAGCAGCGGTTGCTGACCGCGGGCAGCGGTCTGCTCCCGGTCGGTGGCGGAGATGCGGGATGGCTGGAACGGCTGGCGACGGATCTGAATCCGGGCCGATCATGGGTCGCGCATCCGGCGACCTGGCTGGTCGCCATGGACTACGCGACCGGCGAACGAGTGCCCTTCGGCGCGCCGGGCGCTCCCGAGGCCCCGATCGGCGCGGCCCTGCGGGCCTCGTGGGCGGTGCCGGGCTGGTTCCCGCCGGTGCGAATCGGCGGGCGCCGCTACATCGACGGTGGCGCCGCGTCCACCGCATCGGTGGACCTGCTGGTTCCCTACGACCTGGACGAGCTGGTGGTGCTGGCGCCGATGGCGTCGACCGGCCGCATCCCGGCGGCCGGGCCGGGACACTATCTCGAGCGCCAGCTGCGAAACCGTATGAGCGCCAAGCTGGACGCGGAGATCGCGGCGGTCCGCGCCGCGGGCACCCGGGTGTTGCGCGTGGACGTCACGGCCGCCGACCTGGCCGTGATGGGTCCGAATTTCATGGACGGCCGCCGTCGCCGGGACACCTTCGAGCACAGCCTGCGCAGCACCCGCCGGACGCTCGAGCGAAGCGAATTCGTGTGAGCGGGCGCGGTGTCGTCCCTCGGACGAGGCGGTGCGCCCGGTGGGCGAGAAAGGAAGCACGATGAACGTTTTCGGGACGGGTTATCCGGCCATCGATCTGCGCGAGGCCCGGGTGCTCATCACCGGCGGCGGGCGCGGGATCGGCCAGGCGACCGCGGAGTTGTTCGCGGGCAAAGGATCTCGGGTCGCCGTCGCGGATGTCGACGGGGCCGCGGCGCGGGCGGTCGCGGCGGCGCTCGGCGGGCGGGCCTACGAACTCGACGTGCGCGACCGCGCGGGATGGGCCGCGGTGGTCGCCGATCTCGGCGGTGTCGACGTGCTGGTCAACAATGCCGGGGTGATGCCCGCCGGAGCGTTCCTGGCGGAGCCGGATGCGGTGGGGCACACCACGATCGACGTCAATGTGTGGGGCCTGATCCACGGGATGCGCGCTGTGGTGCCGGGGATGACCGAGCGGGGGCGCGGGCATGTCGTGAACGTGGCCTCGCTGGCGGGGAAGATTCCGCTGCCCGGGCTGGCCGTGTACAACGCCAGCAAGTTCGCCGCCGTCGGTCTGTCGGCGGCGACCCGGCTGGAGTTCGCCGAGCACGGCGTCAGCGTCAGCTGCGTGCTGCCCTCGGCGGTGCGCACCCGGCTGTCGTCGGGGCTCGCGCTCGGCCACGGCCTGCCGACGGTCGACCCGGAGGATGTCGCCGCCGCGATCGTGAAGACCTGCCGGACCCGCCGCGCAGAGGTGGCCGTCCCGGGCTACCTCGACCCCGTCGACCTCGCCCTGGCCGCCGCCCCGGAACCGGCCGTGCGCCTGGTCCGTCGTCTCTTCCGCGGCGATCGTGCCCTGCACCCGTCGGACCGGCAGACCCGCGCCGCCTACGAGAACCAGATCCGCGCCATCGCCGAGAATTCCGGCGAGGACCGACCCGACATCCGGAACACCGACCGCACCGCTATCCGAACCGAATACCTTGGGCCAGAGGGAGTTCCGAGGAATAGTTGATCGTGTTGGTGGCGCGCCGCATATAAGCCTTCCAGGCGTCCGAACCGGATTCGCGACCACCTCCGGTGTGCTTCTCGCCCCCGAAAGCGCCGCCGATCTCCGCGCCCGAGGTGCCGATATTGACGTTGGCGATACCACAGTCGGAGCCGTCGGCGGCCAGGAAACGCTCGGCTTCGCGCTGGTCGCCGGTGAAGATCGCCGACGAAAGCCCCTGCGGCACACCGTTGTGCAGCGTGATGGCGGCATCGAAATCCTCATAGGTGAGCACGTACAGGATGGGCGCGAAGGTCTCCTCGCGGACCACCGCCGTCTGGGCGGGCATGCGGACGATCGCCGGGCGCACGTAATACGAGTCCTCCCCGGAAACCATGAGACGCTCCGCGCCGCAGACCAATTCGCCGCCGTCGGCCACGGCGCGGGCGATCGCCTCCTGCATCGCCGCGTAGGCCCGGCCGTTGATCAGCGGCCCCACCAGCACGTCGTCCTCCAGCGGATTACCCACGCGCAGTTGGTGATACGCCTGCTCGATGCGTCCCACCAGTGCATCCGCCACGTCGGCATGGGCGATGAGCCGCCGCAGCGTGGTGCACCGTTGCCCCGCCGTGCCGGCCGCGGCGAAAACCACACCGCGCGTGGCCAGTTCCAGATCGGCCGAGGGTGCGACGACGGCGGCGTTGTTGCCGCCCAGCTCCAGCAGGCAGCGACCGAACCGGGCCGCCACCCGCGGACCGACCGCGCGTCCCATCCGCACCGACCCGGTCGCGCTCACCAGCGCGATCCGCTCGTCGTCGACCAGGTGCTCACCCACCTCCACACCGCCCTGGATCAGCTGGTGGATCTCCGGATCGGCGCCGACCTCCGCTGCCGCCCGCCGCAGCAGGGCGTGGCAGGCCAGCGCGGTCAACGGCGTTGTCTCCGAGGGCTTCCAGACCACCGTGTCCCCGCACACCAGCGCGACCGCGGTGTTCCACGACCAGACCGCGACCGGGAAATTGAACGCCGACACCACCCCCACGACCCCCAGCGGGTGCCAGGTTTCCAGCAGCCGGTGACCGGGCCGCTCCGAGGCCATCGTGCGCCCGTACAGCTGGCGCGACAGCCCCACCGCGAACTCGCAGATATCGATCATCTCCTGGACCTCGCCGCGGGCCTCGGCGCCGATCTTGCCCGCTTCCAGCGTCACCAGCTCGGCCAGCTCGCCGAGATGCTCTGCGAGCAACTGCCCGAGGCGGCGGACCACCGCGGCCCGTCGCGGTGCGGGAACGGTGCGCCAATCCCGAAAGGCACTGGCCGCCTTGTCGATCGCCTCGTCCACCGCGGCCGCCGGGCTCGGACGCAGACTCGCCAGTTCGCCGCCGGTGATGGGCGTGCGCGCGGGCAGGGCGCCGGGTTCGGGCAGCGCGGCGCGGAGGTCGCGCAGGCGGCGTTCGGCGCGGTCGCGCAGGTGGCCGGTGTCGATTGTGGTCGGTGCTGAGGTCATCGGTTCCTCCCTGTCCGAGGGTGGCTTTCGCGGCGTCGCGGCCCGTGTCCGGCGGCCGTCGCGGATCGGTTCCTGCCACGAGTCCGGTTTGCTGGGTTAGCCTTCGCTGATGGCGGATGCACCTGCGAAACCTGCTCTCGACGACATCGATCGACTGCTCATTCGGGAATTGATGGCCGACGGCCGGGCCACGCTCTCCAATCTGGCGGAGAAGGCGAACCTTTCGGTGTCGGCGGTGCAGTCCAGGGTGCGTCGGCTCGAGGCGCGCGGGGTGATCCGCGGTTACACGGCCAAGGTGGATCCCGAGGCGCTGGGCCAGCTGCTGTCGGCATTCGTCGCCATCACTCCTCTCGACCCCTCGCAGCCCGACGACGCTCCCGCACTGCTGCAGCACATCCCGGGCATCGAGGAGTGCCACTCGGTGGCCGGCGAGGAGAGCTATGTGCTGCTGGTTCGGGTGGCCTCGCCCCGGCATCTGGAGCAGTTGCTGCAGGAGATCCGGGCCACGGCCAACGTCCGGACGCGAAGCACCATCATCCTGCAGACATTCTATGACAGATGAGTCTCGATCGTAATCTTTACGAAGTGTCGTAGCGAAAGCGTAAAAATTTGCGTAATCTGCCAGTGTGACCCTCGAACTGGAGCGCCCGGGGGCGGTTGCCGACGACATGCAGGTCACCCCCGCTCGGGTACACGAGATCCTGTCCGCGAACATCCTCGCCGACGGTTTCGAGCTGGTGCTGGATCTACGCGCCTCGCGTGGTCGGCGCCTGGTCGACGCCCGCGACGGCACGGCCTACCTGGACATGTTCGGCTTCTTCGCCTCCTCGGCGCTGGGCATGAACCATCCCGCGCTTGCCGAGGACGCCTCGTTTCGCGACGAGCTCGCCACGGCCGCACTGAACAAGCCGAGCAACTCCGACATCTACACCGTCGAGATGGCGCGCTTCGTGGACACTTTCGCGCGGGTGCTCGGCGATCCCGCACTGCCGCACCTGTTCTTCATCGACGGCGGCGGCCTCGCGGTGGAGAACGCGCTCAAGGTCGCCTTCGACTGGAAGAGCCGCCACAACGAAATGCGCGGCCGCCCAGCCGAACTGGGCACCAAGGTGCTGCACCTGACCGGCGCCTTCCACGGCCGCACGGGCTACACGCTGTCGCTGACCAACACCGACCCGGTGAAAACCGCGCGCTTCCCGTCCTTCGGCTGGCCGCGCGTCGACACCCCGTATCTGGCCGGGGACATCGACATCGAGGCGGCGGAGGCCCGCGCGCTGGCGCAGGCGCGCGCCGCGTTCGCCGAAAACCCGCACGACATAGCCTGTTTCATCGCCGAGCCGATCCAGGGCGAGGGCGGCGACCGGCATCTGCGTCCGGAATTCCTGCGCGCGATGCAGGCGCTGTGCCACGACAACGACGCGCTGTTCGTGCTCGACGAGGTGCAGACCGGCGTGGCCGCGACCGGAAGCCTCTGGGCCTACCGGCAATTGGGGCTGCGCCCGGACGTCGTCGCCTTCGGCAAGAAGACCCAGGTGTGCGGCGTGATGGCGGGCGGTCGCGTGGACGAGGTGCCCGACAACGTCTTCGCGGTGAGTTCCCGGCTCAACTCCACCTGGGGCGGCAATCTCACCGACATGGTGCGGGCCCGCCGCATCCTCGAGGTGATCGAGCGCGAGGAGCTGGCCGCACGGGCCGGTCGCCTCGGCGCGCATCTGCTGGACCGGCTGGTCGGGCTGGCCGAGCGGCATCCGGCCGTCACCGACCCGCGCGGTCGCGGCCTGCTGTGCGCGCTCACGCTGCCCTCGGCGCAGCGGCGCGACGCCGTCGTCACCGAGCTGCGCGAGCGTGAGCATGTCCTCATCCTCGGCACCGGGGAGCGCGGCCTCCGGTTCCGGCCGCCGCTGACGGTGACGGAGGCGGAGCTGGACGAGGCCGTGGACGCGCTGGACCGGGTCCTGAGCCGACCGGCTCCCGGCGCGTGACACGTTCGTAGCGCGACATCGCTGAAATGTTGCTGTGAAAGCCGGTGTGGCCCTCTAGTATTCGCCGCATGTCGATTCGCGGGCAGGACTTCTCGGCACGGTGCGGCGCGTGAGCGCCCGCCACGTGCGTTTCGCGATCGTGGCCGCGGCCGTGGTACTGGCCGGTTGCTCGCCGGGGGTGTCGGGAGAGAAAGCACCGGCCGGTGCCGCCTCGTCGCCGGTTGCCACCGTGTCGGGGGAGCCTTCTCCGGCGGCGATGCAACTGCTGCCGGGCATGCCGCCGCCGATGTCGGGCACCGATGTGTACGCCGGTGCCCGTGAACTCTCCCCGGCGGTGGCCGATCATTTGCCCCGCGTCTATGTGCCCAACAGTAAGTCGAACACCGTGACCGTGATCGACCCGGCCACCTTCCAGGTCGTCGACACCTACTCCTCGCAGGGTGTGGAGCCGCAGCACGTCGTGCCGTCCTACGACCTGCAGACGCTCTACGCCACCAACGACCTGCCCATCGGCGCCGGCAGTCTGATGCCGATCGATCCGCGCACCGGCAAGCCCGGTGACCCGCTCCCGGTGCGCGACCCGTACAACATGTACTTCACCCCGGACGGTCGCTACGCCGTGGTCGTCGCCGAGGCGGACCGGTCGCTGGACCTCTACGACCCGCACACCTGGCGGCGGGTCGGGGCGGTCCCGGTGCCCGATTGCGCCGGCGTCGACCACCTGGATTTCACCGCCGACGGCCGATTCGCCCTGGCCAGTTGCGAATTCGCCGGTCGCATGGCGGTGCTCGACATCGGCGCGCTGCGGCTGGTGCGGATGGTGGAGCTGCCCGGCGGGCCGCACGGCATGCCGCAGGACGTGAAGCTGTCGCCGGACGGCTCGACCTTCTTCGTGGCCGACATGATGGCCGACGGCGTGTACACGGTGGACGCGAAATCCTTCGACGTGACCGGGCACCTGCCCACCGGCAAGGGCGCGCACGGCCTGTACGTCACCCGCGACTCGCGGCAGCTGATCATCACCAATCGCGGCGAGGGCAGCCTGTCGGTCTGGGACTTCGCGGCGCGGCGGCTGGTGCGCACGTGGGAGCTGCCCGGTGGCGGCAGCCCGGACATGGGCAACCTTTCCGCCGACGGGCGGGTCTTCTGGGTGGCGGGCCGCCACCACGACGAGGTGTACGCCATCGACATCGTGGACTGGAAGCTGTTGGCGCGCATACCCGTCGGACACGGACCGCACGGGCTGACCATCTGGCCGCAACCAGGGCGCTATTCGACCGGGCATACCGGAGTCATGCGCTGAAAGGTTCTCGAGACGGGGATTCCCGCGGATTTCGTGAGCCCAAAACCGCATCTCACCTGCGGTTTTCTGCTGGCAGTAAGCCAATAGCGGTACTCATCGGTAGCCCCTACTCGGATTTCCACCGGGCTTGGCACTCGTTACACTCCGGGGCATGACGAGTGTCCAGCAGCAGCCTACGCCGGATTCGGCGGGGGCCCCCGATATCCACACCACCGCTGGGAAGCTGGCTGATCTGCGCAATCGGCTGGAAGAGGCGAAGCACCCGATGGGTGAGGCCGCGGTCGACAAGGTCCACGCCAAGGGCAAGCTGACCGCGCGCGAGCGCATCCTGGCGCTGCTGGACGAGGGCTCGTTCGTCGAGATGGACGCGCTCGCACGGCATCGCAGCGTGAACTTCGGGCTGGAGAACAACCGACCGCTCGGCGACGGCGTGGTGACCGGCTACGGCACCATCGACGGCCGCGACGTCTGCATCTTCAGCCAGGACGCCACCGTCTTCGGCGGCAGCCTCGGCGAGGTCTACGGCGAGAAGATCGTCAAGGTCATGGATCTGGCGCTCAAGACCGGCCGCCCGCTGATCGGCATCAACGACGGCGCCGGCGCCCGGATCCAGGAGGGTGTGGTCTCGCTCGGCCTGTACGGCGAGATCTTCCACCGCAACATCCAGGCCTCGGGCGTCATCCCGCAGATCTCGCTGATCATGGGCGCCGCCGCGGGCGGGCACGTGTACTCCCCGGCGCTGACCGACTTCGTCGTCATGGTCGATCAGACCAGCCAGATGTTCATCACCGGTCCCGACGTCATCAAGACCGTCACCGGTGAGGAGGTCACCATGGAGGAGCTGGGCGGCGCCCACACCCACATGGTGAAGTCCGGCACCGCGCACTACGTCGCCTCCGGCGAGCAGGATGCCCTGGACTGGGTCAAGGACCTGCTGAGCTACCTGCCCAGCAACAACCGTGCCGAGGCGCCGCGGTTCCCGGCCACCGACCCGATCGAGGGCTCGATCGAGGAGTCGCTGACCGAGGAGGACCTCGAGCTCGACACGCTGATCCCGGATTCGCCCAACCAGCCCTACGACATGCACGAGGTCATCCGCCGGCTGGTCGACGACGACGAGTTCTTCGAGGTGCAGGCCGAGCGCGCGATGAACGTGATCGTCGGCTTCGGCCGGATCGACGGCCGCAGTGTGGGTTTCGTCGCCAATCAGCCCACCCAGTTCGCGGGCTGCCTGGACATCGACGCCTCGGAGAAGGCCGCGCGGTTCGTGCGCACCTGCGACGCGTTCAATATCCCGATCGTCACCCTGGTCGACGTGCCGGGTTTCCTGCCGGGCACCGGCCAGGAGTACAACGGCATCATCCGCCGCGGCGCCAAGCTACTGTACGCCTACGGCGAGGCCACTGTGGGGAAGATCACGGTCATCACCCGCAAGGCCTACGGCGGCGCCTACGACGTGATGGGTTCCAAGCACATGGGCGCCGACGTCAACCTGGCGTGGCCGACCGCTCAGATCGCGGTGATGGGCGCCTCGGGCGCGGTCGGGTTCGTCTACCGCAAGCAGCTGGCCCAGGCCGCCGCCGAGGGCGCCGACGTCGATGCGCTGCGGCTCGAGCTGCAGAACGAGTACGAGGACACCCTCGTGAACCCGTACGTGGCGGCCGAGCGCGGGTACGTCGACGCGGTCATCCCGCCCTCGCAGACCCGCGGTCAGATCGTCTCGGCGCTGCGGCTGCTGGAGCGCAAGATGGTCACCCTGCCGCCGAAGAAGCACGGCAACATTCCGCTGTGATCCGACGATATGCGCGGTACCGGGAGCAAACTTGGTTGTGAGAAACAACAGCATGCCGCGCGTAACCGCCTCGGCCGAGCAAAGATGGTAAGTGGGGCCCTCGCCGACGAGAGCCGCAACGAATACCGTTCGCGGGCGCCGGGACCGCTCCCGGTCACCGCGAACGCCGGGTCCGGCAGGGCCCGGCACATGGACAGGAGGAGCTGGCGCTGTGACGGCTGTAGCTGATGAAGAGGTACTGCGGGCGGCCGAGCTGGATCTGTCGGTCGACGAATTCGTCGCGATGGAACCGGTGGTAGCCGACGCCGATACCGAATCGAACGCGGGACCCGTCATCCGGATCCTGAAGGGCTCGCCCACCGACGACGAGATCGCCGCCCTGGTGTGCGTGCTGGCGGCCGCCGCCGCGAATTCCGCCGCGGTTCCCGGTCCCAGCGGCCCGGCCGACGCCTGGGGTCGGCCGACGCTGATGCATCGCGGCACATCGCCGTTCTCCCCGTACGCCTTCCCCCAACTGTCGCACTTGCGCGACTGACGTGACGGAGTTCGTACTCGGCTCCGCCTCGCCCGCCCGGCTGGAGGTGCTGCGGTCCGCCGGTGTGCATCCGCTGGTGCGCGTCTCGGACGTGGACGAGGACGCTGTCGCGGCCGCCCTGCCGCCCGGCACCACCCCGGCGGGTGTGGTGACCGCGCTCGCCCGTGCCAAGGCCGAGGCGGTGGCCGCGGCGCTGGTCGCGGAGCGCTCGGACGTCATCGCGGATTGCGTAGTGGTGGGCTGTGATTCGATGCTGCTCGTCGACGGAGTACTGCAGGGCAAGCCACTGACCCCGGCGGTGGCCCGGGAGCGCTGGGCCGCGATGGCGGGCCGCAGCGCCGACCTGCTGACGGGCCACTGCGTCCTGCGCCTGCGTGACGCGAGGACCGTCGCGGAAACCTCCGACTGCAGCCGCACCACGGTGCACTTCGCCAAGCCCGAACCCGAGGAGCTGGAGGCATACCTCGCCACGGGGGAGCCGTTGCAGGTGGCGGGCGCCTTCACCCTCGACGGGCGCGGAGGCTGGTTCGTCGACCGCATCGAGGGCGACCCGTCGAGCGTGATCGGGATCGGGCTACCGCTGCTGCGTCGACTGCTTGCCGGCGTGGGTGTCGGCGTTGCGCAGCTGTGGGTCGGTTCGTAGCTGCGGTCCGACTCGGCTGCCCGCGGGCGCGGCCAGCCGTGGCTCGCCGTTCGCCGGCAGGTCCGGCAGTTCGGCGGGATCGGGCACGAGCGTGCTCGCCAGCGCCTCCAGCCGGGCGACGCACATCTCCGGCTCCACGAACGGATGCAGCCGCACATTGACCGTGTCGCGGCCGCCGTTGCGGTCGAGCACCTCGCGCATCAGACCCAGATGGACGCCGCACACCACCTCCGAGTGGGTGCGGGCCAGATCGCGCAGCGGGCAGGCGGTGAGGCGGATCAGCACCTGCTCGTCGGTCTCGGTGGCCGCGTCGCGTTCGGGGGCGAAGCCCAGTTCCGAGGCCGTGGTGATAGTGACGTCCCGGGCGTCGGCGAGCGAGGCGATGGGCTGGTCGCCGGTCTCCAGCTTGGCGCCCCAGGCCCGCCCGGCGGCGACGGCCGCGTCCGAGCGCCGCCGCGGATCGCTACCGAGCTGATCGGCCAGCACCTGGGCAAGATCCTGATAGCCGACCGATCGCTGGACCGCGGTATAACCGATGCGCGGGCGGCCGCGACCGCGCGGCGGCTGCTGGAATTGCCGCACCAGCGACTCCCGCGTCAGCACATCGAGATGGAATCGGACGGTGGTGACGTGCTGCCCGGTTACTCGTGCGAGCTCTTGGGCATCGAGAGGCTCGCTGGCGCCACGTAGGATCGCGAGCAGGCGCCGTCGTGGCCAAGAATCAGACATAGCTCACCCCTCCTCCCGGGAGACTTTATCGGATGAGGCTGCGACTTAATCGCTCTTCACCCGATTCGTGATGTGAAACCGGCTGCTGTAACGCTTCGCACCTACGATCGGGGTGGAACCTGCTACCACCCGTCTACCCACGCGTGAAGGACCAGACACCGTGCCCGTCGCTCCGGACTCTCATCCATCCTTCGGCTCCCACGCACACTCTCACCGACTAGTAACCACGGAGTGGCTGTCGGCAAACATAGGCGCGCCGGGACTCAAGATCGTGGAGTCCAACGAGGACGTTCTGTTGTACGACATCGGGCACGTACCCGGCGCCATCAAGATCGACTGGCGGGGAGAGCTTACCGACCCGAGGGCGCGAGATGTGGTCGATGGCGCCCGTTTCGCGGAATTGATGCGAGCGAAGGGTATCGAACGCGACGACACGGTGGTGATCTACGGCGACAAAGCCAACGGCACGGCGGCGGCGACGCTGTGGGTCTTCGACCTGTTCGGCCACCCCGACGTGCGCCTGCTCGACGGCGGGCGCAACGCCTGGATCTCCGAGGAGCGCGACACCACCTTCGAGGTTCCCGACGTCGGCTTGGGCGAGTACCCGGTGGTGGAGCGGGACGACCGCAGCGCGCGGGTCTTCCTCGACGAGGTGCGGGCGCGGCTGGGGCAGTCGCTGATCGACGTGCGCGCGGCGGTCGAATACCGCGGCGAGCTGGCACGCATCACCGACCGGCCGGAGGAACAGTCGTTGCGCGCCGGGCACATTCCCACCGCGGTGAACATTCCGTGGACCGCGGCCCTGGGCGGCGACGGTCGCTTCCGCCCGCGCGCGGAGCTGGATCGCATCTACGCCGCGGCGCCCGCGGCCCCCGAAACGATCGTCTATTGCCGCATCGGTGAGCATTCCGCGCACACCTGGTTCGTGCTCACGTATCTGCTCGGCCGCGCGAATGTGCGCAATTACGACGGCTCCTGGACCGAATGGAGTAACTCCGTCCGCACTCCCATCGCCACAGGTGGCGAACCGGGAGAAATTCCCGAGGTGGGCCGCACGATTGTGACTGCTCCCTGAATTACGGGCACAATCTCGTGCCGACGCAATGAGGACACCCGGTTGTCCACATCATCGGTCGGGCCTACTGTTCAGTAGCCCCTATCCCGGTTCAGCGACTGTTGGCAGACTGCCTACACTCGCTCCAGACGATAGTTTGTCCAAAGCACAGGAGGCTCAGTGCCCAGCCATGCCAGCGCGCAGATCACCAAGGTTCTGATTGCCAATCGGGGCGAGATCGCGGTGCGTGTGATCCGGGCCGCCAAGGACGCCGGTATCGCCAGCGTCGCGGTATACGCCGAACCGGACGCGGACGCGCCGTTCGTGAAACTCGCCGACGAGGCATTCGCGCTCGGCGGCCAGACCTCGGCAGAGTCGTACCTCGTGTTCGACAAGGTGCTCGACGCCGCCCGCAAGTCGGGCGCCGACGCCATCCACCCGGGCTACGGGTTCCTCTCGGAGAACGCCGATTTCGCGCAGGCGGTACTGGACGCCGGGCTGATCTGGATCGGCCCGTCCCCGCAGTCGATCCGGGACCTGGGCGACAAGGTCACCGCCCGCCACATCGCCGAGCGGGCGCAGGCGCCGATGGCCGCGGGCACCAAGGACCCGGTCAAGAACGCCGCCGAGGTGGTCGAGTTCGCCAAGACCTACGGCGTGCCGGTGGCGATCAAGGCCGCGTTCGGCGGCGGCGGTCGTGGCATGAAGGTCGCGCAGACCATCGAGGAGATCCCCGAGCTGTTCGACTCCGCGACCCGCGAGGCGACCGCGGCGTTCGGCCGGGGCGAGTGCTTCGTGGAGCAGTACCTGGACAAGGCCCGCCACGTCGAGGCGCAGGTGCTCGCGGACCAGCACGGCAACGTCATCGTGGCCGGCACCCGCGACTGCTCGCTGCAGCGCCGGTTCCAGAAGCTGGTCGAGGAGGCGCCCGCGCCGTTCCTGTCCGACGAGGTGCGTTCGAAGATCCACGAGTCCGCCAAGCGGATCTGCAAGGAGGCCGGCTACTACGGCGCCGGCACGGTGGAATACCTGGTGCAGGGCGAGACGGTGTCGTTCCTCGAGGTCAACACCCGCCTGCAGGTCGAGCACCCGGTTACCGAGGAGACCTCGGGAATCGACCTGGTGCGCTGGCAGTTCCGCATCGCCAACGGCGAGGAGCTGACCATCACCGAGGACCCGACCCCGCGCGGGCACGCGATCGAATTCCGCATCAACGGCGAGGACGCCGGGCGCAACTTCCTGCCCGCGCCCGGCCCGGTCACCGTCTACAAGGAGCCGACCGGCCCGGGCGTGCGTGTGGACTCCGGTGTCGTGGCGGGCAGCGTGATCGGCGGTCAGTTCGATTCCATGCTGGCCAAGCTGATCGTGACCGGCGAGAACCGCACCCAGGCTCTGGAGCGGGCGCGCCGGGCGCTGGCCGAGTACGAGATCGAGGGCCTGGCCACGGTGCTGCCGTTCCACCAGCACATCGTGTCCAACCCGGCGTTCGTCGGTCACACCACTGCCGACGGCTCCGAAACCTTCGACGTCTACACGAAGTGGATCGAGACCGACTGGGACAACCCGATCGAGCCCTACACCGGTGGGCAGCCGATCGAGGACGACGAGGAAGCCGCGCGGCAGAAGGTGGTCGTGGAGGTCGGCGGACGTCGGCTGGAGGTCTCGCTGCCGGGCCAGTTCTCCGTGGGCGCGGGCGTGCCCGCCGCGGCGGGCAACGGCGCGGGTGTCATCCGCAAGAAGCCCAAGCCGCGCAAGCGGGGCGGCGCCGGTGGCGGCGCGGCCTCCGGTGACGCGGTCACCGCGCCCATGCAGGGCACCGTGGTCAAGGTCGCCGTCGAGGAGGGTCAGTCGGTGGAGGCCGGTGACCTGATCGTGGTGCTCGAGGCCATGAAGATGGAGAACCCGGTGAACGCGCACAAGTCCGGCGTGGTGACCGGGCTGTCGATCGCGGCCGGTGCGGCCATCACGCAGGGGACCGTGCTCGCCGAGATCAAATAGGCGACAACACCTTCGGAAGGCCCGGCGCGCTCGTGTAGCGGCCGGGCCTTCTGCTGTGGGCCACTCTCTTGCCATCGGCCGGAACCGCCATAGCGATGTCGCTTCTCGTCCTCCGTCTCGTCTGGCTCGAGGTCGATTGTCGGACAGGGAATTTCAGCGTTCCTGCTTCTTGTCTTCCTTGTTCGGCTTGTGGGACTGCGGGGCGGGGAATTGCAGTGTGGGGATCGGGAATTGGAACGAGGTCGGGAATTCGGTGGGGAACGGCAGGGTGTATCCCGGCGGGGGCCAGTCCTTGCCCGTCGGCGGGGCGGTGGTTGCCCGCGGCTCGGCCGTCGCGGTCACGGATCCGGCGGGCTGCCGCCCGGGCTGCCCGCCGCCACCCTGCGTCAGTACCGCAGTGCACGCCGCGACGAGGGCGAACCCGAGCACGGCCACACCCACCACCACGGTGGCGATCTTGACCACCGACCGCTGTCGCGGCTCGGGCCGGACCGGCTGCCGAGCCGTGCCACCCCCGGCTCCGCCCGGCCGCCACGGCGCTCGGCCCCCACCGGGCCCGGGCATGACGCGAGTGGGCCGCAGGGGCCGCCCGGCCGAATCGACCTGCTCGTCCGGCATTACCCGAGTGGAATGCGCCGACTGCCCCGCCCCATCGACCGGATCGTTCGGCATGACCCGGGTGGCCCGCAGCGGCCGCCCGGCCGAATCGACCGGGCTACGCGAATCCGCTTGCGCGGCTGGATCGTTCGGCATGACGCGAGTGGGACGCAACGGTCGCCCGGCGGCGTCGACCGGGCTGTCCGGCATCGCGCGAGTGGGAGGTAGCGGTCGGCTCGGCCCGTGCGGCTCCGCGTAACCTTGCGGAGGCGGCTGTGGGTGCCCCGGCGCGGCCCCCTGCGAGGCGGCGGGAGCGAGCGATTGTGCGGGGGAGTTCGCTTGTGCCGGTGGTGTTTCCGGAAACGCACGGGTTGGGCGGACGGGCCGGCCGGGTGTGCCGGTGCCGGACGGTAGCGCGGATGTGGATTCCGAGGCGGAGGACCAAGGGGACGCGGGTTGGCCCGTTGCCCGGGTGGCGGGTCCGGATTGCTCGGCCAGCGGAGGAGTACGGGGGACGGGGTGGGGCATGTCGATGGCCGCGCGGGCGGCGGCGGCCAGGTCGCCGGCGGTGGCGTAGCGGTTCTCGGCGTTCTTGGCCATGCCGCGGGCGATGACGGCGTCCAGGGCCTGCGGGATGGCGGGATTGTCGGCCGAGGGACGCGGGGGGTCCGCGCGGAGGTGAGCGTGTAGTTGCTGGACGGGGTCGGTGTCGCCGAACGGCCGCTGGGCGGTGAGACATTCGAACAGCACGCAGGCCAGCGAGTAGATGTCCGAGCGGGCGTCGGCTTGGCCGGTGAATCGTTCCGGGGCCATGTAGGCCAGCGTGCCCACCGTGAAACCCGTTGCGGTGATGGTGGTCTGATTCGGCGCCCGCGCGATGCCGAAATCGATGAGGTACGCGAAACCGCTCGCGTGCACGATGATGTTGGCGGGTTTGACATCGCGATGAATCAGCCCGGCCGCATGCGCCGCGTCGAGGGCCTCGGCGATCTGGGAGACGATGTCGACGGCCTCGGGCACCCCGATCGGCCCGGGCCGCAGTCGCCTGGCCAGATCGGTGCCGGGCACGTGCGCCATGTCCAGGAACAGCCGCCCGTCCTGCTCACCGAAGTCGTGGATCGGCACGATGTGCGGATTGCTCAGGCTCGCGCCGATGCGCGCCTCCCGCTCGAACCGCCGCCGGTAGTCCGGGTCCTCGGCCGCGGTGATGGTGAGGATCTTCAGCGCCACGGACCGATCGGCGACCGTGTCGCGGGCCAGCCACACCTCACCGACCGAACCCCGCCCGATCATCCGGTCGAGCCGATATTTGCCGAACGTCCGCGCCGCCATCAGCGCCTCCACGAGAGACGGGTGCCGCGCTGCCGGAACATGGTTCGACCCTAAACCGGCGTCACCGCACGAGACCAGTGTGGGCCGTGCGACAGTGGGAAGCGCTAATCTCGTGTCATGGCTGACTCTCCCGACATCCGCATCGGTACCGCGGAGCGCGAAAAGGCCATGGAGCAGCTCTCGCAGCATTTCGCCGCCGGGCGGCTCTCGGTGGCGGAGTTCGACGAACGCAGCGGCGTGATCGCCGCGGCGGTGACGCGCGGTGATCTCGTGCAGGTGTTCGCCGACCTGCCGCAGCCGGTGGCCGACGAGCCCGGCCCGCCGCGGCCCCGGCCGGGGGGTCGGCCGCAGGTGCGCGGCCCCGCGATGGGCCTCACCGTCATCGTGGCGCTGGTGCTGTTCTTCACCACCGGCAGTTGGCTCTGGTTCTTGATGATCCCGGCCGCGGGCATCCTGATCGGGTCGGTCGCGCGCGGCGGCGGTCGGCGTCGCCACGAGATCCTGGCCGAACATCGCCTGGAGGCCGAGGCGCATCGTCTGGAGATCGAGCAGCACCGCCGGGAGATGAAGCAGCAGGCCCGCGAACTCCGGCAGCAGTATCGCAACCGGCGGCGGGGCCGGTAGTGGAGCCGATCGAAATCAACGCGGGCGGCTGGTACCTGCGTGCTCTGCGCGCCGACGACCGCATCGATGACCGCCCGGCCCTGGCCGATGGTGGCATCACCGATCCGGAGTACGTGGCCCGCCGCGCTCACGACTGGGCCGCGGAGACCCACTACTCGTGGGCGGTATGTGAGCCGACCACCGCGGAGCTGGTGGCCGAAATCGTCGTCACGCCGAATCCCGATGGCACCGCGGGCATTTCGGGCTGGGCCCGCGAGAGCTACGACGGCGCATTGGCTTCCGGCGAGCAGGCCGTGCGGCGTTTCGTCGCGGGAGCGCTCGGGCTGCGACCGATCCCATAACCTCTTTCCGCTCCGAAATCGTTGGGCGGCAACGGTTTCGGTTCATCTCCGAGAGTGTTCCGCCGAATATTCACTGTCGCGATGCCGATTCATCGGGTTACGGTGAATACCCCCGGTTGTCGAGCGCAGGGGAGCGCAACATGTGGGAGTGGAGCAGGACAGTCGCCGAGAGAGCCGTCGCCGCGGTGTGGACCAGGCCGGCTCGTGAACCGGAACCGACCGTGGTCGACCCCGAGACCTGGCGGGAGGCCACCGAGCGAGACGACGATCGCGACGATGCCGATGCGATGGCGGTATCCGCACAGCTCGGCGAGTATTGCCTCATCGCCTGAAGCCCGTGCCCCGGCCAGTAGTAACCTGCGGGAATGCAGAGGCCACCATTGGATTCGGGACTGCTGCGGCGTAGCGTCGCCGAACTCCCGGAGTTGTCGTTGTTCTCCCGCATCGACGTGGTGGAGGCGACCGGTTCCACCAACGCCGACCTGCTGGCGCTGGCCGACGACCCGGATGCCGACGGCCGCGTGCTGGTCGCGGAGACGCAGCGCACCGGCCGCGGCCGGCACGATCGCGTGTTCGTGAGCCCGCCGCGGGCCCAGATCGCGATGTCGGTGCTGCTGCGGCTGGGCGGCGTCGACCCGTCGGCACTGGGCTGGCTGCCGCTGCTGGCGGGCGTGGCGACGGTGGACGCGGTGCGCGACACCACCGGCCTGCGGGCGGACCTGAAATGGCCCAACGATGTCCTGATCGACGGTCGTAAGACCGCGGGCATCCTGGCCGAGGTCGCGGCCGGACCGGACGGACCGGTGGTGGTGCTCGGCATCGGCCTCAACGTCAGCCTGACCGAGGACGAGCTGCCGGTGCCGCACGCCACATCGCTGGTCCTCGCCGGTGCTCCCGAGGTCGACCGCACCGCACTGGTGCTCTCGATGCTGCGGGAGTTCGCCGGATATTTCACCGCGTGGCGTGCCGCCGGATGGGACCCCTCCGGCCTGGCCCGCGAGTACCGTACGCGCTGCGCCACTCTCGGCGCATCCGTGCGCGCGGAGCTGCCCGGCGGCGAGGTGCTGACCGGAACCGCCACCGACGTGGACGGTCAGGGGCGGTTGCTGATCGGCGACCGGGCGGTGTCGGCGGGCGACGTCACCCATCTGCGGGCGCAAGTCTGAAACCCGCTGCGGCGCAGCGGGTTACTGGTACTACACCAGTGCGAGTTCACGTGCTCGTTCGCGCGCCAGCAGCCGATCGCGCTGCTCCTCGAACTTGACCACGTCCGCCGCCAGCTTCTCCAGGTAGGCCGCGAGCCGCTCCCGGGCCTGCTCGCCGCGCGGCCCGAAATCGTTGCGCCCGAAGATGTTCCAGTTCTTCAGCACCGGGGCGACCACTTCCTCGTGATGCTGGCGCAGGTCGTAGATGCCGTGCTTGGCCATCATGGCGCCGTTGCGGCGGAAGTCGGGCATGCCGTAGCCGGGCATGGTGAAGTTGGTGAGCACCTTGACGATCGCCTCGAGCGCCTGGTCGGGCACCAGATCCAGTCCTGCGGCGCACAGCGTCCGGTAGAAGATCATGTGCAGGTTCTCGTCGGCGGCGACGCGCTGCAGCATGCGGTCGGCGACCGGGTCGTCGCAGACCCGGCCGGTGTTGCGGTGGCTGACCCGGGTGGCCAGCTCCTGGAAGGTCACGTAGGCGACGTTCTCCAGGAATCCGCCCCAGTCGTCGGGCGAGTGGGCGCCGGTGGTCATGTGGATCATCCGTGCCTGTTCGAGCGCGACCGGGTCCACGCCGCGGGTGACCACGAGGTAGTCGCGGATCACGATGCCGTGACGATTCTCCTCGGCGGTCCAGCGGCCGACCCAGGTGCCCCAGGCGCCGTCCTGGGAGAAGTTCTCGGAGATCTCGCGGTGGTAGGAGGGCAGATTGTCCTCGGTCAGCAGGTTGGTGATCATCGCGATCCGGGCGACCTCGCTCAGCGTGGATTGCTCGGGCTCCCAGTCCACTCCGCCCATGGCGGCGAAGTTGCGGCCCTGGTCCCACGGTATGTAGTCGTGTGGGTGCCAGTCCTTGGCCATGGACAGATGCCTGTTCAGGTTCTGCTCGGCCACCGGCTCGAGCTCGCGCAGTATTTCCAGCTGAGTCAGTTCCTCGGTCACGCACGCCTCCGCTATCGCAAATCGACAGGAAAAAGCCGGGTGGTACTTCGGTGCTGCAGAAAGAGCGATCGAGATCCGCGCGGGCCGTCCGTGCGTCGTGCCGACGTCACGTGGCTGCGTCGCGGTAGCTGCAAATTGTGCAGCACAACGACGTTCGCTGTCAGGAAAATTCGCATCTTCACGCGGTAGGGTTCGCGTATGGGCTACCCGGAGGAGCTGCTCGCACCCGAGGAGCGGTTGCTGCTGCACCGTCATCCGCATTGGAAGATGTTGTTCTGGCCCGCGATCACGCTGATCGTGGCCACGGCCGTCGCCGGGTTCGCCGGGGGCTTCGCCTACCGCAACACCGAGGCCACCGCCCGCACCGCCGTGCTCGTCGCCGTCGTGGCGATCTGGGTGGGGCTGCTGCTGTGGCGCTGCGCGGCGCCCGTACTCCGATGGAAGTCAACGCATTTCATCATCACCGATCGGCGCGTGCTGGTCCGCGAGGGTGTCCTCACCCACACCGGCATCGACATCCCGATGAACCGGATCGCCAATATCCAGTTCCGGCACGGGCTTTTCGACCGCCTGCTCGGCACCGGCACCCTGATCATCGACGCGGCCTCCGGCGATCCGCTGGAGTACGACGACATCCCGCAGGTTCAGAAGGTGCACGCGCTGCTGTACCACGAGGTCTTCGACAATCCGCACAGCCCGCCCTACGACCGCGGCCGGTCCGGCCATCGTTAGCGCCGCGGCTGCGTAATCTTGGAGCGTGACCGCTGTACTGCTGGCCGAAGACGACGAGGCCATCGCGGCCCCGCTCTCCCGGGCGCTGGGGCGCGAGGGCTACTCGGTGACCGTGGAGAGCTTCGGTCCCGCGGTGCTGCAACGCGCCCTCGAGGGCGGGCACGACCTGCTGATCCTGGATCTCGGCCTGCCCGGCATGGACGGTCTGGAGGTGTGCCGGCAGGTGCGGGCGCGCGGCGCGGATCTGGCGGTGCTGATGCTCACCGCGCGCACCGACGAGGTCGACTTCGTGGTCGGCCTGGACGCCGGCGCGGACGATTACGTGGGCAAACCGTTCCGGCTGGCGGAGTTGCTGGCTCGGGTGCGGGCCTTGTTGCGGCGGAGCGGAATCGGTGACGAGGCGGTCGAGGTGGGTGGCATCCGGCTGGAGCCGCAGGCGCGCCGGGTGCTGGTCAACGGGCACGAGGTGAACCTGGCCAACAAGGAGTACGAACTGCTCAAGGTGCTCATGGACAAGGCCGGTCAGGTGGTGCCGCGCGAGACGATCCTGCGGGAGGTGTGGGGCGACGCCGATCTGCGCGGCTCCAAGACCCTCGATATGCATATGTCCTGGCTGCGTCGCAAGATCGGGGACGAGGGGCCGGTGGCCGAGCGCCGGATCGTGACCGTCCGCGGCGTCGGCTTCCGGTTCAACACCGACTGAGGAGCCCATGCGCCGCCGAATTCTGCTGTCGATGCTGGCTGCCCTGACCCTCACCACGGTGGTGCTGGGCATCCCGCTCGGTTTCACCGCCTGGCAGTGGGTGGCCGATATCACCCGCGGCGACCTGCGCGCGCGGCTGGACCGGATGGCCGTCGAGATCGTCGCCCAGGAGCGCGACGACGGCCAGGTGCACGGGGCGCTGGACCTGCGCTCGGTGCGGCCGCTCATCCCGCCGGGCGGGCGGCTCACGGTGGTGTATCCCACGCCGGAGGATTCCGCCATGCGCGTCGACGCGGGCGTGCCGAAGGTGGACGATCCCGTGGTGGAGTCGCTGTCCATGGGCACGTCGGGTTCGCTGCGGCTGGAAGTCCCGGCGGCGCCGATGCATTCGATGCAGCGGCAGGCGGTGGGTGCGGTGGCGCTGGTGGCGCTGGCCTCGCTGGCGGCGGGCGCGGCGGTGGCGGTGGTGACCGCGCGCCGGGTGGCCGATCCGCTGCGCGATGTCGCGGCCCGCGCCGCGCGGATCGCGGTCGGCGACTTCCGGCTGGACACCCGGCGGCACGGCATCACGGAACTGGATCGCGTGTCCGACGTCTTGGATTCGGCCGCCGTCGAGATCGCCGGTCGGCTGCAGCGCGAGCACGCGCTGGTCGCCGACGTCTCGCATCAGCTGCGCAGCCGCCTGACCGCGGTGCGATTGCGCCTGGACGAGCTGTCGGTGCACGACGATCCGGACGTGGTGCACGAGGCCGAGGAGGCGATGGCGCAGGTCGACCGCCTGACCGAGGCCATCGACGATCTGGTGCGCGCCTCCCGCGACGAGGGCGCCGCCGACCGCGACCCGGTGCCCGTGGTGGAGGAGTTGCGCGGCGTGGTGGCCGAGTGGCGGCACCCGTTCACCGAGGCGGGCCGCAAGTTGATCCTGTCGGGCGACCCGACCCTGACCGCCCCGGTGACCGGCTCCCGGTTGCGCGAGGCGCTGGCGGTGCTGGTCGACAACGCCCTGATGCACGGCGGCGGCGATTGCACGGTGTCGGTGCGCACCGTCTACGGCGGCCCCGACCGGGAACCGCTGGTGGCCGTCGAGGTGGCCGACGAGGGCGACGGCGTCAGCGACGATCTCGCCCCGCACATCTTCGACCGCGGTTTCTCCGGCGCCGGATCCACCGGCGTCGGCCTCGCCCTGGCCCGCGCCCTCATCGAAGCCGACGGTGGCCGCCTCGAACTGCACCGCCGTCGCCCCGCCCTGTTCGCCGTGTTCCTCGGCAAGCCGAGTGCGGGGAAGGGCGAGAACGGAAGCGCCACCAGCGAACCGAGGTGAGAAGGTCAGCTGTGTCCCAGTTGCTCTTCTTCCTCGTACAATTCCTCGAATTCTTCTACGAGCGTATCGATTTCGTTGGGGAAGACCCAGCGGCGCATGGACCAGAAACGGAACACCATCTGGAGGATATTGCCGACGATGTAGGCGCTGAGGAAGTCGGTGATGTTCTCGGCGGCCAGGCTGATGTGGGGAACCTGGAGGTCGAGCCAGTAGCGCGAGACCCACAGCGGCAGGAAGCTCAGCACCACGCCGATGCCGCTGACGGCGAAGAACAGCAGCGCCTCGTGGTGTTTCTCGCGACCGCCCCGCCCCTTGAACGACCATTCCCGATTGAGAATGTAGGAGGCGATGACAGCGATGACACCCGAAATGATCTTGGCGGTGACCGGCTTCGGCGACAGCACCGTCAATTTGAGGATGTAGAAGATACCGCTGTCGATGACGAACGTGGTCGCTCCCACAATCGCGAACTTGATCAGTTCGTGATGGCGATAGGCGAGATCCCGGAGCGTTCTGGGTAGGGCGCTGACCACGTTGTCGACGATTGACACGGGCCGAGTCTACGTCGCTCGATTTTTCGGCGACCAACCCGACCGCAGTTGCGGAGGTGGTGCCATGACAACATTGGGGGCCGTGAGCGAGTCCAGTACCCGTCCCTTCGATTCTTCCGTGATGCCGACCGTGACCATGGTCGGCGGTGGCCAGCTGGCGCGGATGACCCATCAGGCGGCCATCGCGCTCGGCCAGCGACTGCGCGTGCTCGCCGAACGCCCCGACGACCCGGCCGCCCAGGTCACTCCGGAGGTGGTGCTCGGCTCGCACACCGATCTGGCCGCGCTGCGCAAGGCCGCGGTCGGTTCGCACGCCCTCACCTTCGACCACGAGCACGTGCCGACCGAGCACCTGCACGCGCTGGTCGCCGAGGGCGTCAACGTGCAGCCACCCCCGCGAGCACTGGTCTACGCGCAGGACAAGCTGGCCATGCGCCGCCGCCTCGCCGAGCTGAACATCCCGGTTCCGGCCTTCGTCCCGGTCGAGTCCCCCGCGGACGTGGTGGCGTTCGGCGACGAGCACGGCTGGCCCTGCGTCCTGAAGACGGTGCGCGGCGGCTACGACGGCCGGGGCGTGTGGATGCCGGAGTCGGCCGCGGAGGCCGAGTCGATCGCCCGCGACCAGCTGGCCGGGGGCGCCACGCTGCTGGCCGAGCAGCGGGTGGAGCTGCGCCGGGAGCTGTCGGCGATGGTGGCGCGCTCGCCGTTCGGCCAGGCCGCCGCGTGGCCGGTGGTGGAGACCGTGCAGCGCAAGGGCCAGTGCGCGGTGGTGATCGCGCCCGCGCCCGATCTGTCCGACGATTCGGCCGCCGCGGCCTCGGCCCTGGCGCTGGGCCTGGCCGCCGAGCTGGGCGTCACCGGCGCGATGGCGGTGGAGTTGTTCGAGACCCCCGCCGGTGAGCTGCTGGTGAACGAGCTGGCGATGCGGCCGCACAACTCCGGGCACTGGAGCATGGACGGCGCGGTGACCGGCCAGTTCGAACAGCACCTGCGGGCGGTGCTGGACTACCCGCTCGGTGACACCACGCCGCTGGCGCCGGTCACGGTGATGGCCAACATCCTCGGCGCCCCCGAGGCCCCGGCGATGTCGATGGACGAGCGGCTGCACCACCTGTTCGCCCGCATGCCCGAGGCGCGGGTGCACCTGTACGGCAAGGGCGAACGGCCCGACCGCAAGATCGGGCATGTCAACATTCTCGGCGACGACGTGGCCGTGGTGCGCGAGAAGGCCGAGCGGGCGGCACAGTGGATGTCGCACGCGGTATGGACCGACGGATGGGATCCCCATGAGTGACACAGTGCAGGTCGGCCTGATCATGGGCAGCGACTCCGACTGGCCGACGATGGAGGCGGCCGCGGAAGCGTTGGCGGAGTTCGGCATTCGCTTCGAGGTCGGCGTCGTCTCGGCGCACCGCACGCCCCAGCGCATGCTTGACTACGCCCGCGGCGCGGCGGAGCGCGGGCTCCGGGTGATCATCGCCGGCGCCGGGGGCGCGGCGCATCTGCCGGGCATGGTGGCCGCCGCGACGCCGCTGCCGGTGATCGGCGTGCCGGTGCCGCTGAAGTACCTCGACGGCCTGGACTCGCTGCTGTCGATCGTGCAGATGCCCGCGGGGGTGCCGGTGGCCACGGTCTCGGTCGGCGGGGCGCGCAACGCCGGGCTGCTGGCGGTCCGCATCCTGGCCGCCGCCGACGCCGAATTGCGTTCGCGCATGGAGCAATTCCAGGCCGGTTTGGAGCAGTTGGTGCTGGAGAAGGACGACGCGCTGCGCGCCCGGCTGCTCGGCTGAGCGGCGGCCGCCGATGAGTACCGCCGGGGACTCCGGTTTCAAGCTCGCCGTCGTCGATCACGCGCTGCGGCTGTTCGCCGAAAAGGGTTACGAGGCAACGACAGTCGATGAGATCGCCGAGGCGGCGGGTATCTCGCGGCGCACCTTCTTCCGGCAGTTCCGCTCCAAGGAGGATGTCGTCTTCGCCGATCACGAGGCGCAATTGGCACAGGCGCGGTCGTATCTCGGTGCGGCGCAAGGTGATCCGTGGGACGCGGTGGCCGAGGCGGTGGTCGGGGTGTTCGAGCGGTTCACCCAGACGCGCGAGCTGGCCGCGCGGCGCTACCGGGTGGTCCGGCAGGTTCCGGCGCTGCGCGATCGCGAGATCGTCACCGTGTTCCGATACGAGCGGCTGTTCACCGACTATTTGCGGCGGCGGCTGCCACAGGCGCCGGACCTGACGTTGATCCAGTTCACCGCGGCCGTCACGGCGACGCACAACTACCTGCTGCGCCGCATGGTGCGGGGCGAGGGCGAGGCCGCCGCGTCGGACCTGCGCGCGGCGCTGGCCGCGATCCCGCGGGCCGGGCGGGAGCCCTCGCAGGAGCTGGTGGTGGCGGTGTTTCCCCGGGACATGCCGCCCCGGCAGATCGCCGACCTGCTGTCGCATCGGCTCGGTAATCTGTAAAAACGGCACAGAGTCATCGAATGACACTCAGTGCCAGGTGTTGCGCCGGACATAGGCGCATGTGGCTGCGATATCGCGGCGTATACTCGATGTTTGATGGCACTGAGTGCCGACCTGCTGACGATTTGCGGAACCAGGCGATTCCGACCCGACGACCAGGAGTGAACCCATGGCGGGCAATCCCGACTTCGACCTGTTCAAACTCGACGACATCCACAACGAACTGCGCGAGGCCATCCGCGGCCTGGCCGAGAAGGAGATCGCGCCGCACGCGAAGGCCGTCGACGAGCAGGCCCGGTTCCCGCAGGAGGCCCTGGACGCGCTCAACGCCGCCGGGTTCAACGCCGTGCACGTTCCCGAGACCTACGGCGGCCAGGGCGCCGACTCCGTCGCGACCTGCATCGTGATCGAGGAGGTCGCGCGGGTCTGCGGCTCGTCGTCGCTGATCCCGGCCGTCAACAAGCTCGGCACCATGGGCCTGATCCTGAAGGGCTCCGAGGAGCTCAAGCACAAGGTGCTCGCCGATCTCGTCGACGGCAAGATGGCCTCCTACTGCCTGTCCGAGCGGGAGGCCGGCTCCGACGCCGCGAGCATGCGCACCCGGGCACGCCGCGACGGCGACGACTGGGTGATCAACGGCTCCAAGTGCTGGATCACCAACGGCGGCCAGTCCACCTGGTACACCGTGATGGCGGTGACCGATCCGGACAAGGGCGCCAACGGCATCTCGGCGTTCATGGTGCACAAGGACGACCCGGGCTTCGTCGTCGGCCCGCTGGAGCACAAGCTGGGCATCAAGGGTTCGCCGACCGCCGAGCTGTACTTCGAGAACTGCCGCATCCCGGGCGACCGGATCATCGGCGCGGAGGGCACCGGCTTCAAGACCGCGCTCCAGACCCTCGACCACACCCGCCCCACCATCGGCGCGCAGGCCGTGGGCTTGGCGCAGGGCGCGCTGGACGCCGCGATCGCCTACACCAAGGACCGCAAGCAGTTCGGCAAGGCCATCGCCGATTTCCAGAACACCCAGTTCATGCTCGCCGACATGGCCATGAAGGTGGAGGCCGCGCGGCTGATGGTCTACACCTCCGCCGCCCGCGCCGAACGCGGTGAGAAGAACCTCGGCTTCATCTCCGCGGCGTCGAAGTGTTTCGCCTCGGACGTGGCGATGGAGGTCACCACCAACGCCGTGCAGTTGTTCGGCGGCGCCGGTTACACCACCGACTTCCCGGTCGAGCGAATGATGCGCGATGCCAAGATCACGCAGATCTACGAGGGCACCAACCAGATTCAGCGCATGGTCATGTCGCGCGCGCTCCTCCGCTGACTCGGGTTCGCCAGATCTGTTCTTACATCGGTAATTTCAGTCGCAATCGGGCGAATTAGGACTATCGGACCGGCCGTGTACGGAGCACTATTGAGGCATGGCCGGCGTCGAGATCAACGACAGATTCGTCCGGCGCACGCTGGACAACGGACGGATCGAAGAGGTTGCGTGGCACGACCTTACGGAGGTGCGGATCATCACCACGGCGGACGGACCGTTCGCCGACGATGTCTTCTTCGTGTTGATCGGCGCGAAGGGTAACGGTTGTGTGGTGCCGCATTCGGCGGCCGACTCGGGCTTCCTGATCCGGCTGCAACGCCTGCCGGGTTTCGACAACGCCAAAGTGGTGGAGGCGATGGGCAGCGTGACCGACCGGCAGTTTCTGGTGTGGCGGCGCAAGAGCCCCGCGAAGGACGGCTCGCCCGCCCGGAACTAGCCGGCCGGTGCCGAACTACGCCACCAGATCGGCGTATTCGCGATGCTCACCGATGAACTGCTCGACGTACCAGCAGGTGGGTATGACGGCGAAGCCGGCCTCGCGCGTATCCCGCAGGGCGAATTCCACGACCTGAGCCGCCACGCCCCGCCCGCGGAATTCGGGGAATGTCAGCGTGTGCTGGAAATCCCGGACCTTGCGGTCGCCGGTGGTCCGCTCGCTGTAGTCGGCGTAACCGGCGAGGGTGTCATCGAGGTAGACCTCGTAGCGAGTGGCCTCGACGTTGTGCTCGAACCTGGTGGTCATGGTGGGTAGAACTCCTCGCTGTCGGCTGTTTGTTCCGGGCTACAGCACGGCGCCCGGGTTCAGGATGCCGTGCGGGTCCAGCGCGTCCTTGACGCGGCGGGTCAGCGCCATCACGTCCGGGCCGAGCTGATCGGGCAGCCACGCCTTCTTCAGCCTGCCCACGCCGTGCTCGCCGGTGATGGTGCCATCCAGCGCGATGGCCAGATCCATGATCTCCCCGAAGGCCCGATGGGCGCGGGCGCTCTGGTCGGCGTCGTCCGGGTCGTGCACGATCAGCGGGTGGGTGTTGCCGTCGCCGGCGTGCGCGATCACCGACACCAGTACGTCGCGGCGGTCGGCGATCTCGGCGATGCCGGTGATCAGTTCGCCCAGCCGCGGCAGCGGTACTCCGACGTCCTCGAGCAGCAGCGGTCCTTTGCGTTCCACCGCCGGGATGGCGAATCGCCGCGCGGCGGTGAAGGCTTCGCCCTCTTCCGGATCCTCGGTGCTGAAAACCTCGGTGGCCCCGGCCTTCTCGCAGGCGGCGACGATGGCCGCGGCTTCCTCGGCGGCGTATCGGCCGGGTGCGTCCGAGCGGGCCACCAGCAGCCCCGCGGCCGAGCGATCCAGGCCCATCCGCAATTCGTCCTCGACGGCGTTGATCGCCACCGCATCCATGAACTCCAGCATCGACGGGCGCAGCCGGGCCGTGACGGCGAGAATCGCGTCGGTGGCGGCGGTCAGGGTGGCGAACGACGCCACCACCGTGCTCTGCGGCGGCTGGGCGGGCAGTAGGCGCAGGGTGAGTTCGGTGATCACGCCGAGGGTGCCCTCGCTGCCGACGAACAGTTTCGTCAGTGACAGGCCCGCGGAGTCCTTCAGGCGCGGCCCGCCCAGTCGCACGGCGGTGCCGTCGGCCAGCACCACCTCCATGCCGAGGATGTAATCGGTGGTGACGCCGTACTTCACGCAGCACAGCCCGCCGGCGTTGGTGGCGGCGTTCCCGCCGATCGAGCAGATCTCGAACGAGGACGGGTCCGGCGGGTACCACAGGCCGTGTTCCGCGACGGCCCGCTTGACCTCCGCGTTCAGCAGTCCGGGCTGCACCACCGCGGTGCGGGTCACCGGGTCGACCGTGATGTCGCGCATGCGCTCGGTGCTCAGCAGCAGGGCCCCGGCCTGTGCCGTCGCCCCGCCCGACAGGCCGGTGCCCGCACCGCGCGGTACGACGGGCACCCGATGTTCGTCCGCCCAGCGCAGGATGGTGGCGACCTGATCGGTCGTGCGCGGGCGGAGCAGCGCGGCGGGCAGGGCGGCGGCCGGGTCGAGCGCGCGGTCCTGCCGATATCCGGCGAGGACATCGGGGTCGGTGACGAGCACGCCACCGGGCAGCCGCGCGGCGAGGGTGTTCGGATCCACACCCCCGAAACTACGTCGTCCGGGGCCGGTACACTGCCGCGGTGTCCGATGCCAAGCTAGAGATCCAGATGCTGCACGATCGGGTCATGGTGCGCGTGGCGCAGGAACCCGGTGAGCGACGCAGCAGCGGCGGCATTCTGATTCCGGCCACGGCGCAGGTCGCCAAGCGGCTGACCTGGGGGGAGGTGTCCGGCGTGGGCTCGCACGTGCGCAGCGTCGCGGTCGGCGACCGAGTCCTGTTCAGCGCCGAGGACCAGTTCGAGGTAGAGATCCAGGGCCACCCCTACCTCGTCCTGCGCGAGCGCGATCTGCATGCGGTGGCCAGCGAGCGCCCGGAACACGGCACGGGCCTGTACTTGTAGGCGCGACCGGCACGGTCGTTCAGTGGGTGGCACGGCGGGGCAGGGTGCAGGCGGCCGCCGACACGACGGCCAGGACCGCGAGTCCCGCCAGCGCGGCGGCCTGCATGGCCGTCACGTAATCGCCCGTGCCGCTTGCGGATCCGAGGGCCGAGAAGAAGATGGTGCCGAGGACCGTGGCGCCGATGGCATTGCCGAACTGCTGGGCGGTGGTGAGAACACCGGCGGCCATGCCCGCGCGGTTCGGCGGAATACCCGACGACAGCACCGCACCGATGGCCGAGGGGATGGTGAGCCCGTTGCCGATGCCCACGATCATCATCCCGGGGATCAGCGCGAGCGGGCTCAGCTCGCGGCCGAACCAGGTCAGCACGGCCAGCGTCACCGTGAGGCCCACCAGGCTGGTGAGGGTGCCCGCCACCATGACCCGATTGCCGATCCGATCGGCGACCCGGCGGGCCAGGAAGAACGAACTGCCCGCGAAGCACAACCCGAGCGGAGCGAAGGCCAGGCCCGCGGGCAGCGGCGCCAGGCCGAGCCCGTTCTGCAACAGCAGGGTCAGGCACAGCATGAATCCGGCGAAGAAGGTGAGGTAGCCGCCGGAGATCACCAGGCCCGACCGGAACACCCGCTCCCGCACCATCGACAGGTCGAGCACCGGCTCGCCGCCCCGCCGCGCGAGAACGTTCTCGTAGCGCAGCGTGAGCGCCAGCACCGGGACCGCCGCCGCCATCGACACCCACGTCCACAGCGGCCAGCCCTGCGCTCGCCCGAGCGTGATCGGCACCAGCACCAGCGCGAGCGCGGCCGAAATGCCCAGCGCCCCCGCGGGATCCAGCTTCGGCCGGTGCGCGCGTTCGTGCCGCGGCAGCCAGCGCGCGGCCAGCGCGGCGGCGGCCAGCCCGACCGGCACATTGATGTAGAAGATGGTGCGCCAGCCCCAGCCGAACAGGTCCGCGTCCAGCAGCACGCCGCCGAGTACCTGCCCGGCGACCGCGCCGACGCCGATGGTCGCGCCGTAGGCGGCCATCGCCCGCGGCCGCTCGGCGACCGGGAACATGGTGTTGATCAGCGCCAGCATCTGCGGCACCATCAGAGCCGCCGTGCCGCCCTGCAGGACACGGAACACCACCAGTGCCCAGGCGTTGGGCGCCAGCCCGCACAGCAGGGAGGCGGCCGCGAAGGCGACCATGCCGATAGTGAACAACCGGCGATGGCCGTGCAGGTCACCGAGACGGCCGCCGGTGATCAGGCCGGAGGCGAAGGCGAAGCCGTAACCGCCGACGATCAATTCCAGCGCCGCCTCCCCGGCATGCAGATCGGTTTGCAGCGAGGAGGCCGCGACATTGACCACGAACCAGTCGAACATCGCCATGAAGATGGCGCTGAGCACCACCGGCAGTACCCGCCAGCGCGCGTCGTACGGGGCCGGGGTGACAGCGATTGGGGCGGAAGGGGTTTGAAGTAAGGACACGTCGTGCTCCCGGAATCTGGGTGACGAAGGCGGCGCGACGCTGCGCCGGGTGGGGAGTGCGGGGCCAGCCGCACGAATTTTGTAACTAACCGGTTGGTTGCAACTATTCCAGTCCCGTCGAACGCTTGTCAACCAATTGGTTGGTTACCATCGGAGCATGTCCCCCAGAGATCCCGAGGCGACCCGGGCCCGCATCTTCGACGCGGCCACGCGGGAGTTCGCCGCCTACGGGATCGCGGGCGCGCGCGTGGACCGCATCGCCCGCAACGCCAAGGCCAACAAGCAGCTCATCTACGCCTACTTCGGCGACAAACAGCAGCTCTTCCATCAGGTGCTGGAGAAGGCGATGCTGGACGTCGCGGCCGCGGTGACGACCGATATCGATGACATCGATGCCTGGGTCGACGCGCACATCGACTACCACCGCGAGCACCCGGAGTTCCTGCGGTTGCAGATGTGGGAGGCCCTCGAACTACATCCGGACGACGTCTCGGCCGGCGAGCTGCGCGCCGCGCGCTATCTCGAGAAGACCACCAAGGTGCGGGACGCGCAGCAGCGCGGTCTGCTGCGCCCCGACCTGCCCGCCGGTTACCTGCTCACCCTGCTGACCGGCATGATCAACTATCGCGAGGCGCTCCCGCAGTCCGCCCGCTTCGTGATCGGGGAGGACGACGACCCGGAGGCTTGGCGCTCATGGCTCAAGGACGCGGTGCGGCGCGTCGTCGCGGCGAAACCCGCTGCGCCCGAGGGGGAGTGACCGATCTCAGGAGGTCTTCGTCAGCACGTCGATCCGTTCCCCGTCGACCACCACCGCGTCGTCGTCGGTGAGTGCCCAGTGCGGGACCCCGTCGGCGCGCAATCGCGCGGCGAGCCGGTTGCCGTGGCCGTCCGGGTCCGTGCCCGGCGAGTCGACATGCGGCACGATGCGGTGGTCCACCAGACCCAGTCCGTCCCAGCGGGTTTCGATGCCGCAGGCAGGTAACACCTCGTCCGGGTCGTCGGCCTCCTCGAGCCCGTGCAGATCCGGGGTGAGCAGGCAGGCGCCCGCGCTGTACCCGGCGTAGACGAGCGCGTCCTCGGCGAGCAGGCGGGTGAGCACGAGATCGGCCGCGCTGCGGGCGAATTGGGCACGCAGTACGAAGGTGTTGCCGCCGCGTACCCACAGCAGCGGGTAGCCGCGCAGCACCTGCTCCAACTCCGCCGGGCGTCCGACGTACTCGCGCAGGTCGACCACATCGGGCCGGAAACCCAACCGGCGCAAGGGAATCATGTCGCTGGTGACAGCGCCCTGCCACATCGCCGGCCACGCGTCACAGGCGTTCGGGACCACCGCCACCCGGCCGGGCGTGCCGACCAGCGCGGCGAGCCGGTCGTAGTGCGCGCCGAATCGGTAGCTGGACAGGAACAGTCGCATCAGATCGTGAAGGCCAGACCGCGGATCAGCCGGTCGCCCAGTACCTTGTCGCCGACGATGGTGAACTCGTCGAGGTGGGCGTCGGCGCTGGTGCGGCCGCCGCGCAACCGGGCGAACAACCCGGAGGGCAGCTCGATGGTCACCGTCGCGGGCCCGTCCAGGGCATCGACCAGCTCGGCGCGGCCGTCCACGACGATGTGCAGCTGCCGGGTCACGGGACCGGTGAGCGAGATGGTGAGCCGCGAACCGTCCGGCGCCTGCGCCTTTTTCACCACCGCGCGGCCGATGGTGGGCACCAGTTCGGCGAAGGCGAACTCCGCGCGCGGCCCGCCCTCGTCCACGGTGACGCCGAGGGCGTCGGCGATATCGTGTTCGTGCATCCAGCAGTCGAACAACCTGACCTGCATGAAGCGCCCGTAAGGCACTGTGCCGACCGGAGATTCGGTGAGCGTGGCCCAGGCGTCGGTACTCGTCTCCGCCAGGGCCTTACGCCGCCGGTCGGTGACCTCGCGGAACTCGGCGAGCAATTCGGCCCCGGATCTGCCGCGGCGCGACTCGATCTCGGTCTCGTTGAGCGCGCCGATCTCGTTGCGCACGTGCTCGAAGCCGCGCACATCGGCGTCGACCCGCGGGGGTGGCGTGCCCAGCAGCATGGATTCGGTGCCGACGACGTGGGCGATGACGTCGAACACGGTCCAGCCCGGCAGTGAGGTCGGTGTGCGCCAACCCTTTTCGTCCAGATCGGCGACGAGCCGGGCCAGCGCGTCCCACTGCTCGGACAGCGCGGCGGTGAGTTCGGCGTGGCTCGGTGGCGGCGTGGTACTCATGCGCGTGTCTCCCTCTCCTCGGTGTCCAGCCGGTCCAGTCCGGCGCGGATGGCGGCAGCGGTCGCCGCGGGTTCGTGCGGCCGGCGCAGGAGGAAGCCGCGGGCGAAGGTGAACAGGTCGCCCCGGCGGCGCGGCACCACGTGCAAATGGACGTGATGCACCGTCTGGAAGGCCGCCTTGCCGTCGTTCACCAGCAGATTCGCGCCGTCGGCGGCGAGATCGCTGCGGCGCAGCGCCTTGGCGAGGCGGTGGCCGAGGGTGAAGATCCGCGCGCCGAGTTCGTGGTCCAGGTCGTCCAGGTTCGTGGCGTGCTGCTTGGGGATCACCAGCGTGTGCCCGCGGGTGATGGGCCGGATGTCGAGGAACGCGCACAGGGTCTCGTCCTCGTAGACCTTGGTCGCCGGTGCGGTGTCCGCGACGATGCCGCAGAAGATACAGCCACTCACACGCCAGACATTACGGCGTACGACCGCTCGGTGACAGCCCGCGGCCTCCGGCGATTCTCCGGCTCGCGACCGGTTGTCACGTCTCACAACGTTGCCCGTGGCGTACCCCTGAATTCCGGCAATAGGGAGGAATACGCCCTCACCATGTGACGTTGATCTCGGCTACGCTCACCGCGTGCCGGGTACAGTTGCGAGGATTCGCTGGAACCTACTGCAAAGTAAGTTCTGGCAAACTTGACCGGGCACAGCGGCCCACCTCGGTGTCGGGGGCCAGCTGCCACCACGAGTAAGGAAGTTGACCAGTGGAGACAACGCAAAGCGCAGACGCGGACGCGCCGCGCGGGACGGCTGTCGGAGTCGTGCGCGAATCGGGCGCCGGCGAGCGACGCGTCGCGTTGGTGCCGAAGATCGTTCCTGCCCTGCAGAAGCTGGGGCTGCGGGTGGTCGTCGAGTCCGGCGCCGGGCTGGGTGCGCTGATCCCCGACGAGGCCTATGTCGAGGCGGGCGCCACCATCGGCGACCCGTGGTCGGCGGAGGTGATCGCGAAGGTCGCGCCGCCGAGCGACGCCGAGATCGCGAAGCTGTCCGCGGGACAGACGCTGATCGGATTCCTGGCTCCGCGCAACGCCGACAACAAGATCGAGGCGCTGAAGACCGCGGGCGTGCAGGCCTTCGCGGTGGAGGCGATCCCGCGCATCTCGCGGGCGCAGGCGATGGACGCGCTGTCCTCGCAGGCGAACGTGTCGGGCTACAAGGCGGTGCTGCTGGCGGCGTCGGAGTCGACGCGCTTCTTCCCCATGCTGACCACGGCCGCGGGCACGGTGAAACCGGCGACGGTGCTGGTGCTCGGCGTGGGCGTGGCGGGTCTGCAGGCGTTGGCCACCGCGAAGCGGCTCGGCGCCCGGACCACCGGCTACGACGTCCGGCCCGAGGTCGCCGACCAGGTCCGCTCGGTGGGCGCGCAGTGGCTGGATCTGGGCATCGATGCCGCGGGTGAGGGCGGGTACGCCCGCGAACTCACCGACGAGGAGAAGGCGAAGCAGCAGCAGGCCCTCGAGGACGCCATCAAGGGCTTCGACGTGGTGATCACCACCGCCCTGGTGCCCGGGCGGCCCGCGCCCCGGCTGGTGACCGCGGCCGCGGTGGAGGGCATGAAGCCCGGCAGCGTGATCGTGGACCTGGCCGGTGAGACCGGCGGCAACTGCGAGCTGACCGAGCCAGGCGAGACCGTGGTCAAGCACGAGGTGACCATCGCGTCCCCGCTGAATCTGCCCGCGACCATGCCCGAGCACGCCTCGGAGTTGTACTCGAAGAACATCGCCGCCCTGCTGGAGCTGATGGTGGTCGACGGCGAGCTGGCACCCGATTTCTCCGACCAGGTGCTCGCCGATTCCTGCGTCACCCGCGCGGCGGAGAAGGAGCAGAACTGATGTACACCGAATTGCTGGCCAATATCGCGATTCTGGTGCTGTCCGGGTTCGTCGGCTTCGCCGTCATCTCGAAGGTCCCGAATACGCTGCACACTCCGCTGATGTCGGGCACCAATGCCATCCACGGCATCGTCGTGCTGGGTGCGCTGGTCACCCTGGGCCGCATCGAGGACCCGTCGGTGGCGACGCAGATCATCCTGTTCGTGGCCGTGGTGTTCGGAACGCTCAATGTCATCGGCGGTTTCGTCGTGACCGACCGGATGCTGGGCATGTTCAAGGGCAAGAAGCCCGGTGCGGGTGCGAACGTGAAGGCGGAGAAGTAACCGATGGACAATCTGGTCAACATCCTCTATATCGTCGCGTTCGCGCTGTTCATCTACGGCCTGATGGGCCTGACCGGCCCGAAGACGGCGGTGCGCGGCAACTGGATCGCCGCGGTCGGCATGGGCATCGCGGTGATCGCGACCCTGATCGCGGTGCGCGACACCGGCAACTGGATTCTGATCGTCGCGGGCCTGGTCGTCGGTGTGGTGCTCGGTGTGCCGCCGGCGAAGTTCACCAAGATGACCGCGATGCCACAGCTGGTGGCCGCGTTCAACGGCGTCGGCGGCGGCACCGTCGCGCTCATCGCGTGGTCGGAATTCCTGAATACCGAAGGCTTTTCGCGCATCCCCGAAGAGCCGACCGTGCACATCGTGGTGGCGTCGCTGTTCGCGGCCATCATCGGGTCGGTGTCGTTCTGGGGCTCGCTGATCGCGTTCGGCAAGCTGCAGGAGATCCTGCCGGGCAGGCCGATCGGCGTCGGAAAACTGCAGCAGCCCTTGAACATTCTGTTGCTGCTGGGCGCCGTCGCGGCCGCGGTGGTGATCGGCGTCGGCGCGACCGGCGACGGGGCGCCGGGCTGGTGGATGGTGCTGGTGCTGGTGCTGGCCGCGGTGCTCGGGCTGATGGTGGTGCTGCCCATCGGCGGCGCCGATATGCCCGTGGTCATCTCGCTGCTCAACGCGCTGACCGGATTGTCCGCCGCGGCAGCGGGTCTGGCGTTGAACAACACCGCGATGATCGTGGCAGGCATGATCGTCGGCGCGTCCGGTTCCATCCTGACCAATCTGATGGCCAAGGCCATGAACCGGTCCATCCCGGCGATCGTGGCCGGCGGATTCGGTGGCGGCGGAACGGCTCCCGGCGCGGGAGGCGGCGAGCAGAAGCAGGCCAAGGCCACCAGCGCGGCCGACGCCGCGATTCAGATGGCCTACGCCAATCAGGTCATCGTGGTCCCCGGCTACGGTATGGCCGTCGCGCAGGCGCAGCATGCCGTCAAGGAGATGGCGAACCTGCTCGAGGCCAAGGGCGTCGAGGTCAAATACGCCATCCACCCGGTCGCGGGCCGCATGCCCGGCCATATGAACGTGCTGCTGGCCGAGGCCGAGGTGTCCTACGACGCGCTCAAGGAGATGGATGACATCAACGGCGAGTTCTCCCGCACCGATGTGGCCTTGGTGATCGGCGCCAACGACGTCACCAACCCTGCCGCGCGGGAGGACTCCTCCAGCCCGATCTACGGTATGCCGGTGCTCAACGTCGATCAGGCCAAGAGCGTGATCGTGCTGAAGCGCTCGATGAACTCCGGTTTCGCGGGCATCGACAACCCGCTGTTCTACGCCGACCACACCTCGATGCTGTTCGGCGACGCGAAGAAGTCCGTCGGCGCGGTCACCGAGGAACTCAAGGCGCTGTAGGCATTTCGGTCATACGACAGCCCCGCACCACCGAACACGGGACGAGCCGCACACCACCGAATACACGGCGCCCGCACCACCGAACACGGCGCCCGCAGCACCGAACCCAGGACGGCCCGCACCACCGAAAGTGGTGCGGGCCGTCGCGGTTTCCCGGCTCGGTCAGGGTGTGATGCGCGAATCCAGCAGTCGCCGTACCAGTTCCGCGTCACCGTCGATCGTGACCGACGACGGATCGGCGCGCCCCCAGAACATCAGCAGCAGTTCGGCCGCCTCGCCGCGGATGGCCGCGGCGGGAGCGGGCGCCGTCGCCGGTGGCGTCGGCCCGAACGCCTCGTACTCCGGCGGCTCGGCGGAACCGGTCGGCGCCAGCACCCAGCGCGCGTCCCGGTCGGTGCAGGAAACCTCCACCGGGGCGGCCAGATCCACGGGCGGCACCCGCCAGGCCGGCCTGCGATACACCCACACGTCGAAGATCTCCGACAGGCCGTCGACCGCGAGGGCGGGCTCGTAGTACGTGACCGCGTTCTGCGCCTGCCGGGCATCGACGACGTGCATGGCGAGTTCGTGGCACTGCCGCCGCGACCAGAACCCGGCCGTGCGGTTCGACGGCTGCACCGTCCAGGCGGGCGCCGCCGGATCGGTCGACTCCAGTACCTCGGCCAAGTCGTCGAAACAGCGCCGGTACCAGGTCGCGAGGTCCTCGTCGGGGCTCGGCGGGACCGTGGTGTGCCGGGGCGCGCGCTCGAGGTCGGTGATGTTGGCGCGCGCCCACTGATGCACCTCGCCGACATGGACGACGAGGTCGCGAAGGGTCCAGCCCGGGCAGGCCGGCACGATCGCGTCCAGCGGTCCCGCCTGTGTCGCCGCGACCATCGAGTCGGCCGCCTGCTGCAGCCGCACCTGATAGTCGGCCGCCGTCAGCAGCCCGTTGGGGTAATCGGTCATGATCACCATCATGCCGACGCGGGGCCCGCCGGGCACATCGGGCCTGTGCCGCCATCGAATTCGGTATGTTCGGCCCATGACGAGTACGGGTGCGAGGCTGTTACGAACACGGTGGTTCGTCCGCGCGCCGATCGGCGTCTTCCGGGCGCGCCTGGGTTTCCTGTTCGGTGGGCGGATACTGCTGCTCGAGCATCGCGGCCGCAAGTCCGGCAAGGCCCGATACGTCGTGCTGGAGACCGTGGCGCGGCCCGCGTCGGACACCGTCGTCGTCGCCTCCGGATTCGGGCGCAGTGCGCAATGGTTCCAGAACCTGACCGCCGACCCGCACTGCCGGGTGAGCATCGGGGCGCGCCATCGAGCGCCGGCCACCGCGCGCGAACTCACCGCCGACGAAGCCGCCCGGGTACTGAGCGATTACCGCCGTCGGCATCCGCGCGCCTACCGGGAACTCAGCGGCGTGATCGAGGCGGCGACGGGCGCGAGTATCGATGCGGTGCCGCTGCTGGAGTTGACGCTGTCGGCCTGAGCCGCGCGGCATTACGCTGGCCGGGTAACGGCTCCCCGCGTCGAGGTTCGGCTCGCCGCGGCAATCGAAAGGGCGCGAATGACGCTGCGCGACAAGCACGACCTTCCGGCAACCGTCGACGCGTCGCTGGTCTACGGCGTCCCGCACGAGACGCCGGACGGGTCGACGGTGATCACGGTGGCCGGTCCGGGGTGGTTGCGGCCCGGCCTGCGACCCGTCGGCGTGTTCGTGGTGCACGGAGGCGAGGTGACCTGGAGGCCCGCCGTCGACGAGGGCCGGATCGCCCTGATCGCGGTGCTGACCGGACTGGTGTCGGCCACGATCGCGACACTCGCGGTCCTGCGCCGCCCGCCGTGGCCCGAGCTGTCGATCCACCGGCACGAGACCGGGTAGCGGGCTCAGAAGTATCGCCGCTCGCGCGCCTCGATGGCGTCCTTGGCCTGCTTCAGACCCAATTCGGGATGTAGATCCCGGTAGACCTTGATGGCCTGGATCTTCTTGCCCTGCGCCAACAGTTCATCGATCTCCGCGTTGTGGAAACCCTCGCCCGGCGCGACCGTCGAGGACATGTGGCGCGGTGCGTCGGGGTCGGTGATCTGCAGGTGGCGCATGATCAGATCGAGTTTGCGCTCGATGCGCTCGAGCCGGCGATTGTCGAACATTCCCGCACTGTAGCGGGTGTGGACTCACGCCGTCTTGAGCGTACCGCCGTCGATGACATAGTCGGCGCCGACGATATTGGCGGCCTTGGGCGACACCAGGAACGCGATCAGGGCGGCGACCTCCTCGGGCTCGGAGATCCGGCCCGAGGCGATGCCGAACTGCTCGCCGATTTTCGCCAGCAGCTGTTCGTGCGAAATGCCCTGGGACTCGGCGAGTTTGGCGCCGAAGCCGCGCGGATCCCGCCACAGCGGAGTGCCCACCACGCCGGGCGACACGGTGTTGACCCGGACGCCGTGCGGCCCGAACTCCTCGCTGAGCCGCTTGCCGAGGTTGGAGAGCGCGGCCTTCGCCTCGCTGTAGCCGACCGGCCCGGCCGCCGGGAGCTGGGCGTTGATCGAGGACACGTTGACGATCGCGCCCCGGCGTTCCAGCAGGCTCGGCAGTGCCGCCCGGGTGGTCCACACCGCGCTGAACAGGTTGAGGTCGAACAGGTTTCGCCACTGCTCGTCGGGGACCTCGAGGAAGCCGCCGAGCCCCAGGCGCTCCGCGTCACCGCCGCCGACATTGTTGACCAGGATGTCGATGCCGCCCAGCTCGGTCAGGGCGGCGTCGATCACCGCGGCCGCACCGTCGGCGGTCCCGAGATCCGCCGAAATCGCTGCGACGCTGGCCTTTTCGAGTTCCGGGGTAATGGTGCGGGAGGCGCCGACCACGCGCACGCCCTCCGCGGTGAGTGCCTCGGCGACGGCCAGACCGATGCCGCGGCCCGCGCCGGTGACGACTGCCGTCTTGCCGGTGAGGTCGAGTTCCATGAGATGGTCCTTTCTTGAACTTCGGGTCAAAAATTTGGGCAGGCGGAAGGGCCGCGGTGCGGCAGGGATGTCAGATCGTGGTCAGCGCGGTGTCGATGATCCGGTGCAGGGTGCGAACGTCGTTGGTCTTGGCCATGACTCGCAGGCCGGCGATGGTGTTCATGAGGAATTCCGCGGCCGCCCGGGGATCGGTGTCGCGCGGCACGTCACCGTCGCGGCGGCCCTGGTCGATGCGGGTGGCCAGGGCGGCGGTGGTGTGTTCCTGCATCGCCCGGACGGCCTTGGTGATCTCCGGGTCGCCGGCGGCGAACTCGGTGGCGGTGTTCACCGCGAGGCAACCGCGCCGGACGGGGTGGGACGCATCGGTGTCGACCAGGAAGCGCAGGAACGCGCGCAGGCAGTCGCGGGTGCTGCCGGGCCGGGACATGAACTCGGCCGCCAGTTCGGAACCCATGCGGTCGTAGCGTTCCAGGACGCGGGCGAACAGTTCCCGTTTGCTGCCGAAGGTGTTGTACAGACTGCCTTTTCCGATGCCCGTGCACTCGGCGAGCTGTGCCGGTGAGGTGTTGGCGTAGCCGTGGGTCCAGAACGTCTCCATGGCCAGATCGATCACCGTCTCCGGTTCGAAATTGCGCGGTCGGGCCATGCGACCGAGGCTACGAGTTTTTGTCCTTGGGGTCAACTATCGGCGCGAAGTACGCGCACAACACCACCAGTGCCAGCGGGAAGATCAGGGCCGTGGTCAGTGAGGTGGGTTCGGACAGCCAGCCGATGACCGACGGCCCGGCGAGGAAGCCGAGATATCCGAGGCCGAACACCCGCGACATGTCGGTCGCGGCCGTCGCGGTACCGAGATTCCCTGCGGCACTGAAGATCTGAGGCACACCCCCGGCCAGTCCGATACCCAGCAGCGCCCACCCGCACAGCGTCACCGGCACCCACGCCGAAGCAATGACCAGCACCAGCCCGGCGGCGGCCAGCAGCGCCCCCCACCGAACCACCGCCACCGGCCCGTACCGGCCACTGACCCGATCCGCACCGAACCGCCCGACGGTCATCGTGGTCGAGAACGCGCCGAACGCCAACGCAGCCGTCGCCTCATCCACCCCGAGCCGCTCCCGCAACTGCAACGCACTCCAATCATTGGCCACCCCCTCGGTCATCAACAGCGCGAACGCGACAGCAGCCAACGCCAACACCTTCCGAGACCCACGACCCCGCCCCAGCACCCGCCCGCCGCCCGCACCCCCTCCCGCCGCACTCGCAGGTGGATTGTCAGCCGATGCGCGTCCGATTGGCGTGTCCGGAGGTGGTTTGTCGGCTGGTGCGTGCCTGGTTGGTGTGTCCGGAGGTGGGTTGTCGGCTGGTGCGTGCCTGATTGGTGTGTCCGCAGGTGGTTTGTCGGCTGGTGCGTGCCTGATTGGTGTGTCCGCAGGTGGTTTGTCGGCTGGTGCGTGCCTGGTTGGTGTGTCCGCAGGTGGATTGTCAGCCGATGCGCGTCCGATTGGTGTGCCCGCAGGTGGATTGTCGGCTGGTGCGCGTCCGACGGGTGTGCTTGCGGGCGGGCCATCGGCCGGTGCGCTCGCAGTCAATGCGCTCGCGGATCGGGCATCGGTTGGTGTGCTTGCGGGTGGGGTGTCGGCTGGCGTGCTCGTAGCCGGTGTGCTCGCGGATGGGGCATCGGTTGGTGTGCTTGCGGGTGGGGTGTCGGCTGGCGTGCTGTCGGTTGGCGGGGAAGTGGGTGCGGTGTCGGGTGGTGTGGGGGTGGTCGGAGTGTTCGGGGAAGGGGCGGGTTGGGCACGCGGCAGTAGGCGGGGGGTGCACAGGGCGGTCAGGGTCAGGCCCAGGGTGGCGGCCAGGGCGAGGGTTGTGCGGAGGTCCCAGTCGCGGTGGAGGGCTGCGGCGCCTGCGAGGGAACCGGCCAGGCCGCCGCAGGAGAACAGGGCGTGGAAGGACGACATGATCGGTCGGGGGTATTCGCGTTCGACCTGTACGGCTTGGGTGTTCATGGATACGTCGAGTGCGCCGTTGCCGAAGCCGAAGGCGGCCAGCGCGACGGCCAGCGACCACGGGCCCGTCGCCAGCCCGGGGCCGAGCACCGCCACTGCCAGCCAGCACGCCGCCACGGCCACCAGCGCGCGACTACCGAAGCGGTCGGCCAGCGGCCCGGCGGCCTGCATTCCCGCGATGCCGCTGCCGGCCATGAGCAGGATCAGCATGCCCAGCGTCGCGTTCGAGACGTGGGTGCGCGCGGTGATCGCCGGGATGTGCACCACCCACATGGCGGCCAGAAACCCGTTGAGCCCGAACACCACGAAGACCGCGGCGCGGGCCATCCGGACCGGGGGAGCGAGCGTCGAAGCAGCCATTGATTCGACGGTACCGGCACGGCCGCCGTGACGGCCTCGCCCGGCAGCTCCCCGTTGCCCTGCCGCCCGCGGCCTCGTCGACGCCGGCGGGCAGGTGCCGAATAGTGTCCCGGTTCAACCGGTTTCGATTCGATTCTAGGCCGGGGCACCGACAAGTTCCGGCCCGCAAAACCGGGGTCGCGGGCGGACGGGCCGTCGGGGTTGAGAAGGTCCTGGCCATCTGCCAAGGTTTGAGGGTGGATCCGCTGGAAAGCCTGCTCGAGGGCCCGCGGGCCCGTGGCGCGTTCGTCATGCGGTCGCTGCTCGACCCACCGTGGTCGCTACGCGTGCGCGACGAGTCGCCGTTGACGGTGGTGGCCCTGGTACGCGGTAGCGGCTGGATCGTGCCGGACCCGCACAGCGGCGCGGGCACCGCGGAGTCGGCGGAGCTTTGCCGCGTCGGCTTCCCCGGCACCGGGACGGCCGCGCCCCGGCAGCTGCGCGAGGGCGATGTGGCGATCATTCGCGGACCCGACCACTACACCGTCGCCGACGATCCGGCCACGCCGCCGCAGGTGTACATCAACCCCGGCCAGATCACCACGACGCCCGAGGGCGAGGTGCTGTGCGAGGTGTGGAATCTCGGGGTGCGCGGCTGGGGCCCGAACCCCGACGCCGCGACCATGCTCGTCACCGGCACCTACGAACAGGAGAGCGCCGCGAGCCGCCGCCTGCTGCGCGCCCTGCCGCCGCTGATCGTGTTGCCCCGGGCCGAACTCGACAGCCCGGTCCTGGATCTGCTGGTGGAGGAGAGCGCCAAGGACCGCCCGGCGCAGGGCGCCATGCTCGATCGCCTGCTGGATCTGCTGCTCATCGCCACTTTGCGCGCCTGGTTCTCCCGCAACGACGCTCCGGCCTGGTACCACGCGTACGCGGATCCGCTGGTGGGCAAGGCGTTGCGGCTGCTGCAGAACAATCCCGCGCACCCGTGGACCGTCGCCGCGCTGGCCACCGAGGTCGGCGTGTCCCGGGCAGCGCTGGCGCGGCGTTTCACCGATCTGGTCGGGGAGCCGCCGATGGCCTTCCTCACCGACTGGCGCCTGGCGCTGGCCGCGGATCTGCTGCAGGATTCCGACGCCACCGTCGAGTCCATCGCCCGGCGCGTCGGCTACGGCAGCGCCTTCGCCCTGAGCACCGCGTTCAAGCGGCATTACGGTCGCAGCCCGCGCGAGCACCGGCAGAGCGGCATGTCGGCCGAGCGTGAGACCTACCTCGCGCGGGCGTCCTCCGCCGGGCACTGACCGGTTCCGCCGGCGGGCTGGCTATTGTCGGCCGGGTGACGACGCAGCAGGACTACCCGGTGCTCTGGCCGATGCCGACCCGCTGGGCGGACAACGATCACTACGGCCACGTCAACAACGTGACGTACTACTCGTACTTCGACACGGCGGTCAACGCCTGGCTGATCCACGCCACCGGCACCGATATCCGCGACCTGCCCGCCATCGGCGTGGTCGCGGAGACCTCCTGCCGGTTCCACGGCTCACTCAGCTTCCCCGACAGCTTGCGGGTGGGCCTGCGCATCACCCGGCTCGGCCGCAGCAGCATCACCTACGGCCTGGCCATCTTCCGCGAGGCCGGTGACGCGCTGGAGCTCGCGGCGACGGGCACGTTCGTGCACGTCTACGTCGACGAGCAGACCCGCAAGCCGGTCGAGATCCCGGCCGTGATTCGTGGTGCCGCAGCACAACTCGTCACCGACTGATCACACCCTGCCCAGCAGCGTGAGCGGATCCTCCAGCAGCGAGGTCACCGTCGAGAGGAAACGCGCGCCCTGCTCACCGTCGATCATGCGGTGGTCGAAGCTCAGGCCCAGGGTGGTGACCCAGCGGACGGCCAGTTCGTCGCGATAGACCCAGGGCTGCTTGCGGATCGAGCCCAGGCACAGGATCGCGCCCTCGCCCGGATTCACCAGCGGCACACCGGTATCGACGCCGAATACGCCGACATTGCTGATGGTGAACGTGCCCCCGCGCAGGTCGGCGGGCCGCGCGCTGCCGGTCCGGGCGACGTCGGCCAGCCACCCGATCTCCCGGCACAACTCGCGCAGGCTCAGCGCCTGTGCCTCCTTGACGTTCGGCACCAGCAGGCCGCGGTCGGTGGCGACCGCGATGCCCAGGTTGACGTAGTGCTTGGTGACGATCTCCTTGTGCTCGTCGTCCCACCACGAGTTGATCTCGGGAAATTCGGCCATCGCGGCCAGGGTCGCCTTCGCCACCAGGGCCAGCGGGGTCAGGGAGAGGCCGCTGAAGGATTCGGTGCTGCGCAGGTGGTCCAGCAGTTCCATCGACGCGGTGAAATCCGTGGTGGCGAACGCGCTGGCCTGCGGAATGGTGCGGGCGCTGGTGACCATGGCCGTGGCGGTGCGCTTGCGGACCCCGCTGACCGGGGTGCGGGTCTCGCGCTCGGACGGGGTGGGCCGGATGATGCCGCCGTCGGGGCGCATCGTCGGAACCGGCGGTTTGCTCGGGCGCGGCGACTCGTCGGATTCCGTGCCGGGCTCCGGCTGGATCCGGGCGGGCGGTTGTGACACCGGCACCGCGTGCCGCACGTCGTCGACGGTCACCGCGCCGCCGGGGCCCGAACCGGCGACGAAGGAGATGTCGATACCGAGTTCGCGGGCCAGTTTCCGGGCGGCCGGAGTGGCCGGGGGACGACCGGGGATCTCCGGATAGTTGAGTGCCGGATCCGCGTGCACCACAGGGTTTTTCGCGGCACGGCGCGAGACCGTCTCGCCCTCGGGGCCGTAGCCGACCAGGACCGACTGCCGCTCGGCGGCCTGGTATTCGGTGGCGACTCGGATCAGCGGCGCGCCGACCGGCACGGTGTCCCCGGGCTGCGCCAGCAGCTCGAGCACCTCGCCGGCGAACGGGCTGGGCAGCGCCACCTGCGCCTTGGCGGTCTCGACCTCGGCGATGGTCTGGTTGAGTTCCACCCGGTCGCCGACGGCCACCGCCCACGACACCAGTTCGGCATCGGTCAGACCCTCACCGAGATCGGGTAGCCGGAACTCGAGCACGTGGTTCTGGTCTGCTGCAACCGAGTCGTCCAACGGGCACCTTCTGTCTGAGCGGTCTGGTCAGGCGGCGAGCGTGCGGTCGACCGCGGCGAGAATGCGGTCGGGGTCGGGCAGGTGGTGCCGTTCGAGCTTAGCCGGGGGATACGGGATGTCGAAGCCTCCGACGCGCAGGACCGGCGCCTCCAGGTAGTAGAAACACCGTTCGGTGACGCGGGCGGCGATCTCGGCGCCCAGACCTGCGAATACCGGCGCCTCGTGCGTGATGATCAACCGTCCGGTCCGCTCGACCGAAGAGGCGATCGTGTCGACATCGATCGGCGACAGGCTGCGCAGGTCGATCACTTCCAGCGAACGGCCCTCGCCCGCCGCGATTTCCGCCGCCGTCAGTGCGGTGCGGACCATGCCGCCGTAGGCCACCACGGTGGCGTCCACACCCGCGCGGCGGATCCGGGCGCGGTCGAGCGGGAAGGGGTCGTCGTCCAGGGCGGCGAAGTCGACGTCGGCCTTGTCCCAGTAGCGGCGCTTGGGTTCGAAGAAGATGACCGGATCGTCCAGCGAAATCGCCTGCCGGAGCATGAGATAGGCGTCGGCGGGATCGCTCGGCGCGACCACACGCAATCCGGCGGTGTGAGCGAAATATGCCTCCGGCGACTCGGAATGGTGCTCCACCGAGCCGATACCGCCGCCGCACGGGATGCGAATCGTGAGGGGCGCGAACACCTTTCCCCGCGTGCGATAGTGGATCTTGGCGACCTGGGAGACGATCTGATCGAACGCCGGATACACGAAGCCGTCGAACTGGATCTCGCAGACCGGCCGGTAACCGCGCAGCGCCATACCGAAAGCCGTTCCGACGATGCCGGATTCGGCCAGCGGCGTATCGATGACCCGGTTGTTGCCGAAGTCCTTCTGCAGCGTGTCGGTCACCCGGAAGACCCCGCCGAGCCGGCCGATGTCCTCGCCCATCAGCACGACCTTGGGGTCGTCCTCGAGCGCACGGCGCAGTCCGGTGTTCAGGGCGCCCGCGAAGGTGGTGATCATGGCCGGACTCCTTCCGCGACGTGGTCGCCTGCCAGGTATTCGGTGTACTCCCGGCGTTCCTCCTCGATCAGGGGGTGCGCGGTGCGATAGACGTGCTCGAACAGCTGTGCCGGTGCGGGATCGGGCATCTCGATCGTCGCCGCCCGCAGCCGCGCGCCGACCTCGTCCGACCGGGCGCGCACCTGTTCGGCGAAGGTGTTGTCCCACAGGTCTTCTCGTTCGAGCAGGCGGCGTATCCGGTCGATCGGGTCGCGGCGCTGCCACAGCTCGGTCTCCGCGGCCGAACGGTAGCGGGACGGGTCGTCGGCTGTGGTGTGCGGCCCCATCCGGTAGGTGATGGCCTCGATGAACGACGGCCCGCCACCGGCGCGGGCCCGGGCGACCGCCTGCCGGGTCAGCGCGAGTACCGCCAGCACATCGTTGCCGTCGACCTGCACCCCGGGGATGCCATAGCCGTACGCGCGCCGCGCGATCGGGGTCGGGCTCTGCACGTGGACGGGTGCGCTGATGGCCCACTGGTTGTTCGTGCAGAAGAACACCACCGGCGCGCTCCACGAGGCGGCGAAGCCGAGTGCCTCGGCCATATCGCCCTGGCTGGTGGCGCCGTCGCCGAAGTAGGTGAGCACCGCGATCTCGGCGCCGTCGAGATGGGCGGCGTAGGCGTAGCCGGTGGCGTGCAGACCCTGCGCGCCGACCACGATGGCGGGATTGGTCATATTGACGGCGGCCGGATCCCAGCAGTGATGCGACACGCCCCGCCACAACCGGGTGATCTCGCCCGGATCGACGCCGCGGCAATAGGCGACCCCGGCCTCGCGATAGCTGCAGAACACGTAGTCGTCGGGATGCAGGGCGTGGGCGGAGCCGATCTGCGCCGCCTCCTGCCCGAGCAACGGAGGCCACAGGCCCAGCTGGCCCTGGCGTTGCAGCGCGGTCGCCTCCACATCGATGCGGCGGGCGACCACCATGTCCTCGTACAGTTTTCGCAGCCGTTCGGGTCCGACATCGGATACCAGGGCGGCGTGCTCACGGTCGAGCACGCGGCGGCCGTCGGGCTGGACCAATTGCACCGGATAGGTGAGCGGGTCGGCCATAACCATCCCCTCCTGTCCGTCGCCCGCCCGGGTTCTCCGCGCTCGGCGACGTGAGAGTGTCCTGTATCACACAGGATCCACGGTTGGGCGTCTTGCGCAAGCGACGACACGCGAACTGTGCAAAGTGCTCTGCAGTATTCCGGCGTTCGCGGGCATACTGCCTTTCTTGATCAGATTGGCCGATGCAGTGATGGCTGTCATACTGCGTGCATGTCGAGTGGAGAGCCTGCCGGGGCCGTGGTCGATGCGACCGATGCGCGCCTATTGCTGGAACTGGTCGCCAACCCCCGCGCCACCGGAGTCGAACTGGCTACCCGGCTCGGGCTGTCGCGCAATACCGTGCAGGCTCGGCTCGCCCGCTGGGAGGCCGGTGGCGTGCTCGCCGGCTTCGAACGCCGCGTCGACCCACGGGCGCTGGGTTATCCGCTGGCCGCCTTCGTGGCGGTGGTGGTCGACCAGCACACCCTGGATTCGGTGGTCGACGAGCTGGCCGAGGTGCCGGAGGTGACCGAGGTGTGCGGCATGACCGGCCCCACCGATCTCACGGTCCGCGTGGTCGCGCGTGACGCCGACGATCTCTACCGCATCGCCGGGCGGATCTTGAAGATTCCCGGTGTCGAACGGACGAATATGGCACTGGTCATGCGGCAGCTGGTCGGCCCGCGCACCGCGCCGCTGCTGCGGCGGATGGCGAACCCCAATCCGTAATTCAGGCCAGTTTCGCGTGATTGGCTCCTGACTGGACTGTTGAATGTTGGCGACGATGACGCGGTGACCGCGACCGCTGCCTCCGCGCCGACCACCGCCACCCCGCCCGACATCGGGCCGCTGCCTGCGGTGAGCGCCGGAGTGGTGGCGGCCCTGGTCGGGTTCACCAGTTCGTTCGCGGTGGTGCTGGCCGGGCTGACGGCGGTGGGCGCCACGCCCGCGCAGGCCGCATCGGGACTGCTGGCGGTGTGCGTCACCCAGGCGGTCGGGATTCTGTTGTTGAGCCGCCGCTATCGGATGCCGATCACGCTGGCCTGGTCGACACCCGGCGCCGCGCTGCTGGCGAGTACCGGCGCGGTCGCGGGTGGCTGGCCCGCGGCGGTCGGGGCGTTCGTGGTGACCGGCGCGCTCGTGGTGCTCACCGGGTGGTGGGATCGGCTGGGGCGGTTGATCGCGGCGATTCCGGTCGAGATCGCGCAGGCCATGCTGGCCGGGGTGCTGGTGCCGCTGTGCCTGGCGCCGGTGGACGCGCTGCGGACCAGCCCGGCGGTGGTGGTCGCGGTGCTCGTCGTGTGGCTGGCACTGCAGCGCTTCGCCGCGCGCTGGGCGGTGCCCGCGGCCTTCGCGACCGCCGCGATCGGGGCGGGCGTCGACATCGCCGTCACCCATCGCCGGATCGATATCGGTGCGATGGTGCCGCACGTGGAATTCACTGTGCCGCAGTGGAGTTGGCAGGCGGTGATCGGAGTGGCGGTGCCGCTGTACATCGTCACCATGGCCGGGCAGAACATTCCCGGGACCGCCCTGATGAGTTCGTTCGGCTATCGGGTGCCGTGGCGGGCGGCGATGGGGACGACCGGGCTGGGCACCGTCGTGGGCGCGTTCGCCGGTGGGCACGCGATCAACCTCGCCGCGATCAGCGCCGCGCTGGCCGCCGCGCCCGCCGCGCATCCGGACCCGCGGCGGCGCTGGATCGCGGCGTTTAGCGTGGGGTGCTGCTATCTGGTGCTGGCGCCCGCCTCCGCCGCGTTGGTCGCGCTGGTGGCCGCCGCACCGCCGGGTGTGCTGGAGACCGTCGCGGGGCTCGCGCTGATCGCCACCCTGGCCGCGGCATTGCACGCGGCGCTGGGTGCGACCGAGCACCGCACCTCGGCCGCCATCACGTTTCTGATTTCGGCCTCGGGAGTCGCGCTGCTCGGGATCGGCGCGGCCTTCTGGGCGCTGGCGGCGGGGCTGCTGGTGCGCTGGGTGCTGCGCCGGCGGTCCGCGGAGTGAATCGGCACCGGTGAATTCGACTCGGGGTGACGCGGATCCGATCGTCCGGCGCGGTGCTGTCGTAGGGTGAGGGTGTTCGGTCCCGAGTGCAGACCTGACAGAGGAGCTGGCTTGACCGCGGTATTGATTTCGGCTGAAGAACTTCGGAAAGTGCTGTCCGACAGTGAATCTCGCGTGCATCTGCTGGATGTGCGGTGGGCGCTGGGCGACCCGGACGGACCGCAGCACTATCTGGACGGCCACATACCCGGTGCCGTGTTCGTCGACCTGGAGACCGAGCTGGCCGACCCGCCCTCCCCGGCCCGCGGTCGCCATCCGCTTCCCGAACTCGCCCATCTGCAGAAGTGCGCGCGGAGCTGGGGGCTGCGCTCGGGCGACCCGGTCGTCGTCTACGACGCCACCGGGGGCATGGCGGCCGCGCGGGCGTGGTGGCTGCTGCGCTGGGCAGGGGTGGCGAACGTGCGGATCCTCGACGGCGGACTGCCCGCCTGGGAGCGCGCCGGCGGCGAACTCGCCACCGGCGGCGAGTCCGACCCCGCGCCCGGCGACGTGGTGCTCACCCCCAACAACCTCCCCGTCACCGACGCCGACGGCGCCGCGAACTGGCCGGGTGCGCTGCTCGATGCCCGCGCCGGTGAGCGCTACCGCGGCGAGACCGAACCCGTCGATCCCCGCGCCGGCCACATCCCCGGCGCGATCAGCGCGCCCACCGCCGAGAACCTCAGGGCCGACGGCACTTTCAAGTCCCCCGAGGAACTGCGCGCCCGATTCGCGAATCTCGATTCCGGCGATGTGGCGGTCTACTGCGGGTCCGGGGTGACCGCCGCTCACGAGATCGCGGCCTTGGCGGTGGCCGGAATCGACGCCACCCTGTACCCCGGCTCCTGGTCCCAATGGTCCAACGACCCCAAACGCCCGGTCGCCACCGACTGACACGCCCACCACTGGCCGCATGTGCCTCGACTGCTGCGGTGCCCGCCCCGATGCCGGCGTCGCCGCTTCGGCCGCGACCCTGTGGCCTCGGCCGCCGCACGTGGGATCGGTTGCGGTGCCGATCGTCGCATCCAGGTCTCCGGTACGGCGGTTGATCTCTCACGGGCAGTTTCGGGCGACCCGGTGCAGGGCCGCGCGGTCGGCGGTGGTGATGGGCAGGTCGTATCTGGCTGCGACGGTGAGGTATTTGCCCGCGTAGAAGCAGCGGTAGGGGCGGGCGGGTGGCAGCCAGTCGGCGGGGGTGCGGTCGCCCTTGTCCTCGTTGGTGGGACCGTCGACGGCGAGCAGGTTGAAGTCGAGGTCGTTGGCGAACCGGAGGCGTTGGGGCAGAGGCCAATTCGCCGCGCCCATGTCCCAGGCGGCGGCCAGTGGATAGACGTGATCGATCTGTACCGCCCGCGCCCGGGCCTTGTCGAAAACGATGCGCTTGCCGGTGTACGGGTCCTGCAGGACACCGGCCACCACCACGCAGTCGCGGGTGCCGGGGCGGTGGCGCACCTCGCGCAGTTGCCGGGTGAGCACGCTGTTGCGGGAATCGCAGCCGTCGTGCCCGCCGGGACCGTCGTGGTCGTCGGACCAGGCCGCGCCGAAGACGCAGCCCTCCCCGGCGCGGCATCCGCGCTGATACCCGCCGGGGTGGGCGCGCTTGTCGACCACCCGCACCACCGCGAGCAACCCCTCCAACTGCGCTCGCGTGGGGCTGCCCGGGGCGGGTGGATCGCCCGGCAGGATCGAACAGCCCGCCACCAGTACTCCGACAGCCGCCACCACGACGGCCACCGCCGCCACCCATCCGCCGCGCCCTCCCCATCGCACGAAGCCAGGTCTACACCCGGCCACCGACAGGAAACACGGCACGCCCGCGTAGACAGATCGCACCGTAGATCACGGCAACGTCCGCGCCGCCCAGGTCGGCACCGCAGAATCACGGCAGCGTTCGCGCCGTGCAGGTCGGCGCTGTGGAGATCGCGGCAGCGTTCGCGCCGTGCAGGTCGGCGCTGTGGAGATCGCGGCAGCGTCCGCGCCGCCCAGGTCGGCAGCAGAATCACGGCAGCGTCCGCGTCGCCCAGTTCGGCACCGTAGGAATCAAGGCGACGTCCGTGTCGACAGGTCGACATCGGTGGTGGCGGCGGGGATCGCGTCGCCGCGCCGGATCACGACTTCCAGGGGAGGCAGCCCGCCGCCCGGAGCCGGGTCGCCAGGCCGGACCCCACGACGGCGCTCGAACCGTTTCCGGCGGTGAGAGCGAGGAGCAGGTCCAGGCCGAGGCCCGCGCCGAGCGAGCAGCCCAGCAGGTTGATGTCGATCGAGATGATCTCGTCGGGGCCGCTGGGTGCGGGTTCGTCGGCGGCCGCGGGTTGGGTGGCCGCCGCGATGGTCGCGAGGGTCAGGGCCGCGGCGACGACTCCGGCTTTGCTGGGTCGCACGTATCCTCCTAGTGCGCGCCGGGTGGCGTGGTTCTCGTCCCGGTCGATGCGGTCGCGTGCTCCCGTCGTCCGGGTCGACGGGGCGCTGCCTATTCGTAGCCGGACAGCTGTCGGCGGAAACACCGTTTTCCGCGCACGGCGCGGCGGGACGCGGCGAGCCGTGTCGGTGGCGGCTGATTGGATGGATGGATGCTGCACGGGTTGTGGACTCCGGGAGCGGGGCTGGTGCTGTGGCGCCACCCCGAACCCGGCGCGCCCGATGCGCCATCGGAGCTGCCAGATCCGCTGGGTGCGATGGTCGCGAGCGCGCGGTTCCGGCACCGGGCACAGGTGCTGATCGCCGGCGTCACGGGCCCGGAACTCACCGAGGTGCGGGCGCACGCGTTGACCCCGTCGGCCGCCGCCGACGTGCTGCTGCAGCGGTTGCCCGCCCATCTGGTCGCCGCCGACCTGCGTTTCCTCGCGCACGTGGCGCACGGCATCGACCGATGGGTCCGGGCCGGGCGGGTGGTGCCCGAACTCCGTCGCGACGACGGCGCGTGGTGGGTACGCTGGCGGCTGGTCGGCGGGCAGCGGCAGCGCGCCTGGCTGGCCGAGCTGGCCGCCGCGATGCCGCCCGCGCTGCGCGTCGGCGCCCGTCCGTCCGCCGTGCTGGAGAACATGGTGGGCGAACTGACCGATCCGGTCGCCCGCGCGCAGCTGGCCGGTCCGGTCGCCCGCGCGCAGCCGGCCGCGGCGAAGCACACGCACCCATTGGTGGCGGCCCTGACCGAGGACGTACCGCTGGAGTCCGGATCGCATCGGGTGTCGGCGGCGCTGGAGGAGTGGCGCACCAGCCTCACCCTCGGCGAGCCGGAGCTGGTGCTGCGCCTGCTGGAGCCCGAGGACGACCCCGAGACGGGCGAGGCGGACGCCGACGCGCTCTGGCGGCTCGAGGTGTGCCTGCGCGCGGAAGGCGAAGCGCCACAGCCGGTTCCGATCCAGGGCGACCCGGGGCATTTGAAACTCACGACGGAGAAGGTGGCCGCGGCGGTCCAGGCGTACCCGATGCTGCGCGAACTCCCGCGCGACCCGGGCGGGCTGGATTTCCTGCTGCCGACCGCGGTGGTCCAGGACCTGGTGGCGCACGGCGCGCACGCGCTGCACGCGGCCGGTGTGCAATTGCTGCTGCCGCGGGCGTGGCGAATCGTCGCACCGAGCATGCGGCTGGCCGTGCAGAGCCCGGCCGCCACCGAGACCGCGGTCGGCCTGAGCGGGCTGGTGTCCTACCGCTGGGAATTGGCGCTCGGCGACACCGTGCTGACCCCGGCCGAGATGGCGCGGCTGGTGCGGTCCAAATCGGATCTGGTGCGGCTGCGCGGGCAGTGGGTCCAGGCCGACCACCGGGCGCTGGCCGCCGCCGCGGCCTACCTGGAGGGCCGCACCTCCGACACGACGGGCACGCTCACCGATCTGCTCGCCCAGATCGCCACCACCGAGGTGAAGGACGTGCCGATCGAGCAGGTGCGGGCCACCGGCTGGGCGGCCGGGCTGCTGGAGTCCACCCGCGCCGCCGAGCCCGTCGACCCGCCCGCCGGGCTGAAGGCCGAGTTGCGGCCGTATCAGCTGCGCGGCCTGTCCTGGCTGGCCACGATGCACCGGTACGGCTGCGGCGGCATCCTGGCCGACGATATGGGCCTGGGTAAGACGGTGCAGGTGCTCGCCCTGCTGCTGCACGAAAGAGAAACCGCGGCAAGGGATTCCGCGCCCGGCCCGACCTTGCTGGTGTGCCCGATGTCGGTGGTCGGCAACTGGCAGCGCGAGGCCGAGCGTTTCGCGCCCGAGCTGCGCGTGCTGGTGCATCACGGCGCGGCCCGCCGCTCCGGAGCGAAACTCGATGCGGCCGTGGCGGATTCGGATCTGGTGATCACGACCTACGCCCTGCTGGCCCGCGATGTCGAGGAACTGAACCGGCAGCCGTGGGAGCGGGTGGTGCTCGACGAGGCGCAGCACATCAAGAACGCCAACACGCGCCAGTCCCGCGCGGCGCGGCACATTCCGGCGCGACAACGCCTGGCGCTCACCGGAACCCCGGTGGAGAACCGGCTGGAGGAACTGCGCTCGATCCTCGACTTCGCCGCGCCGAATCTGCTGGGCAAGGCCTCGCAGTTCCACGCCCGCTTCGCCGTGCCGATCGAGCGCGAGCACGACGAGAACGCGATCACCCGGTTGCGCACGGTCACCGCGCCGTTCGTGCTGCGCCGGGTCAAGACCGATCCGGCGGTGATCTCGGACCTGCCCGACAAGATCGAGATGACGGTGCGTGCCAATCTCACCGTGGAGCAGGCCGCGCTGTACCAGGCCGTCGTCGACGACATGATGGCGAAACTGAAGCAGTCCGAGAACATTCAGCGCAAGGGCGTGGTGCTCGCGGCGCTGACCCGGCTCAAGCAGGTGTGCAATCACCCCGCGCATTTCCTGGGCGACGGCTCGGCGGTGCTGCGGCGCGGGCAGCACCGCTCGGGCAAGCTGGCGCTGGTGGAGGACGTGCTGGAGGCGGTGCTCGCCGACGGCGAGAAGGCGTTGCTGTTCACCCAGTTCCGCGAGTTCGGCGAGCTGATCGAGCCCTACCTGACCGAGCGGTTCGGCACTCGGATCCCGTTCCTGCACGGCGGCGTGCCCAAGAAGCGGCGCGACGCGATGGTCGAGAATTTCCAGAGCGCCGACGGGCCGCCGCTGATGTTGCTGTCGCTCAAGGCCGGTGGCACCGGATTGAACCTCACCGCCGCCAATCACGTGGTGCACCTGGACCGCTGGTGGAATCCGGCGGTGGAGAACCAGGCCACCGACCGCGCCTTCCGGATCGGCCAGCGCCGCGACGTCCAGGTGCGCAAGCTCGTCTGCGTCGACACCATCGAGGAGCGCATCGACGACATGATCAGCGGCAAACAGGAATTGGCCGATCTGACCGTCGGCACCGGCGAGAACTGGATCACCGAATTCAGCGACGACGAGATCCAGCGGCTGTTCACACTCGGGTCCGAGGCGGTGGGCGAGTGAGCGGGGCGGCGGCATGAGTGAGTTCACCGATTACAGCCGGTACGGCAAGCGCCGCCCGGTGCGCGGCGGTGTGGAGCCGCGCAGCCGGCGTGGGTCGTTCGCGCGCACCTGGTGGGGCCGGTCGTTCATCGAGTCGGTCGAGCAGGTCGCCGACGCGGGGCGGCTGACGCGCGGGCGCACCTACGCCCGGTCCGGGCAGGTGGTGACCTATCACGTCGAGCCCGGCACGGTGACGGCCGAGGTGCAGGGCAGCCAGCCCCGCCCGTTCACCTCGGTCCTCACGCTGCGGCAACTGCGCGACGAGCGGCTGGACGAACTGATCGACCTGGTTCGCGACACCCCCGGCATGCTCGTCCAGCTGGCCTCGGGCGTCCTGCCGCAGGAACTCGGCCCGCTGCTGCTGCCGACCACCGCCGCCGAGCTCGACTTCGGCTGCAGCTGCCCGGATTCCGGCTGGCCGTGCAAGCATGTGGCCGCGGTCTGCTACATCGTCGCCGAACGCCTCGACGCCGAGCCGTCGATCATGCTCACGCTGCGCGGCCTGGAACTGGACACCCTGATCAGCGGCGTCCAGAACGATGCGGGCACGACCGTCTCCGACGACCTGTACGGCGAGAACATCACGCTGCCCGACCTCCCGCGGCCGGAGTTCCGCCCCGCCCTCGACGATCTGGATCCGGTTCCGTTGCGCCGCGCGCTGCGCATGACCGCCGAGGACGAGCGCACCGCCGAGGCCGGGCTGCGGGAACTGCGCGACCGCTACCGGGCGCTGGGGCGGGGGTAGCGCCGATGACCGCCGGCGATATCCCGCGCGACGATCTCGGTGCGGCAGTGCCGCTGCCCGCCACGGTGCGCCGCGTCGTCTCGCTGGTGCCGTCGCTCACCGAGGCCATCGCGGCGACCTGCCCGCAGCGGCTGACAGCGGCCACCGAATGGTGCACCCACCCTGCGGATCTCGCGGTGGAACGGGTCCGCGGGACGAAGAACCCGAATGTCCGGCGCATCGTCGACCTGGCCCCGGACCTGGTGGTGTGCAACCAGGAGGAGAACCGGCTCATCGACGTGGACCGCCTGCGCGCGGCCGGAATCCCGGTGTGGGTGACCAGGATCGAGACCGTACCGGAGGCGTTCACGGCCATGACCCGGCTGTTCGAGCTGGCGCTCGGCGTCGACTCGCCCGCCTGGTTGCGCGCGGCCGAGCGGGTCTGGGCCGCGCCCGCGCCGGAACCGTTGCGCGACACGGTGATCCCGGTGTGGCGCGATCCGTGGATGGTGGTCGGCCGCGACACCTTCACCGGCGACCTGGCTCGCCGGCTCGGCCTGCGGCTCGTGCACGCCGGCCGGGACGAGCGCTATCCCACGGTGTCCGGACCGGAGCTGACCGCCGGTGTCGAACTGGCCGTCCTGCCCGACGAGCCGTACGTCTTCACCGCAACCGACGGCCCCGAAGCCTTTCCTGGCATTCCGGTGGCGCTGGTGTCCGGCCGCAACCTCACCTGGTATGGCCCGTCGCTGGTCACCGCGCGAGCCGAACTCACCGCTCAGCTGGCCCGGGCGTCCGTTGTGGTTCCCGACTCGAATCGGTAGTCGCCGAGGTCGAAATGCGCTGCCCGCCAGGCGGCCTCGACGGTGCTCATCGGGCGCAGCGGCACGTCGCCGTTCTTGTCGAAGTAGTAGCTGTTGGCCAGCGTGCAGCTGTCCTGCCAGAACACCTGTCCGGCACGGCGGTCCAGCATCTCGCGGAAGTACCGCTCGTTGGCCGCGCGGGTCACCTCCACCCGGGTGGCCCGCTTACGCCGGGCGTGCCGCAGTAGTCGCAGGATGTGGTGGGTCTGCATCTCGATGAGCGTGAAGTACGACGATCCGTTGTAGCCGTAGGGGCCGATGATGGAGAAGAAGTTCGGGAAGCCCGGCACGCTGACGCCCTCGTAGGCCTGCAGGCGGTTCTCGTCCCACCATTTCTCGAGGTCCAGCCCGTCGACGCCGCGCAGCGCGAAGGTGGGCATGTTCCCCGCCTCCATCACCTTGAAGCCGGTCGCCAGGATCAGCACATCGGCCTCGTGGGTGACGCCGGTACTCGTGCGCACGCCGGTCGGGGTGATCTCGGCGATCGGGTCGGTCTCGAGCACCACATTGTCGCGATTGAAGGTCGCCAGGTACTCGTTGGAGAAGCCGGGCCGCTTGCAGCCGAGCGCATAGCGCGGGGTGAGCTTGTCGCGGATCGCCGGATCGCGCACCTGCTTGCGCAGGTGCGCCCGCCCGCTGCGCTCGCCGAGCTTGGCCAGCGGCAGCGTCGAGTAGTAGTGCGCCGACAGCGGAAAGGTCAGTTCGACGAACGCCTGGCTCGCCAGCCGCGCCAGCGACGGCCCGCCCGGGAGGCGCCGCAGCGCCCACCGCACCGGCGGCGGCAGCGCCGCGTCCGGGCGCGGCAGGCACCAGATCGGCGTGCGCTGGAACACCACCAGCCGCTCGACGTCCGGCGCGATCGACGGGATCACCTGTATCGCGGAGGCCCCGGTGCCGATGATCGCGACGCGTGTGCCGCGCAGGTCAGCGGAATGGTCCCAGCGGGAGGTGTGCATGGTGCGGCCCGCGAATGTTTCCACACCGGGAATGTCGGGGAGTTTGGGCCGGGTGAGCACGCCGGTGGCCGCGATGACATAGCGTGCGGTGAGTTCGTCGCCGTCGGTGGTGCGCAACCGCCACAGGTTGCCGCCCGCGTCGAAGTCGGCCTCGGAGATGGTGGTGCGGAAGCGGATCCGCGGCCGCAGCCCGTACTTGTCGGTGCAGTGCTCGGCGTAGGCCGCGAGTTCCCGGCCGGGCGCGTAGACCCGCGACCACTGCGCGCTCTTCTCGAACGAGAACTGGTAGCTGAACGACGGAATGTCCACGGCGATACCGGGATAGGTATTCCAGTGCCAGGTGCCGCCCACCCCATCGGCGTCGTCGACGATCAGGAAGTCCTCGAATCCGTCCTCGCGCAACTTGATCGCCGCGCCGATCCCGGAGAACCCGGCCCCGACGATGATCACCTCGTAGTCCGCCGCCTGCTCGCTCATGGACCCTCCTGCCACCATCGGCCGCTTCCCCCAATTAGGCCACGAGCCCCCGCACCGGCGCTACCGCCCGGAAACCGGCCACCAGTGGCGCACCTGCGACATGACCGGTCAGGCGGCGGCCGATGCTCGGCGTCGCAGTGCGCAACGTCATCCGGTCAGGTCAGCAGCTCGGCGTCGATGCCGTACACCCGCTGGGCGTTGCCGCGGAAGATCTGCTCGAGTTCCGCCGCGCCGCCACCGTGGTCGGCGAGCACGTCGACCACCACGCGGGCGCTGTTGGCGACGCTGGTGATCGGCTTGTCCACCGGGAAATTCGAGCCCCAGATCAGGCGCTGCGCGCCGAAGACGTCCAAGGCGTGGTGCAGCAGCGGCGCGGCGCGCTCCAGCAGCTCCGGCACCGGAGTCGGGTTGCCGCGCACCGGGACCGGATGGCCGAGGATGGGCATGGCCATCCCGCTCACCTTGGCCACCACGTTCGGGTGGGCGGCGAGCGTGGCGATGTCGTCGCGCCACCGGACGAACAGGTCGCGCCGCACCCCGGGATTGGCGCCGGTGTGCTTGCCGACCGGGCCGAAGATCCCCGCGGGCGTGCCGAGATGGTCGAGCACGACGGTCACCTCGGGATAGCGCTGCGCCAGCGCGGTCACCTCCGGCAGCTGATGGGAGTACACCCAGGCGTCGAAGGACAGGCCGCGCTCGGCCAGCACCGCGAACCCGTCGAGGAACGCCTTCGTGGTGAGCGCGCCCGGCGCCGGGCAGAACGAGCGCACGCCCGGGTCCGGGTGGTGCGCCACCATCGTCCGGATCCCGCGAAACAGCGACGACGCCGACTGATGCGCATCGATCAGCGCCGCGAAACCCTCGGCCGCGGGATCGCCGCTGCCGACGATCGCGCCCAGGGCCGGCGTGTCGACGCCGAAGGGCAGGCTCGCCACCCAGCGCGTCTCGTCGGCCTTGGCCGCCGGCGCCTTGCCCGCCCACTCGACCTCCACGTGCACCAGCGCCTCGACCGGCACGGCGCCCAGATCGGCCCGGTAGTCGGCGGGCAGATACGGCCGCACATAGATATCGGGATCCCCGACGAACTCGCGATCGCGCCGCGGCGCCAGCCGGGCCGCGACGTCGATCGACATCGGGACGTAGCGGAACACCTTGGCCAGCAGGCTGAAATCACGCGGCGTCGTCAGCGGATCCCACTGATGGACGTGCGCGTCCACGACGCTGATACCCGCCAGGTCCATATCGCCCCTTCCACCTCGCCAGCCGTGCGACCAGGCCGATTGTCACACGCGGCGACCGGCGATCGCGGGAGATCGCCGGGTTTCACACATTGCGGCGATACTGCCCGCCCACGGTGAAGAAGGTGTCGGTGATCTGCTGCAGCGTGCACACCCGTGCCGCGTCCATCAGGACTTCGAAGACGTTGTCGTCGCCGCGGGCGGCCGCCTCCAGCCGGGCCAGCGCCGCGTGCGCCTCGTCGCGGTGCCGGTCCTGGTAGTCGCGGGTGCGCCGCAGCTGCGACTGTTTCTCCTGCTCGGTGCCGCGCGCGAGCTCGAGCACCTGATGCTCCTCGCCGTGCGGGTTGCGGAAGGTGTTGACCCCGATGATCGGCAGGCTGCCGTCGTGTTTGCGGTGCTCGTACAGCATGGACTCGTCCTGGATGCGGCCGCGCTGGTAACCGGTCTCCATGGCGCCCAGCACGCCGCCGCGCTCGCTGATCCGCTCGAACTCGCTCAGCACGGCCTCCTCGACGAGATCGGTGAGTTCGTCGATGATGAAACTGCCCTGCAGCGGGTTCTCGTTCATCGCCAGGCCCCACTCCTTGTTGATGATCAACTGAATGGCCAGGGCCCGGCGCACCGACTCCTCGGTCGGAGTGGTGACGGCCTCGTCGTAGGCGTTGGTGTGCAGGCTGTTGCAGTTGTCGTAGAGCGCGATCAGCGCCTGCAGCGTGGTGCGAATGTCGTTGAAGCTCATCTCCTGGGCGTGCAGCGACCGCCCGGAGGTCTGGACGTGGTACTTCAGCTTCTGCGAGCGTTCGTTGGCCCCGTACTTGTCACGCATGGCGACCGCCCAGATGCGCCGCGCGACCCGGCCGATCACCGAGTACTCCGGGTCCATGCCGTTGGAGAAGAAGAACGACAGGTTGGGCGCGAAGTCGTCGATGTGCATGCCGCGTGCCAGGTACGCCTCCACGTAGGTGAAACCGTTGGACAGGGTGAAGGCCAGCTGGCTGATCGGGTTCGCCCCGGCCTCGGCGATGTGGTAGCCGGAGATCGACACCGAGTAGAAGTTGCGCACATTGTTGCGCACGAACCACTCCTGGATGTCGGACATCATGCGCAGGCTGAACTCGGTGGAGAAGATGCAGGTGTTCTGGCCCTGATCCTCCTTGAGGATGTCGGCCTGCACGGTGCCGCGCACGGTCGCCAGCGCCTTCGCCCGGATCTCGGCGGCTTCCTCGGCGGTCGGTTCGCGTCCCTCGGTCGTGGTGAAGCTCTCCACCGCCCGGTCGATCGCGGTGTTGAGGAAGAAGGCGAGGATGGTGGGCGCGGGGCCGTTGATCGTCATCGACACCGAGGTGGTGGGCGCGGTCAGGTCGAAGCCGTCGTAGAGCGCCTTCATATCGTCGAGCGTGGCGACGGAGACGCCGGAGGTGCCGACCTTGCCGTAGATGTCGGGCCGCTCGGCCGGGTCGTGGCCGTACAGGGTCACCGAATCGAAGGCGGTGGACAGGCGTTTCGCGTCCGAGTGCTCGGAGAGCACCTTGAACCGGCGGTTGGTGCGGAACGGGTCGCCCTCGCCCGCGAACATGCGCGCCGGATCCTCGTTGTCCCGCTTGAACGCGAAAACGCCTGCGGTGAACGGGAATCGGCCGGGCAGATGCTCCGAGCGCAGGAACCGCAGCAGCTCACCGTGATCGGTGAAGCGGGGCAGGGCGACGCGCGGAATCGAGCTGCCCGACAGCGAGGTCCGGCGCAGCGTGGTGCGCAGCTCGCGATCGCGCACCCGCACCACCTGCTCCTCGCCCCGGTACGACTCGGCCAGGGCAGGCCATTCTTCCAGCAGGGCAGCATTTTCCGGCGCGAGGTCGGTACGGGCGTGCTCGAGCAGCGCTGCGACGGCGGACTGTGCCTCCGTGCCGGGGGCGCCGCCCAGCTCACCCAGCACCTGCTCCAACCGCTGAACCCGTTGCGCCGCAGCGACTTGCCGCACCGTCTCGGCGTGGTAGTCACGCACCGTCTCGGCGATCTCCGCCAGGTACCGCACCCGCGACGGCGGAATGATCTGCGCGAACCGGGTGGAGGCCTTGGTATTCACCCGCGGCAGCGCACCCGGCTCGAGCGGCAGGCCCAGCTCGTGCAGCCGACCGGCCAGGTGCTGGTACAGCGCGGTCACGCCGTCGTCGTTGAAAGTGGCCGCGCTGGTACCGAATACGGGCATGTCGTCGGGGGAGGAGCCGAACGCCTCGCGGTTGCGGACCAGCTGGCGCGACACGTCGCGCAGCGCGTCGGCGGCGCCGCGGCGCTCGAACTTGTTGATCGCCACCACGTCCGCGTAGTCGAGCATGTCGATCTTCTCCAGCTGCGAGGCCGCGCCGAACTCCGGCGTCATCACGTACATGGAGAGATCGACATGGTCGGTGATCGCCGCGTCGCCCTGGCCGATGCCCGGCGTCTCCAGAATCACCAGGTCGTATCCGGCGGCCTTGCAGGCCAGGATCATCGCGTCGACATTGGTCGGCAGCTCGCGGCCGCCGCGGGTGGCCAGCGAGCGTAAGTACACGTGGTCGCCGTCGAGGGCGTTCATCCGGATGCGGTCGCCGAGCAGCGCGCCGCCGCCGCGGCGGCGCGTCGGGTCCACGGCCAGGATCGCGACGCGCAGCTTGTCCTGCTGATCCGACCGCAGCCGCCGCACGAGTTCGTCGGTGAGCGAGGACTTTCCGGAGCCGCCGGTGCCCGTGATGCCGAGCACGGGAACGGTCTTGTTCTCGGCCGCCGTAGTGATCGCCGCCAGATCGGCGGCGGGCAGCGCGTCCTGCTGCAGGCAGGTGATGGTGCGCGCCAAGGCTTTCCGCTCACCGGACAGCACCGCGTCGACCGGCGCGGGCTCCCGCGACAGATCCACGTCGCAGTCGCGGACCAGCTCGTTGATCATGCCCGGCAGCCCCAGCCGCTGCCCGTCCTCGGGGGAGAAGATCCGCACCCCCGACTCGGCCAGCCGCTTGATCTCCTCGGCGACGATCACCCCGCCACCGCCGCCGAAGATCCGCACATGCCCGGCCCCCGCCTCGCGCAGCGCCGTCGCGAGGTATTCGAAGTACTCGACGTGGCCGCCCTGATACGAGCTGACCGCCACGCCCTGCGCGTCCTCGGTGAGCACCGCGTCGACGACCTCGTGCACGGCGCGGTTGTGCCCGAGGTGGATCACCTCGGCGCCCTGCGACTGCAGGATCCGCCGCATGATGTTGATCGCCGCGTCGTGCCCGTCGAACAGCGCCGCCGAGGTCACGAAACGCACGGGATGCACGGGCGCGTGCAGAGTGGTGTGGTCGGGCATGGATTCCTCCGCCTAATGTGCTTTGGCGACCAATACTAGGACGTCAAAGTAATTCTACGGTGAGTGGGGTCACAGCGCCAGGCGGAGCCTTCGGGTGGCATAGCGCACACCTCGGCACCAGCCATAGATTTACTTGGACATCCAACTATAAGGTTGCGTACATCCGGTGGAGTCGCCCGATCGGTGATAGGAGCAGCATGAGCGACGAAGTTCTCATCGACCGGCGCGACGGCCTCGGCCTGATCACGCTGAACCGGCCCAAGGCCATCAACGCGCTGAATCACCCGATGACACTGGCCATCCTGGACGCGCTGCGGCGGTGGGCCGACGACGACGGGGTCCGCGCGGTCGTCGTGACCGGCGCGGGCGAGCGCGGCCTGTGCGCGGGCGGCGACATCGTCGCCATCTACAACGACGCCAAATTCACCGCGGGTGGCGCGGATTCGGCGTCGGCGCGGTTCTGGCGCGACGAGTACGTGCTCAACGCCTACATCGGTCGCTACCCGAAGCCGTACGTGGCCGTGATGGACGGCATCGTGATGGGCGGCGGTGTCGGGCTGTCCGGGCACGGCAGTCACCGCATCGCCACCGAGCGGTCCACGATCGGCATGCCCGAGACGGGCATCGGGTTCGTCCCGGATGTCGGCGGCACCTACCTGCTCTCGCGTACGCCCGGCGAGATCGGCACCCACGTCGCGCTCACCACGGCCCGCATGAGCGCCGGTGACGCCATCGCCGCCGGATTCGCCGACTATTACGTTCCCTCCGAACAGCTTCCGGCGTTGCTGGACGCGCTGCGCACGACCGAACCCGAGGTCGCCATCGCCAAGTTCGCCCAGCCCGCCCCGCCGTCGGTGTTGCTCGCACAGCGCGACTGGATCGACTCCTGCTACAGCGCCGACACCGTCGAGCAGATCGTCGCGCGGCTGCGGGCACACCCCGACCCGGCGGCCGGTCGGGCCGCCGCCGATCTGCTCTCGAAATCTCCGGTGGCGCTGAAGGTCACGCTGCGCTCGCTGCGCAACGCCCGCGCCGCAACCGATCTGGAGACCGCGTTGAACGCGGAATACCGGGTCTCGGTCGCGGCGCTGGCCAGCCACGATCTGGTCGAAGGCATCCGCGCGCAGGTGGTGGACAAGGATCGCGCCCCGCGCTGGCAGCCCGCCACCCTCGCCGACGTCCCGGCAGCACTGGTCGATTCCTACTTCACCGAACTCGGCGCCGACGAACTGAATCTCGTTGCGCCGCAAGGACGATGATGGTCGCCGGCGATCGTATTCGGGGGTCCGGGTCACAAGCTTCCACCAGGAGGCGGCCCACCTGGACTTCTCGGCTATCGTGACCGATATCCGCAACCGATCCGGAGAGGAACAGCTGTGACAGACTTCGAGACCATCCTGCTGGAGCGCAAGGGTCGCGTCGCCCTGATCACGCTGAACCGGCCGAAGGCGCTCAACGCGCTGAACTCGCAGGTGCTCACGGACATCACCGCGGCCCTCGACGAGTTGGAGGCCGACGACGGCATCGGCGCGGTCGTGCTCACTGGGTCGGAGAAGGCGTTCGCCGCCGGGGCCGATATCAAGGAGATGCAGGCCAAGTCCTACATGGACATGTTCCTGGGCGACCACTTCGCGGGCTGGGATCGCCTGGTGGCCTTCCGCAAGCCGATCATCGCCGCGGTCGCGGGCTACGCCCTGGGCGGCGGTTGTGAGCTGGCCATGATGTGCGACATCCTGTTCGCCGCCGACACCGCCAAATTCGGGCAGCCCGAGATCAAGCTGGGCATCATTCCCGGCATGGGCGGTTCGCAGCGGCTCACCCGCGCGGTCGGCAAGGCCAAGGCCATGGATCTCATTCTGACCGGGCGCAACATGGATGCCGAAGAGGCCGAGCGGGCCGGTCTGGTGGCTCGGGTCGTGCCCGCCGCCGATCTGGTGTCCACGGCGCTGGAAGCGGCCGAGACCATCGCGTCGATGTCGCTGCCGTCGGTGATGATCGCCAAGGAAGCCGTGGACCGCGCCTACGAGACCACGCTCACCGAGGGGCTGCGGTTCGAGCGGCGGGTGTTCCACTCGCTGTTCGCCACCGAGGATCAGCAGGAAGGCATGACCGCCTTCGTCGAGAAGCGGCCGGCGAACTTCACCAACCGCTGATCACTTGGGCGGCGTGCCCGCCACCTCGACCGGCGACGGCACGGTGCCGTGGGTGGTCGGCTGCGGGGCCTGCCGGTCGGCGGCCAGCAGGCCGGCCACCGTCGCGCCGAGGGTGATCGTGACCGCCAGCGCCGCCGCCACCTTGCGCTTGGATACCGGCGCGGAACCGGTCGGTCGCAACCGTTGCGCCGCGTATCGGACACCACGCACCCGCCGCGCCGCGGGCAGCTGCGTCGCCATCAGCACCGCGCCGCGGGCCGAGACGAACTCCGGCTCCGGGTCGTAGATCACCGGCAGATCCAGCAGCTGCGCCAGCGCGTCGCGAATGCCCAGATTGCGTGTGCAGCCGCCGAGCAGCGCGATCGACTCGGCGGGGGTACCCGTCTCCTCGATCATCTGCCGCACGAACGACACCGAATGATGGACGCCCGCGGCCACCAGTTCACTGAAATCGCTGCGGGTGAACACCATTCGCGCATCGGTCAGCGGGTCGCTGGCCGTCAGCACCGGTGTCGTGGTCAGCGCCTCCTTGTAGGCGCGGCTGGTCGGCTTGTCGATCATCACGCCGCCGTGCGCCAGCCGCCACCGCAGCAGCGCGTCGTGGCCGTCACCGCCGAGCACCGTGCTGCGCCTGGCCGCCAGGATGGCGTCGGTGCGGCAGTCGACCTCCGTGACCGTCAGGCCCGAGGCGCCCAGGTCGTAGAGGACCACCGCGCCCTCCTCCGGCAGCTGACCGCTGAACCGCAGATAACGCAACTGGGCTACCGGCTCGTCCACGATGGTGAGCCGGCTGCGGCCCGCTGTGGCGCGGATCGCGTCGGCGTGCACCGGACTGCGCGAGGTGACGGCGATACCGGTGATGAACTCGTCGCGCTCCGCCGCCGACCGGCGCATCTGGTCGATCGCCTGGAATACCGGCTCCTCGACACCGCCACCGGCGCGCCGGGGCATCGTGCAGCGATCGATGGGCGGTAGATGTGGCTGGTCGGAATGCGTGAGCATCGCGCGTGCGCCACCAGCGCCCGCCGACACCCCCAGGACCAGCACCATGGCCTCCATGGTGGACCCTCCGACCGCCGTTGGGAAGCGGGGAGCCGGAATGTCGCTGGTGGGATGCTGAACCGTTGTCGTGTCAGGCCCAGCGTGTCGGGCCCGCGCCGGTGTCGAAGTCGCCCGCCGCGCGCCGGAACTCGGCCAGAAGTTGTAGCAGCAACTGCAGTCGGTCGGGCGCGAGCCCGGGATGCGCGAAGACCGTGGTGTTCAGGGCCTCGGTAGCGCTAGTGACCAGTTCACGGCCCGCATCGGTGATTTCGATCAGGGTTGCTCGACGGTCGCTGGGATGTGGGACGCGGCGGACGAGGTCGGCTGCTTCGAGCCGGTCGACGGTGTTGGTGACACTGGTCGGGTGGACTTGCAGGCGGGCGCTCGCGACCGCCATCGGCAGGGCTCCGGACTTGCTGAAGCGCAGCAACATGAGCAGTTCGTAGCGGGAGAAGGTCAGGCCGGACGGGCGCAGGGCCTCGTCTACTCGGGCCATCACGATTTGTTGGGCACGGACCAGAGAGGTCACCGCCGCCATTCCGTCGGCTACGTCCTCCCAGCCGTGTGCGGCCCATTGGCGGTGGGCCTCCGCGATGGGGTCCAGGGGGAGCGGGCGGGGGACAGCCATGTGGCCGAGTTTAGGTGGTGGGGCTCCGTCTTCTCACACTCGATGGGTCAGGCGAGGCCGGACAGGTCTCGGTGGACCACGTGGTTGCGGTCCGTGGTGGTGCCCAGCGTGTATTCGGGTTGTAGGCCAAGGTATTCGGCTCGGGTGCGGGTGCTCCAGGTGCGGGATGCCGGGGTTCGGGTTTTGTAGAAGTTGAGTTGATAGCCGCCTTCGTACAGGCGGAGCAGGGTGTAACCGCCGGGGTATTCCTTGGTCGCGGCTACCTCGAGGAATTCGACCGGCAGGGGGAGATCGGAGTGGCTGCGGCGGTTTCGGTGGGTGTGGCCGCTGTGGTGGAGGAAGACGCCGGGACTGGTGCGGTACAGGTCTTGCAGGGCGGCGGCATCGGGGCGGTTCAGGACGAAAGCGGGCCCGGCGATATTGGATACTGCCGAGTCGAGAGTTACGGGGTGATGCCCGAAGACCAGGGTGGGGCGGTCCGGGTCGGCGCGTAGAAGTTCGCGTACGCGGTCGAACTGCGGGCGGTCGATGCGGCCGCCGGGAGTGTCCGGTTCGGTGGTGTCCAGGCCCAGCAGGCGTAGGCCGCCGACCCGGTGGTCGAGGACTTCGCCTGGGGGAGTGAAGGTTTCGCCCCAGCAGTCGTGATGGTCGTCCGCTGTCGGCGGGCAGGTGGCGTAGTCGGATCCGGTGTGGGGGCGGTCGTGGTTGCCGCGGACGGCGAACCAATCCCGACCGGAGACGCCCCAGGCATCCAATCGGCTACGGACGGCGCGGGTTTGGTCGGGGGTGGCCTCGGAGGTGAGGTCGCCGGCTATGAGGAGGTGGTCGGCGGCGCGGTCCGGGCGGCGCAGGTCGTCGAGCACGGCCGCGAGCATCATCTCGGGGTACGGGGTCAGGCCCGGCTCCTGCCGCACGCCGGGCGGCAGGCCCGCCGCGATCAGGCCGCTCACCTCCTCACCGAAGTGCACGTCGTTGCACAGGGCCAGCGTGCGCAGTGGACGGCCGGGCGGGGGCACCAAAGTGGTGAACTGCCCGGTGCATTCGGGCGCGGTGGGCATGCGGGTGACGAAATTCGCCGCGGGAGTGGCACGCACATCGTCCGACCAGGCTTCGAAACGGTAGGCGCGGCCGGGCTCGAGGCCGCCGACCTCCGCGTAGTGGTAGGGCGTGCGCTCCGTGTCGGCGGGGAAGTACACCGCCGCGGGACCGCGCGAATCCGCCGGGGCCAGACGGACTTCCGTGTCCGCGGCCGCCGGAAACGGCGTGCCGTCGGCGTTCACGGCCAGCGTGGTCCAGGTCAGCACGACCGAGGTGTCCGTGACGGTGACCACCTCGAGATCCGTGCCGATCAGCGAACCCGGTTGGGCGCGAGCGGATCCGGGCGTGCTGGTGGCGAGCAACGGCGCCGCGGCCGCCAGCCCGAGCGCGCGCAGCACGTGCCGCCGGTTCGGTCCACAGCAGCTCGTCGCGTAGCCCACCGCAGCGACGGTAGCAGGGGCTAGCGGTTGTCGGCCGCGCAGACCTTCCAGTCGCCGTCCTCCTTGCGCAGGTATTCCGGTGCGCTGTCGACGGCGTCGAGATCCGGCATCGTCAGCCCGCCGCCGGACGGTTCCAGCCTGCCGTGCAATTTCGCGGTGGCCCGGTCGCCGCGGATCACGATGCCGTCCACGGTGTCGATCCGGATCTTCACGGTCTCCCCGGCGATGGTGGCACGCTGATCGTCGGGCAGCGCGGCGTATTCGTCGCGATCGACGCGGCACGACTTGGCCATGGCCGCGTCCACGCCCGCCGTGGCGATCGTGTCGTAGAAGTCGCGGACGGCGGCCTCGATCCGCTGCTCGTCCGAGGCGAGCGGCCCGGTGCCCGGTCCGGTGAGCCGGGCGGTGACGCCGATCGCGGCGGCGACCGCGAACACCGCCGCCGCCAGCAGGGCGACGATCGCTGCGGTGCGCTTGCGGCGCGGTGGTCGCACGGGCGGCTGCGGTACGGGCTGCGGTGGCTGCGGCGCCTGGTCCCCCACCGGGAGATAACCCTCGGGCGGGTAGTAGCTCGGCGGCTCCGGCGCGGACTGGTACGGCAGGCCACCGGATGGATAGGTCATCGCATTCCCCTCGTCGGCCCGCCGGACTTCTCGCACAGTACGGCAATCCGGACGCGGGGCGCCGCCGCGTTGTAGCGTGCCACCGGGTAGCTTGGTCAGCCGATCACAGCTGGAGTATGGCTCGAAGGGACGGTCATGACGGCGGCTCGACGGAAATCGGTGATCGGCGTCCTCGTGGCGCTGATCCTGCTGGCGGCGACCACGGCGTGTTCGAATGTGAACGACGACAACGAGATTCTGGTCTACAACGCCCAGCACGAGTCGCTGACCCGGCAGTGGGCGGACGCGTTCACCGCGGAGACCGGGATCCGGGTCACCCTCCGCAACGGCGCCGACACCGATCTCGCCGACCAGATCGCCGCCGAGGGCGCGCGGTCCCCGGCCGACGTCTTCCTCACCGAGAACTCCCCGGCGATGGCGCTGGTGGAGAACGCCGGACTGCTCGCCGATCTCGATCAGGCGACGCTGGCGCAGGTGCCCGAGCAGTATCGGCCGTCGAGCGGGAAATGGACCGGCGTCGCCGCCAACGCCACGGTCTTCGTCTACAACCGTGGGAAACTGCCCGCCGACCAGTTGCCCGCCTCGCTGCTCGACCTGCAGCAGCCGCAGTGGCAGGGCCGCTGGACGGCCGCCACCTCGGGCGCGGATTTCCAGGCCGTCGTGGCGGCCCTGCTGGCGTCGCAGGGCGAGGACGTCACCCGGGCGTGGCTGCGGGGCATGAAGGCGAACGTCGTCTCTTCGCCGAACAACGTCGCGGCGATGAAGAAGGTCGACAGCGGTCAGGTCGACGGCGGCGTGCTCACCCACTACTACTGGTACCGCGACCAGGCGGGAACCAGGGAGAACAGCGGCAACACCGCGCCGCACTTCTTCCGTAACGGGGACCCGGGCGCGTTCGTGTCCATCTCCGGCGGTGGTGTGCTGCGATCCAGCGGAAAGGCCGAGGCGGCACAGCGTTTCGTCCGGTTCGTCACCGGCCGGACCGGTCAGCAGGTGCTGCAGCGCAGTACCTCCATGGAATACCCGGTCGCGGCCGAGGTGCCCGCCAACCCGGCCCTTCCGCCGCTGGACAGCCTGCAGGCGCCGCGGATCGATCCGAGCAGGCTGGACTCGAAGCAGGTGACCGAGCTGATGACCGAGGCGGAGCTGCTCTAGCCGCCGGGAGAGTCGAGCAGCGCCAGCGCCAGCGCCTGTACGGATCGGGTGAATCGGCGCGGGTCGCGTCGCGTGGTGACGTGGCGGACCAGTTCGCCGTCGAAGGTGGCCAGCAGCGCGTGCGCCAGGAAATCGGTATCGTGGCCGGGATGTTCGGCGGCGTAGAGCTCGCCGAGATGACGATGCCAGAACCGATAGCTCGGATCGTCGAATTTGTCCTCGGCACAGGCTTGTTCGTGCGCCGAGAGCAGGACGGCGTTGCCCTCCGCGATGGCGCCGAGGGCATCCAGGAAGGCCGTCAGGCGCTCGCGGGCCGGAGCACCGGGGCCGAGCGGCGGCGGGCCGGTTCGGACGGCCTCGCGTAGCTCCCGGGAGCGCTCCTCCAGCAGGGCTTGCAGCAGTCCGGCGCGGCTGCCGAACCGCCGGAACACCGTGCCCTTGCCGACCCCGGCGAGCGCGGCGACGCGATCGAGCGAGATATGGTCGCCGCCGCCCTCGGCCAGCAATTGCTCGGTGGCCCGCAGCACGGCACGGCGGTTGCGGGCGGCGTCGGCGCGTTCGCCGCGCTGTTCGGGCATCGCCCACCTCCACTCAATCGGACCAATGGTCCGGTTCATGTTACCGTGGGCCAATCGGACTATCGGTCCGCTTGTGAATCGCTGAGAGGACATACCGACATGCGTGCGTTGATCGTCGACAACGAAACGCCGGAGTCGCTGCGCCTGAGCACGGTGCCCGACCCCGAACCCGGGCCCGGGCAGGTGCTGATCGAGGTGCGGCACTTCTCGCTCAATCGCGGCGAGGTGTTGTTCGCCGGTCGCCGCCCGGCCGGGACCGTGCACGGCTACGACGCCTCCGGGGTCGTGGTGCGGGCCGCGGCGGACGGGTCGGGGCCACCGGCCGGGACGCGGGTAGCCGCCTTCGGTGCGGGCGCATGGGCGCAATTGCTGGCCGTGGATACCTCCGCGGTCGCCGAGGTGCCGCAGGCACTGGATCTCGTTGCCGCCGCGGCGCTGCCGATGGCGGGCGTGACCGCGCTGCGCACGCTGCGGTCGCGGGACATCCTCGGCCGCCGGGTGCTCGTCACCGGGGCAGCGGGCGGAGTCGGTCGCTACGCCGTGCAACTGGCCGCGCTGGGCGGCGCGCATGTGGTCGCCTCGGTCGGATCACCCGGCCGCGGAACGGGTTTGGCGGAGTTGGGCGCGCACGAGATCGTGGTCGGCCTGGACGGTATCGATCGCCCGGTCGACCTGATCCTGGACAATGTGGGCGGGCCGCAACTGGCCGCGGCCTGGGAACTCCTGGCGCCGGGCGGCAGTGTTCAGACCATCGGCTGGGCGTCGGACGAGCCCGCGGTGTTCGATCCCTATTCGTTGTTCTTCGTCGGCGCGGCCAAGACGATCAGCACCTTCGGCGATGTCCACGCGGTGGGGCCCGATCTGGCCACCTTGCTGGGATTCGCCGCGGCCGGGCGGCTTTCGCCCGAAGTGGGCTGGCGTGGCACCTGGGACGACTACGCGGAGGCCGCGCGGGCCTTGATCGATCGCCGTATCCGGGGCAAGGCCGTACTCGAAATCACACGGGGATGAGCGGTTTCCGGATCGTTCACCGCAGCCCGTAGACGTAGCGGCTGGTAGGTACCACATCGATATCGCGGTCCGCGCCGAAAGCCTTGACGCTGGCCAGCATTCGAGTGACCCGGCGCTCCAGCTCGGCATCGTCGCCGCCGCTGCCCCAGAAGGCGTGCTGATCGGTCATGGCCTCCGGCGGGAACAGCTCCTCCACGAGGCCGTCCACGCGCGGGCCGGGGGTGAGTGCGGCGGTGACGATGTTCTGCACGTAGCCGAAGGTCGCCTGGGTCTCGATCGCGACCGCCGTGTGGGTGTCGTGCCAATAGCGCAGCCACTGTTCGCGGGTCAGCTGCTCCGGGACGCGCAGCAGCGCGATATTGGCCAGAGCCGCGCTGCGGGAGCCGTTCTCGGTCGGCGGTGCGGGCAGCGGGATGCGCTCCTCGACGGTCCAGCCGTCGAGCCGGTCGGCCGTTTCCGCCAGTGCGGCCGTGATCGGCGGTTCGGGCGCGTCGGTCCAGACCCCGACGATCGCCGCGATCGGCTCGGGGTAGGTCGAGATGCGCAGTTGCGCGGCCGCCACGTCGTCGTCACAGATATTGAGCTGCACCGTGTCGGCGCCCACCGCGGCCAGGCGCTCGTGCAGCGTCGGCGCGTGCAGGGTCTTGTCGAGGTCCGCACCCCACAGCGCGTACATCAGTTTCGTCACGGCAACTCCCGGATAGTCGGCAGCGACCACGGTAGCGGTCACGCCGCGGTCGCATCGATGGTTTCGGTCGCCGATCCCCGAGGACGGGGCACGGCCGGGCCCGAGGCCCACCCGAGGCCCCGGGCTCGGCTGCGGTGATTCAGCGATTGGCCAGTTCCGACAGGCGGTAGGCGAGGGTCCGCCGCACCGCCGGGACACGGGTCGCGGTGCGGAGCACGGCATTACGCACGATGCGGGCGGGGCGCGGGCGCAGGGTGGCCATCCGGGTCATCCGGTCGGTGAACGCGACCACGTCCGCGGCCACCGGGCGGCGGGTCTTCTCGTAGTCGTTCAGCAGCGCCTCGGGCGCGCCGCCCAGCACCCGCGCCAGCAGCGCGCCCAGCACGGCGGCGTCCTGGATGCCGGTGTTCATGCCCTGCCCGCCCGCCGGGCTGTGCACGTGCGCGGCGTCTCCGGCCAGCAGGATCCGGCCCGCGCGGTAATGCTCGGCCACTCGGTGGTGCACGCGGAATCGCGAGCTCCACAACACCTCTCGAACCACCGCTCCGGGCCGCCGGGCGTCGAGGATCGCCTGCACATCGGCCAGGTCGGGGTGTTCGGGCGCCTCGGCGACGGTCGCGACGACCCGGTAGCGATCGCCGTTCTCGTCGGGCAGCGGCGCCACCACCGTGACGCCCTCCGGCGACAGATTCAGCGAGACCTCCTCGCGCGCGTGCAGCCAATCCATCCGGACATCGGCCAGTACGAACGACTCGGGGTAGGTGGCGCCGGTGAAACCGATTCCGGCCTGCTCCCGGACCACGCTGTGCATGCCGTCGGCGCCGATGACGTAATCGGCCCGCAGTGTGCCGGAAGCGCCTGCGGCGTCGGCGTATTCGACCGTGACACCGGTGCCGTCGTCGTGCACGGCGGTGACGCGGTACGGCCGGTGCACATCGCCGCCCGCCTTGCGCAGGCGTGCCAGCAGCACGGCCTCCGTGGTCTCCTGGCCGACCATCAACGTGTAGGGGAAAGCGGTGGGCAGGCCGCCGAAGTCGATCGTGGCCAGCCGGGAGCCGCCGTCCTGCACCACGAAGCGCGGCACCTCGATGCCCAGATCGTGCAGCTCCGCGGCGATGCCGAAGCCGTCGAGCACCTCCAGCGTCCGGGCGTGCACCACGGCGGCGCGCGAGGTGTTCGCGCCCTCGGCCTGCCGGTCCAGCAGGACGAAGTCGATGCCCGCGTCGGCGAGTGAGATCGCGGCGGTGAGCCCGGCCGGGCCGGCGCCGACGATGGCGACCGAGGTGGTGGCGGGGATGGTCATGACGACTCCTTCGGGAGTGCCAACATTTGTTGGCCAACGGCTGTTGGCATCAACGATATGACCGCTCGCGCTGGCATGTCAACACTTGTTGGCCTACATTTGTTGGCATGACTGTCGATGCACCTCAGCGTCGTTCCGACGCCACCCGCGCCGCCATCCTCGAGGCCGCCCGCCACCGCTTCGCCGAGGACGGCTTCCGCAAGGCCACCATCCGAGCGATCGCCGCGGACGCGGGCATCGACCCGTCGATGGTGATGCGCTACTACGGCAACAAGGAGGGCCTGTTCGAGGCCGCCCTGGACGTGGATCTGTCGCTGCCCGATCTCACCGATGCGGATCCGGACGCGCTGGGCGAACTGCTGGCCGAACGATTCATCGAACTATGGGACGTCTCGCCGGGCAACGAGATCCTGCTGACCCTGCTGCGCTCGTCGGTCACCGACGAGGCGGTCGTGAAGCGCGTCCAGCAGATCTTCGCCCGCCAGCTGACCCCGGTGGTACTCCGTTTCGGCGACCCCGCCGACGCCCCCCGCCGCGCGGGCCTGATCGCCTCCCAGGTACTGGGACTGGCCCTGTGCCGCTACGTTTTACGACTCCCCCCGGTAGTAGCCCTGACCCCCGCCCGCATAGTCGCCGACATCGGCCCCACCCTCCAGCACTACCTCACCTCCGCACCGTGACGGCGGGGGCGGGGCGGCTCAGCGTTTGCGTGGGGCGATGAACAGGGTCTCGGTGCCGCGGCCGACGGGCCCCTTCTCGTCGTACAGGCGGGATTCCGCGAGGCCGAGGCCGCTGCGTTCGGGGTAGGTGGCCGCGTCCAGGCACACCCAGTTGCCGATGGGCTCGCGGTGCAGCATCACGGTGAGGTCCGTGTTGATGAAAAGGTAGCCGTCCCAGTCCATCAATTCGACACTGCGCCCCGCCCGGCTCACCCGAGCCTCGGCCCGCAGCGGAGCGATCGGCCCCAGAATCTCGACCGCCACCCGCCCCACTCGAACCCGGCCCGCGGTTCACAGCGCTCGATCACATACCCCAACAACGCCGCAGGCGGCCCCGCATGCTGCGCATCCGGCGACCACGGCCCCCGAGTCAACTCGGTCGACTCGAACCGAGTCGGATCCGCGGGATCGGGCAGGTAGAGGGCATCAATGAGACATCACCATCTCGCGCCGCCCCGCTGGATCGGAAGATCGTTTACTGCCCCCGGCCAGGTCCTCGAACGGGCGGGCCCGGATTGCGCGCTGCCCGACGCATCAGGTTGTCGGCTCGGTCGCGGGGAGTGTCGAAGGGGATGACGAGCAAGGTCGCTCGGGGGCCGTGGGCGGCGGTCAGGCGCATGGTGCCGGCGGGTTGATCGGTGTTCGCGTCGTGCATGTGTACGCCGTCGTCGTGATCGATGTGGCGTTGGGTGCGGCTGATCCGGTTCCAGTCGAAGCCGACTGCGGTGATCGGGCCGAGGCGTGGGGTGAGGGCGGCGATCAGGTCGTGTAGTTCGGCGGTGAGGTTGGCTGTCCAGGGCCACCAGGCGCCGTCGATGTCACCGGCGCGGGTGTTGTTCTCGCGCAGTAGTAGTCGTGGTGTGCGGGTCGGCGTGCCGAATGGTTGGGTGTGACCCGCGGGTGGGCCGGTGCTGCTGTTCATGGTGAGGCGTTTCGTGATCGGGCGGCGTGTATTGCCGTCATGGGCTTGCTTCCTTTTCGAGGGCCTGTGCTGCCGGTCGTCGCGCGGCGGTGATGAGGGTGGAACGTGCGCTGTGGTCGTCGGTGGTGGAGAGGATCACCTGCAGCACGAGCATGCTGTTGTCGCTGCCGAAGACATACATCGTGTTGCCGGCCTCGAACGGGTAGGCGTCGAGTTGGACCTCGTGCCCGCCGACGGTCGAGGTGGGCGGCGCGGGTGCCCAGCTGGCCCGGTCGTAGACGACGCGCCGGATGGGGCCCATCCGAATCTCCAGAAATGTCAGCAGGCCCGGTAGTTCGGTGGTGAGTTCGCCCGACCGTGGCCACCAGGCGCCGTCGATGTATGCGTCGCTTTCCGGCCTGAGCCGCAGTCGCGGCGTGTTGTCAGGAGGGCTGTGGTGCCGGGTGGTCCGGCGGTGGATATGGAGTGGTGCCATGGGGTTGCTCCCTGAGTCGGCTACTTTCAGTAGACGCCGTGCGAGTCCGTATGTCAACGTTGTAGACCTACATCATGGGATGCCGGGTGTTCCGAGGGATGGAGTCCGTCTGTAATGGCTGAATCGCTGAGTGGTGGAAACAGGGTCGGAGCTGGGCGCGGCGGCAGCCCGGTGACTCGGGCGGCGGTGCTGAGCGCGGCGCTGGAGATCGTGGATCGCGACGGGGTCGAGGGCTTGTCGATGCGTCGGCTGGCCGAGGCGGTGGGCCGCGATCCGATGGTGATCTACCGGCACGTGCCGAACAAGGCCGCCGTGATCGATGGTGTCGCCGAGGTCGTGTTCACGGAGCTGTCGGTGGACGCGGCGGCGTCGGACTGGGTCGCGGAGGTGCGGCGCGTCGCCCGGGAATTCCGGCGAGTCGCGCTGGCGCATCCGCGGGCGGTGCCGTTGTTGGTGACGCGCCCCTTGGCGACGCCGCTGGGGCAGCGTCCGCCGGCGACGGTGCGCCTGCTGGAGGACATGCTGGCGTTGCTGACACGGGTCGGATACACCGAGGTCGACGCGTTGCACATCTATCGAGCGCTGTTCGGGTTCCTGTACGGGCATGTGCTCAACGAGTTGCAGGAACTCGTGGAACGTCCGGAGGAGACCGACGATCTGCTGCGGCTGGGGTTATATCGGCTGCCGATCGGGGAGTTTCCGCTGGTGCGGGGATTGGCATCGGTACTGGCGAGCTACGACGGCGCGGCGGAACTCGAGCGTGGGCTCGACATTCTGCTGGCCGGTCTCGCGGCCACGCTGCCCGGGCCGGGCAATGCCCCCCGTCCCGGGTCGGGCGATGCCGTGCTGCCCGGGCCGGAGGACGCGCCCGCGCCGCGTTGACCGGGTGCCCGGCGCGGTCACGGTCGATCGGGTCGCGGCGCGGGCGTGGTGAGAGTGGTATCGAGGCCCGCGAGCAGAGTGTCCAGGCCGCGTTCGAGTTCGCTGACGCCGTCGTAGGCGGCCAGCTCCGAGGCGAGCCCGCGCAGCAGCGGAAACTCCCCGATCGGAAGGTGGTGCAGCCCGAGCCGCAGTAGATCGGTGGACTCTTCCGGCAGGTGGACGAGTTCCTGCAGTTCGTTGAGCACATGCCCGTACAGAAATCCGAACAGCGCCCGGTAGATCCGCAGGGCGTCGCTTCCGCTGAAGTTCGCCCGGCTCAGCAACTCGAGGATATGTTCCAGCGGGCGCAGCGTTCCCCATGGCCGCAGCGCCAGCGGAGTGGTCAGCGGGTGGGTGACCAGCAGCGGCACGACATGCGGATGCGTCACGGCGAGCCGGCGAAAATCTCGGGCTATCACGCGCAGCTGATGATGCCAGTCCGGGTCGGTGGAGTCGACGGTCAACTGCTCGAGGACGAATTCGGTGACGCCGTCGAGTAGCGCGGCCTTGTTGGCGGCGTGCCGGTAGAGCGCCGTGGGGTGCCGGTTGAGCCGTCGGCTCAGGCGCCGCATCGATAGCCGCTCGATGCTGTCATGGTCGATGATCTCGAGCGCCGCGGCCAGTATTTCCGCGCGGGTCAGTGGGTGGGCGCGGCTGTCGCGGGCGTGGTGGCCGGATGGTTCGGGGTCGCCGGACCGCCCCGCTCTCGTGTCGTTCATCGCAGACTTCCTCGGGTCTCCCGTCGATTCCGCAGATGGATACGTTGTAAGCCTACGTTGTAGACAGACGTCGTATTCAGGGCTAGGGTGTAGTCATAACCGGTCTTATGCGTCGACCGGTCGGCGAACGGCCGGCCGCGGCTTCACAGCGCATCCGGGGATGGGACCATCCCGATGACCATCGGCGACAAGATCACCCACCAGGTTCGGGCAGCGAAGGCGAACCTGGACAAGCTGTTCGACAAGGCAGGCGGAGACGGCAGCCATCGGACGGAAAGCACTGGCCGGCAGGCCCGCAATGCCATCGACCGAGCCAAGAAGGGGCTCGCGGAGGCATTCAAACGCTGAGCCGGTTCCGAAGGCGCGTCGCGTGTTCGCGCAGGCGCCCGACATCGGTCCGGCCAGGTACGACACCCGGCAATACGAGGGTATGAACTATGGCAATCACCGAAGTCGGCAGCTACGCACACCTGACCCCCGCCGATGTCGAGGCGCTGGGACGCGAACTCGATGTCGTCCGACGTGACATCGAGGAGCGGCGCGGCAGCCGGGACGCGGCATACATCCGCCGCACGATCACCTTTCAGCGAGCGCTGGACGCGGCCTCCCGGCTCACCATCGCGCTCAGCCGGGGCAAGACCGGATGGCTGGTCGGTACCGCCGGGCTGGCGGTGGCCAAGAGCATCGAGAACATGGAACTCGGCCACAATATCGGCCATGGCCAATGGGATTGGATGAATGATCCCGAGATCCATTCCGGCACTTGGGAATGGGATATGGCCGGACTGTCGGCGCAATGGCGCTACTCCCACAACTTCCGCCACCATGTGTACACGAACGTGCTCGGCATGGACGACGACATCGGCTTCGGTGTCATGCGGGTGACCCGGGACCAGCCGTGGCGGCCTCGACTGCTGCTACAACCGCTCCAAAATCTGTTCCTGGCAGCGACATTCGAATGGGGCATCGCCCTGCACGATCTGTACTCCGAACGCGACCGCGCCGCCACGCCCGCGCGGAAGGCCGCGCAGACCAAGTCGTTCGCCACCAAGATCGGTAGACAGGTCGGCAAGGACTATCTGTTGTTTCCGCTGCTGAGCGGGCGGCGGTGGCGCCGCACGCTGGCCGCGAACGCGGCTGCCAACACCGCCCGCAATCTCTGGGCCTATCTCGTGATCTTCTGCGGCCACTTCCCCGACGGCGCGGAGAAATTCACGCCCGAAGTCGTCGAGGAGGAGTCGCGAGCCGAGTGGTATCTCCGGCAGATGCTGGGCACCGCCAACTTCGACGCCGGTCCGGCGCTGGCATTCCTCAGTGGGAACCTGTGCTACCAAATCGAACATCATCTCTTCCCCGACCTGCCCAGCAACCGCTATGCGGAGATCGCGCAACGGGTGCGGGCACTGTGTGACAAATTTGATCTGCCCTACACCACCGGTCCGCTGCTGCGGCAATATCTGCTGACCCTGCGCACTATTCACAAGCTCGCACTGCCCGACGCTTTTCTGACCGCGACCAGCGACGACGCGCCCGAGACAGCGTCGGAACGAAAGTTCGCCGGCGACCCGCTCCGCGCCGCCGACGACACCGGTGGACCGACCGGCCGACGCGGCCTCGTTTCGGCGCTGCGCGCGGCGGCTACCGGCTGCGATAACCACCGGAACCGCCCTCGGACTCCCATCGTTGTTCTGCGCCACCGGTTTCGGCGGACATGACGGCATCGGCGGAGTCAGCGGCCGTGCCCGGCGGAACGACCAGTAACGTGAGCGTGCCGCCGTCGAGCGGAAGAATCTCGACGGTGCCGGTCGGCCTGTGCCGATATCCGTCGAGGCTTATCCGCCGATCCCCGATGGCGGACTTGCCCGGCGCGGCAACCCATTCGTCGAGGTGGTAGATCACCCGCTGGATCGGCCCGAATTGGGTGGTGAGCACCGGGAGCAGTTCGGTGAGTTCGGTGACCAGATCATCGCCGTGGGGCCACCACGTGCCGTCGGTGGCGGCAGAACGCCGCTCCTCGGGTGCGATGAGCAGCCGCGGTCGATTAGCGGGCACCTCGTATCGACCGGTTCCGGTTCGGGCGGTTTGCGAGGTCATCGGAGCGCTCCTCTGTCGGACGGGAGCCGGCCGGGTCTCCGGCGGTCGGGCGAGGGATGTGTTCCCGTCACCGGCGGCTGTCTACAACGTAATTCTACGCTGTAGACGAGGTAGACGCCGCGATACGAGGAAAATTCTGTAGATCTACGATGTTGACATACGCTCATGGTCGGCGTTCACTGCGACGACCGCGACGAAGAAGGGTGCACGGGTGACGATCCGATCCGACACGATCACGATTTCCTACGCGCATATGGTCCGGCTCAGTGACGAGTGCGGAATCTTCGAACATGCCAGGCTCACCGAGCCTCGCATCGAGAACGGTTACTGCGTCGACGATGTCGCGCGTGCTCTGGTCGTCGCGGTCCGCGAGACCGAACCTCCGCCGGAACTGCTCGCCCTCACCGGGGTGTATCTCGATTTCGTGATCGACGCGCTCACGCCTGACGGGCGCTGCCACAATCGGCGCGGACCGGACCGATATTGGCAGGACGAGCCCAGCCTCGACGATCATTGGGGACGGGCATTGTGGGCGCTCGGGACCGTCATCGCCCGCAGGCCCGACCTGGCGCCTGCCGTGCTGCCGCACTTCACGATCGCTGCCGGGCAGCGCGCCCGCTCGGCCCGCGGCATGGCATTCGCCGCGCTGGGCGCCGCGGAGGTGCTGCGTGAGTATCCTGAGAAACATTGCGCCCGTGATCTTTTGGCCGCTGCCACCGCGGTGATCGGCGCACCCACGCGCAGACTGGACTGGCGGTGGCCCGAGCCGCGACTGCAGTACGCCAATGCCGTGCTCGCCGAGGCGTTGCTCGTGGCCGGTGCGCTGCCCGGCAAGGGGCGTACTCAGGCCGACGGATTGTCGATGTTGCGTTGGCTGCTCGAGATCGAGACTTCCGGTGATCATCTCTCCGTCACCCCGGTCGACGGTTGGAAGATCGGGGAACCTAGGCCCGGGTTCGACCAGCAGCCCCTCGAGGTCGCTGCGCTGGCCGACGCCTGCGCCCGCGCCTACGACGCCACCGGAGACCGGCGGTGGAAAGACGCGGTCATGCTGTGCGAAGCTTGGTTCCGTGGAGTGAACGACGTCGCCACCGCGCTGCTCGACCCTGACAGCAACGGTTGTTCCGACGGGCTGGAACCCACCGGCAGCAACGAGAATCAGGGCGCCGAAGCGACACTCGCCCTGATTTCCACCCAGCAGCAGGCGCGTCGGCTCGCGCGGGAAACGTAGGCGCGAATCAGTATCGCTCGGTCAGCGAATCTTCTCCGGGATCGTGTCGAGGGAGTGCAGCACGTGGACCGCGAGCGCGGTCGCGGCGGCGTCGTCGAGTTCGGAGTGCGCCCGCACCGCGTCTCGGACGCGAGCCACTCGGCGCTCGTAGGGCGTTTTCGTCGCCATTTTCGTTCCCTTCGGTAATGAGTCTTCTGATCGCGGCTTTTCGCCATAGCCTGCGCTGTCCTCGCGGCAGGTATGGGGGCGATGACGACGCCACTCGCCAGCGTATCCGGCGGCGGCAACCGATGTCTACGGCGTAGAGTTACATCGTAGAGCAATACCGGTCCGGCCGCGACAGGGGCGTCGATCATGACACCACAACCACATGTGACAAACGCCGATCGGCGGGCGCCGCCCGCTCGTCGGCTACGGCTCGAACTCGACACCGCCGGCACAGCGAATATCGACGGAGTCTGGTGGCCGCACAGCCGTGATCTCGTCGCAGAGCTGACGAGTCTGCTGGCGGTGCTGCGACCCGGCCTCGGCCCGATCCGTCGGGTGATCTATCACCTCGACGAATGGTCGGCCGCACCAAATGAACTGGACAACGCCGGTCGGCGGGTCCGTCTCGACGGCTCCCGGCACCGGCGTGCACGTACGCTCGAGGTGATCGGGGACGACATCGGCGCAACTCTGACTCTTCGAATCATTACGCCGGTCGCCGATGCGGACATGGTTGCCGCGCACCAGCATTGGGATTCCGAACGCGGCCAGGGCACCGACGCCGCCGCCTGGCTCCGGGCCCGGCATCGGTCGGCGCAGCGGAAGCGGCGGGCAGCAAGCCCTGGCCATATGTCGAGGTAGATGGCCGACGTGAATCGGCCTTCGCGTACGGAAGCCCTGACCATGGTGGTTGGTCAGGGCCTTCGGTACTCGGTGCCCTCGGCAGGATTCGAACCTGCGGCCTTCTGCTCCGGAGGCAGACGCTCTATCCCCTGAGCTACGAGGGCGGGGTGGACCCGGTCGACACCTGTTCGCACGTCGTCCGATCGGGCTGGGAAAGCGTATCGCATCCGGGGGCTCGAGCCAAAAAGCAGGGGCGGGCGGGGGCGTCGGTGCGTGGGGGAGAAAGGGTCCCCGCTGGTGGGGCGCACCTGCTCGGACCATAGGATAGAGACTCGTGACTCCAGCTGACCTTGCAGATCTCCTTCGCGCCACGGCGGCGAAGGTGCTTGTCGAACGCGGATCGGACCCCGCGGTCCTGCCCGACGAGGTCAAGGTGGAGCGTCCCCGCAACCCGGAACACGGCGACTATGCCACGAATGTGGCCATGCAGGTGGCGAAAAAGGCGGGCATGAACCCGCGTGAGCTGGCGGGCCTGCTGGCCGACGCGCTGGCGGCGACCGACGGCGTCGAATCCGCCGAGGTCGCGGGCCCGGGATTCCTGAACATCCGGCTGGCGGCGGCCGCGCAGGGCACGATCGTCGAGCGGGTGCTGGCCGCGGGAGCCGGCTACGGCACCTCGGCCGCGCTGGCGGGACGCAAGATCAATCTGGAATTCGTCTCCGCCAACCCGACCGGGCCGGTCCACCTGGGCGGCACCCGCTGGGCCGCGGTCGGCGACGCGCTGGGCCGCATCCTGGCCGCGCAGGGCGCCGACGTCACCCGCGAGTACTACTTCAACGACCACGGCGCCCAGATCGACCGGTTCGCCAACTCGCTGGTCGCCGCGGCCACCGGCGCGTCCACCCCGCAGGACGGCTACGCGGGCGCCTACATCGGCGACATCGCCGACCGCATCGTCGCCGCCCATCCGGGCGCGGCCGACCTGCCCGAGCAGGAACGCCACGAACTCTTCCGGCGCGAGGGCGTGGAGCTGATGTTCGCCCACATCAAGCAGACCCTGCACGACTTCGGCACCGACTTCGACGTCTACTTCAACGAGAGTTCGCTGTTCGAGTCCGGCGCGGTCGACAAGGCCGTCGCCGAGCTGAAGGCGTCCGGCAAGCTCTACGAGCAGGACGGCGCCTGGTGGATCGCCTCCACCGAGTACGGCGACGACAAGGATCGGGTGGTCATCAAGAGCGACGGCCACGCCGCCTACATCGCCGGTGACATCGCCTACTTCCACAACAAGCGGGCGCGCGGGTTCGATCTGTGCATCTACATGCTCGGCGCCGACCACCACGGTTACATCGGCCGCCTGAAGGCCGCGGCGGCCGCGTTCGGCGACGACCCCGACACGGTCGAGGTGCTCATCGGCCAGATGGTCAATCTGGTGAAAGACGGTGTCGCCGTGCGGATGTCGAAGCGCGCCGGCACCGTCATCACCCTGGACGACCTGGTCGAGGCCATCGGCGTGGACGCCGCCCGGTACTCCCTGGTGCGGTCCTCGGTGAACTCGAGCATCGACATCGACCTCGGCCTGTGGACCACACAGGGCAGCGAGAACCCGGTCTACTACGTGCAGTACGCGCACGCGCGCACCTGCCGCATCATCGAGAACTCGGCGGCGTTCGGATTCGCTTCGGTCACACCGGATCTCGCCCTGATGACCTCGGACCGGGAGGGCGAGCTGATCCGGACCCTCGGCGAGTATCCGCGCGTCGTCGCGACGGCCGCCGAGATGCGCGAACCGCACCGGGTGGTCCGCTACCTGGACGAACTGGCGGGCGTGTACCACCCGTTCCAGTCCGACGACGACATGCGGGTGCTCCCCAAGGGCGACGAGCCGGTGACGCCGCTACACGCCGCCCGGTTGGAACTGGTGCGGGCGACCCGTCAGGTGCTCGCCAACGGGCTGGGCCTGCTCGGCGTCTCGGCCCCGGAGCGCATGTGAACGCCCCGGTCCCCGCCGCCGAATCGACCAGCGCCGCAGGAAAGGAACCATCGTGAGTGCGCACCCGGCCGGGCCCCGGCATGCCGAGATCCCGCACGCCCCGAATCTCCCGGAGCGTCCCGCGAACCCGGCGGAACTGATCGAACTGCCCGCGAACGTCTGGCCGCGCAACGCCACTCGCGACGCCGACGGGGTGGTCCGGCTGGCCGGTGTCCCCGTGACCGAGCTGGCCCAGCAGTACGGCACCCCGCTGTTCGTGGTGGACGAGGACGACTTCCGCTCGCGCTGCCGGGACATGCTGCGCGCCTTCGGCGACAAGGCGCGAATCCACTACGCCTCCAAGGCATTCCTGTGCGGCGAGGTCGCGCGCTGGGTCCGCGACGAGGGCCTGTATCTGGACGTCTGCTCGGGCGGCGAGCTGGCGGTGGCGCTGCACGCCGGTTTCCCCGCGCAGCGAATCGCCCTGCACGGCAACAACAAATCGGTGGGCGAACTGGAAGCGGCGGTGGCGGCCGGGGTCGGTCACGTCGTGGTCGACTCGCTGATCGAGATCGACCGGCTGGAGCAGGTGGCCGGTGCGGCGGGCGTGGTGCAGGACGTGCTGGTGCGCGTCACGGTCGGCGTGGAAGCCCATACGCACGAATACATCTCGACCGCGCACGAGGACCAGAAGTTCGGCTTCTCCATCGCGGGCGGCGACGCCATGGAGGCCCTGATCCGGGTGTTCGACACCCGGAACCTGCGCCTGGTCGGCCTGCACAGCCACATCGGCTCGCAGATCTTCGAGATCGACGGCTTCGAGATCTCCGCCCGGCGCATGTTGCGGCTGCTGCGCGACGCCGTCGACAAGTTCGGCGTCGAGCGCACCGAGCAGATCCACACGCTGGATCTGGGTGGCGGACTGGGCATTTCGTACCTGCCCAGCGACGATCCGCCGCCGCTGGACGACTTCGCGGCCAAGGTGCGCGACCTGGTGACCGCCGAGGCCGCCCAGATCGGTTTGGCCACACCGGAGATCGCCGTCGAGCCCGGCCGCGCCATCGCCGGTCCCGGCACGGTGACGGTCTACGAGGTCGGCACCACCAAGGACGTGACCCTGGACGCGGGGGCGCGCCGCCGCTACGTCAGCGTCGACGGCGGGATGAGCGACAACATCCGGCCCGCGCTGTATCAGGCCGACTACGACTGCCGACTGGTGTCGCGTTCCAGCGCAGCCGGTCCGGTGGTCGCGCGGGTGGTCGGAAAGCATTGCGAGAGCGGCGATATCGTCATTCGCGATACCTGGATCCCGGCCGACGTGGGCCCCGGGGACCTGATCGCGGTGGCCGGCACCGGCGCCTACTGCTACTCGATGTCGAGCCGCTACAACATGCTGACCCGACCGGCCGTGGTGGCCGTGCGCGACGGGCAGGCGCGGCTGATCCTGCGGCGCGAGACGGTGAGCGATCTGTTGAGTTTGGAGGTGGAGCCATGAGCGAGGTATCGAGCCGCACGGGTGCCGGGGGATTCGGCGTCGATCATCCGATCGGCGTCGCGGTGCTCGGCATGGGCAATGTCGGTACCGAGGTGGTGCGCATCCTCCGTGACCATGCCGACGATCTGCGTTCGCGCGTCGGCGCGCCGGTGGTACTGCGCGGGGTCGCCGTGCGCCGGCTCGGCGTCGACCGCGGCCTGCCCGACGAACTGCTGACCACCGACGCCGAGGCCCTGGTGGGCCGCGACGACGTGGACCTCGTGGTCGAGGTGATGGGCGGCATCGACCCGGCGCGCAAGCTGATCCTGGCCGCGCTCAACGCGGGCAAGTCGGTCGTCACCGCGAACAAGGCCCTGCTGGCCGACTACACCGGTGAGCTGGCCGCGGCCGCCGAGCGCAGCCGCGCGGACCTGTACTTCGAGGCCGCCGTCGCCGGGGCGATCCCGGTGGTGCGCCCGCTGATCCAGTCGCTGTCCGGCGACCGGGTCACTCGGGTGGTCGGAATCGTCAACGGCACCACGAATTTCATTCTCTCGGCGATGGACGAGACCGGTGCCGACTACTCCGACGTGCTGGCCGAGGCCACCCGGCTGGGCTACGCGGAAGCCGATCCGACCGCCGACGTGGAGGGCTACGACGCCGCCGCCAAGGCCGCGATCCTGGCCTCGCTGGCCTTCCATACCCGCGTCACCGCCGCCGACGTCTACCGCGAGGGCATCACCAAGATTTCCGGCGAGGACCTGGAGACCGCCGCGGCCGTCGGCTGCACGGTGAAGCTGCTGGCCATCTGCGAGCGTGTCCCGGGCGAACTCCCCGCCGCCGAGGGCGGCAAGGAACGGGTTTCGGTGCGCGTGTATCCGGCGCTGATCCCGCGCAAGCATCCGCTCTCGGCCGTCGACGGCGCCTTCAACGCCGTGGTGGTCGAGGCCGAGAACGCCGGGCGACTGATGTTCTACGGGCAGGGCGCCGGTGGCGCGCCGACGGCGTCCGCGGTGATGGGCGACCTGGTGATGGCGGCGCGCAACAAGTTCTACGGTGGTCGTGGGCCCGGTGAATCGGTTTATGCTGAGCTGCCGATCGCGCCGATCGGTGACACGCCCACCCGCTACCACGTGAACCTGAAGGTGGCCGATCGCACCGGGGTGCTGCAGGCGGTGGCAGGCGAGTTCGCCCAGCACGGCGTCAGCATCTCGACGGTCCGCCAGGAGGGACACGACGAGGGGGCCCGGCTCGTGGTCGTGACCCACCACGCGCAGGAGTCGGCGCTGGCCGATACGGTGTCAGCGCTCGCCGAACTGGAGTCCGTCACGTCCGTGACCAGCGTCCTGAGATTGGAAGGCACCGAGGAATGAGTACAGGAGTGCAGCCGACGGCTGTGCACACTCCCTGGCCGGGGTTGATCGCCGCGTATCGCGATCGGCTCGCGGTCGGCGCGGACTGGGAGCCGGTCACGCTGTTCGAGGGCGGCACCCCGCTGGTGCCCGCGCATCACCTGTCGCAGCTCACCGGCTGTGAGGTTTATCTCAAGGTCGAGGGCCTGAATCCGACCGGTTCCTTCAAGGATCGCGGCATGACCATGGCGATGACCGACGCCAAGGCCCGCGGCCAGAAGGCGGTGCTGTGCGCCTCCACCGGCAACACCTCCGCGTCGGCCGCCGCGTACGCCACCCGCGCGGGCATGCACTGCGCGGTGCTGATCCCGCAGGGCAAGATCGCCATGGGCAAGCTGGCACAGGCGGTCATGCTGGGCGCCAAGATCATCCAGGTGCAGGGCAACTTCGACGACTGCCTGGAGCTGGCCCGCAAGGTGACCGCCGAATTCCCGGAGGTCGGCCTGGTCAACTCGGTGAACCCGGCCCGCATCGAGGGCCAGAAGACCGCGGCGTTCGAGATCTGCGATGCGCTGGGCCGCGCGCCCGACGTGCACGCGCTGCCGGTCGGCAACGCCGGGAACATCACCGCCTACTGGAAGGGCTACAGCGAGTACCACGCCGACGGCCTCACCGCCGGCCGCCCGCGCATGCTGGGCGTGCAGGCCGCCGGGGCCGCGCCACTGGTCGCCGGTGCCCCGGTGAAGAACCCGGAGACCATCGCCACCGCCATCCGGATCGGCGCACCGGCGTCGTGGAACAGCGCGGTGCGCGCGCAGGAGGAGTCCGGCGGCGCCTTCCGCGCGGCCACCGACGAGGCGATCCTGGCCGCGTACCGGCTGATCGCGAGCACCGAGGGCGTATTCGTCGAGCCCGCCTCCGCGGCGAGCGTGGCCGGGCTGCTGGCCGCCCGTGAAGAGGGCTGGCTCGACGCCGGGCTGACCGTGGTGTGCACGGTGACCGGCAACGGCCTCAAGGACCCCGACACCGCCCTGTCGGGCATGCCGGAGGTGCAGGCGATCCAGGTCGACCCGGTCGCGGTGGCCCACGAGCTCGAGCTGGCCTGAGTTGAGCTCGCGCGAAGGTCGGTTGCTGACTCGGACCCTGCCGCCCGGTATCACCGTGACGGCCCGGGTGCCGGCGTCGAGCGCGAATCTGGGTCCGGGCTTCGACTCGCTCGGTATCGCCCTGGGGCTTTATGACGAGATCGTGGTGCGCACGACCGATTCCGGGCTTACGATCCGGGTGGAGGGCGAGGGCGCCGACGACGTGCCTTGGGGCCCTTCACATCTCGTGGTGCGTGCGATCGAAAGGGGGTTGGAATCGGCGGGTGTCTGGGCCAACGGCCTGGACGTGTTGTGCCGCAACGTGATTCCGCACTCTCGCGGACTCGGTTCGTCCGCCTCGGCGGTGGTCGGCGGGCTGGCCGCGGCCCGGGGCCTGGCTGCCGAGTTCGACGCGGAGCTGGCCTGTGACGATGCCGAATTGGTGCAGCTGGCTTCGGAATTCGAGGGACATCCCGACAACGCGGCGGCCAGCGTACTCGGCGGCATCGTGGTCTCATGGACCGAAACCGGCGGTCCGGTGGGCAGCGGCGTCAACGGTTCGGCGGACCATCAGCGCAGCTACCGTGCGGTGCGGCTGGATCCGCACCCCGCGCTGGGCGCGACGGTGCTGGTCCCCGAGGAGCGGTCCTCGACCGCGCACACCCGCGGGCTGCTGCCGGACCTGGTGCCGCACGCCGACGCGGCGTTCAACGCCAGCCGCGCGGCACTGGCCGTGGTGGCCCTGACGCAGCGTCCCGACCTGCTGCTGCCCGCCACGGCGGACCGGCTGCACCAGGGCTATCGCTCGTCCGCGCTGCCGCTCACCACGACGTGGATCGCGCGATTGCGGGAGGCCGGAATCGCGGCGATGGTGTCGGGCGCGGGGCCGACGGTGCTGGCGTTGAGCACCGAAGATTTTCCCGCTGAGCTGCGTGAAGGAGCCGTGATCGACGGTTTGCGGGTGCTTCGGCCGGACATCTCCGATGGCGTCCGGGTGGATTGACGGCGCGCCTGCCTTGCTGAGGTGAACGGTGGGAGCTATCCTGAGCGAGTCCGTACATCGTGCGCGTCAGTCGCCGGTGCTTCATCAGGGCAATCGCTCCAGAAGGCTCCTTGCTCAGGCTCGGGACCCGAGTCTCGTACATCGAGGACAGCAACTGGAATGATCACTCCCACCTTTGTGAACCGGTGGCTGTGACCAGGTGGTGTTTCGCCGCCGGTCCGGCGGGGCAGGCGATACGGCATCCGAGTTCGGCGCAGTGACCGAACTTCGGGACGAAACCCTCGAACAAGCACACGGCAATCGAGGGAAGGAAAGGATCTCCGTGACAGATACGGACCTGCTCGCGACACCCGGGGTGGAGACCGATGTGCGCACCTCGGACCGCGAAAGTGACTCCGGACAGATTTCGAAGATGAGCGAACAAACTGACGTCGCACGATCGGGGCTGACTGGAATGTTGTTGCCGCAATTGCGTGCGCTTGCCGGAGAGCTCGGTATCCGAGGTACATCCGGGATGCGTAAAGGCGATCTGATCGCCGCTATCAAGGAAAACCAATCTTCCGGGTCGGGGAAGGCCGCTGCCCCCGCGCGCGGCCGGGGCGAGAAGGCCGCCGACGCGAAGGGTGAGGCGAGCGAGACGCCCGAGCTCGCGGTCAAGGCGGAGAAGGCGGAGTCCGGCAAGAAGTCCGAGTCCACCGCCAAGAACGAGCCCACCGCCAAGAACGACCCCGCCAAGAACGAGGGCGGCAGGTCGGCGCGGGCCGAGCAGCAGACGCTCGACGGTGTCGGCACCGACAAGCCGACCGAGCACAACGCCTCCGATTCGGGCGACGACGCGGGCCGCGACGGTGGTCAGCGCGGCCGTGGCCGGCAGCGCCGGGGCCGCGAGCAGCGCGCCGCGGAGGCATCGGAAGGCAAGGCCGACAACAAGTCCGAGGCCAAGACCGAGGGCGAGGCGAAGCCGGAGCAGGAGGCCGGCGAGCGTCGTCGCGAGCGCAACCAGCAGTCGGGCGGACAGAACCAGAACAACCAGAACGGCACCCGCGGCGGCGGTGGCGGCAGCGACGACGACGAGTCCGGCCGGGGCCGGCGCGGTCGTCGCTTCCGCGAGCGGCGCCGGGGTCGCGACCGCGAGGGCGGCGGCAGCGAGACCCGCGACGTCGAGATCCGCGAGGACGACGTCCTGCAGCCCGTGGCCGGCATCCTGGACGTGCTCGACAACTACGCGTTCGTGCGCACCTCCGGCTACCTGGCCGGGCCGAACGACGTGTACGTGTCGATGAACCTGGTCCGCAAGAACGGTCTGCGCCGGGGTGACGCCATCACCGGCGCCGTGCGCGCGCCCCGCGAAGGCGAGGCCGGAAACCAGCGGCAGAAGTTCGATCCGCTGGTGCGCCTGGACACCGTCAACGGCAGCGACATCGAAAGCGCCAAGCGCCGCCCGGACTTCAACAAGCTGACCCCGCTGTACCCGAACCAGCGCCTGCGGCTGGAGACCCAGCCCAACAAGCTGACCACCCGGGTGATCGACCTGATCATGCCGATCGGCAAGGGTCAGCGCGCGCTCATCGTGTCGCCGCCCAAGGCCGGTAAGACCACGATCATGCAGGACATCGCGAACGCGATCGCGGTCAACAACCCCGAGGTCTACCTCATGGTGGTGCTGGTCGACGAGCGTCCGGAAGAGGTCACCGACATGCAGCGCACCGTGCGCGGCGAGGTGATCGCCTCCACCTTCGACCGTCCGCCGGGGGACCACACCTCGGTCGCCGAGCTGGCCATCGAGCGGGCCAAGCGCCTGGTGGAGATGGGGCAGGACGTGGTCGTGCTGCTCGACTCGATCACTCGCCTCGGCCGCGCGTACAACAACGCGTCGCCGGCGTCGGGCCGCATCCTCTCCGGTGGTATCGACTCGACCGCGCTGTACCCGCCCAAGCGGTTCCTCGGCGCGGCGCGCAACATCGAGAACGGCGGCTCGCTGACGATCATCGCCACCGCGATGGTGGAGACCGGTTCGACCGGTGACACGGTGATCTTCGAGGAGTTCAAGGGCACCGGCAACGCCGAGCTGAAGCTGGACCGCAAGATCGCCGAGCGGCGCGTGTTCCCGGCCGTGGACGTCAACCCGTCCGGTACTCGCCGCGACGATCTGCTGATGAATCCCGACGAGGCCGCGGTGCTGCACAAGCTGCGTCGCGTGCTGTCCGGGCTGGACTCGCACCAGGCCATCGACCTGCTGATCGACCGGTTGAAGAAGACCAAGAACAACCTCGAGTTCCTCATGACGGTCTCCAAGACCGCCCCGGGCGCGCTCGAGGAGTAACCCGCCTACCGCCGTGCCCGGCGGCCGGAAGTCGTTGCGGCGGCCTCGTTTCGGCGAGGCCGCCGCGGCGTTTGCGGGGCATCGCCGCGCGGGGCATAGCAGAACGCGCCGATCAGCGCGGCGCCGACGATCAGTACCGCCACGATCAGTGCCGTGGCGGAGGCGATGCCGCCGATCGACACGGCGGTCGCGGTGAATTCGAGTTGCGACGAGCCGGGCGGGACCGCCGCCGTCGCGGGCCCGTCCTCGGGTGTCAGGAACCAGCCGATTCCGGCCGTCAGCGCCAGAGCTGCCAGCACGGCGGCGGCGTACCAGTGCGCCGCGCGCGTACCCCCCGGCAGCGCGCGGGCTTTCCGGTGTCTCGGATGTGTTCTCCGGGGTGCCGGTGACCTGGATCTCGTCGCCCCCCGAGCGGCGTGGCGGTGCACTGGTTTCCTTTCGAGTGTCGGCACGGTTCTCACCTGGAGAAACTTTAGGAACACCGGTGTTCACATTCCCGAGTAGCGCGCTACTCGACTTCAGCGTGGCTCGAGAGCTGCGGATATGCGTGCCCGCAGTTTCAGGGGGAAAGCGCTCGGGCAGCGGGGAACAAAGCCGACCGGGGGAGTGTTTCGAAAGCGTGTCGGCGGTTCTGGCATACTGGACCGCTGGTGCGTCTGCCGATAGAAGGCAGGCCATCCCGCCTAGTCGGTTCCGGTTCACGCCCTCGATGCACGACGGCGACCCGGCGACCACATCGAAAGGACATCCATGAAGGCAGGAATCCACCCCACGTACGTGCCGACCACCGTGGTCTGCGGTTGCGGCAACACCTTCCAGACTCGCAGCACCAAGGAGTCGGGCCACATCAACGTCGAGGTCTGCTCCCAGTGCCACCCGTTCTACACGGGCAAGCAGAAGATCCTGGACACCGGCGGCCGCGTCGCCCGCTTCGAGGCCCGCTACGGCAAGCGCGCCAAGAAGGGCGCCGAAGCAGACGCCAGCTAGCCCGACCGCCGACGCCCGTCCTGTCCGCAGGCCGGGCGTCGGCGCGTTTCGGCAGAAGTAGGACCCCGACAAGGCCCTTCCCACCAAGGTTCACTCCCCATGTTCGCGGCCCGGCTCGATTCTGGACCGACGGAGCGGGGGAGCGAAGCGGAGGAGCGGAGGAGGGAAGAATCGAGCCTCAGGGGCCGCGAACCGCGACGCCGAAGGCGGCGCCAAAAATAACAGGAGCACAGGCGATGGCCGATATCACGGCCCCTTCCGCGATCGACGACATTCTGGCCGAGTATTCCGGTCTGGAGATGCAGCTGTCGGATCCGGCGCTGCACAACAACCCGGGTGAGGCCCGGCGCGTCGGTAAGCGGTTCGCCGAGCTCGCTCCGATCATGTCCACCTACACCAAGCTGCGGGCCGCGCGCGACGATCTGGCCGCCGCTCGGGAACTGGCCGCCGACGACGCCTCGTTCGCCGCGGAGGTGCCGAACCTGGAACAGCAGGTGACCGAGCTGGAGCAGACGCTCACCGATCTGCTCGCGCCGCGCGACCCGCACGACGCCGACGACGTGGTGCTCGAGGTGAAGTCGGGGGAGGGCGGCGAGGAGTCCGCGTTGTTCGCCGCCGACCTGGCCCGCATGTACATCCGCTATGCCGAGCGGCACGGCTGGAAGGTGGAGGTGCTCGACGCCAACATCTCCGACCTGGGCGGCTACAAGGAAGCGACGTTCTCGATCAAGAGCCGCGAGCCCAGCCGCGACGGGGTGTGGTCGCGACTGAAGTTCGAGGGCGGTGTGCATCGCGTGCAGCGCGTGCCGGTCACCGAATCGCAGGGCCGCATCCACACCTCGGCCGCGGGCGTGCTGATCTATCCGGAGCCGGACGAGGTCGAGCAGGTACAGATCGATGAGTCGGATCTGCGCGTGGACGTCTACCGGTCCTCGGGTAAGGGCGGCCAGGGCGTCAACACCACCGACTCGGCGGTGCGGATCACGCACCTGCCCACGGGCATCGTGGTCACCTGCCAGAACGAGCGGTCGCAGCTGCAGAACAAGATTCGCGCCATGCAGGTGCTGGCGGCGCGGTTACAGGCGCTGGCCGAGGAGCAGGCCGACGCCGAGGCCGCGGCGGGGCGGGCCAGCCAGATCCGCACGGTGGATCGGTCCGAACGCATTCGCACCTACAACTTCCCGGAGAACCGGATCACCGATCACCGCATCGGGTTCAAGGCCCACAACCTGGACGCGGTGCTCGACGGCGACCTGGACGCGCTCCTCGACGCCTTGGGGGAAGCGGATCGCGCGGCCCGGCTTGCTGCCGAATAACTCGCGGCCCCGGCCGGTCGGCCCCGGGGCACTCATGTTGGGTGACCCGATCGCGTCGGGCACGCTGGACGATGTGACTCGAGTTCCCTTACGCCCAGCGGTCCTGGCGGCCGAGCAGACACTCCAGGCCGCGGGGGTGCACAGCCCGCGTGTCGATGCCGAGTCGCTGGCCGCTCACGTCCTCGGCGTGGAACGTCCACGGCTGGCGCTGATTCCGATGGTGACGCCCGAACAGCTGAGTGAGTTCCAGAAGCTGGTGGCGCGGCGGGCCGAGCGCGTGCCGCTGCAGCACCTCACCGGCACGGCGGCGATGGGGGAGATCGACCTGGTGGTGGGCCCGGGCGTGTTCGTGCCGCGACCGGAGACCGAGTTGCTGTTCGCGTGGGCGCTGGCGCAGTTGGCGGCGGCGGGGCACGAGCATCCACCGATCGTCGTGGACCTGTGCACGGGGTCGGGTGCGCTGGCACTGGCGATCGCGCACGCGCGCCCCGATGCCGAGGTGCACGCGGTGGAACTCGATGCGGCCGCGCTGAACTGGGCCCGGCGCAATGCCGACCGCTGCGCCGCCGCCGGTGACACGGCGATCGCCGTGCACGCCGGCGATGTCACCGACCCGTCGATCCTGACGGATCTCGACGGCCGCGTCGACGTGGTGGTCGCCAATCCGCCCTACATCCCCACCTCGGCGCGGCTGGAACCCGAAGTGCGCGACCACGATCCGCACCGCGCCCTGTTCGGCGGCGCCGACGGCCTCGCGGTCATCCGCCCCATGATCGGCACCATCGCCCGCCTGCTCCGCGCGGACGGCGTCGCGGCGGTCGAACACGACGACACCAACGGCTCGCAGACCGCCGCCCTGTTCACCGCGCACGGCGGGTTCACCGAGGTCGCCGAGCACCCGGACCTCGCGGGCAGGCCCCGTTTCGTGGCCGCCCGCCGCACTCGCGCGAGCTGAGCGCCGATTCATAAGGGCACCAAGCACTTTCATCCGCCGATCCGGCGTTCTGTCTCAGATATGCCCCGAGCGGATACGGCAGGCGTCGGCAATGGCGGCGGTATCCCAGTAGAACGGTCGTACCTCGGCGATGCAGCCGTCGGTGACGGTGATGGTCTGCAGAATCGGAAACTCCAGATCCCGGCCCGTCGCCCGCGCCCGGGCACGCACCCAGGTGCGGATCACGAGCGGAGACTTCGCACTCAGAAAGCTCTGTTCGACCATCTCGAATCGCTCCCACACCCCGCTCATCGCCCGAAAGAATTGCTCCATCCCGGCGTGCCCGCGCCAGATCCCGCCATAGGGCAGCCCGTCGGCCTGATACAGCACGACATCCGCCGCGAAGAACGGCGCGAGCGTGGCGAACGACGCTCGCCCCGGTCCACCCGCCGCGAGATATTCCGCCTCCGCCCGATACATACCCTCCAGCACCGCGACATCAGCAGTGCTCCGTGAAGTAGTGGTCATATCAACCACTATCGACCGGTCGCACGCGCATCGCTGGCGGGATTCTGCCGCGGGTCTCGCGGGCGTATGTCCGGATCGAAATCGGGCGCAACCGGTAACCGGGCGTTTGCAGCAACCGCTTCCGCCGGGTCCCCGGGCGCTGCGGCGCACTCGCTGGGGGATTGAGCTCGGTCACATGACAAGATGGGCGGCGTGAGTACCGTCTACGACTGCTCCGATCCCGACTCGCGGGCCGCTGGGCTCACCGCGGCGAGAACCGCCCTGAAGTCCGGTCGGCTGGCGGTGATCCCGACCGATACGGTGTACGGCCTCGCCGCGGACGCGTTCGATTCGGCGGCCGTCGCCGCCCTGCTGGCCGCCAAGCGGCGCGGCCGGGACATGCCGGTGCCGGTCCTGGTCGGTTCCTGGAACACCATCGATGGCCTGGTGTTCTCGGTGCAGTCGCAGGCCCGCGAGCTGATCCGGGCGTTCTGGCCCGGCGGGTTGAGCCTGGTGGTGCAGCAGGCGCCCTCGCTGGCGTGGGATCTCGGTGATGCGCGCGGCACGGTCATGTTGCGCATGCCGCTGCATCCGGTCGCGCTGGAACTGCTGCGCGAGGTGGGCCCGCTCGCGGTGTCGAGCGCCAATGTCTCCGGACAGCCGCCCGCCACGACCGTCGACGAGGCCCGCGATCAGCTGGGCGAGTTGGTGAGCGTGTATCTGGATGGCGGCAAGGCGGAGCACGGCGTTGCCTCCACCATCGTCGATCTCACGGCCGACACTCCGCGTATTCTGCGCGAAGGCGCCGTCACCGCGGCGCAGGTTGCCGAGGTACTGGGCTTGTCACCCGATCGGCTGACATCCGAGGCGACGCGGTGACGGCCCGGTAGATGGGTTTCAGTCAGAGCGCGGTGGTTCCGCTGCGCGAGCTACTTCTGGTGCTGCTGGTGTCGGCGGTCGTGACGTTGCTGTCGACAGGCGGAATTCGGGTGCTGGCCATCGCGTTCGGTGCGGTGGCGGTGCCCCGGGAACGCGACGTCCACGTGAAGCCGACCCCGCGCATGGGCGGCGTCGGAATGTACATCGGCGTGGTCGCCGCGGTGCTGTTCGCGCACCAATTGCCCGCGCTGCGCCGAGGATTCGATTTCGCGCCGGACATTCCCGCCGTGCTGGTCGCCAGCACACTGATCGTGTTGGTGGGCATAGTCGACGACCGCTGGGGCCTGGATGCCCTGACCAAATTCGTCGGACAGATCACGGCGGCCGGTGTGATGGCCGTGATCGGCTTGAGCTGGGTCGTCATCTACAACCCTTTCAATCAGACCACGGTGGTACTGGACGCGCTGCAGGGCGGATTGGTGACGGTCGTCATCACGGTCACCATGATCAACGCCATGAATTTCGTCGACGGCATGGACGGTCTGGCCGCCGGACTGGGCCTGATCTGCGCGGGCGCGGTGTTCGTGTTCTCGATGGGATTGCTCTACGCGCAGGGCGGTGACGTCAGCACCTATCCGCCCGCTTTGCTGGCCGCCGCCCTCGCCGGTGCTTGCCTGGGATTCCTCCCGCACAATTTTCAGCCCGCCCGCATATTCATGGGTGACTCGGGTTCCATGCTGATCGGACTCATGCTGGCGGCCATCTCCACCGGCGCTTCCGGGCGAATTCCGCTCACCGGATACGGCCCCCGCGACTTCGTCGGTCTGTTGTCTCCCCTGTTGCTCGTCGGTGCCGTGATGTTCATCCCGGTATTGGATCTCGTGCTGGCTATCGTGCGGCGAGTGCGGGCCGGCGTGAGTTTCTCCACACCGGACAAAATGCATCTGCATCACCGGCTGTTGCAGATCGGTCATTCGCAGCGGCGCGTGGTGCTGACGATCTATCTGTGGGTGGGTGTGCTGGCATTCGGGGCGGTCGGTACGTCTTTGATGGATCGGCGTCTGGTGGTGCTGCTGTTCGCGGCCGGGCTGGTTTTCGCATTGGTGGTGACGGCGGTGCCGTCGCTGCGGGAGGCGCTGGGATTGCGGCGCTGGATACCGCGCGGTCGGGGCGCGCACACCGAATAGGTAGAGTGGCCCGCGTGAGCACGGCATCCGAGTACCATCCCGACGCCCCGTTGCGGGCGGCGCTGCGCTACGGCATCGCCGGTCTGATCGCGCTGGTGGTGCTCTCGGCCGTCCTCGGCTCGATTTTCGCCGGGCTGCCCGGTCTGTGGGGCGCGTTGATCGGGTCGGCCATCGGCGGCTTCTTCATTCTCACCACGGCGGCGTTGGTGCTGTTCAGCGCGAAATTGGAATCCGGCGTCCAGGGCATGGTGATGCTGGGCAGCTGGGTCGGCAAGCTGCTGGTGGTGATGATCGTGGTGGCCGTGCTGAAGCAGTTCGAGTTCTACAGTCCGGGCACCCTGTTCCTCACCGTGGTCGGCGCGCTGCTGATCGTTCTGGGCGCGGAGACGTACGGTCTACTGCGCCAACGAGTTCCGGTGGTCGAGACGCCCGACGAGCGCGCCGACCAAGATCGTTCAAATGTTTGAGCGCACCCCCTACACGTTGTCGTAGATAGCTTGGTAAACTCTTTACCGTAAGCAGCTATCACAGGGGCGATCACAAGATCGCGAACCTGGCGGTTATGCTTACAGCCGTGCCGGACCTGAGGGGGTTCGGCTCTGCACCGTCGACGATGTCGCCGACGTACAGACGCCACGGCGGGTGACCCCGCGCAGCTGCTGACGAACTCGAGCCGACCTGAGTCGACCACAAGATCGTCAATGTCCGATCGAACCGCGGGTGGAAACACGGCCCGCGGCCCGAACACGGGAGAGAACGCTGAGCGTCACCACTTTGGCGGGCGAGTTCCACGCGCCTTCGCTGTCAGATTTCTTCCCTCCAGCTGTGCTGTTCGAGGGGACGCCTTTCGAGCTCGACCGTTTGATGCTGATCCGCATCGTGATGGCGGCGGTTCTGATTGCGGTGATGTTGCTCGCATTCCGCAGCCCCAAGATCGTGCCGCGCGGTCTGCAGAACATCGCGGAGTACGGCCTGCTGTTCGTCAAGGAGCAGATCTGCGACGAAGTACTCGGTAAGGAAACGGGCCGGAAGTATTTCCCGCTGATCGCGACGATCTTCTTCACGGTGCTGTTCCTGAACTTCTCCAGCATCATCCCGTTCCTGAACATCTCCTCGAACGCGCGAATCGGCATGCCGCTGGTGCTGGCCATCATCGCCTATATCGCGTTCAACGCCATCGGCATCAAGAAGTACGGCTTCTGGAAGTACATGCGCTCGAGCATCGTGGTGCCCAATGTGCCGCCCGCGATGCACGTGCTGCTGATCCCGATCGAGTTCATCTCGACCTTCATCCTGCGCCCGTTCACGCTGACCGTCCGACTCATGGCGAACATGCTGGCCGGACACATCATGCTGGTGCTGTTCTTCTCGGCGACCCAGTTCTTCCTGTTCGACGGCGCCGCGTGGATGAAGGGCCTGTCGCCGTTCGCGCTGCTCGGTGGATTCGCCTTCACCTTGTTCGAGATCCTGGTGATCTTCCTGCAGGCCTACGTGTTCGCCCTGCTGACCGCCGTGTACATCGGCCTGGCGCAGCACGCGGATTCGCACTGACCGCACAACCGCACAAAGACTGACCCACTCCGTCGCCGGGCGGGTGGGCAACAGAAAGGGAAAGAAAATCTCATGAGCCTCTCCTACGTGGCCGCCGAACTCGCCCAGACCTCCGAGAAGGTGAAGGGCTACGGCGCTATCGGTTACGGTCTGGCCGCCATCGGCCCGGGTATCGGCGTGGGCATCGTCGTCGGTAAGGCGATCGAGGGCATCGCCCGTCAGCCCGAGCTGCAGGGCACCATCCGGACCAACATGTTCCTGGGCATCGCGTTCACCGAGGCGCTGGCGCTGATCGGTCTCGTCGCCGGCTTCATCTTCTGATTGCCATGAACGGGATCCATTTGCTCGCCGAGGAAGCAGCGGAGGACAGAAATCCGCTGCTCCCCGAGGTGTACGACATCGTATGGTCGCTCATCGTCGTGGCCGTCATCGCGTTCGTCTTCTACAAGTACGTGATCCCGCGGCTGTCGAAGGTGCTCGACGAACGGTCGAACAAGATCGAGGGCGGCATCGCCCGGGCCGAGGCCGCGCAGGCCGAGGCGCAGGCGACGCTGGAGCAGTACCAGCAGCAACTGGCCGAGGCCCGGCTCGAGGCCGCGCGCATCCGTGAAGAGGCGCGCAACCAGGGTCAGCAGATCCTCGCGCAACTGCGGTCCGAGGCGCAGGCCGAGGCGGATCGCATCGTGGCGTCGGGGCACGCGCAGCTGGAGGCGCAGCGTCAGCAGATCGTGACCGAGCTGCGCTCGGAACTGGGCAGCACCGCCGTCGACCTGGCCGAGAAGATCATCGGGCAGTCGGTGTCGGACGAGGCCAAGCAGGCGGCGTCGATCGACCGGTTCCTCACCGAACTGGACGAGAAGGCCGGCATCGGGGTCGGAAGGTAACCACGCCTGAGCGGGTCGGCCGTCGGCCGTCCCGCGCAGGATTGGGTCCAACACAGTGAAAGTGGGAAGCATGTACGCAGCGAGCCGCGAGGCGAGTTCCCGTGCGCGGGAAGCTCTTTCGGCCGCTCTCACCGGGAGCGACTCCGTCGCCGCCACGACGGGCTCCGAACTGTTCGCCGTTGTCGCAGTACTCGACGACCAGCGTTCGCTGCGTGTGGCGCTCGCGGATAAGTCGGTGTCGAGTTCGGCGCGCGCCGAACTGGCCGAACGCGTTTTCGGCGGGAAGATCAGCGCCGCCACCACGGCCGTGCTGACCACGGCCGTCGCTCAGGACTGGTCCCGCACCCGGGATCTGGTCGACACCCTGGTGCTGCTCGGGCAGGAGGCGCTGCTGCGGGCGGCGGCCGACCGCGGGCGCATCGACGCGGTGGAGGACGAGCTGTTCCGGCTCGGCCGCATCGTCGAGGACAACCCGACTCTGGAACAGGCGCTGGCCGATCGCGGCAAGACCGCGGCGGACAAGCGCGGCCTGCTCCAGCGGCTGCTCACCGGCAAGGTCGAGGACATCACGCTGCAGCTGGCCGAGCAGGCGGTCGGCCGCGCGCACGGCGATGTCGGCGTCGTCTTCGACGGGCTGTCCGACCTGGCGGCGTCGCTGCGCAAGCAGATCGTCGCGCACGTGCGGGCCGCCACCGCCCTGACACCGCAGCAGCGGGAGCACCTGGCGGCCTCGCTGCAGCGCATCTACGACAAGCCGGTCACGGTGCACGTCCAGGTCGACCCGGCCCTGCTGGCCGGTGTCGTCGTGCGGATCGGCGACGACGTGATCGACGGTAGCGCCGTCGGCCGACTGCAGCGCTTGCGCCAGTCCCTCGGGTGAGTCACCCGAGCACCGCAACCCCCCGACATACCAGACCAGACAGCGAGAGCAGGAAGAACATGGCGGAGCTGACGATCTCCCCCGATGAGATCCGTAGCGCGATCGAGAGCTACACCCAGAGCTACACCCCCGAGACCTCCATCGAGGAAATCGGTGTCGTCACCGACACCAGCGACGGTATCGCCCACATCAGCGGCCTGCCGTCGGCGATGGCCAACGAGCTGCTCGAGTTCCCGGGCGGCGTGCTGGGCGTCGCGCTGAACCTCGAGGACACCGAGATCGGCGCGGTCATCCTGGGTGAGTTCGACACCATCGAGGAGGGCCAGCAGGTCCGCCGCACCGGTGACGTGCTCTCGGTGCCGGTCGGCGACAAGTTCCTGGGCCGCGTGGTGAACCCGCTCGGCCAGCCGATCGACGGCCTGGGCGACATCGAGGCCGACGACCGCCGCGTGCTGGAGTTGCAGGCCGCCACCGTGCTGGAGCGCCAGCCGGTCGGCGAGCCGATGGCCACCGGCATCACCGCCATCGACGCGCTGACCGCGATCGGCCGCGGCCAGCGTCAGCTGATCATCGGCGACCGCAAGACGGGCAAGACCGCCGTCTGCATCGACGCCATCCTGAACCAGAAGTCGAACTGGGAGTCGGGCGACCCCAGCAGGCAGATGCGCTGCATCTACGTCGCCATCGGCCAGAAGGGTTCGACCATCGCGGGCGTCAAGGCCGCCCTCGAGGCGCACGGCGCGATGGACTACACCACCATCGTCGCCGCCCCGGCATCGGATTCCGCGGGCTTCAAGTGGCTGGCCCCCTACACCGGCTCGGCCATCGGCCAGCACTGGATGTACCAGGGCAAGCACGTCCTGATCGTGTTCGACGACCTGTCCAAGCAGGCCGAGGCCTACCGCGCGATCTCGCTGCTGCTGCGCCGCCCGCCGGGCCGCGAGGCGTACCCCGGCGACGTGTTCTACCTGCACTCGCGCCTGCTGGAGCGCTGCGCGAAGCTGTCCGACGAGATGGGCGCGGGTTCGATGACCGGTCTGCCGATCATCGAGACCAAGGCCGGTGACGTCTCGGCGTTCATCCCGACCAACGTCATCTCCATCACCGACGGCCAGGTCTTCCTCGAGTCCGACCTGTTCAACAAGGGTGTGCGCCCGGCGATCAACGTCGGTACCTCCGTCTCCCGCGTCGGTGGCGCCGCGCAGACCAAGGGCATGAAGGGCGTGGCCGGTTCGCTGCGTCTGGAGCTGGCGCAGTTCCGCGAGCTGGAGGCGTTCTCGGCCTTCGCCTCCGACCTGGACGCCGCTTCGCTGGCGCAGCTGGAACGCGGCGCCCGCTGGGTCGAGCTGCTCAAGCAGGACCAGTACGCCCCGGTTCCGGTCGAGGACCAGATCGTGTCGATCTTCCTGGTCGACGCCGGTTACTACGACTCGGTCCCGGTCGCCGACGTCCGCCGCTTCAACGTCGAGCTGCTGGAAGACCTGCACCGCAACGCCGCCGACGCGTTCAAGGCGATCGAGGGCGGCAAGAAGCTCGAGGGCGAGGCCGCCGAACAGTTCAAGGCGGCCACCGACAAGTTCAAGCAGGGCTTCCTGGCCTCCGACGGCAGCCGCGTGGTGAACGAGCCCGGCGCCGGCGAGCTGGACCACGAAGAGGTCGAATCGCTGTCGGTCACGCGCAAGCGCGTCGAGAAGTAAGTAGACGACTCATGTGCGATTGCCGGACAAGCGAATGGAAGGGAGTGTGACGAATGGCTAGCATCCGCGAACTGCGCTCCCGCATTCGCAGTGTGAGTTCGATCAAGAAGATCACCAAGGCCCAGGAGCTGATCGCGACCTCGCGCATCACCAAGGCCCAGGCCCGGGTGGCCGCCGCGAAGCCCTACGCGGAGGAGATCACGAAGGTGCTCGGCGAATTGGCTGGCGCCTCCACGAATCTCACGCACCCGCTGCTGACCGAACGTCCGAACCCGAGCCGTGCGGCGGTGCTGGTCATCACCAGCGACCGCGGCATGGCCGGTGGCTACAACTCCAACGTGCTCAAGCGCGCCGAGGAACTGATGACCACGCTGCGCTCCGAGGGCAAGGAGCCGGTGCTGTACGTGATGGGTGCCAAGGGGCTGACCTACTACTCCTTCCGTGGCCGCAAGCCGCACGGGTCGTGGGTCGGGTTCTCGCAGCAGCCGCACTACACCGACGCGTCGGCCGCGTGCAACCACCTGGTCGAGGCTTTCATGGCGGGCGGCGAGGGCGAGGTGCCGACGGCCGACGGCACGGGCACCATGGCGGGCGTGGACGAGATCCACATCGTCTACACCCGCTTCGTGTCGATGCTGTCGCAGGTGCCGGAAGTGCGTCGGCTGGCGCCGATCCAGGTGAGCTTCGTCGACGAGAACTACGAGCTGGGTGAGGATTTCGTGTCGGACAGTCCCGACGCCAACGTCACCGCGCAGTACGAGTTCGAGCCCGACGCGGAGACGCTGCTGGGCGCGCTGCTGCCGAAGTACGTCAACACCCGGATCTACTCGTCATTGCTCGAGGCCGCCGCCTCGGAGTCGGCCGCGCGCCGCACCGCAATGAAGGCCGCCACCGACAACGCCACGGATCTGGTGAACAACCTGACCCGCCAGGCGAACTCGATCCGGCAGGCCAACATCACGCAGGAAATCAGTGAAATCGTCGGCGGCGCGAACGCGCTGGCAGCCACTGGCGACTAGCCCACCACGCGGTGGGAGCGACGGGACCGTAGGAGGCAGCTTGCGTAACCACGTAGGGACCCGCGTACACCGCCATATCTTCGGAGAAGACTAATGACCGCAGCAGTTACTGCAGAAAACACCAGCCGGGCGGGCGCTGGCACAGGCCGCGTCGCCCGGGTCATCGGCCCAGTCGTGGACGTCGAGTTCCCGCGTGGTGCCATCCCCGAGCTGTACAACGCCCTGCACGCCGAGGTCACCCTGCCCTCGGTAGCCAAGACCCTGACCCTCGAGGTGGCACAGCACCTGGGCGACAACATCGTTCGCACCATCTCGATGCAGCCGACCGACGGCCTGACCCGTGGCGCGGCAGTGCAGGACACCGGCAAGCCGATCTCGGTGCCCGTCGGTGACGTCGTCAAGGGCCACGTGTTCAACGCCCTGGGCGACTGCCTGGACGCGCCGGGCACCGGCCGTGACGGCGAGCAGTGGGGCATCCACCGCGAGCCGCCGCCGTTCGATCAGCTCGAGGGCAAGACCGAGATCCTGGAGACCGGCGTCAAGGTGCTCGACCTGCTCACCCCGTACGTGAAGGGTGGCAAGATCGGCCTGTTCGGTGGCGCCGGTGTCGGCAAGACCGTGCTGATCCAGGAGATGATCACCCGTATCGCCCGCGAGTTCTCCGGTACCTCGGTGTTCGCGGGCGTCGGCGAGCGCACCCGTGAGGGCACCGACCTGCACCTGGAGATGGAGGAGATGGGCGTCCTGCAGGACACCGCCCTCGTCTTCGGCCAGATGGACGAGCCGCCGGGGACCCGTATGCGGGTGGCCCTGTCCGCACTGACCATGGCGGAGTACTTCCGCGATGTGCAGGGCCAGGACGTGCTGCTGTTCATCGACAACATCTTCCGTTTCACCCAGGCCGGTTCCGAGGTGTCGACCCTGCTGGGCCGTATGCCCTCGGCCGTCGGTTACCAGCCGACCCTGGCCGACGAGATGGGTCAGCTGCAGGAGCGGATCACCTCGACCCGCGGCCGCTCGATCACCTCGATGCAGGCGATCTACGTGCCCGCCGACGACTACACCGACCCGGCGCCGGCGACCACCTTCGCCCACCTGGACGCGACGACCGAGCTGTCGCGCCCGATTTCGCAGAAGGGTATCTACCCCGCCGTCGACCCGCTGACCTCGACGAGCCGGATCCTCGAAGCGTCCATCGTGGGCGACCGGCACTTCGCGGTGGCCAACGAGGTGAAGCGAATCCTGCAGAAGTACAAGGAACTTCAGGACATCATCGCGATTCTGGGTATGGACGAGCTCTCCGAGGAGGACAAGGTCCTCGTCGGCCGTGCCCGTCGCCTGGAGAAGTTCCTCGGCCAGAACTTCATCGTCGCCGAGAAGTTCACCGGTCAGCCGGGTTCGGTCGTGCCGCTGGAGCAGACCATCGACGACTTCGACCGGGTCTGCAAGGGCGAATTCGACCACCTGCCGGAGCAGGCGTTCAACTCCTGCGGTGGCCTGGACGATGTCGAGGCAGCCGCGAAGAAGATCGCCGGGAAGTAGTCCGTCATGGCAGATATGTCAGTTGATCTGGTCGCCATCGAACGGCGGCTGTGGTCGGGGCAGGCGAGCTTCGTCGTCGCCGAGACCACCGAGGGTCAGATCGGTATTCTGCACGGCCACGAGCCGCTGCTCGGCCAGCTGGTCGAGGGCGGCACCGTGATCATCGACAGCACCGAGGGCGAGCGCATCGTCGCCGCCGTGCACGGCGGGTTCTTCTCGGTGACCGCGTCGAGCGTGCGGATTCTCGCCGAGTCGGCGGAATTCGCGAGCGACGTGGATATCGACGCCGCGCGGGCGGTGCTCGCCGACCCGAACGCGTCGGAGCACGCGCAGAACGTGGCGCGCGGGCAGGTGCGCGCGGCCGAGGCCATGCCCGCCTGACCGGCCCGAACACGAACCACGGCCCCCGGGACGATCCCCGGGGGCCGTTGTTTTGTACCGATTCTCGGGATACCACAAGTCATTTCGTCGATTCACCGTTCGAATTCGTGACACAGTTGCCGGGGTACGAATCAATCGACCTGCTCGGGTTAGTATCGAGCACCGGTCCGCTCGCGACCGAACTCGCCGACGATCTCTCGGCATTTTCGAAAGTTTCAGGCTTCACCTGAAGTACCGAGCATTACCTCAGCACTGTCCGGTCGGCGCACGCGTGGTCGCCATCGGTGGTACCGGCGGCCTCGCCACGATGAGCGAGGGGTGGATGATCAAGGATCAGGTAAACGGAACGCGACGGCTCGTGCGAATCACCGCCGCGGCGGCGACGATCGCGACGGTATTCGGCCTGTGGTCGCCGGGCGCCGCGCGGGCGGATACCTTCGTGCCGCTGCCCGACGGACATATCGAACGGGCGGGGGTCGTCATTCACAGCTCCGGTGAGCACGCGGTGCTGTCACCGTCACTGGCGGCCAACGGCGCCGGCCGCATGGCCTGGGTCAGCGGCGATGTGACCGTCGACATCGATACGCCGCCGGGTGTGGTCGGTCCCAACAATGGCGCGCTGAACGAGCCGGGCACCAATAATTCGTCGACGCACGGGTCCTCCGGACTGACCGTCGGCTATCTCGTCGGCTGCCAGGTGGCGCTCGGATCGTTCGGTCCCTCGCTCGGCGCGACGCCCTCCTCGACACCGTCCATCACCGCCGGTGTGTCCTTTCCGATCAGCCCCGGCGAGGTGAAATGGGTGCAGATCAACAACAAGGACATGACCAAATCGGGCCGGTATTTCCTGAATTACCAAGACGTTCCGATGGAAGTACAGGGCTGTGTCGGTTATGCGCAGGCCCGCAGTTTCGCCGTGGTCGAGGTCATCGGCCCCGACTATCACAAGGTCACGCTGTACGGCCAGCCGTTCAGCATCGGCTGATCCGGCTCTCGAATGCGAAAGGAAAACGCATGAACCGCAGTGGAACCGCGCGACGCGGCCGGGCGATCGGGTTGCCGACGGCGGTGGCCGTCGCGCTGGGATCGTGGTCCGCGGGCGCCGCGAATGCCGACACGTTCGTTCCGCTGCAGGGCGGTTCGATCACCCGCACGCTCGGTGACGGCACCGTGGTGACGCTGTCGATCCTGGACGAGTCGGCGACGATCAGCGGATCCATGGGGGCGACGCCGACCCACCGCAATGTCTGGACGTCGGGCCGGGTGGTCGCCGATGTGTCCGGGCCCGGCGCGGATTCGGCGAGTATCCAGCTGAATCCGGGATACGTGGTGGGCTGCCAGGTGGACATCGGGTCGCTGAACTCGCAGGACACGGACACTCAGGGGGCGAGTGGTACGGGGCTGGCCGCACCCGTCATCGGGGTCACCGAAACCCTCACCATCGCCCCCGGCCAAGCCGTGACCCGCTATGTCCTCGACATCGAGCAACCGGACGACTACGGCAACGAGATTCACAAGAAGCACCCGACCGTCGACGGTCCGCACGCCAGCGTCAGCTGGACCGACGAGACCTTCGCGATCAACGGGTGCGGCGGTTACGCCCAGGCGAGGGCGTTCACGATGGCCGACGTCTCGACCGAGGCCGGGGAGAGCATGCTCACCGTCTGGGGCCAGCCGTTCACCATGGGCTGAGCCCGCGCCGTTCCGATTGCTCCGGGCGCGAAATCGCCGTTCACGCGCCCCGGGCAGCCCTTCCGATTAGGCTCACGCACTGCGTTATGGGACTGTTTGTAGACTCGCCCCAACGGTGACCTTGTTCGGGGATGGCACGGTACCCGCACCAGCACAGGGGCAAAGGCGAAGGGACGGACCTGGATTGCGGACCGGGATGGTGTTTCTGATCATTCTGGTGCTGCTGCTCGTCGGCCTGGCGCTGGTTTCGATCTACCGTTTCGTCATGCTGCGCCGCGGCGGGACGGCCGCGATTCTGCGCGTGCTGCCGGCCAAGGGCGGGCAGGGCTGGCGGCACGGCCTGATCCGCTACGACGAAGACCGGCTGGTCTTCTTCAAGCTGACCAGCGTGAAATTGGGGGCCGACGCCACCATTCGGCGTCTGGGTATCGAAGTCACCGATCGCCGCGGCCCGGTCGGCGACGAATACGACATCATGACCGACGACATCATCGTCATCGCGGTCTCCGACGGCGACGGCAGTTACGAACTCGCCCTGGACCGTGGGGCGTTGGCGGCCTTCCTGTCCTGGGTGGAGTCGCGCCCCTCCGAGCGAATCCGCCGCCGCCGGTGATCATCGTCCGGCGCTAGGGTTGTGGTGTGAGCGTGCACCTGACTCGGATCTATACGCGAACCGGCGACGACGGCACCACGGGCTTGAGCGACTTCTCCCGGGTGGCCAAGACCGACCCGCGGCTGGTCGCCTATGCCGACTGTGACGAGACCAACGCCGCGATCGGCGTCGCGATCGCGCTCGGCGCACCCGATCCCGAGATCGAGCGGGTGCTGCGTCAGGTGCAGAACGACCTCTTCGACGCCGGCGCCGATCTGTCCACACCGGTGGTGGCCGATCCGAAGTACCCGCCGCTGCGCATCACCCAGGACTACATCGACCGGCTGGAACGCTGGTGCGACCGGTTCAATGATGGTCTGGCGCCGTTGAATTCGTTCATCCTGCCGGGCGGCACCCCGCTGGCGGCGCTGCTGCACACCGCGCGGACGGTGGCGCGCCGGACCGAGCGGTCTGCTTGGGCGGCGGTCGCCGCGCACCCCGACGACACCTCGGTGCTGCCCGTGAAATATTTGAACCGGCTGTCGGATCTGCTGTTCATCCTGGGGAGGGTGGCCAACCCGGACGGCGATGTGCTGTGGCGCCCCGGCGTTTCGGACGAGAACGTGGCGGGCGCGGAGTAGCGGAGTGGTCACCATCGTTCGTCGCGCCCACTAGGCTGACCCCCGTGAGTGAACGGTTTCTGGTGACCGGGGGCAGTCGGCTCGCCGGCGAGGTGGCGGTCGGTGGTGCCAAGAACAGCGTGCTCAAGCTGATGGCCGCCGCACTGCTGGCCGAGGGCACGACGACGATCACCAACTGCCCGGACATCCTCGATGTCCCGCTGATGGCCGAGGTGCTGCGTGGTCTCGGCTGCGATGTGGTGGTCGACGGCTCCGTGGTGACCATCGATACCCCTACCGAACCGAAGTACCACGCGGATTTCCCCGCGGTCACGCAGTTCCGGGCCTCGGTCTGCGTACTCGGGCCGCTGATGGCCCGGTGCAAGCGCGCGGTGGTGGCGTTGCCCGGTGGCGATGCGATCGGTTCCCGGCCGCTCGACATGCATCAGACCGGATTGCGCCTGCTCGGCGCGACCAGCGAGATCGAGCATGGCTGCCTGGTCGCTCGCGCCGACGAGCTGCAGGGCGCGCGCATCCGGCTGGACTTCCCCTCGGTCGGCGCGACCGAGAACATTCTGATGGCCGCGGTGCTGGCCGAGGGCGAGACGGTTATCGACAACGCCGCGCGCGAACCGGAGATCGTCGACCTGTGCACGATGCTGACCCGGATGGGCGCGCGCATCAGCGGTGCGGGTACCTCGGTCCTGACCATCGACGGGGTGCGCAAGCTCTCTCCGGCCACTCATCAGGTGATCGGCGACCGCATCGTCGCGGCCACCTGGGGTATCGCCGCCGCCATGACGCTGGGCGACGTCCGGGTGACGGGCATCAATCCCAAGCATCTGTCGCTGGTGCTGGACAAGTTGCGCTCCGCCGGTGCGCGAATCTCGTTCGAGCCGGACGGTTTTCGCGTCGTGCAGGCCGAGCGGCCGCGCGCGGTGAACTTCTCGACACTGCCGTTCCCCGGTTTTCCGACCGACCTGCAGCCGATGGCCATCGGCCTCGCGGCCATCGCGGACGGCACCTCCATGATCACCGAGAACGTCTTCGAGGCTCGATTCCGCTTCGTGGAGGAGATGATTCGGCTGGGCGCCGACGCCCGTACCGACGGCCACCATGCCGTGGTGCGCGGGATCCCACGGTTGTCGAGCGCGCCGGTCTGGTCATCCGATATCCGCGCCGGCGCCGGCCTGGTGCTCGCGGGTCTGGTCGCCGACGGCGTGACCGAGGTGCACGACGTCTTCCACATCGACCGCGGCTACCCCGACTTCGTCGAGAACCTGCGCGCGCTGGGTGCCGGAGTCGAGCGCGTGAGTTGATCGCAGAACGCCCCTGACCAGGCGATTTGACATCGATTCCACCGACACGTAACTTATTCCGAGTCAGAGCGACACGGACACCGACCCGGGCCGAGAGGCCGGGGACACGAGGTTGGACGATGAGCGCCTGACGATCACACTGGCTCTACCTGAACTCGGATTTGGTCCGTGTTCACGGTCGGGCTAAGCTGTAAAAGTTGCCCAGCCGATCGACCGGGGTACTCCCGTGAGGTCACTGGTGCGTGTGTTCTTTGAGAACTCAATAGTGTGTCGATGAATGTCAGTGCCAATTATTTTTGGTTCCTGTTTCTCATACCCCCGTGTGAGGGCAGGATGTTTTTGTCAGCTATTTTCCGGCTGGCGTTTTAGTTAGGTTTTCGGACTCTGGTTCGAGATTACTTCTGAGTTGAGAGTGCCGAGTGTTCGGCTTCTCGCTTTGTGAGTCTTCAACGGAGAGTTTGATCCTGGCTCAGGACGAACGCTGGCGGCGTGCTTAACACATGCAAGTCGAGCGGTAAGGCCCTTCGGGGTACACGAGCGGCGAACGGGTGAGTAACACGTGGGTGATCTGCCTCGTACTCTGGGATAAGCCTGGGAAACTGGGTCTAATACCGGATATGACCACGAGCCGCATGGTTTGTGGTGGAAAGATTTATCGGTGCGAGATGGGCCCGCGGCCTATCAGCTTGTTGGTGGGGTAATGGCCTACCAAGGCGACGACGGGTAGCCGGCCTGAGAGGGCGACCGGCCACACTGGGACTGAGACACGGCCCAGACTCCTACGGGAGGCAGCAGTGGGGAATATTGCACAATGGGCGGAAGCCTGATGCAGCGACGCCGCGTGCGGGATGACGGCCTTCGGGTTGTAAACCGCTTTCGACAGGGACGAAGCGTGAGTGACGGTACCTGTAGAAGAAGCACCGGCCAACTACGTGCCAGCAGCCGCGGTAATACGTAGGGTGCGAGCGTTGTCCGGAATTACTGGGCGTAAAGAGCTTGTAGGCGGTTTGTCGCGTCGTTCGTGAAAACTTGGGGCTCAACCCCAAGCTTGCGGGCGATACGGGCAGACTAGAGTACTGCAGGGGAGACTGGAATTCCTGGTGTAGCGGTGAAATGCGCAGATATCAGGAGGAACACCGGTGGCGAAGGCGGGTCTCTGGGCAGTAACTGACGCTGAGAAGCGAAAGCGTGGGTAGCGAACAGGATTAGATACCCTGGTAGTCCACGCCGTAAACGGTGGGTACTAGGTGTGGGTTTCCTTCCACGGGATCCGTGCCGTAGCTAACGCATTAAGTACCCCGCCTGGGGAGTACGGCCGCAAGGCTAAAACTCAAAGGAATTGACGGGGGCCCGCACAAGCGGCGGAGCATGTGGATTAATTCGATGCAACGCGAAGAACCTTACCTGGGTTTGACATACACCAGACGCCGGCAGAGATGTCGGTTCCCTTGTGGCTGGTGTACAGGTGGTGCATGGCTGTCGTCAGCTCGTGTCGTGAGATGTTGGGTTAAGTCCCGCAACGAGCGCAACCCTTGTCCTGTGTTGCCAGCGGATTATGCCGGGGACTCGCAGGAGACTGCCGGGGTCAACTCGGAGGAAGGTGGGGACGACGTCAAGTCATCATGCCCCTTATGTCCAGGGCTTCACACATGCTACAATGGCCGGTACAGAGGGCTGCGATATCGTGAGGTGGAGCGAATCCCTTAAAGCCGGTCTCAGTTCGGATCGGGGTCTGCAACTCGACCCCGTGAAGTTGGAGTCGCTAGTAATCGCAGATCAGCAACGCTGCGGTGAATACGTTCCCGGGCCTTGTACACACCGCCCGTCACGTCATGAAAGTCGGTAACACCCGAAGCCGGTGGCCTAACCCCTTGTGGGAGGGAGCTGTCGAAGGTGGGATTGGCGATTGGGACGAAGTCGTAACAAGGTAGCCGTACCGGAAGGTGCGGCTGGATCACCTCCTTTCTAAGGAGCATTCTCCAGTGAGTGTCCCGAGGAGTCGGGATCGCTTCTGGCAGAGCCACTTCGAGGACGAATGATCCTCGGTGGTGCTCATGGGTGGAACGCTGACATGTGCCGGTCTTCGGGCCGGAGGTAGTCGACACACTATTGGGTCCTGAAAGAACAGACGTTCTTTCTGGGAAATCATGACGATCCGTTCGGGTTTTCGTTAGTACCGCGCAGCGTGCTGTGGCTGGCTTCGAGGTTCGATCCGATGCGGGTGTGTTGTTTGAGAACTGCACAGTGGACGCGAGCATCTTTGTTTGTAAGTGTTTAAGGGCGTTCGGTGGATGCCTTGGCACCAGGAGCCGATGAAGGACGTGGGAGGCTGCGATATGCCTCGGGGAGCTGTCAACCGAGCTGAGATCCGAGGATTTCCGAATGGGGAAACCCAGCACGAGTGATGTCGTGTTACCCGCATCTGAATATATAGGGTGTGTGGAGGGAACGTGGGGAAGTGAAACATCTCAGTACCCACAGGAAGAGAAAACAATTGTGATTCCGTGAGTAGTGGCGAGCGAAAGCGGATGAGGCTAAACCATGCGGATGTGATAGACGGCAGTCGTTGTCCGTGTGGGGTCGTGGGAGCATTCTTCTTGCTACTGCCGTAGTGAGCGAGAGTGAAAACAAGCTGTTAGTCGAAGTGGCCTGGGACGGTCCGTCGTAGAGGGTGAGAATCCCGTAGACGAAAACAGTTTGTCTCTCGTGAGTGTTTCCCGAGTAGCAGCGGGCCCGTGAAATCTGCTGTGAATCTGCCGGGACCACCCGGTAAGCCTGAATACTACCTGGTGACCGATAGCGGACTAGTACCGTGAGGGAAAGGTGAAAAGTACCCCGGGAGGGGAGTGAAATAGTACCTGAAACCGGACGCTTACAATCCGTCAGAGCCTTCTTTGTGGGGTGATGGCGTGCCTTTTGAAGAATGAGCCTGCGAGTCATCGGTGTGTGGCGAGGTTAACCCGTGTGGGGGAGCCGTAGCGAAAGCGAGTCCGAATAGGGCGTCTGAGTCGCATGTCATGGACCCGAAGCGGAGTGATCTACCCATGGCCAGGGTGAAGCGTCGGTAAGACGACGTGGAGGCCCGAACCCACTTAGGTTGAAAACTGAGGGGATGAGCTGTGGGTAGGGGTGAAAGGCCAATCAAACTCCGTGATAGCTGGTTCTCCCCGAAATGCATTTAGGTGCAGCGTCACGTGTTTCACACTGGAGGTAGAGCTACTGGATGGCCTAGGGGGCCTACAAGCTTACCGAAGTCAGCCAAACTCCGAATGCCGGTGTGTGAGAGCGTGGCAGTGAGACTGCGGGGGATAAGCTTCGTAGTCGAGAGGGAAACAGCCCAGATCGCCGGCTAAGGCCCCTAAGCGTGTACTAAGTGGAAAAGGATGTGAGATCGCTGAGACAACCAGGAGGTTGGCTTAGAAGCAGCCACCCTTGAAAGAGTGCGTAATAGCTCACTGGTCAAGTGGTCTTGCGCCGACAATGTAGCGGGGCTCAAGTACACCGCCGAAGCCGCGGCACTCCAGCATGTACATTCCCTTCGGGGCAGTGGTTGGGGTGGGTAGGGGAGCGTCCTGCAGCCAGGGAAGCGCCGGAGTGATCCAGGTGTGGAGGCTGTGGGAGTGAGAATGCAGGCATGAGTAGCGAAAGACGAGTGAGAAACTCGTCCGCCGGATGACCAAGGGTTCCTGGGCCAGGTTAATCCGCCCAGGGTGAGTCGGGACCTAAGGCGAGGCCGACAGGCGTAGTCGATGGACAACGGGTTGATATTCCCGTACCCGTGTATCCGCGCCCAATGGCGAATCAGTTGTGCTAAGCGCCCTGAACCGGATCTATCACCTTCGGGTGAGGAGATGGGGATGCGCGTGACCCTGGCTGTAGTAGTCAAGCGATGGGGTGACGCAGGAAGGTAGCTGGGCCCGGTGGTGGATTACCGGGTGTAAGCCTGTAGGGCGAGGCATAGGCAAATCCGTGTCTCATACAGCCTGAGAGGTGATGCGTAGCCGTTTGAGGTGAATTCAGTGATCCTATGCTGCCGAGAAAAGCCTCTAGTGAGTTGGTACACGGCCCGTACCCCAAACCGACACAGGTGGTCAGGTAGAGAATACCGAGGCGATCGAGAGAACTGTGGTGAAGGAACTCGGCAAAATACCTCCGTAACTTCGGGAGAAGGAGGGCCCGGTCCGGTGAACGCCCTTGCGGTGGGAGCTGGGTTGGGTCGCAGAGACCAGAGAGAAGCGACTGTTTACTAAAAACACAGGTCCGTGCGAAGTCGTAAGACGAGGTATACGGACTGACGCCTGCCCGGTGCCGGAAGGTTAAGAGGACCGGTTAGCCCTTTCGGGGGCGAAGCTGAGAATTTAAGCCCCGGTAAACGGCGGTGGTAACTATAACCATCCTAAGGTAGCGAAATTCCTTGTCGGGTAAGTTCCGACCTGCACGAATGGCGTAACGACTTCTCTGCTGTCTCCACCACAGACTCGGCGAAATTGCAGTACGAGTAAAGATGCTCGTTACGCGCGGCAGGACGAAAAGACCCCGGGACCTTCACTATAGCTTGGTATTGGTGTTCGGTACGGTTTGTGTAGGATAGGTGGGAGACTGTGAAAGCGGCACGCTAGTGTCGTGGGAGTCGTCGTTGAAATACCACTCTGGTCGTATTGGACTTCTAACCTCGGACCGTGATCCGGTTCAGGGACAGTGCCTGGTGGGTAGTTTAACTGGGGCGGTTGCCTCCTAAATGGTAACGGAGGCGCCCAAAGGTTCCCTCAGCCTGGTTGGTAATCAGGTGTTGAGTGTAAGTGCACAAGGGAGCTTGACTGTGAGACAGACATGTCGAGCAGGGACGAAAGTCGGGACTAGTGATCCGGCACCGGCGTGTGGAAGCGGTGTCGCTCAACGGATAAAAGGTACCCCGGGGATAACAGGCTGATCTTCCCCAAGAGTCCATATCGACGGGATGGTTTGGCACCTCGATGTCGGCTCGTCGCATCCTGGGGCTGGAGTAGGTCCCAAGGGTTGGGCTGTTCGCCCATTAAAGCGGCACGCGAGCTGGGTTTAGAACGTCGTGAGACAGTTCGGTCTCTATCCGCCGCGCGCGTTAGAAACTTGAGGAAGGCTGTCCCTAGTACGAGAGGACCGGGACGGACGAACCTCTGGTGTGCCAGTTGTTCCGCCAGGGGCATGGCTGGTTGGCTACGTTCGGAAGGGATAACCGCTGAAAGCATCTAAGCGGGAAGCCTGTTCCTAGATGAGGTTTCTCACCACTTCGAGTGGGTAAGGCCCCCAACAGATTATTGGGTTGATAGGCCGGAACTGGAAGCGCAGTAATGTGTGGAGGTGACCGGTACTAATAGGCCGAGGGCTTACCAACGAAGGTGTTACGCGTCCACTGTGCGGTATCTGAAACAACACACGATGTGTGTGGATAGTTTCATAGAGTTACGGCGGTTATAGCGGTGGGGAAACGCCCGGTCCCATTCCGAACCCGGAAGCTAAGCTCACCTGCGCCGATGGTACTGCACTCGACAGGGTGTGGGAGAGTAGGACACCGCCGGAACATACTTTCACGAAGGCCCCCAACAATGTTGGGGGCCTTCGTCATATCCGAGTCGGCATACCGGACAATGCGCGCCGGACAGGTGTAGAACCGCCGGATCGGGGCAAACTCGTTGTACACCCGGCCGGCGGGCCGGATTCACAGTCAGTTCACAAGGTACGGCAACCCGCGCGGCGCCGGTTCGCTGGATGATGGACGGGTAGCCCGGCATACGCGAGCCGCGCGGGAAGGACGAGGTACGGATGGTCGGCGAGGCAACGGCTGACACGGCTCCCACGCTCGGCGCCGCGCGCAGCGGCTGGCGGCGGTTCTTCCTCCCCGTGACCTACGGCTACGCCGCCATGCTCATCACGGTCGCCGCCCTGCTCGCGGCCCTCAGCGACGCCGCGCAGACCCAGGTGATCCTGCGTGCCAGCACCAACCTGAGCAACCTGCTGCGCGGCAATTACGGCACGCTCGTCTCCAGCGCCCTGGTGGTGGGGGACGGCGCAGCCGCGGCGCTGCTCATCCCCTTGCTCGTCTGCCTACTCGCCCTGGCCGAACGGCGGTTCGGCGCGCTGACCACGATCCGCATCTTCGTCGCCGGGCACATCGGCGCCACGCTGCTGGTCGCCGCGGGCCTGTGGGTGGCGGTGACGGCCGACTGGGTCCCGGTCAGCACGACGACCGCCGAAGACGTCGGCATCAGTTACGGCGCGATGGCGGTGATCGGTGCGTTCGTCGTCCTGCTGCCCCGGCAGTGGCGCGCGACCTGGTCGATCACCTGGCTGGCGGTCGCGGTGTCCGGTGTCGCGATGGGACGCACGTTCACCAATGTGGGGCATCTGCTCGCCCTCGCCATCGGGTTGGTGGGCGGCTTCTGGCTGCTGCGCACCCAGCGGGTGCGACTGCCTCGGTTGCCCCGGATGACGCGGTTCGAATGTGGCCTGCTGGCGGTCGCTTCCGCGCTGGGGTATCTGTTGCTCGTGGGCTGAATTACGCGGCCCGCACGGCCTCGCCTAAAGTGCCGGGGGTGCGCCTCGTGATTGCTCGCTGCCAGGTCGACTACGTGGGTCGGCTCACCGCTCACCTCCCGATGGCTCGCCGGCTGTTGCTGATGAAGGCCGACGGTTCGGTGCTGGTGCATTCCGACGGCGGCTCCTACAAGCCGCTCAACTGGATGAGCCCACCCTGCTGGCTGGAGGAGCGCGACAGCGAAACCGAGGCGGCGAAGCTGTGGGTGGTGACCAACAAGGCCGGTGAGGAACTGCGCATCACCGTCGCCGACATCGAGCACGACTCCGAGCACGATCTCGGCGTCGACCCGGGCCTGGTGAAGGACGGTGTGGAGGCGCATCTGCAGGAGCTGCTGGCCGAGCACATCGAGACCCTCGGGCCGGGCTTCTCGCTCATCCGGCGCGAATACATGACCGCGATCGGCCCGGTGGACATCCTGTGCCGCAACGCCGATGGCGGTACCGTGGCCGTGGAGATCAAGCGCCGCGGCGAAATCGACGGCGTCGAACAGCTGACCCGCTATCTGGAGTTGCTGAACCGGGATCCGCTGCTGGCCCCCGTCACCGGCGTCTTCGCCGCCCAGCAGATCAAGCCGCAGGCCAAGACCCTCGCCAACGACCGCGGAATCCGTTGCCTGACACTCGATTACGACGCCCTGCGCGGCACGGACAGCACCGAATTCCGGCTGTTCTAGTTTCGTCCGCCATGCCCCGCCGGAAACCGCGTCCCAAGCAGTCGCCGGCGCGGTTCCCACGGGATCCGCGCCCGATCGGCGACGTCTTCGGCCGCACCGAGACCGGCCCGGACGGCGACACCTACGTCGTCCGCACGATCCCCGGCTCCCGCGCCACCAAGACCTACCGCTGCCCCGGCTGTGACCATGAAATCCGGCCCGGCACACCGCATCTCGTCGCCTGGCGTGAACACGGCGGCGAGGACGACCGCCGCCACTGGCACACCGGCTGCTGGCGTGGCCGCCACACCCGCACCATCACGCGCCGCTGGTCCTGAGATCCGATCGCCGAGCCCCGAAAAACCAAGCCCCCCAAGCTGATGAGGGTCCCCGAAGCTGTGAGGCTGCCCCTCGGAAGTAGTGAAGGCCGCCCCGCAGTAGTGAAGGCTGCCCCCGAAGTCGTGAAGGCCGCCTGGAAGAAGTGAAGGCTGCTCCCGAAGTCGTGAAGGCCGCCCGGAAGAAGTGAAGGCCGCCCCTGAAGTAGTGAAGGCCGTCCCGCAAAGTAATGAAGGCCGCCCCGCTAGCGGGGCGGCCTTCGGACGGTCGATGTAGTGTCGCCCGGCAGGATCGGCGTCAGCTCGAGACTTCTGCGTTCTCGCGCTCTTCCTCGTCGACGAGCTCGTTCTCCTCGGCCTTGACCTCGGGGATGGCCTTCTGGCGTCCGGAACCGGACTGCTTGCCGGACAGCGAACGCTGCTCCGGCGCGCCGTCGAGCAGCTCGCTCTCGCGGTTGACGGCGGCGAGCATGGCCGGGACGGAATCGAGCTGGCCGCGAATTCCCAAGAGCTGGGCCAGAACTCGGCCTCGCAGGACGCGCATCTCCTCGGCCAGCTCCTTGGCGTGGGCGATCTTGCGATCGGCCTGCTGGGTGGCGGAGGTGACCAGACGGTTCGACTCGTCGGTCGCGTCCTTGATGCGCTGGGCGGCCTCGGAGCGGCTGCTGGCCTCGAGCTCCTCCATGGCGCGGGTGAGCTTGGTGCGCCGCTCCGCCATGGTGACCTCGAAGTCCTGCTGGGCGGCCTTGCGCTTGGCCTCGGCCTCCTTGGTGATCCGCTCGGCCTCGGCATTGGCGGCCTCGAGGATCTTCTTGGACTCCGAGCGCGCGTTGGCGAGGGTCTGCTCGAACTCGACCTCGAGCGCCTCGCGCTTCTCCTTGGTCTCGGCGAGCAGCGACTCGTACTTGCCGCGCATCTCGGTGGCCTGCTGCTCGGCGATCGAGATCATCTCGGCGGCCTCGGCCTGCGCCTGCGCGCGGACCTCGGAGGCCTCGTCGGAGGCGAGGCGGAGCATGCGCGAGATGCGATCGCTCATGCCCTCGGCGGTGGTCGGGGGCACCGACAACCGGTCGACTTCCTTACGCAGCTCATCGATTTCGTCGCGCGCGTCCTCCAGTTGGGCGGCGAGATTTCGGGCCTGGGCTGCGGCGGCGTCGCGATCTGTGGCGGTGACCCTTAGTTCAGCATCGAATCGGTCAAAGTAATTGCGCACCTCATCGCGGTCGTAGCCCTTTCGGACTACGGTAAACGGCAACGCGACGAAGCGATTGCGATCGGGCTCAGTGGACGACATGCCCCACAAACTACAGCCTGTCGGCCCACGATGGTGAGCCGACCGCGAATGTCGTTACGACAAGTTTCCCCGGTCGGAATCCGATACTAGTGAGTAGGATTCGGCGCCGGCTCCACGAGCTCGATGAGCACACCTCCAGCATCCTTCGGGTGTACGAAGTTTATCCGGGAATCGGCCGTTCCGCGGCGAGGCGCGTCGTACAGCAAACGCAGACCTCGCGAGCGCAGGAAAGTAGCCACCGCCTCGACGTCGGTGACGCGATACGCGAGTTGCTGGAGTCCGGGGCCGTTGCGATCGATGAACTTGGCGATCGTGGACGACTCGTCGACCGGAGCCAGCAACTGCAGAGCAGTCGAGTCGTCGCCGGCGCCGGGCAGTGACAGCATCGCCTCGTGCACCCCTTGGGCCTCATTGACCTCGCGGTGGGTTTCGACCATTCCGAGGTGCTCGGAGTACCACGCGACAGCGGTATCGAGGTCGGGAACGGCGACGCCGACATGGTCGACGGCGATCACGTAATCGGCGGGGATGAATTCGGGCGTATCGGTAGCGCTCACCCTTCGAACGGTAGCGCGGACCTGCATGGTGCCGTCGGGACGGCACCGGTTACCGTGGAGTACGGCGTTCCCACTCACAAGCGAGGTACATCGTGACTACCACCTCCGTCATCGTCTCCGGCGCGCGCACTCCGGTCGGCCGGCTGCTGGGTGGCCTGAAGGACTTCAGCGGTTCGGATCTGGGCGGTTTCGCGATCAAGGCGGCGCTGGAGAAGAGCGGCGTGCGGCCCGATCAGGTCGATTACGTGATCATGGGCCAGGTGCTCACCGCCGGCGCGGGCCAGATCCCCGCTCGGCAGGCCGCGGTCGCCGGTGGCATCCCGATGGATGTGCCCGCGCTGACGCTGAACAAGGTGTGCCTGTCCGGCATCAATGCAATTGCCTTGGCGGACCAGCTGATTCGTGCCGGTGAGTACGAGATCGTGGTGGCCGGCGGCCAGGAGTCGATGTCGCGAGCGCCGCATCTGCTGGAGAAGAGCCGCGAGGGCTTCAAGTACGGCGACGTCACGCTGCGCGACCACATGGCCTTCGACGGCCTGCACGACATCTTCACCGATCAGGCCATGGGCGCACTGACCGAGACCCGCAACGACGACGACCACATCAGCCGCGAGGACCAGGACGCCTTCGCCGCCGCCTCACACCAGAAGGCCGCCGCGGCCTGGAAGAACGGCCTGTTCGAGGACGAGGTGGTCCCGGTGGCGGTGCCCCAGCGCAAGGGCGACCCGATCCTGGTCGCCGAGGACGAGGGCATCCGTGCCGACACCACGGTGGAGTCGCTGGGCAAGCTGCGCCCCGCGTTCCGCAAGGACGGCACCATCACCGCGGGCTCGGCCTCCCAGATCTCCGACGGCGCCGCGGCCGTGGTCGTGATGAGCAAGGCCAAGGCCCAAGAGCTCGGCCTGAGCTGGATCGCCGAGATCGGCGCCGCCGGCGTGGTCGCGGGCCCCGACTCCACGCTGCAGCGGCAACCGGCCAACGCCATCGCCAAAGCCTGTGCGAAGGAAGGCATTTCGCCCGCCGACCTGGATGTGGTCGAGATCAACGAGGCGTTCGCCGCAGTGGGTGTCGCGTCGACCCGCCAGCTGGGCATTTCGCCCGAGAAGGTGAACGTCAACGGCGGTGCCATCGCCATCGGACATCCGCTCGGTATGTCGGGTGCCCGCATCGTGCTGCACCTCGCTCTGGAGCTGAAGCGCCGCGGCGGAGGCGTCGGCGCGGCCGCGCTGTGCGGCGGCGGAGGCCAGGGCGACGCGCTCATCATCCGGGCCTGACAGGTGTGTCGCACCCCACACCAACTACCCGCTGTCGTAGACCCACCACCGTTCGGCACAATAGGCCCCATGGGCGAATTCTTCGATGTGAGCACCGTGGCCAAGCGTGTGCGACTGTTCGGGACGCTGGAAGCGTTCTCCTGGGCGCTGCTGCTGACGGGCTCGGTGCTCAAGCGGCTGCCGGAACCGATCACCTGGCCGGTGATGGTGTTCGGGCTGCTCCACGGCCTGCTCTTCCTTCTCTTCGTGCTCAACGTCTTCCTTGCCTCCCGGGAGTTCGAGTGGCCGGGCAAGACGCTCGTGCTCGGCCTGCTCTCCTCGGTCGTTCCGTTCACCTCGGCCTGGTTCGAGCGGTGGGCGATCAAGAGCGGCCAATTGGGCGAATTGAGCACGGCCGCGGCACCTGCCGCTGCTCGTTCGTGACAAACTGGAAACCGTGACTCGACCTGCTGCACGTCGTCCCTCGCCCGCCGTCGCCGCTGCTATGTCCGGTGCGGTGGATCTGTCCAGTCTGAAACAGCCGGCCGCCGCGGCGGATGCGCCGACCGGTCACGCCGTCACCGAGGCCGATTTCGAGACCAAGGTGCTGCGTCGATCGATGCAGGTTCCGGTGGTCATCGTCCTGTACTCGCAGCGCAGCCCGGGCAGCGTGGAGCTGGTGAAGCTGTTCGAGCGCCTGGTGGGTGAGGGCGATGGCAGCTGGGACCTGGCCACCGTCGAGGCCGAGCCGAATATGCGCATAGCGCAGGCGCTCGGGGTGCAGGGCATCCCGACCGTCATCGCGGTGGCCGCGGGCCAGCCGCTCGCCGATTTCCAAGGCGCGCAACCCGAGCCGCAGGTGAAGCAGTGGCTCGCGGCCGTGGTCGACGCGGTGCGGGGCAAGCTCGAAGGTGGCGTCGAGGGTGAGCAGGCCGCGGCCGTGCCGGAGGATCCCCGTTTCACCGCCGCCGAGGAGGCGCTCGATCGCGGCGACATCGCCGGTGCCGAGGCCGCCTACGAGAAGATCCTCGCCGAGGAGCCGGCCAATGCCGAGGCCAAGGCGGCGCTGCGGCAGGTGCGCTTCTTCGGCCGGGCGCAGGGCCTGCCGGCGGACGCCATCGCGCGGGCCGACGCCGCTCCGGACGATATCGACGCCGCCTTCGCGGCCGCCGACATGGAGTGCTTCAACCAAGAGCCCGAGGCCGCCTTCACCCGCCTGATCAACTTGATCAAGCGCACGGCGGGCGACGACCGCAACCGCGTGCGCACTCGCCTGGTCGAGCTGTTCGAGCTGTACGACACCGCCGACCCGGTCGTGGTCGCCGCACGCCGCAAACTCGCCACCGCACTGTATTAGGGAACCTCCGCCGACACCGCGGGCACCGGTCGTCGCCTCGCCGATCCTTGCGAGTACGCCGAGCACACGTGCCGAGCGACCTATGTGCGCGGAGTGATGGCATCCGCGCAGAGTGGTGGCACCCGCGTGGCGTGATGGCGTCCGCGTGGCGTGGTGGCGTCCGCGTGGCGTGGTGGCGTCCGCGTGGCGTGGTGGTCTCCGCGCGGAGTGGTGGCACGCGTGGGAACGGCGGCTTGCGGTTGACGCGACGGTATGCGTGCGGAGTGCGGGGCGGGCGTGGAGCCACGCTCACTGGATACGATTCGGTGTGCCGGGTGGTGCACAGGAATTCGGGTTGGGGGGAGAGGCGAACAGATGCGTGTTGCGAGGAAGTCCGCTCGGGTAGTGGTGGGGATCGTTGCCGCTGTGGCGGTGCTGCTTGCTGCGGGCAGTGCTGTGGCGGAGGAGCCCGCGACGCGGCTGGTGCTTACCCGCGAGGACTCGGATCAGCCGACGCGCACGGCCACTTTGACCTGCGATCCGGTTGGTGGCTCGCATCCCGCCGCGGTGGCGGCCTGTGGGTTCCTCGCCCCGCTCGGTGAACTGACGCTTCCGGAGGAGGATCCGAGCGTGCGCTGCTTCCGCTACCACCCGGTGGTCTACCGGGCCGAGGGCATTCTGCGCGGTACGCCCATCTCGGTGGTACGCACCTACGGCTGCCTGATACCCGAACTCCCCGCACTCTGGGCATTCTGATCCGCCGAGCACCCTGCCAACGGCCGTGCCCCCGCGTCAGCCACCGCCCCGCCCAGCCGGGACGGAGCGAAGCACGGAAGACGGTTTCCCGAGGAAATCCGCGCTGTAGCGCAGGGGTGGATTCGCGAGGCGTCGTTGTCGCGCTGTAGCGCCTGGGGCGGTTTCGTGAGGGTGTGTCGCGCTGTAGTGAAGGGGCGATGTCGTGCGGCGTTGTCAGGCTGAAAGTGCGGGGGCGGTTTCGTGCGGCGTTGTCGGGGCTGTAATGCAGGGGCGGTTTGCGAGGCGTAGTGCGGGGACATTCGCGAGGGCGTTGTCGGGTCGTACTGCGGCGACGGGCTTGCGAGAATGCCGTTGGGCCACGGTGTGGGATAGATGGTTTCGCGAAATGCTGTCGGGTCGTAGCCCGCTGGATGGTTCGCGAGAGCGTCGTCAGGTGGTGGGGAGGTTTGGTGAGGCGGCTCGTGATCAGCGGGGCGGGGTGAGGTTGCGGTCCAGCAGGGACAGGAGTTCGTGCCAGTGGCGTTCGGCGGCCTGTTCGTTGTAGGAGGCGGTGTCGGTTTGGGTGTAGCCGTGCTGGGCGCCCGCGTAGATCTCGCTGCGGTAGCGGATGCCCGCGTCGGTGAGGGTCTTCTCGAGGCGCTCGATCTGTTCCGCCGTCATGGAGCGGTCGTTGTCCGCATGCCCGAAATACAGTTCCGCCGTGACGTTTCCGAGAGCGTGATGCGGGCTGTCGGTGGTATCGGTGACCAGGCCACCGCCGTGGAATCCGGCGGCTGCCGCCACGCGATCCGGGAAGGCGCCGACGGTGAACACGACCAACCGGGCGCCCATGCAGTATCCGGTGAGGCCCGCGGGACCCGCGGCCGTCCGGTCGTTCGCCGCCAGCCAGTCGAGATACGCGGCGGCGTCGGCGGCCGCAATCTCCGGCGTGAGTTCCTGGATCATCGGCAGCAACCGCTGAAAAATGTCCGGGCGCTGACCCGGGTCGATGAAGTCGGGCAGCTCGACAACAGGCGCGCGGCCGTGCCGGTAGAACACATTCGGGGCCAGTACCGTGTACCCGTGCGCGGCGATGCGATCCGCCATGGCTCGCAGACTCGGCCGCACCCCGAAGGCGTCCATGTAGAGCAGCACGCCCGGATGCGGTGCGCCGTCGGCGGGGGCCGCCAGATAGCTGTCGGCGACACCGGCGGGCGCGGGGACGTCCACGGAGAGGCCTTGCACTGCGGTCATGAGCGATTCCTCCTGGAAGGTCGGCGGTCCGGCCGGAGCGGAGGATGTCTCCGCTTCAGGTTTCGTCACCAGCCTGCCATGCCGTCCCGGCTCGGGTACAGGCCCGGTGGCCGCCTTTCATGATCGGGTGGGGTTTGCCGGTACGGTTGGTCTCGTGACGGGTCGCATCGCCATCGATGACACCGCTCCGGCCATACCCGGTGGCCGCCCGGCCAAAGCCGTGGTGGGCGAGGTGTTCCCGGTGCGGGCCGTGGTGTGGCGCGAGGGCCACGGCGTGGTCGGCGCGACGCTGGCGGTGCGCGCGCCCGGCGCCTCGCGGGCCCGGCGGATCCGGATGGCGCCGGAGTACGAGCCCGACGTGTTCAACGCCGTGTTCACCCCGAACGAGCCGGGGATGTGGACCTTCCGCATCGAGGGCTGGGGCGACCCGATAGCGACATGGCGGGCGGCCGTGGAGGCCAAGCTCGCCGTCGGCCAGAGCGCCGCCGACCTGGCCAACGACCTGGAAATCGGTGCGCGGCTGCTGGACCGCGCGGCCCAGCAGGTGCCGAAGCGGCAGTGGGAGCGGTTGCGCGCGGCCGCGGCCGCGTTGCGTGGCGACGGCCAGTTACCCGCCCGGGTGGCCCCGGCGTTCAGCGCGGAGGTCGGCGAGATTCTGCGGGCGAACCCGTTGCGCGAGTTGGTCACGCGCGGCCCGCAGCACACCGTGCTGGTGGAGCGGCGGCAGGCGCTGTACGGCGCGTGGTACGAGTTCTTCCCGCGCTCGACCGGCGGCTGGGACGCCGACGGTAACCCGGTGCACGGCACCTTCGCCACCGCCGCCGAGGAACTGCCGCGCATCGCCGCCATGGGCTTCGACGTGGTGTATCTGCCGCCGATCCACCCGATCGGCAAGGTGAATCGCAAGGGCCGCAACAACTCCCTGACCGCCGAGCCCGGTGATGTGGGCTCCCCGTGGGCGATCGGTTCCGACGAGGGCGGGCACGACGCCTTCCATCCGCTGCTCGGCACCGAGGCCGATTTCATCGACTTCGTCTGCGCCGCACGGGAACTCGGTCTGGAGGTGGCGCTGGATCTGGCGCTGCAGTGCGCCCCCGACCATCCGTGGGTCCGCGAGCATCCGGAGTGGTTCACCACGCTGCCGGACGGCACCATCGCCTTCGCGGAGAACCCGCCCAAGAAATACCAGGACATCTACCCGATCGACTTCGACAACGATCCGGACGGGCTGTACGCCGAGGTGCTGCGGGTGGTGCGGTACTGGATTTCGCTGGGCGTCACCATATTCCGGGTCGACAATCCGCACACCAAGCCCGCCGACTTCTGGGAGTGGCTGCTCGCGCAGGTCCGCGGGACCGACCCGGACGTGCTGTTCCTGTCCGAGGCGTTCACCCGCCCGGCCCGGCTGTACGGGCTGGCGCGGCGCGGCTTCGCCCAGTCCTACACCTATTTCACCTGGCGCACCGGCAAACACGAGCTGGCCGAGTTCGGTCGCGAGCTGGCCGCCAAGGCCGACGAGGCGCGGCCGAACCTGTTCGTCAATACTCCCGACATCCTGCACGAGAGCCTGCAGCACGGCGGTCCGGGCATGTTCGCGATCCGCGCGGTGCTGGCGGCCACGCTGGCGCCGGCGTGGGGCGTGTACTCCGGATTCGAGCTGTTCGAGCATCAGGCGGTGCGGCCGGGCAGCGAGGAGTATCTGGACTCGGAGAAGTACCAGCTGCGCCCGCGTCCCTTCACCGAGGCGGCCGCTCGCGGGGAGTCGCTGGAGCCGTGGCTGACCCGGCTCAACGAGATCCGCCGCGCCCATCCGGCCCTGCAACAGTTGCGCTGCATCACCTTTCACCACATCGACAACGACGCCCTGCTGGCGTACTCGAAGGTGGATCCCGGCACCGGCGACGCCGTGCTGGTGGTGGTGAATCTCGATCCGTTCGGCGCCGAGGACGGCATGATCTCGCTGGACATGCCGGCGATCGGCCGCGAATGGCACGACCACCCGGTGGTGTTCGATGAGGTGAGCGGCGAGGAATACCACTGGGGCCGAACGAATTACGTGCGGCTGGATCCGGCGCGGGCGGTCGCCCACATCCTCACGCTCCCACCGGTTTCGGCGGCGGCGCGCACGGAATTGGCCTACCGGAGGTCGTTCCGGTGAGGTGCCGATGAACCGCCGTGATCTGCTGCTGCTGGCCGCGGGTACCCACCGCGACCCGCACACGGTGCTCGGCGCGCATCCGCATCCCACCGGCACGGTGATCAGAGCTCTTCGCCCGCACGCGAATTCGGTGTCGGCGCGGATCGGCGGCACCGATTACCCGCTGGCGCACGTGGAGCACGGCGTCTTCGAAGGCATCGTGCCCTTCCCGGACCTCTGGGACTACCGGTTGCTGGTGTCGTACCCGAACAGCCGGACCGTCCTCGATGCCGACGGTTACCGGTTCCTGCCGACGGTCGGCGAACTCGACCTGCACCTGATCGGCGAGGGCCGCCACGAGCGGTTGTGGGAGGTGCTGGGCGCGCATCCGCGCCGCTACACCACGCTCGACGGCGAGGTGGCGGGGACGTCGTTCGCGGTGTGGGCGCCGAACGCCCGCGGTGTCGCGGTGACCGGCGACTTCGACGGGTGGAGCGGAAACACCGCGCCCATGCGGCAATTGGGCGGTTCCGGGGTGTGGGAGCTGTTCGTCCCGGGGATCGGGGTGGGTGCGAAATACAAGTTCCGGGTGCACGGCGCGGACGGCCGCACGGTCGACCACGCCGATCCGTTGGCCTTCGCCACCGAGGTCCCCCCGGCGACCGCGTCGGTGGTCACCGAGAGCCGCTACACCTGGGGCGACGACGACTGGATCGCCACGCGCGCCCGCACCGACCCGGTGCGGGCGCCCATGAGCGTCTACGAGGTGCATCTGGGCTCGTGGCGGCCGGGCCTGGACTATCGCGAGGCGGCCGCGCAACTCACCGAATACGTGCTGGCACAGGGTTATACGCACGTCGAGTTGCTGCCCGTCGCGGAGCATCCGTTCGGCGGTTCGTGGGGTTATCAGGTCACCTCCTACTACGCGCCGACCGCCCGCTTCGGCACGCCCGACGATTTCCGGGCGTTCGTGGATCACCTGCACGCGGCGGGCATCGGCGTGCTGCTGGATTGGGTGCCCGCGCACTTTCCGCGCGACGAATGGGCGCTGGGCCGATTCGGCGGCACGGCGCTCTACGAGCACCCCGACCCACGCCGCGGCGAGCAATTGGACTGGGGTACTTACGTTTTCGACTTCGGCCGCCACGAGGTGCGGAACTTCCTGGTCGCCAACGCGCGCTATTGGATCGAGGAGTTCCACATCGACGGCCTGCGCGTCGACGCCGTGGCCTCGATGCTGTACCTGGACTATTCACGCCCGGAGGGCGGCTGGGAACCGAACATCCACGGCGGGCGGGAGAACCTGGAGGCCGTGGCGTTCCTGCAGGAGATGAACGCGATGGTGCACAAGCATCATCCGGGCGTGGTCACCATCGCCGAGGAGTCGACCACCTGGCCCGGCGTCACCCGGTCCACAGATGTCGGCGGCCTGGGTTTCACCATGAAGTGGAACATGGGCTGGATGCACGACACCCTGGGCTACCTGGGCCGCGACCAGATCCATCGCAGCTGGCACCACAACGAGATCACCTTCTCGACCGTGTACGCGTGGAGTGAGAACTACGTGCTGCCGATCAGTCACGACGAGGTGGTGCACGGCAAGGGCACGCTGTGGACGCGGATGCCCGGCGACGACTGGGTGAAGGCGTGCGGGGTGCGCACGCTGCTGGCCTACCAGTGGGCCCATCCGGGCAAGCAGCTGCTGTTCATGGGGCAGGACTTCGGCCAGTTCCGGGAGTGGTCGCACGATCGCGGACTGGATTGGCACGAGCTGGAGAATCCGCTGCACGACGGCATCCGACGCCTCGTGCGCGACCTCAACGCGGCCTATCGCGCGCATCCGGCGCTGTGGTCGCAAGACGCCTCGCCGGGCGGTTACGCCTGGATCGACGCCGACGACCGGGCCGGTAATGTCGTCGCCTTCCTGCGCTACGGCTCCGACGACTCGCTGGTGGCCTGCGTCTACAACTTCTCCGGCGCCCAGCATCGCGACTACCGCATCGGCCTCCCGGCCCCCGGCCGCTGGCGCGAGATCCTCAATACCGATGCCGCCGACTACGCCGGGAGCGGCGTGGGCAACCTCGGCGGAGTCGAGGCGGGCCCGCAACCGTGGCACGGACGGCCGTACTCGGCGACGGTCACGCTCGCCCCCAACAGCGCGGTGTGGCTCGCCCCGGAGTGACCAGCAGGGTCAGGCCCGCATGTCAGGGCCTGTCCAGCCGACGGCGTGCGCACTGCGTCGAGAAGGGCATGTCGGGCGAAGACATTGAGTTTGATCAGTCGTACGGCCACAGGACAGCCCAGAGCTATATCGCGAGCGGCAAAACCGCAACCAGCAGAGGACCCGCCGATATACCGGTCATACCAATCGCCTTCCGAACGACCATCGTGCGAAACTCAGACGGGGAGAAACGGTTTCGATATCGGTGAACCTCAGCCTGTCTACGATTGGGGTGTGGATCACACTGCACTACGCGCCGCGCGGGAGGCGGCCGGACTGTCGCTGTCCGAGATGGCGCGACAGGTGCCGTACTCGAAAGCCGCACTCGGGCATTACGAGACAGGTGTTCGGACTCCTACGGCCGAGGTGATCACTTGGTATGAGCGGGTGTGTGGAGCAGATCGCGTCAATTGGGTACTTCGGATCGCCGCATCGGATATCGGCGGGGACACCCTCGACCGGCTGGAGTCGGCCGTAGACGATCTGGCGTCGGCATATCCGACCACACCGGCTGAGGAACTCCTTACACGCATCCGGCACCATCTCGGATTCGCCGCGAAATTGATGGACGCCAAGAAGACGCTGAGCCAGCACCGGCGGCTGGTTGTCGTTGTCGGATGGTTGAATCTGTTGGCTAGCACTTGTCATGTCGACCTGGGAGAACTGCCTGACGCTGCGGCAAGAGGACATGCCGCATGGCAGGCTTCGCTGGAAGCCGAGCACCGAGAAATTTCCGGCTGGTGCCTGGAAACCCGTGCGTGGGAACGGCTTACGGCTGGAAAATTCGCCGTTGCCGCTGAATTGTCCCGCGCTGCACAGGAAATCGCACCCGAGGACAGTTCGGCTTTCATCCAAGCAACGGCACAGGAAGGGCGGGCCCTGGCGCGACTCGGAAACAGCGAGGGAACCTACGGGGCTCTGCGCAAGGTCGCGCGCCTGGTTTCCGGGCTGAGCACACCCGACAGGCCGGAACACCATTTTCGGTACGACCCGGCCAAGTCGGACGCCTACGTGGCTACCACGTTGTCCTGGCTGGGTGACCCGGCGGCCGAGTCGTACGCGCGCCATGTTCTTGCCGATCTGAAGGCCGCTGAGTCCGCCCGGCCACGCCGGATCGCATCGGCGAACTTGGACTTGGGTCTCGCCCTGGTGGCGGCCGACAAACCCGAGGAAGCAGCGGACGCGGCCCTCACTGCGGTTGCGTCCGGGCGTCTGGTGCCGTCGAACTACTGGCGGGTGTCCGAGGTCGTCTCCGGGATAGAGGGGCGTGGCGCTCCGGACGCGGCCATAGTGCGTGAGGCGTTCCGGGACACGTATGCACCATGCCACGGCGTGAGCTGACCAGTGCCTGTCGTAGGTCTGCGTTCTGGGTTCGCCGCAGGTCAGGACATTGATCCAGCTCGGCGGATCCTACCGCGTCATGTAGGGTCATTCGGGTGAAGGCATTGCGTCGGTTCACGGTCCGTGCCCATCTGCCCGAGCGGTTGTCGGCGCTCGCTGAACTGGCGACGAATCTGCGGTGGTCGTGGCATATGCCGACGCAGGATCTGTTCGCCGAGCTGGATCCGGGGCTGTGGGTGGAGGTCGGGCGGGATCCGGTGCGGATGCTGGGGGAGGTGCCCGCGGCCCGGCTCGACGAACTGGCCGCCGATGCCGCCTACATCCGCGCGGTGGACGCCGCGGCGGCCGGTCTGCGGGACTATCTGGAGCGGCCGAGCTGGTTCGATCGGCAGTCGGACGGCGACCGGGCCGAGCACCTGCCGCGGGCCATCGCCTACTTCTCGATGGAGTTCGGCGTGACCGAGGTGCTGCCGAACTATTCGGGTGGGCTCGGGATCCTCGCGGGCGATCATCTGAAGGCCGCGTCCGATCTGGGGCTGCCGCTCATCGGCGTGGGTCTGCTGTACCGGTCCGGATACTTCCGGCAGTCGCTGACCGCGGACGGCTGGCAGGCCGAGCGCTACCCGGATCTGGATCCGCAGGGCCTGCCGCTGCGGTTGCTCACCGAGTCGGGTGCGCCTGTGCTGGTGCACGTGCCGATGCCGGAGGGCCGTGTGCTGCGGGCGCGGGTGTGGATCGCGCAGGTGGGCCGGATTCCGTTGCTGCTGCTGGATTCCGATATCGCCGACAACGATCCGGAGCTGCGTGCGGTGACCGATCGCCTCTACGGCGGCGATCAGGACCATCGCATCAAACAGGAGATCCTGGCGGGCATCGGCGGCGTGCGGGCGGTACGCGCCTACACCCACGCCCACGGGCTGCCCGACCCGGACGTCTTCCACATGAACGAGGGCCACGCCGGTTTCCTGGGCATCGAGCGGATCCGCGAATTCATGGCCGCCGGAATGGATTTCGACGCGGCGCTGACCGCGGTCCGGGCGGGCACGGTATTCACCACGCACACCCCGGTGCCCGCCGGAATCGACCGGTTCGCGGTCGCCCTGGTCCGGCGCTACTTCGGCGGAGCGCACGGCGAACGCGAATCTCCGCTGCTGCCTGGCGTTTCCGTGGATCGCATCGTGGCGCTCGGGCGCGAGGCCGATCCGTCGGTGTTCAACATGGCGCACCTCGGGTTGCGACTGGCTCAGCGCGCCAACGGGGTGTCGCGGTTGCACGGCGAGGTCAGCCGCGCCATGTTCGCGTCGCTGTGGCCGGGTTTCGATGCCGCCGAGGTGCCCATCGGCTCGGTCACCAACGGTGTGCACGCCCCCACCTGGGCGGCGCGGGAGTGGATAGACAAGGCCCGGGAGCTCGTCGGCCCCGAACTGGTGGAGGAGGCGCGCGGCTGGGAGCGACTGCGCGACATCGACCTGCGCGAGCTGTGGTCTACGCGAAATACCCTGCGCGGCAAGCTGGTCGCAGAGGTGCGTCGCCGAGTGCGGGCCTCGTGGCTGGAGCGCGGTGCCGCGCCCGCCGAATTGACCTGGGTCGACGACGTTTTCGATCCGAACGTGCTCACGGTCGGATTCGCGCGCCGGGTGCCGACCTACAAGCGACTGACGCTGATGCTGCGCGATCCGCAGCGGCTGCGTGCGCTGCTGCTGGATCCCGAGCGCCCGGTGCAGCTGGTGGTGGCGGGCAAGAGTCACCCGGCCGACGACGGCGGCAAGGCGCTGATCCAGCAGGTGGTCCGCTTCGCCGACGACCCGGCCGTGCGGCATCGCATCGTCTTCCTGCCCGACTACGACATGTCGATGGCCCGCTACCTGTACTGGGGATGCGATGTGTGGCTGAACAATCCGCTGCGCCCGCTGGAGGCGTGCGGCACCTCGGGCATGAAGGCCGCGCTCAACGGCTCGCTGAACCTGTCGATCCGCGACGGCTGGTGGGACGAGATGTACGACGGCGAGAACGGCTGGGCCATTCCCACCGCCGACGGCGTCCGCGACGATCACCGCCGCGACGACCTGGAGGCCGCCGCCCTGTACGAGATGCTGGAGCGTGCGGTGCTGCCGCGGTTCTACGACCGCGACGGCGACGATCTGCCGGTGCGCTGGATGGAGATGGTCCGGCACACCCTGCAGACCCTGGGACCGCAGGTGCTGGCCTCGCGTATGGTGCGCGACTACGCCGTCGACTACTACATTCCCGCCGCTGCCGCGTATTCCGGTGTGGCGCAGGACGATTTCGCCGGGGCGCGGGAATTGGCGGAGTACCGCCGCCGGGTCGAGTCGGTGTGGCCGCGGGTGAAGGTGGTCCAGGTGGACAGCGCGGGCCTGCCCGACACCCCGGTGATCGGCGCGGATCTGTCGCTGCGCGCCCGCATCGATCTGGCGGGACTGGCGCCGTCGGATGTGGTGGTGCAGGCGGTGCTGGGCCGGGTGTCTCCCGATGACGACCTCTCCGATGTCATCACCATCGAAATGACGCACACGGCAAACGATTCCGGAGTGGAGATCTACGCCGCCGACACCCCCGTGCCCCTCTCGGGCGCGGTGGGCTACACCGTCCGCGTCCTGCCCCGTCACCGCCTGCTGTCCGGTCCTGCCGAGCTGGGGCTGGTCGCCGCACCGACCCCGTAGGCTGGGCGGTGCGGGTCCGTGACCGGCTCAGCTCTGCTGTGCCAGAGCGCGTTTCATGATCTTGCCGGTGGGATTGCGGGGGAGGGCATCGAGGAAGTGAACGTCGCGGGGGACCGAGAAGCGGCCGAGGCGGTTGCGGATGTAGGTGCGGATCATGTCGGGATCCAGGCCGGAATCATCGCGCTTGACGACGAAAGCCGCCAGGCGCTGGCCGAATTCGTGGTCCGGCACGCCGACCACGGCCACCTCGCTCACCTGCGGTAGATGTGACAGGGCCTCCTCGACCGGGCGCGGAAAGACGTTCTCGCCGCCGGAGATGATCATCTCGTCGTCGCGGCCGGCGACGAACAGGCGTCCGGTGGCGTCGAGGTAGCCGACATCGCCGGTGTCGAGCATGCCGTCGGCCTCACCCGGCGGCGCGGCGTCGGTGTAGCCGTCGAACAGCATGTGGTTGCCGACGAAGATGCGGCCGGTCGCACCGATCGGCACCGGCCGCGAATCCGGGCCCAGCACAGCGACTTTCGTCCCGAGCGGCGGGCGACCGGCCGTTGTCGGGGACACTCGCAGATCGTCGGGGTCGGCGATGGTCGCCCAGGACACCTCGGTGGATCCGTACACGTTGTAGAGGGTGGCGCCGAAGAGTTCGGCGAATCGCAGCACCGCCGCGCCGGACAGCGGTGCACCGCAGCTGGCAACCACGCGCAGGCTGGAGGTGTCGTAGCGGGCGCGAACGGCGAGCGGCAGGTCCAGGATCCGGTTCACCATGATGGGCACCACGATCAGCGACGTGACCCGATGCTCGGCGATCAGCCGCAGGCAGTCCTCGGCGTCGAAGCGCTCCGGCAGCACGACCGTCGCTCGGATCGGCGTGCTGATCTGCAACGCCGCCAGGCCCCAGGTGTGGAACAGCGGCGCGGGGATCAGCATGGTCTCGTTCATCCGCAACGGGATTCGCGACAGCAGGGCAGCGACCGTGCCGAAGCCCTTGGGATGTGGGCGGCGCGCGCCCTTGGGGGTCCCGCTGGTTCCCGACGTCAGCACGATCAGCCGCCCCGGCCGCGACGGCTTGCCGAAACTGCCGCGCCCCATTGCGATCAGGTCGTCGACGGCGGCGCGGCCGGGATCGTCCGGATCGGCCGAGGCGGGGAATCGGGGGATCTCCGGCGGCAGATATCGGATCAGTTCGGCGAGCGCGGGGTCGGCGAAAACCGCTGCGAGTTCGTGCCTTTCGGCGATCTCGGCGATTCGCCCGGCGGCCAGGCCGGTGTTGAGCAGCACCACGTCCACGCCGAGTTTTCCGGCGGCGACCATGATCTCGACCATCTCGGCGTGGTTGCGCGACAGCAGGCCGATCGCGTCACCGGCGCGGATCTCCAGGTCGGCGAGCGCACTCGCCAGCGCGTGTGTCCGCTCGTGGATCTCGGCGAAGGTGCGTATGCCGCGGTCGTCGATCACCGCCGGGCGCTGCGGGTCGTAGGCGGCCGCCGCCGCGTAGCCGCCGGCCAGCGTGAAGCCCCATTTCGCCAGGCGGCGTAGCTGTTTCACGCCCTTGTCGAACCGATAGGTGCGTACCACGCCGGTCGAGATCATCTGGCGGGCGACGTCGACCTGCAGCCGCATCGGAGAGTCCTCGCCGTTGATCGTGATCGAGGTCGGCGCACCGGTCACCACGTCGGCCACCCGTCGCAGCCCGGCCAGCGTCCAGTCGATCACGGCCTCGTTCGGCAGCGTCGCCACCAGCGGATGCGCCCGGCCCGGGGCGAAGAAGGTGACGTTGACGCGGGTCTGCTCCTGGTCGCCGCGGAGCCGGATCGCGGCGAAGCAACCCTGTGCGGGACACTGCAATTCGAGGAACTCGTAGGTTCGCCCGGGGACCAGGTGCACGTCCAAGGTGCGGATTTCGCCGGTCTCGCCGCCGAGCCGCATGCGCAGCAGTGCGGGCCCGGAGTCGCTCTCGAACTGTTCGCAGGCGCCGATGCCGGGGAACAGCCGAGGGTAGGTTTCGGGATCGAGGAGCAGATCCCAGATTGCGCGGCGGTCGGCGGACAGCTCCGTGGCCGCTTCGACGATATCGGTAACCAACAGCTTGCACTTCTCGCTCGGCCGCCACGACAGCTCGGTTCGGCGGATAACATATTTGTAACGGCAGCCACATCCCAGGTCAAGAACCTCCATATTGGAGGCGAATTCTTCATTAAATTGCCCGGTGATTGCGTGTGACTTCAAGTAACGCCTGACCGGTGCCGGGCTGGATTGCTACTCGTTAGCCGTCCTGAAATGGCACGGGTGTCTCGCGGCAGCTACGGTGCCCTGGGCATTGTTCCTCCGGCCGAGGTGGAGACATCACGATGAGTACCGACGCGCAGCCGCGACCAGAGAGTCGCCTCGACTCCTACTTCGGGGTCACCCGGCTCGGGTCGACCTACAAGCGCGAGATCATGGCGGGCACCGTCACCTTCCTCGCGATGTCGTATGTGCTCGCGGTGAATCCGTCGGTCCTCGGCGACCGGGGGCAACTGGGCCCGCTCGGTATTCCGACGCAAGCGGTCTTCACCGCCACGGCCGTCGCCGCCGTGTTCGGCACGCTGGTCATGGGGTTGTGGGCGCGCTATCCGGTGGCGCTCGCGCCGGGTATGGGCCTCAACGCCTTCTTCGCGTATTCGGTGGTGCTCGGCATGGGCATCCCGTGGGAGGAGGCGTTGTCGGGCACGTTCCTGTCCGGGGTGATCTTCTTCGTGCTGGCCGTGACGAAGGTGCGCGAGAAGATCATCGACGCCATCCCGATGCAGATGAAACTGGCCGTCGGCGCGGGCATCGGCATGTTCGTGGCCTTCCTCGGCCTGAAGAACGCCGGTGTCGTGGTCGCCAGCGACGCGACCCTGGTGCACCTCGGCGACTTCACCAAGGGTAGTACGCTGCTCGCGCTGTTCGGGCTGCTGCTGACGGTGATCTTCATGGTGCTCGGCTGGCACGGCGCGGTGCTGTACGGCATCGTCGCCACCACCGTCGTCGGCATCGTCAGCGGGCTGGTGGAGTTGCCGGACTCGGTGGTCGCCATGCCGCACGGGCTGGATCAGACCTTCGGGCAGGCTCTCGTCCACCTGCCCGACGCGTTCACCGGGCAGATGGCGATCGTCGTTCTCACCATGCTGTTCGTCGACTTCTTCGATGCCTCGGGCACGTTGATCGGCATCGCCAATCAGGCGGGGCTGCTCGGTCCGGACGGCCGGCTGCCGCGGGCGGCGCAGGCTCTGGCCGCCGATTCGGTGGGCACCACGGCGGGCGCGATCATCGGCACCTCCACCACCACCGCGTACGTCGAATCCACCGCGGGCGTGAGTGCGGGCGGGCGCACCGGGTTGACCGCGGTGTCGACGGCGGCGTGGTTCCTCGTCGCGATGTTCTTCTTCCCGTTGTTCGCCGTCGTCGCGGGCGCGCCCGCGGTGACCGCGCCGGCGCTCGTGGTGGTCGGGGTGCTGATGGCCCGCGCGCTCGGCGAAATCGAATGGCACAAGCTGGAATACGCGATTCCCGCGTTCATCACGGTGGTCATGATGCCGCTGACCTATTCGATCGCCAACGGCATCGCCATGGGCCTGCTGTTCTATCCGGTGGTGATGGTCGCGCGCGGGCGCGGGCGCGAAGTGCACTGGGTGATGTGGGTGCTTATGGCGGTATTTCTCGGGTACTTCTTCTTCCTCGCCGAATAACTTCCCGGTAGCGCGCGGAATATCGATCGAACCGCCTAGAGTTGTGTCCCGTGAACGAAGCGGACCAGAGTCCGGTTTGCTTGCTCAAACTAACGAACGAAAACTCGGAGACACGCCATGACAGCCCACACCACCACCGCTCCCGACCAGCGCACCGGCGATATCGCCGCCGCCGATATCGGCCTGCTGATCCTGCGAATCGTCTTCGGCGGCCTGCTGTTCGTCCACGGGGCCCAGAAATTGTTCGGCTGGTTCGACGGAATGGGTTGGGACGCCACCACATCCGGGTTCGACCAGATGGGTTACAACCCCGGCAAGTTCTTCGGAACGCTCGCGGGCCTGAGTGAAATGGTGGGCGGCGGCCTGCTGGTGCTGGGCCTGCTCACGCCGCTCGCCGCCGCCATCGCGCTCGGCACCATGATCAACGCGATCAACGCGACCTGGCACAGCGGGCTGTTCGGCGGCGCCGAGGGACCGGGTTACGAGATGGGTCTGTTGTTCGCGGTGGCCGCGGCCGCGCTGGCGTTCACCGGGCCGGGGCGCTACTCGCTCGACAACGGCCGCCCGTGGCAGCGGCAGGGAGTCGTCTGGGGAACGGGCGCGGTGGTGCTCGCCGTCGTCGCGGGCGTCGTGACCCTGATTCTCAAATGGGTGCTCTGAGTTCGGAAGCGGCAGAAGAGTGGGGCCCCCGCACCGTGTGCAGGGCTTGGCGCGGGGGCAACAGGCACATCCGATGTGGGAATTGGGGGTTCACCGGAGTACCGGTGACCAATTTAGTTCCGCATAGAAGTTCCGCCAAGGGCTGAGAGTTAATTCACACCGGCGTGAGGTTTAGCCGCCGGTGGGTGTCGGCGCGGTCGCGGTGAGGCGTTGCAGGGCCTTGGCCACCACCTCCGGGTCGAAGGTCTCCCAATACGGTGGCAGCGAGGCGCGCAGGTAGGCGCCGTAACGCGCGGTCACCAGGCGCGGGTCCAGCACCGCGACCACGCCGCGGTCGTCGGTGCTGCGCAGCAGTCGGCCGGTGCCCTGGGCCAGCAGCAGCGCGGCGTGATTGGCCGCGATCGCCATGAATCCGTTGCCGCCGCGCGATTCCACCGCGCGCTGCCGGGCCACCAGCAGCGGATCGTCCGGTCGCGGGAACGGGATGCGGTCCAGGATCACCAGACTCAGCGACGGGCCGGGCACATCGACGCCCTGCCACAGCGACAGCGTGCCGAACAGGGAGGTCTCGGCATCCTCGGCGAAGCGGCGGACCAGGGCCCCGGTGGCATCGTCGCCCTGGCACAGCAGGGGCGTGTCCAGTCGTTGGCGCAGCACCTCGGTGGCGGCCTTGGCCGCGCGCATCGAGGAGAACAGGCCCAAAGTGCGGCCGCCCGCGGCGCGGATCAGCCGCTCGATCTCGTCCAGGGCCGCGGGGGCCATGCCGTCGCGGCCCGGAGCCGGAAGGTGCTTGGCGACGTAGAGGATTCCGGACTTGGCGTGGTCGAACGGGGAACCGACATCCAGCGAATTCCACCGCACCGCGGCATGGTCCGAAGGCGCCTCGGCGCCGTTGGCCAGGGCCGAGTCGACCCGGTTCGCCGACTGCGGCGGCAGGCCCCAGGTGACGGCCAGCCCGTCGAACGAACCGCCGACCTGCAACGTCGCGGAGGTCAGGATGACGGTGGCGGTGCCGAACAAGCGGCTGCGCAGCAGTCCGCCGACCGAGAGCGGGGCCATGTGCAGGCTGCGCCGCGCGACGCCGCGCACCTCGTCGGCGGACAGCCACAGCACGTCGCGGCGCACGGCCGGGTCGGGCTCCTCGAACGCCGTCAGCGCCCGCACGGCCGTGTCGTGCACCTCCTCGACCGCGGCGACCGCCTGGTTGCGGGCCGCGGCGGACTCCGGATCGCCCTGCGGCGCCGACACACCCGGCGGCGCCAGCGCGGTGCGCAGATTCCAGGCGGCATCACGGATCAGCGCCAGCACGGGGGAGACGCCGTCGGGCAACGCGTCCCAGCGCCCGGGCGGCAGCTCCTCGAGCAAGGCGTGCCAGGCGTCGGCGGCGCCCTCGAGCCGGTCGACCTCCTGCTCGTCGACGAGCTTGGCGCAGCGCTTGGCGGCGGCGGTGATGGCGGCGGTGGACAGTTCGGCGGTCGCCACGCCGGTGACGCGGTCGACCAGTTCGTGCGCCTCGTCGATGACGACCACATCGTGCTCGGGCAGCACCTGGATGCCGCTGATGGCATCGATGGCCAGCAGTGCGTGATTGGTGACGACCACATCGGCCTGGCCGGATTCGCTGCGGGCGCGCTCGGCGAAGCAGTCGGTGCCGAACGGGCAGCGCGACTTGCCCAGACACTCCCGGGAGGACACGCTGACCTGCCGCCATGCCCGATCCGTGACGCCCGGGGCCACCTCGTCGCGGTCGCCGGTCTCGGTGTCGGAGGCCCAGTCGTTGAGCCGCTGCACCTCGCGGCCGAGGCGGGAGACCGCGAACGCGTCGAACAGTTCGGCGTCGGACGGCTCGTCCGGGACGGCACTGTTGATCTTGTTCAGGCACAGATAGTTGTTGCGGCCCTTGAGGATAGCGAACCGTGCCCGGCGGCCGAGCGGCTGCTCCAGCGCCTCGGCCAGGCGTGGCAGGTCGCGGTCCACCAATTGGCGCTGCAGGGCGATGGTGGCCGTCGAGACCACCACCGTGCGGCCGGTCTGCACCGCGTGCCGCAGGCTCGGCACCAGATAGGCCAGCGACTTGCCGGTACCGGTGCCGGCCTGCACCGCGAGGTGCTCCGTGGTGTCGATGGAGTGCGCGACCGCGGCCGCCATGGTCTGCTGGCCCTTGCGCGCCGCGCCGCCGAGCGCCTCGACAGCGGTCGCCAGCAGGGTCGGGACGGGCGGGAGTTCGGGCACCCAGGCAGATTACTGCGCCGGTCCGACAGGCACGCGCGGACTCTCGCGGAATGCGGGGTGGATGAGGCGAACCCGTCCGGGTTGTACGGTATCGGCACGAGCGTCGTCGCTCGATGCTCGCCGGGAAGGGAGTAGCCGATGCATCCGTCGCGGGCGGAGTGGATCGCCGGGGGCGACCATGTGGAGATGGGCGGGCATCGGATCTTTCACCGCCAGGACGGGCCGGAGGACGGTCACCCGGTCACGCTGCTGCACGGTTATCCGACCTCCTCGCACGATTGGGCCCCGGTCCTGCCCGCGCTGATCGAATCCGGTTGCCGGGTAACCACTCTGGACTTCCTGGGGTTCGGCGCCAGCGCCAAGCCGCGTCGGCACGATTACCGCCTCACCGAGCAGGCCACGCTGGTCGAGGAGCTGTGGCGGTACCTGGGCATTCGCGAAACCGCCTTGGTCGCACACGATTACGGCGTCAGCGTCGCGCAGGAACTACTGGCCCGCGACCGCGCCCGCATCACCCGGATGGCCTGGCTGAACGGCGGCCTCTACCCCGACCTGTATCGGCCGCTGCCGGTACAACGCCTGCTCTACACCCGGCTCGGAAAGTTGCTGGGGCCCTTGCTGTCCGAGTCCGCCTACCGCATGTCCCTGCGCCGAATCCTCGGCCGCCCCGTCGCCGAGTCGGACCTGCACCAGATGTGGCTCGCCACGTCGAGCGACGGCGGCAAACGCATCCAATGGCGCCTCAACCGCTACCACGACGAGCGCCGCGCCAACGCCACCCGGTGGCAACAGGCCCTCGAATCCTGTTCCAACCCAACCCTGTTCCTCTGGGGCCCCGCCGACCCCATCAGCGGCGCCCACCTCCTCCCCCGCCTGCGGGAACGCCTCCCCCGAGCCACCTTCGTAGTCCTCGACGACCCCCCACCCACCGGCCACTACCCCCAACTCGAGAACCCCGACGCCACCGCCTCGGCCCTGGCAGAGTTCCTGTCCCCATAGGTGTTCTGCCCCTGGCACAGGCGATGGTTCCACCTGTCGTCGCTACCGCGACTTCTCGCCGACGGGTATGGTGCTTGGCGCGACGCAGGGATTGGGCTACGCGGGGGGAATTGTGACAGAGGGCGGTATTTCGACCCGGCAGGAGTCGGCCGAATCGGATTCGGTCGTTCGGTCGGCTCGCTTCCGGCGAGTGCTCGCAGCCAATACGACCACAATGGTGGGCTCGGCGGCCGCACCGGTGGCCCTGGCCTTCGCCGCGCTGGGCACGGGCGGTGGAGTGACGGCACTAGGAGTAGTGCTGGCGCTCAACGCCGTACCGAGCATCCTATTTCTTCTGTACGGCGGTGTGCTCGCCGATCGGGTCTCGCGATCCGCCCTCCTGGTATATGGTCGCGCCGCGGCGGGAACCATCCAGATGGTTGTCGCCACGCTGGTGCTGAGCGAGCATGCGACGACGTGGTCGCTGGGTGCGCTGGCCTTCCTTTCCGGCTCGGTGTCCGCGTTGATCCGCCCCGCGTCCAACGCGATCTTCAAACAGCTCGTGGCTGCGTCGCAGCTACAACAAGCCAATGCGTTGAACCGGCTGAGTTCCAATATCGTCCGTGTGACAGCACCGGCCGCCGCCGGCGGTACGGTAGCGCTCACGTCGGCGGGCTGGGTCCTGGTTTTCGACGCGCTGACGTTCTATTTGTCGGCCGCACTGATGCATCGCGTAACCCTGAGGGCGACGCCGCGGACGGGGACCACGAGCCCGTGGGAGGATCTGCGAGAAGGCTGGCGCGAGGTGTCCGCCCGTAGTTGGTTGGTCGCCAACATGGCGTTCGGCGCGGTCATCGTCATGCTCTGGCGGGTCGGGTTCGAACTCGCCGGGCCGGCGCTCGCCGCGACTGGATACAGCGGCGCGTCGTCCTGGGGCCTGATGGAGAGCGCATTCGCGGTTGGGCTCGTGCTCGGGGGCTTTGTCTGTCTGCGGTGGAAGCCGCGACGTTTGGCTGTCGTCTCCACTGCGACGAGCGGGACGCTGGCGCTGCCGGTGCTTGCGCTCGCACTGCATTTGCCCTTGGCTATGGTGCTCTCGGCAGCCGTGATCACCGGTGTAGGGCTCGATATCGCGATCGTCACGTGGTCCACAGCCCTCGGACAGCACATCCCCGATGCCGTTCAAGGACGTGTTCAATCGGTGAATTCGATCGGCGAACTCTCCGTTGTGCCGGTCGGCTACGCCGTGGTCGCGGCCGTCGGGCCACATCTGTCCATGTACTTGATAGCCGGGATTGCCGCGGTCGGGATCGTGACGGCGACCGCCTGCAACCTGATGATCCGGTCCCTCTGGACGATCAACCGATTGGCATGACGTTCTCCGACAGTTCGTGCCAGACGACCTGGCCCATGACGCTCAGCCCGACCGAACCGGCACAGAGGTCCAGCGATTCACGGGCGTAGCTGCCGTAGGTGAGTGCCGAGCCGAGCCGGTACGGGGTGTCGAATCCGAAGTAGCGGCCGCACGCGACAGCGAAGTGCGCAGCGAAGACAACTGTTCGCAGAGTCTTGTCGCCAGTTCCCGAGGGGAGGATGAACCGTCTCCTGTCCCTGCCGTTATCGATGTCCGCGATTTCACAGATCAGGCCCATCCAGACATGGGCGTATTCGTGGATGAGTGCCGTAGTGAGAAGATCCTGCGATTCGAACGCTCGGTATCCCAGGGCGATAGTCTGCGGCACCAGCGGGTTGCTGGCGTTGACGACTGCAGGGTCGTCCGGCACGACAAACTGTACCGGAATATGTAACAGCGATTCCCAGGTCGGCTCTCGTGCAATTATCGCGCGTCGCGTGCGGTCGATCCGGGCTATTTGGGCAGGCATCAGACCTGGGCATTTACGCCAACGCTCGTGCAGTGAACGATAGTGTGGTTCGGTCAGATAGCGCACGCCCGCATCCGGTGTCAGGTAACCGCTTCCCTCGGTGTGCTGGGCATGTCCGAGCGCCGACTGCCGTTTCGCGGCGACCAGAGACGAGACAATCTTCGCGCGGAAGGTATCGGAAATAAATGGTAGGCCGCCGAGATGTCGACGGAGTGTTTCCCTGTCCGAGATCATCGTTGTGTGATCACCGCTCGGGTCCAGATACGGCTTCGGACGAAAGTATCGAAGTCTTCTGTTTTGATCCGGAACCTGTCGAAGCCTTCGAGAAGTTTGTGTATCTCATCGACCTCACGGCCGGTGGTCACGACGAGTTCGGACCGGAGCGCCGCCAGAGACCGATCGCCGAACCAACGTCTTTTCATTTTGTCGATCACGGCCGCCGCGTCGTCTGCCTCGAGAAAATTGGTCGATACCATGTGCCCGAGAAATTCACGAATGTGAACCAGCGGCTCGCTGAACGGCCGATAAGGCGGCTCTTCCTCGTGCAAGAGAGTGACCTCGTCATCGGTAAATTCCGGATCCGACGCATACCTGTCGAAAACCCTTCCGAAGCCACGCATACCCAGCAGCTGCATCTCCGCCGCGCGAATCGCGCCCATGGAGGACAGGCCCCAGACGGACCAACCCGCTTCCAAAGCTTCGCGGATCTCCACATGGCCGACCGCGGGAGCACTGTAGAACAGGCCGTCGACGATCACGATGGTCGACGGCTCTTCTCGAGCGACCAGTGCCGGAATATCGAAACGCTTGATCGGTGTATGGATCGACACCTCGGCCTCGGCCGCAAGTCGTCGAAGAGCGGCTGATCCGTTACCGGTCGGTCCCACAAAGAAGTGTACGGAGTTGTTCATCACAAGTCGCTCACGAACTGGGCCAAGCGCGGCCCGACGCGATGGAAGTCCGGTTTGAAGTGTTCCAGGCCGGGTGCGATGACACGAACCACCGCGAGCGGTACATCGGGTGGCGACAGGACGTAGCGGTACACCCGTTCGATCCCGCTCCTACCGAGCTTGTCTCGTAGCAATCCCAGCGCATCGTCGATTGATTCGGTCATGTGCGACGTCGTCGTAGACACCGAATCGAACGACATACTCCGCGCCTGGTCGGTAACGCGCGATCGCGAGATCGCGACGGCGCGGAGTTCGGCGGCCCGACCGTCGAGTCCTTCGAATTTCGAATATCTGTCGATGATGTCGTCCCGGCCGCCATGGATGAAGGTCAAACGTGACTGAGCGGCCTCGCTGATCGCTCGCACCGCTGAGATGCCGACGTCGAGATGCAGACCTACTCCGGTGGAAATCGCAATCGGAGCAAAATCTTGCTGTTCCAGTATGTGTGCTTGAAAGTAAGGCAGCTCATACTCGTTGGGGGCGTAGCGTAGTGTTACCGTCAGATCGGCCGCCACGATACGCTCGACAAGTGCCGCGACATCCTCGGGGACACCGACAGTGTCCGGTTGTACGGGCACATAGTATGAGCTCGGATTTATGTACTGGTAGGAAGTAACATCGCGTTCGATCAATTCGCAAAGGCCGTGCAGAGATGCTTCCTCGACCGTGTTTCCGGAAGCCAGTCCGTTCGTGCTCGTCCCGTAGATGGCCTGGCCGGCATTGTCGGTGAAGGGATTGAAGACAAGCTCTGCGGGGATCATGGCGGACTCGCCCGAAAAGATTTCGGTTGCCTCGACGCACGCGATCGGTTTATCGGCATCAATTCTGCGTCCCAACACCGGACACAAGGAGAGAAGCGAATGCGGAAACGAGGGTTGACCTTGCACCTGGTATGGCAGGAGCAGGTCGACAGCATCCAGGTGTCGCGATGATTCAGCGAATGCGAACTCGATCGCCTCCATGTATGCGCCGACCTGCGCTTCCTTCGGCCAGCGACCTTTTCCGGCGTTTACTGCCAATGAGCGCCGGTGTGCGCCGGGGCGGATACTCGCATATACCGGAATCCCGATTCGGTCCAGCCACGTCGTATCCGTTACCCTCGTTATGTGCAATTGTCGTGCGACGGCCTGTGCTTTTCGGAGAGTCTCGTCCAGAGAAGCTGTCCGAATACTCGATGTCATTCTGTGTGATGCCAACGGATTCAGCTTGCCCACCCCAATCGTACCGTCGAACAGTAGTACTGGGTACGAGTGGGCCGATTCTGCCCACTCGTACCAGTTACTGCTCGATCGGATCAGCCTTCGAACTTGTTGTCTGCTTCGGCCACCGCATGATGTGAGGCATCGACGAGGCCATTTCCGTCGAGCAGAGACTTCAGCCGCGCCTCGGTCTCCAGGGTGAAGTTCATTGCGTCGTCGGTCAATATTGCCATTGCGCATCACCTTTCACTTGCATAATTCGGGATAATCCCGCTGACGTGTTCCAATAAAGCTCCCGGTAATGCATCGCATCAATGTGATGTGTTTCATATAGCTTGTCGGGGTGCATTGTGTGTCTTCCCGAGGGGCGACGACCGCATGTTGCGCCCTTCGGTTGCTTGTTTGTTGCGGGCGGGTGCTCGCCTGCTGAAGGTGGTGTTCCTTGTCGCTGTGCGGGTTTGCCGTGATGCGGCGGTCGTGCCGGACGTTGTATGTCGGGATGAGGGGTGGCTCCGGCCGGTAGCGGCTGTACCGCCGTCCGCTCCGGACGGCTACGGGTTGGAACGGAACGATCCATTCTGCTATGCTGGCGTCAGAACAGAACGAAGCATTCCGTTCTGGTGAGTAAGGAGACATCATGAGTGAGATCCGTTCCTTCCGTATCGAGGTTCCGCAGGCCGAGCTGGACGACCTGAACTACCGGCTGGCGCATGCTCGGTTCGCGGACGAATTGCCTGCGGAGCGGGTGGCGGGGCAGGTCGATGTCGGGATTCCGGTGCCGGCGGGGTGGGAGTACGGGGTGCCGGGGGCGTTCGTGCGGCCGCTGGTGCGGCGGTGGCTGGCGGAGTTCGATTGGCGGGCGGTGGAGGCGAAGCTGAACGAGTATCCGCACTTCGTCACCGAGATCGACGGGCAGACAATCCATTTCGTGCATGTGCGGTCGGCGAATCCGGAGGCCACGCCGCTGATGTTGACCCACGGCTGGCCGAGTTCCTTCGTGGAGTACCTCGGGCTGGTCGAGCGGCTGGGCGACGAGTTCCATCTGGTGATCCCGTCCTACCCCGGCTTCACGTTCTCGGGGCCGACCACCGATCGGGGATGGACGCCGGAGCGGATGGCGGCCGCCTATGTGGAGCTGATGCGGCGGCTGGGGTACGAGCGCTACGGCGTGCACGGCAACGACGGCGGCGCCATCGTCTCACCGGAGATGGGTCGGCTGGCCCCAGGCAATGTGATCGGCGTGCACGTCAACCAGATCTTCTCGTTCCCGAAGGGTGAACCGGGGGAGCTGGACGGCCTCAGCGAACAGGAGCTGATGGGCGTGCAATTCGGGCAGAAGTTCCTGGAGCACTCCATCCACGACTTCGCGCAGCGCGCGCAGCCGCAGACGCTGGCGCACGGGCTGTCGGATTCCCCCGTCGGCCAACTCGCCTGGAGCGGTCAGCTGCTGGCCAGCCTCGACCCCGACGACATCCTCACCAACGTCGCCCTCTACTGGTTCACCAACACCTCGGCGTCCTCGGCCCGCTTCTACTTCGAGACCGCCCACGGCGAGCACGCCACCGAACCGACCACCGTGCCGCTCGGGCTGTCCTCCTTCGGCTACGACTTCCGGGCGCCGCGTAAGTTCGCCGAACGCGACCACGCCAACATCGTGCAGTGGAACGAATACACCGAGGGCGGCCACTGGGCGGCCTACGAGGTACCCGACCTCCTGGCGGCCGATATCCGCGGGTTCTTCGCGAAGCTGGGGTAGCACCGCGCGATCCGGCCTCGCCGCGCGTCGGCGGGGCCGTCAGCGTTCCAGCTCGCCCGCCAGTTCGATACCGGCCCCGCGCATCTGCGCGAGGGCATCGGCGGCCGTGCCCGGGGCGACGGCCGCGGTGAGCCCCAGCAGCACCCGGGTGTCGAAACCCGCGGCGCGGGCGTCCAGCGCGGTGGCACGCACACAGTGGTCGGTGGCGATACCGCACACGTCGACGGTGTCGATGTCGTTGGCGCGCAACCAGTCCGCGAGGGGAGTGCCGTCGGCGGCGGCGCCCTCGAAACCCGAATAGGCCGCGCTGTATTCGCCTTTGGAGAAGATCTCCTCGATCGGGCCGAGATCGAGGTTCGGATGGAACTCGGCGCCCGGCGTCCCGACGCGGCAGTGCGGCGGCCAGGTGCCGACATAGTCGGGGTCGTCGGAGAAATGCGCGCCCGGGTCGATGTGATGGTCGCGGGTCGCCACGACGGCGGCGTAGTCGGAGTCACCCTGGTCACCCAGGTACTCACTGATCCGCCGGGCCACCGCGGCGCCGCCCGCGACGGCCAGCGAGCCGCCCTCGCAGAAATCGTTCTGAACGTCGACGACGATGAGTGCTCTGGTCATGTTTCGCACCTCAGGTTCGGTGCCCTTCATTGTAGGAAGGTGGTCGGGATCGCGGGTTCCCCGGCCGACAGTTTCAAACCCTCCCAGGGCAGGCTGACCCGGCCACGGGCGACCAGGTCCCGAGCCTGTGACAGGCCGGGCCGATCGTCGACGATCGCGCCCGCGCGGACCAGCGGAACCAGCAGCTCGCGCAGCTCGAAGTCGCCGGGATCGGGGCGCGGCCCGGCGGCCGGGTACACGATCTCCTCCACGATCGTTCCGGTCTCGCGCGACAACCGCACCGCCAGTTTGGTACCGCCGCGCGACTCCTTGTGACTGCTGCGCTTGGCGACCGGCACGCCCTCCACCTCGACCAGCTTGTAGACCATTCCGGCGGTCGGCGCGCCGGATCCGGTGACCAGCGCGGTGCCCACGCCGTACGCGTCGACCGGTTCGGCGCGCAGTCCGGCGATGGAGTACTCGTCCAGATCTCCCGACACCACGATCCGGGTCCGGGTCGCCCCGAGCGCGTCGAGCTGCTCGCGCACCTGCCGGGCCAGAACGCCGAGATCGCCGGAGTCGATGCGCACCCCGCCCAGTTCGGGCCCGGCCACCTCGATGGCGGTGGCCACGCCCTGGGTGATGTCGAAGGTGTCGACCAGCAGCGTGGTGCCGATGCCGAGCACCTCGAGCTGGCTGCGGAATGCCGCCGCCTCGTGCTGACCGTCCGGCCCGCTGTGCAGCAGCGTGAACGCGTGCGCGCTGGTGCCCGCGCCGGGTACGCCGTAGCGGCGCACCGCTTCAAGATTCGAGGTCGCGTCGAAACCTGCCAGGTAGGCGGCGCGGGCGCAGGCCGGCGCGGCCAGTTCGTGGGTGCGCCGGGATCCCATCTCGATCATCCGGCGGCCGTCCGCGACGCTGACCATGCGGGCCGCCGCGGCGGCGATCGCGCTGTCGTGGTTGAGGATCGACAGGATCAGCGTCTCCAGCACGACGCATTCGGCGAAATCGCCCCGCACCGACAGGATCGGCGAGCCCGGGAAGTAGAGGTCGCCCTCGCGGTAGCCGTCGATATCACCGGAGAACCGGTAGTCGCGCAGCCACGCCAGCGTGCGGTCGTCGAGGAAACCGGCGGCGACGTCGAGTTCGGCCGCGCCGAACCGGAATTCGGCCAGCGCGTCGAGCAACCGGCCGGTGCCCGCGACCACGCCGTAGCGCCGACCAGGTGGCAACCTCCTGGCGAATACCTCGAAGGTGCACTGCCGCCGGGCCGAGCCGTCGGCCAGCGCGGCCGCCAGCATGGTCAGTTCGTACTGGTCGGTCAGCAGCGCGGTGCTGGGTGCCGAGGCGGTGTCCACGCCGCCACTGTAGCCAGCCGGCTCGCCCGCGCGGGTCCCGGATGTGGCTGGGAAGAAGCACGAATCGGCTACCGGCGGGTGTTGTTTATCCGGGGCCGAGTCGTACCCTGAGGGTTATGGGACTGTGCATGAACCACGCTGTCCGGGTCGCTGCCGGTCCGGTCGGCGCGAACGTGACCGCGGTGCACACGACGCGCCTCGCGGGCATCGCCACCGTGCGGCTTTCGGCGCCGCAGGCGACTCCGGAGACCGTCGAGGCCACCGAGATCCTGGAGGCCGAGGACCGGCCGTGGGTCACGGTGGTCTGGGACGATCCGGTGAACCTGATGCACTACGTCACCTACATATTCCAGAAGCTGTTCGGCTACAGCAAAGCCAAGGCAACCGAGTTGATGCTCAAGGTGCACAACGAGGGCAAGGCGGTGGTTTCGTCCGGTTCCCGCGACAGGATGGAGCACGACGTGCAGCGACTACACGCGGCCGGGCTCTGGGCCACCATGCAGCGTGACGACTGACCGGGACGACTACCGTAGCCCCGTGCGCAAGTGGAGCAGGAAGAACTCGCTGAGCGGGCTCAAGCTGCGGTCGGAGATGGAAGCGCGGGAGGCGGAGGTGCTGCGCTCGCTGGTGGGCGCGGTGACCGGCCTGCTGACCGACCGGGCGGAGTCCGCGCCCGAGGACGATCTCGCCGCGCTCACCGGGCTACGCAGCGGCAACACGAGTCCCCCGGACGATCCGCGGCTGGCGCGGCTGCTGCCGGACTTCCACCGGCCCGAGCCCGGCTCGCCCGACGCCGACCGCGCCGATCTCAACAGCGCCCTGCGCGGGCTGCACGAGCCCGACATCATCGAGGCCAAGGTGGCCGCGGGCGGTGTGGTGCTCGAGACCCTGCCCGCGACGGGCGGCAAGATCGTGCTCACCCCCGAACAGGCCGACGCCTGGCTGACCGCCCTCAACGACGTGCGGCTGGCGCTGGGCACCGCCCTCGGCATCGAGAACGACACCCCCGATCAGCTCGATCTTGACGACCCGCGGGCGCCGCACCTGGACGTCTACCACTGGCTCACCTGGATGCAGGATTCCCTGCTGCAAGCCTTGGCGCCGTGATCCGAATTCGAATCTCGCTGCGCGCAACTATTGACAGTGACGTCGACTAGCACATTTTCCGATCCGGCGCGGGAAATTCGGGGGCTGCGGCCGTCCGGCGGGGAATAGGTGCATATTCTGGGCCGTTGACGACAGCGTTTCGACTTCGTGGCGCGTGCGTCGGGTGTGAGCGGAAGGATTTCGACTGTGCTGGTGATCAGGGCCGACCTCGTCGATGCGATGGTGGCGCACGCGCGCGCCGACCACCCGGACGAAGCCTGCGGCATCATCGCCGGGCCCGAGGGATCCGACCGCCCCGAGCGATTCGTCGCGATGCTGAACGCCGAACGATCGCCGACGTTCTACCGCTTCGACTCCGGCGAGCAGCTGCGGGTCTGGCGCGAGATGGACGACCGTGACGAGGAACCGGTGGTCGTCTACCACTCCCACACCGCGACCGAGGCCTATCCCAGCCGTACCGACATCTCCTACGCCGCCGAGCCCAACGCCCATTACGTACTGGTCTCCACGCGCGACCCGGAACAGCACGAACTGCGCAGCTACCGGATCGTGGACGGCGTGGTGACCGAGGAACCGGTGCGGATCGTGCCCGAATACTCGACCGTCTGAGCCCGTCCGCATCCGGAACACCGTCCCGACAGCAAGCAAGGAGCACCCCATGCCGGTAACCGTGTCCATCCCGACCATCATGCGCACCCACACCGGTGGCGAGAAGCGCGTGCAGGCCACCGGCGCCACCCTCGCCGCGGTGATCGACGACCTGGAGAACAACTACTCCGGGCTGAAGGAGCGGCTGCTGTCGGACGGCAAGCTCAACCGCTACGTCAACATCTACGTCGACGACGAGGACGTGCGGTTCGCCGGCGGTCTCGCGGCCGAGGTACCCGAAGGCGGCACCGTGACGATCCTGCCCGCCGTCGCCGGCGGCGCGGCGCGCTGAGTTCCCGTGGCGCGCTACGACTCCCTGATCGACACCCTCGGTAACACGCCGCTGGTCGGCCTGCGCCGGTTGTCGCCGAAGTGGGACGGGGCGGACCACGTGCGGCTGTGGGCCAAGCTCGAGGACCACAACCCGACCGGCTCCATCAAGGACCGCCCCGCGCTGCGGATGATCGAGCGCGCCGAGGCGGACGGGACGCTGCGGCCCGGCTGCACGATCCTCGAGCCGACCAGCGGCAACACCGGTATCTCCCTGGCCATGGCGGCCAAGCTCAAGGGCTATCGCGTGGTATGCGTGATGCCGGAGAACACCTCGGTGGAGCGGCGTCAGCTGCTGACCATGTTCGGCGCCGAGATCATCGATTCGCCGGCGGCCGGTGGCTCCAATCAGGCAGTGGCGCAAGCGAAGCGGATCGCGGCGGAGAACCCCGACTGGGTGATGCTGTACCAGTACGGCAACCCCGCCAACGCCCTCGCGCACTACGAGGGAACCGGCCCGGAGATCCTGGCGGACCTGCCGGAGATCACGCACTTCGTCGCGGGCCTGGGCACCACCGGGACGCTGATGGGCACCGGGCGCTTCCTGCGCGAGAAGGTGCCGTCCATCGACATCGTCGCGGCCGAGCCGCGCTACGGCGAACTGGTCTACGGGCTGCGCAACCTGGACGAGGGATTCGTGCCCGAGCTGTACGACGAATCCGTACTGACCTCGCGATTCTCGGTCGGCCCCTACGACGCCGTGCGGCGGACCCGGGAACTGGTCGGCGAGGAGGGCATCTTCGCGGGCATCTCCACGGGCGCGATTCTGCACGCGGCCCTGGGCGTGGGCACCAAGGCGCTGAAGGCGGGGCAGCGGGCGGATATCGCGTTCGTGGTCGCCGACGGCGGCTGGAAGTATCTGTCAACCGGGGCATACGAGGGCACGCTCGAGGAAGCCGAGGACAAATTGGACGGGCAACTCTGGGCCTAGGCCGATTCGGCGGGCCCGGCGCGTTCATCGGTACGCTCGGAGGTGCGGCGGCCGGTCGCAGAGGGGGCCGGTACCGCCACGAGGTCTTCGCGAGGAGGTGGTGGCCCGTGACCGCAGGAATGGGTTCGTCGTTCGATCCCGATCGGATCGCGGCCCGGCGCGGGCCGCAGGGGAAATCGCCGCTCGCGCAGCGGGGCGACTCGTCCGCGGCGCTGAAACTGTTGTGGCAGCGCGCGATCGCGCTCACCCTCGGCTTCGTCGTGCTGCTCTACGGCATCGAAGGCGTCGACACCGCCACCGGTGAACGGCTGGAGCAGGAGGGCGTGCGCCCGCGCACCACCGACGGGCTGACCGGAATCCTGTTCGCGCCGGTGCTGCACGACAATTGGGCGCATCTGATCGGCAACACCCTGCCGGTGCTCGTGCTCGGCCTGCTGACGCTGCTCACCGGGATCGGCCGCGGCCTGGCGGCCACCGCCATCATCTGGCTGATCGGTGGTTTCGGGACCTGGCTGATCGCGGATCCGAACTCGGTGCACGTCGGCGCGTCGGTGCTGGTGTTCGGGTGGCTCACCTACCTGGTCTCCCGCGGGTTCTTCGCGCGCAACCTCTGGCAGATGCTGATCGGCCTGGTCGTGGGATTGCTGTACGGGTCGATCCTGTGGGGAGTGCTGCCCGGGCAGCCCGGAATCTCTTGGCAAGGACATCTTTTCGGGGCGGTGGGTGGACTGGTTGCCGGCTGGGTACTCTCTGGGGATGAACGTCGTCGTCGCCGCGGGGGTAGTGTCGGCCGCCCCGCGTCGCCGGGATGATCGCGGAGCCCGGCCGGTGTTTGGGGGATCCCCTCTTGAGTGAGAATTCAGCGTGGCAGCATGGGGGAATGCGCCTCACCGTCCTCGGGTGTTCGGGCAGTGTGTCCGGCCCGGATTCCCCCGCGTCGGGTTATCTGCTCACCGGTCCGGACATGACACCGACGGTGATCGATTTCGGTCCCGGCATTCTGGGCGCCCTGCAGCGCTATCTGGACCCGGGCGAGGTCGACATCTTCCTCACCCACCTGCACGCCGACCACTGCCTGGATCTGCCCGGCCTGCTGGTCTGGCGGCGCTACCACCCGAACCCGCCGAGCGGCCGCGCGATCGTGTACGGCCCCTCGGATTCCGCGCTGCGCATCGGCAACGCGTCGGCCGAGATCGGCGGCGAATGCGACGACTGGTCCGACGTCATCGATATGCGGCCGTGGTCGGAGGGCGAGCAGATCACCTTCGGCCCCGGGCACACCGTGGTCGCCAGGCGCATGTTCCACCCGCCGGAGTCCTACGGCCTGCGGCTCACCACGGCGTCCGGCCGGGTCCTGGTGTACACCGGCGACACCGCGCTGTGCCCGGCGGTCTTCGAACTAGCGCAGGGCGCCGACGTGCTGTTGTCGGAGGCATCATGGACGCACGATCCGGCCAATCGACCGCCGGGCATCCACCTGTCCGGCGCCGAGGCCGGCGAGATCGCCACCCGGGCCGGTGTGGGTGAGTTGCTGCTGACCCACATCCCGCCGTGGACCTCCCGCGAGGACGTGATCGCGGAGGCGAAGGAACAGTTCAGCGGCCCCGTGCACGCCGTGTCGCCGGGCGAGGTCATCGAGATCTGAGCGGCCCACTAGGCTGCTGTTCGTGTCGAGACGAGCCGATGGCAGGGCGGACGACGAACTCCGCGAGGTCCGGATCACCCGTGGGTTCACCACGCATCCAGCGGGTTCGGTGCTGGTGGAGTTCGGGCAGACGCGGGTGATGTGCACCGCCAGTGTCACCGAGGGGGTGCCGCCGTGGCGGCGTGACTCCGGATTGGGTTGGCTCACAGCCGAATACGCGATGTTGCCCGCGGCCACCCACACCCGTAGCGGCCGGGAGTCGGTGAAGGGCAAGGTCGGTGGGCGCACCCAGGAGATCAGCCGGTTGGTCGGGCGCTCGCTGCGGGCCTGCATCGACCTGGCCGCGATCGGCGAGAACACCATCGCGCTGGACTGCGATGTGCTGCAGGCCGACGGCGGTACCCGCACGGCCGCCATCACCGGCGCGTACGTGGCGCTGGCCGACGCCGTCACCTATCTTGGCGCGGCCGGGCAACTGGCCGACCCCCAGCCCATCTCGTGCATGATCGCCGCGGTGAGCGTGGGCGTGGTCGACGGCCGGGTGCGGCTGGACCTGCCCTACGAGGAGGACTCGCGCGCCGAGGTCGACATGAACGTGGTGGCCACCGATACGGGCACGCTGGTGGAGATCCAGGGCACCGGCGAGGGCGCCACCTTCCCGCGTTCCACGCTGGACAAGCTGCTCGATTCCGCGCTGGCCGGGTGCGAGCGACTGTTCGAGGTGCAGCGGGAGGCGCTGGCGCTGCCGTACCCCGGTGCGCTGCCGGAGCCCGGGAAGCGGAAGTGACCGCGGCGCGGCGCGTGCTGGTCGCCAGCCGCAATACTAAGAAACTCGACGAATTGCGGCGCATTCTCGCCGAAGCCGGTATCGAGGGCGTCGAGATCGTGGGCCTGGACGAGGTGCCGCCCTATCCGGAGGCTCCCGAGACGGGCGCGACCTTCGAGGAGAACGCGCTGGCCAAGGCACGTGACGGCGCGGCAGCCACCGGATTGCCCTGTGTCGCGGACGATTCCGGTCTCGCGGTGGACGCGCTCAACGGTATGCCAGGCGTGCTGTCGGCGCGGTGGTCCGGGCGCCACGGCGACGACACCGCCAACAACGACCTGCTCCTGGCGCAATTGTCCGACGTTCCCGACGAGCGGCGCGGGGCACGGTTCGTCTCCGCGTGCGCCCTGGTCGCCGACGGCCACGAGGTCGTCACGGTCGGCGAATGGCCCGGGGTGATTCGTCGGGAGCCCCTCGGCGACAACGGCTTCGGCTACGATCCGCTGTTCGTCCCGGACGGCGAGACCCGCACCTCGGCCCAGCTCACCCCCGCCGAGAAGGACGCCGCCTCCCACCGCGGCCGCGCCCTGCGCGCCCTACTCCCCGCCTTGGCCGAATTGGCTGGAGCGTGACGGGCAATGGTCAGAGGTTGTAGGAGGCCCGGACCTGTCGGGTGCGGTAGTGCTCGCAGACGAAGGACAGGAACGGGATGGTGCCGGCCAGCGCGGTGATCACCGTGGTGCCGGGCTTCCAGCGGGTCTTGATCGCCAGATCGATGGTGAAGACCAGGTACAGCATGTAGAAGATGCCGTGGATCTGGCCGACATAGAACAGCCAGTGCGGCGCCGTGCTGCTGTCCGCGAGCAGCAGGTACTTGTAGACCATCTCGGCGCAGAGCAGCAGCAGCCACACGCCGGTGATGTAGGCCAGCACCCGGTACCGGGTGAGCGCCGAGCGGATGCGCGCGGTGCTCGCCCCGGCGCCGTCGAGGGGTTGGCCCGCGGGCGCGGCGGCGGCGCGGCTCGTGCTCGCTGTGGTGTCGGTGGAGTTCTCGGCGGCGCTCAACCGGCGCTCCTCTCGAATGAGGCGATGGATGACGGGTGGGGAGACGGCGTGGTCCTCGCGCCGGGTGGGCCGCTCGTGTCCTGGGCGTTCAGCTGCGCCAGGTAACGGTTGTACTCGGCGAGGACCGGATCGTCGTCGCGGCGCGCGGTCGGCCGTTCGGGCAGGATGCCGGGTGGAATTTCGCGCTGCACAACGGGTTTCGCCGACTCGGTCGCGTCCTCGCCCTGTTCCTCCGCCGCGGTCTCGCGCTCGAGGCGCACGAACCGGAAGTAGGCGAACACCACGAACCCCGCGAACAGCGGCCATTGCAGGGCGTAACCGAGATTCTGCGCCGTGCCGGTCGACGATTCGAACCGGCCCCACTGCCACCAGCCGAGCGCCAGGCAGACCAGCGTGGCGACGATCACCAGGATGATCAGAGCCGGGTGGCGGTGGGGAGCGGACACGCCTACCACGGTACTCGTCTACTACACGGTACGTAGTGGCAGGCCCTCCCGAATCGCGCCGCTCAGAACTTGTAGGTGACGCCCGTCAGCCGCTCGGACTCCTCCCACAGCCGCCGCCACAGCTCGCGGTTCTGCGACAGCTTGTTCGACGGCGACGGTTTGACCGGGCCGCGCGCGCCGAACATCCAGGTCGGGCCCCAGTACGTGTTCGGGTCGGCGTCGGGTGTGGTGGCGGCGAACAGGCTCGACTCGGCAGCCTTGGCGGGGGAGTGCCCGACCGTGGCTATGAATGGCTTGGCGACCTTGTCGAGGGGCGTCTCGGTCCGCGTGAACAGGTCGGTCGCGGAGACGCCCGGGTGCACCGCGTAGGACTTCTTGGCGGAGCCGGACTCGGCCAGCCGCCGCTGCAGCTCGCGGGCGAACATCAGATTCGACAGCTTGGCCTGCGCATAGGCCAGGTTGCGCTGGTACTTGCGCTTCTCGTAGTTCAGATCGTCGACCCACAGCTTCGGGGTCTGCTTGTGCGCGATGCTCGACAGCGTCACCACCCGGTCGCCGATGCGGTCGAGCAGCAGGCCGGTCAGCGCGAAGTGGCCCAGATGATTGACGCCCCATTGGGTTTCGAAGCCGTCCTTGGTGCGCGAGAACGGGATGTTCATCAACCCGGCGTTGTTGATCAGCACATCGAATTCGCCGGTCTGTTCGGCGAATTCGCGAATGGAGGCGAGGTCGGCCAGATCCAGCGCGGCCACCCGGACATCACCCGCGAGGCCGTCGGCGATCCGCTGAGCCTTGGTGGTGTCGCGGCAGGCCATGATCACGGTGCCGCCCTTGGCGGCCAGCACCCGGCTGGTGTGCTTGCCGATACCGCCGTTGGCTCCGGTGATCACGAACGTCCGCCCGGTCAGGTCCGGAATTTCGCTGGGGTTCCACGCCATGTCGAGACCTCACTGCCCTACCGTGTACGAGAAGCGTCGGTGCATTCTCTCACCCCCGACCTTACTTCAGAGTAAGTTCCGGGAACAGTATCCGACACGGCCGACCTGCCGACATCTCTCGGCTACTGCATCGGAATCGCATGGAGCTGGGTTGTTGCCGTGTCTTCGGGAAGAATACGGCCTTCCGGCACATACTGGGCTAATGACCGCTGCCGCCGCAGTAGCCGATGCCCCCGAACCCGTGAGCCACGCCCGCGCCAATGTGGTCTTCGGTACCGTCGTGCTGGGCATGCTCATGGCCGCGCTCGATCAGACCATCGTGTCCACCGCGCTGCCGACGATCGTCGCCGACCTCGGCGGCGCCGGGCACATGGCCTGGGTGGTCACGTCGTATCTGCTGGCGGAGGCGGTGGCGACCGCGCTGGCCGGCAAGTTCGGTGACCTGTTCGGCCGCAAGCTGGTGTTCCAGCTCAGTGGGCTCGTGTTCATCATCGGTTCGATGGTCGCGGGGCTGGCGCACGGCATGACGCTGCTGGTGATCGCCCGCGCCATCCAGGGCGTCGGCGCGGGCGGGCTGATGGTGACGTCCATGGCGCTGATCGCCGATGTCATCCCGCTGCGGGAGCGCGGCAAGTACCAGGGCGCGCTGGGCGCGGTCTTCGGCGTCACCACCGTGGTCGGCCCGACGCTGGGCGGACTGTTCACCGACCATGCCAGCTGGCGCTGGTGCTTCTACGTGAACGTGCCGATCGCGATCCTCATGATCGTCGTTGCGGCGCGGGCGATTCCGGCCCTGCGCGCGGCGGTGCGGCCGGTGGTCGACTATGCCGGGATCGCGCTGGTGGCGGTCGGGGTGAGCTGCCTGATCCTGGCGCTGGAATGGGGTGGGCAGGAGTATCCGTGGGGTTCGGCGACGATTCTCGGGCTGTTCGCGGCGGCGGTGGTGCTGCTGGCCGGGTTCGTGTTCGTCGAGTTGCGGGCGGCCGAACCGATGCTGCCGATGCATCTGTTCCGCAGCAATGTGTTCACCGTCTGCTCGATCCTCAGCTTCATCGTCGGCTTCGCGATGCTCGGTGCGATGACCTACCTGCCCGCGTATCTGCAGTACGTGAACGGGGTGTCGGCGACCGCATCGGGCGTGCGCACGCTGCCGCTGGTGGTGGGGTTGTTCACCACCTCGATCGTCTCCGGCCAGGTGGTGGGAAAAACCGGGAAGTACAAGTACTTTCCGGTCGCGGGTACCGCCGTGATGGCGCTGGGTCTGTATCTGATGTCGACCATGGACCGCACCACCGGCTTCTGGCTGGAGTCGCTGTACATGCTGATCCTGGGTCTGGGTATCGGCCTGGCGATGCAGGTGCTCACCATCGTCGTCCAGAACACCGTGCCCTACACCGATCTCGGCACCGCGACCTCGGGCGTGACGTTCTTCCGGACCGTCGGCAGCACGTTCGGCACCGCCATCTTCGGCACCCTCTACAGCGGCCGGATCGGACCGAACCTGGAGCAGGCGCTCGCGCAGGATCCAGGCGTGCCTCCGGCCGCGGCGGGCAGTCCGCAACTGCTGCACCGACTTCCGGAAGCGCAGCGCCTCCCGATCGTCGACGCCTACGCCCAGACCATCGACTACGTGTTCCGCTGGGTGGTGCCGGTGGCGGTGCTCGGATTCCTCGTCGCGTGGTTCCTGCGGCAGGTGCCGCTGCGCGACAGCGCCCGCGCCGAGGCCACCGACGTGGGCGGCGGTTTCGCGGTGCCCGATTCCGCCGATCGTGTGGTGCGGCTGGAACATTCGCTGGCCAGCGTGCTGCGCCGGTTGCGCGACGACGAACTGCCCGATCCGCGCATCCTGGCCGCCGCCGACAGCGCCCTCTCGCGCGATCAGGCATGGGCGATCGGGCAGGTGGAGATGCTGAACCGGGTGCGCGGCGGTGCGACGCTGGCGGCGATCGCCCGCGCCCACTGGATGCCGCCGGAAGTCCTGGAACCGGTGTACGACAAGGCCGTTCGCAACGGCTATGTCGAATTCGACGGTGCGCTACTGGATCTCACCGACGCTGGGCAGGCGGAATTCGATCGGATCTTCGCTGCCTGGCGCCGCTGGCTGTGCGAGTACGTCGAGGACTGGGACTGCGCCGATCCCGACGATCGGGTGCTGCTGGATCGCGCGCTGGACAATATCGTCGCCAAACTGCTCGACGAGACCGAGCGGCCCGACGTGCTACCGGCCGCCCGCGCGCGCTGACCGCGATCCCGCCCGGCGCAGGGCGCGGGCGGGATACGCGAAACGTGTTCAGGCTCGGGCGAGTTCGGCCCCGACATCGACCGGCGCGTCCCAATCGATGACGTAGCTCTGCTCCCGCAGCATGGTCTCCTCCAGCTTCATCAGCTTGCCCGCCAGCGGCATCAGCACCGGCATCATCCGGCGCATGACCGGGCCGACGGTCTTGCTGTGGCTGATCTTCGCACCCCGGGCGGCGATGCGTTCCACCCGAGGTCGGCGGATTCGCTCGTAGGTGGCGAAAGCCGTTGCCGGGTCGGCACAGTCGCGCAGGCAGCGGGCCAGCTGGATACCGCTCTCGATGGCCAGCGACGCCCCCTGTCCGGTGCTGTTCGACGGCGCGTGCACCGAGTCGCCGACCAGGACCATCCGGCCACGATGCCAGGTCGGGACCGGCGGCATGATGTGCAGGGCGCCGGTCACGGCCAGCTCCTCCGGGGCCGTGCTGCGGGCCAGTTCGCCGCCCGGTACATCGTCGCCGTAGGTCTCGCGCAGGATCCGCAACCACTGCTCGGCGGGCACCTTGCGGGCCTCCGACAGCGAAAGGTACTGCCGGTGCGGCAGGTTCGCGCCCCACCCGATCCGCCCGTCGGGCAGCGACCAGTACAGGTAGTAGGCGTTCTTGCCGTACGCGAACACCATGGTCCGCGGCGCCAGGTCGAACGAGCAGCGGGTGTAGGCGCCGAAGCCGAGCATGCCGAGGTAGTCGGCGGCCGGGGCCTGCGGGTCGATCAGGGTACGCACCATCGACTTGATGCCGTCCGCACCGACCAGGACGTCGGCGGTGGCGGCGGAGCCGTCGGCGAAGTGGGCGGTGACACCGTCGGAGTGCTCGTCGACGCCGATCAGCCGCTTGCCGTACTCGAACGGCACGCCCGCCGCGACCGCGGCGTCGTGCAGTACCTCGTGCAGGCTGCTGCGGTCGACCACCTGCAGCGGCTCCACGCCGGGCAGCGCGGGCATGCTGATCTGCTTGTGCCCCAACGACATCACGGTGTCGGTCATCGGCAGCGCGACCTTGCGTACCGCGTCACCGGCGCCGATGACGTCGAGCGCGGCCAGGCCGTTGGGGGCGAAACCGAGGGCGCTGCCGATATTGAATGCCGGGCCCGGATACGCCTCGTAGACGCGGGCCTCGATGCCGGCCCGGCGCAGCCCGGTGGCGGTCACCGGACCGGCGATGCCGCCGCCGATGACCAGTGCGGTCCGAATGGACATAGGTGTTCTCCCTGGTGGGTTCGGTTGCCCGAACCGATCCGCGCAGGGTGCCCCGTTATCCTGTAGTTGCCACACTTGGGCCGGGTTCGCCTGCGCGAATGCGGTTCGAGACGGTGAAAGGATCGGGCTCGGCGAGGTGTTGCCGCACCTCTCCGGGCCCGGTTTCGGTCAGGACGCCTGGTGATCAGGTGTCCGTCGACAGCGTGAAGTCCCCCCTTTCGACCATTTCGACGACCTCGGCGGGCTCGACGCCCTCGGCGTGCATGCGCCGCCACACGTCCAGGTCGGGAAAGGTGCCCGCGGCCAGCTCGTCGCGCAGCGCCGCGGCCCAGCGGGCCTCGGCCTCCAGCATCGCGAGCTGGAATTCGGATTCGACGATGAACAGGCGGGGGATGGCCGCGCGCTGGGCCGCGATCTCCTCGCGCTCGGCGGCGATGATCGCCGCCAGCCGGCGCAGCCGCTCGCCCAGCAGGGCGACCACGTCGTCGGGTGGCAGCAGCGCCAGGATGGACAGGCCGGCGACGAACCGGTGATGCTCGGGTTCGGGGGTGGCGACCAGTTCGCGGGTCCAGTCGTCGAGTTCGGCGCGGCCCGCCTCGGTGATGCGGTAGATGGTGCGCTCGGGCCGGGCGCCGGCGCGCTCGCTGCCGACGATCTCGAGGAAGCCGTGCTTCTCCAGGTTCTGCACGACGGTGTAGAGCGAACCCCACTTGATATCCATGTCGCGCTCTTTGCCGCGCTCCTTCAGCGTGGCCGCGATCTCGTAGCGGTGCATCGGCCGCTCGAACAGCACCGCGAGCACCGCGAGCGCGAGCAGGTTGCCCACCTTCCGCTTCTCGGCCATCACACCTCCTTACTCGTCTACGAATATACGTTCACGAGTATTCGAGGGCAAGTAGGCGCTTATCCCGGGCCCGACCAGTGCCTCGAGGCGCCGGAACGCGGCGTCGGGCGGCGTGGGGCGGCGGGGATCGATCACCGCGCCGATCAACCCGAGCAGACCCCAGGACACAAACGCGACGGTGTCGGCGAATTCCTCGTCGGGAAGGTCGAACCGCTCGCGGAAGTGGTCGGCCAGCATTCCGGCGATCATCTGCTGGGTCGCGCGCAGCGGCACGGCGCCGCTCTTGGGGCCGATCAGTGCGCGGTACAGGTCCGGATGTTCGGCCGCGAGCCGCAGCAGCGTCCGTGCGGGAGCCAGTGGCGGGGCGGTGCGCGGCACGGTCTGGGCCACCGCCTGGCGCAGGTAGTCGGTGCTGCTGCCGACCAGCAGGTCGTCCTTGTTGCGAAAGTGGGCGTAGAAGGTCGAGCGGCCGACATCGGCGCGATCGAGGATGTCCTGCACCGTGATCCGGGCATAACCGCGCTCCAGCATGAGGCCGATCAGCGCCTGGTGCAGTGCCCGGCGAGTGCGGCGCACGCGACGGTCGGCCGGTTCGGTCATCGCTGTCTCCCGGCGGTTCCGGACAGAATTCGAGGAACCGTCCCGAACCGGACGGATCGGCGGACTTCGGTTCTGGCCCGGCCGGCGCGCGGTTTCGAAGATGAACACATGTCCCGAAACCTACAACTGTTCCCCGTCATCGTTCCCGATGAGAACGGGCTGCTGATCACCAGTCCGCGCCGCTACAACGCCCTCAACGCGGTGATCTTCGGCGGGCGGCACCGCCGCCTGCTGGCGGAACTGGTCGCCGTCGGTGGCGCCGTGCCCGGCGACCGCGTACTCGATATCGGCAGTGGGCCGGGCAAATTGGCCGCCGCGCTGGCGACGGCGGTCGGCCCGGGCGGCAGTGTGCTCGGCATCGATGCGTCCCGGGCGATGGTCGACTACGCCCGGGCGCACGCCGCCGCGGCGAATATCGGCTTCGAAGTCGGTGTGGCGCAGGCACTTGCGGTGGCCGATGCCGAATTCGATCTAGTGACCTGTACTTTCGTCATGCATCACGTCGCCGCCGAGCGGCGCGCGGACGCGCTCGCGGAGATGTATCGGGTGCTGCGGCCCGGCGGGCGGCTGCTGCTCGCCGACGCGCACCCGACCGGGCTGATGCGGGCCGTCGCCGAGGTCATGGGGCGGGTGTCGCGTTCTGGTGCCGACTCCGAACAGCCCGCGGCGCGGCGGGATCCGTTCCGCGAGGTGAATGTCCGCCGCTACGCCGACAGCCTCGTCGGCGTGGGATTCGAGACGTCCGAGTTCCGCGCGAGCCGGTACGGCGCGGGGCTGCTGACCGCGCGCAAGGCGTGGTGAGCGGCCGCCGACTCACCCCGCCGCGCGCTCGCGCAGGATGCGCGCGGTGGCCTCGTCCGCGGGCAGGAACGCCTCCAGGTGCAACTCCGACAGGGAGACGTCGGTGGCGGTCGCGAACGAGGTGAGCGTGGTGATGAGCCGCAGTTCGCCCGCCTCGGCGCGCAGCCGCAGCGGCACCGCGAAGCCGAGGTAGCCCGGGCCGGGTGTGACCGGCGGCAGATAGCCCTCCAACTCGGCGAGCAATGCCTCGAGTTGCGGGTCGGGACTGATGCGCACGCGGCGGTGCAGCGACTCGGTGACGTGCCGACCCCATTCGGGCAGATTGAGCACCCGCGGCGCGAGGCCGTCCGGATGCAGGGCTAGGCGCCGCACGTTGACCGGCGGCCGCAGTAGTTCGGGCGCGCAGTCGTCGAGGAAGAGGCCGAAGGCCGCGTTGGCTTCGATCAACGTGCTGTGCCGGTCCACGATCAGCGCCGGATACGGCATGTGCCCGTCGAGGATGCCGCGCAGTGCCTCCCGGACCGGCTCCAGCCGTGGTGCGGCCCAGTCGGTTTCGTCGAAGGCCGGGGCGTAACCGGCCGACATGAGCAGGGCGTTGCGTTCGCGCAGCGACAGTTCCAGCGATTCGGCCAGCCGCACCACCATCTCCCGTCCCGGCCGGGACCGCCCCTGCTCGAGGAAGCTCAGGTAGCGCTGGGTCGTGTCGGCACGCAGCGCCAGGTCCAGCTGGCTCCAGCGGCGCAGCCCGCGCCACCGGCGCAACTCGCGGGCGAAGGGGCCGGGATCTGCCACGGCGGTAGTCATGGTGCCCATCCTCACCGCCGCACGGAGGCCGTGCCATTCCCTGTGGGGTATCGCGCGGGCAATCTTTGTGACGCGTGTGCGACCGCCCCGGAGTCCGGCGTGCCGGCGCGGGAGTCCGGGGCGGTGCTGGTCGCGAGCGCGCTGACCGATGTGCGGCGCGCTTGTTGTCCCCTGGCGCCGACGGCCGCCCGGGACGATGAGGGAAGCCCGGAATGCCGTGCACGACCGGCCGGTCGCGTCGTGACCTCCGACGGTCACCTGAGGGAGCGATCCGCCGAAGCATGTGTTCTACTATCTACGTACGTAGACAGTAGTTCAGGCAATCCGGGCGGGTCAAGTGGCGCAGCCGGTTTCGTCGGCCAATTTACTGTCTAAACACGTAGATATTATGTCCAGGTAAGCCGTCCGGTCGCCGGAGCGGCGGCACGACGAGGAGGTACGGTGCGCACGCGCGGATTCGGGGAACTCGAGTCGGTGGTCATGGACCGTCTCTGGAATCGGGACGGCGATCCGACCACCGTCCGGGAACTGTTCGACGAACTGACCCGTGAACGCGATATCGCGTACACGACCGTTATGTCGACCATGGACAACCTGCATCGGAAGGGCTGGCTGAAGCGCCGCCGCGAGGGCAAGGCGTTCCGCTACTGGCCCACACTCACCCGTGAGCAGCACAGCGCCCGGCTGATGCGCGAGGCACTGGACGACGGCGGCCGCTCGGAACTGGTGCTGGCCCACTTCGTCGAACAGATCGGGCCGGAGGAGTCCGACCGGCTGCGCGCGGCACTGCGGAGATTGGCGAGGGGAACATGAATTCGCGCGGGACCGTCCGGCTGAGGGTCGCGCCGACCGGTGAGGTGCGGGTGTGAGCGTCGCGATCGGGCTGTTTCTCTACGCCGTCGTGGTGGCGGCGGCCGCGCCCCGGCTGCTGCCGCGATTGACGCGGCACGGGGTGCTGCCCGGGCTGGGCGTGCTCGCCTGGCTGACCCTGATCGTGAGCGCGCTCGGTTCCTGGAGTGTGGCTCTGGTCGTGGCGCTGGCGGATCTCACGCACTCCTGGTTTCGCCCGGACGGGCCGGTGCTCTCGGGGCTGCACGAGGCGGAGGAGATCGCGGTCGGCCACGCCGGTTTCGCGGCCCAGCTCGGCCTGATGGGATTGACCGGCGCGCTGTCGGTGGCGGCCCTGGTGCTCGGCGTCCGCTTGGCCCGGCTGCATCGGCGGATGCGGCTGCGCGCGCGGGAACACGCCGAGGCGCTGCGGCTGACCGGCCGCCGGGTGCATCGGCACGACGTCGGCGATGTGGTGGTGCTGGAGTCCGACGAGCGCGCGGCCTACTGCGTGGAGGGCGTGCCGAACGTGGTCGTGGTGACCAGCGGTGCGATGGCGGCGCTGGCCGACGACGAACTGGCGGCGGTGCTCGCGCACGAGCACGCGCATCTGCGGCACCGGCATCCGCTGCTGCTGACGATCATGCGCGGGCTGGCGACCACGTTCCCGCGGCTGCGGTTGTGCACCGTCGGCGCGCGCGAGGTCGCCCGGCTGCTGGAGATGTGCGCCGACGATTCCGCGGTGCGCCGCCACGGCCGCGCCCCGCTGCTGTCGGGTCTGCTCGCGCTCTCCGGTGCGGCGCCCTCGGGCGCGCTCGCCGCGAGCGGCGTCGATGTACTGGCCCGCGCCGAACGCCTGGCCATGCCGCGCGCCGGCTGGCACGTCCAGACCCGCGCGGGCCTGCTCACCGGGATCGCGCTGGGCGTCAGCGGCCCGCTGCTGTTCGCCGCCACCGCGGCGTCGGGGATCCTGCTCTGCCTGCTGTGAGGATGTCACCCGGCCGCGCTCGCCCGCCGATGGTTATGGTGGCGCTGTGCGAGTCTTCGTGGCGGGTGCCAGTGGTGTGTTGGGTGTGCGGCTGACGCCGCTGTTGGTCGCGGTCGGCTGTACGGTCGCGGGGATGACGAGGTCGTCGGCCAAGGTGTCGAAACTGGCCGAACTGGGGGCCGAGCCGGTCGTGTGCGACGTGTACGACGCGGCGGGGCTGGAGCAGGCGGTACGCGCCTTCGCCCCGGACATGGTGATCCATCAGCTCACCGACCTTCCCGACAACCACGCCGATCTCCCCGCCGGACGGTCGGCGAACGCGCGCATCCGGCAGGAGGGCACCGCCAACCTGCTGGCGGCGGCGCGGGCCGCGGGCACGAAACGGGTACTGGCGCAGAGCGTCGCGTGGGAGATGACCGGAGAGGGCAAGGCCGCCAAGGACTATCTCGAGGAGGCGGTGCTCGGTGTGGGTGGCGTGGTCCTGCGCTACGGCCAGTTCTACGGCCCCGACACCTATTACCCCGACCCGAGCGATTACCCCGAGCCGCCGCGCATCCACGTCGACGAGGCGGCCGCCCGCACCGTGACCGCGCTGGAACTGGCCTCGGGAATCTACGAGCTCACCGACACCGGCCAGACGGACTTCGAACCGGTGCGATAACTTCCGCCCGCCCGCCCATCACCACGGGGTGCCGGTGGGCTCGGCGGGGTCGAACGCGATATCGGATCCGGTGCAGGGCCACAACTTCTCGGGGGCCGCGGTCACCACTCGGCACGCCCGGCAGACTTCGTCGAGGCGGTCCGCGCCCTGGGCGTCGCGCAGGTGCAGCCGTTTCGGCACGACGATCGCGTCGGGGGCGATCATGTGCGCGAAGTTCAGCAGATGCTCGATCGGCTCGGCGATGACATCGGGCTGCGGCTGCACCCGCAGCAGGTACAGCAGGTGCCAGTCGTGCCGGGCCGCGATGGCCCGAATCGCTTGTTCCGCATCGTCTTCGGCCGCGCCCCAGCGCACGCTGCTGAGCGGGCGGCACAGATCGGTGCGCAGGTAACCGATGACGAACGGTTGCTCGCGCCGCGTGGGCAGCGCGAGTGTGGCGGACACGGTCATGGTTGCACTCCACGTCTTCGGCGAACCCCTCGAATCGCCGAGGGTGCGGTAGAAAAGGCCTGGTGCGGGTCGTTACGGCGATCGCTACCGTCCGTGCGTCACCAGTCAACTGCCGCGGCGGTCCAGCCGTCAATGCACATCTTGTGAAAACGCCTGCCGCACCGGCGGTCCGGTGCGGCGACCGCATGATTTGCACAAGGTGTGAATTGACACCCCGGAAACCTCGGCGGTTGACTGATCCGGCAAGGAAGGCAAGCGAATTCCCGCGGGGCGGAACACGATTGCCGAGGGTTTTCCACACCCGGTGCGAATCGGGCGTCGGCATTCTGGGAGTAGTGCAGTGTCCGAACGAATTCCGGCGGCTGAACCGGCCGCTTCCGTGGTGCCGACCGCTCCCGGTGCGGTCCCCGTGCTCGGCCATCTCCCCCGGATGCGGCACTTCCTGGACTTCCTGACCACACTGCCCGCGCACGGCGACCTGGTGACACTGCGGGTGGGTCCGGCGGAGGTCGTGGTGGCGTGCACGGCGCAGTTGGGGCACGAGATCCTGCGCCGCGGCGAGGATTTCGACAAGGGCGGGCAGTTCTTCGAACGCGCCAAGGAGGTGGTGGGCAACAGCCTGACCACCTGCCGCCACGAGGAACACCGGCGGCAGCGGCGCCTGGTGCAGCCCGCGTTCCACAAGCAGCGCCTGGTCGACTACGCGAGGCACATGACCGCCGAGATCGCCGGGATGAGTGCCGGGTGGCAGCCGGACACCACCGTCGACGTCACCGCCGAGACCATGACCGTCGTCGCGAAGATACTCGCCCGCACGATGTTTCAGCGCGCCGCGCGCACGCCCGGTGAGCTGCGGCAGGTGCTCGAAGATATCGACACCCTGGTCGCGGTCGCGGCCAAGCGCATGGTGCTGCCCGCCGCGCTGGCCCGGCTGCCGACGCCGGACAACCGGCGCTACCACGCCGCGAGTCGGCGGCTGCGCACCCTGATCGCCACCGCCGCGACCGAGGGGCGGGCCGCGGGCGATGACGCCGCCGATCTGCTCTCGGTGCTGCTGGCGGCCCGCGACGGGCAGACCGGGCTGTCCGATACCGAGATCGTCGATCAGCTGCTGCTGTTCCAGATCGCCGGGATCGACACCACCGCAACCGCTCTGGCCTGGGCACTGTGGCTGATCGGCACCCGCCCCGACGTCGAACGGCAACTGCACGCCGAGGTCGACGCCGTGCTGTCCGGCGGCCCGGCCACGCACGAACACCTGCCGCGCCTGATCTACACCCGGCAGGTCGCCGTGGAAACGCTGCGCAGGTATCCGCCGGTGTGGATCCTCACCCGCACCGCGATGACCGATACCGTGCTCGGCGGGTATCGGATCCCCGCCGGGGCCACGATCGTGATCAGCCCGTACCTGGTGCACCAGCGGCCCGACCTGTATCCTGCCCCGGCCCATTTCGATCCCGGGCGCTGGGAAGAGGACCGCGATCTGCCCGCGGGCGCGTACCTCCCCTTCGGCCACGGCGCCCGGCGCTGCATCGGTGAGCATTTCGCCATGACCGAGCTGACTCTCGCGCTGGCATCCATCACCGCGCGCTGGCGGTTGCGGCCCACTCCCACGCTGACGGAGCGCCCCCCACGCCCCCGCCTGGCCGCCAGCCTCCGCCCCCCGTCCCTTCCGATGCTGCTCACCCGCAGAACCCCCGGATAACCTTCCCGCTCGCCCGCGCGACCGGCTCGGGTGAGCGGGGCGCTCAGCGGGGTGGGTAGGTCTCGGGTGGGTAGCGTTTCAGGTACTCCGCGAGGCGGACCGGGGTCAGTGCCCAGTGCAGGAACGGGCTGCTGTCGTGCGACATCCGGAAGACCATCTCGAAAGCGGTGCCGTCGGAGATGTCGCGCACCCACACCGTGTTCCGTTCCTCCAGGGTGGCGGGATACGGTGTGTCCCACATGTTCTCGAAGTCGGGGTTCCGCCGTAGCCGGGTCTTGACCTCCTCGATCCGGACCTCGGGGGCGAAGCCGGTCAGCTGCGTGCGGCAGGCGCGCACCAGGTGGTGGGTGTCCTCCTCCCAGCGCACGAACACGTCGCGCGCCGCCGGGGTGAGCACCTCGTACTCCACCACACCCGCACCCGGGCCCAAACCGGGAAAGAAGCGGTCGAAGGCCGCGTTGGTCGCGACGACCCGGTGCAGTGCGCCCTCGATCAGATCCCGTCCGGCCGGAGTGACCATGTAGCAGGCCGGGAAGGGGTCGGCGTCCAGCACGGTCAGCTCCCGCGGTGTCGGGGCACGCGCCGCCCGCGGCCGGGACGCCGGAGTATGACCCGGATCGACCAGCGACAGCAGCTGCCTGGTGTCGGCCGCCGGGATGCGCAGCACCGGCGCGAGCGCGGCGATCGTGTTCCTGGTCGCGGCCCGATGCCCCGACTCGACCTTGCGCAGCAGCGATTCGGACAAATGCGCCGCGGCGGCCAGTTCCGTCACATCCAGTGCGGCGTCCTGACGCCAGCGTTGCAGAATCCGGCCGACCGGCAGGGGCTCGTGTCCGCCGTGCTGCCGGGGTTCGTCCGCCTGTCGCCCCATCGTCCGCCCCCTCCTTCCGGACTTCGGCCGGGCCCGTCGAGGCACCGATCCTACGCGCGCGGCCGCGTCGGTCCAAGCCTCGACGCATCGCGACGATGGTCGAAGCCGTTGCCACGCTGCGTGTTTGGTCAGGAGCGAGGCCGGAATCGGCACGCGCCGTGCCCACTGTGTCGGGATGCCCTGTCCGGGTGCCGGTGTTACGGTCGGCGCATGGCGAATCGTCGCGATATCCAGCACCGCGTAGTGACGACCTTCCAGCGCAACATCGGCAATCCGATCCTGCGGCGGCTGGGTGCGCAGACTCTGCTGGAAACCACCGGCCGGGTGAGCGGAGAGCCGCGGGTCACCCCCATCGGCGGGCGACGCGTCGGCAACTCGTTCTGGTTCGTCTCCGAATTCGGCGAGCGCTCCCAGTACGTCCGCAATATCCGGGCCGACAACCGGGTGCGGCTGCGACTGCACGGCCACTGGCACACCGGCACCGCCCACCCGGTACCCGACGACGACGCCCGCGCCCGGCTGCGCGAACTGCCGCGCGCGAACAGTGCCGTCGTGGGGACGGTCGGCACCGATCTGCTCACCGTGCGCATCGATCTGGACTGAGCACCGCCACCCCGGAGCTTGTCGGGACTCTCGCCTAGGGTGCAGGGGTGCCCCGCGACCTAGCCGATCTGCCGTACGCCCGCTTCCTGGAAGGCTTCGACGCCGACCCCGAATCCGACACCGAGTACGAGAGCGTGCACATCGACGCGGCCACCTTCGAGGCGATCGACGCCCGTGGTGCCCGGTTCACCGAGTCGGCGTTCACCCAGGCCGTGTTCAGCGGCGGCATGCTGCGGTATGCCCGTTTCGACGACGTCTGGCTTCGCAACGTCCGGCTGATCGGGACCAATCTCGGCCAAACCAATTGGCTCAACTGTGAATTCGTCGATTCGGCGCTGTCGGGCGTGGAGGCGGTCGGCGCCGGGCTGCGGCGCATCCGGTTCGAGGGCTGCAAGTTCGACTCGGTGAATCTGCGCAATACCGCGCTGCAGGATGTCACCTTCGCCGATTGCGTCCTGCGCGACACCGATTTCGGCGAGGCCAAGCTCACCCGGGTGAGTTTTCCCGGCTCCCGGCTCGATCAGGTCGCGCTGCACGGGGCGACGCTGCGCGAGGTCGATCTGCGCGGCGCGGTCACACTGGACATCACCGCCGGGATCGACGCGCTGCGCGGCGCCACCATCAGCCCCGTGCAGCTGTTCGACCTGGCCCCGGCGTTCGCGCGGGCGGCGGGAATCATCGTGCGCGACAACTGATTCCGCCTTCAGGCGTGCGCCGTCTTGCCGCCGTCGATGACCAGGTGCGCGCGATTCCTGGTGAAGGACGCCTCGCCGACCGAACTGCTCGACGGCATCCGGCGTGCGGCAACCGGGGATCGGCCGGTTCTCGCCGGGGGTGCTCGGGCGCGTGGTCGACTCGGCCGTCACCGCCCACGCGAAGGCCGGAAAGCCCGCCACGCCAACCCTGTCCGGGCTGACGGCTCGCGAAGCCGAAGTGCTGGAACTGGTTTCGCAGGGACTGTCGAACGCCGAGATCGCCGATCGCTTGCACGTCGGTGTGACGACGGTGAAACCCATGTCACCAACCTGATGACCGGGGCTACCAATCGGGTCCGGTTGGCCGTCCTGGGCCTGCGGCCTCGGTGAGTTACTCGGCATCGGCTCGGTCGGCGCTGACCGAGATGAGCTCCGGCTCGGGCTGCGGGACGGGGTGGAAGCCGGGCAGCCAGCGATCGGCCAGCGGGATCAGCAGGTGGATCAGCGGACCGATGCCGAAGGCATAGACGAGGGTGCCGATCCCGACGCTGCCGCCGAGCAGCCAGCCGGTCACCAGCACGGTCGTCTCGATTCCGGTGCGGATGGCCCACACCGGTTTTCCGGTGCGCCGGACCAGTCCGGTCATCAGGCCGTCGCGCGGGCCGGGGCCCATGCCCGCCCCGATGTAGAGCACGGTGGCGATCGCGTTGAGCAGCACGGCCGCCGCCATCGCGCCCACCCGCACAGGCAGCGCCTCCAGCGCGGGCAGCAGCCACAACCCGGCATCGACCGAGATCGCGATCACCACGACATTGCTCACCGTGCCGAGACCGGGCTTCTGCCGCAACGGAATCCATGCCAGCAGCACCGCCACGCCGGTGACGGCGGTCACGGTCCCGAAGCTCACCGGCACGTGCCCGGCCACGCCCTGATGAAACACATCCCACGGGTCGAGCCCGAGCGCCGCGCGGATCATCACGGCCATCGAGAACCCGTACAACCACAGCCCGGCATACAGCGCACACAGTCGGCGGAACAACATCGCACCAGCATGACGGCCGACTGGACCCCGGATACAGAGCCAGTGCCGAATCGCTGGCCTTCAACCCGTTGGTCGCTGCGATCGGCGGTGCCAACCTCGGGACCATGCGGATCGAAGCGTTTCTCGCCTGGTGGCTGCCCTAGGGCGGCCCCACCTTCCGCATGTCTTCCCCTCGCGGCCGCCCCGATCGGGCGGCCGTTTCGCATGCGGTGGCCTGATCGGGTGGCCCACCCGAAGGAACCATCGATGCCCCGACGACTCACCGCCTTCACCCCCTCCGGCGATCTACACCTAGGCAACTATTTCGGCGCCAGCGCGCCGCTCGTCGAGCGACAAGCGCCGGGCGAGACCATCGTGTTCGTCTCCGACCTGCACGCCCTGACCCTGCCGCACGAGCCCGCCGAAGTACGCAGGTGCGCAATCGGATTTGCGACCCTCCTGCTGGCCGCGGGCGTAGACCCGAACGGCGGCCCGTTCATGGTCAGGTCGGGGGTGGGCCGGTGGTTCAGTGGCCGGACATGCCGGGTAGCTGGCCGACGGCGTAGGTGATGGCCATGGCCAGGGCTCCGCCTACGACCACGCGGGCGGTGGCGCGGACGGGGTTGCTGCCGCCGAGCCGGGCACTGACCGAGCCGGTGACGGCCAGCGCGATCAGCACGGCCGTGAATGTCACCGGCACTCGCCACGTCGCCGGGGGCAGCAGGATCGCGAGGAGGGGCAGGAGCGCGCCGCAGGTGAAGGCCACCGCCGAGGAGAACGCCGCCTGCCACGGGCTGGTCAGCTCGTCCGGGTTCAGCCCGAGTTCGGCCTCGGCGTGCGCGGCGAAGGCGTCGTGCGCGGTGAGTTCCTCGGCGACCTTGCGCGCGGTGGCCGTGGACAGGCCCTTGCGCCGGTAGATCTCGGCGAGTTCGGTCAGCTCGTAGTCCGGTTCGGTGGCCAGCTCCCGCTTCTCCTTCGACAGCAGCGCCTTCTCGGAATCGCGCTGCGTGCTCACCGAGACGTACTCTCCGGCCGCCATCGAGATCGCCCCGGCGACCAGACCGGCGACGCCCGCGGTGAGGATCGGACCGGTGCTGGTGGTCGCCGAGGCGACACCCACGACCAGACCGGCCGTGGACACGATGCCGTCGTTGGCGCCGAGCACCCCGGCGCGCAGCCAATTCAGCCTCGACGCCAGCCCCTCGGCGTGCGGTTCGTGCGGATGCGTGCGGTTGTCGTCCACGACGAGAACAGTAGGCGGGCCGCGGAGGGCTCAAGGCTCGGGCACGGCCCGTGCCAGCAGGGCACGGAAGTTCGGGCATTCGCGCAGATCCTCGGAGGTGCAGTCCGCGGCGTGCCCGATGGTCGCCATCGCCGCCTGTGCCCACGCGATCTGCTGTTCGAGCCGGTCCTGATGGGCGCGCAGCAGCCGCCGGCGGGACTCGCGGTCCCCGGTGGCGGTGGACAGGGCGCGAATCTCGTCCAGCGACAGCCCGACCCGCTTGGCTACCACGATCAGCGCCACCGTCTCGGTATCCTGCGGCGTGTAGCGGCGGCGGCCGCCGTGGTCGCGCCGCGGCGCCAGCAGGCCCATATCCTCCCAATGCCGCAGCACGTGCGTGGCGAGCCCGAATCGTGCGGCCAGATCGCCGATCGACAGATCCGTCATGCACCGGACTCTAAGCCGCGCGGCGCCACTCGCGCGGGCGGCACCGGTAGCATGCGTGGGGTGAATGCCCTCGTCGCTCGTGTGTTGTCCACCCTCGCCGGTCAGCTCGGCAATCCCCACGGCGTGCTGGGCAAGGGTGTGGCGGCGATGTTGAATCGCGGCAACCGGCCGCTCATCGAGGCTGCCGTCGAGGCGGCGGAGGTCAGCTCCGGGTCGGCCGCGGCCGATATCGGTTTCGGTGGCGGTGTCGGGCTGTCGCTGCTCCTGGATCGCGTCGGCGCGAACGGCACCGTGCACGGCGTGGAGATCTCCCCGGACATGCTGGCGCGGGCCAAGTCCCGCTTCTCGACCGAGATCGGCACGGGCCGCCTGCGCGCCCTCGAGGGCTCGCTGACCGACCTGCCGCTGGCGGACGCCGGCCTGGACGCCGCGATCACCGTGAACACGGTCTACTTCGTCACCGAACTGGACCGCGCCTGCGCGGAACTGGCGCGCGTGCTGCGTCCCGAGGGCCGTCTCGTCGTGGGCATCGGCGACCCGGACGCGATGGCGCGAATGCCGTTCACCGCCTACGGTTTCCGGCTGCGCCCGGTCCCGGAGCTGATCGACGCGCTGGAGCGCGCGGGCTTCGCCGTCGAGGACCGTCCGCTCGGCGACGGCCCGATCCCCGCCCACCTGCTCGTCGCCCGCCCGGCCTGAGCGGCCCCACCCGTAGGATCCGCGTGTGGACATGAGCGCGAGCGTGGTGCTTCCCGACGGCTGGCAAGACAGTGTCCGGGCGGCCCTGGCGGAGTCGCCGCGGCCGGAATTGGCGGACGGGGGACTGCGGCTGCTGGGTGCCGGGATGGACAGCGTGGCACTGATGCTCGAATCGGACGGGGGCGAGTACGTGCTGCGCCTGCCGCAGGATCCACACGGGGCCGAAGGTATCGCGCACGAGCAGCGATTGCTTCCGGAGCTGGCCCCCTGTCTCCCGGTGCCCATCCCGCAGTTCCTGTTCACCGCGCCGAATCCGCTGGGCCCCGGGCGATTCTGCGCCTACCCGGCCGTTCCGGGCGAGTCTCTGTCCGAGGAGCAGTGGCGTGCGCGAGGACTGCTGGACCGGCCCGCGATTCACCGGCGGATCGCGGAATCGCTCGCCGGTGTGCACGCCTTCCCGGCCGACCGGGCCCGCGAACTCGGCATCCGAATCTGGGATCTGCGAGGCGAATTCGGCGACGACCTGAAAACCGTGCGCGCCGAGGTAGTCCCGCTGCTCGATCGGTCCGACGCGGCGCTGCTGCTGGCGGCTTGGGAACGCTACCTCGACGACGACGCCAACTTCGCCCACGAGCCCACGCTGATCCACGCCGACGTGAGCCTGGACCACCTGCTCGTCACCGGTTCCGAGCTCACCGGGCTGATCGACTTCGGCGACGTGGCGATCGCCGACCCGGACTACGATCTGTGCTACCTGTACCCCGAGGCCGGGCGCGAGTTCGTCGACCGCGTACTACGCTGCCGCGGCACGGAACTCACTCCGCGCACCGAGACCAAGCTGCGCTTCTGGGCCTGCGCCGACCCCGCCCTCGACGTGCTGCACGCCCAGGAACACGAGATGCCGGAGTTCCAGCAGGAACGACTGCTCGTCCTGACCGAGGCCCTCGCGCGGTACCAGAACCGCTGACCCGAAATTCGTTTGCGTCGGCGGCGAGGATGGTCGGGTGTGTGAATCTGCGACGATGACGGTCGACGGCATACCGATCCGGCTGACGGACTTCGGCGGCGATGGGCGGCCGATGCTCGCGCTGCACGGAAGTTTCGGCCGCGCAACGATATTCGCCGGTTTGGCCGGTGAGCTGCGCGGCCGGGCACGCCTGCTGGCCCCCGACCAGCGCGGCCACGGGCACAGCGCCCGCACCGCCACGTACTCCAGCGACGACTTCGTCGCGGACGCCGCCGCGCTGCTCGAGCGCCTGGGTCTGGGACCGCTGGTGGTGTTCGGGCATTCACACGGCGGCATCACCGCCTACCGGCTGGCCGCGCGCCGCCCGGACCTGGTGTCCGCGTTGATCATCGAGGATGTGGGGCCCGTGATGCGCGCGCCGGAGATCGCGCACCCCGTGCTCGACGTGCGCGGCTGGCCCACCGGCGCCGCCACGAAAGAGCAACTGGCCGAAGCGATCCGGGCGCGCGGCATCCCCGACCCCGGCTACTTCCTGCAGAGCGCCGAACCCGCCGCCGACGGTTGGCGGTTGCTGTTCGACTGGGACGATATGATGGCCGTGCAGACCGGCGGAGTCGGCGACTGGTGGCCGGACTGGCTCGAATCCACCTGTCCCGCACTGGTTCTGCGTGGCGAGCACAGCCCGCTGCTGCCCGCGGACCTGGCCGCCCGGATGGTCGCCCGCCGACCCGGCAGCCGCCTGGTGGAGTTCCCCGGCGCGGGCCACTGGATTCACGACGACGACCCGGCGGGGACGGCCCGCGCGGTCGCCGCCTTCCTGGACGAACTCAAACCAGGTCGTAGCGCATGAACACGTCGGCCCGCTCGTAGGGCATCGGGCCGATCCGGTCGCTCGGGACATGCACGAAACCCACCGATTCGTAGAGGTGCACGGCATCGGCGAGCTTGGCGTTGCTGCCCAGGAACAGCGTCGTGGCGCCGCCGCGGCGGGCGTAGTCGATCGCCGCCCGCAGGATGATCCGCCCCAGGCCGCGCCCGCGCCGCTGCCGGGCCACCGCCATCTTCGACAATTCGAAGACGCCGTCTCCCTCCGGGACCAGGGCCACGCACCCGACGATCTCGTCGCCGTCGCGGGCGATGAGCACCTGCCCACCCTTGCCGACGATCTCACGCTCGGGATTGTCCAGCTTGACGGAGTCGGCGGGTTCCAGTGCGAACAACTCCACGATCCACGCCTCGTTGAGGTCCTTGAACGCGCGGGCGTCGGCCGGGCCCGACATCGGCTCGACGACGATCGTGCCGGTCCCCGCGGGTGATTCGATCTGCTGTGTCACGCCGCCAGCATGCCCGCCCTCGAATCATCACGTCCAATACTTGATAGGTCGAATTGATACGTTCGACTTATGAACGAGGGTGTGGAGCTGCGTCATCTGCGCTACTTCCTGGCGGTCGCGGAGGAGTTGCACTTCGGCCGCGCCGCTGCGCGGTTGCACATCGCCCAGCCCGCCCTGACCCAGCAGATCCAGCGATTGGAGACACTGCTGACGACCCGGCTGTTCGACCGCACCTCGCGCAGTGTCGCGTTGACTCCGGCGGGGGAGGTGCTGCGCGAACGGGCCGCGGCGATTCTCCGGCACGCGAGCCGTGACCTGGACGAGGTGGCGCGGATCGGCCAGGGCAGCCAGGGCCGGCTCTATCTCGGCTTCGTCCCGTCGGTGCTGCCGCTGCAGCCGCTGCGCAGCGTCCGGCAGTTCCGGGACCGCTATCCGCTGGTGCAGATCGACCTGGTCGAGGGCTACACCACGCACATGATGGCGCAGCTCGGGCACGGCGCGCTGGACATGGTGATCGTGCGTGATCCCGACGAGCAATCCGGCACGGTGGTGTTCCCGCTGGCTACCGAGCCGTTCATGGCCGTGCTGCCGGTCGATCACCCGCTCGCGGGCCGCGACGCGCTCACCGGCGCCGAACTCGCCGACGAGCCGCTGGTGTTCTTCCCGCGCGCCGCCGGTGGGCACGCCCACGACAAGAACCTGCGACCCCTGATCGAAGCCGGTCACCGTCCGCGCATCGTGCAGGAGGGGAACAACTGGACCACGATCCTCCACCTCGTGGGTGAGGGGCTGGGTGTCACGGTCGCACCGCGCAGCGCGACCTTCACCGCGCCGCGGACCGTCCGCATCGTGCCGCTGGTCGAAACCGGCGCCACCACAACGGTTTACGTCGCCCACCGGATCGACGACGACCGCGCCCTGGTCCACAACTTCCTCGCGCTCCTGCCCACCGGCGACACCCCGACGTGAGGAATGCGGGAAGAAAAATCGGATGCGGCTGCCCGTATCCTGGACACATGCAGACGAGCAGGCGATTTCCGTACCCCCGGCCGGCAGGCCGCGGGTGTGCCTGCGCGCGTTGATCGCGTAACTCCGCGGACCGGTCGGGGGTAATCCGAACCCCGTCCACCACAAGGAGTTTCCGATGCCCGCCTACCTCACCCCCGCCGAATTGTCCCGCGCCCTGAGCGTGCGGGACCTGACCGATCCCGCACAGGGACCGCATGCCGCGCAACTGCTGCTGGACGGCGTCCTCGCCGCACTCGCCGCGGCCTGGCCCGCGACGCGGACACGAATCATCCGCAACCCGCCTGTCGTCTCGATCGCCGACAACTACGACCTGCTCGGCTACGACCCCGCCGACATCACCCGCGACGCGCGCTACACCCGCTACCTCAGCCCGACCACGATGCTCCGCAGTCACACCTCCGCCGACATCCCGGCCGTACTGCGCGGCTATTCCGCTGTGCCGCAGCATGTTCCGGTCGACGATCTGATCGTGCTCCCCGGCCTCGCCTACCGCCGCGACGTGGTGGATCGCATCCATGTCGGCGAGCCCCAGCAGGTCGATCTGTGGCGGCTGCGCGCGGGCCCGGCGCTCGGCGCGGACGAGTTGCGCGACATGGCCGCACGCGTCGTCGAGGCCGTACTGCCGGGTGCGCGATGGCGTCCGATCCCCGCGCGCCACCCCTACACCCGCGACGGCCACCAGGTCGACGTCCGGCACGGCGGCGCCTGGCTGGAACTCGCCGAGTGCGGCCTCATCGCCGACCGCGTCCTGCGCGGCGCCGGTCTCGACCCGGCGCGGTGGTCGGGCCTGGCCCTGGGGATGGGTGTGGATCGAGCGCTGATGCTGCGCAAGGACATTCCCGACATTCGCTACCTCCGCGCCGAAGACCCGCGCAGCACAGCGCAACTGCGCGACCTGAGTCCGTGGCGGCCGATCTCGGCCATGCCGCCGGTGCGCCGCGACCTGTCGGTCGTCATCGCCGACGACACCGACGACGAGACCCTGGGTGACGCCGTGCGCGCCGCCCTCGGCGAGCGGTCCGGCGACATCGAATCCGTCCACGTGCGGGCCCGCACCCCGTATGCCGACCTGCCCGACCGTGCCCGCGCCCGCCTCGCCATCCGCCCCGGCCAGACCAATGCCCTGGTCCGCCTGACCATCCGGCCGCTCACCCGCACCCTCACCGACGCCGAGGCGAACGCCCTGCGTAACGAGGTCTACCGCGCGATTCACCTCGGTCCGGTTCTCGAACTGGCCTGAGCCACAACGCCGCGGCAGCGCGCCGTCGGCCGAAGTTGACCGCGGCACGGCCGTTCGCGCGGCAGACTGTGCGCATGCTCCACCTGCGAATCCTGGCGCCGGCCGACCTGACCGACGGCGTGCTCGGCGTGCTCGACAGCGACGACGGCGTGAGCGGGCTGGCGGTCATGCGCGGCGCGTCGCTGCGGCCGTCCGGCGATGTCGTCATGGCGGACGTGGCGCGCGAAGCCGCCAACGACATCGTCGACCGGCTGCGCGGGCTGGGTGTGCATCAGCGCGGGAGCATCGAGATTCAGCCGGTGCCGACCTGGTTGTCGCGCGGCGGGTTCGAGGCCGAGGTGCGCTGTCCCGGTAGCGCCGCCGACTCGGTGGTCTGGGCGGATGTCGCCCAGCGTTCCTACGAGGCCACCGAACTCAACTGGACATATCTGAGCTTCATGACCCTGGCGACGGTCATCGCGAGTATCGCCATCATCAACGACTCGCAGGTGCTCGTCATCGGAGCGATGGTGCTGGGACCGGAATTCGGCGCCATCGCCGCGCTGGGGGTGGCGATGGTGCGGCGGCGGTTCGTGCTCGGCGTGCTCGCGTTCCGGACCCTGGTGCTCGGCTTCGTCGCGGCCATCGCCGTCACGCTCGTGCTGGCCGTGCTCGGCCGGGCGCTGGGCTGGATCACCCTCGAGGACGTGGTGGGCCCGCGGCCGGGCACGGCCTTCATCTACTCGCCGGACAAGTGGTCGTTCATCGTCGCGCTCGTCGCCGGCGCCGCCGGGGTGCTGTCGCTGACCTCCGCGAAGGCGACGGGGCTGGCTGGTGTGTTCATCTCCGTGACGACGGTTCCGGCCGCGGGCAATATCGCGCTGGGCATCGCCTTCGGCGTCGGTTCGGCGATCGCGGAGAGTTCACTGCAACTGCTGGTGAATGTGGCGGGCATGGCCTTGGCCGGTTGGGCGACGCTGGCCGTGCAGCAGGCGGTGTGGTCGCGGGTGTCGGTGCGTCGCGCCAGGCTCATGCTGCATCCACGTCGCATGCTCTGAGCCTCGGTCGATGGAGAGCCTTGTCTCCTTTGCGTGAATTGCCCGATACCGCTGGGATCATGGATCGGGTGGTGCGCGCGATCGACAGACAGTGGACGACCGTTGTTCCCCTCCTCGCCGCCGTGGTCCTGGCGATCTCCTGGGTGACGCACCCGACCGGACCGATGTCGATCGTGCTCGCGGTTGCGCTCGCGGGCGCGGTGCTGTCGGCCGTGCAGCACGCCGAGGTGGTGGCGCACCGGGTAGGCGACCCGTTCGGTGCGCTGATCCTGGCGATCGCGGTCACGGTCATCGAGGTCGGTCTGATCGTCATGTTGATGACCTCCGGCGGTGACGAGGCCGCCTCCCTGGCACGTGACACCGTATTCGCCGCGGTCATGATCACCTGCAACGGCATCTTCGGGCTGGCGCTGCTGGTCGGCGCCTTGCGGCGGCGCGTGGCGGTGTTCAATGCCGAGGGCACCGGCGCCGCGCTCGCGACCGTCGCGACGCTGGCGACACTGAGCCTGGTGCTGCCCACCTTCACCACGAGCAAGCCGGGCCCGGAATTCTCCGGCTCGCAACTGACCTTCGCCGCGGTGGCGTCACTGCTGCTGTACGCGCTGTTCGTGATGGTGCAGACGGTGCGGCATCGCGACGATTTCCTGCCGGTGGAATCGGCGGAGTCCGATGCCGAACACGTGGAGCGGCCGTCGGCGCGGACGGCCGCGCGCAGCGTGGTGCTGCTGTTGGTCGCCCTGATCGGCGTGGTGGGCCTGGCCAAACTGGTGTCGCCATCGATCGAGCACGGTGTGGCTGCCGCGGGTCTGCCGCGGTCGGCGGTGGGCGTGGTGATCGCGCTGCTGGTGCTGTTGCCGGAGACGCTGGCCGCCGTGCGCGCCGCTCGCCGCGACCGCGTGCAGACCAGTCTCAATCTGGCCCTCGGCTCGGCCATGGCCAGTATCGGGCTGACCATTCCGGCCATCGCCCTCGCCTCGATCTGGATCTCCGGGCCGCTGACCCTCGGGCTCGGGGCCACCCAGATGGTGCTGCTGGCGCTGACCGTGGTGGTCGGTGTGCTGACCGTTGTCCCGGGCCGCGCCACGCTACTGCAGGGCGGCGTTCACCTCGTGTTGTTCGCCGGATTCGTCTTCCTGGCGGTCAGTCCTTGAGTGCGCTATCGGTTAACTGAATGGCTGTGGCGGCGGTCATAGCGATAGCGGATCTGCGCTGATAACACGTTCCAGAAGCGTCGGCGGCTCACCGCTACCAGCCTGCGACCTGCCGATTCCGCAAGCTCCGAGCATTCGCCTTCGAGGCGATGCTCACACCGTGATCGACTTTACTGTAACTAGTTGTAACGATTAGCTTCTTGGTGGCAGTGTTGCCGATCACGGAGAGAGCGACTTGAATCCCGAGACACACCGACCACACCGGAACCGCCCATGGCGCCGGTGACTCGGGCTCCCTCGAGCGCGGTATCCGACCGGCGAGCAGCCGTCCGCATCCTCCGCAAGAACTTCTCCGACACGCTGGTGTCGGCACTGCGGACCTTCGGCCGGGCCGTGGATATCGCCCGCGAATCGGTGGTCGGTACCGCGACCGACGCCGCGCGGCGCGAATTCCAGTGGCGCGAGGCCGTTGTGCAGGCGTGGCGGCTGGTGACCGTCACCGCCGTTCCGGCGATCCTCATCGCGATCCCGTTCGGTGTCATCGTCTCGGTGCAGGTCGGCAACCTCATCCACACCCTCGGCGCGGACTCGCTGCTGGGCGCCACCGGCGGCCTCGGCGTCATCAAACAGGGCGCCCCGCTGGCCACGGGCTTCCTGCTCGGCGGAGCGGGCGCGGCCGCCATCGCCGCCGATCTGGGCGCGCGCACCATCCGCGAGGAGATCGACGCGCTGAACACCATGGGCATCAGCCCGATCCACCGGCTGGTGATCCCGCGGCTGGCGGCCATGATCTTCGTCGCGCCGCTGCTGAACATCCTGATCATCTTCGTCGGCATCGTCGCCGGATACGCGGTCGCGGTCGGCGGGCAGAACGTCACGCCCGGCAGTTATTGGGCCACGTTCGGATCGTTCACCACCGCCGCCGATGTGTGGGTGTCGCTGCTGAAGGCGGTCGTCTTCGGGTTCCTGGTGGTGGTCATCGCCTGCCAGCGCGGGCTGGAGGCCAAGGGCGGCCCGCGCGGAGTGGCCGACGCGGTCAACGCGGCCGTGGTGCTGTCGGTGGTGTCCATCGCGATCGTCAATCTCGGCGTCACCCAGGTGGTCGAGATGTTCTTGCCCACGAGGCTGGTCTGATGGCCGTCTCCACCTACTTCCCGAAGGGACTGGGCTGGTTCGCGCGCTTCTACCGGCGGCGCGGACTGGTGCTGGCGCGCGTCGAGGGAGTCGGCTTCGCGCTGGCCTTCGTCTGGCAGGTGCTGTCGTCGATTCCCTTGACCCTCAAGCGTTATCGCGAGGAAGCCCTGCGGCTCATCTCCGATATGACGTGGGGTCGCGGTTCGGTGATCGTCGGCGGCGGCACCGTGCCGATGATGATCGTGCTCGGCCTGGTGATGGGCGCCTCGGTCGCCGTGGAGTCCTTCACGATCCTGAACATGCTGGGCATGGGGCCGGTCACCGGCATCGTCTCGGCCTACGCCACCACTCGTGAGCTGGCCCCCATCGTGGCCGCGATCGGTTTCGCCGCGCAGGCCGGCTGCCGCATGACCGCCGAGATCGGGTCCATGCGCATCTCCGAGGAGATCGATGCCATCGAGGCGCTCGGGCTGCGGTCGGTGCCGTTCGTGGTGACCACTCGCGTCATCGCGGGCGCGATCTCGATCGTGCCGACGTTCCTCATCGGGCTGATCCTGTCGTATCTGGCCTGCCGCGGCCTGATCACGCTGGTGCACGGCCAGTCCGCGGGCGTGTACGACCACTACTTCTTCCAGTTCGTCTCCGGCTTCGACGTGATCGCCGCGGTGCTCAAGGTGGCCGTGTTCGCGACAGTGGTAATCCTCATCCACAGTTATTACGGGTTCTTCGCCACCGGCGGGCCCGAGGGCGTGGGTATCGCGTCCGGTCGCGCGGTGCGGGCCTCCTCGGTGGCGATCGTCGCCATCGACATGGTTCTCACCCTCGCGCTGTGGGGTTTCAACGCGACGATCAGCTTCACGGGATAGCGGATGCCGAAATACGGAATGCCCGGCGTCGCCGTGGACAAGACGAGGTCGCTGCTGATCGGCGCGGTCGCGCTCGGCGTGATCGCGGCCGTGGTGGTCGCGGCATCGCTGTATCGCGGACTGCGTGGCGACGACGGGCTGCACATCGCCCTGCATACCGAGCAGATCGGCGACGGCGTGCTGGCCGGCACCCCGGTGCGGGTGGACGGAGTGCAGGTCGGCAAGGTCACCGAGATCGTGCCCGACGAGCGCGGCACGCAGCGGATCTCGTTGCGGCTGGACCGTTCCCAGCTGTTCGGCATCGACGACAGTCTCCAGCTCGACTACGCGCCCGCGAACCTGTTCGGGATCAGCGAGATCGAGCTGCGGCGCGGGCCGGGTGGCGCACCGCTGCGCGACAACGGCACCATCGACCTGACCGGAAAGCGTTCCGCCGCGATCTTCGACGCCACCATGGGCAGTCTGCTGCGCAGCCTGTCGCAGACCGGCGACGCGGTGCTGACACCGCAGATGGCCACCGTCATCGCGCAGCTCTCCACCGATGTCGAGGCATTCACCCCGCTGGCGCAGGCGATGATCACCGTCGCCCAGACCATCACCGACAACCAGAAGATGCCGGCCTCGGAGCTGGTGGGCCGCCTCGGTCCCGCCTTCGACGGCGGCGGCGAGTTCGCCGGAGCCACCATCGAGGTCCTCGACCTGATCCGCGATCTGCCGCGGCTGCAAGCGAACCGGCAGTCCTACGACATCGGGGTGCGGGTCCTCACCGATCGGTTGCTGCCCGGTCTGGCCGATCTCGGCGGGACGGCGGGTGCCGGATTGTCCGGCACCACCGACACGCTGGCGCCGGTCCTCGTCCTGCTCGGGCAGATGGTGCCGCGGCCGCGGGAGTCGGGAGCCGAACTGGCCGAGCTGATGCGGCGGCTACGCGCGGCCATGCCCGACACCCCGGACGGACCCGTCCTCGATACCGAGATCGACGTGCGCGGCGTGCCGGTGCTGGCGCCGCTGCTGGGAGGTGCGCGATGAAGGTCGGAGCCGCGGCGTGGCGGCTGGTGCTGTTCGCCGGGGTGATGGTTGTCGTCCTCGCCCTGGTGTTCACGGCCATCAAGCGACCGGTGGCCGGGGACACCGAGTCGCACGACGCCCTGTTCACCGACGCCAACGGGCTCAAGGTCGGCGACGACGTGCGCTTGTTCGGGGTGCAGGTCGGCAAGGTGGAGGGCGTGTCGCTCGACGGCGCGCAGGCGCGAGTCCACCTGTCGCTGAAGACCGATGCGCCCGTCTACGACAACTCCCGGCTCGCCATCCGGTACCAGAACCTCACCGGGCAGCGCTATATCGACCTGCAGCAGCAGCCGCAGCCGGGTGCGCGCATCCCGGCCGGTGCGACGATCGGCACCGAGCGCACCGTGCCCTCCTTCGACGTCACCAGCATGTTCAACGGCCTGAAACCGGTGCTGGCCACCATCTCTCCCGAGGCGATCAACCAGTTCAGCGCGAGCATGGTCGCGCTCATCGAGGGCGACGGCGGCGGGGTCGGACCGGCGCTGGACGCGATCGGCGAGCTGGCCGCCTACGTCGACAACCGGCAGCAGGTGATCGGCACGCTCATCCACAACATGTCCGACCTGTCGGAGAAGGTCGGCGGCCGCGTGCACCACCTGGTGCCGCTGCTGGCCCGGCTCACCGACATCTTCCAGGCGTTGCAGACCAATATCGGCGGGCTGGCGCAGTTCGCGATGGCCGCGCCGTCGGTGCTCGGACCACTGGACCACCTGTTCGACGCCCTGGGCCTGCAGACCGGTGACGACGTGAACGCCTTGCTGCGCAACCTGTTCCCCGATCCGCAGCAGGCGCTGGAGGTGCTCGACCGGTTGCCGGGTCTGCTGGCCGGGCTCGACGCCGCCACCCCGAAGTCCGTGGCGGGCTGGAAACCGCAGTGTTCCAAGGGAAGCGCCGACGTGCCGCAGGTGTTCGGGGTGCTGATCGCGGGACAGCAGGTGGCGATATGCAACGGCTGAGACTGGACCGGTTGCTGCCCCGGGACCGCGCGGTTGCCGACGAGGCGACCAAGAATCGCCGCGAAATCCGTTACGGGATCATCGGTGTGGTGCTGGTGGCCGCGCTCGCGCTCGCGGCGGGCGTGCTGTACGTGGCGCCGCTCGGCAAGAACACCTACACCGCCGAACTGTCCGAGGCGCAGTCGGTGAAAGCGGGTGACGACATCCGGGTGGCCGGTGTCCCGGTGGGCAAGGTGAAATCACTGGAACTGAAACCGGATCGGGTACTGATGCGGTTCACCGTCGACTCGGAGGTGTTCGTCGGCAGCGAGTCCGCGCTGGACGTGCGCATGCTGACCATCGTCGGCGGCAACTACGTCGCACTGTTCCCCTCCGGCCGGGAACCGCTGGGCGACAAGGCGATTCCGGCCGAGCGGGTCCGCCTGCCCTACAGCCTGGTGCAGACCTTCCAGGACGCCGCGCAGCCCCTGCGGCAGATCGACGGAGATACGCTGCGGCGCAACCTCGCCGCGCTGGACACCTCGATCGAGCAGGCGCCGGATTCGCTGCGCACCACGCTGGACACCCTGGGCACCTACATCGACGCCCTAGATCGGCAGCGCACCCAGGTCTCCGACGCGGTCGCCGTCGCCGACGAGTACGTGACCATGTACGACGGCGCCAAGACCGATCTGGGCCGGTTGATGGACAACGTGAACCTGATGGAGACCCTCGTCCTCGACAAGCAGGCCGAGCTGCGCGAAGGAGTGCGGCTGCTGCGGGTGGTCGTCGATCGGGTGGCCGGGCTGGCGCCGACCTGGGATTCGGCGCTGAAGCCGAAGCTGCGGCAGTTGTTCGACGCCGTCCCGCAATTGGAGAACCTGGGCGCGCGGCTCGAACCGGTGCTCGCGGCGGTGCGGGGCCTGGAACAGAAGCTGGCCGAGCTGACCGGCGGCGGCGCGACGATCGACCGATCCGATTCCACCATCACCGTGCCGCCCGGCGTGGACCCGCTGGCCGCCGTGCAGCCGCCCGCGGCGCGGGTGTGTGTGCCGGTGCCGGGAAAGGACTGCTGATGCTGCATCGGGTACTGGGCTCGCGTTGGCTGATGTCGATCGGCGGCGCCGCGGTGCTGGTCGCGCTCACGGTCGCGGGCTACTTCGTCGCGTTCGATCCGGCGAAGCCGACCGCGAGTTACTGCGCGATCATGCCGGACAGTGTCGGGCTGTACACCGGGAACCAGGTCACCATGCGGGGGATTCCGGTCGGCACGGTCACTTCGATCGCGCCGCAGGGCGATTCGGTGCGGGTCGAGTTCGACGTCGAGGCCGACAAGCCCGTGTACGCCGACGCCGGCGCCACCACACTGTCCGACAGCATCGTCGCCGCGCGGCAGCTCGCCGTGGTGTCCAGCGGTAAGGACACCGCGCGCTGGACTCCCGGCCGGTGCCTCACCAAGACGCTCACGCCCAAGAGCATCAGCGAGACGCTCGACGCGCTCGCGCGGCTGTCCGCGGAAATCCAGGGCCCGGACCCGAATTCGCCCGACGCGCTGGCCCGCGGGCTGTCCGCGCTGGATTCGGCGACCGTCGGCACGGGCCCGCAGATCAATGCCATCGTGCGGCAGCTGAGCGCGGCCCTGGCGACGCCCGACGCCGACATCGCGCATCTGGTCGGCATCTTCGACGCCTTCGCCTCGGTGTCCAAACAGGTCGAAAAGCACTGGGGTGACTTGAAATCCATGCTCACCCGGCTGGCGCCGGTCCTGGACCACGCCACCACCGACCTCATCGGGCCGGGCGCGCAGTTGTTCGACGGGCTACAGCAGGTGGTGCCGATGCTCAACGACCTCACCACGATCTTCGGTGATCCGATCATGAAGACACTCGACGCGACGGTGCCCCTGGTGAGATTCCTGCGCGCGCACGTGGGTTCGCTGGCCCAGGTCATCGGCATGACCCCCGTGCTCACGCAGGCGTTCCGCGTGGTGTCGGGAGACGGCATCTCCTACGCGCCACCCAAAGTGGCGGTGCCACAAGCGAATGCGGACCAGGTGTGTGCGGCGGTGAACGCCCTCGCACCCGGCGAGTGCACCGCCGAGGGCGGCATGGTGAAGATCGACGCCGCCACCCTGGTGCTCGGACTGGCAGGTGCCCGATGAAGCGCGCCGGGCGGCTCGCCGCGGGCCTGGCTGTCGTACTCGCCGCGGCACTGCCCGCCGCGGGGTGCGCGTTCGATCCGTCCTCGGTGCCCGTGCCCGGCACCACGGTGTCGGGACCGACCTATCACGTGCGGATCGAGTTCGCGAATGCGCTGAATCTGCCCGCGCGGGCGAAGATCATGGCCAACGGCGCGCAGGTGGGCACGGTGTCCGGGGTGTCGGTGGTGAGCGCGGCGCAGCCGGTCGGGCGCGGCGGTTACGTGGTGGTCGACGCCGACCTCTCGGAATCGGTGCGGCTGCCCGCCGCCACCCGTGCCGAACTGCGGCAGAACACGGTGCTCGGCGATATCCACGTCGCCCTCATCACCCCGCCGGACGGGTTCGGCACCCTGCTGTCCGACGGCGCCACCATTCCGCTGGCGCAGACGAAACCGCCGGTCCAGCTGGAGGACACCATGGCCGCCATCGCCACGTTCACCCAGGGCGGCGCGGTGACACAGCTGCAGGACACCATCAATCAGATCAACGGCGTCCTGCCGCGCGACCCCGCGCGGACCGCGCAGATCTCCAGGACCATGGCCGACGACGTGATCGATCTGGCCGCCCACCTCGACAGCGTCGATGCCCTGCTCGACGGCGTCGGCACCAATGCCCAGGTGCTGCACGACATCCGGCCGGAGCTGGACAACATCCTGAGCGAGAAGTCGGTGGCGGAGATGAACGGCATCGTCGCCTCCATCGTGGGCGTGACGAAGATCTTCGACCTGCTCGGCCCGGTCGGTACGTCACTGACCTGGCTCGGTCCGGTACTGCGGGGCGCCGACGGTGCGGCGCAGGCGTTCCTGCCGCTGCTCGCCTCGTCACGACCATTGGATACGAGTCGGCCGTCGAATCTGCAGACGCTCGTGTCGCTGCTGCGCGACAAGGTCGTCCCGTTCCTCGAGCACGGACCCAAGGTGAACATCGTCGGCGTGAAAACCGATGCGGCGGGGGATGTCCCGGCCGCGGAGCAGGCGGACCGGATCGTCGGCACCCTGCGGATGATCGGAGCGGTGCGATGAGAGCCGGTGCGCTGGCCTCGCTCGGCGGGATCGCCGCCATCACCGTGCTCGGCACGAGTTACCTGACCTTCGGCGTGGTGCGCGCCGACCCGTTCGCCGAGTACACCCGCGCGACCATGGTGCTCGCCGACTCCGGCGGGCTCGGCGTCGATTCGCCGATCCTGTTGTCCGGCATCGAGGTCGGCCGCGTCACCTCGGTCGGCAAGACCGCCGACGGTGTGGAGGTAGGGCTGCGCGTCGACGCCGACCGGCACGTGCCGACCGACAGCGTCGTCACCATCGAGCACCTGTCCGCGCTGGGCGAGCCCTACGTCGAATTCCGGCCGCGCACCGGCGCCGGGCCGTACCTGCGCGACGGCCAACGGCTGGCGAGCGCGAATGTCCGTACGCCGCTGTCGATTCCGGAGGTCGCGCGGCTGGTCACCAAGACGATGAACCAGCTCGATCCGAAGGTCGTCGGCTCCCTGGTCGGCACCGCGAGCCAGGTGTTCGACGGCACCGATGCCGCGATCCCGAATCTGGCCCGCTCGGGTGATCTGCTCGCCGCGGCGATCATGAGCCGCAGCCCGCGAATCGCCGACCTGCTCAACAGTTTCCAGGCCGCGGCCGCCGACATCGACTGGGCGGGACCGGCGACCAGCGCCGCCGCCCCCGCCTTCGTGCGGTTCACGCAGACCCTGAACGACCTGGTGGCCGCGGTCGGCCGGCTCGTCGACACGCGACCGGCCACGGCCTACACCGAGGGCAGCGGCCTGGTCCCGTTCCTGGACCGGCTCACCACGGCGCTGCGGGACCTGGGACCGGAGCTGAAGTCCCTGGTGCCGGCGCTGCGACCGCTGGCGGACGCGGCGACCTCGGCGGCGCCGCGGATCGATATTTCCAGCCTGATCACGCAGGCCCTCGACGACGTCGGCAGCGACGGCGCCGTGCGCGTGCGAGTGAATGTCAAGTAGAGGAGAACCTATGTCGGACGACAGTGGTACCGAACCGAAGCGGGCAGTCGACGCGAAGGAGGCCACCGGGTCTACCGCTGTCGGTGGCGCGATGCCCCGCACGGTGTCCGTCCGGTTGTCGACGGTGGCGACCGCCCTCGCGGGCGTGGCGCTGATCGCGCTGGCCGCCGTGTTCGGCTCGCTGTGGCTGTCGGCGCGCGGAACGCTGCACGACCGCGACGCCCGGGCCGCCGACGAGCGGCACGCCGAGCAGGTCGCCACCGACTATTCGGTCGGCGCGTCCAATATCGATTTCCAGGACGTGAACGGCTGGGTCGCCAAGCTGAAGGCGAACACCAGCCCACAGCTGGCGAACAAATTCGACGCCACCGCACCGAAGCTCCAGGAGATCCTGGTCCCGCTGAAGTGGACCTCCAGCGCGACGCCGATCACCGCCAAGGTGATATCGACCGACAACGGCCGCTACCAGGTGAACGTCTTCCTGAACGTCACCTCCACCAGCGCCCAGACGCCCGAGGGCGCCCAGACCACCGTCACCTACACCGTCGACGTCGACCCGGCCGACGGCTGGAAGGTCACCGATGTGGGCGGCATGAACGGCGCGCTGCCCAAGCAGTAATCGCGGTGCGGCGGCACGCGTTCGGTACTCTCGTACGCATGACTTCCCGGATCCGGACGGCCGCGCTGGTGCTGTGCGCGCTGGTCGTGTCCGCGCTGGCGGCCTTGGCGATGCCGGTCGGGGAGCCGAACGCCCTTGTCGCCGTGGGTGCGGCCGCGGTGGTGGCGCTGGCCGTGGTGGCCGCGCACACCGCGCGGGCCACCCTGCTCCCGGTGATCGCCCCTGCCGGGCCGCCGGTCTCCGCGCAGCGCCGCCGCCGGGGATCGTTTCTGCGCCAGAGCAATCCGGACACCGCGGGCCGGGCGCGGCCCAGGGCGCCGGGTCGCGGAGCCTGACCGCGTCGTAGGACGCGGTCGGCGACTCCGCTGACCTGTCCCTCGCCCCCGCCGCGGGGCGCCTCACCGTGAGGTGCTGTCCCATGCTCGATTTCGTGTATTACCCCGTGTCCGCCGTGCTGTGGTTGTGGCACACCGGTTTCGCCGCCGTGCTCGGCGCGGGCAGCAGCCTGGCCTGGGTGCTGGCGATCGTCCTGCTCGTCGTCACCGTGCGGGCGCTGCTGGTGCGTCCGTTCCTGGCCCAGGTGCGGTTCTCCCGGACCATGGCGGTGCTGCAACCGCAGGTGCGCGAATTGCAGGCCAAGTACGCCGACGACCGCGAGAAACTCGTCGCCGAAACCCGGAAACTGCAGCAGGAGCACAACTTCAGCCTCCTGCGCGGCTGTCTGCCGATGGTCGGGCAGTTGCTGTTGTTCCTCGGGCTGTACCACGTGCTGCGCTCGTTCGATCGAACCGGGCCCGTGTCGCAGGTGCCGTTGCTCGGCAACTCCACCTCGATGACCGCCGCCGAGAACGCGGCCACCGCCAACTACGTCTTCGCACCCGCGCAGGTGCAATCGTTCCTGCAGGCGAAGCTGCTGGACGCGCCGCTGTCGGCGACCCTCGCCACCTCGGGCGGATCGCTGAGTGCCGTTCTCGCCGTGGTGATTCCGCTGGTGCTGATCGCGGGTGTCGCCACCCATTTCACCGCGCGCTCGGCCATCGCCCGGCAGACCGAGACCACCCCGCAGACCCGTCTGATCAACCGGCTGACCCTCTGGGTGTTCCCCCTGGGCGCCGCCGTCGCCGGTGTCCTGATGCCGGTCGGCATCCTGATCTACTTCGCCACCAGCAACACCTGGACCTTCGCGCAACAACACCTGATCCATCGCCGCCTCGGACCACTACCCACCGCGAACACCCCATCCCCCCGCCGCCCCGAAAGCGCCGCTGACTGAACCCGCGCCCGCCGAGACCACCCACGCACAACACCGGGGCATCGCCACAAACCTCGCCGGAGCGCGAAATCCCAACCGCGCCTGGCGAAGCCGTGCCGAGGCCGGGGCGCAGTATCGCACTGCGTCCCGGCGCTCGGTTCACCGGCCGGTGGTGGCCCGGCTGTGCGCCTGCCGGAGCGGGTCGTCACGGCGGGGTACCCGGGCGGGCGCTACGCCCGGGTACCCGGGGTGGGAGACCACCACCGTGGCCACGGTGAGGATCTGGTCCACGTCCACGCCGTCGGCCGCCAGCCGGGCGATGATGCCCAGCCGCCGCTCCGCGCCGTCGGGGCGGATCAGGATCTCCCTGCGCCCGCGCTGGGCGACGAAGACCCGCCGCCGCGCGTCGTAGCGCACCGGCACCCCGTCGCGCACCGCCCGGTAGGCGTCCACGTCGAGGTCGCGATGCCGCTCGGCGTCGATCAGCAGACCGTCGACGAGCCGCCCCGCCTGCTTCACCAGCAGGTACTGCACCGCCGGCGCGGCGGACCGGATTCGCAGGTCCACCCGTCGCCAGTGCTCCGCGACGGGTTTGCGCAGCAGATCCCGATGCCGCTCGATCTCGGCGGCCAGCCGATCGTCGGCGCGGTCGTCGGACGTCGACGAGTAGAGCTCGGCCATGTAAACGCCTTTCCTCGGGTTGCGGATTACTTTGCGGTGCAACCGGATCGGCGTCCGACGAGATCAGTATGCCGGAGGGGTACGACAAGTTCGGTCCTCGCGCCGGCCGTGGACGGCCCTGCGGTGCGACCCGCCTGTGGGCGGAAGCGAACGGACGGAATGTCGCATCCCGCGATGGTCACCAGAAGTTCGCTGATTCGCGATACTTCCCCCGAGTTCAGGGGTTGCGTCGCGGAGTACGGTGGAATTCGATCGCCGGGCGCCGAGGTAGCCGAAGATTCGCCATCGCCCGGCGCCCATGGCAAGCGCGCCGCGGGCGCGGCGCCGAGAGACGACGAGGTGTGGACATGACCGCAGCTTGGCCCGGTTCGCTCGGCTCGTTCGACGACATCTTCAACCGATTCTTCGGCTCGTCGGGATTGACAGCCGAGCCGCCGGTGCAGCGCATCGACCTCGGGCGCCTGCTCAGCGACAACGCCAAGACCCTGGTCGCCACGGCTCGCGACGCGGCGCGGGAGTGGGGCAATGCCGAGATCACGCCCGAGCATCTGCTCTACGCGGCCACCGAGGTGGAGCCGTCGCGCAGCGTCATCGCCCAGCTGGATCTCGACCCGGATCAGGTCGGAGCGCAGATGCGCGGCGCGGCGGGCAGCGGCGCGGCGTCGGCCACGACGGCCGGCGGGGGTATCGTGCTGAGCCCGGCCGCCAAGCTCGCGCTGCGCAACGCCCAGCGCAGCGCCGCCGAGGCCGGGTCGAGCTACATCGGTCCCGAGCATGTCCTGCTCGGTCTCGCCGCCAACAGCGACAGCCCGGCCGCGCAGGCGCTGGCGGGGGCCAGGCTGCCGCAGGCCGAAGGGCAGAAGGTGCCCAGCGATACCCCGACCCTGGACGAGTACGGCCGTGACCTCACCGCCGAGGCCCGCGCGGGAAAGGTGGATCCCGTCGTGGGCCGCGCCGAGGAGATCGAGCAGACCGTCGAGATCCTGTCGCGGCGGCGCAAGAACAATCCGGTGCTGATCGGCGATCCCGGTGTCGGCAAGACGGCGATCGTCGAGGGGCTGGCGCAGCGCATCGTCAACGGCGACGTTCCCACGACCCTCGCCGACCGCCGGGTCATCGCGCTGGACGTGGGATCGCTGGTGGCGGGCAGCAAGTATCGCGGCGAATTCGAGGAGCGGCTGACCAAGATCCTGGACGAGGTGCGTGAGCATTCCGGCGAGCTGATCCTGTTCATCGACGAACTGCACACCATCGTCGGCGCCGGGTCCGGCGGCGAGGGCTCGATGGACGCGGGCAACCTGCTCAAACCGGCATTGGCCCGCGGCGAACTGCACGCCATCGGCGCGACCACCATCGACGAGTACCGCAAGCACATCGAGAAGGACGCCGCCCTGGAACGCCGCTTCCAGCCGGTGATGGTGACCGAGCCGTCGGTCTCCGACACGGTCGAGATCCTGCGCGGGCTGGCCGACGTCTACGAGGAACACCACCAGGTCCGCTACGACGACGAGGCACTGATCGCCGCGGCCGAACTCTCGGATCGCTACATCACCGACCGCTTCATGCCCGACAAGGCGATCGATCTGGTCGACCAGTCCGGGGCCCGGGTCCGGTTGCGCACCCGCATGCCCGGTCCGGACCGACGCGAGGCGGAGGAGGAGCTGGCCCGGCTGAAGCGGGAGAAGGACGCCGCCGTCGCCGCCGAGGACTACGCGCGGGCCGATTCGCTCAAGGATCAGATCGTCGCGGCCGAGGAGCGGGTCGAGCGCATCGGCCGGGAAGCCGACGACCTCCCGCACGTCACCGTGGACGACATCGCCGCGGTGGTGTCCAAGCAGACCGGTATCCCGGTGTCGGAGCTGACGGTGGAGGAGAAGCAGCGGCTGTTGCGCCTCGAGGACGTGCTGCACAAGCGGGTGGTGGGACAGGAGGAGGCGATCACCGCGGTCGCCGAGGCGGTGCGCCGGGCCCGGGCCGGCATGCAGGACCCGAACCGCCCGATCGGCTCGTTCCTGTTCCTCGGACCCACCGGCGTCGGCAAGACCGAACTGGCGAAAGCGTTGGCGGAGGCGGTATTCGGCGACGAGGACCGGATGATCCGCTTCGACATGAGCGAGTTCCAGGAGAAGCACACGGTGTCGCGGCTGGTCGGCGCGCCGCCCGGATACATCGGCTACGACGACGCCGCCCAGCTGACCGACAAGGTGCGGCGGCAACCGTATTCGGTGATCCTGTTCGACGAGGTCGAGAAGGCGCACCCCGACGTGTTCAACGTGCTGCTGCAGCTGCTCGACGACGGCCGCGTCACCGACTCCAAGGGCCGGACGGTCGATTTCAAGAACACCATCGTCATCATGACCAGCAACATCGGCTCGGACCTGATTCTGAATGCCCCTGCGGGAGACGTGGATTCGCTCACCTTGAAGCTGATGGAGCGACTGCGGCAGCACTTCCGCCCGGAATTCCTCAACCGCATCGACGAGACCATCGTCTTCCACCGGCTCGACCAGGAACAGCTGCGGCACATCGTCGATCTGGTCCTCGACGGCCCACGCCGCCGCCTGCGCGCCCAGGACATCGAGCTCGACGTCTCCGACGCCGCACGAGACTGGCTGGCGCACAACGGGTATCAGCCCGAGTTCGGCGCCCGCCCGCTCAGGCGCACCGTGCAGAAGGAGCTGGAGAACCGGGTCTCCACCCTCGTCCTCGGCGGCGACCTCGAACCCGGCGACACCGTCCGCGTGGACGCCGACGATGTCGGTCTGCTGGTCTCCGCTGTCGCCCGCCGCGACGGCCGCGAAGAATCCCTCGCCGCGGTGTCGTCCAACGGCAAGAAGGGCGCGAAGAAGTCCGCGAAGCGCAAGAGCGAAACCGCCCACGGGAAATAAGAACGTGTTCTAGAGTGAGCCGCGGGGCGATGCTAGGAGGTAGGCGCGTGGACCTGGTCGCGCTGGAAGAGATTCGTGCGGTGAAGTACCGCTATCTGCGGGCACTGGACCTGAAGCGGTGGGACGAGTTCGCCGGCACCCTCACCGAGGACGCGACCGGTAATTACGGTTCGCCGTCGGGTGGCCGGCCACTGCGGTTCACCGGCCGTGCCGCGATCGTGGACTACATGCGAAGCACGCTGGACCGCAACATCATCACCGTACACGTGAGCAGTCACCCGGAGATCGTGGTGGACGGCGAGAACGCCACGGGCAGTTGGTGTATGGAGGACACCGTGATCGTGCCGGAGTTCGACGTCGCGATCCGGGGCGCGGCCTACTACAACGACCGCTACCGGAAGGCGGACGGGCAGTGGCGCATCGCGCACACCGGCTACGAGCGCCTGTACGAGGCCACCATGTCGCTGTCCGCGCTGCCCGGCTTCAACCTCACCGCCAATCACTGGGCGCCCGCCGCCTCCTGACCCCCGCGCGAATCCGCCTGGCCCGCAAACGCTTCCCGGCCGCGGGACTCACCAGGCCGTGTTGTTCGCGGTGTGCTGCGCGCGGCGCAGGGCCGTGGGGGTGGTGCGGAACCAGCGGCGGCACGTCCGGGTGAAGGTGGACTGCTCGGCCAGCCCGATCAGGGAGGCGATCTGACTCATGGGCAGGTCGGTGGTGGTGAGGTAACGCCGGGCCTCGGTGCGGCGCACGTCGTCGAGGATGGCGGCGAACGAGGTGCCCTCGGCGGTGAGGCGGCGCTGCAGGGTGCGCGGGTGCGTGGTGAGAAGCCTTGCCACAGCGGATAATTCGGGGGTCGTGGTGCCTAGAAGCTGACGCACGGCCGCGCGCACCTTCGGCTCGTAGGCCGATCCCGCGCCGGTGGACAACTCGGCGAGGAAGGCCATCGCCAACCGGCGCAGCGTCTCGTCGCTACCGGCCACGGCCATCGAGGTGAGGCTGCTGGGCACGCGCAGCACCGCGGCCGGGCGCTCGAACCGCGCCGGCGCGCCGAAGAACTGCTCGTATACCCCGCGCGGGGCCACCGGCCGGTAGGGCAGCTCCACCGTACGCAGCCCGTACGGCCCGTCGGCCAGCCGCGACAGCGCGCGGTGCAGGAAACCCAGCCCCAGATCGGTGCCCTGCACGGGGATCGGCAGCCCCGGCCGCACGCCGTAGTGCAGCGCCGTGACGCCCCGGTCCCCGTACGGATCGGGTTCCAGGGTCAGGCTCAGTGACCGCGCGTGCACGAACAGGTAGCGCGAGGTGCACTCCAGCGCCTCGGCGAGGGTGGGCGAGCTGCGGATGGCCAGCGCGAGCGGGCCCAGCATGCCCAGATCCTGCCGCCTCGCGATGCGCAGTCCCAGATCCGGGCAGTGCAGCCGCTCCGCGGCGATCTCGAGCACCAGCGCCATCGCCTCGTCGGAGACCAGCAGGTCGTCGGCGTCCAGCGCGGCGATCGGCAGCCCGGCCGCGACGGCGAACTCCTCGGCGTCGCCGCCCAGTTCGGCCACCGTGGCGCGAAAGCCGCGCAGGCCCGCGGACCGGATCACCGACATGTCGTCCAGAATCAAATAGTTGTCGTGTGAAGTCAAGAAGCGCGACGCGGCGCCGCGCACACTGGAACCATGACCGTGGCAGCTGAACATCTCGACGTCGTGATCGTGGGGGCGGGTCTCTCGGGGATCGGCGCGGCCTACCGGCTGCAGTCCGAGCACCCCGGCCGCAGTTACGCCATCCTCGAGGCGCGCGAGTCGCTGGGCGGTACCTGGGACCTGTTCCGGTATCCCGGCATTCGTTCCGACTCGGACATGTTCACCCTCGGCTATCCGTTCAAGCCCTGGCGCGACGCCAAGTCGATCGCCGACGGCCCGTCGATCCTGCGTTACATCCAGGAGACCGCCGACCAGTACGGCATCGGGCAGCGCATCCGGTACGGCACCAAGGTGGTCGGGGCCGAATGGTCCAGCGACGACGCCCGCTGGACGGTCACCATCCGGCAGGGCGCCGAACGGCACACGCTGACCTGCGGCTTCCTCTACTGCTGCGCCGGTTACTACGACTACGACCAGGGCCACGCGCCGGAGTTCCCGGGTGTGGAATCGTTCTCCGGTCAGCTGGTCTATCCGCAATTCTGGCCCGAGGACCTCGACTACACCGGTAAGCGCGTGGTCGTGATCGGCAGCGGCGCGACGGCCGTGACACTGGTCCCGGCGATGGCCGAGCAGGCCGAGCTGGTCACCATGTTGCAGCGCTCGCCCACCTGGATCTCCCCGGTCCCGGGCCGCGACAAGTACGCCGACCGCATCCGCGACCTGCTGCCTCCACAGCTCGCGCATCGGCTCATCCGCACCAAGAACATCCTGTTCAACGTGGGCTTCTACCAGTACTGCCGACGGCGGCCGGAGGCGGCGCGCAAGCTCCTGACGGGACTGTCCACCCGCATCCTGAAAGACGAGCGGCTGGTCGCCGAGCACTTCACGCCCTCGTACAACCCCTGGGACCAGCGGCTGTGCGCCGTCCCCGACGCCGACTTCTTCAAGTCCATGAAGAAGGGCAAGGCCGAGGTGGTCACCGACCACATCGAAAGCTTTGTGCCCGAAGGGATCCGGTTGCGGTCGGGCCGGGTGCTCCCGGCGGATGTGGTGGTCTCGGCCACCGGGCTGAAACTGCTTGCCTTCGGCGGTATCTCGCTGACCGTCGACGGCGCGCCGGTGGAACTGTCGGAGCAATTCGTCTGGCAGGGAGCCATGCTCACGGGAGTGCCGAACTTCGCCGTCTGCATCGGCTACACCAATGCCTCCTGGACGCTGCGCGCCGACCTCACCTCCCGGCTGGTCTGTAAAGTGCTGGCGCACATGGACCGTCGCGGATATCGCGCGGTCGTGCCCGAGCCGCAGGGCCACCTCGAACAGCATCCGCTGCTCGATCTGGCGTCGGGCTACATCCAGCGTTCGATCGGCGACTTCCCGCGCCAGGGCGACCGGCATCCCTGGCGAGTACGGCAGAACTACCTGCTGGACTCGGCCACCACCATGCGGACCAACCTGGACAAGACACTCCGGCCGGTGCAGCGGGCCCAGAAACTGCAGCGCGTCTGAGGCGGATCAGACCACCCGCACGCCCGTCCGGCTCGGGCGCAGCACCTGTCCCTGTCCCGATCCCTCGACGGCCTCGAGGTACGCCCGGGCCACGTCGCGGACCGGAGTGCCCTCGGCACCGTCGCGTCCCATCGATTCCAGGGTCTCGGCCACCCAGCCGGGGCTGACGGCGTTGACGCGCACCCCGCGCGTCATCTCGACGGCCGCCGCTCGCACGAACGACTCCAGTCCGGCATTGACCAGCGCGCCGAACGACATCCCGGTCTCCACCCGCTCGAACACGCCCGAGGTCACGGTGATCGACCCACCGTCGCGCAGGTGGCGCAGCGCGGTGCGGACCAGGTGGACCTGGCCGAACAACTTTCCCTGGATGCCGCGGTAGAAGTCGTCGTCGGAATCCAGCGGCGTGAGTTTGCCACTGGCCGCGCAGCAGATCACCGCGTCGACGTCCGGCACCGTGGCGAACAGCCCATCGATGGAGGCGGGATCGTCCATGTCCACGCGAACCGCGCCGCCGCGTGCCGCGCGGACCACCTCGTGACCGCCGTGTTCCAGTTGGGCGGCGACCTCCGATCCGATGGTCCCGGTCGCGCCGATGACGATGATCCGCATGTTTCTCCTCGAGGAGCGGGGTAGGGCTGTCCGACATCGCAACCGGGTGAGGTCGCGGCGATATTCCGGCGACCACGAATGGCATGTCCGATTTCCGCCGGTAGCGGCTCGGGAGCCGAGGCACATTGGACCGTGGAAGACGACGGAAGGATTCTCATGGCCGTGTACACCACCATCGACAGTCCGATCGGCGAGCTGTTGCTGACCGGGGAACCGTCGGCCGACGGCGTGGTGCTCACCGCGCTGTCCATGGGCGGCGGCAAAGGCGTTGCGGTGCGGGAGCATTGGACCGCGGACCCGGCGGCGTTCGGCTCGGTCGCCGCGCAGCTGGGCGACTACTTCGCGGGCGAGCGCACCGAGTTCGACCTCGAATTCACCACTGCGGGCAGCGATTTCCAGCGCCGGGTGTGGCAGGCCCTGGACCGGGTACCGTACGGCGACACCGTGACCTACGGCGAGATCGCGGCGCGAATCGGCGCGTCGCGGGCCGCGGTACGCGCGGTGGGCACGGCCATCGGGTCGAATCCGCTGCTGATCCTCCGCCCGTGCCATCGCGTCATCGGCGCCGACGGGTCGCTCACCGGATACGCCGGGGGAGTGGAACGCAAGCAGCGCCTGCTCGAACTCGAGCGGGCCCGCCGAGCGGCGTGAGGTACGTCTGAGAATCCTTACGCGCCTGTGGATTCCGAGATCTCGTGGCCGGCCGACCGCAGGGCCGCGGCCGCCTCGTCCTGCCGTTCCTGTGGTACCAGTACCAGATCGGCGTGCCAGGTCGAGGCGACGAAGACCGGGATCGACGCGTCGGCGAGCGGACTCACCAGCGCGGCCAGCAGGCCGGCGTCGTGCAGCCCGTGGGCGGCCGCTCCGGCGTAGAAACCCACCCACGTCTCGCCCCGCTCCCACGGCGGGGCCTCCCGAACCATGGTCAGCCCCTCCGGCGCGCGCACCAGCGCGATCCACTCGTCGTCCTCGGGGAAGGTCGCGGTGGGCAGATGCTCCACGGCGAATCGCGACGGGACGATATGCAGCCGCTGGGCCTTGGTCATCGGGTCATGGTATTCGGCGCGCGCGGCTCAACGCCCAGCGCGGGACGGTCGGCGGATCGGGGTCGGATGCGGCGCGAACCGGCGATGCACGTATTGCAGCCCCGCCAGCAGCAGCGCGGCGACGGTCGCGGCCAGATAGTCTCCGGTGAGCACGCCGACCACCGCAAGACCGCCGAATACCGGCAGCTCCAGCACCGCGCACCAGCCCAGCAGGCGCAGCCGGGTGGAGTGCGAATCCAGCCAGGCCAAGCCGTCGTCGACGATGTCCTCGGCGGTGGTGAGTTCGACCAGGCCGTCGCCGACCTGAACGAACCGGTGTACCGCCTGGTCGCGGGTGATCCTGCCCAGCCAGGCCGCGTCGATGAGCCGCTTGCCCTCTTCGGCGACTTCCGTGATGACCGCGTCCATGCTGCGGCTCCCTTTCGCGTCGGTCCCGCAGATTCTAGGCGGCTCGGCGGGCAATCGCACCGCTAACCTGCCGAATCCGTCCGGCTCCCCGACTCTTTCGATACGGGCAAATCGGGCGAGGTGAAAGACCGCGGCGATGTGTTCCTGGCCACAGCTGTCACCGGTGCTCTGTACCCTTCGTGGCGCTGAGGTCGCAGACCTGGGATGATTTTCGAAATACCGCTTGCGGAGGTGCCACCTCCGGTCTGTATAGTTGGCCTCAGCAACTAGTTGTAAGTGCTAAACAAATGTGTTGCGGGGAAAAGGAAAGCTGATCATGGTCGTTGCTGCCCGTGATCGCGGTGCTACGAAGGCCGAACTCGACGTCGCCGACCAACTCGGCGCCCAGCTGGTCCGGCTCATGCGGGCGATCGGCAGAACCAAATCGCAGCTGGCCCCGCTCGGCCCGGACGGGCTCGAGCGACCGGCCTACGCGGTGCTGTTCTGCCTGGTCCACGACGGCCCCCAGCGGACCGGCAAGCTCGCCGAACTGCTGCACGCCGAGATCTCCACCATCAGCCGGCAGACCAGGAACCTGGTAGCGCACGGACTGGTGGAACGCCGCGCCGACCCGGTCGACGGGCGAGCCTGCCTGCTGGCCCCCACCGCGGAGGGGGTGCGGGTGTTCGAGGAGAACCGCCGCATCCGCAACCATGTGCTGGCCGGACTGCTGACCGACTGGTCCGAGGACGAGCGGACGACGCTGACCGAATTGGTCGAGCGGCTCGTCATCGGGATCGAGAAGACCACTGCCACAGCCGATTCGAATAGGGCTTGATTGATGACAACTTCGACCACCCGGGCACCGGCGGCGCAGCCGGTCCTGGACGCCGGTGCGCAACCGTCGCTGACGCACCGGCAGGTTCTGACTATTCTGTCCGGCCTGCTGCTGGGCATGTTCCTGGCCGCGCTCGACCAGAACATCGTCAGCGTGGCGATCGTGCGGATCGCCAACGACCTGCACGGATTCGATCAGCAGGCGTGGGCGACGACCGCCTACCTGATCACGGCGACGATCAGTACCCCGCTGTACGGCAAGCTGGCCGACATCTACGGCCGCAAGCCGTTCTATCTCACCGCGATCGCCCTGTTCGTCATCGGCTCGGCGGCGTGCACGTTCGCGACCTCGATGTACATGCTGGCCGGATTCCGCGCCTTCCAGGGTCTCGGTGCGGGCGGCCTGATGTCGTTGGCGCTGACCATCATCGGCGACATCGTGCCGCCGCGGGAGCGCGCTCGCTACCAGGGCTACTTCATGATGGTGTTCGGCACCTCGACGGTGCTGGGCCCGGTCCTGGGCGGCCTGTTCTCCGATTACGACCACCTGTGGGGCCTCGACGGCTGGCGCTGGGTGTTCCTGGTGAACGTGCCGGTCGGTGCACTCGCCCTGCTGGTGGTGGCGAAGGTGCTCAATGTGCCGCACCAGCGGCAGAAACTGCGCGTCGACTGGTTCGGCGCGGTCGCGCTGGCCATCTGCGTGGTGCCGCTGCTGATCGTGGCCGAACAGGGCCGCAGCTGGGGCTGGGACTCCAGCAAGGCGCTGCTCTGCTACGGCGTGGGCGCGGTCGGGCTGGTGCTGTTCCTGATCGTCGAGGCCCTGATGAAGGATGCCGCGCTGATCCCGCTGCGGCTGTTCCGGAACTCCACGTTCTCGGTCGCCATCGGCGGCGGGACCATCGTCGGTGTCGCCATGTTCGGCTCCATCACCATGGTGCCGCTGTATCTGCAAGTGGTGCGCGGGTATTCGCCGACCGAGGCGGGCCTGCTGATGCTGCCGCTGGTACTGGGCATCATGAGCGGTTCGGTGATCGCCGGTCAGGTCACCAAGCGCACCGGGCGCTACAAGATCCTGCCCGTGCTCGGCACCTTCATCATCACCATCGGCGCGCTGCTCTACGCGCAGGTGAAATTCGACAGCCCGCTGTGGCAGCCGCTGGTCTTCGGCGGCATCATCGGCCTCGGACTGGGCTTCTGCATGCAGACGCTGATCATCGCGGCGCAGAACGCCGGACCACGCCGGGACATGGGCGTCTCGACCGCGTCGGCGACGTTCTTCCGGCAGGTCGGCGGCACGCTCGGGGTGGCGGTGTTCCTGACGATCCTGTTCAACATGCTGCCGAACAAGATCCTCGACGCCTTCGGCGGACGGCTGCCCGCCGGATTCGATACCGACAAGCTCGACCAGTTGCAGGCCGACACCGCCGGTATCGCCGCGCTGCCCGACCAGGTGCGTGAGCCCATCCTGATCGGCTTCACCAACGCGATGCACGGTGTGTTCTTCCTCGGCGCGGCCGTGGCCCTGCTGGCGTGCGTCGTGCTCATGTTCATGAAGGAGATTCCGTTGCAGGACCCATCGACGGCTCAGCCGAAGCCCGAATCGGACAGTGCCACAGCGGATCAGAGCGCGGCTGCCGCCGCCGTGCCGGTCGAGGTCGAGCCCGTCGCGGCGGCGCACCGAGCCGAGCCCGAACGGACCGTGGACCGGGACCCCGCGCCCGTGATCTTCGAACCCGAGCCGGTGCTCGCCGCCACCGGCGGTCGCCATGCGGTCGCCAACGGCCATGCGGCGCACCGGGTGTCGGCTATGACGACGGCTCAGGCGACGGCTGCCACGGGCGGACGTTCGATCAGCGGCCGGATCCGACGCGAGGACGGCCGCGCGGTGACCGGAGCGGCACTGACGCTGATCGACCAACGCGGACATCAGGTTTCGCGTGCGACCGGCGACGGCGGCGGCACCTATGTCATCGAGCCGCCCACGCCCGGCGGCTACGTGCTGATCGTGTCGGCGAGCGGCCATCAGCCCACGGCCGTCAACGTCACCGTCGACGGCAGCCCGCAGCACCTGGACCTGACGCTGCAGGGCTCCGGCGAGCTGACCGGCACGGTGCGCACCGCCGGTCGCCGCGAGCCGGTCGCGGGCGCCACGGTGACGGTGACCGACCTGCGCGGTGATGTGGTCGGCGCGGCCGTCACCGCGGCCGACGGCGGATATGTCTGCCACGGCGTGGTTTCGGGGACCTACACCCTCGTCGCGGTCGCCCCGCACATGCGGCCCACGGCGACCACGCTGACCATCCCCGACAGCGGTCAGCTGCGTTTCGACGTCGAACTGGCGTCGATGGCGCAACTGTCCGGCGCGGTCCGCGCCGCGGGACGGCCGGTGCAGGACGCACAGATCACCGTGCTCGACGCGAGCGGCACCGCCGTCGGCTCCGCCCGCACCGACGCGGAGGGCCGATACACCGTGACCGACCTGCCCGAGGGCGACTACACGGTCGTCGCCCGCGGTTACCCGCCGGTGACCGGCCGGGTGCACGTCAGCGGCGGCGACATCGATCACGATGTGCGCCTCGGCTACGACGACCAGCATGTGGAGCTGTCATGAGTGGATTGACCGCACAGATTCGAAACGCCGACGGCTGGCCGGTGGCCGGGGCGGTGCTGACCGTCACCGGCCTCGACGGGCGGCAGCTGGCTCGGGCGGTGGCTGACGAGACGGGGGCGGCCACCACCGAGGCGCTGCCCGCCGGCATGCACACCGCCGTGGTCACCGCGCCCGGCCACAAGCCGATCGCCCAGATCGCCCGCGTCTCCGCGACGGGCGCCGGGACGCTCGGCGACGTCCGGCTCGAGCCGGAGGCGGGTTCGGTGGAGCTGCCGCCGCCCGGCCCCTGGACCATCGACCCGGTGCATTCGACGGTCGTCGCCACCGCGCGCCACCTCGGCATCGCGAGCATCAAGGCCCGCTTCGCCGATGTCAGCGGGCGGCTGGACGTGGCCGGCAACTTCGAGCAGACCACGGGATACGCCGAGATCAAGGCGGCCAGCATCGACACCGGTGTCGGCATGCGCGACGACCATCTGCGCACGGCCGAGTTCCTCGACGTCGAGCGGTACCCGATCATCGGGTTCACCGGAAACGGCCTGCGCCGCACCGGCGCCGACAGCTGGATCATGGCGGGCGAACTGGAGCTGCACGGCGAGCGCCGCCCGATCGACCTCACCCTCACCTACGGCGGCTATGGCCCCGACCCGTGGGGTGGCGTGCGCGCCGCCTTCCACGCCGAAACCCTGCTGCGCCGTGACGATTTCGCCATCGACTACAACGCGGTGGTGCGAGCGGGTGTGGCCGCGGTCGGCACCACCGTCAAGATCGACCTCGACATGGAGCTGGTGCAGGGCGACCGGCTGCCGGAGATGTAGGCGCTCAGCCGCCCACCGAATTCAGCAGCATCGGCAGGGCGTTGCGCATCTGGGCCGTCCAGGCGTCCCAGTTGTGGCCCTGATCAGGTTCGTACCGTTCGTCGACCGTGGCGCCCAATTGTTGCAGGCGGTCGACGAAACGGTAGTTCTGTTCGTAGGCGCCCTGTTCGACGAAGTCGTTGCGGCCGTAGGAGACGAACAGCGGTATGCCGGTGAGCTTGTCGGCCTGCACGTAGGGGTCGTTGGCCTGCCAGATCTTCAGCTCCTCGGGCACGGTGTAGTCGCCCCAGACCAGTTTCCAGTTGGCGCCGCAGCCCTGGCCCGGCTTGTCGGGCTCGCCGGGAGCGCCGGAGGCGTGCAGCGGGTCCACGTTGCCGCTGAACGACGCCGCCGACCGGAACATCCCCCGGTGCGCGGCGGCCAGCTTCATCGAGCCCAGCCCGCCCATCGAGTTGCCCGCGACGGCGCGGACGTCGCCGGCCCGATACTGGTTCTCCAGGATGGTGCGCAGGTCTTCGGTCAAGTATGTCTCCCAGGCGGGCGCGCCGCCCCGACCGCCGTTGTACCAGTCGGAATACGCACTGCACCAGCTGGTTTCGGGCAGCACGAAGATGGCGTCGGCACCCGCCGTGAGCGCCTCCAGATCGCCCTTGTCGGTCCAGGACCTGTGGTCGTCGAAGCCGCCGTGCAGCACCCAGACGGTGGGCCAGGTCCGGGTGGCGTCCTTCGACCATCCCGGCGGCACCAGCAGGCGCACCACTTTGATCGGTGCGTCGAAGTTCGGTGCGGAGACCCCGAAGTCGAGGATCCGGTCGCTGACCCGGGTCTCCCACACCACCGTTGCGGCGGCGTGGGCCCGCGGGGCCGCCGTGAACGGCACGGCCAGGGCGGCCACGACGGCGAATACGGCGAGGAGGGCCGTTTCGCCGTCTCGTTCCCCGGTGCGCGTCGTCGCGTGCCGAGGAACGAGGTCGTGCCGTGTCCGGACGGCTCAGGCCCGCACCACCGCGTAACGGGCGCAGGCGAATTCGCCGTTGGTGGCCAGCTCGGTGAGCTTCAACTCGACGTGGCGCGGGAGCAGGGGCGCGCCCGCGCCCAGGGTGACGGGGGCGATGGAGACGCACACCTCGTCCAGCAGGCCGTGGTCGGCGAACTGACCGGCGAGGTCGCCGCCGCCGACCACCCACAGGTTCTTCCCGCCCGCCGCCTCCGCCATCTCCTTGTACACGGTCGGCACCGGGTCCTGGGTGAAGCGCACGTCGGCGTCGGTGCGCGGCGGGAACGTGCGGTGGGTGAAGACCCAGGCGGGCATGTCGTACACCCACGCCTCGCCGCTGTCGAGGATCCACTGATAGGTGCTGGCGCCCATGCAGATCGCGCCGATGTCCTTGATGAATTCGTCGTAGCCCATGGGACCGTCGCCGTCCACGGTGCGCGACAACAGCCAGTCGAGTGAATGGTCCGGCGTCGCGATGAAACCGTCGAGGGTGGTCGCGGTGTAGTAGGTGGTGTAGGGCATGGTTCAGCCTCGCTCTCGTAGCCACATGATGGGGTCGCCACTATCGATTTCCGTTGTGCTGTCCGGCAATTCGTCGCGCAGCCAGTGCCGGACCAGTTGCCTGCGGTGCGCGGAGAAGGTGAGTACGTGCGCGACGACGCTGCCGAGCACGAAGCTCTCGGGTGGCTCGCACAGCGCGTCGATGAGGGTGTCGCCCCAGCCGCCGCGGCGGTCGATGCCGCGGATCGTCTCCAGCCAGCGCGGGCCCACCGCGTCGAGCCGGCGCGTCAGGGTCGGCAGGTCGTCGGGTTGCCGGGGCGGGGTGTCCTCACCGTCGATGGAGGCCAGCCAGACCTCCTTGGCCCAGATCAGGTGGTCCAGCGCGGTGGCGATCGAATCATCCGGGCCGTCCCATTCGAGTACCGTGTGCGCACCCCGGTCGCGCCGGTACTGCTCCTCGTCCAGGCCGGTCGCCAGCCGCAACAGGGCCCGGGTGTCGTCGAGATCGTGGTGTACCAGCAGTGAGGTCGGGTCCATGTCGTGCCTGCCTTTCGGTTCCCGCTCCACCCACAGCGACATCGGCGGATGGAAGTGAATGCCGTTCGCCGCGCTCAGCCAGTGCCGCCGCGCGGTGGCGGAGGTGGCGCTGGGTGGATGCCCGTACGCGCGACTGAAGGCCCGGCTGAATCCCTCCACCGAGTCGTAACCGGCCGCGAACGCCACGTCGGTCACGGACGCCCCGGTGCTCAGCTGCCACGCCGCGCGCTCCAGCAACACCCTGCGCCGCAACGCGACCGGTGATTCCCCGGTCCCGCGGGAGAACTGGCGGGCGAAGTGGTAGGGCGAGGCGAAGGCGTGCTGGGCCATCGCGCCCAGCGTGGTGTTGTCCTCGTCCAGCACGGCATCGAGGAGTTCGCGCAGGCGGTCACGTCCGTTGGTCACGGGTAACAGTCTGATACGTGCAGGTGAGCCGGCGCTTGACCGATCTTGCGCAGCTCGACGACCGTGTCGCGGACCCTGCGATCCACCGCCTGGCGGCCTAGGCTCCCCCCATGCGGCCAATCCGGAGCTTGATCATCGTCCTGGCAGGTGTGCTCGCGCTGGGTGTGGCGCCCGCCGCCGCATTCGGTGCGGATACCCCGGCGGTTGCGTGCGGCAGTCCGCTCGCGGATTCCGAGGTCGACACCATCACGGCGCTGTCGGATACCTCGACCCTGGCCGGGGCGCCGCTGCGACGGCTGGAGGACGCGGTCGAGCGGCATCGGCGGATCACGGAGATCCTGGTGGCGCACGGCGATCGGCGCGGTGTGTTCCCGCTCGGCCTGGACACCGCCGAGCAACTGTCGGTCATGCCGATGCAGCGCGACCCCGCCGCCTTCGCCGAGTCGGACTACGCCCACGCGATCAGCTTGGAGCTGCTCCGCCGCTTCCTGGTCAATCTGCACGCGGAGTTCGGCGGCGGCGCGGTCGAGCCGCACTGGGCGCCGTACTTCGCCCTCGCCCGGCAGTGCGAGATCTCCTCCGCCCGGCTCGCGATGGTCGGGTACAACGCGCACCTCACCGTGGATCTGGCGTATTCCGTTGCCGCAGTGGGCACCCGGCCCGAGAACGCGGGCGACTTCTTCAAGATAGTGGACGGTATCGCTTCGGTCGGCTTCGCGATCGTCGATGTGACCAAGGCTGTGTACGGCGGGGATCTGGGGCCGCTGTGGCGGCTGTACTTCGTCGGTGAAGGGCTGGATCTGCTGGCGGGGCAAGGGGTCGCGACCAGGCCGCTGCTGCGCATCGTCGATGTGGGCTACAACGTCGTCGTCTTCGGGAACGGGCTGGCGCTACAGGATCCGAACACCCGCGACGTCGCGGCCGTGGAGATTCGCGCGCTGTACGACACCGCGAATGTGGCCTTCGAGGTGCTGGCGGCGCTGCGTGGATTGTGAGCGGCTCAGCCGCTGCGTGGATTGTGAGCGGCTCAGCCGCTGCGTGGATTGTGAGCGGTTCAGCCGCTGTGCGGACGTTGCAGCTGATGCCACGGGCAATAGGTGTCGAGGGTAGCCGCCAGGAACGTGTACGGATACTCCACCGACCCGCGGAGATTCTCCGCCAGCCGAACCTGATTGGCGGCCGAATTGCCGTTGGCGTCCAGCCAGCCGCACTCCGCGTGCGCCAATTGGATGGCGGCGTCCTGCCGCACATGATCGGCGTCCTTCAGGTGGCTCTTGTCCAGGAACTGATTGTCGACCGGGCTGCGATCGGGACGAACTCCCCGGCTGGCCGAGGTGGGATCGCCCGGATCCGCATCGGCCGAGGCGATACCGAGGGACATGAGCGCCGTAGTGGCGGCGGCCGCCGCGACGGCGCGAAAAATCCTGTTGTGCATGGTGCTTCCGGTGTCTTCTGCTACCAGGCCGAGTCGGCAATCGATGCTTGCCGAACGTCCGATATCGGCTTGGCCACCACCGGCCCCCGTTCCTGATCTGATCTCGTCGTCGAGTTGTCGCCCACAGCAATGTATTCCATCACTCCGCAACACCCCACAGATCTGTCATTCTTCACCGTTCGTTAGCCGGGCGGATGCGGGATGCCGCAGAAGGTGACCTTGGCCAGCGAGCACAACAACCATTCGCAGACAACCGAGGGCTTTGGACTCTATCCCACACCCCCACCCAACCACCTTCCCACCCCTGGGCACCCGCTACACCCCCGCAACCCAACCGCCACGCCCCCACCCGCTCTCGATGCTCGCGACGTCGACATACACAAGGGCATACTCGCACCGAGCCGTCTCTCGCAAGTGCCGTCGTCCCGCCCGTGGCAACGGCGGCGAGCCGACATCGCCCACCGGTTCACGCTCCGACCCGGCGCGCCGTCCGACGAGGTGGTTACGTATAGATATCCGCGGTAGCGCGGATCCTGTCGACGTGACGGTACAGATCGACAATATTACCGAGGTTGTGACGCTCCCCGTCTCTGCCGTTCTCGAAAGTGGTGATGAACTTCACCGATTTGCCGTTCAGATGAAGCCGCACGAGCGGCTTTCGGTTGTTGTCATCGAGGAGAATTGCGAAATAGGCTTTGCCGTCGCGATAGGAGATCCTGGTCGGATCGATGTTCTTGGCCAGAATGGCACGCACGATATGGAATCCGTACAACTCTTCCTCCGTGGTGACGATATCGTCGTTCTTTTCCGGAACGGATGAATCCAGCGCTGCCTTCGGAGTCAGGCGAATTGTTGATTGTGCGGGGGTAGCGATAACTGTACCGTCATTGTCGCCCAAAGCGGTGTTCAGCCGGTCGCTCACCTGATCGGCGATGTACTGTGCTACCGCCTTGGCCGTCAGCGTGCGAAACTGCTCGACTATCCGCTGTGTGGCCTTGCCTTCGTACACGCGAGCTGTGCAGAATCGCACCCACTCGTCGGACGGGCTCTTGAACTCGTTGGCGATCAGGCGCTTGATCTGGCCGATGTACTTGAGCTCTTCCGCGGCGCTGAGGATCGAATCGAGATCGAACGATTCCTTGGAAAGTTTCGCCACTTCCGGGACGAGCACCTTGTCCATATCGAGTACATCGAACACGAGAAATGGCTTAGTATCCATGATATTCGGCCTGTCGCCGTCCGTGAAGACCTGGTACTCGCGGCCGTTGGTCAGGATGGCGAGACGAGCCGATGTCACCGAGAAATATCGATACAATTGAGACGCGTGATTGATATTGAGCGGCTCGGATATCTTCTTGCATTCGACCAGTATCTGGATGGCTCCGTCCCGTTTTATTGCGTAATCTATCTTCTCGCCTTTCTTGGTGCCCACATCGGCCACGAACTCGGGAACGACTTCCGAGGGGTCGAACACGTCGTAGCCGAGCACCTGCGAGATAAACGGCATCACAAGTGCATTCTTGGTGGCTTCCTCGGTAACGATCGCCGCTTGCGATGTCCGCAGTTTGTTGGCGATGGCGTTGATTCTTTCGATAGTGCTGGACATGGAATTCGTCTCTCTGTCTGATCGGTGCGCCGGTCCGTCGTGGGATTGCCCGGGTCTACCTTCTCTCGGCAATCGGATATGACGAAGGTGTGTCGGCCGCCGGCCCCGGCGGCGAACACTCAGCAGATCGACAATTCTGCGCCGGAAGTTACGCTCCCGTTTGGGAGCGGCCGGAATGCTGACTTCAGCCACGGCGCCGACAACCGATATGCCTTCATTTATGGGCCTTATGGCCCTACCGGATCTCGGTCACATACGCGATTCGGAGCTCTACGCGGTCGCCCCGAGGGGTGCCCGACCGTGAGCCCAGGAAGGGAACCTGCTGGCCTCCACTGCAGCGTGCGGTTGTCGATCGCGCGGTAGCGGGGGTCGCACTTGTGTAGTGGTTGCGGGAGTGCTTCTACCAGGCCCGTTATGCGACCTGTCCGATCAATCTCAGCAGCTGAGCCGCGAGCGAAGGACTGACGGCTATTGTGCTGTCCGACCTCAAATGATGTGAGTCACCGCTCAGCTCGACCACGGCCGCACCACTTTCGTGCGCGATCGCGACTCCTGCCGCGGTATCCCAAGGCTTGTTGGAAAGGCTGACGCATCCGTCGGTACGGCCGTCGGCGACCCATACCAGGTCGAGGGCGGCCGAGCCGAACATGCGTACGCGTTCGACGTTGGCGGCCAGTGCCGTTGTAATAGCCAGGCGGCGTCGATTTTTCAGCGCGGCATCGTCACCGGTGGCGTAGTCCCCGATGGAAACTATTGCACCACCGAGAGTCTCGCAGCCACTGGCACGGATCGGATCACCATTTCGGAAAGCGCCGCAGCCCGCCGCCGCGAAGTACTCGAGGTCCAGAAAGGGAGCCGAGACGACACCGACCGCCGGAACACCGTCGTGCAGCAATGCCAGTGATACCGCACACAGTGGTAGACCGTGGATGTAATTCGACGTTCCATCGATGGGATCGAGCGCCCACACTCGCCCGGTCCCGGCATCAACCGCCCGATCGTCTCCTTCTTCCCCCAGAAATCCATACCCAGGCATCTCACGATCGAGGAACCCCTGAACGTGCTCCTCGATCCGCCGATCCAGATCGGTCACGAAGTCGCGATCACCTTTGAGGTGCACGGCCCCGCGCTCGCCGCTGGCAAGCAACTTGCTGCCTTCAGCCACAGCAGCACGGGCGATCACCAGCTCGTCGCGATAGCCAGTCACCCGGTAGTCACCTCCTGCGCACCCGCCCACATGGTTTCGAATATCTCGGCAAACGTATCGAAGAGCCCTGGCGCGGCGGACCTGCGGGCTCTCGGATGTGGTCCCCGTCCTGATCGAGGAAGAGACAGCGCAAGACTGCTCCGGACCTCAGCAATCGCATCAGATCGGTGTCGCAATAGTGCTGGCACAGCAGATTCAGGGAAAGGCCGACCATGTCGATACGGCTGGCATCCGTGAACAATGTGCTGGGTGGCAGCGCTTGCAAGAAGCCCGCGCGGCTGGTGTCTACTGAGCGCGGGTGCAGCGGACTGAATTTCGCTGCTGTTGTGCTGGGGAGTGGTCGTGACACATCCAGTCGCGGCCGGGGTGTTCAGCCCGGCTCCACCACCCCCACCCCCGGTTCCTCCGCGTACAGCTCCTCGATCTCCCTGGCGTACTTCTCCTCGATCACCCGCCGCTTGAGTTTCATGGTGGGGGTTAGTTCGTCGCCGCCTGGTTCCCAGGGGGCGGGGAGGATTCGGAAGCGTTTGATTTGTTCTACGCGGGACAGGGCGGCGTTTCCGGCGGCGATGCCTTGGGTGATTCGGGTGAGAAGCTCTGGGTCGCGGGGGGTTTCGGGGTCGAGGACTATGAGGGCGGTGTTGTAGGGGCGGGCGTCGCCGATGGTGGCTATGGCGCCGATGTGGCGGCAGTGGGCCTTGATGGTGTTTTCGATGTGGGCGGGGGACATGTTCTTGCCGGCCGCGTTGATGATGAGTTCTTTCTTGCGGTCGACGACGGTGAGGTAGCCGTGGTCGTCGATGGTGATGATGTCGCCGGTGTGCAGCCAGCCATCGGGATCGATTGCCTCGGCGGTCTTTTCCGGCTCGCCGCGGTAGCCCTTCATGACCAGAGGGCCGCGGACGAGGAGTTCGCCGTCGTCGGCGAGCCGGGCGGTCATGCCGGGGAGCATCGTGCCGACCGTGCCCAGCCGGGCCTGCTCGGGGTGGCTGATGCTGCAGATGCAGGTGAGTTCGGACATGCCCCAGATCTCGGTGATCGGGATGCCGAGCCCGGCGAAGAACGCGAGGGTTTCGCGGGGGATCGGCGCGGCGCCGGAGAGCGCCCAGCGGACCCTGTCCAGGCCCAGCTTGGCGCGCAACCCCGAGAGGATCAGTGCGTCGGCGCGCGCCCATTCGGCCTGGAGATCGGCGGGCACGGGTGTGCCGGAGATCTTGTGCTCGGCGTAGCGGCCCCCGACTTCCAGCGCCCCCTCGATGGCGGCGCGAGTCGGCTCCGGCTCGGCGGCCACCGCGAAACCGATCGCGGCCCGCAGCTTTTCCCACACCCTCGGAACCGCACCCCAGATGGTGGGACGAAGGTCGGCGAGCGCGGGACCGATCCGGCTCGGATCGTCGACACAGGTGATCTGGGTGCCGAAGACGAGCTGGAAGTACAGGGCCGTGAGCCGGTCGGCGATGTGCGCGGAGGGCAGGTAGGAGGTGATGGTGTCGCCGAAGCGGATTCCGAGCACCTCCTCGACGGCGTAACACTCGAAAAGCAGGTTGGCGTGGGTCGTTTCGACACCTTTGGGCGGTCCGGTGGTGCCCGAGGTGTAGATCAGCGTCGCCACGTCGTCGGGCCGCACCGCACGCCAGCTGCCGTCGAAGTCGAAATCCGGTGCACCGGAGGACATCAGCTCGGCGACGGAGATGGTTCCCGTCGGAGCTTCGTCCACGCACACGACGTGATCCAACGGCATCCCGCTCGCCCGCAGCCGGTCGACATACTGCGCCTCGCACATCACTACGCGCGCACCGGAATTGGTGAGCACGTGCGCGATCTGTTCCGCGGGCAGCGTGTTGTAGACGGAAAACGACGTGGCGCCGAGATGTTGGGCCCCGACCTCCAGCGGATAGAACTCGATGCGGTTGGCCATCATCAGCGCGACGGTGTCACCACGGCGCACCCCGAGCCCCGACAGTCCGGCCGCGACCGCACGAACCTTGTCGGCGTATTGGCGCCAGGTGAGCGTGTCGGCATCGCCCGGTGAGCGCAGCGCCACCGCGTCGGGCCGCTGCGCGGCATTGTGCTGGAAAGCGGCACAGAGTGTTTCGAAACGCGCGGTCATGCGGATCACCCACGCACCCGCTGCTCGACCCGGCGCACCAGTTCGTGCACCCGCGGATCGTTCGCCAGCCGGTTGTCCAGCACCACATTGATCGCCCCGCGCAACAGCGCGTAGACCTCCCAGCCGGCGGGCGCGACGGTGCGGGGCGCGCGGCGTTCGATCCCGTCGGCGATCACCTCGGCCGCCCGGCCGGCGGTGATGCGGGCGTTCAGCGGCCACGGCAGCATCTTGGCGAGGGCCTGGCCGAGGTCGTCACGGTCGAGGGTGCCGTGGGTCATCTCGGTGTCGACGATGCCGAAATACGCGATGCCCGCGCTCGCGCCGACGGCGGCGAGTTCCACGCGCAGCGCCCGGCCCAGCTGCTCGACCGCGGCCTTGCTGATCATGTACGGCGACCCGGCCATGCCGGGCGCGAACGCGGCGCAGGACGATACCACCACGACGTGCCCGTGCCCGGCGATCACATGATCCAGCGCCGGACGCACGGTGTTGAACACTCCCGTGAGATTGATGTCGACCACGCGATCGAACTCACGCCCGTCCATGGTGCGCAGCGTCGCGGGCCGGGGTACCACCCCCGCATTGGCGACGACGACATCCAAGCGCCCGAAATCCTCTGCGACCCTCGCGATCACGTCCCGCATACCGTCGCGGTCGGTGACATCGGCGGCGAAGGCCGCCGCGCGGACCCCCAGCCGGTCGGCCACCGCCGCCGCGCCGTCCTTGTCGATGTCGATGAGCGCGACCGACGCGCCACGGCGATACAGCAGCACCGCGAGTTCGCGGCCGATGCCCCGACCCGCACCGGTGATCGCGACCACCTTGCCCGCCACGGAATAGCTGGGGCCCTTCATTGCGCCACCTCGTAGGATCGTGTGTCGAATTTGGCTGTACGACTGCGGTATTCGAAACTCCAGTTGGGATACAGTCCGGCGTTGCGCCCGTCAGGTGTGGTGTAGTAGCTCGTGCAGCCGCCGGTGAGCCAGACGCTGTTCGTGCTGCGCCGGGCCATCTCGTCGAGAAATTTCTCCTGCACGTTCGGCCGCACCTCCACCCGGCGAGCGCCCGTGCGCCGCACTGTCCGCAACGCGTCGACGATGTAGGCGATCTGCGACTCGATCATATAGATCGCCGACTGATTTCCGGCCGCGCCGAACGGCCCGAGCGTCATGAAGAAGTTCGGGAAACCCGAGATGGCCACGCCCAGATAGCTTTGCGGCTGCTTGTGATACAGCTCCGCCACCGACAGCCCCTCCCGCCCCACATAACGCTCGTAGACCGTGGGGATGGGTGTGAACCCGGTGCCGAAGATGATGGTGTCGACCGGATGCTCGGTACCGTCGCGCAGCACGATCGACCGCGGCCGCACCTCGGCGATACCCGCGGTGATCACCTCCACATTGGGCCGGTCCAGGGCGGGGAAGTAGGCGTCGGAGAAGATGGCCCGCTTGCAGCCGATCACATAGTCCGGAGTCAGTTTCCGGCGCAACGCCGCATCACGCACCTGCCGCAGCAGCTGCCATCGCCCCAGCGCCTCGTACGGATGCCGGAAACGCTTGTCCACCAGCGAGATCAGTCCGAACGACTCGATCGCCGCATACCAGCCGCCCCGAACCGCCCGCTGCGCCAGCGGGATACGCCGCAGCAGCGACCGCTCCAGCGCCATTGTCGCCCGATCCATCCGGGGCACGATCCACGGCGCGGAGCGCTGGAACACCAGCAGCTTGCCGACCCGCGGCTGAATCTCGGGCACGAACTGCACCGCGGAGGCCCCGGTTCCGATCACCGCCACCCGCTCCCCGGTCAGGTCGTGTTCGTGATCCCAGTGCAGCGAATGGAAAGCCGTGCCCGCGAAGGAATCCAGGCCGGGCAGCGAAGGATACTTCGCCTCGGCGAAGATCCCGGCGGCCGAGATCAGGAAGTCCGCGGTCATCCGCCCGCGCGGTGTCTCGATGCGCCACACCGATTGCTCGTCGTCCCAGCGCGCGTCGAGCACCTCGGTATCGAAACGCATGTGCCGCAACACATCGTGGTCGGTCGCGACCGCGCGAAGGTAGTCGAGGATCTCCCGCTGCTTGCCGTAGGTGCGCGACCAGTCCGGGTTGGGCGCGAACGAGTAGCTGTACAGCTGTGAGGGCACGTCGCACGCGCAGCCCGGATAGGTGTTCGCCTGCCAGGTCCCCCCGAGGTCGGCGGCCCGCTCCAGCACGACGAAGTCGGTGAAACCGGCCTCGCGCAGCTTGACGGCCAGCCCGATACCGCCGAATCCGGCCCCGACGACGGCGATATGAGTGTGTTCGGCGCTCATCGGCGCACCTCCTGTCCGGGCGTCGTGGGCTTCACAGGTCGACCACCAGTTCGTCATCGGCGGCGCGGGAGACGCACACCAGCATGCGGTCGCGCCGATCCTGGTCGGTAAGGATGTGATCGCGATGGTCGACGGTCCCGCCCAGCACCCGCACCTCGCAGGTGCCGCAGTAGCCCTGCCGACACGAATATCCGATATCGGGCAGCTCGCGGCGAATCGCGGTCAGGGCGGTTTCGTCGGCCCCGACGTGAATCGTCTTCCCGCTGCGCGCCAGCCGCACGGCGAACTCCTTGCCGTCGACGATCGGCGGCGCGGAGAACCGCTCGGTGTGCAGTGAGCCGGTCGGATTGAGCTCGAACATGCACCGCTGCGCTGCGACGAGCATCGGCGGCGGACCGCAGACGTATACGGCCGCACCGGGTTTCGCGAGTCCGATCAACGCGGCCACATCGGGCGGCCCGCATTCGTCGTCGGGCCGGACATCCGCGCCCGGCAGTTCGTCCAGGAACGGCATGGTCGCACGCGAGCGCCCGGTGTACACCAGCCGCCCGCGCGACTTCGCGGCCTTGACCATCGGCAGGATCGCGGTGATGCCGATGCCCCCGGCGATGAACAGATACGACGGCGCGTCGACGAGGGCGAAGGCGTTGCGCGGGCCGCGAATACGCACGCGATCACCGGTTTTCAGCGCCTCGTGCACCTCGCGGGAGCCGCCGCCGCCGGGAATCAGTCGCACCGCGATCCGGTACCGGAACCGGTCGGCGGGGTCACCGCACAGCGAATACTGCCGCTGTCGCCCGGACGGCAGGAAGACATCGAGGTGCGCACCCGGTCGCCAGGTCGGCAAGGGCGACCCGTCGGGCGACCGCAACACCAGGCTCACCACATCGGTGGCTCGCCGCTCGACGGCCGAAACCACCAGCTCGGTGTCGAACCCGCTGCGTCGCAAGGGGTTCGGCCGGGACAGCAGCGGCGCGGCCGGACCGCTGACGAACACCCGCTTGTAGAGGTCCATGACCCCGCCGAGAATTCGCAGGCTCGGTGACGGCTCGGCCGCGAGTACCGTGTACATCAGCGGCTCGCCGCCCGGGCCGCCGGAGAATGCGCCAGATACCGCAGCGCCTTGTCCATCGAACCCAGCTGGGAGGGATGGAATCCCGGGCGCAGGTAGCGCGGCAGTTCGGTGAGGAACACCGTCCAGCTGGGGATGACGCCGCGCCGGGTGGCATTCAGGAATTGCAGTCCCCAGAACCGCCCCTTGTCCGCCGACGGATCCTTGCGGTACAGGTAGCCCGCCGAGAAGACGAACAGCGGCAGCAGTGTCACGGCGGCCAGGACGGCGGTGCGCGCCCGGCGCGCATAGCTGCCGTCGATGTGCATGAACGCGTCGTAGACGACGCTGCGATGCTCCACCTCCTCGGCGCCGTGCCAGCGGACCAGGTCCAGCATCGCCGGATGCATGCCCTTGGCCTCGAGAATCTCGGCATTCAGCAGCCATTCGCCGAGCACCGCCGTGTAGTGCTCCATACCGGCGAACAGCCCGAGGCGTTCTTTCAACCACTCCTGCTCGGCGCGGCCGGTGAGACCATGGCCGCCCAGCACCCGGTCGACCAGCCAGCCGATCTTGTCGATATAGGAGTCGACGTCCAGGCCGATGGACTGCAGATGCTCGCGCGCCGCCTCGTGACTGCCCGCGTGCATGGTCTCCTGGCCGACGAACCCGCGCACCGCCTCGCGCAGCCGCTCGTCCTCGATCTGCGGCAGCGCCTCGCTGAGCGCCTGGGCCATGGCCCGCTCGCCCTCCGGCAGCACCAGATGCATGACGTTGACGATGTGGGTGGCCAGCACCTCGCCCGGAATGTAATGCATCGGCACCGAGTCGAAGTCGAAGTGAACGTCGCGCGCGTTGATCGCGTGTGCTTCGTCGCGGTAGCGACGCTCCGCTGCGCCAGCCTGTAGAACCATGCCCAGACCGTACATCGCAACAAAATCTATTGCAATGTTGCGGCAACAAATTGGACTGATTTGTTGCACGAGGCGTCGTGCCTGCTACGGTTGAGGCCGTGGCCACCGCATCGAAACCCTCGCTGAGCCGCGTTGATGCCGTGGACGACAGTGAGACTCGGATCCTGGATGCGGCGCTGCGCCAATTCCAGAAGGTCGGTGTCAAGAAGACGACGATCGAGGATGTCGCCCGCCAGGCGGGGGTGGACCGGGTGACGGTCTATCGCCGGATGGGCTCGCGTGACGATCTGGTCCAGGCGGTCATCAATCGCGAAGTCACCGCGGTGCTCACCGAGATCTCGCAGATTCCCGAGCGACACGACGACATCTCGGATCTGATCGCCGACGTCTTCGTCACCGTCGTCACGCGCTGGCGCACCAATCCGCTCGTGGAGCGGATGCTGGCCGTCGAGCCGGAACGCGTCGTCATGAAACTCACCGTCGACGGTGCCACCACCTTCGCCATGTGCGTGTCCGCCACGGCCGCGGCGCTGGACGCGGCGGTTCAGCGCGGTCTGCTCGAACCGCCGCCGGACCTCATGACCCGCGCCGAGATCGTCTGCCGCGTCGTCCATTCCATGGTCCTCGCCCCCGAGGGTGTGGCGCGCCCGCACACCGACGCGGAGCTGTCGGCCTTTGCTCGAAACTATCTGGCGCCCATCGTCACCGGCCGTTGATGCCGCCCGCCGTCTCGCGGGTGATCTGAAAACCTTTGCGGAAGAAGTGAATCGACGCGCGGTCCGGGCGGTTCGGCCAGGGAAACCGAAACCCGGCCCGAATGGAGCCCGGGGCCGGGTGGGGAAGCGATGCCGCAGTGGACCGGGACCCGGTGGCGCCATGCCCGGCCGGGTACCGAGTCTGTGCGAGTCGAGGGCGGCCGTCAGTGACGGTCGGCGTGGATCCGGGCCAGCGCTTCGCGGACCTTGGTCAGGCGCTGCGGATCGGAGACGCGGAACTCGAAGTGCACAGTGTCCTTGGGTGCGCCGATCAGCGCTACGGAATCGCGATCCGTGGCACGGGTAGCGCGGGGTAGAGCAGTCATGCCTACAGTGTGCACCGAACGGCTATTTCCTGGCAATGTGTGTTGCGCCGCTTTTTCCCTGTGATACCAATTCGAAATGCTCGGAGAGGCAGTCTCTTACGCCGGAGCGGCGGCGCCGGGGCGAAATTCGGGGGCCGCCGCCAGCTAACTCGAGCGTCTGATTCACCGTCGTGCGGCCCGTCCGGAAGTGCGCTTCCGGACTCGAAAAACGGGCCGCGAGCGGCGGAAATGCCACGGGCAGGGCGGAATCGGAGGGGCGCGGGCGCGCAGGGCGGTGAGTCCGCTTGCGGCCGCGCCCGATCCGTCACGCCTCGGCGTTCACCAGTTCCCGCTTGCGGGCCTCCCGCGCCAGCGCCCGGTCACGCTGCTCCTCGAACCGCACGCAGTCCTGCTGGAGCCGGTCGAGGAACGCGCCGAGTTCGTTGCGCACCCGGTCGCCCCGCGCGGTGAAGTCATTGCGGTCGAACACGTTCCACTTGCGCAGCACCGGCAGCACCACTTCCTCCAGATGCTGGCGCAGATCGTAGATGCCGTGCTTGGCCATCAGCACGCCGTTGCGCCGCCAATCGGGCATGCCGGCGCCGGGCATCTGGAAGTTCTGCACGATGTCGTTGATCGCCTCGAGGGCTTGATCCGGCGTCAGATCCAGGGCGGCGCCGCACATATTGCGGTAGAAGATCATGTGCAGGTTCTCGTCGGCGGCGATGCGCTGCAACATGCGGTCGGCCACGGGATCGTCGCACACCCGGCCGGTATTGCGGTGCGAGACGCGGGTGGCCAGTTCCTGGAAGGTCACGTACGCCACCGAGTGCAGGAAGCCGGTGCCGGCGAGCATTTCGGTGGTGACCCGGCCGCTTTCCTGGAGCAGCTTCATGGCGTTGTAGCCGTGCGTCATATGGGCCATCCGGGCCTGTTCCAGCTTCACCGGATCCACGCCGCGGGTGACCACGAGGTAGTCGCGGATCACGATGCCGTGACGATTCTCCTCGGCGGTCCAGCGGCCGACCCAGGTGCCCCAGGCGCCGTCCTGGGAGAAGTTCTCGGAGATCTCGCGGTGGTAGGAGGGCAGATTGTCCTCAGTGAGCAGATTGGTGATCATGGCCGCGCGCGCGACCTCGCTCAGCCGTGATTGCCCCGGCTCCCAATCGAGCCCGCCCATCGCGGCGAAATTGCGGCCCTCGTCCCACGGTATGTAGTCGTGTGGGTGCCAGTCCTTGGCCATCGACAGATGCCGATCGACGTTCTGCTCGGCGACCGGTTCGAGTTCGAGGAGCAGTTCGAGCTGCGTCAGATTCCTCGCCACGGTGATGCCCTTCCTCGCTGTGCGGGTGAGACGTTGCGGATGGAAACCGGTACAGTGCAATTGCGACCGGATTGCTGCGCGTTCAGCGGCCGAGCCGGTCGGCTTCGCCTCGATAATCTAGACCCGCCTCGGCAGGGGGCTCGAGGCAGGTGTCACTCCCGCTTGTGTTCGCCGCAGTGTTGCCCAGAACCGCGTGTTGCTCAGAACCACAGTGTTGCTCAGAACCACAGTGTTGCCCAGCACCGCAGTGTTGCCACCGAAAGTGAGCCGAGAATGACGAGTTCCAGTCGCAGGTACCCCGACGTCGTCGTCACCAGTCTCGCGGCGACCACCTCGATCGCCGGCGACGTCGATTCGACGTGGAAAGGACTACTCCACGGTGAGAGCGGGATCGACGTCCTCGAGGACGAGTTCATCGAGCAGTTCGAGTTGCCGGTGCGCATCGGCGGGCATCTGAAGGTCAAGCCGGAGCAGGGTCTCACCCGCGAGGAGACCCGCAGGCTGTCCTACGTCGAGCAGATGGCGCTGGTGCTCGGCCGCGAGGCCTGGCGCAACGCCGGTAGCCCGGAGGTCGACCGGGAACGGCTCGGGGTGGCGATCGGCACCGGGCTGGGCGGCGCGGAGATGCTGGTCGACGTCAAGAAGAAGATGCACAACGCCGGATATCGGCGGGTGACGCCGCTGGCCATCCAGATGATCATGCCCAACGGCGCGGCCGCGGTGGTCGGGGTGGAGCTGGGGGCGAAAGCGGGTATCACGACACCGGTCTCGGCGTGTTCGTCCGGATCGGAGGCGATCGCGAACGCCTGGCGGATGATCGTGATGGGCGATGCCGACATGGTGGTCACCGGCGGCGTCGAGGGCTCCATCCAGGCGCTGCCGATCGCGGCGTTCACCATGATGCGGGCGATGAGCACGCGCAACGAGGAACCCAAGCGCGCCTCGCGCCCGTTCGACGTCGACCGCGACGGCTTCGTCTTCGGTGAGGCGGGCGCGATGATGGTGATCGAGACCGAGGAGCACGCCAGGGCCCGCGGCGCCACCATCCACGCCCGCCTGATGGGCGCCGGGATCACTTCCGACGCGTTCCATCTGGTGGCGCCCGATCTGGAGGGCAAGGGCGCGGCGCGGGCCATCACCCGCGCACTGGAAACCGCGGGACTGTCGAAAACCGATGTGACACATGTGAATGCGCATGCGACCGCCACCCCGATCGGCGACACCGCCGAGGCGAAGGCGATCAACGCGTCCATCGGCAACCACGCCTCGGTCTACGCGCCGAAATCCGCCCTCGGCCACTCCATCGGCGCGGTCGGGGCGCTCGAGGCGGTGCTCACCGTGCTGTCGATCCGCGACGGCGTCGTCCCGCCCACCCTCAATCTGGACAAGCTCGATCCGGAGATCGATCTCGACGTCGTGACCGGGCAGGCGCGGTCGGGCCGCATCGACTACGCGGTGAAGAACTCGTTCGGATTCGGCGGGCACAACGTGTCCCTGGCGTTCGGCCGATACTGAGCGGGCCCGGTCGAGGCGCCTGCTAATCTGCGCGTGCTTCGGTGTCGATCTGTGTGTTCGGTCATCGCACGACCTCGGGTACGTGCGTGAAAAAGGATAGGGAATGATCGGCGAGACCTTCGATGACTATCTGGACGAGCAAGGCAACATCAAGATCCTGGGCGACGCGACCCTGATCGATTTCGTCGACAAGCACAGCGCGGCGAACGGGGACGAGCTGGCCTACCGCTACATCGACTATTCACGCGAGCGCGACGGTGAGTATCACGAACTCACCTGGCGGCAGTTCGGCGTGCGATTGCGAGCGGTGGCCGCGCGGCTGCAACAGGTGACGCGCCCGCGTGACCGGGTGGCGATCCTGGCGCCCCAGGGCCTGGACTACGTGGTCGGCATGTTCGCCGCCGTGTACGCGGGCAATATCGCTGTGCCGCTGTTCGATCCGGACGAGCCCGGCCACACCGACCGCCTGCACGCGGTCCTCGGTGACTGTGAGCCGACGGCCATCCTGACGGCCAGTTCGGCGGCGGCCGGGGTGCGGGAGTTCTTCCGCGCGCTGCCACCCGCGCAGCGCCCCCGCATCATCGCCGTGGACGCGATCCCCGACAGCGTCGGCGCGAGCTGGTCCGAGCCCGAGATCAATATCGACAGCGTGGCCTACCTGCAGTACACCTCGGGGTCCACCCGGACACCGGCCGGGGTGGAGATCACCCACCGCGCGGTCGGCACGAATCTGCTGCAGATGATCGACGCGCTGGGTATCGAGGAAGGCACGCGCGGCGTCACCTGGCTGCCGCTGTTCCACGACATGGGGCTGCTGTGCGTGATCCTGCCGGCCATCGGCGGCAAGTTCATCACCATCATGTCACCGAGCGCGTTCGTGCGCCGGCCCTACCGGTGGATCAAGGAACTGGCCGCGCACTCCGACGGTGCCGGAACCTATGCCGCCGCACCGAATTTCGCGTTCGAGCACGCCGCGGTGCGCGGGCTGCCGAAGGCCGGGGAGGACCTGGACCTGTCGAACGTGATCGGGCTGATCAACGGCAGCGAACCGGTCTCGGTGTCCTCGATGCAGAAGTTCAACGACGCGTTCGCGCCCTACGGACTGCCGAAGACGGCGATCAAACCGTGCTACGGGATGGCGGAGGCGACGCTGTTCGTCTCGGCGACCAAGCGCGACGACCAGGCCAAGGTAGTCTACGTCGACCGTGGTGAACTCAACGCGGGGCGCATGGTCGAGGTGGACCCGGACGCGGAAGACGCTGTGGCGCAGGTGTCCTGCGGCCACGTGGCGCGCTCGCAGTGGGCGGTCATCGTGGATCCGGAGACGGGCGCCGAGCGGCCCGACGGCGAGGTCGGCGAGATCTGGCTGCACGGCGAGAACATGGGCATCGGATACTGGGGACGGCCCGAGGAGACCGAGGCCACCTTCGGCAACCGGCTTACCGACCGGCAGCCCCGCAGCCACGCCGAAGGCACCGCGCCGGACGCGAAGTGGATGCGCACCGGTGATTTCGGTGTCTATCACGACGACGAGCTGTACATCACCGGCCGGGTGAAGGATCTGGTGATCGTCGACGGCCGCAATCACTACCCGCAGGATCTGGAGATGTCGGCGCAGGAGTCGTCGGGCGCGCTGCGGCCCGGGTTCGTGGCGGCATTCTCGGTGGGCGCCGACGAGGTACCGGGCACGGTGCTCGAAGGGAGCTCCGGCACCGAGCATTTGGTGATCGTCGCCGAAAGGGGCAGTGGCGCCGCCAAACTCGATCCCGAGCCGATCGCCGAGACCGTCCGCGGCGCCATCGCCAAGCGGCACGGGGTCACGGTGCGGGATCTGCTGCTGGTGCCCGCGGGATCCATTCCGCGCACCTCCAGCGGCAAGATCGCCCGCCGGGCCTGCAAGACGGCCTACCTGGCGGGAACGCTGCGCGGCGGCTACCGCCAGCAGGCGTTCCCGGACGCGAGCGACGACTGAGGTGGTGCGGTAGCGTGCCCCCTCATGACCTCGGGGACTAGCCCATTCCTGGCCGCGCTGACCGACTTCGAACACACGGTGCGGGCCGATGACGTCCGGGCGACCAGGGCCGCGCACGAGGCGCTCGCGCGGGCCCTGGACACCGTCACACCCGAGGAGTTGGCGGTGGCCGGTCCGCGGCTGGCGGCCGTGCTCGACGCCGTGCCGCTGGGCGGGCAGGCGAATATCGCGGTCCTGATCGGTGCGTGTGTGGACAACGGGGCGGACGCGACCGTCTGCGGCCCGCCGGTGCTCACCGGTCTGATCGTGAATCTCGGCTACGCCGTGGGTTTCGCGCGGGCCTGGCTCGATCGGGTGGGCGGCGAGCTGCCCGACCCGGACGGCGAGCTGCCGCCGGAACTGCTCGACATGGGCGCGGTGGAGGTGGTGCTGTCGTGGTGGACCCTCGACGGGTGGGTCCGCGCGGGCCTGGATTTCCTGCGGCGTCCGGAGATTCGGCACGGACTCGACCGGGAAACCCTCGACCACCTGAGCGCGCTGCACACCGATCTCACCGAACTCACCGGCCGCCGGTACGACGAACTCGCCGCGGTGCTGGCTGGAACGGAGGCCCCACCGGCGGCCGGCGAATAGCGGCGAATAACTCAGCCCTCGGGATAGAACAGGAACAGCGTGCAGCCCTCGGTCGACTGCGGCACGTGTGACGAACCGGCCGGGGCGTGGATGAACGACCCTGCCGGATAGTCACGGAATCCGTCGTTGAAGGTGCCCTCGACCACGTAGACCTCCTCGGGGCCGGGCTGGTGCACGTCGATGCCCTCCCAGGAGGTGCCCGGGTCCATCTTCAGTACGAGTGCCTTCGCGCCGTTGCTCCCGGACCACAGCGGGTGCAGCCGGATGCCCGGGAACAGCTCGCGTACAGGCGCGTTCGCGACGGAATTCCATTCGTAGCCGGGGTGCTCGGTAATCGTCATGTCAGCAGCAACCGGGCCGATTGCTGACTTTATTCCGGGATAGTCCGCTCGGTTCCGGTCAAGCCCGCCAGAGCCGCTCGCCCGCACGCGAGATCACGATGTTCGGCACCACCGCTCGCGCCGACAGCCGCGAGATGGCCAGCACCAGTTCGGCGATGTCGGCGGTGGGGAGCATGGCGGCCGGGTCGAGTTCGCCGTGCTTCCAGGCACTCATGTCGGTGTCGACGTAGCCGGGGGACAGGGCGGTGGCGCTGACGCCGTGCGCCGATTCCTCCAGCGAGATTGTCTCGCACAGCGAGATGAGCGCGGCCTTGGTCGCGCCGTAGGCGGCCAGGCCCGCCTCGCCCGCCACACCCGTGATCGAGGCGATCGCAACGATTTTGGCGCCGCGCTGCGGTTCGGCGGCGGCGCGGGCGCGCAGCAGCGGCAGCGCTGCCTGGATGAGGGTGAGCGGGGCGCGGAAGTTCACGTCGAGCATGCGTTCGCGTGCCTTGGCGGTCAGGTTCGCGACGGGGGCCGCGGTGCCGGTGCCGGCACTGAGCACCAGCAGGTCCAGGCCGCCGCACCGGTCGGCATGGGCGTCGACCAGCGCCGTGATCCGGTCCGGGTCGACCATGTCGGCCGCGACCGGATACACCTGCGCGCCGGTCTCGGCGCGCAGCCGCCGCGCGGTGTCGGTCAGGGTGTCCGCCGTGCGCGCGGCGATGGTCACGGAATATCCCTCACCGGCCAGCCGCCGCGCGATCTCCGCGCCGATGCCGCGCGAGCCACCGGTGACCAGGGCGCTGCGCTTGTCGTCCTCGGCCACGCTCAGAGCCGTTCGACCACGGTGGCGTTGGCCAGTCCGCCCGCCTCGCACATGGTCATCAGGCCGTAGCGGCCGCCGCTCTGCTCGAGGTGGTTGACCAGGGTGGCGAGAATGCGGGTGCCCGACGCGCCCAGCGGGTGGCCCAGTGCGATGGCGCCGCCGCGCGGGTTCAGCCTGGCCGGGTCGGCGTCGAGTTCGTGCGCCCACACCAGCGGCACCGGTGCGAACGCCTCGTTCACCTCGTAGGCGTCGATGTCCTCGATCGACAAACCGCCGCGCGCCAGCACCTTTCGGGTCGCGGGGACGACGGCGGTGAGCATCAGCAGCGGGTCGTCGCCGGTCACGGCGAACGAGTGGAAGCGGGCGCGGGGGCGCAGCCCGAGCTGGTTCGCCTTCTCCTCGCTCATGATCAGCGCCGCGGAGGCGCCGTCGGTCAGCGGCGACGAATTGCCCGGTGTGATGGACCATTCGATCTCCGGGAAGCGCGCCTTGTACTCGGCGTCGGCGAACGCGGGCCGCAGCCCGGCCAGCGCCTCGACCGTGGTCGCGGGCCGGATGGTCTCGTCGGCCGTCAGCTCACCGGCCGCGACGAGTTCGTTCGCGAAGCCGCCGGCGGCCGCGGTGTCGGCGGCCAGGCGGTGGGAGCGGGCGGCGAACTCGTCCAGCGTGGCCCGGTCCAGCTTCCAGCGTGCCGCGATCACCTCCGCCGAAATGCCCTGCTGCACAAGGCCGAACGGATAGCGGTGGGCGATCGGGCCGCGGTTGGCGTCCGCGCCCTGCGCGTTGGAGAACATCGGCACCCGGCTCATCGACTCCACACCGCAGGCGATCGCGATGTCGTAGGCGCCGGCGATGACGCCCTGCGCGGCGAAATGCGCGGCCTGCTGGCTGGATCCGCACTGCCGGTCGACCGTGGTGGCCGGGACCGACTCCGGGAACCCGGCGGCCAGCACCGCTGTCCGGCCGATGTTGAACGCCTGTTCGCCGCTCTGCGTGACGCAGCCGGTGACCACGTCGTCGATCAGCGCCGGATCCAGATCGTTGCGCGAGATCAGCTCACCCAGCACGCCGGCCAGTAGCGTCGCCGGGTGTACCTGCGACAAGCCGCCCCCGGCCTTGCCCTTGCCGGACGGGGTCCGGACCACGTCGACGATCACAGCCGAGCTCATAGCCACTCCGATCATTCAGGGGAGATACCGGATTAAGTTAACACGGATTCTTGTCGGGTCGAAGGGGTGTGCCTTGGCCTGCAGGTAGGATCCGGCCAGAAGTGAGCCCCTCGCGGAGCGGCACGAGGAGGGCCGCCGCGGCGCGGCGCGTGTCCGGATGCTGTCCGCCCGATCCGAGCACCGGCGCAAGCCAATCTGTGGCAGACTCGCCACGGTAGATGCGGCCGCTCGACGACCGTGTGTGGAAGGTGATGCGGGAGTTGAGGTTGCGATGGAGTTGAGCGCCATCGAGCAGCAGGTATCCGACGACAGACGGACCGCCGCCGCCGAGCGATCACCCGAGGCCGAGCTGCGATTGGCCACCTCACTGTGCGAGCTGGCCCGGGCCTTCCTGGCCACCAAGGAGCAGGGTGCGGGCCGGGATCGCGCGCCGGCCGCGCTGGAGCCGGCCCAGGAGGCCGTGCTGATCCGGCTGCGGTGGCTGGCCAACGGGCATGTCAGCGCGCAGTTCGCCGGACAGGTGCAGGAGGCGCTGCGCCTGTTCGAGCAGGCCGCGCGCACCATCGGGCATCGCGAGCTGGCCACCTCGACCATCCGCCAGGCGTGCGACGCCTACCATCATGTGGCCCAGCGCTATCCGATGGCGGCCGGAGTGTGCGCCGACGGGTTGTCCAAGTGCGGGGTCTGGCTGTGTCGGCTCGATCCCGAGTCCGCCGTCGCGGCCAGCTCCGAGGCGGTGCGCATTCGTGCCGGGCTGTTCGCCACCGAACCGGATTCCGCCGGTCGCTACCTGGCCAGCCTGAACATGTTGCTGCGCACCTTGATGATCGGCCGCCCGCGCAAGCAGGCGCTGGCCATGTATCGCGAGCGCTACTCGGCGTGGACCACCCAGGCGATGGCGACCCGATTGCGGGAAATCCGCATCGAGGACGTCGACTTCACCAGCAAGACCCGGGCCGCGCTGGTCAAGCTGGAATGCCCGACGCTGGAACGGGCCGGATATCTCACCCAGCAGCAGATCCTGTACCAGACCTCCGGCGACCTCACCACGATCGAGGAGATCAACTGGAAGCTCGGCCTGGTCGGGCTGAAACCGCTGGCGGCGGGTGCGCTGGCCGACCCGCCGTCCAAGCCGGTGGAGATCGGCAGCTCCTTCGGCGCGCTGAGCGTGCGCTGCGCCGCGCCCGACGCGCTGCTGCAGGTGCGCGCGGCGGTGATCGCGGCCTACGAGGCCGACGGCGCCTTCCCGGCCGACAGCGCGGTGTTCCAGGGGGTGCACGAAACCCATTGGCACATCCCGGATCCCGAACTCAACCTGGCCGAACGCCTCGGCGACGACGTGGTGCTGATCGAACGCTCCGGCGGCAGCTGGATCTCGGTGATGAGCCTGCACTGGGAACTCACGCCGGTCGGCAGGCACCCACTGGCGCAGCGGCTTTCGCAGCGCTGGCCGGTGATCGCGGTGAACACCACCGAGAACATGTCCTACGAGTTGTGCTGGTACGCCGACGGCGTCGCCACCCAGTACGCGGCCCTGGGCCGCCCCGCCGGGCAGCCGCCGCTCGAAGAACCGCTGGCGCCACTGGATTTCGCGGCGCTCGCCGATTACGGCGCCGACTACGCCTCCGAGACCCAGGTGCGTTCGGCGTTCGGCAACAGCCCGATGTTCGCCAAGCTGACCCATCTGCCGGTCAGCGGCATCCGGCAGGCCGGGCAGTCCCGCCCGCTGGCCGACTACGGCGAGCAGGTCCTGTTCTTCCAGCGGGGCCGGGACTGATTGTCGGCCGCCGGGACTAGCCTGTGACCCATGCGGCTTCACGTGGGTTGTGCGCAGTGGACGCACTCGGCCTGGGCGGATCGCCAGCCCAATCCGCGAGAGCGGCTGCGGTCGTACGCGCAGTGGTGCAATGCCGTCGAGGGCAACACCACCTTCTACGCGACGCCCGCGCCGGACACGGTCCGCTCGTGGGCGGCGCAGACCGACCCGGATTTCCGCTTCGTGCCGAAGCTGCCGAAACCCGTTACCCACGAACGCCGGATGTCCGGCACCGACGGCCCGCTGCGCGAATTCCTCACGGCCATGGAGCCGTTGGGTCCGCGCGTGCATGCGCTGTGGGTGCAGCTACCGGCCTCCTTCGGCCCCGGCGAACTCGGCGCGCTGGCCGCGCTGCTGCGAGAGCTGCCCGCGCAGTACCGGTACGCGGTCGAGGTGCGCCACCGTGCCTTCTTCGAAGAGGAGCGAACCGCGCGGCAACTCGAGCAGGTATTGGAACGCGCGGGCGCCGAATGGCTGCCGTTCGACACCACCACCTTGTTCGCCGCCCGGCCGACGAGTCCCGGTGAACGCGAGGCCTGGTCGAAGAAGCCCCGCCTGCCCCGCCGCACCCGAGCCCTCACCGACCACCCGATCGTCCGCTACCACGGCCGCGACGACAGCGCCGCCACCATCGCGGGCTGGCGCCCCTGGCTCGACATCGTCACCACCTGGCTGGCGGAGGGCCGTTCCCCGACCCTGTTCGTCCACACCCCCGACAACGCCGAATCCCGCACGCTCGCCCGCCGCTTCCACGCCGACATCCGTGCCCGGGTACCGAACCTGGCCCCGCTACCGGAACCCGTCCCCACCACCCCCATGACCCTGTTCTGACCGATTCCGCGACGCCCCCGGCTACCGTGCGGCGGACCGGATCGACGCCCTGCTCCCGCCGACAGCCGAGACAGGCCGCCACCCTCGAGGTCGTGACCACCGTGCCGGTGGCGCGGGTCGCGGATATTGTTGTCGCACACGTGAGCTAGCGGAGCGGGGAAACGGCTTGCGGGGCGTGATGTCGTGATCTGTATAGTTGCTGCGGGCAACTTGTTCTCTGAGGTAAACACATCTGCGCCAGGTTTACCGTGCTCCACCGGGCTCGACTGCAATAGCGAAACTCATTCCCGATAGGCCGAACCGAATCAGGGCTTGAACATGACCAATGCGGGCGCGCCGCTGTCGCACCGGCAGATTCTCACCATCATGTCCGGCTTGCTGCTGGGATTGTTCCTGGCGGCGCTGGATCAGAACATCGTGACGGTGGCGATCGTGCGGATCGCCAACAGTCTGCACGGATTCGATCAGCAGGCGTGGGCGACGACGGCCTATCTGATCACCGCCACGATCAGCACGCCGCTGTACGGGAAGCTGGCCGACATCTACGGCCGCAAGCCGTTCTACCTCATCGCGATCGGGCTGTTCGTCATCGGCTCGGCGGCGTGCACGTTCGCCACGTCCATGTATCAGCTCGCCGGATTCCGGGCGTTCCAGGGGCTCGGTGCGGGCGGGCTGATGTCGTTGGCGTTCACCATCATCGGCGATATCGTGCCGCCGCGGCAGCAGGTGCGCTACCAGGGCTATTTCATGATGGTGTTCGGCACCTCGACGGTGCTGGGCCCGGTGCTGGGCGGATTCTTCTCCGATTACGACCACCTGTGGGGCCTCGAGGGCTGGCGCTGGGTGTTCCTGGTGAACGTGCCGGTCGGGGTGCTCGCGCTGCTGGTGGTGGCGAAGGTGCTCAATGTGCCGCACGAACGGCAGCGGCACCGGGTCGACTGGTTCGGCGCGATCGCCCTGACGGTCTGTGTGGTGCCCCTGCTGCTGGTGGCCGAGCAGGGCCGCGGCTGGGGCTGGCAGTCGGAGCGGGCGCTGCTGTGTTACGGGCTCGGCGCGGTCGGGCTGGTGCTGTTCCTGATCGTCGAGGCGCTGATGAAGGATGCCGCGCTGATCCCGCTGCGGCTGTTCCGGAGTTCGACGTTCTCGATCACGATTCTCGGCGGGTTCATCGTCGGCATCGCCATGTTCGGGGCGATCTCCATGGTGCCGCTGTATCTGCAAGTGGTGCGGGAGTATTCGCCGACCAAGTCGGGGCTGATGATGCTGCCGCTGGTGCTGGGCATCATGATCGGCTCGTCGCTCGCCGGGGCGGTCACGAAGGCCACCGGCCGGTACAAGATCCTGCCCGTGCTGGGCACCTTCGTCATCGCCGTCGGCGCGGTGCTGTTCGCGCAGGTGCACTTCGACAGCCCGCTGTGGCAGCCGCTCGCCTACAGCGCGGTGATCGGTGTCGGGCTCGGCGGCTGCATGCAGACGCTGATCATCGCGGCGCAGGCCGCCGGACCGAAGACCGACATGGGTGTGTCCACGGCCGCGGCGACGTTCTTCCGGCAGATGGGCGGCACGCTCGGCGTCACGGTGTTCCTGACCATCCTGTTCAACCTGCTGCCGCGGCGGATCATGGACGCCTTCGGCGGGCAGCTGCCCCCCGGCTTCGACACCGGCGCGCTCACCGAATTGCAAAGCGACACAGCGGGCATCGGCGCCCTGCCCGCGGCGGTGAAGGAGCCGATCCTGATCGGCTTCACCGACTCGCTGGCCGGGGTGTTCTATGTGGGTGCGGCGGTGTCGCTGCTGGCCTGCGTGGTGCTGATGTTCATGAAAGAGATTCCGCTGCAGGACCCTTCGGAGACGGTCGCGCCCGAGCCGGATCGCGAGGATGCGCCGGTGTGGTCGGAAACCGCATCCGCGGGCCGGCACTCGCGGGCGGAGTCACATTCCGGCGTGCTCGCCGAAACCCGTGGCGGCGCGGCATTCTCGTCGTCGGGCACCGCGACGGCCGTGCTGCTGTCGGCCGAATATGCCGACGGCGAAGGACATTCGCTCGACGGCCGGGTCCAGCGTGAGGACGGCCACCCGATCCCGGACGCGGCGCTGACCCTGATCGACCAACGCGGACATCAGGTTTCGCGCGCCACCGGCGGCCCGGACGGCGGCTACCGGATCGAGGCGCCGGGGCCGGGTGGATACGTGCTGATCGTGTCGGCCGCCGGGCACCAGCCCGCCGCGGTCACTGTCACCGTGGGGGAGTGGCCGCAAGCGCTGGACATCACCCTGCTGGGCACCGGCGAGGTGTCCGGAGTGGTCCGGGCGACCGGGCGCGGTGACCCGCTGCCCGGCGTGACCGTCACGCTGACCGACGCGCGCGGTGAGGTGGTGGGTTCGGCCGTCACCGACGGCGAGGGCCGGTACGTGTGCCGCGGCGTCGTCCCCGGCGCCTACACCCTGGTCGCCGTGGCCGACCACAGACGGCCCACCGCAACCACTTTGACCGTGCCCGACAGCGGGCTGCTGCGCCACGACGTCGAACTGGGATCGACGGGCGCGCTGGCCGGTCTGGCGTGGGCCGACGGGCACGCCGTGCCGGACGCGCAGGTCCTGGTGCTCGACGCCCGCGGCAACCCGGTGGCTTCGGCGCGCACCGACGCCGACGGTCAGTACGTGGTGAACGATCTGCCGCAGGGTGAGTACACGGTGGTGGCCCGCGGCTATCCGCCCGCGACCAGTCGCGTGGTGGTCGACGGCGGCGAACTCACCCACGATGTGCGGCTGAGCTACGAGGAAGCGATCGACCTGCCCTGATCTCGGAATCAGGCGGCCTCGAAGGCGGCCGCCACCACCGGGCGGACCTGATCCATTGTGGCCGCACCGGTTTCGCGGGCGACGGAGGTCATGTCGACGTCCGGCAGGCCGCAGGCGACGGCCCAGCGCCAGGGCTCCAGATCGCCGTCCACGTTCAGCGCGAAGCCGTGACTGGTCACACCGCGACTCTGCCGCATGCCGATGGAGACGATCTTGCGGCCCGTCGCCACCGTCCAGACGCCGGTGAGCAGTTCGGCCCCGGGCGGGGTGTCGCGTCGTTCCGCCTCGACGCCCAGGTCGCCGAGCGCGGCGACCAGCCGGTGCTCGACCTCGCGGATGTAGTCGACCACGCCCTCGTCGGCGTGCAGCCGGACGATCAGGTACCCGACCAGCTGCCCGGGACCGTGATAGGTCAGCTGCCCGCCACGGGTGGTCTCGACCACGGGGATGTGGCGCGCCGGATCGGGCAGATGCTCGACCGGCGTGCGGCGGCCGATGGTGTACACCGGCGGATGGCTGAGCAACCAGAGCGTGTCGGGACGTTCGTCACGCTGCCGCTGCTCGACCATCTCCGCCATGCGCTCCATCGCTTTGTCGTAATCGACGAGCTCATCCCGAACCAGAGTCAACGGCCTAGACCTCATGCGCTCCATTATCGGCGCCGCCTTCGGCGTCGCGGTTCGCGGCCCTGGCGACTCGAACATGGGTGCTCAGGCGGCCAGCTGGAGGGCGAGGGCGGCTGCGGCGGGGATCAGGTACAGGACGGGGAAGGGTGTGGTCCTGTACGAGTGGGCGCGCAGGGTGGTGATGACGGCGCCGGTGAAGTAGAGGATCAGGGCTACTGCGGCGGCGATTCCGACGACCGGGATGAACAGGCCCACGATCAGGCCCAGAGCCCCCGCGCCCTTGGCGACGCCCAGCCAGTTCCACCACGAACGCGGCACGCCGTACCCGATCAGCGGGTCGACCACGAACTGCTTCCGCGTAAGCAGCGAGAACGACGAGAAGCCGATCCACAGGGCGGCCAGGACAGTGACGATGTAGTAGGCGACGGTCATCGGAATGCCTTCTTTCTCACACGATTTCGATCACCGGCGGGCCGGTTCGACTGGATGACGACGCAGCCGCGGCGACTGTGACATCGCCCTGTCGGTGCCGCGGAGTACGGTCGCGAATGCCGGATGACACTCAACGTGGAACGGAGATTCGACGATGACGAGTGCGGATGTGCTGACCGATGCCTACGAGCGAATTCGCGAGGTGGTGCACGAAGCGGCCGACGGCCTGGACGAGCGGGCTCTGACCCACCGGGTCGACCCCGCGGCGAACACCATCGCCTGGCTGATCTGGCACCTGGCCCGAGTCCAGGACGACCATGTCGCCGACGCCGCGCAGGTGGAGCAGGTGTGGACCGCCCAGGGCTGGTACGACCGGTTCGCGTTGCCGATCGGCAAGGGCGCCACCGGTTACGGCGACAGCGCCGCCGACGTGGCCCGCGTGCGCGCCCCGGCCGAACTGCTGACCGGCTACTACGACGCCGTCCACGAGCAGACCCTGCGCTACGTCCGCGGGCTCACCGACGCCGACCTGGCCCGCGTGGTCGACACCGACTGGGACCCACCGGTCACCCTCGGCGTGCGACTGGTGAGCGTGATCTCCGACGACCTACAGCACGCCGGTCAGGCCGCGTTCCTGCGGGGCGTCATCGAGCGGACGAGCTAGCCGCCGTCAGGCTGGGCTCCGTCGGCGAGTCGTCGTCGGTGGTCCGGCGGCGGCGGTTGTGGACGACGCTGGTGACGAACGCCGCCGCGATGATCGTGACCCCGACCATGCCGGTGACCACTTCGTTCAGGTGGTGTCCGGTGGAGTACAGCAGCACGACGGCGAGCGCGCCGATGGCCCAGTGCGCACCGTGTTCCAGGTGCACGTACTCCGACAGGGTGCCCTGCCGCACCAGGTACACGGTGATCGAGCGCACGAACATCGAGCCGATCAGGCCCAGTCCCAGGGCGATGATGATCGGGTCGGCGGTGATGGCGAACGCGCCGATGACGCCGTCGAAGGAGAACGACGCGTCCAGCACCTCCAGATAGAGGAAGACGAAGAAGGCCGCCTTGCCGGTGGCGACGACGATCGGGCCGGGCCCGGTGCGTTCCAGTTCCTCGTGCTCGTTGTCCAGCGCCTCGCTCAGGCCGTTGACGAGGATGTAGGTGACCATGCCCAGCGCGCCCGCGACCATCACGACGTCGGCGCGGTCGTCGGGCGCGGTGAAGCCCGCGATGCCGACGAGCACCAGCAGCGACACGACGGTCGAGAACATCGGGAACCGGCCCAGCCGCGCCAGCGGCTGTTCCACCCAGGTGAGCCAGGTGATCTCGCGCTCGCTGGTGATGAAGTCCAGGAACAGCATCAGCAGGAACATCCCGCCGAACGCGGCGATCTTCGGATTGGCCTCGTTGAGCAGCGTCTCGTAGCTCGGCCGGCCGTCGGAGAAGTAGGCCGCGCCGTCCGGCGGCGGGTTCAGGGCCAGCTCGAACGCCTTCACCGGATCGAGGTGTGCGGTGATGGCGACGATGACCAGCGGGAACAGCAATCGCATGCCGAACACCGCGATGAGCACGCCGACGGTCAGGAAGATCCGTTGCCAGAACGCGCTGAGGCGTTGCAGGACACTGGCGTTGACTACGGCGTTGTCGAAGGACAGCGACACCTCGAGAACACCGAGGATGGCCGCCAGGAGCAACGCCTCCGGCCCGCCGTAGATCAGCGCGACCACCAGCGACACCACTGTGACGATGAATGACAGGGCGAACACACGCACGAACATGCCGATGCCTTTCGCTGTAGCCCGACACCCGCGGGGGTCTTGTGGATCTCCACGAGTAGCGGAAGCCAGAGTGCCCGCAACCCTCACTCGATTGTTGCAGCCGAATGGAAGAAACGACAATCGGTACAGTTTGCGCGCCCGGGCCAGCCTACCCGGAACCGGTACCGGTCCTCAGTACCAGCCGTGGGACTGCCAGAACGCCCACGCGCCGTCCGGTCCGCCGTAGCGCTGATTCATGTAGTCGTAGGTCCAGCGGATCTGGGTGACCGGATTGCAGCACCAGTCCGGGCCGTGGGTGCTCATCTTGTGCGCCGGCAGCGCCTGACCCAGGCCGTAGGCGCCCGACTCCGGGTTGATCGCGAAGGTGTTCCAGCCGCTCTCCCTCGTGATGATGTTGTCGAACGCCGGGAACTGGTGCGGCGGGACGATGAAGCGGGCCATGGTCTTCGGGGCGAGGCGGAAGGCCGGGAGCACCACGCCCAGACCCATGCCGATCAGGTCGGTGACCGACGATCCCGCCGGGGTGCGTCCGGCGCAGATGTCCGGACCGGGCGCGCCGGCGGCCGTGGTGGCGGGCCGTGCGGCCGCGGCGGCGATACTTTCCGCCACCTCGGCCGCGGGCACCGGGGCGTGTGGATCGCCGACGGCGGCACAGGCCGGTGCGCGGGGCGAGAGGGAGATTCCGTCGTCGGCTGCGGCAACGGCGGCGCACACCGTCAGTGCACCGGTCAGCAACGCGGCGACGGCGATCCGTCCGACCCAGCGCATCGTGCGCGATCTCGGTTGCGGCATCGCGAGCACGCTCCTTTCGCGTCAACCTGCGAATCGGCGAAAAGCTGGTGGTGCGAAACGAGCAAACCATTAGTTAGCGATCCGGGCGGCGAGGTGGCCCGGCGTGTCCGTGGTTCGGATCAGGGCTCGGTCATGCCGAGCAGCGTCCGTAGGTGGCGGGGCGACGGAGAACCGTGCGCGAGCATGGCATCGTGCCAGCCGCGCACCGACACCGCGGCGGGCCGGGCGGCGGCGATGGCGGACATCTCGGTGTAGCCGACGAAGTAGGTCGACAGCTGCGTGGAACTGAGCTGGGCGCGCCGCCACTTGCCGGCCGCCTCGCCCTCCTCCTGGAAGCCGCGGCGGACCATCAGGTCCATCGCCTCGGCCTCGTCCAGGCCGTCGCAGTGCACCCCTTGATCGAGGATGGCGTTGATGGTCGTGCGCAGCAGCGACTTCAGCCGCTGCAGCCGCACCGGCACGCCGCCGAAGCCGCGCTCGGACATCAGTCGCTCGGCGTACACGGCCCAACCCTCGATGAAGGTGCCGCTGGCACACATCGCCCGCACCGCGGTCGCGCTGCGGAACCGGCGGGCGTGGGCCAGCTGCACGAAGTGTCCCGGCACGGCCTCGTGCACGGTGAGGTTGCGCAGCATGTGGTTGTTGTATTCGCGGTAGAACGAGGTGACACGCTCCGCCGGCCAGTCGGGCGGTGCGGGGGCGATCGCGAAAAAGGTTGGCAGATCGCTGGTTTCGAGCGGGCCGACCGGATCGCAGTAGGCGACGGCCACGCCCCGGGCGAATTCCGGCATCTCCTGTACGACCAGGGTGTCGTCCACCGTCGTCACCAGATCGTGTGCGGTGACGAAGGATTCGGCCTCGGCCAGCGCGGCCAGCGCGACCTCGACAACCGTGCTGTCGTCCGGGTGTTCGGCCGCGAGCCGGGCCAGCGCCGCGCGAACGGTGTCGTCGTCCGGTGCGGCGATGCCGAGCAATTCACCTGCGGCGTCGCGTATTTCGGCGGTGACCAGGTCCAGGTGGCGCCGGGCGCGGTCGAGCAGTTCGGCGGCGCTCAGTTCGGTGTCGAGGGTGTGCCACAGCTTCGCCTCCCACAACCGCCGGCCCAGCCGGGGGTCGCGGGTGGAACGATCGCGCTGGTCGGCCAGCCATCCGGTGAATTCCTCGAGTGCCGCGATCGCCGCCGCGCTCTCCGCGCCGATGTCCGCGCCGGGCGCCTGCGCGGCCAGTCGGGGCGCCTGCTCGCGGATCAGCGCGGCGACGCCGCCGAACTGTCCGATGGCGGTCTCGACGTGGATACGCGGGCATTCACGCAGCACGCCGCGCGCGGTGGCGAGCGCGTCGGGCAGCGCGGCCAGGCGGGCGGCGAGCAGTTCCAGGCGCTCCGGGGCCGGTGCGAACGGGCGCGCCAGCAGTGCGTGCAGCAGCGGGCCGGGGTTGTGCCGCAACGGGTTCCATTCGTGTTCGCGCGACTCGGTGAGCGCGAACAGCCGACTGTCGACATCCTGGTGCAGCAGCGCGTGGTCGACGCGGTCCTCCGGCGGCAGCTCCAGCTCGTCAACCTCGGCCAACGCGTGCGACGCGTCCCGCAGCATCGCCGTCTGCGCCCGCACCGCCTCCGGTGCCCAGTCCGGCAGCCGGTCGTCGACCCGGTGGTCGCCCGCGAACGCCGCCGTCGCCGGATCCACTCGCAGCACCGCGTCCACGATGCGTTCGGCCCGCTGTACGAAGGTCTCCGACATGCGCGCCACGGTACCTGCCGTAGCATGTAACTCGCCCGCTCCGGCTCGGTGCCTCCGCGAGTGGCATCACCCGAAAAGTGCGGTACCGATCCGAAATACGCGCGAATGCGAGAAACTCGGTGTCGGTGACCGGACCGACCACGTCAGGGGAGTTTGCGATGTCCCAGCCTTCCGCCTACCCCAGCGTCGTGCCGGTCGGTGTCGACACCAGCAGAGCCAGCGCCGCGCGCGTCTACGACGCCGCGCTCAACGGCAAGGACAACTTCGAGGTGGACCGCGAGGTGCTCGCGCAGGTCCGCACGGTGGCCCCGCAGGTCAACGATTTGGCTTGGGCCAACCGGGATTTCCTCATCCGCGTCTGCCGTTTCCTGTCCGGGCACGCGGGCATCGATCAGTACCTGGATCTGGGTTCGGGTCTGCCGACGGCGGAGAACACCCACCAGGCGGTGCAGCGGGTGCTGCCCACGGCCCGCGTGGTCTACGTGGACAACGATCCGATGGTGCTGACGCACGCGCGGGCGCTACTGGACGGCAATCCGGACACCAGCGTCGTGGGCGCCGACATCTTCCGCCCGCTGGAGGTGCTCGGGAACCGGGTGGTCCGCAGCGAACTGGATTTCGACCGCCCGGTGGCGCTGTTCCAGATCGGCACGCTGCACCACTATCTGGCGGACGACGGCGCCGCGCTGATGCAGACCTACATCGACGCCCTGCCGTCCGGTTCCTTTGTCGCCATTGCCCATTTCTGCAATCCGGAGACACCCGAACACGGCGAACTGGCCAAGCGGATGGAGGACAAATTCGTGCACAGCCCGCTCGGCAGTGGGCGCTTCCGCACGCCGGGGGAGATCCGGGCGTTCTTCGGCGATCTGGAGATGATCGAGCCGGGCCTGGTGCTGTGCGACGAGTGGTGGCCGGACGGCCCCCGCTTGGAGCCGCTGTCGCCGCCGCGGCACTGCATCATGGGCGGTGTCGGCCGCAAGCGGTAGGCCACCCGGCTAGGCGGATTCTCCGGTCTCCGGCGGCTCGTCCGCCACCGGCGTCACCACCACCGGCTCGGTGACCAGGCCGAATTCGGCCTCGTGCTGTTCGGTGCCGGCGAGCACGGCGTTCTCGATCAGCAGGGCGCCGTGCTGTTCGCGCAGGATGATGGGGTCCGAGCGCACATCCTTGTACAGCGCCACGCACATCAGGCCCATCACGACGGCGAACGGCAGCGAGACCACCGTCGTCAACGCCTGCAGCCCGTTCAGTGCGCCGTCCAACTTCGAGGCGTCGGCGATGACCAGCATGATCGCTGCGACCGCGCCGGTCGCGGCGCCCCAGAACGTCACCGTCACCCGCGACGGTTCCAGGCTGCCGCGTTCCGACAGCGTGCCCATCACGATCGAGGCGGCGTCGGCGCCGGACACGAAGAAGATCGCGACCAGCACCATCACCAGCGCCGCGGTCGCCGAGGCGATCGGATAGTGCTCCAGCAGGTGGAACAGCGCGAAGTTCGAGTCCACCGACCCGTTCGCCTCGGTCAGGTCGTGCGTCTCGCGCTGCTGGGAGATGGCCGCGCCGCCGAAGATGACGAACCACACCAGGCTCACCAGGCTGGGCACCAGCAGCACGCCGGTCACGAACTGCCGGATGGTGCGCCCGCGGCTGATGCGGGCGATGAACATGCCGACGAACGGCGTCCACGAGATCCACCACGCCCAGTAGAAGATGGTCCAGGTCGACAGCCACGCCTTCTCGGTGTCGCCGCCGCTGGCCGCGGTGCGCGAGGCCATCTCCGGCAGCCGGGCGATGTAGTCGCCGAACGTGGTCGGCAGCAGGTTGAGCATGAACAGCGTGGGGCCGAGCACGAACACGAACAGCGCGATGATCAGCGCCAGCACCATGTTGATATTCGACAGCCACTGGATGCCGCGGTCGATGCCCGACACCGCCGACGCGATGAACGCGATGGTCAGGACGGTGATGACGAGCACCAGTCCGACCTTGCCGATGGAATCGACCCAGCCGTTGAACTCCATGCCCGCGCCGATCTGCAAGGCGCCCAGACCCAGCGAGGCGGCCGAGCCGAACAGCGTCGCGAAGATCGCCATCATGTCGATGACCCGGCCGGCCGGGCCCTTGGAATGCCGGCCGAGAATCGGGCGGAACACCGCGGAGATCAGCTGCGAGCGGCCCTTGCGGAAGGTGCCGTAGGCGATGGCCAGGCCCGCGACGGCGTAGATGGCCCACGGGTGCAGCGTCCAGTGGAACAGCGTCTGCGCCATCGCCACCTCGGCCGCGGCGTCGGACTCGGCCTGGGCCGTGCCCGGCGGCGGCTTCACGAAGTGGGTCAGCGGTTCGGCGACACCCCAGAACATCAGGCCGATGCCCATACCCGCGCTGAACATCATCGCGATCCAGGACACGGTCTTGAATTCCGGCTGCTCGTCGTCCTCGCCCAGCGGGATCTTCCCGTAGCGGCTGGCGGCGAGCCAGACGACGTACACGACGAAGGCCGACGCGATCAGGACGAACAGCCAACCGGTATTGGTGATGACCCACGACTGCGCGTCCGAGGCGGCGGAGCCGAGGCTCGCCTGATCGAGGATGCCCCAGGCGACGAAGGCCAATGAGCCGATCGCGGTAATGCCGAAAACCACTCGATCCAAGCCGCGTTCGGGACGTCGCTCGAGAATCGGTTTATCGGTGTCTGTCGACATCGGTCCGAGTCCTTTCACAAAGTATGGGCGCGAGCTCGCGGCAACGCCCATTACCGGCTCGAGCAACCGTACAGCGTTCGCTCCGGCGGCGCAGCGGTGGCCGCTCCGATTCGTACGCGGCCGTATTCGGCGGAAACATGTCGTGCCGGGGTTTCGCGGCGCGATAATTGGGTATAGGCAAGGGGAATTCATCGATGTGAATGTCGTTGATTACAGCGCATTCTCGCGGCCGGATGCGGGCCCGTGATCCGATCGTGCGAGACGGTATGCCGATCGGTGTCTCGTCTTCTTGTTGGCACTGTGCCATCATGATCGTGAACAGTCGAAAGGCGGGTCAATGGTGACCGCACATGCCGTTACGGGGCCGATCGCGACGGTCGGCGAGGGCCGGCCCGGCCTGCTGCTGCAGGCCCGGCCGGTCCGCGCGTATCTTGTTCCGGGACTTCGTCTTCCGGCCCGAGCCTGGTGGATCCGCTATCTCACCACCACCGCGCAGGGCGAGCCGACCGAGGTCACCGGCACCGTGCTGGTGCCGTCCGCGCCCTACCGCGACGGCCCGCGCCCGCTGATCGGCTACGCCGTGGGCACCCAGGGCCTCGCCGACATCTCCGCGGCGTCGTGGCAGCTGCGGCGCGGGCTGGAGTACGAGTCGTTGTTCCTGGCCCAGGCGTTGCGCCGGGGCTGGGCGGTGGTGATCTCGGACTATCCCGGGCTGGGTAATCCGGGTTCGCATCCCTACGTGATGGGCCGCGCGCTGGGTCCCGCCGTGCTCGACAGCATCCGCGCCGCACGGCAAGTGGCCGAGGCGGGCCTGGAACCCGATGGGCCGCTGGGGATCTACGGCTATTCCGAGGGCGGCTGCGCCGCGGGCTGGGCGCTGCAGCTGCAGCCCGGCTACGCACCGGAGCTGACGCTGGACGGCGGCGCGGTCGGTTCCGCGCCGGCCGATCTGGAGGGGATGTTCGAGCACCACGACGGCGGCCGCTACGCCTTCTTGCTGTTCTACGCCCTGCTCGGCATCGACGCCGCCTACCCGGAACTGAACGTGCTGTCCCTGCTGAACCCGGCCGGGCGGGCGCTGGCCGCGGCCCTGCGCCGCACGCACGTGCTGCCGGGCGCGGCGCTGGGTATCGCGGGCAGCATGGTGCTGCCGACCCGCTCGGCCCGCTACGTGCGCCGCCACCCGCTGGAGGTGCCCGAGGTGCTGGCGCGGCTGCGGGAGAACCGGCTGGGCGCGATGCCGCCCGCGGCCCCCGTGCTGCTCGCCGGCGGCACCAAGGAACAGGTCATCCCGTTCGAGCAGATGACCGCGCTGTACCGGGACTGGCGCGGCCTCGGCGTCGACGCCACCTTCGTGACCATGGCGCGGGAGCATATCGGCGGCGCGTTCTCCTTCGCCCCCAAGGCTTTCCAGTTCCTCGCCGAGCGTTTCGCCGAGCGGGCGCTGGTCCGCGAGCGCACCGCCTGACCGGTGGATCAGGTTGTGCCGGGAGCCGTTCCGAAGAAGGCGGCGACCATGGCCTGCCCGGTCCGGCGCTGCCTCGGCTCCGCCTGCGCGCCGAACAACCGCTCGTCCACCTCCGTGACGACCTGCTCGGCGGCCCGCAGCAGCCGGGCGCCCGCGGCGGTGAGCTCGATCGTCGACGCCGATCCGGCGCGGGCCGTGCGGTCACGCACCAGGCCCGCGCCGGCCAGGCCCTTCACCGCGGTGTGCACGCTCTGCACGCTGATGCCCGACATGCGCGCGAGATCGCTGAACGAGGCGCCGGGCACCCCGGCGATGTGGCCGAGCAGTCCGAGCCGGGCGATGGTGAGATCCAGCGGCGCGAGCGCGGCGCCGAGTTCGCTCTCGACCCGTTTGGCCAGCGTCAGTATGAGGATGGAGGCGCTGGTCGCGGGTGGCCCGGGGCGGTCGTCGGTCGGCATCCCACCAGTTTCGCCTATCGCCGCGGGCCGCTAACCGGGGTACTTGTAGAAGCCCTCGCCGGTGGCCACGCCCAGCTTGCCCTTGTCGATGTACTCCGATTTCAGCCACGAGGCCAGCCGCTGCGCGCCCTCGTCGCCGTTGACGAGGATGTTGTAGGGAGTGGTGAGCCCGACGACGTCGAGAATCTGGAACGGGCCCATCGGCGCGCCCGTCGCGATCCGCCAGGTCTTGTCGACGGCTTCCGGTTCGGCGTAACCGCCTGCGGCGAGGGCGATTCCGGAGTTGAGGAACGGCACCAGCAACGAGTTGAGTACGTAACCCGCCTTCTCCCGGTGCAATTCGATCGGCACCATCCCGATCGCATCGGCGAATTCGACCACCGCCCGGTATACGGCCGGATCGGTATCGGCGGTGCCCATGACCTCCGCGGTATTGAATTTCCATACCTGATTCGCGAAATGCAGCGCCAGGAACCGGTCCGGGCGGCCGGTGAAATCCTTCATGTCGCTGGGTAGCAGGGTGGAGGAATTGGTGGCGAAAATCGTTCGTTCCGGGGCGGATTCGCCGATCTTGCGGTACGTGTCCTGCTTGATGGACAGCACCTCGGGCACCGCCTCGATCACCAGGTCGGCCTCCCGGACCGCCGCCGGGAGGTCGGCGGTCAGGGTGATGGCCGCCGCGGTGCGCTCGGCCTTGCCGCCGGCGGCCCCGGGTACCTCCTGCCCGTAGGTCGCCACCAGCTTGGCGAACCGCTCGCGCGCGGCGGCCAGGGCGTCGTCGCCGATGTCGTAGGCGGTGACGACGAACCCGCTGAAGGCCGTCTGGAACGCGATCTGGGAGCCGAGCACACCGGTGCCGAGTACGGTCACCTTCCGGATCTCGATGGTCATCGTCTTCTCCTCAACGTGCGTGTGGTCGAGGCATACCGGATCAGGACGAGAACTCCGCAGCCAGCGTACTCGTCCCTAGGCGACCGACGCCGGTTCGCGGTCGTGGCGGCGGGTGCGGCGCCAGACGTAGGCCAGGAAGATCACCAGTCCGAGCAGGGGGAGCGTACTCAGCGCCCAGCTCAGTCCGAGGGGTGGGCCCGGCTGGCGCAGGACGGCCAGGTCACGCAGTTCCCCGGCGCCGTGCCCCTGCGGGCCGTCGATCTCGAAGCGGAAGGTCCAATCGCCCTCGCGGTCGAGGGATTGGACGTCCAGCCCCCAGACATCGCGCTTGCGGGGATGCCGGGACAGCGGGTCGGGGCGGAAGGCGCGGCCGTCCGGCCTGACGACGCTGAGCGTGCCGGATTTGTTCTCGATGCCGCCGTCGGGGATGAAGGTGAAGTCCAGCGATTGCATCGCGCGCAGCGGCCAGGTGCTGAACCCGACCGTGATCCCGTACGGCCCGGCCTGCACGTGTTCGGTGTGCACGATGTCGACCGGTTCGTACGCGCCCGCGCTACCGGCGGGAACGGTGGCCAGGCCCACGGCGAGCAGCAGGACGGCCGCGGCCGAGCGCAGTCGGGTGATCACGCGCGGTCTCCTTCCGCGGCGGCGAGCCGCAGCATGACGCCGAATCGCCGGCCGAGGAAGCCGCCGAGGGCACCGAGCACGCCACCGGCGATCGCGGTGGCGACGATGACGGTCACGGCGGGCAGCCGGGCGTCGCGGATGAGGACGGTCTGCCAGGGCGCGCAGACCGCGATGACCAGCCCGCCGAGCCCGCCGGCCAGGCCGGGAAGCACCGACCCGGCTCGTCCGGCGTCGCGCAGCAGCAGATCGATGCCGACGCCCACCGGCAGCAGGCACAGCGGAACCAGCGACGGCGTGGAGGGAATGATCCGAATATTCTCGCGCATGGGCAGATCCACGAAGTCGGCGTAGGTCTGCGCCGCCCACGGCGCGAACCACCAGAACAGGCCCTGCAGCAGCGCCGCGGCGGCGGCTGCCACGGTCGCGCCCCAGCGGTCGAATCCAGCGCCGGTCGTCAGCAGGAGCACGACGATGAAGGCGGTGACGGCCGTGGTCCACCGCACGGTTCCGGTGGACAGCTGCTGCACGGCCAGCGCGGTGATCACACTGGACACCACCAGGTGCCCGAGGCTCGCGAGCGTGCCGAGCCGTCCCCACCGGTGCGCACGGGCGGCCGCGAACACGATCACCGTGCCCACCGAGGTCACGGTGCTGGACAGGAAGAGCCCGATGTGCGGTGGCGAGTCGATCACCGCGTCGAAGCCGTAGAGCGAATGCCACCACAGGTCCCACAGCCCGTACAGCAGGAACGACGCCGCGCCGAGGCAGGTCACGAGATAGCCGAGCGGCGCGGTGAAGGTGCGGCCGAATACGCCGATGCCCGCCCCGCCGAGTTCCGACACCACCGGGCGCCCAGCCCGCCCGGCCGCGGTAGTGGCGAGAATGACAGCGAGACCGGTGAATCCGGCGATGGCGGCGCTGGCGTAGATGAACAGGTGCGGCAGGGTGAAGAAGGTGTCCGGGCCCACGTCGGCGTGCCACTGGATGTCCCAGGTGGCGCCTACCGCCCAGGTCATGGTGGCGAAGAACAGGACGGACGCGGGCAGCCACGGCCGGATGCCGGTGCCGCGGGCGGTGACCGGCGCGCTCACCCCCGCTGCGGAGACGGTCAGATCCATTGGGCTGCTCCAGTTTTCTCGATTTCCATTGTCGCTACGACTCGAATTCAGGTGGCGCTGACGGAGAAGGTGGCGGTGCCCGCCCCGGCCGGACCGGACAGCTCGACGGTGATCTCCCACTGTCCGGACATCGGCAGCTCCAACTCGGCGCGATAGCGGCCCGGCCCGGTCGCCGCCGCCGCGACGGGTGGCACGGCATGACCCATCTGCGGCATGGCGGGCGCCACGGTAACCCGGCTCGGTTGGGCGGGCGCGGACTCCCGATCGGTGATGTCGAATTCCACCGCGTTGGCTCCGGGATGCAACGCACTCGCCAGCCGGATCAGGTAGGGCCCGGCGGGGATGCGCTGCGATGTGTTCTCGCTTCTCGGCCACAGCAGCCAGGCGGCGACGCCCGCGGTCACGGCCAGTAGAGCCGCGGCGAGGAGGATCGCTCGTCTGTTCACCGGCGTACCTCCGCCCGGCGCTCGCTGCCCGGTCGGCGGGCGTAATCGATTGTCATTGCGGTGCACCGGCTTTCACGTCGACCACGGCGGGCGCGGTCAGTACGGAGTAGCCGCGTTCGGCTTGGGCCCAGACCAGGTATCGGCCGGGCAGGGGGAAGGTGTAGGTGAAGGAGATGTCGGGGCCGTAGGCGGCGACGGTCTCGTCCGGCGGCTGGGCGCCCGGGGCGGGCATCGACGCCATGGCGTGCGCGTGTGCCCAGATCGGTGCGGTGGTGGCGGCGGTGCCCGCCGGGACGCCGTCGGGCAGCGGGCCCACGGCGATGAGGTGGCCGAGCATGCCCAGCCAGAGTTGGAGATTCGCGGGCCCGCCGAAGCGGGCGGTGAGGATGCCAGGGACGCCCGCGACGAGATCGGTTGCGGTCGAGACGTTTCGGGCGGGTTCGTGGGTGCGCTCGGACGGCCCGGGACTGCGGGTCGGTTGCTCGCCTGTGGGCTGTGCGACGGCGGTGGTTCCCGGTGCGGCCGCGGCGGAGACACGGATTGCCGAGCGCAGCAACTGAACTCCGCCGCCGCGGCGGGAGAGTTCGGCGGCGACCGCGTAGTCGCCGGGTTCCGGAAGCGTGAGCCGGACCTCGAAAACGCCGGGCGCGGTGCGGATCGGGTGCCGATGCCAGAGCCGGTCGGGCGGGCCCACCACCATGAGGTGCACCAATGCGTCGTCCGCGACCAGCAGATCGTCGACCGGACGGCCCGTGGCGCCATCGGTCAGCGACAGGACGAGATCCACGGGCCGTCCCGCGACCGCCTCGCCCCGGACACTCGGCGTCAGATTGACCGGCGGCCGTGAGTAATTCGTCGTCATCGGCAGAGCTCGCTCGGGATACGGATCACCGACGGTGGCCGACGTCGGATCCAGCAGGCTGCCCGTGGGGCGCGGCGGCGGGGCGCCCGAGGAGAGCACGGCGCCCGTGATGCCGACGGTCAGTGCGGCCACCGTCGCACCGGCGGGCAGCAGCGTGATCCATCCGCGCTCGGACACCAGGGCTGTACCGATGGAGACCAGCAGCAGCGCGCCCGCCGCGAAGAAGCCGCCGTACGCCGCGCGCTCCCACGGCGTCACGACCTGCGCCGCGACCACGAACGGAATCCGCGCGGTGCGCACGCCGTCGCCGACGCTCAGCTCCCACGGTCCCGCGTGGTCCACGCGCAGCGTCGCCGGATACGGACCGGCGCGCTCACCCAGGTCGACGGTGGTGGACGAGCCGGGGCCCGCGCGGTCGACGGGAAGGGCACCGAGCGCGAGAGTGCCCGGGGCAGTACCGGTATGGGTGATGATGTCGACCCGCAGCGGGCCGGGAACCGGCTGCGCCCGCCGCACGATCACCGTCAACTCTCGATCGCCCAGAGATTGCGCGACGGCGAGATCGGCTCCGGTCGCGGCGCCGTCGGCGTGGGCCACCGGTCCGCCGAGCAGCGCTGTCAGCAGGCAGACCCCGATCATCGCCACCGCGGCGCGCACGCTCCGCATGTCAGCGATGGCTGCGGACCGCCGCGGGCGCCGCATGCCGCGCCTCCGACCGCCGCACAGCTGTCGGCCGGCGGAGATGGGTGAGGCGAGATGTCGAAAGCGGCTGCACCAGACCGATTATGCCGTGCCCGGCAAGCGGTTTCATCGTCCGATTCCCGCTGGCAGCGGTGTGGTGGTTCAGGAATCCGGGCGCAGTAGCAGGCCGACGATGGACCGGACGAAGTCCTCCAGCCGCTGCCTGGGGTATTCGTCGGGCTCGGAAACCGCCAGGCGGCCGAGCATTTCGGCGACGGTCAGCAGCGCGTTGACCAGCAGCGCGGAATCCACGTCCGCCCAGCGCGGGTCGAGGGTCGCGCCCATCCGCACCAACGCCTCGGCCTGGGCGAAGATGCCGGTCCGGGAACTGCGCAGCGCCGCCCGATACTCGTCGGGCGCGCTCCCCGGACTCGTCAGGATCAGGCGCCAGCGAGTCGGATTCTCCAGCACCACACCGACGAACGTCTCGACCGCGGCCGAGGCGGCGACCACGGGGTCCGCGCCGACCAGGTCGGCGGGCAGCGTGTCGGCGACCTGTTCCAGCCCGCGCTCACGCTCGCGTTCGAGCAGTGCCGACACCAGTTCGGCGCGCGTGTTGAACACCGTGTACAGCACGGGCTTTCCCACGCCCGCCGCCTGGGCGACGGCCTCCATGCTCAGTTCGTGCAACTCGACCCGGCCGAGCACCGCCAGCGCGGCGTCAAGCACCTGTTCGCGGCGTTGTTCCGGAGGCAGGCGGGGCGCGTAACGGCGGCGGGGTCGCTCGGTCGCCGGGCGCGGTTTGGTCACAGCCGTCTCACCTCCACCCGGTCCATAGTGTCAGCTCGGGCCGTCGGAGGGGGTCAACCGTCCCGAAATAGAATATTACGCACACGTTGTATTCGCTGGGCGCAATTGCTACGGTGGCGTTGTATTCGCCGCCAGGGCGGGTCAGCGCACGAAGGAGCAGCCATGGGCTTCGATCCGACCACCCTTCGCCGGGACGACTACGGGTTCTTCGGGCCCGGCTCGCCGAGCTGGAAGGTCTGGACCTCACCGGCCGCGGTGATCGGTTTCCAGCGCGCGGTGGTGCTCGAACACTTCGATCCGTTCCTCACCGCGGCGGTCGCCGACGCGCGCGGCATGTACACCGATCCGCGCAGCCGGCTCGACAACACCTTCGCCTACTTCCTGATCGTGGCGGTCGGTGACGGCCGGACCGCGATTCAGGCGTCGGAACATCTGCGGCAGGTGCACGCGAAGATGACCGGCATCGAGCCGATCAGCAAACAGCGCTACAGCGCGAACAGTCCCGAGACCCAGCTGTGGATTCATCTCACCGGCTGGCATTCGGTGTTCAAGGCCTACGAGAAGTTCGGGCCCGGACTGAGCCCGGAGGAAGAGGCGCGCTACTGGGAGGAGTGCGCGATCGCGGCCGAACTGCAGACCTGTCGCTCCGAGGACGTGCCCCGCTCCCGCGCCGCACTCCGGGAGTACTTCGAACGGGTGCGCCCGCGACTGTGCACCTCCGAACGGGCGGAGGAGGGCATGCACCATCTGCTGTGGACACCGCGGGGCAACGGCGCGGGATGGTCCTACTATTTCGGCAGCCGCCTGCTGTCGCTGGCCTCGGCCGCGATCACGCCGCGGTGGATGCGCCGACTGGGCCGCTACGACCGGCCGGGCATCGTGGATCTCGCCGTGACGTTGCCGGCCCGCGTCATCGTCTGGCTGGCGACTCTGTTCGGCTCATTCGGCCTCATCAAGGGTGCCCCGCTGATCGCTCCGCTGGCGGGGCAGATCCTCGAGCAGCATCTGAAGATGGAGCCGCCCGCCGTGGCCGAGACGCTCACTCCGGCCGCGGCGCGCGCCCGCTACGGCCGCCGGGCGGCGACGATCGCCCAGGCGAGTTAGCGCGAAAGACGCTCGCGCAACAGGTCCTTACCCTGTTCGGCGCCCTTGCGGCTCTCCGCCTGGGCGCGGCGGAAGAAGTCGGCGAGCTCGGTGTCACCGCTGCGCTCGGCGTCGGCGCAGTAGTTCTCCATCCGCAGGGCATTGCTCAGGCACGCCTCGGTGAACCAGATCAGGTTGTAGTCCTTGTCGAGGGTTCCGGTGGCATGTCCCGTTTCGCTCTGTGTCATCGCAGTGCTCCCATCTGTCGTGTGCCAACGGGTTCTGCCCTCGCGCTACCCGCGACACCCGGCCCGAAACCCGAACGATCAGCCCGGCGCCCCTCGGTTGTGCATTCGAACAAAGGGGTCTCGCCGCAGTCGAATTTCTGCCGATGGTGGCCCGGAACGGGCGATCGTAGGGTCACAGGCAATGGCTATGTCGGCCGCGGTCGCGGAATACGGAAGGGTGGATGGGGTGTGTTGTCGATGAGGACAGCGTTGCGGCGGCTGTTGCCGCTTGCCATGGCGGGTGCGCTGGTGGTCGGCGGGGGTGGGGTGGCCCTCGCCGATTTCCCGCCGTCGTTTCCGCCGGATCAGAATCAGCTGCCGCAGTTGCCGCGCGAGCCGGATATCTACGACGCGCTGCCGATCCCGGTGCCGGACAAGGATTCCTGGTACGCCGATCCGCCGAACCTGGCGGAATTGCGGCCCGGCGACATCATTCGCACCCGGGAGGTGCAGACCCGGCTGCTGGGTATTCCGGTGCCGGTGTTCAGCAAGCAATTGCTGTTCCGGTCCACCGATGTGCACGGCAATCCGATCGCGACGGCCACCACCGTCATCGTTCCGGGGATTCCCTGGGTGGGCAGTCCGCGGCCGGTGGTGTCGTTCCAGGAGGCGATCGACTCCACCGATTCGGCCTGCAATCCCTCGCACACGTTGCAGACCGGGACGTTCAAAGAGATTGCGCTGGCGCAGTTCTGGATCGCGCAGGGTTTCGCGTTCAACGTGCCCGATTTCGACGGCAAGTTCAACACCTTCAACACCTACGACGAGGGCCATATGGTGCTCGACAGCTTGCGCGCGATGAAGAACGACACGGCGCTGGGGCTGCGTGATTCGGCAATCGCCATGTACGGCTTCTCCGGCGGCGGCTCGGCGACTGCCCGGGCGGCGGAACTGCGCCGCAGTTACGCGCCCGACGTGCACATCGCGGGCGCCGCATTCGGCGGTGCGCCACCGGATCTGGCGGCCATCGCCGACTATGCCACCGTGCCGCGGCCCGGGGTCACCGGGATCAGCAGTTTCACCATGTGGCTGGGCGCGGCCGCACTCGCCCGGGAGTTTCCCGCCGAATTCGATCCCCGGCGCCTGCTGAACGCGGAGGGACGGCAGATCATCGCCGATCTCGACAACCGCTGTGTCTACTCCGCCGCGCTCACCGGTATGTACCGGCCGATCAGCGAGTATTACGCCCCGGGTTCGCTGGGCCTGAACGATCCGGCGATCCAAGCGGTGCTGCGTGGTCAGAGCCTCGGCAAGCACATTCCGGATATCCCGCTGCTGTGGTGGAACGGGGTGTGGGACGAGCTGATTCCGTCGTCGATCGTATTGCCGACGGTGAACGACTACTGGCAGCGCGGCGCCGATCTGCGCTACTACACCATGCCGCTGCCCGAGCACCTCACCAACGCCGTCGCCGGCTGGCTACCGGCGACGGCGTGGATCAGCGCGCTGCTGCGTGGCCTGCCGCCGGGGCCGAAGTTCAAGTTGGACTACCCGTCGCCGCTGCCGCCCGACTTCCCCGGCGCCTGACCGGGTCCCGATTCCTCGGCGCGGTAGGACACAATCGAGGTCTCGGGTGGACGTGGCGCGCGTCCGCGATCACGGAACGGGAGCAGCGAAATGTCTGTCGCACACCATGATCGGCTGCGGCTCGACCACACCGATTTCGCGACGGTGCGGCCGCTGATCCGGACCGGGCTGTACTCCACCGCCGCCACCGGGCCCGATGTGGTGCGGCGCGTGGTCGCTCCGGGACTGATCCAGCGGGTGGTGGTCGACCGCGACGGCACGGTCGTTCCCGTCACCTTCGACATGCTGCGGAGCTGGCCGATCGGCGAATTCGAACTGTTCACCCTCGCCGAACACAACGTCCGTGCCGCGGGCGGCGTTCGAATCCGCCACGGCGACTTCGACGTACCTCTCGCCGCGGGCCTGCCCCCGATGGCCATCCTGTCCGGCCCCGCGTACCTGACCGCCCATGCCCGCTGGCTCGGCGACCACCCCGTCACCGGTCCGCACGGCGCCGTCCTCATCCTCCCCTCCGAGCAGCACATCTACGCCTACCCGATCATCGGCCCCGAATTGGCCGCCTCCGCGACGGTGCTGGCCCAACTGGCCCGCGTCTGCCACGCCGAAGACCCCCACCCCCTGAGCCCCTGGGTCTACTGGTGGCGCGACGGCACCCTCGACCTGGCCGCCACCACCATTCACCGAAACGACGAAACCGAGCTGAAGCCCACCGACCGGTTCCGCCACTTCGCCACCCTCCTCAGCGAGGAGTGAACCGGACGGGGAGGGCGGTGAGGCCGCGGATGAGAAGGCTCTTACGCCAGGTCAACGCGTCGAAATCGGTGTCGAGGGAAAGATGGGGGAGGCGTTCGAGGAGGCGGGTCAGGGCTATCGTCGCTTCCATTCTGGCCAGGGCCGCCCCGAGGCAGAAGTGGATGCCGTAGCCGAAGGCCATGTGACGGTGGTCCGGGCGGGCGGGGTCGAGGTGTTCGGGGTCGGTGAAGCGCCGCGGGTCGCGGTTGACCGCGGCGAGGGAGATCATGATGAACTCACCGGCGTCGATGTCCTTGCCGCCCAACGTGATCGGTGCCGTGGTGTAGCGGGCGGTCGCCAGGTGCACCGGGCCCTGGCAGCGCAGCAGTTCCTCGAGATAGCCGGGGATCTGTTCGGGGTCGGAGCGCAACCGCTGTGCGGTCGCCGGGTCGCGCAGCAGTTCCAGCACCGCGTTGCCGATGAGGTTGACCGTGGTCTCGTGCCCGGCCGCCAGCAGCAGCAACATCAGCGAGATGAGTTCCTGCTGGTCGAGGCGGTCGTCATCGTCCTTCGCGACGATGAGTTCGGAGAGCAGGTCGGCGCCCGGGGCGTCGCGGCGCGCGGCGATCAGCTCGGTGAGGTAGGAGAAGAAGCTCACCCCGGCGCTGGTGCGTCTCTCGATCGGCGCCGAATCATCGACGATAGTCGCTGTCCAGGACCGGAATTCGTCCTTGTCGCGGTCGGGCACCCCGAGCAGTTCGCAGATCACCGCGATCGGCAGCGGAAAGGCGTAGCTGTCCAGCAGGTCCGCGGTGTCGCCGGTGGTCATGGCGTCGAGCAGCTCGTCGGCGAGTGCGGTGATCCGCGGCCCGAGATCGCGTACCGCGCGACCGGCGAAGGCGGGTGCGACCAGCCGCCGCAGCCGGGTGTGCTGCGGCGGATCGGCGAAGAGCATGTTGTCGTTGATGACGCCGTCGAACTGTCCGGCGGCGCCGTTCGCGGCGAGCACCGCCCGGCCCTGCGGCGAGCCGATCCGCTTGCTGATACTCAGCTCGGCGAAGGCCTGCTTGGCCACGTCGTAGTCGACGATCAGCCAGCCGAGCACGCCGTCGAGCCGGATGCGGTGGACCGGGCCGCGGCTACGCAGCTCCCGGTAGGTGGCGTGCGGGTCCTGATAGAACTCGTCGGTCAGCTCGAGGATGTCGGATTCCACGTCCTGCATTTGCCCTCAGTCCTTTCGACGTCTCAGCGGATGAACACGGCCGATGCCGTGCGAACCCGGGAAACGATCGGCGGGGCCAGGCATCGATGGAAAGGGTCGAGCGGCGGCGACCGTAACAATGCCGGGATGAGGACGAGAAATTCGGCGCGCGTGTCCACCGCGGTTCGGCGCGGCGGACGACGAGTCGTGCTATGGCTTGCGGCCGACGGCGCCGTACGCGTCGAGCGGTTCGGCCATGCCGATGCGATGCCGCAGCGGCCGCCAGTCGGTGATGGGCACCATGCCCGGCTCCACCAGCTCCATACCCGCGAAACAGCTGGAAAGCTCCTCGGGACTGCGCAATATGTAGGGTGCGCCGCCCGCCTGGACGAGCCGCTCGCTGCCGGCGACCACGGCGGATCCGGTGTCGGTGCCGTCCCACAGCACCAGGTAGCTGCCCGCGGGCATCGGGTCGAGCAGGCGCGTGACGATATCGCGGACGGTGTCCAGCTCCGGTTCGTAGCCGAGAACGCCCATGAACAGCACCGCCGTCGGCCGGCTGAAGTCGAGGACCTTCCGCGCCTCGGTCAGAATCAGGTCGGGATCGTGGTAGTCGGCGTGTACGTAGGTGGTCACGCCCTCCGGGCTGGTGTTGGTCAGCAGAGCGCGGGCGTGGGCGAGGACCAGCGTGTCGTTGTCGACGTAGACGATGCGAGACTCGGGCGCGAGCTGCTGGGCCACCTCGTGGGTGTTCTGCATGGTGGGCAGCCCGGTGCCCACATCGATGAACTGGCGGATGCCCGCCTCCCCGGCCAGATAGCTCACCACCTGCACCAGGAACTCCCGCGACAGCCGGGCCATCCGGACGATATCGGGATAGACCGCGGCGACCGCGTCTCCGGCGGCGCGGTCGGCGGGGTAGTTGTCGCTGCCGCCCATCCAGTAGTTCCAGATGCGTGCCGCGTGCGGCGTATCGATGTCGATCGCGGCGAGCGCCTCGCGGTCCTGGGTCATCGGCTCATGCTACCCGCCGGGCTCCTTTCGCACGCAAGGCTTTCCGCGTTTCGGCGCAGAGCTTCAGGCGGCGTCCGGCGTGGTGCGCAGACCGGCGAGTTCGAGTTCACGCTCGATGGCCAGTGCCGCGTGCCGCTGCCCGGCGGCACGCAGCTGCGCGACCCGCTCGCGGACGGCATTGATTCCGTATTCCCTTGTCACGTCGAGTATTCCGACGCGGCCGGCGCGCGGGTGCGCGGCCGCCGCGGTGGTGCCGATGGCGTCGGTCACGGGTGTCCCCCTCGCATGGCGCGGTCCCGATATGTGCGCCCTCATTCTACCGTGCAAATGCACGTGCAGGAGCACGTGCGTACGTACGTAGGTATCACCTAAGCTGTTGTGGCACACTCGATGACGCGTTACCGCGACGCGACAGGAGGAAACCTGTGATCGAGCGCGATGCCGCCCGGGCGGCGGTCCCGGAGAGCGGAGTGGAGCCGGGAGCGGACCCGGCCTTGCTGCGACTGGTGCTGGGCGCACGGCTGCGGCGGTTGCGCGAGGCGGCGGGGATCAGCGGGCAGGCCGCCGGGCGGTCCATTCGCGCCTCGCATTCGAAGATCAGCCGCCTGGAGGCCGGGCGGGTCGGGTTCCGGGCCATCGACGTCGACGATCTGCTGTCGCTGTACGGGGTCGACGATCCCGACACCCGCGCCGATTTCCTCCGGCTCGCCGAGCGCGCCAACGCCACCGGCCGCTGGCAGGTCGACGGCGACCTGGGAGCCCAGCGGCTGGACACGTACCTGGCGCTGGAGGACGCGGCCGCGCTGGTGCGGTCGTATTCCCCGGGCGTGATCCCGGACCTGCTGCAGACCGCGGGCTACGCGCACGCCGTGGCCGCCATCGCCCGGCCCGGCCCGACCGCGGACATCCAGCGCCGCGTCGAGCTGCTGATGCGGCGGCAGCGCCTGCTGTATCGCCCGGGCGCGCCCAAGGTCTGGCTGGTGATCGAGGAGGCGGTGCTGCGCCGGCCGTTCGGCGGCACGGGGGTGTGGCGGGACCAGCTCGACCACCTGGCGGCGGTCGCGGCCGCCGGTGACGCGACCGTGCAGATCGTGCCCGACCATATCGGCGGACCCGCGATCAGTTCGGTCCCGTTCACGCTGCTGCGCTTCGCCGCACCGGATCTGGGCGACATCGTTCATCTGCACCACGCCACCGGCGCCCAGTTCCTCGACCGCCGCGGCGACCTGGATGCCTATCACGCGATCTGGGACCGGTTGTGCGTGCACGCCAGACCGCCCGAGCAGAGCCTGGAGCTTATCACCGCGCTGGCCGCGGCCCCTTAGGGTGGGTATGTGAATGTTGAAGTGACACCGTTACCTGGTATCGGTGTGCGTAAGGAATTCTTGTCGGCTTCTTCCCGGCGGCGCGTCGGGGTTATCGATCACAAGGACGGCACGATCGATCTGATCGTGAGCAAGCCCAGCAATCCCGATGTGACCGACCAGATCTCGCTGTCGGCGCACGAGGCCTCGGTGCTGGCGAATCTGCTCGGCGCGCCGCAGCTGGTGGCGCAATTGCAGGAGGAGCATCGCGATCTCGACGGCGTGACCACTCGGCAGCTGGGCATCCGGTCCGGCTCCCCGTTCGTCGACCGCCCGCTCGGCGACACCCGGATGCGTACGCGGACAAAGGTTTCCGTCGTCGCGGTGGTGCGTTCCGGGCATCCCATCCCGTCGCCCGGACCGGAGTTCGTCCTCGCGGCCGGCGACGCGCTGGTGGTCGTCGGTACCGTGGCGGGCCTGGCGGCGGCCGCCGATATCCTCGCGGACGGCTGAGCCCGTGGTGGCACAGGACACCGCGCTCGCACTGGTGCAGTTGGGCGCGGTATTTTTCGGGCTCGGACTGCTGGGACGGCTGGCGGCGCGGATCGGGATGTCGCCGATCCCGCTGTACCTCGTCGGCGGCCTGGTCTTCGGCACCGGCGGCCTGGTGCAACTGCATCAGGCGGACGAGTTCATCCACCTCGCCTCCGAGATCGGGGTCGTATTGCTGTTGCTGCTGCTCGGGCTGGAATACAGTGCCGCCGAGCTGGTGACGGGGATGCGGGCCTCCTGGCTGGCAGGCGTGCTGGACCTGGTGCTGAACGCGACCCCCGGTGTGCTGGTCGCGCTGCTGCTGGGCTGGGGATTCGCCGGCGCGGTGGCGATGGCCGGGGTCACCTACATCTCGTCGTCGGGCATCGTCGCGAAGGTGCTCAACGATCTCGGCCGGGTCGGCAACCGGGAGACACCCACCATTCTGTCGATCCTGGTGTTCGAGGATCTCGTGATGGCGGGCTATCTGCCGGTGCTCACCGCGGTACTGGCCGGGGTCGGTTTCGTCGCCGGGCTGAAGACGCTCGCCATCGCGCTGGTGGCGGTGACCGTCGTGCTGGTGGTCGCGCTGCGGTACGGCCGGTTCGTCTCCGCCGTGGTCGACAGCGAGGACCGCGAGATCTTCCTGCTCAAGCTGCTCGGCTCGGCGCTGCTGGTCGCCGGGGTCGCCTCCACGCTGCAGATCTCGGCCGCGGTGGGCGCGTTCCTGCTCGGCATCGCCATCTCCGACACCACCGCCCACACCGCGACGAAGATCCTCGAACCGCTGCGCGATCTGTTCGCCGCGCTGTTCTTCGTGCTGTTCGGGCTGAGCACCGATCCGAAGAGCATTCCGCCGGTGCTGGGCTGGGCGGTCGTGCTGGCCGTGGTCACCGTGGTGACGAAGGTGGCTACCGGCTGGTGGGCGGCCAAGCGCGCGGGAGCCTCCCGGTACGGCCGCGCCCGCGCGGGTACGGCGTTGGTGGCCCACGGCGAGTTCTCCATCGTCATCGCCGGTCTGGCCGTCGCCGCGGGGGCGGTGCCGGACGAGTTCGCCGCGCTGGCGACCACTTACGTGCTGTTGATGGCCGTGCTCGGGCCGATCGCCGCCCGCGTAACCGAGCCGGTCCTGGTGTGGGTGGACCGTCGTCGTCCCGCGCGGGCCGGGGTGCGCAGCCCGGCGCGCTGAGCGGTCACCGGCGGCTGGTGCGCCGGTAGCCGATCGCCGCGGGCACCGCGAATACGGCGATCGCACCGGCGCACCACAGCACGGTCAGGGTCAGGGGATGGGCCAGCGGTCCGCCCAGCGACAAAGCCTTCATCGCGTCCACCGCCACCGACATCGGCTGATTGCGCACCACCGGCTGGATCCACCGCGGGTAGGCCGCCAGCGGTACGAATCCGGTGCCGAAGAACATCAGCAGCGAGGACAGGATCGTAATCCCTTCCACCAGCGTCGCTTTCGCGGTGAACACGGCGATGGCGGTGACGATGGTCGCGAAGGCGAGCCCGAACAGCACCGGGATCAGGACGAATCCCAGCGCCGCGAGAAACCCTTGCTGGAATCGGAACCCGAGGACGCACCCGAGCGCGACCACGACACAGGTGCCCACCAGAATCCGGCAGCCCTCGGCCAGGATGCGGGCCGCCGGTCCGGAGGCTCGGTGTACGGGCAGCACCCAGAATCGGGCGAGCAGGCCGCAATCGCGTTCGCGGCCGAGCATCACCCCGCCCGCGACCGCGCCCGACAGCGCCCCGACGATCGCGACCATGGGCACCGAACCGTACAGCGCGCTGGTCCCGGAGAACCGCTCGATCTGCCCGCCGATCACGGTGTCGAGCATGAACAGCAGCAGACAGGGGATGATCAGCGTCTCCAGCAGCGTGATCGGGCTGCGGGTCCAGCGCAGCAGCAGCCGCTGGGTCTGGATCACGGTGTGCCGCAGGAATGCCGCGGGGGAGTTCTCCGGCCCGGCGGGTGCGCGGCGGGCGGCGGCTGTCGGGGTCGTCATCCCTTGCTCCGATCGACTCGACCGCTGCAGACGAGCCCCGCCAGCAGCATTCCGGCCACCCACAGCAGCGCCGGGCCGACCGTGGACCAGGACACCGCGGTGGTGGCGGTGGTGTCCCCGGCCAGGGTGCGCAGCGCGATCGCGAACTGCGAGACGGGTTGGTTGCGTACGAAAGGCTGTACCCAGTGCGGGAATTGCTGTGCGGGGGCCAGTCCGGTGGACAGCATGCCGAAGATCAGCGGCGGCAGCACCAGCGCCTGTGAGGTGCCCTCCGGACTCCTCGACACCGTGCCGATCACGTCGGCGCCGAGCGTGAACGCGACGCCGATCGCCAGGGCGAGCAGCAGGAACCCGGCGGTGTGCGCGGCGTCGAGGTGGAAGCGGAAGCCGATGACGTGACCGCAGGCCAGCGCGGCGGCGAGCGCGATCGACAGCCGGAAGATGTTGCCCGCCATGCGCGCCGCGACCGGAACCAGCAACCCGATCGGCATGGTCCCGAAGCGCCGGTCGAGCCCGGACACCGCGTCGGTGGCGGCCCGGAAGGCGGCGCCGATGGCGGTGAAGGCGGCGGCCTGCAGGATCACGATCGGCATCATGAACTGGGCGTAATTGCTGAATCCGGTGCCGGAGAAGGACATCACGCGATCCAGCGGCAGATAGAAGCTGGCGGTGAAGGCCGCGGGGGCCAGGATCGAGCCGAGCACCTCGCCGGTCCGTACCGACGGCGCGACAAGCCGTGTGGTCAGCACCCACCACTGCTGGGCGGTCACCGGTGCCGGGCGACTCGCACTGTGCCACAAGGTCATTGCTCACTACCACCTTTCGCCGAGTGGCCGGTGAGCTGGAGGAAGACGTCGTCGAGCGAGGGTCGGCGCAGGGCGATGTCCACCAGTTCCACGCCCGCGCCGTCGAGGCGGCGCAGCGCTTCGGCGAGGGTCTTGTGGCCGTCGGGCGCCGGGATCGTGATGCGGTCCGAATCACCGGACAGCACAGTGCGATCGGTGTCGGGCAGCAGTGTGCCGAGCGCGGTCGCGATCGCCGGGAGATCGTTCAGGTCCAGCGGCACCACCTCGCAATAGCTGCCGCCGGTGCGCGACTTCAGCTCGTCGGCGGTGCCCTCGGCGATGACCGCGCCGTGGTCGATCACGATGATGCGGTCACACAGCGCGTCCGCCTCCTCCAGATATTGAGTGGTGAGCAGCGTGGTGATGCCCTCGTTCCGGAAACCTCCGACCAGGTCCCACACGCCCTGGCGACTGCGCGGGTCCAGGCCCGTTGTCGGCTCGTCCAGGAACACCACGTCCGGGCGTACCACCAGGCCGCAGGCGATGTCGATGCGCCGCCGCATGCCGCCGGAATACGTGCCGACCTTTCGGTCCGCGGCCGCGGTGAGATCGAATTCCGCCAGCAGTTCCGCCGCACGGGCGCGGGCGGCGCGCTTGCGCAACCCCAGCAATCGCCCGAAGAGCACGAGATTCTCCGCGCCGGTGAGCATGTCGTCCAGCGCGGCGAACTGGCCGGTGAGCATGACCGACCGGCGCACCGCGGCCGGATCGGCGACCACATCGTGCCCGGCCACCAGCGCGCGGCCGCGATCGGGGGCGATCAGGGTGGACAGGATGTTCACCGTCGTGGTCTTGCCCGCGCCGTTGGGGCCGAGCACGCCGAGCACCTCACCCGGCGCGGCCTCGAAATGGATGCCGCGCAGCGCGGCCACGGGACCGAAGGATTTCTCGATGCCCTCGACGAGGACTCCGCCTGAGTTGTTCACTGCCGGCCTTCCAGGTGTGCGTCGAGCACGCGCGCGATGGTCGGCAGCACGTGCGGTGCGGTCATCTCGTCGTGCGTGACCTCGAGGTCGTGGGTGGTGATGGCGCCGGTGACGTAGGGCCGCCAGCCGGCCGCTCCGAAGATGTCCGACGTGTCCACGGTGGCGGCGAAATACAGGATGTCGCCGTGGTGGACCGGCCGCCGGTATCCGGTGCGGGTGCGCGCGGAAGCGTTGTAGGAGGCGGCCATTCGCTCCAAGGTGTCCGCGTCGACGATGGACAACCCGCCCATGCGCGCCCGGATCAGCTCGGCCGCCTCGTGCGCGGTGGCCGTCGCCGGGACGTCCTCGATGCCGAACACCGCGCCGAAGGTGTTGACGAACGCGCCGGCCGTGAGCTTCTCGATGCTGTCGCCGTCGATGTCGGCGGTGTCGGCGTCCAGCAGCGCGACCACGCCGACGCGGGCGCCCGACCGCTCCAGCCGAGCCGCGACGGCGTGCGCGATGAGGCCGCCGAACGACCAGCCGAGCAGGTGGTACGGGCCCTCGGGCTGGAGCCGCCGGATCTCGCGAGCGTAGCGTTCGGCGAATTCCTCGATGGAGCGCGCCGAGGGCTCGCCACTCAGGTCCGGTGCCTGCAGTCCGTAGATCGGTCGTCCGGGACGGAGCTGTTCCGCCAATCCGAGGTAGGTCCAGGCGATTCCGGACGAGGGGTGGATGCAGAACAGTGCCGGTTCGTCGCCGTCGGCGCGGATCGGCAGCACCACGTCCAGCCCGAGGCCCGCCGGTGTGATCGATGCGGGTTTGCGCGCCGCCGCGCGCGCCGCGGGTGTGTGCGCGAACCGCGAGGCGGCCCGGAGGGTTTCGCGCCATCGCGCGCTCAGCGCGGTGACTTGGCCGTGGTCGAGCAGTTTTCCGGGATAGCGGATGCCGACGTGCAGCCGATCGCCGAGGACGACCGCGTTGATGTCGATCTCCGCGGTCACCGGGACCTGCGGGTCCTCGTCGGCGTGCAGGTCCGCGAGTTCGTCGGTGGGCAGCCACCCCAGCCCCTCGAATCCGGCGGGAATATCCGACTGCGCGTACCTGCCGAGGTAATTGACGGCGATCCGTCCCGGCAGCCGGTCCGGAAGCCGCTGTGCCGCAGCGTCGTTCAGATAGCGGAGCAGTGCGAACCCGATGCCTTTGTCCGGCACCGCGGTCAGCTGTCGCCGGGTGGCGTGGATGGCGTCGCCCATGGCCGGGCCGCCCGCGACCGCGTCGTCCACGTCGATGCCGGTGAGATCCACGCGGACCGGATAGATGCTGGTGAACCAGCCGACGGTGCGGGACAGATCGGCGCCGGGGACGATCTCCTCCTGCCTGCCGTGGCCTTCCAGCCGCAACAGCACGCTGTCCGAGCCCGCGGTGCCGCGCCACCGTGCCACCGCGAGGGCGAGCGTGGCGAACAGCGCGTCCTCGACGGTGCCGTCGAACAGGGTGGGCAGTGTGGTGAGCAGGTCGGCCGTAACATCTTGGGGGAGAGTGAATTCGACGGTGCGGAGGGTGCCCGCGCGGTCGACGGCCGGGTCCAGTTCGCGCTCGCCCAGCAGTGGGTCGGGTCCGTCGACAACCGTGCGCCAGTAGTCGAGTTCGGCCACCCGGCCCTCGCGATGGGCCTCCTCGGCGAGCGCGTGTGCCCAGCGGCGCATCGACGTGCCCGTGGCCTCCAGTACCGGCGTGGCGCCGCCGGCAACCTGGGCCCAGGCGGTCATCAGGTCGGGCACCAGGATGCGCCAGGACACCCCGTCCACCGCGAGGTGGTGGGCCACGATGATGAGCCGCCCGGGGCGGTGGTGGGCACCGGAATCGCCGATCGGGTCCAGCCAGATCAATCGCAGCACCCTGCCGTCCGCGGGACTCAGCCGGTTCATCGCGGAATCCACGGCGCTGCGGGCGAATTCGCGCAACTCGAGGCCGTCGGTGGTCTCCGCGTACTCGATGTGGTGCAGCAGTGCGCCGACATCGACCGAGCCGGGTTCGGTGGTCAGTAGCCGCCATTCGCCGTCGCCGTCGCGCGACAGCCGGGCGCGCAGCATGTCGTGCCGGTCGACCACAGCGGACACGGTCGCGACCAGTTGGTCACGCTCGATGCCGATGGGCAGCTCCAGCACCGCGGTCTGGGCGAAGCGGTCGAAATTGCCGCCGCGTTCGATCATGTATCGGACGATCGGCGTGAGCGGCAGCTCGCCGACACCGCCCCCGGGCAACTCGTCCAGGGTGACCGCGGTCCCGGCCGCGTCCGCGATGGCTGCCAGCGCCGCCACGGTGCGGTGCTCGAACACCTGCAGCGGCGACAGCGTCAGGCCGTGCAGGCGGGCGCGCGACACCAGCTGGATGGCGAGGATGCTGTCACCACCGAGCGCGAAGAAGGAGTCGCGCGTGCCCACCCGCTCGCGGCCCAGCAGTTCGGCGACGAGCGTGGCGAGGGTGGTCTCGGTCGGTGTGGACGGTGGCTGGTACTCGGTCCCCGCGTCGTCGAACACCGGCCGCGGCAGTGCTTTTCGATCGAGCTTGCCGACCGCGTTGAGCGGAATCGTGTCCAGCACCACGAAGGCGGACGGCACCATATAGGCGGGCAGCAGCTCCGCCGCCCAGTCGCGCAGTGCGCCCACATCGAACACGGGCCGTGGTGCTGGGACGCCGCTCGCTGCGCTCTCGGCCGTAATACTCTCGGCCCCGGTCGATACCGGCGTCCGACTGGCCGGTGTCCCGTCGCCGTGATCGCCGGGCAGCACGTAGGCGGCGAGGGCGGTCGATCCGGCCGGTGTGGGAACGCCCAGGGTTACGGCGAATTCGACGCCCGGCGCGCGGTTCAGTACGGCGTCGATCTCACCGAGTTCGATACGGCGGCCGCGGACCTTCACCTGGAAGTCGGTGCGCCCCAGGTACTCCAGTTCCGGTGCGGCGGCCGAGCCGGACCAGCGCACCAGATCGCCGGTGCGGTACATGCGGTCGCCGGGACCGCCGAACGGGTCGGCGACGAAGCGCGCCGCGGTGAGGTCCGGACGCCCGTGGTATCCACGCGCCAGCGCGGAACCGGACAGATACAGCTCACCGGCCACACCGAACGGCACCGGGCGCAGCCGGTCGTCGAGCACGACGGCGCCCGCACCGGGAATCGGCCCGCCGATGGTGATCCGGGCGTCGTCGCGCAAGGGCCCGGAAGCGGTGGCCCAGATGGTGGATTCGGTCGGGCCGTACAGATTCACCAGTGTCCGGCCGGGCGCCCAGCGCTGCACCAGCTCAGCGCTCACCGCCTCACCGGCCACGGCGAGCACCCGCAGACCGGGGACGGCGTCGGGCGCTACGGTGGCCAGCGCGGACGGGGTGATCACGGCGTGGGTGACGCGCTCGGCGGCGACCAACTCGGCGAGCGCGCCGCCGCCGAACACCTCCGGCGGCGCGACCACGGCGGCCCCACCGGACCCGAACGCCATGAGCGCCTCGAAAACCGACGCGTCGAAGCTGGGCGATGCCACCTGCAGGACCCGTGCCGACGAGTTCAGGCCGAGCATGTCCCGCTGTGCGGCGACCAGTTCGGCGATTCCGCGATGAGTCACCGCGACGCCCTTGGGTGTTCCGGTCGATCCGGAGGTGTAGATGAGCCATGCCGGATGGTCGGCTCGGACATCCACTCGCACCGCGTGATTCGCGGTCTCGGACAGGACTTCCACCAGTGCCGGTTCGTCCGAGCGCAGCCAGCGGGTTCCGCCGGGCAGCCGCGCGTGCTGCGCGGACACCGTGAGCCCGAGCACCGCGCCCGAATCGGTGAGCATGTGGGCTATGCGATCGGTCGGATGGGCCGGGTCGACGGGCAGGAACGCCGCACCCGTCTTCGCTGTCGCCCACACCGCGGTGAGCAGGTCGGCGCCCCGTGTAAGAGCCAGCGCCACAACGGTTTCCGGACCCGCTCCGGCGTCCCGCAGGACGCGGGCCAGGCGATCGGACCGGCCGTCGAGTTCGCGATAGGTGAGCGTGGCGCCGTCGGCGACCACGGCCGGTCGATCCGGATGTGCGCGCGCCGACGCCGCGAACACGTCCGCGAGCGTGACAGCGGCCGTCCCGCCCGGACGTCGGCGCGGGACCAGCTCGGCCCGCTCGGCCGCGTCGAGCAGGTCGATATCGGCGATCGGACCGTCCGGATCGGCCGTGACGGCCCGCAGGATCCGCTCCCACCGGCGCGCGAACGCCGCCACGGTGGCGTCGTCGAACAGGTCGGTGGCGAAGGTCAGCACCGCGTCCACTCCGGCCGGCGCCGACTCCGAGAAGCGTTCGCGCAGGTCCAGGGTCAGGTCGAACGGCGACGAGTCGCGGTCGAAGGGTTCCACCTCGACCCGCAGCCCCGGCAGCTCCAGCACCGGCTCCTCGAAGTTCTGCAACGACAGCGACACCTGGAAGATCGGATGGTGCGCGGTGGACCGGGCCGGATTCAGGATCTGCACCAGCTGCTCGAACGGCACGTCCGCGTGGCCGAACGCGTCCACGTCGGTCTCGCGCACCTGGGCCAGGAACCGCCGGAAGGGGAGGCCGGGATCGACAGTCGTCCGTAGCGCCAGCGTGTTGACGAACATGCCGACCAGCCCGTCGAGGGCCTGCGCGCCGCGTCCGGCGACGGCCGTCCCGACCACCACGTCGCCGGTCCCGCCCAGCCGCGCGAGCAGCACGGCCAGGGCGGCGTGCACGACCATGAACAGGCTGACGCCGGATGCGGCGGCCAGTTCGGTCAGCGCGCGATGCAGTTCGGCATCGATGCCGAACGGCCGGGCGGCGCTGCGCATCGACTGCACGGCCGGGCGCGGCCGGTCCGACGGCAGCTCCAGCGCGTCGGGCAGGTCGGCCAGCGTCTCGGTCCAGAACCGAATCTGCCTGGCCGCCAGGGATTGTGGATCCGCCGCCGCGCCGAGCAGGTCACGATGCCAGAGCGCGAAGTCGGCGTACTGCACCGGCAGCGGCGGCAGCGCGGCGGCCGACCCGCGTACCTGTGCGGCGTAGGCCGCCATCAGGTCCGCGGCCAGCGGCGCCATCGAGACACCGTCCGCGCTGATGTGATGGACCACCAGCACGACCACGTGCACGGGCTGCCCGGCCACGCGGAACAGCCCCACCCGCAACGGCGGCTGTTCGGCCAGGTCGAAGCCGGTCGCGGCGAGCTCGGCGATCCGGGCGCGCAGCGGCGCGCCGTCGTCCACGTCGGCGACGATCGGCTCCGGCGTCGCCGCGTCGGCGGCCACGACCACCTGGCGCGGTCCCTGGTCGTCGGCGGGGTACACGGTGCGCAGGCTCTCGTGCCGGGCGACGACCTCGGTGAGCGCACGCCCGAGCGCGGCCGCGTCGAGGTCGCCGGTCAGCCGCAGCGCGGCCGCGATGTTGTAGGCGGCCGAGCCCGGATCCATCCGGTTGAGCACCCACATGCGTTGTTGCGCGGGCGACAACGGCACGCGGTCGGGGCGAATGCGCGGTGCGAGCGCGGGTGTGCCACGGCCGTCGGTGGTGGGCACGACGCGACCGGACAGGAGCGCGACGGTAGGCGCGTCGAACAGATCGCGCAGCGCGACCGTCGACCCGAGCGTCGCGTTGACCCGCGCGACCACCCGCGTCGCGCTGAGCGAATTGCCGCCCAGCTCGAAGAACGAGCGGTCGATGCTCACCCGTTCGCACCCGAGCACCTCGGCGAACACCTCCGCCACGGCGTGCTCCACGGCGGTCCGCGGCGCCAGGTACCGCTGCTCGGCCGCGGCATAGTCCGGTTCCGGGAGCGCGGCACGGTCCAGTTTTCCCACGGGCGTGAGCGGAAGAGCGTCCAGCACAACGAGATAGGCGGGCACCATGTATCCGGGCAGGGCGGCGGCGACGCGGGTCCGCAGGCCCTCCGGATCGAGGTCGTGCCCGGCCGCGGGAACCACGTAGGACACCAGCACCGTGGCCCCGGCGGGCCCGGGGCGGCCGACGGTGACGGCGTAGTCGACGCCTTCCTCCCGCCCGAGCACCGCGTCGATCTCACCGAGCTCGATCCGCAGACCGCGGATCTTGACCTGGAAGTCGCTGCGGCCCAAGTACTCCAGCTCCATGCTCGTGCCGCCGGGCCGGTCGACGGGCACCCACCGCACCATGTCGCCGGTGCGATACATCCGAGCGCCGGACGGGCCGTACGGGTCGGCGACGAAACGCGTTGCGGTGAGGGCGAATCGGTTGAAGTAGCCGCGCGCCAGCGCGGGTCCGGAAAGGTACAGCTCACCCGTGCTGCCCACCGGCACCGGTCGCAGCCAGGTGTCGAGCACCATGGCCGCCGCACCGCGGATCGGCCGTCCGATGGTGATCTGCTCGCCGGGCCGCAGCTCACCCGGCCCGGTCGCCCAGATGCTGAACTCGGTGGGGCCGTAGAGGTTCAGCAGGCGCCGCCCCGCCGACCAGTCGGCGACCAGTTCCGGCCCGGCGGCCTCCCCGGCCACCGAGAGCACCCGCAGGTCGTCGAGTTCGCGCGGATTCATCGTCGCCAGCACCGACGGGGTGATGACGGCGTGGCTGACCCGCTCGGTGCGCAGCAGCCGCTCGAGCGCCTCGCCGCCGTACACCTCCGGCGGCGACAGCACCAGCCGCGCGCCGGTGGCGTGCGCCTTCAGCAACTCGTGCACCGACGCGTCGAAACTCGGCGAAGCCACCTGCAGCACAACGGAATCGGCGTCGACGGCGAGCGATTCGGCCTGGGTCGCGGTCAGATTGGCGAGGCCGTGGTGGCTGAGCAGCACCGCCTTCGGCTTACCGGTGGAACCGGAGGTGTAGATCAGATACGCGGTCTGGTCCAGCGCGATCGGACCGCCGCGCTCGGCGTCGGTGACGGGCGCGTCCGAGACCGTCATCACCCGGCGGATGGTGTTGAGGTCGTCCAGCAGCAGCCAGTCGATGGTGCCGGGCAGCGTTTCCCCGGTCGCACACACCGTGATCCCGATCGGCGCCCGCGAGTCGGTGAGGATGTGCTCGATGCGCTCGATCGGATGGTTCGGGTCCAGCGGCAGGAAGGCCGCGCCGGCCTTGGCGACGGCCCACACGGCGACGACCGACTCCACCGACCGGGTCAGCGCCAGCACGACGAAGACCTCCCGGCCGACGCCGCGCCGCAGCAGCACCCGGGCGAACCGGTTGGACCACGCGTCGAGTTCACCGTAGGTCATGGTGAGCTGGTCGGAACTCACGGCGATCGCGTCGGGGTTCACGCGCGCCCCGGCGGCCAGAATGTCCGCGAGCGCCTGCGGTGCAGCGGCTTTCGCGCCGCGTACCGGCAGCAGCTGCCGCAGTTCGTCGGGGTCGCAGTGCTGCACCTGTGCGAGTCGTCGGTGCGGGCCGTCGGCGATAGCGCCGAGCAGCAGTACGAAACGGTCGAGCAGTCGCTGTGCCGCGGCCGCGTCGAGGTGGTCGGCCAGGTATCTGATGCTGATCCGCAAACCACCGGGCCGCGGAATCACCATGAGATTCAGCGGATACGGCGTCGCGTCCGTCCCCGCGACGTCGAGAACGCGCATTCCGGCGATGTCGGGTGTTCGCGACAGCGTCTCCCGGTCGATCGGATACGACTCGAAAACCGTGAGGGTGTCGAACAATTCGGGCAGCCCGACGGCCTGGTGGATGGCCGCCAGCCCGACATGCTGATGGTCCAGCAGCCGGGTCTGTTCCGACTGGATGCGGCCGAGCAGGTCGGTGACCCGCTCGGCGGGATCCAGCCGGACCCGCACCGGCACCGTGTTGATGAACAGGCCCACCATCTGCTCGATCCCGGGCAGTTGCGGCGGACGTCCGGAGACGGTGCCGCCGAACACGACATCGGTACGCCCGGTGAGCACGGCCAGCAGCAGCGCCCAGGCCGCCTGCACCGCGGTGTTGACGGTCGCGCCCGCGTCCCGGGTGGTCGCTTCCAGTCGCGCCACGGTGTCGGCGGGCAGGTCCGCTGTCACCAGGCCGGATTCGGTCGTCCCAATGCCCGCCAGCGACGGCGCCGCGCGGGTGGGGGAGTCTACGCCGTTCAGTGAATCGCTCCACGCGCCAAGGGATGTCGCGGCATCCTGCTCGGCCAGCCACGCCAGGAAGTCCCGGTACGACGGCGGCGCCGGCCGGTCCGGGATCTGCCCCGTGGCCAGCGCGGCGTAGTCGCCGAGCAGTTCCTGGACCAGCAGCGGGGTCGACCAGCCGTCCAGCACCAGATGATGATTGGTGATCAGCAGCGTGTACTCCGCGGCGGCGGTGCGGATCAGCGCGAAACGCACCAGCGGGGGACGGGCGAGGTCGAACCGGGCACGTGCGTCGACGCCGATCACCCGATCCAGTTCGCGGGCGGGATCGGTGGCGCCGGTGAGATCGACCTCGTGCCAGGCCACCTCGGCCACACCCGACACCAATTGCCGTGGTCCGTCGGCGGTTTCGACGAAAGCCACCCGGAGGTTCTCGTGCCGGTCCACCAGCGCCTGGGCCGCAGTGCGCAGCAGATCGGCGCGAACGCGACCGGCCAGGGTCAGCCGCGTCTGCACGGTGTAGTCGTCTGCGGTGTCGGTGTCGTAGCGGGCGTGGAACAGCAGGCCCTGCTGCAGCGGCGACAGCGGCCACACCTCGGTCAGGGCCGGATAGGCCTGCTCCCACACGTCGATCTGGCTCTGGGATACCTCGACGAGATCGAAATCCGACGGGGTGTGACCGCCCGCGTGCTCGGACTCGGCGTGTGCCACCAGGGCACTCAACGCCGCGGCCCACAGCTGCGACAACTCGCCCACCTCGCCCGCGCCGAGGATCCGCGACGCGTAGGACCACGTCACGTCGAGCCCGTCGGCGTCCATCATGGCGTTGATGTCCACGACGGCGGCCAGCGGAGCCCGCTCGTCCCGGGTGGCGTCGAACCGGCGTGGCAGCCACGCCGCGTCGCCGTCCGTACCGATCGCGGTCCGGCCCAGATAATTGAAGCTGAGCTGAGGCGTCGGCGCGTCCGAAAGCTGCTGCGCGGTAGCGGGATTCAGGTAGCGCAGCACCCCGTAGCCCACGCCGCGGTCCGGTATCCGGCGAAGCTGCTCCTTGACCGCCTTGAGGGCCGCGCCCGCGGCATCGCCACCGGCGAACGCGTCGTCGATGTCGATGCCGGTGAGGTCCAGCCCGACCGGATAGGCGGCGGTGAACCAGCCCACCGTGCGCGCCACGTCCGCGCCGGGCAGGACGGCCTCCTCGCGGCCGTGGCCTTCGAGGGTGATCAGCGTCGTGGCGCGCCCCCGCCAGCGCCCCATCGCCAGCGCCAGCGCGGCGAGCAGCACTTCGTCGGGGCCGCAATGGAATCGGCGCGGCACCGTGGTCAGCGCGGACTCCGCGACGGCGGCGTCGACACGAGTCCGCAACTGCGCCTCGGTAGCGACGACATCCATCGCCGGGTCGAACGCGCGCGGCCCGATCGCGGGATCCGCGGTGCCGAGAATACGTTGCCACAGCGGCAGTTCGGCGGCTCGGCGATCCGCCTGCTCGCGCTGTCCGTGCGCCCAGCGGCGGAACGACGTGCCGACGGGAGCGAGTTCGCCACCGGCACAGGCGGTGGCCAGATCGGGTAGCAGGATGCGCCACGAGACGCCGTCGACCGCGAGATGGTGCACCACCAGCCACAGCGTCGGCGCGGTACCGGCGGTCTCCATGAGGACGAAGCGGGCGAGCACGCCGCCGGATGGATCGAGACGGTCCGCGGCGCTGTGCAATTCGCGTTCCCGGTCCGCGTCCGTGTCGGCGGTCACCACATCCACGAGTGCGGCCGCGTCGACCGAACCGCGTTCGGCGACGGTCCATTCCCAGCGGTCGTCGGCGCGCCGCAGGGTACTGCGGAGCATGTCGTGGTGGTCGAGCAGTACCCGCACCGCCGCGGTCAGCCGATCGCGGCCCACCTCGGCGGGCAGTCCGACGAGGGCCGCCTGCCCGAAGCGATGCCAGGCGCCGGTGTCGAGCATGGCGTGCACGATCGGGGTCGGTGTGAGGGGTCCGATGCCGCCGCCCGGCAGTTCGGCGACGGCCGGGGCCGTCGCGTCGGCGGCGATCGCCGCGAGCCCGGCGACGGTGCGGCGCTCGAACACGTCACGGGCGGTCAGGCCCAATCCGGCCGACCTGGCCCGCGACACCAGCTGGATCGCCACGATGCTGTCGCCGCCGAGTGCGAAGAAGTCGTCGTCGGCGGTCACGGCATCCAGTCGCAGCACATCGGCGAAGACGGCGGCCAGTGCCTTCTCGCGTTCGGTCTCGGGCGGGCGGCCGTCCGCGGCGCGGGTCCGGAAGACCGGGGCGGGCAGGGCCCGCCGGTCCACCTTGCCGACCGGGGTCAACGGAACCCGGTCCAGCACCATGATCGCCGCGGGCACCATGTACGCCGGAAGCGTCCGCGCCGCGGCGCTTCTCAAGGTCTCGGGATCCAGCGGCGCACCGTTGCGGCCGCGCACGTAGGACACCAGCGCCGTGCCGGAGCCGGAGTCGGCGCCGAGGGTGAGCGCGAAGTCGACCTCCGGCAGCCGTTGCAGCACCGCGTCGATCTCGCCGAGTTCGATCCGGAAGCCGCGCACCTTCACCTGCGCGTCCCCGCGACCGCCGTACTCCAGCACCCAGCGGTCGTCGTGGCGGGCCCAGCGCACCAGGTCGCCGGTGCGATACAGGCGTCCGCCCGGCGTGTACGGATCGGCCACGAAACACGCGGCGGTCAGCCCGGTCCGACCGTGGTAGCCGCGGGCCAGGCAGTCGCCGCCCAGGTACAGCTCACCGGTCGTCCCGGGCGGCACCGGCCGCAGCCACGGGTCGAGGACCAGCGCGGACACCCCGCGCACGGGACCGCCGATCGTCACGGGACCGTCCGGGGTCAGCGGCGCGCTCAGTGTGACCGTCACCGTCGTCTCGGTCGGCCCGTACCCGTTGAGCACGGTGCGCCCGGCCCACGCCGACACCAGATCCGCCGGGCAGGCGTCGCCACCCACCACGACCGTGCGCAGTTCGGGCAGCGTGGCCGGATCCAGCGAACCGGCCACTGCCGGAGTGACATTCAGATGAGTGACGTGCTGCGCGCGCAGCACCTGGGCCATCTCGTCGCCCGCGTAGGCCCCCGGTGGCACCACCGCGACGGTGGCACCGGCGGCGAAAGCCACCAGCAACTCCTCGACCGAGATGTCGAAACTCGGCGAGACGGCGTGCGCCACCACGGAATTCGCGTCCACGCCGAACGCGGATCCGGAACTCGTCACCAGGTTGGCCAGCCCGCGGTGCGAGACCTGCACGCCCTTGGGCAGTCCGGTCGAGCCGGAAGTGTAGATCGTGTAGGCGATCTGGTCCGGCTGCAGGGCCGCGCGGCGGTCGGAGTCGGCGATCGGGTCCGGAAGCTGGCGGCCGACAGCGGCTTCGGTGCTCGCGTCATCGAGGACCAGCCAGTCGATCCGGTCCGGCAGCGCCGCCCGCGCGGCCGTCACCGTCACGCCGGTCACGACACCGCTGTCGGAGACCATGTAGTCGATGCGGTCGGCCGGATAGGTCGGATCGATCGGAACGAAGGCCGCCCCGGTCTTGGCGACGGCCCACATCGCCACCACCGACTCCGGCGAGCGCGGAATCGAGATCGCCACCGCGCGTTCGGGTCCCGCGCCCGCGGCGATGAGCAGGCGCGCCAGCCGGTCGGTTCGCGCGTCGAGTTCGCGATAGGTGATCGCGGCCTGTCCGGACCGGATCGCCACGGCAGCGGGCCGGGTGCGCGGCCCGGTCGCCAGGATCTCGGGCAGGGTGCGGACCGGCGCACCGGCCGGACCGCGTGCGGGCGCCAGCTCATCGCGCTCGGTCTCGGCGGTCACCGCGAGCGTCGCCAGCGGTGCCTCCGGTCCGGCCGTGAGGAACCGCGCCAGGAATGCCAGGAAACGGGCGTGCTGACCGGCCAGTTCCCGATCGTCGTAGAGATTCGGGTTGGCCTGGAAGTCGATGTGAGTGCTCTCCCCGCCCACCCCCGGGTAGACGTTCACGAACAGATCATCGATCAGGCCGGAGGTGAGCACGTGCAGTCGCCCGGTCACCGAACCGAGCTCGATCCGGCTGTCGACCATCATCAGGTTCACCGTCGGCCCGAACGAGGTGACCTCGTCCATCGCCCAGCCCAGATCCCGGACGATGTCCTCCTGCCGGTAACGCTGCCGCCGCAGCGCACCGGTCAGCTCACCCTGGGTGGCCCGGATGAGATCGCCGACCGTCTGGGTCGGCGCCAGCGGCAGCCGCAGCGGAACGACATTGGCGACCATCCCGCCCGACCGCCGCAGCGTCGCCGTGGTGCGCCCCGACACCGGCAACCCCAGCACCACCTCGCCCGCTCCGGTCATGGCGCCGAGATACGCGCCGAAGGCCGCCACGATGATCGGCGCCGCGCCGGAGGACTCCCGGGCGGCCACGCTCTCCAGCAGATCCGCCGTGGCCCTGGGCAATTCGGCCGACACGAGATTCGGCTGCGCGTTCACCGCCGCTTCCCGCCCGGCCAATGTCACCGGCGGCGTCATCCCGGCCAGGTGCTCGCGCCAGTACGCACGGTCGCTGTGCAGCCGCTGCGAATCCCGATAGGCCAGATCATCTTCGACGATCCGGCGCAGATCCTCCGCTCGCCCGGCCGGAATCGGCTCGCCCCGCACCGAGCAGTTGTAGATCTCGGCGGTGCGCCGCATCATCGTCAGCGCGCCCACGCCGTCCAGCGCGATGTGGTGCAGCCGGGAGTACCAGAACCAGCGGTCCTCGCCCACCCGCAGCATGGCGATCTGGACCAACCGGTCGGTCAACAGATCCAGTGGCGCCGAGTACTCCGCGCGCATCCACGCCCGCGCCGCCGCCTCGGGATCGGCCTGCCCGCGCAGGTCGACGGTGTCGATGCGGTCGTCCAGCGCGGTATCGACGATCTGGTAGGGGGCGCCGTCGACCTCGAGCAGGCGCAGGTAGCCGGTGCCGAACTCGCGTCCGGCCCGCCGCGCGGCGGTGGCGAGCAACTCGACGTCGACCGCACCGTCGAATTCGACGTACTGTGCGATGGAGATCGGCGTGGCGCCGGCGAAGTGCTGGGCGAACCAGATGCCGCGCTGGGCCGCGGACAAGGGGAAGGCTAAGGCAGACATGGGGGAGTCCTGAGTTCGGTTGTCAGGCGGCCTGATTCGCGGCGTCGCCGAGCGGTGCGTCGGATCCGGTCAGGTAACCCAGCAGCGTCGAGCGGTCGTCGAGCACCAGCCAGTCGGTCGCGTCGGCGAGATGGCGGCGCTGCGCTCTGGTCGTGACGCCGAGGTCGGCACGGGGAGCGGATTCGTCCACCGCCGGGGCCGGGATCGCACCGGTCTTGGTGATGGCCGCCCGCGTCACGGCCGCCTCGATCGGCGCGGGCACCGCCATCGCGATGCGGACGCCGCGCCGCGCGCCGCGCTGGACGAGCAACCGGGCCAGCCGGTTCGACCAGCGATCCAGGTCGGTCCAGGTGAGTTCGCAGTCGTCGGTGCGGACGGCAACGGTGGTCGGGTCGGGGTGCGGGGTGGAATCGCTCATGCGTCAACTGTCGAGGTTCCGGGTCCGGCTCGACAGCGACCTCAGTGCTGACCGGCGGCCTCCCAGGGGTGGGCGTTACCACCCCAAGGTGTCGACACCCCGTCCGGCGTCACGACGATCGCGAAACCTCGAAAGATTGCTGAGCGGTAACCTAAACTCGGGATTGTCTCGGACACTCGATGCCGACCCGGCTCGATCCTCGAATGCGCGGCTCGGGGTGGGCGTCGCCGGGCAGGATGGACCGAGAGCGCGACGTGGCGGCCGACATGTCCCCGGCGCTCATTGTCGTTGCGCCGGAGGGGAATCGGAAGGATGAGGTGGTGGACGACAAGGGCGCGGGCGCGGGTGGGCGGGCAGCCATGGCGGTGCTGCCCGAGCACGCGACCGACGGGTGGGAGCTGACGGGCCCGCCGGGCAAACCGCGTCTGGTCAAGGATTTCGGCGCGGTTCGCACCCGGATCCGCGTCACCGCGCCCGCCACCTGTTCCTGGTGGGTGGGACGGCCGGACGGCCGCCTGCTGCGGGAGGCCTCCGTGAGGTCGATCGAGGAGGCCAAGGCCGCAGCGGAGGCATGGGTGGCCGCCTACCTCGCTGCTCGATCCGAACCGGCCGACGAGTAATTCCGATTTGCCGCTGGTGGGAACGAGTGTCTTCACGACGCTCGTTGTCTGCCTACAGTAGGCGGCGCATACCAACCGGTACGCACGCTCGGATACACGGCCCCGGGAACCACTTCGCTACCGGGGCCACCGGGCTTGTGCACCGCTCGGAATCGTTCTGCGCGTGAGGATCTCCGCGAGGACCACCGCCCCGCAACGCCGCGCTTCGTCCATCATCCGCGGAGAATCTCACAGAACCGGGAGGAGTTCGAGACGGCGGCCTCGGGGGCGGCACCGGTAGGGTTGTTCGGCCGGATCGGTTTGTTGTTGCCGGTGCCGGGTTCGGAAGGTAGGAGGTGGGCTTGTGCCCAGCCACGTCGTCACCATGCTTCTCGTTGATCTTGTTCTGATCTTGGCCGCGGCGCGGGTGCTGGGGTGGTTGGCCGAGAAGGTGGGGCAGCCGCCGGTGGTGGGGGAGATCGCGGCGGGGATTCTGGCCGGGCCCACGGTGCTCGGGCACCATCTGTCCACGTCGATCTTTCCGATGGATACGCGACCGGCGTTGGCCGCGCTGGCGAATGTGGGTATCGCGCTGTTCATGTTCGTGGCGGGCATGGAGACCGATCTCGGGCGGTTCGCCAAGAATCGGAGTGCCGTGCCGGTGGTGTCGCTGTCGGCGTATGTGCTGCCGTTCGCGCTGGGTTCCGCTGCCGCCCTGACGATTCTGGCGCGGCATCAGACCGGCAGCCGAATCGCGTTCGTGCTGTTCATCGGTTGCTCGCTGGCGGTGACGGCATTCCCGGTGCTGGCGCGGATTCTCCACGACCGGGGGATGTTCACCACACCCGTCGGGCAGCTGGCGCTCGGGTGCGCGGCCGTCGGTGACGTGCTGGCGTGGGTGGTGCTGGCGGGCGTCATCGCCTCCACCCGGACCGGCGCGGACCAGACGTGGCGCTTGCTGCTGCTGTTGCCGCTCGCGGCCGGGACGTGGTGGCTCGTGCGGCCCGTCCTCGGTCGCGTCGTCGGCGGTATGTCGGCCGACCGATCCCTCACGCTGGTCGCGGTGTGCGGCGCGCTGCTGTGGGGCGCGATGACCGAATGGGCCGGACTGCACCTGATCTTCGGCGCGTTCCTGTTCGGCGTGGTGTTTCCGCGCGGCGGCCGGGAGCGGGTCACCGCGGCGGTCCAGCCCCTCGGTGCGCTGTTCATGCCGTGCTTCTTCGTGATCGCCGGGCTGCGGGTGGACCTGTCCGCCATCGACCGCGCGGGCGTCGGGGAACTCGTCGTCGTGATCGCGGTCGCCGTCGCCGGAAAGGTGCTCGGCACGTATCTGTCCGCCCGGCTGGCGGGGATCGACAAGCACCCCGCCAGAGTGCTTGCGGCCCTGCTGAACACCCGCGGCCTCACCGAACTGATCCTGCTGGACGTCGGGTTGTCCACCGGCATCATCGGACCGGACCTCTACTCACTGCTGGTCGTGATGGCCCTGATCACCACCGCGCTCACGGCGCCACTGCTCAGCCTGTTGAAGTCCGCGCCCGCGACCGCTCCCGCCGAACCCAGCCGCGTATCCACCACCTGAGTTCGAGGTCGGCCGCGGCGATCGTGCGGGTTTGCCGATCGCAACCGGCCCCCTGAGTCCGAGCACACCACTTCCGCGCAGGCCGAGCGGCTGATCACGCTCGCTCGCAACGGCCTGCGAGTGGGAGATTCTTAACTAGTCTTGCAATTGAATTGAACCGGCTGGTTAAATCTGGGGCATGAAGAACCTTGTAGTGGCGGGTGGCACCGACGGGATGGGTCGCGCCGTGGCGTTGCGGCGACTGGCAGCGGGTGACGCGGTGGTGGTCGTCGGGCGGGACCGGGCGAAAGGGCAGGCGTTCCTCGAGGACGCCGCGGGGCTCGGGGCCGCGGAGCGCGCGTATTTCGTTGCGGCCGACCTGAGTTCCGTCGGCGCTACTCGCGCCGCCATCGCGGAGATTCGCGAACGGTTCGATACGCTCGACGCACTCCTGTTGTGCGCCAGGCACTTCCGGTCCGAGCGTGCGGTGACCGAAGAGGGATTCGAGTACAACTTCGCGCTGTTCTATCTGAGCCGATTCGTGTTCAGCCACAACCTGGTCGACCTGCTGGACCGTGCCGAGCGTCCGGTCATCGTGAATGTGGCGGGGCCGGGGAGCGGGACGGGGGCGATCCGCTGGGACGATCTCGAAGGTGAGCGGGGGTACGACGGGGGACACGCGCTCACCCAGGGAGGTCAGCTCAACGACCTGCTCGGGGTGCGGTTCGCGCGGGCGCGGGTCTCGGCCAGGACGCGGTACGTGCTGTTGCATCCCGGTGTGGTGAACACGGCCCTGTCGGGTGATTACGATGCGCCGACGGCCGCGCGGATCGAGCACATGCGGCGCGGGGCGCTGTCGATCGACGAGGCGATCGTTCCGATCCTGGAGGTACTCGACAATCCGCCCGCCGAACCGCTCACCGCGATCGTGGCGGGGCGGCCGTTGGATGTGCACGGGCCCGCCTTCGACCCCGAGGCAGCCGACCGATTGCACACGGAGACAGTGCGCTTGCTCGGACGGCTCCAATCGGCGGCGTTCGGTGTCGACCCCGCCCGGCTGCGGCAGGTGCTCGACACCCCGGTGTTCGCCACCGTCGCGACGGTCCAGCCGGACGGCGGCCCGCACCAGTCGGTGGTGTGGGTGCTCCGCGACGGCGACGACGTGCTGTTCGCCGTCGCGGCCGGGAGCCGCAAGGAGCGCAACCTCCGGCGCGACCCCCGCGTGAGCGTGCTGCTCAACCCACCCGAGGCGCCCTACACCTACGCCGCCATCCACGGCCGCGCGACACTGGCGGCCGCGGGCGGCCACGAACTACGCGACCGCCTCTCCCTGAAGTACACCGGCCAGACCTACACCGAACACAACCCCGACGTCGCCGAGCGATACGGCGACGTCGACATGGTGACCGTCCGGGTAACACCCGAACGCGTGGTCGGCCGCCTCTGAAACCGCGCGCCCCTTTGCTCGGAGTCCCCTCATACCGCTGGGCATGATCCCTGCGATGGCTGCCGGTGTCGGCTCGTACCGCTGGGCAGAACCGCGAACGTTGGCCGGTGCTGGGTCGTGCCGCTGGGCAGAACCGCGAACGCTGGCGGTGCTGGGTCGTACCGCTGGGTGGAACCGCGAGCGCTGGCCGGTGCTGGGTGGTGCCGCTGGGTGGGACCGCGAGCGCTGGCCGGTGCTGGCTCACACCGCTGGGCTGAACCCGCGCGAAGGCTGCCCGTTACCGGCTCATACCGCTGGTTCGGGGTGTAGGGCGAAACGGCTCTGCGGGCGGGGGAGGCCGAAGTGGTCGCGCAACGTCGTGCCGGTGTATTCGGTGCGGAACAGCTTGCGCTGCTGGAGAATCGGGACCACCGTTTCGGCGAAGACCTCGAGCCCGCCGGGGTAGTAGGGCGGCATGACGTTGAATCCGTCGGCCGCGCCGCTACGGAACCACTCCTCGATGGTATCGGCGACCTATTCGGGAGTGCCCGCGAACACCCGGTGCCCGCGAGCGCCCGCCAGGCGATGCAGCAGCCCGCGCAGCGTGGGCCGGTCCCGCTGCACGATCCCCGCCACCACCTGGCGGCGGCTGGCGGCGTTGTCGGTGACATCGCCCGCGTCGGCGAACAATTCGACCGGCACCGGCTCGTCCAGCGGCAGGTGCCGAAGATTCTGCCCGGCGATGCTCTCCAGCTGTCCCAGCCCGTACTCGGGCACGGTGAGTTCGTTGAACTCGCGTTCCAAACGCTTGGCCGCGGACTCGGTGTCACCGATGAACGGGCTGATGCCGGGCAGAATCTTCAGATGCTCGGGATTGCGCCCGAAGCCGTGGGCGCGGCGCTTGATGTCGGAATAGAACGCCTGGGCGTCGGCGAGGCGCTGATGCGCGGTGAAGATCGCCTCGGCGTAGCGGGCCGCGAAGGCCCGGCCGTCGTTGGACGCGCCGGCCTGCACGAGCACGGGGTAACCCTGTGGGGTGCGGGCCGATTGGAACGGGCCGCGCACGCGCAGGTGGTCGCCCGCGAAGTCGACGCGGTGGATCTTGTCCGGGTCGGCGTACCGCCCGGCGGCTCGGTCGAGCAGGATCGCGTCGTCCTCCCAGCTGTCCCACAGCGCCACCACGGCAGCCACGAACTCCCGGGCGCGGGCATACCGCGCGGCGTGGTCGGGGTGTGCGGGGAGGCCGAAATTCGCCGCGGCGAGGTCGGTTCCGGTCGTCACGATGTTCCAACCGGCACGACCGCCGGAGATGTGGTCGAGCGAGGAGAACAGCCGGGCCAGGTTGTACGGCTCGTAGTAGGTGGTGGAGGCGGTGGCGATCAGGCCGAGATGCGTTGTGGCCGAAGCAATCGCCGTCAGCAGAGTGATCGGCTCCAGCCCCGGCGCGGCGTTGTACTCCACATTGGTGCGCAGCGCCGGGCCGTCGGCGAAGAAGACGGCGTCGAGCCTCGCGGCCTCCGCGGTCCGGCCGATCTCCTGGTAGTAGGTGACGTCGTAGATGCGATCCGGCCGGCTGTCGGGGTGCCGCCAGGCCGCCTCGTGATGGCCGGCGGGATAGATGAACGCGTTGAGATGTAGCTGTCGTTCGGTCATGCCGGTATGCCCGCCTCCGTGATCTCGATGTGGTGGTCCGCGCCCGCCGGACGGGTGACGCCGAGGCTGTGCAGCAGCGACTCCCGATGGTCGGCGAACCCGGTATCGCTGTGCCGCCGCGGCCGCGGCAGGTCGATGCGCCGGTCGACCGCGATGCGGCCCTCGTCGAGCACCAGCACCCGGTCCGCCAGCAGCAGCGCCTCGTCGACATCGTGGGTGACCAGCAGCACGCCGGGCGTGTGCCGGGCGCACAGGTCCTGCAGCAGGCCGTGCATGCGGATGCGGGTCAGCGCGTCGAGGGCGCCGAAGGGCTCGTCGGCCAGCAGCAGCGCCGGTTCCCGCACCAGCGAGCGCGCCAGCGCCACGCGCTGCTGCTCGCCACCGGAAAGTTCTTTCGGCCAAGCCTGTTCGCGCCCGGCCAGTCCCACCTCCGCCAGCGCGGCACGGCCCTTGGCACGGGCGTCACCGCCGCGCAGACCGAGAACGACGTTGTCCAGCACGCGAATCCACGGCAGCAGCCGCGAATCCTGGAAGACCACCGCACGATTCACCGGCACCTCCAGCTCGCCCGCCCCCTCGACGCCGTGATCGAGTTCGGCCAGGGCACGCAGCAACGTGCTCTTACCCGAACCGCTGCGCCCCAGCAACGCGACGAACTCGCCGCGGGCGATCTCGATATCTATGCCGCGCAACACGATCCGGTCGCCGAATCCGCGGCTCAGAGCGCGGGTGCGCACCACCGTCAGTCCGCCAGTGTCTGCCGCCATGCCAGCGCCCTCCGTTCCACCTGTCGCACCGCCACGTCACCGAACAGGCCGAGCAACCCGTAGATCACCAGGCCGACCACGATGACGTCGATCTGCCCGTAGGTGCGCGCCTGGGTCATCAGGTAGCCGATGCCGCTGGTGGCGTTGACCTGCTCCACCACGACCAGCGCGATCCACGAGATCGTCACCGCCAGCCGGAGTCCGGTGAAGAAGCCGGGCAGCGACCCGGGCAGCGCGACGCGGCGGATGAATTCCCAGCGGGACAGCCCGACGGTCCGCGCGAGTTCGACGTAGCGGGCATCGACGCCGCGCAGATGCGCGTGCGTGTTGATGTAGATCGGGATCAGCACGCTGAGCACGATGCAGAGGATCTTCATCTGCTCACCGATGCCGAACCGCACGATGAACAACGGGATCAGGGCGAGCGTCGGGATGGCGCGCTTGATCTGGATCGGCCCGTCCACCAGCGCCTCCCCGATCCGGCTCAGGCCGGCGACCAGGGCCAGGATCAGCCCGGCCGCCACCCCGATGGCCAGGCCGAGCACGGCGCGCCGCAGCGAGGTGAGCAGGTTCGACTGCAATCGGCCGTCGGACAACAGGTCCGTGGCGGTCTCGGCGACCGTCCACGGCGCGGGCAGCGTGTTCGGGTCGAGCCGGCCGGTCGCCGAGCCGATCACCCAGGCGGTCACGAGCAGCAGCGGGCCGACCGCGATGCCGAACGGAATGGGTTTACCCGGACCGAGGACGGCCATCAGTTGGCTCCCGTTCCGAACGAGGCGCCGATCTCGGTGACGGTCTGGGTGACCACCTCGTCGAAGCGCAGGTCGAAACCGTCCGCGGCGCTGATCTTCTCGGGTAGTTCCCCGGCGGCGTCGATGGCGTCGATGGTGGCCTGCTGGCGGTCCACCAGTTGCTGATCGAGGTGCGGGAAGGTGTAGACGCCCAGCGAGTCGATGATGCGTTTCGCGTCGTCGGCGCTCACCTTCTGGCTGTCGATGTAGTACTCGCGCGCCCACTCGTCCTGGTGCAGGTTCGACCACTGCTGCGCCCGGATGAACGCGGCGACCAGGGCGCGCGTCGCGGCGGCCCGCGCCGGGTCCTGCACGACGGCACGCCGCGCGTACAGGTATCCCAGCCCGCCGTAGATCCCGGTGAGTTCGGCGTCGGGGAGTACCGAGGCGCCCGGAGTACGCAGCAGCCGAGTCACATTCGGTTCGATCAAGGGTGCGACGTCGACCTGCCCGGTGCGCACCGCGTCGAGGAAATCGCTCAGCTGCAGCCGGACCAGGTGCACGTCGGAGGTCTTCAGCCCGGCCTTGGCGACCGCACGCAGCACCCCGGCCTGTTGCGCGGTGCCCTCGGCGTAGGCGATCTTCCTGCCCTTCAGATCCGCCAGCCGGGTGATCGAACGGCCCGGCGCGACAGCGAGTTTCATCGCCAGCGGATTGCTCTGGTAGGCCGCGACGATCGGCACGTCCTGCCCGGCGGCGAGGGCGTGGATCGGGGGCACGTCACCGACCTGCGCCACATCGGCCGCACCGGCGCGGAACGCCTCGAGGACGGCCGGGCCGCCGACGAAGTTGGCGAACTCCACGGTGAACGGCAGCTTCTCCAACTCGCCGGAGGCACGCAACCAGGTCTGCACGCGCTGCTGCTGGTCGGCGACGACGAGCTTGGTACCCGGCGGGACCTCGGTGGGGAGCGGCCCGTCGGGCGCGCGGCGCACCGCGGTGTCGTTGTTCGCGCAGCCGGTCAGGGCCGCGCCCGCGACCACCGTCGCGGCGAGCAGGAGTGCCGTTGTCCGGCCGAACCGAACCCTGGCCGTACGCAGGCGAAACATGTCGTCATTGAATCAGGACGAATCCGGCGCGAAAACCATAGTGCGCGGCGTGATTTCAACCCTCGGCCGCGATCGCGGGGTCATTGTCCGGCGACCGGGCGAGTGACCCTTGCCACACGCGGTACGGCAGCGTACCGTTCGGGTGGTACATGAATGTACCGAGTGGGAGGCGCGCATGACCACTGTGAAACTGCCGGACGGGCCGAGGTCGCCGGCGTTCGTCCAGGGTATGGAGATCCTGGCGGGGAGAACCCGGGCGTGGCGTCGCCTGCACGACCGCTATGGCTCGGCGTTCACCGCCTACGTACCCAGGTTCGGCCGGATGGTGGTGCTGTCGGATCCGGCGGAGGTGAAGGCGCTGTTCACCGCCGGGACCGACGTGGCCGACAACGGTGACGTCAACCTCGGTGATTTCCTGGGCCCGAATTCCCTTTTCGCACTGACCGGTTCGGCGCACCGCCGCCACCGCAAGCTGCTCTCCCCGCCGTTTCACGGGCGGCGGCTGCCGGTGTACGAGGCGCTGATCGAGGAGGAGACCGTCCGGGAGATGGCGTCGTGGCCGACCGGCCGGGAATTCGCGACCATGGACTCGATGATGCGGATCACCCTGAACGTGATCCTGCGGGCCGTATTCGGCGCCGAGGGCGCGGAATTCGAGCGGCTCCGGGTGCTGCTGCCCAAGCTGGTGCTCGTCGCCTCGGCGCTGGCCGCGGTGCCGGTGCCGCGAAAGTTCCTGGGCCGCTTCGGTCCTTGGGCCAGGTTCGCGCGCTATCGCGGCGAGTACGACGCTCTCGTCGGTCGGCTGATCGATCGCGCGCGGGCCGACGAGGCCCTCGCCGAGCGCGACGACGTGCTGTCGATGCTGCTGCGGACCCGCTACGACGACGGGTCGGCCATGACACGCGGCGAGATCGCCGACGAGCTGCTGGCCCTGCTCACCGCCGGGCACGAGACCACCGCGGCGACCCTCGCGTGGACCGTCGAACGGCTGCGGCGGCATCCGGAGGTCTTGCGGCGCTTGGTAACCGAGGCCGACGCGGGCGGATCGGCACTGCGCGAGTCGACGCTGCTGGAAGTGCAGCGCGTCCGCCCGGTCGTCGACATCACCGGGCGGATGGTGCACGCCGAGTCGCTGACGCTGGGGCGCTGGACGCTGCCGAAGGGCCAGAGCGTGCTGGTCAATATCCGGCTGATGCACGACAACGAGGAGCTGTATCCGCACGCGCGTACCTTCGACCCGGACCGGTTCCTGGGCGCGCGGCCGGGCACGTTCACGTGGATCCCGTTCGGTGGTGGGGCGCGGCGCTGCATCGGCGCGGCGTTTGCGACCATGGAGATGAACGTCGTGCTGCGTACGCTGCTGCGGGATTTCACGCTGGAGCCGACCGACGCGCCGGACGAGCGCACGCACTTCCGCGGCGTCGCGCTGGTGCCCGCCGGGAAGGGTCGCGCCGTCGTGCACCGCCGCGCCGCGCCGTCCGCCGCGGACAGCGCTGCTCGCTCCGCTGAAATGCCGGTGTGAGCGGGGCTGTGCGCGACCGGAAACTAGGCTGACGGCCGTGACCCGTGCCGAGCCCGCATCCAGTCCCGACGTGGCCACGCCGGAATCGGGGTTTCGGCGTCGACTGCTCGACGGCATGGCCGAAGCGGTACGCCGGCAGGGGTATCGCGATCTCACCGTGGCCGATGTGGTGCGGCATGCCCGCACCTCGCGCCGGACCTTCTACGAGCACTTCAGTGGGAAGCAGGACTGTTTCATCGCGCTGCTGGCCGAGCGCAACGCCGACACCATCCGGCAGATCTACGCGGCGGTCGATCCGTCGGCGCCCTGGCGTGCGCAGGTGCGGCAGGCGATCGAGGCGTGGATAGTGGCCTCGCAGCACGACAGCTCGATCACGCTCGCCTGGATTCGCGACACGCCCGCTCTGGGGGACGGCGGTCGGCAGCTGCATCGCGACACCGGTGAGGCGTTCGTGACCTTGATCCAGAACCTCACCGCGACACCGGAATTCCAGTCCGAGGAGCTGCATCCGCCGTCGCGGCAGGTGGCGACCATCCTCTACGGGGGTTACCGTGAGCTGATCGCCTCCACGTTCGAGGACGGTGGTGATCTCGGCGGAATAGTCGATGTGGCGGTGGAAACGGCGATCGCGTTGATCGGGCCGCGGCGGGAATCAGGCGGCGGATAGGGCGAGCAGCCGGGAGAGGTCGCGCCAGCGCCGCTGCCGGTGCGCGAACACCAGGCGAACGAACAGTCGAGTGCCGAAAGCCGTTATGCCGTCTTCGATTTCGACCTCGTCGGTGTAGCGGCAGCTGGACTCGGTGAGCGGCGTGAATGTCAGTCGGTGATTCCAGGTGCGGATCGGTCCGCCCCATTCGTTGGTGTAGATCTCCGTCGGCGCGAGGTGGATCAGTCGCAGGTGATGACGCCACGTGGGGAGCACGCCGAACCACCAGAGCCGTGCGGAGGTCTCCATGCCGGGCTCGACGCGGTCCGGGACGAGCAGCCCGGGGACCGAGAGGACCGGCCGCACCACGTAGGCGAACATCTCCGGGGTACGCGCCAGCCTGCACGCCGTCTCGGCCGCGATCGGCAACTCGGTGGTTAGGGTGACCTTACTCATGAGGGAATGATCGGTGATGCGGTGTCGTAGGGCAAGGGGTCGTAGGGCAAGGGGTCGTAGGGCGAGGGCCACGACGTGATGCCTCGACAGGATCGTCCGCTACGGCTCTGTAGTGGTAGTGCCCTGCAGGGCAGGAGTTCCCGCCGCGGCGATATCGTCCGGCTCACCGCGGCCGTGGCGGCTGCCCGCATAGGCGCGCTCACGAATCTCGGCTACCTGACGGGGCAGCAGTTCCACGCCTTCGGGCCGGTTGGTCACCGGGTCGTAGAAGCCCGGTCCGGCGTGCTCGCCGATCTCGCATTTCGACAGGGTGAACTCGGCCAGCGTGCGCGCCGGGCCGCGCCACGGGACCGCTCGGAGCGCGAAATCGAGTCGATGGTGCTCCAGGTGGGTGTTCAGATCGTCCACCGAAGCGGTGTCCGGCTGCTTCGAAAGTGGCTGGGCGAGAATCCACTCCGCTTCGTGCCCAGGGAAACGGTAGGGCATGAGACTCCCGTAGCGAGCGTGTCCCCAATCCCGGGCGGGCACGACGAGCAGGCGGCCGAGCGGACCGCTGCCGGTCGTGGCCAGCGCCAGATCCCAGGGCCGTTCCCGATGGTCGAGCACGCGCAGCGCCAAGCCGAGCACATCGGGCAGCGCGCCGGGCAGCCCGACCCCCTTGGACAGCCGAGCCAGCACCGGCCGATCGTCCGCCCCGAGCAGCCGGGCGTAATCGGCATCCACCGCGTGCAACGCCCCGGTCAGCGGCATCCCGACCGGATGAAACACCCGACCCCGCCGCACCCACGCCGCAGCACCGAACACACCACTCACCACGCGATCGAAAACCATGTCGTCACCCCCTTCTCGGCAATGTCCACCCCCGCAATACCCACCCACCCCCACCTCAACCAGCGGCCGCATGCGAATGCGCGTCGTCTCAACCCCGCCCGATCAACCGACGCCATACTGCGGCGGCAGCTTTGCGTTTTCCACCGGAGGACGCTGCCGCCGGTTGGGCGGGTGCACGGTACGCCTGCGGTCTCGGTGTGTTCTGGAGCGGTGGTGGTGGCGTTTGGTGGGGTAGTCGGGTGCGGGGAGTTTGCGGTGGTGTGGGGGAGCCGGGGTGGGGTGGTGCGGGGTGGGTGGGTGCGGTGGAACGAGGTGGGGGGAGGACCGGGAGTTGTTCGGTCGGCTCCTCGTCCGGCTCGTCCACCTCGGCGCGGAGTTGAGCGAAGTATGCCTCGACCGACCCGTAGCGGGCCGTTACCTCTTCCACGAAATCCAATGCACCCGATCGCGACCCCATACCCAACCACTCCTCAGCTGATTACCGCCTCGCACAACGACTTTCGCGAACTCTGCGGTGCCGGTGGGGAAGCCGCCTTCCTCGGGGGCCTCCCCACCGCACGCGGCGCCACCGACCCCGGGTGGGCAGTTCGCCGACTCCACCCCGGAGACACCCGTGCACGGCGGTGCATACGCACTCTAGAGCCACCGCAACCACTTTCAGCAAATCTCTGGCGAGTCGCCCGGCGTGTCCCTGGCTGGATCGAGAATACCGGACAACAGCGACCAATTCCGTGCGAAAGGTACCGGTAGAGTTGCGATTTCAGTGGCACGACGAACGGCGACAGGGCGTGTGATGGCAACTTGCGCACATGTAGCTACCCACGAGCGACCATGCGGCCGAACGGCGACGGCCCACGCTCTAGCCCACCCGGCTGAACGCGGCCGTCATGCGGTTTCGCAGCGGTGCGAGCGGACGCGGGTCGATGTCGCGGAGCGCCTCGGTGAGTAGCCGGATCGGTTCGGCGCAGGTGGGATAGCGGTCGGCGGGGTCCTTGGCGAGCGATCGGTGCAGCACCGCGACGACCTCTCGCGGGATCCAGTGCTTGCGCGCCGAGATGTCGGGTGGCGTGTCGTGTAGTTGCGCCTGCGCGGTGGCCATCAGGTCCCCGCGCGGGAATGGTGGTCGCCCCGTGAGGAGTTCGATCGCCGAGCACGCCAAGGCGTATTGGTCGGTCGCGGGGGAGACCGTTTCCGCCTTCAGCAGTTCCGGTGCGGCGTAGGGCACCGACACGACGACGAAGCCGTCGGTGGCCAGCGGCGGCTCGGGCCGATTCAGCCAGCGGGCCTGGTCGAAGTCGGAGATCTTCACCGTAGCGGGCCGATTCGCGCCGACGAGCACGTTCGCCGGCTTGATGTCGAGATGGACCACGCCGTTGGCGTGCGCGAAGTCCAGCCCCGCCGCCACCCGGGTCAGCAGCGGCAGCACCCGGGCCAGGTGCGGATGTTGGTGCGGCATCCGCACCAACTCCAAACCCGTTGTGCCCGCGACGTATTCGTGCGCCGACCAGAGCCGCCCGGCGGTCTCGCCGTGGTCGTACATGCGCACGATGTTGGGGTGGCGCAGAGCCGAAAGAATGTCGAACTCGTGCACGAACCGAGCCCGCGCCGCCGCCGATCGACTGGCCTCGGGCCCCAGAATCTTCAGCGACACCGGCCGCGATCGTTCCAGGTCCTCGGCCAGGAACACCTCGCTGCTGCCCCCGCGGCCGAGCCGGGTTCGCAGCAGAAATCCCGCGAAACGCTCGCCTGGCTCCGGTACCACACCCTCACCATAGTCCGCCACCTCCCGCATCGACAGGGTTCGGCCTTCGCATCAGGTAGAGCAGTGAGCATCGTCATGGTGCTCGCGCGTCGCCGGGGGAGTAATTTCGTTTATCAGCGAAATACCGAACGGTGGTGACGATGCTCGACGAGTGCAAGGCCCTGTCGAACGAGACGCGGCTGCGCATCCTGGAGTGGCTCAAGGACCCGGACGCGAACTTCCCGGAGCGCGGCGCGGAGACGGCCGATCTCGGTGTGTGCGTCGGCCTCCTCCAGCAGAAGGCGGGTACCTCGGCATCGACCATGTCGGCGCACCTGGCGATCCTGCATCGCGCCGGATTCCTGTCCGCGACCCGGCGCGGGCAGTGGACCTACTACCGCCGCGACGAGGCCCGCATCCGGGCCTTCACCGAGCAACTCCATCACGCGCTCTGACCGCGCGTGCTCCGACCACAGGAAAGGCAGCGCCCGATGACCGCCCTGTCCCTACTCGACCTGGCATCGATCGAACCCGGCCGTACCGCCCGCGACAGCTACACCAACAGCGTGGCGCTGGCCCGCGCCGGTGAGCGCAGCGGGTACCGGCGGGTCTGGTACGCCGAGCACCACAACATGGAGTCGATCGCGTCCAGCGCCACCAGCGTGCTCATCGGCTACGTCGCGGCGCACACCGACACCATCCGGCTCGGCGCGGGCGGCATCATGCTGCCCAACCATTCGCCGCTGGTGATCGCCGAACAGTTCGGCACCCTGGAGACCCTGTTTCCCGGCCGGATCGACCTGGGACTCGGCCGCGCGCCGGGCAGCGACCAGAAGACGATGCTGGCGCTGCGCCGCAATCCGTCCTCGGCCGACTCGTTTCCCCAGGACGTGCTGGAGTTGCAGGGCTACCTGACCGGCGAGACGCGGGTGCCGGGGGTGCAGGCGGTGCCGCGCGCCGAAGGCATTGTGCCGCTCTACATTCTGGGATCGTCACTGTTCGGCGCGCAGCTCGCGGCGCAGCTGGGCCTGCCCTACGCCTTCGCGTCCCACTTCGCTCCCGACGCCCTGCACCAGGCGGTCGAGGTGTACCGCGACACCTTCCGGCCGTCGCCGCAACTGGCCGAGCCCTACGTGATGGCCGGCGCCAATGTGTTCGCCGCCGAGGATCACGACGCGGCCGTCGAGCAGAAGCGGATCGCCTACCGGGCGCGGGCCCGGATGATGATCCGGCGCGGCCCGGCCGCCCCCGACTTCACCGACGCCGAGATCGACGCCTTCCTCGCGTCCCCCAACGGGCAGTCGCTCGCCGCGATGACCCGGTACACCGCCGTCGGCACGCCCGCCGAGGTGCACGAGTTCCTGGCCGAGTTCGCCGCGTCCATCCGGGCCGACGAACTGATCCTCGCCCACGGCGCCACCCGGATCGACGATCGGGTGCGGTCGGTCGAATTGACCGGCGCGGCGGCCGCGCACGGCTCCGATCAGCGACAGGAAGCATTTCTATAACAAGTTCTAGTTCCCTGTGATAGCGTGACCGCCCGTCCGCAGGATGGAACGGAGGGTCCGATGGGGTTTGTCGAGCCCGATCTGCCCGTGGTCGACATGGCGCAGTGGAGCCGGGGCAGTCGCAGCGAAAGAATCCGGCCGATGGCACGGCACTGGGCCGAGGTGGGTTTCGGCACTCCGGTCGTGCTGCACCTGTTCTACGTCGCCAAGATCTGCCTGTACATCCTCGGCGGGTGGTTGTTCGCGCTGACCACCAGCGGCATCGACGGATTCACCCGGGTGGGCTCGTGGTGGTCGGAGCCGATCGTCTTCGAGAAGGTCGTGCTGTACACGCTGCTGTTCGAGGTGGTCGGGCTCGGCTGCGGCTTCGGCCCGCTGAACAACCGGTTCTTCCCGCCCCTGGGGTCGATCCTGTATTGGTTGCGCCCCAAGACGATTCGGCTGCCGCCCTGGCCCGGCCGGATCCCGTTGACGAAGGGCGACACCCGGACACCGGTGGATGTCGCGCTCTACGCGGCGCTGCTGGTGCTGCTGGTGTGGGCGCTGCTGGCCGACGGTACCGGGCCGATACCGGAACTGGATACCACCGTCGGCCTGCTGCCGGTCGGGCATGTCGCGGCGATCCTCGGCGTGCTGGCCGTGCTCGGGCTGCGCGACAAGGTGATCTTCCTGGCGGCGCGCGGCGAGGTGTACGCCACCCTGGCGGTGACCTTCCTGTTCTCCGGCGTCGATGTGCTCGTCGGGGCGAAGGTTGTGTTCCTGGTCATCTGGATGGGCGCGGCGACCTCGAAACTGAACCGCCACTTCCCCTTCGTGGTGTCCACGATGATGTCCAACAGCCCGGTGATGCGGCCGCGGTGGATCAAGCGGAAGTTCTTCGAGGACTTTCCCGACGATCTGCGCCCGGGACGGCTGTCACGGATCGTGGCGCACACCAGCACGGCGGTGGAGATGCTGGTGCCGCTGGTGCTGTTGTTCTCCGGCGGCGGCTGGCCCACCGCGGTGGCCGCGGTCGTGATGCTGCTGTTCCATCTGGGGATCCTGACCGCCATCCCGATGGGCGTGCCGCTGGAGTGGAACGTCTTCATGATCTTCGGCATGGGGACGCTGTTCGTCGCGCACGCCGATATCGGGCTCGGTGAGCTGAGCGATCCGGTCCCGGTGGCGGCGTTGTTCGTCGTGATCGCGGGGATCGTCGTGGCGGGAAACCTGTTCCCGCGCAAGATCTCCTTCCTGCCGGGCATGCGGTACTACGCCGGGAACTGGGACACCAGCCTGTGGTGCGTGAAACCCTCGGCCGCGGCGAAGATCGGCACCGGCGTCGTCGCGATCGCCAGCATGCCGCAGGCCCAGCTGGAGCGGTACTACGGTAAGGATCGCGCGCAGATTCCGCTCTACCTCGGCTACGCGTTCCGGGCCATGAACACCCACGGTCGCGCACTGTTCACCCTGGTGCACCGCGCCCTGCCGGAGGGTCGCGAGGACGAGTACACGATCACCGACGGCGAACGCATCTGCAGCACGGCCGTCGGCTGGAATTTCGGTGACGGCCACATGCACAACGAGCAGCTCATCGCGGCGCTGCAGCGGCGGTGCCGATTCGAGCCGGGCGAGGTGCGGGTGATCCTGCTCGACGCGCAGCCGATCCACCGGCAGGAGCAGGCGTACCGCCTGGTCGACGCGGCCACCGGCGAGTTCGAGCGCGGCGTGGTGCGGGTGGCCGACATGGTGACCCGGCAGCCGTGGGCGGACGACCTCCCGGTGCACGTCGACGGCGCGAAGTGACGTCTGGCAGCGGTTGTTCCGAGGTCGGTCCGTTGTCCGGGTCCGGCTCTCCTACTACATTCGGACGAGTGTCCAGTGAGGTGTCTTCCATGGGGTCGGATGCGGGCTTGCCGCCGCACACACCGGTCATCGTCGGCGTCGGTCAGATCTCCGAGCGCCTCGGCGAGCCGGGTTATCGCGGATTGTCCGCCGCCGAGCTGGCGGCCGCGGCGGTGCGCGCCGCGGTGGCCGACACCGGCGGCGACGCGGAAAGGCTTGTCGCGGAACTGGATACGATCGCCGCGATCCGCGCTTTCGACGACTCGAGCGCGTTCGCCCGCGCCGCTCTGGGCGCGCCGGACAATGTGCCGCGAGCCGTGGCCGCACGCATCGGCGCGCGGCCACGCCGCGCGATCCTCGGACCGACCGGCGGGCAGACGCCGCAGCAACTGGTCACCGAGTTGTGCGGGGAGATCGCCGCGGGCAACTCCGCGGTCGCCGTGGTGTTCGGCGCGGAGGCCATCTCCACGGTCCGCGACCTCGCGACCCGCCCTGTCACGGAGCGGCCCGATTTCACCGAGCGCGTAGGCGGTTCGCTGGAGGACCGCGGCTACGGGATCGAGGGGATGACCCCCTCCCAAGGTGTGCTGCACCGGATGGTGGAGCCGGCGGTGTCCTACACCGTGCTGGAGAACGCCCGCCGGGCGCGCCTGGGCAGCTCGCCACGGGAGTACGCGCGGGCCATGGGCGAGCTGTTCGGCCGATTCAGTGCGGTCGCCGCCGATAACCCGCACGCGGCGGCGCCCAGCGTGCGCGACGCCGCGGAACTGATCGCGGTGGACGAGCGCAATCGCCGCATCACCGACGCCTACACCCGGCTGCTGGTCGCCCGCGAACAGGTGAATCAGGCCGCCGCGGTGCTGATCGTGTCGCTGGCGGCGGCGCGGCGGCTCGGTATCGCGCAGTCGCGCATGGTGTTCATGCCCGGGCACGCCGACCTGACCGAGCGGGCCTTGCTCGAGCGACCGGACCTGAGCCGCAGTCCCGCGGCCGTGGCCGCCGTCCGCTGCGCGCTGGACCTGGCCGGGATCGAACTCGATCAGGTGTCGGTGCTGGACCTGTACAGCTGCTTCCCGATCGCGGTGTTCAATCTCTGCGACGGCCTGGGGCTGGCGCCGGACGATCCGCGGGGCCTGACGGTCACCGGCGGCCTGCCGTACTTCGGCGGACCCGGCAACAACTACACCACCCACGCCATCGCGGAAATGGTTGCGCGCGTGCGCGATCGGCCCGGCAGCTACGGGCTCGTGGCCGCCAACGGCGGAATCCTCAGCAAGCATTCGGTGGGCGTCTACACGACGACGCCCACCGCCTGGCGTTCCGAGCGCACGGCCGTGGCGCGGGCCGAACTGGACGCGGCGCCGGGCGTGCGGCCGGTGTATCACGCCGACGGCCGGGCGACGGTGGAGAGCTGCGCCGTGCGATTCGAGCGCGACGGCTCGGCCGTCGCCATCGTGGTGGGCAGGCTGGACGACGGCAGCCGGTTCCTCGCCAACGTGCTCGAACAGGACACGGCGCTGATAGATGCGCTGACCGGCGACACCGAGCCGATCGGCGGGCAGGTCTTCGTCCGGTCGACCGCCGACGGCAACCGGGTCGCGTCCACGCGGGAGCTGCTGGACGCGCACCTGGGCCCGCGGGTGCCCGCGCTGCGCGAGTCGTACACCCACGTCGTCGTCACGCGCTCGGAGCATGTGCTCGAGGTGATGATCGACCGTCCCGAGGCGGGCAACGCGCTGAACGCGCGGGCGCAGCGCGAACTCGACGAGATCTTCACCGCGTTCCAGCACGACGACGACCTGTGGGTCGCGGTGCTCAGCGGTGCGGGTGACGAAACATTCTGCACCGGAACAGATCTGAGCGAGGTGATATCGCCGCTGCAGCTGCTGGCGCAACCGCGCAGCGGGTTCGGCGGACTGTCGGCCCGGGAGTCCGCGAAGCCGGTGATCGCGGCGGTCAACGGCCGCGCGGACAGCGGCGGACTGGAGCTCGTGCTCGCCTGCCACCTCGTGGTCGCCGACGAGGCGGCCTCGTTCGCCCTGCCCGACACCGGAATCGGGCAGGCCCCGGGCCCCGGCGTGCTGGTGCGCCTGCCCCGGGTCGTCGGCCGGGCGCTCGCGCACGACATGATCGTCACCGGCCGCCGCATCGATGCGGCCGAGGCCGTCGCCGCCGGACTGGTGGCGCGCACGGCCCCGATCGGCAAGGCCCGGACCGTGGCCCGGCAGCTGGCCGCCGAGATCGCCGCGCGCTCACCCGTCGCCATCCGGGCCGCGCTGGCGTTCCTGGCGCACGCCGACCGGACCGCCGACCCGCTCGCCGCCATCGGTGAGCCCGCCCCGCTGCTGGACAAGCTGATCGCCCACCGCGACCCCGTCGAAGGACTCGCCGCGCTGCGCGAGGGCCGAATTCCCCGCTGGCACAACCCGTGACCGGTCGGTATCGCTAGGATCGCACTACTTTTCCGAACGGGAGTTTCCAGACTAGGGAGTTTCGACGATGAAACGAATGGTTTCGGTTGCCGCGGTCGCCACATTCCTCGGTGCGGGAGCGGCCGTGGCCGCGCCCGTCATGGCCGACGCGGGGGAGCCGTGTCAGCTCGGCTGGTCGAATGTCGGGCCGCGCACCTGTGCCAAGAACGATTTCCGGCTCAGTCCGGTATTCACCCTCGGAAACGGCGTGTGCGCCGGACTGATCAACGCCGGCGGCACCGCCTTCGACGGCCCGCTCTACCAGTACTCCGAGGCGCCGGGCGCGGAACACGCTGTGGTCCTGCGGATCACGCAGGGCTTCTCGCCGGTCGGCGAATGGGGTCCGCAGCTGCTGGCCTGCGACGTGACGGCCGTCCTCGACTGGCGCAATCTCGACTCCGGCGCGGCGGGTAGCGTGAGCCGCTTCGTCCCGGCCGGTCAGCGCTCGACCGCGGCGATCCTGGTCGCGGACACCGGGCCCGGCCGGGTCCAGCTCACCTTCCGGACCGACAAGCCGAACATCCCGGCCGCGGCCGAGGTCTTCGTGCCGTAGACTTCGGCTCCGGCCCGGATCGGGGGGTGAAATGCGATGTGGCGGTGGGCAACCGCGGCGCCCACGACGGTAGCGGGTGTGCTGATCGTGTTCGTCGCCGAGCGGTGCGGCGGCCCGTGGGTGGCGGCGGTGCTCGTCGGGAGCTGGCTGTTCGCCGGGGTCGTGCTGTTCGACGCGGCGTGGTTCTCGCCGAACCGGCAGTCGTGGGCCGCCGTCCTCGGGTTCCGCAAGCCGGTCGGCGACGAGGTGGAAATCCTCACTGCCGCATGGGAAAACGTCACTCGGGCACCGGGCCTGGACGGGTGGCCGTATTCCCTGTGGGTGCAGCAATCCGGGCTGCCGAACGCCTACGCCGCGCCGACCCGCATCGTCGCGGTCACCAGCTGGGCGATCGGGTCGCTGCGGCCACGCGCGCTGGAAGCCGTTCTCGCCCATGAACTGGGCCATCACGTGGGTGGCGACCAGCGCCTGCGATTGCTCGCCGCCTGGAGCGCGATCCCGGTGACGGTGGTGAAACGACTCGCCGCCGCGGCCGGGCGGCCGTTGGAGGTGTTCGGTCCCGCCGCGATAGCGATCCGGTTCGCACTCGCCCCGGTCCTGTGCGGGGCGCTGTTCCTGGGAGTGGCCGCCCCGGCGGGGCGACCGGTCGCCCTGGCGCTGTCCGTACTGCTTCTCGTCGAACCGTGCACCGCCGCGGCGCGGTCCCGCCGGGCGGAGTTCGCGGCCGACCGGTTCGCCGCGGAGCACGGGTACGGTCGTGATCTCGCCGCGGCCCTGGGCCGATGGCAGCGGGAGTATCCGGCGCGCACCGGCCTGCTCGCCGTGCGGTCGCGCTGGTTCGGCAGTCATCCGCCGATCGGCGATCGGGTGCGCGCGCTACGGACCGAGCACCTGCGGCGCTATCCGGGCGAGTCCGGAGCAGCGACGGCCTGACGGCCGGGAGCGTCAGCGTGGCGGCGGATCCGCGGGGTCGTCGCCGCGTTCGCGGATGGCTGCCTGGGTGCGGCGCAGCGAGGTCCAGGCCTCGAGGTCCTCCTCGAGAATCTCGTTCAGTTCCCGCATGGTCTCGCGGGCGAGCAGGTTGCGGTCCTCGCCGACGGCCTGCCGCAGTTCGGTGGTGCGCAGCAGGGTCTGCAACTGACCGAGGATCACGCTGCGCTGCACCCACATCTCGCGGTGCCGGTACAGGCCGTCCCAGGCGGTGATGACACCGATCGAGGCGGCGAGGCCGGTACTGAACAGGCCGAGCCACGGCGCGTCGTACACGGCGATGGCGGTGCCGAGCACGGCGATGAGGCCGTTGGCCACAGCCGTCCACACCACGACGTGCTTGGCGCGGGTCTTCACCACGAACCGCGATCGTTCGTACTCGTCCCGGAAAAGATGCAGGTAGTGCACGCTGACACCGAGCGGATCGGCGTCCGCCGGGGGTGACTGTGGGCTGTGCAGGCCGGTGGAGTGGGCCGGTGTCTGCTCGCTGCGGAGCCATCGCCACATGGAGAAACAGCCGTTCGACGAGGGGAGGTGAGATTTTAGGCGGGCGTTACGGTAGCACAGCGGTTGCATCTGGGTGGCATTCTGGCTAGGCTGACCAGGTCCGGCGGATCCGTATTCAGTGCAGCGAGGTGGTGACCGTCATGGCAGTCCCCAACGGAGCGATCACCAGTCACGTGGAGACGGCCCGGCTGCGGCCCTCCGAGCTGGCTCGTCAGCTGGTTCAGCACCTCGGTCCCACGCTGGTGGCCCTGGTCGCCGGTGTGCGCGACCGCAAGCTGCCGCACAAGTGGGCGCACGCCGACGGCCCCCGGCCGCGCGACGCGGCGCTGGCGCGGCTGCAGGTCGCGCACCGCTGTTGGATACTGCTGGCCACTTCCGAGAGCGAGGATGTGGCGCGGTCGTGGTTCATCGGCGCCAACCCCCGGTTGGGCGAGGAGTCGCCGGCGGTGGCCATCCGCGAGGGCCGTTATCCCGAAGTGATCGCTGCCGCAGTCGCTTTCGTCGATGGCTCCGGCGACAACTGAATAGCCCCGAGGTCGTCCCCTCCACTAAGCTCTACTCTCGCATGCGGATCCGAGCCGGCGGTGTGAGGGGAATTCTTCGTGTCTATGAGGGACGTCAGGCGCTCCAGTGCCCGGCGGACCTGTTCGAAGACGGGCTTGGTGCTCGTTCCCTCGGCCAGCCGCGAGGTGTACCGGCTCGCGAAACCGTCCTACGGACCGCTCAATCCGCTGCTGCGCGGGCTGCCCGGCGAGGGTTCCCCGGCGGCCTGGAATCGGTACGACGTCGCCGGGCAGAAGACCGTCTACGCCGCCGGTACCGAGGAGGGCGCCTACGGCGAACTGCTCGCACCGCTCAAGCCGCGCCTGCCCGTCGCCGCGTCGACCTATTTCGACGATGTCCGTCCCGGTGACGAATTGGACTCCCTGATCCGGGAGGAATGGGAGAACGCCGGCTTCCGCGCGCCACGCGAGATCGACCTGACGTGGTTGAGCGAGTACCGGCTGTATCGGCTCACCCTGCCGACCATGGGGTGGTTCATCGACATCGAGGCGGCGTCGAGCCTGTCGGCGATCGCCAAGTATCCGCCGCCGAGTCTGATCGAACGCGGCATCACCGAGGTCAGCGTCGCGGAATTGCGCGGCCGCGACCGCGCTCTCACCACCGCGATCGCCACCCGGCTGTGGCCGATCACCCTCGACGACGACAGCCTCGCCCACGGCATCATGTACGGCTCCCGGCACGGCAGCGAATGGAGCTGCTGGGCGATCTGGTTGCGCCGCACCAGAAGTGGCCGCGCGACCAAGGGACTCATCCCCGTCGCCGACCCCGGCGTCGAGGTACTGCCACCCGCGGTCAACCCACCCCTCGACGCCATCCTGACCACCTACGACCTGACGGGCACCTGGTAACGCCGCGTCAGCGCCGGTCACCACCGCCCGCAGATACCTCGCCCCCCGCGTCAGTGCTGCCGCACCCCACCGCTTTGGCCCTTGCCGCTCCGCGTGTGAGTGCCGCTGCACCACCACCGCTTGGCCCTTGTCGCTCTGCGTGAGTGCCGCTGCTCTACCGCCGGTCGGCTCTTGTCGCTCTGGGTGCGTGCTGCTGCGCTACCACCGGTTGGCTCTTGTCGGTCTGGGTGAGTGCTGCTGCGCGGCCACCGCTTGGCCCTTGCCGCGCGGGGTGAGTGCTGCCGCACCACCACCGGTTGGTCCTTGTCGCTCTGGGCGAGTGCTGGTGCGTTAGCGCCGGTGACCTGGTCGCTCTGCGTTGGCGCTGATGTGCCACCGGGGTGGGGTACTGGTTGCTGGGGGTCAGCGCTGGTGTACCACCATGACGGGGCAGTGTGATTGCTGGACCAGGGTTTGGCTGGTCGAGCCGAGGAGCAGGCCGCGGAATCCGCCGCGGCCGCGACTGCCGACCACCAGTAGCTGCGCCGAGCGCGACCACCCGATCAGGCGATCGCGCGGGCCGGAGAGGTAGACCTTGCGGACGATCACGACGTCCGGATACTGCTCCTGGCAGCGGGCCAGCTGCTCCTGGAGGGTGCGCTGCGCCTCGGCCTCGGTCATCGGGTCGAGTTCCGGTGCGGCGCCCGGCAACCCGCCGACCGGAAGATCGCTCCAGGTGTGCACGGCCACCAGCGGTACGCCCAGGGCGTCGGCCTCGGCGAAGGCGACGCGCGTCGCGGCCTGCCCGGCCGGGTTTCCGTCGACGCCGACCACCACCGGCCGCGCCGACAGGTCCGGGTCCTGCTCGTCGGCGCCGCGCACGACCACGATCGCGCCGTGCCCGTGCGCCACGACGGCCGTGAGCGTGGAACCGAGCCGGGTCAGCGCGCCGCCGACGCCGGAGACGCCGAGCACCACCAGATGGGCCGACCGGGATTGCTCGATCAGCAGCCGGGCCGGGCCGAGGTCGGATACCTCGGTATCGATATCCAGCTCAGGGGCGGTTTCTCGAGCCAGCGCGACCGCGCCGGCGACGCACTCGTCGGCTTTGCGCCGCAGCTTGTCGAGGGCGTCGGCGGCCCCGAGCCGATCCGACCCCAGCAGGAGCCCGGCCGTCGTGAGGCCGAGGCCGTGCAGGATCCGCAGTAGCCTTCCGCGTTCGGCGGCGGTGCGGGCCGCCCACCGCACGGCGCTGTCCGAGGCCCTGGAACCATCCACCCCGACGATGACGTCTCCGGGTGGCCGGGGGTCCGCCGCGGGGTTCGTACCGTGCGTCATGAACATCCCTCCCTGTGATTGCCAGAAGTATGCTCACGGTATCGGAATCGCGTCCTTCCGCACCGCGGACACGGCCTTGCGCGCGGCCACCAGTACCGGATCCCACACCGGCGAGAACGGTGGGGCGTAGCCGAGATCGAGGGCGGTCAGCTGTTCCACGGTCATCCGGGCGGTCAGGGCCACGGCGGCGATATCGATGCGTTTCGCCGCACCTTCCCGGCCGACGATCTGCACGCCGAGCAGTCGGCCGCTGCGGCGCTCGGCGAGCATCTTCACCGTCATGGGCGCCGCGCCGGGGAAATAGCCCGCGCGGCTGGTGGATTCGATGACCACGGTGACGTACTGCAATCCGGCCGCGCGCGCGTCCTTCTCCCGCAAGCCGGTGCGCGCGACCTCCAGGTCGCAGACCTTGCTGACGGCGGTGCCCACCACGCCGGGGAACGTGGCGTAGTCGCCACCGACACCCGCGCCGATGATCTGGCCGTGCTTGTTGGCGTGCGTGCCGAGCGGGATGTGCCGTTGTGCGCCGGAAACCAGATCCAGTACTTCCACGCAGTCCCCACCGGCCCAGATGTTCTCGTGGCCGCGCACCCGCATGGCCAGGTCGGTGAGCAGACCTCCGGACGCGCCCAGGGGCAGCCCCGCGGCGCGGGCGAGTTCGGTGGCCGGGCGGACGCCGAGGCCGAGCACGACCACGTCCGCGGGATATTCGGCGTCGGCGGTCGCGGCCGCGCGGACCCGGCCCCGCGCGTCGGTGCGGATGGCGGTGACCTCGGCGTTGCCGACGACCTGAATACCCAATCCCCGCATGGCTTTTCCGATCAGCACGCCCATGTCGGGATCGAGGGTGGACATGGGCTCGGCACCGCGATTGATCATCGTCACCTGATAGCCGCGGTTGATCAGCGCCTCCGACATCTCGACGCCGATGTACCCGGCGCCCACCACCACCGCGAGGCGGCCCGGGGTGGAGTCGAGGGTGTCGATGAGGGCCTGGCCGTCGTCGAGGGTCTGCACGCCGTGCACTCCGGCGGCGTCGACGCCGGGCAGCGGGGGCCGGCTGGGGCTCGCGCCGGTGGCGAGCACGAGTTTGTCGTAGTCCGTCCAGCTTTCGCCGCCGGTCTCGAGATCGTGTGTCCGGACGCGGCGGCCGGGCACGTCGATCTCGCGCACCTCGGTCCGCAGCCGCAGGTCGATCTCGCGAGCCCGGTGCTCCTCGGGCGTGCGGGCGATCAGATCGTCGCGGTCGGCCACGTCGCCGCCGACCCAGTACGGAATGCCGCACGCCGAGTAGGAGGTGAAGTGCCCGCGCTCGAACACCACGATCTCCAGCTCGCTCGCCGTGCGCAGCCTGCGGGCCTGCGCCGCCGCCGCCATCCCGGCCGCGTCCGCGCCGACGATCACCACACGTTCGCTCATGCGGGCTACGTTACGCAGTAGACAATTTTCCCAATCTGTATACCGAGCCTTGGAACTCGTTCTAGATTGTGGCCATGATCGATGTGGTGGCCCGATAGCCATGGCGGAGCACGATTCCGGGCCCGAGTTGCTCACCGAGCTGGGGTACTACACGCTGTCGCGGCATCCGGTGCGGCCCGCCGAACTCGTCGCGGAGGCGGCCGAGGCGGAACGGATCGGGCTGGGGGCGGCGTTCGTGTCCGAGCGCTTCAACGTCAAGGACGCCGCCGTGCTGTCGGGGGCGCTCGCGGTGGCCGCGCCCCGGCTCGGGGTCGCCACCGCCGCGACCAATCACCACACTCGGCATCCGCTGGTGACGGCGACGATGGGGGCGACGCTCGCCGAATTGACCGGCGGCCGTTTCGCGCTCGGTCTGGGGCGCGGGATCGCCGCTCAGTGGCAGGTGCTCGGCCTGCCCACGGTGACCGGCGCGCAGCTCGCCGAATTCGCGGACCTGCTGCGCCGTCTGTGGCGGGGTGAGACGGTGGTCGGGCACGACGGGCTGATCGGTGCGTACCCGGCCCTGCATCTGGGCGTCACCCTGGCGACTCCGCCGCCGATCCTGTTGGCCACCATGGGTTCTCGCACATTGGCGCTCGCCGGTCGGATGGCCGACGCGGTGGTCCTGCACACCTTTCTCGGCGACGAGGCGACCGCGGCGGCGGTCGGTATCGTGCGCGCGGCGGCCGAACGCGCGGGGCGCGATCCGGCGTCGGTGCGGATCTGGTCGGTGCTGGCGACGGTCGACGAGCGGCACGCCGAGACGGAGCGGCTGCGCCGCCTCTACGGTCGGCTCGCCACCTATCTGCAGGGGTACCCGGACGCGCTGCTGCGCGCGAACCGTTGGCGGGCAAGCGATCTGGACCGCGTCCGCGCCAGTGCCGCGTTCGCCGGGGCGCGCGGCGCGATCGACGCCACCGCGACACCGGCCGAACTGCGCGAACTGGCCGCGGTGATACCGGACGCCTGGGTGCGCGACTGCGCCACCGGATCCGCCACCGACTGCGCCGCGGTTGTGGTCCGGCAGTTCACCCTCGGCGTCGACTCGGTGATCCTGCACGGCGCCACGCCCGCCGAACTCGCTCCGGTGGTGGCCGCCTACCGGACCCGCCGCCCGGTCGCCCGCCGCCCGCCCGTGAACCCCGGCGCTGCCGCCGCCGCAGTGAGGTGATCATGCCGATCGACATCCCCACCAGCGCAGCCGGACTCACGCCGGAGTGGCTGACCGCACTGCTGCGGGCGCACGGTCACGAGGTGACCGTCGAGGGCGTCGAGTCGGCGCCGGTGGGCTCCGGCCAGATGGCGGGCAGCTACCGGCTGACGTTGCGCTACTTCGGCGACACCGCGCTCCCGTCCCGTATGGTCGCCAAACTCGCCACCGGTTCGGCCGACCAGCGCAGCTTCGGCAGTGGCGCGTTCCGCAACGAGGTGCGGTTCTACCGTCACCTCGCCGCCACGGTGCGGGTGCCGCTGCCGCGCTGCCACGGCTCGGCGATGTCGGACTCGGGGGCCGAATTCGTGCTGCTGCTGGACGATCTCGCGCCAGCCGTCCAGGGCGATCAGATCGCGGGGTGTGGCGTCGAGCAGGCACGGGCCGTCGCGGTGGCGGCGGCGGGACTGCACGGGCCGCGGTGGTGCGACGACACGCTGCTCGCCGAACCGGGCCTGGCGCTGCCGACCCAGTCGGACCGCGAGCTGATGGACTCCGTGCTCGCCCCGATGACCGACACCTTCCGCGACCGCTTCGCCGACCGGCTCGGCACACTGGACCGCGCGGCCCTCGATTGGCTCGTGGCCACGGCGGGTGACTGGCTGGTCACCCCGGTGCGCCACTTCGCGCTGCTGCATGGCGATCTGCGCGTGGACAATGTGATGTTCGGCCCCGACGGGTCGGTGACGATCATCGACTGGCAGACCATCACCCCCGGACAACCGTTGCGCGACATCGCCTTTCTCCTCGCGACCAGCCTGCCCACCGCGGACCGCCGGGCGCACGAACGCGCGATCGTCGCGGACTACCACAGCGCGCTGCTGCGGTACGGCGTCGCGGACTACTCGCTCGAGCAGTGCTGGCACGACTACGCCACCCAGCTGATCCAGGCCCCGCTGATCATCGTATTCGGTTGCGGCGCCGCGCAATCCACCGAACGTGGCGATCGGATGTTCCACACCATGCTCACCCGCAGCGCCGCCGCGATCGACGACCTCCTACCGGGCGGGTTGCGCTGAACGAATCAGTGTCCGGGATCGGCGCGCAGGCCGGGCATGACGAAGCGGCGCACGTGACCCAGCACGGCGGCGGGGTCGTCCGCGTCGATCGTCTCGCCGGGCATGGTGCCCACACTGATCAGCACCCGCGCCACCCACTCGGCCACCTCGCGCGGGTCGTGACCGCGATGGATCTCACCCCGGCCGACCGCTGCCTCGACATAGGGCAGCCAGAACGCCGCGAGATCCGGGACCAGCCCCGACACACCGGCGCCCGCGCAGGCGGCGAACTCCTCCGGCTCGGTCACGCGCAGCCGCAGGGGCAGCGCGCCCGGGTCCTCGTAGGCGTGGCGGCCGATGCGCACGCCCGCCACGAGTTGCTCGGTGAAGGTCTCGAGGGTGTCGAGCTGAGTGCGCGCGTCGCTCCAGAAGGAGTCGTTGAGCCGGACGATCGCCGCGCCCAGCAGCGCCGACTTATCCGGGAAGTGCCGGTACAGCCAGGCCCGCGACACGCCCGCCTCCTCGGCGACCTCGATGACGGTGGTGGCGCGAATGCCCTTGCGCGCCAGCAAGGTCTGGGCGGCGTCGAGCAGCCGGTCCACCACCTGCCTGGTCGGTGCCTCGGTCACGCGCCCCGCTCTCGATCGAAGGTCCATTGCCACTCGGTTCCGCGAAAACCATAGCAAGCAGTGGACATATCTGAGATTCTGTCCACCAGTAGACATGTTTTTCAATCTGTCTACCCGCTCCGAAGGGATCGACGATGTATCTACCGCGGACGGCCGTCATCGGCGCCGGCATCAGCGGGCTGACGGCAGGCAAGATGCTCGCCGACTACGGCGTGCCCTACGTCTGCTTCGAATCGTCCGACCGGGTCGGCGGCAACTGGGCGTTCGGCAATCCCAACGGCCACAGCAGCGCCTACCGATCGCTGCACATCGACACGTCCAAGCATCAGCTGTCGTTCCGCGACTTTCCGATGCCCGCGGACTATCCGGACTTCCCGCACCACACACAGATCAAGCGGTATCTCGACGACTATTGCGCCGCTTTCGATCTCGCGGCGGCCATCGAGTTCGGCAACGGCGTCACCGCGGCGCGGCGGCTACCCGGCGGCGGCTGGGAACTCGAGACCGAGCGCGGCGCGGCGCGGCGATTCGATCTGCTGGTGGTGGCCAACGGGCACCACTGGGATCCGCGCTACCCCGACTTCCCGGGCGAGTTCACCGGCGAGACGCTGCACGCGCACCACTACATCGATCCCCGCACCCCGCTGGACTTCCGGGATCAGCGAATCCTGGTGGTCGGGCTGGGCAACAGCGCGGCCGACATCGCGGTGGAACTGTCGTCGAAGGCGCTGGGCAACCGGCTCACCTTGTCGACCCGCTCGGGCGCGTGGATCGTGCCGAAGTACATCGCCGGTCGTCCGGCCGACAAGTATTTCCGCACCTTCCCGTACATCCCGGCGTCGTGGCAGCGCAAGGTGGCCCAGTGGGGCCAGCCGCTGACGGCGGGGCGTCCGGAGAACTACGGCCTGCCGACGCCCAATCACAAGTTCTTCGAGGCACATCCGACCCAATCGGTGGAGCTGCCGCTGCGGCTGGGCTCCGGCGACGTGCTCCCCAAACCCGACATCGCCCGCCTCGACGGCCGCACCGTGCACTTCCGCGACGGCAGCAGCGACGAGTTCGACGTGATCATCTACGCCACCGGCTACAACATCACCTTCCCGTTCTTCGACCCGGAGTTCATCAGCGCGCCGGACAACCGGATCGACCTGTACAAGCGCATGTTCCTGCCCGGTATCGAGGATCTGGTGTTCGCCGGATTCGCGCAGGCGACGCCGACACTGTTCCCGTTCGTGGAATGCCAGGCCCGGCTCGTCGGCGCCTACGCCGTCGGTCGCTACCGGTTGCCCGCGGAGGCCGAGATGCGGCGGGTGATCGTGACCGACCAGCAGCGCTACACCGGGCACATGCTCGACCGCCCACGGCACACTCAGCAGGTCGACTACTTCCTCTACGAACACGACATGCGGGTGCGCGAGCTGCCCGAGGGCGCCCGCCGGGCCGCGAGCGCGGGACCGCCACGCTGGTCGCGGGCGGGGGAGGCGCCGGTGGAACAGGAGGCGGGCCGGTGACCGCGAACCATCGGCAGATCCGATTCGATTCGAACGGAATACTGTGCGACGCTTGGTTTTTCGATCCCGGTGCGGGTGGTCCGCTGGAGCGGTCCGGGCGCTGTCCCGTGGTGGTGATGGCGCACGGCTTCGGCGGCACCAAGGACTCCGGTCTGGCGCCGTTCGCACACGCGCTGCGCGATCTGGGGCTGGCCGTCTTCGCCTTCGACTACCGGGGTTTCGGCGCCTCGGGCGGACAGCCGCGCCAGCGGGTGTCGATGGCGGCGCAACTGGCGGACTACCGCGCCGCGATCGAGGCGGCCGGGCGGCAGCCGGGCGTCGACCCCGGGCGCGTGGTGCTGTGGGGTGTGTCGATGTCGGGCGGACACGCGCTGACCCTGGCCGCGGACCGGCCCGACGTGTGCGCGGTGATCGCGATGGTCCCGCTGGTCTCCGGCCCGGCGGCGGGCGTGCTGGCCTGGAAAGAATTGGGAGCCAAGGCGATCGCCGGTTCCACGGTCACCGCCGTGCGCAGCGCGCTGTCCGCCCGGCTGGGCCGCGAGCCGGTGACCATGCCGCTGGTCGGCCGCCCCGGGGACCGCGCCGCGCTGACCGCCGCGGGCTACCGGGAGAGCTATCTCGCCCTGGCGGGTCCGACCTGGCGCAACGAGGTGGACGCCGCGGTCGCCTTGGAGCTCGGCGGCTACCGGGTCGGTAGGCACGCCGGGCGTATCTCGGCTCCCGTGCTGGTGCAGATCGCCGATTTCGATCGGGTGGCGCCGCCGCACGCCGCGGCGAAGGTGGCGTTCAAGGCGCGCGCGGAGGTCCGGCACTACCCCGGCGACCACTTCGACCTCTTCCCGGACCGGCCGTGCTTCGCCGCGGCGGTCGAGCACCAACGCCATTTCCTCCGAAGGCATCTCGCGGACACCCGATGAGGATCGCGGCTACTTGGTCGGCAACGCGTTCTGCAGCCCGCCGACGTCGGTGATCTTCCAGCCCGCGTTGCGGTCGATGGTGAGCGAATAGGTGACGGTGGTCTGCGCGCCGTCGGGCGTCTGCGCACTGGTCGAGTTCACGTTGAGGTAGGCGTTGACCTTGTAGATGCCGCCGGATTCGGAGGTGACCGCCGCCGACAGCGGCGTCGCCTTCGAGGTCCACTGCAGGGGCAGCAGGATCTGCTCCAATTGCGGTGCGGTGGCGTCGAATTTCGCGGAGAGCTGCGGCGTGGTCCCGGCCTGCAGGCGGGTGATCCAGCTCTTGACGTCGTGGAAGTCGATGGTGGACGCGCCGACGGCGTAGTCGGTGGCGATCTGCTCGGCGTGCCGATCGTCGGCGGCGCGGGCGTCGCGGTCGGCGAGGGTCGACCGTGCCGACCAGTAGAGTCCCGCGAAAACCGTTGTGGCGATGAGAAGTCCGGCGATCGCCGCGGCGAGCAGCACCGTCGACAGCCGGATGGAGACGGTGCGTGGTTGCGGGGCGGCCGGTTCGGGCTTGTGCTCCGGCGCCGTGCGGGTGGGTTCCTGGTCTGTCGCAGTGGTCATGCTCTGTTCCTATTTCACGCTGATTCGGAAACGCACTGTCCCGTCGGTGTCGACGGCGGACAGCGCCTGATCGATCAATGTGCTGATATCGATGTGCGGCGTGCGGCGGACCGCGTCGGCGACCACCGGCTGCAGGACCGGGCCCAGCGGGGCGAGGCTCGGGCCGATCTTGTCCAGCAGCGCCGTCGTGGTGTCGAGGAAGGACACCACTCCGTCGCCGGTGAAGTACACCGACGTCGGTCGGGCATCGACCAGCCCCGACCCCTGTTCCACGATCCGGTTCAGGTAGCGGCCGAAGTCGCCGAATTCCGGACCCGCCGCGGCGAGTGACGGCCCGAGCCAGTCGATGTCGCCGCCCATCGCCTGAATGTCGCTGAACAGCCGGCGGATGGCGGGCGTGCGGCTGAGCAGGGTGGTGGCCAGCAGCGTGGTCGACCGCTGCAGGGTCCGCACGGTCGTGTCCGTGCCCGACAGCGCGCGACCGAAGGTGTCGACCAGGCGGCCCATCACCTCGGGATGAATCTGGTTCATGAGTTCGACCAGCCGTGCCGACAGCGCTGTGATGGTCATCGGCGTGCGGATCCGGTCGGTCGGCACGAGTTGGCCGTTCCGCAGGTACGGCCCGCTGCCGTCGGCGGGCTCGAACTCGATGTAGGGCTCGCCGAGCGCGGACAACTGTTCGATGACGACATCGCTGGCGACCGGAATCCGGTACCGGTCGTCGATCTCGAGCCGCACGAGCACACCGGCGGCCTGTTTGCGCACCTCCTTGGTGAGACCGACCTGCACCCCGCGCAGCAGCACCGGGGCGTTCGGGCCGAGACCGCCCGAATCGGCGAGCCGCATCTCGGCCGTGATGTGCGATCGGCGCGGATCCAGGTGCAGCACACCGACGGTCATATAGGTGATGCCGAGGATCAGCACCGCGCCGATCGCCGAAAGGGACACGGCCGCACGCGCATTCATCGCACCACTCCGATCATGCGCAGGCTGTCGACGATGCGGCCGGTCCGCTCCCGCGGGTTCAGCTCCACCAGGTCGACCTTCGGTCCGTGGTCGGCGAAGGGAACGATCTTGTTGTTGATCAGGTCGACCAGCTTCTTCGAATTCGACGGCGAACCGGTATCGAAGGGGTGGTTGCCGAACAGCATGGGCACCACGGCGCGGGCGGTGCCGTCGACCGACCGCAGCAGCGGGCCCAGCCAGGCGGAGGCGGGCCCGATCGGGCCCAGCGCGGTCAGCACGAGGATGACGCCGATCTGGGCATTCACCGACGCGGTGGTCTGCCGGACACCATAGGGGGTCAGCAGTTCGTCGAAATACGGTGTGTTGGCGCCCAATCCGTCGGTCACGGTGGCCTGCAGGCCGTCCAGAACGTGGTCGACGGAATCCAGATCGGCGCCCAGATCGGTGAGGTCGGCACCGAGCGTGCCCGCGATCCGGGTGGTATCGCTGGGGTCCTTCGGCATGATGCCGTTCATCTTGCGGACGATGTCCTGCACGTCGGACACCGCGCCGCTGCCGACGAAGGTCGACAATCCGGCCAGGATGTCCTCGATGGGCGGTGACTGGGTGGTATCGGCGAGCGGGATCGTCGCGCCCGGCCGTAGCCGGTCCGCCGCCGGTACGGCCGGTTCGGTGAGCGCGATGTGCACGTCGCCGAGCGGAGTCTCCTGGCGCAGTTCGGCGGTGGTGCCGCGCGGCAGCCGCACCGAATCTCGGATGTCGACGTCGGCCACCACATACCCCTTGCTCCGGCCCGGGTCCGGATCCACGACGGTGACCGCGCGCAGCTGTCCCACTCGGACGCCGTTCGCGATGACCTTGGCGCCCTGCGGCAGATTGAGCACATCGGCGAATTCGATGCGCAGGGGGTAGGTCGGTCCGTCGACGCCGACCCCCGGCACCGGGATGTCGGCGGGCTGGACGTCGCATCCGGCGGCGGTGAGCACCAGCGCGAGACCGACCGCCGCCCGGGTGACCAGTCGTTTCATCGGGCACTCACCCCCGCCAGCAGCAGGGGCAGGGCGGGCACGGCGACCGTGCCGTTCTCCGCCGCCGCACACCGCTGTCCGGTGACAGCCTGCACGGCGGTGCAGACCCGATCGGCATCCTGGTGCGGCAGTGCGAGTTTCGGCGGCGCGTAGCCGAGCGTCAGGCGGCCGCTGACCGGGTCCACGGCGCCGGCGAACCCCGTCGCGATGGCCGGTGCCATGCGGATGAGCTCGGTGAGCGAGCCGACTCCGGCCGCGAGCAGCCGCGGCAGCCCGGGAGTGGCGTCGAGCGCCCGTACCGCGGGGGTACCGAACATCATGAACACATCGTTGAGCTGTGGGAGCACGTCGGCGAGCGCCGCGACGATCTCCACGACCGGCGGGAAGGCGAGGGTATTGATGTCGTGGAAGGCCTGCGGCAGCCGGATGACCGTGTCCTTCACCTGTGCCCACCCGCCGTTGGCGCGGTGCGCGAGTTCGCTGAGGGCGTCGAGCAACTGCCCGATGTGCCCGATGGCCGCGTCCGGCGCGGCGAGCGCTTCGCCGAGTTGCTGGATCACGGCGTTGATTTCGTCCCCGGTGCCCGCGGTCGCACGATCGACCGCGTCGAGCCCGGCGCCGAAAGCGTTGTGCTGGGCGGGATCTCCCGCGCCGTTGAGCTTGTCGGCGAGCCCCGCGAGGGCGTCGAAGGTTTCCGAAAGACTCTTGGGTGTCAGGGATCTGGTGATGCAGGTGCCGGGATCCCAACCGGGACCGGCGGGTTCGGCGCCGATCAGCGCCAAATTCCGGTCGGCGATCAGATTCTCGCTCACGGTCACCGCACCGACATCGGGGGGAAGCTTGCGATCGGACCGCACGGTGAAGCCGACACGGGTCCGCCCGCCGTCGGGCCGGATATCGGTGACCTCGCCGACCTGCACGCCCATCACGGTGACGGCGCTGCCCTCGTACAGGCCGATGCTGTCGGGCATCTCGGCGCAGTAGGCGCGGGTACCGGGGCCGGATCGGGACAGTTGCAGGGCGGTCGCGGCCGCCACGACGAGGACGATCACCACCGCCGCCGACATCAGGCCCCGGGAGCCGAGAATCTTCGCGAGCATCAGCAACCTCCGCCCGGGACGGGAACGCAGACGCTGGGCAGCGAGATCGTCGCCGCGGACTGATCGACCGTCACGCCGCCGCCACCCGGCAGCAGGGGCAGCAGCCGCTGTTCCAGATCGCGCACCGCGTCGAGCAGTGTGCCGAGCCGCGAGCCGAGTTCTCGCAGCTTCGGGATCGCCTCGTCGGCGAGCGGCTGGGCCCGCTCCTTCAGCTTCGTGTCCCAGGCGCGGCCCAAGGGGGTGAGGCCGTGCAGGACAGTGCCCAGATCGGCCAGCGCCTCCGAGATCTCGGTCTTGTTGTTACGGATGACGTCCTCCATGCCCGCCAGCGCGTAGATCAGGCGCACCAGCACGTCGGAGTTCTGGCGCAGCGCCGTCAGATACTCGTCGGCCAGCGCGAGCGTGCGCGAGATGTCGGCGTGCTGCCGGTTCATGATCGCGGTCAGGTCGCCGACCGCCCGGAGCGCGGCGCGGAACGAATCCGGGCCGCCGTCGACCGCGGTGGACAGCGACGAGAGGGTTTCGCGCAGCACGTTGCCGTCGATCTCCTGGACCGGCCGCACGGCATCCTGGAATACCTGAGTGAGGTTGTACGGCAACGTGACTCGCTCGCGCGGAATGGTCGCCGAGCCCAGCGGCCGGGTGCCCGCGGGCTGCACGGCCAGGTAGTAGCCGCCGACGACGGTCAGCATGCGGATGCCGAGCGTGGTCTGATCCCCGACGAACACCTTGTCGTCGACCGTGAACGTCATCCGCACCCGATCCGGCAGCAGCGTCAGCGATTTCACCTTGCCGACCGGAATCCCCGCGACCCGGACATCGTCGCCGGTCCGGATCGACCCGGCCTGCGCCAGCTCGGCGGAATACTCCTTCTCGGGGGTGGTGCCGGTGACGTAGACCGCGCCGATCGCGATGACCAGCAGCACGACGGCGATCACACCGGCTATGCCCCAGCGGAGCTCGGAACCGCGAGCATCACCGCCGCGGCCCCGGAGCGCGGCGCGCAGGGCGGCGAAACGCGCTCGGCCCCTCATCTGTTGCATAGCGTGATCCTCTGTCCGGAGATGAGCAGCTGCAGTGGCGCGGGGGCCGCGGCGGTGCCGTGCGAACAGGTGAGCGCGGCGTCGGGGCCGCTGGGCGGGACGGCCGCCGCCATGGTCTGGAGCAGGCCGGGCAGCCGCCCGAACACCACCGCGGCCTCGTGCGGATCGGGAATCGCGTGCTGCAGCAAGGCATCCAGGTCCTGACCGCGGTCACCGCTCACACCCAGGGTGGCCAGCGTGCTCCGCAGCGGTTTCAGGATCGGCGGTATGGTGCGGGAGAACTGGACCAGCCCCGGGAGTTTGTCGGTGATGTTGACGAACAGATTCGTCAGATTCGCCATGAGCTCCATGGTGTTTCCCGACCTGCCGCCGAGGTGATCGGAGATCGTGGCGAGGTTCGACACCAGCGTCGACACCACCGCCTGGCGGTCGGAGACGTGGCGGCTCAGCTTGTCGACCGCGTCCAGCGCCGGGCCCAGGCCCGTGCCGTCGCCCTGGATGACCGCGAGCATGCTGGTCGCGAATTGATTGATCTCGGCGGGCGACAGCTCGGCCAGCACCGGCTGCAAACCCTTGAACAGCGTGGTGATGTCGAAGGCCGGGATGGTGTCGGCGGTCTCGAAGACGGCCTTCGGATCGCGGCGGCGCTCGGGCCGGTCGGGCTGCTGGATCTCCAGATAGCGGAAACCGGTGAGGTTCTGATACCGGATGGCGAGCTTGCCGCCGTCGAACAGCGGATGATCGCGGGTCACGGTGAAGCGCACTCGTGCGAGGGCGCCGGCCAACTCGACATCGCGGACCTTGCCGACCTGGACGCCGTAGAGGCGCACATCGTCCCCGGTGCGCAAGCCGTTGGCGTCGGTGAACATCGCCGTGTAGGTGTCGGTGTCGCCCCGGACCGGACGTTCGATCACCCGCAGCACGCCGAGTAGCACGACGATCGTGAGCACCGCGGCCACGGCGAGGCGGAGTAGCAGCGATCGGGTCGTCACGGGTGCCCCCCGCCGACCGTGGCCGACAGTGGCGCGGAAAGCCCTGGGACCGAGTCCAATTCGACCCCGGCGTGCAACACCGGACCCGTCGGTGAATCGTGGAACGCGGCGTCGAGCCGGTCGAGCAGCTCGCTGAGCTGTCCCGCCGAACGTTCCGGCGTGCTCACCGAGGACGAGAGCCGATCGAGAATCAGCGGGGCGATGGGCAGCAGCTCACCGAAGTAGCCCCGCGCGGTGCCGAGCGTTCGGGTGGCCGCGGGCAGCAGCAGGTTCTGCACGTTGGTCCACAGGTCGCCGTAACGGGTCAGGTTGTCCGGATTCGCCAGGTAGGCGTTGGTCAGGTCGCCGTAGAGCAGGGTGATCGCACCGGTCAGCATGGGCGGCAAACCGGTCAGCACCGAGCCGTACCGGTCGAACAGCAGCGACGGTGGCAACCGCTGCGTCTCGGTGTACGAACGGATGGTCGTGCCCAGCGCCTGCAGCAGCGGGGTGAAGGCCGTGAGGTCCTGTGAGGTCTTGTGCAGCAGGTCGGACAGCTGCGGGGTGAGGACGTCGTTGGTGAGCTGCCCGGTCGAGCGCAGCAGCGCCGAGAGCGTGGCATCCTGCACCCGGTCGGCGTTGCGCCCGGTCAGGTCGATCGTGGAGCCGTCGGCCAGCAGCTGCCCGCCGCCGCGCGAATGTAGTTGCACCGCACTGATTCCGAACAGATTGCCGGGTGCGTAGTCGACGGTCAGCGCGTCGGACAGCCCGAACAGCTGCGACCGCAGCAAACCCAGTTCGACGCGCTGGCGGCCCGGCGCCGCGGTGTCGATCGAGATGACCGACCCGACGCGCACGCCGTCGAGCCGCACGTCGGTGCCCGGTTCGATCCCCTCGCCCACATGGCCGGTGAGCAGCGCGACCCGGATCTCGTCCGCCGGGCGGCGCTCGGGCTGCACGCGCCAGCCGACGACGAGGACCAGGGCCAGCAGCACGGCGCAGGCGCCGAGGACGCGGGCACGGCGCGGCCCGACCTCGGTGCCGGGCAGGATGTAGGGAGGCATGCGGTCACCCGGTGAATGTGATGGGGGACTGGAAGCCCCACAGGACGATGGTGGCGAACATGTCGAGCGCGATGATCGACACCAGGCTGGCGCGGATGGCGCGACCGGAGCCGATGCCGACGCCCTCGGGTCCGCCCGTGGCGAAATAGCCTTGGTAGCAATGGACCAGCACGACCGCGATCGCGAAGACGACCACCTTGATCGTCGCCGCGATGACGTCCCAGCCCAGCACGAACTGGTCGAAGTAGTGGTCGTAGGTACCGGTCGGGGTGCCGTGGACGGTTGTCACGATCACCTCGCAGGACAGGTAGCTGAGAATCAGCGCCACCACGAAAGCCGGTGCGACAGCGACGATTCCGGCGAGCACCCGGGTCGTCACGACGAACGGCACCGACCGGATGCCGAGCGATTCGAGCGCGTCGATCTCCTCGGAGATGCGCATGGAGCCGATCTCGGCCGTCATCCGGCACCCGGCCTGCGCGGCGAACCCCACCCCCGCCGCGATCGGTGCCAGCTCCCGGGTGACGCCGAAGGCCGAGATGAGGCCGCTGAGCTGGCCGAGGGAGAGCAGATTGAGCGCGCTGTAGGCCTCGATGCCGATGGACGCGCCCATCGCCGCGCCCAGCAGCAGCATCAGCGGCACCACCCCGCCGCCGATGATGACCGAGCCGCGGCCCCAGGTCATGTCGGTGATCACCATGATCGTCTGGCGGCGGTAGCGGCGCAGGGTGTAGGGCAGCGAGGTGAACACCTGCCAGCCGAACCCGATCGCGAAGCCGATCGACTCGATCGGGCTCAGCGGATGCAGCCGGCCGCGCATCCGGTTGGCCCACCGCAGTCCGGCCGGCAGGTACGGCGTCGCGGTCATCACGCCATCCTCACCGGGATGAACATGGTGACCACCTGAGTGATCGCGGTGTTGAGGACGGTGACCGCGGCGATCGACATGACGACGGCGGCGTTGACCCCGTCGGCCACGCCGCGCGGGCCGCCCTTGGCCTCGAGGCCGCGCTGGCAGGCGATGACGACGACCAGGAAACCGAACACGAACGACTTGAGCACCGCCACCCAGAGATCGACCGGAGTGGTGAAGGAGCCGAACGAATCCCAGTAGCTGCCCGGGGTGACATCCAGCGCGGTGACCGCGACCGCGAAGCCCGAGGCGATGCCGACGACGATGATGAGGCTGGTGAGCATCGGCGCCACCAGCATCATGGCGGCGATGCGCGGCACCACCAGGCGTTGCACCGGGTCGACACCCATCACGCGCATGGCGTCGACCTCCTCCCGGATGGTGCGGGCGCCGAGATCGGCCGCGATGGCCGCCGAGCCCGCGCCGCCCAGCAGCATCGCGGCCGCCATCGGCGCACCCTGCTTGATCACCCCGAGGCCGCCGGCCGCGCCGATCATCGAATCCGCGCCCAGCTGGGACACGATATTGCCGACCTGGGCCGAGACGATGACGCCGAACGGGATGGCCATCAGAATGCTGGGGATCGCGGTGACCTTGATCAGGAACCATGCCTGGGCGAGTGTCTCGTGGACCTGGAACCGCAGCCGGACCGCGTCGAGTGCGGCGATGCGCAGCGCCTGCGCGCCCATCCGGATCGCCCGCCCGAGCGTGGCGAGGCTGGACAGCACCGTCTCGGAGAAATTGCGGCGCAGCGCCGCCCGAATGGCCAGGTCTGTCGTCGACACCGAACCTCCTTGTTCGACGAACGTGCCGCATTGCGCGGGCCGATTGTTCAGAGTTCGGCACCGCTTGTTCTTCGTCTGCCGAGGCTGGGTGCGCTATTACAGCTGCGTTCGGGACCGAGAATCGGATGGTGGTCGCTTGTTAAGCAACTTAACAGGCAAGGTACACTCGGCGTTCCGAGCTGTCAACGACTTCGACGGAAATACCAGGAGAGGGGCACCGTGGCCGAAAGCGATGCCGACATCGCGCGGGAGATCGCCGTCGGCCTCCTGCGAGTGGTCAACAAAATCAACCAGGGTCGGCGGACGCCGCGCCGTTATGGCGCGGGGCCGCCGCTGACCATGCTGGAGGCCGAGATGTGCTTCCTGATCTCGCATCGTTCCGGCATTACCGGCAGCGAGATCGCGCAGCGGCTCGGCGTAACGCGTTCGGCGATGTCGCAGAACATTGCCAAACTGAAGCAAAAAGGTCTTGTTTCCGAATTGCCGGATGCCGCCGACGCCAAGCGTAAGAAACTTTTCGTCACCGCGGCGGGACAACGGGCCGCGGATGTGGCCGACGACTACGGCCGCCGGATGGCCGCCGAACTGTTCACCACGTTGCGGGCCGAATTGGAGAGCTATCTGCGGCTGGTCACGAAGTGGGAGAACTTTCTCGACGCGGCGCGCGACGCCTGGTGAGCCGGGCCGCCCGGCGGCCGGGCCGACTGTCGTGGACACACTGTCGGACATGTGTCTGGATACTATTTCAGTCTCTGGTCCGGGGCAAGCGTTTTCGGCGATGACCGGCTGGTCGCCCCGGTCGCGGGTCCGTCGGTCCGCTGCCGCACCGTGTAGTCGGGGTGCGAGCGGGTAGCCGCTGCCAATGCGGTCGCAGATGGCGAGAGAAAGGACCTGGCATGCGGACGGTGACCTCGTTTCCCCAGCAGATCACCGTGGCGGAGCACGTGTGGATCCCGATGTCGGACGGGACACGGCTGGCGGCGAAGATCTGGCGGCCGACCGCCGCGGACGACGAGCCCGTGCCGGGGGTCCTGGAATACATTCCCTATCGCAAGCGGGATCTCACCGCGGTGCGGGATTCGATCCACCATCCCTATCTGGCGGGGCACGGTTACGCCTGTGTCCGGGTCGATCTGCGCGGTACCGGGGAATCCGAGGGTGTCCTCGTCGACGAATATCTCGAGCAGGAACATCTCGATGCCGAGGACGTCCTCGAATGGATGGCCGAACAGCCCTGGTGTAATGGAAAAATCGGCATGATGGGAATCTCCTGGGGCGGCTTCAATTCTCTTCAGATCGCCGCGAGAAAACCGCCGGGGTTGTGTGCGATCGTCATCTCTTCGTTTACCGACGACAGATATTCCGACGATATGCACTATATGGGTGGTGCGCTGCTGTCGGATAATATCGCGGAATCCGCCACCATGTTCGCCTACAGCACCCTGCCGCCCGATCCGGCACTCGTCGGTGAACGGTGGCGCGATATGTGGCTGGAACGCCTGGAGAATTGCAGTCTGTGGGCGGCGAATTGGCTCGAGCATCAGCGGCGTGACGACTATTGGCGGCGGGCGTCGGTCTGCGAGAACTATGCCGATGTGCAGATTCCGGTACTGGCTTCCAGCGGGTGGGCCGACGGCTATTCGAACGCTGTCGCCCGGCTGCTCGCGAATCTGGATGTGCCGCGCCGGGGGATGATCGGGCCCTGGAGTCACAAATACCCGCACCTGGGCGAGCCGGGGCCCGCGATCGGCTACCTCCAGGAAGTGCTGCGCTGGTGGGACTACTGGCTCAAGGACATCGACAACGGCGTGATGGACGGGCCGATGCTCTACACCTGGATGCAGGAGAGCGTGCCGCCGTCCACCGCGTACGAGGATCGGCCGGGCCGATGGGTCGGCGAACCGACCTGGCCCTCGCCGCACGTCCGCGAACTCGAGCATCCGCTGGCCCGCTATCGAATCGCCCGGCCCGGCGAGGCGGTGGCGCCCGCGGATCTGCTGGTCGAATCGCCGCTGTCGGTGGGACAGTTCGCGGGTAAGTGGGCCTCCTACAGCGCGCCGCCGGACCTGCCCTACGACCAGCGCGAGGAGGACGGCGGCTCGCTCGTTTTCGACACCGACGAACTACCCGAACGGTGCGAGATCCTGGGCGCGCCGCAACTGACGCTCGAGGTGTCCGCCGACAAGCCGGTCGCGATGGTGGCGGCCCGGTTGTCCGACGTCGCGCCCGACGGCCGTGCCACCCGGGTGACCTACGGCCTGCTCAACCTGACCCACCGCGACGGGCACGACGAACCTCGTCCGCTGCGCCCGGGGGAGCGGTATCGGGTGACCGTGCAGCTCAATGCCGTCGCACAGGCGTTTCCGGCCGGGCACCGCATCCGGCTGTCGCTGTCGACGTCGTACTGGCCGCTGGCCTGGCCACCACCGGAACCCGCGCAGCTGACCGTCCACACGAAGGGCAGCAGTCTGCGGCTGCCGATCCGGCCGACGGCGGAATCCGACGAGATACCGCCGCAGCCGTTCGGTGAGCCGGAGGGCGCGGAACCGATGCCGACCACCCCGATCACGCCGGGCGAACAGAAATGGACGGTCTCGCGCGATCTGATCGAATACAACTCGGCGCTGAACATCGTCAAGGACGCCGGACTGCTGCGATTCGACGAGCACGATCTCGAGGTCGACCGCCGGGTGCGCGAGCACTACGGCTGGCAGGCCGACGACTTCTGCTCCGCCACCGCCGAGACGGCGTGGTCGATGACCTTCTCGCGCGGCGACTGGCGGGTCCGGACCGACACCCGGACCCACGTCACCTGCACCCCGACCGATTTCGTCGTGCACGCCCGGCTCGACGGCTTCGAAGGGGAGCGGCGAGTGTATTCGCGAAATTGGAACAGGACGATCCCCCGTGACCATGTTTGACGATCAGCGCGGTGCCCTGCGGGAATCCCGGAAACCGAGCCTGCGGGCCCGGGCTTTCATCGCGGCGTTGCGGCTGACCGGCGCCAAGAAGACCTTCGCCAGCGCCGAGGCGCTCGACCGGAGCATTCCGAAGAGCCAGCGGCCCGAGCGAGACCGGCCGCCCTCGTCGCTGTATCGGAACCACCGGGTCACGCACCGCGAGATATACGGGCGGCCGGTCTACACCATCCGCCCGCGAACCGGCGGCACCACCCGGCACGTGTATTACCTGCACGGTGGCGCGTACGTGCACCAGATCCAGCGCGATCACTGGAAGTTCTTGTCCCGCTTGGTCGATCGGACGGGGTGCACGGTCACCGTGCCGCTCTACCCGCTGGCGCCGGGGCACCACTGCGACGACACGATTCCCATGGTCGTCGCGGCGCACGACGCGGCCTTCGCCGACACCGCCCCGGAGGACAAGGTATTCATGGGCGATTCGGCCGGGGGCGCGCTGGCGCTGGTGCTGGCCCGCGAGATCGGCGCGGCGGGCGAGGCCGCGCCGAAGGAGGTCGTCATGGTCTCGCCGTGGCTCGACGTCACCATGACCGATCCGGCCGCGCGGGCCATCGACCCGGAGGATCCGTATCTCGCGGTCGCGGGCCTGATCGAGGCCGGGCGGTTGTACGCGGGCGAGCACGACCGCTGTGATCCCACGATCAGTCCACTGTACGCGCCCGCCGCGGCGCCCGGGGCCCTGAGCCTGTTCATCGGCACCAGGGATGTGCTACTCGCCGACGCGCGCCGGTTCCGTGCGCGCTGTGCGGCGGAAGGCGTCGAACTCGGCTACTTCGAGTACGACGGAATGTTCCACGCCTGGCTGCTCGCGGATCTCCCGGAATCCCGGCACGCCATGAGCCAGCTGGAGCGGTTGGTGCAAAGACCAGCCGCGCGGACGACAAGGTGAGGTATCTGTGAGTCAAGTCGACATTTTCGTGCTCGCTCTGGACGAGGGAAATCTGCGCACCCTGGAGCGAATTCCGGATGCGCAGAAATTCCGCTATCACGCCCTGCTCGGGGTGGAAGAGACTCAGGAGGGCGAGATCCCGATCGAGGATCTGCTGCACAAGGCGGAGCGGACGCTGTCGGAGTTCGACGGTGAGATCGGCGCGATCGTCGGATACTGGGACTTCCCGACCACCGCGCTCGTGCCGATGCTGTGCAAGCGGTTCGGGCTCCCCAGCGCGAACCTCGAGGCGGTGGTCAAATGCGAGCACAAGTACTGGAGCCGGCTCGAGCAGAGCAAGGTCGTCGAGGACCTACCGAAATTCGGGATCGTGGATCTCGGCGGCGAGGCCCGGTTGCCCGATGGCATGAAATATCCGGTGTGGCTCAAGCCGGTGAAATCGTTCTCCTCGGAGCTGGCCTTCCACGTGAGCGACGACAAGGAATTCGAGGACGCCGTCGAGCAGATTCGTGAGGGGGTGAGCCGGGTGGGCAAACCCTTCGAGTTCGTGCTCGAGCAGGTCGAGTTGCCGCCGGAAATCGCGGAGATCGGCGGGCAGGCGTGCCTGGCCGAGGAGGCGCTCACCGGAGTGCAGGCGGCCACCGAAGGGTATGTGTACCAGGGCAAGGTCACCGTCAACGGTGCGCTGGACTCGATCAATTACCCCGATACGTCCAGTTTCCTGCGCCACCAGTACCCGTCCCAGTTGCCGCGGGAGATCGTGGCCCGGATGACCGACATCTCCGAACGGGTCATCACGCAGATGGGCCTGACGAATTCGACGTTCAGCATCGAGTTCTTCTGCGATCTGGATACCGGGCGGGTCTCGGTGCTGGAGATCAACGCGCGGCACTCCCAGTCGCACGCGGACATGTTCATGGCCGTGGACGGCGTTCCCAATCACCACTGCATGGTGCGGCTGGGCCTGGACCAGGACCCCAGCCTCCCGCGCAACGAGGGACCGTACGAGATCGCCGCCAAGTGGTACTACCGCCGGTTCTCCGACGCGGTCGTCACCCGGGTGCCGACGGCAGCCGAGATCGAGTCGATCCAGAACGAAATACCCGGGGTGACAATCGAAATCGTCGCCACCGAGGGCACCCGGCTGTCCGACGAGCCCGCCCAGGACAGCTACAGTTTCGAACTCGCCGACATCTTCATCGGCGCGGACAGCGAGGCGGAGATGACCCGCAAATACGACCGCTGCGTCGAAGCCCTGCGTTTCGAGTTCGACGAGGACGAGTAGCCGACGAGGATCCCCCACGGTGCTCTTCCGTGGGGGATCCGGCTACTTCCGATCAACGCCTTCCGATCAAGGCTCCGACCGAGGCACGTCCCCCCGCCACTGCCCCGTCTCCGCCCCGCGCTGCTCGATGAAGTTCTTGAAGCGCTTCAGGTCCCCGTGCACCCGGCGATCGATCACGCCGAGCTTGTCGCCGACGTTCTCGACGAACCCGTCGGGGTCGATGTCCATCTGCGCGGTGACGCGGGTGGTGTTCGGGTCGATGCGGTGGAAGGTGACCACCCCGGCGTGCGTCGGCCCCGAGTCGGAATGCCACGCGATCCGCTCGTCGGGGTGCTGTTCGCTGATGGTGGCGTCGAATTCCCGGGTGACCGGGCCGACCTGCACCTTCCAGTGCGTATGTGTGTCGTCGCGCTGCTCGATCCGTTCGACGCCCTCCATGAACTCGGGGAAGGTCTCGAACTGGGTCCACTGGTCGTAGGCGGTCCGGATCGGGACTTCGACGTCCACGGCGGCTGTCACGGTACCCATGATTGCTCTCCTTCGTAGTCGGGCGCCTCGGCGGCCGTGTGGCTCGGCAGAGCGGTCTCGCCCGCCGAGGTGGTGCGGTTGCCACCACGTCTGCGGCACTACCCGCGTATCGCCGGGATATGCGGGCCGCCTTCCGGAATCGGCCGCGTGCGGGCGCTGTTTGCGTGGCCGGGAGGCGGGTAGCGCGGGAAGGAGACGAAACGATCTCGGTGAGGAGCGCAGATGAGAGCCGTGACCTGGCAGGGGCGTCGCAATGTCGCCGTCGAGAACGTGCCCGATCCCCGCATCGAGCAGCCCACGGACGCGATCGTCGAGGTCACCTCGACCGCGATCTGCGGGTCCGACCTGCACCTGTACGAGGTGCTGGGCGCGTACATGAGTCCGGGTGACGTGCTCGGCCACGAACCGATCGGAGTGGTGGTCGAGACGGGACCGCAGGTCACCACCCTCGCCGTGGGTGACCGCGTGGTAGTTCCGTTCCAGATCAGCTGTGGCGACTGCGCGATGTGTGCGACCGGACTGCCCACCCAGTGCGAGACCACCCAGGTGCGCGAACAGGGTTCCGGCGCCGCGCTGTTCGGCTACTCGAAGCTGTACGGGCAGGTACCCGGCGGGCAGGCCCAGTATCTGCGGGTGCCGCACGCCGATGCCACGCACATCAAGGTGCCGCACGGCCCCGACGACACCAGGTTCCTGTATCTGTCCGACGTGCTGCCGACGGCGTGGCAGGCGGTCGAGTACGCGGGGGTCGCGGCAGGTGACTCGCTCACCGTGCTGGGCCTGGGTCCGATCGGCGACATGGCCTGCCGCGTCGCCGCGCATCGGGGCGTGCGGGTGATCGGGGTGGACCGGGTGCCCGAGCGGCTGGCGCGGGTGGCCGGGCGCGGGATCGAGGTGATCGATATGGAGCGAGTGCCCGACTCGCTCGGCGACGTGATCCGCGATCGGACCGACGGGCGCGGCACCGACGCGGTGATCGACGCCGTCGGCATGGAGGCGCACGGGTCGCCCGCGGCCTCGCTGGCCCAGCGCGCGGCGGCGTTCGTGCCCGACGCGGTGGCGCAGAAGATGATGGACACCGCCGGTATCGATCGGCTCGCGGCCCTGCGCAGCGCGATCGACATCGTGCGCCGCGGCGGGACCATCTCGCTGGTCGGCGTGTACGGCGGCATGGTGGACCCGCTGCCGATGCGCGTGCTGTTCGACAAGCAGATCCAGCTGCGGATGGGGCAGGCGAACGTCACCCGCTGGGCGCCGGACATTCTGCCGCTGCTGGCCGACGGCGATCCACTGGGCGTGGAAAGCTTTGCCACGCACCGGCTTCCGCTGTCCGCCGCGCCCGACGCCTACCGCATGTTCCAGCAGAAGTCCGACGGTGCGGTCAAGATCGTGCTCGATCCCGTGGGCACGCCGGTGGTGGCCTGAGGAGCATCGGAAGTCAATTATTTTCGGATCGTCAGGACCGGGTAGCCGAGATAGTGCGTCCGATATCCGTCCGCAGAGATTGGGAGAGAAGTTCGGCTATGCCCACCGATTCGCGCACGTCCCCGTCCTCGACCGCCCGGCGTTCCCGCCGTGGCACCGACAGCTACGACGGCCTCGAGCCCTTGTTCGCCGAACTCGCCACCCTCGATCCCACCGATGCGCGGCACCACCGCCTGCGCGAGGACATCATCGCCCGCGCGCTGCCGCTGGCCGACCACATCGCCCGCCGCTTCACCGGCCGCGGCCTCGACTACGAGGACCTGCTGCAGGTTGCTCGCGTCGGCCTGCTCGCCGCCGTCAACCGCTTCGATCCCGGGCACGGCGCGAGTTTCCTCGGGTTCGCCGTCCCGACCATCATGGGCGAGGTCCGTCGCCATTTCCGCGATCACGGCTGGGCACTGCGCGTGCCGCGCGCTCTCAAGGACCTCCGCCAGCGCATCACCGCCGTGACCCCCGACCTCGCCCAGCAACTCGGCCGCATGCCGACCGCCCGCGACCTCGCCGACGCCCTCGGCGCCGACCGCGAGGACATCACCCAGGCCCTCGTCGCCGCCGACAGCTACCGCACCGAATCGCTCGACACCCCGACCGACACCGGCGACGGCAACACCACCCTCACCGACCACCTCGGCACCACCGAGCCCTGCTACGCCCTGCTCGAGGACGCGATCACCGTCCGTCCGCTCATCGCCGCCCTCCCCGCCCGCGACCGCGACATCCTCATCCAACGCTTCTACGCCGGCCGCAGCCAGACCGAAATCGGACGCCAGTACGGCGTCTCCCAGATGCAGATCCACCGCACTCTCAAGCGCATCCTCACCACCCTGCGCGAACAAGCGCTCACCGAACCGGCACGCGCGGCCTGACCGGGACACCCGCCGGGTTCGCAGTGCCGATCAAGTGTTGGTTCTGCGCAATTCGCTGCGGCAAGGCCCGGTTGGCGCCGTCGTGGACCTGGCCGGTGCCCGCGATGATGCGGGGCGCCAACCGAAGTCAGGTGTGTTGGGGTTGGCGCCGGATCGGCCGGCCGGTCCCGTCGGCTACCGGGCCCGCGTCGGTGGTGTAGGTGTGGGCGATCAACGCCGACTGCAGATACCACAGCCCGACCGGTTCGGTCGGGTCGATCCCGGTGAGTTCCTTGATGCGCCGGAGCCGGTAGTCGACGGTGTTGGCGTGGACGTGCATCGCGCGGGCCGTCGCCCGCCGGGTGAAGTTGTCGCAGACCCGGCGGCGCAGCAGTTCGAGCAGATCGTCGTGCGGCAGTAGGGGATTCAGCAGCGACCGCAGGTATTCGTTGGCGGGGCCGGGACGGGTGATCTGGTATTCGAGTGCGAGATCGTCGAACTCGTACAGGCGTGGGGCGTACCCGAGCCGGCGGACGATATCGAGCAGATCGTGGGCGAGGTCGGTGGCCTCCGGGAGCGCGGGCACGGTGGCGGAGACGACGGTCGCGGCCACCGGGCCGTGCGCGACCCGTCGCGCGAACGCGAACAGGTCCCGTACCGCCCGGTCGGCGGCCTCCGCCTCGGCGAGCAGCAGTGTGCCGCCGCCCGCGCCCAGCAGCGGCAGCACACGTTCGCCGTACACCGGGGTCAGCGCCGATCGCAGCCGGTCGGCCCCCTGGTCCGTCTCGAGCGCCAGCACCGCGTACCGAGCGGCGACCGGCACGCCCGCGGTGTGCGCGATCGCCCCCGGGTTGCCGCCGCTGGCCAGCACGAGACCCAGCGCCGATGCGGCGCCGGCTCCTTCGCGGGAGGCGGCGCGCAGTAGGCGCAGCAGAGCGGCGACATCGGGAAACCCGGCCTCCGCTGTACTGCGGGATCTGCGACCCTTCACCGGCTCATCTCACGTTCGATAACCAGACTCTCAAATTTGAGAGTCCCGTAGAGAGTAATTGGATTATCCAGTTCTCATACTACGCTGGGTTGGTGGGTGAAGAGCGAGAATCGGATACTGCATCGCGGATCCTCGCTCTGGTGGTGCGGTCACTGGAGCGCGGCGGGTACGACAGCGTCTACGTGCAGGAGGTGGCGCGCGGCGCGCGGGTCTCGCTGACCACGGTGTACAAGCTGTTCGGCACCCGCGACGAACTGATCGTGGCCGCGCTCGAGCACTGGATGGCGCAGCGCAGTTACGCCGCGCTGGCCCCGGTGCCCGGCGAGACGTTGCGGGAAGGGCTGATGCGGCTGCTGCGTACCGTATTCGAGCCCTGGGAACGCAGTCCGCAGATGCTGAAGGCGTATCATCGCGCGCTCTGCGGCCCGGGTGGGCATCGGCTCGACGTCCAGGGCCGCGCCGCCGTGCGCGAGACCGCGCTCGCCGTCGTCGCCGGAGCGGACCCGACCTATCTCGACGACCTCGACCGCATTCTGGTGCACCTCAGCTACGGACTCATCAGCCGCTATTCCGCAGGCGCACTGGACATCACCGAGATCATGCCCACACTCGAACGGGCCGTGCACCGGCTCACCGCCGACAACGAACGGGCCGCCGATGCCGCCGCGGCGCCGGCACCTGCGCGAAATGAGTTCTGAGCCCGGGGTTTCCGCGCCCGCGCGGTGACTTCCATATTTGCGATCACGCTGGTCGCATTCCTGTCCACGATGCGTGCGGCGGCATAGCTTTGGTCGCCGGGCTCGGCCGGGGGTCCGGCGACGCCCTCTCGTTCCCATCGACCAGGATCCGATGACCACAGTGCTGAAGACGCCCCGACTCGCCCCGATCGCCGACGCCCCCGCGCGGGTTTCCCGCTGTCGGCACACGTGGTCCGACCGCGAGATGGCGTTCTGGGATCCCCGGAAGTGGTTGCCGCGCACCCTGTTCCGGCGTGTCCGCGACTGGATCGGCGCCACCGCGCGGCGACGGCGGCTGGTGTGGTTCACGGCGATCATGGGTGTGTTGTTCGTCTTCCCGGGCGGAGTCGGGGCGGTCGCGCGGGCCCAGAGCAACGCGGCCGCCGGCGGTGCCGGGATCGACGCCCTGAATTGGATGGACATCCGGGACTCGGCGGGAATCCGGTTGACCGACTACGTCTTCGCCACCAGTCACGGCAGTTTGTTCAGCCCGCTGGAGACGGTGATCTCCGCCGTGCTCGGGCTGGAGTTCGTCGGCTACATGGTCATCGTCACCAGCGCGGTCTGGTTGATCGGTTTCGCGATCAGCTTCCGCTGGCTGGACCCGTTCGAGCGGGCGCTGACCGGTGTCGCCGACAGCGTGACCGGGCAGCTCGCTACCCCGATGGTGCTGGTGACCGCGGCGGGCATCGGCGCGTTCTGTGTGGCCTGGTTCGTGCTGCGCGGCCACTACGCCAAGGCCACGGTGCAGATCGTCACCATGCTCGGCGTCGCCGTGATCGGACCGCTGTTCCTCGCCCAGCCGCTGGCGGACGTGCTGTCCTCGCACGGGCTGCTGGCGCAGGGACGCGACGTCGGGGTGGCGGTCGCCGCCGGGCTGGGCGGTGACTCGCACCCCGACACCGACCACCTGATGATCGACATGCAGAGCGATCTGGCCGACAACTTCGCCCGCCGCCCGGTGCAGGTGTGGAACTTCGGCCACGTGATCGATCAGTCGCCGCAGTGCGCGGCACAGTGGTCGGCCGGTATGCGCTCCGGCGAGACCGACCGCGTGCTGAACGGCCTGCGGTCCTGCGGCGACGCGACCGCCTACGCCAAGGCCGACAACCCGAGCATGGGCCAGATCGGTTCCGGGGTGGTGCTGCTCATCTGCGCCGCGATCCTGCTGTGCTTCGGGGCCTACCTCGCGATCAAGATAATCTGGGCCGCCCTGGACGCCATCTACCACGGCTTCATGGCGCTGTTCGGTTTCGCCGCAGGGGGTTTCGTCTACGGCCCGACCCAGACCTTCCTGGCCCGCAACCTGGTCGACGGTCTCGTCTCGGGCGCCCGGATGACCGCGTACACCATCTTCCTCGCCATCTACGCGCTGTTCCTCGGCAAGCTCTTCGAGCAGGCGGGCGGGCAGGTCACGGTGGTGCTGGTGCTGGGCGCGATCGTCGAGATCATCGCCATCCTGCAGCTGAAGCGGCTCAGTGCCGGGCTCGACCGCGGCAACGAGTGGATGACCAACCGGTTCGCGCTCGCCATGCAGGGTCACGGCGGCAAGTCCGCCGAGGGCGGCACCGCGCTGGGCATGGGCGCGGGCGGCGCCGCGCATTCGCTGTCACCGGGCCTGCTCGCCGGACTGACCGCGGTCAACACCGTCAACAACAACCCGATCGCGGCGGCACTGTTCGGCTATCGCAGAAACCCGCTCGACCCGAACTCCCGCGTGCGCAACCGCGCCGAGGTCGGGATGTGGCGGACCAACGCCCTGGTGCACGAAAAGGGCTGGATGCTCAACTACTACCGGACCCGCGGCCAGATCATGGAGGCCGCCCGGTCGGCGGTGCGCGAGCACGGCGGCCGCCACACCCCGCGCAGCGCCGCCGCCGCGGTCGATCGCGTGCTCAATCGGGGCGGGTCGCTCACCGACGTGGGAGCCGCGCTGACCGACGCCGGTTTCATCGATCAGGCGATGATCACCGACGCCATCCGCGCCTACAACTACCGGCAGAACTTCGCGCCGAGCGTGTGGGACGGCGACAAGTACATCGGCGAGGCCGCCGCGTCGCTGGCCGTCCTCAAGCTGGGCACCTCGCCGGCCAACGTGGCCCTGTTCCAGCAGACCGCGCACCGGCTCGCGAACCGCCGCTACATCGACCACGTGCACGAGAGCGAACTCACCCGCGAGGAAATGGCCTACCTGCGCGACTATTTCGCCAATCCGACCCGCGACAAGATCCGCGGCATCCAGGCGCTCGCGGGCGGCAGCCGGATCACCCGGGACGCCAGTGGCGCTGTGGTGCAGTCGAATCCGGACTATCCGCTGCCGGTCGAGTTCGAGGGCTGGTCGCAGGAGCGCGGTCAGCTGATGAACCGGTTCATCATGCCGCACCTCGCGCAGCAGTACCTGAGCGCCGCACAGGCCGAGAACCTGTCCCAGGCATCGCAGATCCTGCAGGTCATGGCCAATTCCGAGTACTGGACCGGAAACGTCAAATTGACCCCCTCCAAGGCGATTCCGCGGTTCTGAGTTCGCCTTTCCCAGCCGCAACCACACGACGAAACGAGCATGATGGTGCAGCCGACCCCCTGGCGGGTGAACGAGCTCCGACGTGAATCGGCCGCTGCCGCAGTCGATCCCGACCGTTTTCAGATCGACCTGTCCGCCTTCCTCGACGCGCTGCGCGGCCGTTGGGGGTATCTGAGCGCGGCGGCCGGCAGCCTGATCACCCTGTTGCTGCTGTTCGAACCATGGCTCACCGCCACGGGTTTCGACGGCTCGATCGGCATCAACGCCTTCGGCCGCATGCAGATCACCACCAGCGCGCTGAACGCCTGGTCGCAATCTCCTCCCGCCGCCGTGCGCGTCACCGGTGTGTGGGGCATCCTGACCGCGGACACCGCCGTCCTGACCGTGTGTTTCGTGGCGTTCGGCCTGCGCGCCCGCAGCCGGGCGCTGTCGCGGCTGGCGATGGTGTCCACGCTGGCCTCGGCCGGGTGGGTGCTGATGACGCTGGTCTACCTCAATACCAAGGGGCCCGAGGCGAAGGCCATGGTCGGCGTGAGCCGCGATCTGGGCGGGCAGGTCGGACTGCTGATGCGCGCGTATTTCGGCAACGGCGCGTACGTGCTGCCGGGCAGCCGGGTGAGCGCGTACGCCAACGCCGGGCTGACGCCGTGGGCCTGGGCGGCCGGTGCCGTGTCGTTGATCTCCGCCTGCGCGGCCGTCGCGCAATGGATTCGCGATCGCGACCAGCACACCACTACTTGATGTGCCGTTATTTAACGGTACAATAGGTGGGGCTTACGGTCGGCGGCGCGGGAGGCGAGATGCTCGGTCTGGAACGTCGGTTCGGTCTGGAACGCCGACTGCTGCGCGTGGTCGACGAGGTGAAAGCCCTGGACGGCGCGGCGAGCGTGGAGAGTGTCCGCGGCCTGCAACACGTCCTGCACTTCCTGGACGGGGAACTCGAGGCCACGGTGTGTACCGCCGAACGCCGCCGCGAACTCGCCCGGCTGCGCCGGGCCGCGGGCATCGCGCTGGCCGAGGCATACGCCCGTGCCGTCCTCGCCCGCGACTTCGGTTGAGCAACATTGTTCTCAGGAGGAATTCGAGTGTCGATATCGCGCGGGCGAACGTTGCCACGGCCATGAAAGGGCGATACTGTGCCTCGCCTCGACTGCGGGCACGGTCGACGTCGGTGGAGGTCGCGCGGTGTCGCGGTGCTGTGATGCGACGGTTCTGCCACGGGCGCAGCGGGTTTCGGCGGCGGGGCGGCGAACGTTAGCAAAGTTCCGGTGATTCGGTTGCGAAGGTTGCTGAGAATTCCCAATTTTCTCGTTGTTCACACGACGGTACTACCCGGGTAACAGCGCGGCCCGACTCTCCCAGAAGGCCCTTCGGGGCCGTGCGCGCCGGACCGGCGGCGCAAACACTGGAGAAAGCACTGAATCACATGAAGTTTCGGAAGTTCGCAGCCACGTCCGTACTCGCCGTCGCGGCATTGACCACTGCGACGGGTGCGGTACACGCCGCTCCGGCCGCCGCTGAGGGAGCGGCCGCCGACGTAATCCACTGGGACGCAGACGTTGTCGGGAAATCGATCGTCCTCACCACCGACGCGGGTTACCTGGCGGCGCGGGACAACCAGTTCGTGGTGCTGGATTCGGCGGGCACCGTGCTGGGCGGTCTACCGCTGGCCTATCGGATGAACGGGCTCGAGTTCCCGGTGTCGGCCGCCATCGACGGCAACACCGCGACCCTCACGCCCAGCACCGACCCGGCCACCGCGCACCCGGTGGACATGCCGCTGCAATTCGTCGACGCCCAAGCCGATTTCAACTCGGCGCTGTCGACGGCGAGTACCCAGTTCGGTCTGGCCACCGGCGTCGGCACGCTGATCGGTGGCCTCGTCGGCCTGATCGGCGGTTGCGTGCTGGGCGCGCTGACCGTCGGCGCGCTCACGGCTCCGATCTTCTTCGCCGGTGCGCCCGGCGGGTGCATCGCGGGCGCCAGCGTCGGTGTCGCGCTGGGCGCGGCCGGGGGCTCGCTCCTGGTCGGTGTTCCCGTGGGTATCGCCGCCGCGGTGCAGTTCTTCCAGACGATCAATACGCCCGCACCGGCCAGCTGATCACCCGAGCGAGCCGGGCGGGGCGTCACCTCGGCGCCTCGCCCGGCTCGTGCGTTCATGCGATGTCCAGCACCACCTTGCCGTTCACCTCGCGGCCGAGCAGCAGATCGGCGGCCTCGCCCGCGCGCGCCCAGTCGCCGCGCCAGCCCACCTGCGGGTCGAGCCGTCCGGCGGCCACGAGTGCGGCCAGGTAGGCCAGGTCCGGGCCGAATCCTGGGCCGACCCCGAACGCCTCGATCCGGGCGCCGGGATTGGCCACCCGTGCCTGCTCGAAGTCGATCGTGGTCGGCGCCATCGACGCCTTGCCGACGCTGAGGGCCAGACCCTCCGGGGCCAGCAGCGCGTAGGCTTCGGCCAGCAGCGGGCCGCCCACATTGTCGATCACGCCGTGTACCGGTTCCCGCACCTCGGACAGCCCGCCCGAAACCACCTCGGCCGCACCGGATTCCAGGAGCCCCGCGCCGCGCTCGGGTCGTCCGACCGCCGCGACCACATGCGCCCCGGCCAGCGCGCCGAGCCGGACCGCGAAGCGCCCGACCCCGCCGGACGCGCCGGTGACCAGGACCCGCCGACCGACGATCGGGCCCAGCCGGCGCAGCGCGCGCAACGCGGTCACACCGGCCACGGGCAGCGCCGCCGCGGCGCCGAGGTCGACCTCGTCCGGCAGCACCGCCAGCTCGCCGGTGTCCACCGCGCGCAGTTCGGCCCAGCCGCCCCGCCAGCCGAAGGTGACCACCCGCTGCCCGGCCGCCGGGCCACTGCCGTCGGCGGCCGCGGCCGCCACGACCCCGGCGGCGTCCCACCCGGCCACCTCGCCGGGAGCGTAGTTCTTACCCAGATACGTGACCTCGCCGAAGTTGAGCGATGTGGCCGCGATCCGTACCAGTGCCTGTCCGGGTCCGGGTGTCGGATCGGGGGCCTCGCCGAGTCGCAGACCGTGCCGCGCGTCCGGGTCGTACACCAAAGCTCTCATGGTCCCAGGCAACTTCCGGCGCACTCGCGGCATTCCGCGCACACGAAATCTCCACACTTGGTACCGGTTCTCTCCACAGCGGGTGGTTAGGGTCCCCGATATGGAACAGAACGTACCGGCCGGGGGAGCGACGGCGCGCCGGATTCTGGTCGTGGACGACGAGCTCACGATCGCGGAATCGGTGGCGGCGCGGCTGCGGGCCGAAGGGTTCACCGTCGATATGGCGCACGACGGTCCGGGCGCGGTCGCCGCGGCCGAGACGCTGGCGCCGGATCTGGTGGTGCTCGACGTCATGCTGCCCGGCTTCGACGGGCTGGAGGTCTGCCGGCGAATCCAGGCCGCCCGGCCCGTCCCGGTGCTCATGCTCACCGCGCGGGCCGACGAGACCGACCAGCTCATCGGGCTCGGCGTCGGCGCCGACGACTATCTGACCAAACCGTTCTCGCTGCGCGTCCTCACCGCCCGGGTGCACGCGCTGCTGCGCCGGGTCGAACGCGCGGGCGTCGAGGACGGCGCCCGGATAGTGGTCGGCGACCTGCGCATCGACGCCGACCAGCGCCGGGTCTGGCGTGGCGGGGTGGAGGCCAAGCTGACCCCGCTGGAGTTCGATCTGCTCGCCCGGCTGGCCCGCCGTCCCCGCGTGGTGCATCCGCGCGAACGACTCCTCGAGGAGGTGTGGGACTGGGCGGACGCGGCGGGCACCCGTGCCGTCGACAGCCACATCAAAGCGTTGCGCCGCAAGCTGGGCGCCGATCTCATTCGCACGGTGCACGGCGTCGGTTACGCGCTGGAGGCGCGGTGAGCCGGGTGTCGGACGCACTGCCGCGGCCCTTGGACCGGATTCCGTCCCTCAAACTCAAGCTGGCCGTGCTGATGATCTTCGCGGGCGGGCTGGCATTCGGCTACTTCCGGCTGCGGATCGGCTGGCTGCCGCCGCTGACCACGCTGGCCGCCATGGTGATCGCGCTGGTGACCTCACAGTTCCTGGCACACGGCATCACCAAACCGCTGCGCGAGATGACCGCCGCCGCACAGCGAATGGCCCACGGCGACTACACGAATCGGGTGCGGGCCTCCTCGCGGGACGAGGTCGGGCAGCTGGCCGAGGCGTTCAACCGGATGGCCGCCGATCTCGCCGCCGCCGACCGGCAGCGGCGCGAACTGATCGCCAACGTCTCGCACGAACTGCGCACGCCGATCACCGCGCTGAACGCCGTGCTGGAGAACCTGGTCGACGGGGTGTCCGAGCCCGACCCGACGACATTGAAAACCGCGCTGGCCCAGACCGAACGGCTCGGCCGGCTGGTCTCCGAGTTGCTGGACATCTCCAGCATCGAGGCGGGCGCCATGCCGCTGGATCGCGAAGAAATCGGTGTCGCAACGCTTTTCGCGGAGGTGGTGGCCGAAGGGGAGGTCCTGGCCGCGGCCCTCGGGCGCGGCATCCGCTTCCACAGCGAGGTGCGGCCCGCCGACGCCACGGTGTACGCCGATCGGGCCCGGCTGCAGCAGGTGCTGTTGAACCTGCTGGAGAATGCCGCCCGGCACGGCCCGGCGGGCGGGCAGGTGCGCATCCGGGCGCACACCGCGGGCAGCGAACTCGTCATCGACGTCGAGGACGACGGCCCGGGGATCCCGCCCGACGAACGCGCCCGCGTCTTCGACCGCTTCACCCGCGGCGGCCGCGCCGACGGCGGCGGCACCGGGCTGGGCCTCGCCATCGCCCGCTGGGTGGTCGACCTGCATCGCGGCACCATTGCCGTCGCCGACCCCGGTTCCCGTATCCGCGTGACCCTTCCGGCCGCCGCGCCACCCGCACCCTAACCACCCTCCGCAACCCACCGCCCGGCCGCCGATCGGCTCCCGGGGCGATACCGCACACCCTCAGGAGAACAACCTTGCCCGACCAACCCGCCCACGACGAAACCCCTTCCCCGCAAAACGAGGACGCACCGCCGAATCCCCCGAAACCGAGCGAACCCACCATCACCCCGCCCGACAACGCCCTCGGCGACGCCCGAACCGCCACCTCGCCACCGAAAGACCCTGGGCCCCAGCCACTCTCACCATGGAACGAGATCCTCTGGCCCCCACCCGCCCCCACCACCACCAGCACCGGACCCGACCGCAACCCCACCTCCGCCGGCACGCCGGTCGCGCCGCCGCGCTGGCGGCGGGTGACCTGCCCGGCCGGGGTGCTGCCTGCCGCGGCTGTGGCGGGAGCGGTCGCGGCACTGGCGGTTCCGGTGGACCGGCCCGGGATCGGCTGGCTGCTGGCGGGTTCGGCTTCGGCGGGCGCGGTGATCATGGTCGACCGGCGCGCCCGGGGAGCGGCGGGGGTGGCGACGAAGCGGAACTGGGAACGGATCTGGTGGACCGGTGTGGCGCTGGCGCTGCTCGCCGTCGGGGCCGTGCGCGCGGCGGAGTGGTTGTTCGCGCTGTGCGCCGTGGCGGCGTGTGTGGCCGGGTCGCTGGCGGTGGTCGGGCGGCGGTCGATCCACGGCATGCTCTACGACGCCATCGCCGTGCCGCTGGCCTCGTTCGGTGCGCTCGCCTGGGTGTACACCGCACTGGGCCGAGCGCGCGAAGGCGTCGGCACCCGACACCGCCGCCTCGGCGTCTCGGCGGCCGCAACCGTGGCGTTGCTGCTGGTGTTCGTGCCGCTCCTGGGCAGCGCCGACGCCACCTTCGGCGCCCTCGTCGTCGGCCTCGTGCCGAACGTGGACGGCGGTTCCGTCGCGCGCTGGCTGGTGGTGTTCGCCGTGGCGGGCACCGTCACCGTCAGCGCCATGTACCTGCTCGCCGGACCGCCGCCGCCTTCGGAAGAGCGCCACGGCGTTTCGCGCCGGACACTGAGCCGGACGGAGTGGGGACTGCCGGTCGGCGCGCTGACGATCGTGTTCGCGGCTTTCGTCGCGGCCCAGCTGGTGGCCCTGTTCGGCGGCGACGACTACGTGCAGCGCACCGCCGGACTGACCTACGCCGAGTACGCGCGCAGCGGTTTCTGGCAGCTGGCCGCGGTCACCGTACTCACCCTCGCGGTCATCCTGAGCGTATTACACTGGGCGGCAAAGGATTCCGCGGCGGACCGGCGGTGGCTGCGGCTACTGCTGGGCGCGATCAGCGGCCTCACCCTGGTGATCCTCGCATCCGCGCTCGGCCGCATGTGGACCTACCAGCAGGCCTACGGATTCACCGTCCTGCGTTTGCTGGTGGAGACCTGCGAACTCTGGCTCGGCGTCGTCTACGTGCTGGTGGTGGTCGCCGTCGTGCGGCTGGAACTGACCTGGCTGCCTCGCGCCGCCGTCGGAACCGCGACGGCCGCCCTGCTCGTACTCGCCGCGCTGAACCCGGAGGCCCTCATCGCCGACCGGAATATCGACCGCTGGCAGCACGGCAAGAATCTCGACGCCACCTACCTCACCGAACTCTCTCTCGACGTCCTGCCCGCCGTCGACCGCCTGCCCGACCCGCTACGCACGCAGCTGCGTGACCGGCTGCGGCACCGAGTGGACGACGACACCTGGAACAGCTGGAATCTGTCCCGCGCGCACGCCGCCCGCCGGTAGGCCGGGCTCGAAGCCGCGGTCACGCTTCGGGATTCGCGGCGTGGGCGCCGATCTCGCGCACGGCGTCCAGCAGCGGTCGGCGGGCGGCGTCGATGACGGCCTGCCGGTTGGTGACGATGTTGATCGCCGTGGGCCGCCCCCAGCCGGGCAGCGGCGCGGCGATGGCGTGCGCGCCGAGATTGAGCTCCCCGTGCGTGACGAGACAGCCCTCGGCGCGCGCCGCCGCGACGCGATCGGGTTCGCCCGGTCGCGGCGGCGCGGCGGCCAGCGCCGCCACCCCGCCCGCGCCGCGATCGAGCGGATCGCGGTTGCCGAGGCGGTAGGAGAAGCGCGGCCCGTCGGTCGGTGGCTCGGCGACCAGCGTGGTGACCGCGAACCCATCGATTACCTCCACCAGCGACGCGGTGGCGTCCACCGTCCGCGCCAGACGCTCCAGAACGGGCCCGGCCACCTCGCGTAACCGCGGCCGGGCCCGGCCCAGCAGTTCGGCGACCGCCGGGCCGACCCGGTACGCGCCGCTCTCGTCGCGGCGCGCGAAACCGGTGCGCTGCAACGACACCAGCAGCCGGGTGGTGATCGATCGGTGCAGACCGCAGGCGGTCGCGACCTGCGCGATGGTCAGCCCGTCGGGGTGGCGGCTCAGCTCGACCAGGACGGCCAGCCCCCGCTCGAGCGTCTGCGCACCGTCGGTCGGTTCCGTGCGCGGCACGGCTGTCACCGTGGTCGTCCGATCGAGTGCCGCTGTGCCGCAGAGGCTTTCACCACCGCGCGCGGGGGAAGTGATTTCGGCGGACAGAACGCGGCGGCCTCGACCGGGGCGGCGAACACGAGCGGGATTGACACGCCTCACACTGTAGCGCAGCATGGTCGATAATAGATCGTTCCATAACCGTTTATCGGACAGCGAGGATCGGACATGGCGTACTACCGACGTGTGGGCGAGGTGCCGGCCACCCGGCACACCCAGTTCCGTGACGACGCGGGCCGCCTCCGGTACGAGGAGTTGATGGGGGAGGAGGGCTTCTCCTCCGACTCCTCGCTGCTGTATCACCGCACGATCCCCTCGTCGATCGTCGGTAGTGCGATCTGGGACCTGCCGGACCAGTCGACGGTGCCGAACCATCCGCTCAAACCGCGCCACCTGCGCCTGCACGACCTGTTCGGCGACGCGGTGGACGAGGTCGACGCCGTGACCGGCCGCCGGTTGGTGCTGGGCAACGGCGACGTGCGCCTCGCCTACGTGGTGGCCGCGGCGGCGTCGCCGTACTACCGCGACGCGGTCGGCGACGAGTGCGTGTACGTCGAGTCCGGGCGCGGCGCCGTCGAGACGGTGTTCGGCGTATTGCCCTACCGCACCGGCGATTTCGTCGTGATCCCGCGCGCCACGACACACCGCTGGGTACCCGAGGGCCCGAGCCGGCTGTACGCGGTCGAGGCCAACGGCCACATCGCCCCGCCCGAGCGCTACCTGTCGCGGTTCGGGCAGTTCCTCGAGCACGCGCCCTACTGCGAACGCGACCTGCACGGCCCCGCGCGACCGCTGCTCGCGTCGGGTACGGATGTGGAGGTGCTGGTGAAGCACCGCGCGGGCGGCAACATCGTCGGCACGCGCTTCGTCTACGCCGACCACCCGTTCGACGTAGTGGGCTGGGACGGCTGCCTGTACCCCTACACGTTCAATGTCGAGGACTTCATGCCGATCACCGGCAAGGTGCACCAGCCCCCGCCGGTGCACCAGGTCTTCGCGGGCGACAACTTCGTCATCTGCAATTTCGTGCCGCGCGAGGTCGATTACCACCCGCTGTCGGTGCCGGTGCCGTACTACCACTCCAATGTCGACTCCGACGAGGTGATGTTCTATGCCGCAGGCGATTACGCGGCGCGCAAGGGCTCCGGGATCGGAGTCGGCTCGGTGTCGCTGCATCCGGGCGGGCACGCGCACGGGCCGCAGCCCGGCGCGGTCGAGGCGTCGCTGGGAGTGCGGAGCGTCGACGAACTGGCGGTGATGGTGGATACCTTCCGGCCACTGGAACTGGGTGAGGGCGGAACCGCCGCGGACGACGGCGAATACGCCTGGGTCTGGGCCGGGCGGACGGTCGGGTGAGCGTGGGCACGACCAGGCTCACCGCCGCCGGGCGGCTGGGCGGCACCGGTTTCGGGAGCACCCACCTGCCCTACGGCTCGTACTCGACCGCGGCGTGCGGGCCGCGGCTCGGCGTCCGGCTCGGTGACCACGCGCTGTCCGTCGCCGCGCTGCTCCGGCACGCGGGCGCGGCGGCCGACGACATCGCCGCCGCGGACGCCGCGAACCTGGATATCCTGCTGGCCCGTGACCGGGCGACCTGGGATCGGGTGCGCGCGGGAGTGGTTCGCGCGGTGGAGGACGCGGCCGTGGCCGAAAGCGTTGTACGCGAGGCGGTTCCGCTGGCCGCCTGCACGCTGCACCTGCCGTTCACCGTCGCCGATTATGTGGACTTCTACGGCAACGAGTTCCACGCGACCAACGTGGGGCGGATCTTCCGTCCCGGGCAGCCGCCGCTGACACCGAACTGGAAGCATCTGCCCATCGGCTATCACGGGCGGGCGGGCACGATCGTCCCCAGCGGCACCGCCATCCGGCGGCCCGAGGGCCTGCGACCCGAGCCCGCAGGGCCGCCCACCTTCGGGCCGAGCCGCCGCCTCGACATCGAGGCCGAGGTCGGGTTCGTCCTCGGATCGCCGGTGCCGCGCGGGGAAATCGCCCTGCGCGACGCCGACGACCACATCTTCGGCCTGGTGCTCACCAACGACTGGTCCGCCCGCGACATCCAGGCGTTCGAATACGTTCCCCTCGGCCCTTTCCTCGGCAAGTCGTTCGCCACCTCCATCGCGGCGTGGGTGACCCCGCTGGCCTGCCTCGATCGGGCACGGGTCGCGCCGCCGCCGCGCGAGGCGCCACTGGCCGCGTATCTGGACGACTCCGCCACTGCCGCTTGGGCCTTCGACATCGACATCGACATCGACCTCAACGGCGAGGTCGTCTCCACCGCGCCCTACGCCTCGACCTACTGGACCGCCGCGCAGATGCTGGCGCACTCGACCGTCAACGGCGCGGGTCTGCGCGCGGGCGACTTCTTCGCCAGCGGCACCGTTTCCGGCCCCGGGCGGCGCCAGCGCGGCTCGTTGCTCGAAATCACCTGGGGCGGAACCGAACCCCTGCGCCTCGCCGACGGCAGCGAGATCGCCTTCCTCCGCGACGGCGACGAGGTCACGCTGCGCGCCACCGCCCCGGGGCCGTCCGGCACCACCATCACCTTCGGTGAGTGCGCCGGCCGCGTGACGTACGGTCGAGCCGACCGATCATGAACGCGACAGGAGCCGAGTATGCCGATCGAGCTGGACCTCTCCACCGACGAATTGCTGTCGACCACCCGGGCCGTCCGCAAACGGCTGGACCTGGAGCGCACGGTGCCCCTCGAGGTCGTCCGGGAGTGCATCGAACTGGCCGTGCAGGCGCCGAGCGGGTCGAACCGGCAGGGCTGGCACTGGGTGGTGGTCACCGACGCCGAGAAGCGGCGCGCGCTGGGCGAGCTGTACCGGCGGGGGTTCGAGGCGTACGCGTCCTCGCCCGACTATCCCGGTAACCAAGCGGTCGACGATCCCGAGGCAGACGGCGTGCGGCAGCGCGTCGCGAGTTCGGCGCAGTATCTGGCGCAGCACATGGGGGAGGTCCCGGTCCTGCTGGTGCCGTGCATCTCGGGCCGGGTCGACAATGTCCCCGGCGCCCGCAGCGCGTCGCACTGGGCGTCGCTGTTCCCGGCGGTGTGGAGCTTCTGCCTGGCGGCGCGCTCCCGTGGTCTCGGAACCGCCTGGACCACACTGCATCTGGCGTACGAACGCGAAGCCGCCGAACTGCTCGGCATCCCCTACGAGCAGGTTGCCCAGGGCGCCCTGCTGCCCGTCGCCTACACGAAGGGCACCGACTTCAAGCCCGCCGCCCGCATGGACCTGGATAGGATCGTCCACGTGGACGCCTGGTAACCGGCTCAGGACGACCAGAGTTCGGCGAAGGGCAGGTCGGCGAGCGCGTCGTCGACGTCCTCGTCCACGCGGACCTCGACGCCGTGCTGGACGAGTTCGGTCGCCAGATTGGCGGCGGCAACCCGGCTGGCACGGTAGTCGAGAACCGCCCCATTGTGCCGAAACCGCAACTGCACGTGCACTTTCCCGAGCAACACCCTCACCCACGTCTGACCCACCTGCTCGGGGCTGTCGACAGTCCCCGGAATCTATCCGCGACACGCTAACCCGCCCGCGTGAACGCCAAACCTCCGCCCGGTGAACGGCGACCCGACCGGCATCCGGCGCTTCCGCGGGAGCCACGCCGGATGCCATGCGACGCTACGGTTTCCGTCAGGCGGGCGGTGGGTTCGGCGGCTGGTGGGCGCGCCGGTGGCTGACCAGATCGCGGGCCTTGTCCAGCACCGCGGCCACCAGCCCGCCGGTCTTCTGCGCGCCGGGGGTCGAGGGCGTGTTCGGGTGCGGGCGGGTGGGAGCGGTGTGCTTGGCCGCGGCCATTTTCGTGCCGACCGTTTCCAGCTGTTCCGGCGTGCAGAATTCGGTCACGCGCGGCCACACCCGGGTCTGTTCGAACTCGATGTGCTCCCGTGCGGCGGGAATGAACCGGGACAGCGCGTCCTCGAAATCGATACTGCCCGCCGGACATTCGTCGAGCCGTTGCAACAGTTGTTTCGCCGCGTCCTCCTGATCGATGGCGTGATCGGCCAGGGCGTCACCGTCGGGCACGGCGTCGCGCACCATGGGCCAGAAGAACTGTTCCTCCACCGCCTCGTGCTGTGATTCGGCGATGACCAGGCTGGTCACCAGTTTCTCGCGGGCCGCGATTTCCGCGTCGCCGAAGCCGCGGCCGCGTTCCAGGTTCTCCAGCATGCCGAGCACGCTCTCATGATCGGCGCGCAGCAAACTCAATGCGTCCATCGGGTTCTCCCTCCGACCGGTACCGGGTCACCCGGGAAGATGCTGTTCGTGGGTGAACGGCTTGTTGCCGTTGACCGCCGGTTCGCCGGTGGGATTGTCCTGAGCACCGCGGTTCTTGGACCTGTCGCCGCGCAGCCACTGCTCGGCCGGATCCTCGACGTAGTCCCACTGCATGCCGTCGGGCCACGGGCCCTGGCCCTCGTTCCACGGACCGCGGCTGGACTGGGCGCCGTCGGACATGTTGAACGCGACGTTCTGGAACCGGTCGTCGGCGGGCAGGGCACCGGGAGGGAAGTTGACCGGCAGATCGTTGAGGGCCGCGGTGAACTGCTGGAAATGCGCGACCTCGCGGCTCATCAGGAACGACAGGGTATCCTGCACGCCCGGATCGTCGGTGAACTGCTTGAGGTATTCGTAGACGATCTTGGCGCGGGACTCGGCGGCCAGATTGCTGCGCAGGTCCACCGACGGCTCGCCGTTGGAGTTCACGTACGCGCCGCTCCACGGCACGCCCGCGGAGTTGCCGACATCCGGGCCGCCGCCGCGCAGCGCGAAGTACAGCGGGTCCGCGGCGACCTGATGAATCGCGGCCTCACGACCATCGCTCCCGGCGACCACCGGCATCCAGTCGCAGCGTTCGTTGGCCTGCTTCAGGTCGTCGTTGAGCCCGTCGAGCAGCATGGTGATCATCGAGCCCACGATTTCGAGATGGCTGAACTCCTCGGTGGCGATATCCATGAAGAGGTCGTAGGTCTTGGGGTGTTTACGGCGTAGCACGAATGCCTGACTGAAATATTGCATCGCCGCTTTCAGCTCGCCGTTGGCCCCGCCGAACTGTTCCTGCAGCAGTGTCGCGAATCGCGGATCCGGCCGCTCCACACGCACTTCGAACTGCAGGTCTTTGTTGTGAGTGAACATCCGTGCTCCGTTCGGTGTGTGGTCACTTGGGATGTCCCGCTGGGCCTACCCGGCGGGTTGCGACGGAAACCCCTCGAGGGATCGGCCGCGCGTGTTTTCGACGAGTGCGCCGGGGTATGCCGCCGACATCTTGTGACAGCGCGGAGTTCGCTGTCGTCCGACCGACTCGAAAGGCTTTCGTCATGTCAGTCTCCGACGCGCGTTCGCGTGGCCGCTCGGCCGTTCAGCTGGGGTCGCTGGCGGTCGGCGCGGTGTTCCTCCTGGTGGGTGTGCTGGGCTTCATCCCCGGCATCACCACCGATTACGACACCCTGACCTGGGCAGGCCACCATACGGAGGCGAAGCTGCTCGGCGTGTTCCAGGTGTCGGCGTTGCACAACATCGTGCACCTGCTGTTCGGGGTGGCCGGTCTGGCCGCCGCCCGCACGGCCACCGCCGCCCGCGGCTTCTTGGTCGGTGGCGGCCTGGTCTACCTGCTGCTGTGGTTGTACGGATTGGTCATCGATCGCTCGAGTGATGCCAACTTCGTACCGGTGAACAGCGCCGACAACTGGCTGCACCTCGCGCTGGGCGCGGGCATGATCGTGCTCGGACTGGCTCTGCCACGTGCTGCGGGCACTCGCCGTCTCGGCACCGTCGGCGGCACCAGCCCGGCCGCCTGACCGACCTGATCGGAACCCATGTCCTACCTCGAGAAGATAGAACAGCGACTGGTCGCGCTCGCAGGCACGGTGACGGGGGCAGTCTCCCGTGGTGGCCCGGCACAGACGCTCACGATAGGTGCGCCCGCGGCCGAGGTCGAACGGTTCTGGCGGGAGCCGGACAAGCTGTCCGCGGTGTTCGACGGTGTCGCGGACGTCCACGAGACCGGCCCCGGCCGGTATCGCTGGACCTTCCCGCACACTCCCGACCAGGCCGCCTGGGACACCGAGCTGCTGGCGGAGGGCGGCGGCCTGCGGTTCGTCGGAATCGAGGACGACGACTCCGGGAGGCGTGGCCCGCAGATCCGGCTGACCTTCCGTGACGCGCCGCACGATCTCGGCACCGAGGTCACGCTGTACGCGCGCACCCCGCTGCCCGATATCCTCACCGGCCCAGCCGTTTTCGCCGTCCTCTACCGGGCCCGGGCGCTGTTGCAGACCGGCGAGATCCCCACCCTGGCACACAATCCGAGCGCGCGTGCCGCGCACTGAACAGGAGACCCCATGCGTGCGCTGTGCTGGAACGGTGTCAACGATCTCGCCGTCGAAACCGTGGACGATCCGGCGCTGCTCAACCCGCACGACGTGATCGTGCGGGTCCGGCTGACCACCACCTGCGGCTCGGATCTGCACTTCATCGACGGCTACCTGCCGGGTATGCGGGCCGGTGACGTCATCGGCCACGAGTTCATGGGCGAGATCGTCGAGGCGGGCCCGGAGGTCACCGACCGCCGCGTCGGCGAGCGGGTCGTGGTGCCGTCGTTCATCGGCTGCGGGTCCTGCTGGTACTGCGAGCACGACCTGTACTCGCTGTGCGACACCACGAACCCGAATGCCGCACTGCAACAACCGATCCTGGGCTACCCGACCGGCGGCATCTACGGCTACACCCACCCGTTCGGCGGCTATCAGGGCTCGCACGCGCAGTACGTCCGGGTGCCGTTCGGCGACGTCAATTGTTTCGCCGTCCCCGACGGCATCACCGACGAGCAGGCCCTGTTCCTGTCCGATGCGGTACCCACGGGCCTGATGGGCGCGGACTTCTGCGACATCGCCCCCGGCGCCACCGTCGCGGTGTGGGGCAGCGGCGGCGTCGGGCTGATGGCCGGGCACAGCGCCCGCCTCCTCGGCGCCGAACGGGTCATCGTGATCGATCGCATTCCCGAACGACTGGCCTTGGCGCGCAGGCAGTTCGGCGCGGAGGTGGTCGACTACACCGCCGTCGACAGCGTGCGGGAGATACTGCGCGACATGACCGGTGGCCGCGGCCCGGACGCGTGCATCGACGCGGTCGGCATGGAAGCGCACAGCGCCGGGCCGCAGCAGCTCTACGACCGCGCGAAACAGCTGCTCCGCCTCAGCACCGACCGCGCGGCGCCGCTGCGCGAGGCGATCCTGGCCTGCCGCAAGGGCGGCACGGTGTCGGTGCTGGGCATCTACGGCGTCACCGACAAGTTCCCGATGGCCGCGGTGACCAACAAGAGCCTCACCATCCGCACCGCGCAGCAGCACGGCCAGCGCTACATGCCGCGCATGTTCGACTACGTTCGGCAAGGCGACCTGGACCCGTCCTACCTCATCACGCACGATATGCCGCTGGAGGAGGCGGCACGGGGGTACGACTTGTTCAAGCACAAGACCGAGGGCTGCATACGGTCGGTGTTCCGCCCCTGACCGCGCCGCTCATCGCATCCGATCGGCGCTCACCTCCGAGGGCGTGACCCCGCCCGTGTCCGGCGCTCCGGCCCGCGGCGGTGCGGTGGAGCCGCGCAGGGCGACCGCCGCGACGACACCGATCACGCCCAGACCCGCCCAGACCGCCCACCCCGCCCCGGCGGCGCGCGCCGCCCCGAAGACGGCGCCGGTGGCGAGATTGCCGACGAGGATGCCGACGCCGACGACGGTGTTGTAGAAACCGTAGTGCGTGGCAACGAGTTTCCCACCGGACATCGAGACGACGGTATCCATCTCGAACGGGAAGACCGCTGCCGTCCCCACCGCCAGCAGCGCCGCCGAGAGCAGCAGCGCGGCCACCGCGACCGGTGCGCCGAACCGGTCCGGACCGGGCACGATCAGCAGCGGGACGAACGCGGCAGCGAGGATCGCGAGTCCGATCACCAGGCTGCGCGCGGTGCCCCAGCGGGCCCGGAACCAGCCGGTGATGCGCACCTGGCCCGCGACCGCGACGAGGCCGGAGACGACGAACAGCGCCGACACCAGCACCTGCGAGCGCGCGCCCGCGATGAACTCCGCCTGGAGCGGCAGCGCCAGATAGACCTGGAACGACAGCACGTACGAACCGCTCATCACCGCCGCGAACCACACGAACCGGCGGTTGCCGACCACGACGCGCCAATCCGCGAGCACCGAACGCCGTTCGGCGGGCGCCTCGGCGCGGCGGGCCGGCAGCGCGAGCAGCTGTGCCGCGGTCAGGATCGCGAAGATCACCGCCGCCGCGCCCGCGGTGACCCGGAAGTCCAACGCCAGCAACAACAATCCGGCGAGCGGCCCGGCCAGAATGCCCGCCTGATAGAAGACATTGAACACCGCGAACGCCTCGACGCGCCGCGTACCGGCATCGGCGGCGAGGTAGGCGCGCACCGCGGGATTGAACAGCGCCCCGGCGAAACCGGTTGCCGCCGAGGCGATCAGCAGTCCCGGCAGGGAGGTGGCGAACACCAGCAGGGCGAAGCCGCCGGTGCGCAGCAGACAGCCCGCGACGATCAGCGGCTTGTAGCCCAGCCGGTCGGCCAGGGTGCCGCCGATCAGGAACATGCCCTGCTGGGAGAAGTTCCGCACGCCCAGCACCAGTCCGACCGCCCAGCCCGCCAGGCCCAGCGGCCCGGCCAGATATCCGGCCAGGTACGGCATCAACATGTAGAAGCCGAGGTTGATGCCGAACTGGTTGATCATCAACAGCCGGGCGGCCGCGTCGAAGCTGCGGAATTTCGCGAAGGCGGTCACGACGCCCACTCCTGGTCTCGGACGAACCGTTTCGGGTCGACAACGGTGGTGGTCCGCGTCCAGGAGCGCACGACACGCTCGGCCGGATGCCCGATCGTGTCCGGTTCCAGCGGCGGCGGCGCGTCGAGAAGTCCATGGGCGGCGCAGTAGGCGTCGCTGTACACGGTGTCGAAGTAGCGGTTCGGCCCGTCGGGGAAGATCGCGGCGATGCGCAGCTCGGGGTCATGGGTGCGGGCCGCCCAGCCCGCCACCAGACCCACCGCGCCGACACTCCAGCCGCCGCTGGCGTGGTGGGTCGCGGCCAGGGTGCGGGCTGCCCACACCGCCTCCGCCGGTGCTACCCAATGCACCTCGTCGAAGGCGTCGTAGTCGACGTTGGCCGGGTGAATGCTCGAGCCGAGCCCGCGCATCAGCCGGGGCCCGGCGGGCTGGCCGAAGATCGTGGAGGCCACGGTGTCGACGCCGATCAGCTTCAGCTCCGGGTTGAATCGGCGCAGTACCCGGGCGACCCCGGCGGAGTGCCCGCCGGTGCCGACCGCGCAGACCAGCACGTCCACCACGCCCAATTGCTCGATCAGTTCCAGGGCGAGCGGCTCGTAGCCGTCGACGTTGTCGGGGTTGCCGTACTGGTCCGGGGACCACGAATCCGGTTCGCGGGCAAGCAGTTCGGCGACCCGGTCGCGCCGCGCCTGCTGCCAGCCGCCGGACCGGCCCGGCTCGGGCACGACGTCGACCCGCGCGCCGTAGGCGGCCAGCATCCGCGCGACGATCGGTTCCAGACCGGGGTCGGTCACCACCGTCACCGGGTGGTGTGCGGCGATTCCGGCCAGCGCCAGCCCCAATCCGAGGGTGCCGCTGGTGGATTCGATGATCCGGGCGCCCGGCGCCAGCTCACCGCGCTGCTCGGCGCGGCGCACCATGTGCAGTGCGGGCCGGTCCTTCATGCCGCCGGGATTGAATCCTTCGAGCTTGGCCCAGAAGCCCCGGCCCGCCGGGGCCAGCGGCGCACTCACCCACAGCACCGGCGTATTGCCGACCAGTGAGTGCGGATACCGGGCGGGTGCGGGCGAACCCACCAGTGCCGCCGCGGGATCGGCGAGGGTGTCGAGCACGATCTTGTCCATGACTGTCGCTTTCTGTATCGAACCGCCGCCGGGGCGGCGCGGACGTGAGCGGGCAGCGGACACCGGCCGGCGCACAGCGGCGTCGGCCTGGCGCTGACCGGTCAGCGTCGAGCGATACAGAACTGAGTCAGAGTGGCCCGGCCACCACGGGCGGGCAGGCGGCAGGGCGGATCTCGCGGGCCCGCCGAGAAGATGTCGTCGGCACCCGCCACCAGGAGCACCGCCGGTGCCGGCGCGAGCAGCAGCATATGTTGCGCCGGAACGGTTTCGGCGGTGGCGCGCAGTACCGGCGAGGCGAGGCAGTGATCGAAGTGCAGCACGCAGTGGATGTCGAGCGGGCTCCCGGCGACCGTGTGGGCGTGGTCGACCACCGCAGCGGATATCGCCGCGTGCGTGTGGTGGCCCGGGGCCGCCACGCCGCCCGCCTCCGCGCAATGGGCCATCGGCAGCGTGAGCAGCAGCGCGGCGAGCAGCGCCACCAGACAGGCCCCGCGCCGCGACCCACCGGCCGCCCGCGAGAAACCGTTGCTGCGCCCCATCATTCGACCGCGACTCCCGGATATCGGTACTCGGAACCAAGGCCCCAGTTATACCCCCGCCCCGTATCCGAGCGCAAGCCGGTGCGCCTCATCTGCCGGGAACCCGGCCGCCCACCGTGTGCACCACGACCACCTCCGGATCCCACGGCACCAGATCGTCGACCACCCGTTGCAGGTCCGCGAGCGGCGGCAGCTCGGCCGGGGCGAGCACCGACACCGTGGCCGTATCGCTGTGCAGGGACACGTCGGTCACCTCCGCTCCGGGGCTCGCCCGCAGCCAGTCGCGGGCGGCGTCGGCGATCTGCCCCGCCCACAACGACGTCAGGGAATTCACCGTCATCGGCGCCGCCACCAGCACCAGTGCTGCGGCCAGCACCAGGTAGGCGCGCCCGCGCCGCGCACCGCCCGCCCGCGCTTCCCGGCCGTACCCGGCGACGACCAGCAACGCGGTCGTCGTGATGATCATCGCTACCACGTTGGAGGCGAACAACACGAACGCGCCCAGCGCCAGCGCGGGCGCACCGGAGCCCAGGCATACGCCCACCACGCCCAGCGGCGGGACCAGCGAGATCGCGATCGCCACGCCGGGCAGCACGTCGCCCACGTCGCGGCGGGTGATCGCGACCGCGGCGACCACGCCGGTCGCCAGGGCCGCGGTGAGATCCATGAGCTTCGGTGAGGTCCGCCCGACCACCTGCGAATTCGACAGCACGTTCACCGGATTCGGCAGCAGTTGCGCGAACAGGAAACCCAGCGCGATCACGACCGCGATCCCGGTCAGCACCAGCAGCGCGCTGCGCCCGATCAACCGGCCGTCACCGGTCGCGATCCCCAGACCGACACCGAGAATCGGGACCGACAGCGGCGCGACGATCATCGCCCCGATCACCGTCGCCGTCGAATCGCCCACCACACCCGAAATCGCGATCACCGCCGACAACACCAGCATGATCCAGAACGCCGACCGTTTCGCCGACACCTCACCCACTGCCAGATCCAGCCGGTCCGTCAACTCGGCCAGCGTCCGCCGCTGACCGGCGGGAAGTAGGTGCTGCACGTTCCCGCTCCCTTCCGCACGACCCGCGCCGACCGCGCCAGGGGAGTGTGCGTGCCGTTCCCGTCCGCCGAGATCACCCGGGCGAGGTGATTTCGGCCGACTACTACCGGAAGCGGAACCGCGCGATTCGGGTGGACCGTCTCATCCCGGGCAGCAGGTTCAACAGGCGGAACACGCGGCGGGCGGTGGCGGGCGCCTTCGCCATCAGCACCGGCGAGTCGTTCATCGGCGCCTCGTCGACGTACTCGAGGCGCGGGTGCCAGTCGGCCAGTGCGGCAGGGTCGTCGAAGCCGCAGTGGAACCGCGTGTCGTACTTGCGCAGGGTGGGATCCCAGCGCGAGAAGCGCCACGCCCAGACCGCCACCGTATCGAGCTGGATCTGCCCGGCGGGAAAGGCGTCGACCACGCTGGTCAGCAGACGCCGGACCGCGGTCGCGGTGAGGTAGGGCACCAGCCCCTCGGCGATCATCAGCACCGGCCGGTCGCGGGGGACGCGGTCCAGCCAGGTCGGGTCGGTGACGCTGGATTCGATCAGGGTGTAATGCTCACGCGGCGGCAGCAGTCGCCGCCGCAGTTCGATCATGGCCGGATAGTCCAGGTCGTACCAGTCGACGGTGGCGGGCGGGTCGATTCGATACACCCGGGCGTCGAGGCCGCAACCCAGGTGCAGGACCACGGCGTCGGGATGGTCGGCGAGAAAGCTCCGGGCCCAGTCGTCGTGGGCCTTGGCGCGCACCACGGCGGCGAGGCCCAGCTGGTTCGCGCCGAACCGTCCGGTGTCGTAGTCCGGGTCGAGCCGGCGCATCGTCCGCTCGGCGTATTCGTCGCCGAGAATCGGGTCCGGCAGCCGATTGTCCAGTGCTTTGGCCTTGAGCACGGGGCTGGCGGTCTGCTGCACCCCGACGAGTCCGCTATCTTTCACACTCGCCGACACTACTGATAGTTCATGAAATTCGTGAACTTTGTGACAGCTTGGTCCGCCGCGACCATGACGGAAGGGAAGTTTTCGATGACGCGAACGAGCGAGGCCGCGCTCGCCGCCTTCCGGGAACGGTTCGCGCAGATCCTCACCGAGTCCGGCATGCCGCGCATGGCCTCGCGCGTATTCGCCGCGCTCGTGGTCACCGACTCCGGCAAGCTGTCGGCCGCCGAACTGGCGGACCAACTGGGAGTCGGCGCACCGGCGATCTCGGGTGCGGTCAAATATCTGGTGCAGGTCCGGCTGGTCGAACGCGGCCGCGAACCCGGCAGCCGCCGCGACTTCTGCCGCATCCACGAACACACCTGGAGTCACTACATCAGCCAGTCCGACCCTCTGCTGGCCCAACTCCGGACCCGCGCCGCCGAGGGCGCCGACCTGCTGGGCCGCGACTCGCCCGCCGGCCGCCGACTGGACGAGACCCGCCGCTTCTTCGAGTTCCTCCGCGCGGAAATGGAGCAGTCGATGGCCAAGTGGCGGCGGTTGCAGGCCGAGGCCGACGAGACCTAGCGGGTCAGGGGCGCGGCGGAACCCCCGCACGCGGTTGCTCGACCAGTGGACGATCCGACAGTTCCGCGATCTCGTCGAGGGTCACCGCGCCCTGTCCGTACTCCCGCAGGTACATCTCGACGAACTCCGGCGACAGCTTCGCCCGCCCCGTTTCCCGGTTGATGATCATCGCTCGCGACATGCTCGCGCGGCGGGCGGCTTCCTGCAGCCACACGCCCGCGTCCTCGCGCAGGAACCGGAGGTATTCGCCGGTGTGTGAGTACCCTTCGGGAAAGCGCGGCCGGCCGGGTGGGAGGGCGCGCAGGTACGCCTCCACCTCGGCCCGTTCGGGTGGACGGCGACCCGCTTCGATGTCGGCGAGGGTGTCCGGCGTGACTCCCAGCTGCTCGGCGAGATGCCGCAGCGGCAGGCCCACGCGCTCCCGCAATGTCGCGAGGCAGCCACCGATCTCGGCGGTCTCGTCGATGTGCCCGGTCCCCGCGGCCAGCGCCCGCACATGGGACTGCCACGCCGCCGTGACAGGTGGCAGCCGACTCGCCGATTCGCGGTGGGAGACAGTCACTTCCAGTACGCCGAGGCGATGGGCGAACATGCCCGGGGTGAGACCGGCCTGCTCGCGGAAGTATCGCAGGCCCGCACCGACCTCCGGGCCGGGCACGCTCGCGAGAGCGGGGAAGAAGTGTTGCGCCAGCGGCGCATACAGTCGTCGAATCGACGGCTCCCGCCGCATCAGAATACGCATCTCCTCGATGGTGAGTTGCCGCTCACCACGTTCGACCGCACTCCAGGTCCCCGCGGGCAATCCGATGGTCGCATCCATCTGCTCGGGCAGGCGCGACAGACCATCGCGGGCGGCACGCAACCAGTCCTGGGCGAGATCGTAGCCGTGGGGGTGCGGAACTCCCCGCCGTCCGGAGACATTCGTTTCCTCGGCGGACGCGACAGTCGACCACGGAGTGGCCTTCGGCCCCTCGGTGCGCGGATTGCCTTCCTCGCCATTGGATCTCGACCGCGAATCGGTCCGCCGCCTGCTCCACGGTGTCGCCGGTTCGTTCGGCCCGTCGGCCGTGTCGCCCGCCTGGCCGATCCTCGGCGGTTGCGCGGTGGTGACGTAGTGGTGGATGACCCATTGGGGGGTGCCGGGGACGGCGCCGTTGATTTCCACGTCGATGAAGCCGACCGCCAGGGCTTCGGATGGGTCCAGCTTCTTCTTCGCCGCCCGGTGGGTGAAAGCCGCGCCCGGTAGGCGCCGCAGCCATTCGGGGTACGTTTCGGCGATCATGTTGTTGCGCTGCAACGCTTCCCACGCCTCATGCAACACCGTCTCGAGATTCTCGCTGAGGCGGCCGCCGAGAGCGTGGTCGATCGCGTGCGCGAACTCGTGGACCACATCGTCGTGGTAGGGACGGCCGCTGGCCGGGTGGAATCCTTCCTCGCGGTCTTCGCGGTCGTCCTTGCGCGCCTGAGTTCGGTCGGCCGCCCGGCGCAGATTGAACGTCATCCACCGGGTTCGGCCGCGGCCGTCGGCAATGGTTTCGGGGATGGTCTCGGCGTTGATGTCGAGATGGTTCATGAAGTCGATTCGCAGTCCGCGGATGTTGGTCATGAGCCCGCGGAATCCGGGCGTGTAGCGGAATCTCGACAGCAGTCGGTCCAGCGTCTCGAGGATTTCCCGGGCGGCATCCACGGGCAGCAGGGGGTGATCGAAACCCGCTATCTCGAAGTACGGATGATCCAGCGTGAAGTTCTCGACCAGCCGAGTCTTGGTCTGCGCGTCGGCACTCAACCCGCTGACGTGCGAGATCTCCTCCGGAGTGTGGACGGCGTGCTGCTCGGCCCGGGCCAGTGCGGCCAGCACCCGGGCATGGGTGGCGTGCAGCGTATCGCGTTGTGCCCGCGGTAGTTCGGCGTGCCACTGCTCTATGAGCTCCCCGACGTAGGACACGCGCTCACGAAGGTCCGTGATGTCTGCCCGCGAAAGGTGGTGGTCGCGCCACACCGTCGCGCCGTCGACGTGCCGCACGAACCGCGCGGCGAAGGGGCTCGGTCCAGTGTCCTCGGCGGCGACCGCGCCGCGCCCTCCCCAGACGGCGTCGTTCGCGTCGATGTTCCAATGCCGGGTGCTGCGTCTCGTCCCGGTGGCCGCGTCGAACAGCCCGAGCAGGTCCGCAGCGGCGGAGGCCAGATGCCGGGTGTCCAGGGGGCCGAACCGGGCCGCCAGCTCACGCTGCTGCTCGCTCAGGTCCTCGTGCACCAGGCCGTGGTCGTAGGCTCGGGCCGTGGACTGCGGCAAGACGGTGGACGCCGGCCGGCCGGGGACGAGTTCGCGGTACAGGACCTGGTAATCGTCGGACCGTAGGCATGTCTCGGCGACAGGCGCGCCCATCGCAGCGCCCATCATCGAATGCAGCCATTCCCGAGCGGCGCTGTCGATATCCCCGTAGGTCTCCCGGACTGCCTGGTAGCCGTTGTCGAATGTCACCAGTTCGAGCCGCACCCCCGGCGGTCCCGGCAACGGTTCGGTATGGGTCACGCCGTCGGCGAGACCGTCGTCGATGAGCTTCGCGAACCGCTCCCCGGGACCGGCGGGCGGTCCGGCCTGGTCGTCGTCCCGGCCCCCGAGCCCGGTCATCCGGCGCGCGACCGGGCCGCCGGGTGAGTCCTCCGAGGGCCGACTGCCGATGGATCCGGTGGTGCCGGGGTGGGCGGGGTCGCCGAGCCGGAGGCTCCAATGTATGCGCGGGGGTTCGAGATTCGTGACGTATTCGTAAATCACCCATTGGGGAGAGCCGACGACGGTGCCGTTGATCTCGGCATCGGCGAAACCGACGGCGAGTGCTTCCATCGCCGCCCGATGGCTCATGGTCGGCGAGGCGTACGCGTGGCCGGGGAGTTGGCCGAGCCAATCTTCGTAACTGTCGTACAGGCCCAGCCGTGTCAGCTTGGTGTAGGTTTCGCGCAGAACGGCCGAAAGATTCCGGCTGAGTTCGTCGCCGGTAGCTTCGTCGATCGCGTGCGCGAATTCGTGCAGTGCGTCATCCTCATACGGCTTACCCGACGCCGGATGCCAATTATCGGTGGCATTCTGGTTGCTTTGGGCGGAGGTCGCGTTCGGATCGATGGCATACCGGAGATTGAACACCAGTTCCGACCCGTCGATGGTGTCCGTCGCCTCGTCGTAGCGGGGGTCCGCGATCGCGCGCGGCCGCCCCAGGACTTCGATCCGCACGGCGCGAATGTTCGTCCTGAGTTTCCGGTAACCCGGTGTGTATCGGTACTTGTCGAACAGCTCGTCCAGTTTCCCGAGGATCTCCTCTACCGCCTGTTTCGACGCGTAGGGAGTGTCGAATCCGGTGACTTCGATATACGGATGTTTGAGCTTGAACGTCTCGACCAGTCGGGCTTTGGCCTGGGTTTCTTCGTCGAGTCCGGCCATTAGCACCGGGTGATCCGCGTGCTCTGCTATCTCGCTCAGTTGGACCAAGGCCGAGTCGATCGTGTGGAGCATGATCGACAGGATGGATTCGGGAAACGACCTCTGCCACAGCATGACGCCGAGCCGGTGCAGTCCTTCCGCCATATCCACGATGTCCTGCCCGCGCAGGTGGTGATCCCGCCACATCGCGCGGCCGCCCGCGCGGCGAATGAATATGTCGGCGAACCGGCTTCGCTCGCCGGTGATGGCATCGAAGATGCCGAGGGCGTCGGCCGCGCGTGGATCATCGCGCTGCGATGGCGGGGGTCCGTAATTTCGGTAGAGCACATGGTATTGGGGCGGCTCCACCCGTACATCCTTGATCGGCGCGCCCAGTGCGCGGCCGATCAGCGCTTCGGTCCACGTCACGACGGCGTCCGAGGTGCGGTCGTAAGTCTCCCGAACGATCTGAAACTGCTCCTGTCGAATCGGATACTCGTAGGTCAGCAGGTCCATTCTCACTCCCGGCCGCCCCTGCAACCGCTGGGTGCTCACCAAGACCGGTTCCTCGTCGCCGGGTCTGGAGCCGATCCGCCCCTCGGGACGGTGGGAATCGAAAGGCCCGTCGTGCGCATCGTTTTCGTGTGGTCGGCTACCGATGCGGCCGGGCGGCTCGGACTCACCGATGGTCCGTGCGAACCTGTCGGGCACCCCGATGAGCGGTACGACGCCCTCCCTGACCCGCACGCGCAACCGGCCGTCCCGCGCTTCGACGGCCAGGGTTCCGCCGCGTCCCACGCCCTTTCGACTCGAGACCACCCGCACCGCTTCGGCTATCGGCGAAAGCGCCTGGGAAGCAGCATAACTCGGCATCAAGGAAGCCAGTTGCGCGGGAAGCTCGGCCGAGAAGCGTTGGAAGCGTTTGCGATCGCCCCACAACCGCACCGACCACGACGGGCCGGAGCCGTCGCCCGGATCGGCCCACTCGAATTCGCCGAAGACCTCCCCACCCCAGCTGTCGGCCAGTACACCGCGCGGTCGGGGCACCCGCAACCCTTCGACGTGTCCGCGGACCGCGTGTCCGGCGGCCGTCGGCGTCGTATTCCACCACAGCCGGACGCCGTCGCCTCCGGCGGCCCGCAGGGCGTAATCCACCAGCAGCGCAGCGCTATTCGTCAACTGCAGCGGCGCCCCCGCCGGTGTGTCACCGGTGTCGCGCAGCGCATCGGCCACCGCCCCCCGGATCTCGGCGGCAGACATGCCGGGCCGGAATTCGGTCGGTGACGGGTCCTCCTCCCCGGGACGGCTGCCGATCGACCCGGTCGGCCCGTCGGTATCGGGCCCGCCGTCGGGACGACCCGCGCTGCTGTCGTTGTCCGCCGGGTCGTTTTCGACCTGGGCATGGGCGGACAGCGCGGGCGCACCGACGATCACCGCCAGCTCCGCCACCGCGGACAACATCCGGTTCTCGTGCCGCGCGACCCGGGCCGTGTGATGGTCCCGTCGGGTGACCACTTCCTCGTCGAGGCTGTCTGCCGCGACGGCCCGGTCGTACTCGTCCGCCGCCGCGGCGCGCAGGCCCCGTTCCCGATCGAGCTCGCGCGCCGCCGCTTCGAACTGGTCCAGCGCCTCGCGAAGCACTTCGCGGCGAGCGGGATCGCCGGTGTCGCCGAGGGTTTCGAGCGCCCGCCCGGCGGCCTCCCGAACCGTGCGTATCTGTCGGCTCAGCGTGGGATGGTCCGGCCGCATGACAGTCGGAACCGGATGGGCGAGTGGATTCTCCGGCACGGACGGCGGGGATGGATGGGTGCCGGTCGTGTCGGGTGCGAGGTCCTGGTGGTCGGCCAGCCAGTCCCGGAACACCTCCTGCGCCGAATCCGGCACCGTGCCGTCGAGATAGCGGCGGGTCAGCCAGTCCAAGGCGCGAGCCGGGTGCGTCGAGGGCAGCGACGGGTCCGACGAGCCGGTCCGGCCGCCCTCCGCGAAGTTCTCGACCGCGCGCCGGGAGACCCCGTCGACGGGTTCGACGTTCCGCCCGTACCCGGGCAGCTGGTCGAACCACGACTGGAAGGTGACGTCGCGCGGCAGGAGTCCGCGGTCGACGAGATCGGTGTGGATCAGGGGAAGCAATTGCTCCGAGAGCGCGGACAGGCGGTATCCGCTCGCAGCGTCCAGCGCGTGCCGGAATTCGTGATCGAGGACGCCGCCCAGCGGATCGTCCGACCGCCCCCAGAAATTGATGGCCTCATGGTGTTCCGCTCGGGCGCGCAGCGCCGGCAGATCGTCGATGATCAGCACCTGTAGCAGGTACTGCTTGTCCATCACGATCGTGGTGTGGTGATTGAATCCGGCCGGATCGACCGAACCCTCACTGAAGGTGACGCCGTTCGCCCGGTACGGCTCGATCCGGATCTCGCGCAATCGCCGGCGGCCGAACTCGGCGATCAGGACGCACGCTCGGTCGGCGAGGGCCGCGACCGCCTCGGGCGGGATCTCGGGATCTTCCCAGCCGCCGAGGCGCAGGTGGAGGTCCTCGTACAGCGCGCGCACGATCCGCGCCTTGGCCTCCCGCGGTGTGGCGGGCGGCGGCAACTCCGGCGGCCGCGATTCCGCGGGCGGCTCGGTGAAATCCGCCCACACCTCGCCCCACGGTTCGACCCCGGACCGAGTCGCCGCGGACAGCGCGGCTCTGACCTCCGCACCGACCTCCCGGTCGTTGTGCAGCGGGGCGGGCCACGGCGTGGTGTCCGCGTAGGGCTCGTACACCGGCCGGTGCTGGGCGCATTCGACCGAAAGATGCAGCGTGCGAGCGCCGTCGGGCGCTGTCGACAGCCGTACGGTCAGCCGCGCCGCGTGCTGGGGATTGATGTCGAGATGATCGGGGACGCCCAGCTCGCGGCGCAGCGTCCGGAACGACCGATCGAGGAAGGCCAGCGCCTCCCGCCCCGCCCTCCGCACCAGGTCGGCGGCCACCGCCAGATGCGCCGGTGCCCGCCAGTCGTGCGCACGCAACAGGTCGGCGAGTGCGTTCGCCGCGGCGGCCAACTGTTCCTCGTCGCCGGGCCGGAAGTCCAGGACCAGGTCCGGGTCCGCGGCATCGGGTCGCGGCGGCAGCAGCGCGACGGCGGTGACCACGTCCTCGGTCGAGGGCCTGGAGCCGATCAGGCCCGCGGGACCGGTGTCGCCGATGGAATTCGGGCGCGCGGTCGTGGGGGTATTCTCCCTCGGCCCCAAGGTGCGCAAGACCGCGTCCTGTTCGGCCACCGCGTCGAACCGGGCGCGGGTGCGGGCGTATTCGGGCGCGGGCAGGCTCCGCCGGGCGGGCGGCAGCCCGTCCCCGTGCCGGGCGGGCCGGATACCCTCGGCGGTTCGCCACGGAATACCGGCTTGCGCCAAGGCTTTACGCAAGGCGCGGTCGGGAGCACGGCGCAGGAACACCAGGTGGTCGACGTCGATCAGCGTGAACCCGCCGTGGACCTGCGCCTGGACCAGGTGCTGAGCGGGCGCGAACGACTCGGGCCGGGGGTCGTCCAGCCGGCTCGGGAACACCGGCGCCTGTCGCACATCGCCGACACAGGCGGTGGTCCGGTCCGCCACGTGCTCGCCCAGCACGACCCGGATGTCGGCCGAATCCGACGACGTGTCCGAGCGTGGCACGGAATAGTCTGGGCCAGAACGGATCTCGCAATAGGCGGGCCGGTATTCCGGTGCGAGATAGGTCGGATGGCCGAACAGTACGTACTCCAGCCGAGCCAGGTCCGCGGGCGACAGGTGCGGGCCACCCGGGCGCTGGGTGTGCTCCATGCCGTTCGGGAATCGGCCGTCGGCCAGCACGCGCCACAGCGTATCCGCGGTGACGTGGGCGACGATCTCGCCGCTGAACGCCCTGCGCACCGCCGCGGTCAGCTCCCGGTCCAGCTCCGCTCGCGTCCGGACGCCGGGACTGGCTGCCGTGGCGAACAGCATCAGTTCGTTGTCCAGCCGGCGTTGAACGTAGGCGCGGCCTTCGGGCGTCGGAATGCCCTGCAGGATACGGTTCCACCACACGTCGGCCCGGGCGTGGACGCCTTCGTCGCGGGCCATGTAGTAGTTGCGGAACAGTTGGACGGCGTCCCGGTGCGGGGCCTCGGGGAAGTCGGGGGTGACGGCCGGGTGATCGGCCAGCCAGTCCGCCAGCACATGATCCGGCCGCGTGCCGTCGAGATACCGGTGGGCCAGCCAGTCCAGGACGCGGGCCGGATGTGTCGGCGGCAGCGAAGGATCCGCGGTGGCGGCCCGGCTGCCTTCGGCGAATCCTTCGCTGTCGTTCCAGCTGTATCCGCCGTCCTCGTGCTCGTTGAGAGCGTAGCGGGGAAGCTGATTGCGCCACTGCTCGAATGTCAAAGCGGGTGGGAGCAGGCCGTGCCGCAGGTAGTGGGAATACACGAACGTCAGCAGCGGTTCCGCCACGCGGGACAGCCGGTACCCGGTGAAGGAATCCACCACGTGCCGCCACTCGTGGTCGAACACCCCGCCCAGGGCGTCGGCCATCGGCGCCAGGTGGTGCTTGGCGACATCGAACCTCGTCTGCTGCCGATGCCGCTCCAGGTCGATGACCCGATTCCGGTTGATCGTGAGGGTGACGTAGTGGTTGTGGCCGAACGGATCGCCCGATCCGCGCGACCGGATCTGCCCGGCGGCCCGCCCGAGCTTCGCGCCGGTGTCCTCGTCGAGGTCCGCGATGCGGATCTCCCGCAGGTGCAGCCTGCCGTCCTCGGCGAACCGGGCGCGGGCGTGCCGGATGAGGGATTCCAGCGCCTGCGGCGGTACGTCGTCGGGTTCCCAACCGACGAATCGCACGTGATGGTCTTCGTACAGCGCGCGCACCATGCGTGCCTTCGCCTCGAAGGGGGTGGCGGGCGGCGCGGGCACGGTCGCGGGCGCGCCGGTGGGGGGTTCGGTGAAGTCGGCCCACACCTCGCCCCACTGCTCGATCCCGGCCCGCGTCGCCGACGACAACAGCTCCCGCACAGCGGGTCCCACGTGCCGGGCGCTGTGCAGCGGTGCCGGCCATGCCGCGCCGTGCGGCTCGTACGGCCGGTACGGCGGCCGGTACTGGGGGCATTCGACGGACAGGTGGAGCGACCGGCTGCCGTCGGCTGCCGTCGACAGTCGGGCCGTGAGCCGGATATCCAGGTCCTGCAGGGCTCGCGCACGGCGATCCTCGGGGATCGAGCCGAGGTGCCGCGGCAGCTCGGCTCGATAGGCGTCGAGATAGTCGCGGGCGTCCGCGATCGCCCGGCGTGCCAGTTCGGGCGCCGCGGCCGCGTGGACCGTATTCCGCCAACCTCGGGCGCGCAACAGTTCGGCCAGCGCCGCCACCGCCGCGTCCGCCCGGTCTCGATCCGCCGGGTCGAAGTCCAGCACCAGACCGGGATCTTCGGGTGCGGGCCGTTCCGTCAGGCCGGCTGTCGCACCGGCGATGTCATACGCCGACGGTCTGCTACCGACGCTGCCCTCGGGCATGACGGCCAGCCCGCCCGCTCGCCCCACGGTGACCAGCGCCGCATCCAGCCATTCGTCCAGGTCCGCGTCGAACCTGCCGCTCTCGGCGGTCGGGTCGCGGGTCGAACCAGTCTCGGCCGCAGGCCGATCGGTCAAGCGCTCCAGGGAGCGGCTGTGACCGACCAACTCGTAGAGCCAGTGGATCCACGGGGTTGCGTCCTCGAAGGCCGCCACCAGCAGCCGCAGGCTGAGGTAGCGCTCGGCCTGGTCCGCCACCTGCGCCGTCTCGGCGTCGCCGCGCAATCGGTCCACCCGTCGGCGCAGCTGCGCGGGGGTCGACTCCGCCCAACCGTCGCCGGGCAGCGCCGCTTCGCAGACGCGTACCGCGTTGAGGATCGTCATCAGGTCGGGTTCGAGCTGTCCGCGATCCATCCGGCGGTCCAGCGGATATTTCCGCAGGTGCTCGGACATCTGCCGAATGAGCATCTTCCGGCCCAGTGTGATCCGGTGCCCGGCCTCGTCGAGCGCCGCCGTCACCGTGTCGATGCGGCTGAGCCGGGTACGCGCGCGAGAGGTTTCGCGGCCGAGGTGAGCGGTGGCGACCTGATGCCGCCACCGTTTCGCGACATCGTCACGCACGGCGGTCAGGCGCTGTTCGAACGGCGCCGAGTCGGAGAACTCGGACAGCTGCCATGCGGTCCCGCCTGCTGCGGTGGGGAGACCGGCCAGCATCCGCTTCACCAGGTCGAGCGTCACATCCAGACCGGTGTCGAGCAGCTGGGTCGTCTCGTAGCGTGCGACCGCCGCCTGCGACCGCGCGGCCAACCGGTGAAGTTCCGCGATATCGTCGGGCACGGACAGCTCGTTGCCGGGGTCCTCGGCGGCCGCGACGAGATATTGCAGCCGGGCGTGCAGCAGCGCCATCCCGTGCCACGAATCCAGCGACGACAGGCGGTAGGGCCGGGCTGCCGAAAGGATCTCCTCGTCCGACGGCGTGAATGTGGTGCGCTCACGCTCGGCGACGGCCGTGCCCGAGGAGTGGAGATCGTGTGCGTGCTGTTCCAGGCGTTGCCGGGCCGCGGCCAGCCGATCCGCCGTCGCCAGTGCCGAGTCGAGTATCGCGACCAGTACTCCCGCAGGCCGGAAGTCGGCGATCGTCCCCAGCATGCCTTGCACCCGGCCCAGGAGGACGGACAGTTCCACCGTGCGCCGCGTCAGTTCGGCTTCCAGCGCCTCGACCGTGCGGGCCCAGTCGTCCAGGCGCTGGATGTCGTCCACCAGCGCCGCGACCGGCAGTATTCGGTCGAATTCCCTTCCGGCGGAGAGGATTTCCGGAGTCGCCACGCCTTGCTCGCGCCACTCGGCCAGCACGTGCCGGATCCATCGGTCGTCGACGGCGGCGCCACGGTCGATCTCGAGCCCGGCGACCAGGTCGCGGCGCACCTCCTGATACCTGGTGAACCACGCGGCCCAGGTGGGTGAGCCGGTCCGCAGCAGCTCCGCGGGATCGATACCGTGCGGGGCCAGCAGTGCGGACAGCTCCCGCAGCAATTCGGCGCGGCGCTCGGTGAGCCGGTGGGCGAGTGCCGACCGTTCGTTCGGCAGCAGCTCTTCGTCGTGCGGCCTGCTGCCGATCAGGCCGCCCGGATCGGCCGAGCCGCCGGTGTTCCCGGTGCCGGGCGCGGAATCGCCGCCGAGATCGGCGTAGCGGTCGCGTTCGGCGTCGATGGGGCGGAACGCGACGCGACCGGCTCGACGGGGCGGCACTCGAGTGAGGGTGTCGCCGCGTCCGGCGGTGATGTGCGCGGAGTGGAACAGTGCCTCGTTGGGTTGGCCGGTCACCGGGTCGTAATGCAGATAGCCCTGATGCACCGCCTCCACACCGGCGAAGTCCGGCGAGTCGGGGAACTCGGCGCCGAGCCGCTGGCCGCCGAAAGCCTCGGTGGCGGGGTCGATCCCGAGGCCGAGACCGCGATGGTAGCGGCTGCCCGCGCCGGGCTCGTCCGCGCCGAACATGGTGACCGGGTCGCGCCACGACGCGAGGACATAGACGTTGTGTGCGCCGATCCCGAAGTCCTCGGCATGGTCGAGCGGGCCCGCACCCGGCGACCCCGACAGGATGACCGAGCCGATCAGACCGGCGAGCCTGCCCCCGCGGCCCGCGTAGCACGTGGTGACCGAACCGTAACTGTGCCCGTAGAGCCGGTTCACCAGCTTGTCGGGCGTGGCGGTTCCGGCGCGGCGGCGAGTGGCGTGGAACGCTGCGACGTCACAGACCAGCCGATCTCCGCCGATCCGGGCGCGGCGCCGGAAGGCGGCCTTCACGAAGCCGGTTTTCACCGGCCCGGTCGGCGCCTCGTATCCGATCCAGATGATAGATGCCAGTTCCAGCGACGGATCGACCTTGCGTGACTCCGTGTAGAGGTTGCGCGCCGACTTGAACTGGTAGGCGAGTGAGGACGACGTCGTATCCGTGCCGGGCACATGCCAATTCACCGTATGTGCGGTGTCGACGTTGCCGAGCGCGGCGACGGCCTTTCCCTTACCGCGGAAGGCGGTCGAATCGTAGGACAGCAGGTGCACCGGTGGACTGCCCGGCATCCCGGCGGCCTGACTGTCCAACTCCTGCAGATGATTTCGGATATGGATCAGGTTGCTGAGCCGGTTCCGCTCGGCGGCGGTGAGCCCGTTGCGGGCCCACTCGAGCATTCCCGTGCCGGCCGGCCGCCGGGCGAGGAACTCGTCCAGATCGCGGCGGATCGACAGGCGGTTGGCGTGGTCGCGGATCACGGCGGGCAGGCCGTCGGCGTTGCCGATCTGGTGCGGATAGACCTGGATGAGTGCCCGCTGTGCGCTGCTCAGCCTGCCCGGTTGGTCGGGGTCGCGCAGTGAGTCCCACCAGTCGCCGTTCTCGGTCGCACGGCGTTGCGAGAACTCCGCCTGGAGGTGATTGGCCCAGCGCTGCAACTCGTCCGCGTTGCGGAAGCCGCCCGCACGCAGTGCCGCGTCGGCCGTCCGTCGCTGTTCGTCGTCGAAACCGTGATCCACGGGCAACGACGGCCGGTGCGGCGCCGGGGGGACATCCGCCTGCGATCGGTCCCGCCGGTCCATCCATTCCAGGACCGCGTCCAGGCACTCGTTCGCCGTATAGGTCTGGGCGGCAGCGATATTCGTGCGGTGCACCGCGGTGAGCAGTTCGTTGTTCTCGTCGACCGCGGAGGTTCCCGTGCGGGCCGCGATCGAGGCTGCGACCTGCCGGACGAGATCGAACGCACGCGAATCGCGCACGGAGCCTTCGGGTTCGAACGCGGCGGGTGGGGCTGCCGGTCCGAATCGGTTGAGCAGGATCTGCCGTTGGGTGGGGTCGAGTTCGTCCAGTGCGGCCCGCAGATCGTCCGGACTCGCCGCGGCCAGCGCGGTCGTCAGTACCGCCTGCGCCCGGTTGTGCTCGGCCGCAAGGGTATGTATCGAGCGGCGGGCGGCGAGCAGCGTCAGATTGCGGAACACCTGATTGCGCGCGCGGCCGCCCGCCGGACGCAGCGCCCGCCCCGCATCCGAAACAGGCCCGTGCACAACGCGTTTCAGCTGCTCCGGGCTCGCCTCCGCGATAAGTTGTCGCGGATCGGGCTGGTCGGCGTCGATCAGCGCGGCGACCATGGCGTCGCGGAGGCGGTCGGATTCGGATGCCGTGGGCAGATCGCCGGGGCGGCCCGCCGTCACCAGCTGTGCCCGCTGGTTTCGGAGCTTGCGGCGGACACCGGCCAGGGTCGCCCGCACGTCGCGCTCGGGGATGTGGAGAGCCGTCGCGATATCGTGGTACGTGGCGCCGTTTCGGGCCTGAGTGACTATCTCGGTCTCGGCGGCAGTGAGCGCCAATCCGTCGAACATGGCGCTGCCGTCCGGGCCGTCCGACGGCCTGCTGCCGATGCTGCCCGACGGTCCGGCCAGGGGAGCGAGCATTTCCAGGATCCGGTCCCGCATGGCCTCGACGTTGCGGAGTTGAACTCGGATGTTCGCGGACTCCTCCAGCACCTTGCGCGGAGTATCCGGTCGACGGGCAGCGTCCAGTTCTCGGCGCAGGTAGTATGCTCTGGTCTCGACCACAGCGAGGTCCTGCTCGAGCCGAAGTCGTTCGCGCGCAACGGCTTCGGGGTCGCCACTGCGCGCGATCGCATGGCTGTCGAGCACGCGCCACGGGATGCCCGCGTTGTCGAGTGCGGCGCGTAGTTCCGCATCGGGCGGCTCGGGAAGGTTGATGTGGTCGATGTCGGCGAGGGTGACGCCGCCGTGAATATGGGATTCCACGAACTGGTGGCGGCGGAAGAGATTGCCGGAGTAGTCGCGATCGGTTCCGCGCAGCGGCTGGTCGTCCACCGTGACGGCCTTCGCGGACAATGGGACGATGCCGAAGGACTCCGGCTGCGGGTCGAGTAGCGGCGACGGGATGGTCCGTGCCCGTTTGCCGCCGGCCTGGCTGCCGGAGTAGACGAGCGAATCGCCGACGCAGAACGTCGCCCGTTGGCGCACATCGTCTTTCAGCACCACCTCGATGCGGCCGTACGTCGCCGCCTTCTCGGTGTACAGCGTGGCGCGGATGTCGGACGGTTCGGCCGGGGTGGCGGCGTCGGACAGCCCGGCCGGGCGCTCGCCGTCCACCAGTACGAGTCCGTAGACCGGCCGCAATCGCGGATCCATGTCCTCGGGGTTGCCGAACCACCGGTTCTCCAGCCGTGCCACTTCATCCCGACGACCACCTCCCAGCGCCCCCTCGAACTGGGTCTTGAACCGGCCGTCGGCGAGCAGCCCGAACAGGGCCTCCCGCCTGACCCGGATCGCCAGCGGCTTGCCTGCGACCAGGTCGGTCAGTTCGGCAGCGAGCCTCGCGCGAAGTTCGTCCGGGCGCAGTCCCAGGTCGGCGGCCAGCTGGTTCGAGTTCTCCCGCAGGGTGCCGTATTGCAACAGCTGGCCGTAAACGGCCGGCTCGCGTGCCTGCGGGTACCGAGCGAAGAACTCGTCTTTGCGGCGGGTCAACTCGGCGGTGTGCGACGGTTGGCCGCGAGCTGCTCGCCGCAATTCGTCCAGCCGCACATAATCGTCGAACATCGCCTGGTCGAGGCGGCGAAAGGCCGGCTCCGGCCGGAAGCCCTCGGGCCGTGCCGCCGGTGAAACCGTCGAGTCGGCGACGGGCGGTGCGGGCGGCTGTTCCGTCTCCGGAGCGAACACCGCCAGCACGTGAGGCAGATGCCTGGTCAGGGCCGAGTGCACTTCCCCGCGCTCGGCCAGCTCGGCCAGTTCATCGCGGGTCACCCACCGGGCCGCCGAGCCTTTGGTGCCGCGCACGTTCGGGTCGAACCGCCGCGGCGCGTCGGCGACGAGGACGTGGTATTTCCACCCGCGCGGCCCGCCGATCACGTGAGTTCCCCGGTGTACCAGACGCGCCAGGTATTCCGCGTCCGCGCCGAGCTTTTCGTTCATCACCCGCGCCGCACCCTCGGCCGGGGTTTCCCGGGAAGCCAGCGCTCCCCCCGGAAACTGCCAATTGTCTTGGGAGAAGCGGTCTTTTGTCTTGCAGATGAGGAACCGCTCGACGCCGTCCGGGTCCACACACCGCACCAGCACACCCGCCGCCCCGTAGTGCCCCCAATACCCCGGCTCCACCTCGCGATCACCGGACATCCCCGGATCCGCGAGAATCCGGAAGGGCATACGCGACCCGTCTCCCGTCGGCAACGAGGATTCGTCGTCCGAGGGGCGGCTGCCGACGCTACCTGAGGGATTTCCGCTGTCCGGGGCCGCGGAATCCGGCGTGGCACTCGGATAGAACCGCGCCATGAACGCGGCGGTGACCGTCTCCGTGGCCTGCAGCGCGTCGAGCGCGCGCTGCGCCTGTTCCCGAGTGATCTGATGTGCCCTGGTCCGGGGGTTCTCGGCACGTTCTCTCGGCGCCCACTGGGTCACACTCAGGCCGACGTGCGCGGCGAGTTCCCTTTGTGGCATTTTCCTGCGCAGCCGCGCGGCCTGGATCCAGGCGTTGGGGGACAGGAATTTCGGTTCGCGAGGATCGGGCAGGTTGTCGATCTCGTGGCCGGTCGCTTCGCGCAGGACCGCTTCGGCCAGTTCGTCGGAGATCCCCAGCGCCGCGAGAATGCGGACCATCATGTCCCGGGTCGGTGTGATGCCCCGTTCGAAGGAGCCGATATAGGTGGCCGAACCGGGTACGCCCATGCGAGTCGCCAGTTCGCCTCGCGATATACCCAAGGCTTTGCGGGCGGCTCGCAACCAGTTTCCGAACGGTTTGACCTCGGCCGGGTCCGGCAGGGCATCCGAGGGGCGGCTGCCGACGGTGCCGTCGAAGCGGTCCGGCTGCGAACGGTCGAGATGGCGGGTGAAGGCATCGACGGTGGCGGCGGTGTCGGGGTGCCATTCGACATTGTCGGATTCGGCTACCCATCGCGTCATGCGCTGGTGCAGGGCGGCGAAGACGGTTGCGACCTGAGTGGGTTCGGCGCCAGGGTCGGGGTCGCGGTAGCCGACGATCGTGCGATCGCCATCCTTGTACGCGACCACCTCGATGTGCCCCGGTTCGCGGCGCAGCGGAGCGAGTGTCAGCGGCACTCGTAACTGGTTGGGGCTCAACCTGATACCGTCACGGACGGGTTTGACCCAGAACTGCTCGGCGTAGCCGGAGAACATCGCCTCGATGCTGTCCTGGAAACCCACCGGCGCCATGTCGAACACAGCGGGCACCGGCGTGGGATCGCCTCGCCACAGTCGGCCTTGGCTCTCGTTGTCGAAGTTGTTGTCGTCGAGGTGGAGTCCGCCGCGAGTCAGGGCGTCGCGCAATTGCGTGGTACCCATGGGATCGAAAATCTCGTCCACCCGGTAGGGCCGCACCTGCCCGTCGGGATGTCCGTCGTCGTCGGTGGCCAGTGTGCCCCAGCCGGCCAATTCGTCTCCCATGGCCGCCATCAGCCGGAGCAGGGATTCGTGGTCGTCGCCGACCATCATTCGTCCCCACGGATCCATCAGGAAGGAAACGTCGCGCGGTCCGGTGCGCAACGGTTCCAGCGAGGGGCCGTTCGGTTCGACCAGGCTGCCACCGTGCACACCGATGGCTCGCGATCGGGCGGCGGGGGGCCGATCGTCTTCGTCGTCCAGCAGCTCGTCCGGCGCGATGCGGTGTGCCGTGTAGGACGGTCGGAGCTGTCGTGGGGTCTCGTCGCCGTGGCGGGCGAGACCATCCAGGCCCTCCGATACCCGCCGCATCAGCTGCGCCGGTAAAGCGTTCTCCGCCAAGCCTTGCCGCGCGGCCGACCGCATCGCGGATCCGGCCGCGCCACCGGCCGCCGCGATCGACTGATGGATGTCCATGCGCAGCTGGAACAGCGACAGCCCCGCCGTAATCGCGGGCGCGTCGGGCCCGAGGCGGTCGACGGCCGTCGCAACCGCCCGGTCCACGTCGCGGAGCAGTGCGGTCGCCTGCTCGGTATCGCGGGTGCAGGTCAGGAAATATCGTGCCGCCCGGTAAGCGTCAGGTATGTACCGCCGCGCCGCCGCGCCGAACGCCCGGTCCGACGCGGCGCTCGCCGCGGCGAACTCCGCCGCCCGCGACGGTAGCGAACGCAGCGATCGCATCAGTTCCGGATCCCAGTCGCCGTCCCGACCCGAGACCAGGTGGTCGTCGGCGAGTCTCGCCCAGTTCGCCCCGTCCACGATCCACATGGCGTCGAGTTCGGCGGCGGCCGCCACGCGCTCCGGGAACCGGTTCAGCACATCGAGGTCGTCCTCCGGCACGGATCGTGTTCCCGCACCGGAGAGCGCTCCGATGAGGTCGAATACGCCTCCGGCGGCCTCCGACACAGCGGTGACCGATCCCGAGCCGCCGTCGGCGATCCGTCGCCATTGCTCGGCGGCCAGCGCGGTCTGTACGCGAGCCGCACCGATGGCCACCTCGGCGACCGGCGGCTCCCCGCGCCGCACCGCGGCGACGTGCGCCGACGTGCGGGCCCGCACGTCGGCGAGCGATGCCCGCAGTTCCTCGTCCGACAGGCGAGCGGCCCAGTCCGACAACGCGTCCCGGGTGGCGTGGATCGGGTCGGGTTCCGCCGGGCCTGCCGTCGTGCGGTGGCGGTCCCCGTCGAATTCGTCGTGTGGCCGACTGCCGACGGAACCACCGTCGCCGGGGACCGATGGCGGGTGATCGGTGCGTGCGCCGCGGGTGGATGGCCGGGTGGCCACCCAGACCCGCTTCCACGTCGCCGCGGTCGCCTCGCCCCGATACAGGTCGGCGAGGCGCTCCGGAAAACCGGCCTTGTCCTTGGTCGCGCGGCGCCGAATATTGACCATCAGCCGTCGGGTGTTGTTCGCCGCAGTCGCCGCGCTCTCGCCGCGCCCTCGATACTCGCGGTAGCACGCGAAGACGAATTCTCTCGCGTCGCGCAGCACCGCCGGATCACAGTCGACACGTTCGAGGAAACCCAGCGCGTCCCGCAATGCCTTCGGCGTAGACCCGCGCTCATCGCGTGTGCTCGGCTTTTCGGAACCGGAATCGTCTGATCCCGGGCGGCTTCCCGTGCCGGAGGGTACGGGCACCCGCACCGCCGCACCCGCGGCATTGATTTCCCGGATCATCTCGTCCGGTACATCGGTCGCGGCACGGGTGGGCGCAGCCGGGACGAGATCGCCCGCCGCGTCGAAATCGATTGTCCAGAAGGCGCGTTGCCCTTCGGGCAGCCTGTTGATGAACTTCTGCTGTTCGCGCCGCCACTTGTCGAACGCGACGGCCTTGTTCAGCAGGGTGCGGCGGTCGGCGAGATCCTCGGGTCCGAAATCGTCGTCGGTCCGGCCGTCGCGGGAAGCGGCGAGGTCCACGACGACCAGATTCGGGGGATCACCGGGCTTGCTGTCGTTGACCAGCAGCACCAGGTGGTTGTCGGCGTGGGCGCTGCCCTTCTTCTCGGTGTGCTTCCACTTGTAGACCAGGACCTGTACGCCGCCCGGCCGCCCTTTCAGCGATTCGACGGCCTGGTCCAGCGAGCCGAACAGTCGTTGCGAGCCGTCGCGGAACGACGATGTCACAATGTCCCAGTCGTGGCCTCGCAGCGGTGGTTTGCCGGACGGCATGGTGAACCGGTCCGCGTTCTGCGGGCACAGCACGCGCATGGCGGTCACGCCGTTGCGGACGCAATTGTTCGCACTGCGCCGATGTATCTCGGCCACAAGGTCGAGCAGGGCTGCGGTGGCCAGGTAGAGCGATGCCGGGGCGACGACGTCGTCGGTCCCAGGGCGGGACAGCGCTTCGCCCAGGACGTCCCGGGCCGTCGCGGCGGTGACGTCGGAGACCGGGACACCCAGGGCCAGGGCCAGGTCGTGCTTCGCGGCGGTCAGCGCGGCCCCGGCCCGGCGCATCCCTTCCGCGCCGTCGAAGTCCGCGGGGTCCAGGCCCATCGTCGCGGCCAGTCGGTCGCGGCGTGGGGTCAGGTGGGCGAGCGCCTGCTCGTCGGTGAACAGCGCGTATTGCACGGCCTTTCCGGGCGCGGTCGCGTCGAGATGCTGGCGCAGCGTCTCCACGACGGCGGGCGGAAGGTTCGCCGGGTCGAGCGGCCCGGTGCTGTCGTGGCCGCGCGTGTGGTCGCCGCCGAGCGGATCGGTCCGGGCTCGATTCCGGTCGGTCGCGTCGCCGAGGTCGCGAGCGTCGTTTCGGTCGAGCGCGTCGTCCCGGCCGACCGGCTCGTTGGTGCCGACCGTCTCGTCCCGGCCTGGCGTTCGGTGTCGGCCGACCATCTCGCCGTTGCCGAGCCCGTCATCAGGATCGAACGGGTCGTCCTGGTCGGCCGCGTCGTCTCGGTCGAGCGCTGTCATGAGGGTGGTCGCGGTCGAGGTGGGGACCCCGAGCAGTGCGGCGAGCCGTGCGGACCGGCCCGCCGGTTCGTCCGATTCCGTGGGGTCAGTCGGAGCCCAGAGCGTTGTCGGCCCGGTGACGGCGCCCGGATTGACGAGGGCCGCGTAGCGCCAGATGAAGTCGTTGGTGGCGTGGTGGTGGGCGCGCTCCTGCAAACCGGGCACGAGCGAGCCGAGGTGGTCACCGGCCTCGACCAGCTTGTCGTGGGTGGCCGGTGTCGGGTCGGCGCGGTGGGCGGTGACGGCGTCCTGGTAGGTGACCACGGCCTCGCGGACGCCGCGCAGATGCATGGCCTTGCGGATCAGTTCGTCCTGCGGCGACATCAACGCCTGTGCCGTACCGGGTTTGCCGTTGCGGGCGGTGCGGTTCTTGGCCTGGTCGTAGATGTAGGACTGCTCGGGAACCTCGGTCATCCACACGTGCATGCCGCCCTTGGCCAGCACCGCGTCCGACACCGAGATGTCCACGCCGCGCTGACCCTGGCGGTTGATCACCAGGATCTTGCCCTGCTCGCCCGCCGCGTCGAAGACCTGCTGCAGCTTCGTTTCCCAGTCCGCGCCCCACTTCGCGATCCGGTCGGCGTCGACCGCCTCGATCGCGTCACGCGGGATCCCCGCCCGCAGCAGCGCATTGACCTGCTTGTCGACCAGATCGTTACGGTGGCACAGGATTTCCTGGAACCGGCCCTGCCCGCCGTCCCACATCTGGTGCGCGTAGCCGGCCAGCGCGTTCAGCTTGGCCCGGGTGTTCTCGTGCACATCGGGCTGGCCCTCCACCAGCCGCGACGGGTTGTACGGGTCGACCGCGTGCGGCGTCTCCAGCCCGTACACCGTCTTCAGCACGTGACCGAGGTCGGTCAGCGTGCCCGAGGCGCCGGTGATGTGATCGAAGTACTTGTCGGTGCCGTAGATCTCGGCCGCGGTGATGGACTTGGCCGAGTCGGTGTCGGCGCGCACCACGATCCCGTGCTGCTCGGCGCTCATCCCGATCGCCTCGGCGGCGCGAATCTCCTTGGCCTCCACCGCTTGTGCCAGGCTCGCCTTGCCCGGCTCGGCGCTCCAGCGTGATTCGCTCGAAGTCTTCGGATTGCGTTGCAGACCGTGCTCGCCCTGGTCGACGATGACGATCTTGCCCCGATCGATCACATAGTGGGTCTTGTTGCGCGTGGTGAACTCCGCAGCCGCGGCCATGTCGAGCCGCGAGGGCCCCATACCCTCGAGCCACCGCTTCCCGTCCGGCAGCGCCGCGACCTTCGCCCGCCCCGCCGGCGTCAATGCCGCCTGACCGTCGTACCAGTACTCCGTCCCCACCTCGAATGTGCCGTCCGGCAAGTGCACGTCGACTTCTTCGGCGATCTGCTTGAGACCGAAATCCTCATGCGACAGCCGGCCTGTCGCGAGGGCGTCGGCGAGGAAGTCGTGGGCGGCCAACACCTCCCGCACGGTCGGCTCGGGCGCTTCGGCAGCCGACATCTCCGAGCGGATGAACGTCCGCTCGCCGCGGTCGACGATCGCGTCCATCTCATCGATCACCGCCCGGCGCGGCGGCGTATGCCCCGCGTTGCACAGGTGCCCGACCGTCTCCCCGGTGGCCACCACGATCGCGGGGCGGCCCGGCGTCACCGCACCGAATCCGGTGTTCTGATCGGCGCGCAACACGTCGATCCCGTAGCGGCTGAGCACCCGCTTGTACTCGGTGTACTCCCGATGCGCCAGGCCGTCCGCGGTCGTCACCAGCAACACCGAACCGTGCCGGACCGCCTGCTGCAGCGAGTACGACATGAACATCAACGTCTTGCCCTGGCCCGGCAGCATCTGCACCGGCCGCCGGGCCATCTCGAACCCGCCCTCCAACTGCGGCCCCCGCAACACCATCCCGCCCGGCGCGCCGTCGACGGTCCCCCGCCGGATGATCTCCATCCCCGCGATCAACGACTCCCGCGCATCGGAGTGGAACAACCCCGCCTGCAACACCTCGTCCGACAGATTCGACAACTTCAGCGCCTCGGGCACCTGCTCACCCGACCGCGCATGGAAATCCGCCAGCACCTCCTCCGCCTGATCACGTGACCCCGGCCCGGTGCCGTCCTCGGGAGTCGATCCGTGCGTTTCGCCACCACCCCGCTCCCCAGCGGCCGTCCCGTCCTCGGCAATGGAGCCCGGACTCTCCTCACCCGACCGATAGCTGCCGGTCCCGTCTTCCGCCGTGGGGCTCGTGTTGTCGTCCGCCCGGTGGTTGGCGGGCGTCCCGTCTTCCGTTGTGGCGCTGGTGTTGTCGTCCGTCCGGTGGTTGGCCGGTGCCGCGTCCGTGGTGGTGCTGGTGTTTTCGGCGGCCCGGTGGTCGGCGGGGGTCCCGCGTTCCGTGGTGGTGCTGGTGTTCTCGTCTCCAGGTCGGTGGTTGGCGGGCGGGCCGTCCGCCGCGGCAAAGCCTCGTTCCTCGCCGCTCGGGCGATTCGCGTGCTGCGTGCGGCGTCCCGTGGGAGCGCTTTCTCCGTCGGCCGGGCGGTGCTCTGGTGCGGCGGGTGTGTGGGTGGACGTTGCCCCGACCCGGGGCGGTGCGGCGGTTTCCGCACCGGCCGCTACGCGGGGTGTGCCATGGGATGCGCCGAGGGCGGTGCCATTGTTTGCCGGGGACCTCGGTGGCGCGCTCGCGCCACCGGCGATTACCTTGTCCGGGCCGGTGTTCCAGGCTTTACGGGCGGTCTCCCATGCCTGTCTGGATTCCGCGGAGATCTTCACCGACGGCCCGGCGGGGGGTAGGTCGGGGCGGGTGAACATCTCGCTGCCGTCGATCACCGGCTCCGCGCCGAATCCGGATCTGGCGTGGGCGCCGGGTTGCGCGTGCACGCTCCCGGCGAAGGCGCCGTTGAGCATCGGCGCCAGCACGTGATCGAAGTCCTCCGGCCAGCCGGTGATCATCGCCGCGGCGGTCAGACCGGCCGCCGCGCCCGCGGTCCCGTGCACCAGCCCTGCCAGCGTCCGGCTGGTCTCCATTCGCGGCAACACCTTCGGCGCGAATTTGGCGGCGAGTTGACCGCCCGCCGCACCGGCCGCGCCCGCCGCACCGGCGACGAGGACCGATGTGGTGTCGAAACCGGTAGGGTTCTCTCGGTTCTCCCCGATCGGGGACATGTTCCGGTAGCCCTCGGCGACCTGCAGCAGTTGCACGCCGCCGTCCACAGCCACCGGCAGCACTGCCGCCCGGCCCGCCGTCATTGCGAAGCTTGCCGGTCCCAACGCCGACAACTTGGCGGCCGTGTTCGCCCCGAGCCGACCGTAGGCATCCTTCAACCCCGCGCGCATGAGCTGGACCTCGGCGCGCCCCTGCACGAGGGTCGCCTCCACCGCCGGCGCGGCCGCCGCCTGCCCGGCGGGACCGGCGGCGGAGGCGGCGGCCAGCATTCTGATGATCCGCCAGCCCAATTCGATGCCGAACACGAACATCACGCACAGCGTCTTCTCCGCGTCGTTGGCGGCGCCGTCGGCCTGGTCGGCCAGGGTCAGGGCCTGCTGGCCCAGTTTGCCCGCGCCGTCCTGGTGGATGTGCAGCATCTCGCGCAGTTCGTCGGCGAACGCGCCGATCGAATCCTGCTGTGCCAGCAGATTTCCCGCGTCATGTGCATGCTCCTGCAGCGCCGCGGCCCGCGCCCGCAGTTCCGCGGCAAGCTCTCGCATCCGGGAGATGTCGGCGCGTGGCAGGTCGCCGCCGAACACCACCATCTCGATCGGACGCCGCACCAGGTCGGGCAGGCTCTCGAAAGCCTCCCGCACCTGCACCACCGGGTTCAGCGAAATCACGTCTCCCACCGGCACCGCCTAATCCCGCACCGACGCCGCGTCGACCAGTGCGGCGTGCAGGACCTTGGCAGGTGCGCCTGCCCGCTCACGATGCAGGACGACCTGGGCGAACGCGGCAGCCACCGCTCGACGCGCGTCGAAGCCGGTTTCGCCGGGACCGCCGGGCAACTCGGCCCGCCAGCTCCGATATCCGCGCAGCAGTTCGGCCAAGGTCGTGTATCGTCCCGCCGCCACCCGCATGTACTCGGCGATCAGGGTGCGCTGGGCGGTCCGGCGGGCGACGTCACCCCCGGCGTCGTTGAGTGCCAGGCCGAGTTCGCGCACGGTCGCCGCGTAGACCGCGGACGCGTCGGAATCGGTGGGGGATTCCGGTGTTCCGGTGTCGCCACTCGGTTCGCGAGCGACCCGCTGGTCGAGCGTGATCGACCGGACGGTGCCGGAGTCACGGGTTTCGCTGTGCCAGCGCACATTCTCGGCGTCGTCGTCCAGCTCCGCCACCGCGACGACGTCCAGTTCGATCGCCGGATAATCGGTCAGCACTCGATCGATGGCCGCGGCGAACTGCCGCACCGGGGCTTCCTGCAGTTCCGGCAGGTCGAATCCGACGACAGTGACGCCGTGCCGGTCGGCCAGCATCCGCGCCAGCCACGCGAAAAGCGGTGAGGCAGCGGGCTTTCCGGTCGATCGCCCCAGGTCGCGCGGCCGGTCACGTAGGCGCTCGGCGTCTTTCGGCGAACGCGGCGGCGCCCCCGTCCGCGGACTCGACGGGTTCTGGTCGGCCGCGGGCCCGCGGGTCGTTCTCGAAGGCGGTCCGGTCCAAGGGGTCTCACGTCCCGCACCGACTCCGGATTTGCGCCCGGGTGTCGCGTCGCGCCCGGCGGCAGCCGCGTTGCGGGGCGCGTCGCGCCCGGTGACAGGCGCGGACGCGCCGGTAGGCGGCGGCCCGCCCGCGGCACGGGGCCCACGGCCCGCATGCTCGCCGGACTTCCCACCGCCTCGAGCATCGGGAGCCTGCTTCGAGGGATCCGGCGATTGCCGGTCACTCTGCGGCGAGGAGGGCCGGCCGGAAGACCCATCGGGTATGCCGGACCCGCCCGGCGTGCCGGTCGACTGCGGGGCGGATGTGGGACCGGACGCCGACGGCTCGGTCGGCACACCGTCGCTGATCGCGGAATCGGTTGGGACAGCGGCATTCCTCGGCCCCTGCGCCGACGCGGGCGCGAACTGCGAGGCCGGTGGCGTCCCGGTGCCGTAGTCCGGAGCCACACCCGGCGACTCGTCGGCCGTTCGCCCGATGCGGTCCGCACCGCCGAGATCCTGCGCCTCGAAGTCGGCCGCGGCGTCCCGTATCTGGCGGGCCGCCCCGCGCAGGCTTTCCTCCATCGCCCGCAGGCCCGCCAGCAACTGATCGGCGTGCGGGGTGAAGTCCTTGGCGAACGCCTCGCCCAGATCGTCGTCGCCCCAGCAGCCCTCCGCGGCGGCGAGGCCGTGCCGCAACCCGGTGTAGGTCCGGCCGACCCGGTCGCCGAGTTCGGCCAGCTGCGCGCCGTCGTGCCGCAGGGCGTCGGGATCGAGCCGAATGTCCTCGCTCACGCCGGCCCCTCCGGCGCGACGAGGCCGTCCCGGCGGAGCCGGAACCGTCGCTCGAACTCGGCCGCGAACTCCGCCTGCGGCACCGACGATGTGGACCGCTCGACCACGCCGTCATCGGCGACGTAGAAGACCGCACGATCCAGTGCGATCTCCCCGGCGGGCACCGGCGAACGGACCGCCCAGCCCGCACCGAGCCGTTCGGCGCTCAGGGTCGACAGCGGGTACCCGGCTGTGTCGTAACCCTGCCGGAGAATGTGCTCCCGGACGAGGGCGACCGCGTCGGCCTCGGTGATCTCGTCCGCCTCCTCCGCGGCCAGGCCCGCGGCCACAAATTGGAACAGGGCGCCGTCGATATCGATGTCGTCGTCGTAACCGAAGACGCGGGTGAGCGTCGCCCGGGTCACCGTGCCGGACTGTGCGGCGTCCACCAGCTCCGCCGCGGTCTGCTCGGCCGCGTCTCCGCGCTCGGCCGCCAGCTTCCCGACGACGCCGGCCACCGCGTCGACCGTCCACACGGCCGGCACCGCCGGCGCGCACTCCGACATCGGCGCGGACTCGCCTCGATACCATCGCCCCGCCTCCCACCAGTAACAGAACGACAGCGTGCCGGTCGCCGCCCGCGGGTTGAGCACCGGGTCGGTCACCCAATTGGGCGCGCCCGCAAAGAGTTTCGGCGCCGCCGCACCGTCGTTGTAGACCGCGTCCAGCACCGGCGCGTTCCAGACGCCGCCCGACAGCACCGCGCGTTCGCCGGGCAGCAGGGTCAGGGTCGAACCGCTGCGTCCCGCGCTCTCGAACACGCCCGTCGACGGCCCGATTCGCGGTCCCCGCCGCGATCCGACCGCCACGAAGGCCGCCGCCAGCACCGCCCACCGGGCCCACAGCACCGGGAGACCCGGCAGCTCGTCGGGCACCGGCACCGCGCGTACCCCGGCACTCCGGTCCGCGCGTGCGTCCGCCGCGGCCTGCCGCGGCGGTCTCGACGGCACCGCGGCGCGACCGATGTACGCGGCCAGCCACACCGGGAGCCGTCGGCGGGGATGGATCTCCAGATCGGCGCGATAGGCCTCGGGCGCGAACAGCTGCTCGCCGGGAAAAGGGACGGTCCCGTCGTCACGCACGGCCTCGACACCGTCGGCGTCCACCCGCACCAGCAGCCGCCACCACGGCCCGTCCCCGGAATCGGCCGACGAGGCACGGTGCCGGCGCACCGCGTCCCACACCGCGTCGGACACCGGGCACCGGACCGACCGCGTGCCGTCGTCGGCCAGCAGCAGCGCCGACTCGCAGACGACGGTCATCGCGAACCATGCCTCGAGTCGCCGCCATCCCTCCGGCGCGAATTCGGCCAGCCCGCCAGCGATCTCCGCGACCAGTCCGGCCGAATCGGCGTCACTGCCCCCGGACACGCCACCCTCCAGACTCTGACGACGCGCGTGTCCGCGCGGCCGGTTCACCGGCGCGCCACGCGGTCCACGCAGAGATCATGAGCCATTCCCCGGATACGCTCGGTCGGTTGGTCATCAGCACACACGTCGTCAGCATGACGATTTCGCTGTTCCCGACGCGATGCAAGGAGGTATTTCCATTGATGGGGACCTCGTTCGAGTGGAGGGGCAGTGCGCGCCTCACCGGCGCCCGCCCACCCTCACCGCTGTCCCTTACATAACCCTTGCCGTTCCCTTGCGCCGTGCTCTTCCAGTCTGACTACCTAAGTAGCCGAAACTCATCGGTACTGCCGAAGCGAGATACCGCTCGGCTCAGTCGCGCTGGGCCGTGATGTTGAACATCCAGCCGATGCCGAAGCGGTCCACGAGGGAGCCCGCTTCGTCGCCCCAGACCTGCTTTTCCAGCGGGAGGGTGACGGTGCCGCCGACGGACAGCTTGTGGAAATAGTCGCGGAGTTCGCCGTCGTCGCCGCCGAGGAAGACCGCGATGTTGTTGCCGGGACGGTAGGGCGGCTGGCCCGGCCGGTCACCAGGGCAGTCCCAGCCCATCAACGTGTAGCCGGCCGGGGTGTCCAGCCGGGAATGCATGATCTTGTCGGCGTCGGGCGCGTCGGGGGAGCCGAAGTCCGCGACGGTTCCCAGCTCCAGCTCGCCGCCGAAGACCTGTCGATAGAACTCCATTGCCTGCCGCGCGTTGCCGTCGAACATCATGCACGGATTGACCTGAGATCCCACGTGGACGCTCCTTCGTGATGTGCCCCTCGGGCTGTCCGAGGGTCGCGGGAACCAAGATCTCGGATAATCACGACATCTCCTGTCGTGATTACTGGTAAGTCTTTTCGGTATGCGCGCCGACCGCCTGGTCTCCCTGGTGCTACTGCTGCGCCAGCGCGGACGCCTGTCCGCCGGTGTGCTCGCCCGCGAGCTGGAGGTGTCCACCCGCACCGTGCTCCGTGACATCGAGGCGCTGTCCCTGGCGGGCGTCCCGGTCTATGCCGAGCGCGGCCGATACGGTGGCTTCGCCCTGCTACCCGGATTCCGGACCGAACTCACCGGCCTGACCGACGACGAGGCACTCGCCCTGCTGGTAGCCGGATCCCGGCGGGGCGCACAGGCTTTCGGCCTCGGCTCCGCGCTCGCCTCGGCCATGCTCAAGGTCGTCGACGCGTTGCCGGAAAGCAATCGGAACGCCGCGGCGGGCGTGATCGAGCGGCTGCTCATCGATCCCGAGACCGACCTGCTCTCGCGCCGATTCGTCACCGAGGACAGGCACGACGAGACGATGGTCGAGATTCGGCGCGCGGTGTTGGCCGGTCGCAAACTGCGCATCCGCTACGCCGCCGCCGGTCGATCACCGCAGCCGCGCACCGTCGACCCGATCGGCCTGGTGACCGTGCGCGATACGGGTTATCTGCTCGCCACCCACGCCGGCGCCGATCGCACCTACCGGCTCTCCCGGATCTCGGCGGCCGAAGCGCTCGAAGAGCCGGCGCAGCGACCCGACCGGGTCGACCTCGACAAGATCTGGCAGGAACGCAGCTTCCGGTTCCGCCATGGCGACGACCAGGTCACCGTGCTGGCCAGAGTCGACCCGGCGCGGCGCGAGGAGCTGGCGGCGACCGCGCTGACCATCCATTCGGCGGATACGGACCCGGACGGCCGACTGCGGATGGAGGTGACCTTCCAGGACGCCAGGCACGCGGAGTGGGCGCTCTGGCAGCTCGCGACCGGCGCGGAAGTCGTTGCCCCGCAATGGCTACGGGCCTCCCTGCGCGATCGCGCCGCCGACATGGCGGCCCGCTACGCCGCGCGACCGTGAGAACGGTGGTGCCGAGCAGGCGAGAGTACCGCTGCCGGAATCAGCGGGTTCGCACCGCGGGATCGGCGCGGACCGGTGGCCAGGCGTCGCCCCACTCCGCATCTCTGGCCTGCCGATACGTCCGGCCTTGCCGTTTGGCGACCAGGGTGGCCGCGACGCCGGCGTCCGGCTCGCACACCTGCATCGTGACGAGGCCCTTGCGTTTCAGCGGATGGCGCAGAATCCGGCCCGGCGCCTGGTCGTGGGCGGTGCGTGCGGCGACGACATAGGAGAACTTCTCGTCCTCGTAGCCCAGCTCGCCGCCCTTGAGCCGCCGGTGCAGCGCGCTGCGGTTGACCCGGGCGCTGAAATGACACCAGTCCGCACTCCCGGCCAGCGGGCACCGACGCTGATGCGGGCAGGGGGCGATGACCGTCAGCCCGGCATCGATCAGGATCTGGCGTGCGGCAAGGACTCTGCGGTATCCGTCCGGCGTCCCCGGCTCGATGACGGCGATCACCTCGGTGCCCTCGGCGGCGCGCTCGACCAGCGCTGCCTGATCGGCTTGCGACAGTTCACTCAGCACGTAGGACACCGCGACCAGGTCCGCACCGCCCAGCGGCGCGGGGTCGGTGACCGTGGCCCGCCGCCAGCTCGCCGACCGCACCGCCTCCGCCGCCGCCTCCGTCGCCAGGCGGCGGCCGAGCCGCAGGGCGTCGTCGACCTGGTCGAGCACGGTGGCCCGGGACAGCGACGGGAACCGGTCCGCCGCGGCCCACAGCGCCGCCCCGGTCCCGCCGCCCACGTCGAGGAAGGTCTGCGGGTCGAAGCCGGGCACGAGTTCGGCGAACCGCCCGAACACGCTGGACACTGCCGCCCAGGTCGCGGGCATGCGGTAGGCGGCGTACGCGGCGACATCGGCGCCCGACGCGAGAATGGGTGTCGCGGCGGGCCGGGGGTCTCGATAACGGGAGATCAGCCGCTCGACCGACGCGGCCAGCTGCCGCTGCGGAACACCCGCGCAAGCCCGATCCAGCCCCTCGACGAGTTCGACAGGCAACTCCACCCCGAATGCTCCTTACCGTTTGGCCGGGCCGTCATTCTGTCATGCGGACCTGCGACGTCGGCCGACGCGGACGCGGATCCGCGACGGACACGGGACGGCTTCTCGCCGCGCGCCGAGGGTGTCCTGTGTCAGCGATCGCGGGGTGTGTCGCGCAGGGTGACGCGCAGGCGGGTACCGCCGAGCGGGCCGTCGGCGAGTTGTGCTGTGCCGCCGTGCAATCGGGCCTGCTGGGCGACCAGGGCGAGGCCGAGGCCGCTGCCCGCCGCAGTGGTGTCGCCGCGGGTGAAGCGGTCGAAGAGGCGGTCGCGGTCACGGTCGGGGATGCCGGTGCCGTTGTCGTCGACGGTGAGTTCGATGTGGTCGCCGGCGCGGCGGGCGATGATATCGATGCGGGTGGCGTGGCCGTGGCGGACGGAGTTGGTGACGGCGTTCTCGAGGATGCTGCGCAGGCCCCCGGGGAGGCCGCGCAGGCGCAGGGATTCGGTGACGGTGGAGTCGACGGTGACGTCGGGGTGGGTGCGGTGGGCGTCCTCGACGACCTGGTCGATGAGGTCGTCGAGATCGACGTCGTCGAAATCGTCGGCCGTGGCGAGTTCGCCCAGGGCCAGGCGTTCCAGGGCGACCAGGGTGTCCTCGACGGAGCGTTGGGTGGCGAGGATGTCGTCGAGGATCTCGTGGCGCTCGGGTTCGGGGAGGTCCATGGTGCGCAGGACCTGCAGATCGGTGCGCATCGAGGTGAGCGGGGTGCGCAACTCGTGGGCCGAGGTGGCGGCGAAGTCGCGGGCGGCGGCCAGCGCGTCGGCGGTGTGGTGGCGTTGCTCCGCGATGCGCGCGAGCATGCGGTTCATGGCCGCGGTGAGTTCGGCGGTCTCGGTGGTGCCCTGGGCGGGCGGAACGTCCAGGGACAGACGGGTTCCCACGTCGGCGGTGGCGGTGGTCAGCTTGCGGAGCGGGAGGACCGCGCGGTGGGCGAACAACCAGCCGAGTCCCGCCGCGATGGCGATCGCCGCCGCCCCGACCGCGAGGATGCGATCGCGCTGATCGGCGACGGTCTGCGCGAGGGTCTGCTGGGGGACGCTGGCGGCGAGCAGGACGGGGCCACCGGGGGCCGTCTGAGCGGGGACGTCCCAGGTGAGGTGGGAGTCGGGGACGTCGTCGCGGTGGATCAGGAAGAGGTAGCGGCCGGGGGGTGCGGGGAGGTGAGCGGTCGAGTCGGGTGGCGGGGGTGGGCAATTCACGGCGTCCGCAGGGCCCGCGGGGCCGGGTTCAACCGAGGTGGAGCCGTCCGATGCGCTCGGGCGGCCGGGCGCCGTCCGGCCCGGCGCCGAGATCCTCGGCGGGGGCGGGGGGATCGAATCCGGGAGCGGCGCGGGGGAATTCGGATCGGCGGGAGCGACGGCGGTGATGCGCAGCGAGCGCACGGCCTTGTCGACCTGTTGTTCGGTGCCCGAGGGGGCGAGGGCGAAGAAGGTCGCGCACATGGCGGCGGCGACGAGGGTGGCGGCGGTCGCGCTCGCGAAGGCCACTCGAGTACGCAGGGACACCGGACGTTTCATGGTTCCACCCGCAGGACGAAGCCGATGCCGCGGACGGTGTGAATGAGGCGCGGGCCGCCGGTGGCCTCGATCTTGCGGCGGAGGTAGGCCACGAAGACGTCCACGACCTTGGTCTGGGTGCGAAAGTCGTAGCCCCACACGCGATTCAGCAGCTGCGTGCGGCTCAGGACCTGGCCGGGAGCGGCGGCGAGTGCGGCCAGCAGGTCGAATTCGCGTTTGGTGAGGTCCAAGGGCCGGTCGTCGAGGTAGGCGCGGCGGGCGGCCGGCAGGATGGTCAGCGGGCCGACGACGGTGCGCCCGGGGTCCGCGGTCGGCGCGGGGACGCGGCGCAGCAGGGCGCGCAGCCGGGCGGCGAGCTCGCCCAGATCGAAGGGTTTGGTGAGGTAGTCGTCGGCGCCCGCCTCGAGCGCGCCGATCCGGTCGACGACCTCCGAGCGCGCGCTGAGCACGCAGATGGGGATGTCGTTGCCGAGCGCGCGCAGCGCGGTGACGACCTGAACCCCGTCCAGGCGCGGCATATTCAGATCCAGGACCATGGCCGCGGGCGCGTCGGCGGCGATGGCGGCCAGCGCGGTGGCCCCGTCCACGGCGGTGTCCACCTCGAAACCCGACAACCGCAGCCCGCGTGCCACCGAGGTGAGCACGCGGGCGTCGTCGTCGACCACGAGGACTCGACTGCTCGTCACGACTCGACGATAGCGACGCGCGGGTCAGCGACGGGAGCAGGTGATGATGTGGTGGCCGGCTCCGTCGACGTCGTCGCGCTCGATGTGGACCTGGCCGGGCCCACCGGACGCGCACGGGCCGGGGCCGCTGGGCGCGCCGTCACCGGGGGCGACGATGACCACGCGGCGTCCGTCGGGGCCGTTGAACTCGCCCCGGCCGTCGGGACCGATGACGATCCGCTGTCCATCGGGGCCGATCATGAAACGCTGCCCGTCGGGGCCCACCTCGACCTGCGGCGGTGCGGGCGGGCCGGGCACGGGTTCGGCGCCGGCCACGGCGGGCAGCGCCAGCGCCACGACGGCGGCGCCGCCCGCGAGAACGGTGGCGAGGCGGCGAACGGTGAACAACGACATGGGTACGACTCCTGCGCTCGGGGACGATGTTTCGTCCGATCTGTCGAACGCCGTCGACGTTATGAGCCCAGTGCTGGAGGACCGTTCGGTAACGGTTAGGGAATCGATAGAAACGCTCCGGCCGCGTTCTGCTCCGCGCCGGTCAGCCGACCGTCCGGCCGCGTGCGGTGGCGCACATCGACTCGAGGAGCGACAGCACCGTCTTTCCCGGCGTCGGGTCGCGATCGGCGGTGTAGGTCTCGAAGGCGCGTTGCCCCATGGTTTTCCAGTCGTGGCGGCCGTCCCAGGCGCGGTCCAGCGCGGCGGCCAACGCGTGGGGGCGGTCGCCCTCGGCCACGTAGCCGTTGACGCCGTCGATGATCAGGCGGGCGTTGTCGCCGACATCGGTCACCAGGCACGGGCGCGCGCAGAACATCGCTTCCATGATCGCGATCGGCATGCTCTCCTCCCGTGACGGCAGTACCAGCATGTGGTTCTGTGCCCAGACGGCTCGCATATCGCTCTGAAATCCGGTGAGCGTCAATCGATCGGTGAGTCCGTAGAAGGCGGCCAGTTCGGTGAGGTAGGGGCCCGCCCGCCCTCTGCCGACGAAATTCAACGCCCATCGGCGGTTTTTCCAGACCGGGTCGGACAGCACCTCCAGCAGCAGGTCCTGGCCCTTCTGGAGTGGGCTCAGCCGAGCGACGCATGCCATGGTCGGCACAGCCGAGTCCGGCCACGGGACAGGTTCGGTGAGGTCGCGCCGAATCGGGCTCGGGACTACCACGCCGTGGTCGACCCTCGCCGCGAGGACCCGCTGTAGCGTTTTCAGGCTCCGGTGAGCGGGGACGACGAGTGCTCCGAACAGTCCGATCACCCGGCGCGCGCGCTCGCGCAGCGCGTCCGGCAGGATATCGGTTTCACCGATGAGCTGAATTGTGGCCGCCACCGGCACTTTCGCGCCTTCGATCAGGCCGACCAGGGAGTCGTCCAGCAGATGGCGCATGGAGCCGATGCTGATGAACAGGAGATCGGCGCGCGCCGCGACGGCCACCAGTTCGGCGGGGACCATCTCGGCGTGCATTCGGCCATCGGTGTCCGTCCATGACCTTCGGGGCAGTTCGGTCGCTCCCGATGCGACGAGTTCGTTCAGCGGCTCCGCGTATCCGCGGGGGTCCACGCGAGGGGTGAACCAGACCTCGTGGCCCGCGGCCAGCGCGGCTCGGGCCGTGTCGGCCCACAGCTCTTCGCTGCCACCCCAACCGACTACGGCCTCGACCGCGAGGATGACGATCTTCATGTGGCCGACTCGCGGAGGGCTCGGGTGGTGTGCGTGGCAGCAGCGCGTAGAAGGCCGGCAGCGCGCATACAACCCTCCCTGTGAACATCCGCCGCGAACGTAATACTTTGTCCCGCAAAGCAAATCGACGGGCAAGCGCCATTCACTGTGAGGGTACCAGCACTCACCCGCGGTGTCCGCGTGTCGGCTGGTTCCGAGCGCTCACCCCCCGTTCAGGGCACGGTCGACGAAGGCACTCATGACCGGAGCGAGGATCTGAGCGTAGCCGGGTGTGATATGGCTGTCGTCCAGGTACACGTTGCTGTTGCCGATCACCAGTGGGCAGCGCAGGCGGGTGCAGAACAAGGGGGTGAGGTCAGCGAAGCTGCCGCCCGCGGCGCGTACCGATTCCTGTTCGGCCGCAATGCCATCCGCGCGCACGGCGACCGTGCGGGCCGGTGTGCAGGTCACAACGTCGTCGAGATGTTCGGAAAGGCAGACCTGCGGGTCGGTGGGTGGTGTGGGAATCGCGCCGAGCAGCAGCACGGCCGCCCCCGTGTCGCGCAATTCGGAGACCAATCGGTTCACGCTGTCGTTCCAGGTCCGGCTATAGGAACCGACGCCGTCCAGCTCGGCGGTATAGGTTCGCGTCATAGCCACCACGACCAGATGTGGGTGTTCTTCGCGCAGGTGTGTCAGCAACCACGCACGCCATCGGTCGCATTCGAAGTACTCGCGCTCCAGGTCCGAGGAATGGATCGGCAGATCCATAGGCGGGCAGGCGGCCTTGGTCAACGTCTCCAATTGCCAGTGCCGCTGCTCGGCCAGCGGTTCGAAGGCCGAGAACCACATGGTGGCATTGGAATCGCCGATCAGTGCGACCCGGGTGTCGGCGTGCGGGTCTCCCGATACGCACTCGGGTGACCGCTCCGGCCGACGAGGAATCAGGCATTCGTTATCGAGAAGAGTCGGCTGATCACCCACAGGGGGAGTGAGATTCGATGGAGCGACACGCACCCGATCCGACGCGGCGATGACCGGCTCCGCCTGTGCCTCGAGGCTTCGCAACATCTCGTCCGGCCGATCAGAGGCGCCTGGTGTACCCGCGGCGGTCACGAATGCGAGTGGCGCGCCGCTGGGCCCGTGCGGGGCCGGAATGCGTGCACACGCGGTCAACGACACGGCCACACCGGCGGCCACTACGACAATCGCGGCGCCACACCCCAGACTTCGCGCGGGTGAACGCCGCAGCGCGTCCGCGAAGCGGAGCGGATTCTCGACCAGCCACCACGTCAATGCCGCGAGTCCAGCGGGTACCGCGATCGTGATCACCGTGCCGGCCGGCCCGAGCGGATGTCCGAGGATGACCGGGGCCAGCACCAGCACCGGCCAGTGCCACAGATACCAGGAGTCGGACACGCGGCCGACCGCCCGCACCGGAGGTAGCACCAGGATGCGAGTGACGCTGAATCGTGTAGCAGCGCAACCCGATGCGATCATCAGCGCTGCCCCTGTCGCGGGTATCAGTGCGGCGGTACCCGGGTACAGGGTTCCACGATCGAGCTGGACGCAGGCCATCGTTATCAGCACGAGTCCGAACCATCCGGCCAGCGCCGCAACCGGTTTCGCCGTGCGCGACAACATGGGCACCAGAAGTGCGACCAGACCACCCGCGGCCAACTCCCACGCCCGCGTCGGCAGCGAGAAATAGGCCCAGGGAGCCACCGTGTGTGTCCATCGCAACGACAGCCAGAACGACAGCGCGGCAACGACTCCCAGAACAATCAGATACGGCAGCGGCCCGGCCGATCCGGTTCGCCGGCTGGCGCACCGAGCAGTCACGACGATCAGCACCGGCCACAACAGATAGAACTGCTCCTCTACTCCGAGCGACCAGAAATGCTCGAACGGCGACGGATTTCTCGTCCCGATGAAGTAGTCGGTCCGCCGCAACGCGAACACGTAGTTCTCGACGTACAAACGCGCTCGCGGCCGCCTCGCGCATCAGCGGGCGTGCCAGCAGCGCCGGCAGCCAGACAACCACCGCGACAGCGGTAACCACGATCACCAGTCCGGCCGCGGGCAACAACCTCCGGGCTCGTGCACCGTAGAACCGGGCCAGCTCGATTCTGCTCTTGGCGGCGTCCCGATAGAGCATTCCGGTGATGAGAAACCCGGAGATGACGAAAAAGACATCCACACCGATGTATCCGCCCGTGATCCCGGGCACGTGAGCGTGGAAGCACACGACCGCCACGATCGCGATCGCGCGCAATCCTTCGACATCAGCGCGAAACCCCGCTGGGCTCGTATCCGGCTGGGTCGATACCACGACCAACCACGCTCCTTACTCGTCGCAGAGCCGAGTGTCCGGGTTGTCCAATTTCACGACATGGGCATACTCTTACCCATGACATAGCAAATATCTAGCTAACATGCGGGTGCTCGACCGTCCGGGCGAATCGCGATCGGTTCTGCCTCCTCCGGCGTAGGAAGCGGTAGATGGGATGACCCGTATCGATATCCGTGGGACCGCGCCGCCAGGTCGGGCACGGCTGGGCTTGGCGTTGGCGTTGCTGGTCCTGCCGGTTCTGCCGGTGTCGATGGATGTCTCGGTGCTGTATCTGGTGATGCCGACGGTGACCGAACAGCTGGGCCCGTCGGCTACGCAGCAACTGTGGATCCTCGATATCTACGCGTTCCTCGTGGCGGGATTGCTGATCACCATGGGGAACCTGGGCGACCGAGCCGGCCGGCGCCGCGTCCTGCTCGTCGGCGCGGCCATCTTCGGACTGGCCTCGGTGCTCGCGGCGTTCGCGCCGAACGCGGGTGCGCTCATCGCGGCCCGCGCGCTGATGGGTGTGGGCGGTGCGATGCTGCTGCCGTCGAGTCTCGCGCTGATCCCGAGGCTGTTCACCGAGCCCCGCGCGCGGGGCAACGCCATCGCCGTCTGGACGGCGGTCGCGGCGGTCGGGTCGGCGATCGGCCCGATCATCGGCGGTGTGCTGCTGCATCACTTCTGGTGGGGGTCGGTCTTCCTGATCAACACCCCGGTGCTGCTGGTCGTGCTGGCGTTGGGCCCGTTCCTGTTGCCCGAACATCGGGCGGGCGGGCGGGGACGGCTCGATCCGCCGAGCGTGGTGCTGTCGATCGCGGGGATTCTGTCGGTGGTGTACGCGGTGAAGGAGGCCGCCGCGGCGGGCATGACGGTGTGGACGGCCGTGGCGGGCGTCTTCGGCACGGTCGTGCTGCTGGTGTTCGTGCGGCGGCAGCGGCGGCTTGCCGAACCGTTGGTGGCACCGCAGTTGTTCCGGTACGGACGGTTCCGGCTCGCCGTGTCCGCCAGCCTGGTCGCCACCTTGTCCGGCGGCGGGATGGGATCGCTGACCAGCGTGTACCTGCAATCGGTTGCCGGGCGCAACGCACTCGACGCGGCGCTGCTCGGCATTCCCGCGGCGGTGGCGATCGGCATCTTCTCGATGTGCGGCGCCGGAGTAGCGCGGCGGCTCGGACTGCGCAACGCCTTCGTGGTCGGGCTCGGCGCCGCCGCGGCCGGTAACCTGCTGCTGCTCGGCACCGGCGTCGCCGGCGGAATCGCCTGGTACCTGGCCGGTTCGACCATCGCCGGCGTCGGGTACGGGATCGTGCTCATGCTGGTGCCCGACCTGGCCGTCGCCGCGTTGCCACCGGAACGGGCGGGCTCGGCGGTCGGCGTCACCGAGACCAGCCTCGAACTCGGCAATGCCCTTGGGCTTTCCCTGCTCGGCTCGCTCGCGGCGCTGGTATTCCGTTCCGGCGGCGATTTCGCCCCGACGCTCGGGGAGACGCTCGGGCGGACCGGCGGTGATCCCGCCCTGGCCGATGCCGCGCAGCACGCGTTCGTCACGGGTATGCACGTCGCCACCACGACCGGTGCGGGCCTGCTGCTCTTCGTCGCGGCTACGGCGATGCTGGGATCGCGATCGAAGCCGCGCGGTGCACGCGTGCGGAAATTCCCCGATCACCGACGCTGACGTAATTTATCGACCGCTATTGTGCTATTGACAGCCCAGCGGTGGTGATGCAATCTTGAATAAGGCTGTTCGATAATTCTCGAGTGCCGCTTCGAGTTACTTTCGCTGGGATGTCATCGTTGTTCGACAGGGGGTGCAAGCGTGCGTGGCAAAGAAACCGACGACGCGGTATCGAAAAATCTGAATTATTCCGAGTACACGCTCATCGAGAGTCCGGACGACAAATTCGACGACAATTTTCGGCCAGCGGTCTGCGACATGGCGGATCTGAACGGCGGGCCGGCGGAACGAGACCGTTTCATCGATGTCCTGGGCACTGCGATGGCGGACGTCGGGATCGCGATTCTGATCAACCACGGTATCGGGACGGAAGAGCTGAGGACCGTCGATGACCAAGCGCTGAAAATCTTCACCACGGTACCCGAGGAACGCAAATCGACGTTCGTGCCGACGGACTGCGCCTACGGCGAGCCCTATTACCTCGGGTACGTCCCACTCCAGGAGAGTATGCCCGCGCTGCCCCATGCGGTGGAAGCGTGGGAGTTCGACAGATCTGCGTTCCGAATCCCCGGCGAAGACGCGGGCAAGGCCCTCGGTTGCTGGCCGGACGAGAGGTTCGAAGCCGCATTCAGAAATCTCTGGCAGGCGTGCGAAGAATTGACTCCGCGGCTCGGCAGAGCGTTGCTCCGATATCTGGATGTCGATCCCGCGGTCTACGACGAGAAGATCTACCCGACGAACGACGTGCTGAGAATCAATCATTATCCGCCCGTCAGCGCTGCCGCCGGGAGCCTCGCCTCGCCGGCCCGCGTTCTCGCTCACGAGGACTACGGACTCCTCAGCCTGATGACGGCGAGTCCGGTCGAAGGGCTGCAGGTGTATCGCCCACGCAGCGGGGCGTGGAGCAGAGTCCACACTCCGGCCGGTTCTCTCGTCGTGATCAGTGGCCAATGGCTGCGGATCGTCAGTAACGATCAATTCCGCGCCTGCACCCATCGGGTCAGCGTGCCGCGCGAGCCCGTCCAACGGGCCGCGCCTCGGGTCACCGTCCTCTATACGCTGCATCCTTACGAATCCGCGATCATCGAAGCGTTGCCGGGGCTCCCCTCGAAATATCGGCCGACCAGCGGCAGAGAATTCATGACAGGGTTAGCTGGGCGATTGTCCGATAAGTTGTCCATAGGTGGTGGTGACCAATGATATTTCTTCCCCGATCCGACATTGCCGCGCTGTTCGACCGAGCCCGGTACCGAGCCTTTCAATTCGAAATGGAAGACGAACATGTCGTCAGCGACGAGATCGAACCGATGCGTCGCTACCAGGCGGGCCTGGTGCCGCTGGATCCGGACGACTACCCGATATTGTGGAAGGAATGGGAGGACCTGAGCGATGCGACCACCGCCCGCGGTGTCGCCATGCAGCGGGTCCGTGTCGTCACCGAGCCCCTGACCGAATACATTCGCTTTCTCCACGCGGTCACCGGGCGCAACGAAGCACACGGTGAGGATATTCGCTGGCTGCCGCGGCATTGGTTGCGGCCGGAGGACTACACCACCGACGAGTGGTGCCTGATCGACGACGACACGCTTGCCTGGACCTTGTTCGACGAGGATGATTTCGTGGGTTACGGCCTGACGCAAGATCCGGTCGAGGTCGCCCGCGCGATAGCGGTGCGCGACGCGCTGTGGGCGCGGGCTGTCCGGCACACCGATTACGTTCCGGGCGCTGGACAGGAATCCTCCCAGAGCACGGGGCAGATCTCGGGATCGCTGTAGTCGACGTCTCCGTTCGCCAGTCGGCCACACAACCGATCGTTGACATGCGACTGCAAATTCCCCGCTTCGTCGTAAACCCGTTGGTAGCGGTTCGCGCGATCCTGCATATGCACGATGAGTCCCACCCGGGGCAGGTCGCTCAGATTCGAGCCGCTGCCGTGAATCGTCATGCAGCTGTGAAAACTCACCTGCCCCTTGCGCAGCAGGAGCGGCACCCGACGAATCGGCATTCCGGTGCCTTCGAGCATGCTCTCCGCCTTCGCCGGATCGTCGCCGAGAAAGAATGTGTCGTTATAGCGAATGGCACGAATCTGCTCGGAATCCGGCCAGCGATGGCTCCCATCGATCATCACCACCGGACCCATGGACTCTTCGCAATCCTGCAGAGCGATCCACGCGGTCAGCAAGTTCGTGGAGGTGCAGGTATGCCAATGAACACGATCGGCGTGCCATTCGAGCGTCACCTCCGTGTGTGGCGACTTGTATATCAGGCTGCTCAACCAGAGCCTGATCTGACTCGTCCGCGCCAGCCGCGCCGCAATGGCTCCGATTATCGGCTGCAGCATGAAGCGTCCCAGACGGTCACTGGTCAGCGCGACGTGATCGTTGAATCGGATCTGGTGACCCGAGCCTTCGGTCCAATCGTCCATCTCGTCGAGTGTGATGGGCAGCTTCCGGTCGCGCTTGCCATTGTGATGAGCGGCCAACGCGGCCGATGCCGCGTCCACTTCCTCGTCGCTGAACAATCGCGGTGTGACGAACCAGCCGTGCTGCTGATAGAACTCGACATCGTCGTCGGATGGCAGCAACTTCTGTTCGGTCGATGATAATTCGAACATGGTACCTCTCCTCGCACGGCACAACTCTGCCTGAATGGGGACGACGCGTGCTATTCATCCCAGAGCACGGGGCAAATCGCGGGGTCGGTGTAGTCGACGTCGCCGTTCGGTAATTTGCGGCACATCCGATCGTTGGCCGCGGTGTACAGCTCTCCGGCGGGATCGTAAACCCGCTGGTAGCGGTTCCGGTGATCCTGCATATCGACCGTCGCTCCGATCCTGGCCCGGTTACTCAGATTGGGGCCGCTGCCGTGGACCGTCAGGCAGTTGTGAAAACTGACCTCGCCCTTGCGCAGCAATAGCGGGACGCGCCGGAGCGGCATTCCGCTGCGTTCCAGACGATCCTCCAGCATCGCCGGATCGGCGCCGAAGAAGGTTCGACCGAATCTGATCGCGCGTATTTCCTCGGTATCCGGCCATCGGTGGCTTCCATCCAGCATTATCACCGGGCCCATGGACTCGTCGCAGTCCTGCAGCGCGATCCACGCGGTCAACATTTTCGTCGAAGTACAGGTACGCCAATAGGCGCGGTCGGTGTGCCAGCCGATCGTGGTATCGCCTTCGGCGCGTTGTGGTTCCTTGTACACGATACTGCTCTGCCACAAGCGGATCCGGCTGGTTTGTGCCAACCGCGCGGCGACGGCCGCGACTATCGGCCGCAGCATGAACTTGCCGAGGCGGCGATTCGTCAGTGCGACATAATCGTTGAATCGGATCTGGTGAACGGCGCCCGGGGACCAATCGTAGAGTTCATCGATCGCGCCCGGCAGGGCGTCGTAATCTCGCTCACGCCGGTAATAGGCGTCCAACGCCGCCAGCGCATCGTCGATCGCGTCCTCGGTGAACAATCGCGGTGCGGTGAACCAGCCATGCTGCTGATAGAACTCGACATCGTCGTCGGACGGCAGCAACTCTTGTTCAGCAGTTGTCAACTCGAACACCGGACACCCCTTTCAAATCGGCAGTACGACCGTCCGGACGCCGTGCTATGGCTGTCCGGACAAGACCATCGGGCGCGGTCACCGACCGGCCCGGCGGTCGAGCAGGCGCAGACGCAGTTTTCCCGGGACCAAGGAGACGGACAGTGGGGGACGGATATGCGTACCGGGGATGGTCCGCACCTGCCAGCGACTCGCGATGATCGCCAATGCCAGAACGACCTCGGTCATCCCGAAGGCTTCGCCGATGCATTTCCTGGCTCCGCCACCGAAGGGCAGCAGGGCTCCGAGAGGTGGCGTCGCGCGGTCCGGCAGCCACCGGTCGGGGTCGAAACGGTCGGGATCGTCGTAGAGGTCGGCTCGACGGTGGATGAGGTACGGGCTCAGGGCGACGGTGCTGCCGGCCGGCAGATCATAGGGCCCGAGCCCGGCCGCGGCGGTGACCGTGCGGGTGAAGAACCACGCCGGAGGGTAGAGGCGCAGGGCTTCGGTGGCGATCCGGCTCGCCAGTTCCAGTCGCTCGATGTCGCCGTAATCGGGCTCCCGTCCCGACAGCACGCTGTCGAGCTCGGCATGCAACCGCGCCTCGATATCGGGATGGCGCGCAAGCAAATACAGCACCCACGCCAGCGCGGAGGACGTGGTCTCCGTGCCCGCGACGAAGAAGGTCACGACGGCATCGGTGACGTCGTCGTCGGTTGCGCCGTCGAGGCCGCTCTCCCGGTCGTGGACCGACAGGAGCGCCGAGAGCAGATCCCCGTTGTCGACGCCGCTCGCGCGGCGATCGGCGATGATGCTGTTCATCGTGTTCCGTAACCGCCGATTGGCCTGGTTGTACCGCCGCGTGCCGGGTATCGGCAGGCGGGTGACCGCGTCGGGCAGCAGGGTGCGTTGGAAAGTGCCGTCGAAGGTGGCGGTGAGATCGCTGATCACCTGGTTCAGTACCCCGGCGGGGAGGGTGCTGGAGAACATGGTGGCGCCGAAGACCCTGGAGGTGATGGTGAACATCTCGGGGCATACGTCGAGGACTTGATCGGCTTGCCAGCCGTCCACGACCTCGGATATCCGAGTAGTCATGGTGTGCGCGTAGCCCGCGACACGTTGGGAACGAAAAGCGGGCTGGGCCAGGCGTCGCTTGTGCCGATGTTTGCTGTGCGTACAGGTGGCGACGCTTTCGCCCAGCCACTCGCGTTCACGTTCCAGGAACAGACCGCCCTTGTCGAAGGTCCGGTCGTCGACCAGGACCTCGCGGGTCAGCACGGGATCGCACACGACGACCGCGGTCTTCGGGCCGAGCCGGATTCGCACGACGTCGCCGTGTTCGGGCAGCCGAGCCAGAAAGGCGAAGGGCTGCTTGAGGAATGGCAGCAGATGGCCGACCACGGGCCTGGCGCCCGGCGCGGTCGGTATCTCGCGGGTGAGCTCTGTCATGAGATGCCGGGTTTCCCTTCATAGACCCCGGGGCCGTCGCTGCCGACGGCCCCGACCTGGCGCAGCCAGCCGAACCAGTCTTCGAGGCCCCAGGACCGGATCACGAGCCCGTCGGAGATCTCGTGGAATTCATGGATCCGGATCCGGACGGCCTTTCCGGTCGCGGGTACGCCGAGCCACTCGCCTTCGTGTACACCGCGCATCTCCCCGCGGACCGCGACCATCCCGTTGCCGTCCTCGCCACGTCCGTCGACGACCGTCTGCACGACGATCGTGAATTGGGAGAAGGCGTGATTGACGGCGGCAACGAGACGTTCGATCCCCGCACGTCCGGACGCGGGCCCGGAGGATGCGTCACCCCATTCGGGCGCCATGACGTCGTCCAGCAGGGCGACGTCGCCACTCAAACCGCGGTAGAGCGTCTCGATCAAGTCGTCGACTGGTCTGGTCACCCGCGCGCTCCTTCCGCAGCTATTGCTTCCCGTTCGGTGCGGCCAGGAGCTTGTTGACGTACTCGAGCGCGAGGCGCGGCGTCCGGAGGATCTCCACGGTCTCGTTCGGTAACAGCGTCGGTATCGGGACATGCCATTCGCGCTGGATGCGTTCGGCCAATTCGATCGTGCCCAGCGAGTCCAGCCCGAGGTCCTCGAAGGGCTCATCGAGTGTTTTCTCGGTGAGCTCCAGATCGGCTCCCTCGCACGCCCGATACAGTCGACTCAAGTCATCGAGAACGAACTCTTTCATCAGTGCTCCTCAGCCGGTGGATTCATGGCAGGTACACGCGGTTGCGCGGTCGAGATGCGCGAGATGCGAAAGCTGGCGTGCTGCCACCCGGATCGCGCACAGCGTGACGTGTCGGTAGGTGCCGAAGAAGCCGCTCAACAGGATGCTGGCCGAGCGATTGTGCACTTCGTGCCACCAGTGATCGGGCACGTACAATGCGTCGCCGGCCGCCAGATCGACTTCGTACAGGCTTTCTGCGTAATTCGATGCGGCGGCTATATCCGAAAGCGGGACGGCCGACAGGCGCGCCCACGGATCGTATTTCGCTGATAGCGCACCGGCCCCTTCGACGAAACCGGGAGGCGCTATGCGGAACCGTTTTTCGCCGCGGATCAGTATGGCGATATTTCCGAGCAGGTCGTAGTGCGCGCCGGTGCGCGCCCCCGCGGGACCCACCCAGACGCCCGGAGGCGGGGCGACCACCCGACGCGGGAAGAGCCGCTTTCGCGGGGATATGTCGGCGTCGAGGTGTGGGAATCTGCGCAGGAGGTTGAATTCTTTGAGATACAAGGGCACTTCGCCGGAATCGCCCTGCGCGAGGTGCTGCATGTACGCGCCCAGCGTCGACCGGGTGAAATGTGTCGCGGCGCTCTCGCGATCCCCTCGAACCAACTCGATGGGCAACTCCGGCCGCAGTTTTCCCAGGAAGTCGAAATCCCAGCGCCGCACGGCCGGCCAGCCCGCGGCGAGCTTCGGGAAAAAGCCCGGCTCGCGTCTGGCGATATATTCGCGCAATGGCGCCGTCGCGGCTGGTAGCTGCCCCATTCTTGCTCCCCTTCGATCCGGCCTCGTGTGCGGTCACCCACAGCTCGATCACAGGCGCCGGTGAATAACGGCCCCGTAGTCCAGGGACTGCGGGTGGGGAAAGTAATTGGGCTTGACCGAGACGATCGTCGTGAAGCCGTTCAGATAGTAGTAGCGCAGTTGCCGGTCCAGGGGAGTGCCGTCATCGTTCGTCGCGTGCACATATGTCGTGGGCGACCCGTCCGGATGGGCCTTGATCCATTCGCGCAGACCCGGGACGGTCGACCCGCCGTACAGATTCCGGTAACCCGATTCGGCCAGTTGCGGCAGGAAGGTGCGGAAGAGAGCTTCGGCCGCTCGCGCGCTGGTGCTGGTCAAACTCACGCCGAACAGGCAATCGGTGCTCCCGCGTGGGGGCAGCGGGGCGTAGGCACACGCCCGCCAGCTTTCCGCCTCGCGAATGGTTTCCAGCGTGACAGGTCGAGCGAACATGGACGCGAGTAGCCTGTCCTCGCCCTGCGCGAACGCCCCGGCGGCGAGTTCGGGTAGCTGATCTATTCGCTCGAAGAGTTCCTCCGCGGTGGCGGCCTGTTCGCGGTCCCATTTGGCGCGTTCCATCTCCACGACTCGGTCCAGGTCGGACAGCCGGAGATGTCGAACCTCGATGTCGTTTCCGCCGACGGTTCGGGTAGCGGCGTAGGAAATGTTTTCACCTGTTGGCATGGTCGAGAACCTCGTTGATGTAGACGGCGAGTCGAGTCGGCGTGGGGTGATCGAGAATGCCCGCGACCGTGAGCCGGACGCCGGTCGCGCTGCTGAGGCGGGTGCGCAGCTCCACATTGGACAGCGAGTCGAACCCGGCATCTCGGAACGTCCGGTCCGTCGCGAGGGCGTCGGGATCTCGGTGCCCCAGCACGAGAGCGGCATGAGTGCGAATCAAGGCGGTCAGCGCTTTGACGCGCTCGCTGGGTGACAGCCCCCGCAGTTCCGGTCGCGGGAGGTCTTGCGGGCCGGGACCGGACCCGTTGCCGGCCGGTGCGGGCGTGCGTTGCCGCGGCAGTTCGCCCAGCACCGCGGCGAACGGTGTGGCGGGGTCGGCGGGCGCCGGCGCCGTGGCGGCGAGCAGCGGCTCGTCCAGCTCCAGGGCCATGTCGAAGATGGCCAGAGCGTCGGCGGTGTCGAGCGGAGCGATACCGTGCCGGGCCAGTCGCGCCCGATCGGTGTCGTCGAGGTGTGAGGTGAGGGCACTGGATTGTCGCCACAATCCCCACGCGATGGATGTCGCGGGCAGACCGATGCTGTGCCGGTGGTGGGCCAGCGCATCGAGGAAGGCGTTCGCCGCCGCGTAGGACGCCTGCCCGGCCGTGCCGACCACATTGGCGATCGATGAGAACATCACGAATGCGCGCAGGTTCATCTCCGCCGTGAGCTCATGAAGATGTCGAGCGCCGAATGCCTTGGGCGACAACACCGCCTGGAGCCGATCGGGAGTCAGGTCGGTGAACAGACAGTCGTCCAAAATTCCCGCGGCATGAACGACGGCGCCGAGTGGATGGCGCGACGGGATACTCCGGATCACCGACGACAGCTCGGCGCGGTCGGAAACATCGCAGGCCGCCAAGGTGATCTCCGCGCCCGTTTCACGAAGTTCGTCTGCCAGTTTCCGGCCCTCGGGCGACCGATCGCCCTGACGACCGAGCAGGACGAGATGGCGGCAATCGTGCGCGGTGACGAGATGACGCGCGAGCAGCCGACCCAGACTGCCCGTGCCGCCGGTGATCAGAACGGTCTCTTCGGGATCGAGCGCGGCGGGCTGGGTCAGCACGAATTTGCCTGTGCTGTGCCCCTGACTGAGGTGTCGCAGTACGTCCCGCGCATGACCGATGCTCCAGGTTTGCACGGGCAGCGGGCTCAGCAGACCGTCGGCGAACATGCACCACAGATGGTCGAGGATGATCTCGACCCGGGACATCGGAAGTTCCGCGATATTGACGCTCTCGTAGCTGACTTCGGGATATCCGGCGGTGGCGGTAGCAGGATCTCTGAGGTCGGTCCGGCCCATCTCGAGGTAGATCCCGCCGGGCCGGAGCAGCCGCAGCGAAGCATCCACCGCCTCACCTGCCAGGCTGCCGAGGACGACATCGACGCCGGTGCCGTCGGTGACATCGGTGAACCGCTGCTCGAAGTCGAGGGTGCGGGAGTCGGCGATGCATTCGCGCGCGATCCCCATCGCCTCGACGATCCCCTGCTTGGAAAGGCTTGCGGTGGCGTAGATCTCCGCTCCGAGCATGGTGGCGATCTGGACGGCGGCCATGCCCACGCCTCCCGCCGCCGAGTGGATCAGCACCCGCGTGCCCGGTTGGACCTCGGCGAGCTCGACGAGCGCGTGGTAGGCCGTGAGGAAGACGATGGGCACGCCCGCCGCCTGGGCGTGGCTCCAGTGCGCGGGCACGGTGAACAGGGCACGCCGGTCGATGACCACGACGGGTCCATAGCCTCCAGGCCGCGCGCCGGCGTGGAGCACGACCGCGGCGACCCGTGTGCCGAGCGCTACGTCGGTGACCCGCGCGCCGACCTCCACCACCGTCCCGACCACCTCGAAACCGAGCGCGGCTTCGTCGAGCATGCCCAGCGCGACGAGCGGATCACGGAAGTTCACTCCGGTGGCGAGCACGCGGATGCGCACCTGGCCCGGCTCGAGCGGCACGGTGAGGTCGGGCGCCGGTGCGGTCATGAGACCGGCCAAGGTCTTGTCCCCGCCCGGTACCAGCCGCCAGGGCTGCTCGACGGCAGGGGGCCGGAGTAGGCCGTCGGACGCCGGAGCGAGCCGCGGGACGAACGCGCCGGACCCGCGCAGCGCGATCTGCGGATGGTCGGTGGCGATCGCGGCGATCAGCAACCGGCGCTCGAGCGGGCCGATGTCGAGATCGATCAATCGCAGCCGGCCCGGATTCTCGCTCAGGACCGAACGCATCATGCCCGCGCATGCCGCTCCGATCGTGTCCGGCGCGCCCTCGGCGAAGCTCGCGCTGTAGGCGCGGCGAGTGAGGCAGACGATGAGCGAATCTCGGAGCAGGTCGTCGGACAGCAGCATTCGCGCGTCGGCCAGCAGACGGGAAAGACGTTCGCGCAGGGCGATCCGGCCCGGCAACTCGCTCACGCGAGTAGGGCAACGAAGATCGAGTAGAACGACCTCCGGTACGCCTCGCCCGTTGCGCAGCGCGCGGGACAACGAACAGGCATCGGGGTGGACATCCGCCCCGGGAAGGTCGCGGTGCGAGCCGACAATCGCCCACCGTGCACCATCCGCTGCGCTGCGCGTGTCCAAATCCACCGGCTGCCAACGGATTCGGAACGCATGGCGGGCGGCGGTCGCGAGCATGCTGCGCAACCCGTGTTTGGTCACCGGACGCAGCAGCAGATCCCGGAAGTCCGCGACGGGGTTTCCGTCGCGATCGGTCGCCCGAACGTGGTAACGGTCCGGTCCGGCCGGGGTGATCGTGGCGCGCAGCTCGTCGGTCCGCCGCGGCAGTATTCGCGCGGATCCGATGGCGTACGGCAGGACGGTGTCCTGATCGGTTCCGGTCAGCAGTAGAGCGTGCAGGATCGAGTCGACCAGAGCCGGATGCACGGCGAAGCCCTCGGCGCGGGCGCGCTGTCGTTGCGCTGGACGGACTTCGACGTACAGCGTGGCGTCTGCGCTCCACGCGGCCGTCAGGTTCTGGAAGGCCGAACCGTAGCCATAGCCCCGGTCGCGCAGGGCGCGGTAGCAATCGTCCACGGAGATGCGGCGACTGTCTTGCGGGGGCCACGCCTGGCCCGTTGCGCCGGCTCCGGGCTCAGTGGCGGCGGCGTCGATGGTTGTGGTCGCCTCGCCATGGCAGCGCCACGGCCCTTTGTCCGTGTGCTCGCGGGAGTGCAGGGTTATCCGTCGGCTGCCGTCCTCGCCCGGCGGGGCGCACATCACCTGCAGGTCGACTGCGGTATCGGTCAGCGGGAGCGGAGAGGTCAGGACCAGATCCTGTACGCCGTTTCCGCCCGCCCGGCAAGCGCACCAGGCGAGAATCTCGACCGTCACGGTGGCCGGCACGATGATCCGGTCGAATACCTTGTGGTCCGCCAGCCACGCGTGCTCTGTGGGGTCGAGCCGGCCGAGGCATACCACGCTGCCATCGGCGAGGTCGGTGGTGGCGGTGATCAGCGGGTGGTCCGCGGGATCGAATGATCCGTCTCGCATCCTCCGTGAGGTGCCGGTCGTCGTGGGTAGCCAATAGGTCTGGCGCTGTAGCGAATACGTGGGCAGATCGACCTCGCGCGCACCGGGATACAGTGCCGCCCAATCCACATCGGCGCCCTGCGCGTGTGCGTCGGCCACGGCGGCGAGAAAGTCCGCCGCTCCGCCTCGGTCGCGGTGCAGTGTGCCGGTGACCCCGGCGTCGATGTCCACCGCGGCGGCGATTTCGGTGATGGCGCCGGTCAGTACGGGGTGTGGCGATACCTCGACGAACTGCCGGTATCCCGCGGTCAGCGCACAGCGGATCGCCTTGTCGAAATGAACTGTGCGGCGCAGGTTCTCGAACCAGTACGAGGCATCCAGGTCGGCCGGATCGAGCACCTCGCCGGTGGTCGAGGAGATGATGGGCAGCCGGGCCGCACGCGGTGTGATGCCCGCGAGGTCGGTGTGTATCCGAGCGCGCAGCGTCTCCATGTGTTCGCTGTGTGACGCGTAATCGACCGGCAGCAGGCGACTTTCGACACCGAGTTGTTCACAGTGCCGCAGAAACTCCGGCATCGCTTCCGCATCGCCCGCGACCACCGTGGCCGACGGCCCGTTGACCACCGCCACGTCGAGCCGGTCGGTCCACGGGCCCAGTAATTCTCGCGCGCGCTCGGCGGGCGCCACCACAGACGCCATGGCGCCCCGCCGGTCGACTGCCCGCAGCGCGGCGCTGCGCAGCGCCACCACCCGGGCGGCCTCGTCGAGTGTGAGGGCGCCGGCTACCTGAGCCGCGGCGATCTCGCCTTGACTGTGCCCGATGACGGCGGCGGGAGTGATTCCGAGACACTGCCACAACTCGGCCAGCGACACGTACATCGCGAACAGCAGCGGCTGGATCACCTCGGCCCGCTCGACCGGTGCGCTCCGTTCCCCGCGCAACACCTCCAGGATGTCGAAGGTCGAGTAGGGCCGCAGGGCCTCGGCGCAGCGTGCCATCGATCGAGCGAAAACCGGTGAGTCGGAAAGCAACCGGACGCCCATCCCGACCCACTGCGACCCCTGGCCGGGAAAGACGAAGACCGGACCCGGACCGTGCCGCACCTTCCCCACGGCAACACCGTCCGGGTCCGGTATCGCCGCCGCGGCGAAGGCGTCCAGCCGGGCCACCAATTCGTCTTTCCCGTCCCCGGTGACAACCGCTCGATACGTCAGCGCGCTGCGCGTGGTGCCCAGCGACCAGCTCAGATCCTCCGCGGTGAGGTCCCCGTGGCGCCGCATGTGCGCGGCCAGCGTGGCAGCCTGGGCGACGAGTGCCGACGGCGACGCCGCGTAGAGCGGCAACATCGAAATATGCTGCCGCACAGCGGGTTCGCGCCGAGGCGCGGGCCGATGCCGGACGGCGGCGGGTTCGGGCGCCTCTTCGATGATGACGTGGGCATTGGTGCCGGTGATCCCGTACGACAGGATGCCGGCGCGACGCGGCGCTGCGGTTCGTGGCCAGGAACGAGACCGATGTAGCAGCCGCATACCCCCCGCCGACCAGTCCACACCCCCGATCGGGTTCTCGACGTGCAGCGTGGCGGGCAATCGCTCGTGCTGTAGCGCCAGCACCATTTTGATCAGGCCCGCGAGTCCGGCCGCGGCCAGCGTGTGGCCGATGTTCGATTTCACCGAACCCACCCACAGGGGGTCGTCCGCCCGGTGGTGCTGTGCGTAGCTGGTCCGCAGCGTGGCGGCCTCGGTCGCGTCACCGAGCGGAGTGCCGGGGCCGTGTGCTTCGATCGCGTTGATGTGCTGGGGAAGCAAACCGGCGTCGCCGAGCGCGGCGGCGATCACGGCCTGCTGGGCACGCCCGTTCGGTGCCTGCAGAGTGGAACTCGCCCCGTCCTCGTTGACCGCGCTGCCGCGGATCACCGCCAGCACGGGCTTGCCGAGGGATTGAGCCTGTTCCAACGGCATCAGGACCAACGACGCGACGCCTTCCGCCGGCGCGAATCCGTTGCCGTCCGCGGAGAATCCGCGGGAGTAGCCGTCCACGGACAGCACCCGGTGCCGCGAGTATCGTGCCAGCATCGATGGATCGGAGATCGCGGTAGCACTGCCGACGATCGTCACATCGCACTCGCCGGACCGGAGTGCTCGAATCGCCAGATGCACGGCCACCAGGGCGGACGAGCAGGCCGTATCCACGGTGATGGCGGGGCCGTTGAGGCCCAGCGAATAGGCGATCCTGCCGGAGGTCGCGCTCAGCATCGTGCCCATCAGCAGATGCCGTTCCAGCCCCGGAATTCTCGAACCGGCCAGACCGTAATAGCTGTCGGTCGCCCCCACGTAGACGCCCGAGCGGACCTCGCTCAGCGAGCGCGGACTCAGGCGCGCCCGTTCCAGTGCCAGCCAAGAACTTTCCAGCAGCATCCGTTGTTGCGGATCCATCGTGGTGGCCTCACGCGGCCCGATCCCGAACAAACTCGCATCGAAGTCGCCGATGTTCGGCAGGAAGCCGCCTCGCTGGATATACGTGGATCCCTCGACGGCCGGGTCCTCGTTGTACACACTGCGAAGGTCCCAGCCACGTTCCGTGGGAAGACCGTAGGAGACATGTCGTCCCTCGGAAAGAATCTGCCAGTATCCATCCGGATCGTCGGCACCGGGGAAACGACAGTCCATGCCTACGATCGCTATCGATCCGTTCGGCCCGGAGTTTTCGTGGTCAGCCATCGTAGTCCACGTACTTGCCGGCCAGCTTCGCCATGAAGTCCTTGCCGCCGATGGGGTCGTATTTCGGCGTGCAGCCGGGCCAGACTTCGAGAACCGACGTCTCCCGGGGCAGCACGAGATAGGGGACGGAGATCCGGGACACCGCCCGGTCTTCGGGATTCCGGGGCGCGCACACACGATGCGAACAGGAACGGAAACGATCATTACTGACCATTTGCAGCCAGTCGCCGCTGTTCAGGATCAGGGATCCGGCGGGTGCGGTGACTCGGCTCCAGGTTCTGCGCTCGGGGTGATAAACCTGCAGCCCTTCGATGGGATTGCTCGGCAGTAGCGTGATCAGGCCGTAGTCTTCGTGGGTCATGAAGCGGCCCGTTTTTTCGGTGTCACGCGCTTCGCCCGTGAAGGCCGGGTAGTGGTTGATCCGCAGGACACCGTACGGCGGGGAAAGTTCCTCATCGTAGATCGACGGGTCGATGTGCAGATATTCGAGCATCGCTCGTACGAGCGGCAGGGTCAGCTGCTCGCATGCCTGCCAGTACGGCCGCAACGCGGTTTCGAACTTCTCGTCCGGCCAGTAGGTCAGGGCCTTGGCATAATCCTCGCCGGGCACGCGGAACGAATCGCGAAAGAATTCCCAGGCTTCCACGGCGTTCGGCCGTGTCGGTGTCCACTCCTGGACTGCGAAGTACCCACGGCGGAACGCCCCACTGTACACGTAATCGCGTGCCGCGAATGCGAGCTTCTGTTCTGCGGGCACAGAGGTGAACAGTTCCAGCGCGTACGCATCGGTGGCCTGTAGCGACTCGATGGTGATGCCATGGTTTGTCAGGATGGCGAGCCCGGTATCCGCCATGGCGCTACCGAGCGTATCGATGAAGCGTTTCCGCGCGGCCGCGTCTCCCGACAGATCGGACACGTCACAGATCGGCGCTTCGAAACTGTCGTCGAACACGTCTTCGGGGATTTCCTCGAGTGAGTAATCGAGGTCCTTGTCCACCACTCCGACCTTGCCGGGCGCTTTTTTGGAATTGCTGGAACCCACGTTGTTACCTCAGAACGAATCCGAGCCGTCGATGGACGACTGTCTATACGGCGTGGATCGGACGAGCAGTCCGAAACCTGGGGAGAAATTAGCGAGCCGCCCACCGGGCGGCCAGCCGCGTCATGAAATCACGTCCATTGATCGGCTGATATCTCGGCTCGAAGCCCGGCAGTACTTCTACCATCGACGTTTCGTGTGGATGGACGACATACGGGATGGTGAGGCGGGGCACGGCCCACTGGGCGGGGTCGCGAGGCACGCTGACGCGATGCGTACAGGAATGGAATCGGTCATTGCTGATCATTTTCAGCCAGTCACCGCTGTTCAGGACGAATGACCCGGCCGGCGCCTCGACCCAGCTCCACGTCTTGTGCCGCGGGTGGTAGAGCTGCAGTCCCTCCACCGGGGTGGCCGGCAGCAGAGTGATCAGACCGTAGTCCTCGTGGGCGATGACGCGGCTCTTCTGCCCGGCATCGACCACGGCGTCATCGATCGGCGGGTAATGATTGAATCGCAGCGTGCTGTTCGGCGGAGAAAGTTCTTCGTCGTACAACGTGGGCTCGACTCCCAGATACCGGAACATCGCGTGCACGAGAGGAAGTACGATCCGCTCACAAGCTTGCCAATAGGGGCGCAGCGCTACTTCGAAACGCTCGTCCGGCCAGAAGGTGAGAGCCTTTGCCGGGTCTTCGCCCGGAATGCGGAAAGCCGCTTTGTCGAGTTCCCACGCTTCGACCGAATTCGGCAGTGATTCCGTACTCTCCTGGATCGGGATGTACCCCATGATCAGCGGCTCGCCGAACGTGCAGTCGGACGCGACGTACCTCATCTTCTGCTCGAGGGGTACCGTCGTGAACATCTGCAATGCCGCGTCAGCAGCCGCGGGTAGCGTCGTTTCGGCGCCATGGTTGATCAAGATGGCGAGCCCGACGTCCTCCATGGCCCGGCCGAGGCGATCGATGAAACGACGTTGCGCTGCCGTATCGCCGTCGAGGTCCGCCATGTCGCAGACTACTGGCTCGAAACTGTCGTCGAATACATCATCGGGACTTTCGACGAGCGAATACTCGAGATTGTCGAGGTCGTTCTCTACTACCGCGACCTCTGAGCGGTCGGTATAAGATTCGTTGGCAGTCACGCCGGCCCCCTACGAGATTCCGATCAAGCGTCCGGGCGGTGATCCGCGCGATGGCCGAATTGACTGAGCTGGATCACGTGATAGGGAAGATCTATATACAAGGTTGCCCCAGCGGCTCGCACCGTGTCAATAGCCTCGGTAAAAGCTATCCGCTGTCACGGAGATGTCATTCCGATGGCTACGAATAGGCAATCCGACCAGAGGGTCTGTGGAGGTGGTCGGCAGTAATACCGAGTTCTCGCAATTCGCACGCCGAGGAACGCGATCGGCACCCTGGATCTCGATGTCGATTCCTGAGGCAAAACTATTACGATGACGCGCTTCTCGAGGCGTCACCATTCAGGTATCGGTCTGTGTCTGCAGCGCCGAACAACTCCGCGCAATCCATCAGCGGCGCTCCACGTAGATCCCTACGTCCGCCTCGGAAGGCAGCTGATGGTTACTCGGATGTTGTCAGCTCGAACATGGGGGACGATTCCCCTTCCCGTATGCGATCACAACGGGCTCGCTGCGAGCTATGTTACCCGGATGCCATGAAATTCGCGGCCGATCGAGTGCCGGAGACGCGCTATCGGTCGCCTGTGGTCCGGGGATCGGCAAGGGCTTGGCCGAGGTCGACGAGGAAGTTCGTCACAACATAGATCGCGCCGAGGGTCACCGTTATCCCGGCGATGGCGGTGTAATCGCTGACCTTGATCGCTTGTGCGGTGTACAGGCCGATACCCGGCCACGCGAAGATCAGTTCCAGCAGAATGTCGGCGCCGAACAGGGCGGCGACCTGCATACCCGCGATCGACAGCGTCGAGTTCACCGAATTGCGCAACGCATGCCTGGCCAGTACGCGCCACTCGCTCATGCCTTTCGCGCGGGCAGTCCGAACGAAGTCCGAGCGCAGCGTGTGCTGCAGGCTGCTACGGAGCGCCCGGCCGATGGCGATCGCGGGCACCAGGGACAGGCACACGACGGGAAGAATCAGATGTTCGACGGCATCGATGAATACGCGTGGCCGTCCGGCGAGCAGTGCGTCGACGAGCAGGAACCCGGTCGGCCCGGTGGGCGCGTCACTGAAGGAGCTGCGGCCGCGAGCGGGCAGAATGCCGAATTCCTTGAAGAACAGCAGGATACCGAGCAATGCCGCGAGGAATATCGGCACCGATGACCCGCCGATCAGCAGGAGCCGAAGCGCGCCCGAACCGGGCCACCGCAGTGCTGACGCCACCCCGAGCAGCAAGCCGAGCAAGACCGCCAGCACGAATCCGCAGACGATCAATTCCGCTGTGGCGGGAAGGAACTCGGCGATATCGGAGCTGACCGGCCGACGGGTCACGGCGGATTGGCCGAAGTCTCCGGTGGCCGCCTGCCCGACGTAGTCGACATACTGCACCGGCAGCGGCCGATCGAGGCCGAGGTCGTGCCGTGCCCGCTCGACGACCTCGGCGGACGCCCGGTCGCCGACGAAGGCCCGCGCCGGCTCGACCGGCGAGACTTGCCGGAGCACGAACACCACGGCAACGAGCGCGAGTAGCACGAGGATGGTCGCGCCGCCGCGCCGGGCGATGACTTTGAGCATTCGAAGCTTCTCCCTTGCGGTGGCAGGAAGTGGCGAACCCGGCGGCCGTCAGCGATCGGTCAGGCGGTCGCGGAGGCTGTCACCGGCGAGGTTCGCGATCACGGCGAGCACGAAGAGCCCGATGGCGGGCATGATCGACACCCACCAGAATTCGAGCAGGTAGGGCAGGCCCCGCGCGCACATGGCGCCCAGTTCGGGAGCCGGCGCGGGAGCGCCGAGCCCGACGAAGGAAAGGCCCGACAACGTCAGGATCAGGGCGCCGACGTCGAGACTGGCCGCGATGATCGTCGGCGGCCACGCCCCGGGCAACAGGTGCAGCCAGGCGAGTTCGAATCGACCGGCACCGGATACGCGCGCGGCGTCGATATGTGGCAGCGATCGGAGCCGGGTCACCTCGCCCCGCACAACTCGTGCGTACAGCGGCCACCAGACGAGTGCCACCGCCGACAACGTATGCCCATACGACGGCCCTATCGCGGTGACGACGGCGATGGCGAGCAACGTCGCGGGCAGGGCGATGAAGATATCGGTGATACGCATCAGAATCCGGTCGACGATCCCGCCGAGGCTGCCCGCGACGAGCCCCACGATGCCGCCGATGACGATTCCGGAGCAGATCACGCAGAGGGCGCCCCACCAGCTGGAGCGCATGCCGATCAGAACGCGGCTCAGGATGTCGCGACCGACCTCGTCGGTGCCGAACCAATGTGCCGCTCCCGGCGGTGATGTCGGGCGCCCGACCGGGAGACCGGGGTCGTAGGGGACGAGCCACGGCGCGCCGAGCATGACGGCGATCAGCGTCGCCAGCAAGCACAACATGACCACCTCACCCGGTTTCGCGCGTCGCCGCCTGGCTACCGCCGCGCCCGCCGATCCGCTGACCGCGCCATTGCTCGTGACGGCCGCCGACGGCGGACCATGCGTCGCTGCCGTCGCTGCCGTCGCTGCCGTCGCTGCCGTCGCTGCCGTCGCTGCCGTCGCTGCGTCGCGTCGCTGTGCCGGGGCACTCCCGCGAGCGGGCACCGCGGCGACCAATGCCTTGCTGTAAGGGTGCGACGGCTCCCGAGCCACCTGGTCCGCGGCGCCGATCTCGACGATCTCGCCGCGATACATCACGGCGACGCGGTCGGCGATGAAACGCGCCGCGGCCAGATCATGGGTGACGAAGACGACCGTCAACCCGAACTCGCGCCGCAGCGACTGAATCATGTTGAGCGTCAACGCCGCCAGCGGCGCGTCCAACGCCGAGGTCGGCTCGTCGCACAGCAACACCGAGGGGACCACGATCGTCGCCCGCGCGAACGCGACGCGTTGGCGCTGGCCCGTCGACAAGGCGTCGGCACGCAGGTCGGCGACCGCCGCCGGGAGCCCCACCCGTTCGAGCGCCGCGACCACCCGGGCCCGGCGACCGGCCCGGCCGAGCGTCCGCGGCAGCCGTTCGCCGACCTGTCGGCCGATGGTCAGCCACGGTGTCAGCGACGCGCTCACGTCCTGGAAGATCATCTGTGTCGACGATCCGGACACCTCGATCACACCGCTGTCGGGTTTCTCCAGCCCCGCTATCATCCGCAGCAGTGTCGATTTTCCGGACCCGGACTCGCCCACCACCGCGACGGCCTCGCCCGCTTCCACCTGCAGGTTGAGGTTGCGCAGCACCGTGACCTCGCGCCCGGCCGGACCGTTGCGCCTGCCGAAGCCCTTGCCGAGTTCCAGACATCGGACGGCGGGCCGCGAACGGGCAGGGACGTTCCACGGCGCGAAAGCCTTTGTCGGCCCGTGCACGTGGGTTCGGTCGACCTCGGCCGGAAGGATGCACGCCGCGTCACCGGAGTGGGTGGCAGCCGGTGCGAGGGCGATCGACGACTTCTCGCAGTCGTCGATGCGAAGCGAGCAACGGGGAGCGAACGGACAGCCCGGGGGAGGGTCGCGGGGATCCGGCGGCAAGCCGGCCAGCGCCGGTATGCGGTGGTCGCGCGGCAGGTCGAGATCGAGCCGCGAAGCCAGCAGCCCGGCCGTGTAGGGATGTGCGGGCACGGTGATGACGTCGTTCCTGGCGCCGATCTCGATCAGGCGTCCCCCGTACATGACCGCGACCCGATCGGCGACCTCCGCGGCGACGCCGACGTCGTGGGTGATCAGTAGCACCGAGCAGCCGAGCTCGGCCCGCAGATCGGACAGCAGCGCCAGGATCTGCGCCTGCACCGTGACATCCAGCGCCGTGGTCGGCTCGTCGGCGATGATCAGGTCCGGCTCCGCGGCGATCGCGATCGCGATCATGACCCGTTGCCGCAATCCCGCGGACAGCTCGTGGGGGTAGGACCGCAACCTGCGCCGGGCTTGCGGCACGCCGGCCAGCTCGAGCAGCCGGACCGCCGCCGCCGTCGAACCGGCGACCTCACGGATCTGGTCGCCGATTCGCATCGTCGGATTCAGCGACGTCATCGGATTCTGAAACACCGCCCCCAGGTGGGCGCGACGAATTCTGCGTCGCTCGGCGGGCGAGGCCGAGACCATGTCGACACCGCACACCTCGGCCCGTCCGGTGATCGCGGCAGGTGGGTCGCCCACCGGCAGTCCGAGCAGACTCATCGCCAATACGCTCTTGCCGGAGCCGGATTCGCCCAGCAGCGCGACGATCTCTCCGGCGGCGACATCGATGCTCGCGCCGCGAACCGCATGCACCGCAGCGCCTCGGCCGCGAAACGTCACATGAAGGTCGCGCACCCGTGCACGCGGCGCGCGTGTGGCCTGCGGCCGGTCGTGTTCATCCGTGCTGGCTGCGGCGCTCGGTGCGTGCTTCATGGTGTCGTCACCCTCCGGAGCAGGTTGATGGGCACCATCCCGGTGCCGAGCAGCGTGTGCACGACTTGGCCGAGGTCGGAGTTGGTCGCGATGGCGTCCTTGATGTCGCAGAGGTTGATGACCCAGGCCTGATCCATCACGATCTCCGCGCCTTCGACCCAATGTTTCTGGGCGTCCTTCTTGCTGAGTGATCGCTTACCGGCGTCCATGACCGCGTCGAGACGGCTGTTCGAATAGTTGAACCAGTTGATCGGTGACACCCCCGTGCGGAAGAAGATCCGCAGTGTGGTGTCGGCGTCGAGCGCGTCGCCGCCGGAGCCGTGCAGCAGCATGTGCGGCTGCTGCTCCACGGGCGCCGAATGTAGTGCGAACACCTGCGAGGTGGGCATGGCCCGCACCGTGACAGCCAGTCCCAGTGCCGCCAACTGCGTGTGGAGTAACTCGGCGACACGGGCATCGGTCGCACCGCCCGCCTCGTCGTAGGCGAGGTCGATCTTCTTCTCCTTGTCCGGGAGCTTCGCGATCAGCGCCCTCAGCTCGGATGCGTCGTGGTCGGGCAGGTCCGGTGCGGCGCCGGCCGGTAATACGCCGGCCGGGTAGAACTGGGTGGATCGTGCGGCCGTCGAGCCGTAGGCCGGCTCGACGAGAGCGGGAACGTCTACCGCCGAGCGCATCGCCTGGCGGAACTCGGTGCGGGAGAACGCGCCCTTCTTCCAGTTCAGGAAGATCGAGGTCTTGAACGCCGTCGGGTGTTCGGTCACGGTCACCTTCGGGTTCGTCCGCATCGCGTCGATCGCGGAGATCGGCAGACCTTTGGCGATGACGTCCAGCTGTCCCTGCTCGAGTAGCAGGCGTTGCGTCGTGATGTCCGGGATGATCTCGATACGCAGTGTGGTGAATTCCGGGTTCGTGCCCCAGTAGCCGTCCCAAGCGGTCAGCGTGTAATGGCTGCTCGGCACGAACTCCGTGATCCGGTAGGGTCCGGTTCCCGCGTCGTGTGTACTCAGCCAGCCCTGCGCCAGATCATCGTTCACGCTGTGGGCCCGGACCGCGGTCGGGCTGACCGCCTTGGGCCCCCACGGGCAGGCGAGGTAGTCCAGGAACGGCTCGACCGGTTGGCCGAGTTCGATCACGAGAGTGGCGTCGTCTGGCGCGGACATCGAGACCACGTCGGCGATCAGATAGGCCGGTGCTTGGTCGACCGCGGTACGCCGTTGAAAACTCGCGATCATCGTGGCCGCCGTCATCGGCGTGCCGTCGTGGAAGGTGACACCGGCGCGCAGCTTGAACGTGTAGGTGCGGCCGTCGTCGCTGACCGTCCACGATTCGGCCAGCCCGGGCCCGATTTCGGGCGAATCGGGTCGGTAGGCGACCAGGCCCTCGTAGACGCTCAGGGTGACCTGCAGGCCCTCTCCCTCGTAGAAGACGTCCGGATCGGGCACCTGCATGTTCGCCAGGAACCCGAATCGTATTGTGTCGCCGCGGATTCCGGCCCCACCACGGCCCGCCGAACACGCCGTTCCCAACCCCGATATCCCGAAAGCTCCCAGAGCGACGAGCGCACCGGCCCTCAGAAGCGTTCGTCGATCCGCTGTGTACCCCATGACAACCCCCAAACCTTCGCGGGCACGGCGTCGAGTACTACCGACATCACGAGCAACATCTGATTCGTTGGGAGGCTCCGCCGACTACCTACGCGGCAACCCGATACATGATCTGAATCTCAGTGTCACACAAACATCCGGCTCGGGATGCCGAAATCGCGCGGACCACAACCGGATGTCCGGTTTCGGGGGCGGGGGTGGAAAGGCAAGAGCACCGGCGGGTTTCGGTGTCCGAGGTGAATGTCGCTGCCGCCGTGGCCTTTCGAACGCGCCGGGGGGCCATGGGCGCCGAGTTGGGGGCGCCGAGTTGGGGGCGCCGAGTTGGGGCGCGGTAGCTCAGCCGGGCGTGGCCGGATCGGGTAGGTCGGCTCGGCCCAGTACCTTCCGCAGGGTCGCGGCCAGTGTGTTCAGGTCGTCGACGGACACTGCGGCGAAGCGTTCCTCGATGCCGGACAGGTAGTGCGGAGCGGCTTCGCGCAGCCGACGCCTGCCTGAATCGGTAATGCTCACGAAGGCCGAGCGGCCGTCGTCCGGGTTGGATTCCCGGCGCACCAGACCCTGGGTCTCCAACTCCGTGATCAGCCGGCTCACCCGCGTTCGGCTCAGCACCACTCGCTCACCCAGGTCGCTCATCCGAAGGCGTTGTGGCGCATCCAGTTCCAGCAGGACGTCATACCAGCTCAGCGGTAGCCCGGTGGCGCGGCGCAGGGCGGCGTCGAGTTCGGGCACCAGTCTGGCGTGCACGTGGAGCAGCGCCGCCCAGGCGGTGACCGCTGGGTGAGTTCGGTTCACGGGAGTCGGCACTCCTCGACCATAACCAATTGCGTGCGCGCGCACATATGTAGTAGCGTGCACACGCACATAAATGCACGCTCGAGAGAGGCACTACGTCATGACCGCACTGATTACTCGCGAGGAACTCGCCAAGGAAATCGAAGCCGGATCGGTCACCGTGCTCGACGCGCTCGGTGCCGAGTACTACGCCAAGGCACACCTGCCCGGCGCGTTGAACCTGGTCGAAGCCGACGTGGAAACCACAGCACCGCAGCTGCTTCCGGACAAGTCGGCAGCAATCGTCACCTACTGCTCGAACGCGTCGTGCGCCAACAGTCAGCAGGTGGCCACCAAGCTGGAGGCCCTCGGCTATACCAACGTGCGCAAGTATCGCGACGGCATCCAGGACTGGACGGCCGCCGGGCTGCCGATCGAGAGCTGACCCGTTCCGGCCCGGGCAGTTCTCGGCCATGGTCTCGGTCGGTCACAGGTGGGACGACACCCGCCACACCTGGGATGACGAACCGTGAGCCCGAGCGTCAGCGGCTGCCGGAGCCGATGATGTCGCCGTCGTGCGGGTCGACGGTGTAGGTGACGTCGCTGTGGTCGCCGCGCACCAGGTCGACTTTCCAGACGACGGCGCCGGTGTCGTCGGTGTCTATTTCCAGTTCGTCGAATTCCGCGGTGGGTTCGCTGGCCCGTTGCGTCGACGCGGCGAGGGCGTTGGCGACCGCGGTCGACTTCGCGGCGGCTACCGCACTGGTCACCGGTGAGTTGCCGCTGCCTCCGTACCCCCCGGTCGGGTCCGGCAAACGTTCCGCTGACGTCGCCGGGAATCGCTGCGGCAGAGTGAGTGGGTGACGCATTCCGTCGAATGTCTCCTCTGCCGGGATAAGTTGTAAACATTACAAGATCATTTCTGGGCGTTGGCTCGGCGAAATGTGCTGCCCTTTGCTAAAGAACCTTTTCTCGGACTTTGAGGGTTCTTTACTATCTACGGTGCACGTCCTTTCCGGGGGGCCGCCGGACATCGATGTCCCGCAGCGGCTTCGATGCCTGGAGAACATGTTCGACCCGACCGGTCCGATCGGTTCCGGTCAAGGAGAGATATGTCCGTCGACACCGACACCCCGCCCCGTTCGGGTCGCTCGTCGCAGAGTTCCTGGTCCGTTCGTCTGTCGTCCATCGCGCGCCACGATTTCCCCGCTTCGATCGTGGTGTTCCTCGTTGCCCTACCGTTGTCACTGGGCATCGCCATCGCCTCGGACGCGCCCGTCGCCGCCGGTCTGATCACCGCGGCGGTGGGCGGAATCGTTGTCGGCATCCTGGGTGGTTCGCCGTTGCAGGTGAGTGGCCCGGCCGCCGGCCTGACCGTGGTCGTTGCCGAGACCATTCATCAATTCGGTTGGAAGACAACCTGTTTCATCACCGTCGCGGCCGGATTGCTGCAGATCATGTTCGGGTTGAGCCGAATCGCGCGGGTCGCGCTGGCGATCGCGCCGGTGGTGGTGCACGCCATGCTCGCGGGTATCGGTGTCACCATCGCACTGCAGCAGGTACACGTGCTGCTGGGCGGCACGTCGCGCAGTTCGGCTTTCGCGAACGTCACCGGGTTGCCGAGTCAGCTGCTCGATCTGCACGTCGTCGATCTCACCGTCGGCGTGATCGTGATCGGCATCATCGTCGCCTGGCGATGGGTGCCGGAGAAGGCGCGCCTGATTCCCGGTCCGCTGGTGGCGGTGGTGGTGGGCACGGTGCTGTCGCTGGTCCTGCCGGGTGATCCGGAGCGGATCAAGATCGACGGCTCGCTGTTCGACGCCATCGGTCTGCCCGGCCTGCCCAGCGGTGACTGGGGCGGCGTCGCGGTGGCGGTGCTGACGATCGCGCTGATCGCCAGCGTGGAGAGCCTGCTGTGCGCCGTGGCCGTCGACAAGATGCACACGGGTGAGCGCACCAACTTCGATCGCGAGCTGATGGCACAGGGCGCGGCGAACATGACCTCCGGCATGCTCGGCGGCTTGCCGGTCACGGGTGTCATCGTGCGCAGCTCCACCAACGTGGCGGCGGGAGCCAAAACCAAAGCCTCGGCGTTCCTGCACGGTGTCTGGATCCTGGTGTTCTCCATCGCGCTGGTCGGCGTCGTGCAGCAGATCCCGAAATCGGCGCTGGCCGGACTGCTGGTCGTGATCGGCGTTCAATTGGTGAAACTGGCGCACATTCGCCTCGCTCGCCGCACCGGCGACCTGCTGGTCTATGTCGTGACGATCGCGTGCGTGGTCTTCCTGAACCTGCTCGAGGGCGTGCTGATCGGCCTGGCGCTGGCGTTCGCGCTGCTGCTGTGGCGGGTGGTGAAGGTGTCGGTCCAGGCCGCACCGGCGGACGGCACCGGGCGGTGGATCGTCGGCATCGAGGGGACCTGCACATTCCTGGCCCTGCCGAAGCTGTCCAAGGCGTTCGGCAAAGTCCCCACCGGCACCTACGTGCTGGTCGAACTGACCATCGACTTCCTCGACCACGCCGCGTACGAGGCCATCCACGACTGGGCGCGGCAGCACGAGGAGACCGGCGGCACAGTGGAATTCGTGGAGATCGGTACCGCCCGGATGGCGCACGCGCTGAGCGGGCCGCCGCAGCGCGGCCGCACGCGCGGGCTGTTGGACGAACTGCTGGGCCCGTGGCCTGAACGCAACCACGACCCGGTCGCGGCCGGTGTGGCCGCGTACCATCGCAGTCACGCGCATGTGGTGCGGCCGCATCTGGGCGAGCTGCGCGACAAGCAGGATCCGCATTCATTGTTCCTCACCTGCGCGGATTCCCGGATCGTGCCCAACGTGATCACCAACAGCGGTCCGGGCGATCTGTTCACCGTCCGCAATGTGGGCAACCTCGTCCCGGCCGACGGCTCCGATACCTCGATGGAAGCGGCGCTCGCCTTCGCGGTGGACAATCTGCAGGTCCGCAACGTCGTCGTCTGCGGTCACTCCTCGTGCGGCGCAATGAAAGCGCTGCTCGCCGACACCTCCGCCGGGCCGGGCCTGGACACCTGGCTCGCGCACGGCCGGTCGAGCTTGGAAGCCTATCGCGCCGGTCATCCGGTGCGGGTCGCCGCCGCGGCGGCGGGCTACGACGAGACCGCCCAGCTGAGCATGGTGAACGTGGCTGTGCAGGTGCAAATCTTGCAGGCGCACACGGTGATTCGCCGAGCCACCGCCGAACGCGGACTCACAGTGACGGGCCTGTTCTTCGACATCGGCTCCGCCCGTGTCCTGGAGATCACCGCCGACTCCATCAGTGAGATCACCGACCAGACCGTCGAATCGATCGTCGACTAGCAGAGCGCCGAATCGCAACCCGGCTGCGTCAAAGGGAGATCACCTGTGACTTCCCCGATGGTCAGCCCCATACGGGCTCGAATCGCTCCAGAACACCGGCCTTGCGCACAACTAGCGATACGTCCGCGTGGCGGACAAGCTCCATGAAGCCTTCTGCGGAAAAGTCGTCGCGCCGCCGGCGACCATTCCTCGAACACCTGGCACAGCACGGCGGCGTTCTTCGTCGAGAGTGGGTCCATGCGCATGTGGGCTCGTTGGCGGCTGCAAGTTTGCGTCAGGGATCAGTCCGCTATCAAGGTCGAAAATGTTGCTGTCGTGATGCGAGAGCTTCCTTCCAGTCGAGTCCTCGTCCCCGGGGGGCGAACCACTCTCTCTCCCCGGGACGCACCCGAGCCCGAGGCAGATACTGAAACCTGGTCTCGGGCTGGCATTTCGGCGGAATGTTCGACCTGCACGGAGTGTCAGTTCTGTCGTGGACTCGTGCTTCGTGCAGGTCAGTAGCCCTCAGTACCGGGCGTCGAACCACCATCTGCCGTACGCGGGGTAACAGTCCCGAATGACGCGTAGGGTCTTGTACCCACGCTCCTGCTGCATCTGGTTGTACGAATCGGCACCGCGGACGCAGTCCTCTTTGGTCGGATACGAGGCATACGGCCCTTCATCCGCATTGGCGGTGCCTCCTCCCGCGATCAATGCACCCACTGCGGCTGCTGCCGACAACAGCACTGCAATTCGTTTCGTCATGTTCGTTCCTTCAGCGGTTGCCGCATCTAGAGGGTGAAGTACCAGTCGCCGTAGTCGTCCTGGTAGCAGATGCCGGTGTTCATTATCCCGTCGTTGTCCGACGCATTCCTCCACGTTTCCGAAGGGCCCGTAGGTGTCCGCGGACGCCTGGCCGGCGACGCCGACACTGCTGAGGATGGAGGCCACCGTTGCCGCGATGATGATGCGGTTCATGGTCATTGGTTTGGTCCTTGCTCGTGGCCGCCCGTGCGGGCAGTGCGTATCACCGGTGAAAGATCAGAAGATGTAGCTTCTCCGGGTGCCGCGGAGGGCGCTGCCGAGCGGAATGTTCGGCTAGGCCGGGCCGTCGACATACCAGTTCCCGTCACCGGTCCGGGAGCAGGTGTAGAAGCCCGTGAACTCGGTCTCGCCGTCTTCCCCGGTATGCGTTCCCGACTGAATAGCCTTGCGCGCCGATTCGCACGCGGCGGCGTCAGGGAAGGGACCGTAGAAGTCCGCGTGTGCGGTACTGGCCGGACCGAGGGCAAGGGCCGAAGCCGTGACGGCCATCAGGGTCATTCGGGTCCATGGCATGTTCATCGTGGTTCCTTTCGAAGGTGGTATCGAGTTGGTGTTCGGAGGGTCGATTCCGATCCGGCTGCGGGGCATAGAATCTGTTGGAGTTCAGTTCGGTTCACAGCCGATGTCGGTGACGGTGCCGGGCGTGCAGGGTGGCAGCGGTACCACCGAGCCGGTCGAGATCGAGTCGGCAATGATGTGGGCGATCTGGCTGAAGGGATCGGCTGGCGCCGCCGCAGCGGGGCCAGCGAGCGCGGTTACCGCTGCAGCGGCGAGCAGCGCGGTCACAGTGAGGCTTGGGGTTCTGTGCATGTTGACTCCGTCGGTGTGTGGGACGGCGCGGTTCAGCATTTGAACCGGACCGCGACGGCCCGAGGGTGGGACTGCGGGAGGTCAGGGCTGCGCCGAGCGACCGCACCCCGCAGTAGCTAGGTGGTCAGCGGACTTCTTTGCCGTTGACGCGGATCTCCTTGGTCTTGTTGCCGTCGCGGAAGGCAACCTTGGTGGGTTCGCCGAACGTATTGGTTTCGGTCACGGTGCCCTTGCTGCCGGCACGGACGGAGTCACGGACGACGCCGCCGAGATCCTTCTTGGCGACGACGTCATCGCCCTTCTTATAACCCATTTCGGGTCTCCTTCTGATTGAGTGGAATGGTGAACAACCCAGGGGCCAGTTCTTTCCGACCGAGAGGTGGGCGGTTTGTGTTGTTCGGGTTCAACTAGACCTCGAGTCGGATCATCTGTTTGCCCGTGGGCGGTGGCTCGACCGGTCCTGATCTGCGGTAATGGCTTGGTTTTTGAGACCCGAGTCGGGTTGGAACGGTGGGGATCGTGATGTCGGGCAGCCCGATGGCCGGTCGATCGGAGTGGGGCCGTCGGTTCGCGCGGCTGTATCAGCAGGCGGGGTCACCGACGGTGACGGAGATCGTGTCGACGACCAGATTGACCAACATCGAGACGATCCGGGGCTGGCTTCCGGGTCCGAACAACCCGGATCCGCGGGTGCCTCGTTCGTGGAGCGAGTCGCTCGAGGTGGTGCTGCAGGATCTTGCCGATCGTGCTGCTCGCGCGGCCGAGCGCGAGGGCAGATCGTTTGGCCGTCAGCCGATGGCGAACTGGCGACGCTGGCGGGAGAAGGCCGCCGCCGAGCAGAAGGCTCGAGACGCTCGAACGACCTCACCATTTCGTGGGTTGGCGTCCTATGGTCCCGAGCACGCCGAGGAGTTCTTCGGCCGTGAAGATCTGGCACAGGACCTGGCACAACGAATCTCGGCAGGCTTTGCCGGTTCGGGCCCTCGCCTCGTGGTCGTCGTGGGTGTTTCGGGCTCAGGCAAATCGTCGCTGGTGGGTGCCGGATTGGCTCCCTTGATCAGTGAAGGCGTCAAGGTAGAGGTCTTTACGCCCGGAAGTAACCCGCTCGAGGCGCTCTCGGACGCGGTGCGGCACTTGGCGGGGTCCGAGGCGGGACAGGTTCTGGTCGCTGACCAATGCGAAGAGGTCTGGACTCTGCACGGTACCGAACCTGTCGAGGATGCCGAGCCTGACAGTTCTGGGCGGCCGGTGGTGGCTCCGGCGTTCTTCGAGCAGTTGCAGAGTGTGGCGGACCGACCTGAAACCGTGATCGTGGTGGTCATCCGTGCGGATTTCTACGGATCCGCGTTGAACCACGAGTTTCTGGCGGCCGGGCTGGGGGCGCCGGTCAATGTCGGAGCAATGACTCGGGAACAGGTGCGCCGAGCCATCGTCGGGCCTGCGGCCCTGTGTGGCGTGACCGCCGATGAAGACCTGGTCGAGCTGATCCTGACCGAGTTGGCAGTCAGCGGTGGCGACGGCGCGCATGATCCTGGCGCGCTACCTCACCTTTCCCATGCCCTGCAGGAGGCGTGGAAGGAACGTGCCCCCGGTGGAAAACGGCTGACCGTCGCGCATTACCGAAAGTCACGCGGCATCAGCGGGTCTATCGCCAAGCTGGCGAACAGCGTGTACGAGAGTTTGGATTCCGACGGACAGCGCGCAATCGAGCGCGTGCTGATCAGATCGGTGACAGGCGAAAAGATCTGGGCTCGTCGGCCGGTCGCACGGCGCGAACTCGAATGGAAAGATATTCCGCCGCACGTGGTCGATGCAGTGGTGGACAAGTTCATTCACGAGCGCCTACTCACTGCGGATCAGTCCGGAATCCAGATCACTCATGAAGCACTGCTCCGTTCCTGGCCACTCCTACGAAAATGGATCGCCGACAGCCACGAAGATCGAGCAGTGCGTCATCGGTACGCGGTCGATGCTCTGCACTGGGAGGCCGAGGGGAAGAAGGTCGATGGTCTGCTATCGGCGGGCAGGACTGAGGACTTCGCGAAGTGGGCCAGCGAGCAGCACGACGAGCTGAGCATCCTCGAGCGCGAGTTCCTCGATGCCAGCGTGACCCATCATGGCGAACTCGCCGAGTTCGAGGCGCGACGACTCCAGCGGGAAAAGCAGCGTAGTGAGCGACTGCGCAAAGCCGTTGTCGCATTGACGCTGGTCGGGGCCGTAATGGTCGGGACCGCAGTGTTTGCGGTGCGTGCCGAACAAGACCAAACCGCCCAATACCGGATTTCCCACGCTCACGAACAAGCCGCGACGTCGTACACGGTGCGTTCGGGCGCGCCCGAAGTTGGTGGTCTACTTGCCGCAAACGCCGAGCGCGGGTACTCCGACTTCCAGACACGCAGCGCCCTGCTCAGTACCCAAGATGACATGTTCGCGGGGCGGATACCGGGAAACGGCAGCCCCAATGTCGAGCTCGCCTTCGACCGCGCCGGAGTTCGGATGGTGGTCGCCGCGCAAGACGGAACGAACACAAAGATCACCCTGTACGACACCGCCACGTGGACCCCTCGCGTTTCGACCTCCGTCGTGGGCAAACCCTATGCGGTGTCATTGGACCCGACCGGCCGTCGCATCGCCGTCAACGCCGGCCGCAGAATCTCGGTATTCGACGTCGAGACCGATCAGTGGACAGTGCTGCCGGGCAGCTTCAACGACGGTGCGGCAACTCTGCGATACAACCCTGTCACTGCAGTCCTGGCCACCGTCGACGCGGCCGGAATGCCTGCGTTGTGGGACGCGGAGGGTCTGAATCCGCTCCCCCTACCAGCTGGGACGATCACGAAGGTGCAATCGGTCGCGTTCAGTCGCGACGGGCAAACCATGGCTCTGGCCGACAGCGGCATCGTCCAAATCCATCGGGGCGGCAAACCATCCCGCACGATCCGTGAGTCAGTCAACGAGCTGCGAGCCATCGCCTTGGATCAGCATGGCCGACGACTCGTGTTGGCGGATCACAATGGCACCGTGCGTTGGTGGGACCTCGACACCGGCGACGAAACCGGCCGATTCGTCGCTCTCGATACCGCTGCGCGCAGCATCGATTTCGGTGCCGACAACCTCGTGATCGCCCTGACTCAGGAAAACCATTCGGTACGTCTGCTCGACACTGCCACAGACGATAATTCCCTCGCTGTCCTCGTCGGCCACACCGACATGGTGACCAGCTTGGCGTTCAGTCCCGACTACTCGACGCTTGCCACCACGGGTGTCGATGGCACCATCGCCCTGTGGCGCATCGACCCCACTCTGATGCGACACCACAGGTGGGCCGACGCCACCGCACTCGCCTACACCGTCGACGGCACCATTCTCGCGGCGGCGGCCCGCGACGGCACAGTCACGACCTATGACACCGCGACCGGAGAACCCGTGAACTCCGCGCCCGGCTGCGCGGAAGCCTCCACCGGCACGGCCGACGCCGTCGCGGTCAGCACTGACGCTCGCTACGCCGTCCTCAGCTGCAACGGCCGGCCCGGTCACGTCCGGATCTCAGATCTGGCCAACCACCGCAACCTCGGCGTCGACATCCCTGTGGCCAGATTCCCTCCCGCGCTGGCGTTGAGTCCGGACAACACGCTGTTGGCGACCGGTAACTACCTGAACCATCTCGAACTGTGGGGGCTCGGAACGCGTGCGGTGCTACCCACTTCCCCCACCGTGAGCATTCCCATCGCCAGTACGATCCGAGCTCTGGCGTTCAGCCCCGATGGAAAATACCTCGCCTACGCCGCCGACAACGGAACAGTCGCGGTCTACCCCGCTGCTGACCTACGGCCGGGAGTCGACAAACCAGCGGCGCAGGTACTTTCCGTTCTCAACACATCGGGAACGTCCGACAGGCGACCCGGCAGCGCGGGATTCACCTACCGCACCATCACATTCAGTGCCGACAGCGCCGGTATCGCAGTCAGCGGCGATGATGGCTCGATCCGCATCTGGCAGCGCACTTCCACCGGTTTCGAGCCTGCTCTCATTCTCACCTCGCGCCCGGCCAACGTACATGCGTTGGCATTCAGCACCGATCCGAACAGTCCCGCGATCATTACCGCGAACCGAGAGGGAAGCCGCCGCCGATGGACCCTCGATACCGACGACGTGACACACGACGTGTGCACTGCCGCCACCGGTGCGATCGACGAGCTGACTGACCTCGGGTCCCTCCTCGACGACTGGAAATGCTGAAGCGAGCGGCAATTTCGAGCGTGAGGGCGGAGCGTCAACCGACCAAGATGTCGTCCCGACTCGGCTCAGAACAGTTGTTGGTTCTGCCGGTGCCCAGGAGCTTTACCCGAAGTGCTAGTTCCCATTGCGTCGAAGGTCAGAGGCTCGCCCAGACCCGACAGACGGCGTAGGCGAGCGCCAGGGAGGCCGGACCGGCAGGGGCCGGTATTCGGGTAGCCGGTATTCCGGCCCGCCGGGCTGGTAGCGGTCAACGGCTGTGGTCGCCGAGTGCGCAGCGCCGTCGCCGAGGCCACTACATTCTGCCCGAGACCGCGAGGTCCGGCGATGCACTGCACACACGAGGACGCACCGGAGGACCGAAGAATTCCGCATCGCTTCCGCGGGGTCGTCTCCTCTCGCTCTGTGTGTGGATGTCAGATATTGGGCGCCAAGACGGAACCGTTTGCGGTGACCGTGCGTCGAACCAGATAGCGGGCAACATTCTCGACGAGCTCGCCAGTCATGAAGGGCCCGGCGGCACCTGCTGCCGGCGGGAGATCGGGAGAGGGACACAATGCGTCGGAAAGCTTCGGCACTGGCATCGTTTGCGGTGGTTGCCGCATTCGGGGGGCTCTGCGCCATCAACGCGGGGCCGGCCGCTGCCGGCCCGATCAACACGTACAACTCGAAGGCGGCGTGTCAAGCGCAGGCCAACAGGCTGAACTCCCAGGGGCGAGATCCGCAGTCGACGACGCCGGGTCATTCCTTCTACTGCAAGGAGATCCGTAACCCGAGGACGAAGACGTCCACGTGGGGACTGTACGACGACACACACTGGCCGTGATCCAGCGTTGTGGGCCGCCAACAACACCTGGGTACCGCCATCTATGGCTGGAATCACAACAATGCGCCTGGACTAGTGCTCACATGAAATATTCTTTGGCGCGTTGAATCCTGCCCAGTGCGGCCGGGCCGTGTTCACCAGGTCGATGGTTTCGGTGATGCCCAGGCCGTGGGCCTCGGCGTTGAGGACACCGACATTGAACCCCGTGCCGGGCGGCGTAGGTGGCGATGTAGCCCATGCCGATGACGGGCGGGGTGAAAGTCGTTAACCCGCGGGCGGATCGCGTAGGCACGCAGTGGCGCGTTGTTCGGGTTTGGTGATGTGGTCCGCTCAGTAGGACGCGGTGGCCGATGAGAAGCCCGACTCGGCGTCGCTGGCGGAATGGGATGCGGAAATAGCCCTCGGCGGTGACACGGACCGGGCCGTCAGGGGAGGGGCCTGCGAGCAGAAGGTCGTCCAGGGGCGGGATCTGCAGGTGCGTTCCCGGTGCCCATTCGAGTGCTGACATCAGATACCGGTCGAGGACTCGGCCGGCCTCGCCGAGTGTCGAGACGCCGAAGAGGATGTCGTCGTCGGGTCCCGGAGCCGGTTCCGGTGGTCCGGGCAGTGGTCCGCGGATCAGCTGTTCGAGCGTGGCCTGCGGAGGGAGCAGCGGTGGAATCATGGGCGGCCCCGTTCGCATCCGGTGGCCGGGCGGTTGTCCGCCGATCCCGGCGGACATGTCAGAGGTTGTCGCAGGTGGGTGCGCATTTTCCCAGGTCACCTCCGTGTGTTCGAGTGCGCTCGAACACACGGCACGCAGATCCGGCAGATTTGCCGGGAATCTGTGCGCGAGAGGGGACTTGAACCCCTACGTCCTAGGACACTGGAACCTAAATCCAGCGCGTCTGCCAATTCCGCCACTCGCGCGTGGTGGTACGACCGTCCAAACTCTACCGGGCTTGACCGCCATCATGAAGTTCCCCCGGGGTGTTTCGTACCCACGAGTAACACGACCTGGGATTATAACAATAGGGTAACGGCCAATGTGAGGGACCCTCAACTTTCCTACGGCGGTGTAACTGGCTCCACCAGCGGGTTCAAATATGAGGGAGGGTCATGTTTGGGATCGTTCTTGTACGGACGTACCGAAATACTGGGCGGTAGTGACGGTGACCGGTCGGCAAACGTGAGGATTTCCTCATGATTTGTGCGATCCTCGGGTTTCATCAGGTCCTCAGGGGCGAGGGACACCTGCGCATGGACAGCGGCCCCCACGAGGGACCAGCCGCCACGAGTAAGGAAGTCGAACGTCTTGACGATCAACGAGAGCACCGAGACCGGATCGAACGCCAAGATTGTTGGGGGAACTCCGGATACGGCGATCAAGTCGTCACTGCTGGACCGGCTGCTGGCCGGGGAGACGTACGCGCTGGCCTTCGGCGGGCAGGGCGCGCAATGGCTGGGTGAGCTGGAGGAGATCGGGCGCGACAGCGCGCTGGAACCGGAACTGACCGCCCTGGTGAACGAGGCCGCGGCCGTGCTCGCGCCGGTCGCGGAGCAGCTGCTGGTGGTGCGGCCCGTCGGCTTCGATCCGATCGGGTGGATGCTCGAGGACGACCTCGCCGACCTGGAGGGTGAGGTGTCGGCCGCACCCTCGGAGCAGGTGCTGCGTTCCGCCGCGGTCTCCATGCCGGGCGTGTTCCTGGCGCAGGTGGCCGCGCTGCGGGCGCTGCGGCTGCAGGGACTGGACCCGGCCGAGCACGCGCCGGTCGCGGTGGTCGGCCACTCGCAGGGCCTGCTCGCCGCCAAGGCCGCCGAGACCCACGGCGCGCGCGACGCCGAACTGCTGGCGCTGGCCCAATTGATCGGCGCCGCCGCGACGCTGGTGGCACGCCGCCGCGGATTGATTCCGGTGGGCGCGAAGTCGCCGATGGTCGCGGTGTCCAACGTCGACCCGGAACAGCTGCGCGCCGTCGTGGCCGAGGTCTCGCGGGGCGTGGACCCGAATGTTGCCGCGGTGGTGTCGATCCGCAACGGACGGCGTCGAGTCGTGTTGTCCGGCACCGTATCCCAGCTCGACCGGGTGCGGCAGCACTGCGCCCGGATCCACGACGAGCAGACCCGCGACCGGGACGCCAAGAAGCGTGGCGGCGCCGTGTTCGCGCCGGTGTTCGAGGATGTCGAGGTCGAGGTGGCGTTCCACCACCCGGCACTGGCCGACACGGTCGACCTGGTGACGGCATGGGCCACCCAGTGCGACATCGACACCGAGCTGGCCGCCGAGCTGGCGCGCGCGATCCTGGTCGACCCGGTCGACTGGGTGGAGATCGTCGACGGAGTGGTTTCGGCCGACGCCCACTGGATTCTGGATCTCGGCCCCGGCGATCTGCTGACCCGGCTGACCCAGGGCTCGCTGAAGGGCACCGGCGTCGGCGCCGTCCCGGTCGCGACCCGTCCCGGGCAGCGCAGCCTGTTCACCCCGGGCGCCGCGCCCGAGGTGGCCCCGGCGTGGTCGGCGTTCGCACCCCGGCCGGTGCGCCTGCCCAACGGCCGCGTCGTGGTCGAGACCTCCTTCACCCGCCTGACCGGCCGCTCGCCGATCCTGCTGGCGGGCATGACGCCCACCACGGTCGACGCGAAAATCGTTGCGGCCGCGGCCAATGCGGGCCACTGGGCCGAACTCGCCGGCGGCGGCCAGGTGACCGAGCAGATCTTCGCCGACCGGGTGGCCGAATTGCGGACGCTGCTGCACCCGGGTCGCGCGGTGCAGTTCAACTCGCTGTTCCTCGACCCCTACCTGTGGAAGCTGCAGCTGGGCGGCAAGCGGCTGGTGCAGCGGGCACGGTCGGCGGGCGCGCCGCTCGACGGCGTGATCGTCACCGCGGGGATCCCCGAACTGGACGAGGCCGTGGCGCTGATCGAGGAACTCTCCGAGGTCGGCATCACCCACGTCGCGTTCAAGCCCGGCACCGTCGCGCAGATCCGCGCGGTGCTGCGCATCGCCGACGCGGTCGGCGACTACCCGGTGATCATGCACATCGAGGGCGGCAAGGCCGGCGGTCACCACTCCTGGGAGGACCTCGACGATCTGCTGCTGGAGACCTACGCCGAGCTGCGCAACCGCGCCAACGTGGTGGTCTGCGTCGGCGGCGGCATCGGGACCCCCGAGCGCTCCACCGAGTACCTGACCGGCGAATGGTCTGTGGCACACGGTTATCCGGCCATGCCGCTGGACGGTGTGCTGGTCGGCACCGCCGCGATGGCGACACTGGAGGCCACCACGGCCCCCGAGGTGAAGCAGCTGCTGGTCGACACCCCCGGCACCCCCGACTGGGTGGGCGCGGGCACCGCGGTCGGCGGAATGGCGTCCGGCCGAAGCCAATTGGGCGCCGACATCCACGAGATCGACAACTCGGCCTCGCGCACCGGCCGCCTGCTGGACGAGGTCGCCGGGGACGCCGACGCGGTCGCCGAGCGGCGCGCGGAGATCATCGAGGCGCTCAACAGCACCGCCAAGCCGTACTTCGGCGACGTCGCCACCATGACCTACCTGGAATGGCTGGAGCGCTACGTCGAACTCGCGGTCGGCCTGGACCGCCGCAGGGACTTCGACTGCGGCAGCGACCTGGGCGAGGCAATCGCCGACGCCACCCGCTCGGTGTGGCTGGACATCACCTGGCGCGACCGGTTCGCGGAGATGATGCGCCGCACCGAATCGCGGCTGCACCCCGCCGACCGCGGCGAGATCGCGACCCTGTTCGGCGATGACGACGCGTTCGAGCAGCCGGTGCAGGCGATCTGCGCGTTGAAGGAGCAGTACCCCGCCGCCGCGAACACCGTGCTGCATCCGGCCGACGTGCCGTTCTTCGTCTCGCTGTGCAAGACCCCGGGCAAGCCGGTGAACTTCGTGCCGGTCGTCGATCAGGACGTGCGGCGCTGGTGGCGGTCGGACTCGCTGTGGCAGGCCCACGACCCGCGCTACTCCGCCGACCAGGTGTGTGTCATCCCGGGCACGGTGTCCGTCGCGGGCATCACCCGGGTCGACGAGCCGGTCGGCGAGCTGCTGGACCGGTTCGAACAGAACACTGCCTACGCGCTGATGCGCGACGGCGTGACGCCGAAGGCGGTCGACGGCCGCCGCCGCGTCGAGGTCGCCGCGGGCGCGATCGACATCGTGCTCGCCGCGCCGGATGTGCAGTGGGCCGGACGCACCACGGTCAACCCGATCCACCGGCTCGGTGATCTGAGCGAGTGGACCATGAACGGCAAGGGCGCCAAGCACCCGCCGACCGGTGCGACCCTGCGCGCCACCGAGGGCCCCACGAACGACCATGCGTACGTGGAACTTTCGGTGCCGCTGCCCCGCCCGGGTGGTCAGAGCCCGGAGACGGCGGCGAGCGGAACCACGCAGGGCTCCCACCCGGGCGAAAACGGGCAGGGCCGGGACGCGGTGCGCATCCGCATCACCGTGCCCGCCTCGGTCTACAACGGCGGCGCGCCGGTGATCACCGAGGACGATGCCGAGGCCGCCATGTCGGCGCTGCTGGCGGTCGCCGCCGGGCAGTCGCTGCCGGAGGTCAAGTCCGTCGACGGCATCCACGTCGCGCACGTCAACACGGCCTGGACCCCGGATCTGATCGCCGACCACGCCGGAGTCACCGGCTCCGGGCTGCCGCCGAGCCTGAGCACCATCGGCCGCACCGTGCCGGACGTGCTGGTGGGCGCGTGCTGGCCCGCCGTCTTCGCGGTGCTCGGTGCCGGTCGCACCGATGCGGGCGCCGCCGTCATCGAGGGCATGCTGGATCTGGTGCACCTCGATCACCGGATCGAACTGGTGGGTGCGCTGCCCGACAGCGCGGCGGTGCTCAGCGTGCGCGCCGAGTCCGCGTCGGTGCTCGACACCGACCTGGGCCGCGTCGTCGAGGTGAACGTCACCGTCGGCGTGATGCGCGATCACGGCCTCGAGACCCCGACCGTGGCGAAACTGGTGGAGCGCTTCGCGATTCGCGGCCGCACCGGCGCCGGTGAACTCACCGATCCGCCGCGCGCCGCGGGCACCGTCTCCGACTCCGCCACCGACACCCCGCGGCGCCGCCGCCGCGATCTCACCATGGTCGCGCCGCGCGCCATGGCCGCCTTCGCCGCGGTGTCCGGTGACCACAACCCGATTCACACCAGCGACAACGCCGCCAAGCTGGCCGGGCTGGGCAGCCCGATCGTGCACGGCATGTGGCTGTCGGCCGCCGCGCAGCACGCGGTGTCCGCCGTCGACCCCGAATCCCCGGTTCCCGCACGGACTCTCACCGCCTGGACCACCCGGTTCCTGGGCATGGTGCGACCCGGCGCCGAGATCGACGTGCGGGTCGAGCGGATCGCCGTCGACCAGGGCAGCGAGATCATCGAGGTCTCCTGCCGCGCCGCGGGCGAACTGGTGATGACCGGCACCGGCCGGCTCGCCGCGCCCAAGACCGTGTACGCCTTCCCCGGTCAGGGCATCCAGTCCAAGGGGATGGGCCTGGATGCTCGCTCGCGCTCCAAGGCGGCGAAGCAGGTGTGGGACCGCGCCGACAAGCACACCCGCGAGGCGCTGGGCTTCTCCATCCTGGCCGTGGTGCGCGACAACCCGACCTACCTCAAGGCCCGCGGCGTGGAGTACCGCCACCCGCAGGGCGTGCTGCACCTGACGCAGTTCACCCAGGTCGCGATGGCGACCCTGGGCGTCGCCCAGGTGGCCGAGCTGCGCGAGGCCGGGGCCTTCGTCGAGGGCGCGATGCTGGCCGGGCACTCGGTCGGCGAGTACAACGCACTCGCCGCGGTCGCCGGGGTGCTGCCGCTGGAGGCCGTGCTCGAGGTGGTGTTCCAGCGCGGCTCGGCCATGCACGAGCTGGTGCCGCGGGATGCCCAGGGCCGCAGCGACTATCGCATGGCCGCCATCCGGCCGTCGCAGATCGGACTGCCCGACGCCGAGGTCGTCGACTTCGTCGCGGAGGTCGCAACTCGTGCCGGTGAATTTCTCGAGGTCGTCAACCTGAACCTGCGCGGCTCGCAGTACGCGATCGCCGGCACGGTCAAGGGCCTCGAGGAGCTGGAGGCCGAGATCGAGCGCCGCCGTGCGGAATTCGGCGGCAAGCGGGCCTTCGTGCTGGTGCCCGGCATCGACGTGCCGTTCCATTCGACCGTGCTGCGCAAGGGCGTGCCGGAGTTCCGGCAGAAGCTCGAGGACCTGCTGCCGGAGAACCTGCACCCCGAAGTCCTTGCGGGACGCTACATTCCGAACCTGGTGCCGCGACCCTTCTCGCTGGAGCGCGAGTTCCTCACCGAGATCGCGGAGCTGGTCCCGTCCGAGCCGCTGGCCCGGGTGCTGGCCGACTGGGAGAACTGGTCCGCGCGCCCGAACGAGCTGTGCCGGGTGGTGCTGATCGAGCTGCTGGCCTGGCAGTTCGCCAGCCCGGTGCGCTGGATCGAGACCCAGGACCTGCTGTTCGGCGACCCGGCCGAGGGCGGGCTCGGGGTGGAGCGTTTCGTCGAGATCGGCCTGGCCGCGACGCCGACCGTGGCGAACCTGGCCACCAACACGTTGAAGCTGCCGCAGTTCGCCACCGCCAAGGTCGAGGTGCTCAATATCGAGCGCGAGGCCGGGGTGGTGTATTCCACCGACACCGACCCGGCTCCGGTGGAGGAGCCGGAAGAGGTTGCGGCCGAACAGGTCCCGGCCGCCGCTGCCGCTCCGGCCGCTGCCGCTCCGGCCCCGGTCGCCGCCTCCGGCGGTCCGCGTCCGGACGACATCCCGTTCACCGCCGCCGACGCCACCCGCGTGCTGATCGCCCTGTGGACCAAGCTGCGCCTGGACCAGATCGGCCCGGTGGACACCATCGAGAGCCTGTGCGACGGCGTGTCCTCGCGGCGTAACCAGCTGCTGGTCGACCTCGGCTCGGAACTGTCGCTGGGCGCCATCGACGGCGCCGCCGACGCCGACATGGGCGCGCTCTCGGCGACCGTGGAGCGCCTGGCCCGCACCTACAAGCCGTTCGGCTCGGTGCTGTCCGACGCCGTCGGCGACCACCTGCGCAAGGTGTTCGGCCCCTCCGGCAAGCGCCCGGCGGCCATCGCCGACCGTGTGAAGAAGGTGTGGGAACTCGGTGACGGCTGGGCCCACCACGTCACCGCCGAGGTGTCGCTCGGGACCCGCGAGGGCGCCAGCGTGCGCGGTGGCGACCTGGGCGGCCTGGTCTCGGGTGCGCTCGGCGACGGTGCCGCCGTGGACGCCGCGATCGACGCCGCCGTGCAGTCGGTGGCCGCCCGGCGCGGAGTCAGCGTCTCGCTGCCCGCCGCCGGTGGTGGCGGCGGCGCGACCGTCGACGCCGCCGCGCTGGGCGAGTTCACCGAGCAGATCACCGGTCGCGACGGTGTACTGGCCACGGCCGCCCGAGTCGTGTTGGAGCAGCTGGGGCTGGCCGAGCAGGCGTCCGCGCCGGAGGCCACCGACGACTCGCTGGTCGACCTGGTGTCGGCCGAACTCGGTTCGGACTGGCCGCGATTGGTCGCCCCGGCCTTCGACGGCCGCAAGGCGGTGCTGATCGACGACCGCTGGGCCACCGCCCGCGAGGATCTGGCGCGGCTGTGGCTCGGCGACGACGCCGACCTCGGTGAGCTGCCGGTCGACACCTTCGTCGGTGCGGGTGAAACCGTTGCGGCGCAGGCGAACTGGTGGCGGCAGCGGGCGATGGCGGAGGCGCGCTCGGTGCTCGCCGGGGTCTACGAGCGGATCGCCGAGGCGGCGCTGGACACCGAGCAGGCCGGTACCTGGTCCTCGGACATCGCCGTGATCACCGGAGCCAGCAAGGGCTCCATCGCGGCCGCGGCCGCGGGGCGCCTGCTCGGTGGCGGCGCGACGGTCGTCGTCACCACCTCCAAGCTCGATGACAACCGGCTCGGGTTCTACAAGCGCCTCTACCGCGAGAACGCCCGGCACGGCGCGGCCCTGTGGGTGGTGCCCGCCAACATGGCGTCCTACGCCGACGTCGACGCGCTGATCGACTGGGTGGGCAACGAGCAGACCGACAACGCCGGTGGCGCGAAGATTCTCGTCAAACCGGCGATGACGCCGACGCTGCTGCTGCCCTTCGCGGCCCCGCGGGTGGCGGGCGACCTGGCCGACGCCGGGGCCCGCGCCGAGATGGAGATGCGGGTGCTGCTGTGGTCGGTGGAGCGCCTCATCGGCGGCCTGTCCGGCCTCGGCGCCGACCACGACGTGGACGCGAAACTGCATGTGGTGCTGCCGGGTTCGCCCAACCGCGGCATCTTCGGCGGTGACGGCGCCTACGGCGAGTCCAAGGCGGCGCTGGACGCCGTGGTCGCCAAGTGGAAGGTGGAGAAGTCGTGGTCGCAGCGGGTCACCCTGGTGCACGCGCTGATCGGCTGGGTGCGCGGCACCGGGCTGATGGGCCACAACGATCCGCTGGTCGCGGCGGTCGAGCAGGCCGGTGTGCAGACCTGGTCGACCACGGAGATCGCCGACGAGCTGCTGAAGTGGTGCACCAGCCGCGCCCGCGTGGTGACCGCGTCCGGCCCGCAGCAGATCGACCTGACCGGCGGCCTGGCGCGCGCCAAGCTCGATCTGCCCGCGCTGGCGAAGGAGGCGGAGAACGCCGAAACCGACTCCGGCACAGCGGAATCGGCGTCCGCCGAGCGGACCATCGCCGCCCTGCCCACGCCGCCGACGCTGACCTCGGCGCTGCCGGTGCCCGAATGGGGCACGGTGACAGCCGATCTCACCGACATGGTCGTCATCGTCGGCGCCGGTGAACTCGGCCCCTACGGCTCGGCCCGCACCCGCTTCGAGATGGAGGTCTCCGACGAGCTGTCGGCGGCCGGCGTGCTGGAGCTGGCGTGGACCACCGGCCTGGTGACTTGGGAGAACGAGCCCAAGCCCGGCTGGTACGACGCCGAATCCGGTGAGTACGTGGACGAGTCGGAGGTGGCCGAGCGCTACCACGACACGGTCGTGGCCCGCTGCGGTGTGCGCCGCTACAGCGACGACGGCGCCATGGTCGACAACACCTCGCCGCTGCTGACCTCGGTGTTCCTGGACAAGGACCTGTCGTTCGTGGTCACCAGCGAGGCCGAGGCGCGCGCCTTCCAGGCCGCCGATCCGGAGCACACGATCGTCGCGCCGGTGCCGGATTCCGGTGACTGGCAGGTGACTCGCCAGGCCGGCACCGAGATTCGCGTGCCGCGCAAGGCGAAGCTGTCGCGCACCGTCGGCGGTCAGATCCCGCAGGGCTGGGATCCGACCAAGTGGGGCATCTCGCCGGACATGGCGAGTTCGGTGGACCGGGTGGCGCTGTGGAACATCGTCTGCACCGTGGACGCGTTCCTGTCCGCCGGGTTCAGCCCCGCCGAGCTGATGAGCTGGGTGCACCCCTCGCTGGTGGCCAACACCCAGGGCACCGGTATGGGCGGCATGTCCTCCATGCGGTCGCTGTACATCGACAACCTGCTCGGTGAGCCGCGCGCCAACGACATCCTGCAGGAGGCGCTGCCGAATGTCGCTCTGGCGCATGTGGTGCAGTCCTACATCGGCAGCTACGGCGGGATGATCCACCCGGTCGCGGCGTGCGCGACCGCGGCGGTGTCGGTCGAGGAGGGCGTGGACAAGATCCGGCTCGGCAAGGCCGAGGTCGTGGTCGCCGGTGGTTACGACGATCTCGGTATCGAGGGCATCGTCGGCTTCGGTGACATGTCGGCCACCGCCGACTCGGCCGCGATGAGCGCCAAGGGCATCAGCGACCGCTACTTCTCCCGGGCCAACGACCGCCGCCGCGGCGGATTCGTCGAATCCCAGGGCGGCGGAACGGTTCTGCTGGCGCGCGGTGACATCGCGCTGGAGGCCGGGCTGCCCGTGCTGGGCGTGGTGGCCTACGCGCAGTCGTTCGCCGACGGCGTGCACACCTCGATCCCGGCCCCCGGGCTGGGCGCGCTGGGTGCGGGCCGGGGCGGCGCGCAGTCGCGGCTGGCGGCCGAACTGCGCAAGCTGGGAGTGGGGCCGGACGACATCGCGGTGGTGTCCAAGCACGACACCTCCACGGCCGCGAACGATCCCAACGAGTCGGAGCTGCACGAGCGGCTCGCGGGCGCGCTGGGCCGGTCTGAGGGCGCGCCGCTGTTCGTGATCTCGCAGAAGTCGCTCACCGGCCACGCCAAGGGCGGCGCGGCGGCCTTCCAGCTGATCGGGCTGTGCCAGGTGCTGGAACAGGGCGTGATCCCGCCGAACCGCAGCCTCGACTGCGTCGACGACAAGATGGCCGAGTACCCGCACCTGGTGTGGGCGCGTGAGCCGCTGCGGTTCGGAGATCGGTTCGCGCTCAAGGCCGGTCTGGTCACCTCGCTCGGCTTCGGCCATGTGTCCGGGCTGCTCGCGGTCGTGCACCCGCAGGCATTCGTTCAGGCCATCGACCCGCAGCGGCGCGAGGAGTACCTGCGCCGGGCGCAGGAGCGGCAGCTGGCCGGACGGCAGCGGTTCGTCGAGGCCATGTGCGGCGGCGCTCCGCTGTACGAGCGGCCCGCCGACCGCCGGCTGGGCGCGGACGGCACGCCGTCGCGGCAGATCCGGCAGTTGGAGGCCGACATGCTGCTCTCGCCCCAGGCGCGCCTGGCGCAGGACGGCACCTACGTGACCGACGGCGGGCCCGCCTGCCGCTGAGCCCGAATCGACGGAAACCGCTGCCGCGCAGCCATATTCGCGGCAGCGGTTGCCGCATGCCACCCGGCGGGCGGACATCCCCGCGGTCCGTCTCCCGTTGTCGGTGAGGAACGGCTGCGCCGCTGGTATGTTGCAGCCGGATCGGTGATCGCCGTCACGAGCGGCGGTCGTCGTGTTCGAGTTCATTGAACGAACGGCGGTGACGCGGTCGCCGCGGTGCACAGACGGTTGAGGAGCTGCGACGCTGTGACCATCTTGGGGATCGGGCTGGACCTGGTGACAATTTCCGAGTTCGCCGAACAGTTGAAGCGAGCCGGAACCACGATGCTCCGGGAGAGCTTCACGGCGGGGGAGCGCCGCTACTGCGAGAGCAAGGGCACCGACCCCGCGCGCAGCTACGCGGCCCGCTGGGCGGCCAAGGAGGCGGTCCTGAAGGCCTGGGCCTCATCACGTTTCGCCCGCAGCCCCCAGATCGGCGACAACCCGTACCCACTCATCGAGGTGGTCAACGACGCCTGGGGCCGCCCCAGCATCAAACTGCACGGCCTCGCCGCCGAATTCCTTCCCCGGGTCCGGGTCCACCTCTCCCTCACCCACGACGGCGACACCGCCGCCGCCATGGTCGTCCTGGAAGACCCGGGCGAACTGGCGGACCTCATCAACTCCTGAGCACTCCGCCTACTCGTCGCGCTGCCCGCCCGTGCGGGACTCCTTCTCCGCCACGAGCAGATACGCGACCATGAGGCGCTTGAGTTCGGATACGGCGGCCTCGTGGCTCAGACCGTCCTGGACGGAGAAGTTCATCATCGAGTAGACGACGTGGACGAGGACCTGCGCCATCATGGAGCGGCGGGCGCGGGGCGTGCGGGGCATCAAGGGGCGCAGCATCTGCTGCACCACTTCGGCGAACTCCTTCTCGTGGATGGCGCCGGTGGCCCGGGTCGAGGGGGTGGACTGCATGGCCAGCCACACCTCGCGGCGGGAGGGGTCGGTCATCCACAGGTCGGCCAGGTGGTCGACGAGTTTGTTCATGTGGCGCAGCCAGTCCATCGACGGGATCTCGCCGTGGAAGTCGGCCAGTTCCTGCGAGACCGCGACCAGATCCTGGCGGTTGAGTTCGCACACGATGACGTACTTGTTGGCGAAGAACTGGTACAGCGTGCCGATGGGGACCTCGGCGCGGGCCGCGACCTCTTCACACGTGAACGATTCGAAGCCGACTTCCACCAGCAGTTCCCGGGATGCCTGCAGGAGGGCGTCGAACTTGCGTTTGCTGCGTTCCTGCGTGGGGCGGCGGCGGGGCATGAGTTCCCGCGGGTCGTCCTGCAACTCCAACGCGGGGTCCGCACGTCGGTTCGACCTCATTGCCGTGCGCGCTTCCACCACGTCACCAGGCTAGCGGTAGCGACACGCTGATGACACGCGGCGGCACCGAGTGTGTCCGGTTTGATTGCCGTTCATAACCCATCCGTACCAGATGTGGTGACGAACACATAACCGAGTGAGCGTCCATCGACCAGGCGGAAGGCTGATCAGTAGTGGCTCGATTAGTGGTGACATTCGGCGTTTCCACCGAGCGCGGCGCCGTGCAGGCGGTGGCGCTGCGCAACGGCCCGGACAGTCTGCCGGAGCGAATTCTGCACCATCGCACCCAGCAGATCCGCGGCGACGGCACACACGATCTGGCCCACGCGGTCGAAACCGCGCTGGCGGATCTCGACGCCGAACTCGGCGCCGACTACGAGGCCGTCGGCGCGGCGGTCACCTACCGCGACGCGGCCGAGCGCCGCGCGATCGTCACCGGCCTGGCCTCGGGCCCGTGGCGCACGGCGTCGCTGGTGTCGGCCAAGTCCGCGCATCTCGCACTGGCCCGTGCCATGACCTGGGTCGACGGCTTCGACCATCTGGTGATCTGCGAGGTGGTGCCCGGCTACCAGGGCTTCTCGCTGATCTCCCCGGGCCGCGACCGGGTGCTGGCCGGTCTGACGACGGCGGGTGGCGTGATCACCCGCGAGACGATGCGGCCCGCGGTCACGGCCGCGTGGGACCAGTTCGAGGCCGCCGGTGTCGAGCCCGACGCGGTGGTGCTGATCGGTTCCGCCGCCGGTGATACCGCCGTCACCTCGGCGCTGGGCGCCGGCTTCGGCGCCTCGATCGTGCCGTGCAAGGTGGCCGCGGCCGGATCGGCGATCGGCGCCGCGCTGGTGGCACAGCCGCCCTCGGCCGGTGCCGAGAGCGAGGCCCGCGCCCGGGTCTCGCGCGGCGCCACAGCCGTGTTCGCGGCGGCGAGCGTGCTGGCGGGCGGTCTGGTCGTCGGCGGCGCCTACCACGCGACAGGCACGTCGCGCTCCGGCTCCGAGCTGACCGATGCCCGGGTAGCGGCCCAGACCCACCGCGCGTTCCCCACACAGCGGCGGAGCGCCGAGTGGGGAGCCAGCGACGAATCCGCCGTCTCGGAGCAGGATCCCGAGATCATCACCGTCGACCCGGCCACCGTCAATTGGCGCTCCCGCCATTCCGATCGCCTCGGAGTACGGCAATTCGACTCGGAGTCATCCGATTCCGAGGTTTCGGAGGGACAGCCCCAGACGCTGCTGCACCACTCCGACGCGGAACCGGCGGCCACGGGCCCGTCCTCGGTGATCCCGGCCCCCACCGTCCCGGTCGGCGCCCCCAACGGCTCGCTGCTGTTCCCGGGCGAGGCCGCGCCGCCGCAGTTCGGCACCGCGGAATTCGGCAAGTGGTGGGACAACCACTGGCGCATGATGGTCCAGTGGGCGGCCCAGATGATGCCGCGCGTCTGAACGACGAAACGGCCCGGGACAGCATGTCCCGGGCCGTTTCGTCGGCAGCGGCGGACTACACCGACAGATCGCGGCGGAGCTTCGCCACGTGGCCGGTGGCGCGCACGTTGTACTGGGCGAGCGCGATCTTGCCGTCCTCGTCGACCAGGAAGGTGGAGCGCAGCACCCCGGTGATCTTCTTGCCGTACATGGTCTTCTCGCCAAAAGCGCCCCAGGCGGTGAGCACCTCGCGGTCGGGGTCGGACAGCAGCGGGAAGGTGAGCTTCTCGTTGTCGCGGAACTTGGCCAGCTTGGCCGGCTTGTCGGGGGAGATGCCGATGACGTCGATGCCCGCGCCGCCGAGTTCGGCGAGATTGTCGCGGAAGTCGCAGGCCTGCTTGGTGCAGCCCGGCGTGCTCGCGGCGGGGTAGAAGTAGACGATCACCTTCCGGCCGCGGTAGTCGGCGAGGGACACCTCCTTGCCGTCGGCGTCGGGGAGGGTGAATTCCGGCGCGGTGTCGCCGGGACTGAGTCGGTTCTCGGTCATGTCCAAGCACGGTAATCGACAGCGGTGACAACGGCGACGACTTCCCCGCGCCGGATAGACTCCTCCCCTAGCAACGCACGCCGACCGACGACGAATATCAGGAGACACTTGTGGCGAAGGAAACCGAGGGCATCGAGCGGGAGATCGAAGCCGCGCGCAATCGGCTCGCGAACACACTCGACGAACTCGCGGTGCGGGCGGACCCGCAGCGGATCGCCGACAACACCAAACAGGCCGTGGTCGCGAAGGTCAACGAGCCGAAGGTGAAGTACAGCCTGATCGGCGCGGGCGCGCTGGTCCTGCTGCTGGTGCTGGTGAAGGTCTTCCGCCGCTGAGCCCGGACACACGACACCCGGTGTGGCACGCTGCCACACCGGGTGTCGTCGTTTACGCGAATGCCGCTCTGAGAGCCGTTCAGACGGTCGGGCAGGCCATTCCGGTGCCGTCGGGGTCCAGGTGCGGGGAGTAGCCGGGCTCGCCGCGGAACAGCGGCGCCCGACCCGCGGCGCGGGCCTCGTCGCAGTTCTTGAAAGTGCCGCCGGCCGAGCCGGTCTGGGCGAGTCCCGAGGATCCGGTGGCGCCGATGACGTCATCGATGCCGGAGGAGCCGGTTCCGGCCGAGCCGGAGGGAACGAAAGAATCGGCGGAGGCCGAGGTGGAGAGCGTGATCGGGGCCGCGAGGGTGATCAGTCCCGCGCTGGCGGACACGATTAGCCTGCGAACGTTCATGTATTCCTCGATGTCTGATGGGTCGTCTGAGACGGGCCGGTCGGCACTCCCCGAGGGGCCGGACCGGGATCCGCGGAGTCTACTGTTCTGATGGCTCGGCGGATTGTCAACTGGGCGGCCGAGAGCCGCTTACTCGCCCAGTCGTCGCCCGGTCACGTGCTCGGCCGGAATGTGCCCCATCCGGCCCGCCTCGAAATCCTCGATGGCCTCGATGATTTCGCTGCGCGAGTTCATCACGAAGGGCCCGTATTGCACCACCGGCTCGCGGATCGGCGCGCCGCCGAGCAGCAGTACCTCCAGCGCACCGGACGGAGTGTGCTGGGCCTCGTCGGCGGTCAGGGTGAGCGCGTCGCCGGGGCCGAACACCGCGAGCTGTCCCTCGGTGAGCGGGCGGCCGTCGGCACCCGCGGTGCCGCTACCGGCGAGCACGTACGCCATCGCCGAGAACTCTTGCGGCCACGGCGTTTCCAGCCGTCCGCCGGGGCTGAGGGAGGCGTGCGCGTAGGCGATCGGGGTGTAGGTGGAGCCGGGGCCCGCGAAGCCGCCGATCTCGCCCGCGATGATGCGGACCAGCGCGCCGCCGTCGTGCGAACTCACCAGCGTCAGCTCGCCCGCGCGCAGGTCCTGATAGCGCGGTGGCGCCATCTTCCGCGCCCGCGGCAGGTTCACCCACAGCTGGATGCCGTGGAAGACCCCGCCGGAGATCACCAGCTCCTCGGCGGGCAGTTCGTCGTGCAGGATGCCGGAGCCGGCCGTCATCCACTGGGTGTCGCCCTCGCTGATGACACCGCCGCCGCCGTTCGAGTCGTGGTGCACCATCGTGCCGTCGAGCATGTAGGTGACGGTCTCGAAGCCGCGGTGGGGATGCCAGGGCGCGCCCTTGGCCTCGTAGGGCTCGTAGGCGACCGGGCCCATCTGATCCAGCAGGATGAACGGGTCGGCCTGGCGCAGCTCCGTGCTGGGGAACGGCCGGCGCACCTCGAATCCTGCGCCCTCGCGCTGCCGGTGCGCCGTGCTGATACCGCGGACCGGACGCTGCCGCGCGGTGTCGTCCGGCCGCGTGAGCCGCGGTAGCACCAGGATGTTGTCGACGGTGACGGCGGGCATCGGGACCTCCTCGATGGGTTGGTGTCCATGTCAACCAAACGACGGTTAGGATCATTCCCATGGTGCGATGGCTCGGCGACGCGGAACAGGCGACTTGGTCCGCGTACATCCGGATGCGGCAGCGCCTGGACGCGGCGATGGCGGCCGGGCTGGCCCGCGACGGGCTGTCGATGTCCGACTACGAGATTCTGGTGGCATTGTCGGCGGCGCCGGGCGGTTGCCTGCGGGCCAAGGAGCTGGCCGCCGAGATCTGCTGGGACAAGAGCCGCCTGTCGAAGCATCTGGGCCGCATGGACACTCGCGGCCTGGTGTCGCGCACCCCCGCCGCCGACGACGCGCGCGGCGTCCTGGTGCGGCTGACCGATTCCGGCCGCCGCGCCCTCGAGCAGGCCGCCCCCCACCACGTCGAGCTGGTGCGGCGGCTGTTCATCGACGACATGACCGAGGACGAGGCGAAGGCGGTCCGGTCGCTGGCCGAGAGAGTGATCGCGGGCGCTGAGCGCAGCACGGATATCGATCTCGGCTGAGCGGCGTTCTCCGGTCGTCCTGTACGGGTCGGGGATACAGACTCTATTCTTCTGCGCCCGAACCCTTCTCGAACTGTGCCCGCTTCCAGTCCCCGAACGGCTCGTCGCGCTCGCGCACGGCCTCGCGGAAACCCACGGTGGCCGAGCGCAATTGGAACGCGTAGCCCTCGCGGGTGTGACGGGAGATGCCGTCGAAGACCGTGCTGACCATGCCCGAGTTCGTCACGCCCTGCGCCAGCAGCGCGCTGTTGAGCGCCAGCTTCGCCATGATCAGCTGGTTGATCGGCACCTGCGAGATTCGTTGCAGCAGTTGCTCGGTGCGCTCGTCGAGTTCCGCGGCGGGACAGGACTCGACCGCCAGGCCCCATTCGACGGCCTGCTTGCCGGTCAGGCAGTCGCCGGTGAACAGCAGCCGCTTGGCGCGCTGATCGCCGAGACGATGCGCCCACATGCCCGCGGCGGGGATGCCCCACACGCGGGTGGGCGGGTAGCCGATCTTGGTGTCGTCGGCGCAGATGATCTGGTCCGCGAACAGGGCGATATCGGTGCCCCCGGCCACGGCGAAGCCGTGCAGTTTCGCCACGACCGGCTTGTTGGCGTGCAGCAGGCTGGCGAAACCGCGGTTGAACCGACTCATCATCTGGTAGTCGACCATGGGATCCCAAGTGCCCCAAGGATTGTGGTTGCGGGCCTGTACGGCGGGATCGACCACCGTGCCCGTGGTGGGCTGAGCCGCGCCGGTGGGGGAGAATCCGCCCTCGGCGAAGATCGACAGATCGTAGCCGCCGCAGAAGCCCTTGCCGCGGCCCGACACCACCATGACGTGTACGCGCGGGTCCAGATCCGCTCGCTCGACCGCGTGTGCCAGCTCGATCGGGGTGTCGGCGGTGATCGCGTTGCCGTGTTCGGGCCGATCGAAGGTGATCCGCGCGATGCGGCCGGTCACCTCGTAGGTCAGCGTGCGGTAGGCGATATCGGCCTCCGGCGCGGGAAGGCCGGCGTAGGGCGAGTCGTCGCCGCTGGTCGCGTCGTCGCGCCAGGCCGCGGGGCGGGTGCCGGAATGCTGTTCGTAGTCGGGTGCCACATCAAGGAGTGAACCCTTGTTCATTTCTTGCTGTCAAGACCCCGGGCCGGGCGCGGTCCACGGCTTCACCGGCGGCTTCACCCACAGGATCTTCTCGTCGCGGTGTGATCGGCGTGCCGCGGGGTGCCCAGGGTGGCGGGCGGCCCAGTCGTCTTTCTCGTCGAGCAGGCGCGCGACCATGGCCCAGGTCTCGTCGGTGCTCGGCGGATTGGTGTCGGCCGCGCGGGCGAGTTTGCGCCGGGTCGCGGCGGGGAGGGCGAGCAGGTCGGCGCCGGTGATGTCGCGCTGCCAGAGATAGGCCGCGAGGCGGCGGGCCTTGTCGGCGCGGCCCTTGGCGGCGTGGTCGGTGTGTGCGTAGTCGGGCATGGCGGACTCGTATCGCGGGGACGGTGGCGTCGAGCCTAGTCGCTCACCACGCCGAGGGCCGGACTCTGCCCGGCGCGACCACTCGCGCGAGCGCCTCGCGCAGCCCGGCCGTTCGCTCGCGGCCGAGGGCGGCTTCCCATCGCGCGGTGAATTCGGCGGCCGCGGCGTCGGCGGCCCGGGTCGCCGCCCACCCGCGCGGGGTGAGGGTGATGAGCCGGGAGCGGGCGTCGCGTGGATGCGGATTGCGTTGGGCGTAGCCCTTGTTCACCAATTCCTCGACCAGCTGGCTGGCGGCCTGCTTGGTGACGCCGAGGTGTTCGGCGATCTCGCCGACCGTCGCGCCGTGGGGCGCCATGCGGGCGAAGGCGAATCCGTGGGTGGGGCGCACATCGTCGAAACCGGCCGCGGCCACCGCGGCGTGCACGGCGTCGGTGACCTCCGCGGCGGCCGCGAGCAGCAGCATGGGCAGGTCCTGGGCGGGCGCGGCGGCGCGGGTCGGCATGGTTGCATCTTGGCACTTGACAGATAAGACAAGTAGCTTGACTATATAGTCAAGAAACTTGACAAAAGAGGAGATGTCCGATGCCCGTCGTCCGTGCCGCCGAGGCCGATGTCCACGAAATGCACAACGCCCGCTTCATTTCCTACGCCCGGCCCGGCACCGGCAGCACCGAGCTGTGCGTCTGGCGGCTCGAGGTGGCTCCCGGCACCGCTGGAGCACCGCATCGCGTGCTGGGGGAGGAGGTGTTCGTGATGCTGGCGGGCGAGATCGTGCTCGCGATCGACGAGGTGCCCGAACGGTTGTCGGCCGGTGACGCCGCCGTCGTGCCGGGCGGCGCTCGCATCCGGGTCGACAACCCCGGCGAGTCACCGGCCGTGCTGATGGTGAGCGTGCCGGTCGGATTCTCCGGCGAACTCGCCGACGTCAGCCGGTTCACCCCGCCCTGGGTCAGCTGAAGTCGCAGGGGCTCAGGCGATCCCGGCCAGCACCAGCGCGCTGATCTCGTCGCAGATATCGTCCGGCGTCAGCGGCGATTCCGGCTCGTGGCGGGCGAGTTCCTGGGCCATCGAGTTCACCGCGCCGATCACCGCGATCGCGAACAGCCGGTAGTCCCGCCGCCGGGCCTCGCCACGCGACACCGCGCGTTCGGCCTCGTCCTGCAGCAGCTCACGGAAACGAGTCCGCCACCCGGCCCGCCACCGCTCCACGGCATCGCTGACCCCGACCACCTCGATGTAGCACACCCGCGCGGAAGCGGGTGTGCGACAGGTGATCTGGAGATAGACGCGGACTCCCCGGGCGATCCGCTCGGCGATGGGCAGCTCGTCGGCCGCCTCGATCTCGGCCAGCGCGGCGGCGACCGCGCGGCCGATGATGTCGTCGGCCAGTGCGATCAGCAGCTGCTCCCGGCTGCTCATCTCCTCGTAGAAACTGCGCGTGGAAATGCTTGCCGCGGAACACAACTGCTCGATGCTGGTGGCCGAATACCCCTGGGTGCCGAATAACTCGAGCGCGGCCCGCAACAGTCGTTCCCGTCGTTGTCCGGCCCGCTCTTCGGCGGTGCGACCGCCGTAGTGGCGCCTGGCCTTGGCGCCCTGCTTCGTAGCCACTGCCGCGACGTTACTCGAGCGCGTCAGACCCGGTCAAACTGTGATGCAGGCCACCTATGTCACCAGGTCGCGCGGCTGTCTCAGTAGGCGCGGCCGAAGATCACTCGTTTGCCGTAAGCCGATGCGGCGCCGCATCGTACGCAGGCACCCGTCGCCGGTTCGCCGTCCAGCGGGATGCATCGCGGGGTGGCGGCGGTGCCGGACTTGATGTCCTCCTCGCAGGCTGGGGTGCCGCAGTGCAGGGCCAGGGCCCAGCCGGTCGACACGGCGTCGGCGAAATCGTCCCAGCCGTCGACTGTTCGGGTGTGGCTGTCACGGAATTCGGTAGCGCGGGCGAGCAGGAAAGCCTGGAACTCGTCCAGCACGCCGGGCAGCGCATCCGGCAGGGTGTCGATCGGCACGGCCTGCTTGCCCTCGTCGCCGAGTCGTCGCACCAGCATCGCGGTCCCGGCTTCCAGATCGCGGGGCCCCAGCTCGAGCCGGAGCGGGACGCCGCGCATCTCCCACTCGTTGTATTTGAATCCGGGGCTCAGCTGCGGGCGGGCGTCGACGTGCGTGCGCACCCCGGCCGCGCGCAGGCGGCGGGCCAGGTCGTCGGCCGCCGCCTCGACCGCGGTGTTGCCGCCGCGCGTGATCGGCACGATCACCGCCTGGTACGGCGCCAGCCGCGGCGGGAAGACCAGGCCCTTGTCGTCGCCGTGGGTCATCACGATGCCGCCGATCATGCGGGTGCTCATGCCCCAGGAAGTGGTGTGGCACAACTCGTCCCGGCCGGCGTCGCTGGTGTACCGGATGTCGAAGGCGGTGGCGAAATTGGTGCCCATGTAGTGCGAGGTGCCCGCCTGCAGGGCGCGGCCGTCGCGCATCATGCCCTCGATGGTGAACGTGGCGACCGCGCCCGCGAACCGCTCGCCCGGCGTCTTCTCGCCCGGAACCACCGGCATCGCGGCCAGGTCGCGTGCCACCTCGTGGTAGATGTCGAGCGCGAGCTTGGTCTCCCGGTGCGCGTCGGCCGCGTCGACGTGCGCGGTGTGCCCCTCCTGCCACAGGAATTCGGTGGTGCGCAGGAACATTCGCGGCCGCAGCTCCCACCGCACCACGTTCGACCACTGGTTCAGCAGCAGCGGCAGATCCCGGTGCGAGCTGATCCACTTGGCCATCATCTCGCCGATGATCGTCTCCGACGTCGGCCGCACCACCAGCGACTCTTCGAGGTCCTTGCCGCCGGCGTGGGTGACCACGGCCAGTTCGGGTGAAAACCCTTCCACATGTTCGGCTTCGCGGCTGAGGTAGCTCTGCGGGATCAACAGCGGGAAGTAGGCGTTCTCGTGCCCGGTCGCCTTGATCCGCCGATCCAGTTCGGACTGCAACTGCTCCCACAACCGATACCCGTACGGTCGAATGACCATGGTGCCCTTGGCCGGACCCCGGTCCACGAGCCCGGCCTTGAAGACCACCTCGTTGTACCAGGCAGCGAAGTCCTCACTCTGGGCGGTCACACCGCGCTCATCCCGTGCCATGCCCAGAGACACTACTGGCCCGTGCCACGAGGCTATGCGAGGGCGGTCAGGGGTTCGCGGGGGACGAACTCGACTCCGCGGCGGGAGAGTTGGAGGCGTAGGCGGCCTACTCGGGCGAGGATCAGGGCGACGGCTACCGCGGCGGCGGCGGAGACGGTGCCGCAGGCGAACAGGCCGATGCGGGGGCCGAATCGTTCGGTGATCCAGCCGACGATGGGGCCGCCGATCGGGGTGCCGCCGGTGAAGACCATCATGTAGAGCGCCATGACGCGGCCCCGCACGACCGGTTCGGTGGCCAGTTGCACCATCGAGTTGCTGGACGTGTTGAACGTCAGCCCGAGCAGGCCCACGACCGTCAGCATCGCCGTGAACAGCCAGTACTCCGGCGCGAACGCGGTCACCGCCTCCAGCACGCCGAAGCCGACGGCCGTCATCACCAGCATCCGCAACCGCACCTGGGTCCGGCGCGCGGCCAGTAGGGCGCCGAGCAGCGATCCGGCGGCCAGCGCCGTGTTGAGCAGCCCGTACATTCCGGCGTCGACGTGGAAGACGTTGTAGGCGTAGCCGGAGAGCACGGTCGGGAAATTGAATCCGAATGTCCCGATGAAACCCACGAGCACGATCGGCCAGATCAGCTGCGGCCGCGTACTCACATACCGCAACCCCTCCCGCAGCTGCCCTTTCCGGCGCGGCGCCGGCGGCAGTGACCGCAATTGCGCGGGTCGCATCATCAGCAGACTGCCGATGACGGCCACGAACGACAAGGCGTTGACCGCGAACGCCCATCCCGTGCCGACCGCCGCGATCACCACACCGGCCACCGCCGGCCCGACCAGTCGCGCGGACTGGAAGTTCGCCGAATTCAAACTCACCGCGTTACGCAATTGCCCCGGCCCGACCAGTTCCGCCACGAAGGTCTGCCGCGTCGGATTATCCACCACCGTGACCAGCCCGAGCAGGAACGCCAGCAGATAGACGTGCCACACCTGCACCATCCCCGTGAGGGTCGATACCGCGAGCACCGCGGCGAGCACGCCCATGGCGCCTTGGGTGAAGAGCAGCAGCCGCCGTTTGCGGAAGCGGTCCGCGATCACCCCCCCGAACAGCCCGAACAGCAGCATCGGCAGAAACTGCATGGCGGTGGTGATGCCGACGGCGAAGGAACTGCCGGTAAGACTCAGAACCAGCCAGTCCTGCGCGATCCGCTGCATCCAGGTGCCCGTATTCGACACCATCTGGCTGGCGAAATAGTAGCGATAGTTGCGGACCGCCAACGAGGCGAACATCCCGATCTTCCGTTCGGGAGTCGTGCCTACCGGGTCCGCCGAAGGTCTGTCGTTGTCGTCGTTGTCCCTGCGCGTTGTGTACTCCTCTGCTGTCGAACCGGCTGTTACCAGGATATTTCATTAGCTTTCCTAAGTGAAAGTGATTTCCGTCCGGGCGCACCCGCTACGCTGTTCGGCGTGGCAGACGTGGAGGGCGGCTCCGTGCCGATGCCGGGGGCGGACGACAGCGCGAATACTTCGGCCGAGCGGGTGGTCGCGAAGAAGGTCAGGCGGCCGTTCTGGCAGGAGTTGCCGTTCCTGGTGGTGATCGCCGCGGTGATCGCGGCCGTCATCGTCAACCTCGTCGGGCGGCCCTATTTGATCCCGTCGGAGTCGATGGAACCGACGTTGCACGGCTGTGCGGGATGCACCGGGGATCGCATATTCGTCGAGAAGCTGAGCTACTACTTCGGCGACCCGCGTCCGGGTGATGTGGTCGTGTTCATGGGACCGACCGATTCCTGGAACAAGGGATACTCGTCGCCCCGATCGAGCAATCCGGTCATCCGGCCGGTGGAGGACTTCTTCTCGTTCTTCGGATTGGCGCCGCCCGACGAGAACGACCTCGTGAAGCGCGTCATCGCGGTGGGCGGGCAGACGGTTCAGTGCTGTGACCCGCAAGGACGAGTCATCGTAGACGGCAAGGCCCTCGACGAGCCCTACGCCCGGTACACCGTCCCGTACCGGCCGGGCCTTTCCTACCGGTCGAGCAACGGGTCAGGCCGTGAATTCGATCCCGTGCGAGTGCCCGAGGGCTATCTGTGGGTCATGGGCGACAACCGAAACCATTCATCGGATTCGCGAGCGCACGCGTCCGACGAGTTCAGAGGCACTGTTCCCGTCAGCGATGTCCGCGGCCGGGCCGTCTTCAAGATCTGGCCGCCGAGCCGAATCGGGCCGGTGCGGAGTTCTCGAAACTAGAGTTCATCCGCTTCGCGTTGCCGGTCGATCTCGGCCTGCCTGGCCGCCTCCTGCCGCCGTGCTTCCTGCCGTTGCTGCTCCGCTCGCTCTCGCAGGCCCCGCAGAAAGTCCTCGTCCGCTTCCGGATTCTGCGGTACATACCGTCCGGGCCGGTCATACTCGGGATACCGGCTCGGCGTCGTACTACGGCCTTCGGAGATCGGCCGCCCGATGAACAACCACAGCAGCGCGCCGACGGTCGGCAACAGGATGACCACCAGCAACCACCCGGCCTTCGGCAACTGCCGAATTTCGCTCTCCGGCGCCGTGATGACATCGATCAGGCAATACACCCACAAAAGGAGGGTCACAACCCCCACAACGGCGTACGGCATCCCCCACTCCTTCGTCTACCGCGAGACGCTCATACTACAGCCCCTCGGGCGCAAGGCAATTCGTGCGAACATCAGCGCGCGGAGCAATTGACCGCCGCATACCTGCCCGTGGCGGTCCGTTCGTCCGCCACCACCCCGTCCACGGTGATCCGGCAGGTGATCGACGTGCCGTTGGTCTGCGCACTGAGCCCTGAGACGGTCACCGCCGAATTGTTCACCACGGTCCTCGTCCACGGCGCGCGAACACCCGGCTCCTTCGCGAGATCGGACCGCTCGTCGAAGTAGACGACAGTATTCAGGGCGGCATTCGAGATGACTTCGTAGGTAATGGTTTTGGGTTGCGGTATGGCAGGCAACGGTGGGATCAGCACCGCCGGAGTGGGTGTGGGGCTCTCCGCGGGGGGAGCAACCGCAGCAGGAGTCTCGGTGGACGACCGGATCGCCGAGTCCACGGCGGCACTGATCACCGCGGCATATCCACAGAGAGCGAGAACCGTTGCGCCGAACAGGATCCAGGGCCACAGCAGACGCTCCCTCGGGGGGCGCGCAGACCCCGTCGGCGGTGGAAACAGCGGCGGCATCGTCATGATCTGTCCTCATCTGAAACATCGATGCCTCGAAGCCTGACCTCCGATTCCCTCACCGCAATAGGGCATTTCGTCCCTGCTTTGCCCCCCTGTGGCTGGATGTCGAGTCCATTGCCCGTTCGCGTACTGCCGCCGCGCCGGCCGAGCTTCCGACGCCTCATGTGACACGATCCGGATGTGGTGAGAATTGGTGACTTGACGCATTTCTTCCGCGGTTCGCGGCAGCGGTCCTGATCGAACTGGGTGCTGAGGACTGGAGCGAGGGCGACGAGTCCCCCGACCTTCCCGTCTCGTGCTGGCGGTTGGCGTGGTCCGGCGAACTTTGGTGCCTGACTCGAGTGCGGCGCTCGAACGGTTCGCGGACGGTCGCTCAATCGTGGGGCAACCGTGGGAAGTTAACGGAGACCGCGACCTCTACCACGGACGAATCGGAGTCTCGAAATGACAAAGCTCTGGCAGTGGAGATGCCAAGGCTTCTCGAGGTGCGGTTTCTGAGGCACAGCTCCAATCTCGTTGCCGCAGGCCAGGGGCTTTCAAACCTGTTAGCGGAGGCACAGGCTGAGGTTGAACAGGGTGTTGATCGCCCCGTGGTGCCGATGTCGCCGCGAAACCGGAAGCTGTCGGATGCCGAGAAGGCCGAGCTGGCGCGGGACTACACGCGGGGTCTGACGGTGTATCAGTTGGCCGAGAAATTCTCGATCCAGCGTCAAACCGTGAGCAAGCACCTGCACCGGATGGGCGTGCCGATGCGACAGCAGGGGCTCAGTGAGGAGCAGGTCGACCGGGCGGCCGAGCTGTATGTGGAGGGTCTGACTCTCAAGCAGGTTGGAGTGAAGCTGGGCGCGGATGCTGGCACGGTGCGGTTGGCGCTGCTACGGCGAGGGGTGAAGATGCGGGAGTCGGTGGCAAGGAGAAAGTAGAACCAGACGTCCCCAAAATGGGAATCGGGTCTGGTTCAGCCGTTGCCATTTATATTCCGATTTCGACTTTTGAGTTGCTCTTCCAAGTGGAAGATATCCATTTGAGCATGGCCTCAACCCGTTCGTCATGGGCTCTTGTCCAGCCAGTGGGTTGTGAGCGATGGTGGCCTATTGCGCAGAGCAGCCGGGATGGTGGTTACACGTTGCCGTGCATACTGAGGACCTATTCCTCTAGCCGGTGGACAGTGACTGGCGTTTCATGATGTGGCATGGAGATGCGAATGCCAAGCTGGGTAAGGTTCAGTGGTTGTCTAAAGGCTAGACGGGGGAAATCTATTGGTGTGCGACAACTGGTGACTACATGCAATTCGCTCGATCAGTCAATTACCCGCCGCGGAGCCACATTGAACGACATAAACTGGCCAGAAGTAATGACGGGCTTTTCTCTTGGACTCGTTCCGTTGGTAGCCAGGCAGTTATACATCCTAATCAACTATACGACCCAGTCGTCAAGGAAGAAGTTTCTCGGTAACCTTTGGGCGTACCATCGAAGCACGGTCGGCGACGGAACGATTATCGAAGCGCATTACCGTGTGAAAATACTCTTTGCTCACGGGCCGACTTCTCCTCCGAACAACGGGATCCGACACCGACCCTGCGGGGAATCAGCTATCGTATGTTGGAACTATTTCCAAAAGACATGGAATGGTTCGCTATGTGACGCTGAAGGATCCGTCATCTCATGAAAGGATGCTGTGGATAGTTATTGATCCATTCTTCAGGACATTCCAACGCACGCCGGGATTGGAGGCTGCTCTAGATCTGCAAGGGCTTCCTGTCTGCACTCCTATGCTCATTAGTAGGGCACCTATCGCCCTAAACGAGTTGGAAACCATCCTTGAAAATCAAGTATTGAAGGTTCAGCCTTTCAATAACCCCTGATAGATTATTGGGGTAAGAATCGATTGATGGCGTTGAATGCCATCTGTCGATCATCGGTGATCGCTCGCGTGCGAAATGACTGACTAAGCCCGTCAGTAGTATGGGCGACCATGCAGCCCGCTAAACTCTCCGTCATCATTCGGCAAAGAGTTCTGCCGCTTCATCAAAGCTATCGGCCAACTTTTTTCTATGTTCGGCGAACTCTAGCTCGCCCTTACTATCCCGATCGGTCCAATAGCGTCCTTTCAAACTTCGGGGTGGCTTGCCTGAAACATCTAATACGGTAGATCCGTGGTGAATGCGGCTGCGATGCTCAACGCGCATATCAGGTTTGTTGAGGTACAAGTAAGCGAGCATGCAGGAGTCGTCCACCACGGACACGCTGGCAATGGCCGAGGAGGATCGTGACTCGTTAGTCAGAAGTTTCACAATGACACGCGAGGCAGTCTGTCGTACTACCAGGTAGACAGGCTTCGGGTCAGGTTTAGCGCCAGTCGTCGGGTCAATCCAGAAGGAAGTGAGGGTGCCTTTCCACGTTCCTCGTATGCTTCGTGGCACCCCCGGTATTTTTTGAATTAGCGGGATTCGCCAAAGCCAAAAATCCCAAATATTGAGTACGGCCACGCATGCAAGGACGGCAGCAGAGAATAGCTTGAGTAGTGCGAGATCAGGCCGTCCGTCCTGTAGCCAGGTAGCCCCAACGATTATCAAGACCACCACTCCGACGATGACACGGATAGTGATGGTGTGCTTCACGAGCTGTATCCCAGGTAATTCCAAGCCGCTTTTGCGAAATCACGCCCGTCTTGGCGTGTCCACGCCTGGCCGCTGTGGAAGAGATACTTGCATTCGTTGACCTCTCGCCACCTTTCTGGCTCTTCGGACGGTTCGGATCCCTCCAATTCATTCCAGATGTGTATGATGACACCCCGCACAACCTCAGTCCACGTTGATCGACGTAAAACGCTATCTGGGCAGTTGTAGACAAGACACTCAACAAAGAACGACGGCACTTCTCGATGAACGTCGTCTTCGACCATTCTGTTTTCGACACGTTTCATGATGCGGACGGCCTGCTTGTATCGCCGGTTTGTGCGAGTGTTCTTCGCGACACCGTTGTCGAGCTGCTGCTGAGGATAGTTTATAAGTGATGCTCCGTCCTTCTTGAATACCTTGGCTCCTTCGCGGAAGTGTGTCGGCGAGAAGTAGTAATGATAGTCGAAACAAGGGACGACGTCTGCGTCGACTCGCGCGGTGCTCGAGTGAATTCGAAAAGCCGTGGATCCAGAAGAGTCTACTTGGTCAGGAAATTTCGCTTCGAGCGCGGTCTTTAGCTCTGAACGGAGCCTTGCTGGAGTCCAGATGCCGGTGTAGGGGCTTCCTCCCGAATGCGCGTCATCTGTCGCTTCATCCCAATATATGACATCGCTGCATTGCACAGCGATGTCCACGTCGCTGTCGGCCCTGACGTTGGTGTTGTTGGCGTAGGAGCCCTTCGCGTAGACCGTAAGGCCGCACGAATCAAATGCGGGGTGCTCTTTGACGGCATCCCGGATCATCCTCTCCGTTCGATCCTGTTTGTCCTGCTCCGTTGAGGTTGAGGGGCCAATCCATCCGCCGAGCATATCTTCGAGGGCGGTCATGATTGCTGCTTTCGTACCGAGAGGGATCCGTGTGAATGGTCACGAATTTGAGTCACTTTTACCTCACTTTAAACTATGAATAAATTATGCCAAAATTCATGAAGAAACAAAAGATCAATGGTATACGGTCCCGTCGATAGTCGATGCTGGATGTAGCCTCCTCCTTGCGGATCCGTGGTCGCAACTGCGTGGTCATGTACCAATATGAGCGTTTCCGGTCCTGCGATTGTTACGGAGAGGCTGTGTGTTTAATTGGGACTTTAGCCTCTATCCAAGAGTTTGCTGGTCGCCTATGTGGCGATTGGTTGGGCTGGGTGGGCCTATTGTGGCTCCGCCGTGACGGCTTGTGGGCTTGCGGTCGAGTCGAGCAGAACCTGGCCTGGTGGCCCTGCGCATCGATCACGGCGAGTAGGACGTGGCGGGAAGGTTAGGCCCTCTCATCGAAAATCCACACCCCGCCACCCGTGGCGGGGAACACCACCATGTCCATGTCGCGTTGCCATTCCTCGCCGATCGCCTCGTAGTCGATGCTGGCGTAGGGCCGAACTTCCGCGGGGAGTGTGCGGTCCAGGATCTCGTCGTAGTCAGCCGGTCGAAATTGTTCGCGCACATAGGCAGCCAGTGAGTCGTAGTGGCCTTCGTAGGCGGTAGCGAAGTGATCGAACAGGCGCGGATCATCCTCGTGGGCGCTGGCCCAGGCGGCGAAGGCTGGGCCGTGTTCAGCGATACCGCGGGCAACTTGCGACAGCAGTTCGATGCTCTGAGCCTCCTCCAGGCCGATCGCGCCGGTGGTCACCTGGAAGTCGGCGAAGTCGTCGTAGTTCCAGATGTAGAGTCCCTCGGGTTCGACGGCGTTGTGGTCGCCGAAGACGGCATACAGGTCGGCCCGAACGGCATTCGGATCGCGGGCCATGTCGAACCAGGCGCCCCGGGTGAGTTCAGCCCGCAGGGGCAGGCCGGCAGTGACGTAGATGCGTGGGTTGAGCTGCGGCTCCCGCTCATGGGCCTGGTCGGCCTCGGCCGCTGGCAGTTGTTCTCCGACACCGATTTCATTGTGGCCCAGTGCGTTTGGAAATCGCTCATTCATGCTCACCTCCTTCCGATGACTCGGCATTGTCGGTGGGGAGCTGGTTGCTCACCAGCATGAACGCCAGCGCTTCCACACCACCTTGCAGATCGCTGGTGGTCAGATCGTCGTAGTGGCGAACCAGTCCATTCAACTGGTCGCTGATGTAGTTGGCCCGCGTGGCGAGGGCGTGCTTGCCTGTCTCGCTGTTCAGGTCGAACGAGTGGGTCAGCTGAACGAGTGCCAGCGCCAGTTCGGCGGTGGCCGCGGGCTGTTGGTCGCTTCGGTGCACGACGGCGTCGTCAATGGCTTTGAGCAGCGCGTCGCTGATGTCCCAACGGAGCTGCTGCTCGCGGTCGTCGGACTCGGTGGACGGAGCCGCATCGACGGGCTGGTCGAGCGGGTTCTCGCCTGAATTGTGTTGTGTATGTGGGTATTTCTCGCTCATGATCTTTCTCCTCTTGTTAGCTTTGAGTGTTGGCCGGTGGACAGCGGTGAGGTCTCACGCATTCCTCGAACGGCTGCCCACCGGCCTCTTGCACCGGGCGCTGAGCCAGGCTCAGCTGTCCGTCTGCTCACCTCCTGCCTGTTGTCCGCCGCGGCGCCCCCGCGCACGGCGATTGCCCTGCGGTGGTTCGCCTTCGGCCCCCTCGGCTTTGTCGGCCGTTTCCGATGTCTCGATGACCGGGTGTTCGTCATCGTCGTCGGGCGGTGGTGGCGGCGCCGCAGTGAACAGATTGTCGATCGCCGCTTGCCGGGCGCGGGCCTCTTCCTCGATGGCGGCGCGGGCGGCGTTGGCCCGTGCCATCAGGTCGGGATCGTTCTTGGCGGCTTCGATGTAGGCATCGACAGCGTGGAAGCACTCGGCTTTCAGACTGCTGCCGCGCAGTTCGGCAATCCAGGTGAGCTGGGCGTGCCGGGCGGTGTCAATCCGTATGGCAAGGGTGATTTCCTTGCTCGACGGTTCGGGCATCGCGTCCTCCTCGGTGCGAGCGGCCGGTAAACGCTTGCTGCGCTTACGGGTTCGGCCGCAGGACACCGACGATGCGGCCCGTCACGGGCGACCCAACCGACGGGTATGTCGGGCGGGTCGCCCTGCTGAGGCCGCTGGCTCGGGTGGAGCCGATCTCAGTTAAGAACGGCGAGGCATCAGGCTCAATCCGCTTATCGGGCGGCGCGTCGGGCGCTGGGACGAACGATCGGACGGGCGGTTACGCCGACAGTGCGCCACGTGAAGCAACCGCTGTGGCAGCGGTTTTCGCGTTGTGTAACCGACAACGGGCACGGTTGCCGGTTGTCGGGCGAACGGCCGACACGCGGCCCGACGGGGCCTGAAAACGGGCCTGTGTCGGCTGCGGAGGTATCGGTGGGCGGACCAAAGGTAACAAACCCGCTCGTCACCGAGCGGGCATTCTCTATTGGCGATAATGACGTCGTCTGCCCTCGCCAGCTCATTTATCCGTCCGCCGCGCCGGTTCGCGTCGAGACGCTTGACACGGCCCAAGGGTGGTATGCGTAAACTCATGCCGTCTGACCGGATTGGCCATGCCGATCCTTCGACTTGCACTGTGCGTCCGCCTGTTTGGCGTCCATGAGCGTAGCCGCGAACTGCGTGGCTACAGCCGCCGCTCCGGTGGCGGCTCAACTGTGTGAGTCGAAAGGAAGGTAATGGCAGACCCGTCAGATCCATCCCGGCACGTTCGGGATGGTGCCAGCCGGTGGTGGAAGCTGTTTCTGGTGTTCCGAACCGTCGTGACGATCGTTGATGTCACGGTTCGGACCCTGCCGAAGCTGTGGGAGAACCCCGCCAGCACGGCAAGAAGGGCTCTCGCCGAACTGGCGGGGTGGCTGCTGCACGTGATCCGGAGCTTGGTCGGCTAAGGAGATCACGCACAGCTACACAGGGGGAGTCGGGTCGTGTTCGCGGATAACCCGACTCCTTCTGTGGGTCTATGTATCTAAAGCGCTAATGATTCCAGTGTATCTATATCGGCTCGGCGAACTATACACCCCTGAGTGTGTATTGTTGCCCCCGCCGGTTACCGGGAGATAAGGTGAGGTTCCCCCGCCGAGCCGGAGAGCGGATTATCTGGTTCCGGCCAGAACCCGTTGATGGTAGCTGGCTTCGTACTCGTCGGGTGATCGCCAATCCAGCTTCTTCTGGATGCGCTGGGTGTTGTACCAGCCGTCGATGTAGGAGAACAAGGCGTTCTCCGCGTCTTCCCTTGTGCGCCAGGAGTTCCGGTACACCAGCTCGGTCTTCAGTGTGGAGAAGAAGTTCTCCATGAGCGCATTGTCGTAACTGTCTCCGACCGACCCCATCGACTGGGCTATTCCGTTGTCGGCCAACCTGTTTGCGAACCGAATGGCTGTGTAGGTCGAGCCGCGATCGGAATGATGGACCAGTTGTCCGTCACGCACATCCCGCACCCACACCGCGTATTCCAGGGCCCCGAGTACCAGCTCGGTGTCGCAGCGGTCGGAGCATTTCCAGCCCACGATCCGGTTGGAGAACGCGTCCCGGACCGCCGCCAGCCAGAACACGCCCTCGCCGGTCGGGATCCGCGTCGCATCCGCCACCCACAACCGGTCCGGGGTGTCCGCGGTGAAGTCACGGTTGACCAGATCCGGTGCCGGCGTGGCGCGGCGGTCCTGCCGCGTCGAGGGAATACGCCATTTCTTACGCAGGAACGCGCCCTGCAGCCCCGCCCGCCGCATCAGCCGCTCGACTCGTTTGCGGCCGACCGCGATACCGCGGCGGCGCAGCATCGCGTGCACTCGCGGCGATCCGTAGGTGCCGCCGGAGCTGGTGTGGATATCGACGATCTCAGCCAGCAATTGTTCGTCGGCCAGCCGCCGCCGCGAGGGGTTCTTGGCCTGGGCCAGCCATCCATAGAACGTCGACGACGCGATGCCCAGCACCCGCAATACGAGCTCGACCGAGTGCTGCGGGTGATCTTTCACGAACCGCACGATCACCTCCGGGTCTGGCCGGGCTCCGACGCGAAATACGCACTCGCATCACGCAATACGGCGTTCACGCGTTCGAGTTCAGCGACCCGCTTGCGTAGTTGCTTGTTCTCTTCGGCCATGTCGGTCGTCGGCCGATCGCTACGCTCGCCGGCGTCCGCTTCGGCCTGGCGGATCCAGTTCCGCAGAGCCTCGTGATGCACCCCCAGCTGCGCGGCCAGCTTCCGGATCGTCGGCTTGGGATCCGCATCCCGATACAACCTGACCGCCCGAGCCCTCAACTCGTCCGGATACTTCTTCGATGCTGCCACTGATGAACTCCTTCCGGCCCCTATCGGACCACGTCAGAGCTCTCCGTGAAAGCGGGGGAACCTCACCCACGCGAACAGCAGTTCGGCTGGCGTCAGCCTGCGGACAAGATCGTCAGCATACGGTTGGCGGGTAGCGCCGGAGAGCATGGTGACCGGGAGCAGTTCGAAGTGGTTGGTCACTCTGGCGAGCGCCTGCCAGTCAACGTTATCGCTATGAGCTTCAAGCCAGGTTTCGGCGTCGAGGCGATCGTCCTCGCTCGGCCATTCCTCAAGATGACCGATCAGATCATGGAGCGTGGGGACGGCCGAGACGGCAGCGCGGCGGACATCGAAGGCAATCTCCCACGGCTCCAAACCGGCAATGAGGCCCTCGACCGCGGCAAGTCGTTGACTCGGTTCGATCGACCGCCCGGCATCGTCGAGGAACAATTGGTCGAGCACGGCGCCCGGGCAGTGGTGCAGTAGGTAGTTCTTGATGACCTCGCGTAGTTCTGGTGTCCACTCTTGAATGTCAAAGCCAACGTCGCCGCCATTGCCGACGTTGTATCGGTAGATATTGCCGAACTGTGGATCGAGGTGTTTTGCGAGGAGTTCGTATTTGGGATATTCGTCTTCCATTCGATCCTATTTTGACCGGATTAGATAATCCGGTCAACCTTTACCTTCTTGCGCTTGATGTTAGGGAGGGGACACAAGTGCCTCTTTGGCGGGTGCTGTGCACCTTCCCTATGTTTCAGTCTTAACTCTCTTCGCGGTTGTCATCAACAGGATCCGCGAAGAAAGAGATGTAGTTTCGTCGCCACGACGCTTGTGTGACGTATTATCTACATTCCCTATTGATGTTCAACAGAGGTAGTTATATAATTCGGACAGTAAACGGAGATCACATGTATGCCCCCAGCAGCATCGAACCACAAAGCAACACCCATTGAGGCAAAGACTGTTCCAGAACTGGAACAACACCTCCGGGATATCAACCTCGATCAGCGCCACATCACCGACGACGACCTTGGGGCGGACATTGACACTCGCACCCTGTGGGCGGCAGATACCCTGCTGCACTACGCTAAGCGGGTTGGCGATACCCAGGAAATTGATACTGCCCTGGTCGACCTTGTCGCTGATCTGCAGCACCTCACGAACGCACTAGGCAAAGACTTTCAAGCCATCCTCGCCGCGGCAGGCCGACACGTCGAAGCCGAAGCAGCGGGCGAGCGGTAGGGATTATCCGCTCCGGATTCCTCGGCGCACGCGGAAAGCCGCAGGCGTTCCCGCGTGCCGGTCGAGCACCTGGTCGGGCGGCGTTCTAAACTGACCGCTCCAGCATTTCTGAAACGAGGGGCGATACGCATGGCGAAGAAGGTCACCGTCGAGCTGATCGACGACTACGACGGTAAATCCAAGGCTGAGGAGACAGTGCGCTTCGGAGTCGACGGCGTGGAATACGAGATCGACCTGTCGATGAAGAACGCGGGCAAGCTGCGTGAGGCGTTCGAGCAGTGGACTGGTCCCGCCCGCAAGGTCGGTCGAATCCCGAGGGGCAAGAGCAAGATTGGTGGTCGCACCGCAGCCGACAAGGAGCAGACTGGCGCGATCCGGGATTGGGCTCGGAAGAACGGCTACGACGTGTCCAGCCGCGGCCGCATCTCGGCAGATGTCGTGGAGGCGTACAACAAGGCGAGCTAGTTGACCGTGACGCCAGGATTCCGCCCGGCGTGAAACAGCCGGCAGTATCCGGAGCCAGCCTGCTGGAGTCCGGCGCGAAGGGGTACCCGACGCCAGCAGGCTGGTTGCCCTGCACGGCGGAACTTCTTCGGTCCGGCCGTCAGGTATTCGGAGCCGTGGCGTGTCCGGTTGGGCTTAGAACAGAGCTGTCTGCTCCGAAGTGGTTACTACCGCATCACCGAATACGCCGCTGGTCGGGAGCTTTTCATTGATTCCCCATTTCGGCGGGAAGAACAGTTGGATCGGTTCGGGCGTCGCGGAGAATTTAGCTTTGATGCGCTTGCGGGCACTGGCGATTTCGGGCGCGGCCTGGCGGCAGTACTTGTCGGTTTCGCAGAACAGGCCCTGGCAGTCAATAGCATGAAGCGGTCGGCCCCACAAGCCATCGAAAGGCAGTCCGAGACGTTTCAGTTCCTGCTGTTGGTGCTCGACCATCCACAGAATGACATTGGTCGGGGTGTAGTCGCCTAGATCTTCGAAACATTTCTTGATCCCGCGCAGAGCGCCTGGCCCGGCCTGGGTGAATTCATTTTCGGAGAAGTTGATCAGATCCGAGTAGTTCAGGTCGATCGAGGTTTGGTACGACATGAAGTCGCCCATGAGTGGATACCGGTGTAGCAGGTCGTAGACTTCTCGTAATGACTGGGCTTTGAGGAGTTCATCGCCGAGCCCGTCGATCAGGAACATGTGCCGAAATAGTTCGACGTGATTGAGATGTTTCAGCCCCTGGCCGTAAGCATCGGTAGCACAAAGAATGAACGCACCCGTATAGAGGCCGCCGTTACGTTGCTTGCTTTCATCCAGCGCCTTGGTGAATGCGCCACTCGCGAGATCGTCAAGTGTTGGGTAGTGGCCGAGTATGTCGCGCACGGAGCGCCAGGTTTCGATCTTGCTGAATGTGCGAAAGGCTGTAATCTGGAAGAGTCTATCTTCCGGCGAGCACGGTTCGGCGTGATAACAGACCTCCCGGATCATGTACTGACTCACCCGATCGGCTGCCCGAAAGACGTTGCAGAATTTGAATTCTTGCAAGATAGTGTCATCGGTCCACGGCCACTGCATGCCACTCACGCGACGTTCGAACGCGCGCTGACGCTCGGAGGCGAAGTGCCAATAGTATTCGTAGATCCCCTTTCGGGGAGTTGGCGGCCGTTTCATCCTGTGTCCATTCTACAATAATTACCGCTGCCGATAGAATACGCCTGTGCCGTGGAGGTGAAAGTATCGCGGATCATCGAGGAGCGGGCGGCCTGCGATACGTTCGCCGAGAGTGTAACGAAAGCGGTCCACGCCGGTGAAGTGATCGAACACGATGGCACCACCGACCACAGTACGGTCTTGGACGACTTCGAGCGCGGCCTTGGCTGAGCTGTAGTTGTCGGTGTCGATGAAGCTCAGGATGACGTCGTGTGCCGCGAGCCGCGGCGCCGTTTCTACGATGTCGCCCGGCAAGATGCGGATATTTCGCCCAGCCAGGTAGCGCTCAACGCCAGGCAAATCGGTGAAGACGCAGTCCGGGTGGTCGTACATGTCCAGGGCACTGCGACGTGGCGGGAAGCCGCCGAAGGTGTCGAAGCCGAACACCGGCCACGGTCGGCCCAGCCGCTCGATCACTCGCGACAGGAACATCGTCGTGCCGCCCTTGTACATCCCGAACTCGGCAACGATGCCGTCGACCCCGAGCCGATGGGCGTTGAGCAGGCACTGATACAGATGGATCAGGCTGTTGGGGTACCCGTTCGCCAGACTCGGCGCCAGCACCTGCATCAGTTCCTCGCGGAACACGGGATCACGGAACCCCAGGTGCTCGTAGCCCGCGACGATTACCTTCGGCGCATTGGTGACGAACGGGAGCGCGGCAAGGAGCAGGTCCTCCTTTTCCTCATCGGCGGCGACGACCAAGACGTCGTGCTCGGCCTTCGCCAGTGCTTCGAATGTCCGAACCGGCACCGTGAGCGACAGGAGACACGGTTCGGCTGTGTAGGCAGCCTCCACAGTGGCGATGAGCCCGGACGGCGTCAGGGATTCGATCAGGCGCGCTGTCGTACGTGTGGCTCCGATGATGCCGATCGACCGCGCACCTCCCATAATGTGGTGCTCCACGTCTTCCAGTAGCTTGTCGTAATCGGGTGTATTCACTGGTACCTGCCCTGATCGTAGGGATGAAACGCGAGGACGAGCTGTTCGGGCGCGTGACGGACCAACATCCCAACCAGCTTCACCGCGTCACGCACCAGCTGCTGCCCCAGGCGAAATCGTCGCTCGATCGGCGTAGGCCGACCGGGAACGAAGCATTGCTCAAGCTGGTTAAACGTGGCCGCCACTCCCTGAACGGCTGCCGGGAGTGAGGATGGGAGTGGGCCGTCCGTCGAAAATTGGATGCGGGTGACCAGACTGTCGAACCCGGCAGTTCCATCGCTGTATGGCGGTGATACTTCGGTATCGCCGTATAGGTGCTCGGCTATCGACGTATCCCGATCGGCGAGGAATGTCAGATATTTGACCGAGTAGACGAGAAGATCGATGGCTGTATCGGCCATCGATTCGTCCGCTGTGGCAATCGCGTCAACCGATACGTACTCCAGGCGGTCGACCTTTCGGGCAAGGTTCGCCATGACGCCGATTACTTCACCGCGCTTCTTCCAGGCATCCCGGTACGCGGCATTCTTTGCAGCATGAAGGCGCATAATAGCGCCCTTTATCGACGCACTATCGGCTACCTCGGCCAAGAACCTCTCATTCCGCTCTCGACTAGTGGACTTTCTTGTAGGTCAGCGTCCGCTGATCCAAGTCGGCGATCAGGTACCCACCTTTATTTTCTATCAGTTGATGGTAGGCGCGGAATCCATTTGCGATTGCCCGCCGCCACAGCCAGGCTGGCGCATCGGCGACCTCGAGGTCAGCGGCAGCAGCTCTCGCTGCCTCGACAACTTCGCCGTCAACACTCATCTCATGCAGAAACCCGAGTCGCCGCTTGGCCAGTTTCGACAACACGGCCGCCAGCCCCTCCTCAGCGAAGATGGCCCGCGCGCCGTCCTCGCACTCATCTTTCACTGGATCAGATTTTCGCTTGATACGCAGCAGCGCCCGCGAGTTCGGCGACCATCCGAACACCGCCATAAACCCGAAATGAATGGCATCGTGGTAGCGGTAGCCGTCCGAATGACGAGAGTTGTCTGTCAGCGGATCGCCGAGCTGCTTCCCGACGGCATAGCCTGCCGTTTTGCCGTTCGGCAGACTCACTGGCCCGTCCTTGAACGCGTTGGGTTCGGCGCTAACGAGTTCCATAGCTGCCACAACCGACCCACTTGGCGATGTACGCTCGATAAACTCGAACACCATCGTGCGGGGGAAACGCTCAGTTTCGGGGCTATCGGCGTCGTAGATCGGAAGGCTCGTCAGATCAACCGGCTGCGCGGGGCTGGGGTACCTATCCCGTATGCGGCTAAGATTCGTGACCGCGATCTCGTCCAAATCCAGATTACTCGCCGTCGCGATTTCTGCCGCGTACCAGAGAAGGTCACCGATCTCTTCGCGTAAAATCTCCAGGTTCGAGGCCATATCAATACCGTCGCGGAGATATCTCATATAGACATTGAGAATCGAACCGGTCTCAAAGGCCAATCCCAGCATCGGCTGAAGCGCCGCCCGCGGCCCGCCTGCAGGAAGCTGACTCGTCTCGTGCGCCGCCTGCTGGTAGGTGGAAAATTCCATGGCACTCTCAACTATCTCATCGTGACCACTGCCTTACCAGCGATCCCCCGTATACCACGCGCTGACCCCGATCCGCGCTGTCTGACTATCCTTCCCTTCGCCCACAAGCAGTTCTAGGGTCTAAAGCACTCGCTCGGCACGGCCGTCTGCGGAAGAACGATCAACTCGCAACCGCGGCCATGTGCCACCGCTGCATCCTGGCGGCACCGGCGGCGAATTCGTCGGTGCTGCCGAGCACCCGGCCCTCGGCCAGGTCGATGCGGAATGCGTCGGTGGACGCCTCGGTGACGCCGGCGATCATGGCCCTGGCGGTGTCGGCGATGGCCTTCTTGTCGTCGGCCGTCGTCCATCGTCCTACTGCCGGCACTTCGATCAGCCACCGGCTGCCGCAACAATGCACCCGGACGAGATACTGGCTCAGCGACATACGCTCCCCTCGCTCCGTGATGGGGCAGCTCGGCGCCAGGGACAAGCAAGCCAATTGCGCTGTCCCGAGCGGGCTTTCACCTGACGCCGAACTACTGCCTGTCGACGCTAAGACGGCTCGGCTCCGGGAAGCCAGCGTCTTGCACGGTCTTGCTCGGATTCGGCCAAAACTTCGGCGAGCGAGCAAGCTGGAGATAGCATCGGCCTACCGCGTGCCAGCGGTGACACACCATCTGGACAGGGGGCTCCACCATGGATGACCTGACATTTCTGGGCAAAGCCGGTTCGCTCAACAAGGACTGCCCGACCGTCTACGCCACCGATCATGAGACGTTCGTGATCCAGGGCTGGCAGACCGACGAACCCGACACCGTCGAAATTCCGCACGTTCTTCTCGGGTTCATCGAGCAGGGTAGCTATGTCGGTGCGGTGCTCACTGACACCGGCCGGGTACCTTCACACTGTCGGGTCGGGTGATCGCCGATCCGGAAACGCTCGGCCGGTTGGAGCTGGCCGAGGACGAGATGGCGATCGAAGTACCGGCGCTAGAGAGGACGTTCTTCGGTGCAGCTGCTGCCCGGTGACGAGTGGATCGACCTGTTTCAGCGGTGCACTGGCGAGGCGTTCCACCTGGAGGTCAGGGACGCCTACGCCGTGCCCGCTGAATCTGAACACTTCAGGCGGTTCCTCGACGGCGAGCCCGACGACTACGTGACCTTCCAACAGCCGTGGCTGACCCTGATGCGCGATGTCATCGCGAAAGGTGTTGCGGTACGACGGGTTCGGGTTGTGAGCGTGCCGCACAGCGACTACCACCGTTGGGTGCTGGTGGCGACGGCACCGTCCGTCGAAGCCGGTGAAGACATCCGGTACGTCCCGCGGCACCTGGCGGGCGAAGTGCCGCCCGACGACTGGTGGCTGTTCGACGACGAGCTGCTCGCCTTCAACCTGGTCGACACGAATGGCAAGCCAGCCGGGCTGGCCGTCACCACCGATCCGCAGCTCGTCGGCCACTGCCGCAGCGTGAAGCAGCGCCTGTGGGAGCTGGCGACCCCGTACACCGACTACGCCGCGAACGCCGCCACGCACGCCGGTCAGTGACGGACTCGGTTCAACAAGCACGTGAAGCACTCGGCCTGCGGCTCAGGGAGATCCGGCGGGCGGCCGGGCTGAACGGTCGCCAGCTCGCCAGCCTGGCCGGCTGGCACGAGTCCAAGGTGTCGAAGATCGAATACGGCAAAATCAAGCCGTCCGACGCCGATCTGCGGGCCTATTGCACCCACACCGGCACCCTCGACCAGCTGCCGGATCTGGCAGCGACCCTGCACCACATCGAGGCCGCCTACCTGGAATGGCGGCGCATCCTCAATACCGGCACCAAGCGCGTCCAGAACGAAACCGTCAAGCTGGCGCAGCAGACGAAGCTGATGCGCATCTACCAGCCGATCATGGTGCCGGGCATCCTCCAGACAGCGGACTACGCCGCGGCCGTTCTGCGCAAGAGCATCGACTTCTTCCATATTCCGGATGACCTGGAGCAAGGCGTCGCCAAACGGCTTGAACGGCAACAGGTCCTTTACCACGGCAAGCGACAGTTCCGGATCATCATGGGGGAGCAGGCGCTGCACACCACCGTCGGCGGCGACGACGTCATGGCCGGGCAACTGGACCGGCTCATCGCCGTGATCGGCCTGCCCCGCGTCCTGGTGGGTATCGTGCCTGCTGACGCCGAACTGACAATGGCCACAACCAATTTCGTCATCTACGACAACCGCATGGTTCTGGTGGAAGCGATTACGGCGGAGCTGACTATCACCCAGCCGCGAGAAATCGCGCAATACGCCGAGGTGTTCGACACCATCGCGCGCAGAGCGGTCTTCGGCGAGACTGCCCGCACCCTGATCGCCAAAGCGCTGGAACAGCGACGGTCACGACCCACTGGTGGACCGTGACCGCCCGTCACCAGTTATCAGGTGCTGGCCACCAGCTCCAGGAACTCGCGCACTTCGGGCACCGCCCGGTGCGGCCGCACGTCCTGCACGATGCTGTCGATGGTGGATTGCAGCCGTGTCGACGTCATGCTGGAGATCTGTTCGAAGTGGTCGATCAAGAGTTGGCAGCCCGCAGCGATCTCGCCCCCCTGAATATCGTTCTCCGCCAGCTTGATACGCCAGCCGACGTTCTCCCGTGGCCAGGCAGCCGTGCCGTCGACCGCCTCTCGCAGGTAAGCCGTCGCCGCACGGTGGTCGCCGATCCGCATGTATGACCATCCGGTCATGCCAGCCAAAGCCGCCGGTGGCAGATACACCCAGTCCGGGTCATGACCGCGCCCCGATTCGTAGGCGCGGTGCGCCCGGCTGATGGCATTCACCATCGCACTGCTATCGCCTGTCGCGCTGTGGGCGCCCGCCTCGTAGATCGCGCCCACGGCGCGCAGCCTCGGGCCGCCATCACGACGAGCAGCATTTTGCGCGGCCTCAGCGAGGTTGACGCCATCCATTGGACGTGCCTCTTTAGAAGGCTTGGATGGGCCGAAGCCGCCCTGAAAGCTCTGCATGCTGGCGTTGAGCAGGGCATGCGACGCGGCGATCCCATCGTTCGCAGCCGCCGCCGTTTGGGCGGCTTCGGCGTAGTAACGCCGGGCCCGATCCAAATGGCCCGCATCGAAGTGCACCCACCCCGCCGCGGTCATCATTTCAGCGGCGGCGCTGGTGAGTGCCTGCCCAGCCGCTTCGGTGTAGCTGCCACTGTCGAGCAGCTGCTCGACGTAGCGCACTTCGTTGGCGGCCAGGCGGCACAGCCGGTCACCACCGACGAGCAGATCGAGTTCATGAATTTGGTTGGTACTGGCGGTGATCTCGGCAACCTCGGTGGCCCCGACATGAACGCTTCCGGTTGCTGAAGTTGCTGCAGCTGCGTGTCCCGCGGTTCCTGCCGCCGTAGCAGTTCCGACCCCGAGGGCGCTGGCTCGTAGGAAATTGCGACGATTCACGTCCGCCTCCTCGTCCGACTCCACCACCAGTATGGCAAGCGGAACGCGAAGTGCCTTGGCAATGCGGCGCAGCACCCGCACATCATGGATGGCGGCTCCATCGTGTTCGAGCTGCGAAATGACCGGCTGGGTGTACCCGAGGATCGTGCCCAATTCGGCTTGCGTCATCCCGAGGGATTTCCGGATCCGGCGGATGACCTCGCCAGTTGTCATGTGCATGCGGTTGTCCCTGCTCTTCAAGTGAACGTGCATTTGCAAGATCGTCTGGCCGCTCGGGACACGTTGCCAGGCAAAGGGTTTGGCCCTTTCCGGCACTTTATACGGTTTTCCGCATATTTCAGAGGTTTCGGTTATATGCGCCGGTAAACGGCCTAAAGCCCGCCTTACGGTCGGGACCGCGCTCGGCACCAGGGCGCGCCTACCCCTCGGCAGGCGCACGCCGGTTGGCCGGAGAGGCAGGCAGATCGGTGATCACGAATCCTCGGTGCCGGGCGCACCTTCGATCCCCTGACGAACCGAGGTCCCACCATGCACAGCCTGGCCATGCACCACACCATTGCCCTGACCGAGCAGGAAACCCATCTGGCGCCGGTGAACCGTCCTGGATCCGGTGGAGACTCGGGTTCAGGCCACCTCGGCTGAGATGCTCTGTTGATGGTAGAGGTGTTCGTATTCGACCGGCGGCAGGTAGCCGATCGACGAGTGGAGGCGCTGGGTGTTGTACCAGTGCACCCAGGAGGCCGTTTCCCGTTCGAGTTCGGCCCGGCCGGTGAAGGCCGGATGCCGGTCGATCAGCTCGGTCTTGTAGAGCCCGATCGCCGATTCCATCAGGGCATTATCGAGGGCATCCCCAACGCTGCCAATGGATCCGGCGATCTCGGAGTCACGCAGTGTTTCGGTGAAAGCCAGCGATGTGTATTGACTACCGGCGTCGGAGTGATGCACCAAACCTGTTGCAGTGAAACGGAAATCAGTTCTGCGACGGGTGAATAATGCCTGTTCGAGCACCGATGTCACCAAAGGTGTTGTCTTACTGGTCATCACCCGCCATCCGAGGATGCGGCGTGAGTACACGTCGACACAGAACGCGGTGTAGCAGAACCCGGAAACCGTCCAGCAGTAGGTGAAATCGGCGACCCACCACTGATCCGGCCGTGCCGGTTGCGACCAGGCCCGCCCGATCAAATCCGGATACCGTGCAGGCTGGTCGCGGTCTCGTTCGGTGGTGACTGTCGTGCGCCGCCCACGCACGATGCCGTCGAGACCGGCCAGCCGCATCAGGCGCGCAACCTGGTCGCGGCCGAGATCGTGACCGGCGCGGCAGGCCGCGTGCCAGAGCTTGCGCACCCCATAGACGCGCCGGTTGGCCGTCCACAGGTCGAACAACACGCTGGCCGCATGCGCGTCGGACCAGACCGCAGCGCTGATGCCGCGTTTGCGCGCGGCGTAGTAGGTGGACGGGGCGATCTTGACCCCGTGCTCGGTGAGCACGCGGCAGATCGGGTCGACCCCGAACCGGTCCCGGTGAGCGTCGATGTAGTCGACGATCACCGCAGTCGGCGGTCGACCTCCGCCGCCGCGAAAAACGCACTCGCAGTCCGCAAAATATCGTTGGCCCTTCGCAATTCGGCCACCTCGCGGCGCAGCACCTTCAACTCCTCGGACTCCGACACGGTCACCGGAGCCGGAGCAGCAGCCGGTTGCTCGGCCTTCTCGACCCAGTTCCGCAACGTCGCCGGCTTGATATCCAGCAACGCGCCCACATGCCGGCGCGCGGCCGCCATCGACTCACCGTGCTCACGGATCCGGTCCTGGTACATCCTCACCGCTCGCGCACGAGTCTCCTCGTCGAACTTCCGTGGTGCACCCATGACTGACAGTCTCCCTTGCTAAATCGGGAGTCTCCAACCAGTCCAGGACGGTTCACATCGACCGTGAGGCGGGTGGACATACCAAAGTCGTTGTGTACCAGGCAGATGCGCCGCTCAGCCCATCGACGTACGGGCAGTGGGTGTCGTGGTTGGTCTGGAAGTACGTGCTGTATGCCCTGCGGCAGGACGATCCGAAGCACAGCGAGCGGGATGCGGCCGAACTCGGCTGGTGCATTGAGTCGTTCAACGAGCTGGTGACGGCGGTACGGGATGGGCGGCTGCGGTTGCCACCGGAACAGGGACTGGAGGGAGACGGGACGGAGTTTCCGCCACGGCGGGTGTGGCGGAATTCAGGCGGCGAATTGCATTGACCACCAACAGTTTTATAGGGGCCGACAGCCCGCTGGCCGAGCACATGTGCCAGGTGCAGCTGCTGGAGCTGACGCGAACGCGGGCGTTCGAACTGCGCTACGCGCACCGGCACCACCATCCGGACGAGTGCCTCGTCCACCTGGCGGTGGCCGTATTCCTGCTCGATACGGCGGACTGAGCCCGCAGCCGAGGTACGCACCGAGGTGTGCTCGGGGGCCCAACGCTTTCCCTTTGCCTCTGGCGCTGGCCGATCCGTGCCCGGCCGCTGCCCAGCCATCCCGTCTCCCTCACCGAAACGAGAGCCCTATGCCTATGGCCGACTATCCCTGCCGCCTGATCTTGGTCCGGCACGGCGAAGCCCACTGCAACGTCGACAATCTGGTCTGCGGCGAACGCAGTTGCACCGGTCTGACCGAACGCGGACGTCAGCAGGCCGAGATGCTCGGTGAATTCCTGGCTCGAGGAGATGACGGCCGTCGGATTTCGGCGCTGTACAGCACCACAGCGGCACGGGCCCGGCACACGGCAGAAAGTGTGGGTAAGGCACTCGGGCGAACGGTGATCCCGGAGCTGCTGGCACCGAACTACGGTGCGGCCGAGGGGAAGCCGTGGCCGGAGGTGATCGCGGCGTTCGGGCAGACGCCAGCCCTGGCGCCGCATCTGCCGCTCGCTGAAGGAGCGGAATCCTGGATCACGCTGGTGCAGCGGACGGGCCGTGAGCTGGAGGCGATCGTGCGGCGGCACTATGGAGAAACCGTGATGGTAGTAGGACACGAGGAGACGGTGGTGGCTGCGGCGCAGCACTTCCTCCAGCTGTTGCCATGGAGCCGGGCGGAGGTGACGTTCGGGGTGGACTTTACGAGCCAGACGGTGTGGCAGCGGGAACGGCTTAGCTGGTGCGATCCTGAAGCGGAACGGTGGCGGTGGCGGTTGGTGCGGGCGAATGATGTGGGGCATCTGGGGGAGACGGTCAGGCCGTCACCGATGTATGTGTCTTGAGCGCGATGTCGCCGTTTCTCGGGATTCTGTGGCCCGCATCGGTGTTCTTTGCGGCAGTGCTGGGTTTCCGGATCGGGGTGTGGTGGAGGGGAACCCAGCTGCGCGGCAGGCATGAGTTCAGCCCGCGCCGAAGAATCCATGGCCGTCACAGTGACGATGCTTCGGCGTACGTCGAAGCAGGGACATCCGACGATACTGAGGTGAATCCCCCCGGTGAGTCCGGAGACTTACTGGTGTGACAGCCCGGCGGGTTGCTGGGCTGGATTCTGAGCGTAGTGGGCAGCCTCCATCTCCGCCGGTGGGATATCCCCGCAGTACTGGTAAAGGCGTCGGTGATTGAACCAATCCACCCATTCGGCGGTGGCGAACTCGACATGGTCGAGGGTGCGCCAGGGCCCGCGGGGTTTGATCAGCTCGGTCTTGTACAGACCGTTCACGGTCTCGGCGAGGGCGTTATCGAAGCTCGAGCCCACCGCGCCTACGCTGGGCTGGATCCCGGCCTCGGCGAGCCGTTCCGACAGCGCAATAGATGTATATTGCGATCCCCTATCCGTATGGTGCACAACATCTTTCACGCTCCAGCCGGAACGTTCCCGAGTCCAGATCGCGTGCTCGATCGCATCGAGCACCAACCCGGTGGTCATCGACGTCGACGTCCGCCAGCCGAGAATACGGCGCGCATAAGCGTCGATCACGAATGCCACGTACACCCACCCGGACCACGTCGACACATACGTGATGTCGGCGACCCAGAGCCGGTTCGGCGCCGCCGGCGCGAACTTGCGTTGCACCAGGTCTGCGGGCCGCTCGGCGGCCGGATCGGCGATCGTGGTGCGTTTGACCCGGCCCCTGGTTACCCCGCGCAGCCCGAGTTCGCGCATCAACCGCTCGACGGTGCAGCGGGCCACCTGGTGACCTTCCCGGTTCAGCTGCAGCCACACCTTCCGCGCCCCGTAGACACCGAAGTTCTCACGGTGCACCCGGGAAATCTCGACCTTCAGCTCCTCGTCGCGTTCCTCACGCTTCGTGGGAACTCGCTTGCGATACTCGTAATACGTTGAGGGGGCGAGGTTTACGCCAAGCTCGCACAGCGTGGCGCAGATAGACTCCACACCCCACACAAGGCCGCCGACTTCCCGGTGGCCCTGGTGTTCGGTGACGAACCTGCAGATCAGCGCTGTGGCCGGTCTATCTCGGCCGCGAAGAAAGCAGACGCTGCCTTCAGAATTGCGTTGGCGCGCTTGAGTTCTGCGTTCTCGCGCCGCAGCCGCTTCAGCTCGGCCGACTCCTCAGTCGTGACGCCCGGGCGGGCGCACTCGTCGATCTCGGCTCGGCGCACCCACGTCCTGACTGTTTCCGGATGCCCGACCCCCAGCAACTCGGCGACCGCGCCCATCGCGGCCCACTCCGACGGATGCTGCTCCCGGATCTCGGCGAACATCCGCACGGCCCGCTCACGCAACTCGGCCGGGTACTTCTTCCTCGACGACACGACTACATCCTCTCCAAGAGATGAAGTCTCCGGACATGCCGGGGGGATTCAGAGGCGTGGATGAGCGCTGTGACTGATCCGATCCAGCCACTGCCGGCGATAAGGACGGCTCAGCGACGGTGGCGGGACGATGAGGACACGGAGGTGCTGCCGCGGTTGCAGGACATCCGGCCGCCTACGCGGGCGACGCCGATTCGACGGCCGCCGTGGGTGGGGAGATGAGCGTTGCAGGCCATATTGAGCTGGTCTTTCGGAGAATCCGGGCGTGTCACTGCGGTCGTCTGAATATTGCGTGTATTCCGGTCGTTTGGTGCAAAAGCGTCCGCGTATTCAGCCTTCCGAACCGTCAGGTTCATAGCCCATCACTGACCCCATTAGCGCCTCAACCATCCTAAGACCGAAGTGTAGGTGACGTGCCACCCACAAACCTTCGTCGTCGCTACGAATCAGCGCATCAAAAACGTGTGCGGTGAGTTCATGAATAGACAGACCGCGATCGTCGGGGAACAGCCATCCCAACTTCGAGCCGGAGTGTATGTCTACCAGGCCAAAATTGGAAAGAAGTTTCAGTGAGTTTTCTACCTCAACATACGTCGATGGCTTCACCTGGGACAGGTCGAACTTATCAACCTTCCAGGATTTTATCCCGTATGACGTCCCGCCGCTGGGTGGATCGTACCTCAATTCATATCTAGCCGTATCCGCCTCATGTATTGGTTCGAATTCGATAGGCGGCTTATTGTTGGACTCCCATATGTAGAACAGGAATGGTATGGGGGTGTCGTGCAGATACCCGCCGAACGCCATAATGGTTGCAGCCTTCGGGTATATCTCTATTATTTGCTGCAGGAGATATCGGTAGTGCGCCCCGACGCTTCGATTGAATTCATCAGAAGCGCCGTCGATGAACTTGATGAATTCTCCCGGCTTGTCGATGTCGCTCAGATACGAAGATATGGACTTGTTCAGCGCGCGCATCGTTCTGCAAGCTTGATCGAGGAGTATCGCCCGGCTGTATAGCTTGTCTCGAAGCTGTGCACAGTCTTCATCGGAAGCGTTTGGCAGATGGTGACGGATCAAATCAAAGCACTCCTCCTCGTCCAGATCGGGTATTTTTAGAATGTAATTACTAGGCACATGCTTCGGCGGTGGCCTTCGCGATACGATGATTACCATCGAGGATAGTTCGGCAGGCATGGCTAGTTCGGGAAGGGTATCCGCTTCGTGGTTTTCAATGACCACATAGGACCCGATATTTCTCTTCTTCAAGAGTTCCCAGAACTGAAGCCGCACCTCGTCATCGTTCCGAGAGATTTCAACTCCGTGTGCCTGAAGCACCGAGACCAGCTGCCTATGCAGCTTACGCGAATCGGTCGGATCTATTGCGCAGTCGACCCAGACGGTATCAACACCACTCTCTTGGAGGAGGCTGCGAACCAAGATGCTTTTACCGACGCCGGGATCGCCATGTATCCACACTAGTCGGGATGATCCGAGACCTATTGTGGTTCGTAGCCTGCTCATCAGATCGGGGCGGCTTACCAAGTACTTTTCGTCGTCTACTAATTGGACCGACGATATACGCAGCCTGGCAGCAACTACTTCGTCTCGTAGCTTAAGCAGGGCGCGGGCGATATCATCGCGGATGACCCGCATCATGCGAATCTCCGATGACTCCGCCACCGCCTCAAGTCCAGCTATCTGAAGCACCGCAGGTCGGTAGTCGTTTCTGAAGGTTAAGACTTTATCAGTATTTTCGGAAATTCCTTGAAGCTTCAGCACTTCACTGTCGTTGAAACCATAAAGAATCGCCGCGCATAGACGTTCTTGCTTGCCTTTCCATAGATTACTCCTCCCAATGTCTAGGGAATCCTCTGCCTCACGACCAGTGAAATATTCAGGAACAAACTCGTCGATCGCCTGGCGCAGTGTATCTCTAAAGGCTGGATGTGATTGACTTTTCCAGCGCTCTTCGCCAACGATTTCTTTGATCACAGCCGCGAGAGTCCGGTACTTGCTGCGCTCGTCAACTCCACCTGCCACGGTGAACGCACGGTCGACGTAAGGATTAACGAACTTTAGGTCTTCTGCTAGCCGTTCGAGCTCTGACTTCGGCTTCTGCGGACGGTGCACAACCATAGTATGCCCGACGCTCGTCATGAACGGTAGGGAAAGGCGCTACCGATTTGGGTCGGCTGCCCGCAACTCGTCTTCACCACCGGCGAGAATGTAGTGGTAGTTGAAGTCGGCTATTTGGCCATCTGTCAACCGATCCCGTATTAATTTTTCGGCGGCTCTCTCAGCGCCATCTGTGGCAATGGCAGTGCCATAGCTGCGGTCGGTAATGAATCGTATGAGCGTGTCGCGTACAAATGGGTAATCTTGGTCGACTAAACCGCTCACTGCATTCGCCGGAAGATCCCAGTCCTCTTCTATGTCACTATTCGCGCATTTTTCGACAATGCGCTTGACCCGGTCCGGTTGCCGCTCTGCAAGCTGCCGCAATGACATCCAGATATTTTCACTGATGCTGTCGCCCACCACCATTGCATTGAAGCCATCCTCTTCTCGATACTCTCCCCGGTTTGCGGCAACACCAATGCCACGGTGGAGCACAATAATTTGCTCATCAGTCATCACATCAAGATTAAAGAAGGATACTTCCGGTGTTCGTTCTCTTTCCGGAGCAGATGATGATGGTAATTCGTGCGACATACTTCACTATTGAATTAATCATCTTCGACCTTTCTTGTCAACGGCTTTGACGGTCAGGCGACGGTGACCGTCAAGAGCTTGATGGTCAACGCTCTGGCACCGTCGTGGGCTTGAGTGCGAATCTGGATATGACCTTTTAGTACAGACGCAAACATAGGAGCTCCGGTCAATGAATCCAGAATCTGCCCGCAAACTTCCCCCGGCCACCGACCGGGTGCTCGACGTCCCCGAAGGGGACTACCCGGACGTCGCCAGCGAGATCATCTACTTCATCCGCGACCGGATGGAGCAGTTCCGCGACGAGCTCAACGAGTTCGTCGAACCGCGTGAGTACGCCGCTCCGACGACCGTGCTTCAGGCTCGTGTGCTGAACGGTCTCCTCGATTACGAGTTTCGGCAGTGGCTCAAGTACTGCGAACGGTGATGTCCTCGACGGGCGCGGTGCCGGGTAGCAGCCCGGCACCGCGCCCTACCACTCAAACCTCTCCCGCATCCCGAACTTCCACATTCAGACAAGGAGTATCCAAGTGGAATCCATAACTCTACCTGCGGCAGCCTGGAACAGGCTGTCGTTCTTCATGCGCGCCGCAACGCTCGCGTTCATCGCCGTCCTGCTGGCGGTGACCATGATCGGCTGTTCGTCCGGCACCGCGCCGCACGACCTGGCCGAGGCCAAGCAGATCGTAGCCAGTTGCCCGGAAGGGCGGCAGATTGCCGGGCGGGCCGCCATCGACGTGAGCGGCAGCCGTCGCACGGTGGCAGCCGACGACGGTCGCCTCGACCCAGTCCGTGAACTCGTTCGCCGGGCCGCAGTCTGCGGCGGGCACCTGCGGGTCGACGCCTTCTCGGGATCGTCGGCCGCGACTGCGGCGGTGTACGACGGCGATCTGCACCTGCCGGGTGCTACTGAGAATGCCCGGCTTCGGCGTGAGCCGGCAGTGACGGACTCCGTGATGGCGGAGGTGTCGAAGAACCTGCCTGCCGCGAGTGCCAAGCTCCCGGCAGGGGGAACGGACGTCATTGCTCAACTGGGCCTTAGCGCCGAGTATGTGCGGCAGCTCGATCCGGACGGTAGCCGCTATGTGCTGCATACGGTCATCACGACCGATGGCGCGCAGACCGAGCGCGTGGTGCTGGCGGACCCTGCGTTGATGCCGGAGCGGGCGGTGCAGCTGGCGGACCGCCTTCCGGCGCCGGATCTTTCGGGTGCTGACGTCCGCCTGACGGATATCGGGAAGGTGGCGGGGCCGCCGCCGTCGACTTCGTACGTCGATGCGTTGAAGGCGTTCTACGCCGCGTTCTGTGCGAAGACTCATGCGGCGCGCTGCGTCGTGGTGACCGACGGTGCGGGGCGGTAGCCGTGCATCGAAATACGTTGGTGCAGCGTCTGAAGCGGGCTGTCGGTGGTCCGTCCGAACTGGAGGTGGAGGCGCGCCAGACGCGCATCCATCCCGTCGAAGGAGCGGCGGCTGTGCCGCGGCCGAACAATGTGGCGGAGTTCTACGTCGAGAAGCGGTTCGACGACCTTGGAGCGGAACAGCTCCAGATCCACGTCGCCGCTGGTGAGCGGAAGGCGCTTCGTGCTTCGGCCACCGCGGCCGGGTTCGAGTCCGCCCGCCAATCGACGCAAGACCTGGTGGCTGCCAATTGGTCGTTGGTGACGGCGGCGCGGGATCGCTATGCCCGCGTGGCAGCCGTGCTGAGCCCGTTCGCAAAGCGGAAGCACGGATCTCGCTGGGGATACGTGCTGGCTTTGCTGTTGCTGCTTCTCGGGGACATTGCGGGCCTCGGCGGCGCGGCCATCTCCTACGGCGAGGTGCCCGCGCTGGCCGTGATGCAGGCCGTCTCCGCCAGCGTCGCCACCGTGCTGGCCGGGATGGTCGGCACCGAGGCCAAGTATCTGAAACAGGCCCAGGAACGGCAAAAGGACGACGGCACGCTGACGCCGGAGCACGAACCGTATCGGGCGCTGCTGCTCGGGCCGCTGGCCGGTCGGAAGTACGTGATGGTCGCGTCGACGATCGCGGCCCTGATCGCCCTCTTCGTCGCGGTGGGCATCTTCGCCCTGCGCGCCGCCATCGAGGGGCAGACTGCCGGATATGTCTTCGGCGGCTTGGCGATTGGCATCGCGCTGGGGAGCTGGATCAACAGCTATCGGCATGCCGACGCGGTCGCCGACAAGATCGAAGCAGCCCGGCAGGAGTATCGGCGAGAGCTTCGGGCTCATGCGCGACTGTCGAGGTCATGGCCGCTGGTGTGGGCCGAACAGGCGCGGGAACGAGCGCAGCGCATCAGGTTGCGGTATTCCTTGGAAGGTCAGGCAGCGCATGCCCAGGTGATGGCGTCCAAACATCTTGCGCTGCACCAGAACCCGGCGGTCGCCGGTCACGGGCCAGCTGCCAGCGAGATCGGGCGCAAGCCGCGGCTTGCCCTGAGCAACGGCAACTCCTCGGTCGGCTGACTCCGCTTCACCGATTCCGAGGCTGATACGGCCACAGTCCCTCTCGCACTATCGATCGAGTGAATACGGAAGTGGCCGAATTAGTCACCGTTTCAGCGCCGCGTGTTGAGGATCGAACAACGCGCAAAGCGCTACCACATGCGAGCACAAGTCGTCGGCGGTCAGTACGTATGGTCCGTCCGCGATGCTCGGTCGCACCGGGCGACACGTCACCCGGTCGGACGGTTGAGCCGTCCAACGCATAGATATTAACTAAAGGTATTGCAGCGCGCCCCGTTAATTCGGGCCCAGTCATCGGCTTTCCCGGGGTTCGCGCGCTCGAAAGCAGTTATAAGGAGAATGGATATGACCGACCAATTGAACTATTCGATGAAGCCACACCGTTACAAGTGTGTGCTTGCCGACCCTCCCTGGGATGTCCATCAGAAGGGTCACCGCGGCGCCGACCAGCATTACAACTTGATGACTCTCCGCGAAATCAAGGCGATGCCAGTGACCGATTTGGTCGAGTCCGATAGCCATTGCTGGTTGTGGGTGACGAATGCAACTTTGCGAGATGGCTACGACGTACTCGAAGCCTGGGGATTCACGCCACGGTCGCCTCTGACCTGGATTAAGACGAGACTAGGCTTGGGTGTTTATCTCCGAAATATGTCTGAGCACATCCTGCTCGGTACCAGAGGCGCTGCGCCGGTCAACTTCCGGGGGCAACCGACCTGGACCTTCGCGCCGGTACAAGATCACAGCCACAAGCCCGAGGAGCAATACGCGATCATCGAGCGGGTCAGCGGCGGCCCCTATCTGGAACTGTTTGCCCGCCGTCGTCAGCCTGGTTGGGATGCCTGGGGCAATGAGATCGACTCCGACATTGTGATTCCGGGTTACCCCGTGCCCTCGGACGCGAAGCACGACAGGGGTGTGCCGCGATGAGCGACTCGGAACACAAGGATCCGATCAAGTGGTTCTTCAGAGCTTGCCTGATGGTGTTGTTTGGCGTCGTGGCCCTGTCGATGACGATCGACATACTAATTCAAATCTGGCCGTGGCTGGTGGGTGTCGGCATTCTCGTCGGCATCGTGGTGGTCGGTATCGAGGTATGGCGGGCGCGGAGACAGCCATGGTAGTTATTAACTGTTGCTTAAAGACGACTGGTTTTGTGTTGTGGAATCCACAAACTTCGTTGTATCGCTCGTCAGCTTCCGTCATAGATGGAATAGGAACCACTGCCGCTTTTTCGACGGGTCATCGGTGGACACGTCGTGGGAAGGGGGACAGTCGTGGGTAATTCGAAACGCAGATATCGGAAGAACTCCGATCGTCGCATCTATGTCCGGGGCGAACGCCACGATCCGCCCGACACCTACCTGCTGGCCCGAGCCCTGTTCGACATGGCCGAGGAGATGGCAGTAGTGACGCAGGAGAACCAGCGAACTGACCAAAGCGACGACAGTGCGAACGACGGTACTGATCAGTCGGAGGAACGAATATGACTGAGCCACTGGTCTTTTCGCAGCTGTACTTGCCTCGACCGCTGAGTGTCGAGGATATCGTCCGGCCATTCGGCCGTCTGGCAGCCGACATGGGTTCACCTCGTATTGCGTTGGAGTGTCGCGCCGATTCGAAGGGCACTCGCCACCTGCTGGGCACCGAGGCGGAACACGTTGTGTGGGTTCACCGCACACTGAGTGACCTCCTGCCCGGCCTAACGATGCTGCCGCTCACGCCAGAACGACCGCGCACCAACGTGGCGACCGCTGCGAGCGTCTCGTCCCGCCCTGGCTCGCTGGGATTGCTGGAAGCGAAGGCTGACGTCACGACCGCCGCACTGCTCTCCGCGCTGAACGCCAAACTGCTTCCGGGTGAGCAACTGGTCGTGCAACTCCTCTTGGGTCCGACCATTGCCGGCCATACCGTGCGCGGCCACATCCCGGATCCCGGGCAATCGCTCTGGCGGACCGTCACCAAGGGCACGCAACCGGCACCCTCCGGCATTGCCAAGACCATCGAGCACCGCCTGGCGCACAACGGCTTCCGCGCTTCGCTGCGCCTAGGTATCACGGCAGCGTCCAAGGGACGGACCAAACGGCTCGGCACCGGCTTACTCGGGGCGCTATCCAACGCGAAGCCGCCCGACGTTGCTCTCGTGGCCGCACGGATACGGCCTTCCGGTATCGACAGGGCCGAAGCGCCGAAACGCTGGCCTCTGCGCCTCACGGCGGCCGAACTGCCCTGCGTGATGGGATGGCCACTTGGCGGCGCCGAGTTGCCTGGCGTGGCGCCGGTACACCCGAAGTTGCTGCTGCCCAGGCGCATGCCATCCGAAACGAGGCGGCTCATCGGACACACTGCTCTTCCGGGCACCGAGATACCGATCGGGATCAGCGCCCGAGATTCATTGATGCATCAAATAATTCTCGGTCCTACGGGTTCCGGGAAGAGCACGGTGCTCCAGGCGCAGATAAGGGCCGATGTCGAAGCCGGTCATGCCCTGCTGGTGATCGACCCGAAGAAACAGCTGATCGACGACATCGTCGAACGCTGCATACCAGCAGACCAGATGGACCGCGTGGTAATAATCGACCCAGCCGATCCGCAGGCGCCTGGTTTCAATCCGCTCGATGTCGGCGACCGTGATCCCGATGTGGTGGTCGACGGACTGCTGGCCGTGTTCAAGGCGGTATTCGCGGATGGCTGGGGACCGCGGACCGAGGACGTCTTCCTGGCGAGCCTGCTGACGCTGGCGCGAGCCGGACAGCGGCGCGGTGAACCGTTCACGCTGCTGGATATGCCCAGGCTGCTCACTGATGAACACGTCCGACGCTCGGCCATCGGCAAAGTTGGCGATGACGAAGTGCTCGAAGGCTTTTGGGCTTCTTACAACGATCTCTCACCCGCTGCCCAAGCCGCCATGATCGCCGCGCCGATGAACAAACTGCGCCGGTATCTGCTGCGGCCGTCCGTAGCGCGCATGCTCGGTCAAGCTCGGCCGCAGTATCGCTTTCGAGATATCTTCCGCGACAACAAGGTTGTGCTGATCGCCCTCAATGACGGACTCATTGGCCCGATCACAGCGCAGCTCATCGGCAGCCTGTTTGTATCCGAAGCGTGGATGGCAACCTTGGAGCGCGCCAGCGAGGACCAGCCGATGAATCGGCCCGGCTTCGTCGTGGTTGATGAATGCCAGAACTTCGTGCACCTACCGACGTCGTTCGGTGATGCGCTCTCTCAATCCAGGTCGTACGGCGTCGCCTGGCTACTGGCTCATCAATCGCGGAAGCAGATGCCACCCGAACTGCTCGAATCGGTGGACTCGAACGCTCGTACCAAGGTGATCTTTCGGTTGGAGAGCGCCAAGGATGCGGCCGACATCGCCAAGCTGGCGCCGGAACTCGACGCCGCTGACATCCAGAAGCTGCCCCAGCACCACGCCTACGCACGTGTCGTGACCGATGGTGAGTCGAGCGGCTGGACGGCGATCAAGACACTGCCGCCGCCGCCCACCACTGGACTGGCTTCACAGATCCGCGCGACCAGCCGCCAGCGATACGGCAACACTGACCCCGCCGCGGAATCGACAGCGATCCATAGGGCGGACGCGACCGAACGTCCAATCGCGGTGGGGCGCAAGCGCCGCACGACACCGCGTGAGGGAGGTGAAGCATGACGCTCACGGGGGCAGACGAAGGGACGAGACGATGTCCGGCCGCCCTTCCGACCGCATGGCTCTCGCCTCGTCGTTCTCCGGGGTCGTTCGGCCTCCTTCCTCCCTTTGGGGATGTGACTGACCGCTGGTTCAGCGGTCTCAGTCGGCCCGTGCCTGGAGTCGGCCGATGACTCGCCCTGCTGAACAATCTCCGATTCGCCGACGGACCGGCCCTCGCCAGCTGGGCACACTGCGTGAACGCCTCTCGCGGCGCGATCTGGCGGCGCTGGAAGACGTCGAGCAGTTCTGTCTGCTCACTACGCGCCAGCTTCAGCGACTCCACTTCGCCGAAGGTCACAGCTCCATCGGGGCAGCAACACGGGCGTGTACCCGAGTGCTCGGCCGGCTGGCCGCGGATGGCTTGATCGTCGCGCTCAACGACCAGAAGCGCCGCAAGGGCGGCACCCGGCGCGGGTCGGATCAGCTGGTATGGCAACTGGCATCACGAGGGGACCTGCTGCTGCGCCACCTGCGGTCCGGAGGGCACCGCAAGCGCTACACCGCGCCGTCGCGCGAATTCATCCAGCACACCCTCGCTGTCAGCGAACTGGGAGTTGTCCTGCGCGAAGCCGCCATGCGCGGCGATATCGAACTAGTGAACCTCGCGGTCGAAGGTGCTGCCCACCAGTACTACGTCGGTCGGCAGGGAACACGAGCCGCGCTCAAACCGGACCTCCACGCGATTACGGCAGGTGTCGAATACGAGCACCATTGGTTCATCGAGTTGGACCGAGGGACTGAACGGGGACCGCATCTGCGGCGCAAACTCGACGCCTATACGAGATATTTCAATAGTGGACGCTATCAGACCGAGCACGGTTTATTCCCGTCAGTGCTGTGGGTAGTGCCAGACATCAGGCGCGGCCAGCAGCTGGCCCGGCTCATCGAGGCGACCGAATCAATCCGTACCGAGCTGTTTCAAGTCTGTACCTGCGACGGGTTTCTTGAAGAAATCATAACCAGGACAGTCGGCAACGAGGAAGCGTCTCCGCATGAGATGCGAGCCGCCGTGGCGGACGGTGGAACGGAGGGCGGCGACGATGGGCGGTAATGGAACCAAAGACATCATCGCTTTTGGAATTGCCCGTGCGATAAGTGCGAGGCGTGCGCTGGACGTCACCACAGCGCGTCTGATCGCTGTCGAGCTTGACCGGACGGACACTTATCATCCCGCGCTGTCGGAATTCGTTCACGACGGGGTGGTAGCCGATGCTCTGGTGTCAGAACTCATTCAGTTGGACCTCCGCTCTGAACCTGATGCCGATGATCGTCAACGGTGGGCATGCTGGTTGGCGTCGTACGTGGCAGCTGCGGTCAGGCCGCTGGCGGACGGTGATGCATTCTTTGCGTTTCTTGCCCTGCAACCAGCTCAACCATCCGATGACCTCTATCGCGGTTTCACTGGCGCGTATCGCGGCAGTTTCACGGACGAAGCTCTCGTCCGCGCCGCCATTGCGGACGATCCTGACTTGGAGCGGCACGACGTCGTGCCGTTGTTTGGCAGATTTCACGTATTCGCTCGCTGATCTGCCGAAGATGTAAATTTCGCGCCAAGAACCCTATCCACAAATTGCGGAAAGAGAGTTATCGTTCGGACGGTAGGGAAAAACCGGCCAAAATGGCATAAATTTAACGGGAGGGGAATATGAGAGTGAAGAACATGGACAAAATAGCAGGTGATCACACTATGAGTAAGGATCGCGGATCAGCCGTACTATTTATATCGTTTGCGGCCGTGCCCAAGGATCCCGACAAGAGGATCGAGCGATTTCGTGAGCTTGGGCGACTACGAGCGGACGAGGCGAAGCTGCACTTGGTGCACGAGGTCGTAGAGATGGGCGCGTCGGCAACCACCTTCAAGAACCGCATTGCGTTTCAAGCCGTGCTCAACTACTTCGATGAACATCCGGAGGTGCGTTACCTCATCGTCCCCAGCATCGGACGCCTATCCAAGAACTGGAAAAACCTGCGCCTGATCCTGGAGGAATTCAAGACCAGAAACATCTCCGTCGTCACCTTCGATGGTGTCATCGCTGCCAGCGGGGAAATCGAGGCCAGTATCGGGATGGCAGTGCGGTATCTCACCGAGTCGAAGCAGGATGAGCGCTTCCCGGGAGGCGTGAGATGACAGGGGATCGCGACCAGCCACCCGCGCCGTTCCGGAGTGCATTCGTGGGCGTCGCCGAAGACTGGCAGATGCCGTATATCGCACCCGACGTAGCTGTGGACGACGACATCGCGTTCGTGAGCGACGGGGAAGCGCCGCCCGGCACGAGAACCCTTCTCTACCTTCGTGTATCGACACCAGGCCAGGTGAATACGGACTACGACCCCGAAGGCATCTCGATCCCAGCGCAGCGCGTCGCGGGCCAGCGCAAAGCAGAACAACTGGGGCTCAACATCATTGGTGAGTACATCGAACCTGGGCGGTCAGCCACCGAGATCACTAAGCGCGTCGAGTTTCAGCGCATGCTCGACCGGATCCGACGCGAACGCGACGTGGACTACATCATCGTGTACGAGCTGGCGCGGTTCGCCAGGAACCGGCTCGATGATGCGATCGTCATGGCGGACCTCAGGAAGCGCGGCGTCACGCTGATCAGCGCGACCGAGTCCATCGACGACACCCCCGTCGGCCAGCTGATGCACGGCATCTTGGCCGCGTTCAACGAGTACCGCTCCCGCAAGGATGGTGCCGACGTTTCGTTCAAGATGGGAGAGAAGGCCCGCAAGGGCGGCACCCTCGGGCAGGCGACGATCGGGTACTTGAATGTGCTGCTGCAGACCGAAGACGGCCGCAAGATCCGCACGGTGGAGATTGATCCCGAGCGTGGGCCGCTGGTGGAGCAAGCCTGGAAGCTCTACGCCACCGGCGATTACAGCCTGATCGACATCGAGCGCATCATGCGGGACCGCGGCCTTCGCACTCGCCGCACGCCCAAGCGAGCCCCGAAGCCGGTCACGTCCAAAGAGTGGGCTCGGTTCTTCCGTAGCAACTACTACATCGGCATCGTCACCTACAAGGGCGAGGAGATCCCGGGACGCCATCAGGCGTTGGTGGACGAAGAGACCTTCAACCGCGTACAGCGGGTGCTCGATGAACACGGCGTGGCCGGCGAACGCCGCCGAGTGCACCACCACTATCTCAAGGGCAGCTTGTTCTGCGGCAAGGATCGCATGGAGGGGGTCGTTCGGCGAATGATCATCCAGCGCACCCCCGGCCGACATGGCGGGGACTACTGGTACTTCTTCTGCATCGGCAACCAGAAGAACGCCGGATGCCACTCGCCCCATCTGAACGCCGACAGGGTTGAGGAAGCCGTGGTCGAGCACTACAAGACGATCGCTTTCTCACCAGAGTTCATCGAGGCCATGCGCCTCGCCATCGACAAGATGCTGGCCGAGAGCGAAGCGGCCCAGCGCTTGTACCGGAAGCAGTTGCAGGATCAGCTGAAGGATCTGGACACGCGGGAAACCAACCTGATCGAGCTGGCCGCCGACGGTGAACTACCCCAAGGCAAGATTCGCTCACGGTTGACCGAGATCAAGCGCGATCGGGAGAGATTGGAAGCCGAGCTGGGCAAGGTGCAGCTGGATCTGTCCACCAGCGCTGAGTACCTGCGAAGCTTCCTTGAGCTGCTGCGTGATCCTACCGCCTGTACAAGGGGGCAAGCGACAAGGTGCGCCGCCGCCTGAATCAGGCGATCTTCAAGCGGCTGTACGTGTCCGAGGATAAGGTCACCGACCATGAGTTCCAGCCGATGATCGCCCAACTACATGCGGTCCAGGCGGGATACGCCGCGATGCAGCGCGGCCATGACGAAGCTACAGCCGCAGCTGTGTCCGAGGGAGTCCTCCGGCAACATCTGCCACAAACGCAACTCGCCACCCGGTCGGGTGGCGAGTGTGTCAAACTGGTCACAGCCCTGGCTTGCGCCGTTCATTCGGGCCATGTTTCTAGTAACGGTCTTATGGTGCGCCATCAGGGACTCGAACCCCGAACCCGCTGATTAAGAGTCAGCTGCTCTGCCAATTGAGCTAATGGCGCTGGTGCGTGGGCCGGTGGCGGGGCCCTGGGGGCTCCGTTCCGGTGCGGGGAAAACCATAACAGGCGGGTGTGGGGAAAGTGAAATCGCCTGTTCAGTGCGGGTGGGGAGGAATGGGTCGCCGGGTGGTAACGGATGTGGGCCGGGAACGGATGAAGGGGCAGAGCATGTGGAGGGCCGTCGTGTTTGCGCGTTTCGGGCCCTTCCGGCTGGCAGAATAGGCGGGGCGTGGTCTCGACCGATCCCCGCGAGCGTGGTGGGTTGAGCAGCACGTCGGGGTGGCCCGGCGGCGCCGAGAACATGAAACGGGGTTGGACATGGGCATATGGCGTGGTCGACAGCGGTCGAAGGCGATGCTGGGGGCGGTGGCGCTGCTGTCCGTGCTGGGGCTGGCGGCGACCGCGTGCAGCAATTCGGGAGCCGACGGACCGCAGGCCGCGATCGAGCCCAACCCCGTCGCCGAACTCATCAAGCCCAAGCTCGTGGTGCCGGTCAAGGACGGCGAGGCGGGGGTGTCCCCGGGCGTGCCGTTGCAGATCCGCGCTCAGGACGGCAAGCTCGCCGCGGTGACGCTGACCAATCCGGAGGGCGTCCAGGTGGCGGGGCAGGTCGCGCCGGACGGGCAGTCCTGGCAGGTGGGCGAGCAACTCGGGTTCGGCCGCACCTACCGGTTGCAGGCGGAGGCGGTCGGGCTGGGCGGCAAGACCTCGACCGCGCTGAGTTTCACGACGTTGTCGCCGCGCAACCGCACGCACCCGTGGCTGCTGCCCGGGGAGGACGAGGTGGTCGGCATCGGCCAGCCGGTGGCCGTGCAGTTCGACGAGAACATTCCGGATCGGCGCGCCGCGCAGGACGCGATCAAGATCACAACCAATCCGCCGGTCGAGGGGGCCTTCTACTGGGTGAACAACCGCGAGGTGCGGTGGCGGCCCGAGCATTTCTGGGCGCCGGGCACCCGGATCAATGTCGACGTCAACACTTACGGCAAAGATCTGGGCAACGGCCTGATCGGCGACAGCGACATCCACTCCGCGTTCACCATCGGCGAGCCCACCATCTTCACCGCCGACGACAACACCAAGACGGTCGTGGTGGAGCGCAACGGCGAGGTGATCCGCAGCATGCCGACCTCGATGGGCAAGGCGTCGGCGCCCACCGACAACGGCATCTACATCATCAGCGACCGCTTCGACCACATCATCATGGATTCCTCCACCTACGGTGTCGCGGCGACCGGGCCCGACGGCTACCGTACACCCGTCGACTACGCGACCCGGATGTCCTACAGCGGCATCTTCATGCACTCCGCCCCGTGGTCACTGGGCGCGCAGGGTTATTCGAACACCAGCCACGGCTGCCTGAATCTCAGCCCCGCCGACGCGCGCTGGGTCTACGAGAATGCCAAACGCGGCGATATCGCCATCGTGAAGAACACCATCGGCGACACGCTGTCGGGCATCGACGGGCTCGGCGACTGGAACATCCCGTGGTCGGAGTGGAAGGCCGGCAACGCCGACAGCAGCTGGTGACGATGTGATCCCGGCGATGCCCGCGCCGCCGCCCGGAACCCCGTTCGCCCGCCGGCACGTTGACGGTCCGAGGGGCTGACAGCGAGGAGCGGGCATGTTCGACCAGTGGCTGGATCCGGAGGAGGCGTACGCCCGCGGCCGCGCGCTGCGTGCCGACGCCGATCACAGCGAACATCGGGAACTCGCACTGCCCGACGACCGTCCGTCGATCGTGGATTTCGTGCACGCGAGCAATGCCGACCGAGTGCCCGAGCTGATTCCGCTGCGGGTCGGGCGCATGCTCGAGTCGCCGTTCGCGTTCTTCCGCGGCAGCGCCGCCCTGATGGCCGGTGATCTCGCCGCGACGCCCAGCAGCGGCCTCACCGCACAGCTGTGCGGTGACGCGCACGCGGCGAACTTCGGGCTGTACGGCACCTCGGACGGTCGAATCGTGATGGACATCAACGACTTCGACGAGACCGCGCCGGGCCCGTGGGAGTGGGATCTGAAGCGCCTGGCCGCCAGCCTGGTGCTGGCCGGACGGGTGGGCGGTGTGTCGGAGAACGGCTGCCGCGAGGCCGCGCACGACGCCGCCCGCAGCTACCGCCGCACCATCGACCACCTGGCGCGGCTGCCGTTCCTGGAATCGTGGACGGCGCTGGGCGACGAGTCGGTGATCGACCGCGTCGAGGCCGACGAACTGCTCGACGACTTCGCCAGGGCCGCCGGGAAGGCGAAGAAGAACACCAGCGCGAAGATCGCGGCGAAGACGACCCGGACCGAGGGCGGGCAGTGGCGGTTCGTCCCCGATCCGCCCGTGCTCACCGAGGTGTCCGCCGCGACGGCCGACGAGGTCGTCGCCGCCCTGGACGATTACGTGGACACCCTGCGCGAGTCGCGAGCGCACCTGGTGCGGCGGTACACGGTCTGCGACGTGGCGTTCCGGGTGGTCGGCACGGGCAGCGTCGGACTGCGCAATTATCTGATCCTGTTGCGCGGCAACGGCGACGAGGCTCTGGTGCTGCAGGCCAAGCAGGCTCGGCCGAGCGCGTTGCAACAGGCGCTGGGCTTGGCGCCGGTGCCGCACGAGGGACGGCGAATCGTGGACGGCGCGCGGCTGGTGCAGGCCGAGACCGACATCCTGCTGGGTTGGGCGACTATCGGCGGGCGCCCGTACATCGTGCGCCAGTTCCGTAATCGCAAGGGCGCCATCGAGGTCACGGAGCTGAAGCGCGACCATCTCGACGACTACGGCCGCCTCGCGGGCGCCCTGCTGGCCCGCGCCCACAGCCGCTCCATCGATCCGCGCGTCCTGGCCGGGTACTGCGCCGACGGCGACAAGATGGATTCGGCGTACGCCCGCTACGCGCTCGACTACGCCGATCGCACCGAGGCCGACCACGAGGAGTTGGTTCGTGCGGTGAAAAGCGGTGCGCTGCCGGCCGTCGAGGAGGACTGACGACTCGGCCGTCCCGGTTCACCGGCGGGTTGCTCCCGCGTCGCGAGCTTTCCCGGTACTGGCTACCTGCTGTCCGGTGAACCTCCGGCCGACCGCGGGTAGGGTTCATCGCGCCGGAATCGGTTGCGGAGTATCGGGAGGGTGACGATGTCGGATGCCTCGGTCGAGGTGCTGTTGGACGACTTCGAGGACAAGGGGAAGTGGGAGATCGCCGGTGATGGGGCGAGCCGTACGCATCTGACCACGTTCGCCGAGGGGGCGCCCGCCAAACGGCCCGGCGTCTACAGCGACGGCGCCGCCGGGGCCGATCATCGGGCGCTGGTGCTGCTGGTCCGTTCCGCGGCCGAGGGGGTGGAGGTCGAGCTGGTGGCCAAACCGGGCCGGGCGCTGTCGATCTCCGGGCAGTTGGAGGCGGTGAATCTGTGGGTACGTACGCCGCACGCCTCGATCGATGTGTACGCGCGCATCGCGGCGGCGGGTGAGTCGCGAGATCTGTTGCTGGGCAACGTTTCCGCGCAGGCCGAGTGGCAGCGCGTGCAGCACCGGGCCGAGACCGCTGTCACCGGGGCCGAATTGCTGGGTCTGCGGGTTCGGCTCACCGAGGTGGTGAAGCGTCAGGGTGAGGTCATGATCCTGCTCGACGATCTTACGGCGCAGACCATATCGTGAGTGTCGAATCCGCTGGCACGCAAAGGCATTGACCCCTCCATGCCAGCGACTACTCCACGGGTGAGTCGGGTGCGCGGACCGACAGCGCGATCAACATGGCGACCCGCTGCCGCGGATCGTTCAGGTGTAGTGGGACGATCCGGCTCATCTGGTTGATACGGTTGCGCACGGTGTTGGGGTGTACATCCAACATCCTTGCGGCCGCGGACAATTCGCCGTGTGCCTCCAGCCACGCTTTCAACGTCGGCAGGTAGTGCGTGTCGTTGCGGGCGTCGTACTCCGCCAGTTGCGCGACCGGATCCCGTGCGGGCAGGCGGCCTTTCGACGCCACCGACTTCAATCGCTGGATCAGCACCCGATCCCACGCGGTGTCGTAACAGACCGGAACCGGATCGTCGGAACTCATGTGCAACGCCATGCACTCGTCGGCCTCCTGGCGGCTCGCCGTGACCTCGCGCAGGTTCGCGGGGCCGCCGATTCCGGCGAATATCTCGACGTGCGCGGGCAGCCCGGCGGCCAGGTCCCGGACCCAGCGATAGGCCGGCGCCGGATCGTCCCCGGTGGGCAGCAGGGTGTAGACCGTATTGCCGAACAGCGTGCTGCGCCCGACCCTGGACCAGCCGAATCCGGTGGTGGCGCGTTCGAAGGCGAGCAGGATTCCCGCGTGCCGCTCCAGTTCGGTGTGCGCTTGCAGCGCGATCACGCGCAGGTGTTCGGCCGGTATGCCGAGCTTCCCGGCGACGGCCTCGGCGTCCGGGCTGCCCTCCAAGAGCTGAATCACCAGCTCGGATTCGACCTGCCGTTCCAGATCGGCGCTGACCCGCGACCGCAGCAGATGCAGCGCGACGGTGCGGGCGCCGTCCTCCAGGATCCGCGACTGCGAGGGGGACAGCGGATCCTCGGAGGAGATCCACAGCGACCCGAGCAGTTCGCGACCGGTCCGGACGGCCGCCACCGTGCGTCCGCGCAGTCCGTGGGCGGGCGACGGCGGAATGTGGAACGGGGCGTCGGTGCGGGCGAGATGGTCGAACACACCCTGCTGTTCGAGCAGTCCGCGCACGTGGTCGGGCATGCGGCGGCCGAGGATGGTGTCCAGCCGGACCGGGTCGGTGTCGTGCGGCGTGCTCGAGTACGCCATCACCCGGCACAGCTGGTCCTCGATCGTGACCGGCGCGTCGAGGGTGGCCGCGAGGGTATCGGCGAGGGCGAAAAGGTCGCTCGGCCCGCGGCCCGATTCGGTCTCGCGGCCCTCCAGCACCAATCCGTAGACGACCGAGGCGATCTGGCTCCACGACACCGCCGGATCCGCGAGAAGCAGTGCGGTACCGGCCTTTTCGAGAGTCTCGAGGAGAGCTCGGCTGGGCTGCTCGGTGGTGCGGGCGACGACGAGCATGGCGCGCGTGCGCGTGGCCAGGGTGACGGCCTCGCGCAGGTCGGCGATGCCCACGGCGAGGAAGACATCCCCGACGGCGGAGTGCGGTCGTACCGGATCGTGCACCGTCACACTGTGCAACTCGGCGCCGCGTGCCGCCGCGTGCCCGTGCAGCCGGGTGCCGTACCTGCCCAGGATATTGATCAGGCGATCCAACTTGACCATCGCTACCGACCGCTACTCCTGCTGCACGAAACTCACACCGCCTCCGTCGACTGTACGGCATCCCCAACGACACTCGGGCAGATTGTGCGAATCGGACAATCTCATCCGGTCGCCGGTGGGTCACTCTGACTGTGGAGGTCGGCAAGTGCGCCGCATCGCGGTCGATCGAAAAAGGTGAGGGCAGAGAATGTATTCGTCACAACTGCTACAGCTCGTCGGTGTGGCAGCCGCATTCTCGTATGTGGTCTGGCTCGTTGTCACTTCACGACAAGTGTCCCGCCGCCGCTGTGAGTTGTGCGGCCACCTGTACGTAGCCCACGACCCGACCGTGGGGGTGTGCCGCGGCCGCGCGGGCGCCTTCCCCGGCGTCGGCCCCGACGACTGGACCCTGTGCGCCTACGACCTGCGCTGCCGCTGCCGCGGCTTCATCACCCTCAGCGACGACATCGGCGCCGAGGTAGGGGACGAAAAAAGCCCGAGTCGACGGATTGACCGCCCGACCCGGGCCTCTCAGGGTGGCTGACGGGACTCGAACCCGCGACAGCCAGGATCACAACCTGGTGCTCTACCAACTGAACTACAGCCACCATTGCCGGTTGCACCGGCGGGCTAGATCGTATCGCGTACCTCGGTGTAGTGCCTAATCGGGTTGCTGAGCTGGGGATTGTCGGCGGGAGAGGAGGTCGGCGGCTACTGCGGCGATGTCGGACGTCGCGGGGCCGGGGGCGGGGACGAAGGCGGTGCGGCGGTAGTACTCGAGTTCGCGGATCGATTCCTTGATGTCGGCCAGGGCGCGGTGGGCGAGGCCCTTCTCGGGCTGGCCGAAATAGATGCGCGGATACCAGCGGCGGCACAGTTCCTTGATGGAGCTGACGTCGATCATGCGGTAGTGCAGATGGGCGTCGAGGTCGGGCATGTCGCGGGCGATGAAGCCGCGGTCGGTGGCGATGGAGTTGCCGGCCAGCGGGACGGTCCGGGGGGTGGGCACGTACTGCTTGACGTAGTCGAGCACCTGTCGCTCGGCCTCGGCCATGGTGACCGTGGAGCGGCGCACCTCCTCGGTGAGGCCGGAGCGGGCGTGCATCTCCTGGACCACCGGCGGCATGGCGGCCAGCGCGGCGTCGTCGGCGTGGATGACGATGTCGACACCGTCGCCGAGAATATTGAGATCGCTGTCGGTCACCAGCGCGGCGACCTCGATCAGCTTGTCGCTGTCCAGCCGCAGGCCGGTCATCTCGCAATCCATCCACACCATGTATTTCTCCGACACCAGGTCGACCTTACAGCTCGGTCGGCAGGCGTTCGGTGCACCGGCGACCCCGCGGGACCTCGGGTGAGTGCGCGCGGCGAGTGCGCTCCGACCACGCATATGCGGGGTGGCGGTGTCGTCTCGGCCGACGAGGGTCGCGGTCGGGTCCCGCGTGGCGGCGGGGTGGTGTCGGGTGTGGTCGGTCGCTGCTGCCGTCGCCGCGCGGCGGTTGCGGGCGCTGCCCGCTTGCCGCCACAGTGTCGCCGTGAAGTTGCTGTGCTGCGGTTGCTCCCGCGCTGGTGTCGTGGGAGATATGGTTTGCGCAGATCCGTGCTTTGATCAGGCGGTCGGCAATGTTGGCGGAAAGTTGGCAGGGCAGACGGAGGATCGGCGATGACAACCCCTCAGGAGAAGGCCGCGGCAGCGCGCAAGGCGGCCGCGGAGGCGGCGCGGGTCGCGGCGGAGGCGGCGGCCGCGGCGGAGGCCGCTGAGCGCGAGGCGGCTGCGGCGACGGGTGCCGCTCACGGTGGTGTGGAAAGTTCTGCGCCGCAATCGGCGTCCGGCCATGCGGTCGCGCAGGAGATCGCGGCGGGATATGCCTTCGAGGGTGCCGCGCTGGAGCTGGGTACGGTAGTGGTGGGCGAGTCCGTGGATTCGTCTGCGCGCGTGCGCATTCCGCTGCGGACGATGAACCGGCACGGTCTCGTCGCGGGCGCCACCGGTACCGGGAAGACGAAGACGTTGCAGGGTATCGCCGAACAGCTCTCCGCCGCTGGGATTCCGGTGGTGCTGGCCGACGTGAAGGGCGACCTGTCGGGGCTCTCGCGGCCCGGGGAGCCTGGTGACAAGATCACCGCGCGGGCCCGGGAGACGGGGGAAACGAATTGGGCTCCAACGGGTTTCCCGGTCGAGTTCGTCTCCCTGGGTACCGACGGCATCGGGGTTCCGATCCGTGCCACCATCACCTCCTTCGGGCCGGTTCTGTTGTCGAAGGTGCTGGGGCTCAACGAGACTCAGGAGTCGACCCTCGGCCTGATCTTCCACTGGGCCGACCGGCAGGGCCTGGCGCTGTTGGACCTGAAGGATCTGCGGTCGGTGATTCAGCACCTCACCAGCCCCGAGGGCAAAGCGGATCTGAAGGGTATCGGGGGCGTCTCGGCCGCCACCGCCGGTGTGATCCTGCGGTCCCTGGTGAACCTGGAGAACGAGGGCGGCGACACGTTCTTCGGCGAGCCGGAACTGGATCCGTCCGATCTGCTGCGCACGGTCGGCGGGCAGGGTGTGATCACCTTGTTCGAGCTGGGTGCGCAGTCGTCGCGACCGGTGTTGTTCTCCACCTTCCTGATGTGGGTGCTGGCCGATCTGTTCCAGACATTGCCCGAGATCGGCGATATCGACAAGCCCAAGTTGGTCTTCATCTTCGACGAGGCGCACCTGCTGTTCAACGACGCGTCGAAGGCGTTCCTGGATCAGGTGGAGCAGACCGTGAAGCTGATCCGCTCCAAGGGTGTCGGCGTGTTCTTCTGCACGCAGCTGCCGACCGATGTGCCGAATCAGGTGCTGTCCCAACTGGGCGCGCGGATCCAGCACGCGCTGCGCGCCTTCACACCGGAGGACCAGAAGGCGCTCACCAAGACCGTGCGCACATACCCGAAGACCAGCGCGTACGACCTCGAACAGGCGCTCACCACCCTGGGTATCGGCGAGGCGGTGGTGACGGTGCTGTCGGAGAAGGGCGCGCCGACGCCCGTGGCGTGGACGCGGCTGCGCCCGCCACGGTCGCTGATGGACACCATCGGGGAGGACGCCATTCGCGCGGCCGCGCAGGGGAGCGAGTTGCACGCCAAGTACGGCGAGACCATCGATCGGGAATCGGCGTACGAACGTCTCGCCGCGAAAGTCGTTGCGGCGGAGCCGGAGCCGGAACGTCGATCCACGAGGGCCGAGGATTCTGCGGCCGAGCGCATCATGAGGAATCCCGCGGTGAAGGGCTTCTTGCGTTCCGCGGCCACGGCAGCGGGCAGGGAGATCAGCCGGAGCATTTTCGGGACTCGGCGGCGGTGACCCTGTCTTCCCGCGCAGGGCGCGGGAAGACAGGGAATGGTGGGTCCTGGGCGGGGTCCGTTGCGGTGGGTACTGTCGGGTGGTTTGTTGTGCTCGGTGCTCGGTGCTCGGTGCTCGGTGCTCGGTGCTCGGTGCTCGGTGCTCGGTGCTCGGTGCTCGGTGGTCGGTGGTCGGTGCTCGGTGCTCGGTGCTCGGTGCTCGGTGGTCGGTGGTCGGTGGGTTGCCGAGAATGCGGGTGGATGTGGGTTGAGGGTCAGCCGAGGTCTCGGGACAGGAGGTCGGCTGGGGTTTCTCGGCGGACCAGGGGGCGGGTGTGGCCTTCGCGGACGGCTATGAGGGGTGGGCGGCCTACGCCGTTGTAGGTGGAGGCGAGGCTGTGGTGGTAGGCGCCGGTGCAGGGGACGGCGAGGATTTCGCCGGGGCGGAGGCCGGCGGGGAGGCGGACGTCGGGGGCGAGGATGTCGCCTGCTTCGCAGTAGCGGCCGGCGACCGTGGCCGTCATGAACGGGCCGGTGGGGTGGCGGTTCGCGACGACGGCGTCGTAGCGGGCGCCGTAGAGGGCCACACGCGGGTTGTCGTTCATGCCGCCGTCGACGATGACGAACGTGCGCCCGCCCTCGATGCGCTTGACCGTCATCACCCGGTACAGCGTCACCCCGGCGCGGGCGACGATCGCGCGGCCGGGCTCGAGGGTGATCCGCGGGCGCGGGAAGCGATTTCGCGCGCACGCGGCATCGAGCGCGTCCTCGACGATGTCGGCCAGTTCGTACAGATTCAACTCGGCGTCACCCGACCGATAGGCCACCGCGTGCCCGCCGCCGAGGTCGAGCTGGGTGAGCACCGTCCCGTATTCCGCACGCACCCTGGCCATTTCGGCCACCAGCCGCCGCACCGCCTCGCCGTAGAAATCCGGGTCGTGGATCTGCGAACCCAGGTGGCAGTGGAAGCCGACCAGTTCGAGCGCGGGCTGGCGCAGCACCCGCTCGATCGCCTCGGCCGTCTGCGCACTGCCCAGCGGAAAGCCGAACTTCTGGTCCGCCACACCGGTTTTCACGGCCGGATGCCCGTGCACATCGATGCCGGGCGACAGCCGCAACAGCACCTGCTGCCGTCGCGACACCAGTGCCGACAGCAGCGTGATCTCGGTGAGCGAATCGATCACGATACGTCCGACCCCCGCGGCCACGGCGGCCTCCAGCTCGGCGAACGGTTTCCCGCTGCCGTGCAGCACGATGCGCGCCGGATCGACCCCGGCGGCCAGCGCCACGGCCAGTTCGCCACCCGAGCACACATCCAACGACAGCCCCTCCTCGGCGATCCATCCGGCCACCGCCTTGGTCAGCAGCGCTTTGGCGGCGTAGACGATCTCGCCCTCCGGGAAGTGCTTGCGATAGGCCCGGCAGCGGCGGCGGATCTCGGTCTCGTCCAGGACGTAGGCCGGGGTCCCGTACTGGTCGGCGAGGTCGGCCAGGGCGACCCCGCCCAGGGTGATGCGTCCGAGTTCGTCGTAGTGGGTCTCGCACGGCCAGACGGTCGTGTCGACGCGTGGGGACGGCATTCCCGATCGCAGCGAAGGGAATATCTCGAGCAGCGTCACGATCTCTCCTGCGGTGTTCCCCGCTTTCGCCTGTGCTGCGGGGCCACCGACAGGACTACGCCGCTTCCGGGGGCGCCGAAACGGCCGACTACACGGCCTTGACATGCGACGGCGCGATTTTGACGCCGTCCTGACACCGCTGTGATCGGCCGCACGCCCGGCTCAGCTACCGCCGAGCTTCTTGTAGAACGTGCCGACGATCGGCGCGGTGACCGCCCGCGGCGCGTACTGCCCGGCGACGCTCATGCCCTTGCTGATCAGGCCCGGCACCACCCGCATCTTGTTGCGCTCGAGCGCGTCGAGGGAGATCTTGGCGGTGTAGGCCGCCGACACCCAGATGAAGTCGGGGATCTTGCTGCCGACCTCGTCCTGATCGGGGTTGTCGGTGCGGACCGGGCCCGGCGCGAGCAGGGTGACGTTGATGCCGGTGCCGGTGAGTTCGCCGCGCAGCGATTCGGAGAAGCTGTTGGTGAATGCCTTGGTCGCCGCGTAGGTGGCGTTGTTCGGTATCGGCATGTTGCCTGCCGCCGAGCCGGTGATGAGAATGCCACCGCCGCCGCGCGCGGTCATGCCGGGCAGCACGGCCAGCGTGAGGTCGTGCACGGCGACCGCGTTGAGCTCCATCACCGCCCGTTCGAAGTCCAGGTCCAGCTTCGCGACGGGGCCGAAGGTCGCGACTCCGGCGTTGTTGCACAGGATCACGATCTCGCGGCGGGCCAGCTCCTCGGCCAGCGGCGCCCGCTGTTCGCGGTCGGACAGGTCCACCGCGCGCACCTCGGCGACGACGCCGTATCGCTCGGTCAGCCGCCCGGCCAGCTCGCCGAGCAGATCACCCCGGCGGGCCACCAGGATCAGTGAATATCCGCGCCGGGCGAGTTCCTCGGCCAGCGCGGTGCCGATGCCGGAGGAGGCTCCGGTGACGACGGCACGGTTCTCGGAGGTCGGTGCAGGCAGGCTCACGACCCGGAGCCTACCGGTGGCTCCATGAACGCGATGCCCCAGTCGATGTGGCCGTTCCACACGCTGGCGATGCGCCCGCCCTGCACGGCGGGTTTCGGGTCGCCGATCGGCCCGCCGGCCGCGCGCACGGCGGCGACGGTGGCATCCAGATCGGGTGTGCCGAACGCGATGCCGATCAGCGATGGTGGCTGCCGGGCGGCGACGACCTCGATGAAGGCCTCGCCCACCCGGTAGAACGCCATCTCCGGACCGGACGGCCCGCGCGGATGGAAGCGGCGGCGCGGCGGCATGCCGAGCACGTCGGCCAGGGCGGCCACGGACTCGTCCAGATCGTTGACCAGGTAGACGATGTGGTCGACGAAGGTCACGCCGTTGGGATGGGTGCTGCTCCGATCGTGTTTGTCGGCGCTGCCCGGATCGTCGGACAGATGCTCGAGCAACTGTTTCAGCTGCCGCTCCGGTCCCGCGGCGGCTGTGTTCTCGCTGAGCAGTTCCGGCACACCGAGTTCCGAGGCGTCGCCGCGTAATTCGTCGAACCCCCAGCTCGGCGGCATGCCGACGACGCACGACACCGCGCCGACCGGCATTCTGCCGTGCGCGTCGACGGTGAAACCGAGTGCGGTCCAAGCCTTTTCGTCGCCGGGCAGGCCCAGGCTCACCAACTCCGGCATTACAGCGCCGCCGCCAGCCGGGTGCCCTGGTCGATGGCGCGCTTGGCGTCCAGTTCGGCCGCCACGTCGGCGCCGCCGATCAGATGAACCGACACTCCCGCCTGTCGCAGGGGCGCCTCCAGCTCGCGCACGGATTCCTGTCCGGCGCAGACGATCACGTTGTCGCATTCGATGACGGTGGGCCGCTCGCGCTGCTCGCCGAAGCTGATGTGCAGGCCGCGGTCATCGACGCGTTCGTAGTTGACCCCGCCCACCTGCTCGACGCCCTTGGCCTTCAACGCCGCCCGGTGCACCCAGCCACTGGTCTTGCCGAGGCTCTTGCCGAACGGCGACGACTTGCGTTGCAGCAGTACCACTTCCCGGGCGGCGGGGGACGGCCTGGGCGCGGTGAGCTGTCCGGGCGCCTCCGGATCGTCGCTCGTCACGCCCCACTCCTGCTTCCACTCCTCGAGTTTCAGCGCCGGATGACCGTCCACGGTGAGATATTCGCTGACGTCGTAACCGATTCCGCCCGCGCCGATCACGGCGACCTTCTTGCCGACCGGTTTCTCCTCGCGCACCAGTTCGGCGTAGGTGAGCACCTTCGGGTGGTCGATGCCGGGGATGTCCGGGATGCGAGGGCGCACGCCGGTGGCCAGCACCACGTGGTCGTAGCGGCCCTCGACCAGTTCCGCCGCGTCGACCCGCCGGTTCAGGAACACCCGCACCCCACTGACCTCGAGTTTGCGGGTGAAGTAGCGGATGGTCTCGTTGAACTCCTCCTTGCCGGGGATGCGCCGGGCGATGTCGAACTGCCCGCCGATCTTGTCGTCGGCCTCGAACAGGTCCACCTTGTGCCCGCGCTCGGCCAGGGTGACCGCCGCCGACAGCCCGGCCGGGCCCGCGCCGACCACCGCGACCCGCCGCATCCGCCGGGTGGGCAGCAGTCGCAGTTCGGTCTCGTGCCCCGCCCGCGGATTGAGCAGGCAGGACACGGTCTTGTGGACGAAGGCGTGGTCCAGGCAGGCCTGGTTGCAGGCGATACAGGTGTTGATCTCGTCGTCCCGGGTCTGCTGCGCCTTGACCACCCATTCCGGGTCGGCGAGCAGCGGCCGGGCGAGTGAGACCAGGTCGGCATCGCCGCGGGTGAGGATCTCCTCGGCCACCTCCGGCATGTTGATCCGGTTCGACGCGCACACCGGAATGCTCACCCGCGCTTTGATTTTCGCGGTGTACTCGACGAATGCCGCCCGGGGGACCGAGGTTACGATGGTCGGTACCCGGGCCTCGTGCCAGCCGATGTCGGTGTTGATGATGCTGACGCCCGCCGACTCCAATTCGGTTGCCAGCGCGAGGATCTCGGTCTCGGTCTGGCCGTGTTCCACGAACTCGGCCATGGACAGCCGGAAGACGATGAGGAAGTCGTCACCGACGGCGGCCCGCATCCGCCGCACGATCTCCACGGGGAACCGGCGCCGGTTCGCCGCCGAGCCGCCCCACTCGTCGGTGCGCTTGTTGGTGCGCGGGGCGAGGAACTGGTTGATCAGGTAGCCCTCGCCGCCCATCACCTCGACACCGTCGTATCCGGCGAACTTCGCCAGCTCCGCGCAGCGCACGTAGTCGTCGATGGTGCGCTCGACGCCCTTGCCCGACAGCTTGCGCGGCCGGAAGGGGTTGATGGGAGCCTTGATCGAGGAGGCCGAGACACTGAACGGCACGTAGGCGTAGCGGCCCGCGTGCAGGATCTGCAATGCGATCCGGCCGCCCTCGCGGTGCACGGCGCCGGTGATCGCGCGATGGCGGTATGCCTCGGTCTTGTTGGTGAGCTTGGCGCCGAACGGCAGCAGCCAGCCCTCCCGGTTCGGGGCGTAGCCGCCGGTGATGATGAGCCCGACGCCGCCGCGGGCCCGCTCGGCGAAATAGGCGGCCAGCCGGTTGGTGTCCCAGGCCCGGTCCTCGAGGCCGGTATGCATCGAGCCCATCACCACCCGGTTGCGCAGGGTGACACCGCCGGCGGTGAGCGGCCGGAACAGATGCGGATACGGGTTGGGCGTCATCGGGTTTCACCTTTCGGTCGCAGCGCGTCCAGCACCTCGTCGCACCATTCGACGAAGCCCGACTCCACCCGGATGCCGCCGCGCAGCACCAGGTATTGATGCAGGGCCGTGCCGGTCAGGCGGTGTGGCGCGGGGAAGTCCTTCTTCTCGATCAGCCGGTAGACGTCGAGCCGCTGGGCGTGCCGGTCGCGGTGCCGGGCGACCTCGGCGAGCAGTGCGGCCAGGTCGCCATGGGCGGCGGCGCGGATCTTGATGCCGAGTTCGCTGCGCAGCGGGCCGATGTCCTCGCTCGGCGCGGCGATCCAGCGGGCCAGTTCGGCGCGACCGGCGGCGCTGACGCGGTAGACCTTCTTGTCGGGGCGGCCGTCCTGCGGCACGGCCTCGCCGGTGACCCAGCCCTGCTGCTCCATGCGCTTGAGGACGCGATAGATCTGCTGGTGGGTGGCTTTCCAGAAGAAGCCGATGGATTTGTCGAAGCGGCGCGCGAGTTCGTAGCCCGAACCGGCGCGCTCGGTCAGCGATACCAGCAGCGCATGTTCGAGGGCCATGCGCCCGAGGTTAATTGATACGCGGTGTACTATGCAACTCGGTGCATAGCGACGGCGGGCCGTTTCCGCGTTGTTCGGCGGTCAGCTCCGCCCACACGATCTTGCGGTCGCCGTGGTGGATCACACCCCACGCCGAGGACATCTGAGCCACCAGCACCAAGCCGAGACCGCCCGTCGCGTCCGGCGAACGAAACCGGGGGTCGATCGGCGAGGCGTCGGCGACCTCGATCCGCAGGCGCGGTCCATCCGACAAGATGATCGTGCAGGTCCGTGGTGCTGCCGCGTGCCTGAGCGCGTTGCTGGCGAGTTCATCGGTGATCTGTACCGCGTCCGCGGTGGACAACTCCTCGCAGTCGGCCAGCAGTTCTTGGACCAGACTTCGCAATCGGGCAGGCGTTGTCGCGTCGAGGTCCAATCGGATGCGTTCCCCGCCACGGCTCGACGACTGTCTCTGCTTTCTCCTGCCCGATCCGGCACCGCGGGAGCGGGAGTCGTTTCGCAACGCCACGAGTTTGGCATACCCGTCCGGCCGGTGGCTATGCGCTTTTGAGCGCTTACAACGTAAACTTCCCGCGGGCGGCACTTCTACGTCGAGAAAGCGGCTGGAAGCTCCGGCTTTCGTGACGGACGCACACGGCTTCCCCACGGCTCGCTGTGCGATGGAAGGAGTTTTGCCGATGCTTTCCCGAGACCACGGCGCGGGCGCCGAGGGCGCCCTCGCCCGGTCCGCGCGCGCCGCCGCGGTGGGGGACGGTCAGGAGCCGCTGGTGCTCCTGGTCGAGGACGATCCGGGCGATGCGTTGCTGGTGGAGGAGTTGGCCGCCGATACCGCGCCGCCGCTGCGGCTGCTGTGGGTGCGTTCGATCCGCGAGGCCATCGAACAGCTCGACACCGTGCTCCCCGATTGTGTGCTGCTCGATCTGAACCTGCCCGACGCCTCCGGCATGGACGGCCTGCAGCGGGTGCGGGAGTGCGCCGACGACGTCGCGGTGGTGGTGCTCACCGGCCTGGCCGATGAGGAGGCGGGCTTGGCGGCGGTGACCGCCGGCGCGCAGGACTATCTGGTCAAGGGCCGGGTCGAGCCGGAATTGCTGGGCCGTGCCGTGCGCTATGCCGTGCAGCGCAAGCAGGCCGAACGCGCGACCGCCGCGTTGCGGGCGGGCCAGATGCGGGCCCGCGAGAACGCCCGGCTCGAGCGTGGCCTGCTGCCCACCCCGCTGCTGGGCCCGAGCGGGGACGTCGATGTGGTCGCCCGGTATCGCTCGGGCCGCGCGAGCGGATTGCTCGGCGGTGACTTCTACGACGTGGTCCGCACCGGCGACGGGTCGGTGCACGTGGTGGTCGGCGATGTCTGCGGGCACGGCCCGGACGAGGCGGCACTCGGCGTGGCACTGCGAATCGCTTGGCGCACATTGGTTCTCGCCGGAACGACCGGGCCGCAGCAACTCCGGCTGCTCGAGCAGGTGCTGCTCGCCGAGCGCGTCGGCACTGATATCTTCGCGACGATGACCACGGTGACGCTGCTGCCGGACCGTACGACCGTACAGCTGATGCGGGTCGGGCACCCCGGCCTGCTGCTGCACCGAGCCGAGTCGGTCGAATGGGTGGAGGTTCCCGGCTGCGCCGCGCTCGGCCTGCTCCCGGACCCGATCGAGTGCACGGTGCACGAGATGAGCCTGCCGCCCGGCGCGGGCCTGCTGCTGTTCACCGACGGCCTGTTCGAGGGCCACAACGGCGCAGGCGACGACCGGCTCGGCGAGGAGGGCCTGCTCGAGCTGGCCGGCGCGGCCGCCGGACGAGACCCGGGCCCGTTCGTGGACGAACTGATCGCCGCCGCCGAGGCCCTGGCCGAAGACAAGGGCGGCTTGGCCGACGATGTCGCCGCGGTCTACGTCCGCTGGGCCCACGACACGGACGAGTCCCGATGACGGGCCCGTCGAGCCCGCGGGACGGGGCCGGATCGCCACAGCACGAGACGCCCACATCACCGCGAGACGAGGTGGGCGCACCGGCGCGGCAAGAGACACCTGCACAGCAGCAAGAAGAGGTGGATGCCTCGCGGCCGGATGTGGTGGACGTGTCGCGGTCGGGGGAAGGCGTGTCGCGGTCGAATGTGGTGAACGCCTCGCGGTCGGGGGAGGACGTGTCGCGGTCGGATGTGGTGGATGTGTCGCGGTCGGATGTGGTGAACCACTCGCGGTCGGAAGAGATGGATGCCTCGCGGTCGAATGTGTTGGATGTCTCGCGGTCGGATGTGTTGGATGCGTCGCGGTCGGGGGAGGACGTGTCGCGGTCGGATGTGGTGAACTCCCCGCGGGCGGATGTGGCTGCCTCGCGGCGGGTGCCGGTGATGGGGGCGCGGCCCGGGGGCTTGGTCGGGCGACTGAGCGTGCAGAGGTGGTTTTATGTGGTGCTCGCCAGCATGGTGCTGTTGGTGATTGTCGCTACCGGGGTCGGGGTGCGGTTGCTGCAGCAGACCGGGGAGGTCAGTGATCGGCTGATCGATCGGACGGAACCGGCCGCTACCGAGGCGTATCGGCTGCAGGCCGCGCTGATGAACCAGCAGACGGGCGTGCGGGGATACGCGCTCAGCGCGAACGAGCAGTTTCTGGAACCCTACTTCCAGGGCGAGCAGGACGAGGCCCGGGCGGCCGCGCGGATGCGCAGCCTGATCGGCGACCGGCCGGAGCTGGTCGCCGAACTCGATGCCGTCGAACAGTTGGCGACGCAGTGGCGCACCGAGTACGCCCTGCCACTGATCGATGCCGTCACCGCGAACTCCGCACCGGCGGCGGGCCCGAACGCGGTGCTGGGCGGCAAGGCGACATTCGATCGCCTGCGTGCCCGATTCGATACGCAGAACGCGGAATTGAGCGCCGCGATCGCCGCCGACCGCGCCGAATTGGCGCACACGCGTGCCGTGCGGGACTGGGTCCTGGGCGGCATGGTGGCGCTGTTCCTGCTCACCGGCGTGGTGTCGGCCGTGCTGGTCCGGCGGCTGGTGACGCGGCCGCTGCAGGATCTGCGCTCGGCCTCGCTGCGAGTCGCCGGGGGTGACTTCGAGCACCGCATCGCCGCGCGCGGCCCCGCCGATCTGCGCACCATGGCCCAGACGGTGGAGGCGATGCGGCGGCGCATCGTCGAGGAACTCGCCTCCTCCCGCGCGCAGCAGCAGGTCCTCGCGCGCCAAGCCGAGGAACTCGACGAGCAGGCTGTCGAACTGCGCCGTTCCAACGCCGAACTCGAGCAGTTCGCCTACGTCGCCTCCCACGATCTGCAGGAGCCGCTGCGCAAGGTGGCCTCCTTCTGCCAGTTGCTGGAGAAGCGTTACGGCGACAAATTCGACGAGCGCGGCACGCAATACCTGATGTACGCCGTGGACGGCGCGCGGCGAATGCAGGTCCTCATCAACGACCTGCTCACCTTCTCCCGCGTGGGCCGCTTGGGTGAGGACAAGGTGGTCGTCTCCCTGGATCAGGCGCTGGACCGCGCCCTGGACAACCTCGGCACCGCGATCGAGGAATCGGGCGCGCGGGTGCACCGGCCCGAGCAGTTGCCCGAACTGCACGCCGCCCCGACCCTGCTGGTCATGCTGTGGCAGAACCTGATCGGCAATGCCGTCAAGTTCCGCCACCCCGACCGGAACCCGGTGGTACGCATAGACTGTGTCTCGGAACCCGGTGACGAGGGCGAGATCTGGCGGTTGTGCGTCACCGACAACGGCATCGGCATTCCGGACGAGTTCAGCGAGAAGGTCTTCGTGATTTTCCAGCGGCTGCACGGCCGCGACGAATACGGTGGAACGGGGATCGGTTTGGCGCTGTGCAAGAAGATCGTCGAATATCACGGCGGTCGTATCTGGCTGGACACCACCTACACCGACGGCACTCGACTCTATTTCACACTTCCGGCGAACAACGAAGACACCGCGGCCACCCCGGCCGAGGTGGAAGGAGCACCGGCATGACCGTGGCAGGCCAACCCATCGACGTCCTGCTGGTGGAGGACGATCCGGGCGATGAGTTGATGACCCGGGAGGCTTTCGCCGACAACAAGATCGGCAACACCATGCACGTCGCCCACGACGGCGAGGAGGCGCTCGACTTCCTGTATCGCCGTGGCGACCATGCCGACGCCCCGCGCCCGGACCTGATCCTGCTGGACCTCAATCTGCCGAAATACGATGGGCGCCAGGTATTGGCGACGATCAAATCCGACGCCGAACTCGCCCATATTCCGGTGGTCGTCCTGACCACGTCGGCGGCCGAGGAGGACATTCTGCGCAGCTACAAACTGCACGCGAATGCCTATGTCACCAAGCCGGTGGATCTGGACCAGTTCATCGCCGCCATCAAGCAGATCGATGAGTTCTTCGTGCAGGTGGTCCGGCTGCCCCGCGAACCGAACAAACTGGGTCCGGTGCTGTGATCAGTGCCCGATGAACCGCGCCCGCCGCTGAATCGCAGGTCGATCCTGGAACTGGCTATCGACCTGGTCGATCGCGAGGGCCTGCACAGGTTGACGATGCGCAGGCTGGGTGCGGAATGCGGGGTCGAGGCCATGGCCCTTTATCGATATGTGCACGGCCGGGAGGATCTGCTCAGCGGAATCGTGGACCATCTGGTGGACCGTTTGCGAACCGATCAACTGGCGGCTCGCCGTCAGGAGGACGGCTGGCAGGATTTCCTGGTGCGGCTGGCGCACGGGGTGCGGCAGATCGCGCTGGATCATCCGGAGTTGTTTCCGCTGGTGGCCACGCGCCCGCCGGAGGCGCCGTGGGTACGCCCGCCGCTGCGCAGCCTGCAGTGGATGGAAACGTTCCTGGATACGTTGCTGTCCTATGGATTCGACGACGTCGCCGCGGTGGTGGCGTATCGGTCGTATACGACGTTCCTGCTGGGGCAATTGCTGCTGGAAGTGTCGGCCCGCACCCCGTCGCCGCAGGCGGATTCGGCATCCGGCCCGGCGCCGGTGCGCGATCTCTCCGCTTACCCGCAATTGCGGCGATTGCAACCGATGCTGGCGCAGGACCAGTCGCTGGAAGAGTTCGAAGACGCCCTCGAGGCTCTGCTGGACCGACTCGAGGCCCTGCTCACCCGCCGTTGATCAGCGTATCCCGGTTCCGGTTCCCGCTCGCCGTGGATACAACGTAAACTGCCAGGCGTGACCGATAGCGCCGAACCGAATCGTGCAGTGACCGACAACTCCAGCGAGACGCGTATTCACATCGTTGCCGACGCACGGGACAAGGCAACGGTGCTGCGTGTCAGCGGCGAGATCGACGTTCTCACCGCACCGGTGCTACGGGAAGCGATCGAAACCGCTTGGCGCGAGGGCGCGCAACCGCCCGCCACCATCGTCGACCTCACCGCTGTGACGTTTCTCGCCTCGGCCGGGCTGGCGGTGCTCGCCGGCTGCTCCCGGTCGGCTCCCGAGGGCGCGCGGCTGTGGGTGGTCGCCGACAAGCCGGCGACCTCCCGGCCGATCACCGTCACCGGGCTCTCGGAGCTGCTCAATCTCTGCAGCACGGTGGACGAGGCATTCGAAGCGGTCTGACTCCCGATTACTCCTGCAGCGCCTGATCCCGCAATTTCTTCAGCGTTTTCGACAGAATCCGGGAAATTTGCATCTGGGAGCAGCCGAGCTGTTCGGCGATCTGCTGCTGGGTCATCGAGTCGCCGAACCGCATGGACAAGATCCGGCGCTCCCGGTCGGGCAGCGCGGCCAGCAGCGGTTTGACGGCCAGATAGTTGTCGATCGCGCCGAATTGCGGCTCCTCCGTGCCGAGGGTGTCCAGCAGTGAGGAGGCGCCGTCGTCGGTGTCGGCGGCCGAATCGAGCGAACTCGCCTGATAGCCGTTGCGGGCGATCAGCGCCTGGGTCACCTCGGCCAGATCGACGTCGAGTTCTTCGGCGATCTCCCGGGCCGTGGGCACCCGGCCCAGCCGGTGCGTCAGGTCGTCGGTCGCCGGGCCCAGCTTGATCTGAATCTCCTTGAGCCGCCGCGGAACTCGCACCGCCCAGGTGTAGTCGCGGAAGTGCCGGCGGACCTCGCCCATGATCGTGGGCACCGCGTAGCCGAGGAATGTGCTGCCGACCTCGGGATCGAAACGGTCGACCGCCGCGACCAGGCCCACCCGCGCGATCTGCACGAGATCCTCGAAACTCTCACCGCGCCCGGAGAATTTGCGCGCGATGTGCTCGGCGACCGGCAGGCACCGCGAGATGATGGTTTCGCGGAGCGCCCGGCGCTGCGGATCGTCCGGGTCCAGCGCGTGGAGCTGGACGAACAGCGGCTCGATGTTGTCATAGCTGTCGGGGGTGGAGCGCCGCGGCCGCCGCGGCGTGGAGCGATCATCGGTCATCGGTGACCGCCGCGGTGCAGCAGAATTCGATGGTCGCGCGGTGCCCGCCCAGCGCCGATTCGAACGGGCCCACCGACGTCGTCAGCGCATCGGTGAGCGCCGACACGATGTGCCAGCCCATGCCGCCCTCGTCGGGGCCCTTCTCCGACGTGGTGACCCCGGTGATCCGCACGCGCATGCCCGCGCGGTCGTACTCGAACGCGCAGTCGAGCTCGGTGTCGCGCACGCTGTCCTGCACGAGGGCGCCCGCGACCTCCTCCACGGCCAGGCGGATGTCGACGACCTGGTCCATCGCGAAATCCGCGAAGAGGGCGACGGTTTCGGTCACGGCGCGCAGCAGCGCCAGGTCCTCGAAATCCGCCCGCACCCGCACGCCGATGGTCCGGGTGGGTGTCACCGGCTCGGCGACTTCGTCACTCGAATCCATGCGTTCACTCCTGTTCTGTGCCGTCGCGCGAGCGTACCGGCGTAGCGCGCTGTGATGTGGCCTGCCGCGGAATTCCCGGCGCGGCGTCTACCTCGACGCGCGCATCGGACGACGATGTGCGGCGGTCGGGGCGCCACGGCCGGGGATCGATCGGGGTCTTGCTCCTCCGATCACATGCCGAGATAGTGGGAGTCCCAGCGGCGGCGGGCGGCGCTGCCACGGAAGCGGGCGCGGATCTGCCGTTCGTATCCGACCGCGAACATCCAGTACATCGCGATCACGACCACCGCCGCGCTACCTATCGCCGTCACCGACACAGGTACCAGCCAACCCAGCTCCCAGGCCACGCCGACCTCTCCTCACCGTCTTCACGCGCGGCCCGGCGGGCCGCGTCCGTGAAGTACATAGACAGCCACGGAGATCTCAAACAGGTGTGTTCGTTGTCATTCCGGCGCAGCTGTTCTCATCGATCGTAGGCCGCTCACCCCGTGTCGGCGTAGTTTGTGATCTCCGTGATTCGGGTATCGCGCCCCGGTGAGGGAGGCGCAGGTGAACGGATCCGAAACAGGCGGCCAGGCGTCGGTGGATTGGTCGGCGGGTCCGACCGGGCTCCGCAAGCGCACGTGGTGGACGGCGGTGCGGCGGCTGGGCGTCGCGCTGTGGGACGACACGCTGACCGATCGGGCCGCCGCGCTCACCTATTACAGTGTGCTCTCGATCTTTCCGGGCTTGATCATGCTGACGGCGTTCGTGGGTCTGCTGCGGCCGTCGGCCACCTCACCGCTGATCGGGGCCATCCGGGAGCTGGGGCCCGGCCGGGGCACGGAGTTGCTGGTGGATGTGGTGAACGAACTACAGGGCAGCCGGCAGCTCGCCGGGCCGCTGGCGTTCGTGGGTTTGGCCGTGGCGATGTGGATCGCGTCGGGGTACGTCGGCGCGTTCGTGCGGGCGGCCAACGGAATCTACGAGGTGCGGGAGGGGCGGCCGGTGTGGAAAACGGTGCCGATGCGACTCGGCGTCACCGCCGCGCTCGTGGTGCTGATCGGGCTGTGCGCCGTCGTCGGCCTGGCGACCAGCGCCGTCGTGCATCGACTCGGCGGCGGGTGGTTCGTGAATTCGGCGTGGTCGCTGGCGAAGTGGCCGGTGGTCGCCGTGCTCATGGGCGCGGTGGTGAGCCTGCTGTACTGGGTCGCGCCGAACGCGCGGCAGCCGGGATTCCGGTGGCTGACTCCGGGCAGTGTGCTGGCGGTGCTGGTGTGGCTCGTCGCCTCGGCCGGATTCAGTGTGTACGTGGCGCATTTCGGCTCCTACAACAAGGTGTACGGATCGCTGGCCGGGGCGGTGATCTTCCTGGTGTGGCTGTGGATTCTCAATGTGGCGGCGCTGCTCGGCGCCGGGCTGAACGCCGAACTGGCGCGGGGGCGGCTCATCGAGGACGGCGCGGAGGCCGAGGAGGACGAGCCCATTCTGCCGCCGCGTGATACGCGAGCGATGACGTCGCCGCCGCGATATTGCGGGTGATCTGTTGCGGTAGAGAGAGATTCCGATTTTCTCTGTACCATCTGAGGCGGTGCTCGCACCAGCTCGGATACGGGAAGGGCACCTCGCGGAGTCTCGCGGGGTGCCCTTCTGCACGTGTCACCGCACGGCGCGGGCCGCCAGCGCGCTCGCGACCAGCACCGTTATCCCCTCGGCCACGCCCGTGACGCCGAGGGCGTGGGTCGCGGACGAGGCCGTGGCTTGGCTCAGGAACAGCGAGCCGAAACCGGCGATGCCGATCACGATGCCCAATTGCACACTGGTGACGAGGATTCCGCTGGCGTCGGCGGCCAGAGCGGGCGGCACCTTGCTCAGAGCGCGAGTCATCAACGGGCTGAAGGCGATTCCGAACCCGAGGCCCGTGACGCCGAAGATCGTCAGTTCCAGGGCCCCATGGCGTGGCCGTCCCGCAGGCGCAGGCCGAGCAGCACGATCATCACCGCGCCGACCGCCAGACCGCCCGGAGTCGTGAACGGCTGCAGGCGTTTCGGTATCCGCTGCCAGTTCAGTCCGGCGAGCGCGTAGACCCCGCCGAACGGGATGAACAGCAGACCGGCGTGCAGCGCGGAGTAGCCGAGCGGGCCCTGTAGATGAATCGCGGTGACGAACAGCCAGCCGCTGAAGGTGGACATGATCACGAACAGCGTGACCGCGACCAGCACCAGACCGGGCGCGCGCAGCACCCGATCGGCGAACAGCGGTTCGCCGCCGCGCCGGTGCACGCGGCGCTCGACGAGGGCGAAGACGGCGAAACCGATTACCGCACCAGCCAGCGCGACCCAGGTCCAGGTCGGCCAGCGCTGCTCGTGGCCGAGGACGAGGGGCAGCACCAGCAGCAGGACGGCCGGGGTGAGGGCGGCCAATCCGGCCAGATCCAGCTTGCGCTCGACCCGGACGGTCGCGCCCGGGAGCACCCTCGGCGCGAGCACCAGCAGTGCCAGGCCGATCGGCACATTCACCAGAAATACGCCGCGCCAACCACTTCCGGCGATGTCGGCGTTGACGAGCAGTCCACCGACGATCTGCCCGACCACCATAGCGCCGGAGATCACCGCCGCATAGGCCGACAATGCCCGCGCCCGCGCGCCACCGCCGAACGTCTTCTGGATCAGCGTCATCACCTGCGGCACCATGGTTGCCGCACCCACACCCTGGACGAAACGGAATATGATGAGCGCCAACGTATTCCATGCCAGCCCGCAGGCGAGCGAGGCCACCGTGAACACCGCCAGCCCGGTGCGGAACATCGCCCGCTGCCCGACCTTGTCCCCCAACCGCGCACCGGTCACCAGCAGTACCGCATAGGAGATCACGTAACCGGACACGATCAGCTGCAACGCCGACCCACTGGCATTGAGCGAAGTACGGATGGAAGGTATGGCGACATTGACGATAGAGGCATCGAGCACCGCCATGAACTGCCCGAGCAGAATCACGGCGAGAACGGTCAGGGACCGACCGGACGACAGCGCCGATACGCCGGTCGCCGGTGGAGTTTCAGGCAACGTTCGTGTCATGCCGCCGAGCCTGCGTCACCCCGGATCCGGGTAACAGGAGCCTGCTCATCCTGGTAGTGGCAGCACCTGGATACCAGGTTGCTGGTCGGCGAGGATGGGGAGCATGGTTGCCGAGTCGCGGACGGTACGGAAGGTTCGGCGTACCGAGCTGGCGGCGTTTCTGCGGACTCGCCGGGCTCGGATCACGCCGGACGATGTGGGGCTGCCCTCCGGCCCGCGACGGCGTACGCCGGGGTTGCGGCGTGAGGAGGTTGCCCAGCTCGCGGGCGTGGGAGTCACTTGGTACACCTGGCTGGAGCAAGGGCGGGACATCAACGTCAGTGTGCAAGTGCTGGATGCGATCGCGCGTACCCTCGCGCTGGATGCTGTCGAGCGGGCCCATCTCTATCGGCTGGCGGATGTGCCGACCGTGCCGAGCTGGCATGCCGAGGAGGGGGTTCCCGAGGAATTGCAGGTGATTCTGGATCACCTGTATCCGCTACCGGCGGTGTTGCTGTCGGCGCGATACGACGTGCTGGCCCACAACGAGGCCTACGCCGCGTTGTGCCCGGGGTTCATCCGGGGTGAGCGCAATGTGATTCGCAAGGTGTTCTTCACCGAGGATTGCTGCAACCCGTACCCCGGTCAGCCCGAGCAGATCTGCCGCATGGTCGGGTTTCTGCGCAGCGGTTACGCCAAGAATCTGCACGATCCGGAATGGGCCGCGTTCATCGACGACATGTGTTCGCGCAGTGCGCGTTTCGCCGCTCTGTGGGCGCGCAACGACGTCGCCTCGCCGCTGGGCCGGTACCGTATGGTTCGCAATGTCGCCAGCGGCGATATGGAGGTCGTCATGACCAGCATGTCGTTACCGTCGATGAGCGGTTCCTGGGTCCAGATACTCACTCCTGCCCAAAATTCCGACTGGGAGAAGCTGAACCGCCTGCTCGCCATGTCTCCGGAGGAGCGCGCCCGGCCTTGGCGAGAGCATTTCGATCGCTATCACGCCGAGGCCACCGCCTGAGTTCGTCGGCGCGACCCGTGAGGTTATCGCACGGTCGATCCGGGCAGCACGATTTCGGAAGCGCGATGTTGCCGGGGCGGGGGAGTATCGGGTGAATTCGAGCCCGAGGAGTAACCCGTGGGAATCAGGCAGCCCGCGCTCGGTGCGCTGTCGGTGGGCAAAGCCTATGCCCTGGTCCGGGTGGCGATCGTCGATCTCGTCGGGCTGGCGGTGCTGGCGGGCGGAACGATCCTGGTGCGAGCCGGTGGGAACGAGCGATGAGGGCGGTGGTCCTCGCCGCGGTCGGCCTGTTCTTCGCGGGCATGGGGATTTACGCGCTGGTGGCGCCGGCGTTGCTGGCTCGGCCGTTCGGGCTGGTTGTGGACAGCGCGGTGAGCCGTTCGGAGGTCCGTGCGGTCTATGGCGGATTCGGGCTGGCGATCGCGGGGTTGCTGGGGTGGGCCGCGTCGGGCACCGGCGATCTGCGCAGCGGGGCCGCGGTGACCGTGGGAGTGGCGTTGGCGGGAATGGCGGCCGGACGTGTGCTGTCCCGGGTGCTCGACGGCGCCACCGCCTTCTATCCGATCTGGTTCTACTTCCTCGTCGAAGCCCTTGGCGCGGCGGTGGTGCTGGTCGTCGCCTGAACGGTGCGAACTGGGATTATGACCGGTATGACTGCCGCGTTGCCCGAACGCGCCACCCGGATGGTGTGGCTGTGGGCCGGTCATGCCGCGTATCTCGGGCCGTCTTTCCACCTGGATGCGCATTCGACGCCGGTCCACTGTTTCGCGTTCGGGGTGGACGCCCCGTTCCGTGTCACCACCCCGTCCACCGGCGTGCGCACCCGCCGGAGTGTGCTGGTGCCAGCTCGCACCGTGCACCGCATCGACGCCGGTGACGGCCGCATGCTGTTCTTCTACCTGGATCCGCGTTCGGTACACGCCGACCGCCTGCGCGCCGCGATGCTGGATCGATCCGAGCCGATCGCGTCGGCACACCGCGCCGAGGACGAATTGTTCGCGGCACTGTCCGGCCGCGCCGATCCCGAGGAGATACGTCGCATCCTGCTCGAGGGCGAGGCGCCCGGGGTGGCCGATCACCGTATCCGGCAGGCCATGAACACGATCCTCGATGATCCGGCAGCGGATCTCGGCGCCCCACAGCTCGCCGCCGCGGCGGGCCTGTCGACTTCTCGTTTCCTCCATCTGTTCGCCGCGTGCGCCGGAACCAGTTTCCGGCGTTACCGCCAGTGGGTGCGAATGCTCTCGGTGGCGTCGGCGGTCGCCGCAGGCAGCGACCTCACCACCGCCGCCACCGCAGCCGGATTCGCCTCACCCAGCCACTTCAGCGATACCTTCCGCGCCATGTTCGGCCTCACCGCGACCACGCTGCTGTCACAGGGGACGGTGATCGTGGTGCGTCGTTGACTTGGGCTCAAACCTTGTGCAGCACACCGTTGATGGTGGTGCCGACAGCGCCGGTGCGATAAGCGATGGACCCGTCGGTGTGCAGTTGGATCGTCGACTGCGCGTCCTTGTCGCAGCCCGTTCCGGTGACCGACTTCGCGGCGAGAGTCAGCTCGGTCTCCGAAGCGCTGACCACGCGCTCCACCCGATCGCAGCGAGCCCCCGTGGCTCTGTTGGTATGCGACGAGGTGGCGGCCTGCTCGGCCCCCTCGCCGTTGATGGTCAAGGCGACATCGAAGGTCTCCCGACCGTTGTCGGCTGCCCCTTGCCACCCCCCGACGAACACCGGCGCGGCATGGGTCGCCGAATCGGTATCTTCCGGATTGCGGACGTACGCGATCACCGCAATCGCCACAATCAAAATCGCGATAGGCCCCACGACGGCCAGCCGCAGCCGGTTCTTCCGACGAATGGCCTGCTCTTCCGGTGTTTCCCACTGCTCCCGACCCACTTACCAAGTGTAGGCCCATTGGCAGCCGAGTGGTCTGGATTTCCTCAGACCCGTGCGACGTAATGCATTGCGACACGGCCGCTCTCGTTGTCTCGAGCCCTGGCGATCAGGCTGCTACGCCGACGCGATGACTCAAGGCTCGTACCTCGTCTCGCCTACCCGGTGGAGGTGATTTCAGCAGGCCGAGGAGCAGGTCGCGGGCGAAACCGTTGTATCGGATGGTTTCCGGCGCGGTGCGTTCCGATTCCGACAGCAGGGCGAGTGCGGCGACCGAATCACCGCGGTGGTTGTGAGCGCGGGCGACTTCGATGAAGTGCCTGCTGCGGCGGGGGACGGAGGCGATTCGATCCGCGTGGAGTGCTTGCGCTGCCCGCAACGCTTCGCCGGGACGCCGCAGCTCCACGCCGAGCGTCACCGCGTGCGCACCCATCACCGGCTGCGAAAACGATGTCTGCACATGCCGATACGACGGCCCGAGCTTCTTCGCGGTGCGATCGGCGCGATCCCAGTAGCGCCAGGCGTCGCCGTGTCGCCCGCGCCGCGCGTGCACGTAGGCGATCTCGGCGTCGAGTGCGCCCGCGATGCCGCGCCAATCGTCCGAGGTGCTGTCCCTATCGAGGTAGGGCGTCAAACGGTCGATCGAGTCGCGAGCGAGTCCGATCGCCTCTTCCCATCGACCGCAATCGCGCAGTGCCTGCACCATCGACCATGCGCTGCAGGCGATCACATACGGATCATCGGCTTCGTAGCCCTCATTGAGCCCGCGGTCAGCGACCATCCAGACCAGTTCCGGGGCAGGTTGGTAGGCAACGTAGAAGTCGGCGAGTTGGTAGACCCCGGCTAGGATTCGGCGGGCGTCGCGGCGTTCGGCGCCGGGCGTGCGCGCGGCCGTTTGCGCGTCGCGAATCAGCCCTGGCAGCAACGCACCCAACTGTGTGCGATGGTCCGGGCTGGCATGCCGGATGTTCCACGCCTGCCGCAGCCGTTCGGCTAGGTGCCGCGTCGGCGTCCGCCGTTCGGCCGGACCGGCACGAAAGTCCGTCAGTGCGCTCTGCACCTCGGTCAACGCCGCATGGCGCGCCCCAGCGAACACCGCGACCGGCACGGCATGTCCGTCACCGGTCAGTTCGGCCAGGTCCCGAATCTCGAGAGCTTGGGCGATGCGCAGCAGAACCGGAAGCTTCGGCGTCTGAAGCCGCCGTTCTCGACAGCTTTCAACCACTCCGCCGATTTACCGATCAGCCCGGCCAGCACCGGCCGCGACATCCCCACCCGCTCCCTCCGCGACTTGATCCGCCGCCCGATCGCCAGGCTCTCCTCGCCATCCACGATGCGCCTCCTCGTCGCTCCCCGAATCAAGGCTAGCCAATCAGCCAGGGGTACGGAATGTACCCGGCCGTATTCGGAGTCGAGCCCACGGTCGACGGCACCTGACGAACCGACCTCGAGGTGTCGAATGATCCTGATTATCAGCTTGGTCGCCGTGTTGGTAGCGGTCACTGCGGCAATCTTTTTCCTTCCGATACAGCCATCGCGCGATGCGCTCGATCCTGGGACCGCGAGAAACGAATCGGCTGATGCCTCCAAATCGCGCTTGCCGCAACCTGTACCGGGCGCGGACGGGTTCGCCGGTGATCCCGTGCCGAGACCGCCCGCGGTCGTTGTGGTTCGGGCCGCTGCTGCCATCTAGCAATGGAATGCGAAGGGGGAAGCATGACGGTTCCTGTTGTCCGACTTGTTGGAAGCCATGGCGGGGCGGTTCGATCGACAGCACCCGCAGGTCGACATCTTGCGTACCGCATGGCTTTTGCAACGTACGACTCGTGGTTCGCGCCACGAACAGTGCATGCGATACGGGTCGATGCAGCGACCGGCGATATCGCTCACCTGGAATCGGGTGTGGAAGCACTGCACGCGCTGAACGTGGATCTTGCTCTGGTGAACGGTGATGCGCTGGTCGACCGGATTGCCGTAGCCGTCGGCGGGGACCGGGAGTACGCGCTCGCTGTGGACGAATCGCGATCAGTTGGTCCGTTGTGCACGAAGCACGGACGTGGTTCGGGCGCCCCGCGCGTTCAGGGCTTGTTTGGGGCTTCGAAATAGTGCCCGGTGTCGAGGTCTTCGAGGAGGTGGGGGTGGGTGGGGTTCCAGCCGAGGAGGTTTCGGGTTCGGGTGCTGGAGGTGGGGTTGTCCATGGTGACCATGGGGGCCAGGAAGCCGAAGTGGGTGGGGGCCGATTCCGGGGGGATGGTCGCGGTGGGGAGGTTCAGGTGGCGGGCGATGGATTCGGCGATGTCGCGGAAGGGGACGCCCTCGTCGTCGACGGCGTGCAGGCGCGAGCCGGCGGGGGCCGATTCGAGGGCGAGCCGGTAGAGGTGGGCGGCGTCGCGGGTGTGGGCGGCGGGCCAGCGGTTGGCGCCGTCGCCGACGTAGCCGGAGACACCCTTCTCGCGGGCGATGGCGATCAGGGTCGGGACGAAACCGTGGTGGTCCAGGTCGCTGTGCACGGTCGGGGGGAGCCGGATCACGCTGGACCGGATGCCGCGGTCCGCGTAGCCGATCACCGTGTTCTCGGCGTCGATGCGCGGCCCGGACGCGAGCGCGTCGTCCTCGGTGCCGACCCGGTTCAGAGCGGCGAGCATCCCGGTGCCTGACGTGATGACCAGCGGTTTACCGGTCCCAGCCAGAGCGTCGCCGAACGCCTCCACGACACGCAGGTCGGCGTCGGCCGCGCCGAGGTAATCGCCCGCCATCATGTCCTCGTGCTTGAAGGCCAGATGGACCACGCCGTCGGCGGCGGTCGCGGCGGCGGCGAGATCTTCTAGATCGTCGAGGTTGCCGCGATGTACCTCGGCGCCCGCAGCGACCAGCGCGTCGGCCGATCGCTGGGACCGAGCCAGGCCGACGACCTCGTGCCCGGCAGCGCGGAGTTCCGGGACCACGGCGGAACCTACGTGCCCGGACGCTCCCGTGACGAATACCCGCATGGTGAACACCTTCCTGCGATGAGTTCAAGGCTCGCACCGCGGTGCGAGAGAGGCTCATGTCAGCCGCTGTCATCAGCATAGCGCCTATGTCAGCCGCTGTCATCAGGGCGCGATGCGTGCCGCCGTTTGGGCCGTTTCGCGCCGGGTAGGTCGCACAGGTAACCGAGAAGAGGAGGTAACCGTGTCCGCGGAACTCGAGGGTGTGCGCGTCCTGATCGTCACCTCCAATGCCGGGGTCGAGCACGACGAGTTGGTGGTGCCACGCGACGGCCTGCGCGAACGTGGCGCTCAGGTGCGGCACGCCGCGATGAAAGGCGAAGCGGTGCAGACCTATCGCCACGACTTGGAGCCCGCCGAATCGGTGCAGCCCGACGTCACCTTGGACGCCGTGGCACCCGACGACATCGACGTGCTGGTGGTGCCCGGTGGCACGGTGAACGCCGATACGCTCCGCACCGACGACCGTGCCCGCGAACTGGTCCGTTCCATGAAGTCGGCGGGAAAGCCGATCGCCGCGATCTGTCACGGTCCGTGGCTGCTGGTGGACGCCGAGGTGCTGCCCGGCAAGACGCTGACGTCCTACCCGTCGCTGCGCACCGACATCGTCAACGCCGGTGGGAAATGGGTGGATCAGTCGGTGATGCGTTGCGACCACAACGGCTGGATCCTGATCACCTCACGCAAACCGGACGACCTGCCCGACTTCGTCGACGCCATCGCCGCCGAAACGAGCCGCTGACGCGATTCAATCCAGCGCGTGAGCGATTCGGTCCAGCCAGTCCCGCACCGGCCCGATGGTGATCATGCCGCTACCTGCCCCCGCGAGTTCCGCGGCGGCGGGTAGCAACCGAGTGTGCGCCTGCCGCAACGTCTTTCGGTCGCCTATCGCCAGCGCGACGGCCGCTTCCAAGCAGATTCGGGCCTCGTACACGAGGTCGGCGGGCGCCTCCGGCAGCGCTCGCAAGGCGGCTCGAGCGTCCGGATCGCGATTCTCCCGAAGCGCGACGAATGGCATTATCCAAGGCCGGTACGGCCCCCAATCCTGTTCCGGGTCAACGTGTTCGGCGGCATCGCGAGCGGACGAGCCACTCGACAGCCGCAAGCACAGCAGCGCGAGCGGCAGCAGGCCGCGCTGCACCCCGGGCATCCCCGCACCGTCGAGACGATGCGCGGCAGCGCGATAGGCGAGTTCCGCATCGGCTCCGGACCCGGCGGCGCGGCGAAGGGCGCGGTACCACTCGGTGAACACGCCGGTCAACGGCCGTTCGTACCGTTCGCCCAAGCGGTCCGCCGTGGCGGCATGACGATCCGCCGCATCGAAATCACCGAATGCGGCGCATGCCTGCAGCCGTATCAGATGCCCCAGAATCTCGAACGACGCCAGCCCGTGCCGGGCCGCCAGATCGATCAGCTCCGAACCGATCTCACCACGCCGCGCCGCGAGCCCGGCCCGGGTGCACGACTGCATGAACTTGCCGTTGAGCACGAAGGCCAGCAGCGCGGGATCGTCGAGCCGTCGCGCGATCTCCTCGGCGCGAAGGGCTGCCTCGGGCCCGCGAGGTGAGCGGCTGCCGCGCATCTCGAGGGCGATCGTGGCGAGCAAGCGACAGCGCACCGGGTCGTGTGGTGCGTCGGCGGGTAGCGCGGCCAGGGTGCGTTCGGCGGCGGCGACCACCTGCTCGGCCTGGCACGGGTCGTCGCTGTGGGTCCAGATCGCGGGGACGTCGAAGGCGCCGATCACCCGGGCGGTCAGGTCGGGGTCGCCGAATTCCTCGGCGGCCGTGATGGCCGCCAGCCGATGACCCCGCGCCAGTTCGAGGCCGGTGCCACCGGTGACGGCGAGGTTGCGGAGCAGGCTCACGGTCGAATCCAGGCGGGCGTGGGCTCCGGCGGAAACGGTGCGGTCGTACGCGGCGGCGGCCTCCGTCCACACCTGGGCGGCCGCCGTCGCGGGACTCGGGCGTGGTTCCAGGCGCGGATCCTGCGCCAGGATGTCGGCCTCCAACCGGCGCAGGCGCGGGCCGGGGTCCAAGCCGAGTTCGTCGGCCAGCGCCGCACGGGCGCGGCGCAGCACCGCGAGCGAATCCGCTTGGCGCCCAGCCTGATACAACGCCGACGCCAGCAGCGCCCAGGCGTCCTCCCGCCACGGATGGTCGGCCGCGTGGGCGTCCAGGTCCGGGATCACCTCGGCCGCCGCACCCGATGTCAGCCGGGCCCGGGCACGCTGTTCGACGGCGTGCAAGCGCAACTCGGCCAGGCGGGCACGCTCGCTGCGAACCCATTCCTCCGCAGCGAATTCGGCATAGGACAGGCCACGCCACAAACGCAGCGCGTCGTCGAGCCGCCGCACCGCCTGCGCGGGCGGCAACCCCGCCGCCGCGTGGACGGCCGTTTCGAAACGCCACGAATCGACCGCGTCCGGCGCGACCCGCAACGCGTAACCGGGCCCCTCGGTCACCAGCAATCGCGGGGCAGCGCGGGGCGCGCGGTCCGGTTCCAGCACGCGCCGCAGGTCGCCGACGAAGGTGCGAACCGCGCCGACCGCGCTCGCGGGCGGGTCCGCCCACAGGTCTTCCACCAGACGCGACACCGGCACCAGGCGCCCGCGAGCGACGATCAACCGCGCCAGCACCGCACGATGCCGCGGCCCCTTCAACCCGAGCACGCCCCCGTCGGCACCCCAGGCGGTCACCGGCCCGAGCACGCCGAACGTGACCTCGCGCATCCTGCTCCCTACCGTCTCGACGACCATGGAACAACGCCTCCACCCCTGGCCACCGTACTGATCGGATGCTGATTCGCTCGCGGCAGAGTCGGTGAGGACCGCCGCACCGGCGGCTTCCCTACCGACGAAAGTGATTCATGGATACACCGACCATCCCTGATTTCGAGTACCGCCGTGTGCCGGTCGCGCCCGGCGTCGCGCTGAATGTCGCGATCGGCGGGCGGGGGCGTCCGATCGTGCTGCTGCACGGATTTCCGCAGACTCATCTGATGTGGCGCCACGTGGCCGCCCGGCTGGCCGCCGACTTCACCGTGATCTGCCCGGACCTGCGCGGCTACGGTGCCAGCGACAAACCGGCCGAGGCCGACGGCGACACCTACAGCAAGCGGACCATGGCGGCCGATATCGTCGCGCTGGCCGCCGCCCTCGGCCACGAGCGGTTCGCCCTGGCGGGGCACGACCGCGGCGCCCTGGTCGCCTTCCGGGCCGGACTCGACCATCCCGCCACCATCACCCATCTGGCCTGCCTGGACGTGCTGCCGACGCTCGACATGTGGGACGTGATGCACGGCGTCGACGCGGCGGTCGGGTTCCACCTGTATCTGATGGCGCAACCGCCGGGCCTGCCCGAGCAGCTGATCGCGAACTCCCCGGACGCCTTCTTCGGCCACTTCCTGGATATCTGGGGTCTCGACGCCTTCCCGGCCGCAATCCGCGCCGCCTACCTGGATGCCTGTCGCGAGGCCGTGCCCTCGATCGTCGCCGATTACCGCGCCTCCGCCACGACCGACCTCGAGCACGACCGGGCCGACCGCGCTGCCGGAAACCTCCTGCGCATGCCGGTGACCGTGCTTCAGCAGGATTGGGGCGCCGCCCTCGGCTTCGACGCCGCGGCCCGCTGGCGCGCGTGGACCGAGCACCTGACCCACGCCACGGTCACCTCGGGACACTTCATGGCGGAGGAGGACCCCGACCGTATCACCGCGGAACTGCGCGCCCTGCTGGAGCGATGAGAACCCTCGTCACGGTGTAATACGTACCAGCGCACCGTTTTCCAACGCCGTCCACAATGCGCCGTCCGGGCCGGGCGCGATGCCGTGCGGCTCGGCACCGGCGGTGGGCAGGTCATGGGTTTCGATGACGCCGTCGACCGTGACGGAGCCGACGCGGTTACCCGCCCACTCGGTGAACCACAACCGGCCGTCGCCGCCCGCCGTGATCGCGTGCGGCCGCCCGGCGCGGTCGGGTAGCGGGAATTCGGTGACCTCGCCGTCCGGGGTGATACGTCCGATGTAGCCCGCCGCGATCGCGACGAACCACACCGCCCCGTCGGGACCGGCGGCGATCCCCACGGGTGCCGAATCGGTTGTGGGCAAGGGATATACGGTGATCGCGCCGTCCATGCCGATGCGCCCGATCGCGTCGGCCTGGTTCATGGTGAACCACATGCCGCCGTCGGCCCCCGCGGTGATTGCCGACGCGAACGCGCCCGTGCGCGGCAGCGGGAATTCGGAAACCTCACCGGTGGTGGTGATCCGGCCGATCCTATCGGCGGCGGTCGCGGTGAACCACAACGCTTCGTCGGGACCGGCGGCGATGCCGAAGGGTCCGGAATCCGTTGTGGGCAGCGAGAACTCGGCGACCGAGCCGTCGACGCCGATGCGGCCGATCCGATGCGCCCGATACTCCGTGAACCAGAGCGCGCCGTCCGGGCCCGGCGTGATGATCGTCGGACCGCAGTCCGGCGCGAGCCGGTGATAGTCCGGATCGCCGCCCGGAATCAGCCGGCCGATCCGCCCGTCGCGTACCAAGGTGAACCACAGCGCGCCGTCGGGCCCCGTCGTCACCGCGTACGGCCCGCCGTCGGCTACCGGAAACTCCTCGATCGATACGCTGGTCACGCAGGCTTCTCCCATGGTCGCCGCCGTTGATACGACCGCCACCCTATCGCCGCGCCTCAGCTGGAAGATCGCCAGGCGGCCATGCCGAGGGCGATCATGCGCACCTGCCGGACCGTGCGATCGACGATGTCCACGCGGTCGCGCAGCGTCGCGGCCACGTAGTCGGCGATGTGGTCGGCGACGGTGGACACGATCAGGTCGGCCGCCAGCTCCAGATCGTCGGGAGACCAGGTGTCCAATGCCCGGATCCGCGACATATCGACCACCAGCTCTCGGGTGATGAGCTGCATCTCGACCGCGATCGCGCCGCGCAGGGCGCCCGACCCACCGTGCCGCTCCCGAATCAGGAAGCCGTACAACGCCTCTCGCCCGGCGACCTGGCCGAAGACGAAACGCACGGTCTCGGCGAGCCGGGCATCCGGCGTGCGCCGCAATTCCCGCAGGGCCAGGCGCAGTTGGCGCACCCCCTCGTCCACCAGCGCGGTGCCCAGTTCGTCCAGTGAGGCGAAATGGCGGTAGAACGCGGTCGGGACGATGCCCGCCGAGCGCGCTATCTCGCGCAGGGACAGGGCCGCGAAGCCACGGTCGGCGGCGAGCGCCAGCGTGCCCTCCAGCAGGGCCTGCCGCGTGCGCTCCTTGCGCTCGACTCGGGACTCCACCTGCTCACTCACATCGCTGAGCATACATCCGTTCACGATTCGTCTTCTCCTAGGGATGTTGCCTCGGTCACAGCATCTGCTGGTTGAACTTGTATGGCACCAGCAGGCACACTATCTGAGTGTACAGATGTGCACCGAAAATCTAGTCGTTACGTCGAGGCTCTGGGAGAACCGAATGGTGGGACTCATCGACCTGGTGCAGACATTGACTTCGCCGCACCCGCTCGATCGCTATCTCGAATTGGTGCGGCCGACGCTCACCCTGCGCGACATGCGCGCCGAGATCACCCACGTGCGGCACTCGGCGTCGGATTCGGTGACCTTGACGCTGCGCCCGACCTGGCAGTGGACCGGCCATCGCGCCGGACAGTACGTGCAGGTCGGTGTGCTGATCGACGGCGTGAAGCACACCCGCTGCTATTCGCCGATCGACGCGCAGGGACGCGGGAACCGGCGCCTGCGGCTGACCGTCAAGGCGCATTCGCACGGCCTGGTGTCGCAGTACCTCTACCGGCACGCCACCCCCGGCATGGTGGTGGACCTGGCTCCCGCCGCGGGCACCTTCGCGCTGCCCGATCCGCGTCCGGAGCGGGTCCTGCTGATCAGCGGCGGCAGCGGCATCACGCCGGTGCTGTCGATGCTGCGCACACTCGACCGGGAGAAGCATTCGGGCGCAGTGGTTTTCCTGCACTACGCGAAGGCGCCGGAGGCGGTGCCGCATCGCGCGGAACTGGAGGACATCGCCGCGCGGCACGACAACTTCCGCATCGAACTGCGGTACCCGAGCTGCGGTGTGGGCGAGCGCCTGGGCGACCCGGGCGCACCGGCCGCTCCCGCCGACGCCGCGGCAGCACCCGATGGCATGCCCTGGTCGTGCGCGGCCGACGCGCGTCCTGTCGGCTACTTCGACTACGACACGGTGGAGCAACTGGCGCCGTGGTTCGCGACGGGGGAGACCTTCGTCTGCGGCCCGCCCGCGCTGATGGACTCGGTGCGCCGCGTCTATCAGGTCGAGGGGCTGGAAGACCGGCTGCACACCGAGGAATTCGTCCTCTCGACCACGCCGGTGGATCCGGCCGACGTCACGGGTACCACCACGTTCTCGGCCAGTGGCGTGCAGCAGGCCAATGCCGGCGCCAGCCTGCTGGAGCAGGCCGAGTCGGCCGGTCTCACACCGGATTACGGCTGCCGTATGGGTATCTGCTTCTCCTGCACGGCCGTCAAGCGGTCGGGTTGCACCCGTGACCTGCGCACCGGCGAGCTGGACCGCGACCCCGACCAGCCCATCCAGCTCTGCGTCAGTGCCGCGGTCGGCGACGTCGACATCGAAATCTGAAAGGGGAGAACAACTCATGACCATTCTCACCGAAACCAAGGACGGCCCGCTGGTGCTCAGCCCGCAGCAGGTCGAGGAGATCGGCCGTCAGCTCGACGAACTGCGCGAGCGGATCACCGCCGACCTGGGCGAGCGCGACCGGGAGTACATCTACTCGATCATCAAGGCGCAGCGCGGGTTCGAGGTCGCCGGGCGCGGCCTGATGTACCTGGGCTTCCTACCGCCGTTCTGGCTGGCGGGTGTCGCCGCGCTGAGTGTGTCGAAGATCCTGGACAACATGGAGATCGGCCACAACGTCATGCACGGCCAGTGGGACTGGATGCGTGAGCCGGGGCTCAATTCCCGTGTCTTCGAATGGGATACGGTCTGCCCGGCCGACCAGTGGAAGCACTCGCACAACTACATGCACCACACCTACACCAACATCCACGGCCGCGATCGCGACATCGGGTACGGCGTGCTGCGCATCGACGAGGGCCAGAAGTGGAATCCGTACTACCTCGGCAACCCGGTGTACGCCTTCTTGCTGATGATGCTGTTCGAGTGGGGCGTGATGCTGCACGACCTCGAGGCCGACAACATCGTCAAGGGCAAGCGCAAGTGGTCCGACATCAAGCGGCTGGCCAAGGGGCAGCTGCGCAAGGCCGGTAAGCAGGTGCTCAAGGACTACGTGGTGTTCCCGCTGCTGAGCGGGCCGCTGTTCCTGTCCACCCTGGCCGGGAACGCCACCGCCAACATCGTTCGCAATGTCTGGGCCTACTCGATCATCTTCTGCGGCCACTTCCCGGCGGGCGTACAGACGTTCACCGAAGAGGAGACCGCGGACGAGACCCGGGGCGAGTGGTACGTGCGCCAGATGCTCGGTTCGGCGAACATCACCGGTAGCAAGCTGTTCCACATCATGTCCGGAAACCTCTCGCACCAGATCGAGCACCACCTGTTCCCGGATCTGCCGGCCAACCGCTACCCCGAGATCGCTCCCGAGGTGCGCGCGCTGTGCGAGAAGTACGGCCTGCCCTACAACACCGGCCCGCTGAGCAAGCAGGTCGGCGAGGTGTGGCTGAAGCTGTTCCGGCTCGCACTGCCGCCCGCGCTCTCCGGGAATACCCCGCAGCCAGGTGTTATCGTGATGCGAGAGCGGCATCCTAGCGAAGCGGGCGTGTGAATGATCGGGAAGTTCGAAAGCAACAAGGATCTGATCCAGGAGCTGACGTCGTCCGGGGCACGGCACGTCGGCAATATCGCGTCGATCATCACGGGCACCGTCGCCGAGGTGACCCGGGAGATCGGCGAGTGGGTCACCGACGCGATCGAGATGCGGGAGGCGGCCGCCGCCGCGGCGCGCGACCAGGCCGCCGCCGCCGATGTGAACGCCGGGCGCGACGAGCCCGACGTCTTGCTCGATGAGCCGCGGCAGACGCCACACGTGTCCACCGAACAGCCGTATATCGACGCGGACGTCGAGATCGTCGACCCGCGGGACCGCTGAGCCGTTCAGAAGACCGGTAGTCGGCGGCGGTGTTCGGTGACGTCGGTGATGAGATCCTTGTAGCCGTCGGCGAGCTCGGCGAGGCGGACCCATTGCAGGTGTGCCTCGCCGTTCACGCCCCGGTGGGCCGTCCCGGTGCGCGACCGGCTGCCCGGCCGCGCATCGGGTGCGGGCAGGCCGAGAGCATGTTGGGCGGCAACCCATTTCGCCGCCATCCGATCGATGACCGAGCCGAGCGTCTCGGTGTGCAGCGAGGCGCCGTCCCGGTGCGGGATGTTCTCGGCCACCCACGTATCGATGCGCGCGATCAGCCGCATCCGGACGACGTCGACATCGTCGACGACCTGACTGCACGCGGCCACCCGGCTGCTGGGTACGCCGGGCGCGCGGGCGTCGCGCTGGGCGTGCCGCCGCCGCTCGTGACATCGCACCAGCGCCGCGGCCGCGTCGAGCACGGGGTGAGTGTGGTGTTCGCGGTCCGCGCGGAAGGCCCGCAGGAGCTCCGCCGCGGACGGCGGTGCGCCGAATCCGATACGGCCGTCGGCGTATTCGGTGGACATGGTGTTCCCACCCTCGCACTAGCGTTCGCTGGATACGCCAGGGCCGAGGGGGTATCGGAGAGGGGCTCCCCTCGGCTCCGGCGCAGCCCCGCGGGCCCGGACACGGCAGCCCACCACAAACGCTCACGGTGAAGAAACCGGGAAATCCGCGACGATGCGATGAAAGGGTGTCCGGGAAGTGCGGGACATATTCAGGAAAGCGCGTCGGCAGAACCCACGCAACAGCCGGACGCCCGAAACACCGAAGCTGCGGGCAATCGTTATACACCATTACGACGGGGTCACATGATCGCGAAGATCGGTGCTCATCCGGCAGCGACACGAGAGCAATCCCGCGCCGCGGCGGGGGTTTCGTCCGATAGCCTGCTACTTCGTGTCTGCCTATGTGTCCTCCCCGGAGCTGACCTTCGGATTCCTGTTCGCGCTGGAAGATCCCGAGCGAATCGCCGAGGTGGTGCGCAATCTCATGGAACGCCGGACCGTTTCGGTGTTCCGGCTGGCCCACGTGTCGGGCACCGCGGGGCCGCCGGAGCGCTACGTCGTGAATTGGGCGGCCATACCCCAGATTTCGATCACCACCGCGGCCCCGGACGGCGAGGAACTGCTGGCCGCCCGCACGATGCTGGTGAACGCCTTCCTCGACGACGAGGGCGCGGTGAGCCTGTACTCGTCGCAGGGCAACCTGCCGGGGTGAGCCCGCACCCGCCCGCATGACACGTCCAGTGCGGAAAGTCCCGTGGATTTCCGGTCGCATGAGAAACAATTGACGGCACAACCGGCCCGGCCGCTGGGCCGAAACGCCCGAGAGGAGCGTGATCATGAACCCGGAAACCGTCGATCCGAACCCGATCCGAGTGCGCGGAGATCTCGACCCCGCGCTGTCGCGGTGGCAGTGGATCGTCAAATGGATTCTGGCCGTACCGCACTACATCGTGCTGCTGTTCCTGAGCATCGCGTATGCCGTGGTGACCGTCATCGCCTTCTTTGCCATTCTGTTCACAACCCGTTATCCCCGCGGGCTTTTCGACTTCAATGTGGGTGTCATGCGCTGGTCGTGGCGGGTGCGTTTCTACGCGCTGTCGGCGCTGGGCACCGACCGGTATCCGCCGTTCAGTCTGCGCTCGAACGACGACTACCCGGCCGATCTGGAGGTCGACTACCCGGAGCGGCTGTCGCGGGGGTTGGTGCTGATCAAATGGTGGTTGCTGGCCATCCCGCAGTATCTGATCGTGTGGGCGCTGACCGGCGGCGGCCAGTTCTGGGGTGGCGATGACGACGGCGGCGGCATGTACTTCCCGCCGCTGCTCGGGATTCTCATCGTCATCGCGGTGATCGGATTGCTGTTCACCGGCCGCTATCCCGGCGGACTGTACGCGTTCGTGATGGGCGTGAACCGGTGGACGATCCGGGTGCGCGCCTATACGTCGCTGATGCGGGACGAGTACCCGCCCTTCCGCCTGGACCAGGGGCCGCGCGAGCCGGAGTCCGCGTCGTAGATGCGGCGCACCACGTCTTCGATATCGGGCTCCTCGATAGACAGGTCGCGGACCTCGGCGCGCGCCGACACGGCGGTGAGAAGCTGTGCGGCCGTGGTGGTTTCGGTATCGAAGGCGAGGCGCTGCCGAATGCCGCCGCCCTCACTGGAGATCAACCGAGCGCCCGGCAGGCCGATCAGATCGGTGGTGGGCACGGCGAGGTCGACCACGAGCACCCGCCGTACCCCCACCGTGGCGGCCAGGCCGGTGAGCGAGCCGTCGTAGGCCAGCCGGCCGTGGTCGACCACCAGCACCCGGTCGCACAGCCGCTCGATATCGCCCATGTCGTGGGTGGTCAGCAGCAGCGTGGTGCCGCGCTGGACGCGTTCGTAGGACAGGAAATCGCGCAGCCGCTGTTTGGACAGCACATCCAGGCCGATGGTCGGCTCGTCGAGAATCAACAGCTCCGGCGAATGCAGCAGCGCCGCAGCGATTTCCGCGCGCATGCGCTGGCCGAGAGAGAGCTGGCGCACCGGGGTGTCGAGGGTGTCGGCCATCTCCAGCTGTTCGACCAGTTCGTGGGTGCGCTTGCGGGCGGCGTCCGGTTCGAGGCGGTGGATGGCGGCCAGGATCGTGAACGACTCGCGCAGCGGCAGATCCCACCACAGCTGCGAGCGCTGCCCGAACACCACCCCGATCCGCCCCGCCAGCTCGCGGCGCTGGCGCACGGGTTCCAGGCCGCAGGTGCGCACCGTGCCGGCGGTCGGCACCAGGATCCCGGTGAGCATCTTGATGGTGGTGGATTTGCCCGCCCCGTTCGCCCCGATATAACCGACTGCCGTGCCGGTTTCGACGGTGAAACTCATCCGGTCGACCGCGGTGAGAACCTCGCGTCGGCGCCGCCAATGCCCTTCCTCCCTGCGCCGCAACACGAACTGCCGCGTCAGGTCCGTGATCTCGATCGCGTTCATCCACCGCCTCCCTGGTAGTGCCGTACACCCGTGCGCCAGCACATCAGTGCGAGAACCCAGATCCACAGTGCCGCGACCGGAGTCGCCCACGCCAGTGCCGCGGGCAACCACGCCGGGCCGGGCAGGCCGAGCAGCGCGATCGTGGGCAGGTAGGCGACGAAAGCCACCGGCACCGCGAAGCCGAACACCAGCGTCAGCGGCCGGGAGAACACCGACGCCGGTTGCTGGGAGGCGAACGAGCCGCCGTAGGTGAAGCTGTTGGTCAACTCCGAGCCGTCGATGAGGAAGAACTGCAACCCCGCGGCACACACGAACAGCCCGGCGAAGATAGCCACACCGGCCAGCAGCGATATCCCCAGCAACGTGAAGGTCCGTGCGGTCCAGGCGATGTCGTTGACGACGAGGCCGGTGCCGAACACCGCGCCCGCCACGGTCGCGCGGGCCAGCCGCCGCAGCGAGACGTCGCTGGTGATCAGTTGCAACAGTAGCGGTTGCGGGCGCAGATGGAACGCGTCGAGAGTGCCCATCCGGATGTAGGTGGGCAGGGTGTCGGTGTGGCCCACCGCGAGCTGGGCCAGGGCGAAGGTGAGATTGGACAATCCGAACAGCAGCAGCATCGCGTTCATGTTCAGCCCGCCGAGCACGTGCACGTTGTGGTAGATCACCCACACCTCGGCGAACTCCACCATGCCGATCAGCAGCGAGGACAACAGATCCGCGCCGAACGACAGCGGGTAGGCGCGCTGCGAGCGCATCCGCGAGCGCAGCACCGCGATGTAGGGCGTGCAGCAGTTGCAGTGCGGCACAGCCGGTTCGGTGGCTCGTCGGTCCGCCGGGTCAGCCACCCTGCACCTCCAGCTTGCGGCGGCCCGCGCGCAGCAGCAGCCGGCCCAGGGCGACGCCGACGAGCACCCAGCACAGCTGCACGCCCAGGATCTGCACTGCCGCCGCGCCGGTCGCGCGGCCGGACAGCACATCGATCGGTCCCTGCAGCAGCGAGGGGAACGGCGTCAGCGTGGCGACGGTGTACAGCCAGCCGGGGAACAGGTGCACCGGCACGAACAGCCCCGCCAGGAAGGTGGCGACGATCTGGTAGAGCAGCCGGATGCCGCGCGTCTCCACCAGCCAGAAACCGACCAGGCTCACCGCGAACAGCAGAAGGAACGAGATGGTCACCGCCAGCACCACACTCACCACACCGAGCAGATACGGCGTCCCGGTGCGCGGCAGGCCGAGTTCGAAGGTCAGGGTGCCCGCGACGACGCTGGGCAGCCCCCGCAGCAGCAGGGCGCAGCCCGCCCGGCCGAGATCACCGGCCAGGTACGAGAATTGGATGTCGACCGGGCGCAGGAAATCGATGGCGACATCGCCGTTCTTGATCCGGTCGACGATGTCCAGGGGCGGTCCCATCACCCCGAGTGCCCCCAGCAACCCTTGCGACAGCCAGACGTACGCGCTGATCGAATCCGATGTGTAACCACCGAATTCGGCGGTTGCTCGCACGGCCGCGAGCATGACCGAGGCGCGTACCAGCCCGAACACCACATTGGTGCACATGCCGGCGAACATTGCCAGCCGGTAGTGCCACTGCCTGCGGAATCCTGCCTCTGCCAGTCGCAAATAGACACCTGGATCAGCGCGCACAACCAATTCACGCTACGGCGATCGCGTTGCGTTCACAACATGATTGGCGAATCGAGGATGTTCCGAAACCGATACCGAGCGGTTGCCGCTCCGGCCGCGCCGAGATTGCTCACCTACCGGCGCGGGGACCGGCCACGCGCAGCGTGATGCCGCACGTGGCCGGTCCCCGCTGCCCGGTGATGTGCGGGCTACTTCGCCGCGGCCACGGTCGGGCCGGTCGTGGTGGTGGTCGGCTGGGTGGTGGTCGGCTTCGTGGTCTGAGTGGTCGTGGTGGGTGGGGTCGTGGTCGGTGGGGTCGTGGGTGCGGGACTGCTTGTGGTGGTGGCCGTTTCGGTTGTCGTCGGTGTGCTGGTCGTCGTCGGCGGCGCGGTGGTGGTCGTGGTGGCCGCCGCCGTCGTGGTCGCGGTGGTCGTCGGCGAGGCGGAGGTGGTGGCTGCCTTGTAGGCGGCGGCGAGGTCGGCCGCTTCGGGCTGGGAGGTGGGGTCGACCTTCTTGCCTGCCTGGGCCTGCTGCGCCAGGTGGGTGAGCCATGCGGCCGCGTACTCGGCGGAGGTCAGCGGCTTGCCGTTGGCCGGGTCGGCGTCCTTCCAGTAGTCGAAGTGGTGGCCGGTGTGGTTCGGCCCCAAGGTCTGCTGGTAGGGATCACTCAGGATGACGGGGATCGTGTTCTGGTTGGTCACGATCAGGCCGACGATCTCGTTGAAAACCTTCTGCGGCAGATAGGCCAGCGGCGACATCTCGCCGGTCGAGATCGAGTCCGCCGGAGCCGGTGGCTTCGGCGTCTGGCCGGGCTTGTAGGACGGGTCCGAAACCCGCAGCAGCACTTGGAGGAACGTCTCGTCGCTCTGCATCCAGTTCGGCTGCGACTGGATGTCGGCGAAGGCGGCGAGCGCGATGCGGCCGAGCACCACGGCGACGTCCTGACCGGTCGCCGGGGTGAGGCCCTCCCGCTCCAACTGGTCCACGTTCAGTTGGCGGCCCACGTTGACCGCCAGCTGCAGCAGCGAAATATTCTGCGGCGCAGAGCAAGTCAGGTCGCCGTCGGAGCAGAAGGACGCGACCTTGCCGTTCAGCGCGCCGAAGTCACCGCTGGTTCCGGGCAGTGCGCCCTGGCCGGGGACGGGCTGCTTGCCGTTCTGATACGCCTTGTCGAATCCGTCGGGATTGCTGTACGGGTCCTTGGCGCCGGGGAACGGGCCCTCGCCCGCCGAACGCCCGGGATCGGCGAGGATGACCACGCCGAGCACGTCGTCCGGGTCGACGATGCCGTACCGGCCGTCCTTGTCGGCCTCCTGATGCCCGATGGTCGTGGCGACCCGGCGCACCACATCGGCGCCCTCGCTGTAGCCGACGATCGAGAACTTGGTGTCGGGGCACGCCTGCGAGATCTCCCGCATCACCTGCTGGGTGTTGGCGACCCCGGCGGTGACGGCGTCCTCGTAGGTGGCCATGTTCGCGGGATACGCGATGTAGACCGCGGCGTACGAGCCGGGTTCGACCGCGCCCGCGGGCGCGGTCACGACCGGGTCGACCCACTCGCTGCTGTGGTCGCCCGACAGCGCGGCGGGCAACTCGTTGCCGTTGGCGTCGACCAGCAGTTTCGTGGTCCCGGCGACCGGGGTGTCGTTGCGCCCGGCGACCGAGATGGTCACCATGTCGTGGCATTCGGTGACCGACGACGTCAGCTGGGTGTCCCGGGTCTGTGGCGTCGATGTCAGCGCGAAGGAGGCGGCGACGATCGCCGCCACTCCGAGCGCGGCGGGCGCGGCGACGGCCGAAGCGATCCGATGCCGCGCGATGAACTCGCGAAGAGCCATGTCCTGATTCCATTCCAGGTTTCGACAAGAGGATGGACGAGCCCCCCGACGGGCCATGTGTCACCGGAGACGTCGCCTCCGGGTAGCGGAATGTTACGGAGGGTTCGCCGGTGGCGCGCCGGGCGCGGAATACGGGCCGGTGCCGGGGAGGTTCGGCTTGGGTATGAAGATCGGAGTCAACACCTTCCTCACCGACGAAGGCATCGGCGGTCCGGCGCTCGGCCGGGCGCTGGAGGAGCGCGGGTTCGAATCGCTGTTCCTGGCCGAGCATTCGCACATTCCGGCGAGCCGGGAGTCGGCCTATCCCGGCGGCGGCGACTTGCCCCGCGTCTACTACCGCACCCTCGATCCGTTCGTGGTGCTCGGCGCCATCGCCGCCGTCACCGAGCGGCTCGTGCTCGGAACCGGTGTCACCCTGCTGATTCAGCGCGATCTCATCCACACCGCCAAGGAGGTCGCGAGCCTGGACCTGCTCTCCGGTGGGCGGGTGGTGTTCGGTGTGGGCGTGGGCTGGAACCGGGAGGAGATGGCAGACCACGGTACCGACCCGCGCACCCGCGGCGCGCTGCTCGACGAACAACTCGAGGCCATGGTCCGGATCTGGACCGAGGACCTCGCCGAGTATCACGGCCGCTTCGTGAATTTCGACCCGATGTACGCCTGGCCGAAACCGGTCCAGCGGCCGCATCCGCCGATCTTCATCGGTGGTGGCGAGGCCGCTGCCCGCCGGGCGATCCGGCACGGGGTCGGGTGGGTGCCCAACGGGGTCGCGACGGCGGCCGAGGTTCCCGCCCAGCTCGCCGCCCTCGACGGGCACGAGCTGCCGGTCGCGATCACCCCCGTGGCGCCGGACCCGGAGCTCCTCGATGCCTACGCCGAGGCCGGAGTGGAGCGCGTCACCATCGCCCTGCCGACCGTCCCGGAAGCGGAAACCCTGCGCACGCTGGACGAATACGCGAAGCTCGCCAGCCGCTATGCCGGATAGCGCGGTGAACACCTAGACTTCCGGTCGAGGAGAAAGGACGGCTCATGAAGCGGAATCTCAACTGCCCGTGCGGAGAAGCCATCGTCGGCTCCGACGAGGACGACCTCGTCGAGAAGACCCAGAAGCACCTGGCCGAGAACCACCCCGGGCACGAGTACTCACGCGACGAAATCCTGTTCATCGCATACTGATTCGAGCCTCTGATGCTCTGTGATCAGCAGGGACGTCCGCGCATTCGGTTGCTCGTCGCGGCCGACGGCACGCCGTCCATCGCGATTCTCGACGAGCAGGGCGCGGTTGTGCGGCAGCTCTGAGGGCGCTCGTCAGTTCGTTGGGCCGAGGGCATCGAGTTCGGAGCGCAGCTCGGCGACCTCGGCGGCCAGTTCGTCGCGCAGCTGCTCGCGTTCGAGCAGGCTGACGCGGAGGCTGTCGATGGTGTCGTTCATGGCGGCCAGTTTGCGGTCGGCGCCGACCAGATGCCACTCGATGACGGCGCGGCGGTCGACGTCGGCGCTGGCCTTCGCGACCCAGTCCACGACGTAGTCGAGCCAGTCGGGTTGTTTGGGCATCTCCTCGGGTGGTTCCCAGCCCCGCCGCAGCGCGGGCTTCGACGACAGCACCCGCTCCGCGCCGGGCTCGGGCGTCTGCATCTGCACCAGGTTGAGCTTGCCCGCGCTGGTCACGACGGCGGTGAGGCGGTAGCGCCCGGCCAGGTGCATGCGCAGTTCGGCGGTGCCGCGGCCGTCGGCGTCCATGGCACCCAGCCACGGTCCGGTCGCGGCATCGATGATCGACTCGACGACGCCGAGCTGTCCGACGCCCCGGCGCAGTCTTGTCGCGCGTTTGCGCAGGTCGTCGGACGTGGCCGTCATCTGATCCCAGTGCATCGCACCCCGCTTCCTCGTTGTTCGGCGACAAGGGGCACCTCGAACATAGTTCCCCGGGCCACTCCGCCGTGGCAGACCTGCGCAAGCGGGGTCGCTGCGGTGGTCAGGTGGCGGTGCGGTAGGTGCGCCAGTCGCCGATGTGGGAGATGTCGATCAGCTCGGGGGAGTCGAGGTGGTTGTGGCGCAGGACGGTGGCGAGGCAGGCGGTGCCGTCGTCCAGTTCGATGAGGCCGAGTTCCAGTTCGGGTGGTTCGGCGGGAATCAGGTTGTCGCGCAGGGTTTCCAGCGGTACGTCGTAGACCTCGCCGGTGACCGCGCGGCCCTCGGTTTCGGTGGTGACCATGGCGGGGAAGCGGTCGCCGACGGAGTAGTAGCGGTATTTGGGTGCGGTGCGGGCGGTGCGGAGCAGCGGGGCTCCGGCGAGCTGGTCGTGCAGGCGCCCGCCGCGCATGCCGTCGCCGTTGAGGAACATCAGGACCATGGGGATCTCCGTTCTGGTCGATGGATGGTCTCGGGTGTGGTCCGAGGCGCCGGCACGCCCGGACCACACCGCCCCGCCGATCCAACGGAAACCGGGGCCCGTCGACGGCTGACCGGCGCCCGGCCTCCGCAGGACCGGCGGAGCCTCCGCCCTCGGGCGGAAGTCGGAAATGTGATCGGCGGCAAGGTGCCTGGTCGCCGCGGTCCAGGCGTCTCAGGCGGGCAGGAGTGTGGGTCGCCGCCGGGTTCAGTGGTGCGTGTCGGGTGGGCGGGGTGCGGGTTGCCGCCGGGTTCAGTGGTGCGTTTCGGTGGGCGGGGTGCGGGTTGCTGCCAGGTTCAGTGGTGCGTGTCGGGTGGGCGGGGTGTGGGTTGCTGCCGGGTTCAGTGGTGCGTTTCGGTGGGCGGGGTGCGGGTTGCTGCCGGGTTCAGTGGTGCGTGTCGGGTGGGCGGGGTGTGGGTTGCCGCCGGTTCAGTGGTGCGTTCGGATGTCGGTCATGGGCACGAGAGGGCGGTAGGTGCTGGCGGGCGATGTGTTCTCCGTGGTGGGTGAGGAGTTCTGGGGCGTGGGTGTGGCAGCGGCGCGGGTCGGGTTCGAGGTCGGTGAGGGCGTAGGCGGCGGTGAAACCCGCGGCGCGGAGCTGTTTGTCGTCGAGTAGCTGCCTGCCTGCCACTGCTACCGCCGGGACTCCGTGTGCCGCGGCGCGGGCGGCCACTCCGGCCGGTGCCTTGCCGTGCAGGGTTTGGGCGTCGAGGGAGCCTTCGCCGGTGACGATCAGGTCGGCGCCGCGCGCGTGACGGTCGAAATCCACCACGTCCAGCAGGATTTCGATACCACCGGCCCGGCGGGCGCCGAGCACGGCGAGCGCGGCGAATCCGATGCCGCCGCCCGCGCCCGCGCCCGGCCGGTCGGCGGCGTCGAATCCGGTGCGCTGGGCGACCAGCCGGGCCCAGTGCGTCAGGCCCGCCTCCAGTGCCGATATCTCCCTCGCGCCGGCGCCTTTCTGCGGGCCGAAAACCGCTGCGGCACCGCTGTTCCCGAGCAGCGGATGGTCGACGTCGCTGGCGAGCACCAACTCCACCTCGTGGCTGCGGGGATCGAGTCCGTGCAGGTCCAGGTATGCGATATCGGTCAGCCCACCACCGCCCGGATCGGCCGGGCGGCCGTCGGCTCGCAGCAGGTCGGCACCGAGACCGGCCAGCAGACCGGCGCCGCCGTCAGTGCAGGCGCTGCCGCCCACACCGAGCACCAACGTGCGGCAGCCCAGGTCCAGAGCGGCCCGGAGCAGTTGTCCGACACCGAGACTGGTCGCGGTGAGTGGTGCGGGCACGCCGTCGGGCAGCAGCGCGAGCCCGCACGCCGCGGCCGCCTCCACGACGGCCACGGATCCGTTGTGCGCGAAGGCGGCCGACACCCACGCACCCGTGGGGCCACAGACTTCGACCGGCACTCGGTCGAATCCGGCGCGCACCGCCGCGTCCACCGTCCCCTCCCCGCCGTCGGCCACCGGAACCAGGCGGATATCGGCGTCGGGACGTACCCGCCGGATGCCGTCGGCCACGGCGTCGGCGACCCCGGCGGCGGTGAGCGAGCCCTTGAACTTGTCCGGGGCCAGCACGATTCGCGGACCGCTCATGCCGGTTCGAACTCCCGGACCGCGTCGATGGCGGGGCCGTGGGCGGTGTTGGCCTCGCGTTCGACCATGATCTCCACCAGCACCGGCCGCGCTCTCGATTCCGCCTGCTCGCGCGCCCACGTGAGGGCGTCGGCGATATCGCCCGGTGCGTACACCCGTCGTCCCGAGCACCCGTAGGCCTCCATGATCTTGATGTTGTCGGTGCCGAACTCGTCGTAGTGGATGTCGACCTGATAGTTCATCTCGTACGGCAGCGAGGCCTGGCGGATCAGCCCGAGATATTCGTTGTTGATCATCACGATCACGAACGGCACGTCGTACTGCGCGGCCACCGCCAACTCCTCGACCAGGAACTGAAATCCGTAATCGCCCACCACCGCGACGACTTCGGCGTCCGGCCGGGCCGATTTCACGCCGATGGCGGCCGGAATCTCCCAGCCGAGCGGGCCCGCCTGCCCGCACACCTGATAGTGCCGCGGCAGGTATGCCTTCTGGAACTGCCCCGACCAGATCTGGTACAGCCCGATCGCGGTGACGAAATACGTGTCCTGGCCGAAGGTTTCGTTGATCTCCTTGAACACGCGCGGCGGCTTGATCGGCGTCACGTCGAAGTCGTCGCGCCGGGTGAGCGACCCGCGCAGCGCGGCGACCCGTGCCGACCAACTCCCGAAATCCTTACGCTGCTCGCGTTTACGAGCCTCGGCCAGCAGGGCGGTGAGGAACGGCCGGACATCCGACACCACCCCGAGGTCGGGCCCGAACACCTTGCCCAGCTGCGTAGGTTCGATATCGACGTGGATGAATTTGCGATCCCCGCGATAGACGTCGAGCTTGCCGGTGTGCCGGTCGCCGAAGCGGGCGCCCAGCGCCAGCACCAGATCCGACTCCAGGAACGCCGCATTGGCCCACCGCTGGCTGGTTTGCACGCCGGTGATGCCCGCGAACAGCGCGTGGTCCTCGTGGAAGGCGCCCTTGCCCATCAGCGTCACCTGCACCGGGACGCCCAGGAGTTCCGCCAGCTCGGCCAGCTCCGCGTGCGCCTCGCCGAGAATCACGCCACCACCGGCCAGTATCAGCGGACGCTCCGACGCGAGCAGCAGATCCAGTGCCCGGGCGACCCGGGGCGGATGCGGCAGCACCGGCGGCACCGGTAGCGGCGCGTCGATGCTCGCATCCCATTCGATCTCCTGTTTCTGCACGTCGAGCGGCAGGTCGATCAGCACCGGTCCCGGGCGGCCCGACCGCGCGATCCGGAATGCCTCGCGGAAGATCCACGGCGCCTGGGCCGCTTCCTTGATCTGGACCGCCCACTTCGTCACCGGCTCGGCGATGGCGACGATATCGACGGCCTGGAAAGCCTCCTGGTGCAGCTTGTTCGACTCGGCCTGGCCCGTAACGCACAGTATCGGAACCGAATCCGCGTGGGCGGTGTAGAGACCGGTGATCATGTTGGTCCCGGCCGGGCCGGAGGTGCCGATGGCGACGCCGACATTGCCGGTGGTGCGTGCCCAGCCGTCGGCCATGTGGGTGGCGCCCTCCTCGTGCCGGACGATGAGGTGCCGCATGCCGGTGCGGCGCATGGCGTCGTAGAGCGGCAGGATGGCGGCGCCGGGGCAGCCGAAGGTCACGTCGATGCCTTCGGACAGCAGCACGTCGAGTACGGCCTGCATGACCGGGACTCTTGCCATTATTGCTTCCCTTCTGAAAGATGCTGCGGGCCGGGCTGGTTCGCGCCGCGGCCGTTGAGGTTCTCGACGACCTTCAGCAGCGCCGAATGGTCGAGTGCGCCGTAACCCTGCGCGCGGCCCGCCGCGATGAGCGATGCCACCACCGCGCCGGTCGGCAGGGCGATGTCCGCCTGGCGCGCGGCAGCGGCGACGATGCCCATGTCCTTGTGGTGCAGGTCGATCCGGAATCCGGGCGCGAATTCGCGTGCCACCATGGCGGCGCGCTTGAGTTCGAGGATCCGGCTGCCCGCGAGGCCGCCCGCCAGCACCTCGAGGCCCTTGCCCGGGTCGACCCCCAGCGCCTCCATGAGCACGATCGCCTCGGCCACCAGGGCGTAGGTGCCGCCGACGACGAGCTGGTTGGCCGCTTTCACGATCTGCCCGGCTCCGTGTTCGCCGACATGGATGTACGTGCTGCCGACGGCCTCGAAAACGCTTGTGGCGGCCGTGAAGTCGGACTCGGCGCCGCCGACCATGATGGAGAGCACGCCCTTTTCGGCACCGGCCTGCCCGCCGGAAACGGGTGCGTCCAGTACCCCGAAGCCCTGCTGTGCACCGGCTTCGGCGATGGCGATCGAGCTCTCCGGCCGGATGGTCGAAAAGTCGATCAGCAGAGCGCCTTTCGGCGCGTGGGCGAAGACTCCGTCCGCGCCGAGCGTCACCTCCTCCACCTCGGGGTGGTTGGGGAGCATGGTGACGACGAACTCGGCGTCGCGCACCGCCTCGGCGACGCTGCCCGCCCGCGTGCCGCCCTCGGCCGTCAGCTTCTCCAGCGCCGCGCTGTTCAGGGTGTAGCCGGTGACGTCGTGCCCGGCCCGCACCAGGTGGCCCGCCATCGGCGAGCCCATGATGCCGAGGCCGATGAATCCGATCCTGCTCATGCGTTGCTCCTTGTCGTGGGCAGCCAGGCCAGGCTGTCGGCGCTGGCGCCGGTGGGGACGTATTCGGCGGCGATGTAGCCGCGGTAGCCGGCCGCGCCGAGCTTGTCGACGTAACCGAAGAGATCGAGGTCGCCGGTTCCGGGCTCGTGGCGGCCGGGGGCGTCGGCGATCTGCACGTGGGCGATGCGGTCGCCGTAGCGTTCGATGACCTGGTCCAGGTCGTCGCCGTTGGTGGCGAGGTGGTAGAGGTCGGCGAGCAGGCCCAGGTTCGGCGAGCCGTGCGCGGCGCGGACCCGGTCGAGCACGCCGACCACGTCGGCCGCCGACCGCAACGGGTAGGCGGCGATCGCGCTGACCGGTTCGAGCAGCACGGTGCCGTCGATTTCGGCGAGAGCGTCTGCCGCCAGTGCGAGATTGCGCACGGCCAGCTCGTCCTGCTGGGCGGGGTCGATGCCGTCGATCCTGTTGCCGTACAACGCGTTGAACGCTCGGCAGCCCAGTCGTCGGCCGATCCGCGCGGCGACGGTGACGCTGTCGGCGAACTCCTGCTCGCGGCCGGGCCAGGACACCAGGCCGCGGTCGCCGCCGGGCATGTCTCCGGCGTACAGGTTGAGGCCGATCAGCCGCACCCCGGTCTGCTCGACGGCCTGGACGAAATCCTCGATGTCGGTCTCGCCGGGGGTGGCGGTGGTGAACGGCCACCAGAACTCCACCGCGTCGAATCCGGTGGCCCTGGCCGCGGCGGGGCGGTCCAGGAGGGGGAGTTCGGTGAACAGTATGGAGAGGTTCACCGCGTAGGGGAGTGGTGGGGTCATTTGGTCTCTTCTCGGTCGTCTCCCACGGACGGGGGGAGCCAAGCGTTCCGATAGAATTCCATATTATGGAATCTAACTTCCGTACTTCGACGGTAACCCGTGGCAAGTGTGGTGGTCAACACTTGTGCCGAAGTTTCGGTGGGCCGTTGACACTGCGTGTTGGACTGGCTTAGGTTCGGCGCTGATGGAAGTAAGATTCCGTAATGCAGAATCAAGATCCCCGGTTCCCCGGGCGGAGGTGTATCCGGTGACAGAACCGCTCCCGATCTTCCGTATCAACGAGCTACCCACGGAAACCTGGCGCGAGGTGCTGAAAGATGTTGTGGGCGTGGCGGAGTGGGTCGACACGGTCGATGCCGCCCGCCCGTACGCCGACCGCGACGCCCTGGTAGCGCTGGCCGAGAGCGCGGCGCTCGCGCTCACCGAAGCGCAGCTGCGGCAGGCGCTGGCGGACCATCCACGGATCGGGGCGGCCACCGCGCACGGCTCCCGCGCCGCGCGCGAGCAGTCGGGTGTCGATGTCACCGACGCCGACCTGGCCGAACGCCTGCGGGTCGGCAATCTGGCTTACGAGACCAAGTTCGGTCACATCTACCTGGTGTGCGCGGCGGGGCGTGGCGGACGGGAATTGCTCACCGACCTCACGAGTCGGCTGGACAACGACCCGGTCGACGAAATCCGGGTCACCCGAAGGGAACTCGCCGCTATCGCACGAAAGCGGCTGGAGGGGGCGGTGTCCCCATGAGTCGCAGTGCCATCACCACACACGTGCTCGACACCGCAGCGGGGGTACCGGCGCGAAATATCCCGGTGCGCCTGGAGTTTCGCGTGGCCGGGAATTGGCGGGAGTTGGGCGCCGCGCACACCGACGACGACGGCCGCGTATCCGCGATCGGACCCGCGACGGTGACCCCGGGCGACTATCGCCTGACCTTCGACACTGCGGCCTACTTCGGCGCCCGCGAGCACTTCTTTCCCGAGGCGGTCGTGACCTTCACCGTCGCCGACCCCGCGCAGCACCACCACGTGCCGCTGCTGCTGTCCCCGTTCGCCACATCCACCTATCGAGGGAGTTGAACAGTCATGGCCATCCAGCTCGGGCCCAATCAGTACGGCAAGGCCGAGAACCGACTCGTGCGCGTCCATCGCGACACAGCGCGGCACTCCATTCGCGATCTCAATGTCTCCACCTCGCTGCGCGGTCGGTTCGCCGACGCCCACATCACCGGCGACCAGCGTGACGTTCTGCCCACCGACACCCAGAAAAACACCGTGTTCGCCTTCGCGAAGGAACACGGCGTGGCGGCGATCGAGGACTTCGGCCTCCTGCTCGCCGACCACTTCATCGCCCGCTGTCCCGGCGCCGACGGCGCGCGCATCGAACTCGACGAATACGCATGGGACAGAATCCCCGTCGACGGAATCGGCCACGACCACTCCTTCGTGCACCGTGGTGGCGGCGTGCGGACCACGGTGATCAACGTGGACGGCGTGGGGCCGGATCGGCGCGCGCACGTCGTATCCGGCATCAAGGACCTGGTGGTGCTGAAGTCGACCGGGTCGGAATTCCGCGGCTACTTCAAGGACAAGTACACGACGCTGGCCGAGACCGACGACCGGATCATGGCGACGTCGCTGGTCACCCGCTGGCGCTACGACCACACGGAGATCGACTGGGACAAGTCCTACGACTCCATCCGGTCGATCCTGTTGCGCCAGTTCGCCGCTGTGCACTCGCACGCCCTGCAGCAGACCCTCTACAGCATGGGCCGGGCGGTGCTGGAGCAGCATCGGGAGGTGGCGGAGATTCGCTTCTCCGCGCCCAACAAGCACCACTTCCGTTACGACCTGGCGCCTTTCGGCCTCGACAACCCGGGCGAGGTGTTCATCGCGGCGGACCGCCCGTACGGCCTGATCGAAGCCACCGTCGAGCGGGACGACGCCACCGAGCCGGGCGCGGCGTGGCAGGGGATCCCCGGCTTTTGCTAGGTTGTCGATTCCGCGGTACGAACTTCCGCCAAGTGGAACCCGGCTGCGAGAATGGTAGGGCTGCCCATCGACGAGGGAAGGAGCGCCGTGACCGAAGCGGGCCCGCGGACCGGCGGGGTGCAGTCCGTCGACCGCGCCTTCGAACTGCTGGAACTGGTGACCGACGCGGGCGGTGAGGCCACGCTGTCGCAGCTCGCCGAGGCGTCCGGGTTGCCGCAGCCGACCATTCACCGGTTGCTGCGCACGCTGATCGTGGGTGGCTACATCCGTCAGCAGCCGTCGCGGCGGTATTCGTTGGGGCCGAGACTGATTCGGCTCGGTGAGACGGCCGGCCGGGTGCTCGGCGCCTCGGCCCGGCCGCACCTGACGCGCCTGCGTGATCAGACCGGTGAGACCTCCAATATGGCCGTGCTCGACGGCGACCAGGTCGTCTATGTCGCGCAGGTGCCCTCGCCGCACGCCATGCGGATGTTCACCGAGGTCGGTCAGCGCGTCGACCTGCACTGCACCGCCGTCGGCAAGGCCGTGCTGGCCACGCTCGCCCCCGAAGAAGCAGACCGCGTCCTCGCCCGCCTGTCCATGAGCCCCCGCACCCCCCACACCCTCACCGACCCCGCCGTCCTGCGCACCGAGATAGACCGCATCCGCATCCAGGGCTATGCGCAGGACGACGGCGAACAAGAAATAGGCGTCCGCTGCTTCGCCGTAGCCATCCCCGATGCCCCCACCCGAGCCGCCATCTCCATCTCCGGCCCCCAATCCCGAGTCTCGGGCCTGGACATGAACACCATCATCCCGCTACTCCAGGAAACCGCCGCCAACGTGGGGCGGGAATTGTCGGCCGAGAGCCACGCCGGATCCTGAGCTCGGCGGCCCACTGGAATGTATTGGCGCAGTGCGGGTTCCGGGGTCAGAACTCCAGTTCTTTCCACGGGATCTGGATGGGGAAGGGGAAGTCGAACGTGATTCCGTCGGTGGTGGCGGCAGGCCATTCTCCGGCGACGACATAGTTCGAGGGGCGCAGTGGTGACGCCCCGGCCGGCAAGCGTCCGTGGCCTGTTGCGAGGGCGTAGGCCCGAACGATTGCTATGGAACGGTTGTTGCCGAGGAGGACTTCCCAATACCAGGGGATACCCGCACTCGCATATTGAGCCTTCTGTGCCTCGATGTCACGCTCGGTATCGGAGGGAGACAGTACTACTCCTGCGATGTGGACGTCGGTGGCGCGGATGTCCTGGTACGGACTTTCGAGGCAGCGGTAGACCAGGAAGTCTGGGGTCGAGAAGTCGGATTTTCCGGGTTCGCCGAAGAGGACGTCCGTTTCGGTTGTGGCGCGCCAGCAATGCCCCGGCTGAGTCGTCATGGCGTCATGAGCGCAGCGGCGCAACGCATTTCGGAACTCGACGCTGCAGTCCTGGTGCTCGGCTGATCCGCCTCGAGCCCGCACGGCCGTGCCCTCCCGCAGCTCGATCTGGCTGGTGAATTTCCCCGGCTATCCGTTGATTCGTGGAGCGGATGACGGGATTCGAACCCGCGACCCTCACCTTGGCAAGGTGATGCGCTACCAGCTGCGCTACATCCGCATTGTGCCGTTCGGCGACGGGTAAACGATAGCGGATGGGGGTGGGGGAGGGCTAATCGGCTGGTGGTGCGGGATGGGTGGGCGCAGGGGGCTCACAGCAACACCACAGCGTGGGCAGACGGCGGACCCAGTTGGTGGCTCGACCATGGGATCGAGACACGAGAGGACCGATATGACCACGATCGAGGCGCCCGTGCGGCGAGAGACGCCGCCACCCCCGAGTCCGCCGGACCGACGACGGCATCGGCACCGCCGTGCGGGCGGGCCACCGGATCGGCCGCGCTGGGCTGTTCCCGCGCTGCTGGTACTGCTGGCCGCCACGGCCGTCGCCTATCTGTGGGCGTTGAGTGAAAACGGCTGGGCGAACGAGTATTACGCCGCCGCCGCGCAGGCGGGCACGCAGAGTTGGAAGGCGTTGCTGTTCGGTTCGCTGGACGCGGGTAATGCCATCACCGTCGACAAGCCGCCCGCGTCGTTGTGGCTGATGGGCCTGTCGGGGAAGCTGTTCGGCTTCGGTTCGTTCTCCATGCTGTTGCCGCAGGCGCTGCTGGGGGTGGCTTCGGTCGGCCTGGTCTACGCCGCGGTCCGGCGCTGGAGCGGGCCGGGCGCCGGCTTGCTGGCGGGTAGCGTGCTCGCGCTCACGCCGGTGGCCGCGCTGATGTTCCGATTCAACAACCCCGATGCGCTGCTGGTGTTTCTGCTGGTCGCCGCCGCGTACTGCACGGTGCGCGCGACCGAGCGCGGCAGCGGGCGCTGGCTCGCGCTCGCCGGGGCGGCGATCGGATTCGGCTTCCTGACCAAGATGATGCAGGCGTTCCTGGTGCTGCCCGCGTTCGCGCTGGTGTTCCTGCTCGCCGCCCCGATCGGATTCTGGCAGCGGATCGGAAAGCTCCTCGGCGCGCTGCTCGCGGTCGTGGTCTCGGCCGGCTGGTACATCCTGCTGGTCGAGTTGTGGCCGAGCGGCTCGCGGCCGTACATCGGCGGTTCCACCGACAACAGCCTGCTGGAGCTGGCGCTGGGCTACAACGGACTGGGCCGGGTGCTCGGCGGCGAGGGCAACGGCGGCGGGGGCGGTGGTGGAGGCGGTGCCAACACCGGCTTCGGCGGCAGCACCGGAATCACGCGGTTGTTCGGCGATTCGATGGGCACGGAGATCTCCTGGCTGCTGCCCGCCGCGCTGATCGGGCTCGTCGCGGGACTGTGGCTGACCCGGCGCGCGCCGCGCACGGACCGGACGCGAGCGGCGTTGATCCTCTGGGGCGGTTGGCTTCTCGTCACAGGGGTGGTGTTCAGCTTCATGCAGGGCACGATTCATCCGTACTACACCGTCGCGCTGGCGCCCGCGATCGCGGCGCTGGTCGGTCTCTCCGCGGCCGAATTATGGTGTGAGCGAGACCGTTTCGCGGTACGTGCGGTGCTGGCGAGCATGCTCGCGGCGACCGGCGTGTGGAACTTCGTGCTGCTCGGCCGAACTCCGGACTGGTTCCCCGCGCTGCGGTGGGCGGTGCTGGTCGGCTCGATCGTGGTCGCGCTGGTCCTGGTCGCCGGTGCGCACCGGCTCGGCCGCCTCACGGTGGTCGTGGCGGCGGCGGGCCTGCTGTTCGGGCTCGGCGGCGCGACGGCCTACACCATCGACACCGTCACCACGGCGCACAGCGGCTCCATCCCGACCTCCGGCCCGCAGACCGGCCACGGCATGGGCGGCCCCGGTGGAGCGGGCGGCGATGCGCGGCCCGACGGAGCCGCGGGCGGTGCCGGCCGGGGCCTCGGCGCCCGTGCGGGCGACGGCACGCCAGGGCAGATGCCCGGCGCGGGAAGCGGTACGGGCGATGCCTCGAACACCGCCTCCTCCGGTAGTGGCACCGGTACCGGCGGTGCTCCGAATACCAACTCCGCCATCGCCGCTGGTGATGCCTCGGCCAGTGGCGCCGGCTCCGCCTCGGGCGGTGGCACCGTGTCCGCCACAGCTCCCGGCGATGTCGCAGCCAGTGGCAGCGGCGCCATACCCGGCGGCTCCGCGAGCAACAATGCCGAATTGCAGCAGTTGCTGAAGGGCACCACCAACCGGTGGGCGGCGGCGACGGTCGGGGCGCAGTCGGCGGGCGGGCTCGAATTGTCCACCGGCACATCGATTATCGCGATCGGCGGGTTCACCGGTAGTGACGATGCTCCGACGCTGGCACAGTTCCAGCGGTATGTCGCGAACGGGGAGGTGCGCTACTTCATCGCCGGTGGCGGCATGGGCGGTCCGGGCGGCGGTTCCGGATCGGCGGCGGAGATCACCGCGTGGGTGCAGGAGCACTTCACCGCCACCACGGTCGGTGGCACCACGGTCTACGACCTGACCCAGCCGACCTCCTGACGGCAGTTCCCTCTCGATACGCAGGCCCCGCGCCCACCGGACGCGGGGCCTGCCGCCGTCCGCGGCCCCGGGCCCGACGAGCGTCCGGAGTGTTCCCCGCACGCCGTTGAATAGCTGCAAGTATGCTGCTTGCGTTCGGTGTGCGCGTCATTCGTGGGTTTCATATGCCGGTTCCGTCAGCGCGGACGAGTTGCGGGAACGACCTAGGAGGATGTGTTGACTGCTGTATCTCCGAAACCGGAGGACCAGCTCGAGGCCGTGCGGCCCTATCCGGCGCGAGGCGGCCCGAAAGGGTCGTTCCTGTACAAGGCGATCACCACGACAGACCCGAAGATGCTGGGCCAGATGTATCTGACCACGGCCATGACATTCTTCCTCATCGGCGGCGTGATGGCGCTGCTGATGCGCGGCGAATTGGCGCGTCCGGGTCTGCAATTCCTGTCGCCGGAACAGTTCAATCAGCTGTTCACCATGCACGGCACGATCATGCTGCTGTTCTACGCCACCGCCATCGTGTTCGCGTTCGCGAATATCGTGCTGCCCTTGCAGATCGGCGCACCGGACGTGGCCTTCCCGCGTCTCAACGCCTTCAGCTATTGGCTGTATCTGTTCGGCGCGACGATGGCGACGGCCGGTTTCGTCACCCCGGGCGGCGCGGCCGATTTCGGCTGGACCGCCTACACCCCGCTGTCGGATATCGTGCACGCCCCGGGCGTCGGCGCGGACCTGTGGATTCTCGGCCTCGCGGTCTCGGGTCTGGGCACCATTCTCGGCGGCGTCAACATGATCACGACCGTGGTGTGCCTGCGCTGCCCGGGAATGACCCTGTTCCGGATGCCGATCTTCACCTGGAACATCGTCGTCACCAGCGTGCTGATCCTGCTGGCCTTCCCCATTCTCACCGCGGCGCTGATGGCGCTGGCCTACGACCGGCACCTCGGCGGCCACATCTACGACGCGGCGAGCGGCGGGCCGATCCTGTATCAGCACCTGTTCTGGTACTTCGGGCATCCGGAGGTGTACATCATCGCGCTGCCGTTCTTCGGCATCGTGACGGAGATCTTCCCCGTATTCAGCCGCAAGCCGATCTTCGGATACACCGCCCTGGTCTACGCGACGTTCGCGATCGCGGCCCTGTCCATCGCCGTGTGGGCGCACCACATGTTCGCCACCGGTGCGGTGCTGCTGCCGTTCTTCTCGTTCATGACGTTCCTGATCGCGGTGCCGACGGGCGTGAAGTTCTTCAACTGGATCGGCACGATGTGGAAGGGGCAGTTGACCTTCGAGTCGCCGATGCTGTTCTCGGTCGGCTTCATCGTGACGTTCCTGTTCGGTGGGCTGTCGGGTGTCATCCTGGCCAGCCCGCCGCTGGACTTCCACGTCTCGGACAGCTATTTCGTCGTGGCGCACTTCCACTACGTGCTGTTCGGGACGATCGCGTTCGCCACCTACGCCGGCATCTACTTCTGGTTCCCGAAGATGACCGGCCGGATGCTGGACGAGCGGCTCGGAAAATGGCACTTCTGGACCACATTCGTCGGCTTCCACACCACGTTCCTGGTGCAGCACTGGGCGGGTGCCGAGGGATTTCCGCGCCGCTACGCCGACTACCTCCCGACGGACAATTTCACGCTGTTGAACACGATTTCGACTATCGGCGCCTTCATCCTGGGCGCCTCGGTGTTGCCGTTCATCTGGAACGTCTTCAAGAGCTACCGCTACGGTGAGGTCGTCACGGTGGACGATCCGTGGGGTTACGGCAGTTCGCTGGAGTGGGCCACCACCTGCCCGCCGCCGCGGCACAATTTCTACGAGTTGCCGCGCATCCGGTCGGAGCGTCCGGCGTTCGAACTGCACTACCCGCACATGATCGAGCGAATGCGGGCCGAGGCGCACGTGGGATTCCGGCGCAACCCGCACGGCGACGTCCGCGACCATCCGGTCGTGCCGAGTTAGTATCCGCTCGGATCGGTGTTCGAGTGGAAATAGGCTCGGCACTGGTTCGTGCCCTCGAGGCGACCAAGGCTCTGTGCCCCGACATGGGGCACAGAGCTTTTTATGTGGGGATTCGCGCGAGCCCCGCCAGTCGTGCCAGCCGCCGATGCGATTCCAGCTTGGCCGCGCGGTCGTAGGTGCTGGTGTGGACGAGTATCTCGTCGGCGTCGGTGCGTTCGAGCAGGCGCTCGAGTCCGGCCGCGACGGTGTCCTCGGTACCTGCCAGTTGTCCCCGCATGGATTCGTCGAAGAGGCGTCGTTCGCGTTCGGTCATCGTCGCTGGATCGATGGCCTCGGGCGGTAGCAATGCGGGGAATTCGCCGCGGGTGCGGGAATACGCGGCCGACCACGCCTCCGGCATCAGCAGCCGCCGGGCCTGCTCGGCGGAGTCGGCGACGACCACCGACGCGGACACGATCACGGTGGGCGCGCCACCCCACGGCGTGGGCCGGAAGTCCGTGCGGTACTGCTCGATCGAGCGCACCATCGCGTCCTCGCCGTGCGCGGCCGCGATCACCAGCGGCAGCCCGAACCGAGCGGCCCGCTCGGCGCCGGAACCGATGGCAAGCAGGAACGCCGGAACTCGCAGACCCTCGGCGGGCCAGGCGTGCACCCCGTCCCGCCCATCCGTGAAGTAGCCGAGCAGTTCGGTGAGCTGGGTGTCGAAGTCGTCGGCGGCCTCCCGGTCGTGCCCGAGCGCGCGCCGGATGCCCCCGGTGAAGCCGACCGACCTGCCCAGGCCCATATCGATGCGGCCCGGGAACAGCGACTCCAGCACGCCGAACTGCTCGGCCACCACGAGCGGTTGGTGGTTGGGCAGCATCACGCCGCCGGTGCCCACCCGGATCCGCTCGGTGGCCGCGGCGACGGCGGCGGCCAGCACGGTCGGGGCCGACCCGGCGACGCCCGGCACGCTGTGATGTTCCGACACCCAGAATCGGTGATAGCCCCACCGCTCCGCCAGCTGCGCGAACTCGACGGTGTCCCGCAGCGCCGCCGGATGGGACTGACCCTGCCGGACGCGGGAACGGTCCAGGATCGAGAACCGTACCGACTGCAACGATGTCATAGTCAGGACAACGCACGCGAAGCCCGCTGATTCCGTTCAGCCCGCCGACGGCGCGACGAACAGGTAGCTCTTCTCCTCCTCGCGGCGGGCGATACGCCAGCGGCCGTCGACCCGCTCGAAGGTGTCGAGGTACCACAGGCCGCACAGCATCAGGCTCTGCTTGCCCGCCTGGTCGGCGACGACCATCGGGTTGTGACACATGGTTCGCCCTGTGGCCCGGTCGCCGTCGACGGTGATCGAAGAGTTGGCGATGAGATGCTGGAACGCCAGGAAATTCGGCATCGTCTGCGCCAGAAAGCTTTTCGTCTCCGCCAGGCCGCCCTTGGGCCCGCCCATCGCGGTGTAGTCGATCTCCGCGTCCGCAGTGAAGATCTCGTCGAGCAACTCCCACTGCCGGGTGTCGACCGCGTGCGAGTACCGGACCATCAGATCCTCGATCTCCAGCCGGTCCGAAATCTGCTGTAGCGACCACATATTCGCCTCCTCCCGGTGCCGCGCACCGGCAACCATGTCACCAGGACTCGGCGGCGGGCGGGCGGAAACCGGCGAATCGGCGGCGCCCTCAGCCGAGATACCGGGTCAGTAGCGGGACGGCATCGGCCGGGTGCCGCGCCGCGATGCCCTCGACGACCTGCCGGAATCGCCACTCGTCGGACCCGCGTTCCAGCACGCCCGCCACCAGCCCGGTGTGCGGCCCGCGGGGCAGGTTGTACCGGGCGACCTCGGCGCCGGAGTCGGCGTCGAACAGGCGGAAGAACGCCCTGTCGATGTCGTCGAAGGTCTGGTCGGTGTAGCAGGTGATCAGCAGGACCACCGCGTCGACGGCGTCCGGCAGCAGAGTGAACTCGACCGTGAGCACCTCGTCGTCGCCGCGGCCCACGCCGGTGACATTGTCGCCGTGCAGGCGGACGGCACCGTCGGCTGTGTCGAAGTGTTCGTGATAGACGACCTCCAGCAGCCGATGACCCTCGAACAGCAGCGCGGCGGCATTGAGGTCGATCGGCCGTCGGCGTGCCCCGAACCAGCGCCGGCCCAGCGCCGGGGCCCAGCCCAGCGCCATGCCGATGTAGTCCAGCGGGGCGCCGCCGTCGTCGTGCAGCGGAACGAGCACCGTCTCTCCCCTTCCTCCGGCGACCCCGAAACCGTCGGACCGCCAAGCGATTCGCGGCTTACCCTAACCGCATCCGGGCCCCGGGGCGGCGGCCCGCCCCGACCGCATTCCGGTCCCGGGCGCCCGTCGCAGCACATTTCCGGGACCGGTCCCGGAGGCCGATGTCAGGATCGGTGCAGCGGCGACTCGGCAGCGGAGAGGCAGGGTGATTCGGATGTGCGGCACGTTGGAACCCGTAGGTGGACGGCGGTTGCCTGCCTCGCACGACAGCCTCGCCCGAGGCGTGTCGGCACCGGTGGCGGGGACGGTGTCGGCGCTGTCGCTCGTCGGCGGGGTCAGCTTCGGCCCTAAGGAGGGGCGGGAGGTGGTCTTCGGCCGCAACCGGCCGCTGGTGCACGTCTGCGTCGGGGAGAACGATCTGCGGATCAGCCGCCACCAGGGCACCCTGCGGTGCGGCGACGGCCGATGGTGGGTGCGCAACCTGGGCGCCCAGCCGATCCGGGTCGCCGAATCGTGCCTGCTGTTTCGAGACGAGGACCCGGTGGCGCTCGAGCCCGGCTACACGCCGCTGTTCATCCGCGGTTCGGAGCGGCGCGAGCATCTGCTGGAGATCTTCGTCAGCAATGCCGAACTGCGCGAGCCCGGCCCGCGGCACCGGCATGTGACCAGCCCGGCGATGTCCTACGACCTCACCGATGCCGAACGCCTGGCACTGGTCGTGCTCGGTCAGCGGTACCTGCGGCACGAGGCGCGTCCGCAGCCGTGGACGTGGGACGCGACCGCGCGGCTACTCGCCTACCTCCAGCCGGACGCGGGCTGGAAGCGCCGCCGGGTGGAAGACCTCGTCCTCGGTGTCCGCCAGCGCCTGTCCGGACTCGGCGTGGCCGGACTGACCGCCGACGAGATACCGCAGCCGATCGGGAACATGCTGAACCACAATCTGATTCAGGAACTGATGCTGTCCGGCACCCTGGTCCCGCGCGATCTGGCCCTGATCGACTTCGGTGGCGAAGGCTGACGCGCCTGCCGCGGGAGGGGCAGATTACCGGGTCAGGTTGTTCGCGACGGCGGTCGCCAGCTCGGTGACGGTGGCGCAGCGTTGTTCGGGCGGTGCTGGCGTTCCGGCGTACCTGATCACGACGACCTCGGCGCGGTCGCCGCCCGTCGGCCCACGGAAGCGGCGGTACTCGAGCTGCACCGTGCAGTCGTTGCGGTCCGAGCGGCGGAAGGCGGGCAGTCCCGCGAGCAGCAGCGGTTGCCCGTCCGCGGCCGTCTTCAGCGTGTCGCGGTCGAAGCGCAGGGTCAGATGACCGTCGATGGTGCTGTCCCAGCGGCACGACCAGTCGCCGAAACCGGCGGCCGGGTGGACCGCGTCGATGCCCGGCACCCGGGCGAGCATCGATCCGTCCACGAGTCCGCAGGCCTCGTGCCGAGCCAGCGAATTCGCGCCGAAGGGGCTGGGCCGCCGTGGAATCGGGCCGTGCCACAGGGTATTTCGCGCGCCGACCACCACGGCGTCGGCCAGCGCGCACGGGTCCGGCCCGTCCGGCACCTTGCGCTCGCCGGTGATCTCGACATTGCCACCGGCCGAGAGGATCAGGGTGCGAACGCATCTCGTGCCGCTGGGCGGTTCGGCGGCGATCGTGACGTTCCCGGTGCGGGTGAAGGCGATCTGCGAGGTCTGCTCGGGAGCGTCGGCCGACAGTGTCAGCCGGACATGGCCGGTGTCGGGGTGGAAATCCTCGCCCCACTGCCGCACCCTCAGGTCGCAGGTGTCGAAGTTGGCGTCGTCGGTGGTCAGGTCGATCCGCCCGTACGGCGCCAGCGCCGCCGGGTCGAGCAGCGCGCAGGGATCGGCGGTACGCGGCTCGCCGACCGGATTGTCCGCCGCGGCGACGGGCAGCATCGCACCGGCCGCGACGAACGAGGCCACCGCGACGATCTCCACCGCCGCGATCGCCGTCCGCCGCAACAGCACGCGATTCCAGCCGCGCGCGGGGCGCTCGGCGCGGGCGTACCGGGCCGCCGCGGCGGCGGCCGTGGGCCGGTGATTCGGGCTCGGCCGCAACTGCTGGGCCAGGACCGCCTCGAGCGGACCGGGATGGCGGCGGCGCGCGGTGACGGCCTGCAGCGACGCGGCCAGTGCGAACACGTCGGCCTTGGGGCCGGGCGGCGCACCCCGCTCGATCTCGGGGGCCAGATATTGCCACTTGCCCCGTGCCGCATCGAACTTCGGGCTCTCACCGGTGGGTGCGTCGCGCAGATCCAGCGAGCTGCCGAAGTCGGTCAGCAAGGCGTCGCCCGCGGCGGTGACGATGATGTTCTCGGGCGAGACGTCGCAGTGCAGGATGCCGTTGTCGTGGCAGTGGGCCAGCGCGGCGGCGATCTGCTCGCCGATGACGGCGGCTCGCGACGCGTCGAGTTCGCGTTCCCGGCGGGCGATCTCGGCCAGCGAGCGTCCCGGCACGTACTCCATGACCAGCCAGTACACCCCGTCCTGGACGAGGATGTCGTGCACGCCGACGATGTGCGGGTGCCGCAGCCGGGCCGCGTTGCGGGCGGCGGTCCGCAGGCGCTCGGCGCTGCCGGCGTCGCCCGGGCGCGGGCACTTCAGGACGACGTCGCGGCCCAACTCCTCGTCGGCCGCCCGCCACACCATGCCCTCGCCGCCCAATAGAAACAGTTCCAGCAAGGTGTATCGGCCCGCGATGATGTCCCCGACGCTCGTCATGCGCCCGCCCTAGTAGTCCGACCCCAGATCCCGGCGAGCGCAGTGTAGACGGTGCGGGCGGTCGAGGCAGGGCGGTTCCGGCAACTCGGTCCGGTTGTCCCGGGCGGCATTTCGGACGACTGCCCAGCGGCGGGAAGGCCGTAGCGTACGGGACGGAGCGTGTGCGTTGTCGCGTTCCTCGTCTACCCGGGCGCAGCGTGTCAAACCGGATTTCCGTTTCGGAACCTCCCGGCAAGCGCATCCCAGGACCGGCATTTCACGCGCCGCAGGTGTTGCTGCACGCTGCGCCCCGGGTTTACCTCGTGGCCGACCCGACGATCAGAGGTGTCGGGGAGATCAGAGGTGTCGGGGAGATCAGAGGTGTCCGGGACTGAACTGACGCCATTCGGAATCCAGCCGCCGGGTGTGGTGGCGCAGCAGCGCGCCCTGCACCGCGGCACACAGGCCCGCCCCGCTCAGCGCGGTCGCCGCGAGAACGGCCGCGCCCGCGGCGATCCCGGCCATAACGGCCGCGCCGGACCAGATCGGCGGGTCGGTCGGGGTACCGCTCGGGTCCAGCCACACCGTCACCCGTGCACCGCGCGACGCGGACGCGGGCACCGCGACGACGGCGGTTCCGGTGCGCCCGTCATGCTCCCACCGCACCGTGGCCTCGGTGCCGCCGCGCGCCGCCCGCACCCTGTGCGGGTCCTCGACTATCGTGGCCTCGACATGCGTCCGGGTGGCGTGCTCGACGCGAATCCGGTCGGCGTGGCCGCCGTAGACGGCGGTGCCGACCGCGCCCGCCAACGGCACCGCGACCAGACAGGCCAGCGCCGCGACCACGCGCAGCACGCCCAGCACCCGGTCGCCCGGACGCATCAGGGGGTTGCCGCTCCACGGCCCGGCCCGTAGCAGGCGAATACTGATCGAGGGATGATCCTGCACCTCGACGACCCTCTTCCCATGTCGCCCCGGCCCGGCGGCCATGATTCACACCGTGTTCGACCTGGGCGCTCGCTCACATCCTGTTTGTCGTTCGCGGCACGCTCGGTGCTACGCGGCCGGGCCCGAGAGTTCCGAACGAGTGGCCCGGAATCTTTACCCGTGGTAAGAGAATGGTCGTGTCGTCGTCGATCCGCCTTCATCCTGCTGTGCAAGCTCGCGGTCGGAAGCGACCGCTGTCGGCGACGGGGTGGTTCGCGGCGCGGTGATGAATCGAGCGGCCCGCACGGCGGCAGGGACTGCCGGTTCGTTCGCGGGGTACGGCGCGCCGCCGGTCTCCGGCTACCGCGCGGATCTGGACGGCCTGCGCGGGGTGGCCATCGCGCTGGTGGTGGTGTTCCACATCTGGTTCGGGCGGGTGTCCGGCGGCGTGGATGTGTTCCTGGTGTTGTCCGGCTTCTTCTTCACCGGTCTGCTGCTGCGGCGGGCCGACGAAACCGGTTCCGTCGGTGTGGCTTTCACGCTGCGCCGTACCGCGCGCCGGTTGCTGCCCGCCATGGTCGTGGTGCTCGGCGCCGGTCTGCTGGCCGCGGTGGTGCTGCGGCCGTATACGCAGTGGGCGAATATCGCCGCGCAGACCCTGGCCTCGCTGTGCTACGTCCAGAACTGGCAGTTGGCGTCGACGTGGTCGGATTATCTGGCGGCCGACCCGTCGGTGAGTCCGCTGCAACATCTCTGGTCGATGTCGGTGCAGGGCCAGTTCTATCTGGTGGCCGTGCTGGTCGTCGCGGCGCTGGTGCGGGCCGCGCGCTGGGTCGGCCGTCCGGAGAGCGTGCGGCCGGTGCTGAGCGTGCTGGTCGTGGCGGCGGCGCTGCTGTCGTTCGGTTACGCGGCGCACGGCACGGCCACGCAGCAGGGCTGGAACTATTACGACAGCGCAGCGCGGGCCTGGGAGTTGCTGATCGGCGCGGGGCTGGCACTGGCCGCCCCGTATCTGTCGCCGCCGCGCATCGTGCGCGCGGTGCTGGGCGGGCTGGGTCTGGCGGGGGTGGTGCTGTGCGGATGGCTGATCACCGACGGCGCCAACCGTTTTCCCGGTCCCGCCGCGCTGCTGCCGGTGGGCGCTGCGGTGGCCGTCATCGTCGCGGGCACCGGTCGCACCGCCGGCCGGTCGCCGTGGCCGATCCGGCTGCTGTCGGGCCGGACCGCGCGGTGGCTGGGCGATCTGGCCTATCCGCTGTATCTGTGGCACTGGCCGATCCTGATCTTCTTCCTCGCCGACCAGAACCGCACCGACGCCGGTTTCGCGGGCGGACTGCTGGTGATCGTGGCGTCGCTGCTGCTGGCGTGGGTGACGCAGCGCTGGGTCGAGGAGCCGCTGCGGTTGCGCACGCGCCCCGCGCGGGCCGGTCTCGCCGCGTTCGTCGGCTACCGCCGGGCCGCCGGGCTGGCGGTCGCGTTGGTCGCGGTGCTGGTGGCCGTGGCCGCGGGTACCTGGCAGGTCGCGGTGACCAGGCTGAACCCGCCGCACGCGGTCGCCGGGCTGGACGTGGCGCAGTATCCGGGTGCGGAGGCGCTGGACTCCGGCGCGCCCGTACCGCACGCCTCGATGCGTCCCAGCGTGTTCGAGGCCCCGGCCGATGTGCCGCCGCCGACCGCGGACGGGTGCATCGCGGACTGGGACACCCGTGAGGTCATCACCTGTACCTACGGCGATCCGAACGCCACCCGCACGCTCGCGGTGGCCGGGAGTTCCCATGCCGAACACTGGGTTCCGGCCTTGCAGGTGCTGGCCGCGCAGTACTCGTTCCGGATCCAGGTGTATCTGAAGATGGGTTGCCCGCTTACGCTCTCCGAGGACGCCACCTACAAGGGCGAGTCGATCCCGGACTGCCGCGACTGGTCCCGCGCGGCCATCGACCGCCTCGACGCCGACCGGCCGGACTGGGTCTTCACCACCGGCACCCGCCCGCGCGACGACCGCGGCGACGAGACCCCGCAGGACTACCTCGACGTCTGGTCGGCCCTGGGCGAACGCGGGCTGAACGTCATCGCAGTCCGCGACACCCCGTGGCTGCGGCGCGACGGCGTGCGCTATCGGGCGGCGGATTGCCTTGCCCAGGGCGGCAATCCGATCGGGTGCGGCATGCGCCGGGCGGACGCGCTGGACCCGGTGGATCCGGAACTCGAGCCCGCCTCCCGGTTCCCCAACGTCTTCCCGATCGACATGACCGACGCCGTCTGCGAGCCGGACGTGTGCCCGGTGGTCGGCGGCAACGTGCTCGTCTATCACGACGAGCATCACCTGACGGCCAGCTACTCCCGGTCGCTGGCCGGGCCGCTGGGGCGCCGATTGCAGCCGATACTCGGCTGGTGGTAGGCGGCTAGGATTGCCGGGGGAGTGATCACCGAGTGCGGAGGTGCCCGATCGTGCTGAGAACCAGGCGCGGCCGGTTACGGGCACTGGCCGTCGCGGCGGTGTCCGCGGCCGTGGCCTTCACCACCGGATACGGCGCGGTCGAGCCGGTGACTCCCGAGGTGGTCGCCGCGGGCTCGCCCGCCACACCCGATACGCCGCTGCGCATCGGCTACGGGAACGCCGCGGACACCTACGGTGATCTCTACCTGCCCGCGAGCGGTCGCGGTCCCTATCCGGTCGTGGTGCTGGTCCACGGCGGGAGCTGGGCGCAGTACCGGACGCTGGCGCAGTTCGCCCCGCAGTCCACGGCACTGGCCCAGCAGGGTGTGGCGGTCTGGAACATCGAGTACCGGCGGGTGAACGGCGCCGGGGGCTGGCCGGTCACCCTCACCGACGTCGACCAGGCCGTCGAGGCGCTGGCGACCGTGGTCCAGCAGCGTTGCGGCGGGCGGCTGGACCTGCGGCGCGTGCATCTGGCCGGGCACTCCGCCGGTGGCCATCTGGCCGCGTTGGCGGCGGGGCGGCACGCGGCGAATCCCGGTGCCCGGCAAGCGGTTCGGATCCGCAGTCTCACCGTGCTGGCCGGGGTGCTGGACCCGGTGCTGGCGGTGCGGAACGGCCGCGACGGGGCGGTGCGCAAGCTGCTCGGCGGCACCCCGGACGAGGTTCCCGACCGCTACCTGGCGGCGTCCCCGATCGAACAGCTGCCGCGCGGCATACATGTCAGCGCGCTGCACGGGGAGGCCGACCGGGTAGTGGACCTCGAACAGAGCCGTCGCTACGTCGCCGCCGCCACCCGCGCCGGGAATTCGACGGATCTGCAGATCCTGCCCGGTGTGGGCCACGCCGAGTTCACCGCGCCCGCCTCGGCGGCCTGGGCCGGCGCGTGGAAGACCATCCTCGACAACGTCGCACGGGAGCGCTGAACGGTCACGACGGCGTCGAACTGGGTTCGGGGAGTGTGCATTCGGTGACCTTGGGGTCGACACCGAGGTAATTCAGCGGACCGGCGAGCACATTCAGCGCGATGGTGCCGAAATCGCCGCAGCTCTGCGACATCTGGGTGAAATAGCCCCGCTGGCCGGCGGCCACCACTCCGACGATCAACCACACGAACATCAGCAGCGAGATCAGACGCATGACGATCCTCCCCGTTCCGGCGGCCCTTCCATCATGGCAGCTGCGGCCCCGGCACGCCGCCGGCCGCTACGCTCTCGGCGTGGCCGCCGGTGAAGAGAGTATCGGAGTGGCACCGCGGGAGGCGATCGCGCACGCGGTGCGGGAGGACATCCTCGCGGGGCGTCTGGCGCCGGGCGACCGGCTGCGCGAGACGGATCTGGCACGGCGCTTCGAGGTTTCGCGAGTGCCGATCCGAGAAGCGTTGTCGCAGTTACACAGTGAAGGATTCGTGACCCTGGTCCGGTATCGCGGCGCGACGGTGTCGGACACCGCGGGTGCGGCCGCGCTGGAGCTGGTGCAGGTGCGGCGCGGTCTCGAGGTGCTGGCGGCGCAGTTGGCCGCCGAGCGAGGCGGGGGAGAGGTCGCCGACGAACTGCGGCGGGTCGTCGAGCTGGGGCGCAGCACCGCCGCGCCCGACGAGCTGCCCGCGCTGATCGTGCAATTCCACACGCTGGTCGGGCGCGCTTCGGGCAATCATCAGCTCCAGATCATGCTCGGCCAGATCCTCGGGCGGGTGTCGTGGATCTTCGATCAGCAGCTGGAGGCTCGCACGGCCGGTTCGTGGAGCGATCACGCGGCCATCGCCCAGGCGATCCTCGGCCGATCGCCGATCCAAGCCGGCTATCTGATGGGTGAGCACATCGCGAAGGATGAGGCATTGGTGGCGGGCCTGCGAAACGACTAGGTCGTATACAAACCTTTGCGCTTTGCTGGGCCGTAACGCGGCTTGAACCAATGGAAACGCAGTAGAAATACTCTTTGTATACAAATCTCCAGTGAGATAGCTCGTCCGCTGGAGGCCCGCATGACCGCCGCCGCACTCGGCACCGAATCACCACCCCACCACCTGTCCGCTTGGCGCACAGTACTTTTCGGCCTGCAGCACGTGCTGGTGATGTACGCCGGTTGCGTCACCGTGCCGCTCGTTTTCGGGGCGGCGCTGGGCCTCGCGAAATCGACCGTGGCCGTGCTGGTCAACGCAGACCTGCTGGTCGCCGGTGTGATCACGGTGGTGCAGGCCGCCGGGCTCGGCCGCCTGCTCGGCGCGCGGATGCCCGTCGTGGTCGGAGCGTCGTTCACCGCGGTCACGCCGATGATCCTGATCGGCCAGGAGTACGGACTGTCCGCGGTCTACGGCGCGATGATCGCCGCCGGTATCTTCGGTGTCCTTGTCGCCGTGCCGTTCTCGCGGCTGATCCGGTTCTTCCCGCCGGTCGTGCGGGGTGCGGCGGTGACGATGATCGGACTGTCGCTGATCGGCAATTCGGTCACGATGATCTTCGGTGACCAACCGGCCGGTGGCGCGCGACTGGCGTTGGCGGCGGGCATCGTGCTGCTGATCGTGGCGTTGCTGCGTTACGGCCGGGGTCTGCTCGCGCAGTCGGCGGTGCTGATCGCCCTGGTGCTCGGGACCGGCGTGGCCGCACTGCTCTCGATGACCGATTTCGCCGGTGTCGGCGGGGCGGGCTGGTTCGGGTTACCGCAGCTGTTCCTGTTCGGCGCGCCGACCTTCCCGGTCGCCGGGATCATCTCGATGTGCCTGGTCATGCTGGTGATCTATACCGAGTCGACGGCCTACCTGCTGGCCGTCTCGGAGACCACCGGCGAGAGTGTGGCACCCGCGCGGCTGGCTCGCGGGCTCGCCGCCGACGGAGTGTCCGCGTTGCTGGCCGGATTCCTGACCTCGTTCCCCGACACCGTGTTCGCGCAGAATGTCAGCCTGGTGCGGATGACCGGCGTGACCAGCCGGCGGGTCGCCGGGGTGGCCGGGGGCATTCTCGTCGCGCTGGGCCTGGCGCCGAAGATGGGCGAATTGGTGGCGAGCCTGCCGGACGTGGTGATCGGATCGGTCAGCCTCGTCATGTTCGCCACCGTCGCCGGAGTAGGCATCGCGACCATCGCGAAGGTCGATTTCTCCGGCAGCGGCAATCTGCTGATCGTGTCGCTGGCGATGGGCGCCGGGATGATCCCGATCGTCTCGCCCGGCGTGTACTCCGGGCTGCCGTCGGCGGCCGAGATCATCTTCGGCGGGGCCGTCACCAGCACGGTCATCGTCGCCTTCGGCCTCAATCTCGCCTTCCACCATCTCGGCCCGCTGTCTCGCAGGAGCGCCTCCGCATGACCCCGATAACCCTGCTCACCGTGCCCACGGCCGGTCCCGCCGACGTCCGCGCGCTGACCGCGCTCACCGCCGCCGGGCATCGCGCCGCCGACGTGGTCGCCGTCATCGGCAAGACCGAGGGCAACGGCTGCGTCAACGACTTCAGCCGCACCCTGGCCGCCGCGGTCTGGGAACCCCTGTTGCCCGAGGCCGCGGTCACCGTGTTCTCCGGCGGCACCGAGGGCGTGCTGAGCCCGCACGTCAACCTGTTCGTCCGCGACGAGACCCGGCATCCGGGATTCGACCGCGGCCTGGTCGCCGCCGCGGGACGCACCCGCGCGCTGGACCCGGCGGAGATCGGGCGGCCCGCGCAGGTCGCGGCCGTCGCCGAGACGGTCGGCAAGCTCGTCTCCGAACTCGGTGTCGCGGCCGCGGACGTGCATTTCGTGCTGGTGAAGTGTCCGTTGCTGACCTCAGCCAAGATCGCCGCGCTGCGGGTCGCCGGGCTGGAGCCGGTCTGCGAGGACACCTACGAGTCGATGGGCCGCTCCCGCGCGGCCAGTGCGCTCGGGATCGCGGTCGCGCTGGGTGAATGCGATACCGGCACCGCGGCGGCGGCGTTGGCGGGGACCGCCGAGGTATCGTCGGCGCGGGCATCGGCAAGCGCCGGAGCCGAACTCGACGACTGCCACGTCCTCGTCGTCGCCGAGAGCGCCGCGGCCGCCAATCCGCTGCGGGCACTGCACGGCGAGATGGCCGACGCGCTCGACCTCGCGGCGGTGACCGCACTGCTCGACGAGGTCGCGCGGCGCGGCGGCACCGTGCGGCAGATCTTCGCCAAGGCCGAGGCCGACCCGTCGGGCGCGGTGCGCGGTCACCGGCACACCATGCTCACCGACTCCGATGTCAACGCCACCCGCCACGCCCGCGCCGCCGTCGGCGGTCTGCTCGCCGCGCTCAAGGGCGACGGCGCGATCTACGTCTCCGGCGGCGCCGAGCATCAAGGCCGTCCGGGTGGCGGCAGTATCACCGTCGTATACGAGCTGCCGGAGGTGCGGCGATGACCACCACCACGATCACCGGCACGCCGGGTCCGGGCATCGAGGAGTTCGAGGACGTACCGGTACCCGCCGAGCACCGGCGCGGACTGTGGTCCGTCTCGGCCGTGTGGTTCGGGTTCCCGATGGTGCTGACCTGCGCCATCTTCGGCGGTCTGATCGTGGCGTCGCTCGGCTTCGGCCGCGGGATGCTCGCCATCGCGACCGGCAGCCTGATCCTGATGCTCTACGTCGGCGCGCTGAGTTACCTCGCGGGACGCACGGGCAAGAATTTCGCGCTCACCGCGGCGGAGACCTTCGGCCGCCGCGCCGCCGCGATCCCGTCCGGCTTCCTCGCGACCGTCGTGATCGGCTGGTTCGCCTTCCAGACCGGGATGGCCGGGGCGATCCTGCACGACAGCCTGGGCTGGAACGAGCGACTCACCACGCTCGGCACCGGAGTCGCGTTCGTCGCCGTCACGCTGCTCGGAATCCGGGCGCTGTCGGTGATCGGCATGATCGCCGCGCCGTTCTACGTGGTGCTCGGCCTGGTGGCCGTCGGGCTGGCCGCCGCCGACGCGCCCGCCTCGCCCACCACCTACCAGGGCACGGGTGTGATGAGCTTCGGCGCGGCGGTCACGCTGGTCATCGCGTCGTTCGTGGATTCGGGGACGATGACGGCGGACTTCACGCGGTGGTCGCGCAGCGGCCGCGAGGGTTTCCTCGCGGCGTTCTCGGCCTTCCCGATCGGGCAGACGATCGCGCTCGTCATCGGCGGACTGATCGTCGCGCTCGGCGGCGCGCGAGATCCGGGCACCGCCGGCGGCGACTTTCTCGGCCTGCTCATCGAGCACGGCGGACTGCTGGTGCCGCTGGCCGTGGCCTTCGTATTCGTCAATCTCGGCTCGGTGTGCACGCACTGCCTCTACAACGGCGCGGTCGGCTGGAGTCAGCTCACCCGCGGCCGGATGCGGCGGCTCACCATCGTGCTCGGCACGGCCGGGGTGATTCTGGCGGTCGCCGGGATCTGGTCGTGGTTCGAGCAGTGGCTGAATCTGCTGGGCGTGATCGTGCCGCCGATCGGCGCGGTGGTCATTCTCGACCAGCTCGTCCTGCCGCGCTTCGGTCTCGGCGCCCGCGGCCGGGTGCGCGCGCTGCGCTGGCCGCCGTTCGCCGGGTGGTTCGGTGGTTCGGCCGCCGCGCTGCTCACCCATGCCTGCGCGCCGCAGCTGTCCGATGCCGTGGTGGGCCTGCTGACCGCCGCGGTCGTTTTCACCGCCGCGTGCGCGATTACCGCTCGAGACAAGGAGATTCGGGTATGACCCTGCCGACCGTGGCCGCGCGGCCCTACGCCTGGCCGTTCGACGGCGCCGTCGATCCGGCCCGCACCGCACTGCTGCTCATCGACTGGCAGACCGATTTCTGCGGGCCCGGGGGATACGTCGACCGGATGGGCTACGACCTCGCTCTCACCCGCGCCGGACTGGAGCCGACCGCGCGCGTGCTCGCCGCGGCCCGCCGCCGCGGCCTCACCGTGATCCACACCCGCGAAGGGCATCGCCCGGACCTGGCCGATCTGCCCGCCAACAAGCGCTGGCGCTCGGCGCGCGTCGGCGCCGAGATCGGCAGCGTCGGCCCGTGCGGGCGCATCCTGGTGCGCGGCGAACCCGGTTGGGAAATCGTGCCCGAAGTGGCGCCGCTGCCGGACGAGCCGGTGATCGACAAGCCCGGCAAGGGCGCGTTCTACGCCACCGACCTGGACCTGTTGTTGCGCACCCGCGGCATCACCCATCTCGTGCTGACCGGCATCACCACCGACGTGTGCGTGCACACCACCATGCGCGAGGCCAACGACCGCGGCTACGAATGCCTGCTGCTGTCGGACTGCACGGGCGCGACCGAGCGCCGGCACCACGAGGCGGCGCTGAGTATGGTGACCATGCAGGGCGGCATCTTCGGCGCGGTGGCGACCTCGGCGGAACTGCTCGCCGTGCTCGGCGTATGAGACGTGTCGTCCTGATCCACGGCGCCGCGACCGATTCCCGGGTCTGGGACGCGACGGCCGCCGCGCTGTCCGGGACCGCAGAGGTGCTCGCCCCGGACCGCCCGCAGTCCGGGGACCTGGACACCGAGATCGCCTTCCTCGCCCCGATGTGCTTGGGCGCCTTCGTGTTCGGCGTCAGCGGCGGGGCGACCCTCGGCCTGGAACTGGCGGCCCGCGGGGTGCCGCTGGCCGGTGCGTTGCTGCACGAACCCGCCGCGGGCTCACTCGCCCCGGGCCTGCTGGACCACGTGGCGGCCGGGCTGGCTTCGGGCGGAATCGAGGGATTCGGGCACGCGCTCTACGGCCCGGCGTGGCAGCCCGGCCGCACCCGCGCGACACGGGCGACGGTCGCCGCCGAGTTCGCCATGTTCGCCGCGTTCGAGCCCACTCCGCTCCCCGCCCCCGATCGCATCGTGCTCTCCGTCGGCGAACTCTCGCCCGGCCCGCGCCACCGCGCGGTCACGGCACTCGCGCGGTTCCTGAACACCCGCCGCCTGGTCCTGCCCGGCGTCGGCCACGCCGCGCACCTGGAAGGCGGCTTGGCCAACCCCCACCTGCTCGCGTCTTTCGCGGAGTGAAGGCGGCGCGCTGCATGTTGAGCGGCGTGCCCGGGGGCGATAGTCGACGGCCTCGGCAGGTGCGTCGCGCCGCTGGGTTGTGGCAGCGCGGTGCGTAGCGCTGTCGGTGTGTGGGAGTGCGGTGCGTAGGGCCGTTGGTGTGTGGGAGTGCGGGTGCGTAGGGCCGTTGGTGTGTGGGGTGTGGGTGTGTGGCGCTGTTGGTGTGTGGCGGTGCGGGTGCGTTGGGCCGTTGGTGCGGGAGTGTTGGTGTGGTGGTCGTAGGTGTGCGGCAGGGTGGTGGCGGCGGGGTGGCTGGTTCGGAGGTGGTCAGGGGAGGGTGCCTGGCCAGGTGTTGTCGTCTATGGGCCAGCCGCCGGCGAGGAGGTGCTCGCGGACGCGGGCCAGGTCGGCCTCGCGGGGCATCGCGTCGGTGATCCTGGTGATGCCGACGCCGATGTCGGCTCGGTCGGCGGGGAGGGCGCCCTGCGCGATCAATTCCTCGGCGACCGCACGCACCTCGTCCTCGGTCAGGCGCCGGGCCAGCAGGGCGAGCAGTGGCACGTAGTCGGTGTCGGGCACGCCGTGCGGATATCCGGCGCGCAACCAGTCGACGATCTTGGTGAGCAGTGCGGAAAGTGCCATCGGTCTCCGGTTCTGCGGACTGTCGGGGCTTCGGAACTGCGCGGGAATCATCGTCCTCGCCCTGCTTTTCGAGCGCAAACGCGGTCGTTCAGGACGGGTTCGCCGGGCGGCCGGGCAGCGGATGCGCCAGGTAGCCGTCGGCGAAGTACAGCATCGATCCGCACCGGTCGCACCGGTAGGCGTGTTGCTTCTCGACCTGCTGGCCCAGTTCGCTGGGATGGTCGGTGAGCAGCCCGGCATGGCCGGTGACGAACCCGAGCACACCGATGTAGGTGCGTGGCCGCGCACACCACGGGCAGGTCAGGTCGATCGACTCGCGGTGCCGCTGAATCTCGGCCGCGCGCAGGGCCGTTCGCTGCTCGGCCTGGTCGATGTAATGGGTGGCCGCGGCCGGGGTCACCTGTTCCGGCGCGCTCCACGGACCTTCGTAGACACCGTCCACGGCGGTCCGCAGGTGGGCGAACTCCGCTTCGGATCGGCGCACCACGCGCGTTCCCCGGATTCCGCCGCCCACGCGAAAGGTGATCTCCGCCCGCGAGACGCCCTCCGGCAATCCGGTGCGCAACAGCACGCGTTTGGGATCGCGTGCATCCGGCTTGAATTCGTTCCCCCGACCCGCCACCTCGGCAGAATACCGCGCCGGAGAAGCGATACCGAGCCCGAAATGGCCCCGGATCACGTCAGGCCCGAGCCCCGCCGCCGCGAGTCCGGCGCACTGTGCGACGATGGCGGCGCGGGCGGTGGCCGCGGACGGATCCACCGACCCGACGCTCGTTCACCCGGCGGACATGTTGTCACGGGATCATGGCGCCGGACGGGTGCGCCGCGATCGCAGTCCATCGCCGGTGACGGGAAGTACGGCAGCCGGAGACCGGTCGCCGGACATGGCATCGTGTACCGGGAACAACGACAGTCGGAGCGGAGCTGGCCGTGCGTGGCAATGGGGTTTTGCGGGGCAGCGAATACGCGCTGTTGTCGCGGCGGGTTCGCGAGGCCGGGTTGCTGGAGCGCCGCTTGCGGTACTACGGCTGGAAGAGCGCGATCACGGGTGCGGCGTGGGTAGGCGGCTGGGCGGCGTTCATTGTCGTCGGTGACTCGTGGTGGCAGCTCGCGGTGGCCGTCTGGCTGGCCGTGGTGTTCGCGCAGCTCGCCTTCCTGGGCCACGACGCCGGGCACCGGCAGATCTTCCGGACGCGCCGCGCCAATCACCTGTTCGGCCTGATCGCCGGCAATCTCGCCATCGGCGTCAGCATCGGCTGGTGGACCAGCAACCACAACCGTCACCACGCCCATCCCAATACCGAGGGCGCCGATCCCGATGTCATGGGTGTGCTGGCGCATTCGCACGACCGCGCGGGAGCCGGACGGGGATTGCGGCGGTTGGTCTTCCGCTATCAGGCCTGGCTGTTCTTCCCGATGTTGTTGCTGGAAGCCGGAAGCCTGCACTTCGCGAGCGCGCGTGCGGTAGCGCGGTGGCCCATTTCGCACCGCTGCTGGGAGGGCGCGCTGCTGGCCGCCCACGCCGTCGGCTACCTCGCCGTGGTGTTCGCGGTGCTGCCGCCGGGCAAGGCGCTGGTGTTCATTGCCGTGCAGCAGATGCTGTTCGGGTTCTACATGGGCTGCACCTTCGCCCCCAACCACAAGGGCATGGAGGTGCTGACCACGGACGAGGCCACCGACTTCCTGCGCCGTCAGGTGCTCACCTCCCGCAACGTGCGCGGCAGCCGGCTCATCGATACCGCGATGGGCGGCCTGAACTATCAGATCGAGCACCACCTGTTCCCGTCCATGCCGCGCCCGAATCTGCGTCACGCCCAGCCGCTCGTCGTGGAGTTCTGTCGCGAGCGCGGCGTGCCCTACAGCGAGACCGGTCTGTTCGACTCCTACGCCCAGGCGCTGCGCCATCTGCACGCCGTCGGCGAGTCGATCCGCCGCCCCCCGGTCGTGCCGGCGGCCCCCGCGCCCGTGGCCGCCGAACGGCGCAGCGACGCCAGCGAAGTCGTCGAAGTCCACTGACCAGTTCCACCCGAGCATCGAGAGGTGACCGCCGTGCTGACCGTGGAGGACCGGTTCGCCATCACGGATCTGATCAACCTGCACGGACACCTGACCGACCGCGGTGATTTCGACGGATGGCACGAACTGTTCGCCGAGGACGTCGTCTACGACGTACGCGCCCTCGGTGGCGGTGTGCTCACCGGACTGTCCGCCTGCCGCGAGGCCGCGCTCGCATTGGGCGAGGGGAATCCGGTAGCCCACCACGTCACCAACATCGTGCTGAACCCGGTGACGGACGGCACGGTGCACGCGCTGTCCAAAGGGTTCGGGGTGCTGACGGACGGGTCCGTCGGCAGTGTCACCTACGAGGACACGGTCGAGCGGACCGATGCGGGCTGGCGCATCACGCACCGGATCGTGCGGCCCCGCCGCACGCCACTGCAAGGATGAACCGGCCGCTCACAGGCGGGCGGCGGCCTCCACCATCATCTGCCGCGAGACCTCCGGTGGCTCGGCCTGCACGCTCAGGCGGTCCATGACCAGGCGGTAGATCTCCAGATCGCGTAGGCGGTCCAGGTAGATCGCACTGGTCAATTGTTCGATGTAGACCAGGTCGGGGAGTTCGGGTTCGGCGAAGCGCAGCATGGTGAACGAACTGCCCGCGGCCGCATGGCCGCCCGCGGCGTACGGCAGCACCTGGATCGTCACGTTCAGCCGATCCGACATCTCGACCAGATGCTCCAGCTGCCCGCGCAGCACGTCGTTGCCGCCGATCGGCCGGTGCAGCACCGTCTCGTCCAGCACCGCCCACAGCGTCGGGCCGCCCTCGCGGTCGAGGATCTTCTGCCGCTGGCGGCGCAGTTCGACGCGCCGGTTGGCCTCGTCCTCCTGGTGCCCGAGCGCGACGACGGCGCGGGTGTAGGCCTCGGTCTGCAGCAGGCCCGGAACCAGTTGCGCCTCAAAGGTTCTGATGGAGTGCGCGGCGTGCTCGAGGCCGATGTAGGTTTCGAACCACTGCGGTAGCAGGTCGCTGTAGCGGTGCCACCAGCCCGGCTGGTTGGCCTTGCGTACCAGGTCGAGGAACGCCTCGCGATCCTGCGGATCGTCGACGCGATACAGCGTCAGCAGGTCGCGGATGTCGCGTTCCTTGAAGCCGGTGCGGCCCAGTTCCAGACGGCTGATCTTGGCGTGCGAACCGCGAATGTGCTCGCCCGCGGCGTCGCGGGTGATCCCGCACTGCTCGCGTAGCTTGCGGAGCTGCCCGCCCACGGCGATCCGCAGCGCTGTCGGACCACGTTCGGCGACAAGCGAATCCACGCTGCCGATCCGAGACTGAACCGGTTCTGGGATCATGACCTCTACTCCGATGCTCGACGATCACCAGCGGTGTCCAAGACCGCCGACCACACCGCGTCGATGCAACATCATACCCCTCCGGCGGGCCTAGGCCAGAGTTCCGTACCGTCCGGAATCTCTTGGCCGACTGCCGTTGCCGTCGTCGCTGGTCTCCCGGGTAATGGCGCGCGACGCTGGGCATTCGTCCACCTCTGTGCCCCGAGCCGGGTTTGCGGAGGGTCGCCGCGGCGGCCTTCGTAGCACCGCGACCGACCGGCGACGGTGCGTTTTCCGCGTGTGATTCAGGGATGGGCGCTCCCGGCCCGCAGTGATTGCCGGTGGTGTGCCCGGCCGCCTCGAGCATGTGCTTGCTCAACAGTTGCCGAAAATCGAAAACCGCTGTGGCGACGTCACGTTTACAGATATGGGAGCAGGAGACAGTAGGGTTGCCAATCGATTACTGAAGGTCTTCTCGCATGGAGGTGGTAACGAGATTGCACTACTCAGTGGTGATCATCGGGTCGGGATTCGGCGGTATCGGCATGGGTGCCGCGCTGCGGCGAGCCGGGGTGGACGACTTCGTCATCCTCGAGGGCGGCCCCGGACTCGGCGGGGTATGGCGCGACAACACCTATCCCGGTTGCAGCTGTGACGTTCCGGCGCATCTGTATTCGTTCTCGTTCGCCCCGTATCGCAGCACCCGCACCAGATATCCGGACCAGCGCCACACCCTGGACTATCTCCGGAAGGTGGTCGCCGAACAGGGTTTGACGGCCCGGCTGCGGCCGCACTCGGCGGTCACCGAGGCGATCTATCTCGAACACGCCGCCTGCTGGGCGCTGGTGACCGCCAACGGAACTCGTCTCACCGCCGACATCGTCGTCTTCGCCGTCGGTCAGCTTCATCGCCCGAATGTGCCGGTGTTCCCCGGCCACAGCGAATTCGCGGGCGCGTCGTTCCACACCGCGCAGTGGGACCACGACGTCGACCTCGGCGGCCGGGACGTCGCGGTGGTCGGCACGGGTTCCAGTGCGGCGCAGGTGCTGCCAATGCTGCGGGCCACCGCGCGCAAAGTCACTGTGTTCCAACGCTCGCCGCAGTGGATCCTGCCCAAACCCGGCCGGGAGTTCGGTGTGCTCGCCCGGACCGCCTTGCACCTGCCCGGCGGTCATCGTGCCTATCGTCGGCTGCTGTCGCAGGCCGCGGATTCGCTGTTGTCGCCGATCATGCGGGGTGGCTGGTCGGCTCGGCCCGCTCGGTGGCTCGCGAACGCGTACCTGCGTCGCTCGGTCGCGGACCCGGCACTGCGCGCCCGGCTGACGCCCGACTATCCGATCGGCGCCAAGCGAATCCTGTTCGACAGCAATTTCCTTCGGGCACTGAGCGAACCGAACGTCGAGCTGGTGACGGCGCCGATCGCGCGCCTGACCCGCGACGGCCTCGAGACGGTCGACGGTACGCGCCATCGCGCCGAGGTCATCGTGTACGCGACGGGCTTCCGGGCGTCCGAATTCCTCGCGCCGATCGCGGTGCGCGGTCGCGGCGGACGGCTGCTGCACGACCAATGGCGCTCGGGCGCTTCGGCATTCATGGGCCTGGCGGTGCCCGGATTCCCGAATGCCTTCCTCATCGCCGGGCCCAATTCGTTCAATCCGGCGGGGAGCAATCCGAGTATGAAGGAACTGCAGATCGACTACATCATGAAGTGCCTGCGGTGGCGAGACGAAACCGACGCCGCCGCAATCGAAGTGAGCGCCGACGCGATGGCCGCCTACGAGCTGTGGATGCGGGCCGCGCTCTGCCGCACCGTCTGGTCGTCCGCCGGTTCGAGCTGGTACAAGCACGAGAGCGGGGCCGTCACCAACCCGTGGCCGGCCTCGGCCCGCACCTTCGCCCGCATGCTGCGGCATGCCCCGGCACGGTCCTTCACCACGATCGCGAGGGCCGCGAGAGATACCACCGAGAACATTCCGGCCTAGCCGAGTGATGCCGGTCGAGGCGCCGCCGGGATTCCGGCGGTGCCCAGCGGTCGACCCGGGTGCGTGATCGCGGAACTTCTGGTGTCATGGTGGGGGGAGGGGACATGTCGGAATTCGCGGGTACATCCAACCGAAAGTCCGATCGCGCACGGATCGGCGGCTGGTGGGAGTTCGCGGTCACGGCCGTATGCGCTGTTGTCGGGATACTGTCCGCCGGCCTGTGGCTGCGGTGTGTCTACCTGGTGGCCGACTCGCGCTTCTCGTCCGATCCACTCACCGACCCGCACGGCTACGGACTGATATTCGGCACGGTACTGGGCATCGTGGCCGGATCGGTCGCCGCCGTCGTTGTGCCCCGGGCCTTCCCGCGACAGCATCGGCACCTGGTCCGGAGGGTCGCGACCCTGGTCTTCCTGGCCGCGTCGATATCACTGATCACCCTGCTGGTCTCCGCCTAGTTGTGATGTCACCCAGTCCGCGCAGCGCGGAGTCCAGCTTCCGCCAGAGATCTCCCACCCGCCCGCGGCCCGGGGGCGGCACCGGATATCGCGACAGAACACTCACCACGATGGGACCGGCCAGCTCCCTTGCCGTTTCGAGGTAGTCGTCACCCACCCGGTGATCATCGGCGTCGAGTTCGAACGCGCGAGCGGCGTGGGCCGCGGGCATGAGGATGTGCCCGCCTTGATGCGCCTGGGCGAGTGGATGCAGATACGCCGCGGCTCCCGCGTACCCGGCGGCGCGCGCCGCGTCGGCGGCGGCAAGGCGTCCCACTTCCAGTGCCGCGCGTGCGGCGCGGTGTGCGTCCAGGGCGGTCACCCGCAGTGCCTTGGTCCGCCCGCCTCCCGCGGTGAACCTGCGCGCCTCCTCGAATACGGCGCGGGGCCGCCGGTCGGCCGGGCAGTCACGCTCGAAGAGGGACAGGGCGGGTTCGGCACATGCGAGGGCGTAGGCGGTGATCTCGCGCAACTCGGCCATGGTGAGTGCGATCGTCGGTTTCTGATCGGCCATGTGGTTGCACAGTATCGTTGAACCTTCGGTGGGGACTTTCCAGCGGAACTGTCGGCATATGGCGAGAAACCCTCAAATCTGCCTGTCGGCATGACATTTTGAAGTGTATTCAAATCCTTGACCAGCCCCTGGTCCCCGCACTACGGTCAGATTTGAATCTGGTTCAAGAATTGGAGGGTCGTGGTCGGCAACCGGCGGGGTGAGGCTTCTCGGGCCGCCTTGTTGGAGGCGGGGCGGGCGGCGTTCAGCGAGCAGCGGTACGAGGATGTGTCGATCGTGGACCTGGCTCGGTCGATCGGGGTGGCCGCGGGGTCCATCAGCTACCACTTCGGTGGCAAGCGGGGTTTCTACCTGGCGGTGCTCGAGCAGGCGGCCGAGGAGTTCTGGAGCGACCTGGTGTCGATGCGCGGGCCCGCGCTGGACCGGCTGCACCGGGGAGTGGACCAGCTCCTCGACCGCGCCGAGCATCAGGCCAGTGGGTTCGAGGCGCTGATCGCCGACGTGGCCGACGCGGAGGTACGCAGTATCCGCGATCGGCATCGCCGCCGGGTCGCGGAGGCGCTGGCCGTGGAGATCACCGGCGGCGACACCAGCGGGGTGCTGCGCACGGCGATCAACGGCTACCTGTCCTTCATCGAGGGCGTCGTACTGCACTGGGTGCACAGCGAGGAGATCTCGCGCGAACAGGTCCGGGATCTCATCGTGGCCAACCTCTTCGGCACCGTGCTCAGCGCGCTGCGTTCGGATCCGGATATTCAACTGGCCCAGCGGGTGCTGGACGCGGCGATACCCGATTCGGAGCTGCTGTCGTCGCTGCTCGGCCTCCCGTCGCTGACCCGTCCCGCCGACACTGTGGAGTAGTTCGATGTCGAACCCCTTGCCCTCCAGCCCTTCCCGGCTGGCGTCGCACCCGATCGCCCGCGCGGTGGCCTACCTGATCGGCCCGCGCGGACTGCGCGACCGCGACGCGCTGCGGGCCGAGGTCGCGGGCAAGGTCGTCGTCGTCACCGGCGCGTCCTACGGACTCGGTGAGGCCACCGCGCGATTGTTCGCGCGGGCAGGCGCCAGGGTGGTGCTGGCGGCGCGGTCGATGGACCGGTTGGGCGAACTCGCCGATGAGATCACCGCGGCGGGCGGACAGGCGTTCGCCTATCCGCTGGATCTGACCAGCGAGCAGTCGGTGTCGGAGTTCGCCGCCTCGGTGCTGTTCGATTTCGGCGAGGTCGATTACCTGATCCACAACGCGGGCAAGTCGCTGCGGCGATCGGTTCACCTGTCCTACGACCGGCCCAAGGACGTCACCGCCACCGCGGGAGCCAATTACGTGGGCCCGATGCGGCTGACGCTGGCGTTGCTGCCCGCGATGCGCGCTCGCGGGCGCGGGCACATCGTGAACGTGTCGACGGTCGGCATCATGTTCCCGGTCGTGCCGAAATGGGGCTTCTACCTGTCGTCGAAGGCGGCGTTCGACTGGTGGCTGCGGGCGGTGGGGATGGAGGCGCGCGCCGACGGCGTCACCCTGACCACGTTCTACGCCGGGCTCATGCACACCCGGATGAGCGCGCCGAGCCGCTGGATGCGGCTGCTGCCGGGCCAGACACCCACCGACGCGGCGCGCGTGATCGCCCGCGCGGTGGTGCGCAAGCCGCGCACGCTGACCCCGGTCTACGGGCATCCGTCGGCGATTCTCGTTCCGCTGCTGCGTGTTCCGAACGAATGGCTGCTCGGCTTCGTCTACCGGTTCCTCGGCGATACGCAGGCCTCGCTGGCCCGGGTGCGGGCGTCGCGGCCCGCCGAGCCGACGCCGGAGGTGCGTTCCGGTGTGCGCTGACTTCGGGCGGAGTGTGCGGCAGTGGGCCGCGGCGGTACCGGCCATCGCGACGTCGGGGCTGTTGTCTCCGATGGCGCCGCGGGCGCTGGCGGCCCTGGCCCGGGACTTCCGCCGGTTCGGCCCGACCCCGGCGATGTTGTTGGCGGCCAGCGCGATTCGCTTCCCCGAGCGCATCGCGGTGATCGACGAACGCGGCGAGCTGACCTACCGGCAGTTGCAGCGGCGCACGGAGGCGATCGCGGCGGCGCTGTATGCCCTCTCGCCCGCCGCGCCGCGATCGGTGGGCATCGTCTGCCGCAATCATCGCGGGTTCGCCGAGGCGATGGGCGCGGGCGCGCAACTGGGCGCGGAGTTGATCTTCGTCAATACCGAGCTGCCGCCGCCGCAACTGGCGGCGATCCTGCGCCGCCACGACCCCGACGTCCTCGTCTACGACGAGGAATACGCGGCGGCCGTCGAGGAAGCCGGCTACCCCGGCATACGGGTGCTGGCCTGGCACGAGCCCGGATCGGCTGCGCGGCCGCCGACACTGGACCAGCTTGCCGCGCAACACCATCCGGCTCCGCCGCCGGTGCGCCGGGCAGTGCGGCTGACGTTGCTGACCTCCGGTACCACGGGCCTGTCCAAAGGCGTGCCGCGCGTGGTGAAACCGCAGGCGATCGCGCTGCTGACCGCGACCGCCATGGCGCTGCTGCGGCTGCGCTCCTCGGACCGCGTGCTGGTGGCGCCGCCGTTCTTCCACGGTTTCGGCCTGCTCGCGCTGCTCGGACCGCTGGCACTGGGCGCCACCGCGATCTGCCGCCGCCGCTTCGACGCTCGCCTCGCCCTCGACGACATGGCCCGGCATCGGGTCACGGTGCTGATGGCGGTTCCGGTCATGTTGCAGCGGCTGCTGGCCGTCCCCGAACTCGCGGCATCCGCCCCGAGCCGCTCGGCCCTGCGGAGCATTGTCACCGGCGCCGCGCCGATTTCGGCGGGCACCGTCGCGGGCGTGCTCGACGCGTTCGGTCCCATCCTGATCAACGGGTACGGGTCCACCGAGGCGGGTCTGGTCACCATCGCGGGCCCGGCCGATCTGGTGGCCGCACCGAACACGGCGGGCCGTCCGGCGCTGGGCGTGTCGGTGCGCATCCTGCGCGCGGACCGCACCGCCGCACCGGTCGGGGAGACCGGCATGATCTTCGTGCGCACCGCCCTGGAATACACCGGCTACACCCCCGACGCCACTGCCCGGGCCACGGCCAAGGAGGTCGTCGACGGTCACGTCAACACCGGGGACATGGGCCACATCGATGCGCGGGGCCTGCTCTACATCGATGGCCGCTCCGACGACATGATCGTCTCCGGTGGGGAGAACGTGTTTCCCGGCGAGGTCGAGGAGCGTCTCACCACGCATCCCGGCATTGCCGACGCCGTGGTCATCGGTGTCCCCGACGCCGAATTCGGGCAGGTGCTGCATGCCTTCGTCGTCGCGGCCACCGATGTCGAGACGCCGTCCGACGACGAACTCCGGCAGTACGTGCGAGCCGGCCTGGAGCGCTACAAGGTGCCCAAGCGGTTCGTCGTGCTCGACGAGATCCCGCGCAACGCCAGCGGCAAGGTGCTGCGCGGGCGGCTGCGCGACGCCTCCTGATCCGCCCCGCCGAGGAGATCGACCTGCACGAAGGCCGGGTAGGCGGCTGGTGTAGCCGCTACCGCGACGCCGACTCCTGGTAGATCTCGGCAAAGGTCTTCGAGTCCTTCATCAGATCGTCGCAGAATGCCGCGACGTCATCGCCGACGATTTCCATGACGCTTTTGCCGCCCGCGACCCCTTCCTCGAAGAAATCGACCACGCCCGACAGCAGGCTGCCGTCGGCCAGCTCGACCGGCCCGACCTTGAAAAAGTACTTCTGCATCTCCTGGTAGACGATCTGGTAATCGGGTGGGAGCGCCTTGACCCGCGCCATGTGCGCTCGCCACTCCCGCCTGCCCTCGATGATGTCGCGAATACCCATCTCATTCTCCCAGCCGGCTCAGTTTTCGGGCGACGTTCCTGTTCAACTGCTCGCGCCATTTGTCGCGATAACTCTTGGCGCCTTCCTCACCGGCGATCGCCGCGCAGAAGGCTCGGATGTCCTCGCCCAGCGCCTCCTGCACGCTCTGGCCGTCCGCCGCGGTCTCCTCGAGCAGGCCCAGAGTGCTGTCGAGGATCGGCATCAGGTTGCGGCCGGTGAAGTCCGCGTAGGGGAAGAGGTTGGCCTTGATCTCGTTCCATGCCGCTCGATACTCGGCCGGGAGAGCTTCGGCGCGTTCCTCGAAGGCCTTGTACTCCCTGCTGAGATCGTTGCCCGTGATCGTGTCCCAGACGTTCATTTCCTGCTTTCCTTGAGCTCGTTGATGCGCGACGAGACGTACTCCCACTTCGCCCAGAATGTGGCGAGTTCCGCGCGCCCCGCATCATTGAGTGCGTAGAACTTGCGTGGCGGTCCGACCTCGGAGGGTCGTTTGGAAACATCGACCAGCTTGTTCTTCTCCAGCCGCACCAGAATGGTGTAGACAGTGCCCTCGATGACATCGGAGAAGCCGAGTTCATTGAGCCGCCGCGTGATCGCGTACCCGTACGTCTCCTCGGACCCGATGATCTCGAGAACGCACCCCTCCAACGTCCCCTTCAGCATCTCCGTCAAGTTGTCCGTGGCAACTCCTTCCGCTCGACCGCTATTCGGTGGTACCGACTACCACTAGACTGTATCACAGAGTAGCGAGGACATGGGGGTGTCCGCCGGAAAGTTCTGGTGTTTGCGCATCGAGCGGTATGGGTACCCCTGATCCGGCGACCTGTGCCGCCGATCGGAAGGTGAAGTGCCCCCGGCAGGAATCGAACCTGCGACCTAGGGATTAGAAGGCCCTTGCTCTATCCAACTGAGCTACGGAGGCAGTGCACAGCACCACACACCATGCCGGGTTCTCGGCACGGTGTCCAGCGCGATTAGTATAGCGAGCGTCCAGATTTCGTCCGAGCTGCCGCTGCGCAACTCGCGGGCATGTCAGCGGGGCCACAGGCGGCGACGGCAGGTGCGGACCGGGACGGCCGGGGGTGTGGGCGCCGAACTAGGCTGAACCGCATGTCGTCACCGCAGGACCCGTCCGTCGAACCCGAATCCCAGGGCGTCCGGTCGGAGTCGGCGGCGATGTTCCCGGTGCTCACCGCGATCGCCACGGCCCTGGCGGCGCTGGTCGCACCGCTGGTGGTGGGTCTGTCCGCAGCTCAGGCGCTGACGCTGCTCGGAATCCCGGATCCCGGTCCGCTGACCACCTACGGTCTGCCGGCGGTCCGGGCGGTCGCCGATCTGGCCGCGGCGGTGGCGGTCGGTTCGCTGCTGTTCGCGGCATTCCTCACGCCGCCGCAGCGTAATGGACTGCTGGACGTGGGCGGGTACCGGGCGCTGCGGCGCGCCGGGATCGCGGCGCTGGGATGGGCCGGAGCGGCCGCGGTATTGGTGCCGCTGACGCTGTCGGACACCACCGGGCAACCCGTGCGGTCGACGCTGCGGCCGGACCGGGTGTGGCATGCCATCGCGCAGGTCGAGGTCGCCGGTTCGTGGCGGACGACGGCCTTCATGGCCCTGGCCCTCGCGATCGGCTGCCGCCTCGCGCTGCGCTGGGGCTGGACGCCGGTGCTGTTCGGGTACGCGGTGCTGTGCCTGATGCCGGTCGCCCTGACCGGGCACTCCTCGTCCGGCGGCGCGCACGACGTGGCGACCAACAGCCTGATCCTGCACCTGGTCGCGGTGTCGCTGTGGGTGGGCGGGCTGTTGTCGGTGCTGGCCTACGCCGTGCGCGGCGGCGAGCACACCGGGTTGGCGGCGCGGCGGTTCTCGCTCGTGGCCGCCGGGGCGTTCGCGGTCGTGGCGCTGAGCGGGGTCGTCAATGCCTGGGTGCGGGTGCCGGGCAGCGAATTGTTCACCACCACCTACGGCCGATTGGTGATCGCGAAGACGGCCGCGCTGTGCGCACTCGGGGTGATCGGTTTCCTGCAGCGGCGCATCGCGGTGCCCGCGCTGCGGAAGAACCCGCGCGACCGTGCCGCGCTGATCCGCTACGCCGGGGTCGAGGCGCTGGTGTTCGCGGCCACCGTCGGGCTCGCCGTCGGGCTGGGCCGCACGCCGCCCCCGGACCTACGACGGGTGCCCACCCCGGCGGAAGTGGAGCTGGGATACGACCTGGCCGGCCCGCCCACGGTCGCGCGACTCCTGTTCGACTGGCGCTTCGATCTGATCTTCGGGACGCTGTCCCTCGTGCTTGCTGTGCTGTATCTGGCCGGGGTGCGGCGACTGCGCTCCCGCGGCGACGCCTGGCCCGCCGGGCGCACCGTCGCCTGGCTGTGTGGTTGCGCGGTGTTGCTGATCGCCACCAGTTCGGGTGTCGGCCGCTACGCCCCGGCCATGTTCAGCGTGCACATGGCCCAGCACATGCTGCTGTCGATGCTGGCCCCGATCCTGTTCGCGCTCGGCGGTCCGGTGCTGCTGGCGCTGCGCGCGCTGCCACCGGCCGGGCGCGACGCACCGCCGGGGCCGCGGGAGTGGGTGCTGGCCGCGGTGCACAATCCGGTCTCGCGCTTCATGACTCAGCCCGTCGTGGCCACGGCGTTCTTCGTCGTCGGCTTCTACGCGCTGTATCTCGGCGGCATCTTCGATTCGGTGGTCGACTCGCACGGCGCGCACCTGCTGATGAACCTGCACTTCCTGGTGTCGGGCTACCTCTTCTACTGGGTGGTGCTCGGGATCGATCCGAAACCGCGGCAGGTGCAGTCGATGACGAAGGTGGGCATGGTGTTCGGCTCGCTGCCGTTCCACGCGTTCTTCGGCGTCGCGCTGATGAGTATGACGACCGTGCTGGGCGCCTCGTTCTACCGCTCGATCGGGCTGGGGTGGAACACCGACCTGCTCGGCGATCAGCGCACCGGTGGCAGCCTGGCCTGGGCGAGCGGCGAGATCCCGCTGGTGCTGGTGATGCTGGCGCTGCTGATCCAGTGGTCGCGCAGCGACGACCGGATGGCCAAGCGGATGGACCGCGCCGCCGAACGCGACCACGACGCAGATCTGGCCGCGCACAATGCCATGTTCGCCGAGCTGGCGCGGCGGGATCGGGGGACCCGGCCGTGACCGACGCGCCCACGACGGGAAATGTGCAGCGGCTGTACCGGTCCGATGTGCGGGCCGCGCGCCTGCGGCTGGGCCGGCGGGTGCGGGTCACGCCCGTGTTCCACACCGAGGTGACCGGGCCGCACGGTCCGATCAAGGTGACCTTCAAACTCGAATACCTCCAGCACGGCGGCACTTTCAAGGTGCGGGGCAGCCTGAACGCGCTGCTGGAGAACCGGTCCGATCGGCGCGGCGTCGTCATCGCCTCGGGCGGCAATGCCGGTATCGCCGCGGCGCTGGCGTGCGCCGTACAGGAACGATCCTGCACGGTGGTGGTGCCCGAGTCGGCGCCACACACCAAGGTGGCCGCCATGTGGGCCTACGGCGCCGAGGTGCTCTGGCACGGCACGACCTACGCCGACGCCAAGAGTTACGCGGCGCAGCTGGCCGTGGAGCGCGGCGCGCTGCAACTGCACGCCTACGACCTGCCCGCCGTGGTGGCCGGAGCGGGCGTGGTGGGGCTCGAGATAGAGCGCCAGGTCCGCGGCCGTCCGCCGGTGCTGGTCGCGGTGGGCGGAGGCGGACTGGCGTCGGGGATCGCGGCCGCACTGGGGCTGCGGGGCCGTGTGATCGGCGTGGAGCCGAAGGGCTCGCCCACCCTGCACGCCGCCCTGGCCGCCGGCCGCCCCGTGGACGTGCACGTCAGCGGCCTGGCGTCGGATGCGTTGGGCGCCACCAGGATCGGTGACATTCCGCTGGAACTCGCGCAGCGGTACCGGATGGGCTCGCTGCTGGTCAGCGACGACGCGATCGCGATGGCACGCGAGTATCTGTGGCGGGAATTCCGGATCGTGGTCGAACCGGCCGGCGCGGTGGCGCTGGCGGCGATCCAGAGCGGCGCGTACGTGCCCGGCCCGGGGGAGCGGCCGGTGATCGTGCTGTGCGGGGCGAACACGGATCTGGCGACGCTGTAGGAGCGGCCGCGCACAGCGGAACGGCGGGTATCCACAGCCGGGATATTCATCCACAGATCCGAATTCGGTCTGTTGCGGCGGCGGGCGATCGATCAGGCTGGACGTGTCCCGATCGCACGGGGCACAGGGGATCGGTCCGCGCGGCCGCGCGCCGTCGAGGGACCGAATAACGAAGGGGCGGAACATGTACGAGGCGAATACGGCCGTCATCGGCAACGTCGTCACGCATCCGGTACGGCGCAGCCTGCCCGGCGGCGAGCAGGTGGTGTCGTTCCGGATGGCGAGCACCGCCCGCCGGTTCGATCGCGACAGCGGCAGCTGGGTGGACAACGGCACCCTCTATCTCACCGTCAACTGCTGGCGGCGGCTGGTCGAGGGGGTGGACGCCTCGATCCGCCGCGGCGACCCCGTCATCGCCTACGGGCAACTGCGCACCGCGGAGTACCAGACCAGAGAGGGAGTGGCCCGGCACGACCTGGAAATGCGCGCGACCGCCCTGGGCCCGGACCTCGCCCGCTGCTCCGCCCCCGTATTGCACCCTCCGGGCGGGAACTCCACCGTCCCCGCGCCCGTTGATGTCGAGGCGGATCATCGAGCGCCGGATGACGAGCGATTCCCCTCCGCGGCGCCCCCGCGGTAGCTCCGCTTCGTCCCGCACACACCCACACCGATAGGCTTTCGCACATGGCTGAGTTCATTTACCAGATGAGGAAAGTTCGCAAGGCGCACGGCGACAAGGTCGTCCTCGACGACGTGAACTTGAACTTCCTCCCGGGCGCCAAGATCGGCGTTGTCGGTCCGAACGGCGCCGGTAAGTCGAGCGTGCTGAAAATCATGGCAGGCCTGGACCAGCCGAACAACGGGGACGCCTGGCTCGCTCCCGGCGCGACCGTCGGCATCCTGCAGCAGGAGCCGCCGCTGAACGAGGAGAAGACCGTTCGCGGCAATGTCGAGGAGGGCCTCGGCGAGATCAAGGTGAAGCTGGACCGCTTCAACGAGATCGCCGAACTCATGGCCACCGACTACTCCGACGAGCTGATGGAGGAGATGGGCAAGCTCCAGGAAGACCTGGACCACGCCGACGCCTGGGACCTGGACTCCCAGCTGGAACAGGCGATGGACGCGCTGCGCTGCCCCCCGCCCGACGAGCCGGTCACCAACCTCTCCGGTGGTGAGCGCCGCCGCGTCGCGCTGTGCAAGCTGCTGCTGAGCAAGCCCGACCTGCTGCTGCTCGACGAGCCCACCAACCACCTCGACGCCGAGTCCGTGCTGTGGCTCGAGCAGTTCCTCGCGCAGTATCCGGGCGCCGTGCTGGCCGTCACCCACGATCGCTACTTCCTCGACAATGTCGCCCAGTGGATTCTCGAGCTCGACCGCGGCCGTACCTACCCCTACGAGGGCAACTACTCCACCTATCTGGAGAAGAAGGCCGAGCGCCTGGAGGTCCAGGGCAAGAAGGACCAGAAGCTGCAGAAGCGGCTGAAGGACGAGCTGGCGTGGGTGCGGTCGGGCGCCAAGGCCCGCCAGGCCAAGAACAAGGCCCGCCTCGGCCGGTACGAGGAGATGGCCGCCGAGGCCGAGAAGATGCGCAAGCTGGACTTCGAGGAGATCCAGATCCCGGCCGGGCCGCGCCTGGGCAATGTGGTCGTCGAGGTCGAGCACCTGGACAAGGGCTTCGGCGACCGCCAGCTGATCAAGGATCTGTCGTTCACCTTGCCGCGCAACGGCATCGTGGGTGTCATCGGTCCCAACGGTGTCGGTAAGTCGACGCTGTTCAAGACCATCGTCGGCCTCGAGCAGCCGGACAGCGGCACGGTGCGGATCGGCGACACGGTCCAGCTGAGCTACGTCGACCAGAACCGCGCCGGCATCGACCCGAACAAGACGGTGTGGCAGGTGGTCTCCGAGGGCCTGGACTTCATCCAGGTCGGCAGTCAGGAAATGCCCTCGCGCGCATACGTTTCCGCCTTCGGCTTCAAGGGCCCGGACCAGCAGAAGCCCGCGGGCGTGCTCTCCGGTGGTGAGCGCAACCGCCTGAATCTGGCGCTCACCCTCAAACAGGGCGGCAACCTGATCCTGCTCGACGAGCCGACCAACGACCTCGACGTCGAGACCCTCGGCTCGCTGGAGAACGCCCTCGAGCAGTTCGCCGGTTGCTCCGTGGTCATCTCCCACGACCGCTGGTTCCTCGACCGCACCTGCACCCACATCCTGGCGTGGGAGGGCAACGACGACAACGAGGCCGCCTGGTTCTGGTTCGAGGGCAACTTCGAGGCATACGAGGCCAACAAGGTGGAGCGGCTCGGACCGGACGCCGCGCGCCCGCACCGGGTCACCCACCGCAAGCTGACCCGCGACTGATATTCCGTCGCGCGGCGCCGGTTACCGAGGGGTTATCCAGAAGCAAACAGTGTCGTTCGTCATATTTCCAGCGTGTGCCAAATAACCACCGGCGCAACGCTTGTCGAGCGCTACCTGGAAGTTCGGCACGGCGCGGGCGCGGTCGTACCAACCGGAACGTTCGGGCGGGTTGCCGTAGTCGCAGGTTTGGGGAGATTCCTCGGCGGCGTCTGCGGCGCCCAGCTACTCTCGACTCCGGCGTCACTTTGTTGCGGAACCCAATCCGAGGGAGTTGGCGAAGAAAATGACGGTCTCGTCCGATATGTCCACCGTGGCGTGGGTCGCGAGTTTGCCGGAGCAGTTGCGCGGCGAACTGGCGAGCCTCGAGGAGGCGTACTTCCGCCACGTGGACGCCGGCGATGTGGACTGCGCGATCACCGGGGGTTCGAACCTGGTGTTCCGGCGGCACATCGAACTGGGTTTGCTCCGCCCGCCGGGACAGGCGCGGGTGCGGGTGTACTACCCGGACGACGGTTCGGGCCTCGGGGCCGCGGTGCAGATGGTCACCGACGACATGCCGCTGCTGGTGGAGTCGGTCACCTCCTACCTCAGCCGGCAGGCGGTCAGCATCAGCGAGGTGATCCACCCGATCCTCGAGGTGGTCCGCGACGCCGAGGGCGCGCTGGAATCCGCTGTGCCGCACGAGGTCGACGGCAACGGCACGGCGGGCCGCCGGGAGTCCTGGATGCATGTGCAGTTGCATCCCTCGACCAGCCCGGACCTGCTGGCCGAACTCGAGACCGGCATCGCCGACGTCCTCACCGACGTGCGCCAGGTCATCGGTGACACCGAGGCCATGCGCACCGTGCAGGACCGGCTCGCCGACGAGCTGGCCGCGGCGGCCGAGAAAGGCACGCCACCGTTCTCCCCGACCGACCTGATCGACTGCGCCAACCTGCTGCGCTGGCTGGCCGACGGGCACTTCACCGTGCTCGGCTACGCCCGGTACCAGCGCCCCGCCACGGACGATCCGCAGGGGAAACCCGTTGTGGTGGCGGACAGTTCACTCGGCGTGCTGCGTCCCGACGTGGGCACCGACTTCCGGGTCCCGGTGGACAGCGGGGAGCGCCCGCTGCTGATGCTCACCCAGGGCCTGGTGCCGGCGACCGTGCACCGGTCGGTGTACCCGTACTTCGTCGGTGTCGCGGAATTCGATTCCTCCGGCGCCGTGACCGGCGAGCACTTGTTCATCGGCGTGTTCACGGTGGCCGCGATGCACGAGAACGTGCTCGACATTCCGGTGGTCGAGCGCCGGGTGCGATCGGTGATCGAGCAGAGCGGCTTCGACCTGGACTCCTTCTCGGGTCAAGCGATGCTCGAGGTCATCCAGTCCTTCCCGCGCACCGAGCTGTTCTCCGCGGACGTCGAGACGATGCGGCACACCGCGGGCGCGGTGCTCAATGTCGGTATGCGACGGCAGGTGCGGCTGTTCCTGCGCTCGGACTCCTACGGCCGATTCGTGGCCTGCATGGTCTACCTGCCGCGCGACCGCTACACCACCCGGGTCCGGCTGGAGATCCAGGACATCCTGGTGCGCGAGCTGGGCGGCGTCTCCATCGACTATTCGGCCCGGGTCTCCGAAAGCGAGCTGGCCAGTGTGTATTTCACCGTGCGGCTGCCGGAACCCGGCACCCCGGTGGATGTCTCGGAGACCAACCGGCTGCGCATCCAGGGTCTGCTCGCCGAGGCCAGCCGCACCTGGGACGACCACCTGCGCGACGAGGTGGCCGCCTCCACGGTGCTGGATCCGGCCGTGGTGCAGCGCTACACGGCCGCCCTGCCCGACGCCTACAAGGAAGACTTCTCGGCGGGCCGTGCGCTCGCCGACATCGTCCGCCTGGAACGGCTCGGCGCGGGCCGGATCGACCAGCACCTGTACCGCCGTCCCGGCGCCGAGCCGGGTTCGTGGCGCTTCACCCTCTACGTCGGCGGTGGCATCTCGCTGAGCCAGGTGCTGCCGCTGCTGCAGAGCCTCGGTGTCGAGGTGGTCGACGAGCGGCCGTACCAGCTGCAGTTCGAGGACGGCCGCGAGACCTGGATCTACGATTTCGGGCTGCAGGCCCGGCCCGACCTGCTGCGCATGGCGCTGGACCGCGACATGGACGCCGAGCTGGTGGAGAAGACCGACCGCCTCGAGGCCCTCGGGATGCGGGAGCGCGGCCTGCGCGAGCGGTTCACCCAGGCATTCGACGCCCTGTGGTACGGGCGCGCCGAGGCCGACGGCCTGAACGAGCTCGTGCTGCGCGCGGGCCTGAGCTGGCGCACGGTGTCGATCCTGCGGGCGTATTCGAAGTACCTGCAGCAGGCCGATTTTCCGTACAGCCAGGCCAATATCGCCCGCGTGCTGCTCGCCTCACCGGACGCGGCGCGGCTGTTCGTGGACCTGTTCGCGGCGCTGTTCGACCCCGACTCGGCCGCCGCGGACCGGGCGGCGGAGCTGGAGGCGGCGGTCGCCGAACGCATCAACGAGGTGGTGAGCCTGGATGCCGACCGCATCCTGCGCGCCATCCTGAGCCTGGTGCGGGCGACGCTGCGCACGAACTACTACCGCACCGACGAGCAGGGCGCGCCGCGCGAGTACCTGTCGATCAAGGTCGAGCCGGGCGAGATCGCCGAATTGCCCAGACCCAGACCGCAATTCGAGATCTTCGTGTATTCGCCGCGGGTCGAGGGCGTGCATCTGCGGTTCGGTCCGGTGGCGCGCGGCGGGTTGCGGTGGTCGGACCGTTTGGAGGATTTCCGCACCGAGATCCTGGGTCTGGTGAAGGCTCAGGCGGTCAAGAACGCGGTGATCGTGCCGGTGGGCGCGAAGGGTGGCTTCGTGGTGAAGCATCCGCCCGCCGCGACGGGTGACGCGGCGGTGGATCGGCAGGCGTTGCAGGCCGAGGGCGTCGCTTGCTATCGCACCTTCATCTCGGGTCTGCTGGACGTGACCGACAACGTCGATCACGCGACCGGCGAGGTGATTCCGCCGCCGCGGGTGGTGCGCCGCGACGGGGACGACACGTACCTGGTGGTGGCCGCGGACAAGGGCACGGCGGCGTTCTCCGATATCGCCAACGAGGTGGCGAAGGGGTACGGGTTCTGGCTGGGTGACGCCTTCGCCTCGGGTGGCTCGGTGGGCTACGACCACAAGGCGATGGGTATTACCGCCAAGGGTGCGTGGGAGTCGGTGAAGCGGCATTTCGCGGAGATGGATATCGATACGCAGTCGCAGGAGTTCACTGTGGTGGGTGTCGGTGACATGTCGGGGGATGTGTTCGGTAACGGGATGTTGTTGTCGGAGCACATTCGGTTGGTGGCGGCGTTCGATCATCGGCATATCTTCTTGGATCCCGATCCTGATGCGGCGCGGTCGTTCGCGGAGCGGCGGCGGTTGTTCGAGTTGCCGCGGTCGTCGTGGCGCGATTACGACGCGTCGGTGATCAGCGAGGGCGGCGGCGTCTACGACCGCACCGTGAAATCGGTGCCGATCAGCCCGCAGGTACGCCGCGCGCTCGGGCTGCCGGACGGAACCGTGTCGATGTCGCCGCCCGAACTCATCCGGGCGATTCTGCTGGCGCCGGTGCAACTGCTGTGGAACGGCGGCATCGGCACCTATATCAAGGCCAGTACCGAATCCAACGCGGAGGTCGGCGACAAATCCAACGACGCGGTGCGTGTCGACGCGAACCGGTTGCGCGTCCAGGTGATCGGCGAGGGCGGCAACCTCGGGCTGACCGCGCACGGCCGGATCGAGTTCTGCCGCAACGGCGGCAAGTGCAATACCGACGCGCTGGACAACTCCGCGGGCGTGGACTGCTCCGACCACGAGGTCAACATCAAGGTCCTCATCGACGGCGTGGTGTCGGCGGGAGAGCTGCCCGCCGCCGAACGCGGCCCGCTGCTGGCCTCGATGACCGACGAGGTGTCGGCAATGGTGCTGCAGGACAACGTGTCCCAGAACATCCTGATGGGCATGTCGCGCACCGAGGCGCCGCGGATGCTGAACGTGCAGAAGCGGCTGATCGAGGACCTGGAGGCGCGCCGGGGCCTGGACCGCGAACTCGAGGCCCTGCCCTCGGACGCGGAGATCAAGCGGCGGTCCGAGGCCGGCGCCGGGCTCACCTCGCCGGAACTGGCCAATCTGATGGCCCACGCGAAGCTCTCGCTGAAAACCGATCTGCTCGAGTCGGATCTGCCCGACAGCGCGTATTTCTCGGCCCGGCTGCCGCAGTACTTCCCGGCACCGCTGCGCGAGCGTTTCGGCGCGGCCATCAAGCGGCACCGGCTGCGGCGGGAGATCGTCACCACCATGGTGGTCAACGAGATGGTCGACCTCGGCGGCATCACCTACGCGCACCGGCTCAACGAGGAGATCGGCGCGAGCGCGACCGACGCGGTGCGCGCATTCGCGGCGGCGACCCAGATCTTCGATCTGCAGTCGATCTGGACCCGCATCCGCGCGGCCGACATCGCCACCGCCGTGCAGGACGATCTGGAACTCGAGACCAAACGCACCCTGGACCGGGCCTCGCGCTGGCTGTTGAGCAACCGGCCGCAGCCCATCGCGGTCGGCGCCGAGATCCACCGCTACAGCGGGGCGGTGCGGGAGCTGGCGCCCAAGGTGCCGGGATGGCTGCGCGGCCACCACATCGACACGCTGGAGGCACAGTCGGCGAAGCTGGTCGGCCGCGGCGTGCCCGAGCAGCTGGCGACCGAGGTCTTCGGCCTGCTCAACCTGTTCCCGCTGCTGGACGTCATCGACATCGCCGACATCACCGACCGCAGCGGCGAAGAGGTGGGCGCGCTGTACTACGCGCTCAACGAGCATTTGAAGATCGACTGGCTGCTGCAGGCGGTCAGCCACCTCGAGCGCGGCGACCGCTGGCACGCGCTGGCCCGGCTGGCGCTGCGCGACGACATGTACGGGTCGCTGCGCTCGCTGACGCTGGACGTGCTGTCCGGCGGTGATCCGGAGGAGACGGCCGAGGAGAAGATCGCGTACTGGGAATCGAAGAACCAGTCCCGGCTGGGCCGTGCCCGCGCCGCGCTGGCGGAACTGTTCGAGTCCGGCACCCACGACCTGGCGACGCTGTCGGTGGCGGCGCGCCAGGTGCGCAGCATGGTCAGCGGCGTGGGCGCGCAGTCGGAGGTGCCGCGCTGAGCTCGAGCCGGTTGTGCCGATTCACAGAAAGCCGTGGATCGGCACGCTGACCGGCGCGGACCGGACGCGCCGCGGTCCGCTCGGCGGTGTCGCAGCAGAGGGTGCGCGGCCAACCCGGCATACTGGGTAGCCGAATGACCCGCTGCTCCGATCGGAGGTTACGTGTGACGAGTGTCGGTTCGGTGAACGGGCTCGCGAAGTCGGCCGATATCGCCGTACTGCCCAAGCGTTTTCACGCCAAGGTCGATGTCCGCTGGTCGGATATGGATGTCTTCCAGCACATCAACCACGCCCGGATGGTGACCTTGCTGGAGGAGGCGCGCATTCCGTGGCTGTTCGAGGGTGACCGCCCGACGGCGGGGCTGCGTTCCGGCTGTGTGCTGGCCGATCTGCACGTGCGCTACCGGGGCCAGCTGCGCCACGAGGACACGCCGCTGGATGTGGCGATGTGGATCGACCAGCTGCGAGCGGTCGATTTCACCATCGGGTACGAGGTGCGCGCGAACGGCGTCGCGCTGGATTCGGCGCCCGCGGTGATCGCCAGCACCCAGATGGCCGCATTCGACATCGATACTCAGCGGCTGCGCCGATTGACCCCGGCCGAGCGCGAATACCTCGCGCAGTGGAAGTCCGACTGACGAGGCGATGAGCGCGGCCGGACGGGTCGCGCGGAAATGAGGACAGCGGCAATGCTGCCGGGATTCGACCGTTCGGACCAGCGAGCGCTGCGGGTGCCCGATCCGGCCGAGCGCGAGAATCTGGCGACCTTCGTCGGTCGGGCGGTGCGATTGGATCCCGCGGCCGTGATCCGGTTGCGCCGGCGCGGTGACCGCTACGTGGCGGCTTGGGCCGCAACCAGTTTCGAGGCGCTCGCGGTCCGGACCGTGGTCGCCGACCTCGGTGTCGACGACGTGACCGTGGGTGGCGACACGCTGTTGTCGGGCCTGGCCGGTCCCGGCGCGGGCGGCCCGATCGACCTCGGATTCTCGATGGATTCGGCGTGGCGCACGGCGCTGCCGCCGGCGGACGGCTGGGTTCACGTCGATGACGTCCCGGCGCGCAGCCTGGTCGAATTGGCCGAACGCGGTGCGGAGGTGGCCGCCGAGCACGGCAGTGGCTTCGGTCCACCGGTCTCGCTGCTGGACCAGGCGGTCCTCACCGTCACCGGCGGCGGACAACAGGTCGAGGTCCCGATGCGCGTCGTATTCGCCCTCACCGCCATGGATTTCATCCCGCACTCCGGCGACAAGGCCGACTCCCGTCGTATCGCCCCCACCGAAATCGTCCGCGTCCGCGCCGCCCGAACGTGGCTGCGCCTGGACGCCCGCTACGGCTCCGTGGCCCGCCGCCGCGGGCCCGGCATGCCCCTGACCCCCCGCTGATTCGGGCCGACCGGTCCCCGTCCGATCCGCCGATGCCGGGTCATGCCACGCCGAGCAGGCGGAGCAGGGCGGCGGTGACGGCCGCGGAGAGCGCGACCAGGATGAGCGGGGCGCGGCGCCAGGCCAGGACGACGGCGACGAGAACGCCTGCGGGAAGGGCGAAGCCGGCCTTGTGAGCGGTGGGGACCAGTTCGGTGACGGCCAGGGCAGTGAGCAGCACGACCGAGCCTGCTTCCAGCAGCCGAGTGACGCGAGCCGGAAAAGTGATGCGGCGGCGCAACACCGGCCCCGCGAAGCGCAGGGCGTAGGTGCCCGCCGCCAAGGCCAGCGCGCCGGCGATCAGCGTGGTCTCGACGGTCATCGCCTTGTCGCTGCGGGGTCGAGTGGGCGGGCGGTACGAACGGTCATCGTCATTCCCTTCGGATCGAGTGGGATGAACCGGCGCGCGCAGGTGCAGGGCGCCGATATGCGCTCGTGCGATGGTCAGGCCGGTTCGGCGGCCTTTCCGCCCCAGCCGAACGCCAACAGCGCGGCGGGAAGGGCCAGGAGTACGGGGAGTCCGGCGCCGAGGAACGGTGTGGTCGCGGCGGCGATGCCCGCGCCGACCAGCGCCGCGCGGCGGGTGGCCCGGTCGGCGCGCAGCGCGGGTAATGCCAGGGCCAGCAGCACCGCCGGGAATACCGCGTCCAGGCCGAAGCGGTCCGGGTCGGGAACCGCGGTGCCGACCAGCACGCCGAGCAGCGCCCCCAGCGGCCAGGCCAGCAGCACGCCGAGGCCGCACAGCCAGAAGGCGGCGCGGCGGCGGTCGCGGTCGGATTCGGCCAGGGCCAGCGCCACCGACTCGTCGTTCATGACATGGGTGCCGAGCAGCCGCCGCCATCCGGTGCCTACCACGTCGGGCACCGCGAGCCCGTACGGCAGGTGGCGAGCGTTGACCACCAGCCCGGCCAGCACGGCCGCGACCAGCCCGCCCCCGGCTGCGACGATGCCGACGAACAGGAACTCCGAACCCCCGGCCAGCACGAGCACGCTGAGCAGGATCGGCAACCATGCGGGCATCCCGGCGGTCACGGCCGACGCGCCGTAGGAGACGCCGATCGCCACCACCGCCAGGCAGATGGTCGCTATCCCGGTGAGATCACTCCGATCGAGTGTTCGCCATATCGAACGCACGGCTACTATATTGAACGTCGCAGCCGGGCGCGTCAATCGCGCCGTCGCCGCCCGGTACTGTCTGAACCCATCATGACCGAGCACGACGACGCCCAGTCCGCCCCGCCGAAGGAGGCCATCGCCGCCGCGTTGCGCCGCGAGCGGACCCGTGCCGGTCTGTCGCTCACCGAGGTGGCCCGCCGGGCGGGTGTCGCGAAATCCACACTGTCGCAACTGGAATCGGGTGTCGGCAATCCCAGCATCGAAACCCTGTGGGCGCTGTGCGTGGCGCTGGGCATTCCGTTCTCCCGCCTGCTCGACCCGCCGCGACCGCAGGTGCGGGTGATCCGCGCGGGGGAGGGTCCGATACTGGCGTCGGCGCAGGCCGACTACCAGGTGGCGCTGCTCGCGGCCAGCCCGCCGAACGCCCGCCGCGACATCTACCGCATCTCGGCCGAGCCGGGCCTGCCGCGCCGTTCCGAGCCGCATTCGCGCGGCGAGATCGAGCATCTGATCCTGGCGGCCGGTCGCGCCCTGGCCGGCCCGGCCGCCGATCCGGTCGAACTGGGTCCGGGTGACTACATCCGCTACCCGGGCGATCAGCCGCACATCTTCGAGGCCCTCGAGCCCGGCACCTGGGGTATCCAGGCCAGCGAGTACGGCTGATCGCGGCCTTCTCCGGCTACGCGGCCGTCCTCTCATCCTGTGCCATAACGCTTTTCCACCAGGCGACGGTGCCGCGGGCGACCTCGTCCAGGGGCGTGTGCCGCACGCCGAGCTTGCGCTCACTGGCACTGGAGTCCAGCTCGAAGGGCCGCTCGAACTGGTAGTTCATCTCCGCCAGTTCACGCATCATGCCGTTCACCACACCGACCGTCCGCAGTGCCCAGCCGGGCATGGCGAGCACCTTGGGAGCGGGCACGCCCGCGGCCTGCGCCAGGGCCGCGACCAGTTCGCGCATCGATACCGCGGGTGCGGTCGGCGCGTGCAGGAAGGAGTTCCACAGCGCCCGATCCGCCGCCGCGGCGATCATCGCCGCCGCCAGGTCGGGCATGTAGGTGAACGAATGCGGCAGGTCGGCCTTGCCGAAGACCTGAACCGTTCTGGCCGCCAGGATATTCGGGACCATCCGCTCCCCGGCGTGCGACATGCGCACGTGCGGGCCGATGAAGTCCGAGGCCGCGACGCTGACGGTCGGAGTCGGCGAGGCGTCGCGAGCCCGCAGCAGCGCCACCCGCACGGCGGGTTTGCCGAAATCCGCTGCGCGCGGCATGTTTTCGGTCATCGGCCGGTCGACCGGCCCGTAGGAGTACAAGCTCTCCGGGAAGACGACCACGGCACCGGCCGCCCCGGCCACCTCCAGCACGGTCTGCTCGGTGGCGGGCAACTCGGCCCACCAGGTGCGGGCGGCGTACTTGGAGCCGTGCGTGCAGTGGTAGACCGCCACCGCGCCGTCGACCGCAGCCGAAAGTTGTTCGCGCCGAGTGACGTCCACCTTTCGACGCTCGATCAGCGGATGGACCGGGCCGCTCCCGGATCGGGTCAGGACGCGGACGTTCTTACCCGCTGCCGCGAGTTGCTCGGCCACGGTGGTGCCGACGGGTCCGGCTCCGGTGACGACGTGCAGTTCGGTCATGGTGCGCACCTTTCACTTTTGTGAGCGCTGATCTCTGATGTATCGAGCATGCCTCGGTGCGCCCACCCTTGTCAAGAGCAGTGCTCTCTTCAGAGTCTCGTGATCCGAACGCCCGCCGCCGACTCGGCGTGCGGACTGGTGGCTTTCGACAGGCTCACGCACTACGCCGGAGGCATGACGATGGCCGATGACGTCGTGAACCGACGCTCACGAAGCGAAGCGAGCGAGAATTACGCGGCGCCCTCGCCGAGATACTGCAACCACACCGGGTCCAGATCGGCGGTGGTCGACAGCAGACGCCAGTGCGGGCCCTTCGGCGACACCAGCGGATGGTGCAGCGTCCAGCCCAGCTCGCTGAGCAGCTTGTCGGCCTTGCGGTGGTTGCACGGTGCGCAGGAGGCGACGCAGTTCTCCCAGGAGTGGGCGCCGCCGCGGCTGCGGGGAATCACGTGGTCGATGGTCTCGGCTTTGCCGCCGCAGTACGCGCAGCGGTAGCGGTCGCGATGCATCAGCGCCGCGCGGGTCATGGGGACCCGGGCGCGATACGGCACGCGGACATAGTTGCGCAAGCGGATCACCGACGGCAGGGCGACGGAGGCGCCCGCGGAATGCACGACGGGACCCTCGGGATTGTGGTGGACGGTATCGGCCTTGTCGCAGATCAGCAGGACGATCGCGCGGCGGGCCGACAGTGCGGTGAGCGGCTCGTAGGTGGCGTTCAGAAGCAACACCCGGCGCTTCGACCACGCGGCCACCGGGGGCGCTGGTTCGATGGTGCGGTGCTGCCAGGCAGCACCCGGATGAGAGCGTTTATCGGACAGGACATGCAGCGGAGTAGCCCCCGACCCACGATTGTGGACGTCGGCGGGCTGGAGTTGTCGGTGCGTTCTGGCCTCGTGTGACCGAGCGCCCTGCCGCTGCTTCATGGGAACCCCGAATTCGTCAGATCCGTTTCGTGTGGTATCTCGGCAGACACTGCCAACCAGTTGACCATGGAATCGACGCCTTTGCCAGCTGATTTGACACTTTCCGTCTGTGCTGTGGATGAACGAGCGGTTACGCCTGCGGGTGGTATGTGCGACGGGGATGCTGGGCCCCGGAACCCGGCGATATGCTGGCGAGCGTGAGTTCCGGCGAGCAGACGGCGACATCCTTCTACGAGGCGGTCGGCGGAGCGGAGACGTTCCGGCGCATCGTGGCGGCCTTCTATCGAGAGGTGGCCGCCGACGAGGTGCTGCGCCCGCTGTATCCGGAGGAGGATCTCGGCCCGGCCGAGCGCCGGTTGCGGATGTTCCTCGAGCAGTACTGGGGCGGCCCGCGCACCTACTCCGACGAACGCGGTCACCCGCGGCTGCGGATGCGGCACATGCCGTTCCGGATCGGACCGATCGAGCGGGACGCGTGGCTGCGCTGCATGCGGATCGGCGTGGCGGAGATCGAACCGGAGGTGCTCGACGACGAGCATCGCCGGGCGCTGCTGGATTATCTGGAGATGGCGGCGAATTCGCTGATCAACTCGCCTGTCTGACGGCGCGCGGAGAACTGGGCACGGAGCGGAGCGTGTCCGATTCTCGCTGGGTGTTAGCTCGATCTCGCCAACACGCGCCCCCGGGGCGACTTTTGCCGGAAACCTTTGGCACTATTGGCGTTTGTGACAGCTTCATCCCCCGGGGAGCAGGCCTCGCCGTCGGACAAGCCGTGGTGGCGTTCGGCAGTCTTCTATCAGGTCTACCCGCGGTCGTTCGCCGATTCGACCGGCGACGGGGTCGGCGATCTGGCCGGCCTGCGCGACCGGCTCGGCTATCTGGAACTCCTCGGCGTCGACGCGCTGTGGATCTGCCCGGTCATGCGCTCGCCGATGGCCGACGGCGGCTACGACGTCAGCGATCCGCGCGATATCGACCCGCTGTTCGGCGACCTGGCGGTGCTGGACGAGGTGATCGCCGAGGCGCACGACCGGCAGATCAAGGTCACCATGGATCTGGTGCCCAACCACACCAGCGACCGGCACCCGTGGTTCACCGCGGCTGTCGCCGCCGGACCGGACAGTTCCGCTCGGGCGCGCTACATCTTCCGCGACGGCCGCGGTCCCGACGGCGCCGAGCCGCCGAACAACTGGCCGAGCGTGTTCGGCGGCCCGGCGTGGACCCGGGTGACCGAACCCGACGGCAGCCCCGGCCAGTGGTACCTGCACATCTTCGCCCCCGAACAACCCGATCTGAACTGGGACAATCCCGAGGTCGCGGCCGATTTCGAGCAGACCATGCGGTTCTGGCTGGACCGCGGCATCGACGGGTTCCGCATCGATGTCGCGCACGGGATGGCCAAACCGCCGGGCCTGCCGGACATGGACACCGTCGACACCCGCATGCTCGTCCACGACGACGACGATCCGCGCTTCAACAACCCGGGCGTGCACGACATCCACCGGCGGCTGCGCAAGATCATCGACGAGTATCCGGGGGCGGTCGCCATCGGCGAGGTGTGGGTGGACGACAACGTCCGCTTCGGTGAGTACGTGCGGCCCGACGAACTGCACCTGGCCTTCAACTTCCGGCTCGCCGAGACCCCCTTCGACGCCACGAGTATCCGTGCGGCCGTGGACAACTCGCTCGACGCGGTGGCGGCCGTGGGCGCCAGCGCCACCTGGACGCTGTCCAATCACGACGTCGAGCGCGAGGTCACCCGGTACGGCGGCGGCAGCGTGGGGGTGGACCGGGCCCGCGCGATGCTGCTGCTGGAGCTGGCGCTGCCGGGCGCGGTGTTCGTCTACAACGGATCCGAACTGGGCCTGCCGAACGTCGACGACCTGCCCGACGCGGTCCTCCAGGACCCGACCTGGGAGCGGTCCGGGCATACCGAACGCGGCCGGGACGGCTGCCGGGTGCCGCTGCCGTGGGAGGGCGACCGGCCACCGTTCGGCTTCACCACCGGCCGGTCCTGGCTGCCGATGCCGCCGCAGTGGGCCGATCTCACCGTCGAGGCGCAGCTGGAACGCATGGACTCGACGCTGTCGCTGTACCGCTCGGCCATCGAAATGCGCGCGCTGCGACCGGAATTCGCCGGCGACGAACTCGACTGGTACGGCAGTCCGGCCGGTTGCCTGGCCTTCCGGCGGCCGGGTGGGCTGGTGTGCGCGCTGAACGCCTCCGACGAGCCGATTCCGCTGCCGCCCGGCGAGGTGCTGCTGTCCAGCGCCCCGCTCGACGGCAACCGGCTGCCGGTGAACGCGGCGGCCTGGCTGGTCTGAGCGCCGCGACACGAGCCGCGGGGCTCACCGGTCGACGCCCGAGTCGGGCGCATCGTCTACCGTTGGGCTGTGAGCATTCTCGAGACAGTGCTGATCTTTGTCGGCATCCCGCTGGTGATATACGCGGTGATCGCCGGATTGTCGTATCTCGGCAAGCCGCTGCCCGGCGAGAAGCCGGTTCACTTCAACCTCGGCGACAAGTGGACCGCGGACCCGGTGCTGTGGAGCGCGACCGATGAGGTGACCGTCTACGGTCACCACATCGCCGACCATTCGCATGGCACCCATGCGGCTGTCGAATCCGGAGCGGAGCTGATCGGAGGCCGGGCAAGTGGCAAGTTCTGAGTGGCCCGCGGTGGTCGAGGCCGACCTGCCGCGCGGATACGCCGTCACCAGCAGCGGCCGGGTGTCCGGCGTGCACGAGGCGGGCGATGTGTTCAACGAGGCGCCGTTCGACGACACCGAACGGCTGCTGCTGGACAACACGCTCACCGAGGCCACCCGCGCGACCAAGGTGCGGTTCAACATCTTCATCGGCGACCTGCGCCCGGATCCGGCGACCGGCGTCGAGGCGCTCTTCCCGGCCACACCGGAGGCGGCGCGCTCGGTGCTCATCGCCGTCTCGCCGAACGATCGCGCCATCGAGGTCCGCTCGGGCCGCGATGTTGCCGACCGGGTCAACGACCGCGTCTGCCAGCTCGGGGTGACCGCCGCGCTCAGCTCGTTCCGGCAGGGCGAGCTGATCGACGGTCTCGTGGCGGCCGTGCGGGTGATGGCCGCCGCGATCGGCCGCCCCTGACCCTGCCACCCGCCCCTGATTACGCTCTGAGCGGAATCAGGGGGCGGGCCGCGGGCGCCCGGCCTTAGGCTCGGAGTATGGCCGAGCACCCGCGACTTCATTCGATCCCCGGCGGACGCGACGATCGCTCGCCCGCGCGTCCGGAAGAGCCTGTGCGGGAACCGCTCTGGCGTGAGGTGCTCGGTGAGCGGTTGCGCGCGCTGCGGCAGGAGCACGGCGAGACCCTGGCCGAGACCGCCAAGCGCGCCGGCGTGTCGCCGCAGTACCTGTCCGAGGTCGAGCGCGGCCGCAAGGAACCGTCCAGCGAGATGATCGCCGCGCTGGCCGGTGCGCTCGGCACCTCCCTCGGCGGTCTCACCGAACAGGTCGCCGACGAACTGCGGCGTCAGCGCCGCCTCGCCCGCCCGGCCGTCCGTCGCCCCGCTGTCCTGCCGACACTCGCGGGCACCCCGGATCTGTCGCCCGCAGACCTCATCGAGCTGGCGAACCAGCGCCGCCGGATCGTCCGCACCCGGCCCGCCGTCCCCGAACGGGCCGGGCGCGACCGCGACACCGGCCCGACGCTCATGGCCCTCGCGGCCTGAGCGCTAACGGGCGGTCCCCGCGCGCAGCGCCCGCACGGCCTTGTCGAGCCGGGCCCGCCTGATCTCCGGCGACGGAGCCTGGAGCAACGGCAGGATCACCCGATATCGCCCGGTCCGGTTCAGCGTCTCGAACGCGGCAGCGGCCTCGGCGTCGTCGCGAAGTGCCTGCGCGAGATCGGGCGGCACGGTCGCCGTGTGCTGCGAGGCGTACGCCGCCGCCCACCGCCCGTCCTCCTGGGCCCGGCGTACCTCGGCCAGCCCGGGTTCGCGCATTCGCCCCGCGGCGATCAGCGTCGCCACCTTGTCGACATTCACCTGCGACCACAGGCTCCGGGGGCGGCGCGGCAGATATCGCTGCAGGTAATAGTGCTCGTCGAGCGACCGCCGCTGCCCGGAGATCCAGCCGTAGCACAGTCCGGCGTCGACCATCTCGTCCGAGGAGATCGAGGCGATACCGGACCGCTTCTTGGCCGCCTTGATCCAAACGCCTTCGGCGCGGGTGTAATTCACGGCGAGCCAGTTCTCGAAAGCCTCGGCGTCCGGAAAGGCGATGATCTCCACCCCGTCGAGTGTGTCCATGGGCCCAGGCTATCGCCGCCGCCGGGCCTCGCCGCCTCAGTCGCGCGGACCGAGGACCTGATCGACCAGGCCGTACTCCACCGCCGAGGCCGCGGTGAACACCCGGTCGCGGTCGGTGTCGTGGCGCAGGGTCTCCACCGCCTGACCGGTGTGCTTCGACAGCACGGCCTCGATCTCCGCGCGCATCCGGACCAGTTCGTCGGCCTGCAGGATCAGATCCGGGATGGCGCCCTGGCCGCGCGCCGCCGGCTGGTGCAGCACGATCCGGGTGTGCGGCAGCATCGAGCGCCGCCCGGCCGCGCCGCCCGCCAGCAACACCGCCCCCACTCCGATGGCCTGGCCCACGCACGTGGTCGCCACCGGTGAGTGAACGTGCTGCATGGTGTCGTAGATCGCGAGCATCGCCGACAGGTCGCCGCCCTCGCAGTTGATGTAGAGGTTGATGTCCTGTCCGGGGCTGTCGGCGTCCAGATGCAGCAACTGGGCGATGAGCGCGTTGGCGACGCCGGAGTCGATCGGAGTGCCGAGATACACGATCCGCTCGGTGAGCAGATGCGAGTAGACGTCCATGATCCGTTCGCCGCGCGGATGCTGGGCGATGACATTGGGAATGGTGTAGCTGGTCATGCCGAGATCCCCACTTTCTGCCGCTGCGGAATCACCTGGTGGAACGAGTCGACGATGCCGTCGATGAAGCCGTACTCCTGCGCCTGCGTGGCACTGAACCAGCGGTCGTGCAGCGAATCCTCGTAGATGCGGTCGAACGGCTGTCCGGTGTCCTCGGCGATGAGGCCGAGCACGGTGTTGACGGTGTGGCGCAGATCGTCGGCCTGCACCTCGACCTCGCCCGCGCTCCCGCCGATACCGGCCGAGCCCTGATGCATGAGAATCCTGGCGTGCGGCAACGCGAATCGTTTGCCGCGCGCGCCGGCCGAGAGCAGGAACTGACCCGCGCTGCACGCCAGCCCCAGCGCCAGTGTCGACACGTCGCACGGCACCAGCCGCATCACGTCGCGGATCGCCAGCATCGACGGCACCGAGCCGCCGGGAGAGTGGATCCACAGGGAGATACCGGAATCGGGGTCCTCGGCCGCCAGCGTCAGCATCTGCGTCGCGAGCAGCGTTCCGTTGTCGTCGTCGAGACCACCGTCGAGGACCAGGATGCGCCGGCTGAGCAGTTGCTCGCGGGCGCGCCAGCTGAACAGCGGGGCCTTGTTGTCGTCGTGAGCCATGACCCCACGGTGCCCGAGCCGGCCCCCGAAAACCGCTCCGCGCTGCTGTGAGCAGATCTGCCCACAGCAGCGCGGACAGCGCGCGCCTCAGCGCGCGTCGAAAGCCCTGGCGCGCAGGGACCGTTCGATGCCCGCCTTGCCCTCGGAGACCAGACGGCGCAGCGCCGGGGGATGGTCGGCGGCGAGGAACTTGTCGGCCACGGCGACCGCCTCGGGGGTGATGGCCCAGTGCGGGTAGAGCCCCACCACGACGGTCTGGGCGACCTCGCTGGAACGGCGCTCCCACACCTCGGGGATCTCCGCGAAGTAGCGCTCGACGTACGGGGTCAGCAGTTCTTCCTGGCCCACCGGAGCGAAGCCGCCGACGATGGCGCGGGCGGTGATGTTGGGTACCGAGTCATCGGTCATCACCGTGTTCCAGGCGATTTCCTTGACCTGCGGCAGCGGCCGCGCAGCGGCGGCGGCCGCGGCCTGGCGACGACCCGCGGCGGTGGGATCGCGGTCGAGTTCGGCGTCGATCACCGGCGTCGCGTCGTCGTCGACATCCACCGCGCCCGACTTGGCGAGTGCCTGCACCAGCCGCCAGCGCAGATCGGTGTCGACCACCAGCCCCGGCAGGCCCGCCTCCGCCGGGTCGCCCTCGTACAGCGCGCGGAGCACCTCGACGTGCTGCTCCGACAGCCGCGCCCCGGTCAGCGAATTCACAAAGGCCAGTTGATGGTCCGACCCCGGCTCCGCCGCCCGCGCCAGCTCCAGCAGGCGGTCGGCGAACCCCGGCCAGCCCTCCCGCGCGGCCCACTCCGGGTCCGCGTAGCTGCCCAGCGCGGTGTGCGCCTGCATCAGAACGCGTTGCACCACACCGATTTCCGTCTCGGCGCCGACGCCGCGCTGCACCAGCGCGACGAAATCGCGGGCCCGCAGTTCCGCCTGCCGGGTCATCTCCCACGCGGCCGACCAGCACAGCGTGCGGGGCAGCGATTCGGCGATGTCGGCGATCCGGGTGACGACCGTCTCCTGCGATTCGGGGTCCAGCCGCACCGAGCAGTAGGTGAGGTCGTCGTCGTTGATCAGCACCAGCTTGCCGCGCGGGACGCCCACCAGCTCGGGCACCTCGGTACGTTCGGCGGCGTCGAGATCCAGCTCGACCCGCTTGGTACGCACCAGCTTTCCGTCCTGATCGGCGTAGACGCCGACGGCCAGGCGGTGCACGCGGCGCTCGCCCGCGCCGGGGTACGCGCCCTCCTGGAGCACGGCGAACCGGGTGAACCGGCCGTCGGCGTCGACCTCGAAGTCGGGACGCAGGATGTTCAGGCCGGTGGTCTTCAACCACTGCGCGCCCCAGCCGGAAAGGTCTCGGCCGGACGCCTTTTCGAGCGCGCCCACCAGATCGTCGAAGGTGGCATTGCCGTAGGCGTGGTCGGCGAAGTAGTCGCGCAGACCGGCCAGGAACGGCTCCAGCCCCACATAGGCCACCAGCTGCTTGAGCACGGAAGCGCCCTTGGCGTAGGTGATGCCGTCGAAGTTCACCTCGACCGCGGCCAGGTCCGGGATGTCGGCGGCGATGGGGTGGGTCGAGGGCAGCTGGTCCTGCCGGTACGCCCACGACTTCTCCACATTCGCGAAAGTGGTCCAGGCACTGGAGTATTCGGTGGCCGACGTCTGTGCCAGCACCGAGGCGAAGGTGGCGAACGACTCGTTCAGCCACAGGTCGTCCCACCACTTCATGGTGACCAGATCGCCGAACCACATGTGCGCCATCTCGTGCAACACCGTCTCGCAGCGCCGCTCGTAGGACGCCCGGGTCACCTTGGACCGGAACACGTAGTCCTCGAGGAAGGTGACCGCGCCCGCGTTCTCCATGGCCCCGGCGTTGAACTCGGGCACGAACAGCTGGTCGTACTTGCCGAACGCGTAAGGGACGCCGAAGTTCTCGTGGTAGAAGCCGAAGCCCTGCTTGGTCTCGGTGAAAAGCCGTTCGGCGTCCATGAATTCGGCCAGCGAGGCGCGGCAGTAGATACCCAGCGGGATGCTGCCGTGCGCGTCGGTGTAGGTGTCGGTCCACTTGGCGTAGGGTCCGGCGATGAGCGCCACCAGATACGTACTCATGCGGGGGGTGGTGGCGAAGGTGTGTGTCACCACCGTGCCGGTCTCGCGGGTCTCGAGCGCGGCGCCGTTGGAGATGACCTCCCAGTCCTGCGGGGCGGTGACGGTGATGTCGTAGGTGGCCTTGAGATCCGGCTGGTCGAAGCAGGCGAACATCCGCTTGGCGTCGGCGGTTTCGAACTGCGAGTACAGGTAGACCTTGTTGTCGGTCGGGTCGACGAAGCGGTGCAGGCCCTCGCCGGTGTGCGAGTACTCGCAGTCGGCCTCCACCACCAGCTCGTTGCGCTCGGCGAGGCCGGTCAGGGTCAGGCCCACGGATTCGTCGTACTCGCCGATCTCCAGCGAGGTGCCGTTGAGCACCGCGGAGCGCACGCCCGCCCCGACGAAGTCGATGAAGGTCTCCGACCCCGGCGTCGCGGTGAAGGTCACCGTGGAGCGCGAGAAGAACGTCTCCGATGCGGGCGCCTCGGCGCTGGTGGGCTGTCCGGTGAGATCGAGTTCGACGCGATAGTTCTCCACGCTGATCGTCGCGGCACGCGTGATCGCCTGCTCTCGGGTGAGATTCGGTGCGGACAAGGAGGCTCCTTCGTCGGTCGGAGAACTGTGCGTCGCTGCCCAGAATGCCACGTGAGGCCGTGGTGGTGGCGGCCGGTGGCCTCGGTAAGCTGAGGTTTCGGCCAGCCACGAGGAGGACAGTTGAGGCACATCCACGCCGGCAAGGTGCGCGATCTGTACGAGGACGGCGACTCGCTGCTTCTCGTCGCCTCCGACCGGGTGTCGGTGTACGACGTGGTGCTGCCGACACCGATCCCGGACAAGGGCGCGCTGCTGACCCAGCTGTCGAACTGGTGGTTCGAGTACTTCGCCGGGGTACCGAATCATGTGCTGTCCACCACGGACGTCCCGGCGGAGTTCGCCGGGCGCGCGGTGCGGGTGAAGCCGCTGAAGATGGTGCAGGTCGAGTGCATCGCCCGCGGGTACCTGTCGGGATCGGGGCTGAAGGAGTACCGGAGCACCGGCGCTGTCTCGGGGATCGCGCTGCCCACCGGGCTGCGGGAGGGCGACAAACTGCCGGAGCCGATCTTCACGCCCACCACCAAGGCGTCCGTGGGGCACGACGAGTCGATCACCTTCGACGACGTGGTCCAGCAGGAGGGCCGCGAGGTCGCCGAGCGGCTGCGCGACCTGACCCTCGACATCTACACCCGCGGTGCGGCGTACGCGGCGGAGCGCGGCGTGATCATCGCCGACACCAAGTTCGAATTCGGCTGGGACGGAGACGTTCTCACCCTCGGTGACGAGGTGCTGACCTCCGACTCCTCGCGTTACTGGCCTGCCGCCGAGTGGGAGCCGGGCCGCCCGCAGCGCTCGTTCGACAAGCAGTTCGTGCGGGACTGGGCGACCTCCACCGGCTGGGACAGGGAACCTCCCGGCCCGGAGATCCCCGCCGAGATCGTGGACGCCACGCGAGGGAAGTACCGGGAGGCGTACCAATTGATCACCGGAGCCGTGTGGCCCGCGTGATCAGCTGCGCGCCTTGATCTTTCGCCATCCACCGGCGCGGTTGTCGGCGATGATCCGCCGGAACATCGCCACCAGGGCGGTGGTGTTGATCTCGTCGTCGCGGTAGAGCGAGATCATCCGCGCCGTCTTGTTGTCGTGGCCGCCGGTGATGATGTGCTCCGGGTCGGGGACGATGCCGCCGTCGTAGAGGAAGATGTTCACGTGGTCCTTGGTGGCCAGTAGTGCGCAGATGTTGCCCTGCAGCACGAAGTACGGCTGGACGCGGCGCTTGACGGTCTCGGTGACCTCCGGATCGGCGGAGTGCACCAGGTCGCGGACCTGACGGCAGATCGCCTGCTGCCATTCCGGCAGGGCATCGATGTAAGTGTCGACGCGGGCGTCTTTCACGTATGGCTGCTGGTCGGTCATGCTGGGCTCTCGTTTCTCAGTCGCGCGGCGCGCAGGGTCAGGTAGTCGCGTTCGGGGACGCTGGTGGTTCGCCGGGCCGCGGCGGTGTACGCCGCGACCGCGGCGGTACGGTCGCCGGCCATTTCGTGCAGGTGCCCGCGGACGGCGTCGAGACGGTGGTTTCCGGGCAATCGGTCCGCCAGGGTGGCGGTCAGCTCCAGGCCGGCGGCGGGGCCGTGCACCATGGCGGTGGCGACGGCGCGGTTCAGGGTGACCATCGGGTTGTCGGCCAGGGTTTCGAAAAGGTTGTACAGCACCAGGATTCGCTCCCAGTCGGTGTCCTCGGCGCGCCGGGCCTGGGCGTGCAACGCGGCGATCGCGGCTTGCAGGCGGTAGGGTCCCCGCAGGCCGTGCCCGATCGCGGCGGTGGCGAGGCGGATGCCCTCGGACAGCCGCGCGCGGTCCCATCGCGAGCGGTCCTGTTCGAGCAGGGGAACCAGTTCGCCGCTGGGGCCGGTCCGGGCCAGACGCCGGGCATCGGTCAGCAGCATGAGCGCGAGCAGTGCCGTCACCTCGGGATCGTCGGGTTGTAGCCGGTGCACCAGCCGGGTCAGGCGGATCGCCTCGGCGGCCAGATCGACGCGATACAGCTGCGGGCCGGTGCTCGCGGTGTGCCCCTCGGTGAACATCACGTACAGCACGTGCAGGACCGCGGCGAGGCGGGAGCCGTCAGTCGGCTCGATCGGCGCTCCGAACGGGCGTTCCAGCGCCGCCAGCCGCTGCTTCGCCCGCGAAATGCGCTGTGCCATGGTCGCTTCCGGTAACAGGAAGGCGTGGGCGATCTCCGCCGTCGTGAGTCCACCCACCGCCCGCAGCGTCAGCGCGATGGCACTCGCCGGGGACAACGCCGGATGACAGCAGAGCAGGAACAACGTCAGTGTGTCGTCCTGACCGGAATCGAAATCGTCGGGCGGCAGCACTTCCCGGACCGCCACGGTCGCCTCGCGCTGCCGCCGCGCCACCTCGGCCCGCACCGAATCCGCCAACCGCCGCTGTGCCACCCGAATGAGCCACGCCCGCGGATTCTCGGGAAGCCCCTCCGCCTCCCACTGCGTCGCCGCCGCCACCATCGCCTCCTGCACAGCCTCCTCGGCCGCATAGAAGTCCCCCGCCCGCCGCGCCACCACCCCCACCACCCCCGGCACCACCTCCCGCAGCAACAGCCCCACCTCCAGGGCCCGCGCTGTCTTTGCTGCGCGTTCGGTTCGCCTCGCCGCCACCATCCGTGCTGTCTCTGCTGCGTGATCGGTTCGCCTCGCCTCCACGGCCCGCGCAGTTTCTGCTGCGCGTTCGGTTTGCCCCACCTCCACGGCCCGCGCTGTCTTTGCCGTGCGATCGATTCGCTTCGCCTCCGCCGCCCGTGCTGTCTCCGTCGTGCGATCGGTTCGTGCCGCTTCGGCGGTCTCGGCTGCGCGTTCCGTCGGCCCCACCCCCAGCGTCTGTGCTGTCACTGCGGCGCTATTCGGCCGTGCCACCGTTGGCGCCTGGGCGGCCGAGACCTCCGGTGCGGGAATTGCCTCAGCCGCCCGGACCGGGTCTGCTGCCGGGGTGGTTCGGGCGGCCGACGCGGTGTCGTCCGGCCGAACTACTTCCGCCCGGGTCGACGGGTCTGCTTCGCGCGGCCGGGCCGGGCCGGGCGGGGTGGGCATGGCGGGTCAGGCGTCGGGGGAGGGGGCGGACATGATGGCGCGGACCTCGATGTACTCGCCGATCGGGGTGCCGCCGGGGCCCGGGGAGGCGGAGGCTCGGGCGGCGATCTCGATGGCGCGTTCGGGGCTCTCGACATCCACGATCCAATAGCCCGCCAGGAACTCCTTGGTCTCGGGGAAGGGGCCGTCGGTGACGACCGGGGCCGAGCGGCCGTCGGACGAGACGATGCGGGCTTGGTCGGGGAAGGCGAGGCCTTGGGCGTCCACCAGTTCTCCGGACTTTCGCAGCTCTTCGCCCAGCGTTCGCTGGAATTCGATGTGGGCCGCGATCTCCTCCGGCGTCCACTGGTCCGGCGGGGTGTCGCAGTGTGCGGTCGGGCCGTAGGTCTTCAACAGCATGTACTTCACGATCGGCTCCTGGTTGTTCGCTGCGGTGCTCTCGCGGACAGGTCGGAGCCGACCGTCGAATTTCGACGCATCCGGTGAGTGACCGTGGTCACAATGCCGTCGAGGTGTCGGCCAGATGCTCCGGGTCGACCGGGTCGCCCGCGAGGATCAACTCCTTGATCCGGTCGGTGACATCCCAGATGTTGACGTTCATGCCCGCCAGCACGCGATTGCCGGAGTCCAGCCAGAAGGCCACGAACTCGCGCGTGCCGGTGTCACCGCGGACGACGATCGACGCGTCCGCACCCGGGGCGACGTACCCGGTGTACTCCATGCCGAGATCGTATTGGTCGGTGAAGAAGTACGGCAGCCGGTCGTAGGTGGCGGGTTCGCCGAGCATGGTCAGGGCCGCCACCGCGGGCTGGTTGAGCGCGTTGGCCCAGTGTTCGACGCGGATCCGACGGCCCAGCACCGGATGCTGGTGCTCGGCGATATCGCCGACGGCCACGATGTCCGGGTCGTCGGTCGCCAGGCTCTCGTCCACCAGCACGCCGCTCGCCACGGCGAGTCCGGCGTCGGCGGCCAGTTCGATATTCGGCCGCGCACCGACCGCCTGCAGCACGGCGTCGGCCTCGATCACGGTGCCGTCCTCGAGCCGCACGCCCGTGGCCCGGCCGCCGGAGGTGGTGATCTCGCCGACCTCGACCCCGCAGCGCAGGTCTACCCCGTGCGCGCGATGCAGGTCGGCGAACACCTGGCCCATCCGGGTGCCGAGCGCGGCCCGCAGCGGGACCTGCTCGGTCTCCAGCACGGTGACCTCGACGTCGGCGGCGCGGGCCGCGGCGGCGGCCTCCAGCCCGATCCAGCCCGCGCCGATCACCGCCAGCCGCCGCGCCGAGCCGAACAGGTCGATCAGCGCGTCGGACTGCTCGATGGTTCGTAGCTCGTACACGCCCGCGGCGTCGGCGCCGGGGAGGGGCAGCCGCCTGGGCCGCGAGCCGGTCGCCAGCGCGAGCTTGTCGTAGGGCAGGGTCGAACCATCCGGCAGCGCAACGGTTTTGGCGGCGCGGTCGACGGCCGTGACGGTGGTGCCGAGCATCAGCTCGACGTGGTGGTCGCGGTACCAGTGCGCGGGGTCGGTGGTGAAATCGGCGAGCTGCTGCTTGCCCAGCAGATGCTCCTTCGACAGCGGCGGCCGCTCGTAGGGCAGGTGCTCCTCCGCGCCGATCAGCGTGATGGATCCGGCGAAGTCGTTGGCGCGCAACGCCTCCGCAAGCTTCGCCGCGGCGAGCCCGCCACCGACGATGACGAACCTGGAATCTGTGCTCATGGAAACCTCCGTGCGACGGCAACCAGGTCGATTCCGACCCTACTGCGCCCCGCCGCGCGCCTCGGGAAATATCCGGAAGTTTCCGTCGTTGATGACTGTCGACGGCGCCCGCGAGACTCGGCGGCGCCGGACCGACTTTCCGAGAGGACCCCGACGTGAGCGACACGACGACCAACCCGACCGGCGCCAAGGACCGGGTGGATTTCTGGTTCGACCCGCTGTGCCCGTGGTGCTGGATCACCTCCCGCTGGATTCTGGAGGTCGAGAAGGTCCGCGACATCGAGACCCACTTCCACGTGATGAGCCTGGCGGTGCTCAACGAGGGCCGCGACGACCTGCCCGAGATCTATCAGGAGCTGATGAAGACCGCCTGGGGCCCGGTCCGCGTGGCCATCGCCGCCGCGCAGCAGCACGGCGACAAGGTGCTGTCGCCGCTCTACACCGCCATGGGCACCCGCATCCACAACCGCCGCGACGAATACGAACGCGAGGACCGCGGCGCGACGCTGGCCGCCGTCATCGCCGACTCGCTCGCCGAACTCGGCCTGCCCGCCGAACTGGCCGAGGCCGCGTCGAGCACCGACTACGACGAGGCTCTGCGCGCCAGCCACCACGCGGGCATGGACAAGGTCGGCAAGGACGTCGGCACTCCCACCATCCACATCAACGACGTCGCCTTCTTCGGCCCGGTGCTCTCCCGGATCCCCCGCGGCGAAGACGCCGGAAAGGTCTGGGACGGCGCCGTAGCGCTGGCCTCCTACCCGCACTTCTTCGAGCTCAAGCGAACCCGCACCGAAGATCCCCAGTTCGACTGATCGGCCGCGGGCCTGCCGGCGAGACCCACTCCGGCAACCGGCCTGAGCGAATCACCGCCGAGGTGGTGAATATGCCGCGTCCCACGGGAGTGTGCCGGCTCAGGCCGGATCGCCTGCTACTGCGAATCCTTCGGCTGCTCGCCCGGCCTCTCGCCCGTCGCGGCGCCGTCCCGCGGTGGGTACCCCGGTCCGTTCGACGGGGAAGCCGGTCCGGCCGGGCGGTAGCTCTCTCCAGCTGTCGGTGCGCTGTGCTCAGTCGTCGGCGAGCTCTCCCCGCCCGTCGGGTTGCTCTGCCCGCTCGTCGGGTTGCTCTGCCCGCCCGCCGGGTTGCTCTGCCCGGCCGTCGGGTTGCTCGGGCCGCTCGTCGGGTTGCTCTGCCCGCCCGCCGGGTTGCTCTGCCCGGCCGTCGGGTTGCTCGGGCCGCTTGTCGGGTAGCTCTGCCCGCCCGCCGGGTTGCTCGGGCCGACCGCTGGGTGGCTTTGTCCTATTGTCGGATAGTTATGTCCGGTTCCGGGGTAGTTCTGTCCGGTCGGCGGGAGAGGTTGGCCGGGGGACGAGTAGTACGTTCCCGTCGGCGGGGTGGATTGCGGGTACCCCGGGCCGCCGGGTGGTGGGAAGCCTTGGGGGCGAGCGGAATTAGGTGGGGCGAAGGGGGCGCTGGGCCGCCAGAACAGTTTGCCGTGGCGGCTGCGGTCGCGCAGGGCCCACATGCGCCAGGTCAATACCGGGTGGGAGGACATGGCGTTGGCCACCCAGACGAAGAAGCCCTTCTCCTGCGCGGCCCGGTCGGCCATCTCGTCGAAACCGACCAGGGGGTTGAGCCATTTGCCGGCCGCCAGCGTCCGCATCGCGCCGGGCGCGCCGACGTGCCGGTTGCAGTAGCCGTGATTGTCCGCGGTGTACTCCTGGCTACGAATCAGCGAATTGCCCAGGATCGGCAGGAACGGCACCAAAAACATGCCCAGCTGCCGCCAGTACGACACGTGACCGGCGGCGATGTGCCCTACCTCGTGACCGATGATGAACGCCAGCGCGTCGGGGTCGCGGGCCTGCCCGCCCACCTCGAACAGGTCGCTGTAGACCACGACGTAGCGGCGGAACCCGTGCCCGGACGCGAACGCGTTGATCTGCCCGTTGCCCGTGATCACGTACGCGTCGGGCACGGTGGCCATGCCGAAGCGCTGCGCCGCCTCGACCACCATCCGGTACCCCTCGGGAAACTGGCTGGGCGACATCCGGACCGCGTTCAGCCGCTGCGTCGCGTAGTTCAGACCACGACCGAGGTACAGCAGGATCGGCGCCCCCAACAGCAGCAGCATGTAGTCGTTGATCTCCCCGACCAGCAACAACACCATGCTGAGCAGATATCCGACGGTGGTGACCACGATGACGATCACCAGCAGCGGAATCTCCCAGCTGTGCCGGGCCGGCATGCCGTACGGCGACAACCCGCGCGAGTGCTGCACCACCGGAGGCGGCGGCGGGGAGTACGGCGTCTGCGGCGCCCAGCCCGGCGGACCCAGCCGCGGATCCCAATCGGCCAGCGCCGCAACGGGATTGCGTCCGGCCGCGGCTTCGGGCTGCTGCCCCGGGAATACTGTCGGGGGCGACGTGCTGTCGTCGAACTGCATGAGCTGAACCTTAGGCAGTAACGGCCCGGCGCGCTCTCGGCACACCGCGTCGGCCCCGGGCGCACCGTCGCTCGAGCGCCTGACACAATCGCTGCCATGCGCGTATATCTGGGTGCCGACCATGCCGGCTTCGAGCTGAAGAACCACCTCAAGGACCACCTGCACCGGGCCGGTCACGAGGTGTTCGACTGCGGAGCGCACGTGTACGACGCCGCCGACGACTACCCGGCGTTCTGCATCGACGCCGCCCGTCGCGTCGTCGCCGACCCCGGCAGCCTCGGCATCGTCATCGGTGGCAGCGGCAACGGCGAGCAGATCGCAGCCAACAAGGTGCCCGGTGCCCGCTGCGCCCTGGCGTGGAGCATCGAGACCGCGCGCCTGGCCCGCGAGCACAACAACGCCCAGCTGATGGGCATCGGCGGCCGGATGCACAGCACCGAGGACGCGCTCGCCATCGTCGACGCCTTCCTGGCCGCCCCCTGGTCGGGCGAGGAGCGCCACCAGCGCCGCATCGACATCCTGGCCGAGTACGAGAAGTCCGGCGAGGCCCCCACGCCGCAGAGCTGAGCCGTCCGCGTGAGTATCGCCGATGCCTGAGGGGCATACGCTGCATCGCCTGGCGAAAGCGCATCACAAGTATTTCGCCGGGGGAGTGGTGCGGGTCTCCAGCCCGCAGGGCCGTTTCGCTGCGGGCGCGGCGCTGGTGGACGGCCGGACGCTGGTGCGTGCCGAGGCGTGGGGCAAACACCTGCTGCACCATTACGATTCGGGCCTGGTCGTGCACGTTCACCTCGGGCTCTACGGAACGTTCACGGAATCGGCCGTGCCACTGGGCGACCCGGTCGGGCAGGTCCGGATGCGCATGGTCGGCGCGGGCCGCTCCGACGGCCCGCTGTACGGGACGGATCTGCGCGGCCCCACCGCCTGCGAGGTGCTGCGCGAACCGGAGGTCGCGGCGCTCACCGCCCGGCTGGGCCCGGATCCCTTGCGCCGCAACGCCGATCCGGACCGTGCCTGGCAGCGCATCCGCCGCTCCACCCGCACGCTGGGCGCCCTGCTCATGGACCAGACCGTCGTCGCCGGTGTCGGCAATGTCTACCGCGCGGAACTTCTGTTCCGCCACGGCATCTCACCGCAGCGCCGGGGCCGCGACCTGACCGCGCTCGAATGGGACGAGCTGTGGACCGACCTGGTGGAACTGATGCGGGTCGGGGTGCGGCGCGGGAAGATCGTCGTCGTGCGGCGCGAACACGACCGTGGCGCACCGTCGTACGCCGCGGGCAAGCCTCGCACCTACGTCTACCGTCGCGCGGGTGAACCGTGCCGCGTCTGCGGAGCCACCGTGCTGCACGCGGTGCTGGAGGGCCGAAATCTGTTCTGGTGCCCTACTTGTCAGCCCGGCTGACCGGAGTCGTCAGAACCCGCCGTCGAATCCGCCCCCGTCGAATCCGCCACCATCCCAGCCGCCGCCGTCGAATCCGCCGCCGTCCCAGCCGCCATCGGATCCGCCCTGGTCCGCGAAGCCCTGGTCGCCACCCTGATCGATGGCTCCCTGGTCGGCGTCCTGCCCGGCCGCGAATCCGGCGTCGTAGCCCTCGCCGTACCCGTTCTCGAAGCCGGAGGCGCCGTAGGCGACCCCGGACATGCCGCTGAACAGGGCGTCGAACAACAGCACCGACCCGATGCCCCAGGCGCCCGCGACCAGCGCGGTCTTCCACCACGGCTCCGAGTACCACCCGGCCGGGACCGGCCGTCCGGCGACGCGGCCGCCGGGGTAGTAGTTCGGTGTCTGCGGTGAGGGCGACGGCGACGCCTCGATCCGCCGGCCCTCGAAGTCGACCGTGCGGTCCTCGGTGACCCGCCCGGCCGAACGCTGCCCGTCCAGCTCGGGCACCGGCGGGCCCGGGTCCAGGTTCATCGCCGTGCGGGCCGCGCGCACGTAGTACAGGCCCTCCACCGCGGTCTCCTTCGCCAGCCGAGCCTGCGCGACGGTGCTCGCCTGATCGATCTGAGAACCGGCCGCGTTGAGCCGTTCACCGGCGTCGGCCAGGGCCTGCTTGGATGCCTCGTCGTTGCCGACGAGGTTGTAGACCTGCCCGCCGAGGCGCTCGATGAGCCGGCGGGCATCGGCCTTGGCGTCGGCGAGCTCGGTGGCCTGCCGGTTGCGCTGCGCGGAACGTCCGAAGAATGACACGGCCAGAAACACCACCAGAACGAGAACCAAGAGGACAAAGAGGGTTGTCACAGGGACCAGGGTACGCGGGCGCGCCGGGCGCGACCGGCCGCCGATCAGCCCGCGACGGCCGTGTCGTAGCCGAGCCGCGCGGGTGCGTAGCTGCCGGGTTCCGGCTCCTCCTCGTCCATTTCCGACAGCGCGAACCGGCGTTTGCCGGCCGTTTTCGCCGAGTACATCGCGCGGTCGGCGCTGCGCAGCAGGTCGGAGAAATCACACGACCGGCCCGGCGGGCAATAGGCCGTGCCCACACTCGCCGACACCGGAATCGGACCGCTCGCGGTGAGCACCGGGTCCCGCAGCGCGGCGAGGATGCGCATGGCCAGCTCGCTCAGGGTGTTGCGGCGGGCCGGGAGCGCCAGCACGAACTCGTCGCCGCCGTACCGGCAGACCACCGTGTCGCGCGGGCAGGTCGCGCGCAGGCGGCGAGAGATCTCCACCAGGACCTCGTCGCCGACGGAATGGCCGTAGCCGTCGTTGATCTGCTTGAAGTCGTCCAGGTCGATCAGCAGCAGGCCGACGCCGCGGGAGCGGTCGGTGGCCATCAGCCGCACCCGCTCCTGGAGCAGTGACCGGTTGGCGAGGTCGGTCAGGGCGTCGTGGGTGGCCTCGTGCCGGAGCCGGTGCTGCAGGGCGGCGATCTCCTGCACTCGCACCGACACCGCCTCGGTCAGGTTGCGTTCCTGCTGGGCCAGGGCCCGCTGCTGCAGGGCCTCCGCGTAGGCGTCGATGGCATGGCTGGCGACGAACGGCCAGCGCGTGGCCACCAGTGAACCCGGCTCACCGGGTGCGAAGCCCAGCAGCGCGCGGGTGGCCGGGGCCAGCATGCGGGTGCGGTCGAACGGCGCCTCGCCCAGCCGGCGGCCGATGGCCCGCGCGGCCGCGACCGGAAACGGCTCGGAGCGCGCCAGATCCATCAGTTCGTCGATGATGCCTGCGAAAACCTGTTCCAGATGGGCGGGCGGTACGGTCAGGCCGCTGCTGCTGTAGACAGCACGAACCCAGTCCCGGGTGGTGGCCGCTTTGGCCTGCGTCTCGAGATCGGCGGGCATCGATGCTCACCTCACGCGAACGCCGTCTGCGCCGGTACCCCGACCGGTCACGCCCTCCGGATCGTGCTCACTACCTTGCGGTCCGGTACACCTAGCTCGATGCACGCTCACCGCCCCCTTTCCAGATACCCCCGTCCGGCAAAAAGGATCCTAGCAAGCCACTCGATACCGAAAAATGGTGTTTTACAACCTGTTCCGATATCTCGCGAATGGCGACCGTCCTTGTCATCGCTGATCAGGCAGGAGTGTTACAGCTTCGCCTGCGTGTCGTGAGCGGCGTGTTACGCGTGTCGGATGCGGCGCGCCGGAGGGATGCTGGGTTCACGGCACTGTGACGAAGATTTCGTCCCGGCCGGCCCGAGCCGTCGCGGCGATTGGCGTTTCGGATCCGGGATTCGGTACAGTCCTAGGCGCAGACGACATCGTGGCGATCCCAGGGTGTCGTATGCGTGCGGGCGTAGTTCAATGGTAGAACCTCAGCCTTCCAAGCTGATGGTGCGGGTTCGATTCCCGTCGCCCGCTCTCTATCGGGATGTAGCGCAGCTTGGTAGCGCATCCGCTTTGGGAGCGGAGGGTCGCAGGTTCAAATCCTGTCATCCCGACCACTATTCGGCACAGACCTCGATGGTCGGCGAGCCGACCGCGGGTGGTTCGAGGTCGGATCGACCGGTTGTCGTCACCCTCGTCAGTGAGCGGGCACCGACACACAAACCATCGTGGTGTCCTCGACCGCCTCGACGATGCCGGGTGTCTGTTCCGGAACGTGCACGAAGTCACCTGCGCCCACGGTTACGGCGTCGCCCTCGCCGCCTACACGCAGTGTTCCGTCGAGGACGACCCAGATTTCCGCATAGGGTGCCGGAAGGTCGGCGCGGGCGCCGGCGTAGAGGAACGTCGTGTAGGCGCTCATCGACTCTCCGGCCGCTTTGTCCAGAGCGGGGGCGATGAGGATCCGGTCGCCGAAGCGGACGGCGTCGGAGCCGATCTCCGAGCCGAACCTGCGGGCTCGCGGCGGTGTCACTGCCATGGTGGAACCTTTCGTAGTGGTCAGGCGTCGAGTTAGGTCGCGAACCTAGAACCTCTACTGTGCTTCAGGTCAAGTCCCGGCTGCCGCAGTTCCTCCTATGCGTCACGGTTGCTTGTCGAAACCGCTCGGGCCGCGGTCATTTCGCGGAGATAGGGGCACTGCTCGGCGGGGTTGTCGTCGGGGCAGTGGAGTAGGTGCTCGAGGTGTGCCCGCGCGGCGGCGAGGCGCTGCTGTTGTTGCTCGATGGCGGCGATGCGGCCGCGGACGGCGCGGCGCCAGTTGTCGTTGCGCGCGGTGAGGATCTGTTCGATCTCGTCGAGGTTCAGCCGGCCGGTCTCGCGCCACATGTGAATGAGCCCGATGCGGTGCAACTCCTCCGGTCCGTACAGTCGCCAGCGGGACCGGCGCCGGGCCGGGCGCAGCAGGCCGCGCTGTTCCCAGTAGCGCAGCGCGGATTCGGCCAGACCGTAGCGGCGGGCAGCCGCACCGATCCCGACCAGCTCATCGGGATGGTTCGGGGCGTCACTCATGTCACACACCGTTCGTCTCGTCGTGGACTTGATCTCCACCCGACTTCAGATGATTCGGTAAGGCAAGCCTAACAACTGGCTGGCTCTACTGACCTCGGAAGGATTGATTCGGGTGGATGTCGAATATTGCGAGACGGTGATCATCGGCGCCGGCCAGCAGGGATGCGGAGTCGCCGCGGCGCTGCAGGACATCGGGCGCGAGGCGGTCGTGCTGGAGCGGGCCGAGATCGGCCAGGCGTGGGCCCACGAACGGTGGGACAGCCTGCTGGTGGGCAGCGGGAATCGGTCGGTGCGGTTTCCGGGCTGGGATTACGACGGTGACGACCCGAACGGATTCATGTCGGGGCCGGAACTGGCCGAGCATCTACGCCGCTACGTGGCGCGGCGGAAGCTGCGGGTACGGCAGCACACACCGGTGCGCGAGGTCGAATGCCCCGCAACCGCCCACGACGGCGACGAGGTGCGATTTCGGACGCACCTGGCCACCGGCGGAGTGGTGGAGTCGCGCAATCTCGTTGCGGCAGTGGGCGGTTACGCGAAACCTCGGGTTCCGGGCCTGGCCTCCGACGTCGACCCCGTTGTGGTGCAGCTGCATTCGCGAGACTACCGCAATCCGGAATCCCTGCCCGACGGCGCCGTCCTGGTGGTGGGCGCGGGAATCAGCGGCCAGCAGATCGCCGACGAACTGGCCGATCGGGGACGTCGTGTCTTCCTGTCGGTCGGGCGGCATCGCACCTACCCGCGCCACTACCGCGGCCGCACGATCCACGAGTGGATGTACGTCTTCTCCCTCTACGACGATTTCGTCACCCCGGACCCTCGGCATGTCGGCGAGGACCGGCGCCGACTGCCGGGCTTGCCCGTCACAGCCGTGAAAGACGGTGCCGGAGAGCTCAACTTGGGCACGCTGGCGGAAAAGGGCGTGACATTGGTCGGCTCCACGCGCGCTGCCCGGGGGCACGTCCTGGAGCTGGCGGACAATGTCGAGGAAATCGCGCGGGACGCCGCGCGCTCGCTGCGAGAAGTGCTCGACACGATCGACACCGGGCTGCGTCGACGGGGTTTCGTCGCGCCCGAGCAGCACCCCGCACCGACGGTGCGCACCGACCACATCACCGATTTCGGACCGACTCTCGACCTGGCCCGCCACCACATCGGCACGATCATCTGGTGCACCGGCTTCGGGCCCGATTACGCGATCCTGCCCGGACGCGCACTCGACGAGCACGGCGTACCCATCCAGCAGAAGGGCATCCTCGGATCGATACCGGGGCTCTACTACGCCGGCCTGCCAGACGGCAATTCCCTTGCTCCCGCGGCGATTTCAGCCAATGTCGAGAACGGGCGGTTCATCGCGCGCCAGATCCACATCGACCACATCATGCGCTCCGGCTCCAGCGCCTCGCTCATGGTGTAGCGACGTCCGGTGGTCGGCGCGGGCCGAGCCGCACGGTCCGGGCGCCGCGCCCGGTCGTGCGGCTGTGCGCGTCGGCATTCCGGCGGGGGGTCCACTCGGGTAGGCTGCGTGCGGCGCAGGGGAGGTGTGTGGTGGTGGACGTACCGAGGCAGATCCCGCCGCGGAACGGCAATTTCGTGGATCGCCAGGCGGTGCTGGCGGCGGTCGAGGACCATGCGGCGGGGGCGGCGGGGAATGCGACGGTGGTCATCAAGGGTTTACCGGGCGTCGGGAAGACCGCCGTGGTGACGGAGTTGATGCATCGCCTCGCCGAGGACTATCACGGTGGGCAGCTCTACCATCGGCTCTCGGACACGACGTCGATCCCCGATCTGCTCGCCAACAGCCTTGTGGCACTGGGTGTTCGGCGCGAGGACCTGCCCGACCTCGCGGAAGCGCGGCACGGCCACTACCTCACCCTCACGCGCGGTCGCCGCATGCTGGTCGTGCTGGACGGCGCCGCCACCGCGGCCCAGGTGTCGTGGCTCGAACCGGCCGACGGCGGATCGCTGATCGTGGTGACCGGGCGGAACTCCGCCGCGGACCTGAGCCGGGGAGGGCGCGTGTTCGAGCTGGATCCGCTGCCCGGTGACGAGGCGCGCGCTCTGCTCGGCCGGATAGTCGGTCCGCAGCGAGTCGCCGCGGAGCCGGACGCCGTGGGGCGGATCGTCGCCCTCTGCGCCGCCATGCCGTTCGCGTTGTGTGTGGTGGGGAGCATGATCGCGCAGCACCCCGCGCGGCGGATCGGCTCGTTCGCGGATCTGCTGAGCAGCGATCGGCGGCGGTCGACGGCGCTGTCGTTGCCGGAGATCTTCGATGCCGCGTACACGTCCCTGTCGGAGACCGCCCGGGAATGCTACCGGGCACTCGGCCTGCGATCGCATGCCGGGACACTGTCCGCAGCGGCCCTGACCGCGGCGCTGAATCTGCCGGCCGACGAAGTCGACTGGTGCGCAATCGAACTGGCGAACCTGCACCTCATCGCCGAACGCGAGCACGGTTACGAGATCAACGATCTGGTTCGCGTGCATGCGCGCGGGCTCGCCGACAGCGAGCGCGACCGCCGCGAAGAACGCCTGATCGACTACTACGACCGCGGCCTGAAGGCCGCGGACACGCTGCTCGCGCCCAACCGGCCGTGGCGGAACCTGCTGTTTCCCTCCGTGCGGTTTCCCGGGCCGGGCACCGGCGAGTTCACCGATGCGGACGGCGCGCGCGAGTGGCTGCGACGTGAACACGACAATCTGGTGGTCGCGCTGGAGTACGCGCTGGGCGCCGACCGTGACGCGCTCGTCGTGCGGTGGTGTGTGCTGCTGTGGCCGTTCCAGGAACAGGACAAACGCCTCGATGCGATGCTCGCGGTCAACGCGCACGGCATCACCGCGGCGGAGCGGTCGACCATGGCGGAGGCGGCGAGTTTTCTGCACACGCAGGCGGGTTTCGTGCATTACTGGCGACAGGAGGCGTCGCCCGCGGCGGCGTCTTTCGAACGCGGGGTCCAGGCCGCGCGGATGCTGCCGGCCTCCCGCCTCGCCGCTCAGTTGGAGGCGTCCGCGCTGGAAGGACTCGGGCTGGCGCAGCTCGTCGGCGGAGCAGTCGTGGAAGCGCGAGACACCTTGCGGCACAACTACGAACTCGCTCGCGGGATCGGCGACGGTCGCAGACTGGCGCTGGCGGCGTTGCACCGGGCGAAGGTGGAGGAGCCGGGTCCGGCGCTGACCTTGCTCGCGGACGCCCAGAACTTTTTCGCCGCGGCGCAGCGGCCCGAACCGGACAATGTCGCGAAGATCCTGGCTTGGCGCGGACGGAAACTGCTCGAGCAAGGCGGTGCGGTCGGCGAGGCCGAGGATCTGCTGCAGAGCGCACGCACTGTGATGCGGCAACGACGGCGACGGTTCGACGAGGCGGAAATCCTTGTGGCGTTGGGCGATTGCGCGAGCGCGGCGGGGAACCGGGCGGCGGCGCTGGAACGCTACCGAGCCGGGCAGGCGATCTACTCCGACCTCGCATTCCGCGCCATCGCCGCCGGGGTGCAGGAGAAGATCGATACCGTGTCGGCGGAGTAACGGTCATGCCGCGTCGGCGACGGTGACGACGAAACTACTTGTGGCGCAGCGGATCATCCACCGACCTGTCAGTTCGCCCAGTGTCCGCCCTCGGCTGATGAGCTGGTACGCCACGGAGGCGAACAAGTGGTGCGCGGGATCGGAAGCGGCCACGCGCAGCAGCGATGTTCTGTCGCCCACCAGCCAGTCGCCGTCCGGTGTCGGTGCCGTGGCCAGCGCGCACCCGGGTAGCCGGGACAGCGATTCGGCAACCCACCCCTCGGTATCCGCGCCCGTGTCCCCGATCAGGACATCGGCGGAGTACAGCCACTGGGCGTGCGTTTCGGTCACACCCACCGCCAGGTGCGTGCCCGCGCCGTTGGGCAGGTCGGTGTGGAGGCGTTCGGCGGGGAAGCGGGTGATCGTCGCCGACCGATCGGCAGCGATGTCGACATGCACGACATGGGCATTCGGGCCGCCGAGGGCGCGTTCGGGCAGCGGAAGCACCGAGGTGACGGCGGGTTCGGCGGGTTCGGGCAGGCGCAGTGCGCGATAGACCGCGGCGCGCAGCGTTGCCGCGCCGCCACCTGGTTCGGACGTCGCGAGCGCGGACAGCTCGGCGTATTCCTGTGGATTGTGGGATGAGATGGTTCGCTCCACCTGCCGCTCGATATCTGTGGCGATGTCGAGTTTCGGCGCCGTTCGCAGTAGCTGGGCGACGGGTGAAACGGGGTCGACGGCAGGCAACGGCGCCGCGGCGAGCAAGACCGGAATACCCGCCGCGGCGGCATAGAACGGAATGGACCCATGGTCACCGATGACCAGGTCGGCGGCGGCGACCGCCGTGCGCCAATCCCGCACACTGTCCAGAACATCGACGCCCGCCCGTGCGACTCCCGCCAGATACTCCGCGACCTGCCAGCGGGAATGGAACGAGCGGATATTCGGATGCAGTGCGAGTACTGTCCGATATTCGTCCGACGGTAACGCCGCGGCGATTGTGCGTGGTAGATCCGGGGCGGTGCCCAGGAGTGAATCCTTGCCCCACGTCGTCGATACGACGATCAGGCGCTGCCCGCGGCGGAGACCGTAACTACGGCGGTAACTCGGCCGCAACGGCATACTCGCTCGCAGTCGATCGAAGCAGATGTCACCGGCAACGAGCGACCTGGGCGCGGCCGCCGGACACGACTGCCGTAGACGCTCCACCTGCTCGGTGTGTGAAAGCACGATCACCGACGGGACGACGCGCCCCGCGTGCAGCAACCATTCGGGAGATAATCCGAATACTGGTTTGTGGTTTGTGGTTTGTGGTTTGTGGTTTGTGGTTTGTGGTTTGTGGAGTAATTTATTGTATCCCGCACCGTGTGGCATGACAATCAATGGCGCGCGCAGGCGGTGTAATTCTCCGCCATAACTCGCCGATATCGCGAGATCGAACTCGTCCGCCATCGCCTGCTGCCACGGAATCGCTAGGACACCGCGGTCGGTGAGAAACGACGCGAGATCCGTGTCGAAGTACGACGACCCCGGGCAGGAGAATTCGATACGGATTCGTGGATCCGCCGCGAGCAGGTCGAGAGTATCGAAGAGCCGGGACGCTGCCGTCGTATTGTGCGTGACCGCCAGAACCGTGCGGATGTTCGGATAGGTGGACCAGTCCGATGTGGAGCCGTGACGCCGGCTGTCTGGGGGTGACACGGCCACGATCGTAGCGGCCCCCCTAATTGCGCTGGGCCGAGCGCGGTTTCGCGGCGGCCGTGCTGCCGACGATCAGGTCGGCGAGGGCGGCGGCGGCCTCGGAGGCGGTCGTGCGGCCGTGGTTCAACTCCGTGGCGATCGCTTCGGCGGCGCCCAGCACGCCGGTGCACCGCAGGCGCAGCGCCTCGGCGGTGAGATCGGAGTGTGGGGCCAGTGCGGCGGCCATCATCGCCGTGTAGCCGTCGAGCAGTTCGTGTTGGATCGCCTCCATCTCCGGATCTCCTTTCAGCGCCGCGGAAATGGCGTTGAATTCCGGCATGTCGGTGGCGCAGGCGAAGTAGGCGGCGCTCATGACCCGAGCGATCTCGCGGGGTTCCGGCGCGGCATCCCGCAGGGCCTGTTCGGTGGCGGCGCGGTGGCGTTCGTCGAGGCGTCGGTACAGGGCGAGCAGCAGGCGCGGGCGGGTGTCGAAGTGGTCGTAGACGATCGGCCGGCTCACTCCGGCGGCCTCGGCGAGGGTCGGCAGGGTCAATCGGTCGGCGCCGTGGGCGCGCACCACCGCCATGGCCGTGTCGAGCAACTGCTCTCGCCGCGCCTGCTTGGACAGGCGAGCCGGTGACCTTTTCACGATCCTCCTTGCGTTTGCCGCCCAGTATAGCTACAAAATGTAGACTACAAATTGTAGGTTAACACCGAGAGAGGACTCCACCAGTGGCACAATCGAAATCGGTACTGATCATGGGCGGTTCCGGCCAGGCGGGAGGCGGCGCGGCGGCGTTGCTGCGGCAGTGGCATCCGCGGTTGCCGCTGACCATCGCCGGGCGCAACGCGGAGCGTGCGGCGCGGGTCGCCGCGGACCTCGGCAATGCCACCGCGGTGACCCTCGACCTGCGGCGTAGCGACCTCGGCCTGCCCGCCGAACCCGCGTATTCGGCGGTGATCGCGGCGGTGTGGGACGCGCAGCTGCACGGATTGCGTTACGCGCAGCGCAATGCCGTGCCGTATCTGGGCATCTCCAGCGGCCTGGTGGATATCGGACCGGAGGTCGTCGCGGGCGCGCAGCGGCCGGGCGCGGCTCCGATCCTGCTGGCCAGTCACTATCTCGCCGGTCTCGTCGTGCTCGCGACCCTGCACTTCGCCCGCGAGTTCGACCGAGTCGACGCCATCCGGATCGGCGCGGTGCTGGACGAGACCGACGCCGGTGGGCCCGCCGCGATCGCCGATCTGGAGCGTTTGCTGGCAGCGACCTCGGCCGGGCTGATCCGCCGCGACGGGGTCTTCACCTGGCTGCCGGAGGAGCAGGCAGGGGCGGAGGTGCGCAGGATCGATGGCACGTCGCTGCCCGGCCGGACCATTCCCATCCTCGACGTGCCGAGCCTGGCGCTGGCGACCGGCGCGCCGGAGGTCCGCTTCGACTTCGCCGTCGGCGAATCCGCGAGTCGGCGCCGTGGCGGGCCTCCCTCCCTCGAGACCCGCATCGAGCTGGCGGGCGTAGGTCCCGCGGGAACGTCGCTGACCCGTAGCCGCTACCTCTTCCATCCGGCCGGACAACGCCCGCTGACCGCGCTCGGTGTCGCACTCGGCGCCGAACGACTGCTGGGACTGCGCGGGGACCCCGTGGCGGCGGGCCTGCACACCCCGGAAGGATTGGTGGACCCGGCGCACGCGGTCGAGCGGATGATCGAGGTCGGCGCGACGTTCACCGACGCGTGAGCAATTCGTCGAGCAGCTTGCCGGCCAGCGGCTCGGTGGCGACGAACTCGCGCCGACCGGCACGTTCCCGTCCCGCGGGCGACAGGCACCACTGCCACCAGCGGTCGAGCCGATCCCGATCGAGGGTCTGGTCGGCGGATACCAGCGCGGGCCAGTCCAGCGCCCGCGCCTGCGCGGTGACCTTGCCGCCACCGGCGACCGGATCCGCCGCCAGCACCGGGACCCCGGCGCGCAATCCGAAGACCAGACCGTGCAGGCGGGTCGTGATCACCGCATCCAGCCGGGCGAATATCGAGGCGAGCTGATCGGGTGTCGCGCACTGCCGCCAGTCGTCGGAGGCCAGCCTCGTATCGATCGCGAGGCGGGCGCAGTCGAGCTCGCCCAGCCAGCGTTCCAATGCCTCGTGGACCGACCGATGACGCCGGGCGGCACCGTATTCGGACTGCCCCGGGGCCAATGCCACGCCGACGACGGGCACCGTGGTCATGCCCGCCGCCACGGCCAGGTCGGGGCGCGCGGTCTCCGGGTCGTCGCGAGGCAGGACCCGGTGGAACCCGGTCACCGACGCGTCCTGCGGGTCCAGCACCGAGACGCCGACCGCGATGCGCCGACAGGTCGCGTAGCGCTCGTGCAACTGCCGCACCTGTTCGCCGTGGGCAGGTCCGCACACGAAGACCAGGTGCGAGTACTGCCGGGAGTCGGCATCGTCCAGATGCAGTGCGTCCGGGTGGAACGCCGGGCTCCACGCCGAGTCGTGCGGGATGCCCGCGGACGCCAGCACATCGCACACCCGGCGCATGCTCGCCACATCCCCGGCGGTCGCCTCGCCGTGCACGAAACTGGGCCATCCGGTCACAAGGACTCGCATGGTAGCCCTCTACCCGCTCCCGACCACCCCAATCCTCCCGCCGCGAGTCTTCACCAACGGTATGTGGATGCCGGAACTCGTCGGCCCGGCGGGACCGAACCGCGGTGGGGCTGCGTGGTGGCCGGGATGGTCGGTTCGGCGGTGGGGGTTACCGGTGGCGGTGTGTGCAGGCGAGGGCGCGGCGGCTCGGGCGGGGTGTGGCGCGGGGCTCGGTGGTGAAGGTGGTCGGGCGGGACGGGCCGCGGGGTGCGCGCTCCTCGGCGAGCAGCGCCAGGATGCCCGCACCGGCCAGCACCACCTCGGGGCCGGTCACCGGGCCGAGGCTTCGCTCGGCCAGCAGGCGGCACAGCTCCCGGGTCGCCACCTGCACGATGGCGACCGGGAACATTCGGCGCACCGCGGCGGCCGGAAGATCGCTCGGATTCGGGCAGGCGATGCCGATCGCGGTGATCTCGTCGTCTCCGGCGACCTCGAGCAGGAGATCGCGACAGGCGTTCCACTTCGCCGCCGCCGGAACGGGAATGCGCCGGACGTCGGATGCGCCGATACCGGCGGCCACCGCGCTGGCGGTGAATTCGGCGTCGCCGATCGCCAAGGCCAGAACTGTCATGAACCGATGCCCACCGCAGTCTTCGTGGTCACCCGGCAAGGTGGGTGAGCAGGAAATCGCGGGCGGCGGCGGAGGCTTGATCGAACCGCTGCTCGTATACCGCGAAGTGGCCGCCGGGCACCAGTTCCAGCTGCTTGGGCTCGAGGGCCTCGGCGTATCCGGCCAGGGCGATATCGGTCGGGGTGAGGGTGTCGTGCTCGGCGACGACCATGAGCAGCGGGGTGGGTGAGATCCGGCGCAGGAACGCCTCGGGCGCGTAGGACTGGAACTTGTCCACGCTGCTGAGCGTGACCTCGTTACGCCAGGTGGGGATCTGCGGGCCGTTGGCCATCAGCCACTCGTAGACCTCGGTGCCCGGCATCGCCACCAGGTCGGCGGGATCGTCGGACGCCGCCTTGATGGTCTGGTGCGGTTTGCCCGCGGCGCGGGCGAGGCGGTCGGCGGCGATCGCCTCGTGCAGCACGGGCAGCATGGTCGGCGGCACCAATCGACTGAAGGTGGCCCAGCCGTGGGTCAGCGGTACCTGCGACACGACGGCCCGCACCCGGCGATCGGTGGCCGCCACCACGAGCACGTGCGCGCCCGCATAACTGGTGCCCCACACCGCGATTCGGCCCGCGTCGATGCCGTCCAAGGTCTGTGCGAAGGTGATGGCGTCACGGTAGCCCTCGATCTGCGCGGTCGGGTCGACCTCGTAGCGCGGCTCGCCGTCGGAGGTGCCGAAGCCGGGGTGGTCGTATACCAGGCACGCCAGCCCGGCGCGGCTGAAGACCTCGGCGAACGGGGCCACCCACTCCTTCACCCCGGCGAAGCCGTGCGTCATGACCACCAGCGGGGCGCCGGTTTCGGGCACGTGCTCGGGCCGGTACAGCCAACCGCGCAAAGTGGCTCCGCCGCTGCGGAATTCGAGATCGACGCGCATCATGCCTCCGATACCATTACGCGCTGTAACGTAATGGAGCTTATGGGTACGGCAGTGTGGCGTCAACCACAATCGGGTTCAGTCGCGCGGGAAGCCCACGGCGTCCAGGGCGGACCGGACGGTCAGCTGGACCAGGGTCTCGTCGATCGGGCCGAGCATCGGGACCAGGGCCCGCATCAGCATCGGGCCGGTGATGAGGTCGCAGATCCACTCCGGGTCGGTGCCGGGGGCGATCTCGCCGCGGGCCACCGCCCGATCCAGGATGCACGCGGTGGAGACCCGCCGCGGAATCAGGAAACGGGTGAGGAAACGCTGTGCCAGCTCCGGGCTGCGCGACAGGTCCTCGAGCAGGCCGGGCAGGGCGTTGCGCAATACCGGGTCGTTGAACAGTTCGACCTGATGCCGCTGGATGGCCAGCATCTCGGCCTCGATCCCGCCCAGATCCTGTGCGCCGGGGTGCAGGCCGAACCGGTCGATCAGCAGGGCCACCACCAGTTCGGCGCGGTCGGAGTAGCGGCGGTACAGGGCGGGGCGGCTGGTCGCGGCCTCGTCCGCGACCGCCTGCAATGTCAGTGCGCCGTAACCACGTTGGGCGACCAGACGCGCCGCGGCGGCCAGCAGCGCGGCGTCCACCGCGGGATCGCGCGGGCGTCCTCCCCGCGTCGGCGTTCGGTCCGGCATGCGCTCACGGTACTCAGCGCTCGCCCGATGGTCGCGCGCTGCAGGTGGCGCCGGGATCAGTCGGCCTTACCGGAACCGCCAGGCTCCCCGGCATTCTCGGCCGGACGCGAGGATTGCTCCGACGAGCCTGTGGTTTGCCCGGACGAGCCCGGCTGGACCGAGATGGTGGTTTGCCCGGACGAGTCGGTGGCTACTTGGGCCGAGGCAGTGGCTTGCCCGGACGAGCCGGTGGCTGCCTGGGCTGAGGCCGTGGCTTGCCCGGCCGGGCCGGACGCGGCATCCGACGCGCTCGGGGCGACGTCGGCCGCGCTGGTCGCGACGATCGGAGAACGGAACTTCAGCCGCAGCCGCATCCGGCTGGCCGGATGATCGAGCAGCCATTGCGTCACCGCGGCCACGGCCGCCACCAGGGACAACCCACCTGCCACCATGCCCCATGGCGTCAGCCCGGCGCTGGAGTACGGCTTGCGCGCGATGCCCGGAATGGCCAGGGTGCCGTTGCCGAAGGCCCAGGCCATCAGCGATCCGAGCTGACCGCCCGCGTCGTACTTGCGGGCCGTCATCGCCTTCAGTTCGGGCGCTTTGCTGTTGATGTAGACCAGCGTCATGATGATGAAGAACGCGGCCACCACGGCGGATATCGCCGCGGCGCGAGAGGTGAGTTCCGTGCGCAGCCGCAGACTGAGTACGGCCGTGACACAGGTGACGACGATGGCGGCGGCGGCCATGATCGCCCAGAGTCCGGTGATCTTCGCGATCGGGTTGTGGTCCGACGACCACGCGGTCAGATACGCGGTGGTCGCATCGATCCGGCCGAACGCGTTGGTGGAGGCGCGGCCGTCGGGTCCGGACGCGGTGAGCCAGGGTTGAAACAAGAGGATGAGGCTGACCAGACCGGCGACGGCGGCGGTGACGTAACCCCAGTTCTCCCGTGCCGCAGCCAGATACGGCGCGAGGTCGGGCCTGCGGTACGCGGCACGTTTCGTCCGGCCCGGCGGATCGGGCGGATCGGGCGAGGCTTCGCTCGATCCCCAGGGTGTGGGGTGCGCCATGAATCGAGTGTAGGTGCGGCGCAGCAGCCCGAACGCCGAAAAAGTCCCGCTCCTGGGAAGGCCGGCGCCGACGTGCTCAGCGTCCCGGAATCGGAAGTGTCACGCCCATCATCAGGTTGGCGACGATGGCTCCGTCGCCCTGTTTGTCGCCGTACACCATCACCATCGTGCCCGGCCGCGCATCCGACACCCGCGACCCCGGCAACACCATGACGCGCGTGTCCGGGTCCGTGCGCACGACCGTCGTCGACCCGGACACGCCCCGCACCCGCAAGGTCGCGCCGTCGTTCGCGATCACCTTGCCGACCGTGAAACCGCTGGTGATCCGGACGGCCGGATTACCGGCCCGGGGATTCTGCGGCGCGGCGGCCGCCCGGTCCGGCGACTGCGGCGCTTTCGACGACGTCTCGAACGCGTCGTGGCCGAAAACGATGAGAAGGATTGTGAATATGCCGATTCCGACGAACATCCCGGCGTCGAACAGCGGTGTCGACCTGCTCCGTCGCGGTGGTTCGCCGTCCGGTCGCGGCGTGGACGTGCTCGCGGGAGTCGTACCGAGCTGTTCGGTGGATCGTGCCTCGGTCCGGCTCGACCACGGGGTGCTCGGAGTGGTCATCCGACAAGCCTAGGTGGCCGACCGGTTGCGCCTGTCACCACTGCCGGGAGGTGGGTTGCGGTGCGCGTTGGGATTTCGCGGGGTATCGCGTGTCCTCCCGCGGCGCGGTGTGCGGCACACTGGACGACCATGAAATACAGCGCCGGAGTCCTGCTGTTCCGACGCGCGCCCGAGGTTCGGGTGTTGCTGGGGCATATGGGCGGGCCGCTGTGGGCACGCAAGGATGCCGGGGCCTGGTCGATTCCGAAGGGCGAATACGAACCGGAGACCGAGGATTCGCTGCTCGCGGCGCGACGGGAGTTCACCGAGGAACTCGGGCTGCCGGTGCCCGACGGGGACTGGGTCGCGCTCGGGGAGGTGCGTTACGGGAGCGGCCGCGGCAAGAAGCAGGTACTGGTGTGGGCGGTCGAGGGCGATCTCGACCCGGATCAGGTGGTTCCGGGCACCTTCGAGATGGAATGGCCGCCGCGGTCGGGGCGGCTGCGGGAGTTTCCCGAGATCGACCGCGCCGAATGGTTCGATCTGACCACCGCGCAGGAGAAGCTGAGCACCGGGCAGCGGCCCTTCCTGCGGCGGCTCGCCGAGCACCTCGACGGCGCCCGGGCGGACTCCTGAGAAAACGCCCAGCCCGCTTCCAGCAATCTCCCAGTGTCGCCGAGTAGAGATGGGTGCGTGAAGGGTGCTCCGTTGAGGGTGCGGGCAGCGCTCGGCCGACGCATATCGGCGATCCCCCTGCGGATCGGCCTGGTCGTCGCGATGGTGGTGCTGGCCGGAGTGGTGTTGGTCGCCTCGGGCTTCGCGGTCACCTCGGCACTGTCGCGCTCGCTCACCGAGCGGACCGACGAGCAGCTCTACGATTCGGCGCGCGGCTGGGCGCGACCACATCCCATGCGGCAGGTCACGGGGAGTCAGGGCACCATCTGGATTCCGGCCGACCTGCCCGGTCCGCCGCCGCGCGAACCCGCGCCCACCGATCAGCCGCGCAAATTCTACGAAGTGCGCAAGTCGCCCGACGGGCAGGTCTACGACACCGGCCGCCCGGCGCCGGCGAACGGGCCCGACCTGTCCGGGGTACCGGTCGGCACGCCGGTGACCGTCGACTCGGTGGACGGCTCGTCGACGAAGTGGCGGGTGCTCACCACCGCCAACCAGTACGGCTCCACCACCATCGCCCTGTCCCTGGACGACAACCGCGAAACCGTCTCTCGCCTACTGATGTTCGAGGCCGGGACCGGTGCGGCGGCGCTGCTGCTGCTGGGTGTGGGCGGCTATGTGGTGGTGCGCCGCAGCCTGCGCCCGCTGCGCCAGGTGGAGGAGACGGCCGCGGCCATCGCGGCCGGTGATCTGAGTCGCCGCGTGCCGGTGCGCGGGGTCGACACCGAGGTGGATCACCTCGCGCGATCGTTGAATTCGATGCTGGCCCAGATCCAGCACGGCGTCGCGGCGACCGAGGCGTCGGAGGAGGCCGCGCGGCGCTCGGAGGCGAAGATGCGGCAGTTCGTCGCCGACGCCAGTCACGAACTGCGCACTCCGCTGACCACCATCCGCGGCTTCGCCGAGCTGTATCGCCAAGGGGCGAGCCAGGATCCGCGGCTGGTGCTGGAGCGCGTCGAGGTCGAGGCGGAACGGATGGGCCTGCTGGTGGAGGACCTGCTGATGCTGGCCCGGCTGGACGCGCAGCGCCCGCTGCAACGGCAGCCGGTGGATCTGCTGTCGCTGGCCGGGGACGCGGTGCACAGCGCGCAGGCGATGGCCGCCCGCGAATCGAGCGCCTCGACCCGTGCCATATCGCTCGAAATCGCCTCGGGCACCGGCACTCTGGAGGTGCAGGGCGACGCCGACCGGCTGCGGCAGGTGCTGGGCAACCTGCTCGGCAACGCGCTGGCGCACACCCCGCCCGGAACGCCGGTCACCGTGCGGCTCACGCCCGGCGCCGAGGAGGTCCGCATCGACGTCTCCGATCAGGGCCCCGGCCTGTCGCCCGAGGCCGCGTCCAAGGTCTTCGAGCGCTTCTACCGCACCGACTCCTCCCGCACCCGCGCCAGCGGCGGCACCGGACTGGGCCTGTCGATCGTGCAGGCCCTGGTCGCCGCCCACGGCGGCCGGGTGAGCGTCGACAGCGAACCGGGACGAGGCGCGACGTTCACGGTGGTACTGCCCCGGTCGGCCTCGCGTGCGGCGGTCGGGTGAGCGTGGTCGGCGAACGGTGCGACGTTCACGGTGGTACCGCCCCGGTCGACGCCGCGCGCGCTGGGCCGGGTGTGTGTGGGCGTTGACCGGACGCGGCATGACATGCACGTGGTACCGGCCCGGCGACGTCGCGCGCGGCGGCAGGGCAACGTGGACAGCGAACGGGTGAGGTGTGACGTTCACGGCGGTAGCCCCGGTCGATGCCGCATCGGTGAGCGGGACGGGTTGGGGACGGGACGGGTGCGGCGGAGTTCCGTCAGGGGGCCGGGTGCTGCGTGGCGGATCGATGCGTGGGGGCGTGTCTGCGTGTAGGTTCGGCGCGGCAACCCGCTGACGCCGTGGTGGCGTGGCCCGGACAGGAGGAGGAGCGCGGCATGCGCATGGTGGGCAGGATCGTGTCGACCGGGATGGTCGCGGCCGCGGTACTCGCGCTGGCCGCGTGCGGCAGCGACGACGACGAGTCCGGCTCCGCCGCGTCGCCGACGACGTCCGCGGCGGCCGCCTCGCGCGCGCAGGCCGCGCCGCAGCGCCACGGCCGCGAGTGCACCGCCGAGGACATCGAGACCACCGGCGGCTTCGGCGAGGCCCCGACCATCACCATCCCCGACGACTGCGATCCGCCCCAGCAGCTGATCACCAAGGACCTGGTGGTGGGCACCGGTCCGGCCGCACAACCCGGCCAGCCGTTGACCATGAACTACACGCTGGTCACCTGGTCGGACCACCAGAAGCTGGACAGTTCCTTCGACCGCGGCGAGCCCTTCAAGCTCACATTGGGCGCGGGCGAGGTCATTCCCGGCTGGGATCAGGGCCTGGCCGGGGTCACCGAGGGCAGCCGCCGTCTGCTGATCATCCCGCCGAATCTGGGCTACGGGCGCGGCGGCAACGGTGTGCGACCCAACGAGACCCTGGTCTTCGTGACCGACGCGGTGAAGGTCGGAGGATAGTGGTCCCTCTCGGAGGTGAGGTGGATTCGGCCCGCTCACGCAGGTCGACTAGGCTGGGCGGGATGCGATCGGGGGGAACCGACGACGTCAACCCAGAGAACAACGAACAAGGAGCATGTCCGTGAAGAGCACCGTCGAGCAGCTGAGCCCGACCCGGGTCCGCATCAATGTCGAGGTGCCCTTCGAGGAGCTGAAGCCGGACTTCGACAAGGCGTACAAGGCGCTGGCCCAGCAGGTGCGCATTCCCGGTTTCCGCCCGGGTAAGGCCCCCGCCAAGCTGCTGGAGGCCCGGCTCGGCCGCGGCGCGATCCTCGAGCAGGTCGTCAACGACGCGCTGCCGACCAAGTACGGCGAGGCCGTGCAGACCTCCGAGGTGAAGGTCATCGGCCAGCCGGAGATCGAGATCACCAAGATCGAGGACGGGCAGGAATTGGCGTTCACCGCCGAGGTCGACGTCCGCCCCGAGGTCGCCCTGCCCGACTTCGCGAGCATCGAGGTGACCGTCGACCCGATCTCGGTCGAGGACGAGGACATCGAGCAGCAGTTGCAGTCGCTGCGGCAGCGCTTCGGCACCCTGAAGGGCGTGGAGCGCCCGGTTCAGGACGGCGACTTCGTCTCCATCGATCTGGCGGCCACCGTCGACGGCAAGGAGGTCGAGGAGGCGTCGACCACCGGCCTGTCGCACGAGGTCGGCTCGGGTCAGCTCATCGAGGGCCTGGACGAGACCCTGATCGGCCTGTCGGCCGGAGAGTCCAAGGAATTCACCTCCACGCTGGTCGCGGGCGAATACGCCGGCAAGGAGGCGGTCATCACCGTCAAGGTGAACTCCGTCAAGGAGCGTGAGCTCCCCGCGGTCGACGACGAATTCGCCCAGCTCGCCAGCGAATTCGACACCGTCGAGGAGCTGAAGGACGACCTGCGCAAGCGGGTCGAGCAGGGCAAGAAGGTGCAGCAGGCCGGCGAGATCCGCGACAAGGTGCTCGAAGCACTGCTGGACAAGACCGAGGTGCCGCTGCCCGAGGGCGCGGTGCAGGGCGAGATCGACGCCGTGCTGCACGACGCCGTGCACGGCTTCGACCACGACGAGGCCAAGTTCGCCGAGGCGCTCGAGGCGCAGGGGTCCTCCCGCGAGGAGTTCGACAAGGACTCCAAGGAGGCCGCCGAGAAGTCGGTGAAGACCCAGTTGCTGCTCGACGCCGTCGCCGAGTCGGAGAACACCGAGGTCGGCCAGCAGGAGCTGACCGAGCGCATCCTGTTCCAGGCGCAGCGCTACGGCATGTCGCCGGAGCAGTTCATCCAGCAGGTGCAGCAGGCCGGCCAGCTGGGCGCGATCTTCGCCGACGTGCGCCGGGGCAAGGCGCTGGCCACCGTGGTCGGCCAGGCGAAGGTCACCGACACCGACGGCAATGTCGTCGACACCGCCGAAATGTTCGGCAGCCCCGACGATTCCGACGCCGAGCCGGAGGCGGCCGAGCAGGAGTCGGCGGAGAAGGCCGGCGCGAACGCGGAGTAGTCGGATGCGCGCGGCGCCGGCGCCCGGTGCGGTTGCCGACGTTGCGCTGTGAGCGAATGCGGGCGGTACCGGGAGTTCGGTGCCGCCCTGCTTCGTTAGGGTTTGGGAAAGCGAATCAGTTCAGGCTGTGCTTGCGAGCACCGAGCCGGTGAGAGAGGGCAGGTATCCGTGACAATCAATGAGGCTGTCGCTTTTGATGGGGCCAAGCCGGTCATGACATCGCCGACCGCTGGGCTCAACCTCAGTGACTCGGTGTACGAGCGTCTGCTGCGCGAGCGCATCATCTTCCTGGGCACCCAGGTCGACGACGACATCGCCAACAAGCTGTGCGCCCAGATCCTGCTGCTGTCGGCCGAGGACCCGACGCGCGACATCTCGCTGTACATCAACTCCCCGGGTGGTTCGGTGACCGCGGGCATGGCCATCTACGACACCATGCAGCTGGTCGAGTGCGACATCTCCACCTACGGTCTGGGCCTGGCCGCCTCGATGGGCCAGTTCCTGCTGACGGCCGGGGCGCCGGGCAAGCGCTACGCGCTGCCGCACGCGCGGATCATGATGCATCAGCCGTCGGCCGGTATCGGTGGTTCGGCCGCCGACATCGCCATTCAGGCCGAGCAGTTCGCCCACACCAAGCGCGAGCTGAACGAGCTGCAGGCACACCACACCGGCAAGTCGATCGAGCAGGTGACGGCCGATGCCGACCGCGACCGCTGGTTCACCGCCGCCGAGGCGCTGGAGTACGGCTTCATCGACAGCGTGATCACCCACGCCCGCCAGGCCAACGGCACCGCCAACTAGCTCACCGCCTCGAGAACCTTTGGAGACAGAGATGACTCTCATCGATCCCCGCGCCGGCCTGTCCGGTATCGCCCCGGCGGGCCCGCAGGCCCGCTACATCCTGCCCTCGTTCATCGAGCATTCGAGCTTCGGTGTCAAGGAGTCCAACCCCTACAACAAGCTGTTCGAGGAGCGCATCATCTTCCTCGGCGCCACGGTGGACGACACCTCGGCCAACGACATCATGGCGCAGCTGCTGGTACTGGAGTCGCTGGACCCCGACCGTGACATCACCATGTACATCAACTCGCCCGGTGGCTCGTTCACCGCGCTGATGGCGATCTACGACACCATGCAGTACGTGCGCGCCGACGTCGCGACCGTATGCCTGGGCCAGGCCGCCTCGGCCGCCGCGGTGCTGCTGGCCGCCGGCACGCCCGGCAAGCGCGCCTGCCTGCCCAACGCCCGCGTGCTGATCCACCAGCCGTCGCTGGAGGGTGGCATCCAGGGCCAGGTCTCGGATCTGGAGATCCAGGCCGCCGAGATCGAGCGCATGCGGCGGCAGATGGAGACCACGCTGGCCCGGCACACCGGCAAGGACGCCGACACCATCCGCAAGGACACCGACCGCGACAAGATCCTGACCGCCGAGGAAGCCCGGGAATACGGCATCATCGACCAGGTGTTCGAGTACCGCAAGCTCAGCGCGCAGAAGAAGTGATCACCGCGCCTCCCGTCGTCCGGTATCGCCGCGCGAGCACCCGTCGCGATGGCAATATGGGCTGCGGCGGCGGGAGGCGCACATGAGAAACATGCTCGAGTTGTCGACCTCCGTCGGATCTACCGGGTACGGTCACTCTAGGGACCTTTGCTCAGAGGTTGACGGCACGGCCGAAGGCCCGAACGACACTGCCGAAGCGTCGAAATCCGATCGGGTCGGACATTGATCGATGTGCGGCGGGTAGCGTTGTTCGGAAGGCGGCTTGTCGGCAGCTGGACAGACGGTTGCACGCGGACAAGGAAGTAGGGACCCACGAGATGGCGCGCATCGGTGATGGCGGCGATCTGCTCAAGTGCTCGTTCTGCGGAAAGAGCCAGAAGCAGGTCAAGAAGCTCATTGCGGGACCAGGGGTGTACATCTGCGACGAGTGCATCGATCTGTGCAACGAGATCATCGAGGAGGAACTGGCCGAGTCCAGCGAGGTCAAGCTCGATGAGCTGCCCAAGCCCGCGGAGATCCGAGATTTCCTCGAGCAGTACGTGATCGGGCAGGACACCGCCAAGCGCACGCTCGCCGTCGCGGTGTACAACCACTACAAGCGAATCCAGGCGGGGGACAAGGGCCGCGACTCCCGCAACGAGCCCGTCGAGCTCACCAAGTCCAACATCCTGATGCTGGGTCCCACCGGCTGCGGCAAGACCTACCTCGCGCAGACCCTGGCCAAGATGCTGAACGTGCCGTTCGCGATCGCCGACGCCACCGCGCTGACCGAGGCCGGTTACGTCGGTGAGGATGTCGAGAACATTCTGCTCAAGCTGATCCAGGCCGCCGACTACGACGTCAAGCGTGCCGAGACGGGCATCATCTACATCGACGAGGTCGACAAGATCGCCCGCAAGAGCGAGAACCCCTCCATCACCCGCGACGTGTCGGGCGAGGGCGTGCAGCAGGCGCTGCTGAAGATCCTCGAGGGCACGCAGGCCAGTGTGCCGCCGCAGGGTGGCCGCAAGCATCCGCACCAGGAATTCATCCAGATCGATACGACCAACGTCCTGTTCATCGTGGCGGGTGCGTTCGCCGGACTGGAGAAGATCGTTCAGGACCGGGTCGGCAAGCGGGGCATCGGTTTCGGCGCGGAGGTGCGCTCCAAGAGCGAGATCGACACCGCCGATCACTTCGCCGAGGTGATGCCGGAGGATCTGATCAAGTTCGGCCTGATCCCGGAGTTCATCGGCCGGCTCCCGATCGTCGCGTCGGTGACCAACCTGGACAAGGAATCGCTGGTGCGCATCCTGTCCGAGCCGAAGAACGCGCTGGTGAAGCAGTACGTCCGCCTGTTCGAAATGGACGGCGTGGACCTGGAATTCACCCAGGACGCGCTGGAAGCCGTTGCGGATCAGGCGATCCTGCGCGGTACCGGCGCCCGTGGCCTGCGCGCCATCATGGAGGAAGTGCTGCTGCCGGTGATGTACGACATCCCGAGCCGCGACGATGTCGCCAAGGTGGTCGTGAACGCCGACACCGTCAACGACAACGTGCTCCCGACCATCGTGCCCCGCAAGCGCCAGCCACCGGAGCGCCGCGAGAAGTCGGCCTGAGACTTCCCTCCGATCGTCAGCCCACCGCTGTTCTGCGGTGGGCTGACGGCTTTTCCGGGAGATCGGTGGAGGATTCGCCCTACTGTGCCCAGGGGACTCGGCAGGAATCGGTGCTGAAGCCCTGGGCGGTGATGCCCAGAGCCGAGTAGCTGCGGGCCCGTGAGTTCTCCAGGGCGATCTGATAGGTCAGTTCCATCACGCCCTTGGTGCCGAAACGCTTCTTCAGGTCGGTGACCTGCTCGTCGGTGACCGTGGTCGGGGTGGCGGTCATGGCGTCGGCGTAGGCGATGGCGGCGCGCTCGTCGTCACTGTAGGAGGGCGAGGTCTCGTAATCGGCGATGTGCTCGAGCTTGTCGATGTCGAGATGGCTCAGCCGCATCAGCATGGCGCCGAAATCGACGCACCAGGAGCAGCCCACCGTCCACGCCACTCGATAGACCGCGATCTCCTGGATGTGGAACGGCAGTGCGGTACAGGCCTTTTCGACCATGCCCTCGTGCACCGCGTTGGCTGCGAGCAGCCTGGGATGGTTGGCCGCGACCGCGAACGGCTCCGGCACCTCACCGAACCGGCGCTTGCTGTACCGGTACATCAGCCGCGTGAACAGCCCCGCCTGCTCGGGTGCGACGGCGGGAATTCGGGTGCTGCTCATGATCTCTCCTTCCGAGGGGACTACCCCTTGGACGAGAAACCCTGATCCAGCGTGACGGGCAGGAGGTGTGAAGACGGTCACGAGGCCATTCCAATGTGCGTCCGCTCCATTTCCGGCGTGCGTCCGCTCCATTCCCGGCGTGCTTTTCGCCGGGATCACTCCGGCCAGGATGGGGAGCGGCCCAGGGAACGCAGGATGCGGTCGAGGGCGGTGGCCGAGTCGGGAACCGGGAGGGCGCGGGCGAAGGGGGAACCGGACTGCTCGCGCTGTTCGGTGTCGGGGACGGCGAGGGCGATCTGCAACGCCGGTTCGGCCAGCTCGTCGTCGAGGCGATACGGCAGGGCGAGGGTGCGTGCCACGTCCCAGCCGTGCACGACGTAGTCGATGAAGTGGAAGCCGACGGCCTGGCCGCCGGGCACCTCGACGCCGGGACCGAACTCGGGCAGGGCGAACGGACGCTCCAGCACTCCGGGTTCGGCGTAGGCGGCGATCACATCGGCCGCCGCGGCGGCGTACTCGGCCACGGGATCCGCGGGCGGCGGCCCGGCCTGCCAGACGGCCGCGTCCGCCCCGTGTCCACGGGCCGCGGCGGCGAATCCGCGGTGTTGAACTGTCATGTGCGACAACAGGTCCGAGAGGCTCCAGGCCGAGCAGGGGGTGGGGCGGTTGAGGTCGGCGGGTTTCACGGCGGAGACGACGTCGACGCTGTAGTCCACGGCGCGCCGGTTCAGTTCACGAATATCAAGCATGTATAGATAATAAGCAGATGCATATAATATGTCTATGCTTATTATTATGAGGACGTAGATTTGTCCGCATGGCGAAGACGGAGCGTCCGGATCTGGCGGCGATGATCGCGCCGCTCGGTCGCGCCCTGATGGCGGCCGAGCGGCCGATTCTGGACTCGCACGGGCTGACCATGTGGGCGTACTCGGTGCTGCTGGCGTTGGGGCGTGGCCCGGCCCGCGGTCAGGGGGTGCTGGCGGAGGAGATCGGCGCGGACAAGACCCGTATCATCCCGATCCTCGACGACCTGCAGGAGCGCGGCCTGATCGAACGACGGCCCGATCCGGCGGACCGGCGGGCCAAGCTGCTCGCGGTGACGGCGCGCGGCCGCACGCTGGCCGCTGCCGCGCAAGCCGATATCCAGGCCATGGAGGAGCGGCTGCTGAGCCGCCTGTCGGCGGCCGACCGCCGCGGCTTCCTCAGCGCCCTCGCCACCCTCGCCGACCTGCCACGCGACGACATCGTCGGCGGGGACGTCACCTCGGCGTGACGCTGCCGATCTCGGTGCGGAATCGGTGACGGCCGGTGTACCGGCCGCGCCCGCTGCCGGGGATCGCCGTTGATCCCCCGTGGTTCGCCGTTGAACCTTTATCCCGTATGTTCCGGATCGCCTGAGCGGCTGTACTTGTTACGACGGCGCGGCGCGGGAGAATTCATCGTCCGGTCCGGAGATGCTCGCGAGGACGATATGTGCGGCCGGGCAGACGAGAGTTTCTCGCGCGCGTCAGCGTTTGCGGCCGGGCAGGCGGATGGTGAAGGGCGCCGGGTCGCGCAGTTGGACGCGCTCGCGGGGTGCGGCGATGAGTACGGCGGCGCCGAGCACGGGTAGCAGCAGGGCCGCGATCAGGCTGAAAACGTAATTGGCGGTGGACATCTCGTCCGGTCGGTGGGCCAGGTGATAGATCAGGTGCGGCACCCCGAAGACCAGCCAGCCCAGCCCGGCGGCGCGGGCGAGCAGGCTGTCGGCGTAGTACAGCGCCGCGGCGGAGACGGCCGCCAGCGCCAGGAAGAACGCGCCCACATCGGCGGACAGATGATGGTTGAACGGACCGTCGGCGGACACCCACTTCAGCCCGAGGCCGGGATAGGCGCGAAACCACGCGGCCGGAGCCACGACCGCCCACAGGCCGGTGATCACACCGGTCAGCGTCAGCAACCACAGCCCGACGGTCGTGATCAGCCACCGCCGCCGGTTCACGTCCAGCCGCATCCGCACCCGCAAGTTGTCGCCCGCACGCTGCACCGAGATCCGCATGGGATCCTCCCGTTCGCCGCCCCGCCAGATCGGATGCTGCCAACCGTAAACCGGACATTCGGTGTGGACAAGGGGCGGCGAAGGGGGCGGTGGACTAGGGCGCGGTGGTCAGCTCGCGAGATCCGCCGGAACGGTCGCCGCCGCGCTCGGTCAGCACTGTCAGCAACGGGACGGCGGCCTCGATGGCGGCCGCCTCGTGCTCGAGCAGAACGTCGCCGCCCTGGGTGCTGACGATCGGTGTGTAGGGGTCGGCGACATATTCCTTTCCGAGCAGCTCCCGGAGTACGGCCACACCGCAGAAGGGGACGTAGTGCGGGCTGTAGCCGCCTTCCTGGACGAAGGCGATCCGCCCGGCGCACAGCTGCGCGGCGAGGTCGAGCAGCGCGCGGGTGAGCTGCTGGAAGCCGCTGCTGGTGACCATCTGCCGGGCCAGCGGGTCGAGGATGCTCGCGTCGAAACCCGATGCGACGAGCACGAGTTCGGGCCGGAACGCGCGCAGTGCCGGGGCCACCACCCGCTCGACGGCGTGCAGGTAGGCCGCGTCGCCACTGCCCGGCGGGAGCGGGACGTTGATCGCGTATCCGTGTCCGGCGCCGGTACCGTGCTCCTCGCGGAAACCGGACTGCGGCGGGAAGCACAGGTGCTGGTGGATCGACAGGGTGAGCACCGAGGGATCCTCGTACCAGATGTCCTGAGTTCCGTTGCCGTGGTGGACGTCCCAGTCGACGATCGCCACGCGTTCCAGGCCCAGCACCGCCTTGGCGTAGGCCGCGGCGATGGACACGTTGTTGAACATGCAGAACCCCATCCCCGTGGCCCGCATGGCGTGATGTCCGGGCGGGTTCACCAGCGCGTAGCCGTTGTCCACGGTTCCCTCGACGACCGCCTTGACCAGTTCGATCGCCCCGCCCGCCGACAGCGCCGCGATCTCGTATCCGCCGCGGCCGAACGGTGAGCAGCCGTCGCCGGCGTCGCCGCCCTTGGGCTGCAGGCTCTCGGCCCGGATCCGCGCCAGATGTTCCGGGGTGTGTACCCGGAGGATGTCTTCCTCGCCGGCCGGGACGGCCCGGATCGATCGCAACTCGTCCAGAAGCCCGGAGACCGAAACCAATTCGTGGAAGCGCCGCTTGGTGTCGGGGTGGGCGAGGTGATGGCCGATCGGCTGCAGACCGGCGGTGGCGTCGGAGGGGAACAGGCTGCCCGAGCCGGTGTCGGCCCACCCGTACACGGTGTTCCAGACGTATCCAGTTGTCATGGTGGAGCTCCTAGGAGCCGGCGACGCGGCAGGCCGCCGGGGTGAATCGCACTTCATCGACCGACGAAGCTTCTCCATAGAGACACACCGGCGACCGCTTCGCAACCGGTCCGAGTGGGTTCTCAGCCCTCGAGCGGGTCGACCTTCGCGTCGTCGGGACCCCAGTAGGCGCGCATGCTGGTGATGCGGCCCTCGTCGTCGAACTCCATGACGTCGATGGGCGACAGTGTCATGCGGGTGCCGCCCGCTTCGGTAATCAGGGTGAAGGAGACCGCGGCGTGGCGGCCGTTGACGCGTACGGCGTCCAGTTCGGTCTTCCGCTGGACCTGTGCGAGGACGTCGTAGAGTTCGCCGATGGCGGCGTGCCCGCGGCGCGGTTCGCTGCCGATGGGATCCTCCACGATCGCGTCGGGCGCATAGAGCGCCAGGATGTCCGCGGTCGGGCCGGTGGCCACCAGCTGCACGTACCGTTCGACCGCCGCGCGGATCTGCTGCGCTGCCATGCACACTCCCACTGAATTGAAACGTGTTCTAGTGGCGCAGCGTAGCACCGTTCGCGGCCGCGGTGTCCGGCAGCCGCAGCCGATGTGCCCCGGTGTAGATGTTCATGGTGTCGCCGCGCAGGAATCCGGCCAGCGTGAGTCCGGACTCCTCGGCCAGGTCCACGGCCAGCGAGCTGGGCGCGGAGACGGCGCCGAGCACGGGTATCCCCGCCATGACGGCCTTCTGCACCAGCTCGAAGGAGGCGCGGCCGCTGACGATCAGAACGAGATCGGTTGCGGGCACGCGATTCTCGCGCAGCGCCCAGCCGATCACCTTGTCCACCGCGTTGTGCCGCCCGACGTCCTCGCGCACCGCGAGGGCGACGCCGTCGGCGGTGAACAGGCCCGCTGCGTGCAGGCCGCCGGTCGCGTCGAACACCGATTGGCGCGAACGCAATTCACCGGGGAGTGTGGCGAGGACGGCGGTGTCGAGAAGCGGGCCGGTGGCGGGCAGGGGGAATCGGGTGCGGGTGCGGACCTCGTCGAGCGCGGTCTTGCCGCAGAGGCCGCAGGCGCTGGTGGTGAGGAAGTTGCGGGCGGGAACCGGTGTGGGCGTACGCAACTGGATATCGAGCACGTTGTAGGTGTTCTGCCCGTTCTCGTCGGTGCCCGCGCAGTAGCGGGCCGAGACGATGTCGTCGCGCGAGCCGATGATGTTCTCGCCCAGCAGGAAGCCGTGTGCGAGATCGATGTCGCTGCCGGGTGTGCGCATGGTGACGGTGAGGGAGCGCCCGTCGACGCGCAGTTCCAGGGGCTCCTCGACGGCCAGGGTGTCCGGCCGGCGGATCTGGCCGTCGGGCGTGAGTCGTAGTGTCTTGCGGCGTGCGGTAACTCTGCTCACTGCGGGGCCTCGGTGTCGCTCATCGGGTGTGCGAATGACGTTCCAGGCGGATGGTCACCGCCTTGGAGACCGGCGTGTTCGATCGTTCCGCGACGTGGTCCAGCGGCACGAGGGGATTGGTTTCGGGATAGTACGCGGCGGCGTTGCCACGCGGGGTGGAGTAGCCGACCAGCCGGAACCCCTCGACGCGGCGTTCGATGCCGTCGGTCCACTCCGAGACCAGATCCACCAGGTCGCCGTCGGCGAAGCCGAGCGCGGTGATGTCGGCGGGGTTCACCAGGACCACCTTGCGGCCGTGATGGATGCCGCGGTACCGGTCGTCCAGGCCGTAGATGGTGGTGTTGTACTGATCGTGGCTGCGCAGGGTCTGCAGGATCAACCGGCCCTCGGGCACCGGCAGCCAGCGCAGCTCGTTGACCGCGAAATTGGCCTTGCCGGTGGCGGTGCGGAATTCGCGGGCGTCGCGCGGTGGGTGCGGCAATTGGAAGCCGTTGCGCTGCCGCACCTTCGCGTTGTAGTCGGCGCAGCCCGGGACCACCCGGGCGATGGCGTCGCGGATGCGGTCGTAGTCGCGCCGGAACTCGTCCCACGGCACCGGGTGTGCGGGGCCGAACAGTTCGCGCGCGAGTTCGCACACGATCGCGACCTCGCTGCGCAGCTGGGAGCTGACCGGCCGCAACCGGCCGGTCGACAGATGCACCATCGACATCGAATCCTCCACCGAGACACGCTGTGTGGCGCCGTCGGGGGATATGTCCGCATCGGTGCGGCCGAGCGTGGGCAGAACGAGCGCGGTCCGGCCGTGCACCACGTGGCTGCGGTTGAGCTTGGTCGAGACGTGCACGGTCAGCTCGCAGCCGCGCAGCGCGGCCTCGGTGACCTCGGTGTCGGGGGTGGCCGAGACGAAATTGCCGCCCATGGCGACGAACACCTTCGCCCGGCCGTCGCGCATCGCGCGGATGGAATCTACAGTGTCCCAGCCGTGTTCGCGCGGAGAACGGATGCCGAACTCGGAATCCAATGCGGTCAGGAAGGTTTCGGGCATCTGCTCCCAGATGCCCATGGTGCGGTCGCCCTGCACGTTGGAGTGACCGCGCACCGGGCAGACGCCCGCACCGGGTTTGCCGATCATGCCGCGCAACAGCAGCAGGTTGGTCGCCTCCTCGATGGTGGGCACGCCGTAGCGCTGCTGGGTCAGGCCCATCGCCCAGCACATGATGGTGGCGTTCGACTCCGCGAGCAACGCCGCGGTGTGCTCGAGTTCGGCGCGGGTCAGGCCGGTGGCCTCCTCGACCACATCGAGATCCACGGCGCGCACATGCTTTTCGTAGGCGTCGTAACCCGCGGTGTGGCCGTCCACGAAGGCGCGGTCGACGACGGTGCCGGGGGCGCGGTCCTCCGCCTCCAGCAGCAGCTTGCCCAGGCCCTGGAACAGCGCCATATCGCCGCCGAGCCGGATCTGCAGGAAATCGTCGGCGATGCGCTGGCCGGTGGTGTAGCCCCGCACGGTCTGTGGGTCGCGGAAACCGAGCAGCCCGGCCTCGGGCAGCGGGTTGACCGCGACGATCCGCGCGCCGTGCTTCTTCGCGTGCTGCAGGGAGGTGAGCATGCGGGGGTGGTTGGTGCCCGGGTTCTGCCCGGCGATGAGGATCAGGTCGGCCTTGGGGAAGTCGTCGATCGACACCGAGCCCTTGCCGATGCCGATCGAGCTGGTCAGCGCCGCGCCGGAGGATTCGTGGCACATGTTCGAGCAGTCGGGCAGATTGTTGGTGCCGAACGAGCGGGCCAGCAGCTGATACAGGAATGCCGTCTCGTTGGCGGTGCGGCCGGAGGTGTAGAACACGGCCTCGTTCGGGTTGCCGAGGCCGCGCAGCGTGTCGGCGATCAGGCGGTACGCCTCCTCCCACGCGATGGGGGAATAGTGCGTATCACCCGGGCGCAGCACCATGGGTTCGGTGATGCGGCCCTGCTGGCCGAGCCAGTATCCGGACTTGGTCGCCAGCTCGGCGATCGAGTGCGTGGCGAAGAACTCCGGTGTCACCGTGCGCAGGGTGGCCTCTTCGGCGACGGCCTTGGCGCCGTTCTCGCAGAATTCGGCGACCCGGCGGGGGCCGGTGGGGTCGGGCCACGCACAGCTGGGGCAGTCGAAACCGGCGCGCTGGTTGAGGCGGGCGAGGGTGCGGCCGGTACGGATCAGGCCCATCTCCTCGACACCGCGATTCAGCGCGACCGCGACCGCGGTGAGTCCGGCCGCCTCGTGTTCGGGCGGGGTGACGGTGAGTTCGGCTTCGTCGATGTCCTGTGTCGGCGCCTTGCGATGCATGACTGTCTCGTCCTCCTGCCTACGACGGATCCGTCGATCGACCGGTGGTGACCGGCGGGGACCAGTGGCGGCACAAACCGTCCCAGGTGGTCGAGCTTACGCGGTAGGGTGCCGGGTACCGCGCAGCGAGCACCCGATACGACGAGGAACTATGCACATGATTTCGAGGACTCCGGCCCGCCGGGCGAGCACGGTCGCCGCGGGAGCCGTCGCCGCCGCGGCGTTCGGACTGCTGGCGGCCCAGCCCGCCGACGCGTCGGTGACCAGGCTCGGCGCCACACCCGATCTGAGCGTCGGCCGCGCGACGAACTACGGCACCGGTTGCCGCTACACCCTGCAGGCGTTCGTGGACGACCCCGCGGCCCCGGTCACCTTCTACGACAACGGAGTTCCCGTCGCCCGGGTCCGGCCCGCCGGCGCCTACGCGCTGGCCGGATGGGTCCCCGCCACCCAGGGCCCGCACACGCTGACCGCGGTCCAGGACGGCCAGCCCGCCGAACTGCCGCCCGCCCCGCTGGGCCTGCGCGTCGGCCAGGGCGTCCCGCTCGGATTCGGCTGCGGCGTCTTCGGCGGTTAGCCCGGGGATCGACGGCGGCGGCCGCGATCACCGACTCGGTCCGATCCGGAGAATCCCCACACCCCCCGGCACCGGTAGTGGGGAATTCATTCGAAACCCGGCCGAGTTGTCGGCAGAATGCGCGGGCATGGACCGGACATTCGACGACCTACTGGCGGAGGCGGAAGCGGCACCGGTGGCGGGGTGGGACTTCTCCTGGCTGGCCGGGCGGGCTACCGAACAGCGTCCGTCCTGGGGCTATCAGCGCGCGATGAGCGCGCGGCTCGCGAGCGCGACGGCCGCACTGGATATCCAGACCGGCGGCGGTGAAGTCCTCGCCGAAGCGGCCGTGTTCCCGCCGACGATGGTCGCCACCGAGTCGTGGCCGCCGAACATCGCGAAGGCCACCGCGCTCCTGCACCCGCGGGGCGCCGTGGTGGTCGCCGACCCGGACGAACCCCCGCTGCCGTTCGCCGACGCGGCATTCGACCTCGTGACCAGCCGACATCCGGCGACCGTCCACTGGCACGAGATCGCCCGGGTGCTCCGGCCCGGCGGCACCTATTTCGCCCAGCACGTCGGCCCGGCCAGCGTGTTCGAGCTGGTCGAGTATTTCCTCGGACCGCAACCCGAGGCCCGCCGCGAGCGCCACCCCGACGACGAGGCCGCGGCGGCCCGCGCGGCCGGGCTCGAGGTCGTGGACCAGCGGCACGAGCGGCTGCGCATGGAGTTCCACGACATCGGCGCGATCGTCTACTTCCTGCGCAAGGTGATCTGGATCGTCCCCGGCTTCACCGTCGACTCCCACCGCACCCGTCTCCACACCCTGCACAACCTGATCGAACAACAAGGCCCCTTCCTGGCCCACTCCTCCCGCACCCTCATCGAGGCCCGAAAACCCTAGCGGCGATGTATCCGTCGGGGGTCAGCCTTCGGTCGGCATGGGGCACCACGGCGTTGGTGGTGGGTGCGGTGCCCGTGGGATTTCGGGTGGGGGAGGGTGGGGAAAGCGGGTGTGGTGCTGGGGGGATGACCGAGGTTGTGCAGGCGGGGCGTTCGTGGGGGTGGTGTCGGTTAGGGTTGCCTCGTGATCAAGGTCGTCTACGAGGCGTACCCGCAGCGGGCGGGGCTCGATGAGCCGGCTGCCGGCTATCTGCGCTCCGAGGATCCGTTACAGATCGCCGAGCGGCTCGCGGATGTGGGCTTCCGGACCGGACATCTGACCGGCGCGCGCTGGACCAAATCGGAACGGAACTACACCTATACGGCCACGGTCGTGGAGTCCGACGGTTCCCGCACCGCCGCAGCCGCGGAGATCAACACCTACCTGAAGGCGACCGAGGTCCAGCAGGACGTCCGCCGCATCCTGTACGCCTACGTCATCCACCAGAACTGCGGTGACGGACCGGTCAGCCGCGCCGAAGCGCTGCGCGTGGCGGGCAGCGAGACGGCGCTCGAGGCCCTGGCCTACCTGCACCAGCGTTCCGACGACGTCGGCGTCGACGAGATGCTGCACTCCGGCTTCGACGTCCTCGCCCTACTCCACGCCGAGAAAGACCTGGGCCTGCGCGAATCCGACTGACGATGCGGCGGATTCGGTGCGGGTAACGCCTGGTCATCTGTCGAGCAGGAACTCCCTGGCCGCGTCGAGGATCTCCTGTGACAGCTCGTCGCCGGCGGTGGCACGGGAGAGCAGGAGGGCGCCGGCCAGCACCGACAACTCGACGAGAACCGCGCGGTCGTCGGCGGGGCGTTCGCCGTATTCGGCGAGCTTGCCCAGCATATTGCGGATGCCGTCGAGATAGGCGCGCCGTAGCGGGCTGTCCGGCTCTGCGCGCCCGACATCCCCGGCCAGGGCGGCGATCCCGCATCCGCGCCCGGCGGCGTCACGGTGGGTGGCAGACAGGTACCGGGCGATGAACGCGCGCCGGGCCGCCGCCTCGTCCGCGCTGGCGGCCCGGATCTGCTCCATCTCGCGGATCTTCTCGGCGTACGCCGCCGTGCACGCCTGGGCGATCAGGTCGTCCTTGGAGTCGAAATGGCGGTAGAAGCCGCCGTGCGTCAGCCCGGCGGCCGCCATCACCTCGGGCACGGTCACCGCGGCCGTGCCGCGTTCACGCACCCGTGCCGCCGCGGCGTCGAGTACCTCCCTGCGATGCGATTCCGCCTGTGCCCGAGACGTTCTCGGCACGCCTACCCCTTCCGTCGAGCCGTCGCACGCCCACTGCATGCGATCGGCGCCTCCAGTCTTGCGCATCCAGTTAGATGATGGACATAATCTAAAAATCTACTACGACGCGGAAGAGATGACACATGAGCACAATCGAGGGCGCGGTCGCGCTGGTGACCGGTGGCCGGCGCGGACTCGGGCAGGCGTTCGTCGACGAACTGCTGCGCCGCGGTGCCGCCAAGGTCTACGCGACCGCGCGCGAGCCCGGCCCCGCCGACGATCCCCGGGTCGAATCGTTCGCTCTGGATGTCACCGATCCGACGTCCGTGGCGGCCGCGGCGGCGCGCGCGAGTGACGCCGAGATCGTCGTCAACAATGCGGGCGTGCTGCATCCGGCGCCGCTGCTGACGGCCGAAATGTCCGATGTCGTAGCGACTTTCGATACCAACGTCTTCGGCCCGCTGCGAGTCGCCCAGGCGTTCGCGCCGGTGCTGGCGGCCAAGGGCGGGGGTGCGCTGGTGGACATTCATTCGGTCCTGTCGTGGGGCGCGGGCGCGGCGGCGTACGGCGCGTCCAAGGCGGCGCTCTGGTCGCTCACCAACTCGCTGCGGCTGGAACTGGCCGCCCAGGGGACCCAGGTGGTCGGGGTGCATCTCGGCTTCGCCGATACCGATATGGTCCGGCAGCTGGCGGTCGACAAGATCGATCCGAGCCGAGTGGCCGCGGCCGTATTCGACGGTGTCGAGGCCGGTGACACCGAGGTGTTGGTCGACGAGGTGACGAGGCGGGTGAAGGCGGCGCTGGCCGGACCGGTGGAGAACCTCACCCTCCGGATCGCCCGCTGACGCTGTCGCGCAACGGATTCCGTGCACACGAGAGGACACCCCCATGCCACTGTGGCGCATCTACCATCCCGCGAACACTTACTCGGAGCAGGACAGACAGGATTTCGCGGCGGACGTCACCGAGCTGTACACCGGCTTCGGACTGCCCGCCTTCTACGTGGTCGTGCTGTTCGAGGAGGTCCCGCGGTCCGCGTTCTACGTCGGCGGGCGACCCGCGGCCGATACGGTACGAATCGTCGTGGAACACCTGGCGCGTCACCTGGACGACCCGGAACTACGCAGGCGCTCCACCGCTCGACTCAACGCCGTCATGGAGCCCTACACCCGAGATCGCGGACTGCACTGGGAGTTCCACACCTACGAGTCGCCGCGCGATCTCTGGATGATCGCCGGACTGTTCCCGCCCGGCCCCGGCACCGACGCCGAAAAGGAGTGGGCGCGAACGAACAAGCCCGCCCCGTACTGAGCGGCTACCGCACGGCCGCGACCTCCGCCGCCGGTGTCTCGGCGAACTCATCGCGCGACTCCGGACGCAGACCGGCCAGCGCGGCGAGAACCGTTGCGGCACAAGCGCCCGCGCCCACCCAGAAGGCGATGGTGAACTGTCCCTCGGCGGGCAGCGGCAGCCGGGGGAGCAGCTTCGCGGTCAGCAGGGTCGTGATGACGGCGCTGCCCAGCGAACTGCCGACCGTCCGGGAGATGGAGTTGATCCCGTTGGCGATGCCGCTCTGATGGTGCGGCACCGCACCCGCGATGAGCGCGGGCATGGCCGCGTAGGCGAGGCTGATCGCCACACCGACCACCACACCGCCCCCGATCACCGAGGCCGCGGCGGCGTGCGCGAGCGCCAGCCAGGCGAATCCGGCGACGCCGACCAGTCCGGCGAGTACGAGCACCGGCCGCCCGCCCAGCCGCCCGACCAGGATGCCGCCGACCGGCGCCGCCACCATCGACGCCAGCGCGGTCGGCAGCAGATACTCCACCGACGCCCGCAGGATGGAGGCCTCGAAGCCGTACCCGGTGACGTGCTGCGGCATCTGGGCCAGATACGAGATGCCCATGAACAGCAGGAACATCGTGAAACCGACGAACATCCCGGCGAGGTTGGTGAACAGCACCGGACGATGGGTGAACATCCGCAGATCCACCAGCGGCGCCGCCACCTTCCGCTCGGTGACCACCCACAGCACCGCGAGCGCGGCCGACGCGGCGAGGCAGCCCAGCGTCGCGGCCGAAGTCCAGCCCCACTCGTGACCCTGCGAGATCGGTAGGAGGAGCAGGATCAGGAATCCGCCCAGCGTGCCCGCGCCGGGCAGGTCCACGCTGCCCGGGTGTCGCACGCCGGTGGCCGGTACCGCGATCGCGGCGGCGAGCAGCGCGAGCACGGAAAGCCCGGCGGTGAACCAGAACACGACGTGGTAGTCCGGATCGCTGCCCTTGGTGAGCAGGCCGGTGGCGACGAGTCCCAGACCGCCGCCGAAGCCGAGCGTGCCGCTCACGATGGCCATCGCGTGATGCAGCCGCGCGGCCGGAATCTCTTCGCGCAGCATGGCCAGTGCCAGCGGGAAGATCGCCGTCGCGACGCCCTGCAGCGTCCTTCCGGCCAGCAGCATGCCGAGCGATCCGGCCAGCGCGGAGACGGCCGAGCCGACCGCGGCCACCGCCAGCACGCCCAGCAGCGTCGGTTTCTTGCCGTACAGGTCGCCGACGCGGCCCAGCAGCGGCGTGCACACGGCCGCCGACAGCAGCGTCGCGGTCGTCACCCAGCTCACCGAGGTGGTCGATACGCCGAGGTCGGTGGCGATCAGGCCGAGGATCGGCACGGCCTGGGTCTGCATCACCGTCACGATCATCGCCGCGAAGGCCAGGATGCCGGTCAGCAGCGAGCCGTTGCGTGCGGCCACGGACACCTCCAGAAGCTTGAAGCAAGATATGTTTGAAGTCTTCAAGCATCTAAGGGCTCAAAGATCGCGGTTGTCAATCGTGGCGGTAGGATCGGTGCAATGACACCGGGCACAACGCAGAGTGCGCTCGCGGTGCTGATCTCGCGATTCGTGTCCGCGTACCTGCACGATTTCCTCACCGCGGCCGAGGGCCACGGGCTCACGCTGACGCAGGCGAAGCTGCTGCTGGCGCTCAACGAGCCGCCGGCCGAACTACCCATGCGGGTGCTGGCCGGGCGGCTGGCGTGCGACCCGTCGAATCTGACCGGGGTCGCCGACCGGATGGAGTCGCGCGGCCTGGTCCGGCGCACGGTGCATCCGTCCGATCGGCGGGTCAAGTACCTGGCCGCGACGGACGCGGGCCGCGAACTGGCCGAGCGGATTCGCGGCGCGCAGGTGCGCGCCTACCAGGCGCTCGCCGAGCTGTCGCCCGCGGAGGAGCGGCTGCTCGAGGGCATGCTGGAGCGCCTGGTGCCCAAGCTGGAGGCGGACGCGGACTGACCGGTCAGGCGGTGAAACGTCCGGTGGCCAAGGCGGTGTCGCGGTGCCGGTCGGGGAAGCCCGGCCCCAGCCGCGAGGACACCTCGCCGTGCCGCAGCGGCTCGCGGCAGTGGGCGCAGACCACCTCGGCGTGCGTGTCGTGGTCGCAGGTCTCGTGGTGCGCGACGACCGGCGGACCCGCCTCGGGTGCGACCCAGCGGTCGCCCCAGCGCATGATCGCGAGCAGTACCGGGAAGAAGTCCCGTCCTTTGTCGGTCAGCCGGTACTCGTAGCGGGCGGGGCGCTCCTGATAGCGGACCCGCTGCAGCATGTCCTCCTCGACCAGCCGGGTCAGGCGCTGGGTGAGGACGTTGCGGCTCAGGCCCAGCACCCGTTCGAAGTCGTCGAAACGCGTTGTGCCGTAATAGGCTTCGCGCAGCACCAGTGGCGTCCACCAGTCGCCGATCAGGTCGACGGTGCGGGCGACCGAGCAGGGCCAGTTCGCGAAGGTCGTGCGTTTCATGCGTCCACGGTATCGATACGGGCGGGAACGTACTTGTGCCACGGGGTGCCGACCCATTCGTCGCGAGCGTCGTACTCGGTCAGCTCGTTCGGTGCCGCGCCGCTGGTGAGCACCGTGCCGTCGGTGTCGAAGACGGCCGTGCCGTCGGTGTCGAAGACGGTGAGGCCCGAGCCGTTCGGCAGGGCGAGGTGACCGGCGCGCATCCGGTCGGTGGGTTCGACAGGCACCTCGGTGCTGCCGCGGCGCGTGGTGACGCGCACGAAGTCACCGGCGACCAAGCCGAGCCGCTGGGCGTCGGCGGTGCTGATGCGCAGGGCGCCGCCGTCGTCGCGCTTGCGCCAGCGCGGGTCGCGCATGATCGTGTTGGCCGTGAAGGCCCGCCGCTCGCCGGCGGCCAGCACGAACGGCCAGTCCTGCGCGGCCGGCGGCTCGGGCAGATCGGCCACCACCGCCAGCAGTTCGGGGATGTTCAGTTCGATTCTGCCGTCGCGCAGGCGATTCCAGGTCTCCTCGACGGCGTCGTCGGTGATGACCACGCCGTGCCTGCCGGTGCGGATCGCCTCGAACAGGCGCTCTCCGGCCTGCGGGCCGGTGCCGTATCCGGCGCGTTCGACACCCTTCGGATTCTTGCGGGCGCAGTTGTAGGCGGCGGCCCACAGCAGCGCGGCGGCGTCGGCGTCGTCGGGGAGGGTGGGGCCCAGCGTCCGATACAGTAGTACCGGTGCGAGTTTCGCCTTGCGCCGGTCGGCGAGAATGCCCAGGAAGGCCATGGCGAACGCCTCCCGGCCCTGGGCGAGCGCGTCGCGCAGCGGGGCGTAGTCGTCCTCGGTCACGGCGCCGGACGCCTCGACGAGCCGGGCGTGAATCTCCGGCTCCGGCAGCACGTTCGGCGGTGCCGGCAGTATCGGGTGCCGTAGCTGGAAGACGTTGCGCGGGAATTCGAAATTGAAGAACGTCGCCTCGTACTTCTCGAACTGGGTCGGTGCCGGGAGTACGTAGTCGGCCAGCCGCGCGGTCTCGGTCATCGCGATGTCGATCACCACGACCAGATCCAGGGCGGCCAGCGCCTGCCGCATCCGGGCCGAATCCGCCAGCGAATGCGCCGGGTTGGCGCTCTCCACCATCATGGCGCGATAGCGGGCCGGATGGTCGGTGAGGATCTCCTCGCTGATCACGTTGCACGGCACCAGGCCGCTGACGATCCGCGCGCCGGCTACGGGGCTGCGCGGCCCGGCGTCGGCGGGATGGCCGCGATCGTGCCCGAGTGCGGTCAGACCCGAAAAGGCGTACTGGGTACCGGGTTTGCCGAGATTTCCGGTGAGCAGCCACACCAGCTTCTCGACATAGCTGACCACCGTCGAGTAGCGGTTCATCTGGACTCCGAGATCCTCCAGGGCGGCGACGGACTCGGCGCGGGCGATGCGGTGCGTCGCGGCGGTCACCAGGTCGAGATCGACATCGGCGATGGCACAGTACTTCTCGATGGGCACCGTGCGCAGGACGGCGAGCACCTCCGCGACACCGTCGGCGTGCTCGGCCAGCCAGTCGTGCGCGATCAGGTCGTCGCGCAGCAGGATCGCGGCCATCGCGGTGAGCAGGTAGACGTCGGTGCCGGGACGCAGTTGCAGGTGGAAGTCGGCCAGCTCGGCGGTCTCGGTGCGCACCGGGTCGAGTACGACGATGGAGCGGCCCGGGTCGCGGGCGATCTCCTTGAGTACCGTGCGGGCACGCGGAAAGCCGTGCGACTGATACGGATTCTTGCCGACGAAGAACGCGACCTCGGCGTGCTCGACATCCGCCCGCAGCGGATGCCCGGCCATGCGGGCGCCCACCCAGAAGTCTCCGGTCTTCTCCTGTGCCAGCGCGCTGGACCGGTAGCGCATGCCGTAGGCCGCCATGGTGGCCGGGGCGTAGGCGCCGCCCAGATGATTGCCCTGGCCGCCGCCACCGTAATAGAAGATGGACTCGCCGCCGTGTTCGGCGCCGATCCGCAGCATTCGCTCGGAGATCTCGGAAATCGCGGTGTCCCAGTCGATTTCCTCGAAGGTGCCGTCGGGGCGGCGGCGCAGCGGCGCGGTCAGGCGGCCGGTGCGCCCGTTCTGGTAATGGTCCAGCTGGAGGGCCTTGTTGCAGGTGTAGCCCGCCGAGGCGGGGTGCAGCTTGTCACCGCGGATCTTCTCGAAACGACGGCCGTCGGGCCCGACCAGGACCTGAATGCCGCAGTTGCACTCGCAGAGGATGCACGCGGTGGGCTGCCACTCGGTCATGGGAGGAGCGTACGCCGGTAAGTTCACAAACGCTACCCACTGTCGAGGCGGCTCGGTTCCCGGCGAGCGGGCTCGTGCCGGTCGGTGATCACCATTGGACCTGAACCATTCTTCAGGCCGAGCGGCCCGATGAGTTCGCGGGCGTCGCGCCGTCTCTACCGGTGACCTTCGACCGCGACCGAGGAGCGATCATGACCTATACCTTCAAGCCCGGCGATCCCATCTGGGTCGATCTGTTCACCACCGACCCGGACGGTGCCGTCGCGTTCTACGGCGAGCTGTTCGGCTGGGCCGCCGAACGGGGCGGCCCGGAGCTGGGCGGGTATATCTCCTTCAGCAAGGACGGCGAGCCCGTCGCGGGTGCGATGCGCAACGACGGCACCTCGGGCGGGCCCGACCAGTGGACCGTCTATCTGAACAGCCCCGACGCGCAGGCCACGGTCGACGCCGCCGCCGCGAACGGCGGGCAGGTGGTGCTGCCGCCGATGGACGTGGCGGTTCTGGGCCGCATGGCCGTCGTCGGCGATCCGGGCGGCGCGGGCATCGGCGTCTGGCAGCCGGGCGTCCACCGCGGATTCGGGGCGCTCGGGACCGTCAGCGACGGCCGGTGGAGCGAGCACGTCGGTATTCCGTCGTGGTTCGAGCTGCACACCGCCGCCTATCCGGCGGCACTCGAGTTCTACCGCAACGCGTTCGGCTGGCAGGATCCGTTCACCATCTCCGACGCCGCCGAGTTCCGTTACACGACAATCCATTCCACCACGCCGATGCTCGGCGGGGTGATGGACACCTCGGTGTTCCCCGTCGAGGTGCCGGGCGGCTGGCACGTCTACTTCGGCGCCGAGGATGTCGATGCCGCCGTCGAGACGGTGGTCGATCTGGGCGGCGCGGTGGTGCAGGAGCCGGAGGACACTCCGTACGGGCGAATGGCCGCCGTGACCGATCCCACGGGAGTGGGGTTCCGCTTGGGCGGCAACAAGTCCTGAGGCGGTGTTGGCACGGTGTGTGGTCAGGCGCGCGTGGTAGGACCGGAGCCCGACGGCGACTCGGCGAACGCGGCTCGGGCGGCAGGAAGGGCGGCCGCGCGGTCGGAGTCGACCAAGCCGATGCGAGTGCGGCGGTCCAGCAGGTCGTCCGGGTGCAGCGCGCCCTCGTGGGTGACCGCATAGGCGAACTCGGCTCGCAGCACGTCGATTCCGGGTGCGACCGGCTCGGCGAGCGCCGGATTCTCCCGAGCCGAGCGGAGAATCTCCGTGGCGTCGGCGCCGTACCGTTCGATCAGCACCGGTGGCGCGGCGAGATGGTCGCGAACGGCGCCGGAGACCGCGCCCACCAACGGTATTCGCTTGGTGCGGCAGGGCTCGGCGGACAGCCCGGCGGCGGCCACCGCGGCGTCGACGGCATCTTCGGCCATCTTGCGGTAGGTGGTGAGTTTGCCGCCGACGACGGTGATCGGGCCGCCGGGGGAGTGCAGCACCGCGTGTTCGCGGGAGATGTCGGCGGTGCTGTCGCCTGCGGTGCGCAGCAGCGGACGCAGACCGGCGAAGCGTCCGCGGATATCACTGCGGCGCAAGGGCTCGCGCAGCACCGTGTTGACGGTCTCGAGCAGGAAGTCGATCTCCGCGGCGGAGGGCTCCGGCTCGTCCGGGACCGGCCCGGGTGCGTCCTCGTCGGTGAGGCCGAGGTACACGCGGTTGTGCGCGGCCGGGAAGGCGAAGACGAAGCGGCTGGTGCTGCCCGGGACGGGCACGGTCAGCGCGGCGCTCAGGCCGCCGAACGCGGCCGCGTCGAACACCAGGTGGGTGCCGCGGCTGGGGCGCAGTTCGATGCTCGGATCGACCCGGTCGGCCCAGACGCCGGTGGCATTGACGACCGAACGAGCTCGGACGGTGAGGGTCGCGCCGGTCAGGGTGTCGTGCAGGACTGCCGAATCGCCCGTGACCTGTTGCGCGCGAACCCGAGTCAGGACCGCCGCCCCGTAGGCCGCGGCGGTGCGGGCGATCGTGACCACGAGGCGGGCATCGTCGGCCAACTGCCCGTCCCAGGCGAGCAGGCCGCCGCGTAAACCGTTGCGGCGCAGCGTCGGAGCCAAGCGCAAGGCTTCGGCGGCCGCGATCCGCCGCGACCGGGGAAGTACCGCCGCCGGGGTACCGGCCGTGCGCCGCAGCACGTCACCCGCCGCGAATCCGGCCCGTACCAGCGTCCGCTGGGCTGCGCCGACCTCCGGCAGCAGCGGCACCACCTGCGGAAGCGCCCGGGTCAGGTGCGGTGCGGTGGTGGTGAGCAGCACGTCGCGCTCCACCGCGCTCTCGTGCGCGATCCCCACCCCGCCACTGGCCAGATACCGCAGCCCTCCGTGTACCAGCTTCGAACTCCACCGGCTGGTACCGAACGCGAGATCGTGCTGCTCCACCAGAACGGTCCGCAACCCTCGGCTCGCCGCGTCCAGAGCCGTCCCGACACCGGTGATCCCACCCCCGATCACCAGCACATCCACCACCGCGCCATCCCCGAGCGCCAGCAACTCCCGCTCCCGCCGCCCCGCGTTGAGCGCCGAATCCCCCGAACCACTTGCCCCCCAGGATATCCCGCCACTCCGATCACCCATGGCACCTCACCTCTCGATCACCGGTCGCCCTGCCCGTCCCGGCCGCCCCGCATCGGCCACTCCCGTCACCCATGGCACTTCGCCCGCCCACCGGCTCGGGCTGCCCTGCCCAGGCCGCATCGGCGCACCTCGTCGTTTGCCCTGCCTGGGCTGTTCCACCCCTGGCCATATCCATATCGGCGTGTCTCGTCGCTGCCGCTTGCCCGCTGCCGGGGCCGTCGTAGCCCGGGCCGTATCGGCGCACCTCGTCGCCCGCCCTGTCCGGGCTGTCGTAGCCCAGGCCGTATCGGCGTGTATCGTCGCTGCCGCTACCGGCTGTTCCGGTCCGCCGCTCATCGGCGTACTCGCCGCTGCCGGGTGTCCATTCTCGTTCGTCGGTCGCCCGGGCCGACCCGGACGGCGATCCCGCCGCGACCATGGCGCGGTGCCGCTGGGCCGCCCGGCGCGGAGTTGTCCCGTGGACGGGCATCCGGGCGCACAGCGCGCCACGCCGGCTTGCGTAATGGTCTGGGCTGCAAAGGTCTTCGTGACAGGTGCGGTGGTCATGCGAGTCGCTCGGCGCCGTCGGGGACGAGGTAGCCGTCGATGGCGCGGGCCAGTTCGGTGTCGAGGTGGTGGGGGGCGAGGAGGTCGCCGACCGTGGCGGCGGACTGGACCGCGGACTGGCTCATCAGCAGGACCATGGTGGCCAGGTGGTCGGGGTTGCCGTCGCGGATGGAACCGTCGCGCTGGCCCTCTCGGATGACCGCGGCGAAAAGGAGGATGAGCTCGTGCTGATTGCGGCCGAGGCGGCCGAACACGTAGGTCAGCATCAGGTCGGTGTCGGTGCGGAAGATCTTGGCGAACAACCGGTTCGAGCGCAGCATGGCCGCGCCCGCCACCACACCCTCCACCAGCCGGGCTCGTGCGGGGCCGCGCGCGGGCATCGTCTTGCCGACGATGCCGCGCATTTCGCGGACCAGCAGCTCCGCGATCAGCGACCGGGTGTCGGGCCAGCGGCGGTACACCGTGGGCCGGCTGACCCCGGCGCGGCGCGCGACCTCGGAGAGCGTGGTGCGCCGGACACCGAATTCCTCTACGCAGGCGCGACCCGCGTCGAGGATCGCCACGTCGATGGCGGACATCTCGTCGGTGCCGGTGGTGTCGATCGTGTGCATGGCGGTGCCACCTTCGTTACTGCTTGACATTCTATGTCAGACTGTAACGCATGACGGACATGCATGAGCACACTTCGCCGCGAATGCCGGGCGAGTCGGGGTCGCGCCCGCGTATGGTGTGGGACGCCTGGGGTGTTCCGGCCGGTCATGCGCCGCTTCCGGAGCGGATCCGGACGCTGCTGGCGCAGGTGTTCGGAGTGTCCGGGGAGCCGGTGGCTCGTCGCGATGAGGGCGACGTGCCGCTCCGCGACTCGACGCTGACGGCGGCGGGGTTCGCGGGGTTGTCCGCGGTGGTCGGTGCGGAGTACGTATCGGTCGACCACCGGGACCGGCTCCTGCACGCCGGTGGCAAGAGCACGCCCGATCTGCTGCGCCGTCGCGCCGACGGCCCGCAGGACGCGCCCGACGCCGTCGTCTATCCCGCCGACCACGAGCAGGTGGTAGCGGTGCTCGCGTATTGCGCCGCACAGGGTCTGGCCGTGGTGCCCTTCGGCGGCGGGACCAGCGTGGTGGGCGGCGTGGACCCGGTCCGCGATCGCTTCGACGCCGTGATCGCCGTCGACCTGCGGCGGCTCGATACGGTGAGCGAAATCGATCCGGTGAGTGGCACCGCCACCCTGGGCGCGGGACTCACCGGCCCGCAGGCGGAGAGAATCCTTGGGGAGCATGGCCTTTCGCTCGGCCATTTCCCGCAGAGCTTCGAGTTCGCCAGCATCGGCGGCTTCGCGGCGACCCGCTCGTCGGGGCAGGCGTCGGCGGGCTACGGGCGCTTCGACGACATGATCCAGCGCATGCTGATCGCCACCCCGGGCGGCTCCCTGGCCCTCGGGCGCGCCCCCGCCTCGGCCGCCGGCCCCGATCTGCGGGAACTGTTCGCCGGATCGGAGGGCACACTCGGGGTGATCACGGCGGTCACGCTGCGGGTGCATCCGGTGCCGGAAACCGTTGCGTACCAGGCCTGGTCGTTCCCGGACTTCGCCACCGGCGCGGCGGCGCTGCGCACCGTGGTGCAAGCCGGGGCGGCGCCCACCGTGCTGCGCCTGTCCGACGAGGCCGAGACGGGGCTCAACCTGGCGCGTTCGGGCGACGTCGGCGGCGAGTCCGTGACGGGGTGCCTGGCGATCACCACGTTCGAGGGCAGCGCGGCGCACGTCGCGGCCCGCACCGCCGAGGCGACCGCGCTGCTCGCCACGGCCGGTGGCACCGCGCTCGGTGAACAGCCTGCCCGGGAATGGGAGCGCGGCCGGTTCGCCGCGCCGTATCTGCGCGACGCGCTGCTGGATGTCGGAATCCTCTGCGAGACCTTGGAAACCGCGACCAGCTGGTCGAACCTGTCGCGGCTGAAGGCCGAGGTGACCGCGGCGCTCACCGATTCGCTGTCGGCCCAGGGCACTCCGGCGCTGGTGATGTGCCACATCTCGCACACCTATCCGACCGGCGCGTCGCTGTATTTCACCGTGGTGGCGAAGCAACTCGACGATCCGATCGAGCAGTGGCTGCGGGCCAAGCGCGCGGCGGGCGATGCCATCGCTGCGGCGGCCGGGACCATCACCCATCATCACGCCGTCGGCGCGGATCACCGCCCGTGGTTGTCCGCGGAGATCGGCGATCTCGGTGTCGAGGTGCTGCGCGCGGTCAAGGCGGCGGTCGACCCGGTCGGCATCCTCAATCCCGGCAAGCTGATCCCGTGAGCGAGTTCCGCTGCGCCGCTGTGGGTTTGTCGAGGCAGGACCGCGACCACGCGGACGGCGACGGGTCGGCCGTAGCATTCTCCAAGCGGATCTCGGCGGATGTCCGCACGTACGGTGAGAGGTCGGAGCTGTGAGCGGTACCCCATCGGTCCTGCTGGTCACGAACCCGCTGTCCGGGCAGGGCCGGGGTGCGGTGGCGGCGGCAGCGGCGCGGGCGCGGTTCGCCGATCGCGGCGTCGAGGTGGCGCAGGTGCACGGCGCGACCGCCGCGGAATCGGTCGAGCTGGTCCGGGCGGCACTGGCCGATGGCACGCCGCCGGACGCCGTGGTGTGCGCCGGTGGTGACGGTCTGGTGTGCCTGGCGCTGCAGGCACTCGCGGGCAGCGGGGTGCCGCTGGGTCTGGTGCCGGGCGGTACCGGTAACGACCTGGCCCGCGAGCTGGGCATTCCCGACGATGTCACAGCGGCCGTCGATATCGTCCTGGCCGGTAAGGCTCGCGCGATCGACCTCGGGGAGATCGACTCCGGCACGGTGCGGGCCGAATACGGCGGGCCGCTGCGCTTCGCCACCGTCACCGGCACCGGTTTCGACGCCCGGGTCACCTTGCGCGCCAACCGGATGCGGCGGCCGAAGGGGTCGCTGCGTTACACCGTCGCCGCGCTCGCCGAACTCACCGGCGGCCTGGCCGTGCCCTACCGCATCGAATTGTCCGGCACGCCAGGCGAATCCGGCGACACGGTGATCGAGACGCCCGCGGTGATGGTCGCCGTCGGAAACGGCCGCACCTACGGCGGCGGCATGCTGATCTGTCCCGATGCCCGCCTGGACGACGGGCTGCTGGACCTCACCGTCGTCGGGGCCATGTCGCGCCGCGATATGCTGCGCCTGCTCCCCGCCCTGTCCTCGGGCAAGCGCATCGACCACCCGGCCGTCAGCCAATACCGCGCGGCGACGACAACTCTGACCGCGCCGGGCGCCCCCGCCACCGCGGACGGCGAACCGGCGGGGGTCCTCCCGGCGACCTTCCGCGCCATACCCGCCGCACAGCCCGTCCTCGTGCCCTGACCGGGTGCGGGCTCAAACGTCGAACGAGACCGCTCGCAGACCTGAAACCGTTGCCCGGTCGACGATTACCACGGAGGCCGGGGCGGGACGAGGTGCGCTCCCGGCGACGACCCGGTCGACCAGTCGGTGCCACCGCGCGCTGTGCAGGGCGAAACTGATCCGGCTCACCCGGCGGCCGCGGACCCGCTGGCCGTCACGGGCCGCGCCGGGCGCGACGTCGATCATGACGATGTGAACCTCGCGGCCGCTGCGGGTGGCCCAGGCGGTGATCATCCGGTGGACCCAGCGGCGGGTTCCGCAGTCGTGCACGACAACCGGGGTCTGGGCCTCGCGCAGCGCGCGGTGGATCCGGCCGTAGTGGGTGAGGTGCACGATCGGCAGCCACAGCGCGTACGGCAACCATCCCAGGCGCAGCCGCCACCAATTGCGCGATTGCTGGGAGTCCACCAGCGTCGCGCCCCGGCGGACGACCGCCGCCACCGTGTCGTCCACACTGCCGAACAGCTGTCGCAGCGCCGTGCTCTTGCCCGCCCCCGGCACGCCGGTGAACAGCAGAGCAGCCCTTGCCGGATAACGTAATTCGGCGACGGTGCGGCCGCGCAGATCCGAGACGGCCGCCGGGGTCACGATGCGTGGGTCGGGTGCCGGAGCACGCCCGGGGTCCAGGGGAGGGTTCACCCATTCCAGGGTCCCGCCTCGAAATCCGTTCGGCAACAGGGAAAACCCTGAGATCTCAGTCCGTCCTGGGTCGTGCCCGCAGATGGATCCGCTCGCCCTGCCTGCCGAAGATGCTCAGGATTTCCACCGGCCCGGGACCCGCACTGCCGAACCAATGCGGTTGCCGGGTATCGAATTCCGCGGCCTCGCCCGGACCCAGTTCGAGATCGTGCCCGCCGAGCAGCAGGCGCAGGCGGCCCGACAGCACATACAGCCATTCGTGCCCCTCGTGCACCTTCGGTTCCGGGGGCGGTTCGTCGGCGGGAATGGTGATCTTGTAAGCCTGGATCGCACCGGGCCGCCGGGTGAGGGGCAGGATGGTGCGTCCGGCGACCCGGCGGGCCGTCCCCTGCACCCGCGGGTCGGTGAAGCGGGGCAGCGCGACCAGATCGTCGACGGTCACCTCGTGCGCGTGCGCGATCGGCAGCAGCAGTTCCAGGCTCGGCCGCCGCTGACCGGACTCCAGCCGCGACAGCGTGCTCTTGGAGATGCCGGTGGCGGCGGCGAGTTCGGTCAGTGTGACGCCGCGCCGGGTGCGCAGCATGCGCAGGCGCGGTCCGACGTCGGCGAGGGCGGCGTCGAGGGCGGGATTGCCGGTCATCGTCCCGATCTTCCGCGCTTTCCCGGAAACGGCAAATTTCTTTGCTGTTTCGGCACCGATGCGGCACCGTCGCGAGCATGAGCGAGACGAGATACGACGTGGTGATCGTGGGCGGCGGCGCGGCCGGACTGTCGGCGGCGCTGGTCCTGGGCCGGTCACGGCGGCGGGTGGCGGTGGTCGACGCCGGGCAGCCGCGCAACGCGCCGGCCGAACACATGCAGGGCTTCCTGTCCCGCGACGGCATGCCGCCGGGCGAACTGCTCGCCGCCGGACGCCGCGAGGTTGCCGGGTACGGGGTGGAGCTGATCGATGATCGGGTGGTCGACGCCGGGCCCGGCTGCACCGTGCGGCTCGCCGGTGGCCGGGAACTGCGGGCGCACCGGATACTCGTCGCGACCGGCCTGCGGGACGAGTTGCCGGACCTGCCGGGCGTGCGAGAACGCTGGGGCCGCGACGTGCTGCACTGCCCGTACTGTCACGGCTACGAGGTGTCGGATCGGCCCTTCGGCCTCATCGGCGGAACCGAGCCGGGCGCCCTGGCCCGCGCGGTACACCTGGCCCTGCTGCTCCCGCAGTGGTCCGCGGACCTCGTCTTCTTCCCACACACCATGACGCTGACCGCCGAGCAGCGCCACCGCATCATCGGCCGCGGCGTGCGAATCGTCGAGGGCGAGGTGGCCGGACTGGTCGTCGAGGACGACCGCGTGTGCGGCGTGCGGCTCGCCGACGGCGAGGTCGTGCCCCGCTCGGTGGTGTTCGTCGCGCCGACCTTCGTCCCGGACAACACCGTGCTGTCGGCGCTCGGCTGCGCTCTGGACGCCGAGGGCTGGGTGGTCGCCGACGCCTCGGGTCGCACCTCGGTTCCGGGCGTGTGGGTGGCGGGCAATGTGGCCGATCCGCGGGCCCAGGTGATCACCGCGGCGGGCGCGGCCTCGGCGGCGGCCATGGCGATCAACGCCGATCTGGTCGAGGCCGAGGTCTCACCCGCTTCCTGAGCCGCGGCCGAGAGGCAAACCCGCACCAACGCAACGGTTTCGGGCAAAACCTGAGAATTGCATATGGATAGTGCGACCGGGTCGGGATCGGCGGTAGTCTGAATCTCGTGGGCGGGGTTTTCGGTGTCCCTCATCCGCCGAAAACCCCGCCCTTCGGGTATTCGGCCCCCCTCCTTAGAATCGCACGGTGACCAGCACAGCCTCTGAGAACTCACGTAATCGTGCCGATGCCCTCCCCAAGAGCTGGAATCCCGGCGAGGTGGAGGCCGAGCTGTACGAGCGCTGGGTAGCCGCTGGTTACTTCACCGCCCGCGCCGACAGCGACAAGCCGCCCTACTCGATCGTGCTGCCGCCGCCGAACGTCACCGGCAATCTGCACATGGGCCACGCCTTCGACCACACCCTCATGGACCTGCTCACCCGCCGCAAGCGGATGCAGGGGTACGAGGTGCTGTGGCTGCCCGGCATGGACCACGCCGGCATCGCGACCCAGACCATCGTGGAGAAGCAGCTCGCCGTCGACGGCAAGACGAAAGAGGACTTCGGCCGCGAGCTGTTCATCGACAAGGTCTGGGACTGGAAGCGCGAATCCGGCGGCGCCATCCAGGGCCAGATGCGCCGCCTCGGCGACGGCGTCGACTGGAGCCGCGACCGCTTCACCATGGACGACGGCCTGTCCCGCGCGGTGCAGACGATCTTCAAGCGGCTGTTCGACGCCGGTCTCATCTACCGCGCCGAGCGGCTGGTGAACTGGTCGCCGGAACTACGCACCGCCATCTCCGACATCGAGGTGAACTACAAGGACGTCGAGGGCGAGCTGGTGTCGCTGCGCTACGGCTCCCTGAACGACGACGAGCCGCACGTGATCGTGGCCACCACCCGGGTCGAGACGATGCTCGGCGACACCGCCGTGGCCGTGCACCCCGACGACGAGCGCTACCAATCGCTCATCGGAACCACCCTCTACCACCCCATCACCGGACGGCAGATCCCGATCGTCGCCGACGACTACGTCGACCCCGAATTCGGTTCCGGCGCAGTGAAGATCACGCCGGCCCACGACCCCAACGACTTCGAGATCGGTCTGCGCCACCAGCTGCCGATGCCGACCATCATGGACGAATCCGGCCGAATCACCGGCACCGGCACGGAATTCGACGGGATGAACCGGTTCGAGGCGCGGCTGAAGGTGCGCGAGCGGCTGGCCGCGGAGGGCCGCGTCGTCGCCGAGAAGCGCCCGTACGTGCACAGCGTGGGCCATTCCGAGCGCAGCGGCGAGCCGATCGAGCCGCGGCTGTCGATGCAGTGGTGGGTGAAGGTGCAGTCGCTGGCCAAGGCCGCCGGAGACGCGGTGCGCAACGGCGACACCGTGATTCACCCGCCCAGTCAGGAGCCGCGCTGGTTCGCCTGGGTGGACGACATGCACGACTGGTGCATCTCGCGGCAGCTGTGGTGGGGCCACCGCATTCCGATCTGGTACGGCCCCGAGGGCGAGATCATCTGCGTCGGTCCGGACGAGCAGGCGCCCGAGGGCTACGTGCAGGATCCGGACGTGCTCGACACCTGGTTCTCCTCCGGGCTGTGGCCGTTCTCCACGATGGGCTGGCCCGACGCCACACCCGAGCTGGCGAAGTTCTATCCCACCAGCGTGCTCGTCACCGGCTACGACATCCTGTTCTTCTGGGTCGCCCGGATGATGATGTTCGGCACGTTCGTCGCCGACGATCCGGCCATCGCCGCGGGCAAGCAGCCGGGGGCGGCGCCGGTGCCGTTCCGGGATGTCTTCCTGCACGGACTGATTCGCGACGAGCAGGGCCGCAAGTACTCCAAGTCGAAGGGCATCGGTATCGATCCGCTGGACTGGATCGACGAATACGGCGCCGACGCAACGCGTTTCACGCTCGCGCGGGGCGCGCAGCCCGGCAGCGACCTGTCGGTCGGCCCGGCGCACGTGCAGGCCTCGCGCAACTTCATCACCAAGCTGTTCAACGCGACCAAGTTCGCGCTGATGAACGGCGCCGTCGCGGGGACGGTCGCGAGCCGGGACGCGCTCACCGACGCCGACCGCTGGATCCTCGATCGCCTGGAAGAGGTTCGCGCCGAGACGGATTCGGCGTTCGACCGCTACGAATTCGGCAAGGCGTGCGAGGCGCTGTACCACTTCGCCTGGGACGAACTGTGCGACTGGTACCTGGAGCTGGCCAAGGTGCAGTTCGCCGAATCCGAGGAGCGGGCCGGGAGCACCCGCGTGGTGCTGGGCAGCGTGCTGGACGCGTTGCTGCGGATGCTGCACCCGGTGATCCCGTTCGTCACCGAGACGCTCTGGCAGGCCCTCACCGGCGGCGAATCGATCGTGATCGCGCAGTGGCCGCAGGCCACCGGGGTCGCCGCCGACCCGGTCGCGGCCCGGCGAATCGCCGACGCCCAGAAGCTCATCACCGAGATCCGCCGCTTCCGCAGCGACCAGGGCCTCACCGACAAGCAGAAGGTGGCCGCGCAGCTGGTCGGCATCGAGGCCGCCGACCTGAACGGACTGCGCGCGGAGATCGCCGCGCTGGCCCGCCTCACCGAGCCCGGTGACGGCTTCTCGGCCACCGCCGCCGTCGAGGTGCGGCTGTCCGGCAGTACCGTGACGGTGGAACTGGATACCTCCGGCACGGTCGACCTGGACGCCGAGCGCCGCCGGTTGGAGAAGGATCTCGCGGCCGCGCAGAAGGAACTGGCGAGCACCGCCGCCAAGCTCGGCAATGAGGCGTTCCTGGCCAAGGCGCCCGATCAGGTCGTCGCCAAGATCCGCGGCCGCCGGGAGGTCGCGGAATCGGAGGTGGCGCGGATCGGGGCGCGGCTGGACGAGATCGCGGCGCGCAAGTGACCATCACCAGGAAGGGAGCGGTGTGAACGACGAACCGGAGCGGCAGCGCGGCGGGGCCGAACGCCTGCATTCGGGACCGTCTCCGGTCGATCTCGCCGAGATGGCCCTGGTCGAGGCCGAACTCGACCAGCGCTGGGGCGAAACCGAGATCGAACCCTCGCTGACCCGCATCGCCACCCTGATGGATGTGCTGGGCTCGCCGCAGCGCGGCTACCCGGCGATCCAGGTCGCGGGCACCAACGGCAAGACCTCGGTCACCCGGATGATCGACGCGCTGCTCACCGCGATGCACCGGCGCACCGGCCGGTTCACCAGCCCGCATCTGCAGCTGGCGACCGAGCGCATCGCCGTCGACAATCAGCCGATCAGCCCGGCACGCTACGTCGAGCTCTATCGCGAGCTGCAGCCCTACGTCGAGATGATCGATCGCCAGTCGCAGGATGCCGGTGGGCCGCGGATGAGCAAGTTCGAGGTACTCGTCGGCATGGCCTATGCCGCGTTCGCGGAGGCTCCGGTCGATGTCGCGGTGATCGAGACCGGCATGGGCGGCACCTGGGACGCCACCAACGTCGTCGAGGGTCAGGTCGCGGTCATCACCCCGATCGGGCTGGACCACACCGAGTATCTTGGCCCGGACCTGACCTCCATCGCGGGGGAGAAGGCCGGGATCATCAAGAAGGCGCCCGAGGATCCGCTGGTGCCGCGCGAGACCGTCGCCGTCATCGCCGAGCAGGACCCCGAGGCGATGGACGTGCTGCTGCGCCGGGCCGTGACCGCCGACGCGGCCGTGGCCCGGGCGGGCGCGGAGTTCCGGCTGCTGTCGCGGCGCGTCGCGGTCGGCGGCCAGGTGCTCGAGATTCAGGGGCTGGGCGGGGTGTACGACGAGATCTTCCTGCCCCTGCACGGCGAGCACCAGGCACGCAACGCGGCGCTGGCGCTGGCGGCGGTGGAGGCGTTCTTCGGCGCGGGCGCGCAGAAACAACTCGACATCGACACCGTGCGAGCCGGATTCGCGGCCGCGGTGAGCCCCGGGCGGATGGAGCGGATGCGCAGCGCGCCGACCATCTTCATCGACGCCGCGCACAATCCGGCCGGCGCTCAGGCATTGGCGGCGACGTTGACCGGTGAGTTCGACTTCCGGAAGCTGGTCGGCGTGGTCGCGGTGCTGGCGGACAAGGACGCTGCGGGCATCCTGTCCGCGCTGGAGCCGGTGCTCGACCAGATCGTGGTGACCACCAACGGTTCTCCGCGCGCCCTCGCCGCCGACGATCTGGCCGATCTGGCGGTTCAGCGCTTCGGCGACGAACGCGTCGTCACCGCCACCACCCTCACCGACGCCGTCGAGACCGCGATCGCGATCGCGGAGGAGGCCGCCGAATCCGGCGAACCGGTGTCCGGGGCGGGCATCGTGGTCACCGGTTCGGTCGTCACCGCCGGTGCGGCGCGCTCCCTGTTCGGAAAGGATCCCGCATGAGGCAGGCACAACCATGAGTGATCAGGAAGTCCCGCCGCCCGCGGCCGATCCGTGGAAGGGCCTGCGCGGCGTGATGGCCGGTGCGCTGGTGCTGGAGGCGATCACCGTCCTGCTGGCACTGCCGGTGGTGGCATCGGTCGGCGGCGGCCTGGCCTGGTGGTCGGTGGCGTGCCTGGTGGGCCTGGCCGTACTGATGATCCTCGGGGCGGGCCTGCAACGGCGGTCGTGGGCACTGCCATTCAACCTCGGCCTACAGGTATTGCTCCTGCTGGGTGGCTTCATCCATATTTCGATCTTCGTGATCGGCGTAGTCTTCGCCGCGGTCTGGGCCTTCATCCTCGTCCTGCGCTCCGATGTCCGCCGCCGCATGGACCAGGGCCTCCTCCCGAGCCAGCGAGCCTGAAGCCGATCTGTCCAAAGACCATCCGTCCAAAGACCATCCGCCCAAGGCCAGCCGGTACGGTTCGCGGCCCGGCTCGGTTTTCAGCGGACGAAGCGCATGCGCGAAGCGCGAGTCTCGTCCGCTGAAAACCGAGCCACAGGGGGCCGCGAACCCGCGGCGCCGAAGGCGCCGCCAGACAACACAGCTAGAGTGTCGCCGTGACTGAGCAGACGTTGGTACTCATCAAGCCCGACGGCGTGGCCCGGGGGCTGATCGGTGAGGTCATCACCCGCATCGAGCGCAAGGGACTGAAGGTCGCGGCGCTGGAACTGAAGACGGTGTCCGAGGAGCTGGCCGCGGCCCACTACGCCGAGCACGCCGAGAAGCCGTTCTACGGCTCCCTGATCGAGTTCATCACCTCCGGCCCGGTCGTGGCGGCGGTCCTCGCGGGGCCCCGGGCGATCAGCGCCTTCCGGCAGATCGCCGGCGGCACCGATCCGGTCGAGAAGGCGGTGCCGGGCAGCATCCGCGGCGACTTCGCGCTCGAGACCCAGTACAACCTCGTCCACGGCTCCGACTCGCCCGAATCCGCCAAGCGCGAGATCGCGCTCTGGTTCCCCGAGCTTCCCCAGTAGGACCGCCCGGAACACCGTGCCCGGCGCCGCCACCCCGCCGGAGCTCGGCGGGGTTCGCGGGGCCCGTGCGCCGCCGCGGCAGTACGTCGATGGCGAATGCCCGGCGCACGGTGTGGGATACTGGCTGTGGAAGTGATCGACGCCCGCCGTTTGCGGCAGGTGGCGGTCGCGGCCATGGCACCGCGGTACGACGCCGATCATCGCTGCCCACGGACGGTTACCAAGACTCGGCCATCCGGTGGGCACGCTGGATGAGCGCTCGCATCCGGTGTTGAAGCCAACAGCCAGGCGCCGCGTGACCAGTTAGCCGACCGACGAACGACAAGGTGATAACGGGGCACGCGGGGCGAGACCATTGGACCTCGCGCCCCCGCGGCGTGAGGCGAACGAACAGTGCCCCCGCGTCGGCCGCGTCACCTCCCCGTACGGGAGGGACGCGCCCGGGGGCCCGAGGAGATTTCGTGGCCGATCAAGAGCCGCTGGGAACGTCGAAAAGTAATGGTGAATCCGCTTCTGACGAGGCGGCCGGGGCAGGGGAGGCGGCGCAGTTGCCCGAACGTATCCGGGTCCATGCGCTGGCGAAACTGCTCGGCACCACCAGCAAACGCATTCTGGCCCACCTGACCGAACTGGGCGCCGAGGCCCGCAGCGCGCAGTCCAGCCTGGACCGCAGGGTGGCCGAATCGGTGCGGGAGGCGCTCGTCCCCGAGACGTCCGAGTCGAGCAGCGCCCCGGCCGCCGAGGACGCCGCGCCTGCCGATACCGCGGAGCCCGCCGAGCCGGAGCGCTCGGAGGCGTCGACGCGGACCGCGGTATCCGTCGGCACGGCGGCAGCGAGCGGTGACGCGGAGTCCGCCGACCCCTCGTCGGAGACGGCCGAGACGCTGGCCGTCCCGGATCGCCCGCTGCGGCAGTCGCTGTTCACCAGCCCCTTCCACGCCCCCGAACCGCCCGCTCCCGAACCCGTCGCCTTCGAGCCGCCCGCGGTGGTGGCCGCCCCGCTGTTCCTGCCGCCCGACGCGACCGCCGCCCAGGAGATGCGGCGCAAGCTGCGCGCCGAGCGGCAGTCCCCGCCCGCGGAAGCGAAGGCCGCGCCGGTCGAGGAGGCCGAGGCCGACCGGCCCGCCCCGGAAGAGCCGAGCAGACCGGCCGAACAGCGGGCCGAAGACGCCGACACCGATGCCGACGACGCCGGGAACGCGTGGGACGACGACCAGTCCCGCGACGACGGTGACGACAGCAATCGCTCCCGCCGCCGTCGCCGGGGCCGCCGCGGCCGCGGTCGCGGTCGTGGCGAACAGCACAGCGACCAGGACGACGAGGCCGAGGACGACCAGAACTCCGAGTCCGAGTCCGATTCCGCCGCCGAGGACGACGAGTCCGCCGAGAACGGGTCCGATGACGGCGACGCCGTGCCGGAGGGCTCCAGCCGCCGCCGTCGCCGTCGCCGTCGCCGCAAGGCGGGCGAGGACGCCGAGCCCGAGGCGAGCGAGGACGATCCGCCGAACACCGTCGTGCACGAGCGCGAGCCGCGCAACAAGCGCCGCGGTTCCGGCGACGAGGTGCAGGGCATCACCGGCTCCACGCGGCTCGAGGCCAAGCGACAGCGCCGCCGCGACGGGCGCGAGGCCGGCCGCCGCCGCCCGCCGATCCTGACCGAGTCGGAGTTCCTGGCTCGCCGCGAATCGGTGGACCGGGTCATGGTGGTGCGCGAGAAGACCTTCCCCGAACATCCGGCCGCCACCGTCCAGGTCGCCGTGCTCGAGGACAACATCCTCGTCGAGCACTTCGTGACCAGCAGTGGCCAGGCGTCCATGGTCGGCAACGTGTACCTGGGCAAGGTGCAGAACGTGCTGCCCAGCATGGAGGCCGCGTTCGTCGACATCGGGCGCGGCCGCAACGGCGTGCTGTACGCGGGCGAGGTGAACTGGGAGGCCGCCGGGCTCGGCGGCAAGGAGCGCAAGATCGAGCAGGCGCTCAAGCCCGGCGACACCGTGCTGGTGCAGGTCTCCAAGGACCCGGTCGGGCACAAGGGCGCCCGGCTGACCACGCAGATCTCGCTGGCCGGTCGCTTCCTGGTGTACGTGCCGGGCGGCTCGTCCACCGGTATCAGCCGCAAGCTGCCCGACACCGAGCGCAAGCGGCTCAAGGAGATCCTGCGCGACATCGTGCCGCAGGACGCCGGGGTCATCATCCGCACCGCGTCCGAGGGCGTCGCCGAGACCGAGCTGGCCCGCGACGTGGAGCGGCTGCAGGCCACCTGGAAGACCATCGAGGAGCAGTCCAAGAACGGCTCGGGAGCGCCGAAGACGCTCTACGAGGAGCCCGACCTGCTGGTCAAGGTGATCCGCGACCTGTTCAACGAGGACTTCTCCAAACTGGTCATCGAGGGCGACCGGTCCTGGACCACCGTGGAGAACTACATCCGCACGGTGGCGCCGGACCTGCTGGCCCGCGTCGAGCGGCACGAGAACCCGAACGTCGACGTCTTCGGCAGCTTCCGCATCGATGAGCAACTGGCCAAGGCGCTCGACCGCAAGGTGTGGCTGCCCTCCGGCGGCACCCTGGTCATCGACCGCACCGAGGCCATGACCGTCATCGACGTCAACACCGGAAAGTTCACCGGCGCGGGTGGCAGCAACCTGGAAGAGACGGTCACTCGCAACAACCTGGAGGCGGCCGAGGAGATCGTGCGGCAGATGCGCCTGCGCGACATCGGCGGCATGATCGTCGTCGACTTCATCGACATGGTGCTCGAGTCGAACCGGGATCTGGTGCTGCGCCGCCTGACCGAGGCGCTGGGGCGCGACCGCACCCGGCACCAGGTGTCCGAGGTGACATCGCTGGGGCTGGTGCAGATGACCCGCAAGAAGCTGGGCACCGGTCTGGTCGAGGCGTTCTCCACCACCTGCGAGCACTGCCACGGACGCGGCATCCTGGTGCACAACTATCCGGTCGAGACCCCGGCCGCGGAGGAGAGCAGCGGGCGCCGCGAGGGTCGGCGCCGTCGTAAGGACAAGGCGCCGGCGCCCGTCCCGGCCGTGCCCGCCACCAACGGCACCGCCGTATCGGCCGAGCCGCATTCCGAGGAGGACGCGGCCGCCAAGCGGGCGCACCCGGTGGCGCTGGCGATGGCCGCGCATCAGGCCGAGGAGGCCGCCTCGGTGGCGACCGCCGAGGCCGAGGTCGCGGTGGCGGCCGCGGAAGCGGTGCAGGAAGCCGCCGAGGCCGATCTCGAGGTGGTGGCTTCGACTGCGGCGCAGGCGGATTCGAGCACGGGCCGGGCCGCCGATCGGGCGGGCTCGGAAGAGGGAACGCCCGGTCGGTCGCGGCGGCGGGCCCGGCGTGGCAGCCGGTCGGCCGCACTTCGGGCCGAGGCGAACGCCGCTGAGGCCCCGAGTTCGACGGCAGGCGAGGCCGCAGCGGCCGAATCCGATGTGGCGTCCGAAACTCCGGCAGTGTCCGGTGCGGCGCCGGAGTCCGTCGTGACTTCGGGGGCCGAGCCCGAGACGGTCGAGTCCGGCGTCGCGGCGGCCGAATCCACCGATGCCGAATCCGCTGATGTGGATGCCGCGGCTGCTGCCGTCGGCGGCGCCGCGGCCGACGCGACCGGTGGCGCCGGGGTTTCCGACGAGACCGCGGCCGGAGTCGCCGGTGCGGCTCTTGCCGGTGAGCAGACCGGTGCCCAGGCCACGCGCCGGGGGCGTCGCCGGGTGGCGCGCACCGGCGCGGCGCTCAGCACCGACAGTCAGGCGGCGGTGTTCGTGCTCTCCAGTGCGGAGCAGGAGCAGCCGACCGTGGACTTCACCGATATCCCCGCCGCTCCGGTCGAGCCGCGCAGCCGTCCGCGCCGCCGGTCCGCCGGGCGGGCCGCGGGAGCGCCGGAACAGCCGAACTGAGATTCGCAGGCGGGCCCGCGCCGATCGGTGCGGGCCCGCTTCGATCCGCCGGGACCCCGGTTTGGCCGGGCGGGTGCGGGTCCTGTAATCTTGGCCAGTCGCTGCTCGGTGACAGCATTGCGCTGTGTCACCTGAAAGCTGTGGCGCTTCTCGAAGCGCAGGCGCGGAAGCAGCGTGATTACCAGACCAGACCTACGGCGGTCTCCGGTTGTCGACCGGGAGTCGCCGCATGAGCAAAGTGCCGAGCACTAGTAGAGGAAGAGGGTAGCCGACCGATGGCAACGTACGCGATCGTCAAGACCGGCGGAAAGCAGTACAAGGTCGCGGTCGGTGACCTGGTGAAGGTCGAGAAGATCGAGGGTGAGCCGGGCGCCGCGGTGTCGCTGGCGCCGGTGCTGGTCGTCAACGGCTCCGAGCTGACCACCGACGCGGACAAGCTGGCCAAGGTGTCGGTGTCCGCCGAGGTCGTCGAGCAGACCAAGGGCCCGAAGATCCGCATCCACAAGTTCAAGAACAAGACCGGCTACCACAAGCGTCAGGGCCACCGTCAGAAGCTGACGGTCCTGAAGGTCACCGGCATCAAGTAAGCGACTACGGGGTTTCCCCCCATGTACGAGGAGTTCAACAACCATGGCACATAAGAAGGGTGCGTCCAGCTCTCGTAACGGTCGCGACTCGAATGCCCAGCGGCTCGGCGTGAAGCGCTTCGGCGGCCAGACCGTCAAGGCCGGCGAGATCCTGGTCCGGCAGCGCGGCACGCACTTCCACCCGGGTGTGAACGTCGGCCGTGGCGGCGACGACACGCTGTTCGCCCTCGAGGCGGGCGCGGTCAAGTTCGGCACCAAGCGCGGCCGCAAGACCGTCAACATCGTGGTCCCGGAGCCGGCGCAGGCCTGAGCCGCCTTCCACCACACTTCGAAGCGGGTCAGGGTGACAAACACCCTGGCCCGTTTTCTGTTTGCAGCCGACCATTCGAGAAGGAGGATGATCAGGAATATGTCCAAGTTCATCGATCGCGTCGTGCTGCATGTGCGCGCCGGTAAGGGCGGGCACGGGTGCGCCTCGGTGCATCGGGAGAAGTTCAAGCCGCTGGGCGGGCCCGACGGCGGCGACGGGGGCAACGGCGGGGACGTGATCCTCGAGGTCGATCCCAACGTGCACACCCTGCTGGACTTCCACTTCCACCCGCACGCCAAGGCGGGCAACGGCAAGCCCGGCGAGGGCGGCAACCGCAACGGCAAGCAGGGCGGTGAGCTGCTGCTGAAGGTCCCGGACGGAACCGTGGTGATCGGCCCGGACGGCGACGTCCTCGCGGATCTGATCGGTGCGGGCACCCGATTCGTCGCGGCCCGCGGCGGCCGCGGCGGACTCGGCAACGCGGCCCTGGTGTCGCGGGCACGCAAGGCGCCCGGCTTCGCGCTGCTCGGCGAGGAGGGCGAGGAGCGCGATCTCGTTCTCGAGCTGAAATCGGTCGCCGATGTCGGGCTCGTCGGGTTCCCCTCGGCCGGGAAGTCGTCGCTGGTGTCGGTGCTGTCCGCCGCCAAGCCGAAGATCGCCGACTACCCCTTCACCACGCTGGTGCCCAACCTGGGTGTGGTGTCCAGCGGTGACACCACCTTCACCATCGCCGACGTGCCCGGCCTGATTCCGGGAGCGAGTGAGGGCCGCGGCCTGGGCCTGGACTTCCTGCGGCACCTGGAGCGGTGCGCGGTGCTGGCGCACGTGGTGGACTGCGCGACCCTCGAGCCCGGCCGCGATCCGGTGTCGGACGTGGACGCCCTGGAGGCGGAGCTGGCCGCGTATCGGCCCGCGCTGCAAGCGGATGCGGGTCTCGGCGATCTGGCCGACCGGCCGCGCGTGGTGATCCTCAACAAGGTCGACATCCCCGACGCCGAGGAACTGGCCGAACTGGTGACCCCGGAGTTCGCCGAGCGCGGCTGGCCCGTGTTCCGGATCTCGGCCGTGAGCCGGGAAGGCTTGCGCCAGTTGACCTTCGCGCTGGCCGAACTGATTCGCGAGTACCGGCAGGCGCATCCGAAGGCGGCGCCCAAGCGCCCGGTCATCCGGCCGGTGGTGCGTGGCGAGAGCGGCTTCACGGTGACCGTCGACCCGGAGGTCGAGGGCGGCTTCATCGTGCGCGGCGAGCGCCCGGAACGCTGGGTGCGCCAGACGCAGTTCGACAACGATGAGGCCGTCGGCTACCTGGCCGACCGGCTGGCCCGCCTCGGCGTGGAGGCCGAGCTGGAGCGGCTGGGCGCCGAGCCCGGCGCGCCGGTCACCATCGGCGACATCAGCTTCGACTGGGAACCGCAGATCTCCGCCGGTGTGGATCTGGTGATGACCGGCCGCGGTACCGATCCCCGGCTCGATCAGACCGAACGCATCTCGGCGGCCGAGCGCAAGCACGCCTCCCGGGTGCGGCGCGGCCTGGTCTCGGAGGACGAGGACGGCCGATGAGGCCGTCGAACGGTACCGCGGCGCAACGATGTTCGGTGTTGTGGAGTGAGTTCTGTTATGACGCAGGTTGATTCGGGCCGGGAGACCAGTGCCGCGCGCGAGGCGGTCGCGACCGCGCGCAGTGTGGTGGTGAAGATCGGGTCCTCGGCGCTGACCAGTCTGGCGGGCGGTCTCGATACCGAGCGGCTGGACAAGCTGGCCGACGCGGTCGAGGCGCGGATGCGGGCCGGATCCGATGTGGTCGTGGTGTCCTCGGGCGCCATCGGCGCGGGTATCGCGCCGCTCAAATTGTCTTCGCGGCCAAGGGATCTGGCGACCAAGCAGGCGGCGGCCAGCGTCGGTCAGCTGGCGCTGGCGCACGCCTGGGGGACGTCGTTCGCGCGGTACGGGCGGACCGTCGGTCAGGTGCTGCTGACCGCCGGGGACTTCTCCCGCCGCGAGCATCACCGCAATGCCCAGCGCACCCTGGATCGGCTGCGGTCGCTGCACGCGATCGCGGTGGTCAACGAGAACGACACCATCGCCACCGAGGAAATCCGCTTCGGCGACAACGATCGGCTGGCGGCGCTGGTCGCGCATCTGGTCGGCGCGGATGCGCTGGTGCTGCTGTCGGACGTGGACGGCCTCTACGACGGCGACCCCCGCAAGGGCGCCGCGAAATTCATCCCCGAGGTGCGCAGCAGCGCCGACCTGGACGGCGTGATAGCGGGTAGCGGCGGCGCGCTGGGCACCGGCGGCATGGCGTCGAAGCTGTCGGCGGCGCGCCTCGCCGCCGACGCCGGAGTGCCGGTATTGCTCGCTGCCGCGACCGATGCCGCCGCCGCACTCACCGGCGCCTCCGTGGGTACCGCTTTCGCCGCCCGCCCGGTCCGGTTGTCCGCCCGCAAGTTCTGGGTCCGGCACGCCGCCGACAGCCGCGGCGCGGTACTCCTCGACGAGGGCGCGGTGCAGGCCGTCGCCCAATGCCGCCGCTCCCTGCTGGCCGCCGGCATCACCGGCGTCCGCGGCCGCTTCCATGGCGGCGACGTCATCGACCTGGTCGACCCCGACGGGCACGTGGTAGCCCGCGGCGTCGCCGAGTACGACAGCACCGAACTACAGACCATGGTCGGCCGCTCCACCTCCGAACTCCCGGAAGGCATGCAGCGCCCCGTCATTCACGCGGACGACTTGGTGAAGGTGTAGTCGGGATCGTCGCGCGACCGAGGGCCACGGTATCTTCGGCGCTCAGGTAGCGAATGCTCACGCGTCGCTCAGTCGCTGTATCAGGTTGGCGTGTTCACGGTTGGTCCGGCGGGCCAGCCAATGGTCGAGTTCTTCCGGCAAGCGCACTGCGAAAGCCACCGCATACCCCGCTGGCAACTGATACCTGCCGTGATACCGGTCGCGGTATCACGGCAGTGACCGCAGGCGAACTGATCAGCGGGCAGGCGGGCTGACTCCGGGTTGTTCGGGGGTGGTGGGGCTGGAGGTGTCCGGGATGGGACCGGTGATGCCGGGCTGGCCTTCTTCGTCGGAGAGGGGTGGGCCGGGCTCCAGCGGTGGCGGGGGCGTGTGCGGAGGTGGGGCCGGGACGGGCTCGGGAGGCGGAGGTAGCGGGGATGGTGACGGTGTGGCGGGTGGCGGAGCTGTGGCGGCCGGAGGCGGAGCGGGGGCGGCCGGAGGCGGAGCGGGGGCGTGCTCGGGTGTGGGCGCCGGTTGCGCGGGTGTGGCAGGCGGCGGAGGTGTTGTGGGCGTGGAGGATTGGGGCGGCGGGGGCGCCTGCTGGCCGGGAGCGGGGGAATCCGGCTGCGGTTGCGGCGTCGGCGGCTGCGCGCTCGGACCGGGACCGGAGTCCGGTGGCACCGAGCCCTGCGGCGGTGCGGTGTGCGGGGCCGGTCCTTGCGGCGGTGCGGTGTGCGGAGCCGGGGCCTGTGGTGGTGCGGTATGCGGTGGCGGTCCCTGCGGTGGTGCGGTGTCGGGGGCGGGTTCCTGTGGTGGTGCGGTATGCGGGGGCGCTCCCTGTGGTGGTTCGGTGTGGGGGGACGAATCCTGCGGTGGAGCCGAGTTCGGGGACGAATCCTGCTGTGGAAGGTATTGTGGGGCAGCAGGTTTCGTGTGGGAAGATTCGGGAGCGCCGCCCGGGAGGGCGGGGGAGTCGGGGAGGGCCGGTACTGCGGTGCCCGCGGCGGTGTAGGCGGGCTTGTAGATCATGTTCATGGCCAGCAGCGCCTCTTGGCGGAGGGCCTCCTGGGCCAGCTGGGCGTCGAGGACGTGTGCCGCTTCCAGGATTCGGGCGATGGTGCCGATCGGGCCGGAGCTGCCGGGAGGTACGACGGCGAGCTTCACCGCTTCGGCCGCGGCCGCGAGCGCGCCGAGGCGGGCGCCGACCTCGCCCATGATCGCGGCCAGCTCCTCGACGGATTCGGCCAGGCCGCGGGTGCAGGCGTCGGCGGCGTCGGCGGCCGCGCCCTGCCAGGCCGCGCCGTTCATCGCCCGGTCGACCTCGTTGCGGGTCAGGGGCATGGAGGTGGTGAGGGTGCCCGCCGCCTCCAGCCACACCAGCGAGGCCTGCAGGATCTCACCGGCGTCGATCCGCTGGGTGCCGGCGTGGATCTGCTCGTGGGTCAGCGACTCGAAATGCTCCATCGCGCTGATGTAGTCCGGGTCGTTGCGGCGCGGCTGCGGTCCGTACCGGAATTCCGTGGTCATCGCGACAGCCTCGACGAGACCGCGCGCAGCGCGGCGGCGTGCGCGGCATCGGCCTCCTCGTACAGCCCCGCGCTGATCAGGAAGCCCTCCTTCATCCGATAGGAGGCGGCGATGTGCCGGTCGAGCAGCTCGGAGGCGTCGCGGGCCTTGCGCGAGAACCCCGCCTGCAGCTGTTCCGCGGAGAAGAAGCCGCCGAAGCCGTGCAGCTGCGACACCGATTCCAGGCGCTGCTGCAGGTGCCGCAGCCGGGCGATCTGCTGGTCGTAGAGTTCCGCGCACCGGCGCGCCGCTGCCGGGTCGAACCGGACCGAGCCGTGCTGCGCCGCGTCCAGGAACTTGGCGATGTCGGCCTGACTCGCCTCGATCGTCATGCGCACCCCCTCTGATCGGTCGGTCGTGACCCAGCCTAATCGGTCGGGAGCGTCCCGGTCAGCCGTGCGGCCGGTTCACCTCGCAATCCTTTTCTGTAGGTGGGTGGCGAGCTGCTGCGCGGAGGCGGGAACGACATGCACCTCGGCACCGGCGCGGATCAGGTAGCGGCCGTCGTCGGCGACGTCGATCCAGGTGTAGTAGACCGGCGTGGGCGGGTTGTCCCGGTCCAGGGCCGCCTCGATGCGGATATGCCCCTCGGCCGTGTGCGGCCGCAGCAGCAGCCGCCGGATGCGCGGGACCGGCGGCTGCGTGGCCGCTACCGTCTCCTCGTCGCGGACCGCGGCCGCGGGCGCCGACCGCGCGGGCTCCCGGCCCGGTGGCGTCTCGGGCAGCAGCGCCGCGATTCGCGCACCCAGCTTGGCGCTGTGGCCGATGGAGATGCGCACGTTGCCGCCGAAGCCGGGACTGCCGCCGGGTTCCTGCACGGCGAGCACGGCGTGGTCGTAGACGGCCGCGCCGAGCACCCGGATCTCGCTGCCGGGCGCGTGCCCGCCGCCGAGGGCCACCACCCGGGTCTGCGGCCGGGCGAGAATGCGCAGGCAGGCGGACAGGTCGGGGTCGGCGCGCAGCGGCAGGCGGGCCTCGAGGGTGCGCCGCAGCGCGGCGGCCTCGTCCTCGGTGCGCGGAGTTTCCAGGATCCGCAGCGGGAACGGGTGCCGATCCAGGTCGGTCTCGCGCCAGATGTGTGCGAACTCGTCCGGTGTGAAAGACCAACTCACGCCGACAAACACCCTTCGCCGATGGTCACGAGCGCCTCGTAGCCTAGCCCGGCCCCGTGCGGGCGGCCAGGCGATACCGAATCCGCGATCCGCGGAGATACCCGTTAACACCTCCGGATACCGAGCCTATATCCCAGCATCACCGTGGTGTCCGCCTGCGCACCAGCGAATTCGAGGTCGTTCCGAGTGAGGAACCGCCCGAAGGCCGGGTATGTCGGATGTACTCGTGGCGAGACCGCCACGCAGGCGGTGCCGCGTCAGCGACGGGAGGGTGTGTGCAGGTAGTGAGTCCCGACACCGAGGGTGCCGAGGCCGGCGGAGGTAAGGCGCGTGGGCTGTGGCGATTGCGGGAGAATGGGTTTCGGGTACCGGAGTGGGTGGTACTGGAGGCCGGGTTGTTCGATCGGCTCGGCGACGAGTTGGTCACGGCGGCAGCGGAGTTCGCGCAGTCGGCCGAGGTCGAGGAGGCCCTGCGGCGCGGCGCCGCGCTGCGCGAGCGGATCGCCGCGGCGCCACTGCCGCCGGAGGTCACCGACCGGGTAGCGGCCGCCTGCGCGCGGTTCGGCGCGGCGGCGATCGCGGTGCGCTCCTCGGCGGCCGCCGAGGACGGTGCGGCCTATTCCTTTGCCGGGCAGTTCGATTCGTTTCTCAACCGGCGAGGCGTCGAGGCGGTGGCCGCCGCCGTGCGCGACTGCTGGGCCTCGGCGTTCGCCGAGCGGGTGATCCGCTACGCGTTCGCTCACGGCCTGCCGCTGCCGGGCGTTCCGGCGGTGGTGCTGCAACGCCTGGTCGAGGCGCGGACGAGCGGGGTGCTGTTCACCGCGAACCCGATGACCGGCGCACCGGACGAACTGGTCGTCGGCGCGGTCTACGGCCTGGGCGAGGGACTGGTCTCGGGCGCGGTGGACGCGGATTCCCTTGTAGTCGACAAGCTTTCGGGCACGGTCGTGGAATCGGTGCACGGCGAGAAGACCACCGCCGTCCGGCCCGACGGCGAGCACGGCTGCGTCGAGGTCCCGGTGCCGCAGCAGCAGCGCGACGCGCCGGTGCTGTCGGACGCCGAGCTGAGCGAGTTGGTCGAACTGGGCCGCCGGGTGGAGGCGGCGCTGGGCGGGCCGCAGGACATCGAATGGGCTGCCGACGCCGACGGGCTGTGGGTACTGCAGGCCCGCCCGATCACCACCCCGGTGGGGGCCCAGCTCCGTGGCGCGGGGGAGCGGCTCGGCCCCGATGAGCTGCGCATCTGGGACAACTCCAACATCCTCGAGAGCTTCAACGGCATCACCTCGCCGCTGACGTTCACCACCGCCGCCGACATCTACGGCCGGGTCTACCGCGGCTACGCGGAGTCGCTGCGGGTGCCGCCGCGGCAGCTGCGCCAGACCGACGACTGGACCGGCGTGCTGCTCGGCTGCTTCCACGGCCGCGTCTACTACAACCTGCTGCACTGGTACCGGATGGTAGGCATCGCCCCCGGCTACCCGCTCAACCGCCGGGTGCTGGAGGCGGCCCTGGGCGTCGCCGAGCCGCTGTCCGACGACCTCGCGAAGACGTTGCGCCCCTTCACCTTCGGCAATCCGCTCGCCCGATTGTGGTCGCGCACGGTGACCACGGCGGTCTACGTGCGGCGCGTCGTGGGCATCGACGCCATGATGCGGCGGTTCCTGGCCGAGTTCTACCGCGTCTACGACGAATTCGACACGGTCGACGACACCGCGCTGACCGGTGAGCAGGCCTACGCCCGCTACCGACGGCTGGACCGGGAACTGGTCCGGCGCTGGGGCCCGATGATGGTGCTGGACGCGATGCTGCTGACCCTCACCGGCCTGCTCTACGTGCTGACCAAACTGTTGCTGCCCAAGGCGCCGGAGTGGTTCCTGTACGCGGTCGCCGGCCCGGGCGAGGAGGTGGAGTCGGCCGAACCGGCGCGCGCCATGGCGGCGCTGGCGGAGGTCGTGCGCGCCGACCCGGAACTGCGCGCCCTCGTCGAAACGACTGCGCCGGAAGGCGTTCGAGACGAACTGGCGAGCGCGGGGAGGACCGATTTCCTCGCCCGCGTGGACGACTACATCGCGCGCTACGGCTATCGCAGCATCGACGAACTGAAGCTGGAGACGCCGGATCTGCGCGAGGATCCCGCGAGCCTGTTCGTGCTGCTGCGCGCCGCCCTGCCGCAGGAGCAGACGCGTCGCGGCACCGAGGCCGAGACCTACCTGGACGAGCACCTGCACGGCGTGCGCCGGGCGCTGTACGAACGGTTGCGCCGCAAGGTCGGCCGGTGCGCCGCGCACCGCGAGCGGCTGCGGTTCTGCCGCACCCGCGCGTTCGGAATGGTCAAGCGGATGATCCGGGTGATGGGCCGCGATCTGGCCGCGCGCGGCGTCATCGACGACTTCGCCGATGTGTTCCAGCTGACCGTGCAGGAGTTGCGCGGCTGCTACGAGGGGGCGGACACGGACTCGCTGCGGGCCCTGATCGCCGCCCGCACCCAGCAGCGAGCGGCCGATGCCCGGCTCGTCGCGCCCTCGCGATTCGTCACGCGCGGACCGGGTTTCGGCCGCGCGGAGCTGGCGGCGCAGGGCTGGGTGCCGATCGCAGACATGCCCGCCGCGACCGCCGGGGCCGTGCTCACCGGCACGCCGTCGGGCCCCGGGGTGGGGACCGGCCCGGCCGTCGTGGTCGACCAGCCGCGCGACGTATCGGGCGGCGTGCTGGTCACCTACCGCACCGATCCCGGCTGGGTGGCCGCGCTGCCGTCGGCCGCCGCGCTGGTGATCGAGCGCGGCAGCCCTCTGACCCACGTCGCGATCGTGGCGCGCGAGCTGGGCGTGCCGACCGTCGTGCAGCTGCGCGACGCCACCACGATGCTCCGCACCGGCATGTCGATCCGAGTCGACGGCACCGGTGGCACCGTTACCGTACTGGCCGAAGGAGACGGTCCCCATGCAGGCTGACAACGATATCGACGCGGTGCGGGGCTGGCTGGCGAATCCGGCCGCCGACACCGGCATTCATCTGGCCGACGAGGCCGACGGCTGGGAGTTCCGGTCCTATCGGGAACTGGCCGACCTGGCCTGGGCGGTGGCCGCGCGCCTGCGTGCCGCCGGACTGGGCGACGGCGAGGGCGCGTGCGTGATCATGCCGACCGGGTTCCCCTGCGTCGCGACGTTCTACGCGGTGTGGGCGTGCGGCGGCGTGTTCACCCCGATCGCCCCGCCCACCTTCGGTGATCTCGCCCAGTACATTTCGCATGTCGCGGCCATTCTGCGGCAGGCCCGGCCGCGGCTGGTGGTGACTGCGGCGGAGCTGCGGCCGCTGGTGTGCCAGGCCATGGCCGAGGCGGGCCGCACCGACGACCCGGTGCTCGCCGACGATCCGGAACCGGTGTCCGAGCGTGATTTCGGCGCGCCCGCCGAGTGCGCGCTGCTGCAGTTCACCTCAGGTTCCACCGGGACACCGCGCGGGGTCCGGGTGTCGTGGCGGAACCTGGCCAACAACATCGCGATGATCACCCGGCTGGTGGACTGGCGCGACGGCGAGGCGATGGCGTCCTGGCTACCGCTGTATCACGACATGGGCCTGGTGGGCGCGTTCTTCACCACCGTCACCAATCAGGGCGACCTGTATCTGATGCGGCCGGACCAGTTCATCCGCGACCCGATGCGGTGGCTGCGGGCGATGACCCACGCGCAGCACACCCCGTCGCCGTCGTTCGCGCTCGGCTATGTGGCGCACCGGATTTCGCCCGAGGAGGTGGCCGGGCTGGACCTGTCGGGATGGCGGACGCTGGCGGTGGGCTCGGAACCGGTGGAGGTCGCCGATCTGCACGCGTTCGCGGAATTGGCGGGGCCACAGGGCTTTTCGGCTCGGGCCTATACGCTGGCCTACGGCTTGGCCGAGGCGACGCTGATGGTGACCTCCTCCGCCCGCGATCGGCCGATCACGGCGTTGCGGCTGGACGGTGCGAGCCTGCGGTTCGGGCAGCCGGTGCGGCCGGTGGCCGAGGCCGAACTCGGCGACGGCCGCTGGGTGGCGGGGCCGGGCTGGATCACCGGGCTCGGCTTCTCCACGCCGCAGTCGCGGGTGCGGGTGGTCGACGAGGACGGCCGCGAGCTGCCGGACGGCACGCTGGGGGAGATGGTGGTCACCGGTGACTCGGTGGCGCTGGGCTACACCGTGCCCGCCGAGGGCGGCACCCGCATCGACAACGGTCGGCTCCACACCGGCGACGCCGGATTCCGCTATCGCGACGAGGTTTTCGTGCTCGGCCGGATGGGCTCGAGCCTGAAGGTGCGCGGCCGCTCGGTGTTCATGGAGGACATCGAATCCCGCGTCGCCCGCGAAACCGGTATCACCAAGGGCAAACTCGCCGCCGTCGCACTCACCGAGGCCGGCGCCCAGGGTGTCGTCCTGTTCGCCGAGACCGCGCCCGGCCCATGGCTGGAACAGGCCCGCAGTGTGCTGCGGGCCGCGCTCGGCCCGGCCCAGACCGCGCGAATCGTCACCGGCCCGCGCGGCTTCATCCGGCGTACGTCCAGTGGCAAACCGCGGCGGCGGCACATGTGGCAGCTCTTCGGTGCCGGCGGACTCGAGGGTGCCGTCACCCACGAGGCGACCGATGCCGAGCAGGATTCACCCGGCGACGCGCGACCCGAACCCGTGCTGACCGTCCCCGCGGCCCGGCGGCTGCTCGACCGCGCCCTGGACCAGGTGAGCGTGCCGGAGCGGTCGGCGGTGTTGTTCGAGGGTTCGCTGGCGGAGGGCTTCGGCAACGAGGGGTCCGATGTCGACTTCCTGGCCGTCGCGCCCGGCGACGAGGACCTGCCGACGTTGCCCACGGTGCTGTTCCTGGACGGCCGCCGGGTGGAGGTGCGTACCCGCTCGGTGGCCCAGCTGCGCGCGCAGTTGCGCCGGGTGGCGCAGGCCGCGGACCCGGCCACTCTGGACGAGGACGTGCTCAACCGCTGTCAGCGTTTCCTACGCGCCACCGTCCTGCGCGCCGACCCCGGCTGCCCGGAACTCGCCGAACTGCTTGCCCTGCTGCCGAATTCGGAGTTCGCGGGCAAGGTCGGCGAATGGTGGACCGCGCGCGCCCGCCAGGCCCTGCGCTACGCGGTCGCCCTGGCCGCCCTCGGTGAACGGGAGGAGGCCGCGGCCTGGGCTCGCGACGGGCTGTTGCAGGCGGTCAAGGCCTGGGCCACCGCGTACGGCGAGACCTACATCGAAACCAAGTGGCTGCCCGAACAAGTGGACCGCATCCTCACCCGTCCGGTGAGCGGTGCGCCGGGACCACGGGCGGCGGAGCTGATCGGCCGCTACCGCGCGCTGCCGCGATCCGCGACGGTCGCCGAGATCGTCGCGCTGGCCGCCGAATTCGGTGTGACCGGGGTGACCGACGATCCGGATCTGGTGGTACTGGCGCGGATACCCGGGGTCACGACCTGGAGCATCGGCGAGCGAGTGCACGTGCTGCGCGCGGACCGCGAGGTGTTCGCGCTGTCGGAGGCGGGCGGTCGCGCGTGGCGTTCGGTGGTGCTGCGGCGGTCGCTGCGCGAGGTGCTGGGGCGCGCCGACATCGGGCCCGAACTGGCCGAGTTCGTGCGGCTGGGACTGGTCGGACTGCAGTGGCGCGGTGACGGCCCGATCACACCGGCACTGGCGATGTGCAAGCCGCTGCGCCCGTACACCCCCGCGCCGTCCCCGGCGCTGCCGGTGCTGGGACTGTCGGGCGCCGGACGAGCCGACGCGGCGATCGCGACGCTCGCCCCGCTGCCCGCCGAACGCTTCACCGCCTGCGCACTCGACCTGGTGTGGTCGAACGTGGTGCTGGAGAACGCACGGGAGGACCTGGTCGGCGCGATGAAGGCCGGGCAGGGCGCCGTCGCCGACATCGCCGCGCACCGCATGGTGGCGATGGCGGTTCGAATGGTGCTGTGCGCGTACGGGATACATCCACTGCCCGCGGACGTCGCCCCGGTGCCGACGCTGGCCCGGCTGCTGCCGGGCGCGGCCTCCCTGCGCGGGGAACTGCTGCGGTCGGTCGAGGAGGCGAGCCGGGTAAACTTCGCGCGGACGCTCGCGGCCGGTGCCGACTCCCTGGCCGAGCTGGCTCGGCTGGACGATCTCGTGACCCGGGTGCGCGGCCATGTCGGCGGTGACGACTTCCCGGCCTCCTTCGACTCTCGGGAGCAGTGGCGGCGCACCCTGGACATCAGCTACGACTGGCTGCGCGTCGCCGGTTATCTCGACACCGACCTGCCGCTCGACGAGGCCCGCGATCTGCTCACCTCCGGCGGCAGGCAACCGCATCTGCGAGAAGGAGGACCCCGATGACCGGCGTGCACAGTGATGTGGCGCAACGTGTCCGGCAGCTCGTCGCCGCCATGGCCCCCGAACCGGGCGAGACGGAAGACGATCGGCGCCTCGTGGAGGACCTCGGATTCGACTCGCTGCGGCTGATGGAACTGACCGTGGTGCTGGAGCGGGCCTTCGGGCTGCCGCGTTACCGGCCCGAGCAGGTGGCCGGGGTACTGCGGGTCGGCGACGTGATCGCCCTGATCGAGCGGACCCTGTCATGACGGGCCGCTCGGAGGTACTGATCACCGGCGCCACCGGGCTGGTCGGCGCCGAGGTCGCGGCCCGCCTCGCCGCCGCTGGCAATCCGGTCACCGCTGTGCTGCACCGCAATTCGACACTGGTGCGCAACGACGGCGGCGTTGTGGACGGCGTCGGGACGGTGCGCGGTGACGTCCGCGAACCGGGCTTCGGCCTGGACGCGCGGACCGAGGCCGAGCTGGCGGAACGGGTGGGCGTACTCGTGCACTCGGCGGCCACCACGGCCTTCGACGCCACCGCCGCGGAGTACGACGAACTGAACGTGCGTGGCACGGCACACGCCGTCGAGCAGGCCCTGCGCTGGGACGTTCCGCTGGTGCACGTCAGCACGGCCTACGTGTGCGGCCTGCGCGGCGGGACGATCGCCGAGGACGAGCTCGAGGCCGGGCAGCAATTCGGAAACGGCTACGAGGACAGCAAGTTCCGCGCCGAGCTGCTCGTCCGTGGTACCCCGGGGCTGCGCTGGGCGATCGTGCGGCCGGGCATCGTCACCGGCGCGACCGGTACCGGAGTGGTCCGCGACTACAAGAACCTGTACTCGGTGGTGAAGCTGATCGTGGAAGGCAAACTGAGGTCCCTGCCGGGCCGCTACGACGCGACTCTCGCGCCGGCGCCGGTCGATCACGTCGCCGAGGTGATCGCCGCGGTCACCACCGATGTCGAAAACTGGTGTGGCAGCACGTTCCACGCGGTCGGCCGGGACAGCCTGTCACTGCGGGAGGTCTCGGACGTGCTGGCCGAGTACCCGTCGTTCCACGTCGCGACCTTCGTGCCGGAGGCCTCGTTCGACGCCGACGACCTGGAGCCGGTCGAACGGGAGTACTACCTGCGCGTGGGCGCGCTGTACACCAGTTATTTCGCCCGCCGGGTGCGGTTCGGTACGGCGAATGCCGAAGCGCTGCTGGGCCGTCCGGCGCCGGAGAGCGGCAAGGAATACCTGCGGGTGCTGCTGGACCACTGCCTGGAGTCGGGGTACCTCAGCACACCGCTGCCCTCGATCGAGGAGGTCCTCGCGGCCGCCGGAATCGACGGGGGTGAGCGCCGGTGATCCCCGCGCTGCGTGACCTGCTGACCCCGCTCACGCCGCTGCCCGGGAAGGCGGAGTGCTACGCGGGCGACACCTACGTGCAGGAAACCGTGGCACAGCTCGACGCGGCCGGGCTGGACGCCGCGAAGTTCGCGTGTGAGCACTCGATGCTGCTGTTGAAGCCGGACGCGATCGTCGCCCGCGCGGTCCGTCCCACGCTGGACTGGCTGCGCCACAACGACTTCCGGGTGGTGGGCGCACATACCCTGGCGGTGAACCGCCATCTGGTGCGGGCCCTGTGGTACTACGCCTGGAATATCGCCTCCCCCGAGCGGCGTCGCCTCGCCGATCTGCTCGTCGGCATCTCCGATGCCCTCGTGCTGGTGGTCGGCGGACCGGTGGGCGAACTCCCGACACCGGTGCGCCTGACCGCCGCGAAGGGCGCGACCGACCCGCGCAAGCGACGCCCCGGCGAGCTGCGTCACCTGCTCGGCCGCGACAGCTATCTGCTCAATCTGGTGCATTCGCCGGACGACCCGGCCGACGTGCTGCGCGAACTGGCCGTCTATTTCGACGAGCACGCCCGCTCCCGAGTGCTGGCGGAGATCGGCACCGGCGCGGAGTGCTCGGCGCACGCCGCCGACCTGGCCGAGGAGCTCTATTCCCGCACGCCCGCACGCGAATTCACGCGTGCTGCGGCGGTGGAACGCATCCTGGCCGATCTCGGCGGCCCACCCGACGGCTTCGATCCGGAGTCCGACGAAGCCTGTGCCGCGCTGCTGCGCGCGGCCTGGGCGGCGGACCGGGCGATGGATCCGTGGTCGGTGATCGTGCTCGGATCCCAGGTACTTCCCATGCGCACCGGAACCGGACCGCAGACGCTGCGGTCGGTAGGCGCATCCGACTGGTTGGAGGGTCTCCCATGACGACGACGGACACCGCGATGGTGCAGGCCGCGAGCCACCTGCGCACCATCTCCCGGCAGCTGGCGCACCGCTGCGCGGTCTCCGAGGTCTTCGTCACCTCGCTGCACGCGCGGTCGCCGGAGGAGTTCGTGGCGGGCGCGCAGCTGCCGCGCATGCACGCCTACTATGGCGATCACATCGAACCCCTTGTCGCGCAGTATGATCCGCTGCTGGTGATGGAGGCCGCGCGACAGGCCGCGATCGCTATCACGCACGAATTCTTCGCCGTGCCACAGGATATGGCGTTCGTCGTGCGCGAGTTCAACGGCACCGCCGCCGATACCGCCGCGTGGTCGATCGGCTCGGCGCCCGCCGATCTGGTGATGACCGTTGGTATCGCCCGCCGGCACCGGCGGCAGGGGGTGGTCTGCGGGCTGGACATGGTGCTCGATATCGAGTGCGCGGGCACGCCCATGATGACCGTCGACGGGTCGTTCTTCTGGATCACCCCGCGGCAGTGGGCCCGCACGCGTACCGAGTTCCGGGAAAGCCTGGGGCTCGGACCCTTTCACACCGCAACCCGGCACACCGAGCGGGCGGACGCGGCGGCGGTGGGGCGGGAGAACCGGCGCAATGTGGTGGTCGCGCCGGTCCGGCACGCGGGCGGGTCGGCCACGGCCGCGCTCGCCGCGGACACCGCGCACCCGTTCCTGTTCGATCATCCGCTCGACCATGTGCCCGGTAGCCTGCTTATCGAGGCGGCCCGCCAGACCGCTGTGGCCATGCTGCTGCCGCGCACACCCCGGCTGCGGCGGGTCGCGAGCCGGTTCGACCGCTTCGTGGAGCTGGACCGCGGCGCCGAGTGCACGGCCGAACTCGTCGGCTCGGCGCCGGACACCGTTCGATGTGACGTGCTGCAGTGCGGCGCGGCGGCCGCCCACATCGAGCTGGAGTTCGCGGCGTGATCGGTGTAGGCGGTGAAAGGGGTTGGGCACGAGGATGAGTGACAGGGTCGCGGTGCGGGACGGGAATGCCGCGGTCCGGCTCGCCCGGTTCACGCGGGCGCGCTACGAACCGCACTATCTGCTGTACGCGGTGCTGTTCACGCTGGCGCTGGAGGGAACGGCCGCGCTGGTGTCGCATCCGGACGCGTCGTGGCGGCCCGGCGGCGCGACCGTGGTCCGGATCGTCGTGGTGGCGTTCGTGCTGCTGTACCTGCGCATGGTGGACGAGCAGAAGGACCTCGACTACGACCGCGTCCACCATCCGGATCGGCCGCTGGTGACCGGGGCGGTGCGCGCCGCGGACCTGCGGATGGCGATGGCGCTGATCGCTGCGGGTGCGATCGCGGGATCGCTTGCGCTGTCGGTGGGTTCGGCGGTGGCGGTCGCCGCGGCGCTGGCTTACGGGCTGGCGCTGTGGGGGCTGGAGCGTGCGTCGGCGACCGTGCGTGACGCGATCATGGTCAATCTCGCGGTCACCTATCCGGTGCAGCTGTTCATCATCGGCTACCTCGTCGTGTCGGCGATCGACACCGGTCAGGTCGACTCCGGGTGGCCCGCCGCGGCGGTGGCGGTGCTCTTCGCCGGTGCCTTCCTGCAGTTCGAGTTCGCCCGCAAGACGGCTCGCGAGCCGCGCCCGGGGGAGTGGTTCTATTCGAACGCGCTCGGTGCGGCCGGGAGCACGGCCGCCGGGGTGGCGTGTGCGGTGATCGCCGTCGCCTGCGATCTGATTCTCGTGCGGCCCTGGACCTTCGACCTCCCCGGCGCACTGGTCGCATGGATTCCCCCGGCCCTGCTGACTTTCCCTCTAGCAGCCGCGACCCGGTTCGCCACGGCCCCCCGCGACGAACCGTACCCCCTGATCCCGGCCGTGCTGTTCGTACTCACCCTGTACGCGACCCTGATCGCGCAGGCACTCGTACTGCCCTGAGCCGAGGCAATAGTCACCGCAGGGCTACCGCTGTCCTGAGCTGGTGCGGTAGTCACCGCAGGGCTACCGTTCGTGTAGTCCTGCACAGGTGCGGTGGTCACGGCAGGCATACCGCTCGTGTTGCCTTGTACGGGTGCGGTGGTCACGGCAGGGCTATGGCTCGTGTTGCCTTGTACGGGTGCGGTGGTCACCGTAGGGCTATGGCTTGCGTTGCCCTGTGCCGGTGCGATGGTCACCGGAGGGCCATCGGAAGGGCAGTGGGAGGGCCGGGGGAAACGCGCATGCTTGACAGTGCACCCGGCGCCGCAGGAGATGTCCCCTTCGCAGATTGCGGCGCGCCGGATCCGGTGCGGTCCGCCCTTGCCGCACCGGGCTCGCGGTCCGGCGTTTCGCGTGTGGCGCCGGGTGCGCCCGTTCGCCGCTTGGAGGTACACCGAGATGTTCGTACCGCAACCGGACGGTGTGGACCGACCGTCCGCCGGGCCCGTGGTCTCCGGTCGAGGCGTGCGCCGCTCGCGCGCCGCCCGGTGGCGCACGGACGGACCCGCCCCCATCCTGCCGGACTGGCACGAACTGCTTGCCGCCTTCCTCGGCCACATCGGTGACCAGCCCGGCGACCACCCGGTGACCCGCTGGGCGCAGGCCCTCGCCGCCCTGCACCACCAGCGCCGCGGCGACCCGCTGCGCTCGGCCGAAATCGACGGCCGCCGTGGCGAACTCATCGCGCGCATCGACCGCTGGGCGGCCGAGCACACGGTGTCCCGGCCGCGCACCCGGTCGCTGGGCGCGGCCGTCGACGCCATGGCCGCGGCCCAGGTCCGCGCCGCCCACCTATTGCGCAGCATCGATGATGTCGGCGACGAGCGGGTCTACGCCGCCTGGTTCCTGCTGGCGACGCTGGCCGACGACTGGACCGGCCTGGTGCAGCGGACGGCCGTGCCGCGCCGGCCGCGGCCCGATCGCAGCGTGGCCGGGGAGAGCGGCTGACTGGTCGTCAGCGCCGCCGCCGTCGGCGGGTGCGCGCGGGAGCGGTCGGGGCCTGCTGCACGGCCAGGTCCAGCATCGCCGTTCCGGCGTCGCGGATGAGGGTGTCGAGATCGTCCAGCACGGTCACCACCGCGGCGCGGGCGGCGCGCAATTGCTCCGGGGTACTGAACTCCTGTTCGAAAACCGCGCGGACCGTATGCAATTGCAGTCCGATGTCGAACAGGTGCCGGACCAGGCGGTCGTTGGATTCCGGAATGGTCTGCGGCGCTTGCGGCAACGCGACTTCGGTGCCGAATGCGACGTGGGCCGGCTCGGCGTGGTCGGCGACCGGGGGCAGGAGACGGCCGATGGCATCGGATTCGTCGGATGCGGTGACCGGGGGCAGGAGAGGGCCGAGGGTATCGGTTTCGTCGGATGCGGTGACTGGGGGCAGGAGAGGGCCGAGGGTATCGGTTTCGTCGGATGCGGTGACTGGGGGCAGGGGATGGCCGAGGGTATCGGTTTCGTCGGATGCGGTGACTGGGGGCAGGGGATGGCCGAGGGCGCCGGATTGGTGGGGTGCGGTGACCGCGTGAGCGGACCGAGCTGCGGAATGCGCGACAGCGGGCATGGCAACCTTCTGCGATAGGAAAGAGGTCCCCAGCCGCGCTACTGGACTCGGGAATGACTTCTGCCAGAAGTGTAACCGCCTCGGATACCGGCCGAGGCCGCTGTGCCGTCGAACAATCGTGGCCGTCAGATATCTCGCCGTGCCGATCGAGACCGGCTGGGACGGTTGAAATGCGGCGGCGTCGGATCGGCCCCGGTGACGCCGCGGATGACGGCGGCCGCGACGGTCACGAGCTTCACATTGCCGCGCTGGGACGCGGCACGCAGCACCTCGAACGCGCCGTCGCGGTCGCAATGGCGTTGTGCCATGGTGATTCCCAGGGCCTGGTCGATGATCGAGCGCGACGCCAGCGCCGCCTGCAACTGCGCGGTCAGCTCGGTCTGGCGCGCCGTGCTGATCGCCGACCTCAGCAGCACGGCGGTGTGCTGGGCGGTGAGCGAAATGGCCTGGAGGGCAGGCTGTTCGAACGCGCCCCGATGCGTCGAGTACAGATCGAGCGTGCCCACCGCCGCGCCGCCGGCCAGCAGCGGCTGCGAATGTACCGAAATGATGCCCTGTTCCAGCATACGGGCGGGGTAGCGGCCCCAGCGCTTCTCGGCCGCCATATCGGTGACGGCCACCGGCTCGGCGGTGTTCAGCGCCTCCAGGCAGGGGCCGAGACCCTGGCCGCGTTGCAGTTCGTCGATCACGGTGGCGTGCGGACCGGTCGAGGCCACCGTCACCGCTGCGTCGTTGCGGCGCAGCGTGATCGCCACCATCGGGTGATTCGGCAACATCTTCGCGGTGATATCGGCGACGTCGCGCAGCGAGGTCTCGACATCGGGGGTGGACAGCACCAGCGCGGTCAGTTCCGCCAGCCCGAACGCGAATTCGTCGGGGTGGTACGGTGCCGCGGCCATCAGCCTTTCTAGCACCTCGCAGTTTGACCGGGTGCGATTACGGGAACGTCGTTAGGACCCCGATGCACGCGGTTCACGACGAGTGGGACATATAGCGAATGACCAGCGGAGCCGAGGATCACCCACGGCAGCGGCGGCCGTCGAGCCCACTCACCTCCCCTCTGCACGATGGCGAGCATCGGCGGATAATCGACGGTATGGGCGCTCCCGCGCAGCAGGTACCGCGCGATTTGACCAACGCCGAGGCACTGCGGCTGCTCGCGAGTGTGCGGTTCGGACGCATCGTGTTCGCCCGCTACGCGCTGCCGACCATCCGCCCGGTCAACCACATCGTCGACGACGACGCGATCGTCGTCCACGCCAACCGCGGGGCCGCGATGAGCCCGGAGCGGCAGGTGGTGGCCTACGAGGCCGACACCATCGACGAGCGCACGCGGCGCGGCTGGTGCGTCATCATCACCGGCACCGCCGAGCCGGTTACCGATCCGGACGAGATCGAGCGCTATCGGACCCTGCTGCGGCCCTGGTTACCCGGTCCCCGCGACCATATCGTGCGCATCGAGCCCGACATCATCACCGGCGTCGAATTCGTCGACCCGGAGGATCAGTCGCCGCCCTGAGGGGCGGCGGATGCGGTTCGCGGGCGCAGGGTCACCGGCAGCCGGCTGGGCGCGACGACGAAGTCGCGATTGGACGGGCGCACCCGGTAACCGGGATCGGGAATCGGATCCCAGCGCGTCAGCAGCGCCGCCGTCTGCAGTGTGATGGTCAGGATCGCGAAGTTGCTTCCGGGACAGTGCCGGGGGCCGACGGAGAAGGGCAGCACGGCCGCGCGGTCGATCGACTCGACCCGGCCCGGCGCCCAGCGCTCGGGATCGAAGGTCTCCGGCTCCGGGAACCAGCGCGGGTCGTGATGAATCATGTACGGGCTGAAGGCCACCACCGCGCCGGGCGGCAGCGTGATGTCACCGAGGCGGACCTCGCTCGCGGCGGTCTCCGTGCTGACCCACGGCGCCCACACGCGCAGTGTCTCCTGCAGCACCAGCCGCAGATACGGCAGGGCCGCGGCGTGTTCCGGGCGGACCGGCCCGGCGCCGACGACGGAGTCCAGTTCGGCGCGCACCCGCTCGGCCACGTCGGGATTCCGCATGAGTTCGTGCCACAGCCAGCCGAGCATCGAGGCGGTGGAGCCGACGCCGGCGGCCAGCATCAGCAGCAGCTCGTCGACGATCTGCTCGTCGGACAACCGGACCCCGGTCTCCGGATCGACGTGCCGCACCAGCGCCGACAGCACATCGTGGAAATCGTGGTCGCGGCGGCGGTATTCGGTGACGACCGCGCCGATCTCGGTACGCAGCCGGGCCGCCCGGGTCCGGAAACGGTGATCGGCGATCAGCCGCATCCGGCGCACGGGAGCGGGCAGGGCGGCGCGCTGGATCACCTGACCCAGCAGCCACGGGATGTGTTCGCGGATCTGCTGTTTCGCGTCGGCGCCGAAATCGGCGGTGAACAGGGTGGCCGAGACCGTGTCCAGGACCAGGGCGTGCGCCTCGTCCATCAGGTTCACCGGTCCGGGACGGCGGGTGCTCGCCCAGCGTTCGGCGATATCCGTTGCCACCTCGGCGTATTCGAGCAGGCGGCGCTGCCGCAGGGCCGGGGCCACCAGCCGGCGGCGCAGTTCGTGCGGCTTGCCGCTGAGCACGTTGGAGGCGGCGTGGATGATGTCGCCCACCGCCTCGCGCAGGTCCTCGCGGTGGAATTCACCCGCCGCGCCGAAGGCGACTTCGCGGATCAGCTCCGGCGTGGTGAGCACATAGGCCGGGCGGGGGCCCAGCCGGACGCGCACCACCGGACCGAGCGGCGTGAGCGAGGCGACGAAACCCAGCGCGTCCCGCAGGACGTGCAGGCTGTGGCCGAGCAGGGGGAGCGCGCCGGGCGCGGTCGGAATACCGGAAGAAGGCTCTGGCACAGCGTCTTTCGCCGCCTCGCCGGTGGCCGCCGTCACGGCCGCTTCGCGGTAGACGGCCAGAACGCGGTCGGTCTGCCGGGACTGGCGAACGGAATCGGCCCGGGCGGAGAGTTTTTCGCGCATGGCGCGCAGTGTCGAGCGGTCGGCGGCCAGCTCGCGCAGCGTCTCGGCGATCGCGGCGGGCGAGGCGTCGCGGGTGCACACGCCCCCGCCGTCGGGCAGCGACTCCGCCAGATCGCGATCGCAGTACACCACCGGAAGCCCGACCGCGACCGCCTCCAGCAGCGCCATGCCCTGGGTGTCGAAACCGCTCGACGGGAACAGCAGCACGTCGTGCTCGCGCATGGCCGCCAGGCAGTCGGCCTGAGACACCGCGCCCCGCAATCGAATCCGGTCCGCCGCCGTCCCGGCGGCGGCCCGCACGCGGTCCTCGTCGTCACCGTCGCCATAGATGTCGAGAGTGCAGCCCGGCACGCGGGCGACGGCCTCGGCGGCCGCCACGGCGCGCTTCTCCGCCGACAGCCGCCCGCACCAAAGCACCCGCAACGGCGTCGTGTCCCCGGTGTCGGCCGCCGGTCCGAGCGAATCGAGCAGATCGTCGTCGACGCCGTTGGACACCACGTGAATCGGGCGCTCGAGGCCGTGGGCGCGCAATCGGGCGGCGAAGTGCTCGGTCGGGACCACCACCGCGTCGGCAGCGCGGGCGTGCCCGACGACGGTGCTCCAGGCGTGCCGGGCGGCGCGCGACTCGTCGTTGCGCGGGATCGGCGCGGGATCGCGCAGGAACAACCCGTGCAGGGCCCGCATGGCCACCGCACTGAGATACGGTGCGGGCGAGGTGTGTTCGATGAAGGCGTCGTCGCGGCTGTGTACCGACTGCACGAGCGGCAAGCCGTGGCGGCGGGCGGCCCGCACGCCCAGGATGCCCGCGCCGTAGGTGGTGTGGACGTGGACCACATCGACCGGCTCGTGCGCGGCGAATTCCGCATCGATGAACCGATTGTTGGTCTTGGTCGGTATGACCATCGGGTAACCGTTCACGCGTACGCCCGCCAGGCCGGCCAGCGTTCGGACATCCGGATCGGAGGTCGCCGGTCCGGGACTGGTGAACAGCGTGACACGATGCCCGAGCCGTCGCAGGGCGCGGCATTGTGAATTCACCGAAGTCTGGATGCCGCCGACGGTGCCGGGGTGAAAATCGGTGAACATCGCGATGTGCACGCCCTCACCCTACGGGTGGCGCGGACGGTGCGGGCGAACGTTCGATCGGGAAGGAGACGGAATGAAGGTGGCGATCCCGTTGACGGGCACACGCGGTGACGTGCAACCGGCTGTCGCGCTGGGGCTGGAGCTGCGGCGCCGGGGCCACGACGTCCGGCTGGGCGCACCGCCGAATCTGATCGACTTCGCCACCCGCGCCGGGCTCCCGGCGCAGAGCTGCGGCCCCGACGTGCAGCAGCTGTACTCCTCGCCGGAAGGCCAGCGGGCCCTGGCCGCGGGCAGCAGCTTCCGGCTCATGCAGCTGGTCGGCAAGCAGATGGCCGACTACGCCGACCGGATGAACCGGGAGGTGATCGACGTGTGCGCCGGCGCCGACATCATCGTGTCCACGCTGCTCACCGAGGACCGGGCGCACGCGGTGGCCGAGGCGGCGCAGGTGCCGATGGTGTCGCTGCACGGATTCCCCTCGCGCGCCAACGCGGCCTACCCGTTCCCCGGCGCGCTGCCGCCGCGGTGGCGTCCCCCGGCCGCGATCAATCGCGCGACCTGGGCGGTGGCGGAGAATCTGCGCCGCGTCGTGTTCATGCGCTACCTGAACCGGCTGCGCGGGGAGCTGGGCCTGCCGCGCACCACCGCGAGCACCGCCGCCGAGCTCGAACGCGACAACGTGCCCGAGGTGCAGATCTACGACGCCGCGCTGGTGCCCGGCCTGCCCGAGCAGTGGGGTCCGCGGCGGCCGTTCGTCGGATTCCTGCCGTTGGAGCGGACGACGCGCGAGGCGGTCGGCGAACTGGCCGACGACCACACCGACCTGATGTCCTGGCTGCGGCAGGACGCGCCGCCGGTGTACTTCGGCTTCGGCAGCATGCCGATTCGCGACACCCACGCGGTGCTGGCGATGGTGACCGAGGTGTGCGCCGAACTCGGACTGCGCGGACTGGTCAGCGCCGGGTGGAGCGATCTCGACGCCGCGAACGCCGAAACCGGGCCGCAGATCCGGGTGGTGGGCCCGCTCGCCCACGACCTGGTGTTCCCGCTGTGTGCCGCCGCCGTGCACCACGGCGGCATCGGCACCACCTTCGAGTCACTGCGCGCCGGGCTGCCGACCATGGTGTGCTCGGTGTCGTTCGACCAGCCGATGTGGGGCGCGCAGGTGGAACGTCTCGGAGTCGGCGCGCACGTGAGTTTCCGGCGGCTGGATCGCGAACGGCTCGCCGCGGGTGTCCGCCGCATCCTGCGCCCGGAATTCGCCGCCCGCGCGAAAGACCTTGCGGCGCGGTTGCAATCCAACGACGACGCCACCGCGCGCACGGCCGACATCGTCGAGGCCGCGGGCCGATGAACCCGAGCGCACGAGGACAGCGGGGCGGGGTGATTCGGTGGTGCCGGTGGGTCCGGCCGGTCGGTGGGGTGCGGTGGTGACGGTGGGCCGGCTGGTCGGTGGGGTGCGGTGGAATCGGGGGGCGGCGTATGGCGGTGATCGCGGCGGCCGGGGCGGACTCGTGGGTGATGGTGCGGCGCTGTCTGCGGCGTACGCTGCGGGACCGGGATACGTTGCTCATCTCGATGTTGCTGCCGATTCTCATCATGCTGCTGTTCGTGTATGTGTTCGGCGGCGCGATACAGGTCGACATGCCGTACGTGGCGTATGCCGTGCCGGGAATCATCTTGTTGTGCACCGGGTTCGGGGCGTCCATCACGGCGACGGCGGTGGCGCGCGACGTCCAGGGCGGGGCGATCGAGCGCTTCCGGACGCTGCCCGCGTTCCGGCAGGCGCTGCTGGCCGGGCATGTGGGCGAAGGGGTGCTGCGCAATTCGGGGGTGATCGCCATCGTGCTCGTCGCGGCGGTCGCGCTCGGCTTCCGCCCGCACGCGGGGCCGCTCGCATGGGCTGCAGTGCTCGGTGTGATCCTGCTGTTCGTGCACGCCGTCGCCTGGATCGCGATCGCGCTCGGCCTGCTGGCCCGCAATCCCGAAGCGGCGGGCGGATTCACCTACGCGATCATGTTCATCCCGTACGTGAGCAGCGCGTTCGTCCCGACCGCCACCATGCCGTCCTGGTTGCGGGGTGTCGCCGACCATCAGCCCGCCACCCCTGTCGTCGCCACCCTCCGCGGCCTGCTCGCCGGGACCGCGGTGGGGACGAGCCCGGTGGCGGCGGTGGTGTGGTGCCTGGCGCTGGCCGCCGCCGGATTCCTCGGTGCCGCAGTACTTTTCGAGCGACGGTGAACCGCCGGACTCGGACGGTCCGCAGCTGTTCGCGCTGTATCTCGGCATGGTCGACACCGATTTCGAGGTCGTGGCCTCCCCGGGGCTCGTGGCGGCCGTTCGCGCTCTGATCGAGCGGTACGAACGCGCGCTGGGGGCAACTGGTCTGACCACTTGACCTCTTACCAATCCGCATCTACTGTCGGCGCATGGCCTTGCAGCGAATCGATCGGCGGACAGTTCCCGACACGGTGTTCGACCAGCTCGTCGACGAGGTACTGGACGGTGAGCTGCCGCCGGGGGCCACCCTGCCCGCCGAACGGCAGCTGGCGGAGGTGCTCGGTGTGTCGCGGCCGACCGTGCGGGAGGCGCTGCAGCGGCTGGCGCACACCGGTCTGGTCGAGGTGCGTCAGGGCGGCGCGACCACGATCCGCGACTTCCGGCGTTTCGCGGGGGTCGACATGCTGCCGCGGCTCATCTTTCGGCAAGGGGAACTCGACCAGGCGGTGATCCGCAGCATCCTGGAGGCGCGGCTGGCGATGGGGTGCGAGGTCGCCGCGCTGGCGGCCGACCGTGCCGGTGCCACTCTCGCCTCCGTGCTGGGGGAGTCGCTGGAAAAGCTCGCGGCCGAGCAGGACCCGGTCCGGCAACAGGTGGTGGCTCTCGAATTCTGGGACCACGTGGTGGACGGTGCCGATTCGATCGTGTTCCGGCTGCTGTTCAACAACCTGCGCGCGGTCTATGAGCCCGCTCTGTCGGCGCTGGCGCTGGTGATGGCGGCCGAGGTGGGCCGGATCGATCGCTATCGCGTGCTGGCCGAGGCGATCGGGGCCGGTGATCGCACCGCGGCCCGAGCGGCCGCGCACGCGCTGCTGTCGTTGGCCGCAACGGAATTCGACGCGATGCTGCGTCGGCTCGAGGAGGAACCGCAATGAGAGTCATCGATCGGATACACGCGCGTCGCGGCCGGATGGCCGCCGAGCAGAGTCGCGGGCGACGCCAGGTGACGCTGGGGGGCGCGTTTCGCGTATTCGCGCGTCGGCCGTCGCCGTGGATCATTGCCGGAATGCTGGTCGTGGCGCTGGCCGCGCGGGTGGTGGTCGGCGACTGGCAGCTCACCGATGCCGTGGTGCCGGTGGCGATGGCGGCCGTGTTCCCCTTCGCGGAGTGGGTGATCCACGTGTGCGTGCTGCACTGGCGGCCGCGCCGGTTGGGCCCGCTCACGATCGACAGTCTGCTGGCCCGCAAACATCGGGAGCATCATGCCGATCCGCGTGACGTGCCGCTCGTTTTCATCCCGTGGCAGACGTTCCTGTGGCTGCTTCCGGTACTGATTCTCATTGCGACACTTGCTTTTCCGCGCCTCGGTCTCGGACTGACCTTCCTCATGGTCCTCGGTTTGCTCGGGCTGAACTACGAGTGGACGCACTATCTGATCCACACCGACTACCAACCCCGCACCCGGCTGTTCCAGGCGGTGCGGCGCAATCACCGGCTGCACCACTTCAAGAACGAGCACTACTGGTTCACGGTCACCACCTCCGGCACCGCCGATCGAGTCCTGGGCACGCACCCCGATCCGGGAGCGATTCCCGCATCTCCGACGGTCAAGGCGCTGCACGCCTCCGGCGCGGTGTGACGCGAACGAGTGCCCGGGCTCAGTACCCGGCGACCACGTCGATGCGAGCGATCAGGTCGTGGCCGGTGACGAAGCGGGCGACGTTGTCGCGGACGCGCTCGGCGAACGCGGCATTGCGCAGGTGGGGCGGGTTCGAATCGTGCGGCGTGACAATCGCGTTCGGCAGTTCCCACAGCGGGTGCCCGTCCGGGAGCGGCTCCGGGTCGGTCACGTCGAGCCCCGCACCGCCGATCGTGCCGTCCCGCAGCGCCTGCACGAGAGCGTCGGTGTCGACCAGACTGCCGCGGGCGACGTTGATCACCCACGAGGTCGGCCGCAATCGGGCCAGTTCGGCCTTGCCGACGAGATGGCGGGTCTGCGGGGTGGCGGGTGCGGCGACGACCACATGGTCGGCGCGCGGCCACACCTCCGGAAGGCGGTGCGCCGCAACCGTCTCCACCACCCCGGGCATGGAAACCGGGGTGCCGGAACGATTCACGGCGATCACTCGCGCACCGAACGGATGCAGCAGCGTGACGAGTTCCCGCCCGATGCCGCCCGCGCCGACGATCGCCACCGTGGCGCCGCGCAACGTCCCGACATGCGGAAAGAATTCGGTCTGCCGCCACTCGCGGGCACGCAGATGCTCGGGCAGGTAACGCACCCCGGCCAGCAACAGCAGCAACGCGTGCTCGGCCACGCTCCGCGCGAAAGCCCCCGCCGCCGAGGTGAACACCACGTCCGGGTGCCGCCGGAACACATCGGCGTCGAACCACTCCTCGACCCCGGCGGAGAACAACTGCACCCACTCGATCCCCGCGGGCAACTCGCGCGGGAATCCCGCCGGACCGCCGTCCCACACCAGCGCTCTGGCCTGCGCCAGCGGCGCCACCACGGCTCCGCCCGCGCCGATCGCCTGCTCCAGCAGGCCGCTCGCCGCCGGACCGAGAGCGATCGGAACACCAGCCTCGGACATGCGCACCTCTCCTCCGCACACGATGGACGCGCCATGGCACCGGGCGCACCCGCCCGAGCGCGACCGTACCCGGCGGAGGGCGGAGGTGATCGGCGGGCCCGGGTCAGGACTCGGGCGGATCGTCGAGGTCGACCTCGACCTTGTTCCGATCGGCCCATTCCAGGAGCTGGTCGATATCGAAGACCGCGTTGTCGATGCCGGCGTGCAGGTCACCGAGTTTCGCGTAACGGTCGGGGACGGTGGCAATGGTGAAGTCGCGCGGGTCGAGATCGGGGATCTCGTCCCAGTGAACGGGGGTAGAGACGGTGGCCTCGGGAACACCCCGCACCGAGTAGGCGGCGGCGATGGTGTGGTCGCGAGCGTTCTGGTTGTAGTCGACGAACAGCATTTCCGGGTCGCGGTCGCGGCGCCACCAGGTGGTGGTCACGTCCTCGGGGGCGCGCCGCTCGACCTCGCGGGCGAATGCGAGCGCGGCTCGGCGGACGTCCTGGAAGCCGTGGTCCGGCGCGATCCGCACGTAGACGTGTAAACCCTTGCCGCCGGATGTCTTCGGCCAGCCGACCGCGCCCAGTTCACCGAGCACCTCGCGCACGACACCGGCCACCCGTTGCACCCGCGAGAACGGGCAGTCCGGCATGGGGTCCAGATCGATGCGCCACTCGTCGGGCTTCTCGGTGTCGAAGCGCCGCGAGTTCCACGGATGGAACTCCACGGTCGACATCTGCACGGCCCAGATCACATCGGCGAGTTCGCTCACGCACAGTTCGTCGGCGGTCCGGCCGTAGCGTGGGAAATGGACCCGCACGGTCGGAATCCAATCCGGCGCACCCGCGGGCAGCCGCTTCTGGTGCACCTTCCCACCCGGCAGCCCCTTCGGGAACCGGTGCAACATGCACGGCCGGTCCCGCAGCGCGTTGACGATCCCGTCACCGACGCTCAGGTAGTACTGCACCAGATCGAGCTTGGTCGCTCCGGACTCGGGGAAGTACACCCGATCCGGATTCGACACTCGCACCGTGCGCTCCCCGACGGTCAGCTCGACCGCCGGCGAGCCAGACTTGCCGACCATCGGTCCGACGATAGTCGGTGATCACCGCCGCGGGCAGGGTGCATCAGGTGGGTGTCGCCAAGGCGAACGGCAACACCGCCGAGGCCCCGGCCAGCCGCAGCGTGCGTGCGGCCAGCGTGAAGGTCCAGCCGGTATCGGTGAGGGCGTCGACCAGCAGGATCGGGCCGTCGGCGGCGGACAGGTCGGGCGGCTCCCAGGAGTCGAACAGCGCGGCGACGCGGTGCGCGGAGTTGACGGCCGACACCGGCGGCCGGTCGGTCCGGGTGCGCAGGGCGCCCAGATCGCGCAGGCGGCCGATGCGGGCGAGCCGGGCGGCCAGATCGGCGGTCAGGCGGGGATGCGTCGGCGACTCCAGGGCCATGACCGCGGTCGGGCGCCGGTCCCAATCCCATTCGCGCAACACGGTGATGCACGCCTGCACGATGTGGTCGGGGACCGGTTCGTCCGGACCGTCGAGCAGGGCGCGCAGGCGTTTGCCCCACGCCAGGTCGCTGAGACGGCCGAGCACCCGCCCCGGCTGCGCGCCCTCGGAAATTTTGCCGGACAACGGGATTCCCAGTTTCGCCATTCCCGTCGGCCACTGTTTGCGCGGGGCCAGGTCGATGCCGGGGCGGTCGAGGCGGGCGCGGGTGGCGGTCAGCTCGTCGGTGCCGACGGTGGTGTCGGGACGGGACCCGGTGCAGTTGTCGCAGCGGCCGCAGCCCGCCGCACCCAGCGCGGGATCGTCGAGCTGGCGGCGCAGGAAATTCATCCGGCACTCGGTGGTCGACTGGTAGTCGATCATGGCCTGCTGCTCGGTCTCGCGGGCGGTCGACAGGCGCTCGTAGCGTTCGGTGTCGTAGACCCACTCGGCGCCGGTGGCGAGCCAGCCACCGCGCACCCGCCGCACCGCGCCGTCCACGTCCAGGACCTTCAGCACCATCTCCAGGCGCGAGCGGTTCAGCTCGACCAGCGGTTCCAGCGCGGCCGTCGACTGGGCGTGCTCGCGATCCAGCACCGCGAGCACGGCTCGCACCACATGGTCGCGCGGGAAGGCCACCGACGCGAAGTAACTCCAGATGCGGCGGTCCTCCGGGCCGGGCAGCAGTAGCACCTCGGCGCGTTCGGTGCCGCGGCCCGCGCGGCCCACCTGCTGGTAATAGGCGATGGGGGAGGACGGCGCGCCGAGGTGCACGACGAATCCGAGGTCGGGTTTGTCGAAGCCCATGCCGAGCGCCGACGTGGCGACCAGGGCCTTGACCTCGTTGTCCAGCAGGGCCTGCTCGAGCGACTCCCGCTCGGCCGTATCGGTCTGCCCCGTGTAGGCGGCGACCCGGTGGCCTCGCGTGGCGAGCAGATCGGCCAGGTCGTGCGCGGCGGACACGGTCAGCGTGTAGATGATTCCGGAACCGGGCAGCTCGTGCAGCTGCTTGCTCAGCCAGGCGGTGCGCTGCACGGCGTCGTCGATGCGGACCACCGACAGGTGCAGCGACTCGCGGTCCAGCGAACCGCGCAGCACCAGGGTATCGGTGCCGATCTGGCTGGATACATCGGTGACGACCCGGTCGTTGGCGGTGGCGGTGGTGGCCAGCACCGGGACCTCGCTGCCCAGGTCCGCGAGCAGGGTGCGGATGCGGCGGTAGTCCGGACGGAAGTCGTGCCCCCAGTCGGAGACGCAGTGTGCCTCGTCGATCACCACCAGGCCCGCGTCGGCGGCGAGCTTCGGCAGTACCGAATCACGGAAATCCGGGTTGTTCAACCGCTCCGGGCTGACCAGCAGCACGTCCACCTCGCCCGCCGCCACTTGCGCGCGGATATCGTCCCACTCGGTGACATTGCCGGAGTTGATGGTGGCCGCGACCACGCCGGCGCGCTGCGCGGCCGCGACCTGGTTGCGCATCAGCGCCAACAGCGGCGACACGATCACCGTCGGCCCTCGTCCGTCACGCCGCAGCAGCTTGGCGGCGATGAAATACACCGCCGACTTACCCCACCCGGTGCGCTGCACCACCAGCGCCCGCCGCCGCTGCACCACCAGCGCCTCGATCGCCGTCCACTGGTCCTCCCGCAGCCGCGCCCGCGGCCCAGCCAGCTCCCGCAGCAGTGCCTCGGCGGAATCCCGCAGCTCGGTAGTAGTCACGCGCTCCATCGTGCCTCACCACCCCGACACCGAGCGACGCCCTGCCGCTTCCCGCACCCCTCCCACGTTCCCGCACCCCCTCCCGGACCAGCCGGGTGCGTGAATACGCGGCCTGCAGCCACTGCCCCCGCGTCACGACGAACTGAGCGTGCTCGGTCTATCGGAATGGTGACAGCAGCGAATCAGGCGTTGCTCGAACCGGATTCGTTTTCGAAGCGGTCGGCGGTGGTTGCGGCGGCGAGGTCGAGGAGGCGGGAACGGACCAGGTCGGGGCGCTCCTCGGGGATGAAATGGCCGCAGCCGGGGACGTATTCGACGGTGTAGTCGTCGGCGTTCGCGGTCTCGGCGGCGGCCAGGTCGCGATGGATGGCGCCGTCGTCGGTGCCGAACAGGGCGCGGATCGGGACGGTGGCGCGGCGGCGTTCGGGGCGGCGGCTCGCCGGGACCTCGCGCAGGAGGAAGGTGCGGTAGGTGTCGGTGGCGGCGCGGGCGGTGACCGGATCGCGGAAGCGGTCGGTGTAGGTGCGGATCACCTCGGGAGTGAACTCGTCGGCTCGGGTGACGCCGAGCCGGAAGACGCGCTCGAGGAAGCCGGTGTGCCGTTGCAACGGCACACCCGGACCGGCCACCAGCGGCTGGTAGAGCAGGAAACGCCAGAAGTGTGGTGCCATCGTGCGGGCGGTCTGCCACGGGTGGGCGATGTTCAGGGGTAGATAACCGTCGAATCGGCCCGGATCGGCCAGCACCATCAGGAAACCGACATAACCGCCCCAGTCGTGCCCGACCAGCAGCGCGCGCGGTACCTCGAGTGCGTCGAGCAGCGCCAGCACATCGCGGGCGACATCCTCTTTGGCCCAGCGGTGCGGCGGCGGCCCCGACCAGCCGTACCCCGGCAGATCCGGTGCGATGATCCGCATCCCCGCCGGTGGATCGGCGAGCAGGTGACGATAGGTGTAGTGATGCTGCGGCCAGCCGTGCAGGACCACCACGGGCCGCCCGTCGGCCGGACCCGCCTCGGTCACATGGAACCGCACGCCTCGCGCGGTGACGTAGGAGCGGCGCACACCGGGCAGCGCGGGCGGTTCGGAGGTGACATCGGTCGAGCGCATACCCGATGCTAACCAGCGGCGACCGCCAGAAGGCCACGCCGCGAACATTTCCGACCAGGGGCGGACTTTTTCCGACCCAGGCATGACAATGAGTGCGGCACAGGCGGCGAGATCTCGCGGGCGTGCGGGACCTGCAGGAGGGACGGGCGATGCCGAACAAGTTCGAGTCACCTGCGGGCTGGGCGCCGCCCGGGGCACAGTTCCAGAACCGCGGCCTCGGCGGCCGCACCGTGGGCGGCGTGCTGTTCGGCCTCGTGGTGACGCCGATCGGCATCGCCCTGGCGGCCAAGGGCGGCGCGGACATTCGCTACTGGGTGATCGTCGGCGCGGTCACCGACCGCTGGACCGCGTCGCTCGAGATCATCGGCGGCTCCCTGCTGCTCCTGCTCGTCGTCGTAACGGCCGCGTTCGCGCCGCTGGGCACCACCGTGGCGGCACTGGTCTGGGGCATCCTCCCCGGCATCCTGCACCTACTCTTCCCCGACGAAACCTTCGCCCTGATAACCGATTTGCCCTTCCTCGACCCATCGATGCAGGTGGCCCTCCACGCCTGGGTAACCTACGGCTTCGCCCTCATCTCCGGCTTCTTCCTCCTCGGCGCGGGAATCGTCGGCACCCTACGAAAGAACTGAACCCTCAGCCCGATGTACAGATATCAACCGATGATCTGTACGATGAATGCTCTGTAATTCTCCCCGATGGAGACAGCAGGCATATCATGCAAATATGTTCGAATTGAACTCGCCAGCCGTTTCCTATATGGTCGGACTCTTCCAAACTGATGCCACGCATTCTGGTAGCACCTCAGGAAAGGGTCGATTGACCATCGAAGTTTCCGAGCGCGACGCCGATATACTGCCGCGGCTGCAACGTCATATTCCGGTGCATACGCATATCGGAACGCGGACTCGACGAACCAACTACTCGGATGTCTATATCACGAGCTTCATGCATATCTACTCTCGCGCAGCTCGTGCGGAGTTCGAAGAGTTCGGCGTGCTGGTGGGTAGAAAGCACGACCGGATCAGGCCGCCGGTTCAGGATTTCTCCAGTCCGGATTATCTTCGTGGAATTATCGACGGCGACGGCGCGGTCGGGTTCACCGCTCGCGGATATCCGTTCATCAGCCTGGTCACGGCAAGTTCCTTCATTGCGCAGTACTTTTGCGCAGAGATCGCAGCGGTTTGTGGAGTCACGCGCACAGCACGCCGCAATCGACGCGATGGCGTCTTCAACGTGATGGTTGCCAACGGTCCAGCGGTGGAATTGGCACGTTGGTGTTATCCACGGCGATGTTTGTCGATCCGCCGCAAAGCCGGGGCGGCACATGAGATAGGTCGGTGGGTGGCTCCCAACTTGCGGTACGGCTGTGCCCGGAGGGCATGGACGCGCGATGAGGATGCGGAGATCTTGTCGAACCGCACAATAAAGGAGCTTGCCCAGTTGCTCGGGCGAACCGAGAAGAGTGTCGGTATGAGGCGGTGGAGGTTGAGTCGTCAGCGGTCGAAGGGGCGCGGCACACCCGAATAAATTCCGGCCGCCCGTTACGGCGTGAACGGGGGGACCGGCAGGTCGGGGGCGAAGACTTCGGGGAGGTCGCGGTCGACGCTGTCGGGGAAGCGGGCGGGGCGCTTCTCCAGGAACGACGACACGCCCTCGCGCGCGTCGGCGCTCGCGCCGCGCGAGCGCAGGGCCCGGGATTCGACGCGGTGGGCGATCATGGGGTGGTCGGCGCCGAGGTTGCGCCACAACATCTTTCGTGCCAGCGCGACGGACACGGGTGCGGAATGCGTGGTGAGGCGACCGGCCAGCGCGTATGCCTCGTCGAGCAGCGTGCCGGCTGGGTGCAGTGCGTAGAACAGCCCGGCCTCGTACGCCTCCCGCACCTCGACCAACCGGCCCGAGTACACCCAGTCCAGCGCGGTCTGCATCGGCACCAGGCGCGGCAGGAACCAGCTCGAGCACGATTCGGGCACGATGCCGCGGCGATTGAAGACGAACCCGATGCGCGCGCCCTCGGCGGCCAGCCGGAAGTCGGCAGCCAGCGTCAAGGTGATCCCGACACCCACGGCGGGCCCGTTCACCGCGGCGATGATCGGTTTGCGGGAATCGAACATCCGCAGCGCCACCTCGCCGCCACTGTCGCGGAACGGCTCCGTGCCGTCGTCCTCGGGCGCCTCGAAGGTCTGCGCGCCCGCCGACAGATCGGCTCCCGCGCAGAACGCGCGCCCGGCGCCGGTGAGAACCACCGCCCGCACCCGATCGTCGCGGTCGCACGCGTCGAACGCGCCGATGAGCTCGTCGCGCATCGTGAGGGTGAAGGCGTTGAGTTGCGCCGGGCGGTCGAGGGTGACGGTGGCGACGGCATCGGAGATGTCCAGGCGAATATCGGCCATGGCGCAGAGCATGCCATCCCCGTCGGCTCGGAGCTGCTTCGGCCGCCCATACAAGTGATCGGCCATTCCTAACCAGAGTGCGGAGATACCGCCCGGTACTTAGGTTCTTTGTGAGCGAAGGTTCTCCCACCATGGTAGAAATCCAGGCAGCACGAAGGGTGGAGCCTGATGGAACCTACGGCCAAGCAGCGCGCGGCGCTCGGCATGATCTGCGATACGTTCACTCCCGGTGACGGACTGACGCTGCCGTCGGCGTCCGAACTCGGCGCGGTGGACACGGTTTTCGGTCTGCTGGCGCGCAATCCGCGCGAGGCGGAGCAGCAGCAGCTGGCCCGGCTGCTCGACCTGTGGGACTCGCGGCTGCTCGGCTTGCTGACCGGTAGCGGACCGCGGCGTTACTCCACGCTGTCGCAGGCCGAGCGGGAGCGGGCGCTGCTGCGGCTCGGCGATTCGCGCCTGGCCCCCGTCCGGGCGGTGTTCCAGGCGCTCAAGCAGGCCTCGCTGCTGGCATACAACGCGACTCCGGGCCCGACGGGCGCCAACCCGCTGTGGAAGGAGATCGGCTACGCCGCACCCTTCGGCCCGTTGCGGACCGCGCCGCAGCCCGCGCTGACACCGCTGCGCATCACCGAGCCCGACACCTTGGATTGTGACGTCGTGGTGATCGGTTCGGGCGCGGGCGGCGGGACGGCCGCGGCGGTGCTGGCCGAGGCCGGTCTCGACGTGGTGGTCCTGGAACGCGGAAGTTATTACGACGACCGGGATTTCGGCAAGGGCGAACTCGACGCCCTGCGAACGCTGTACGCGCCGGGCCCGTCCGCCACCGCCGAAGGGCAGCTGACCCTGGTCGCCGGTACCTGCCTGGGCGGCGGCACCGTCGTGAACTGGAGTACGTCGCTGCCGACCCCGGACAATGTCCGCGCCGAATGGGCCGAACTGGGCGCCCGGCAGTTCGCCGAGCCGGAGTACACCCGGGCACTGGAAACCGTGCAGCGCCGCCTGGGCGTCAACGACCGCCGGTCCCCGCTGTCGGCGCGCGACGCCGTACTCGAGCGCGGCGCACAGGCGCTGGGCTGGGCGGTGGATACCCTGCCGCGCAACGTATCCGATGCCTGCGATGCCGGCGCCGAATGCGGCCGGTGCGGCTACGGCTGTCGGCTGGGCGCCAAGCAATCGGTGACCAAGACCTGGCTGGCCGAGGCGGCCGCGCGGGGCGCCCGCCTGGTCGTGGACGCCGATGTGCGGCGGATCTCGGTGAAAAGCGGCCGCGCGGAGGAGGTTTCGGCACGTACCTCCGGCGGGGTCGAATTTCGGGTGCGGGCGCGGGCGGTGGTGGTGGCCGCGGGCGCGATCCAGACCCCGGCGCTGCTGCGGCGTTCCGGATTGCGCAACAACAACATCGGGCGGTATCTGCGACTGCACCCGGCGGCGGTGGTGTTCGGCGTGTTCGACGAGGAGATCCGCCCGTGGGAGGGCGGGATGCAGGCGCGGATCTGCCGCGAGCACGCCGATCTCGACGGCCGGGGCTACGGCGTCATCTACGAGACGGGCCCGATCAACCCGGCGCTGGCAACCGGTTTCATGAGCTGGCGCGGTGCCGCCGAATTCCGTTCCACCATGCTGGATTTCGCGTACTCCAACTCCGTCGGTGTGATCACCCGCGACCGCGACCACGGCACCGTGTCGGTCGATCGCAGCGGCGAGCCGGTGGTGAAGTACCGGCTCTCGGACTACGACGCCGCCCACCTGCACACCGGCCTCGAGGGCTCGGCACGGATCCTCGCGGCCGCCGGTGCGCGCCGGATCTTCTCGGGTCATCAGGCCGGTGTGGCCTACGAGCCGGGGAAGCGGGGATCGCACGAGGAGTTCGTCGCGGCCTGCCGGGCGGCCGGATACGGCCCGGGGCAGTGCTCGATGGGTGCGCTGCACATCATGGGCTCCGCGCGCATGGGCGGTTCGCCCGACACCTCGGCCACCAACCCGGACGGCGCCACCTGGGACGTGCCGAACATTGTCGTCGCGGACGGCTCCAGCTTCCCGACCGCCTCCGGGGTCAACCCGATGGTCACGATCGAGGCGATTGCCTACATGAACGCGAAACGTCTTGCCGCGCAGCTGATCTGATCGCTCCGTCGTCGGCTCCGGACGGTGTCAGAGGGCCTTGATGCCGTTCAGCACCGCCCGGAGCAGGTCGACGTCGGCGCCGGTCTCCGCGACGGGGGCCGGTGACCGGTAGACCAGCCGCCCGTCATCGATCAGATCCCCGACCAGCACCTTGGTGAGAGTCAGCGGGAGGCCCAGCCGCGCCGACACCTCGGCCACCGATTGCTGCACCCGGCACAGCCGCACGATGGCGGTGTACTCGGGTTCGCTGCGCCGCACTGGAAGCCCGGCGCCCGCGTCGAGCAGTAGTGTGCCGGTGTTCAGCTCCGATCGTGCCGCGCGGCCTCGGCCGCGGGTGACGGCATAGAGACGGACGAGGGGGCCGGCATCCTCCTCGTACCAGGACTCGCGCGGGTAACTCATTGCTGTCTCGGGATATTCGGTTGCTGCCGCAGGTCGACGGCCAGGTGGGCGCGGACCCGCTGGACGGTTTGATTCATTTCGTAGGCGACCATACCCATATCGGCGGTCTCGGACGCCAGCAGCGCCAGGCAGGCGTTCTCACCGGCGGCGGTGACGAACAGCACCGCGCGGTCGAGTTCCACCACGGTCTGGCAGACGCCACCGGCGTCGAAGTGGCCGCCGGCGGTGCGTGCCAGGCTGTGCAGCGCCGACGCCATCGCGCAGAACTTCTCCGCGTCCGCGCGCTCGAGTTGCGCCGAGTGGCCGAGCAGCAGGCCGTCGGTGGACAGCAGTACCACCGATCGGGCTCCGACCAGGCCGCTGATCAGCTCGTCGAGCAGCCACCCGAGGTCAGTGCGCTGGGAAGTGGTCATCGTTGCCGTCTCCTCGGAATTGTTCTGTTTCGGTCGGCTCGTCGGGGCGCACGTGGCGACCCCGGCGAGTGCCGCCCTCGATGGCGGACATCAGGTTTCGGGCCTCGTCGGCGGTGCGCTGGCGCGGCGGCTCGGCGACGGGCGCGGCCTGCTCGTCGTGCACGGCGGTGGCCTGCCGGCGGCGGCGGGGCAGCGGTGGCCGGGCCGGGGTGGCGGGTGTGGGTGGCGGCCGGTACTGCGGCCCGGTCACGGCCTCGCGGTCGTCCTGCGGGTCCGCGACCGCGACGGTGGGTCGTCCCGGCTCGAACCACGCCGACGCGGCCGGAGCGCTACCGTTGGGCGCGGCCGAGGTCTCCGATGCGCTGCCGTTCGACCCGGACCCGGCACCCGAGCGCGCATCGACCGCCGTGTACTCGCCGGTGTCCGGCGCAGACTCGCCGTCGCGGGGCTCGCCCGATTCGATCAGGGCGGTCGGGATCAGCACGACCGCCCGGATGCCGCCGTAGACCGACTCGCCCAGTCTGATCGAAACACCGTGGCGCGTAGCCAGTTTGGCGACCACGAACAGTCCCAGCCGGGTGTCGGAGGACAGCGCGGCCACGCTGAAGTCCGGCGGCTCGGCCAGCACCCGGTTGCGTTCGGCGATCTCCTCGGTGGACATGCCGAGGCCCTGATCGATGATCTCGACGGCCACGCCGCGGCCGACCGTCGTCGCGGTCACCTCGACGCGCGCCTGCGGCGGGGAGAACGCGGTGGCGTTGTCCATCAGCTCGGCCATCAGGTGGATGAGGTCGGCGACGGCCTTGCCGGCGACGCGCACCTCCGGGACGCGTCCGGTCTGAATCCTGGTGTAGTCCAAGCTTTCCGCGACCGCGCTGCGGATCATCTCCAGCAGCGGCACCGGTTTGCGCCAGCGGCGGCCGGGCTGCTCGCCGCCGAGGATGATCAGATTCTCGGCGTTGCGCCGGGCGCGCGTCGCCAAATGGTCCAGCTGGAACAGCAATTCGAGCTGGTCGGGGTTCTCTTCGCGCCGCTCGGCCTGGTCGAGCAGGGCCAGCTGCCGGTGCACCGCGACCTGGCTGCGATGCGCGATATTGAGAAACACGGTGTTGACTCCGGCGCGGGTGGTCGCCTCGGCGACCGCCGCCGACACCGCGGCGAGGTGGGCCCGGTTGAACGCCTCGGCCACTTGGCCCAGTTCGTCGGTGCCGTAGTCCAGGCGCGGCACCTCCGCGCGAGTGTCGACCGCCTCGCCCGCCTCCAGGCGGCCCATGATGTCGGGCAGCCGCTGGTCGGCCAATTCCAAAGTATCGCGGCGCAATCGGCGCATCCGCCCGATGAACCGGTTGGCCAGGATCAGCGCGGCCACGAAGGCCAGCGTCGCGATCACCAGCACCGCCGCGCCGCCCGCCAGGGAGCGGGCCGCGGTGTCGTCACCCTGCTCGCGGGCGATGACGTGCGCGTCGCGGCTCTGGTCCTCCCACAACCGCAGCAGCGCCGAGTTCACCTCGACGGAGACCCGCTGCCAATCGGTGACGCCGAGCGGCAGATCCGTGGTGCGCGTCGCCCGCGCGTCGCGGGACCGGCCGCTGCTCTCCGGGCGCGTGTCGTCCGCTGTCACCGGACCGCGCAGTACGACGGCGTCCTGCATGGCCGTCAGCTGCTGCCAGGCGGGGCTGTCGGTGATCGCCTTCAGCTGTGCCAGCCGGGTGCCCTTCAACACAGCACCGGAATACGTGACGGCACCGCGGAATTCGCCGACGTAGCGGGTGAACTCGGTCAGCTGCGCCGCTGTCAGTTCGCCCACGGTGAGCGCCGTCGCGCCGAGCGTATCGGCCTTGGACAGCGCCTCGGCGGCGCGCAGCGGCTCGACGCCGTAGCCGAGTTCGATGGCGATGGCCGCGTCGGGCGCGACCCGCGCGGCGATCATCGACGCCCCGACGATGGTCTCGATGATGCTGGTGAAGACCGCGAACACCTCGTCCTGCGGCGCCAGCCGGGCGTCCACGCCGCCGCGCAGCTGCGGCACCATCGCGAACAGCTTGTTGAAGCCTTCGATATCGGCGGCCGAGCCGTCGGGGTTCAGCTTGCGGGCCGCGTCGCCCTTGGCGATGACCGCGGCCAGCGCCTCGTCGGAACGCTTGCGCGCGTCGACGAGTTGCGTCTGGGCCTGCGGGTCACCGGCCAGGTGCAGCACCGAGAGTCGGCGTTCCTCCTCGAACGCCTGCACCATCAGGATCGCCGGTGTCGTCGTGCTGCTGGCCAGGTCGGCCCACTGCGTGGCCTCCCGGCCCGACTTCACCAGGTAGGCGGCCGCGCCCACGCCGATCACCAGCAGCGTCGTGCTCGAGATGAGCACGATCGCCAGCAGGCGAACCCGGACGCTGACCCGGCCGCGTACGCCGCGGCGGCCCCAACCGGTGATTCCCAGACGATTTTTGGGCAGTTCCGGCCCACTATCCACAGTTGATCCGTCCGTCTCCGAGTTCGCACGCGCCCGGCCGCATCGGCATCCGAGTCACCGACGTGCCACCTCCTCTGCACCGCTGTACCAGAACGGCGCCTAACTTCTTCCGCCCAGAGGGTAGCGAAAACACCGCGAACCGACCATGTATCCCCGACATTGTCCGACGCGTAATATGTTCTGCCCGAAGGTGCTCGGCCGCGGCCGCGCCGTATCCCGCACCGCCGCCGCGATTCCCGGCTAAACTGACCCGCGCCGGGCACCGCGACCGCGGGTTCCGCCGACAGCACCGTCGTGCCCGGGACCAGCGAAGAATCATGCAGCGATGGACGTCACCCGGGCAGCTCCGCCGCAGCCGGACGAGGCCGGCAAGTGGAGCGCGCCCACCGAGACCTCCGCACTCCCGGACGCCGCGCGCGAGACGACCCCCGATCGGGCCCACCGGGACACGCTCGAAGACGGTGTGCTGCTGGGCAATCGGTACCGGCTGACCGAGCGGCTCGGGCAAGGCGGGATGGGCACCGTGTGGCGCGCCCACGACACCGTGATCGACCGCGATGTCGCCGTCAAGGAGCCGCGGCTGCCGGAGCCGCTGCCCGAGGAGAGCCGGCGCACGGCGTTCGCGCGGCTGGAACGCGAGGCCCGCGCCGCCGCGCAGATCGACGATCCGGCGGTGGTCACCATCTTCGACGTGGTCTCCGAGGACGGGCGGCCCTGGATCGTCATGGAGCTGATCGAGGGCCGCACGCTCGCCGACGTGCTGACCGGCGGCACACTCTCGCCCGCGGCGGCCGCGCGGATCGGGCTCGCGATCGTGCGCGCCTTGGCGGCCGCCCACGTCCGCAAGGTGCTGCACCGCGACGTGAAGCCGTCGAACGTCATGCTCGGACCCGGTGGCCGTGTCGTGCTGACGGATTTCGGTATCGCCCACATCGAGGGCGAGACACCGGTGACACGCACCGGCGCGCTCATCGGCTCGGCCGACTACACCGCGCCGGAGCGGGTGCTGGGCCGGGTGCCGGGGCCGGAGTCGGATCTGTTCGCGCTCGGCGCGCTGCTCTACACCGCGGTCGAGGGCTTCTCGCCGTTCTGGCGGCAGACGCGGCACGCCACCCTGCAGGCGGTGCTCCGCGCCGAGCCGCAGGCGCCGCTGCACGCCGGTGAGCTGACCGACCTCATCATGGCGCTGCTCGACAAGGATCCCGGCAAGCGGCCGAGCGCCGAGGCGGCCGCCGCCGTCCTCGCCCGCGTCGCGGCGCCGGGAGCGGCGCGCAAGAGTCTGTCGCGCAAGGAGTCTCGCGTTCCGGCAGGGTTGCGTGCGGGTCGCCGGAGCCGCCTCCGGACGGCGCTCGCCGCGCTGATCACCGTCGTCGTCACCGGTGCCGGTGTCGCCGGGGCCGTGTGGGCCGGTGATCTCGGCGGGCGCTCCGGGCCGGGGCCCGCCGCCGTGCCCGCGGGCTGGAAGACCGAGCGCCGGGGCGGCATCTCCGTCGCGGTCCCCGACGCCTACGAGCCCTACGATCTCTACGACCACGGCGGCGGGGTGGCGTTCCAGCTGGCGAAGGGGCAGATCCATCAGGAACTGCTGGTGCTGCGCTGGGATGTGCCGGTCGGGACACCGCGGGAGCGCGCGGACTACTGGTACCGGCTGTACCGGGAGAGCACCAGGATCACCGAACAGCAGGTGACGCTCGCGGAGGTGGAGGCGAACGGGCGGCCGAGCATGTCGATCACCATGACGTTCCGCGGCGACGCCGGGCAGTTGTGGCGCAAACGGGAACTGTTCTACGACGCGGACGGCCGACCGTGGCGCGTCATCGTCGACTGGGCCATCGACAGCGAGCTGAACACCGGCGGCGACGACCTCTTCGAAGGCGCTGTGCGGACCTTGCGGACCTATTAGCCTGGGCCGCGCCGGGACGCGGAGTGCCGAAATCCCGCCCGGCGCCCGGCGAGCCCCCGCTCGCCGCCGCCGGGAAAGTGCTTTTATGCGTGGATCGGGTGCGAGGCGTACCCGGTGGCCATGCGGTACAGCACAATTCGAGGAGATCCGATATGCGCAGATCCCGCTTCACCCACCGTCTCACCGTGACCGTCGCGGCCGGGCTGCTGGCCGCCGGGCTCGCGGCCGGTCCCGCCGCCGCCGATCCGGCGCCGGACTGGACCGCCGCGGTACAGCGTCTGCACGCGGTGGCGGCCGGGAATCCCGCCGCCGAGCAGGCCGTGGACCGCCTCGCCGCCGCCCTGCCCGCGAGCTTCGACGTGGCGCTGCCGGCACAGCCGTTCCAGATCCCCGCGCAGTCCGACATCGGCCGCGGCGGCGGGCCCGGCGTCTACGGTTCGGGAATCGCGCTCGGGCTGGACGGGTTCCGGTTCGGGTTCTTCGGCGGACCCGGCACCATCGCGCCGAACCAGAGCGGTGCGCGGCTGGACGTGGTGTGGCTCAACCTGTCCAACGGTCGCAGCGGGACCAACACCCTCATCGAGCACCAGGACATCCCGGTCGACACGACCATCCGCACCCCCGTCCTCGACCCCGGGCCCGGCACCATCGCGGCCGCGGTCTACGGCACCCTGTGGCACCGCTGGCCGGTTCCGGTGAGCGACGCCAACCCCGACGGCTTCCAGTATCAGCTCGGTACCATTTCCGTCCCGTCGTTCGGCGCGGTCTACAACTGACGCCCGCCGTGGCGCCCGAGCACGCGGCTCGGGCGCCACGGGTGTGCGTGCCGGTTCCAGCACTGAACGGCATGGCGGAGAAGGTTTCTCGTGACGGCGAAGGCCATCACATCGATATCGCGCACATCGATATCGCGTCCCGCCAGCGCCTCGGGCAGCACCCGTTCCAGATGCGGGGTCGAGCCCAGCCGCCGCAGGGCATCGATCACCTGCGGCAGGCTCAGCGCGGCCGGATCAGTTCGTCGGCGACCCAGCGGGCGACCTGCGGGGGATAGGGGGACGACAGGCTGAGGACGAGGTGGGGGAAACCGGCGGCGATGGCGGCGCGGATCGCCTTGCGGGTGTCGTCGGGCCGGTCGTAGGAGGCCGGGAGGACGATCGAGCGGGTGATCGCGGCGGGGTCGCGGCCGATGTCCGCGCAGTAGCGGTCGAGCCGGGCACTGCGCTCGATGCAGTCGTCCAGGTCGCCGCCCGGGATGTTCCAGAGGTCGGCGTGCCGGGCGGCCAGGCGCAGGACTCCGGTGGAACGTCCGCCGATCATGATCGGTGGGTGCGGGCGCTGGACGGGGCGCGGGTTGCCGTTCGCACCGGTGAGGTGCACGTGTTCCCCATGGAAGTCGAACGGTTCGGTCTCGGTCCACAACCGCCGAATCACGGTGAGGGCCTCCGCGAGATCTTCGACGGCGTGGCGGGCGTCGTGATACGGGAGCCCGTGCGCCTCGTACTCGCGGCGCGCCATCGGGATGTCGGGCCGCGAGCCCGCGCCGATACCGAAGTCGAGCCGCCCGCCGGAGACGATGTCCACCGTGGTGGCGATCTTGGCCAGCACGGCGGGCGGCCGGAACCGGTTGCTGGTCACCAGTAGTCCGAGCCGCAGCCGCCGGGTCTGCGCGGCGAGGGCCGACAGCAGCGTCCAGCCTTCGTGGATCGGCCCGGTCGGATCACCGGCGATGGGCAGCAGGTGATCGAACAGCCACGCGTGCTCGATCTCCGCAACGGTGTCCGCCTCCCGCCACACTCGCAGAATGTCGTGGTAGTCGACCTGCATCGGCGCGGTCATGATGCCGAAACTGGGAGCGGGATTGTGCGCCATGGTGGTTCGTCCTTCCGGGCCGCGTCGAGCAATGGGCGGCGGCCTCGTGCCGGGTGTGGCATGCTGGAGCAAGCGGAACCTTGTTCCGATAACAAACATACGGAATGGTGTTCCGTTTGCCAAGGGCGATGAGAGAGGTGGCCGCGCGATGGCCGACGACAACGGCGGCGCGAGACCGGCCGCACGCAAGCGTGCCGACGCGCGGCGCAACGAGCAGACGCTGCTGGACGCGGCCGCCGCGGCGTTCGTCGCCTCCGGCGTCGACGTGCCGGTGCGTGACATCGCCGCCAAGGCCGGTGTCGGTGTCGGCACGATCTACCGGCACTTCCCGACGCGGGCCGATCTCATCGTGGCGGTCTATCGGCATCAGGTGGAGTCCTGCGCCGCGGCCGGTCCGACGCTCGCGGCGACCAGCAGCACTCCCCGTGCGGCACTTGCCCGTTGGCTCAATCTGTTCGTCGATTTCCTGGTCACCAAGCATGGTCTCGCCGAGGCGCTGCAGGCCGACGACGCCGCCTTCGGCACGCTGCACACCTACTTCCTCGACCGCCTCGTCCCCGTGTGCGCCGACCTGCTCGACGCCGCCGCGGCGGCGGGCGACATCCGTCCGGACATGGAGGCATACGAGCTGCTGCGCGCCGTCGGCAACCTGTGCATCGGCGCCGGCGCCGACCCGCGCTACGACGCCCGCCGCATGGTCGAACTCCTCGTCGCGGGCCTTCGCCGCATCTGAACCGAAGCGAGAACAAACGGAACGGCGTTCAATCCGTTAGGGACTTTGGTCCCTAATCTGCCCGAAAGTCGCTCGTGCTACTGGCGTTGTGCCAGTCCGGCCGGTCAGTATGATCTTGCGCGACGGTCTCCATCGGGGGGAGACGCTCACCCGGGCCGCTATCGGGTCGTGCCGATTCTCTTTGTCCTGCAAGGGGGATACCTCATGAGCAAGCGACTGATCGCCCTGTTCGCCCTACCATCCGGCGCTGTGCTGGTGTTCGCGCTGGGGCTCGGATTCCTGACACCCGCCGCGTCCTCGTTCGGTGTGCCGACGTTCGTGGTCGGCGTGGTCTCCTGCGCGTTGCTCGGTGCCGGGCTCGGCACGGTGCCCTACGTCGTCGCCTCCCGGCGAACCGCCCGCGAGCGGCGCGACAGGGAGGACCGCACGCCCGGCGACTTCGCCCACGAGGACAGCGTGCGGCGCAACTGAATCCGGGAACGGGCCCGTGAACCCCACCCGCCGAACCGCTCTGATCAGTGTTGTTGCCGGGTTGCCGAGGTGTGTGGAGTATCGGAGGTAGCCGGCCGACGACGTTCGGGCAGTGTCGGGCGCGGCTTTCGGCATCGGCGGCGAAATCTGTGGTGGGCCTGTGTGGTCCCGCGCTCGCCGGGTCGTGCTGCCCGAGAACCGGCCGGTGGTATCGGCACCGGAAAGGATCGAATGTGATGACAGGAACCCTGGTCGACGTTCCGACCTCCCTGCAGGTCGCCCAGCCGGACCCCGCCGCCGTTCCACAGCCGACGGCCGGTCGGCCGGGCCCGCGAAACATGTGGCAGCAGGCGAAGACGGTACTGGTGACGTGGGTGGCGGGCCCGCAGCAGCTGGTGACGAAGCCGCGGCTGGTGGTTCCGATCGGTCACAACCAGCTCGCGTTCCGCACCTCGTCCTACGCGCCCGAGGCCGAGCAGCTGGCGCGCGACGGCCGCGTCGTCGTGCAGCCCGGCGACTGGCGCGGCAGTCCCGTGCTCGGGTCACATCAATTGCAGGGGCGCGCCCAGGTGGTCACCGGCGGCACCCTGGTCCCGTTCGTCCAGTCCGAACTCGACGCCAAATACCGCTGGCAAATACCCTTGGCCCGCATGGCCCATCGCCTGGCCCGCGGCACAGCTCCCTACGGCGACGTCATCATCCTCGTCACCGTCCACGACCCCGTGCTGATGCTCCCCCCGTCCCGCTGACCCTCGCCTCCCTGTCCCGCCGACCCGCCGCCCGGCTCCGTCCTGTTGGCTTGCCGCCCGGCTGCGTTCCGTTGGCTTGCTGCCCGGCTGCGTTTCGCTGGCTTGCTGCCTGGCTGCGTTTCGCTGGCTTGCTGCCTGGTTCGGTCCTGTTGGCTTGCTGCCCGGCTGCGTTCCGCTGGCCTGCTGTCGGGCTCGGTCCCGCTGGCCTGCCGCCTGGCTCGAACCTCGTCGGGCCGGGCGGGGGATCGTGGTTTCCGATGAGCGAAATCGCCTGGGCGTCTATTCGTTCGGGCGTAGCAGGCCGTGGGCTATGAGGGTGACCAGAGCCTCGGCGCGGTGGGTCGGGTCGGGGAGGGATTCGGTGGCCAGGGCTATTCCGTTGGCGAGCTGCAGCACATCGTCGACCGTGGTGGTTCGGGCGATGGCGCCTTCGGCCCGAGCGCGGGTGACCAATTGTGCGGCCGCCGATCGGATCATGGTGTGCGGCGCGAACTCCGGGTCCGGATCGTAACCCGTGAGGGCCGGGCCGAGGCCCCGGACGGTGGCGGCGTGCGCCACCACGGCGCGCAGCCAGGTCAGCAGTGCGGCGCCCGGATCGGGTTCGGCGGCAAGGTCTTCCGCGCGTCGGCACAGTGCGCACACGCGCTCGTGGAGCACTGCCGCCAGCAGTTCGGCGCGCCGGGGGAAGTGGCGGTGCAGGGTGGCCGACCCGACTCCCGCCCGGCGGGCGATCTCCTCCAGGGAAGCGTCGGGCCCTGACTCGGCGACAACGGCTCCGGCCGCGGACACCAGCCGGTCCCGGTTGCGTCGAGCGTCGGCCCGCCGTCCGGGGGAGTTGGTTCTTTCCGTCATTCGTTCCGGCACCTCTTGCTAAATGGGGTGGGTCCTCCGTATGGTACCGAGACGAAAGTGGGGTGGGCACCCCATTTCATTCGGCGAGGAGAACGAAGAATGCGGATCGGTGTGGCAGTCGGTGACGTGCGCGGACCCACGACCTTGGCGGCGTTCGTCGACCAGGTGCGCGAGGCGGCCGACGCTGGGTTCGGCACGGCCTGGTCGAGCCAGGCGCTGGGCTGGGACGCTGTGACCGCCGTCGCGGTGGCCGGCGCCGCCGTGCCCGGAATCGATGTGGGTACGGCCGTGGTGCCGGTGCCGCAACGCCATCCGCTGGTGCTGGCCGGACAGGCGCTGACGGCGCAGGCCGCGGTGGCGGGCCGGTTGACGCTGGGCGTGGGTGCGGGTGTCGGTGCGATGGTGTCGGGAATGTTCGGGCTGCCCGTCGACCGGCCGGTGCGGCGCATGCGCGAGTACCTGACCGTGCTCGGCCCGCTGCTGCGCGGGGACGGGGTCGACCACCACGGGGAGACGCTGACCGCCGTGGGCGCGGTGGAAGTACCCGGCCCGATTCCGACGCCGTCGCTGCTGGTCGCGGCGCTCGGGCCGCGCATGGTGCGCTTGGCGGGCGAACTCGCCGACGGGGTCGTGACCTGGATGACCGGGCCGAAAACACTTGGCGAGCACATTGTTCCGGCGCTCACCGCGGCGGCCGCCGCGGCCGGACGGCAGGTTCCCCGAATCGTGGCCGGACTCCCCGTGTGTGTCACCGACGATTCCGACGGGGTGCGCGCCCGGATCGCCGGCCAATTCGCCCTCGCCGGTCAGGTGCCCGAGTACCGCGCGACCCTCGATCGGGAGGGCGCGGCAGGGCCCGCGGACGTAGCGGTGGTGGGCACCGAAACCGTAGTGGCACAGGCGCTCACGCGCTTTCGCGATGTCGGGGTCACCGAGTTCATGGCCGCGCCCTACGGTACTGCCGCGGAACAGCGGCGCACCGTTGCCCTGCTCGCCGACCTGCCGGCAGGCCGCCGGGACTTCTCCGGGCAACTCGCGACACCCTGACATGTTGTGGTGCACGCTGTTTCGGCGATGGAATAGGGGCCCACGCGGATCGTCACCCATGTCACCGCTGCGGCTCCCCCGTTTCGGTGAGAGAGTCTCGGGCGAGGAGATGGCCGAGCGCCGCCGAACCGTCGAGCAGGGCGCGGGAGCGCGATTCGATGCTCGCCTCCCTGGCCGCCAGGGCGGCGTGAATATCGGCGGCGTGAATATCTTTGTCTCGGAAGGTGTCCCGCAATCGTGGCAACAGGTCCCGGAGCGCGGGGATGCGGTATCCGGCGAGGCGCAGCTGGTGCACGATCCGTACATCCCGCACATCGTCGGGCGCGTATCTCCGAGCGCGGGTCGGATACCGGCCGGGCGTCACCAGTCCGGCCGATTCCCAGTGCCGCAGCGTCGACGGGCGCACGCCGAGCGCGTCGGCCAGCTCCGAGATGGTCATCGCGTCCGAGGGCCGCGGGTCCGCGAGTGGTTCCGCGGCGATGGCGCGGACGGCCGCGGTAGCCAGTGCGAGGTCGTGGCGCTCGCGGTCCAGACGGGCATGCGCCGCGTCCAGCAGTGCGAGCATGCCGGTGAGCGGGCGTCGATGTGCCGCGCGCAGGATCTCCTTGGCCTCGACCGGACCGGCGGCCGCGGCCAGTGCTCGATAGGCGCGAGCCGAGTGCACGTGGGATTCGTCGTAGACCCGGTAACCGCTGCCGGTGCGCGTCGCCGCGGGCAGTACGCCGCGGCGCTCCAGATTGCGGATCTGCTGCACGGAGTAGCCGGTGCGCCGAGCCACCTCGACCGTCCGCAGCGAGTTGCGACTTCTCACGCCTTCACCTCGGCACTTCGACCTAGAGTCTCCACAAGCACTTCAATGTAACGCTGGAATGCGTGAGTATCGACGAGATCATCGAGTTCATCGAATCGCTCGGCGGCGTGCTGGTGCTGCGACCGGGCCCCGGCGACGGCACCCCCGAGATCGCGTGGGGTGACGCGTTCTTCTACTACGCACCCGATGGCCAGGTGCCGACCGCGACCCAGCCCTTCGCGACCATCGTGACCAAGGACTACCCCGACGATCGTGCTTCCCGTTTGGATCGGCCCGGCGCCTTCCGCGTGAACATCAGCGCCGGCAAGGACGCCTTCACCGCGTGGACCGGCTACCCGCCGCGCGAAAGCGCCGGCCGCGCTGGGGATTCCAGCATCACCGACACCGTGCTGGCCCATCCCGTCTACGGTGGCGCGGGCTGGCTGGCCGTGGTCGACCCCGGTCCGCGCACTCGCGAGCCTCTCCGGGAACTGCTGCGCGCGGCCCACGACCGTGCCCGCACGCGTTACCAGCGGCGTGCCCGGTAGCGGACTCGCCACAGGTGCGACCCGGGTCACTGTGCGCGCGCCTTGACCTCAACCATTGTTGAGGGGTGAGGCTGAAGGCGTTCGACACCTCGAGGATCCGGGAGGACCGCATGACCACCACGATCACCGACACGGCACTGCACGAGTGGCTGCGCGCGGCGGCACATCCCGTGCTCGGCACCGAGGCGACGGACGCGGGTGCCGACCTGGACGCCCTGGCCGACAGTCTGGCGACCGCGACCGTCGTGGGCATCGGGGAGTCGACCCGGTTCTCCCGGCAGACCTACGGCGTGCGCGAGCGCCTGTTCCGCCGATTGGTGACCGAGCACGGGTTCCGCGCCCTCGCGATCCAGGATTCCGTGCCGTCCGGGGAGCGCATCGACGCGTATGTCGCGACCGGGGCCGGGGACGTCCGGTCGGTGCTCGCACAGGCGTGGCGGCCCTGGCGCACCGCCGAGATGGTGGCGACGCTGGAATGGATCCGGGAGTTCAACCGGAACCATCCCGACGATCGGGTGCGCGTGTTCGGCGTCGAACCGGTCGCGGCACAGCCCTCCGATTACGATGTCGCGCTCGAGCGCGTCCGGCGGATCGCACCCGAGCGAGCCGCCGAGCTCGAGGCACACCTGTCGGTCATCCGCAGCGCGCACCGCATCGACGAGCATGTGCAGCGGCACCAGGGCATCCATCCCGGCCGCCCGTTCGCCGAGCACGCGCGCGACGCGCTGGCGCTGGTGGAGTCGCTGTCGCCGAGCGACGCGGCCGCCGCCGAGCACGCCGAGGCGGTCGAGCGGATGCGCCGCATCGTCGCCTTCCATGAGAACAGCGTCGCCGGACTGGGCGGTTTCGGCCGCGACGAACGACCGTCGGCGCAGACCGTCATCGACCGGCACGACGCCACCGGCGCGCGCATCGTCTACTGGGACGGCCTCGCGCACACGGCCGGGCTGGCGATCGAGGTCGGTGGCGAGAATGCCGAATCCTTCATCGGCACGGGCGCGCACCTGCGGCGGCACTTCGTCGCCCGGTACGCGGCGGTGGCCGTCGGTTTCCACCACGGCGACCTCGGCGTGGCCACCGCGCCGGCGCCCGCGCCGGACCTGATCGATGCGACCCTGGCGGTCGTGGATCTGCCTGCCTTCTATATCGATCTGCGCGGCGAGGTCCCGGCCGCGGCCGAACAGTGGCGGCAGGGTTCGGCGCAGGCCCGGGTGATCAGCGGAGTCTACGATCCCGCCGAGGACGCCGACGCGCGCCTGCGATTGTCCTCGCTGCACGGCGCCTTCGACGTGCTGATCCACATTCGCGAGACCGCGCCGGTGCGGTGGCTGCCGGAGTTCCATTCCGCGCGGAACTCAGGGTAATCCTTTGCCGTGGTTCACAACTCGTGACTCGGCCGCACGGCGGCGGCGAGGCAGCGCAGGGCGTCGATGAGGGCGGCCTGCTGGTCGGCGGTGAGTCGATCGGTGAGAGTCGTTTCGTAGTCCAGCAATTCGCGCACGACCCGCTCGATCACCTCGTGTCCCTCGGCGGTCAGCGTCACCAGCACACCGCGCCGCGACGAGGTGGTCGGCGCGCGGGTGATCAGCCCCGCGGCCTCGGCGCGTGTCAAGCGCTGGGAGATGGCACCGGCGGTGACCAGGCTGCGGGCGGTGATCTGCCGGGTGGTGAGTTGATACGGCGGGCCCGCCCGGCGCAGGGTGCTGAGCAGGTCGAGGGTCGACTCATCGATGCCCAGCCGGAGCAGGGTGCGCTGCCGCTCGTCGGCGAGCAGTTTCGCCACGCCCCACAGCGGGGTGATGATCTCGATGGATCGCGTTCGCGCGCCGGGTAGTTCACGGTCCCAGGCCGCGGCGATCTGTGCCGCCGTCGGCACTGTGTCGAGCGTCATTCGTCCTGTCCCGATTCTCCCGAGCGGTGTATGTTTAGCGCTAAATATACCGATGGAAGGGAACCGATGGCAAGAACGATCGTGGTGACCGGCGGCAGCCGCGGACTCGGGCGGGCGGTCGCGCAGCGCTTCGCCGAACTGGGCGAGCAGGTGGTGATCACCGGGCGCTCCGACCGGGTCGAGCGGACCGCGGCCGAACTGGGGGTGGTCGGAATTCGCTGCGACGCAACGGATCCGGCGAGCGTCGAGAATTTCGCCGCGCAGGTGGGGCCGAGTGTGGATGTACTGGTGAACATGGCCGGAGGCAATGCCGATTTCTCGGGTCCCGAACCGGACTCGCTGGCGGCTACCGCGCAGCGCTGGCACGACAATCTGGCCGCGAACGTGCTCAGCGCGGTGCTGACCACGACGGCGCTGCGGGATCGGCTGCGTGCGGGCGGGTCGGTGATCAATATCGGGTCGATCGGCGCCGAGTACGCCGGGAGTTCCTACGGCGCGGCCAAGGCCGCCCTGGCCGCCTGGTCCGCGGGGCTGTCGGCGCAGCTGGGTCCGGCCGGGGTGACCGTGAACGCGGTGGCTCCCGGATACATCGAGGACACCGACTTCTTCCAGGGCCGCCTCACCGACGAACGGCTGGCACAGCTGGTCGCGGCCACGCACGACAAGCGGCCGGGGCGGCCCGCGGAGGTGGCCGGGCTGGTCGAGTTCCTGGCCTCGCCGCAGGCCCGCCACCTCACCGGGCAGACCATCCATCTCAACGGCGGCGCGTACACCACCCGCTGAGCGGGTTCAGCGCAGCCCGACCACCTTCGCCTGACCGGTGACGACGATGTCGTCGGCGTCCACCAGCGCGACCCGCACCTGCACCGTCTGACCGGCCGACAGCGGCGCCTCCTCGCCGTTCGTTCCGGTGAGCACGATGACGGCGGTCTGCTGGGTGCCGTCGCACGTCACCTGGTTCTGGGCGCCCGAGGCCGAGGGGCTGTCCGCGTTCGGGTCGCCGACCATCGCCCGGATGGCGGTCACCCCGGCCGCGGCCTCGCAGGTGTAGTCGACGCCGATATTGGCCGGGCCGACGCCGGTGAGGTCGATGGTGTTGGCGGCGAAGGCGGGAGCGGCGGTCGCCGCGATCGCCAGGCCCATCGTCGCGAAGGTGGTCGCCATCAGGGCGGGACGTCGGTAGTTCCGATAAATCGCCATGGATCTCGGTCCTCCTGCGTAGCGGAAGTGGATCACGGACACGATCTGGAGAACACCGCGGCGCGCAGCGCACCACCCGTCCATGCTCCCGTATCGCTCGCCCGCGGCATAGCACATCGCGACAAAAGGTGGCTGACCTGCGGGGGTCAGGGGTTGAGCAGTCGGTTCGCCCAGTCCAGGTGCTCGTCGAGGCCCGAGACGGCGAACATCAGGTCGACGAAGGTGTCCTCGTAACCGTCGTCGGTGAGCAACCGCAGCGTGTCGGCGACCTGCTCGACCCGGCTGCCCGCCGCGACATTGACGCGCACGACGGTGCGGACGGCCTCGGGTTCGCGCCCGGCGGCGCGCGCGGCGTCATCGATGACCGCGCGTTGCTGTTCGAGTTCGTCGGCGCGATGCGTGCGACCCGGTACCTGCACCACCGCCAGCCAGCCGTCGGCGCGCCGCCCGACCCGTTTCAGGCCCGGCGGGGTGAACGCCCCCAGATGGATCGGCGGGTGCGGGCGCTGCGCCGGTTTCAGGTCGACCCACGACGGCGGGATCGTCCAGTGCCGACCGTGATGCTCGACCGGATTGGTGGTCCACATCGCGTTCAACACGTCGAGCAGTTCGTCGAGCCGGGCGCCGCGCTCGCGCAGCGGCACACCCGCCGCCTGGAACTCCTCCGGCGACCAGCCGATGCCGAACCCGGGCAGCAGCCGACCGCCGCTGATCACGTCGATACTGGTCAATTGCCTGGCCAGGGCCACGGGCGGATACCACGGCGCGACAAGCACATTGCTGCCCAGCCGCGCGGTCGTGGTCGCCGTCGCCGCGACCGTCAGCGCGACCAGCGGGTCCAGCACGGTGCGGAACTCCGGCGGGATGCTGTCCGTGCCGGCGTAACCCCGGGCCGGATCGGTCGGGGCGAGAAGTCGGTCGCCGACCCACAGGCTGCCCGCGCCCAGCCGTTCGGCGGTCGACGCGAAGTGTGCGATGTCGTCGTAGGCGGACTTTCCGAACTGTGGCAGCGCGAATCCCAGCATGCCGGTCAGGCTAGCGAGAAAAACTGGCTAGTTCAATATTTATGACCGATCGGTAGCAGGGATTTGCTGATTCGGCAAAGGACTTTGTCGGAACCGTGGCGGCGGAGGCAGATTGGGGAAGGCCGGTTCGTGCACCGGCCTCGGCAGTCAGGAGACGAAACCACCATGGACGCACAGTTCTGGGACGAGCGGTACGGCAGCCGCGATCTACTGTTCAGCGGCGAGCCCAACGCGGTGCTGGTCACCGAGGCCGCGGGCCTGCCGCCCGGACAGGCGCTCGATGTCGGCTGCGGCGAAGGTGGTGACGCGCGCTGGCTGGCCGGGCAGGGCTGGCAGGTCACCGCCGTGGACATCTCTCGGGTCGCGCTGGAACGGGCTCGGGCCGCCGGTGTGCCGGGGCCGGGCGCGGTCGCGTGGACTCGCGCCGACCTGACCGTCACGCCGCCGCCCGCCGCCGCCTTCGACCTGGTATCGGTGCAGTACTTTCCCTTTCCCCGGCAAGCCGGTGATCGTGCGCTGCGCGGCCTGCTCGACGCCGTGGCGCCCGGCGGCATCCTGCTCTTCGTCGGCCACGACCTCGCCGATCTCACCGGTCACGAAGACTTCGATCCCCACGCCTTCTATCACCCCGCCGACGTTGCGGCACTGCTCGATTCCGGCTGGGACATCGAGGTATCCGAGACCCGCCGACGCATCGGGCCGCCGCCTGCCGGTACCCACCACACCCACGACGTCGTCCTGCGTGCCCGCCGCGACCGCTGAGCGTCGCGCGACCAGGAGTAGTCGCGGAACAGCAGGAGAGAAACCGGCCGCGGCGAACAGCGCTGGGCGACAGGTGACCCCATGTGCCCGATTCGCGCCGTGCGATTCGACGGCGTGTCCGTGTGTGCGGGGACGGCCGGAGCGGGCACCGTATACGGGTGCAGGTGAGTGCGGGCCGATTTCGTCGCGTCTACGACCCGAGCGTGGGGGAGACGCGGCCGTGGTACATCAACGATCACACGGTGGTGCGGGGCGCGGACGGCTGGCATCTGTTCGGCATCACCGGTACCGAACCGGCCGACCCGTGGCGGGAGGCCGCGTTCGCGCACGCCACGGCGGATCGGCTGACGGGACCGTGGACGAAACGCCCGCCCGCCCTGACCGTCGACCCGGACTACGGCGAGACCCACCTGTGGGCGCCGTATGTGGTTCGCGCCGACGGCCGGTACTTCATGTACTACGACGGCGGCGGGACCGACCGCACCGCCACGGCGATGAACCTCGCCACCTCCACCGACCTGTGGCGCTGGACTCGGCACCCGGACGGCTCGCTGTTCCGCGACGGGTACGACGCCCGCGATCCGATGGTGTTGCGGCTCGGGGACCGCTGGGTCATGTACTACTGCGCGACCAGCGCACCGGGCGGGGGACACCACGTGGTCGCCTATCGGACCAGCACCGATCTGGTGCACTGGAGCGAGCGCGCCATCGCCTACACCGACCCACGCACCGGCACCGGCGCCGGACCCACGGAATCGCCGTTCGTGTTGTGCCACAACGGTTTCTGGTATCTGTTCCTCGGCCCGCGGCCCCGCTACGTCGGTACCGACGTCTTTCGCAGCGACGATCCCCTGCACTTCCGTCCGGCGGACCGGGTCGGCCATATCGCGGCGCACGCGGCGGAGATCGTCGATGACGACGGCACGCTGTGGATCACCCGCGCGGGGTGGGGGCAGGGCGGGGTACACCTCGCGCGGTTGCGGTTCGCGGACTGACGGTCGTGACAGGTGTGCGTGGCCCGTGACAGAATCCGGGGCGGGGGATGGTCTATACGAAGCTCGGTTTCCGGGCCTACGGCTTTCCGGCGGTCGGCCCGTCCAGTCGGTATCCGTCGAACAGGCGGCCGCCGAACGTGTCCAGGACGGCGGTGGCGACCGCGGTCATGGGCCCGGCGTCACCGCCCGCGACCGCACGCAGGGCGTCTGCCAGCGACCGGGCGTGGTCGGTGCCATCGGCCCGATCGAACGCCACCAGTTCGCGATGCAGCCGCTTGCCGCCCGCACTCCAGCAGCGATTGCCGGTCAGGATCAGGTCGGCGGTCTGCGTCCACAGCGCGGTCCCGATCAGCAGCCGCTCGTCGGGATCGGTCGCGCCGCACAGATCGTCCAGCAGATCGGTGAGCCCGTAGCGCGCGGACCGTAACTCGCTCTCGCTCAACGCCTTCGGTCCCGCCGCCAGCTTCCGCAACGACTCCGCGCGCATCCGCGCACCGCTACCGTCCCGATCGACCAGCACCACCGACCGCCCGATCAACCGCAACGTCCCGGGCCGCCGCCGCTCGCCCTCGACCCGGCGAAAATACGCTATCGACGTCTCGGTCTGCACGAACAACTCCACCGGCTTCCCCCGGTGCACCAGCGACTCCCGATACGGCGCGGGCGGCCCCGCGAGCAGCACGGTGATATCCAGATCCGAGGTAGCGGTAGCACTCCCGTCCGCCGTACTCCCACCCAGCCACGCCGCCCGCGCCTCCGGAAACCGTTCCCGCACCAGCAGTTCGGCAAGTTCGAAGTCGTCCGGCCGCATGTCGCCATGGTGACATCGGAGTAGGCGGCAGGGAAGGGCCCGGCCACAGATCCACGTCGGAGGGCGGAGACCGTCGCGACGTGTGTCGGTACGGGCCGCGCGGCTACTTTCCGTGGATGAGGCGGCGGGTGTGTGCGTAGCGCGCTCGGATTTCCCGGCCCGGGCCGTCGGCGGGGGCGGGGAATTCCTGGGGCGGGGGCGCGGCCCAGGGCGGTGGTTCGGGGGTGGCGGTGAGGGCCCAGGCGGCTTGGCGGGCGGCGCCGAGGGCTACGTATTCCTGGGGTTCGGGGACGGCGACGGTCACCTCGAAGATCTGGGCGGCGATTTCGGCGACCAGGCGGTTGGCGGCCGCGCCGCCGATGAGCAGCACTCGGCGCGGGCGGATGCCGTCGGCGCGGAGCCGGTCCAATGCCTCGGCGAGGTTGCACAGCATGCCCTCGATGCCCGCGCGGGCCAGATGCTCCGGGGTCATGTTCGACAGGGTCAGGCCGTGCAGGGTGCCGGTGGTGTCGGGGAGGTTGGGCGTGCGCTCCCCGGCGAGGTAGGGCAGCAGGGTGAGTCCCGCCGCGCCCGGGACCGACTGGCGGGCACGGGTTTCCAGCTCGCGCAGGCCGACACCGGCGAGGGCGGCCGTGCGGTCGAGCACCCGCGCGGCGTTCAGCGTGCACACCAGCGGAAGGTAGGCGCCCGCGGCGTCGGCGAAGCCGTTGACGACCCCGCCGGCATCGGCGCTGGGATGTAGGGCGCGGGTGAAAACCGTCCCGCTGGTACCCAGCGACACCACGACATCGCCCGCGTCGATGCCCAGACCCAGTGCGGCGGCGGCATTGTCGCCGGTCCCCGCCGCGACCAGCAGGCCGTCGGACGTGTGCCCGGCCGGTTCGGCCGGACCGAGCACCCGGGGCAGCTCCGGCATCCGATCCCGGAAGGCCAGGGCGACAAGGTCTTTGCGATACTCGCCCGTTTTCGGCGACCAGTAGCCGGTGCCGGAGGCGTCGCCGCGATCGGTGGTCGGTTCGAGGTCGGGGGTGCCGCCGCGCAGCCGCCAGGTGAGGTAGTCGTGCGGCAGCAGCACCCGCGCCACCCGATCGGCGTGCGCCGGTTCGTGATCGGCCAGCCAGCGCAACTTGGCGACGGTGTGCGCGGCGAGCGGCACGATGCCGACCGCGTCGGCCCAGGCCCGCGGTCCGCCGAACTCGGCGACCAGGTCCTGCGCGGCCTGCGCGGAACGCGTGTCGTTCCACAGCAGCGCCGGTCGCACCGGCGTGCCCGCGGCCTCCAGCGCGACCAGCCCGTGCTGCTGACCCGCCACCGCGATCGCCGATACGCCGTCGAGCAGGCCGTCGCGCGCCGACCGCAGCGCCCGCCACCAGGCGTCGGCGGGCACCTCGGTGCCGTCCGGGTGCGGAACCTTGCTGTGCCGCAGGATCTTTCCGCTGTCCGCGGCGCACACCACGACCTTGCACGACTGAGTCGAACTGTCGACCCCGGCTACCAACATCGGCTTCACTCCTTCCGCGGCGCACCGGCCACCTGCACCATGCCGGTGTCCGGCCGATCACCGCGACATCGGCGACCGACGCCGCCCGGTCACCGATCGATGCTGGTACCACAGTGCGGTGGTGGCGATATCGGCGCGATCGAGCGGCAGGTAGCAGCCGTCGTCGCGCCACCCGAGCGCCTGGACGGTGACCCGCAGGCTCCGGTCGAAGCAGATCGGGTCGCGCACGTGCCAGCGGTACATGCCGAACCGCTGCTCGGGCTGATATATCCGGTCGTCGGGCAGGGCCTGCACGAAACCGAGGTACGGGGTGGAGTAGGTCCGGTAGGCGTCGTCGAGGTCGAAGTTCCAGGCGCCACCGAAGTAGTCCTCGGTGCCGGTGCCGCAGATGGTCGGGTATTCGGTGTCGCCGTCGAGATAGAACTTCACCTCGCCCTCACCCCACCAGCCGGGCGCGTTCGGCGTGATCGCAAGGTAGGTGCCGACGTAGCGGCCCGGCCCGGGCACGTCGTCGAGGATGGTGTGCACGGCCGGACGGCCCAGGGGATTGCGCCGCCGCCACCGCGCGTGCAGGTAACCCGCCGAGCGCGGCACCTCCTGCTCCAGATAGGTCAGCTGGTAGTACACCGGCACCGGCGCCGCGCCACCGTTGTGCAGGGTGACCCGGGCGTGCGCGCGAAAGGGCATGGGCCAGAAGCTGTTCAGTCCCCCGGCGGCCGCGACCACCACCATTTCCGAGTTCACCAGCGCGAGTTCGTCCCACGCGTTGCAGAACAACGCCCCCAGCGGCACGTCCACGGCGGGGTCGGCCTCGTCGTCCCAATACATGCGCAGCCGCAGCCGGTTCAGGGCGGTGCGGTCGGTGGTGAGCCAGAAGTGCCGGATGACGCCGGGCCCCGAGACGTCGGCCAGCGTGGCCGTCTCGTCCGGCGCGAGGTCGATCGAGGGGGACACCTTCCAGCCGATCCCCAGGTCGCCGGCCGCGGTCGCGCCGGTCCCGGTCGCCGCGCGTGCGCCCGCTCCCGGCGCCCCGGTGGGGTTCTCCGGACTGATCGAGCGGGTACGTCCCTGGTCGAGCCGCCATAGTTCGTGCACCATCGGGATTTTGACATGCGACCCGGCCCGCGCGGTCGCGATTGGCCCCGAGAGAGCCGAACCCGGCGGCCCGGGGCATAGGCTGGATGAACTGACGGACGCTGTGTGTTCGACTCACCGACGTGTTCGATACATCGACCGAGGAGGCCCCACCGTGCGGATCGGCATCTTGCTCAACGAACCGACCGGCCCCGACGCACTGCGCCGGATCACCGACGACCTGGCGCAGGCGGCCGAGGAGGGATTCGCCTCGGCGTGGCTGTCGCACATCTTCGGCATCGACGCGCTGACCGCGCTTGCGGTCGCCGGGAGCCAGGTGCCGGGCATCGAGCTGGGGACCGCCGTCGTACCCACCTATCCGCGGCATCCGGCCGCGATGGCCCAGCAGGCCCGCACCGCGGTGCTCGCGGTGGGCCCCGGGCGGCTGACGCTCGGTATCGGCCTGTCGCATCAGGTCGTCATCGAGAACATGTTCGGCTACGGGTTCGAGCGGCCCGCCCGGCACATGAAGGAGTACCTGTCGATCCTGCTGCCGCTGCTCGAGGGGGAGACGGTCTCCTACCGGGGCGAGACCCTCAGCGCCGAGCTGGCCCTGAGCGTCCCGAACGAGGGCCGGGTACCGGTCCTGGTCGCGGCGATGGGCACGCAGATGTTGAAGCTGGCGGGTCGGCGGGCCGACGGGACCGTGTTGTGGATGACCGGCCCGGCCACCATTCGCGACCACATCGCGCCGACCATCACCGCCGCCGCGGCCGAGGCGGGCCGCCCGGCGCCGCGCGTGGTCTGCGCCCTGCCCGTGCTGGTCACCGACGACGTCGACGGGGCACGGCAGTCGGCGGCGGAGGTGTTCGGGGCCTACGGTTCGCTGCCGTCGTATCGGGCGATGATGGATCGGGAAGGTGCGGCGGGGCCGGCGGATCTCGCGATCATCGGCTCCGAGGAGCACGTGGCGGCGCGGCTGCGGGAGGTCTCCCAGGCGGGCGCCACCGAGTTCTACGGCGTCGTGTTCGCCGGTGGTGACGCGGCGGCTCGCACCCGCAAACTCCTTGCCGGACTTGCCGATTGAGGTAGGGGAGATGGCACGGCGCGCCCGGGTGGACGATGTGCACGAGCTGGCACAGGCCATGCCGCACGTGACGGTCGAGTACGGCCCGCAGGGCAATGCGATCTACCAGGTCGGGCGCAAGTCGTTCATCTTCTTCAGAACGCCGCGCCCGGACGCGTTCGACCCGGCCACGGGGGAGCGCTTCGCGGATGTGATCGTGTTCTGGGTGCCGTCGGAGTCGGACAAGCTGGCGTTGGTGCAGGATCCGGATTCGCCGTTCTTCAGCACGCCGCACTTCGACGGCCATCTGTCGGTGTTGTTGCGGGGCAGCCGGATCGGCGAACTCGGCCTGGACGAGCTGACCGAGGTGGTCCAGGACGCCTGGCTGTCCCGCGCCTCGCCGACGCGGGCGAAGCGCTGGCTGGCGGAGCGCGGATGAACCGCGCAGCGCCGGTGTTGACCTCGAGTGTGGTTGAGGATGCACAGTGAGGGCATGACGCAGACCGCAGAGTTCTGGAACACCGCCTACGACAACGACACCGCGCCGTGGGTCATCGGCGAGCCGCAGCCGGCGATCGTGGCGCTCGAGCGCGCGGGCCACATCCGCGGGCGGGTGCTCGACCCCGGCACCGGCGCGGGCGAGCACACCATCATGCTCACCCGGCTCGGCTACGACGTGCTGGGCGTCGACCTGTCGCCCAGCGCCGTCGCCCACGCCCGGCGCAACGCGGCCGAGAAGGGTGTTCCGGCAGCGCGATTCCGGGTCGCCGACGCACTGCGGCTGGGCCGCGAGCCCGCGGCCGCCGCGGAACTCGGAGTGTTCGACACCATCGTCGACAGCGCGCTGTTCCACATCTTCGGCACGGAGCCCGAGGCCCGCGCCGACTATGTGCGCGCCCTGCACACTCTCACCGAGCCGGGCGGGTATGTGCACGTGCTGGCGCTCTCGACCGCCGAACCCGGTATCGGACCGCGTATCAGCGACACGTTGATCCGCGAATCCTTCGGCACGGGTTGGGAATTGGAGGATCTCCAGCCCAGCAGCTACCGCGGCCGCGTCACCGGCCTGGTCGCCGCGGAGGTCGAGACCCTCGACCTGAAGCCCACCGCCGACGGCATCATCGACACCGCCGCCTGGCTGGCCCGCATCCGCCGCCTCTGAACCGGCCGCGGCTGCGGAATCGTCCGTGGGAGCTGAGAACGTTCGAGGTGGTGGGGAACCAGGCTCAGTGCCAGGTCGCGTGGTGGGGAGACAGGGCGCGGCCCGCCTCGTGGGCCACCTCCAGCACCACGCGGGCCAAGCGGTCGAAGCTCATGGCCTCGGCTCGGCCGGACAGGGAGAGTGCGGCCGGTGCGGTGCCGCGAACTCGCAAAGGCGCTGCGACGCAGGCGATTCCGGCAACCGCCTCCTCGCGATCGACCGCGACGCCCTGGCGCAGGCGGATCTGTGCCAGTTCGCGGCGCAGGGCGTCGGGCTCGGAGACGGTGCGCGGGGTGAGGCGGGGCAGCCGGGTGCGCAGTGCCGCCTCGGTGATGGCGGGTTCGAGCGCCGCCAGCGCCGCCTTGCCCAGCGCCGTCGCGTGGGCGGGCATGCGGCCGCCGAGCCGGGTGGGCAGGGCGGTGGCGAACCGGCCACCGGCCTTGTCCAGGTACACCACGTCGCGGCCGTCCAGCACCGCGAGGTGGCCGACCATCCCGGTGCGCTGGGACAGCTCGTGCAGCAGCGGGCCGACCGCGTCGCGGATCTCGTTGTGGTCGGCGGTCAGGCCGCCCAGCTCCAGCGTGCGCATGCCGAGGCGGTAGCCGCCGGTCGTGTGCGCCAGCCAGCGCAGGCGGATCATCTGGTCCAGGATGCGGTGCACGGTGGAACGCGGCAGGCCGGTGCGTTCGACCAATTCCAGCAGCGTGAGGGTGGGGGTGGTGACGTCGAACGCGTCGAGAATCAGGGTCATCCGCTCGATCATCGAGACGGGCAGCGCGTTGCGGTTCTCCGTCGCGTGACGCGGGGCGGGAGTGGAGCGTTCCGCGGGCGGCACGGTGACGGTCATGGGTACCTCCGTTGTTCACGTGGAGTCTAGAAGTACATCCCCGCGACATGTGGAATTTCCCAATTTGTGTTTGCGGTCACAACGTCGGCGCCTCGCGCACGAATCACGTCGCGGCGGAATCGTTGCCGGTGAACGTGACTCGCACCGAGACCGGCGTGGTCTGCAACGCGGCGAACCCGGCCGCGGTGAGCGGAGCGAGCAGCGGATGTGGCGCGAAGGCGCGCGCCCGGGCGACCACATCGTCGTCGGGCCGCAACTCCGCCGTCCCGTCGTACCACCGGTCCCCGCGCCGCAGCCGCACCCGCGGATTCGCCCGCACATTGTTACCCCACCCCGAACGCATGCCGTGCTGGCAGATGAGCCACGCCCCCTCGTCGTCGAAAAGCGCCGACACCGGCACCCGCCGGGGCCGACCGGATTTCCGCCCGACGGTCTCGAGCTCCGTAGCCAAGGTGGACCGCACCCCCAGCCGATCCAGCACCCGGAAGGCCGGATTGGCCACGTACCGGCCCACATTCCGCTCGATCCGAAACTTGCGCGCCAGCGCCTCCCGACGAATCACGTCGCCCTCGCCCCGCCTCGACGCGCACCCACCCCGCCCCGCCCCACGCTCGAACTTGCTTCGTCCCAATGCGCGCCCGAAACCGTTGCGGGGGAAGCTGTAGCGAGGGAGTCGGTCGTGGCCCGGTTCGCTGCTGCGGCGGCGCGGCCGGAATGCGTCGATTCCATTGCGCCGCACCATGGAAAGGGCGGTCCACCACGGGGAACGGGCGAGGTCGGGGGCGGAGCCGGCGCCGAGACGGTGCAGTTGGTCGGTGTGCCACTGCAGGTCCAGCGCACCGTCGACGGTTCTCATGCGGCCGCGAGTCCATCGGTCGGGCAGGCCCAGGGAGATTGCCGGGGGATGCAGTGCTGCCGTGCGCCCGCTGAGCAGATCGGCTGCGGCGCTGGGGAATACGGCGGCGGGCCGGCCCAGGCCGACGGCGTCGCAGGCGCCGCTGCCGACCGCGGCCGACATCGCCGACCGCGAGCGGAAGCCGCCGGTCACCGCCAGCGGCACAGGGCCCGCCGCGCGCCGTGCGGTCTCGGCGTACTCCAGGAAGTACGCCTCCCGCGCCCGCGTGCTAGCCGACGTGCCGCGCGCCCGCCCCATCATCGCGGGCGATTTGTAGCTGCCCCCGCTGATTTCGATCAGATCCAGCCCCTCGGCGGCCAGCGCTTCGACCACCGCCCGCGACTCCTCCTCGGTGAAACCACCGCGCTGGAAGTCGGCCGAGTTGAGCTTGATGCCCAGCGCGAATCCGGGCCGCACCGCCGCGCGGATCGCCCGCGCCACCTCGAGCACGAAACGCCCGCGCCGCCGGGCGTCGCCGCCCCAATCGTCGGCGCGCCGGTTCGCCAGCGGCGACAGGAACTGCGACACCAGGTAACCGTGCGCGCCGTGGATCTGCACCCCGTCGAACCCGGCGGCCTCGGCCACCCGCGCCGCGGTGGCGAAACGGGCTATCAGGTCGGTGATTTCGGATTCGGTCAGCGCCCGCGGCACGGGCAGGCCCGGAATACCGGGCGCGACGGCGGACGGCGCCACCGGGCGGTTCCGGGTAGCCAGCGGGTTCGCCTGCCGCCCTGGATGATTCAGCTGCATCCACACCGGCGTACCCCCGTCCTTGGCGACCTTCGCCCACCGGGTCAGCTCGTCGAGATGCCGTTCGTCCTCGATGACGACATTGCCCGGCTCGCCGAGTTGGGTGCGGTCGATCATCACATTGCCGGTGACGATCAAGCCGAAACCGCCTGCGCCCCAGCGCGTATACAGCCGGTGCAGTCGCTCGTCCGGGCCCGCGCCGGAGTCGCCGAGCCCTTCGCTCAGCGCCGCTTTCACGATCCGGTTGGGCAGCGTCTGCCCGCACGGGAGGGGTAGTGGGTCGTGCAGGCTCGCCATCGGATGCTCCTCCGTCGCGGTAGACCGATCGGTTTATCAGCACGGTAGTACACCGATCGGTCTAGGGCAAGGTAGGCTGTTCGCAGTGCGGACGGAGAGGAATCGGACCATGGGCGCGCGGGAGCGGCTGATCGACAGCACCGTCGATCTGATGCGCCGCAACGGGGTCGCGGGCACCGGCATCGCGCAGCTGCTGCAGCACAGCGGCATCTCGCGGCGGTCGGTCTATCTGAATTTCCCCGAGGGCAAGGCGGAGCTGGTGGCCGCGGCCACCCGATCGGCCGGGCAGGCGGCGAGCGTGCTGATCGGCAAGCTCACCGCCGGTGCCGACCTGGCCGCGGCGGTGGCGGCATTCCCGTCGCTGTGGCGCGAGGCGATGGTGTCGAGCGATTTCACCGCCGGATGCCCGATCGTGGCGGCGGCGCTGGGTCGTTCGGAGGCACCGGCGGCGGCGGACGCGGCCGGCGCGACCTTCGCCGACTGGGAGCGGATCCTCGCCGAGCGGCTGCGCGCGGAGCGGGTGGCTCCCGAGCGCGCGCTGTCGCTGGCTACCACCATCATCGCCGCGATCGAGGGCGCCGTGGTGATGTCGCTGGCCACCCGCTCCGCCGAGCCGCTCGAACGGGTGGGCGCCCAGCTGTCGGATCTGGTCGCCGGATACACCCGATGATCGGTGGTTCTCAGTCCGGCCGGACCGCCCGGTAGTAGGTGACGCGACCCAGGCGCCGGTGCGGCTGTGAGTCCACCACGGCGCAGTCGAAACCCGCGTCGCGCAACAGTCGCGGGATACCGTCGCCGAGGTTCCCGCCGATGTGTTCTCCGCGCAGCGTCAGCCGCGCCGCGAGGCCGTCGGCGGGCGTCATCGGACCGCCGATGTCGACCACGTGCAACCGCCCGCCGGGGCGCAGCACCCGAAATGCCTCGGCGGCCAGCGCCTGCTTGATGTCGGCGTCGAGGTGGTGCAGCATCAGCGAGGACAGCACCCGGTCGAATTCGCCGTCGCCGTACGGGAGTTCCTGAGCGTAGGCGTGTTCGAACCGAATGCCCTGCTGTCCCTGTGCCTTTCGCGCCGCGCGGGCCAGAGCGCGGGGATCGGGATCGGTGCCGATCACCTCGGCGGCAGGCCGGGCGCGTTTCGCCCGAAGCGTGAGATTGCCAGTGCCGCAGCCTATTTCGAGAATTCTGTGGTCGTCGCGCAGTTCGGCCTGGTCGACCAGACGCTCGTGCAGCCGTGGCGCGCCGAGCAGCCGGGTCAGCAGATCGTAGGCGGGCAGGAACGCGTCGCGACCCGCGGCGGGCAGGTAGTCGTGCCGGTTGCCCATCGCGGTGGTGACGGAATGTGGACGATGTTCGGTCATACGATCCATGGTGAGCGCCGGTAGCCGCGGGTAGTGGGGTGATTATCGGCGAAAATGGGACTATCTTCGGTGACGTGCGCGAGTCGACCAGAGTGGTGGGGCACCGGCGGGGTGTGCCCGTGTACGACTACCGGACCGACAACGCCGTCCCGCCGGTGTCGCTGCTGCGTTTCAGTGCTGTCGACGGCCACACCATGCTGATGCGCGACGGCGGCGCACCGGGCGTGCGGCGGGAGGTGCGCCCGCACATCCACGACTTCCCGGTGCTGTTCTATGCCGGCGACGCCGTCGTGTACGTGATCGGAGCAGGCCAGGTCGTCGACATCGCCGCGGCTCGTACGGTCGGCAGCGGAGTCGGGGTGTTCTTCGATCCGGCCGTCCTGGACGACGGCCGGACGCCGTGGCCGGCGTGGCGGTCGCATCCGCTGCTGTTCCCGTTCCTGCACGGCCGTTCCGGTGGCTTGCTGCGGCTGGAGGTGCCCCCGGATCGCCGCCCCCTGTGGGACGCGGCGATCGCGGCGATCGAGACCGAACTCGCCGAACGGCACGAAGGGTATCGGCAGGCCGCGTGCGCGCACCTGACCCTGCTGCTCATCGATCTCGCCCGCTTGGCCGCCGATGTCGTGGGCGATCTGCGGCGCAGCGGCGAACCCCTGCTGGCCGAGGTGTTCGACGTGATCGAGCGGCGGCACGGCGAGCCGCTGTCGCTGCGCGACGTGGCACGCGCGGTCGGCATGACGCCCGGACACCTGACCACCGTGGTGCGCCGTCGCACCGGCCGCACCGTGCAGGACTGGATCGTCGACCGCCGGATGGCCGAGGCGCGGCGCCTGCTGGCCGAGACCGAACTGCCGGTCGCCGAGGTCGCGCGTCGTGTCGGCGTCGCCGACCCCGGCTACTTCACCCGCCTGTTCCATCGCACGCACGGCGCCCCGCCCCGCCGGTGGCGCGCCGCGGCCGCGGCCCCGTCGTGACGGGACCGAATTCGATGTGCTGAGGCCGGGTGCGGGCAACTAGCCTGTCTCCCATGAAGATTCTGGTCACCGGAGCCACCGGGAACATCGGTAGGAAAGTGGTCGATCATCTGATTGCGCTGGGCGCGGACGACATTCGCGCCCTGTCCAATCACCCCGAACGCGCCGAGCTACCCGAGGGCGTCGAGGTGGTGCGGGGGTATCTGCGCCGGGTGTCGACGTTGCCCGCGGCACTCGAGGGTGTGCAGCGGATGTATCTGGCGCCCGTGCTGGAAACCGTCACCGAGGTGGTGGAGCTGGCCCGGCAGGCCGGCGTCGGCCGCATCGTCGACCTGTCCGGCGACGAGACCACCGACTGGCAGCCCATCGCGCGCGCCGTCGAGAAATCGGGCGTGCCGTGGACGCACCTGTACGCGGGCGAATTCATGGAGAACACCACGATGTGGGCGGAGCAGGTGCGCGCCACCGGCACGGTGCGCGAGCCGTATCCCGAGTCCGCGAACGCGCCGATCGCGATGGACGATATCGCCCGCGTCGCCGCGACGGTGCTGACGCAGGACGGCCACGACGGCATCGCCTACCCGCTGACCGGGCCGGAGACCCTCACCAGGGCGGAGCGGGTCCGGCAACTGGGCGTGGCGCTGGGGCGCGACCTGTCGTTCGAGACCGAATCCCGCGAGGAGACCGTCGACCGGCTGCGCCCGGCGATGGGTGAGTTCGCCGAGTGGTACGTCGACGGCCTGGCGGCGATGGTGGAGCACCCCCAGGAGGCGACGACCGCCATCGCCGATCTCACCGGCCGCCCCGCCACCACCTTCGCCGAATGGGCCGCCGCTCACGCCGATCAGTTCCGCTGAGCCCGATCCAGCGCCGCCTCGATCTCGGTGCGGCTCGGGATCGCCGCGCTGGCACCGAGTTTCGTCGTGGCCAGGGCGCCCGCCGTGCAGGCCCAGGCGAGGGCGGCGGCGGGGCCTTCGTGCCAGTGCGCGGCGAGTGCGCCGGTGAAGATGTCGCCCGCGCCGGTGGTGTCGACCACCTCGACCCGGATGCCCGGCTGAGCCACCTCGCCCTCGGGACCGCGGTACACCGCTCCCGCCGCGCCTCGGGTGACGACGACGTGCGCCACGCTCTCCAGCGGCGCGGCCAGGCGCGCGGCCTCGCCCGCGTTCACCACGGCGATATCGACGACCGACCAGAACTCGGCGGAAAGCTCCTGCGCGGGAGAGGGATTGAGCAGCACCGTGGTACCCGAAGCGCGGGCGTGCCGGGCGGCGGCGAGCACGGTCGGCAGCGGAATCTCCAACTGGCACAGCAGGACGTCCGCCGCCGCGACCGCCGCGAGGTCGGCGGGGGCGAGTTCGGTCAGCGCCGCGTTGGCGCCCTCGACCACGATGATGGTGTTCTCACCCGTGTCGTCCACCACGATCGAGGCGACCCCGCTGGGGCCCGACACCGAGCGCAGCCGCCGCGTCCCTACCCCGGCGTCGCCGAGCACCTCGCGCAGCACGGGCGCGAACAGGTCGTCGCCGACCGCCCCCACGAACTCGACCTCCGCCCCCGCCCGCCGTGCGGCGATCGCCTGATTCGAGCCCTTGCCGCCGGGCACCATCTCGAAGCCCCGGCCCAGCAGCGTCTCACCGGGTTCCGGCCGCCGCCCGGTCGTCGTCACCAGATCCATGTTGATGCTGCCCACCACCGCGATTCGCGCCATATCCGCACAGTAGGCTGATACCCATGACTGCTCCCACTGCCACCGATCAGGACACCGTCCGCACGGTGGTGCACGACGCGGCGCGCCGCGCCCGGGTGGCGTCGCGAACGCTCGCCCAGCTCACCACCGAACAGAAGAACTCCGCGCTGCACGCCGCCGCCGACGCGCTGCTGGCCGCCGCGGACCGCGTGCTCGCCGCCAATGCCGAGGACGTCGAGAGCGCCCGCTCGGCCGGCACCGAGGAGTCGCTGCTCGACCGGCTGCGCCTGACCGTGGCCCGCGTCGACGGGATCGCCGCAGGGCTGCGCCAGGTCGCGGGCCTGCCGGACCCGGTGGGTGTGGTGGTGCGGGGCTCGACGCTGCCGAACGGGCTGGAGATCCGGCAGGTGCGGGTGCCGCTGGGCGTGGTCGGGATGGTGTACGAGGCGCGGCCCAACGTCACCGTCGACGCGTTCGGGCTGGCGTTGAAGTCGGGGAACGCGGCGCTGCTGCGCGGCTCCTCCTCCGCGGCCCGGTCCAATGCCGCGCTCGTCGAGGTGCTGCGGGAAGCCCTTGCGGCGCAAGAACTTCCCGAGGACGCGGTGCAGTTGCTGCCCAGCGCGGATCGTTCCAGCGTCACCCATCTGATCCAGGCGCGCGGCCTGGTCGACGTGGTCATCCCGCGCGGCGGGGCGGGTCTGATCAACGCCGTGGTCCGCGACGCGCAGGTGCCCACCATCGAGACCGGCACCGGCAACTGCCACGTCTACGTGCACGCCGCCGCCGATCTGGACATGGCCGAGGCGATCCTGCTCAACGCCAAGACACGCCGCCCCAGCGTCTGCAACGCGGCCGAGACCGTGCTGATCGACGACGCCATCGCCACCGTCGCGGTGCCCCGGCTGATCGAGGCGCTGGAGCGGCACGGTGTCACCGTGCACGGCGACCTGCCCGGCCTGATCCCGGCGAACGACACCGACTGGGGCGAGGAGTACCTGAGTATGGACATCGCGCTGCGGGTGGTCGCCGGTCTGGACGCGGCCGTCGAACACATCAACACCTGGGGCACCGGGCACACCGAGGCGATCGTCACCGGCGATCTGGCCGCCGCCCGCGAGTTCGGCAACCGGGTCGACGCGGCCGCCGTCATGATCAACGCCTCCACCGCGTTCACCGACGGCGAGCAGTTCGGCTTCGGCGCCGAGATCGGCATCTCCACCCAGAAGCTGCACGCCCGCGGCCCCATGGGTCTCCCCGAACTCACCTCCACCAAGTGGATCGTCTGGGGCGACGGCCAGACCCGCCCCGCCTGACCCCGCGGCACCGGTTCGCCCCACCCCGGGCGAACGAACAGAGAGAACACGATGACAGACGACCAGTGGTGGAACGCGGCACCCCACCCAGCCGACCAGCCCCCGAAGCAACCGGCCAGTCCAGGGCAACCAGTCGACCATGGTCTCTCCCAACCCGAAACGCCGCGGCAGAGTCAGTCCGGCGATCATGATCTCGCCCAACCCGGTCAGCCGGGACAGAATCGGACCGCCGGGCAGGGCCACGCCCAGCCCAGCGGATCGGGCCGATCCGGTAGTCAGGTCCCGATGCAGTCCGACGTTCCGGGCCAGCCAGGCGAGCAGGGCTACCCTCCACCGGGCATGCCGGGTCAGCCCGGTGACCAAGGCTTCGAACAACCCGGCGGGCCAGGGCAGGGTGCGGAGGCCGGGGCGCCGGAGACTGTGCTGTACGGCGGGCAGGGGCAGACCGGCGGGCATGGTGTGGCGCAGTCCGGGGCACCGGAGACGGTGTTGTACGGAGGGGCGGGGCAGCCGCCGGCCGGGTATGCGTATCCTGCGGAATTTCCTGGGGGACAGGGGAATTACCAGGGGCAACCCGGGGCTGGGGGATACGGTCAGGTCCCGCCGCAGTATCCCGGGCAGGCGGGATATCCCGGGCAGCCGTACGGGTATCCAGGGCAGGCGCAGTATCCGTATCAAGGTGGCTATCCGCCGCCGCCGGGCGGGGGGAACAAGGGGCTGCTGATCGGGTTGCTGGCCGCGGGTGTGGTTGTGGTGCTGGCGATCGTGGGAGCCGTGGTCTTGGTGGTGAATCGCGACTCGTCGCCGGACCAGGCGAGTTCGGCGAGCAGTACCCGTTCGAGTGCGCCACGGACCAGCGGGGCCAAGGCACCGACCCCGGTTGTCCCGGGATTTCGAACGGTCGCCGCACTGAACTATGGCATCGCCTACGACGTCCCGGCTACCTGGACCGTCGCCGCGACGAGTACGTACCGGATCGCGGGCACGGCAACGGCTTCCGATGGCGAAAGCTACTGCCCGGGTTCGGCCTACCGCACGGTCTCCTTCGTATCCCCGTCCCCGTCCACCGATCTCGCGGAAGCCGCCCGCGCCATCGGGATGAGCGCGGCCAGGTCGGGCTACAGCAGCTCCACCGATGCCACACCCACCCCGCCGCGATCGCTCACCGCGAAAGGCATGACGGGCAAGGCAATTCAGGTCTCCGGCACCTGGCGCCCCTCCAAGCCGGGCTGCACCACCACCACGTACACCGTCCACACCTTCGCCTTCACCGCGCCGAGCGGCTCCACGCTGGTCCTCGGCATCGTCGCCGACACCGGCACCACCGATGAACTGACCCCGTCCACCGCCCAGCAGATCCTCGGCAGCGTCCGCCCCCTCTGACCAGCCCGAGTCGGCGGCCCGAACGGCGTGCGATTCCTTACACCCGGTATCAGCGGGGTACGCCGGATGTGTACCGTCGGACGAGAATGTCTATACGGTGCATACCACTGTGCCCGCGGCCTGCGGGTCGGCGGGCCGTACGGGAGTGGCGGGCCGCTCCGGAGGAGGATCAGTGCAGTCCGGAGGAGGATCAGTGCAGACCGCAGTGCACGAGCCGATCTTCGCGTCGGTCGACGATGTGATCGAGCGGCTGGCGAAGACCGGCTACCTGTCCGACAAGGGGACCGCCACCTCGGTGTTCCTCGCCGACCGGCTGGGCAAGCCGCTGCTGATCGAGGGTCCGGCCGGTGTCGGCAAGACCGAGCTGGCGCGGGCGGTGTCCCAGGTCGCCGGCGCCGAGCTGGTGCGCCTGCAGTGCTACGAGGGCATCGATGAGGCGCGGGCGCTGTACGAGTGGAACCACGCCAAGCAGATCCTTCGCATCCAGGCGTCCAGCGAGAACGGCTGGGAGGACACCAAGGCCGACGTCTTCAGCGACGAATTCCTGCTGTCGCGCCCGCTGCTCACCGCGATCCGCCGCACCGACCCGACGGTGCTGCTGATCGACGAGGCCGACAAGGCCGATGTCGAGATCGAGGGCCTGATGCTCGAGGTGCTCAGTGACTTCGCCGTCACCGTCCCCGAACTCGGCACCATCACCGCGGTGCGCCGCCCGTTCACGGTGCTCACCTCCAACGCCACCCGCGAACTGTCCGAGGCGTTGAAGCGCCGCTGCCTCTACCTGCACATCGACTTCCCCGACGAGGAACTGGAGCGGCGCATCCTCGCCAGCCGGGTGCCCGAACTCGCGCCCGCGGTGTCGGCGCAGCTGGTCCGGGTCGTGCACGTGCTGCGCGGCATGCAGTTGAAGAAGCTGCCGTCGGTCGCGGAGTCGATCGACTGGGGGCGCACACTGCTGGCCCTCGGCCTGCGGGACCTCGACGACAAGACCGTCCGCGCCACCCTGGGCGTGGTGCTCAAACACCGCAGCGACCACCAGCGCGCGCTGGCCGAGCTGAAGCTGGCCTGATCGTGTCCGGCACGCGCGGCACCCGCTCCCTGGTCTCGGCGGCGCTGCGGTCCGCCTCCGGCAAACCGCCGGCGACGGAACCGGAACCCCTTGCGCCGCACGGACTGCCGGGACACCTGGTCGGCTTCGTGGCGGCGCTGCGCGGCCGCGGAATTCCCGTGGGTCCGTCGGAAACCGTGGACGCAGCCCAGGTGCTCACGGTGCTGGACCTGATGGACCGCGAGATGCTCCGCGAGGGCCTGGCCTGCGCGCTGGTGCGCCGCGCCGGGCAGCGGCCCACCTTCGACGGCATGTTCGACCTCTGGTTCCCGGCCGCCCTCGGCGAGCGCGCGGGTGCGCAGCAGGTGGAGATCCCGCGCAAACCCGACGGCGAGGTCGACATCATCGAGCTGCGAAAGATGCTGGCGGAGTTGCTCGTTGCCGACCCCACGGGCGAGCGGGCGCGGCAGTTACAGGATCTCGCCGCGCAGATGGTCGAGCAGATGGGTCGGTACCAGTCCGCCAACGGCCCGTCGTTCTCGGCGTATCAGACTCTCAAGGACCTGCAGCCCGAACTGCTGGTGAGCAAGATCCTCGCCGGACTGGCCGCGGGCACGGACACCTCCGACTTCGACGACGAGGTCGCCCGCCGCACCGCCCGGCAGCGCATCAAGGACTTCCGCGGCACCGTCGAATCCGAGACCCGCCGCCGCGTCGCCGAGCGCATCGGCCGCGATCGTGTCGCCACCTACGGGGTGCAGCGCCAGGCCGAGGACGCCGATTTCCTGCGCATCTCGGAGAACGAGCTCGCCGAACTGCGCCGGGGCAGCCAGCGACTCGCTCGCGTGCTGGCCTCGCGGCTCGCGGCGCGGCGTCGCCGGTCCCGGCGCGGGGAGATCGACCTGCGCAAGACGTTGCGCAGATCCATGTCCACCGGCGGCGTCCCGATCAAGCTGGCCGCCCGCAAACCGCGCCCCGGACGGCCCGATCTCGTACTGCTGTGCGACATCTCGGGTTCGGTGGCCGGATTCTCCAGCTTCACGATGCTGCTGGTGAACGCGCTGCGCGAGCAGTTCTCCCGGGTGCGGATCTTCGCGTTCGTCGACCGCGTCGACGAGGTGACCGACCTGTTCGACCAGGTCACGCCGTTGGACCAGGTGACGCGGCGGATCTTCACCGAGGCCCGGGTGGTCGGCATCGAGGGCCACTCGGATTACGGGACCGCCCTCGAGGGTTTCGCCGAGAACTTCCCGGACGCCGTCACCAGCCGCACCTCGCTGCTGATCCTGGGCGACGCCCGCACCAACTACCGCGATCCGGCGCTGGGCACGCTCGAGGAACTGGTGCGGGTCGCCAAGCACGCCTACTGGCTCAATCCGGAGTCGGAAAAGATGTGGGGCACAGGCGATTCCGCTGCCAAGCGGTACGCCGAGGTGATCGAGATGCACGAGTGCCGCTCGGCCCGTCAACTCACCACCGTGGTCAGCCGCCTGCTGCCCGTGTGACAGCGACGTTGCCGGGCATTAGAAGTCGTTAAGCCGCCCGCAAGTGCGGCGGGCGACCATGCACGCGTGCCGAGCCGACCCCGGGAGACCGACGAGCGCCCAGCCGACCCGTCGCGGTTCGTATCGTCCGACGATTCCGGGTCCGGCCCCGAAGCGCTGTCGGCACTGATCGAATTCGGCACGGCGCGACTGGCCGACACCCCCGCGGTGGCCGAGGGCGCGCTGCGGCGGGCGGTGCGCGCGGGGACGGGGATCCTGTCCGCCGAACAGCTCGCCCGATTGCACACGCTGATCGTCACGGCGATCTGCGGGCAACCCGGCCGGGAGGCCGATCTGGCCGCCGCGGCGCTCGTCGCCGCCGACCACTGGCAGGGTTTGTCGGCCGCTGACGCCGCTCACCACACGCTGCTGGCCGCCCGCATTCACTACCGGTCCGGACGCCACAGCGCCGCCGCCGTTCTCTACCGGCGCGGCCTGTCGTGCCCGGGACTCCCCTACCCGGCTCCCGAGATCGCGATCCTGCACGAGCAATTCGGCACCTGTCTGGTTGCGGTGCGTCGATATCGCAGCGCGGCAACGGTATTCGAGATCGGCGCGGGATTCGCCGCGCACGATCGCGATTGCCGCGACCTGCATCGCGACCTGCTGGCCGCGGCCGCCGCCGCCCGTGCCGCCGCGCGGCCGGTGGCGATGGTTCGTCGGCTGCTCGCCGGTGCGGTGGCCAGAGGGCGTGCCGCGGCGCGCCCACGGGATGTCCGGCCCCCGCTGTCCGACTGAGCGCTGTACCGCCCGCGGTGCCGGGTACTTTGTCGCGCGCCCAGTAAGCTCGGCATTCGTGCAAGAAACAGGTCGGCGCAAACTGGGTGTGATGGGTGGGACCTTCGATCCCGTCCACCACGGGCACCTGGTTGCCGCCAGCGAGGTCGCGCATCGCTTCGACCTCGACGAGGTTATTTTCGTGCCGACGGGGCAGCCGTGGCAGAAATCGAGTAAGCAGGTCAGTCCCGCCGAGGACCGGTATCTGATGACCGTCATCGCGACCGCGTCCAATCCGCGGTTCTCGGTGAGCCGGGCCGACATCGACCGGGCCAAGCTGACCTACACCGTCGACACCCTGCGTGACCTGCAGAGTCAGCATCCCGACGCGGACCTGTACTTCATCACGGGTGCGGACGCGCTGGCCAGCATCCTCACGTGGCAGGATTGGGCGGAACTGTTCGAGCTGGCGAAATTCGTCGGGGTGAGTCGTCCGGGGTACGAGTTGAACATCGACCACCTCGCCGAGCACCTGCGGGACCTGCCGGCCGACGCGGTCACCGTCATCGAGATCCCCGCCCTGGCGATCTCGTCGAGCGAGTGCCGTCGCCGGGCCGCCGAGGGGCGGCCGGTGTGGTATCTCGTCCCGGACGGGGTCGTGCAGTACATATCGAAGCGGCACCTGTACGTGCCGGGAGGGAACGGGAGAGCTGGATGACGGCATCCGTCGAAGCGGTCGAGATGGCGCGGATCGCCGCGCGCGCGGCCGACGAGAAGCTGGCTTCCGACGTGGTGGTGCTCGACGTCTCCGAACAGCTGGTGATCACCGACTGTTTCGTGATCGCGTCCGCGCCGAACGAGCGGCAGGTCAACGCGATCGTCGACAACGTCGAGGAGAAACTGCGGCTGGCCGGGCACAAGCCGGTGCGCCGGGAGGGCACCCGCGAAGGGCGCTGGGTGCTGCTGGACTACGTCGAGGTGGTCGTGCATATCCAGCACAGCGACGAGCGCGATTTCTATGGCCTGGAACGGCTTTGGAAGGACTGCCCGCAGGTTCCGGTGGACGGGATCGGGGGCGCGCGCGGCGACGAGACCGGGGTTTCCGAGTGAGCCTCGGGTTCGGCGACGCCCTCGACGAGTCCGAGGAGCAGGGCGCCCGCTACGACAAGCACGCCAATGTGCGCCGCCTGATCCTGCTGCGGCACGGGCAGACCGAGTGGAACGCCGCCGACCGCATGCAGGGCCAGATCGACACCGAACTGAGCGAGCTGGGCCGCCGTCAGGCCAAGGACGCCGCCCGCGAGCTGCTGGGCCACGACGCGATCGCCATCGTGTCCTCGGATCTGCGGCGCGCCTACGACACGGCAGTGGCGCTGGCCGACCACACGTCGCTGGAGGTGGTGCGCGACCGGCGGCTGCGCGAAACCGACCTCGGCGAGTGGGAAGGGCTGACGCACCTCGAGGTGGATACGCGGTATCCGGGCGCGCGCCAGACCTGGCGGCTCAACGCCGACTTCACCCCGCCGGGCGGGGAGAGCAAGCTGGAGGTCGGAGCCCGGGCATTGCCGGTGGTTCGTGAGCTGTTCGCCGCGCGCACCGACTGGCCCGGTCGTACCATCATCCTCGTCGCGCACGGCGGGTTGATCGCCGCTCTGACCGCCGCGCTGCTGGAGTTGCCCCGGAAGAACTGGCCCGTGCTCGGTGGGCTGGCCAATACCAGCTGGGTGCAGCTGAGCAGTCACGGTCCGAGCATCGAGCAGCCCGGGTGGCGACTGGATGTGTGGAACGCGGCGGCGAAGGTAGCACCTGATGTCCTCTGAAAAGTCCTCCGACGACCGGGACGAACCGGTCCGGCAGGTTTCCGACGAATTGCTGCGCAAGGCGTCCGAGGTGCCCGTGCGGCGCCTACCGGACGCCTTGTTCGGTGGGCCCGCGCCCACCGAGGCAGAGCACGATCCGGAACCGGAGGCCGAATCCGACTACGAGCGCGGCAAATCCGTGCCCGACGAACTGTTCCGTAAGGCCTCCGAAGCGCCGGTGCGCCATCTGCCGGACGTGTTGTTCGGCGGTCCGGTGACGCCACCGGCCGCACCGCAGGAGACCGTGCCGGGAGAATCGGAGAGCGCGAATGCGACGGCGGAACCGTCGCAGTCGCAGCCTGTTGCGGATCGGTCTGTGTCCGGAGAGGACGGGAAGACCTCGGAGGCCGAAAGCGCCAGCGCCACACCTACGGCAGCGGGTGACGAGGCTGCGCCGACCGTAGCCGCTGCCCAGGTAGACGAACCGGCCGCGGCATCGGATCCGACTGTCGGACAGGACGATACCGCTCCCGATGCCGGGACCGCGGCGACCGAAGCAACCGAGCAGGTCGAGAGGTCGAACGAGGCCGCGCCGGAGGTGGTTGCGGAGCAGGCTGACGCGTCGGGTGAGGCTGTGCGGGAGGTGGTTGCGGAGCAGGCTGACGCGTCGGGTGAGGCTGTGCCGGAGGTGGTTGCGGAGCAGGCTGACGCGTCAGGCGAGGCCGTGTCGGAGGCGTTGTTGGAGCAGGCTGACGCGCCGGGTGAGGCCGTGTCGGAGGCGGTTACTGAGCAGGCCGTCGCGTCGGGCGAGGCCGTGTCGGAGCCGGTTGCGGAGGATGACGGCCCGTCGGGTGAGGCCATGTCGGAGCAGGTCGACGGCGAGGCGGGTAGCGCTGCGGAATCGGGCGCTGTCGAGCCTGGTGTGTCGGCGGAGTCGGCACCCGATCCCGTTGCGGCGGAGGAGAATACCGAAGCCGAGTCGGAGCCCGGAGGTGCCTCCGCGAGCGATGAGACGGACGCAACTTCGACTCCCGCCGCGCCGGAGGCGGATCCCGGTTCCGGTGGCCGTCTGCGCCGGGCGGTATCGCGATTGTTCCGAGGACGATCGACGTGACCCCACCCGGCCCGGCCGACTCCGACAACCACCTCGAACAGCCCGACCCACGCCCCTCCACCGCACCAGGCAACTCCGCGGCGTCCGCTGATACTCCGGCGGCGGGTTCGGCAGGCGATGCGGCGGCCTCCGCCGACACCCCGACAGCAGGTCCGGACGGTGACGCGGCGGCCTCCGCCGACACCCCGACAGCAGGTCCGGACGGTGACGCGGCGGCCTTCGCTGATGCTCCGGCGGCGGGTTCAGCAGGCGATGCGGTGGCCTTCGCTGATGCTCCGGCGGCGGGTTCGGCAGGCGATGCGGTGGCCTTCGCCGACACCCCGACGGCAGGTCCGGACGGCGACGCGGCGGTGAGTGCTGGGGGAGGTCGGCCGGTGCTGCTGGTGCTCGCGGATTCGCTGGCCTACTTCGGGCCGAAGGGCGGGCTGGCGGCTGACGATCCGCGCATTTGGCCGAACTTGGTTGCGGCTGAACTGGATTGGGATGTGGAGCTGGTTGCTCGTATCGGGTGGACGTGCCGGGACGCACACTGGGCGCTGATCGGCGATCCGCGAGTGTGGGCGGCGGTGCCGCGGGCGGGTGCGGTGGTGTTCGCCACCGGCGGTATGGATTCGCTGCCGTCGCCGCTGCCGACCGCGCTGCGCGAGCTCATCCGCTACGTGCGACCGCCCGCGCTGCGGCGGCGAGTGCGGACCGGTTACCAGTGGCTGCAACCGCGGCTGTCCAAGCTGGGGCGGCCGGTGGCGCTGCCGCCGCACGTCAGCGTCGGCTACCTGGAGCAGTCGCGAAACGCGTTGGCGCAGTTGCGACCCGAACTCCCGATCATCGGCGTGCTGCCGTCGGTGCACGACTGCGATGCCTACGGCCGCGTCCATACCGGTCGCGAACCGGCGGTGCGGGCCTTGCGCGCCTGGTCGGAGACGTCCGGCGTACCGCTCGTCGATCTGGCGGAAGCCGTGCGCGACAACATCTTCCACGGCGACGCCAATCCCGACGGCATCCACTGGGGCTGGGAAGGCCACACGGCCGTCGCCCGCGCCATGGTCAAGGCGCTGGCGGAAGCCCGCGCACCCGAGGCCGGTGCATGAACCGGATCCTCCCGGACGCCGAACGATCCCGCTCGGCGCTTCGCGCTCTCGACCATCAACCGCCGCGGCTTCGCCCCCACGACCTTCACCGAACCCGCTTCGCCACCGGGCATTCCGGTTGTCCGCGGTCGGGCGCTGAGTCGCGGCGACGTCCGATGACACCTGGACCACTCGGCTCGGAAGAGGCCGGGTAGCCGTGGCTGTCGTGGTGGTGACCGACTCCTCCGCAAGCCTGCCCGCTGCCCTGGTCGAGGAGCTGGGCATTCTGGTCGTGCCGCTGCACGTGCTGGTCGATGATCGGGCGTACCGCGAAGGCGTCGACGAGGAGCCGATCGATTACGCGTCCTCGACCGTGACGACCTCGGCCGCCGCGCCGGGCGAACTGCGTGTCGCCTACGAGCGGGCGTTGGCGCTCAGTGAGGGCGACGGCGTTGTGGCCGTGCACATTTCGCGGCAGCTGTCGGCCACCTGGGAGGCGGGACGGCAGGCGGTCCGGGACATGGACGCCGCCGAGCGGGTGCGGCTGGTGGATTCGCTCAGCGCCGGGCTCGGAACCGGACTGCCGGTGCTGGCCGCCGCGCGCCGGGCTCGCGAGGGCGCGACGCTGGACGTCGTCTACGACGCGGCGGCTTCGGCGGCGGCGCGCGGCCGGGCGTTCATCGTGGTCAATCGCACGGAGCAGCTGCGGCGCGGCGGCCGCCTGAGTTCGGCGGCCGCCTTCTTCGGCACCGAGCTGGTCACCAAGCCGATTCTGCAGATGGTCGACGGCCGTCTGGAACTGCGCGAGAAGGCCCGCACACGATCCAAGGCGCACGCGAAACTCGTCGCGGCCGCCGTCGACGCGGCCGGGGAGGGCGGCGCCACCGTGGCCGTCCAGCATCTCGGCGCGCCCGAGGCCGCTACCACCATCACCGCGCAGCTCCGCGATCTCATCCCCGGCATCCGCGAACTGGTCAGCGCGGAATTCGGGCCGACGCTCGCGGTACATCTGGGGTCCGGAGCGGTCGGCGTGCTGGTGGTGCCCGGCGGTTGTGCTTGACCCGTTTGCCGGATCGGCAACAATCTTTGCCGTCGCGCGCATCCTGTCGGCATCGTGGAGGTCATGAACCACGACGATTTCGACTGGGCCGCGATGGCCGACATGCTGGTGGACGAGGCCGAGGCATACAGCCCCTACCTGCACGGCGCGTTCGACGAGCTGTCGGACCTGAAGCCGGAGCGGATCCTGGATATCGGCGCCGGTCCCGGCGTGGCGGCGGGCCTGCTGGCACAGCGGTTCCCCGATGCCGAAGTGGTCGCCGTGGACGGCACGCCCGAACTGCTCGCCCGGGCCGAGCAGCGGGCCCGTGACCTCGGCGTGCGCGTGCAGACCCGAGTGGCGCAATTCCCGCAGGATCTCAGCGGACTGCCGGACGCCGACCTGGTGTGGTCGGCGAATGTGGTGCACCATGTCGGCGACCAGCTCGACGCGCTCACCCGCATGGCCGGACTGCTGCGGCCCGACGGCGTGCTGGCCATCGCCGAGGGCGGCCTGTCGGCGCGCTGGCTGCCGCGCGACATCGGATTCGGACGCCCCGGCCTGCAGGTTCGCCTGGACGCGGCGATGGCGGAGCGATTCGACCGGATGCGTGCCGAACTGCCCGGCGCGGTGGCCGTCACCGAGGACTGGCCTGCCTTGCTGCGCGCCGCGGGCCTGGTCGACGCCCACAGCCGCAGCTTCCTCGTGGACCACCCCGCCCCGCTGGCCCCCGGCCCCCGCCGCTCGGTACGCCAGTGGCTCGAACGCTACCGCGGCATGCAGGACGACCTGGACCCCGACGACCGCGCCACCCTGGACCGCCTCTTGGACCCCACCGACCCGCAGGGCATCGACCAACGTCCCGACGCTTTTCTCCTGACCGCCAGAACCGTCCACTACGCCCGCCGTCCTCGAGCCTGAGGCGGTCTCCAGGCGAAGGTCTTCAGTCGTGGCCGACCGGTGCTGATCGGTCGCCGCTCTGTCGTTCAGGGCGGTCGGTCACCGTGGGGATCGTCTCGGTGCCGATTGTCGGCGGCGGGGAGGCCGAGATCGGCACGGGCTTCCCGGGCGGTGCGAGGGGAGGCCGGATGGACAGGCTTGCGGGGCTATCAGGTCGGTGTGACATGTCGGGACTCGGCGGGGCCGGTTGTGCACAGTGGATCGGTTGTCCCCAGGCTTGTCGAAAGGGCTTGTCGGCCCGGAGGTCTCGGTGTGGCGGAGTCCTACGGTGGCTCGCATGGCGCGAAACGAGGAGCAGCGGCGGGTGCGGGCGCGGCTCGGGGTGCTGGCCGGTGATCCGGCCGGTACACGGTCGGTTCCGGGTGGGCGTTGGGATCTCGACGAGTTCGGGGCGGAGGAGCGGGGGCCGGAACGGTCCGCGGCCGACGACTGGGGCGAGACTGTCGAGGGGCCGCGCACACCGCAGTGGCTGAGTGAACCGTCGGGAGGTCTCTCGACGTGGCACGAACGGCTGGTGCCGGAGAGGTTCCGGGGGACCCGGCTCGATCCGGGGCGGCGGGGAGTGCTGGTGCTCGCCGTGGCCGGGGTGGTGGCGGTGATCGTCGCCGGCGCCGCGGCACAGCGGGAAAGACCTGTGGCGCAACCTGTTCCGCCGCTTCCGGCCGTGCGGACCAGTGCGGTGAGCGCCACCGGCGCGGCTGCGGAACTCGACGCGTTGCCGACTGCGGGTGCGATCGGCGCGGTCGCACCAGCGCCGGACAGCCAGGGGACCGACTCCGGCGCGGCCACACCGGCGTCCCCGGGCACTCGCGGGGCGGACGCGGGAGCTGCCACGTCCGTGCCCACTCGTGGCGCTGAGCTGGTGGTCAGCGTGATCGGCCTGGTCGAGCATCCCGGACTGTTGCGCCTACCGCCGGGTGCCCGTGTCGCCGACGCCCTGTCGGCCGCGGCGACCCGCGACGGCGCCGATCTGGCGAGCCTGAACCTGGCCCAGCGGCTCGCCGACGGCGATCAGGTGGTGGTCGGCCCGGCCGGATCGCATCCCGGCCCACCACAATTGGGCAGCGTCGTCATCCCCGGCACCCGCCAGTCCCCGACCCCCGGTAGCTCCGGCGCTCCGCCGCCGTCCCCCACCGCGAAGGTCGACCTCAACTCCGCCACCGAATCCGAACTCGACGCCCTCCCCGGCGTCGGCCCCACCACGGCCCGCGCCATCCTCGCCTGGCGCACCGAACACGGCCGCTTCACCTCCGTCGACCAACTCTCCGAGGTCACGGGAATAGGCCCGTCCCGCCTCGCCCGCATCCGCGACCTGGTGACGGTATGAACACGCCCGACCCTGACCCGTCCCGCGATCCGACTCCGAGACCCACCGCCGCACCGTCCCACAGTCGGCCCGGCGCCGGCTCGCGATCGAATCCGCGTCCACGGCGGCGAATTCGGCACGGTGATGCGGAGTCTCGGTGGCTTCGAGGTCGGGCGAGTGCGTCGCTGATCGACACCGTTGTCGACCGCATCGGCCACGCCGGCGCGCGGTTGTTCGCGCAGCCCAGGTGGCGGGCTCGGCGGGATGACGGCGGCCGGAACTCGCAGGTTCGACCGACCCGTCACGGGGTGTCCGCCGCCGCGTCTGCGGCGGCCGTCGATGGTTCCGCTGGATCGAGGTCGGGACGAGAGCGGCGAGGCGAGGAAGCGCCGGTTGTCGGGCCGCAGCCGCTCGATGTTCGATTGGTTCCCGCGGTGGGGATATGTTGGGGCGCAATGGTTGTGGCCGTGGTCGGCGGGTGGCGGGTGGGGCTGGGATTGGCGGCGGGGCTGGCTGTGGTCGGGGCGGTACTGATCGGGTGGGTGTGGCGTTCGGCGCGGGTCAGAGCGCGGCCCGCACGCTACGTAACCCGGCGACGCGGTGTGGTGATGTCGGTGTTGGCGGCGGTGCTGGCTGGCGGGGGGTTCGCGGTGGCGGCTGCGTGGCAGGAGTATCGGGTGGTGACGCATCCGCTGGGGGCTGCGGCGCCGGGCACCTATGTGACGATCGTGGCTACACCGGTGGATGATCCGAAACCGTTGACCCGCAAGGCTTTCGGCGGGCGACAATGGTTGGTGCGGGCCGATCTGATCGAGTATCGGCACGGGGAGGTGCCGGTGCGGGCGGGTGGAGCGGTGGTGATCATCGCGCCGGACAAGGGCTGGTCGACGGTGTTGCCGGGGCAGCGGGTGGAATTCCGGGCGCGGACCGACCGGCCGTGGCGGCGGGATCTGACGGTCGTGGTGCTGCGGGCGCAGGGGCCGCCTCGAACGGTCTCGGAAGCGCCGTGGTACCAGGACGTCGCGGGCGAGGTGCGGGCGAGGTTCGTGGCCGCGTGTGATCGCGCGCTGTCCGACGATGCCGCCGGGCTGCTGCCGGGGCTGGTCGCCGGTGACGTGTCGCGGCTGCCCGAGCACGTGCGGGAGAATTTCGAGAAGACCGACCTGGCGCACCTGACGGCCGCATCGGGCATGAACGTCTCGATCCTCTTCGCCGCCGTGCTGCTCGCGGTGCGGCTGCTGACCCTGGACGCCCGGCTGGGTATCGCGCTCGCGGCGGCCGCGCTGGTGATGTTCGTGATCCTGGCGCGTCCGTCGCCCTCGGTGCTGCGCGCGGCCGCGATGGGCGCGATCGCGTTGCTGGCCGCGACGACCGGGCGCCGCAAACAAGCACTCCCCGCCCTGTGCGCGACCGTGCTCGGGCTGCTCGCGTACTCGCCCGCACTCGCCGTGAACGCCGGATTCGCACTGTCGGTGCTCGCGACGGCCGGGCTGATCCTGCTGGCGCCCACCTGGGCGCTGTGGTTGTGGCGACATGGCTGGCCGCGCCCGCTGGCCGAGGCGTTCGCCGTAGCCACCGCGGCCTTCCTGGTGACGACACCGATCATCGCCGCGCTGACGGGCCACGTCGGCCTGCTGGCCATCCTGGCGAACGTGCTGGTCGAGCCGGTGGTAGCGCCCATCACGATCCTGGGCACCCTCGCCGCGGCCCTGTCCTGCCTGTACCAGCCCGCCGCCACCCTCCTGCTCCAGCTGACCGGCCCGCCCCTGTGGTGGCTACTCACCGTCGCCGAACACGGTGCCGCCCTGGATATTTCACTCACCGTCCCCGGCGGCGTCCGCACCGGCCTGACAGCCACCGCCACAGTCGGCGTCCTGGTGCTCGTGCTGTACCGCCTCGCCCACCCGGCCACCCGCCGGGAGAGCGACCGTGAACGGGGGCGAAGGTCCTCGGGCGCGGGTCGGGATGTCGGACCGCACCCGTAGGATCGGGCGCGTGACCGAACGCCTCGCACCCGTCCATCTCGTGCTCGGTGAAGAAGAGTTGTTGATCGAGCGCGCGGTCGCCGCGATCGTGGCGCAGGTGCGCGCGGCCGCACCGGATCCGGAGGCACTACCGGTGGATCGGCTGCGGGCGGGTGATGCGAGCAGTTCGGAGCTGGCGGAACTGTTGAGCCCGTCGCTGTTCGCCGAGGATCGCGTGATCGTCCTGGAGTCGGCGGCCGAGGCGGGCAAGGATGCCGTCGCGGTGATCACCGAGGCGGCGTCGGCCCCGCCGGAGGGTGTGGTGCTGGTGATCCTGCACACCGGCGGCGGGCGGGCGAAGGCGCTGGCCCCGGCCCTGCAGAAGGCCGGAGCTGTGGTGCATCCGGCAGCCAAGGTATCGAAAGCCGGAGAGCGAATCGAGTTCGTGCGCAACGAGTTCCGCGCCGCGGGTCTCCGCGTCCCCGGCGAGGTGGTGCAGACGGTGCTGGAGGCCGTCGGCTCGGACCTGCGCGAACTCGCCGCAGCCTGCTCGCAGCTGGCCGCCGACACCGGCGGCAAGATCGACGTCGCCGCCGTGCGCCGCTACTACTCCGGGCGCGCCGAGGTCACCGGTTTCGACGTCGCCGAACTCGCCGTCTCCGGCGACCGCCCGGCCGCCATGGAAGCGCTGCGCTGGGCCACCGACCGCGGCGTCCCGGCCGTCCTGCTCGCCGACGCCCTCGCCGACTCCGTGCACACCATCGCCCGGGTCGGCTCGGCCGGCCGCGGCGACCCGTTCAAACTGGCTTCCTCACTCGGCATGCCGCCGTGGAAGGTCAAGAAGGCCCAAGCGCAGGCCCGCGGCTGGACCCCGGCCACCATCGGCACCGCCCTGCAGGTCGTCGCGGCCCTCAACGCCGACGTCAAGGGCGGCGCCGCCGACACCGACTTCGCCCTCGAACATGCCCTCTCCCGCATCCTCGACCTCCACGAAACCCGCTGACCCACTTATCTATTCGGGCGCAATGATCTCCAGGGCGGGAAAGTAGCTGCGGAAGTCCTTGCGGTTGCGAGTCAGCAGGCGGTGGCCGTTCAGCAGTGCGTGTGCACCGATATAGAAATCCGGCAGCGGCGAAGTCTTCGCGCCTCCCCGGTGCCGGTAATGGAGATAGGCACGCCCGGCGAGAAATCCCGCCTCCCAGGGCAGCGCCTCACGGTGGAAGTCCGCCGGTGGCAGCGCCGCCTCCAGCGCTTCGATCTCTGCGAAATGAATCGAGACCTCGGCGTACACGATCGGGTTTATCACCAAGCCGTCGCCATCGATGGCCGCTTGTATCCGCTCGGTAGACCAGTCCGCCCATTTCGGGTCGTCGCCCAGCATGTCGAGCAGAACGCAGGTATCGGCCAGAGTCTTAGGCACCGCGCAGCAGTTTCATGAGTTCCTCGGTCGACATCCCCCTGGTCTCCGGGTTGTTCGCACTGCCGCGAGCGCGACGGACCGCGCGCTGGCCCCTGGTCTCGCCCACCGGCGCCAGCGGAGCGGGACGGGTGGCCTCGTGCTCGAGCAACGTGAGCATGTACGCCTGAAGAGACAAACCGGCCTGTGCGGCATGGACTTTGACGGCCTGCAGCACCTCGTCGGGGACGTCGCGTATGGTCAGCGCGGTCATGCCATCAGTGTAGCTGCATTGCCTGCATTGCAGCTATTGCAGAACCCGCTTACCCCACGTTGTGGTGGATGATCTCCTCGACCAGGGCTGGGCCCGGGAAGTCGGTCATCAGGACCCCGGTCGGTGTGCCGGGGGTGGTGCGCAGGTGGTCCAGGGTGTGCTGGTTCTCGACCGAGGCGTAGCGGCGGGGGAGTTTGGTGGGGTCGGGGGCGCCGTTGGCGGAGAGGTAGTTGAGGTAGAGGGTGCCGGGGGCGGCGGTGGCGGCGCGGTCGAGGTGGGCGGCGATGGCGGCCCATTTCACGTCCATGTCGGGGCCGTCCCAGAGGTCTTGCGCGTCGACCGCCATGCCGCGACCGCCGCCGTCGGCGATATCGCTGAACTGGGTGATCACGATCCGCCCGCGCACCTCCCGCAGGGCGGGGATCTCGGCACGGCCGGTGGCCGACGGCTGCCAGACCCGCGGATGCGCGGCGAGCGACCGGTCGATCCGGGCCAGATCCGGCGGCACGCCACCGGCGTCGGTGCAGCCGAAGGGCCTGGCGACGGTGGTGCATTCGGCCTTCACGCGCATCAGCACCGTCTCGAGCGGATGCCGGGACAGGAAGTCGTCGACCACGCCCAGCACGTCGTCGAAATTCACCCGCTGGAAGAAACCCCCGTGCTGCACGGCGAGCGAATCGGTCTCGTCGCGGCGCACCCGCACGTCCAGCGCCCGGATACCGGCCTCCAGTTGAACGCGCAGGCTCTGTCGCGAGGTGCAGCGATCGTCCGCGCAGCCCTTGTCGAACGCCTCCTGCGTGACCACCGCCGGACCGGCCTTACCGCCGTGCACGGCCAGGGTGTCGTGGGTGCCGGGAATCGAGATCCGGCTCAGCGGGCGGTCGTCGGGCACCGCGGCCATCCAGTCGGGATTGCGCGCGGAATCCAGTTTCCCGTGGGCGCCGGTCGACCCGAACCCCGGCAACCCGGCCGACTCCACCGCCGTGGTGGCCGCCACCGGCTCCGGATGCGTTGCGGGAGCGGATGATCCGCCACATCCGGCCAATGCCGCCCCCGCCGCGATCAGTACCGCTATCCTGCTCAACTCCCCACCGAACACCCACTCACGGTATCCGACGGGGGACCTACCTGGCGAGTCCGCTTGCGGGACACGACAAAAGCCGCCGTGGTCGTCTGCTCTCACAGACCCTCTGCCACGGCGGCATCACGAACGTAGGTGCGCGGTAGTGCTACCGCGCGCGATCAGCCCAGCTTGTTGTAGGCCAGCGCCAGCGCCGACTTCTTGTTGGCGGCCTGGTTGGCGTGGATGACGCCCTTCGAGGCGGCCTTGTCGAGGTCGCGGCTCGCCGAGACCAGCAACTCCTGCGCCTTGGCCTTCTCACCCGAAGCCGCGGCCTCGCGGAACTTGCGGATGGAGGTGCGCAGCGCGGACTTCACCGACTGGTTGCGCTGCCGCGCCGCCTCGTTGGTGCGGATCCGCTTCATCTGGGACTTGATGTTGGCCACGCCTGTTCCTCTGATTCCTGTCGTCAGTTGGTTTCGTGCTCTGAAGTCTCCGGGCGCGCCGCGCCAGCTGCGCGGCCTCTCGCCGACGATCGAGGTTACCAGTTGGCACGGTCCGAGGCGAAATCCCCCCGGACCGAGGCGAGGAACGCCGTGGTGGAGATCACTCGGAACGGGTGCGCCGCTGCCGGAACTCCCGGGGCGTCTCACCGTAGCGCGCCTTGAAGGCGGCGGAGAACCAGGTCGCGGTGAAACCGCTGCGCGCGGCGATCTCGGTGATGCTGATCGCGGGCGGCCCGGGGCGTTCCATGATGTCGCGGGCGACCCGCAGGCCCTCCTCGCGGCGCAGATCGCGATAGGTGGTGCCGGCCTGCTGCAGGACCGCCCGCAACTGCCGCGGCGACCAGCCGAGCGCGCGGGCGACGGCGGGCAGCCGCACATCGCCGACGCCCACCGTGTCGCGCACGTAGCGCCGGACCGTCGCCACCGTCTCGTCCAGCTGCGCGCGCTGAGGCCGCAGGTCTCCGAGCGCCAGCATGCACAGCAACTCGCCGATCCGATCGCACAGCCCCTCGAATTCCCGATCCCCGAGCCGGGACTGCTCGGCGTGCACGCTGCGGATCAGCGACCCGGTGACGCGGCCGAGCCCCGAGGTGAGATCGAGGACGGTGCGCCGCGGCGCCTCGGCCGGCAGCGCGTGGTCGATCTCGGTGCGCGGCAACTGCAGGGCCAGCGCGGTCGGCCCCGGCCGCATCCGGCACACCTGGTCCAGTCCCATCAGCAGCGCCCGGCCCGGGGGCACCGACAGCACCTCGCCGTGCCAGCCGAGGGTGAAGGCGGCATGCCGCGGGATGACCAGCCAATAGAAATCGTCGGCGGGTGTGCGGCGGACATGGGTGGGCGTGCGGTAGGCGACCCGGTCGCCCGGCTCGTCCCAGCGCAGCAGGCTGTAGGTCGCCGTCTGCTGCACGCTCAGGGTGGAGGTCCAGCGTTCCGGCGCGCCGATCCGATGATCCATCGGCACGAAGGTGTTGGTGAGTTCGGTCCACTGCTGGGCGTCCTCGATGGTCAGCTGGTCGTATCTCATGGCTGGCTCGATCCCTCGGCTCGGACGGCGACCGGTGCGTGCGTGAAATTCTCCACCAGTCGCGACAGCGGCGCGAGCCCGCCGCCCGATGACTTACGTTTTTGTGCCGATGAATTGTTTTGGCGGGCAGGAGATCCCGCAAGAGGTACCGGCGGGCGCCCGGCAGCACCGAGACTGCGGTGGAACAGCCGGAAAACTCTTGGGAGACGATCATGTCCGACGCGGTCATCCAGCTTCCTACCGCTGGCGAATCCGTTCACGCGACCTACGCCCGCATCCGTGCCGCCGGTGAGGTGGTGCCGATCGAACTGCCCGGGGGTGTGCCCGCGTTCGTCGCGGTCAGCTACCGCGCCGTCAGCGAGGTGCTCGACGACAAGGTGTTCGGCAAGAACGCGGCGAACTGCCCGGCCCTGCGCGACGGCACCATCCCGGCCGACTGGCCGCTGCGCGCGCTGACCGACATGGACCACATGCTCAACCTGGACGGCCTCGAGCACCGCCGGCTGCGCAAGACGATCGGCCAGGCCTTCACCCCCGCCCGGATCGCCGCGCTGGAACCGCGGATCGAGCAGATCACCGCGAATCTGATGGCGAACTTCCCGGCCGGCAACGAGATCGACCTGGTCGCGAATTTCACCACGCCGCTGCCGGTCCGGGTGATCTGCGAGCTGTTCGGCGTGCCCGCCGGCGTGGAGCAGACCCGGATCAAGGACTGGACCGCCACCATCGTGTCGGCCACGAGCACCGGCGAGCAGGCCCAGAACGCGATGACCGGCATGATCGGCTACTTCACCGAACTGCTCGACCGCAAATGCCGCGAACCCGGCGACGACCTGACCACCGCCCTGCTGCGGGCCAACGAGGACAACGATCTGACCACCGAGGAACTGGTCAACATGCTGTGGCTGGTGATCGTCGCCGGGCACGAGACGACCGTGCATCTGCTGAGCACGGCCGTGGTCACCCTGTGTACGAATCCGGAGCAGCGCGCCAAGGCGCTCGAGCAGTCCCGCTGGGCCGATGTGGTGGAGGAGGCGCTGCGCTACGGCTCGCCGGTCGTCGGCGCGCTCATGCGCTATCCGCTGCGCGACGTCACGGTGGCGGGCGTGGACATCCCGGCGGGCAGCATGGTGCTCTGGCACGGCGGTGTGGGCCGCGACGCGCGGCACTACCCCGACGCGGACACCTTCGACATCGACCACGACCACCGCGACCAGCTGGCCTTCGGCCGCGGACCGCATTTCTGCCTGGGCGCGCCGCTGGCCCGGCTGGAGAGCCGCATCGCACTGTCGATGCTGTTCAACCGGTTTCCGCGGCTGGCGCTCGCCTGCGATCCGGCGGATCTGGCATACGCGCCGCAGATCAGCACGACCGGGCCGATCGAGCTGCCGATACTGCTCGATTCCGCGGGCTGATCGCCGCGCGCCGTGTGCCCGATTCATGAAAGTCCGGCGTGGCGGCGCGGTTTCCGTTGTGCCGGGGTACCGGCCGGCGTAGCGTCCGAATTCTCCGCGCGTTACCTGATCTCGAAGCATTCCGTTCGAACGGGAAGGGTGGCAGATACATGTCTCCGACTGCTCAGGAAGTTGTCGAGGAAGACGTCGAACGGCGGCCGGTGCCGCTGACGCGCAAGCTGCTGGCCGAGGCGATCGGCACCTTCGTGCTGGTGCTCGGGGGCGTGGGCACCGCGGTCATCGCGGGGGAGCGGGTGAGCGCGCTCGGGGTGGCGCTGGCGTTCGGGTTCACGCTGCTGTTCCTGGTGTACGCGATCGGGCCGATCTCGGGATGTCACGTGAACCCGGCGGTGACGCTGGGCCAGTTCGTGCTGGGGCGGATCACCGCGATCACCGCGTTCTATTACGTTGTGGCGCAGTTGATCGGCGGGTTCGCGGCCGGCGCGGTGGTGTACGCGCTGGCGCAGAACCTGCCGAGCTACCACCGCGTCCGCGACGGTCTCGGCGCGAACGGATGGGGCGCGCACAGTCCGTCGAAGCTGCAGGTGGACGGTCCGATGGGGACGTTGGTGCAGAACGGTTACGGCCTGGCCGCGGCCATCACCGTGGAGGTGATCCTGACGGCGCTGCTGGTGTTCGTGGTGCTGGCCTCCACCGATCAGCTGTCGGATGTGCCGCTGGCCGGGCTGTCCATCGGCATCACGCTCGCGGTGGCCCACCTCATCTCGATCCCGATCGACAACACCTCGGTGAATCCGGCCCGCAGCCTGGCCGTCGCGCCCTACCAGCCGGGTGCGCTCGCTCAGGTCTGGGTGTTCGTGGTGTTCCCGCTCATCGGCGGGCTGCTCGGCGCGCTGGTGTACGGGCTGCTGTTCGGCCGCTCCCGGAACATGGCCTCGTGATTCGGTGTCACGGCTTGGCGGCGGTGACGGCGTAGAGCAGCGGCACCCGCGGGTCGTTCTCGGGTAGCCGCCACCATCCGCTCGCCTCGTCGCGGACCATACGTTCCCAGCGCGGCCACGGCAGCAGTTCGGTCTCGCGCAGGCCGGTGACCGTCAGTCCCGCCCGGACCAGGGCCGTGACGACGTGGCCGAGCCCGTGCGCCCATTCGTAGACGCGCGTCGCGTCGGCGGGCAGAGCGGGTCCGTCGGTGTAGGTGTGGGTGGCGTTGTGCTCCACGGCGCCGCGGCCTTCGAGATAGTCGTGGCGCAGCAGCAGTTCCGGGCCGTCGTCCGGGCCGGGTTTCGGGCCCAGCGAGGTCAGCAGGGGATGGAACTCCACGAGGGACAACCGGCCGCCGGGCCGCAGCAGGTCGCGGACCACCGCGGCCCAGCGGTCCAGGTCGGGCAGGTAGCACAGCGCGCCCTTGCCCGTGTAGACGATGTCGAAGCGCTCGGGACCGAGGGCGCGGACCGCGTCGTACACATCGGATCTGACGTAGTCGATGCGCACGCCGTGGTCGTCGGCGATGCGGTGCGCGTACTCGATCGCGCGGCCGGAGATGTCGAGCCCGGTCGCGCGGGCACCGCGCCGCGCGAAGGCGATGGTCTCGGTGCCCAGATGGCATTGCAGGTGCACCAGGTCGCGGCCGGCGAGTGGGCCGAGGTCGTCCCATTCGAACGGAGCGAACCACGAGTCCGCGTCCCGGCTGCCGTCGACGCCGTAGAACCGCGAGGCCACATGGATGGGAGTGCGTGCGTCCCAATTGCGTTCGATGATTCGTCGCAGGGCCGCGGTGCTGTCCTCGGGCGTGCTGTCCACTGCGCCCCCTTCGTCGTCGTCCGCCCGGCTTGTTCAGAACCAGTGGTACTCCGCGCAGAGCCGGTGCGCGACCCGATCGAAGGTCTTGCGCGGCAGTACCGCACCCTCGCGGCGGATGCCCGCCTCCGGCACGTCCAGCACCCGATCCAGTCGCACCCAGCTCGGCCGCCCCGCGTAATCCCAAGGCCCCGAACCGATCTCGATCCAATGGTGGTCGTGAGCACGTTCCGGGTTCGACGAGAGCATAAGCCCCAGCAGCGTTTTCCGTTCCCGGCCCACCACCAGCACCGGCCGGTCCTTGCCGTTGCTCGGGTCCTCCTCGAAAGGCACCCAGGTCCAGACGATCTCACCGGGATCCGCCCGCCCGTCCAACTGCGGGCAGTACACCACCTGCCGGGCCCGCTCCCGCGTCGGCACCGGCGTCGACGCCGTCGGCCGCACCGCCACCACCGGCGCTTTCCGCCGCCCCAGCGCCCGCTCCCACACCGGCGACCGCTGCACCCGCCCCACCAGCTTCGGCGCCTGCTTCTTCACGATCTTGGGCCCCTGCTCCCTGGCAATGGTCCCCAACTGCTTGCCGAGTGAGCTCCACGTGCTGGCCATGAGTCGGACTATAACGGCGCGAGCACGCAAACTCACCCCACCCCAACCCCTTTGCGCGAGGGGCGAAACTGCCGTCCGCCAGCCTGCGGGACCCGATCACGAACAGGCATGTGGCAGACCAGGGACATAGCTCGAGCTGTGATCTGGGTCGCCTGGCACGCCACAGACCTGCCCCATGGGGAGGGGCGTTACAACTTCACCCGAGCTTGCCCATAAGCTGAAACGTAAGTGAACCCCACCGCCTAACCACCACGGTTTGCGGCGCGGCTCTGTTTTCGGTGGTCGCCGCGCATGCGACGAAGGAGCCAGCGGCGGCCACCGAAAACAGAGCCACAAGGGCGCCGTAAACCCGCCGTGGCGGAGCCGCGGCAATCGAACACCGCAAACCCGCGACGCCGGAGGCGGCGCAATCAGACACAGGAGTGGAGTGCCTAGCTTCGCCGATACGACGTTCACCGATCCCGCGCGGATCCGGAACTTCTGCATCATCGCCCACATCGACCACGGGAAGTCCACCCTGGCCGACCGGATGCTGCAGCTGACCGGGGTGGTCGAGGAGCGGCAGATGCGCGCGCAGTATCTGGACCGGATGGATATCGAGCGCGAGCGCGGTATCACCATCAAGGCCCAGAACGTCCGGCTGCCGTGGTCGGTCGAGGGCACCGATTACGTGATGCACCTGATCGACACTCCGGGTCACGTCGACTTCACCTACGAGGTGTCGCGGGCGCTGGAGGCGTGTGAGGGCGCGATCCTGCTGGTCGACGCGGCGCAGGGGATCGAGGCGCAGACGCTGGCCAATCTCTATCTGGCGCTGGACAAGGATCTCGAGGTCATCCCGGTCCTCAACAAGATCGATCTGCCCGCCGCGGATCCGGATCGCTATGCCGCCGAACTCGCCCATATCGTGGGCTGTGAGCCGGAGGACGTGCTGCGGGTGTCGGGTAAGACCGGTGTGGGCGTGCCGGAGTTGCTGAACACCGTGATCGAGAAGGTCCCGGCGCCGGTGGGCGAGTCCGATTCGCCGGCGCGCGCCATGATCTTCGACTCGGTCTACGACACCTATCGGGGCGTGGTCACCTATGTCCGCGTGGTGGACGGCAAGCTGACGCCGCGCGAGAAGATCAAGATGATGTCGACCGGCGCGACGCACGAGTTGCTGGAGATCGGCATCGTCTCCCCGGAGCCGAAGCCGACGCAGGGGCTCGGCGTCGGTGAGGTCGGCTACCTCATCACCGGTGTGAAGGATGTGCGTCAGTCGAAGGTCGGTGACACGGTGACCTTCGCGCGGGGCGGCGCCGCCGAACCGCTCACCGGGTACCGGGAGCCGTCGCCGATGGTGTTCTCCGGCCTGTATCCGGTGGACGGCTCGGACTATCCGGATCTGCGTGACGCTCTCGACAAGCTGCAGCTCAACGACGCCGCGCTGACCTATCAGCCGGAGACGTCGGTGGCGCTGGGCTTCGGTTTCCGCTGTGGGTTCCTGGGCCTGCTGCACATGGAGATCACTCGCGAGCGACTGCAGCGCGAATTCGATCTGGATCTGATCTCCACCGCGCCCAACGTGATCTACCGCGTGCTCATGGAGGACGGCACCGAGCACGTCGTCACGAATCCGTCGTACTGGCCGGAGGGCAAGTCGCGGGCGGTGTACGAGCCGATCGTGAAGGTCACCATCATCTCGCCGAGCGAATTCATCGGCTCGATCATGGAGCTGTGCCAGTCGCGCCGCGGGGAGCTGGGCGGCATGGATTATCTGTCGGAGACGCGCGTCGAGATGCGGTACACGCTGCCGATGGCGGAGATCATTTTCGATTTCTTCGATTCGCTGAAGTCGCGCACCCGCGGTTATGCCAGCCTCGATTACGAGGAGGCGGGCGAGCAGGAGGCCGACCTGGTGAAGGTGGACATCCTGCTGCAGGGCGAGGCGGTCGACGCGTTCTCGGCGATCGTGCATCGCGACGCGGCGCAGGCCTACGGGCGGCGGATGACCGAGAAGCTCAAGGAGCTGATCCCGCGCCAGCAGTTCGAGGTGCCGATTCAGGCGGCCGTCGGGTCGAAGGTCATCGCCCGCGAGAATATCCGCGCGATTCGCAAGGACGTGCTGGCCAAGTGCTACGGCGGCGATATCAGCCGCAAGCGCAAGCTGCTGGAGAAGCAGAAGGAGGGCAAGAAGCGCATGAAGACGATCGGTCGGGTCGATGTGCCGCAGGAGGCCTTTGTGGCGGCGCTCTCCACGGAGTCGTCGGCGGATAAGTCGAAGGGCAAGTAGCGGCGCGAAACCGCTGGTCTGAGCGCTTGACCGGTTGGTATTGCCCGTTGATCTTGGGGCTTTCATACTGAAACGAGCGCTGCCAGGATGTGGAGCGCACCGGCGTATGCGGGCGTTCCCGTCCGGCGGTTCAATGACGGCCGGGCCGACCAGGGCCGAAGGATGTGACAGGCCGGTTGTCCGGAAATAAGGTGTAAAGCGATCTCAATTGGCAACACCACCGTTCGGTTCGGACACCGAACACCTGAGAGCGGAGTTTGTATGACGCGTGACCTGCCCATCGAGGACGACGATCCGGGCGCGGGCGATCACGCGGGAGACGCCGCATATCGTGTCGCCACCGGCGTCGCGCGGGTGGCGCGGGCGGGCGCGTATGTCACCGGCGGCGCGCTGATCGCTTCCAACGGTTCCCCGGCGCCCACCAACGAGTCGCACACCAGCCGCATCACGGGTCTGGTTCCCAACGATCCGCAGCCGGACGCGCCGAGTCCGGTGGTGACCTATCCCGATCCGGATCCGGATTCCGTGCCGCCCCCGGCGCTGGGCGGGACCGCTCCGGCGGCTCCGGCCGCGCCCGCTCCGCACCAGTGGGCTCCGCCGCCGGATGGTGGCTTCGGGTTGTCCACGCCGGACGGCTCTTTCAACGGTGGCGGGTACTGGTACTCGGTCCCGACGGGTGACGGGTATTCGCCGTCGGTCACGTCGGGTGGATCCGGGGGACAGGCGCCCGGTTCGGGGCAGTCGACGATGCCCGACTACGGCGATTCCGGGTCGGTGCCGTTCGGTTCGCTCAGCGATCCCGGTTTCGGACTGCCGGGCCTGCCCGGCTTCAGCGACGACGGCTTCGACCTGCCCGGTTATCTGACGCATCCGACCAGCTCCACGGTCGGGGACGTCGCCTCGTCCGGCCATGTGCTGCCCGACGACGAGGACGGGCATTGGTTCGGGCCGTTCGACGCGCACCCGCATCCGGCGGGCTCGTTCGGGCACGGCCTCGGTCTGCCCGGCACCGGCAGCCTGAATCTGCCGGGCATGAACGGGCTGGGCGCCAACGGCTTCGGCCTGCCCGACGGCACCGCCCCCGGCTACGCGTTCGACGGCATCGGCGACGGCGACATGTTCGGCGTGTTCTTCGACACGCAGGCGACGCTCGACGCCCACATCGGCCTCGACGGCATCTGGGTGACCGGCAGCGCCCAACTCGACATCGTCGTCGGCGACGTCGGCCACCAACTCGACCACTACGGCGACTGGCTCGGCAACACCTCGAGCGCCTCCGCCGACGACGGCGACCTCGCCGCCCTCGGCGCACAAGCCCCGGGCACGTCCTCCGCCCCGAACCTCGCGGGCACCGCAACAGATTCCGCACCCACCGAACCACACGGTGCAACAGGCGGAGCGCCCATCACCGGCATACACGGCGCTGACACATTGAGCGCGAACACCATTGGCGCGCACACCGTAGGCCCGATGGACCCGCAGCCCGCCGATCCCCACGGCATGCAGGATGCCGTCCCCTTGCGCACGCAGCCCGTCGGTGCGCAGAGCGCTGATCCGTCGGGCGCGCAGAGCGTCGGTGCACACGGTGTGCAGGGTGCTGATCCGTTGGGCGCGCAGAGCGTTGGCGGACACGGTGTGCAGGGTGCTGGCGCGGTGGGTGCGCAGAGCGTTGGTGCGCAGGGCGCTGGCTCGGTAGGTGTGCAGGGTGTGGGGGCGCATGGCGTGCAGGGTGTTGGCCGGGTGGGCGTGCCGGGGGTTGGGGGTGCGTCGGCCGGTGATTCGCAAGGTGGGCAGGGGGTTGAGTCGGCGGGTGTGAATGACGTCGGGGGACAGGGGGTTGGGGGCGTGGGGGTGCAGCCCGGCGGTTCGGGGGGTTCTCAGGCCGCTGGTTCGGGGGTGCCGGGGGTTGGTTCGGGTGGTCAGGCCGGGGGGTTGGTGGGTGGGGCACCCGCGGTGGGTGGAGCGCCGGTTCCGGTTGCCGTGAGCGCGGTGGGGGTTCCCGCACCCTTGGCGGCCGCCGCTCCCGCGCCCATGGCCGCCGCCGCGCCGGTATCGAACATCGCTGTCGCGCAACCTATTTCGACCGCTTCCGCGCCCATCGCGGCGCCGCCCGCGCCGGTGCCGCCGCCCGCCCCGGTCGTCGCGCAGCCGGTCGCCGTGACACCGCTGCAGAACACCGTGCAGCCGGAGGTGGCCGCGCATCCGGTCGGCAATGTCCTGTTCGCCCACCCCGGTTCGGTGCCGCTGACCGTTCCCGTCGTGGCCGGGCCGTCGCTGTCCGACCGTGGTTCGGATCATGCCGGGCACCCGGGTTCGGCTCGCCCGCAGGGTGATTCGCCGTCGTCGACGCCCACCCAGGCGCTGACCGGCAGCGCCACGCCGTCGACCCTGCCGCATGTCGGGCCCACCACCCCCGGCGGCACGTCGCCGCACAGCACCGACCCGAGCGCGCCGAGCCTGCCGATCTTCGGCCCGGGCCGGTCGACCACGGTCGCGCCGACCACCGAGCCGACCACCACCAAACCCGACCCCTCCACGCCGGACAGCACCACCAGGCCGGGAACGTCCCCGAGCGGGACCAGGGACACCGACCCCACCAGCGTCACCCCCACGGTCACGCCGCCGCGCGACACCGACTCCGACCAGCCCGGCGGCGTACACCGCCCCACCCCGTCCGACAGCGTCGAGCCGACCGCGACCCTCCCCGCACACGAGGGCCCGAGCCGCGAACCCGCCCTGCCCTCCCACGAACCGACCGGCTCCGACCCCACTACCATGCCCAGTCATGCCCCGACGGTTCCCAGCATCAGCAAGCCGGTGCAGCCGGATCCCGGCGACAGCGGCGGCGCCGCGACCCACACGCAGCCGATGACCCAGCCGCAGACGGTGAAGCCGCCGACGACCATCGACCCGGCGCCGGGTGGCGTGCACCCGGTGAAACCCGTGTCGTACCAAGCCGATTCGGCCGATGCCACGGCCTGGCCGGTGGGCCTGTCCGCCGCCGACCACCACGCGCTGTCGGGCCCGCTGCTGCCGGGCCCGACCGGTGCGGAACTCGATCACCCGGTGCTGCATCCGGTCACCGACCACCACATCATGCTGTGACCGGAACGGCCGCAGTGGAATCCGCCGCCGCCAAGCATCCGGACGCGATGGCGCCGCTGCTCGGGCTGCTCGACGACCTGCTCGAGCAGACCCGTGCGGCCGGGCGGGCCGATCTGTCCGCCCGCCTCGGCATGGCCCGCGCGCGGGTCGCCGATCCCCGGGTGCGCCTGGTCGTGGTCGGCGAACCCAAGAACGGGATGAGCACGCTGGTCAACGGCCTGGTCGGGACGGCGGTCAGCCCGACCGACAGCCCGATCAGCGTGCCCGCGATCGCCGAGTACGGCCCGCGGCCGACGGCCACCCTGGTCCGCGCGATCGGCGGCGGGCGCACCGAACGCCAGGCCGTCGACCCCCTGGACCCCGGCCCGGCACTCGCCGCCGCGGACGTCATCCGCGCGGAGTTCACCGAGCCCAGCCCGCTGCTGGCCGAGGGCTTCGTGGTGATGGACGCGCCCGGCGCCCCCGCCGACACCCCTACCACCTGGTCGCTGATCGCGGCCGCCGACGCCGTCCTCTACGTCGCCGACGCCGGGGCCGAGTACACGCCCGACCAGATCGCGTTGCTGCAGCGCATCCAGCAGGTGTGCCCGACGGTGATCTGCGTGCTCAACAAGATCGATCGCTACCCGTACTGGGCGCGGGTGCAGCAGCGCAATCGGGAACTGCTGGACGCGGCCGGTCTCGGGTTCGCCGTCGCGCCCGTCTCGGCCGAACTGCACCTGCGTGCGTCCGGCGATCAGCGCCGCGACCTCGAGTCCGGCGTGCCGCAGTTGCTGGATCACCTGCGCGAGTACGTACTGGGCCGCGCCGACGCGGTGGCCCGCGAAGCCGCGGTCCGCGACATCCGGACCAGCACCGACCACCTGGCGATGGCATTGCGCACCGAGGCCGAGACGCTGCGCGACCCGCGCCGCCGCAGCGCCCTCACCGAGCAACTGCGCGCCGCCCGCGCCGACGCCGACGAACTGCGGCAGCGCTCGGCGAACTGGCAGGTCACCCTGGCCGACGGTTGTTCGGAACTGATGGCCGACATCGAACACGACCTGCGGCACCGGCTGCGCACGCTGATCCGGGAGGCCGAGACGGAGATCGGCAAGCGCGACCCGGCCCGCCGCTGGCAGGAGTTCGGCGCCGACCTCGACGCCCGCATCTGCGAGGCGGTCGAGGAGAACTTCGTCATCGCGCACTACCGCTCGATCGAGCTGGCCGAGCAGGTGTCGGAGAAGTTCCCGCACACCGAATGGGATGTGCCGCTGCCGGACATGCGGCTGGAGAATCCGGGCGAGGTGCTCGAGCCGGTGGCCTCACTGGAACCGCTGGGCAGCGCGAAGGTCAGTGTCACCCAATCGGTTCTGAACGCCATGCGCGGTTCCTACGGCGGCCTGCTGATGGTCGGCGTGCTCACCCAACTGCTGAATCTGCCGCTGGTGAACTGGTATTCGGGCGCGGCCGCCGCGGCGCTCGGAGTCAACGCGGTGTGGGAGGACCGCAAGATGCGCCGCGACCGCCGCCAGGCCGAGGCCAAGGTCGCCGTGGCGCGCCTGATGGACGACGTGATCTTCCAGGTCAGCAAGGAATCGCGGTTCCGGCTGCGCAACGTGCAGCGCACCCTGCGCGACCACTTCACCGAGATCGCCAACCAGACCCTGCGCACGGTCGACGAATCCCTGCGCGCCGCCGAGGAAGCCGCCGCCGTGCATTCCCCGGAGAGCCGCGACCGCCGCCTCACCGAGATCGAGAAGACCCTGGTTCGCCTGCGCGATATCCGCGAACGCGCCGACGCGGCCTAGCCCGCGGCCGGGTGGGGTAAGTTACCTGGCCGAACGTGTTGTCGCGGGATGGAGTCGTTGTGCGCACCAAACTTCTCACCGGACTGCCGGTCGCGCTGCTGCTGGGGTCCGCGGTGGCCGTCATGGTCGCCCCCGAGGCGGCCGCCGTACCGACCTACAGCTGCACCGCCCAGGGTTACGACGGTCAGCAGCTGGAGCCCGTCGTCGTGGAGGCTCGCAACGGAGTCTCCCAGGCGCGATTGCGGGCGCGCCCGGAGTGGCGTGGGCAGGCCCAGTTCGAGACGATCCGCTGCACGCCGACGGGCGGCCAGTCGCCGGCCGACCGGTGAGGCTCAAGCGGTCCGGTGCGCCGGGTGGAACTCGCCCGCGCCGACCGTCTCCTCCGCCCGGATCACGTGCATCACGGCGTTGATCAGCGCCAGATGGGTGAAGGCCTGCGGGAAGTTCCCCAGATGCCGCCCCGATCTCGGGTCGATCTCCTCGGCGTAGAGCTTGAGCGGGCTCGAGTAGCCGAGCAGTCGCTCCAGCAGATGCCGCGCGCGCTGCACCTCACCGATCTCCACCAGCGCCGACACCAGCCAGAACGAACAAATGGTGAAAGTGCCCTCCTTGCCGCTCAGCCCGTCGTCGGTGGATTCGGTGCGATACCGCAGCACCAGGCCCTGTTCGGTGAGATCGTCGGCGATGGCCAGCACGGTCTTGCGTACCCGCGCGTCGTCGGGCGGCAGGAAACGCAGCAGCGGGACCAGCAGCAGTGAGGCGTCGAGAGTGTCGCCGCCGTAGGTCTGGGTGAAGACGCCGTCGGCGTTGACGCCGTTGTCGAGGATGTCGGCGTGGATCTCCGCCGCGATGTCGTGCCACTTCTCGGCGTAGTCGTATTCGCCGTGCATCTCGGCCAGCTTCGCGCCGCGGTCCAGCGCCACCCAGCACATGACCTTCGAGGAGGTGAAGTGTCGCGGTTCGCCGCGCACCTCCCACAGGCTGCGGTCGGGTTCGCGCCAGTGCTCGATCGCGGCCTGCACCTGTCGTTCCAGGATCGGCCACAGCGATTCCGGCACCTGCTGGCGCGACTTCACGTGCAGGTACACCGAATCCAGGATGGTGCCCCAGATATCGTGCTGGTCCTGCTGGTAGGCGTCGTTGCCGATGCGGACCGGGCGGGCGCCGTCGTAGCCGTGCAGATGCCCGAGTTCGTACTCGGTGATCTCGCGTTCGCCGCCGATGCCGTAGAGCACCTGCAGCGGCAGCGTGTCGCCGTTGTCGCTGTTGGCTACGTCGTAGAGGAAGGCGAAGAAGTCGTCGGCCTCGCGGTTGAGGCCCAGTGTGTAGAGGCCCCACAGGGCGAAGGTGGAGTCGCGCACCCAGCTGTAGCGGTAGTCCCAGTTGCGTTCGCCCCCAGGGGTTTCCGGCAGCGAGGTGGTGGCGGCCGCGAGCAGTGCCCCGGTCGGGGCGTAGGTGAGGCCCTTCAAGGTGAGCGCGCTGCGCTGGAGGTAGCCGCGCCACTCGTGGTCCGGGAACTTCCCGAGCGTGATCCACTGCCGCCAGTATTCCGTGGTGGCCCACATCTTCTGCGCGGCCTCGGCGAAGGTGCGCGGCGGCGGCAGCGGCGACCAGGACAGCGCCACGAACACCTCGTCGCCCTCCTGCATGCGGGTGCGGGCCTGGGCCGACCGGCCCTCCAGACCCAGCCGCATATCGGTGGTGAGGGTGAGCTCGGGCGCGCCCGCGACGTCCGAGCAGGTGGCGGTCGCCTGCTCGTAGACCTGCCCCGTGTAGGCCCACGAGGCCACGCCGCGGTGGTAATCGAAGGACGGTTCGCAGGTCAGCTCCAGCTCCACCACGCCGTTCACGCATTTCACCGTGCGCAGCAGAATGTGCTCGGCGTCCCAGTCGCGCGGCGTGCGGCGGTAGGTGCGACTGCGCTTGTCGTTGTTGTGCCACGGCCCGAGCACCAGCGCGTCGCGGACGATGAGCCAGCCCGTCTCGGTCTGCCAGGTCGTTTCCACGATCATGCCGCCCGGCAGATAGCGCCGCGCCGCAGGCACATTCACTCCGTACGGCCCCACCCGGAAATGTCCCGCGCTCCGGTCCAGCATCGCCCCGAACACGCTCGGGGAATCCGGTCGCGGCAGGCACATCCACTCCACCGCGCCGTTGCGCGCGATCAGGCAACTGGTCTCGCAGTCGGACAGGAAGGCGTAGTCGTCGATGGGCGGATACGCCGACCGATGCGACGACCCGGATGCCGCCGGAATGAACCCCCCGGCCAGCGACGCGTCCGGCACATCCTCCAGCGCGTCGCGCGGGACCGCCGGTTCCAGGGGCTGCGCGACACCCGGCACGTCGCTGATCGGCTCATCGTAGGACGACATACGAACATCATCGGCGCTCCCATACACCAAGTCCACAGCGCGACGGTCGCGACCGGCCGCACCGAGCCCGCCGGAGACAGCGCCACCGAGACAAGCATTAGGCTGAGGTCGTGCATCGCATAGCAGGCTGGTGGGACGGTTTCGAGTTGTGGGTGGCCGGGCTGCCGTTCCTCCCGCAATTCCTGGTGGTCATGATCGGCGCCATCCCGGCCAGCTTCGCCATCGCCTTCCTGCTCGACCGCGCCCTGCGCGTGGTGCTGCGGTTGCTGGGGCGCGACCGGTCCACGGGCGCCGACAGTGGGCGGCCCGCGCCGCCGATGCACGAGGAGGCGGCGTGATGCCGCGCTCCCGCGTGCAGTTGGCGCTGGTCGCGCTGCTGGTGCTGGTGATCGTCGCCTGGCTGCTGACCCGCTGAGGTACTGTGCACGGCATGCCAACCGATGAGGAATTCGCGGAGATTACGCAGTTGCTGGACTCCGACGAGCTCGACGAGGGACCGCGCGTGCTCGCCACCCACTACGCGTCTCCGGAGGAGGCCGTGGAGATGGTGCGGGCCGCTCAGGTGCTCGGCTTGGGCGTGCGGCTGCACAACCAGCTGCGGGTGGAGGAGACCAACGAGGACGGCGAGGAATCCGCTACCGAGGAGTGGATCCTCGACCTGCTCGAGAGCCCGCCGGAGGTCGAGGACGAGTGATCGGCTGACGCCGAGTTCCTCACAGCCCCAACCGTTTTCCGATTTTCGACACTCGATCACCCACTTCCTGACCCACGGTGCTCACCGCGGCGCCGACATCGCGTCCGAGGTCGCGCACCGTGCGGATCAGGGGGTCTTCGGAGGCGTCGAAGTTCTCCCGATAGGCGCGCGCGGCCTCGCGGATCTCGTCGCTGATCCGGGTGTTGCGGTCGTGTTCGCGCCGCGGATAGCGGCCGTCGAGAATCCGGTCGTAGTCGCCCGCCGCGATCCAACGCCGCAGTTCCGCGGCCCGCAGCACCGAGAACGGGTGCGTCCGCAGTTCCAGATTCAGCAGTTTCAGCACGCCGTCGCGCAGGTCGCCGGTGCGGTCGTAGTCGTCGGCCTGCTGCAGGAACGCCGCGTGGTTCATCTCGTGCACCATGGCCCCGCCGGCGAGCTTCATGTGCACCCGGACCGAGGCATCGACGTCCTGGCCGCACAGCAGTCCCGCCCGATCGCCGGACAGTTCGGATTTCCGGCTCCACTCCATCAGCGCGGCCACGATGGCCCGCAGCGCCCAGCCACCCACCGGCATCCAGCCGACATTCGATGCCAGGCGCAGCAGATGCATCAGCATGGTGCGGTAGACCGCGTGCCCGGACAGCGCGTGGCCGAGTTCGTGGCCGATCACGAAGCGCAGGTCCTCGGTGTCCAGCAGTTCGATCAGGCCCGTGGTGAGCACGATGAACGGCTGGTCCATGCCGATGGTGAGCGCGTTGGCCGACGGGTCCTGCAGCACGTACATCTCCGGTGCCGCCGGGGCGTCGAGGATCCGGACGGCGTCCGCGCGCAGCTGATGCAGGGTGCGGAACTGGCGTTCGTCGACCCGCACGGCGGTGGCCAGATACAGCAGCCGGTGCTGGCGTTCGCGCAGCAGTCCCGACAGCGTGCGCAGCACCGTGTCGAAGCCCGCGAACGAGCGCAGTGCCACCAGGGCCGTCCGGTCGGCGGGGTGCTCCCAGGCGCGTGTACTGATGCCCGGAAAGCTGCGTCGGATACGGTCCGGACTGGTCATTTGGTTCCCCCGGTTCGTTTTCGGTTGATTAGCGGGTAGTCATTCTGCTCTGCTACAGTTTGCCCGTGTCATCGAGTGTTTTGCCGCAGGTCCGCCACGAGTTGGCGTTGATCGCAGTCGGCTGCCTCGTGGTCGCGGACATTCACTGTCGCTGAGCGCGGTGACGCTCGCGCGGATCGGCTCCCCTAGACTTGCCGACGCACCTTTCGGAGCGTTTCCGTCGTGGCGGCCCCTCGGGTCGGCCGCGCCATTGCCGAAATCCCTTGTGCGGCAAAGAGTAGCGGCAAAGTCGGAGTTTCACCGTCGGGGTCGTGACCGGTACCGGCGGGCACAGGAAGGGTTCACATCCGATGTCTCGCAGCCCGTGGGTCCGGATCAGGGTCACGCCGGTCGTCGCGTTGGTCGTGCTGATGGCCGTGCTCAGCGCCTGTAGCGGCGGCGCCAGCGACATTCCCGGCACCAGCGCGAGCGGCGGCAAGGGCGGCACGCTCACCCTGTACGCCTACGCGACGCCGAAGCCGGGATTCGACAAGGTCGTCCCGGCATTCAACAAGACCTCGGCCGGGTCGGGGGTGCAGGTGCAGCAGTCCTACGGCGCCTCCGGCGACCAGTCCCGCAAGGTCAAGGACGGCGCGCAGGCCGATGTCGTGAACTTCTCCGTAGAGCCCGACATCACCCGGCTGGTCGACGCGGGCCTGGTCGACCAGAACTGGAACGCCGACGCCCACAAGGGCATCCCGTTCGGCTCGGTGGTGGCGATCGTGACGCGCGAGGGCAATCCGAAGAACATCAAGACCTGGGACGACCTGTTGAAGCCGGGCGTCGAGGTGGTCACGCCGAACCCGTTCAGCTCCGGATCGGCCAAATGGAACCTGCTCGCCCCCTACGCCGCGAAGAGCGACGGCGGCAAGAACCCGCAGGGCGGGCTCGACTACCTGAGCAAACTGGTCACCCCCGAGCATGTGAAGGTGCAGCCGAAATCCGGCCGCGAGGCCACCGAGACCTTCCTGCAGGGCACCGGCGACGTGCTGCTCAGCTACGAGAACGAGGCCATCTTCTCGCAGCGCCAGGGCGACTCGATCGAGTACACGGTGCCCGCGGTCACCTTCAAGATCGAGAACCCCATCGCGGTGCTGAAGACCAGCCGCAACCTGGACAAGGCCGTGGCGTTCAAGGACTTCCAGTACACCCCGGCGGGACAGCGGGCCTGGGCGCAGGCCGGGTTCCGTCCGGTCGACCCGGAGGTGGCGGAGGAATTCAACAAGGACTTCCCGCAGCCGCAGCAATTGTGGACCATCGCGGATCTGGGCGGTTGGAAACAGGTCGACAAGGAGCTGTTCGCGCCCGGCTCCGGCAGTATCGCGGCCATCTATGACAAGGCGACCAAATAGTGAGCGACATCAGTGTCGGCGCCGGGTCTCCCGCGCCGCCGAGAAACAAGGGCGGCCTGCGCTCGTGGCTGCGGGTGACCGGGTCGGTCGGACCGCTGGGCATCGCGACAGCCGTGCTCTGGCTGAGCGTGATCGTGCTGCTGCCGCTGGCCGCGCTGGCCTTTCACTCCTTCGACAACGGCTGGTCCGGGTTCTGGGACGCGGTGACCGCTCCGGCCGCCCTGGACGCGTTGCGGGTGACCGTCCTGGTGTCGGTGGTGGTGGCGCTGCTCAACGTCGTGATGGGCACGCTGGTGGCGTGGGTGCTGGTGCGCGACGACTTCCCGGGTAAGTCCGTGGTGAACGCGCTGATCGATCTGCCCTTCGCGCTGCCGACCATCGTGGCCAGCATCGTCATGCTCTCGCTGTACGGTCCGCAGAGCCCGATCGACGTGCATCTCAACGCGACCCAACCCGGCCTGGTGGTGGCGCTGGCGTTCGTGACGCTGCCGTTCGTGGTGCGTTCGGTGCAGCCGGTGCTGATCGAGGCCGACGCCGAAGTGGAGCAGGCGGCGATCTCGCTGGGCGCGGACAACTGGACCACTTTCCGCCGCATCGTGCTGCCGACGCTGGTGCCCGCGATCATCTCCGGCGGCGGGCTCGCCTTCGCCCGCGCGATCGGCGAGTTCGGGTCGGTGGTGCTGATCGGCGGCAACATCCCCGGCAAGACCCAGGTGGCCTCGCAGTACATCCAGCAGCAGATCGAGGTCGATCGCCCGGTGAACGCGGCGGCGGTGTCGGTGGCGCTTCTGGTGATCTCGTTCGTGACACTGTTGGTGCTGCGGCTGTTCTCCGACCGCAGCGCGCGCAAGGAGCAGGCGACGCGATGAAACTGTCTGTCCTCACCCGGTTGTCGCTGCGTACGGTGGCGCTGCTGTATCTGCTGGCCCTGCTCGTGCTGCCGCTGGTCATCATCCTCTGGCGCAGCTTCGAGAACGGCATCGGCCAGTTCGTCGACTGGATCTCCACCCCGGCGGCCATCTCGGCGTTCAACATCTCGATGGTCATCGTGCTGATCGTGGTGCCGCTGAACGTCATCTTCGGGATCGTGACCGCGATCGCGCTGGTGCGCGGTAACTTCCCCGGCCGCACTCTGGTCCAGGGCGTGGTGGATCTGCCCTTCGCGGTGTCGCCGGTGGTCGTCGGCGTCTCGCTGATCATGCTGTGGGGCGCGAGCGGCTGGTTCGGCGGCGTGGAGAGCCTCGGCTTCCGGGTCATCTTCGGACTGCCCGGCATGGTCATCGCCACGGTCTTCGTCACGCTGCCCTATGTGGTGCGCGAGGTGGAGCCGGTGCTGCACGAGATCGGCGACGATCAGGAGCAGGCCGCGACCACGCTGGGCGCCTCGCGCTGGCAGACGTTCTGGCGGATCACCCTCCCGGCGATTCGCTGGGGCCTGACCTACGGCATCGTGCTCACGGTCGCGCGTGCGCTGGGTGAATTCGGCGCGGTGATCATGGTCGCCACCGGCCTGCCCGGCGGCGGGCAGACCCTGACCCTGCTGGTCAACGCGCGATACATGAACGACCGCAATATCTTCGGTGCCTACTGTGCGGCAACCCTGCTGATGGGCATGGCACTCGTCACTCTTCTTCTCATGACCGTTCTGGAACGTAAGCGGGGCACAGCGAAATGATCACGATGCCGGAGGCAGGAAAATGATTACTGTCACCAACGCGAACAAGTCCTACGGCACCTTCGCGGCCCTCGACGATGTGAGCATCGAGATTCCCTCGGGCGAGCTGACCGCGCTGCTCGGGCCGTCGGGTTCGGGTAAGTCGACGCTGCTGCGGTCCATCGCCGGATTGGAGTCGCTGGATTCCGGTGTGGTGACCATCGCCGGTCGCGACGTGACCCGGGTCCGGCCGCAGAAGCGGGATATCGGATTCGTCTTCCAGCATTACGCGGCGTTCAAGCACATGACCGTGCGCGACAATGTGGCTTTCGGGCTCAAGATTCGCAAGCGGCCCAAGAGCGAGATCCGCAAGCGGGTCGACGAATTGCTCGGCATCGTCGGCCTCGACGGTTTCCAGCACCGCTATCCGGCGCAATTGTCCGGCGGGCAGCGCCAGCGCATGGCCCTGGCGCGGGCGCTGGCCGTGGACCCGCAGGTGCTGCTGCTGGACGAGCCGTTCGGCGCGCTGGACGCCAAGGTCCGCCACGACCTGCGCAAATGGCTGCGGCGCCTGCACGAGGAAGTGCACGTCACCACCGTGCTGGTCACCCACGACCAGGAGGAGGCCCTGGATGTGGCCGACCGGATCGCGGTGATGAATGCCGGTCGCATAGAACAGGTGGGCAGCCCCGAGGACGTCTACGACCGCCCGGCCAATGATTTCGTCATGTCGTTCCTGGGCGCGGTGGCGAAATTGAACGGGCATCTGGTGCGGCCGCACGATATTCGGATCGGACGCGATCCCGGCATGGCCCTGGCCGAGCACGAGGGCACCGCTGAATCGGCCGGTGTCACCCGCGCGACCGTGGAGCGGGTGGTCCGGCTGGGCTTCGAAGTACGGCTGGAATTGCGCAACGCGGCCACCGGCGATCTGTTCACCGCGCAGGTCACCCGCGGTGACGCGGAGGCGCTGCGGCTGGCCGACGGCGAAACCGTCTACGCCCGGGCAACGAGAATTCCAGACCTGTCGGCGAGTTGACGCACCTCCATTACAGCGCTCGCCCGATCACGTTTCGATCATGCGGAAATCACGGGCCGCCGGTGTGCCGCGCGCTGCGACACACCGTCGAGAAATAGCGTCTGCTTTCGCTTGAATGTGATCGAATACCACTCATGCGAAACGAGTAATTCCGCTGTCTTACGGAACGTGCGCTCGTCGGGTCGCGCGGCTGCGCGATCGCATATTCTCGCCCGGTGGAAATTGCGCCGGGTAGTCCCTGTCACCGCCGTCGCTGCCGTGTGACGACATTGCGAGCAAGGAATCGGGTGGGGGAGCGTCGGCTGCACAGAAAAGCCTGCTTCCATGCCATTTCCACGAATATCGCTGGCGGTGGTGGCCGTCTGCGGGGTGCTCGCGCTCTGCGCCGGAAACAATGCCGCGGCGCACGAGCGGTCGCTCCCGATCGCGCCAGAACTCACCCGGAACTACGCCGACCCGATCGTGTTGCCCCCGCGCGACGCCTATACCGACCCCGCGCCGGATGAACTGCTCCCGCACGAAACCATCGGATACCAGCAGCGTTTCGAGCCGAGTCCGCATCAATGGGACAACGCGCGGATTGTCGTGGCGGCGGCCCGGGAGCGCGCGCTTCCCGTCTACGCGGCGGTGATCGCGCTGGCCACCGCCCTGCAGGAGTCGCTGCTGGAGAACCTCACCGTGGCCGTCGACTACGACTCGCTGGGCCTGTTCCAGCAACGCCCGTCGACCGGCTGGGGTGCGCCGGAGCAGGTGACCGATCCCGCGTACGCCGCCGGAGCCTTCCTCGACGCGCTCACGGCCCGCGTCCCGGACTACCGGGAGCTGCCGCTGTGGCAGTCGGCGCAGGCCGCCCAGGTCTCGGCGTTCCCGACGGCCTACGCGCAATGGGAGGAGCAGGCCGCGGCCATGGTCGCCGACATCCTTGCCGAATGACCGGCCGGGAAGGAAGCGTTGCGTCGCAGCGGCTTCGACATGGCGAGTTCCTTTTCGGCAAACCATCCTCGACTCGGTGCGTCCGCTGGCAGCGGCGATTCGAGACGCCTCGAAGATCAACTTCTACCCAGCTTGACGTGGTTATGTCGGATAGCCCGGCGGGGCGCCACGCAACCGGCGCTCTTGCGGACAACCACTTGTCCGGTAGTTGGCAATCTCTCAGCACCATGGTTGCCTGTATCTCGTTCGGATCACGGTTCGGTTGCGGTAGTCGATCGAGGTGGGACGTTGATGCGGGTTGGGCTCGGAGTCAGTATCGGCACGGTCAACACCGTGTGTGCCGTCGAGGGCGGGATCGGCGGCAGGGCCGGCGGCCGCCGGTCGGGCGGGCAGCCCGCGACGTGGCGCACCACGCTCACCTTCGACAGCACCGGCACCGCGCGGGTCGGCCGCATTCCCAAACACGGCCGTGTCATCACCGATTTCGCCGACCTGACCCAGCGCACGGCCCCGGCCGCGCGGGTCGGCCACCGCGCGCTGTCACCGGCCGATCTGGTCGCGACGGTCGCCTCGACCGTGCTGGTCGATGTGCTCGGCACCGAACCGGCGCCCGAACACGGCATCACCGTCACCCACCCCGTCGGCTATCCACCGCAGCGGGTGGACGAATTGCGCGAGGCGCTCGACTCCGTGGGCCTGCGGCAGGCCGTGCTGGCCGCCGAACCGGTCGCGGCCGCGGCCTGGCTGGAGGAGACGTGCGGGCCCCTGATGCCGGGCCTGGCGCTGGTCTACGACCTGGGCGGTTCCGGCCTGCGGGTCACGCTGGTCCGGGTCGGGGCGGGCAGCCCCGGTAATCCGGTGGTCGGAGAGTCGTTGCGCTCCACCGAATTCGGCGGCCGCGCGTTCGGCGCCCAGATGGCGCGCTCCGAGTGGCGGTCCAAGGAGAACCCGGACGCCGACACCGACACGGTGATCACCGAGCGCCGCACGGCTCATGTGCGCAAATCCCTCGAAGTCGTTTATCAGTGCCTGCGCATCGCCGACGTGACCATGGCCGACGTCGACCGCGTCCTGGTCGTCGGCGGCGCAGCCCGTCCGCCCGAGGTGGCCGAAGTGCTCGCGTCCGCGCTGGCCCGACCGGTGATCGTGGCGCCGGACCCGGAGCGCACGGTCGCCGAGGGCGCGGCGATCCTCGCCCGGCGTGCCGCGGAGGAGGAATTCGGTCCGGTCCGGGTCCGCCGGAGCTGGTGGAGCACGGGCCATGCCGGTGCCGAGCGGGCCGGTGCCGGCCGCCTGCTCGGGCGGCGGCTGAGCCGAGCGGCGATCACCGTGTCATTGGTCGCCACGGGCGCGCTGTTCGCCGCGACCGCCGTCGCCGGTGACGAGGCCACCGTCGGCGCGGTGACCGCCGATTCCTGCCTGGTACATCTGTATCGCTGACTTTCCATGATCGCCATCGTGTAAAACCGCCTCATGCGCGGTACTCGGTGAACGTGATCCGAGACACGGTACCGCACGGTAGGGGTTCGCTTATGCGGCCCTGGCCTGCGCTGCGTTGCGATACTGGGGGATCTTCGGTGTACAGATGTGCACTCGAATCCGTCCCGGTGTCATGTCGCTATTGACCATCTCGGGTGTTGGTGTAACTATGGGACACAGTTAGTAAGCGAGATGGAGAGGCTGTGACGACAATGTCTGTTGCCGCGACGCCCGACGTCGACCCTGTGGTCGCCCAGGCTCAGGAGTATGCGCAGAAGCTGATGCTGCTGTCCGAGGGCTCGGTCAACAAGCATTTCGACCCGTTCGAGGACATCGACTGGGACAACCCCGACTTCGCCGCCGACGCCGGCGAGGAGCGCTGGGTGCTGCCGGTGTCCGGTGACGCCCTCGGCCGCCATCCCTGGTACCAGGCGCTGCCGCTGGAACGGAAGATCGCGATCGGCAAGTACCGCCAGGCCAACGTGGCCAAGGTCGGTCTGCAGTTCGAGTCGATCCTGATCAGCGGCATGGTGACGCACAACTTCGGCCTGCCCAACGGCTCGCCGGAGTTCCGGTACTGCTCCCACGAGATGATCGAGGAGCACAACCACACCCTGATGTTCCAGGAGATGGTGAACCGCATCGGCTTGGACGTGCCCGGGATGGGCCCGCTGGTCAGCAAGTTCAAGTACATCGGCGCGCCGGTGGCCGCCAAGTTCCCGAACCTGTTCTTCATGGCCGTGCTCGCCGGTGAGGAGCCGATCGACCACATCCAGAAGGCCATTCTGCGCTCGGGCGAGGAAGTGCACCCGATCATGCGCGGCGTGATGTCCATTCACGTGGCCGAGGAGGCGCGGCATATCTCGTTCGCGCACGAGTTCCTCAAGCAGCACGTGCCGGAGGCGAAGCCGCTCAACAAGTTCGCGCTGTCGCTGCTGATGCCGGTGGTGATGTACATCCTGGGCCGCTCGATCTACACCCCGCCGCGGTCGTTCTGGCGCGAGTTCGACATCCCGGACTACGTGCGCAAGGAGCTGTTCTACGGCACCGACGAGGCCAAGCGGGAGTTCAGCGACTTCTTCGGCGACGTGCGCACGCTCGCCAAGGACATCGGGCTGATGAACCCGATCGCCAAGCGGGTGTGGAAGCTGCTGCACATCGACGGCCACACCACCCGGTACCGTTCGGAGCCGCTGCGCTCCCGGGCCGGCTGAGCGGACCGGCGATGCCCTACGTAGTCACGCAGTCGTGCTGTAGCGACGCTTCCTGCGTCTACGCCTGCCCGGTCAACTGCATCCACCCGACGCCGGACGAACCGGACTTCCTGTCGGCGGAGATGCTCTACGTCGACCCGCAGGCGTGCGTGGACTGTGGCGCGTGCGCCACGGCCTGCCCGGTGGACGCGATCACCTCGTCGAAGAAGCTCACCGACGAGCAGAAGCCGTTCATCGAGATCAACGCCGAGTTCTACCGGCAGGCCCGGCCCCGGCCGGTGCTGGCCAAGCCGATCCCGGCGGCCGCGGTCGAGCCCGGCCGCGGCCCGCTGCGGGTCGCGATCATCGGCTCCGGCCCGTCGGCGATGTACGCCGCCGACGAGCTGCTGACCCAGCCCGACGTCTCGGTGACGGTCTTCGACCGGCTGCCGGTGCCCTACGGGCTGGCCCGGCACGGCGTGGCGCCGGACCACACCCGCACGCGGCAGGTGAGCCGGCTGTTCGACACCATCGCCGCCCAGCCCGGCTTCGGGTCGTATCTGAACGTGGCTGTGGGCGAGCATGTCTCGCACGACGAGCTGCTGCGGCACTTCCACGCGGTGGTGTACGCGGTGGGGGCCTCGGCCGACCGCAAGCTCGGGGTGCCCGGCGAGGGCCTGCCCGGCAACGTGTCCGCCACCGAGTTCGTGGCCTGGTACAACGGGCATCCCGATCACGCGGGCCGCGAGTTCGATCTGTCGCAGCGGCGCGCGGTGATCGTCGGCAACGGCAATGTGGCGCTCGACGTCGCTCGCATCCTCACCGTCGATCCCGAGACGCTGTCCGGCACGGACGTGTCCCCGGCGGCGCTGGAGGCGTTGCGGCACAGCAAGATCGAGGAAGTCGTCGTCGTCGGTCGGCGTGGTCCGGCCGAATCGGCGTTCACCGTCCCGGAATTCGTGGGCCTCCTGGGCTCCGACGTCGATATCGTCGTGGAGGGTGAAGTGCCCGAGGCGATTCCGGGTATGTCGCAGAAGGTGGAGCAGAAGCTGCGCCTGCTGCGCGGTGTCGCCGATCGGCCGGTGGGTGCCCGCAAGCGCATCGTGTTCCGCTATCTGTCGTCGCCCACGGCGCTGCTGGGCACCGACCGGGTGGCGGGAATCGAGCTGGAGCGCAACGAACTTCGCACGACCGAGGACGGTACGGTGCGTGCGGCCGGCACCGGCGTGGTCGAAACCCTCGACGCCGGACTGGTTTTGACCTCGGTCGGTTACCGCGGTGTGGCATTGCCCGGGCTGCCGTTCGACGAGCGGGCCGACGTGATCCCGAACGAGCAGGGCCGGGTGCTGGACGCGCCGGGCGGCGCGGTGTTCCCCGCGACCTACGTGACCGGCTGGATCAAGCGCGGTCCGACCGGTTTCATCGGCACCAACAAGTCCTGCGCGCAGGAGACCATCCGGCAGCTGGTGGATGACTTCAACTCCGGGCGGCTGGCCGAACCGGCCGCCGGGGCCGCGGAGTTCGACCGGTTGATCGCCGCGCGGCGACCGGCGGCGATCCGCGGTGGGGCTACCGCCGGTCGGTCCTGGTGGAAGCGTAAGGTGCTCGCCCGCGCCTGATCGCACTGTTGTCGCGCCCGAGTCCCGCGCTGTGCGGGGCTCGGGCGCGGTTTCGTATGGGGACGCATCGGCTGCGGCGCTGTGGTGTGACCTCGTGAGAAAGCTTGACAGGGTTTCGTTTTGAACGAACCGGGCGGTTCGTACGTGGTGGGGGATCTGCCGGAATCGCTTCGAAGAGTGGGGGTAGCAATCTTTCAGCCATTGGGGTTCCGCGGCCTCTATCCGGGTGGCGCGTGATCAATTTCCGCGTATTGCGGCACACCGGTCGGTATGCGCGGGTGATTACTGAAAGGTAGCCACTTTTAGTTGCTGGTTGACCGCTGGGCAGGAAGCCGAACTACCTTCAGGGCCTTGGACGCTGGCCTATCAGTGCTTTTGTGTTATGGACCGGTGGGTATGAAACTTTTTCCGGCCGTTCGGTATTCGAAATAGCCGGTCGACAGCTAACCTGTGTGCGCTATTTGGTAAACGACCGCGACCACATGGTTCGATTGCGTGAGGCCGTGGTCTCGGTGCGTTGACGGGATGGCAATGACAGTCGGTTTCGGTATGAGCATCGGCACAGTGAACTCCGTCTGGGTCGCTGCCGGTGATCGGGATCAACCTGCCGTGCGCGTGCGTCGCACGGCCGTCACCTTCGACAGCGCGGGTGGCGCGCGAATGGGTACGCTGCCGCGATTCGCCCCGGTGATAACGGATTTCGCCGATCTCACGCGCTATACCGAGCCGGTGGTCGTGAACGGGCGGATCTGGACCCAGGCCGATCTGGTGGCAGCGGTGATCGCCTGCCTTCTCGCGATCGACGAGTCGGCTGCCGGGCCGGTCGCCACCTATCCCGCCGTGTACTCCGACCGACGGCTGTCGCCGCTGCGGCACGCACTGGAGCGAGCGGGCGCCACCGACGTGACCCTGATGCCGGAAGCGGTCGCGGCGGTGGAATGGCTCGACGCCGAGCACGGCGTGTCCGAGAACGGGCTCACGCTGGTCTACGACCTGGGTGGCAACACCCTCGATGTCGCGGTCGTGCGCACTGAGGGGGATCGCGACAAGCGTGGCGTGCTCGGCAAGTCGATGCGTTCGCACGAGTACGGTGGCCGCCCGCTGGGCACCGTACTCGCCCGGTACGCGCGTGCCCTCGCGCCCGGGGCGCCGCCGCCGGTCTCGCAGGTGGTGCCGCTGGACGACACCACCCGATTACGCACGTGGACGGTCCGCAATTCGCTTCGGCTGGTTCGCAAGTGCGTGTACGCGGCGGGGCTCACCGTGGGAGACATCGATCGGGTGCTGTTGGTCGGCGGTGCGGCGCGGCCGCCGGAAGTGGCCCGGGTGCTGAGCGAACTCGGTCGCCCCCTGGTGATGTCGCAGGATCCCGCGCACACCGTGGCCATCGGCGCCGCACTCGCCGCCGCCCGGATGGCCGACCCGGGCATACAGCTCGGCAGGTACGCCCGGGGCGCGGCCGCGATCTCGGGCGCCGCGGTCGCGTCGGCGGTGGCCATGTCGGCGGCCTCCATGCTCGGCAGCGCGCCCCTCGGAACCGACGGTCCCGCACTGGAATTCGCACCCGCGCTGGCCGGTCCCGCCGGCAACCAGTTCCGCGGCGGCCGCGTGTTCCAGGCGCTCGATGGCGATGTCGCGTGGTCGGCCGGCGCGCCCGCGCCCGCCTGGTCGGCCGGCGCCGACGGACTGCTGTCGCCGACGGCCGCCCTGCGTGTGAAAGGTGCGTCGGCACAGTCGATGTCGGCTGGGCCGAACTCGGCATCGACCGCCGACCGCACGGTTCGCGACCGCGGCACCCATTGCGTTCCGACCGACCGCCCGGTGGTGACCACCTACGCCAACCCGGCGCGATTCACCAACCCCCTGCCGTTCACCTCGCCGACGATCGGCCCGGTCAGCGCCATCCCGTCGATCAGCCTGCCGGGCAACCCATCCGGCGCAACACCCCGCCCCGCTACCGGGGCACCGTCCCCCCACCTCCCCGGAACCTCCCTGCCCAACCCGTCCGACACCTCCGGCCCCCCGATCTCCGACCACCTCGGCCACGCCCCCGGAGCCGGACCGGACGGGTCTCCCGGCACCAGCACCGGCGGAGCCGGATCCGACGGCGCAGGAACCGGCAGCCCCGGGAAAGGCAGCGGCACAGGGCAAACCAATCCCGTCGACAGCGGCACCGGCCCGGATACGGGACAAGGTGGAGCGAGCTCCGGGACGGGGCCGGACGGTGCCAATGGTGGTGCGGGATCTGGCGGTGCCAATGGTGGTGTTGCTTCGGGCGGTGCCAATGGTGGTGCGGGATCTGGCGGTGCCAATGGTGGTGTTGCTTCGGGCGGTGCCAATGGTGGTGCGGGATCTGGCGGTGCTAATGGAGGGGCGGGTTCGGGCGGTGCCAGTGGTGGCGTGGGATCAGGTGGTGCCAATGGTGGTTTCGGATCTGGCGGTACCAGTGGTGGTGTTGGTTCGGGTGGTGCCAATGGTGGTGCGGGATCTGGCGGTGGCGATGGTGGTGTCGGATCTGGCGGCGCTAATGGAGGCGTGGGCCCCGGTGGTGCTAATGGAGGGGTGGGATCGGGCGGTGCCAGTGGTGGCGTGGGATCAGGTGGTAGTGGTGTTGGGTCTGGGCAGGGCGGCGGTGGGTCGGGCGGTGGCGCCGATGGGGCGCGGGGCGGTTCGTCTCAGGGTGGCGGTGGGATCTCCGGGGGCGGGGTTTCCGGTGGCGCGTCAGATGGCGGAAGCTCTTCCGGAGGTGGAACTTCCGGCGGCACATCCGCGTCCGGCGGTGGTCCATCGCACGGCGGGGCCGCGGGCGGCCATTCCTCGAACACCGGGACCACGGGCGGCGGTTCGATGTCCTCCGGGCGCTCCGGCGGCACCTCCGGCTCCTCGACAGCCGGAACCTCCCGCGGCTCGAGAAGCGATTCGATGCCCGGAGGTTCCTCATCGCGAGGTTCCTCCTCCGGCGGCTCCCACGGCAGCAACGGTGGCGGCGGGGGAGGCTCCCGCCGATGACGAAGTCGACCGGACCCGACATGCCCGCACCGCAGCACATATCGCGACGGGATACGGCGCCGATGACCCCGCACGGCTCCACGTCCAGCTCGAGGCCGGACGTGGAGCCGTGCGGGGTCCACGCCCGAACTCACACCCGACCGAGTACTCCGACGGGTGCGTGCGCTTCTGCCGTGCGCGCACGTCGCCCTGCCGCCATGCGCTGAGTGTCACCCATTTTCTTTGTGCACCATAACTATTGGGCAGTGAAGCCGCCGTCGATGGCTATCGCGGCACCGGTGACGAAGGTGGATTCGTCGCTGAGCAGATAGGCGCAGAGGGAAGCGATCTCGTCGGGGCGGGCGATGCGGCCGAGGGGATGGAGAGCGGCGACGGCGGCCGCGCCCTCGGGCGTGGCGCCCATCGAGGAGCGGAAGGCGGGAGTATCGACCGCGCCGGAGACCAGGGCGTTGACCCGCACACCCTGCTGCGCGGTCTCGAGCGCCACCGCCCGGGTCAGCCCGACCACGCCGTGTTTGGCCGCGACATACGGTGCCACCGAGCCCATGCCGACCACGCCGAGATTGGACGCGTTGTTCAGGATCGCGCCGCCCCCGGAACCGAGTATCGCCGGAACCTGGTGCCGCAGGCCGTAATACACGCCGGTGAGGTTCAGCTCGAGGTCGGCCCGCCAACCGCCCTCGTCGATGTCCTGGATCGGGCCGAACGCGTTCACCGCACCCGCGTTGTTGAATGCCGCGTCGAGCCTGCCGAATTCGTCGAGCGCGGCCTGTGTCAGCCGCGCCACCTCGTCGGCCACGGTGACATCGGTCGGTACGAACACCGCGCGCCCGCCCGCCGCCCGGATCTCCTCGGCCACCCGGTCGCCGGACGCCTTGTCCCGGGCCCCGAGTACCACCGCGGCGCCCTCGGCCGCCACCCGGCGCGCCACCGCCGCCCCGATACCGGAGCTGGCACCCGTCACCAGCACGACCTTGGACGCGAATCGTTCGCTCATCGTCTCCACTCTCATTGCGGTTCTTCGTTTTTCGCTGACAGAACTCAGTCAACCAACGCGATCGGAGTCGAGCTGGCGGAAACCGGACGTAGAGTTGATGTGTCATATATCATTCGAGGTGGGACCGAGCGGACACTGGGGAGAGTGGACGCGAGAATCATCGGGACCGTGATGCCGGTCCTCGAGGTCACCTTCGGTGGCACGGGATTCACCCACGCGATCACGCCGTACCTGCCGCCCCAGGAGCGCGACGACCGGCGGTGATCTCCGCGGGGAGGGCATACGCGGGCGCGTCATCGGTGACAATGAAGCGCGTGGAGACAGAGATTCCGCAGCTGATAGCCCTCGACGTCGACGGCACGCTGCTGAGCACCGGTGAGTCGATCACCCCTCGCGTGCGCAACGCGGTGCGCGCCGCGGTCGCCGCGGGTGCGCACGTCGTGATCACCACGGGCCGCACCCTGCTGGCCACTCGCTTGGTGCTGGAGGACTTGGGCCTGGCCGAGGGCCGGGCACTGTGCTCGAACGGCGCTGTGCACGTGGACATTTCGAATTGGACCCCGGTGTCTCTGCACACCTTCGACCCGGAGCCCTCGATAGCGGTGCTACGCAAGCTGTTTCCCGACATGGTGCTGTCGGTGGAGAAGGTCGGGGTGGGCACGTGGGCGACCGGGTACTACCCCGGGAGTTTCCGGCTGGGCGAATTCCGTTTCGTCGAGGATCGGGACCTGAGCCTCGAGCCCACCACCCGCCTCAACGGCTGGTGGCCCGGTGGCTCGCTCGCCGACATGGTGCAGGTGATGGCCGAGCAGAGCCTGCCGGGTGCCGGCTGGGTGCACGGCGAGGAGGAGCCCTGGCTGGTGGCCTCCAAACAGGGCGTGTCCAAGGGCTGGGCGCTCGAACTGTTGCGGCAGGAACTGGGCATCCCGCTCGCGGCCACCCTGGCCATCGGCGATGGCTACAACGACCGGGAAATGCTCTCCTGGGCAGGGCAATCCGTGGCCATGGGCAACGCCGTCGAGCCGATTCTCGCGCTGGCCGACGAGGTGACCGCCGATGTGGCGGACGATGGTGTGGCCGTCATCCTGGAGCGTTGGTTTCGCAATTGAACGACACCGGAGGACGGGTGGACGGCGCACTGCCCGCCCGATCGTTCGGGAGCGCTGGACGCGAGTTGCGACGCCGGACGGTTCGAACGGCGTCTCGACCGTCAAGCCGACAGATCGAGGTGGGGCGTGGCGGCGTCGAGGTACCGTTCGAGGGCGACCTCGGTGAGCAGGGGGTGCGGGCCGATGGTGTCCGCGTGGGTGAGGCCGGGCGCGGCCGCGATCAGCCGATCGGTGAGCAGGCCGGGTGCCAGGAACCAGGGCGCCACCAGGACGCGCCCGCAACCCTGGGCGTGCAGGTCCGAAACCGTCTCGGGCAGAGCGGGTTCCGTGGTGGCGAAGCAGACCGAGGTGCGCCACGCGGTACCGGTGGCGAGCAAGCGGCCGATGCGTTCGGTGCACCGGTTGGCCTCCGGCGACGAGGAACCCACGGCGGCGATCGCGACACCGACATCCGCGTCCGCCGGATCGGCCCCGGCCGCCACGACGCGCTCGCGCACGGCGGTGACCAGGCGATGGTCGGCACCGAGCACGTCGGCCTGGCTCAGCCGCAGCCGCGGGTGCCGAGCCCGCGCCGCCGCCAGCAGACCGGGCAGGTCGACCCGGGCATGGAACGCGCTGCCCAGCAGCAGCGGAACCACCACCGCCTCGGTATGCCCTCGGGCGGCAACGGCATCCACCACCTGCTCCACCGACGGAGTACTCAGGTCCAGAAACGCCAGCCGGACATCCAGATCCGGCCGCCGTGCCGCGAGATCGGTGATCAACGCGAACATCGTTGCGGCCGAACGCGGATCACGGCTGCCATGCGCCACCGCGATCAGCGCGGGCGCACCCGGCCGACGAGCCGGGCCGGTCGCGCCGTTGCCCACCGGGCCGCACGAACGGTTCACTCTCAGACCCCGGTCTCCGTGCCGACCTCGACCGCGGTCAGCACGTCGCCGACCAGCCCGGCGGCGAGGGTGTTGCCGCCCGCCGGATCGATGAGCAGGAAGCTGCCGGTGTGCCGGTTGACGCGATAGTCGTCGGCCACGATGGGATCGGCGACACGGACCGAGATTCGGCCGATGTCGTTGAGTGACAGCGACTCCGGGTCGGGGTCGGCCGCCAGCCGCTGCTCGTCGAAGCGCTCCAGCAGCCCGCCGACGATGGCCTGGGTGGTGCGGGTGCCGTGCTTGAGCAGCAGCCGCGCGCCCGGGCGCAGCGGCTTGTCGCCCAGCCAGCAGACCGTCGCGTCGAACGAATCGATCGGCTCGGGCGCGTCGATGGCCGCGGCGATGGTGTCGCCGCGGGAGATGTCGACATCGTCGGTGAGCACCAGCGTGACGCTGTGGCCGGGATGCGCGGTCGCGAGTTCGCCATCGGGGGTGTCGATCCGCTCCACCGTGCTGCGGATGCCCGACGGCAGCACCACCACCTCGTCACCCTTCGACACCACGCCCGCCGCCACCTGACCGGCGTAACCGCGATAGTCCGGGTATTCGACGGTGCGCGGGCGGATCACGTACTGCACCGGGAAGCGCAGTCCCACTTGGTGTCTGCCGGAGCTGTCGGCGTCGACCGGCACCGACTCCAGATGCTCGATGAGCGACGGCCCGTCGTAGAACGGGGTGTTCTCCGAACGGGAGGCCACATTGTCGCCGTGCAACGCCGACACGGGGATCTCCACCACGTCCTCCGGCGCCCAGCCGAGTTTCGTGGTGAGCTGGTTGAATTCGGTCGAGATCCGGTCGAAGACCCCGGCGGCGTCGTCCACCAGATCGATCTTGTTCACCGCGAGCACCAGCTTCGGCACCCCGAGCAGCGCCATCACCGCGGCGTGGCGGCGGGTCTGCTCGATCACGCCCTTGCGGGCATCGACCAGCAGGATCACCAGCTGCGCGGTCGACGCGCCGGACACCGTATTGCGGGTGTACTGCACGTGGCCGGGGGTGTCGGCCAGCACGAAAGTCCGCCGGGGAGTGGCGAAGTAGCGATACGCCACGTCGATCGTGATGCCCTGCTCCCGCTCGGCGCGCAGCCCGTCCACGAGCAGCGACAGGTCCGGCGTGGCCAGGCCCTTGTCGACCGACGCGCGGGTCACGGCGTCGATCTGGTCCGCCAGCACGGATTTGGTGTCGTAGAGCAGGCGTCCGACCAGTGTGGACTTGCCGTCGTCGACACTGCCGGCGGTGGCCAGTCGTAACAGGTCGGACATCAGAAATAACCCTCTCGCTTGCGGTCTTCCATCGCGGCCTCCGACACCCGGTCGTCACCCCGGGTGGCGCCGCGCTCGGTGAGCCTCGACGCGGCGACCTCGGCGAGGATGTCCTCGTTGGTCGCGGCGGTCGAAAGTATTGCGCCCGTGGTGGATCCGTCACCGACGGTGCGGTAGCGCACGGACTTCACCACCAGCTCCTCGCCGTCGGCCGGGCCACCCCACGAGCCGGGCGTCATCCACATGCCGTCGCGCTGGTAGACCGGGCGCTCGTGGGCGTAGTAGATGGTCGCCAGCTCGACGTCCTCGCGGGCGATGTAGCGCCAGATGTCGAGCTCGGTCCAGTTGCTCAGCGGGAACACCCGCACGTGCTCACCCGGCGCGTGCCGGCCGTTGTACAGATTCCACAGCTCGGGCCGCTGCCGCTTGGGATCCCAGCGGCCGAACGCGTCGCGCAGCGAGAAGATGCGCTCCTTGGCGCGGGAGCGCTCCTCGTCGCGGCGGCCACCGCCGAACACCGCGTCGAACCGGTTCTCGGCGATGGCGTCCAGCAGCGGGACGGTCTGCAGCGGGTTGCGGATGCCGTCGGCCCGCTCGGTCAGCCGCCCGTCGGCGAGGTACTGCTCGACCGAGGCGACATGCAGCCGCAGCCCGTACTTCTCGACGACGTGGTCGCGGAACGCCAGCACCTCCGGCAGATTGTGCCCGGTGTCCACGTGCAGCAGCGCGAAGGGCAGCGGCGCGGGCCAGAACGCCTTGAGCGCCAGGTGCAGCAGCACCGTGGAGTCCTTGCCGCCGGAGAACAGGATCACCGGCCGCTCGAACTCGCCCGCGACCTCGCGGAAGATATGGATGGACTCGCTCTCGAGTGCGGCCAGGGTGTCGAATCGTGTGTCGGTGGCAGTGGTCATGACGCGTGCAACCCGCATTCGGTCTTGGCGAGGCCGGCCCAGCGGCCGCTTCGCGGATCGGATCCCGGTTCCGGCTTCCGCGTGCACGGAGCGCAACCGATGGATGGATATCCTTCCTCCACAAGGGGATTGACGAGAATCCCGTGCTCGTCGATGTAGCGGGCCATGTCGTCGTCGGACCAGGCGGCGATCGGGTTGATCTTCACCAGGCCGAAGCCCTCGTCGAAGGAGATCAGGGGGGCGTTGGCGCGGGTGGGCGCCTCCACGCGGCGAATGCCGGTCACCCAGGCGTTGTAGCCGGACAGCGACTTCCGCAGCGGCACCACTTTGCGCAGGCGGCAGCACTCGCCCGCGTCACGCGCGAACAGATCCTTGCCGAGCAGCCGATCCTGTTCGGCCACAGTGTGTTCCGGCCGCACGTTCACGATGTTCACGCCGTACACCGTCTCCACCGCGTCGCGGGTGCCGATGGTCTCGGCGAAGTGATAGCCGGTGTCGAGGAACAGCACCGAGACGCCGCCGCGGACCTGCGCGGCCAGATGCACCAGCACCGCGTCCTGCATGTTCGAGGCGACGATGTAACCGGGGCCGAAGGTCTCGTCGGTCCATTGCAGCAGCTCGGTCGCCGAGGCGTCCGGACCGAGCTGCGCGGCACCGTCTTCCGCGATCTTGCGCAGTTCGTGCTCGGAGAGCTTCTCCAAAGTGGTTGCCATAGTTGAATCTCCCGTTACCGAAGGTCGGCGTCGTCGGCGCGGACAGCCCACTGCGCGAACCGCTCACCGTCGTTGCGGTTCTTGACGAAATTGCGCACCACACGCTCGATGTAGTCGCCGAGTTCCAGGCTGGTCACCTTGTGCTGGCGCAGCTTGCGACCGAAGGCGCTGTCGAACCCGAGGCTGCCACCCAGATGAACCTGGAAGCCCTCCACCTGATTCCCGTCGCCGTCGTCGACGAGCTGGCCCTTGAACCCGATGTCGGCGATCTGGGAACGGCCGCACGAATTGGGGCAGCCGTTGATATTGATCGTGATCGGCACGTCCAGCTGGGCGTTGATGTCGGCGAGCCGCTGCTCGAGTTCGGGCGCGAGCACCTGGGAGCGCTTGCGGGTCTCCACGAACGACAGCTTGCAGAACTCGATACCGCTGCACGCCAGCAGGTTTCGCCGCCACATCGACGGACGGGCGTGCAGGCCCAGCGGTTCCAGCTCGTCGATCAGCCGGTCGACCTTGTCGTCGGGCACGTCGAGCACGATCAGCTTCTGGTACGGGGTGAAGCGGATGCGGTCGGCGCCGATGCGCTCCACCGCGTCGGCGACCTGCGTGAGAATGCTGCCCGTCACACGGCCGGCGATGGGGGAGAAGCCGACCGCGTTGAGCCCGTTGCGCAGCTTCTGCACGCCGACGTGGTCGATGGGCCGGGTCGGCTTGTCCGGCGCGGGGCCGTCGACGAGCTTGCGCTTCAGGTACTCCTCCTCGAGCACCTGGCGGAACTTCTCGATGCCCCAGTCCTTGATCAGGAACTTCAGCCGGGCCTTGGTGCGCAGGCGGCGGTAGCCGTAATCGCGGAACAGCGCGACCACGGCCTCCCACACCTCGGGCACCTCGTCCAGCGGCACCCACGCGCCGACCCGCTGCGCCAGCATCGGGTTGGTCGACAGCCCGCCGCCGACCCACAGGTCCAGGCCGGGGCCGTGCTCGGGATGCTCCACGCCGATGAACGCGACGTCGTTGATCTCGTGCACCACGTCCTGCTGGCCCGAGATCGCGGTCTTGAACTTGCGCGGGAGGTTCGAGTACTCCTTCTTGCCGATGTAGCGGCGCACGATCTCCTCGATCGCGGGCGAGGCGTCGATCACCTCGTCGAGCGACTCACCGGCGAGGGGGGAGCCCAGCACCACGCGGGGGCAGTCGCCGCAGGCCTCGGTGGTCTGCAGCCCGACCGCTTCGAGACGGCGCCAGATCTCGGGCACGTTCTCGATCTCGATCCAGTGGTACTGCAGGTTCTCGCGATCGGACAGGTCGGCGGTGTCGCGGGCGAACTCGGTGGAGATGCCGCCGAGGGTGCGCACCTGCTCGACGTTCAGCGCGCCGCCGTCGCAGCGCACCCGCATCATGAAGTACTTCGCCTCGAGCAGGTCGATGTTCTCGTCGCCGGTCCAGGTACCGTCGTAGCCCTGCTCGCGCTGGGTGTAGAGGCCCCACCAGCGGAAGCGGCCGCGCAGGTCGCTCTTGTCGATGGAGTCGAAACCGCCCTTGGCGTAGATGTTCTCGATGCGTGCGCGGACGTTGAGCGGGTTGTCGTCCTTCTTGCTCTGCTCGTTCGGGTTGAGCGGTTCGCGGTAGCCGAGCGCCCACTGGCCCTCGGACTTGCGGCGGACGGGCTTGCCGGTGCGCTCGCGCGGACCGGCTGCCGGGCGCGGGCGGGCGCGGCGCTCACGTGCGGCGGCGGCACGCTCGCGCGCGATCTCCTGCTCGCGCTCGGAGCGGGTGGATTCGGGGGTGGGACCGGCGTCGGTACTCGACGTCATAGGGTCGCTCCTGCGGGGTGGATCAGGCCTTGCGGCAGGCGGGAGGGGCTGGCTCACGCCTTCGGTATTCGGGCGGCCGGGAAGTCGGGCGCCGCGAGAGGACGCCGGAGTCGGGAAAGGCCGCGCTACCGGAGGCGATCCGGCAGACAGCGGGCACTGCAGACACGCTTGTAGTCGACGTGGCGACGCGCCACCAGTCGTACTCCAAGCCCAGTCATGGACCCTATTGTGCCATGTCAGCAGGGTCGTTCCGACCGCACACCCATATTTTCCGGAATTTCGAGGGAAATTCCCTGGACGATTGATCGAATTTGTGAGATCGGTCATAGATCGGCGGCAGAACCTCCGCCCGGAATGATCTCGACCCCTTGACCTCGAGTTCGGTTGGGGTTCGAAGATCGGTTCATGACAGCCACTTCGGCCGACCGCGACACGGCCGCCATTCGCGAGATCGTCGCCACCGTCCAGCACGCCCAGCAGAACGAACTCGTCGACGAGTTCGTCGCCCTCTTCCACCCCGACGCCATCTGGACCACCGCCCACGGCAAGCTCCTCGTCGGCCGCGCCGCCATCGCCGAATTCACCGCACAGGTCCTCCCCGGCGCCATGCGCGACGGCACCGCCACCTACGAGGTGGTGCTGATCCGCCACCTGCGCCCCGACGTGGCCGCGGTCAAGGTCCGCCAGCTCTACTTCGACAACGCGGGGCAGATCACGGGCGAGGGCTCCCCGCTGTACGTGATGACGAAGGAAGACGGCCGCTGGCTGCTGACCGCTTGCCAGAACACCGGGGTTCTCACGGACTGAGTCGCCGCCCCCGCCCCAGCCGCGCCGCGGACCGCCCACATCCTTTGCGCGCCTGTGACCTCGCCGGTACGGTCTATTCGAGCTCGACGGGGGCGGAGCCGGTCCGGCCTCGAACGGGACCGTACCGGTGAGAGGACGACATGGCGAGCTGGGGGAAACCAATGCGGGGCGGTATCGCGATCCTGGGCCTGACCGCCGTCCTGTCCGGATGCAATTCCAGCGACGGCGACTCGGTCGGTAGCTCCGCCTCGCCGACACCCACGATCGCAGCAGAGGTACCCGCAGGATTCGACGCCTGCAAGGACATCCCACAGTCGCTCCTGCAGTCGGAGCAGCTGATCAAGCCGGAAGTCGACAGCAAGGACGGCAACGCAGGTATCAAGTGGCGTGGGTGCGGGTGGATCCAATCCGACGGATACAGCGCCACGATCGACACCACCAACATTACGTTGGACATGGTCCGCGCCAACAAGGAATTCACCGTCGCCGAGGAGTTGACCATTGCTGGGCGTCCCGCGGTTACGTCCTATCTCGGCGGGCAGGATCCACATGTGGATTGTGCGATCAACGTCGAGATGAAAGGGGGGAGTCTCGAGATCAGCATCGATAACCCGAGATCACGCAAGAAATCTGGCACGCAGCACTCGTGTGATATTGCCAAGACGCTGGCGGAAGGAATCGCCCCGGCGATCGCAGCGGGAGCGTAATATCGTAATCTCCGGTCGATTCTCGTCGACCGGCGGTGGGGAGGACGGTGATCATGGCTGATGGGGACACGCAGCCTGCAAGCCCTATTGCGGGTCTTGTGAAAGACGCAGAGAGTGGCAATCTGACTGTCAGCTTCAGTGATAAAGTCGTGGTGAACGCTGACGAATTCGTATACATCGAACGTGACTGTCAAGCCTTCAAGGACGAGATTCAGCAACTCCAGCGAATAGCGCAGACTATTTCTCGACGTGAGCATTGGGGGCTCGGCGAGACAACGGATGGGTTGAAGTCTGCCGCGACTGTGGTCGGCTGGTTCCGTGGTAAAGCCCAGATCGTCGATCCGGCGAAAGACAGCGCCAACAATGTGTGGGATATCCTGCAACAGCACTATGACATAGTCGATGAAATTCAGACTCTACACCGCACGATAGCTCAGAATTACATGTCGACCGATCAAGAATTTGCTGCTCGCTACAACGAGTTGATGGCGAACACGCCGCCCAGTCCGATCGGCACCAAGCAGATTCAGCCAGGCGTTACGCCGCCCCCGGCGATCGGGGCGGCGGAATGAGTGGCACCGAAAATCCTCGGATTACCGATGGTGGTGAGCATACCGACAGCTGGGATCATTGGCGTATTTACAATGCCTTCAATCCGTTGAATACGACCGAGGCTAATAAGAGCGTCGATGAGTATGGGCAGATAGCACGTCGCTGGACTTCGGCAGCGGAGTTGTTCGCCAATCGGATCCGTCATTCCAGTGAGGCGGCCTGGGAAGGCCCTGCGGCGGAAATGTCCAGGACCGCGATCGGCAACTACGCCCAACGTGCGCTGGACCTGACCGTTCCGTTGCAGAATCTCGCTCAGCAGGTCGCGTCGGCAATCGATGGTGTGAACAACACCAAGAACGCCGTGGACCGCCCGCCGGACGGTGGCGCCGCCTACAACCCGCGGAGCTGGAATCTCGGGATATGGCATGGACCCAATTCCGCTCACGTGCGCAACGACTGCCAGAATGCCGCGCGAGAGGCCATGAAGAACAATTACGTTGCGAATTTTGTTCAGGCCGACAAGCAGATTCCAGTTCTCCCGGTACCCGACAGCCCGACGAACCCGCTCTACAAACCGCCGGAGACGAACGACAACAGCTACGTGCCGGGAGGTGCGGGAATTCCCGGCATCGGCGGGAACACATCCGACGACGGCACGGGTGGGCCGAATGTTCCGTCGCAAACCGACGAGCAATCCAGCGAGACCCCGGAAGATCCGTCCTCCACTAGTCCCGCCGGCACCCAATCGCCGCAGGCGACCCCGGCAAGTGTGCTGGGCGAGCAGTCGGCCGGGACGACTCCTGCCAGTATCGGTGCGCCGACGACGGCGAGTGGATACTCGGCGGGGCACGGCGGCGGTCTCGGCGGTGGCGGTGGTCTGGGTGGTGGCGGTCTCGGTAACGCCGGCCCGGGGCGCAGTTTCGTCGGCGGGCAGCCGAGCGCGGGCGGTGCTGCTGCGGCGGCGAGCGCGGGCCGTGCGGGTGTGCCAGGGTACGGCCCGGCGGGCATGCCCGGGATGGGTGGTCTGGGCGGTGGCCGCGGCAGGTCCGAGGACGATGAGAAGGACCACGAACTGCCCGACTGGCTGCGGAACATGGAGAACGCGGAGGAGTTGCTCGGTCCCGCGCCGAAGACGATTCCCGGCGGCGTGATCGGCGGCGACTATGCCGATCCGCCACCGTCTGCCGGCTGACCCTCGGCGCACTCGACTATCTCTCCGCCCAAGTTCCGCTGACCCGGCACCTTTTTCGGGTGCAGCTGCGCTGCGCACGACCGAACGAAAGATCTCACGATGGCCGAATGGAGCTGGGAGCCCGACGATTTCGCGGTGCTGTGGTACAGCGACGCGAACGACCGCCTGCCGCATCCGCTGCGCTACACCAGCCGTCTTGCGACCAACGATGAGGTCGCCGCGCACCGGGTGGCCGTGCGCGCACGGTACGACCACGAGGAACTGGAACAGATCAACCTGGCCTTCCACACCCTCACCACCTCCGAACTCCGAATCGAAATCGGCGGTGAGTCAACGGTTCTCGGCAAGGGACGACCTCGCGAGTACCGGGTGCTCGGCGCCCGGACCCCTTACCACGCGGTCATGCTCACCCAGACGGCCGCCGACGGCGTCGACGGTCCGATCCGGTGCCGCCTGTTCCGCACCGAACAACTGCCGGGACGACTGGCCGCCATCCTGCCCGCCGCTCCGCCGGGCACCGCCAAGCCGGAGACGTTCCATGTCGGCGACCTGAGCGCCCGAACGGACGGGTACAGCCGCAACGCCCCGCGCGAACGATTCGACCGCCTCACCGAGCGCCCGTTCGACGGCACCGGAGTGGCCGGACTGCTCACCGGCTACCTGCACAGCCGCCCCGATCCCTGGTACGCCATGGGCTGGTTCGAGGTCACCGGCGACGGTCGCTACGTGCAGCAGCAGACCCGCGAGCACATCACCGTGCGTCCCGCCACGGCCCAGGATCTGGCGGGCCATTTCCAGAACTGGATCGAGCGAAGCCTGGCACGTCTGCGGGAGGATCAGCCCGCCACCTGGTAGCGATCACCCAGGTGCACGTCACACTCGGCGTATCGGCAGACTGGACCGGTGACCTCGTCTGCCATCCGCCCTGACACCGATCCCGCGCTGCGGGACTTCGGCGGCGGCCCGTTCGGCATCTACGTTCACGTGCCGTTCTGCGCGACCAGGTGCGGATATTGCGACTTCAACACCTACACCGCCGGAGAGTTGGGCACCTCCGCGTCGCCGGGATCGTGGTTGGCGGCGTTGCGAGGCGAACTCGCCGCAGCCGCGGAATCGTTCGCCGCGCTGCCCAGCCCGCAGCCGGACGTGTCGACGGTATTCGTCGGCGGTGGGACCCCTTCGCTGCTCGGCGGTGACGGGTTGGCGGAGGTCCTGGCCGCGGTCCGCGCGAATTTCACCCTCGCCCCCGACGCCGAGATAACCACCGAATCGAATCCGGAATCGACCTCGCCGCAATTCTTCGAGCGCATCCGGGAGGCGGGATTCACGCGGGTATCGCTGGGCATGCAGTCCGCGGCCGAGCATGTGCTGAAGGTGCTCGACCGCACGCACACGCCCGGCCGCGCGGTAGCCGCTGCCCGCGAGGCCGAGGCCGCGGGATTCGACCACGTCAACCTCGACCTCATCTACGGCACGCCGGGCGAAACCGATGCCGATCTGGACGCCAGTCTCGACGCGGTGCTGGCCGCCGGCGTCGACCACGTCTCGGCCTACTCGCTGATCGTCGAGGACGGCACCGCCATGGCCCGCAAGGTCCGGCGCGGCGAACTCCCCGCCCCCGACGACGACGTCCTCGCCGCCCGCTACGAACGCATCGACGCGCGTCTCGTCTCCGCGGGGCTCACCTGGTACGAGGTATCCAACTGGGCCGCAAGCGATTCCGCCCGCTGCCGGCACAACCTCGGCTACTGGGACGGCGGTGACTGGCTCGGTGCGGGTCCGGGCGCGCACAGTCACCTCGGCGGCGTGCGGTGGTGGAACGTGAAGCATCCGGCGCGATACGCGGACCGGGTCGCGGCGGGCGGGCTCCCGGCGGCGGGCTGGGAGGCGCTGACGGCGGCGGAGCGGTACACCGAACGCGTCATGCTCGTGGTCCGCCTGCGCTCCGGCCTGCCGCTGGACGACCTCGATGCCGCCGGGCGCGCCGCCGCGCACCGCATCGTCGCGGACGGCCTGGCCCGAGAAGTCCGCGGCCGCATGATTCTCACGGCGCGGGGACGCCTGCTCGCCGACGCGGTCGTTCGCGAACTGCTCACCTGACGGCCGCCCGATTCGCCGGATCTGCCGCCGTGCTCCCTCGGCGATTCCGTGGTTGGGGCCGAGAGCGCGCGAGCGGGGGTGTAGCGTTCGACACAACCCCGAGGAGTCTCATGCCGCAGGCACGCATCACCCTTGTCAACGATCAGAGCGATTTCGCCGAGTCCCGCGCCGCGGAGAAGGCGGAGAACACGCGGCGCTGCGCGATGGCCGCGCGGGCGGTCGCCAGTTACGCCACCGATGCCGACGACTGCACGTCGCTGCTGGCCATGCTCGGTCTGGACGCGGCCGCCGGTAAGGCCGCCGGCCCCGAATAACCTGCGCGGCGCCCCATCCCCACACAGGTCAGGACGTGTGCGCCGGTAATTGTCCGCTGGGCAATTAGACTGGGTTCCGGATGAACCCGGGATCCGTGTGATCGCGCCGTGTCGTGACGCGGTCACGCGCCCGGCCGGACCGATGGCGAGCGAGGAGGTGGGGCCGATGCCGAGCACGGAGCAACGGCGGATCGAGGTCCTGCGTGCGATCGTCGCGGACTATATCGCGACCAAGGAACCGATCGGCTCTAAGACGCTGGTCGACAGGCACAATCTGGGCGTGTCCAGCGCCACAGTACGCAACGACATGGCGGTGCTCGAGGCGGAGGGTTACATCACCCAGCCACACACCAGTTCCGGTCGCATACCCACCGACAAGGGCTACCGGCAGTTCGTCGACAACATCGCCGAGGTGAAGCCGCTGTCACCGGCCGAGCGGCGGGCCATCATCGAATTCCTGGAGAACGGCGTCGATCTGGACGACGTGCTGCGCCGCGGCGTCCGCCTGCTGGCACAGCTGACCCGCCAGGTCGCGATGGTCCAGTATCCGACCGTCTCGGCCTCGACGGTCCGCCACCTCGAGGTCGTCGCACTGAATCCGGCGCGCCTGCTGCTGGTGGTGATCACCGACACCGGCCGCGTCGATCAGCGCCTGGTCGAGTTGGGCACGGTCGTCGACGAGGAGGATCTGGCGGCGCTGCGCGGCATGCTGGGCAAGGCCATGGACGGCAAGCGCCTGTCGGCGGCGTCCACGGCGGTGGCCGAACTGCCCGAGCACGCCCCGCCGCGGCTGCGCGACGTGCTGGTGCGGGTCTCGACGGTCCTGGTGGAGACGCTGGTGGAGCATCCGGAGGAGCGGCTGGTGCTCGGCGGTACCGCCAACCTCACCCGCAATGTCGGCGACTTCGGTTTCCCCGGTTCGCTGCGGTCGGTGCTGGAAGCGCTCGAGGAGCAGGTGATCGTGCTGAAACTGCTGGCCGCGGCGCAGCAGCCGGGCATGGTGACCGTGCAGATCGGGGAGGAGACGCAGGTGGAACAGATGCGTGGAACCTCCGTGGTGTCCACCGGGTACGGTGTGCCGGGTACGGTGCTCGGGGGCATGGGAGTTGTCGGCCCGACCCGCATGGACTACCCCGGAACGATCGCCTCGGTGGCGGCGGTCGCCCGGTACATCGGCGAGGTGCTCGCCGAGCGATGAGTTGGCCACGGCCGCAACGGTTGTGAGCGGAACAGATTCGGAACAGGACTAGAGACGCAAGTGGCACGGGACTACTACGGAATTCTCGGCGTCGGCCGCAACGCGACCGACCAGGAGATCAAACGCGCCTATCGGAAGCTGGCGCGGGAGCTGCACCCCGACGTCAACCCGGACGCGGACGCGCAGGAGAAGTTCCGCGAGGTGTCGACCGCCTACGAGGTGCTCAGCGACCCGGAGAAGCGGCGCATCGTCGACATGGGCGGCGACCCGATGGAGTCGGCGGGCGGCGGTGCCGGTTTCGCCGGGGCCGGGTTCGGGGGTCTGGGCGATGTCTTCGAGGCGTTCTTCGGCGGTATGGGCAACGCCGGTCCGCGCCGGCCGCGCGGCCGGGTGCAGCCGGGCGCGGATTCGCTGCTGCGGACGCGGTTGTCGCTGGCCGAATGCGCGGTCGGGGTCACCAAGCACCTGACCGTCGACACCGCGGTGCTCTGCGATGTGTGTCAGGGCGCGGGCACCAACGGCAACTCCAAGCCGGTGCGCTGCGAGACCTGTGGCGGCGCCGGGGAGGTGCAGACGGTGCAGCGGTCCTTCCTGGGCCAGGTGATGACCTCGCGGCCGTGCCCCACCTGCCGCGGCACCGGTGAGACCATCCCGGATCCGTGCCGCAAGTGCGGTGGCGACGGTCGGGTGCGGTCGCGTCGCGAGATCGCCGCGCCGATTCCGGCCGGTGTGGCCAACGGCATGCGGGTGCGGCTGGCCGCGCAGGGCGAGATCGGTCCCGGCGGCGGCCCCGCGGGCGACCTGTACGTGGAGATCGTCGAGCAGCCGCACGACATGTTCGTGCGCGACGGCGACGACCTGCACTGCACGATCCGGGTGCCGATGGTCGACGCGGCGCTCGGCGCGACCGTGGTGATCGACACGATTCTCGACGGCCCGACCGAGCTGACCATTCCCGCGGGGACCCAGCCCGGCGAGGTGTCGGTGCTGCGGGGGCACGGCATGCCGAAGCTGCGATCCAGCGCGCGCGGTGATCTGGTCGCGCACCTGGACATCGTGGTGCCGACGAAACTGGACAGCAAGCAGTCCGACCTGCTGCGCAAGTACAAGGCGACGCGCAACGGCGAGCGCACCGAGGTGCTCTCGGCGCAGTCGGAACACAACAGCGGCCTGTTCGCGCGGTTGCGGGCCTCGTTCAGCGGACGCTGAGCGGGCCGTGGCCGCGACGGTCTTCTACCTCGACGAGATTCCGGAGCCGGGCGGTGTCGCGGTGCTGGCGGGTCCCGAGGGCCGCCATGCCGCGACCGTGCGCCGGATCCGGGTAGGCGAGCCGGTCACGCTCTCCGACGGCGCCGGTGTGCTGGCCGAATCCGAGGTCGTCGCGGCGCGGAAGGACATGCTGGAGCTGCAGGTTCTGAATCGGGTTGTCGCGGAAGCTGTTTCGCCGCCGGTGACGGTGGTGCAGGCGCTGCCGAAATCGGACCGGTCCGAGCTGGCGGTGGAGTTGATGACCGAGGCGGGTGCCGACGTCGTGGTGCCCTGGCAGGCCGCGCGCTGCGTCGCCAACTGGGAGGGCAAGGCGCACAAGGGCGTCGAGAAGTGGCGGGCCGCCGCGCGCTCGGCGGCCCGGCAGTCCCGCCGGGCCTACATTCCCGAGGTCCGGGACCTGCATCGCACACCGGACGTGCTGGACCTGGTGCGAGAAGCCAAGGCGGACAACGGGATCGTGGTCGCCCTGCACGAGTCCGGCCGATCGCGCTTCGTCGACCTGCCCGTCGCGGCGGCCTCCCGGATCGTGCTGATCGTCGGCCCGGAAGGCGGCCTGGACGACGGCGAACTCACGGCCCTTTCCGAAGCGGGCGCCTCCGTGGCCCTACTGGGCCCCACCGTCCTGCGCACTTCGACCGCCGCCGCCGTCGCCCTGGGCGCCCTGGGCGCCTTGACCCCCCGCTGGTGACCGGGCGCCACCCTGACCTGTATGCGAAGGCCGTCAGGCTCCCGGCGGCCGCTTGCCGTGGGGCGGCGTGCAGGGGCGGCCGTCGGCGCCGGTGGGCGGCGGCAGTGGCCTGCCGTCCGGACCGAGCGGCGGCGGCAGCAGCTTGCCGTCCGGACCCAGCGGTGGCGGCGGGCAGCCTTCCGGCGGCCCGGGCTGCTGCTGATGGTCCACCTGCACGACCGGCGGCGTCGCCACGGCCGCACCGGCGGTGACCAGACCGAATCCCGAGATCGCCGTGCAGGCGAGAATAGTAGCCATCCGAAGTCCCATGCGATTTCCTTCGTTCCGAAAGATGTTGTCCCTCATGGCCTTGGACGCTCGGGAGTGACCGCGGTTCCCCGCAGAGCAATGTTGTGACCGGCATCACACAGCTCGCTCGGACCCGGTCGACGCGGACTGCGTTGCGCTGGCCGCCGGATACGACACCTGCGCGGTACTTACCTCGGACCGGCGGGGTTTTCGTACGCTCCGGCCACTGGCTCACTACGCCGCCTTCCGGGTGCTTCCGGATGGTATGGGGTGAGGGCGGGATCGCAGGGCGAGAGTTGTGGACAGGGCTGCGGCGATGGTGAGTAGGGCGGCCACGTAGGTGGTCAGGCCCGCCCAGCCGTGCCGGCTGTAGGCGATGCCCGCGGCCCCGCCGACCAGCGAACTGCCCAGGTAGTAGGCGAACAGGTAGAGGGAGGAGGCGGTGGCGCGGTTGCCGGTGGCGGCGGCCCCGACCCAGCCGCTGGCGACCGAGTGGGCGCCGAAAAAGCCTGCGGTGCAGAGCAGGACGCCGAGCAGGACGAGCGGCAGGTTGTCGGGCAGGGTGATCAACAGACCGGCTGCCATGGTCGCCACCGAGATCGTGAGGATGCGGGCGCGGCCGTGCCGGTCGGCCAGGCGGCCCGCGGTGGCGGAGGTGACGGTGCCCGCCAGGTACATCAGGAAGACCGAACCCGCTGTGGCCGCGGACAATCCGAACGGCTCGCCGATGAGCCGGTAGCCGAGGAAGTTGTACATCGAGACGAAGCCGCCCATCAGCACGAACCCCAGCCCGAACAACGGGAGCAGGGTGCGATGGCGCAGATGCCCGCCGAGATCGCTTGCCAGCGAACGAATTCCGAGTGGCTGGGCGACGAACCGCCGGGACGGCGGCAGCGACCGCGCGAACCACACCGTGCACACTGCCGCGGCGACCGCCACCACCGCGTCCGCCCACCGCCACGACGCCAGTTCCAGCGTGAAGGCCGGCAGCAGCCGTCCGGCGAGCCCGCCGATCGTCGTGCCGGACACGTAGATTCCCATCGCCGCACCCAGCCCTGCGGTGCCGACCTCCTCGGCCAGGTAGGCCATCGCCACGGCGGGCACCCCCGCCAGCGCCAGCCCTTGGACGGCGCGCCCGGCCAGCAGCACATCCAGCGTCGGGCTGAACGGCAGCGCCAGCCCGACCGCGCTCGACACCACCGCCGCGGTGACCATCACGCGCGTCCGCCCGAACCGTCCCGACAGCACGCTCACCGGAACGATCGCCAGCGCCAGCAGCCCGGTGGTCAGCGATACCGCCAGCGCCGCGTGCGCCGGTGTCGCCGAGAACGCCGTGGACAGGCTCGGCAGCAGCGCCTGCGCGCTGTACATCGAGGCGAAGGTGGTCAGCCCCGCCGCGAACAGGGCCAGCGTGATCCGGCGCTCGTGTGCCGAGGTGGCGGTCGAGGCCGTGGCGGGCGCGGTCGTCATATCTCCAGCTTCGACACCCGCTCCTTCGAAAGGAAATGCATAATGATCACGAAGTTCATGCCGAGACGGCATTAGCGAAGGTCCGACGGGAGTGCGCGCGCGTGCCGAGTGACGATTTGCACTGGTTTCTCACCCTCGCCGAGCGGGAGCGAGTCGGCGCGGCCGCCGATCAGCTGCACCTCGCCCAGCCGACGCTCTCGCGCATGCTGGCCCGGCTGGAACACCGGCTCGGCGTCCGGCTGTTCGACCGACACGGAAAACGCTTGACGCTCAACGCGTCCGGCCGCGTCTACTACGAGCACGCCCGCCGTGCCCAAGCGGAACTCGATGCCGCCCGACGCGAACTCGCGGACCTCGTGAACCCGGCCGCAGGCGTGGTGCGGCTGTCGTTCCTGCACTCGTTCGGCGCGCGGATCGTTCCGGACCTGGTCGCCGGATTCCGCCGCGGCTCCGGCCGCATCACCTTCAGCCTCCGCCAGGACGCCGCCGAGGTGGTGACGGCGCAGGTGCTCGACGGCGACGCCGATCTGGGCCTGGTGTCGCCGAAACCGGCGGTCGCGGGGCTCGGCTGGCGAACGCTGCTGCGGCAGCGGCTGGCGCTGGCGGTCCCCGCCGATCACCGGCTGGCAGGGCGGCGGCAGGTGCGGCTGGCCGAGGCCGCGGACACCGAATTCATCGCCATGCCCACGGGCTTCGGCATGCGCCGCATCCTCGACGACCTCTGTGCCGCGGCCGATTTCCGGCCGCGCATCGGCCTGGAGTCGACGGATCTGGTGACCGTCGCGGGCCTGGTGGCGGCGGGGTTGGGCGTCGCGCTGCTGCCCATGGAGGAGGCGCCCGTACGCGGACCGCAACCCGGCCCGGTCCTGGTACCACTGGCCGACCCGGGCGCCGTGCGGGCGGCCGGGCTGATCTGGTCCGCGGCCGCGGCGCCCACCGACGCCGTCGGGCGCTTCCGCGACTTCGCTTTCGACTGGTCGCAGCGCTGAGTCGCGCGTACCCCTGTTCGCGTTCGGCGAAACCGAGCGGAACGGGCCCGTGACCTGGTGGTGGCCACATATTCACTGGGAGTTGTCGGTGGTCCGAGCTAAACTTTCAGCACAACGAATCGACACGCTCGAGAACGAAAGCAGGCCATAGCACCTATTGCGAACCTCAGGCGACATCGGCGACCCGACTACTCCCCAGGCCGGCATCGGTGCCGGCGGCAACGGCTCCAGCCCCGCCGCACGGACCGTACGTTCCAGCATCGAACTCGCTCCTGAATCAGTCTTCGGCTTCCTCGGCTCGGCCGACGAGAATCTTCGGGAACTCGAGCGTCTGCTCGACGCCGATATTCACGTCCGCGGCAATTCGGTCACGCTGACCGGCCGGGCCGCCGACGTCGCACTCGCCGAGCGGGTCATCGAGCAGCTGGTGGCGCTGACCGGACGCAACCGCGTGGTGACACCCGAGGCGGTGCGGCACACGTTCTCCATGCTTACCGAGGGATCCTCCGATTCCCCGGCCGAGGTGCTGAGCCTGGACATTCTGTCCCGTCGCGGCAAGACCATCCGGCCCAAGACGCTGAACCAGAAGCGCTACGTCGACGCCATCGACGAGCACACCGTCGTGTTCGGCATCGGCCCCGCCGGTACCGGCAAGACCTATCTGGCGGTGGCGAAGGCCGTGCAGGCGCTGCAGGGCAAGCAGGTCAGCCGGATCATCCTCACCCGTCCCGCGGTGGAGGCGGGCGAGCGTCTCGGCTTCCTGCCCGGCACGCTGAACGAGAAGATCGACCCGTACCTGCGCCCGCTCTACGACGCGCTGCACGACATGATGGACCCGGAGGCCATCCCGAAGCTGATGACGTCCGGTGTCATCGAGGTGGCGCCGCTGGCCTATATGCGCGGCCGTTCGCTCAACGACTCCTTCATCATCCTGGACGAGGCGCAGAACACCACGCCCGAGCAGATGAAGATGTTCCTCACCCGGCTCGGTTTCGGCTCCAAGATCGTCGTCACCGGCGACATCACCCAGGTCGATCTGCCCGGCGGAACGCGGTCGGGCCTGCGTGTCGTCAGCGACATCCTCACCGACATCGACGATATCCACTTCGCCGAACTCACCTCGAGCGACGTGGTGCGCCACCGCCTGGTCTCGGAGATCGTCGACGCCTACGACCGCTACGAGGCCGAGGACCGCCCCCAGGTCCCGCACTACCCGGGCAACAGGGCCCAGCGCCGCGCTGCCAGCCGATCCACCCGGCGGTAGGCTGTAATTTGGCCTTCGCTTCGCTGCGGCGGGTTTTCGGCGCCCTGTGGCTCGGTTTTCGGGCGCCGCTGCTGGCTCCTTCGTCGCTTCGCAGCGGCACCCGAAAACCGAGCCGCGCCGAAAACCGTGGTGGTCGGGTGAGTTGCTTGTGGTGGGCGGCGGGCTGGTGTGCACCGCTGCCCGGTGGTAACCGCGCCTCCGATTAGGCTGACAGGGTGAGTATCGAGATCGCCAACGAGTCGGGTATGGACGTATCCGAGGAAGAGTTGGTCAGTGTCGCGCGGTTCGTGATCGGGCGGATGGATGTGCATCCGGCGGCCGAGTTGTCCATGGTGCTGGTCGATCTCGACACGATGGCCGACCTGCACATGCGGTGGATGGACCTGCCGGGACCGACCGATGTGATGTCGTTCCCGATGGACGAGCTGGAGCCCGGCGGCCGCCCGGACAGTGGCGAGCCGGGACCGTCGATGCTCGGCGATATCGTGCTGTGCCCGGAATTCGCGGCCGCGCAGGCGACCAAGGCGGGGCACGCGCTCGACCACGAACTGGCGCTGCTCACCGTGCACGGCGTCCTGCATCTGCTCGGCTACGACCATGCCGAGCCGGAGGAGGAGAAGGAGATGTTCGGCCTGCAGAACCGTCTGCTCGCCGAATGGTACGAGAGCCTGCGCGAGGCGCAGCGCCGGGCCGAACTCGCCGAACGCGATCGCCGCCTGCTGGGCAAGACGGGGTTCACCGCACCCGGCGACCCTCTGGACCCGGCATGAGCCGAGCCCCGTCACCACCCGCGAAGGGCCGCGCGTGAATTCGCTGACCCTGCTGCTGCTGGCGATTCTGCTCGTCCCCGTCGGTGGCGTGTTCGCGGCCATCGACGCGGCCCTGGCCACCATCTCGCCCGCCCGCGTGGACGATCTGGTGCGCGCCGACCGCGGCGGCGCCCGTCGCCTGGCCCGCATCGTGGTGGACCGCCCTCGCTACGTGAACCTGATGGTGCTGCTGCGCCTGGTCTGTGAGATCACCGCCACCGTGCTGCTGGCGGCCGCGCTGGCCGACTGGCTGAGCACCGGATGGGCGCTGCTGGTCACCGCAGTGGTGATGGTGCTGGTCGACTATGTGGTCATCGGTGTCGGTCCGCGCACGCTGGGCCGCCAGCACGCGTATTCGATCTCGCTCGGCGCGGCGCTGCCGCTGCAGACGATCGGGTCGCTGCTGGGCCCGGTGAGCCGCCTGCTGATCCTGATCGGTAATGCGATCACCCCCGGTAAAGGTTTTCGCAACGGCCCCTTCGCTTCCGAGGTCGAGCTGCGCGAGGTCGTGGACATGGCCCAGCAGAGCGGCGTGGTGGATTCCGACGAGCGCCGGATGATCCAGTCGGTCTTCGAACTCGGCGACACCCCGGCGCGCGCGGTGATGGTGCCGCGTACCGAGATGGTGTGGATCGAGGCGGACAAGACCGCCTCGCAGGCGATGTCGCTGGCGGTACGGTCCGGGCACTCCCGCATCCCGGTGGTCGGCGAGAACGTCGACGACATTCTGGGCGTCGTGTATCTGAAAGACTTGGTGCCCTACGCCGATCGGGGCAGGAAGGTCCGGGTCAGCGAGGTGATGCGGCCGCCGGTCTTCGTGCCCGACTCCAAGCCGCTGGACGCGCTGCTGGATGAGATGCAGCGCCGCCGCATCCACATGGCGCTGCTGGTCGACGAGTACGGCGGCATCGCCGGACTGGTGACCATCGAGGACGTGCTCGAGGAGATCGTGGGCGAGATCGCCGACGAGTACGACACCGACGAGATCGCCCCCGTCGAGGACCTCGGCCACGGCAAGTACCGGGTGTCGGCGCGGCTGTCGGTGGACGACCTCGGCGAGCTGTTCGACATGGAGATCGAGGAAGAGGACGTCGACACCGTGGGCGGCCTGCTGGCGCACGCCCTGGGCCGCGTGCCGCTGCCGGGTTCGAAGATCGTGGTACACGGGTTGCAGCTGCGCGGCGAGGGCGGCGCCGATGCGCGCGGCCGGGTGCGGGTGCACACCGTGGTGGTCAAGCGCGCACCGGCGAAGGTGGACGCGAAAAGCAAGGGGGACAACGGTTTTGCCGGGAACGAGGATGGAGAAGGCGATGACTGACACCGCGGGGCTGGACGCCGAGGACAACAAGCTGCTGGTGCTGGCCCGCGGCGCGATGGGCCGCAGCGGCGGCGGCAGCGGCGCGGCGGTGCGCGACACCGACGGCCGCACCTACGCCGCGGGCACCGTGGAGTTGCGGGCCCTGTCGCTGACCGCGTTGCAGGCGGCCGTGGCGGCCGCGATCTCCAGTGGCGCAGAGGGTTTCGAGGCGGCGGTGGTGGTCGGCGGGCAACGCCAGGACCCGGGCGCCGCCGCGGTGCACGAGGTGTCGCGGCAGGCGCGGATCGTCCTCACCGACCGTAAGGGCGAGGTGGTCGCGACGTTCACCGGCACGGCGGCGGGGAGCGCGGCGAAGGAGAATCCGTACGGGGTGGAAAACCCCATCGGCGGTGAGGTGACCGCACCGCGCCGGGGCAACCTGCCCGAGGATTTCGATCCCGACGCCGAGTCCGGGGTGTTCGAATGACCGGCGAATTCCGTTCCGGCTTCGTCTGTTTCGTCGGCCGCCCGAACACCGGCAAGTCGACGCTCACCAATGCCATGGTGGGCCGGAAGATCGCCATCACCTCCTCGCGCCCGCAGACCACCCGGCACACCATCCGCGGCATCGTGCACCGTGAGCACGCCCAGCTCATCCTCGTCGACACGCCCGGCCTGCACCGGCCGCGCACGCTGCTGGGCCAGCGGCTCAACGATCTGGTGCGCGACACGTACTCCGAGGTCGACCTCATCGCCCTGTGCATCCCCGCCGACGAGAAGATCGGGCCCGGCGACCGCTGGATCGTCCAGCAGATCACCCAGATGGCGCCGAAGACCACCCTGCTCGGCGTGGTCACCAAGATCGACAAGGTGAGCCGGGACCAGGTCGCCCAGCAACTGGTCGCCGTGTCGCAACTGCTCGGCCCGGAGGCGGAGGTGGTCCCGGTCTCGGCGGTGCGGGGCGAGCAGGTCGAGGTGCTGGTCGATGTCATCGCCTCGAAAATGCCGGAGGGCCCGGCGTTCTACCCCGACGGCGAGCTGACCGACGAGCCCGAGGAAACCCTGATGGCCGAGCTGATCCGCGAGGCCGCGCTGGAGGGCGTGCGCGACGAGCTGCCGCATTCGCTGGCGGTCGTCATCGAGGAGGTGCTGCCGCGCGAGGAACACGAGGACATGCTCGACGTCCACGCGCTGCTGTACGTGGAACGCCCGAGCCAGAAGGCGATCGTGATCGGCAAGGGCGGCTCGCGCCTGAAGGAAGTCGGCACCGCCGCCCGCAAGCAGATCGAGCACATCCTCGGCACCCGCATCTATCTGCACCTGCACGTCAAGGTCGCCAAGGATTGGCAGCGCGATCCGAAACAGCTGGGCAAACTGGGCTTCTGAACCGGGCTCGGCGTCGTTCGCGGGACGCGAAGCCCGGCACGATCCGGGATTACCTGGCACACTCGGGTTTTCAGCCGTACCGCAGCGATGAGCAGCACGGTGCGGGCGAACACGTCGTACCGGGTGGGTGACCGCCGTGCCCGCCACGCGCTGCACAATGGGGACTGAGGGTGCCGGAGATCGTCGTCGAGTATTTGGCGCTGCTGCGCGCGCTGTTCGTGCCGGACGAGAAGCCGCGGGTGTGGCCGCATGTCTGGCGGACCGTGTTGCGGCACCGGCGGCGGCCGCTGCCACCGCCGATCGTATGCCTGGTCGGCGCGAACGCCGCCGACAGCACACTGCTGGAGCGGACGTCGGCGTGGTTGGTGCGGGGCAACGGGCGGGCGGCCCCGCGGGTCCTGGTGACCGCCGATCCGCCGAGGAGGGGTGCGGCGACCGCTGACCTCACCGCGCTGGTCGGACTGCTCGACCGGTTGCGGATCGGGCTGGCCATGGACAACTCCGGCGCCGGGCCGATCACCTTCCCGCGCTACCGCATCGCGGCCTGGCTGGTCGGCCGGGAATTCGCCGCCGATGTCGATGTCACGGCGGAACTCGAGGATCGCGTGCCCGAGTTGCTGCGCGTGGCCCGGGGCCGCCCGCAGGGCGCCGTGCACGACGCGGCCGACGCCGCCGCGGACAAGACCCCGTGGCCGGTGCAGGTGCTGGTGCGGCTGTGGCCGGCGCTGCAGCTGTGGCTGTTCGTCAGCGGGCGGGCGCCGGGGTTGTCGCGGGAGGCGCGCTGGTTCATGGGTCAGCGGTACCTCAGCCCCGAATTGTCGGTCAGTTTCCTGGGTTTCGCGGGCCGCCTGGTCCAGCCCAACCGGCGGCACGAGGACCCCGAGCAGGTTGCCAAGCTGCTCGTGCACGCGTTTCTGGAGGATCTGCGGTGCGCGTATCGCCGCCGCCTGCTGCGGCCGTCGAGCTGGCGGCGCACGGCCTACCCGGTGGTGCTGCTGCAGTCGGCGGAACCGGGCAGCGTCGCGGGCGAATTCCTGCGCGCGATCAACGACATTCGCAACGACACCGGGATGTTCGATCCGCTGGCAGTCGTCGCCACGATGACCGTTGCCCCGGACGATCGGCCCGTCGGCGAGATCGAGCAGTTTTTCGCCGAACCGCCCGGCCGCACCGGAGCGCCGCGCGGACCGCTGGCGCAATGGCGGGACGCCATCGGCGCGCTGCGGCGGCGGCATGCCGACGGTGCGTGGTACCTGGCGCTGGCGCTGCCCGGCGCACTGGCACGCGCGGACGCGCCGTTGCCCGCCGGACCCGGGTCTCTGCCGCCCCTGCCGCCGTTCTGGACGCGGCGCCGGCAGGTCGTCGCCATGGTGGCCGTGGTCGTCCTGCTGGTGGCCGCTGTTCCGGTGGCCCGGTCGCTGCTGCCGCCGCAGGCACCATGTGAATCCCACGCGGGCACCGTGATTCGCGCGGGGGAGTGCGTCGGCTACAGCGCCGACGACCGGCTGACCTTCGGCTCCGATCCGGTGCTGACCGATATGCAGCGAGAGGTGTTCCGCCAGAACGAGATCGCCGAACAGCGGCATGTGGCGAGCCCGCGGCGGCCGCTGGTGTCGCTGATCTATTTCGCCGGGTTGACCTACTCCGCGAACAGCAGCGAGTATTACCCCCGGGCGCAGGCGGAAGAGCTTGCGGGACTCGCCATGCGGCAACGTCAGCTGAACCGGGCGCCGCAAGCCTCGGCGCCGCTGCTGCGGGTGGTCGTGGCCAACGGCGGGCTGAACATGCGGGCCGCGCCCTGGGTCGTCGACAACCTGTTGCGCCCGCTGGTGCGCGCGGATCCCCGGGTGCTGGCCGCGGTCGGGATGGATCGCAGCAGCGAAGACACCGAGCAGGTCATCGGCCGCTTCGGGGAGATGGGTGTGCCGGTCGTCCCTACCACGCTGTCCGGCGACGGTCTCGCAGATGCGTCACCGCTGTACCTGCAGCCGGTGCCGGACAACGTGCAGCAGGCCCGGCTGGTCTCCGATTATGTTGTGGGCGCGCGGTTTCCGGACGGAAGTGCCCGTGCCGGGCAGCGCCGCTACGACAGGGTGGTCATCTACTATCCGGACGAGCCCGCCGATCTGTACGTGCGGTCGCTCGTCGCGGCCTTGCGAAAAGAGCTGGGCTCCAGGCCCATTCGCGTCGAGTCGCATCCGTGGGCCCATCAGAGTGAGCTGAGCGGGATGGATCCGTTGTGCTCCGACGGTGTGGCCGAGTCGAGCACAGTGCATTTCTTCGCCGGGCGCAACTACGATTTCGTGCCGTTCCTCGAGTCCGCGGTGCGGGGCTGCGGTGGCGCCGACCTGCCGACCGTCCTCGGCGACGACGCGGTAACCCGGGTGATCGCCGATCCGCACGGCCTCGAGGCCGTCCCGATCGGGCTGTCGGTGCGCTACGTGACCAAGGGCGCCCCGGCCGTGCTGGGCGGTCGTGATTGCGTCGCGGGCGCGGGGCGAGTCGGCAGGCCGCAGGCCAGCCCGGCGTATTCGGAGTTCTGCGCCCTCCTTGCCGAACTGAGCCAGGACAGCGAGAGGTATCGACCGGCGTGGCCCGCCGACCGGACCGGTTTGGCGTACGAGGTGGCCGGAATGATTCTCGACGCGGCGCGGCGCAATGCGGGCCGACTCGAGCGGGTCGGTGCGGCCGAAACCGTCCCGAACCGTGCCGCCGTCGCCATGGAGATGCGCGATGAGCCCTATGTCGGCTTGACCGGGACGTTGCGTTTCGACCAGGACCGCGTCGCGCACGATGCCACGCTGGGAATTCTCCGCACGGACAATATTCGCGATTCGGGACAGCAACAGCGCTGTGTGCTCCTGTACGGCTCCGCGATCGACCTGGAATCGGGCGATCCGCGGTCGAATCGCTGCCCGGACGCCTCCCGGGTCGACGACGAGGCATGGAGCGCGCCGGCGCTCTGATACCGGTGGTCCGAGCGGGCTACCGCGCCCACCAGGGCTCGGGGCGGTGCCGCTCCCAACGCAGTTCCGATTCCAGTTGGGCGGCAACGGAAACCAGCAGTGGCTCGGACTCGGCCGGACCCATCAGCTGGGCGCCGACCGGAAGTCCGGCATCGGTGAAGCCCGCCGGGACGTTGATGCTGGGCCACCCCAGGACGTTCCACGGCCAGGTGTAGGGGCAGGCTGCGGTGATGAGCGCGTCGGTGGCGGAGACGCCGAGGCCGTCCATGGCGTCGACCGGCGGCGGCGGGGTGGCGGTGGTGGGCGCGAGCACCAGGTCGTAGTCGTCGAAGAAGCGGCCGATGCGCTTGTGCAGCAACGGTTCGGCCGCCCGCGCCGCGAACAGGGCGGGGCCGCCCAGCAGCAGGCCCAGGGCCGCGTTGCACCTGGTGCGCGAATCCACCTGAGCGCCGGGCAGTTTCGCGAGTTCGGTCCGGATGCCCGCCATCGAGCGCGGTAGGAAGGTGGCGCCCAGCAGCAGGCCGTAGTGCAGGTCGGCGACGATCACTTCGTGTCCGAGGCGGCGCAGGGCGCCCGCGGTCGCGTGCACCCGGGCGGCGACCTCGCGGTCCAGCGCCGTCCGCGTGGCGGTGAACGGGATGCGCAGCGACAGGGCTATTTTGCGGCGGCCCGGGTCGCGCCCGACCGAGTCGGAGACGCGCACGGGGGCCGGGGTGTGCTTGTCGCCCGGGTGCGGCCCGGCGGCCACGTCGAGCAGCAGGGCCGCGTCGGCGACCGTGCGCGCCAGCGGGCCGTGCACGGTGAGCCCGTTGAAAGCCTCGGCCAGCGGCCACGTCGAGATGCGTCCGCGCTGCGGCTTGATGCCGACCAGATTCGTCCACGACGACGGGATCCGCACCGACCCGGCGCCGTCGGAACCCAGTGCGGCCGGGACGAGTCCGGCGGCGACGGCGGCGGCGGAGCCGCCCGAGGAACCGCCGGGCGTGTGCCCGGCGTGCCACGGGTTGCGGGTGTAACCGAACGCCCGGGCATCGGTGAACGGCCACTGGCCGATCTCGCAGGTGTTGGTCTTGCCGACGATCACCGCACCGGCCGCGCGCAGCCGCCGCACCGATTCGGCGTCCTCGGTCTTGGGTGGGAAGTCGCCGCCGCAGCCGAAAGCGGTTGGCTCCCCGGCGATATCGGTGTCATCCTTGATCGCGATCGGGACGCCGAGCAGCGGCAGGCGATCCCCGGCCGCGAGCCGCCGGTCGGCGTCGGCCGCCTCGGCGAGGGCGCGCTCGCGGCGTACCACCCGGAAGGCGTTGAGCTGGGGCTGCGACTCCTCGATCCGGTCGAGGGCGGCGGTGGTGGCGGCCACCGCGGAGGTGGTGCCGGTGCCGATCGCGGCGGCCAGTTCGGCCAGGCCGAGGTCACGGGCGGGCGCCGAGGTCATGGTGGTCTCCCTCTCCTGGTGTCGTTCGAAACCTAGCGCGCATCTGGTCGTGCGTCCAGCTTGGTACGCGTTGCGGAGACGTGTTCGAATTGTGATGTCGGGTTTCGGCATTTGCGCAGGTCGCTCGACCAGCTCCATCGGCGCGAACGGCGCGATCCCCCTACGATGGCACTCCGTGAAGTGGATGTCCCGAGCGTTCGGCTCGAAAGAGCTACCGCTGCAACTGCGTTCGGATCTCGAATCGGAAGGGATCGTGGTCTTCGGCCCGGTCGGAGGGTCGGTGGCACACCGCAGTTATCGGACCACGCTGCACTACGCCTCCTCCAACTGGGAGAACATCGCCGCCGGCACCATCGCCATGAGCCGCCGCCGCCTGATCGTCTGGGGCAACGGCACGGCCCTGGTGGACGTGCCACTCGGTCACCCGGCGGTCACGATGGAACACCAGGGCCCCGAACGCATGCTCCTCGAGGCCGACGACTTCGCCGTAAACCGCTCCCGCACCGGCTGGACCACCCTCATGCTGCGCACGATCCACGCCCCCCGCATCATCCAGGTGTATGCGGAGGGGGTGGGGGTCCAGCCGTGACGGTAGGCGAGCCCGTGCGTCTGTATCCGGACTACGTGGTCAGCAGCCAAGGCCCAGGCCTGGATTCATCTCGACCCACTCTTGCCACGAAGCTGTTTCACGAGGCCGGACCGTGGCTGGTCGAACAGCGCATGGCGAAGGATCTGCTCGGCCGGATCGTCAGCCGTCGACGCATGCTGACACCGGAGACGCGACAGCTCTCGGACATGCTCGAATTGGAATACTGACCACAGCGGTTTGCTTGAACGTGGCACTCTTTCGGCCGTGTCCGTGAAAGTGCCATTGTCGCTATCCGCAGGTTCGCAAGGCAACTCGGGTATGCCCTGTATTGGCCGAGCTCATCGGTGCTCCCGCTGGTCGACCAGGTACGTGCCGCCGATGTCGATGCCGTGATCACGCCATCGCCCAGCCACCTGGACGTGGTCCAGCTGCACGCGCTGATGTGCATCACAGACGTCGAAACCGTCTGGCCGCGAATGAGTTTCGCTCGCTGGACGGCATTCTCATGTCAGCTGGGGCAGTCATGAGTACCGGGGCGGCCGTTCACGGTGCCGCAGGCGCTCGCCGCGATGCAGCAGCATCGGGATTGTCGCCGGGAGGATTGCCCGCGCAAGGGCGCGGCCTGTCGGCCTCTTGTGGAGGCGTGGCGCATCAAGCCGGACTCCGGCCGTGCCTACTGATCCGCCAGGACTCGGTGCCGGGTCTTCGGCGATTCCCGTGACGGTGTGGTGTCCCGCGTCGTCGGCGGGGCGTGGGAGGATGGGGCCGTGCGTTTGTATCGGGACCATGCGGTGGTGTTGCGCCAGCACAAGCTGGGGGAGGCCGATCGTATCGTCACGTTGCTGACGCGGCAGCACGGGCTGGTGCGGGCGGTGGCCAAGGGGGTGCGGCGGACGCGGTCGAAGTTCGGGGCTCGGCTGGAGCCGTTCGCCTATGTCGACATTCAGCTGTATCCGGGGCGCAACCTCGATACCGTCACCCAGGTGCACACGGTGGAGGCGTTCGCGTCGGAGATCGTCGCCGACTACGGGCGCTACACCACCGCGTGCGCGGTGCTCGAGACCGCCGAGCGGCTGGCCGGTGAGGAGCGCGCTCCGGCGCCGCGGCTGCACACCCTGACCGCCGGCGCCCTGCGCGCCCTCGCCTCCCACCAGCGCCCGCACGAGCTGATCCTGGACGCATTCCTGTTGCGCGCCATGGGTTTCGCGGGCTGGGCCCCGGCGTTGGACGAATGCGCCCGGTGTGCCACGCCGGGCCCGCACCGGGCCTTCCACGTGGCGGCCGGGGGAGCGGTGTGCGTGCACTGCCGCCCGCCGGGCTCGGCGACTCCGGCCGTCGGTGTGCTGGATCTGATGCACGCCCTGTATCGCGGCGAATGGTCCGGCATCGATGCCGTGCCCGAACCGGTCCGCCGCCAGGCCAGCGGCCTCACCGCCGCTCACCTGCAATGGCATCTGGAACGCCAGCTACGCACCCTGCCGCTCATCGAGCGCTCTCGTCCGCACGGGGTGGCGGAGGAGAGCCGCGTCGGCTGAGTCGACCTTCCCGCCTAATTCGGCGTGGGCTCGCTCGGTTCGGTGTGGGCCGATCGGGCACTGAGCCCGAGCGTGATCGCGGCCAGCAGGTAGCACGGCGACATGAACAGCAGCGTGGTCGACCCGCCGGTACCTTCGAGAGCCGACATGCCGAGGTATCCGTCCGCCAGGCCGAGCGCGGCCAGAATCCCTGCGGCCCAGAGCGTTCCGGTCCGCGCGTAGCTGCTCGGCAGGACGAGGGCGATCGCGGGCACCAGCACCGCGAGTCCGGATTCGCTCAGATACTCGAGCCATTGCTCCGGCAGCGGCGGCGACGACAGGTAGGTCACCGCCATCACCGTCGCCGTGTCGTCGTGCACGGGCTCGGCCGCGCCGTTCCACAGGTCCGGAATGCGGGTGTCGAGCAGCTGCGGGAGTGCGACCAGGACGAGTGTCGCCACCCGCCAGAAGGTGACGGTGGGCCGCCACAGGCCGAACCGTGTCATCACGCCTCCACTCCTTGGTTCTCGGCGGCCGACGCTACCCGGACAACGCCCGTCCGGAGAAGTGCTGCGGCAGGAATGTCCTCACCTTGATTACCGCTCAGGATCCGGAGTTGGCTCTGTGACGGCCTTTTCGTAGGCGAGCAGGGTATCGATCACCGTCTGTCGCTGGCCGGGGGTGAGCGGGTCGAGTGCGGTGCGCCAGGCGTCGGCGCCGCGGGCGAGCCAGTCGCGGATGGCCGGCAGTCTCGCCTCGGCGATGCTGACGATCTTGCGGCGGCGGTCGGCGTCGTCCTCGGTGCGTTCGAGCACGCCCGCCCGGGACAGGTCGCTGACCATGAGACTGACCGTGGTCGGTGCGACCGCCAGGCGTGCGGCGAGTTCGTTCACCGTCATCGGCCCGTCGAACAGCAGGTACGACAGCATCGACAGGTGGCGCGGCGCCAGCGAGCGTAGTTCCGCGGGCGGCTGGGTGCGCTTGGCCCGGCCGACCAGCCGGGGCATCAGCAACAGCATCGCCCGGATCGCGTCGTCGGTGTCCGGTCCCGCGTCACCCGCCGCGGAGTTCGCTGTTGACATCCACCTCACCTCCATTTACCTTTGCGGTCAAAGGTAAATATCTTTGACTGCAAAGATACCTGTTTCGCTCGTGCCCACGGCACGGTCATCGGCTCAACTGTAGGAGGGCGTCATGGCGCATCGAGAATTCGACACCGACGAGGTCACGAATTGGATCCGCGCGGCGGCGCGGCCGTTCGACGGCTCGTCGCCCGATGCGCCGCTGCCCGACACGCTGATCGACCGGATCGGCGACGCGGTCGTCGTCGGCCTCGGCACGGCCACCCGCGCCGCACACGAGGTCGCCGTGCTGGCGCATCGGGTGCTGCGAGAGCTGGTGGAGCGGAAGGGCTTCCGTGCACTGGCCCTGCTGGACGACGAGACGGTCGTCGCCGCGCTGGATGCCTACGTCAGGGGTGGAATCGGAGATCCGGCGGCACTGCTGCGCGATGCCTGGGTACCGTGGCGCACCACCGAAACCCTCGCGGTCCTGGAATGGGCGCGCGCGTTCAATCGCGCTCACCCGGACGATCCGCTGCGACTGTTCGGCCTGACGCCCGAGGCCGCCAAGCTGTCGCACTACGCGCTGGTTTCGGACTTCGTCGCGCACGTGGCGCCGGAGCGCCTCGGCGAACTGCGCGCGCACTACGACCCGATCATCACCGCGCACCGGCTGGGGGAGCACATCCAGCGGGCCGACGGCACGCACCCCGGACGCCCTTTCGCCGACCACGCCCGCGATGCGCTGACCCTGGTCGAGTCGCTGCCGAACTCCGCCACCGTGCTCGACGCGGCGCGGCTGATCCTGCGGTACCACGAGTCGAGTCTCGCCGCCGGTGGGCGCGACCTCGCCGCGGAGGCGGTGGCCGCGGCGGACCGCATCACCGCCTGGCACGACGCGACGGGCCAGCGAATCGTGTATTGGGAGGGGATGTCGAATACCGTTGTCGCCGGGCGGCTCACGCTGTCGGCGCTGGCGCAGGAATTTCCGACCACCGGCTACCTGCTGCGCAAGCGCTTCGGAGCCGCCTACCTCTCGGCCGGAATCACCTTCCACGACGGCCGCCTGCGTGCGGATCTCGCCGTGCCCGCCCCGGCACCCGAGTTCGCCGACACCGTCCTCGATATCCCCGGGCACGACGGCTATCTGCTCGATCTGCATGCACCGCAGCCGGATTCGGTGCGGCAGTGGCTGCATCGCCCCACGCGGCTGCGCCTGATCGTCGGAACCTATCGCCCCGAGCGCGATACCGACCACCACATCTCCGGCGCGGGGCTCGGCGACTGGTTCGATCTGTTGTTCCGCGTGCGTAGTGTCACGCCCACCCATCCGCTCGATCCGCCGCCCCTGACCCGGTAGACCTCGATCAGGTCGACGGCCGGTACCGGATATCCCGGACGTAGGTGATCTCCGGCTTGCCCTCGCCGGGGCTGCGGCCCTCGATGTCGAACAATGTTGTGGCAGCGAACAAGTCGCCGAGCTTGCGGTACCCGTAGGTACGCGGATCGAAGTCGGGACGCTGCTTGTTGATTATCGAGCCGACACCCGACAGCATCGCCCAGCCCGAATCGTCCGAGGCCGCGTCGACGGCATTGCGCAGCAGATTCATCAACTTGGCATCACCCTTCAGCTGATTGGCGCCCGTCCGATGCGGTTTGGCCGGGGCCTCTTCGGCTGTGTCGGTGAGGTTTTCGGTGTAGATGAACTTGTCGCAGGCGGCGACGAACGGCTGCGGCGTCTTGCGCTGGCCGAAACCGTAGACGGTGAGCCCGGATTCGCGGATGCGGCTGGCGAGCCGGGTGAAATCGCTGTCACTGGAGACGATCACGAAGCCGTCGAGCTTGCCCGTGTAGAGCAGATCCATGGCGTCGATGATCATCGCCGAGTCGGTGGCGTTCTTGCCGGTGGTGTATCCGAACTGCTGGATCGGCTGAATCGACTGTTCCAGCAGCCGGTCCTTCCAGCCCTTCAGATTGGTGCTCGTCCAGTCGCCGTAGGCCCGCTTCACATGGGCGGTGCCGTATTTGGCGACCTCGGCCAGCAGGCCGTCCGCGATCGCCGGCTGGGCGTTGTCCGCATCGATCAGCACCGCTAGCCTGGTCGTGCTCTCGCTGGTCACGGCGATACCCTTCGTCGTTCGGCGGCGGTCGGCACCACCGTATCGCGAGGCCGCCGCGCGGGGCGGTTGCGCGCGGGGTGGGTCAGCGGAGCAGTTCGCGGGCGAGCGTGTCGGCCCACCAGTGCTCGATCCGGCCGGGGGACCAGCCGCGTTCGCCGGTCAGAGTGTTGTAGACGTCGATATTGCACAGCGCCGCGAAGATGTCGACGGCCGCCGGAATGTCGAGGCCCGCGCGCAGCGTCGCCGCGGGCCACGCGGAGAACACTTCCACCCGGGTGTCGTCGGCCAGCCGCCGCGCCTGCCGATACACCTGCGCCAGCTCGGGCTCGGTGCGGCCCGCCTCGCGGATCAGCCCGATGAGATCGCCGGATCGCTCGAACAACCGCCGGTCGTAACCGGCCATCGCGGCGAGCTGCGCGCGGGGGTCCGCCGAGCCCTCGAGACCGGCGAGCATCCGCGACATATCGGCCGACAGGTCAGCCGCCTCGACGAGCGCCCAGACCAAGCCGGGCTTGTTGGTGTAGGCGGCATAAACGGTCGGCACCGAGACTCCGGCCTCGCGCGCCACGTCACGCACCGTGGTCGCCGCCCAGCCCTGGCTCACGAACAGCCGCCGCGCGGCCTCGGCGATGTCGGCGCGGGTCCGGTGCGCTTGTTCCTGGCGACGCAGCGAGTCGTAGCGCCGTCGTTCCGGCGGGGTCATTGCCCTCCTGTTCGGGTGTGTCTATATTCAATATAGTTAGCGTAAAACCAATATCGGGCGGGTTGCCTGGCCTGGTGAAAGGGGTGCCCGCATGAGTTTCGCCGATCTGGCGGCCCTGGGCGGTCTCGGGTTCGTACTCGCGGGGGTCGTCATCAACATCATCTATGCGCGCGGGCGGCTGCCGATGCCGATGGCGGGCCAGGGTCTCGACGCGGTCGTGGACTCCTTCGCGACCGTCGGGAACGCCTTGAAACTGCCGTCGGTGCTGGTGCCGACGCTGTGGCTGGGCACGACGGTCTTCGCCGCCGGGCTGGTCGACCGGCTGTGGCAGGGCGGGTCGGCGGCCCGGGCCTGGGCGCTGGTGGGGTTCGCCGGGGTGCTCATGCAGAACGTCGCCTTCGCGTGCGTGGAAGCGCTGCGGTTCGGCATGGCCGCGGCCGCGCGGCACGACCGTGGTTCCACCGTGGCGCTGTGGGGACTGAGCAATGTGCTGTTCGGCTACAACCAGATGTTCCTCGCGATCGCGCTGTTGGGCTTCTCCGCCGCCGGGACCACCGCGGGTTTCATCCCGGACTGGCATGCCTGGCTCGGTTACTCGAGCGCCGCACTACTGTTCGTCGCGGCGTCGGCCAGCCCGTACAACGTGGAGGGCGTCAACCGGATCGCGCTCGCGGGCCTGGTCGGCTGGCTCGGGTGGATCGGCTGGATCGTCGTCTACAGCGTGACCTTGCTGCGGGGATGACCGCCGAGGCGGGGAGCAGCGGACCGGCCCACGGCCGCGTGATGCAGGATGGAACCCGTGATCGGTAACCGCACCCCAACCGCCGCGTCGCCCACCCGCACGATTCGCCCGCCCGCACCGCACCCCTCGGGCGCGACGCCGCCGAACCTGCCGCTGGAATTCGTGCCCCGGCATGTGGCGCTGGTGATGGACGGCAACGGGCGCTGGGCGCAGGAGCAGGGGCTGCCGCGCACCGCCGGGCACGAGCGCGGCGAAGCGGTGCTGATGGACACCGTCGAGGGGTGCATCGAGATCGGCGTGAAATGGCTTTCGGCCTATGCCTTTTCGACCGAGAACTGGCGTCGCAGCCCCGACGAGGTCCGCTTCCTGATGGGCTTCAATCGCGACGTGATCCGCCGCCGCCGCGACGAGATGCACGAGATGGGTGTGCGGGTGCGCTGGGCCGGACGCCGACCGCGATTGTGGCGCAGCGTGATCAAGGAGCTCGAGGTCGCGGAGGAACTCACCAGGGACAACACGGTGATGACTCTCACCATGTGCGTCAACTACGGGGGGCGCGCCGAGATCGCCGACGCCGCAAGGGAGATCGGCCGCCGCGTGGCCGCCGGTGAACTCGACCCGGAGAAGATCAACGAGTCCACGTTCGCGCAGTACCTCGACGAACCGGACATGCCCGATGTGGACCTGTTCCTGCGTCCCTCGGGCGAGCTGCGCAGCTCGAACTTCCTGATCTGGCAGTCGGCGTACGCGGAGTTCGTGTACCAGCACACGCTGTTCCCGGACTTCGACCGCCGCAACCTGTGGGAAGCCTGCGTGGAGTACGCCAAGCGGGACCGGCGTTTCGGCGGCGTGAAGTGACCAGCGAGACCGCCGCCGCACAGGAACTGCAGGCCCGGGCGGGCGCCTGCCTGGCCGGATACGACATCGACGTCCGCGTCGAGGACGGCGGGATCGGCTTCGAATACGACGGAGCGCTGTGCTCGCTGCGCGGGGTGAACCTGGCGCCCGGGCTGGACGTGCTGACCCTCACCTGCCTGCTGGCCTGGGACCGCCCGCTGAAGGCGCAGCTGCACAAGCGCGTCGCCGACCGCAACGGCGCGCTGCAATTCGGCTCGCTCACGGTGAAGGTGCGCGACAAGCTCGCCGACGTGATGCTGCGCTACACCTTCCCGGCCGCCGGGCTCGGTGACGAGGCGCTGTCGACCATGCTGCTGCTCGTGCTGGCCGGGGCGGGGGAGGCCCGGAAAGGGTTGGTGCCCTGAGGGTTCCGCGCTAGCTCGCGGCCGGGGCGTGCCGGTAGCCGGGCAACAGCGTGTCGATGCCGCGGCTCATATCGTCCGGTGTGACATCGCCGAGCACCAGATGCTGGAGGATGAATCCGGGCATGAGCCCCAGCAGAACCTTGGCCACGGCGTCGGTGTCGGCATCGGGTGGTAGCCAGCCGATCGCGCGCATCCGCTCGGCATAGTCCTGCCAGCGGTCGCGCAGCGCACCCATCGCCGTGCGGACGTAGTGCGCGGCCGTCTCGTCGGTGAGGGCCAGCGCCCAGGCCTGCGGGGCCAGGCGAACGCGGCCGGTGCGCTCGCCGAGGTGGACGATCTCCGCGGTCAGCGCGCCGATCAGACCGCCGGGTGTGGGCAGCGGATCGCGATTGATGATGTCGTCCAGGATGCCGCGCAGCAGCTGCGTCGCGTCGGCGGCCAGGGCGGCGATCAGGTCGTCCTTGCTCTTGAAGTATCGGTATACCGCGCCCGCGGACAGCCCCGACTCGGTGAACACGTCCTGCATCGAGGTGGAGTGGAAGCCCTTGTTCGCGAAACAGGTCTGGGCCGCGTCGAGGATCTGCTGGCGACGGCGTTCGAGGTGTTCCTCGCTGACACGGGGCATGTCCCCAAAATAAAACGAATATCCGTTCTTGACAAGCTCGGTCGCCGGTGCGACGGTGGGTGCACAAAAAGAACGATCCTCCGATTTCTTTGGGAGTACGTCATGAATGCCACGTCGCGCGCCGTCGCGGTGGGCCTCGCCGCCGCCTTGGTGCAAGCTGTCATGCTCATCGCCTTCGCTTGGCCGGCCGCGAATATCGGGCCGCGCGACCTACCGGTCGCGGTATCGGGTCCGGCGGCGAGCATGGTCGCCGCCAAGCTGGCCGAGCGCGATCGCGACGCCTTCGACATCACCACCGTGACCGATGAGGCGGCCGCCCGCGCGGCCATCGAGCAGCGTGACGCCTACGGCGCCGTGGTGACCGACGGCGGGCCACCCCGGGTGCTGGTCGCCTCGGCGGCGAGTCCCGCTGTGGCGCAACAGCTCACGGCCATCGCCCAGCAGATGTCGGGCGCTCCGGCCGCCGCCGTGCAGGACGTGGTGCCCGCGGACCCGGACGATCCGCGCGGTACGGGATTCGGTGCGATGGTGCTGCCGCTGGTGATGGCCGGTATCGCGGGCGGAGTGCTGCTCAGCCTGCTGGTGCCGACGGCCGCGGCGCGTGCGATCGGCGTGCTGTCGTTCGGCATCGCCGGGGGACTGCTCAGCATGGTCGTGGTGCAGACCTGGATGCAGCTGGTGCCCGGCTCCTACCTCACCCTGGCGTCGATCGCCGGGCTGGTGTCGTTCGCGGTGGCGGGGACGGTCGCCGGGCTGGCGACGCTCATCGGCAACGCCGGAATCGGTCTCGGAGCGTTGCTGATGTTGCTGATCGGCAACCCGTTCTCGGCCGCGACCTCCGCGCCCGAGCTGCTGCCCCAGCCGTGGGGCGCGATCGGCCAGCTGCTGCCGCCGGGCGCCGCCGCCACGCTGATCCGCTCGGTCGCCTTCTTCGACGGCCACGGCGCCGCCGCCCCGCTGATCGTGCTGCTCTGCTGGGCCGGTGCGGCACTGCTCATGCTCGGCGCGGGCGCCCTACTGCCCCGCCGTTCCCCGGCCCCGGAACCGGTACCCGCCTGATCGGCGAGTGAACGCGCCCCGGTCGTCCGGTCGGGGCGCGGTTCTGCCGTTCGCCTCGGCGATCAGGCGTGGGCCCGGTGGCTTTCGTGGACGGCGGCGCAGTGGCGGCAGGTGCCGAAAACCTCCATGGTGTGGCTGATTTCGGTGAAGCCGTGCTGACTGGCGATGGTCTCGGCCCAGGCCTCGACGGTCGGGCCCTCCACCTCCACCGTGCGGCCACAGTGGCGGCACACCAGATGGTGGTGGTGTCCCTTGGAGCACTGGCGGTAGACCGACTCACCGGTGTCGGTGCGCAGCACGTCCACCTTTCCGGCGTCGGCCAGCGATTGCAGTGTGCGATAGACGGTGGTCAGGCCGATGCCCTCACCGCGGCGGCGCAGTTCGTCGTGTAGTTCCTGGGCGGACCGGAACTCCTCGATATCGCCCAGCAGCGCCGCGATGGCGCTGCGCTGGCGAGTGCTGCGAACTCCGACGGTCTTGTCCTTTATGCCCGTGTTCTCCGGCACGAATCACCCTTCCTCGGCATGTGCGACGGCATCGACGACGATACGTGCCAGATGATCATCGACGAGTTCGTAGATCACCTCGCGCCCGGTACGTTCCCCGCGCACCACGCCCGCCGACTTCAGGATGCGCAGGTGCTGGCTCACCAGAGGCTGCGTCACGCCCAGGGTATCGACCAGCTCGTGGACGCAGCGCGGCGACTCGCGCAGTTGCAGCACGATCGCGATGCGCACCGGTGCGGCCAGCGCGCGCAGCAGCTCGCCCGCGTTGTCCAGGATGCCTCGCGGTGGCACCGCCGGAGCGGAGGGCGCCCGATACGGATACGGGTCGTGCGGGATGGGGGTGGGCGCCTCCACGGCGACGCGGCTACGCCGTGCGGGGGCACCACTGTCGGCGGTCATCGAACCAACTCCTTATTGGAAACCGATGCCATTATTGGTATGCAAAAGTGCGCATGTCAATCCGACACTCTGGTTCGGGCCGGGCGAACGCGGGCGGGATGCCCGTGATGTGCGGATACTGCTTCGACCGCGCCGGGGCCGTGCCGATACTCTGGACCGAATCGCTTACCACACTCATCCAGAGGGAGAGCTCCAGTCGTGGCACCCAAGTCGAAGGTCGACACCGTCGCCAACCTCGCCAAGCGCCGGGGTCTCGTCTTCCCCAGTGGCGAGATCTACGGAGGCACCAGGTCGGCGTGGGACTACGGCCCGCTGGGTGTGGAACTGAAGGAGAACATCAAGCGGCAGTGGTGGCGGTCCATGGTGACCAGCCGCGACGACGTGGTGGGCCTGGATTCCTCGATCATCCTGCCGCGTCAGGTGTGGGTGGCCTCCGGTCACGTCTCGGTGTTCAACGACCCGCTGGTCGAATGCCTCAACTGTCACCGCCGGCACCGGCAGGACCACCTGCAGGAGGCGTTCGCTGAGAAGAACGACATCGCCGACCCGGATTCCGTGCCGATGAGCGGCATCGCCTGCCCGGACTGCGGCACCGTCGGCCAGTGGACCGAGCCGCGCGACTTCAACATGATGCTCAAGACCTACCTCGGCCCGATCGAGTCCGAGGAGGGCCTGCACTACCTGCGCCCGGAGACCGCGCAGGGCATCTTCGTCAACTTCGCCAACGTGATGACGACCGCGCGCAAGAAGCCGCCGTTCGGCATCGCGCAGATCGGCAAGAGCTTCCGCAACGAGATCACGCCGGGCAACTTCATCTTCCGCACCCGCGAGTTCGAGCAGATGGAGATGGAGTTCTTCGTCAAGCCGGGTGACGACGAGCAGTGGCACCAGTACTGGATCGACACCCGCCTGGCCTGGTACACCGACCTCGGCATCGACCCGCAGAACCTGCGGCTCTACGAGCACCCGAAGGAAAAGCTCTCGCACTACTCGACCCGCACGGTCGACATCGAGTACCGCTTCCACTTCCAGGGCAGCGAGTGGGGTGAGCTGGAGGGCGTGGCCAACCGCACCGACTTCGACCTGAGGACGCATTCGGAGCACTCGGGCCAGGAGTTGAACTACTTCGACCAGGCCACCGGCGAGCGCTACACCCCGTACGTGATCGAGCCGGCGGCCGGTCTGACCCGCTCGCTGATGGCGTTCCTGATCGACGCCTACACCGAGGACGAGGCGCCCAATGCCAAGGGCGCCATGGAGAAGCGCACCGTGCTGCGGCTGGATCGCCGCCTGTCGCCGGTGAAGGCCGCCGTGCTGCCCCTGTCCCGCAACGCCGACCTGTCGCCGAAGGCGCGCGATCTGGCCGCACAGTTGCGCAAGAACTGGAACGTGCAGTTCGACGACGCGCAGGCGATCGGCAAGCGCTACCGCCGCCAGGACGAGATCGGCACCCCGTTCTGCATCACCGTCGACTTCGACACCCTCGAGGACCAGGCGGTGACGGTGCGCGAGCGCGACTCGATGGCGCAGGAGCGGATCGCGCTGGACCGGGTCGAGGGCTACCTGGCGCAGCGGCTGATCGGGGCGTAGGGCGTCCGAGCGCCGAAATCGCCCGCATGAGAGCCGTTTTCGATGCCGTCGGCGTGCGGGGCTGGCTGCACGCCCGATGTCTGGGCTGTGGTGGTGAAACCGGCTGGGGCGCGGACGAACCCGTGGTGCTGTCGTCGGTGGTGAAGGTGCCGCTGGTGCTCGAGCTGGCGCGGCAGTTCGGCGCTGGGCAGCTCGATCCGGCCGACCGGGTGCGCTCGACGGCGGCGTATCGGCTGGGCGGTCCGGGCACCTCGGGCTGCCGTGACGATGTCGAGTTCAGTCTGCGCGATGCCGCCTACCTGGCGCTGTCGGTCAGCGACAACTCCGCCGCGGACCTGTTGTTCGACCGCGTCGGGCTGGACAATGTCCGGTCCCTGGTGCGCGAACTGGGGCTCGAGCACACCCGGATCGTCGGCTCGCTGCGTGATCTGCTCGCCTCGATGGCCGAGGACATGGGTGTCGCCGACGCCGCGGCGTTCGCGCGCCGCTATCCCGCGCTGTCCGACGACGAGGTGTTCGCGCTGCGCATCCTCGATCCCGCCCGTACCTCGGCGAGCACGCCTCGCGAGATGACCCGGCTGCTGGAGCTGATCGCGCGCGACCGTGCCGGCTCCCCGCAAGCCTGCGCCTGGGTGCGGGAATTGATGGGCCTGCAACTCAACCAGCATCGGCTGGGTTCGGCGTTCGCGTCGGACGTGCGCGTGTGGAGCAAGACGGGAACGCTGCCGAGCGTGCGCAACGAGATCGGCGTGGTCGAGTATCCCGGCGGATTGCGCTGTGCCGTAGCGGTTTTCACTCGTGCCGAGGTGCTGGATCCGCGAATGCCGCACGTGGACAGGGCGATCGGGGAGGCCGCGCGGGTGGCGATCGAGGCCATCGGTCACCGCCGCCCGATCAGTACGTGCCAGGGCAGTGCCTCGTCCTGAGCCGGTGCCAGTGTCGAAACCCCGTCCGTGCGAAGGACTTCGACGATCAGTTCGGCGAGCCGCCGGACCGCAGGATGCGGCGCCTCGGACGGCCACGTCAGTGACATCCGCCGCCGTAGTACGCCGCCCGTGATCGGCCGCCACACCACCCGTGGCTCCTTCTGCGCCACCATCCCTTGATCGAATGCCACACCCTGACCCGAAAGCACCAGTCCCAGCACGAATTCCGGATTCCGCGCGTGCACCACGGCGGTGGGGCGGAAACCGTGTTCCGCGCAGGTGTGCAGGGTGGCGTCGTAGACACCCGGCGCGGCCGCTCGCGGAAACAGCACCAGGCCGTGCCCGGCCAGCTCCGCCGGTGCCAGCTCCGACCGTGCCGCCAGCGGCGAATCGCGCGGCAGCACCACGCCGAGCGGGGTGTCGACGGCCGGACCGAGTTCGAGGCCGGTGACATCGGCGGGATGCTGGAGGAGCCCGGCGTCGAGCTGCCGATCCGCCAGCAGGCGCACCTGCTCCGCGGTGGTCAACTCCTGCAGGTCCACGCCGAGCTCGGGACACTCGCGTTCGAACGCGGTGAGCATCGCGGCCAGCACCCGGCCCGCCAGATCCGGCGGCACCCCCACTCGCAGCGCGGCCATCTCGCCCCGATGTGCCTTCCCGACAAGAGTTTTCGTGCGATCCCAGCGGGCCAGCAGGGCGCGCGACTCGGCCAGCAGGATCCGGCCCGCCGCGGTGAGTTCGACGCTGCGGCTGGTGCGGTCGAACAGCCGTGCGCCGAGGTCCTGCTCCAGTTCCCGGATGCGCTGGCTCAGCGACGGCTGCGCTATCGCGAGCCGGTCGGCGGCGCGGCCGAAATGCAGTTCCTCGGCGACGGCGACGAAGTATCGGAGCTTGCGCAGCGGGTCCACGCTGCGACGATAGCGGAGCCGATATCGGTCGGCGCGTGGATCGGTCTTGGACGTACGTCTCATACCCGTGGTTCGGTACCGGGCATGACAGAGCTGAACAGGAGACGGTTGTTCGGTGTCGGCGCGGCCGCCGCGGCGGCGCTGACGGCGGCCTGCGCGAGCCGGGGCGGCGGCCCGGCCCCGGGCGGCGTGACCCTGCGCTGGTGGGGCAACAACGGCTGGGAGATCCGGGTCGGCGGCAGGAGCGTGCTCATCGATCCGTGGTTGACCCGGTTCCGCACCGGCACGTACAGCAAGGAGGGCGCGGACCCGCAGACGCCGCTGTCGGTGGACACCGCGCTGATCGACGCCCATCTCGCCGCCGGACTGCGCGCCGACCACATCCTGGTCACGCACGGCCACTACGACCACCTCACGGACGTCCCGTACCTCGCGCAGCGCACGGGCGCGACGGTGCTGGGCACCGAGACGCACCTGAATCTACTGGCCGCGCTGGGAACTCCGGAGGACCAGCTGGCGCTGGTGACCGGCGGCGAGGAGCTGGTGTTCGACGGCTATTCGATCCGGGTGCTGCGGTCCCTGCACTCCGAACTCGGCGCTCGCGCTCAGATCCCTTATCCCGGAACACGTCCGGGCCTGGGCGCGGTGGAACTGCCGCGGCCGCAGGTGATCAGCGACCTGGTCGAGGGCGGCACGCTGGCCTACCAGGTCACCGGCGGCGGCGTGAGCGTACTGGACTTCGGCGGCTCCAACTACATCGAATCCGAGCTCGCCGGGCTGCGGCCGGAGGTGCTGTTGCTGCCGACGGGCGGCGCCAAGGTGCGTGACTACGTGGCGCGGCTCCTGCGCGCGGTGGGAAACCCGAGATACGTGCTCCCGACGCACTGGGACGATTTCGACTACCCGCTGGCCGAGCCGGCCCGAGACGCCGGTGGCCTGGAACCGCTGCGCGGCGCCGTGGCGGCGGCGAGTCCGGACAGCGAATTCGTCGTGCTGGGACACCTGGAAACCTTCACCCCCTGACGCGCCGGGGTGTGAATCCGGCCCGGACCGGAAACAGCACAGATGTGGGCCGGAAATTTCGGCGCCGGGCGCGCTGTCCGGCCCGTACAGCAGACCTCCAACAGGAAGGGGCAACCCATGGCGCGGGCGGTCAGGTTCGATCGGTACGGCGATGTCGACGTGCTGGACGTGGTCGAGGTCCCGGACCCGAAACCGGGGGCCGGGCAGGTGGTGGTCGCCGTGGTCGCCGCCGGTATCAACCCGGGCGAGTCCAAGATCCGGGCCGGGCTGCTGCACGAGCGCTGGCCGGCGACGTTCCCGTCCGGGCAGGGCAGCGACCTCGCGGGCCGGATCACGGCCCTCGGCGCGGGCGTCAGCGGGATCGCGGTCGGTGACGAGGTGGTCGGGTTCACCCATCAGCGGGCGAGCCACGCCACGCACGTGGTGGTGCCGGTGGACCAGGTGGCGCCCAAGCCCGCCGGATTGTCGTGGGAGGTGGCGGGGTCGCTGTTCGTCGCGGGCACGACGGCGTTCGCGGCGGTGCGCGCGGTGGAGGCCAAGGAGGGCGACACCGTCGCCGTCTCTGCGGCGGCCGGGGGAGTGGGAACCGTTGCCGTGCAACTGCTTCGGGCGCGCGGCGCCACGGTCATCGGCATCGCCGGGCCCGGCAACGCGGACTGGCTGCGGTCGCTGGGCGTGATGCCGGTCGAGTACGGCGACGGGCTCGCCGAGCGCATCCGTGCCGCCGCCCCCGACGGCCTCGACGCCTTCCTCGACTTCCACGGCTCCGGCTATGTGGACCTGGCCCTGGAACTCGGCGTGCCGCCGGAGCGCGTCGACACCGTCATCGACTTCGCGGCGGTCGAGAAGTACGGCGTGAAGGCGGAGGGCAATGCCGCCGCCGACACCATCGACGTCGTCGCCGAACTGGCCGACCTGGCTGCCGCCGGAACCCTCACCATCCCCATCGCCGCCACCTACCCCCTCGACCGGGTCCGCGACGCCTACCGCGAACTCGAGCGGGGTCACACCCGCGGGAAGATCGTCCTTCGTCCGTGAGCGGGGAGGGCGTAGTTTCGACGCCGTGCACCTGACCCAGATTCGGCTGCTGGTCACCGATTTCGACCGCTGTCTCGAGTTCTATCGCGACGTCATCGGCCTGAAGCCCCAGCTCGAGCGGCCCGAGCCGCCGTACGCGGCGTTCGAGCCCGACCTCGGCAGCAGTCTGTCGCTGCACGATCGCAAGGACCTCGATGCCGCGCTCGGCGGCATCCTGCGCCCGGGATCGCCGGACTCCGCGCTGATCTCGCTGCGCGTGGACGATCTCGGCGGGTACCTGACCGAACTCGGGGCGCGCGGCGCCGAAATCGCCGCCGGGCCGGTCGAATTCGGTGGCCGGGTCCGCTGCGCCTACCTGCGGGATTTGGAGGGCAACCTGATCGAGATCCAGCAGTGGCTGACCACCCGTTCCGGCGGGCCGGTGCCACCGGCGAGCTGACCGGGATCCGCGTTCCGGTCGCACCCGGCCGCTACGATCGGCAGGATGATCGCGATCGATACCCCGTATACGGGTCATGTCTCGCCGGGTTCGAATCCGCAGCAACGCGACGTGCCGGGCGCACGCATCGTGAAGATGTCGGTCGGCCCGATGGACAACAACTGTTATCTGGTGCAGGACACCGCCACCGGCGCGGCCCTGCTGATCGACGCGGCCAACGAGCCGGACCGCATCCTCGAGCTGCTCGGCCAGGAGGCGCCCGGGCAGCTGCGGCAGATCGTCACCACCCATCAGCATTTCGATCATTGGCAGGGGCTGGAGAAGGTCGTCGCGGGCACCGGCGTCCCGACGGCCGCCCACGAGCTGGACGCCGAGCCGCTGCCGGTGCCGCCGGATCGTCTACTGGCCGAAGGCGAGACGATCCACCTGGGCAAGCTGGCGCTGCGGGTGATCCATCTGCGCGGGCACACGCCGGGCTCGGTCGCACTGGCGCTGACCGACAACGCCGGGCGCACCCATCTGTTCACCGGTGATTCGCTGTTCCCGGGCGGTGTGGGCCGCACCACTTCACCGGGGGACTTCGCTTCGCTGTTCGGTGACGTCACGAGCAAGCTGTTCGATCGCTACGGCGATGACACAGCGGTCTATCCCGGTCACGGCGACGACACCACGCTCGGCGCCGAGCGCCCGCAACTGGCCGAGTGGCGTCAGCGCGGTTGGTGAAAACCCGCTGGGTGCAGCACACATCACACCGCAACCTCGGCGTGATCGAGCACTGGCAGACTCGGGGAATGCCCTCGGCTCCGACTCGTCCCGCGCTCGCCCGCTCGGCCATGCCCGCGCCCCGCACCAGCGGTTCCTCGATACCGCGCTGGGTGCGCCGGCTGATCGCGGGCACGGTGCTGATGGCGCTGGCGGTCGTGGGCGGCACCGCGATCCGGGTGTGGCAGGTTGCCCGCATCGACGACTACTCGCGCGCCGACGCCATCGTCGTGCTGGGCGCCGCGCAATACGACGGCACCCCCTCGTCGGTGTTCGAGGCGCGGCTGCAGCAGGCGCAGAAGCTGTTCGGCCGCGGCGTGGCCCCGCTGGTGATCACCGTCGGCGGAAAACGCATCGGCGACAACTACACCGAGGCCGCCTCCGGCAAGCGGTACCTGGTGAATCAGGGCGTGCCCGCGGACCGGATCCTGGCGGTGGAGACCGGCTCCGACACCCTCCAGAGCATCGAAGCGGTCGCCTCCGCCATGCACGAGCGCGAGCTGTCGTCGGCGGTGCTGGTCAGCGACCCGTGGCATTCGCTGCGCACCCGCACCATGACCCGCGACGAGAACCTGCGGGCCTGGACGGCGCCGACCCGCACCGGCCCGGCCGTCTACACCCGGGAGTCTCAGCTGCACGGCATCGCCCGCGAGACGATCGCGCTGCTGTGGTACCACCTCACCCATTTCTCCGCGGACTTCGAATACACCGCGGAGCAGTGATTTTCGCAGGAGCAGGCATGAATGGCGGCACGGACGCCTACGGTGATCCGGATCGCGAGCGGATGGTCGCCGAGACCTCCGACACCGCGGGACTGAGCTGGTCGCCGGCGCCCGCGCGGCGCAGCGACTACGCCCGCGACCGAGCCCGGGTGCTGCATTCGGCGGCGCTGCGCCGGCTCGCCGACAAGACCCAGGTGATGGGCCCGCGCGACGGTGACACGCCACGCACGCGGCTCACCCACTCGCTGGAGGTCGCCCAGATCGGCCGCAGCATCGCCGAGGGCCTGGGCTGCGATCCCGACCTGGTCGATCTCGCCGGGCTGGCCCACGACATCGGCCATCCGCCCTACGGCCACAACGGCGAACGCGCCCTCGACGAATTCGCCGACGCGCACGGTGGTTTCGAGGGCAACGCGCAGAATCTGCGCATCCTCACCCGGCTGGAGCCGAAGGTCTTCGACGGCGCCGAGAGCTTCGGCCTCAACCTGACCCGCGCCGCGTTGGACGCCACCGTCAAATATCCCTGGGGCAGAACGGGTCCGGGCACGAAATTCGGCGCGTACGACGTGGACCTGCCGCGGCTGGACTGGGTGCGCAAGGGCGCGCCCGAGCGCCGGCAGTGCCTGGAGTCGCAGGTCATGGACTGGTCCGACGATGTCGCCTACTCGGTGCACGATGTCGAGGACGGGGTGATCGCGGGCCGCATCGATCTGCGCGCGCTCGCCGATCCGAGCGAACAGCGAGCCCTCGCCGAACTCGGCCGCATCCAGCACCGCACGCTGAGTCTCGAGGAGTTGATCGCCGCGGCGGGGCGGCTGTCCGAGCTGCCGGTGATCGCGGCGGCCGCCGAGTACGACGGCACGCTGCGCGCCTCGGTCGCGTTGAAACGGCTGACCAGCGACCTGGTGGGGCGGTTCGCCACCGCGGCCGTGGAGGCCACCCGCGAGGCGTGGGGTGGGCGGCGGCTCTGCCGTTACGGCGCCGACCTGGAGGTGCCGCGGATCGTGGCCGCCGAGGTCGCGATGCTCAAGACGGTCGCGCTGCGCTATGTGATGTCCGATCCGGCGCACAACAAGCGGCAAGCCGCGCAACGCGAGCGGCTGCTGCTGGTCGCCGAGCATCTGCTGCGCACCGCGCCGGACAGCCTCGACGCCGTGCTGCTGCCGTGGTGGGACGAGGCGGGCGACGACACCGCACGCGTCCGGGTGATCGTCGACCAGATCGCCTCCTACACCGAGAGCCGCCTGGAGCGGGTCGCCGCGGGGCTGGACGGCGGGGCTAGACTCGGTGATCGTGGCCGGAAGACTCCCTGATCGTGATATCGCGGCAATCCGTGAGCGGGTACGCATCGAGGACGTCGTCGGCGAGTACGTGTCGCTCAAGCGGGCCGGTGCCGATTCGCTGAAGGGGTTGTGCCCGTTCCACGACGAGAAGTCACCGTCGTTCCACGTGCGGCCCAACCACAGTCACTTCCACTGCTTCGGGTGCGGGGAGAGCGGCGATGTGTTCGCGTTCCTGCAGAAGATCGAGCACATCGGGTTCGTCGAGGCCGTCGAGCAGATGGCCGACCGGCTCAACTACAAGATCAATTACGAAGGTGGCGGCACGTCGGTGCAACGCGACCGCGGGACGCGCTCGCGCCTGGTCGCCGCCAACGCCGCCGCCCACGAGTTCTACACCGCGCAGCTCGACGAGCACGAGGCCGAGGCGGCCCGCAAATACCTCACCGAGCGCAATTTCGACGGCAACGCGGCCCGCCAGTTCGGCTGCGGCTACGCGCCCGGCGGCTGGGACACCCTCACGAAATACTTGCTGCGCAAGGGTTTCGACTTCAAGGAGCTGGAGGCGGCCGGGCTGTCGAGGCAGGGCCGTCGCGGCCCCATCGACCGCTTCCACCGCCGGTTGCTCTGGCCGATCCGCAATCTGGGCGGCGACATCATCGGCTTCGGCGCGCGGCGGCTGTTCGACGACGACCAGATGACCGCCAAGTACATCAACACCCCGGAGACGGTGCTGTACAAGAAGTCTCAGGTGCTCTTCGGCCTGGACCTGGCGAAGCGGGAGATCGCCAAGAGTCACCAGGCGGTCGTGGTCGAAGGCTACACCGATGTGATGGCCATGCATCTGGCGGGGGTGAAGACGGCCGTCGCGTCCTGCGGTACCGCATTCGGCGACGAGCATCTGTCGGTGCTGCGCCGGTTGCTGATGGACGACAACTTCTGGCGCGGTGAGATCATCTACACCTTCGACGGCGACGAGGCGGGTCAGGCGGCGGCGCTGAAGGCGTTCTCCGGTGATCAGAAGCTGGCCGGGCAGACCTACATCGCGGTCGCTCCCGACGGCCAGGATCCGTGCGAACTGCGCCAGCGCTCCGGCGACGGCGCGGTGCGCGATCTGGTGGCGCGCCGGGTGCCCTTGTACGAGTTCGTGATTCGCGGCCTGCTCGCCGAGCACAATCTGGATTCCCCGGAGGGGCAGGTGGACGCGCTGCGGCGCGCGGTGCCGGTGGTGGCGCAGATCAAGGACAATGCGCTGCGCAAGGCGTACGCGACCAAGCTGGCCGGGTGGGTCGGCTGGGACGACATTCAACTGGTGGTGCGGCGGGTCGGCGACGCCGCCCGGCGCGGCCCCCGCAAGAACGGCGCTCCGGTCCGCGAATCCACCTCGGCCGCAACGGTTTCCGAGCATCCGGCGGCGCGGCCCAACCCGAACGATCCGGTGCTGGTGCCGCAGCGGCAGGTGCTGGCGGCCGCGCTGCAGTATCCGGCGCTGGCCGGACCGGTGTTCGATTCCCTCGAACCGGAGGCGTTCACCCACCCGGCGTTCGTCGCGGTGCGCGCGGCGATCGCGGAGGCCGGCGGCACGGGCGCGGGCCTGGGCGGCGCCGAATGGGTGAGCCGGGTCGCCGACCACACCGACGATCTCACCTTGCGCGCCTTGGTATCCGAACTGTCCGCCGAGCCGCTGCCGGTGAAGTCGGTGGACGACATCCAGCGCTTCGTCACCGGCGTGCTGGCCCGCACCCAGGAGGCCTGGGTGGGGCGCCAGATCGCGGAACTGAAATCCAAGCTGCAACGCGTCTCCTCCACCGAGCAACCGGACGCCTACATGGCCCTGTTCGGCGACTTGGTCGCACTGGAGCAGTACCGCAAGAGCCTGCTGGCCCAGGCGATGGGCAACGGCCCCGACTTCGCGGCGGGGTAGCAGCGGCGGCGGGGTTGTTGCGGTAGAGGGTTGTTGCGGCGGCGGGGCTGCTGCGGCTTGCGGGGGTTGTTGCGGCCGCGGGGCTGCTGCGGCTTGCGGGGGGTTGTTGCAGCAGCGGGTTGCTGCGGTGGTGAGGTTGCTGCGCAGCGGGGCTGCCGAGGCAGCGCGGTTGCTCGGGGGTCGCGGCTGGCCGGGGGAGCCGAGCAGTGGGTAGCTGCGGCCTGGGTTCAGCGGCGGAGCTGGTCGTGGGGGACCAGGATGGTGGTGCGCTCGTCGATCGGTTGCATCGGTTCCAGTTTGGGCTGGGTGCTGAGCTTGTCGGACAGCTTCTGACGGCTGACCTGGACGAGCTTGCGGGTGACCGGACTGGCTGTGATGGCGCGGGTGGTCTTGCTGATCTGCTCGTAGCGGGCTCGCCCGGCCTTGGTGCCGAGCACGTATCCGGCTGCGAGGCCGATGATCAACCGCAGCATTCCTTGGGCTCCTCCCAGTCACTGTCCGCGCCGTACATCCTGCCCGACGCCTCGTCTCGCTGTCGATCCGGCTGTCCCCCCGCACCAGACGACACCAGCTCACCATGCCAGAAGGGTCCGACAACTCCCACAGACCGCGCCGTGCCCACCAGGCCGATCCCACCGATCGACCATGCCGGACGGGATTCGCCGGGCCTGCTACGCACTCACCACAGCGAAGGCCGCGCGCTCATCTGCCCACGAAGCGTTCCATGGGTCCCGGACCTCAGTGGAGACAGTGTGCTTGTCTGCCTAGGAAGTGTTCACCGGGGCCCGTCGCGCATTTCACCTCAGCGAGACGCGTACTCATCCGCCGAGCACGTCGAACACCGCTTCGGCGCGTGTGCGGGAGGCGTACATCTCCCACGCCGTATCGGCGATCGAGTCGGGGTCGAGGGTATGTCCCTCGGCGACACCGTATTTCGCGGGATCGGCGGTGACCATGGCATGGATGTCGCCGCGTTCCACCAGGCCGCCGATGGTGAGTGTGCCCGCGTACACGCCGCGCTCGGCCATGGCGGCGTGCAGCGTGAGGGCGTAGTTGCGCAGCGCCGCGGCGGCCAGCGCGAGTTGGCCGAGCATCGGCATCGGCCGGACACTGGACAGTCCACCGGCGAACATCAGTCCGCCGCTTCCCCGCTCCAGCATGCCGGGCAGGACGGTACCCGCGACCCGCACGGCGGGCCAGACCCAGTCGAAGGCCGACTGCGCCGTCGGGATGTCCAGGTCGGTGATCGGAACGATGTCCTGTGTGGTCGGCCCGGGACCGTAGTAGGCGAAGCCGATGTCGCCGGTCTGCGCGATGTCGTCGAGCACCGCGGCGAGCCGGGCCGGGTCCGTGACGTCGGCGGTGTGCGCGGTCGCCGCGATGCCGTGGCTCGCGAGATCGGCCAGGTAACCGGGGTGCCGATCCGCGCTCCGCGAGACCACGGCGACGCGGAACCCGGCCCGGCCGAAGCGGCGTGCCATCGACATTCCGAGCCCGGGACCGACGCCGATGATCGCCGCGACAGGTGTGCTCATGGTGTTCCTCCAAATGTTGAGGGGTGCCTCATTTTCACTCGCAGGCTAGCACTAGATTGAGGGAGCCCTCAAGTTTGTAGAATGGGCCGGTGACGAAACCGATGCGCCGCGACGCCGCCCGCAACCGTGACCGGCTGCTGCGGGAGGCCGCCGGTGTCTTCACCGAGCACGGCCTCGCGGGGTCACTGGAGGAGATCGCGCGGCGCGCCGGGGTGAGCATCGGCACCCTCTACAACCATTTCCCCACCCGCGACGCGCTCATCGACGCACTGCTGCCGCCCCGGCTGCACGCACTCGACGAGTTCGCCGAACAGGCTGCGGCCGAACCGGACCCGTGGCTGGCGTTCGCCGGTTTCGTCGAGCGGATGCTGACCCAGCTCACCACCGACCGGGGTCTGCTCGAGGCCTTCACCGGTGACCACCCCGCCGCGGCGCGGCTGGCCGAGGCCTGCGCTCGGGGGATGACGCATTTCTCGGCGGTCCTCGACCGTGCCCGGCGCGCCGGGGTGATCCGCGCCGACGCCACCGATCAGAATGTGGTGCATTTGATCTGGGCACTGTCGCTGCTCGGTGAGAACACCGGGCCGTCGGCATGGCGGGAGTCGTTGCCGTTCGTACTCGACGGGTTGCGCGCCGGTCGCGAATGACGCGGACTGGCTACCATGACCGCGGTGTCCCGAGGCGAAAGCGAGGAGCGGTTGCTGGGAGACGAGGCGGTGACCAGTGCCTACGCGCAGAACGCGGAGTACTGGATCGAGATCGTGCGCGAGCGGCTCGACCCGTATCAGGACCGCCTGACCGATCCGGCACTGCTCGAGCTGCTCGGTGATTGCCGCGGGCTGACCATCCTCGACGCGGGGTGCGACGAGGGCTACCTGTCCCGCGAGCTGCTCCGGCGCGGCGCCGCGCACGTGCACGGGGTCGACACCTGCGCGGAGTTCATCGTCGCCGCGCGCACCCATCCCGACCATCGGCCCGCGTCGTCGACCTTCCACCACGCCGATGTGGCGGCACTACCGTTGGCGGACACCAGCATCGACGTGGTCGTCGCCAACCGCCTGCCGAACGGTATCGCCGCGCCCGAGCGGCGTTTCGCCGAGTTCGGCCGAGTCCTGCGGCCGTCGGGGCGGATGCTGCTGCTCGGCATGCACCCGTGTTTCTACACCGCACGCACGGAACGTGCCGGTGGGGACACGGGTTTCGCGATCGACGCCTACTTCGGCGTGCGCACCGTGCAGCAGCGCTTCGAGGTGGCGGGCAGGGTTTCACCTGTGCCGTCGGTCCAGAGTTTCCACTCGCTGGAGACGTACCTGGGCATGATCACCTCGGCGGGTTTCGCGATCACGCGGCTGCTGGAACCGCATCCGACCGACGAGATGCGGGAGCAGGATCCGTGGTGGGACGAGCACTTCGTCCGCCCGCTGTTCCTGCTCGTGGAGTGTGTGCCGTATCGGAGGTGACAGTCGTCCGGTTCCGTTCAGCGCCGACGGGAGTATGAATGAAGCTGGCCCGCAACCCCTTCCGTGGAAAGGTCGGCTGGGCGGCCGCGGCCGTCCTGCTCGCGGCTGCCGGACTCGTCGTCGCGCTGCCTCGAAACTCCGGTGCGCGACCGCCGTTCGATCCGGCGGCCGTGCCTGGCACCCAGGTCGTGTGGGTCACCGCGGCGCCGGGCGCCGATCACGGCACGCTGGAACTGTGGGAGCGCGGGCCCGGGCGGTGGCAACAGACGCTTACCGCTCCGGCATGGGTTGGCAGGCAAGGGATTTCGGATCGCGCCGCGGAGGGCTCGGCGTACACGCCGGCAGGCATCTTCCCGCTGACCGAGGGCTTCGGGCGGTTACCGGTGGATTCCGGGCTGCCGTACCTGTCAGTCGACTCCTCAAACACCTGGTGGTGGGTCTCCGACACGGCGAGCCCGCTGTACAACCGCAGTTTTCGATGTGCCGAGTCCGAGTGCCCGTTCGACACCCGGGCCGCGGAGAACCTGGGAAGGACTGCGCCGCAATACGACTACGCCCTGGTCATCGACTACAACCGCGACCCGGTCGTGGCGGGCCGGGGGTCGGCGTTCTTCGTCCACGTCGAGGTGGGCGCGCCGACCGCGGGGTGTGTGGCGGTCGCCGCGGAGGTGATGCGAGCCCTGCTCGGCGCCTTGCAGCCCGCGCGGCGACCGGTCATCGGAATATATTCCAGCTGAACGTGTTTCATGCCTGGACGGCGCCGGACTGGATGCTAGCGGCTGCCGTACGGGTTGTGCTGCCGGTAGGGGCCCTGGTAGCCGTACCGGTCCAGGTAGGGCGACCGGCGGCGGGTCTGTGCGTCGGTCCCGCCGGCATCGCCGAAGCCGGTGCCGTTGGCGTCGCTGCTGTAGTTCTCCCGGGTGCCGCCGTTGCGAGTACCCGAGTGGTTCTCGCTGTTGCCCGACGTGGAGCCGCCGGGCGCGGCGAACGCGGCCGGTGCGATCGTGGCCGGGACCACCGTCAGGGCACCCACGACCAGGGTCCCGGCGAGTATCCGACGTGCTGTGCTCATCGCTGTGTCCTTCATCTGCGCGGCAGGGGCTCCGGCCGGGCGCCGTGTTGCACCTGACTAATGTGCCGCCATTTGATGGTACATAGAATTGCGGGGTGGAGGAAGGGGTTTTCGCGGGTTGTGCGCGGTGAGCAGTCAGGGGTTGCTATGGCGGCGGTTTATGCCACTTGACGGTGGTACGCCACGGAGTGGTCCGTCGGTGGATTCGTCGGCGCAGTCGGTCGCGCGGGAATGCGCGGGAAGGCTTCGTCCCGAGGGGCCGTCTTCCGCCTCAGGGTGGGGGGCGACCGCACCGGCGGCGTCGAAAAGCCTTCCGGCAGAAGGCGGTAAACCTATCGGTCGTGCGGCAGGATGCGCAATGTCGCGAGCACTCCCGCGGTGACCGCGGCCGTAGCGATCGCGGTGGTGGGTGCCGAGCGCGTCATCACGCCGATTCCGAGCAGTGCAATCAAACAGATCATCGCAGCCAGAATCGCTGATCCGCTGTTCACCCCCGCCAAGCGCGCGAGTGAGTGCTTCATGGCTGTCATGCAGGAGGTGTACCCCGGTCGGTGGTTATCGAAACGTTATCTTGTGCAGCCGCCCGCCGGGCCGTTCCTGGAGAGCCAGATCGGGTTCTGCCACAACATGTTTGCCTTCGACTGGCCGCGAAGTCGATCGAATGGTTTGTGGCGCTACAACTTACGTCGCGCGGACCGCGTTCGCGGATCGGATCTGTTTGTCGATCACGCGCACGGGTACCCACCGATCTAGGCGGCGAGGTCGGCTTCCGGCAACAACGCGATTCGGCTTCGTCATCGGTGCGACTCGGCGGGGAGAGTAGGTCCGGATGGATGATCTGCAACGCAGGATTCTTACCACGGTCCAGCACGCGCGGCGCGGTCTGGACGAGGCCGACGCGCGGCTGATGGAGCGCCGTGCCGTAGACCTGCGTGCCGAGATCGATGACGCGGACTACGGCCAGGCCGACCGCCTCCGGCTCATCGCCTGCTGCTCCGAGGCACAGGCGACCGCGCGGTGGGTGCTCGGGCGGCCGAGCACGACGCTGCCGCCCATGCGCGGTCCCTCCAACCGCGGCTCGCGGTATCGGCGAGCGGGTCACGACATCGGCCTGCGCGCGGGCCGATAAGGGTTGTTTCGCGGGGCGCCGGGTCACCGGCGCATATGCGCCGTTCGTCGGCTACTTGTCGGTGGCGTATGGCACGATTCCCTACGTGACCAGCAAACCATCCGCTCGGCAGCACCTGCGCGACCTCGCGCTGCTGCGCCGGGTGCGCGACCGGATCGACCGGGAGTACGCGCAACCCTTGGACGTGGAGGCGCTGGCCCGCGGAGTCAACATGTCGGCCGGGCATCTGAGCCGCCAGTTCCGGCTCGCCTACGGCGAATCGCCGTACTCTTACCTCATGACGCGGCGTATCGAGCGCGCGATGGCGCTGCTGCGCCGCGGCGATCTCAGCGTCACGGAGGTCTGTTTCGAGGTCGGCTGCTCCTCGCTCGGCACCTTCAGCACGCGCTTCACCGAACTGGTGGGCATGCCGCCCAGCACCTACCGGCGGGAGGCGGCGGAGGCGACGGTCGGCATGCCGTCCTGCGTGGCCAAACAGGTCACCAGACCGATCAGGAATCGAGAAGCGCCGGTCAGCACGCCGCAGTTAGCGTGATCGCCATGGACATCACCATCAATCAGAGCTACCTGCCGCAAGACGACCCCGAGGCCGCACTGAGTTTCTACCGCGACGTGCTCGGTTTCGAACTCCGCAACGACGTCGGGTACAACGGGTTGCGCTGGCTCACCGTCGGCCCGCCGAATCAGCCCGACGTGTCCATCGTCCTGTACCCGCCGGACGCCACCCCGGGCCTGACCGACGACGAACGCCGCACGGTCGCCGAGATGATGGCCAAGGGCACCTACGCCAGCATCAACCTGGGCACCAAGGATCTCGACGGCGCGTTCGAGCGCCTGCAGGCCGGCGACGCCGAGGTCGTCCAGGAGCCGACCGAGCAGCCGTACGGCATCCGCGACTTCGCCGTACGGGATCCCGCGGGCAATATGGTCCGTGTCCAGGAACTGAAAGAGGCACCATGACCAAGGCCACCAGGACGGAGGCGAGGCCGCCTGCGCCGAGAGCCGCCGACAGCCACGAGTTGATCCGCGTGCACGGCGCGCGGGTGAACAATCTGCGGGATATCAGCGTCGAGATCCCCAAGCGGCGGCTCACGGTGTTCACCGGCGTATCCGGTTCGGGCAAGAGTTCGCTGGTGTTCAGCACGATCGCCGCCGAGTCGCAGCGGCTGATCAACGAGACCTACAGCGCGTTCGTGCAGGGTTTCATGCCGACGCTGGCGCGTCCCGATGTCGACGTCCTCGAGGGCCTGACCACGGCCATCATCGTCGACCAGGAGCGCATGGGTGCGGACCCGCGCTCCACGGTCGGCACCGCCACCGACGCCAACGCCATGCTGCGCATCCTGTTCAGCCGCCTCGGGCAGCCGCACATCGGGTCGCCGCAGGCGTTCTCCTTCAACGTGGCCTCGATCAGCGGCGCCGGGGCGGTAACGGTGGAGCGCAACGGCGCCCAGGTGAAGGAGCGGCGCGAGTTCAGCATCACCGGCGGTATGTGCCCGCGCTGCGAGGGGCGCGGCTCGGTCAACGACATCGACCTGACCCAGCTGTACGACGAGAACAAGTCGCTCAACGAGGGCGCGCTCACCATCCCCGGCTACAGCATGGACGGGTGGTACGGCCGCATCTTCACCGGCTGCGGCTTCTTCGATCCGGACAAGCCGATCAAGAAGTACACCAAGAAACAGCTCAACGACCTGCTCCACAAGGAGCCGACCAAGATCAAGGTCGACGGCATCAACCTCACCTACGAGGGCCTGATCCCGCGGATCCGCAAGTCGATGCTGTCCAAGGACGTCGACGCGCTGCAGCCGCACATCCGCGCCTTCGTGGAGCGCGCCGTCACCTTCCAGGTCTGCCCGGAATGCGGCGGCACCCGGCTCAGCGAGGCGGCACGATCCTCGAAGATCGCCGGGGTCAGCATCGCCGACGCCTGCTCTATGCAGATCACCGACCTCGCCGAGTGGGTGGCCGGGCTGGACGAGCCGTCGGTGGCGCCGCTGCTGGACTCGCTGCGCCACACCCTCGACTCGTTCGTCGAGATCGGCCTGGGTTACCTCTCGCTCGAACGCCCGGCGGGCACCCTGTCCGGCGGCGAGGCACAGCGGGTGAAGATGATCCGCCACCTCGGCTCCTCGCTCACCGATGTCACCTACGTCTTCGACGAGCCGACCGCGGGCCTGCATCCGCACGATATCCAGCGGATGAACGACCTGCTGCTGCGATTGCGCGACAAGGGCAATACGGTGCTGGTGGTCGAGCACAAGCCGGAGACCATCGCGATCGCCGACCACGTCGTGGATCTCGGTCCCGGGGCGGGCGCGGGCGGCGGCACCGTCTGCTTCGAGGGCACCGTCGACAAACTGCGCACCAGCGGCACCATCACCGGCCGCCACTTCGACGACCGCGCCGAACTGAAGAAGTCGGTGCGAAAGTCGACCGGCGCCTTGGAGATTCGCGGCGCGAACGCCAACAACCTGCAGAACGTGGACGTCGATGTGCCACTCGGCGTGCTCTGCGTCGTGACGGGAGTCGCGGGTTCGGGCAAGAGTTCGCTGATCCACGGTTCGATCCCGGCTGCGGCCGGAGTGGTATCGGTCGACCAGACCCCGATCCGCGGTTCGCGGCGCAGCAACCCGGCCACGTACACGGGCCTGCTCGACCCGATCCGCAAGGCGTTCGCCAAGGCCAACGGCGTGAAGCCGGCGCTGTTCAGCGCGAACTCCGAGGGGGCCTGCCCCAACTGCAACGGCGCGGGGGTGGTCTACACCGACCTGGCGATGATGGCCGGGATAGCCACCACCTGCGAGGTCTGCGAGGGCAAACGGTTCCAGGCGGCGGTGCTCGACTATCACCTGGGCGGCCGCAATATCGCCGAGGTGCTCGCCATGTCGGTCGCGGAGGCCGAGCGGTACTTCGCCGACGGCGAGGCGCGCACGCCCGCCGCGCACAAGATCCTGGAGCGGCTCGCCGACGTCGGCCTCGGCTACCTGACCATCGGCCAGCCGCTCACCACGCTGTCCGGTGGCGAGCGGCAGCGGCTCAAGCTGGCCACCCACATGGCCGACAAGGGCGGCATCTACGTCCTCGACGAGCCCACCACCGGCCTGCACCTGGCCGACGTCGAGCAGCTGCTCGGCCTGCTCGATCGCCTCGTGGAATCCGGCAAGTCGGTCATCGTGATCGAACATCACCAGGCCGTCATGGCCCACGCCGACTGGATCATCGACCTCGGCCCCGGCGCCGGCCACGACGGCGGCCGCATCGTCTTCGAAGGCACCCCCGCTGACCTGGTCGCCGACGGCACCACCCTCACCGGCAAGCACCTCGCGGCTTACGTAGGGTCCTGAGCCGCAAGGGAATTCGTCACCTCGTCGGCGTCGAGCCGCTCGGCGCCGCAGTAGTCTCGTCGGCCCCGGCCGGTCCGATGCCGACGAGGCTATCGCGCCGTACGCTCGATGCGCTCGAGCAGCCACCGTGGCCCGACCGTCTCGGCTCCGAGGGCCTCCACCCGGCCCCGGAGCCCACGGTCTGCAGTCACCACGGTGACCGGCCCGCTGCCGGCCCCGACGGCCTCCGCCACCACATCGACAATCGCGTCATCCCCCGACCCTTCCGCCAACTCCACCCGCAACCCCGGAAACCCTTCGCCCGCAACAGCTCTAGCCGCCCCCTCCAACACGACGACCACCCCGCCCGGCAGCTCCGCACTCGCCGCCAACGCGGCAAGCAACCGCCGCGCCGCCCCGGCCCGATCCCGCCACCACCCGTCGGGCCGAGACCCCACCACATTCGCCGCATCCACCACAATCACCCGGCGCTCATCCGCTGCCATACGAACCAGCTTTCCACGGTGTGGCGGAGGAACACCGCTGGGTTCTCGAACTTTCCGTCAGCCGGCTGCTCGGCGGATGAGTCCGCCGAGATACTCGAGATCGGCATCCGTCAGCCCGGTGACAGCGAACGCGGTGGGCCACACCGTGCCTTCTCCCGGCGCGGCGCCCTCCTCGAACCCGAGAGTCGCGAAGCGTGTCTTGTACTTCGCGGCGGAGTGGAAGAAGCACACGATCTTCCCCGCATCGTTGGCATACGCGGGCTGCCCGTACCAAATCTTCGGTGCCAGGCCCGGCGCATACTGTTTGACCAGCGCGTGGATCCGCTCGCCGAGGACCCGATCCTCCTCCGGCATCTCGGCGATCTTCGCCAACACCTCCGCCTCCGGATCCTTCTTCGACCGCCGCCGCGACCCGCGTACCTCCTTCGCACGCTCCTTGACCGCGGCCCGCTCTTCCACGCTGAGCCCCTGATCCTCCTCTGCCGCCGACATACGCTGCTCCTTCCCAGGGAGATCGAACGGATCACCTCAGCCTAGGGATGCGCGCACGCCGCATGCTTCTCGATTCCTGATCGGCTGAACGGCCGGAGTTCCCGCGGAGATCCGACTTGTGCTGTTCGGCAACGTGATTCGACTTCATCGGCCATCTGTAGAGGTGCAGTTGTGCTACCGTGCACGCACGGTGTTTCGGGAGGAGCACGGGTGGATCCGTTTACCATCATCACGACGGCGTTGATCGCGGGGGCGGCAGCCGGGGGTAAGGACGCCGCGTCGGCGGCCGTCCGGGACGCGTATGCGGCATTGCGTGAGCGGCTCACCAGTGGTGGCGACGATTCCGCCGCCGTCGCGGTGATCGAGGCGAACGAGGCCGCGTCGGGCAGCAATATCGATGAACTCGAGGACGTGCTGCGACGGCATCGCTGGGCCGAGGACGACGAACTGCGGTCGGTCGCGGAGACCATTCTGTCGCAGTTGCCGTCGGACCGGGTCGAGGACGCCCGCAGCAGGATCGATTTGCGCCAGGCTCAGGGTGTACAGATCGGCGATCACGGCACCCAGCACAACACCTTCGGATGACCGGCGGCGGTCGCGATCCCGGTGGCGTGGGCGAGGAGTCCGGCAGCGCTGCCAACCGGGTGGTCGATGCGCGTGCGGCGCAGGGCGTGCAGATCGGTGACCACAACACGCAGGTGATCTACAGCTACCGCGGGACGTGGACCGACGGGGTGGCACCGGCTCCGCTGATCGGTGTCAGCGGTGAGGTCGAGTCGCCGTATCGGGGTCTGGGCTGGTTTTCCGAGCGGGACGCGCCGTTCTTCTTCGGCCGCGACGCGGCGATCGACCAAGTGCTGCATCGGCTTTCGCGGCGGGTGCGAGAGCCCGGGATCGTGCTGGTGTCGGGTGTGTCGGGCGCGGGGAAGTCGTCGCTGATGCGCGCCGGTGTCATACCCCGTATCCGCGGGCAGGGCTTGGGCGGGGTGCCGCGGGCACACGCGTGGCCCTGTCTGCTGCTGACCCCCGGGCACTCCCCGGTCGACGAGTTGGCGGTGGCCACCGCGCACCTGGCCGGACTCGAGGCGGCGACCGTACGACGCGAAGTGCGGGATGATCCGACCGGATTCGCCGTGACCGCCGCCCACGCCGCCCGCACGTTGTCCGCACCCGAGTCGGGCGACGCCGGTGGACTGGTCCTGATAATCGATCAGTTCGAGCAGGTATTCACCCAGTGCTCGGACTCCGCACAGCGCCAAGCGTTCGTCACCGCGCTGCACGCGGCTGCCACGACCCGTCATGCGGATACCACGGTGCTCGTGGTGCTCGTGGTGCGCGCCGATTTCGAAGCCGACTGCGGCGACTACGAACAGTTGACAGATGCGGTCCAGCAGCACTACTTCGTCACGGCAATGACCGAACGGCAATTGCGGCTGGCGATCACCGAACCGGCCAAACGAGCGGGCTCCCGTGTCGAAGACGATCTCACCGAGCAACTTCTGCGCGAAATCCGCACCCGCACAACCGATTCCACGGCACGAGTCACGGAGCGGTCGACGGCGGGGGTACTGCCGTTGCTGTCCTACGCCCTGGATCGGACATGGCACGCCCGGCGCGGCGACACGCTCTCGGTTGCCGACTACGAAAACGCCGGGGGGATAGACCGTGCCGTCGCCGATAACGCACAGCGGGCCTACGACTCGCTGACCCCGCCGCAGCGCACGGTGGCGCGGCGGATCTTCACCCGGCTCACCGTTCCCGGCGCCGACGGCGCCGATTACGCCGATCGCCTGCGACGCCGCGACATCACCGGTGTCGGCGACCCCGGCGATATCGCGGCGGTCCTGGAGGCATTCGCGGCCGAGCGGCTACTCACACTGGGGGCCGACACCGTGGAGATCAGCCACGAGGTCCTGCTCACCACATGGCCGCTGCTGCGGGATACCTGGCTGGCCGAGACGCGGGCCGACCGTGTCGTTCTCGCGCGCCTGCGTGCCGCGGCCGAGGAATGGTCCCGGCACGGACGCGACGCGTCCTACCTCTACACCGGCAGCGTGCTCGAGGTCGCGACCGCGGCTGTGGACCGCGCCACCGCCGATCCCACCCGGCACGCACCGCTCGGCGACATCGATGCGCGGTTCCTCGCCGCTGCCAAGGCCGCCGACCGTGCCCGAGTCCGCCGCCGGCGCGCGTTGGTCGGCCTCCTCGCGGCAATGGTCGTCGTCCTGGCTACCACCGCTGTCGTCGCGCTCCGGGCGAGCAACGAATCTTCGCGGCAGCGTGATATCGCTGTGGCGCGTCAGCTGATCGCCCAGAGTGAACTCCTCGCCGGAACGGACCCCTTGGGCGCCAGGCTCTCCGCCCTCGCCGCCTGGCGGATCGATCCGGGTTCCAAGTCCGAGTCCCGGTTGGCCATGGTCACCGCGGCCCGCAGCCCCTTGATCGGGAGGATTGACGGCGGCAATCCGTGGAACACACCCTTCGCCGATCGTCCCGACCGCGGCGCTCTGGTGAGCTTCTCTCCGGACGGCCGAATCATGGCTGTGGGCAACATCTATGGGGTGACGTTGTGGGATCCCGCGGCGCGACGACAGATCGGCGACATCGTGCCTGTCCCACTCGTCACCGCGATGCAATTCGCACCGGATGGGAAAACCCTCGCGATCGGCACCGTCAACGGAATGGCGCTGTGGGATACGCAGACCAGGCAGGCCATGACGGAGCCGTTGACGGTACCGGCAGGCCGTGGTGGTGAGGTCGCCTCGATCACGTTCGCCCCGGACGGCGGGACGATGGCGGTCGAGAGCTTCGGCGGCATGTTCACGCCGTGGAACAACTCGGTGATGCTGTGGGAGGTGCGTACACGGAAATATCTCACCTCTCTCGTCGATCTGGGCAACGTCCGCTCGATGGCGTTCACACCGGACGGCGCATCCTTGATCACCGGTGGGGATACGCTGCGACGGTGGGACGTCCGGACCGGAAAGCCCCTCGGTGACCTGATTCCCGGTGCCGACACTGCCGCGATCTCCGCGGTCGCCATGGCGCCGGATGGGAAAACCCTTGCCGTAGGCAGAGTTTCCGGTCTTGTGCAGTGGTGGGACGTGACGAGGCCGCAGCAGGTTGGTGGCGAATCGTCCGGCCACATCGGCGCCGTCTCCGCGATAGCGTTCACTCCGGACAGCAGAACTCTGGCCACCGGCGGCAGCGACGACACTACGCAACTGTGGGATGTGACCACCGGGGCGAAGATCGGGGCCCCAGTCACCAATCATTCCGGCGGTGTCTCGTCGGTGGCGTTCTCCACGGACGGCGGGACGCTCGGCGCCGGTGGCCTCGACCAGAAGGTGACACTGTGGGACGTGCGGTCTCGCAGGCCGATCGGCGACGCCTTGCACGGCCATGCCGGGCCCGTTTCGTCGGTGGCGTTCGCTCCGGACGCGCGGACGCTGGCCACGGCCGGCGAGGACGGCACAACACGGTTGTGGGACACGCAGAGACAGCGGCAGAATGGCGACTCTTTGTCCGGTCACGAGGGAGCGGTTTCGTCGGTGGCGTTCTCCCCGGACGCGACGATGCTCGCCACCACCGGCCACGACAGCACAACGCGACTGTGGAACGTGCGGAATCGGCAGCAGATCGATGTCCTGCCGGACAGCTCGTACAGCTGGCTGAGTTCGGTGTCGTTCGACCGGGGCGGCGGGGTGCTCGCCACCGGCGCCCACGATGGCACAGTGCGATTGTGGGACGTTCAGCGCCGGTCGCGGATCGGCGATCCGTTACGGTGGGACGGCTCCGACACCATCTCGTCGGTGGCGTTCTCCCCGAACGGTGGCATCCTCGCGGTCGGAAGTGTCAGGGGCCTGGTGGCGTTCTACGACACGAGCGGGCATCGGAGTCTCGGCGATCCGTCCCCCGATATCTCCCATCCGGTCTCCTCGGTGGCATTCTCCCCGGACGGCGAAACCCTCGCCGCGGGCGGCAGCGACGGCACAGTGCGCCTTTGGGATACGCGAAAACGAACCGCCCCAAGTCAACTCGGCGAGCAAACCCGCCCGGTGTCGTCGGTGGCGTTCTCCCCGCTCGATGAAACCCTTGCCGTCGCCAGTGACGACGGCATCGTGCGGCTCTGGGATACGCGGACTCGGCGGCAGATCGGCGACCCCCTTGCCGGTCCGGCCGGCGGAGTCACCTCGGTGGCGTTCTCGCCGGACGGCGGCACCCTCGCCGTCGGCAACAAGGACGGCACCGTGCGGCTCTGGGATGTCACGTTCACGGCCGAGCCCGAAAAACATCTTTGCGACTGGGCCGATGGACGCTTCACCCGCGACGAGTGGAACCGCTACGTGCCGAAAGAGCAGAAGTATCAGCAGCTGTGCCCGTAACACTCCCTCGGGATTCGGCCCGGCCGAGCGGCCCTGCCGGATCCGACCACACACCCTCAACCCGAGGGCAGCGACCCGAGAACCGTCCGGTGACCTGGCAATTTACGCTCCCCCATCTGGACTCGAACCAGAAACCTGCCGATAACGAGCTCCGAAAAGGCACTGGCCACGCCAAGCATTGCGGGCTCTGTGCGCTTAAGGGTTCGAGTTAATACGGACGAAATTCCCCATGCACCCAGCAGGTTTGCATGCGGAACTCTCGAAATCGACTCGAATCTTTGGCGAATATTTGGGCAGGGGTCGAATCCGAACGCGCGCCGTCGACCACACCGAACAGCGGACGAGCGGCACCTGATCGACACCAGCACCTCATATGGCCAGCCTGCAGTCGATCGGTGAAGGACCTTGCGAGCGCACAGGCCGACCTGCGGCCTGTCCAACGCCCGGGTAGGCGGGGCGCATTGCTGCGCCCGGCCCCTCAGAACCGGACGTGCACAATTTCTATGCATCCGGCTCAAACAAGCCCTTGTCGGGTTGATGGTGTGCCTGGCCCTGGTCTTCTGCGATCATGCGGCGACGCGGTGATCGGCGATGAGTTTGGCCATTACGACTTGGTTGGCTTCCCAGCCGTCGGGGAACTTCGCGGGCACTGACAGGTGGACCGGGTCGGTCGAGGGATGGCTGTCGAGGAGGTCAGTGATTCCTTCGCGGGCAATGACGATGCAGGCCTGCCGGTGGCGGGAGGTGAGCACGCACAGTCGGCCGGCCTCGAGGTGAAAAGAGGTGGCGTCCCGGCGGCCGGACAAGGGGTGCACCACGATCACGACCTCGAACTCGCGGCCCTGCAACCGATTCGCGGTGTTGACCACGACCCGTGCCGCGTTCGGGTTGCCTGTGCGGGAGAGTGCGGCCCGGACCAGGTCGGCCTGGTCGCGGTGTGCGACGCCGATCGCGATGTCGGTAGCGTCCAGCAGGCGGCCGTCGCGGTGGCGCTCGCAGGTGGCGACGGCGCCACGGTCGAGCAGTCGGCCGGCCAAGTTTGCAGCAGTCTGGATGGTTTGAGCGTCGGTGCGGGGAACGTGGCGGCGGGGCAGTTCGTGCAACGCCCATCCGGTGGCGAGGGCCATAGCCAGGGTTTCGTCGAGATCGGTGTTGCCGAAGGCTGCGGTGCGGAATTCCAAGGAACGTGTGCCGGTGTCGATTCCGGCGGTGAAGCCGCCGGTAAATGGGTAGAACGCCTCGGCGATGGTGGGGGCGGCGGTGGGTGGCAGGCGCCAGGACACGGGCAGTCGGTGCTCGGGGGTGTCCGGGTTGTGCTGCAGCATCACGGTGACGCCGTTCTGGGTCGGGTCGTGGGGCAGTCCGATCCAGCGTTCGGTTCCCACGATGGTGAAAGGGTCCAGCTGTCCCGGATCGCCTACGAACAGACCACGATCGAATCGTTCCGCGATCTGAGGTTCCCCCGCTTTCACGGAGAGCTCTGACGTGGTCCGATAGGGGCCGGAAGGAGTTCATCAGTGGCAGCATCGAAGAAGTATCCGGACGAGTTGAGGGCTCGGGCGGTCAGGTTGTATCGGGATGCGGATCCCAAGCCGACGATCCGGAAGCTGGCCGCGCAGCTGGGGGTGCATCACGAGGCTCTGCGGAACTGGATCCGCCAGGCCGAAGCGGACGCCGGCGAGCGTAGCGATCGGCCGACGACCGACATGGCCGAAGAGAACAAGCAACTACGCAAGCGGGTCGCTGAACTCGAACGCGTGAACGCCGTATTGCGTGATGCGAGTGCGTATTTCGCGTCGGAGCCCGGCCAGACCCGGAGGTGATCGTGCGGTTCGTGAAAGATCACCCGCAGCACTCGGTCGAGCTCGTATTGCGGGTGCTGGGCATCGCGTCGTCGACGTTCTATGGATGGCTGGCCCAGGCCAAGAACCCCTCGCGGCGGCGGCTGGCCGACGAACAATTGCTGGCTGAGATCGTCGATATCCACACCAGCTCCGGCGGCACCTACGGATCGCCGCGAGTGCACGCGATGCTGCGCCGCCGCGGTATCGCGGTCGGCCGCAAACGAGTCGAGCGGCTGATGCGGCGGGCGGGGCTGCAGGGCGCGTTCCTGCGTAAGAAAATGGCGTATTCCCTCGACGCGGCAGGACCGCCGCGCCACGCCGGCACCGGATCTGGTCAACCGTGACTTCACCGCGGACACCCCGGACCGGTTGCGGGTGGCGGATGCGACGCGGATCCCGACCGGCGAGGGCGTGTTCTGGCTGGCGGCGGTCCGGGACGCGTTCTCCAACCGGATCGTGGGCTGGAAATGCTCCGACCGCTGCGACACCGAGCTGGTACTCGGGGCCCGGGAATACGCGGTGTGGGTGCGGGATGTGCGTGACGGACAACTGGTCCATCATTCCGATCGCGGCTCGACCTACACAGCCATTCGGTTCGCAAACAGGTTGGCCGACAACGGAATAGCCCAGTCGATGGGGTCGGTCGGAGACAGCTACGACAATGCGCTCATGGAGAACTTCTTCTCCACACTGAAGACCGAGCTGGTGTACCGGAACTCCTGGCGCACAAGGGAAGACGCGGAGAACGCCTTGTTCTCCTACATCGACGGCTGGTACAACACCCAGCGCATCCAGAAGAAGCTGGATTGGCGATCACCCGACGAGTACGAAGCCAGCTACCATCAACGGGTTCTGGCCGGAACCAGATAATCCGCTCTCCGGCTCGGCGGGGGAACCTCACATCGAGATCTCGATTCCTCAACCGGGCGGCTGGCGTATGGACGAACTCGCGGCGCTCACAGCGCGCCTTTGCCAACAGGCCGTCTCCTGGGACGACCGGACCCGGCTGCCCACGCCGTTGCACTTGGCGCAGTGCGCTGACGAAGATCATCCCCGCTACGAGCCGGAGCATTCCGAAGCCTGAACATGGGAAGGGAGAACCCGGATTAGCGGAGGTGCTTCGTCAACTCAGGCAAGGAGAGTCACACCTGTTTCGACAGGAACGGGCTCACCGGCCCATGCCAGGTGACCGAGAGCTGTTCGCGAGCTCGGGTGCAGGCCACGAACAATAGGGAACGCTCGCGCCGGATATCGCGCTCATGCGTGTGGCGGTCTTCGTCGGCGGGGGTGACGGCGCTCGGGGACGGCACGGCGGTGGCGCCCACGCCGGCGACGGCGAGGCAGCGGAATTCGAGGCCCTTCATGCGGTGCATCGTGCCGACCGAGACGGCGTCGGTTGCGGCTCGGCCCTGCACCAGGAGATGCGTGGGAATACCAGCGATGCGCAGGGCTTGATATATTTGTTCGCCGAAGTACTTCGCCCGGGTGGCGATCCCGATCTCGGACGGGTCGATTCCGGAATCGAGCCAGTTGCGCACTCTCTCGACCAGGTGGTTCACTTCGGCGCCGGCGGAATCGAACCCGGCTGCTCCGGGTGCTCGACCATGTACTTCCGAACGGCATCCGGCAAGCGAATCCACTCCGCCCGCCATGTCGTCGACCGGTTCACCGCGCATGATGCCGAGACTCCAGGACAGGATCTCCGCCGTCGTGCGGTAGTTGATCGATAGCCGATGCGATCTGCCGGTGATGTTGATGTCGACATCGCGGAGTGTGACGTGGTTGTCGTAGATTCGCTGATGCGGGTCGCCGGCGATGAAGATGTCGTCGGTACCCGGCGTGACCGCGGCGCGCAGCAGGCGCCACTGATCGGGGCTGAGGTCTTGTGCTTCGTCCACGACGACATGGCGATACGGCTTGTCGCGCCGACTAACAAGGATTCGGGTGGCTTCGCGCCGAATCGTCTCGTAGGTCCACAGTCCACGATCGCGCAGAAGCTGCTCGAAAGCGGCTATCACGCCCCAGATCTGCAACTTCTGGCGGATGCCGAGCCGTCGGCCACGCCCGCGGCGATCGGCAAGTAGATAGCCGTCTTCGTCGGCAATCTGCTGGGCGAGTACCACCTGCCGCCACTCCTCGGCGAGGAAGGTCTCGGTGAACGGATGCGGTTGGGATACGGCAGCGGCTCGCCACAGCTCGGCCTCATCGGTGACGAAAGCCGGGGTTCCATGCACTTCGCGGAAAATGCGATTCGCAAGCCGGTCGATGTGACAGACGGAAACTCGTGCAGCCGTGACCGGATCATCGATCAGCATGCCGATCCCGTCCTGAAGCGAGTCGCCGAGCGTAGAGGTGAAGGTGGTGAACAGGACGGGGCCGGCTCCGGCTTCGGCGAGCCGTCGTGCCTTGTGCAGCGCCACTACGGTTTTACCCGTACCCGGCCCGCCGCTGACACGGGCGGGTCCGTTGTAGGTAGCGTCGACCACGGCTTGCTGGGATGGATGCAAGAAGATGCGCCACAGCGCGAACGGGTTGTCGAAGACAGCTTTCAGCTCGTCCGGCCCATCGACCACGACGACCCTGTCATGGCTGCGCTCGATCGCAGCGTCGATATCGTCGACGTCGATGTTCTCGGACGCGAGCGCGGCGCCCAACTCGGCCCAGACCTCGTCCGGTGTCATCCTGGCGGCGAGCCCGTACAGAACCTGCCATTGGGTGCTGGGCAGGAACTCCTGCGCTGCCTCCAGCGGCTCGGCGGACGTGAGGGAGCGGGCGAAACGCCTTGTGCGCTCGTCGATCCCGAGCCGGACGAGGTCTTTATCCTTGACGTGCTCGAACAGCTTGGTCGCCGTTTGCTGGTTTTCCGACTCCAGGTCGGGCACCAGTGCGTCCAGGGCAGCGATATCGCCGATTTCGATACCGCCGGTGGCACGGTTGACGGTCAGTTCGTGCCGACTGGCCCAGGCGTAGGCGTCGTCGTGGGGCAGAACTCGCAGCAGCAGGTAGGTACTGCCCGATTCCGGGGCCAGCACGATGCCGCGCCAGAAGTTGTCGATCCGAATGGACCGGTACCGCGGATGGCGGGCGGCGTTGATTTTTCCAGATGTATTCCGGTGTGCGTGGCATCGGCAAACCGGCCGAAGACCTCGGAGATCTTCACTTGGAGGGGCCGGTCGAGCTTGCCGTAATCGAGCAGGAACTCTTTGCCGATGCGCAGGACGGCCATTCGCTTCTCCTTAACCGCACGTCACTCGTCGCCGATCGGCTCGTAGACGAGGTCTTCGATCTCGTGAAGCTGTCGCTCGACTGCCTCTGCCAGATTCGAATTGTCCACGTACAGACCAAATTCCACGTTCTCATGTTCGGCGCTGCGAGAGAAGTTCGCGCTGGTGACCAGTACGAACCGGTGATCGATGATGAGGAACTTGGCGTGATTGCGGACGTAGCCGCCGTCGAAGACTTTCGTCCGCAGCACTGTTCCTGGCTTCACGTGGTCGGCGACCTGTGCGGTGGTCGGCGACCACGTTGCGGGCCGCTGGTCTGCGGCCCGGGTATCCAGGTACACTCGCACAGCGACCCCTGGACGCTGCGCCGCGCGGCGCAGCGCCGTCCACAGCCCCGAGCTGCGCTGGAAGTTGAACGTGGAGCAGACCACCGACTGCCGGGCGCCATCGACCAGGTGGGTGACCTGACTGGTAAGGCGGCCGCTTCCGGCGAGCGCGCCGGGCAGCGTCCAGAGCGGTTCGACCGAGGTGTGTGCGGCACGCGCTCCGGCGATGGCACGGAGGACGATGACTGCTTGCTGTCGGTCACCCACTGCGTCGAGCAGCGCCCGTACCCGAGTCCGGCGCTGACCGGCTACCCAGGTCATGGCGACGGTGACGGTGTCACCGTCGGCGAGCCGGTCGGCGACAGCGTGGGCTTCAGTTCCGGTGAGCAATTCACCGAGCGCGCGAGCAGCATCACTTGGGGTGCGAAAAGAAGCCAAAGCCATCGTGTCCGGGTAGATCGATCAGAAACCGTCGGTCGAGGAACCGGTTGGCGCGTTCACAGGAGGTTTCGGAGGCCATGAGACAGCAGTGGCAGGCCGCGCCGTGCAGGAACTCCTCCGGATCCTGCGGAATGCGGTTGGCGCAAATGGGATCCGAGGCGCAGCGGCGGGCCTTGCGTAGCGCACGATTCACCACCGCTTCGAAGAGGTCGGGACGGCTCTGCTCGACCAGTCCGCCGAGCGTGCCGTCGCTGTCGGACGCAGTGGTGCAGATCAGCAGGCCGGCGGCCGGCGGGCGGCCGTTCTCGGCAGGCCAGGCATAGAGTCGCTCGCTGAGGCTGGCAGCGTTGTAACCGCAGGTCATGGCCAGCTCCCGGATCAGGATATGGGCGAAGCTGTGCACCAGCCAGTACCGCGGCGGCCGAAACCGCCTGTGCGGATCGTAGTTGTCTGCCGTGTCCGACGTCCGATTACGGTAGTTGCGTTCGTGCGCTGCCCGGTGCAGAATCCACGGCTCGGTATCAACGATCGCGGATTCCCATGGGGCAACCGCCGACTCGTCCAGCTGGATGAAAATGCCTTCGCCGCGATCCTCCGTGGCGACCGTCCAGCGCGGTTTCGGTTTCCGGGTCAGGCGCACCATCCGCCCGACGACATCGTTTACCCGGTCGAACTCATCGATCCGCGTGAAACCGACGAGAGCATTGACCTTGCGCAGAGATTCCACCGCGAGAATACGGCTGATTACGGTAGGCAGGTTCGGTCCACGGTTCCGGGTGGAAAGCGTGAGACCGCTCGCCTCGTCCTTGGCACGATCGGAGTGACCATCACCGAGCGGATCACGTTGCAGGTATTGCCATTCGGGCACCAGCAGATCGACGGGGTCCCAGGCGTTGGCGTCCTCGTCGGTGGGCTCTGCTGGGGGCATCGCGGCAGCAGCGGCGATTTTCAGCAGATCGGCGTCGTCCACAGCGGACAGGTCGAAATCATCACGAAGGAAGTCGCGCAAGATATCTGGTGCATTGCGGTACTTGGCGAGCCTTTCCTCCCCCAGCGCGAGCCGGATTCGGTCGGCCAGGTCTTGATTGTGTTCGGCGGACGATTCCGGCATGACAATCACCGACTGGCTGACCGGAAACCACAGGTTCGACGCGCCGACCAGGATCAGGTGGAGATCGGCCCCACAGCCCTGGGTCGCGAAGGCGTCCAGATGTGGATGTCTGCCACGGCATTTCGGCAACCGCTCCCGGCCGAGCTCACCCTGCGCCTCGTTCATCGCCCGCTTCTTCTCGCACGCCGTACAGGTGATCGTGGCGACACCACCCTTACCGGTCGTGCGGTCCGACATCTTCAACGTGGGATGGGTGGCCTTGGTGCACGAGCGTCCGCGATGCACCCATTGCTGGTACGGGAATTCGTCGACATGGCCGAATGCGCACGCCAGCAGATAGCGTGCGGGCGTTGTCGGCCGAGACTTGAAACGCGCCTTCTCCCCTCGACGCCCCGGACACGGAGCATGTTCGAACGCCGCGAGGTCCGGCCGATACGGATGGGTGTTGCTGTACTGGAACTCGTCCAGCGGTGCCAGCAGGTCGCAGCCGGTGCAGCGCAGCCACTGCGGGAACACCCGAGCCGGTACGCCGAGGTCCTTACCTTCGTCGCTGCGGGAGGTGGTGTTCGCCTGCCGGGGGAACGGACGCAGCTCGACATCGCGCGACCGCAGCAGCACTCGGACGGCATCCTTCAATCTGGGTGCATGGATGACCGGCGCGGTGGCCCGGCGCTCCCAGATGAGGTCCCACTCGTCCAGACCCATCGGCATGATGGTGAAGTTCGGCAGGTCCAGCACTGAGCCGGGGCCGTAGGTGTACAGCAGCGACGACGGTCGCGCCGACCCGACCTTCGCCCGGTTCTTCTTGACGCCCTTCTTGTGCTGCATGTCGATGTCGCCGAGCGGGTCGACGGTCTGGCTGTCGTCGTAGATGTAATTGTCGGCCGGGTGAGTGTCGGCGGGGGTGGTCATGCGTTGTCCTTCGCCTCGGGCAGCTCCCAGCGGGGCGCGCTGAGCGGAATGTCGTAGCGCAGTTTCGCCGGATCGGGACTGACGAGCAGATTGATCTCCGGCTGCACTTCGCGCATGGAGTTGGCCACTTCGAACGGCGCGGCGGTGCGGCTGTCGCGCAGTTGGTCGGCGTCTTCCGCGCTCATCATCAACGGCTCGAACTTGTCGTTCGGCAGTTTCTCGTAGGCCAGTTGGTGGCCTCGGTTATCGGCCTCGGCGCGGCGATCGAACCAGTGATCGACCCGGTTGCGTAGCCGCGACCGGGCATGCTCGACGGCTGCTTCGTCGCTCGCTCGCGCCATTCTCGCGGCCAGCTGTTCCAAAAGTTCGTCGAGGAAGGCCTTGCAGTCGACGACGCGGCCTGCGTGCGCTTCTGGGGAGAGGCCGTCGCGGCTGCCTGCCTGCAGGACGCGGGCTGCGCTTACCAGCACCCCGTCGAGACCGCGGTCCAGCGCGGTCACCGAGTACGGCGTCACCGACAGCGCCTCGACTTGGGCGTAAAAGGTTTCGTGATAGTGCCTGAACTGCTCGAAGTGGGCGAGGTCGCGGGGGCGCGCCCAGTTGCCGACCGACACCACCAGCCCCGGCCGGGCAGGATCTCGGCCCACTCGCGAGGAAGCCTGGATGTATTCGGCGGTGTTCTTCGGCTGACCGACCACCATCATCAGGCCGAGCCGCGTGACGTCGACGCCCACCTGCAGCATCGAGGTGGCCAGCACCGCGTCGTAGGGGGCGGTGGGCCGTCGTTTGTCACCGCGTTTGGCGCCGGTGGCGTCGAAGGCCGGGTCGAAGTTCACCGCCATCTTGTCGAGGATGGCGGTGATGTCGGCGCCGGACCGTCGAGAGGTCAGTTCCTCGGTATTGAGGCTGCCGATGGTGCCGTCGCGCCGCGGCAGCAGCGACCACGGGCGACCTTTGGACAGCAGGGTCTGCACGTCGTCGCCGAGGTAGCGGACCATGCCGGCGAGTTCCCGGGTGGCGCTGAAATAGCCGACGAGGGTCATGTAGGGGTCGGCTGCCGTGCCCAAACGGTTGAGCAGCAGTTGTCCGGCGGCCAGCAGGATTTCGGAGATCCGGATCTGGGCGGTGGTGATCCGCACGCCCGTCGTGCTGATCCCGACGTAGCGGCGACCGGGCTGCTTATCGGAAGAGTCGGGGTCGTCGCGTTCGGTGCGCACCCCGATTTCGCGGGAGAAGAATGTCCGGCCGGCATCGAGCACTTGCGGTGGGAAAATGGTGACTCCGCGGCCGTACAGTCGCTTCACCTGTTCGGCGGAGTTACGGGCGGTGGCGGTGGAGGCCACGATCAGCGGTTGCGCCTTACGCCCGTCCGGGGTGCGCCATGAGCACAGTACATCGATCGCGGACTCGAACAACCCGACTGTCGTGCCCAGCGCGCCGGTGATGAGGTGCAACTCGTCTTGGATGATCAGGTCCGGCGGCCGCAAGCGCCCGGTCGACCGCACGGCCGCCGCTGGCAGGTTTTTCTCCTTGCTCGCATTGTGCTTCTCGCCGACCTTCACCTTGCAATGGGCGTAATCGGGGTGCACGTACCCGTGGCGTTCGCATCGCGTGGAGACGTAGCCGAACAGCGCTGCCGCCTCGCCTTCGCGGGCCAGACGCGCGAACTTGTCGACGGTGGCGATGAGGAAGGTGGGCGCGAGCCGGTAGATCTCCTCGTCGACAGTGAGCACCGGCAGCCCCTCGACGGCCGAGCCGCCGCGGGAGAACGGGCATTCGGCCAGGTCGTCGCTGCAGAACACGCGGACCCGGCGGGCGCTCATGTCGACTTCTACGTCGCCGCGATGTCCGTCGATGCTGTTGCCGCACCAGGGGCACCGCTGGATCTGCAGCACCGTCATCCGGTGGCCGCGCCCCTCGCTGGCCTTCTTCAACTGCTCTTCGGCTTCGTCGACCCGTTTCGGGCTGACATCGGTGCCCACCCACAGCCCGATCCGGAACGGCTCCGCGCCCCACGTGTCGGGGTCCGCGCGGCGCACCATCTCGGCCGCGCACATCAACGCGGTGGCGCGCTGGAACTGCTGGGCGGTGAGCAGCCGCAGCGTGTAACGCATCAGGACCGCGATGCCGGAATTGCCGTCCAGCGCGCCGTCGGGCGTGTTCAGCACGCCTTGCAGTCGGCGGATGGCGAAGGTATAGGCCGCCAGGCCTAGGTAGGCCTCAGTTTTGCCGCCGCCGGTCGGGAAGAACAGCAGCTGCGCCTTGGCCAGGTCGCTGGAGCGGCGTGGTGCGGCGGGATCGGTGAGCATCGGCAGCTGCATGAGAACGAAGGCGAGCTGGAAGGTGCGCCAGGAATGCGCGCGTGCGCCTTGCGACAGCACCTCGTTGCGGGCGGCGTCGATATCGAGAAATGGCTTCTCGGTGCGCAATTGCGCGATCTGGCTGTGGATGCGCTGCTGCGCCATCACCTCGTTCATGAACCGGAAGCAGCGCAGCGCGTGTTCGTCGCTGAGCAGATGCTTGAGCCCGGCGGCCAGCTGCTCGTGCACCCGGCGGGCCTCGGTGATGGCATCCTGCGCCTCGGCCAGCAGGTGCGGCGGCAGCGCGGGTTCTTCTCCGCGCCCTTCGGCGCGGGCGAGTTCATCATCGAGCCAGGCCGCGTAACCGGTGACGATCGGTTCCAGCCCGGCGCGCAGCTCGTCGACATCGGCTTCGGCGAGCAAACGCATATCGAGCAGCGCTTCGACCTCGCCTGGCACGGTGTGTGGCGTTTCGGTGACCGGCAGCCACGTCGTGTACACCGCACTCGCGCGGCGCGCGCCCGCGGCGACCTTCCAATCGACCGAGCAGGTGCGCCCGATCGCGAACTCGAGCCGGTTGCGGTATTGCAGGTACAGGCGGTTGTCCTCGCCGCGGTCGAACCGGTCCTCGAGCAGCGGGTCCTGCACCGGCAGGAACACCTCGGCTCCGTCCGCGGTCACGAGAATCTCGGTCTGGTAGAGCCAGGCGTCGGTGGGGATCTTGCGGGGCGTCTCCCGGTTGTTGCACAGCGCGATCTCGATGACTCGGCGATCGTTGCGGTCATCGTCGTAACGATCGATGCGCAGCACCACCGAATCCCGCAGCGACACTTCGGTAGTGGCGCCTTGCTCGAGATCGGCCACCCTGATCGGGGTGGCGAACTCGAACGGGATTCGCTGGAACCGCGGATGCCCGGTGCTCTCGCCCTCCGGGGCGTCTGTGAACGGCCGGTAGATCGCCCACGACGCGGTCACCGTGAACTGCTCCAGATCGGCGGGGATCTGGCAGCGCAACCCCATCGACGACGGGATCACCAGGCCGCGCTTCTGTGGCTGGTCCTCTACCGTGTCCTCGTCGGAGCCTGTCGTGGTCTCGTCGACCGGAGGCACCGGAACGCCCTGCACTTCCTGCGCGTCGAGGTCGTCACCCACATCGGTGTCCGGTTCGCCGGTGTCGGCGTTCGTGGGGGCGGCGCGGCCCGCGGTCAGCTTGTACGGGGCGATGCGGCCGATCAGATATGCGGAATCAGGTGTGGTGTCGAGGATTTCGTGCTCGCCGTGGGCAGGGCCGAGGAGTTCGCGGTGCAGAATGTCGACCAGGTCTTCCCGGGCGGTCCACGATCGGCCGTCCGGTGGGTGCTTCAGGCGGTACGCCGAGCCGTCCCAGCGGGACGAATTGGCGGCCGGGGCGTCGGCGGGTGTCGTGGAGCGACCGGGCTCGGTGGTGGTCACTGGTCGTCCTCCTCGGTGTCGGGCGCCGCCGGCGCCTTACCTTGCAGAGCGGCGCGGCGGTGGTTCTCCTCCAGGAGTCGGTCCAGGATCTCCACGCGGGCGCTGGGGCTCACCGTCCAGCGCTGCATCTGACGGTAAGTGTGGAAGCCGTGGTCCAAGGGGACATCGTCCCAGCCGTAGGCGGACAAGACTGCCTCATCGAGGTCGACGTGGATCCGACGGAGGCGGGCGATATCCGGGTCGGCAGAATCGGAGACTTTCGGGTCGTTGATCAGGTTGTAGAGCTTGGTCACGCCGAGTTCGCGACGGAGCATGATCTCGCGGCGCTCGGCATCGAGAATTCGGCCCTGATTATAAAGGTCGACGCTGGCTTCTGGACGCGGAAAGGTTGCGAATACATCGGACGGTGCATAGTTGACCCTCGTCTCTAGAGTCGAGCTGTAGGTGATCGACCACACTTGATGCACAGCGGAAGACAGCAGCGCTTGGTCGGCATAGGAATCTGTGGCGAATATGACGGTCATCTCATTAAGAATCCGGTTATTTTTTACGCGCACAGGCATCACCGCCTTGCTGATTCGGGCGATCGCCAACACTTCATCTAGTTTAGATATGGCTCTGCGCATCGCAGGGCGCTTCTCGGCATGTTGCCACCAGCGGAGCCGGACTGCTTTGCGGTTGTTCTTTTGTCGTTCATATTTTACCGTTTCCGAAATCCGCTGAAAAGGCAGCCGATACAATGATGCTTCCTCCTCAGTGCGGTCGTAGAAATCAATTACCCACCGGGAAGGTGACGTGTCAGGTCGGGAATTAAGATCTTCGCCGTTCATGTACGGGAACAACACCTCGGCGTTTTTCGGATCGGCTTCCAGCCATTCCAAAGCTTCCTTGGGTTCAAGGAAAAATCCCATACCTAACGCGTAGCATCCAATAAACGATACGCCTAAGTTCTCAGTTAATCGAACAGGCAATCCGTCCACGCGTCCGACAGACTCAAGAAGCGACGATATCCGCCGCACCCGAATACCATCTGCATTCCGTGGCACCCCGTCCGCCACATGATTCCGAGTGCCCCACACCGCTGCATACTCCAGGTTCGCACTGGCAGCTGGCCATGTCCTACTCTGGACGGCTCGGGTAATGGTAAGCCCATTCGTCACCATGCGATCGAGGCCGACTTCCCGGGTGTCTCCCTGCGCAACGGTGTTTGTCGCAATCAGCCCGAGATTGCCGTGGGGAGTGAGTAGTGACATGGCGCGTAGGAAGAAGTAGGCGACGAGATCAGCTTTGCCCCTCTGTCTGGCAGCTAACACCTGGACTAACCAGTCTCGTACGTCGGTACCCAAAGTGCCTGTGAGCTTCTGGCCACCGAGAAATGGCGGGTTGCCGATAACCGCATCGAACCCACCCCGCTCCAGCACGTCCGGAACGGTTAGCACCCAGTGCAACGGCTCCCAACGCTCGTAGTCGGTGGGCACAGTGGGCGTGAGGCCGCGTTCGATGATCCGGTCCAGCATCGCCGAATCTGGCGCGCTGCCATCGGCCGGGTACGCCATGCCGACGGCGATGCGCAGGTTCTCGTACGCCTCGGTTAACGCACGGCCGGGCTTACCACCCAGCGGCAGCCCGGCTGCCACGACCCCGTCGGCGATACGGCGCAGCTGCTCGGTGATTTCACCAAATTCGCGCCACTGCCGCCGTTTAGTGGTTGCCAACCGCTGCGGATCGGCATCGCTGATCGGACTGGCGAGAGCTCGGCGCAACCGGATCGCCTTGTTGATAACAGCATCTACATCGATATCGGAGGTCATCAGCTGCTGCGGGTCGGGGTAGATGTGCTGATGCCGCAGCTGGTCGAGGTCGGTGAGGCCAAGCAGTGAATTGCCGTGCAGTACTTTGTCATCCACGAAGGAGAACGGCAGTTTCGGGTCCAGCGATACCAGCCACAGCGACAATTTGCACATCTCCACGGCCATGCCGTTGATATCGGCGCCGTACAGGCACGAGGCGACCACATCGCGGACGGCTCGGATGTACAGGCCGTGCGCATTGCCGACGGCCTCGCCCTGCCGCTGCCAGGCTTCCGTGAGCCGGGCCGCGAGATAGCGGGCGGCGGCGACGAGGAAAGCGCCGGAACCACAGGCGATGTCGGCGACCTTGAGGTCGAGGATCTGCTCCGAGGACACCAGCCGCCAGCCGTCGGCGTCGGCGGTATCGTGCGGGCCAGGCGAATAGACCAGCGGCTCCAGCGCGTACCGGACGACTTCCTCGGCGAGGTCGCGGGGCGTGTAGTGGGCGCCGGAGTTCGCGCGGGAAGGGGTCTCGACCACCAGCACACCGCCGGGCAGGACGACGAGCGGCCGGTCGCGCAGATCGCGGCGGATGATGCCGATGAACGGGCGCAGCCGGTCGCGCAGCGGCGCGTCGGTGGTCACGGCGCGCAACGCTCGCTCGGTGTCCTTTACCATGTCAGCTGCTCGAATGGCCTTCACCAGGGCCGCTTTCGAGGGCGGTTTGGCGGCGGGCTGGTCCTTCTTCACCCAATCGAGGATTGCGGCGGCGAATTTGTCCGGGTTCGGGTCTGCCAGCGATTCCAGCAGTCCCAGAGGGATCTCCGGTTCCTCGCCGTTGCTGCCGATCAACCCGACGGTGACCACGTCGACCTCTTTGGTGGTGTAGCCGAGGAGGTCTTCGTAGATGTAGCCGATCTGCTCGACGTCGATGTCGCGGAAGGAGATGCGCCGCGCCGGTTCGCCTTTGAGCTGGGCGAACTGGACGGCCCGCAGCACCTCGAGCATCACCCGGTCGCTGATGGTCACCGCGAGGGTGTCATGGGCCGTGCGGGCGGTGAGGAACGGGAACCGGTCCGGGTCGAAGAGTGAGCCGCCGTAGGAGGGCAGCCGCAGGTCTTCGAAAGACGCGCCCAGATACAGGGCGCGGGAGGTGGCCAGTAGCCGGTGCCAGGTGTGGAAGGTCGCGTCCAAAGCTTCTTTGTTCTCTTCGTGAGCCCGGCGATCCAGCACGTCGAACCGGTCGCTGATGCCGTAGCCCTGGGTGAACAGCTCGCTCTGGGGCAGCAGTCCGCGTTCCTCGGCGAACAGCAGGAACACTACCCGCATCATCACCGTCACCGCCGCCTCGTACACTTGGCCGCGATCGGCGGGCAGCGGGTTCGGTTCGCCGTGCTCGATGCTGCCGGCGGCCCCTTCGGACATGGCCTGCACCAGCAGCTCCACCGCACGCTTGACCTGAATGCCGAGGGTTTCGGTGATCTCCTCGGCGGCGGCAACCGACGCGGCGAAGATCTCGGTGAGCCGGTCTTCGGCCCGCCCGCCGATGAGGCCGCGTCGGTTGAGCAACTCGAAGAACGCGTTGCGGGTGATCGGCTCTTCGATCCAGGTCTGCGCGTCCACGATGCCGGAGGCGACCATCGTCTCTTCCCGCGCGCTGACCAGTGCCCACCAGCGCCCGTCGGTCACGATGCCCACCGGCACCGCGGCGGTGCGCAGCAACTCCTCCATCCGGTCGATCGGCGCGGCCGCCCAGCCGTCGCCGAGCCCGTCGCGCAGGGAATCGACCGGGTCGACGACGAGCACCAGTGCCCCCACGAGGTCGCCATGCGCCAGCGCCGCGGTCGGGCGGACCGTCACGGAACGATCCGGCGAGTGGGCCGCTACCTCCGCCAGATGTCCTTGCGGCGCAGTAAGTTTCGCACCCCACCCGGCGACGTCACGCAGAATGAGATCGACCCATTCGTCGCGCGCCGCCCGGTAACGTTCTAGGGCGCCGACGCTCTCGCGGTCGCTGTCCCATTCTTCCCAGGCCTTCTCGAATACGGGCTTGGCATCCCGGAGCATCGCGAGCTGATCGCAGCCCAGCTGCGGCATGCCTTGTGGCCATAGTCTTTTCAGTGCGGGCACCGACAAGAACGGTCCGTCGGCATCGACCAGTTCCAGCCAGGCGCGGTGCAGATCGGCGCTCGATTTCGGGCGGGGTTTCGGCGAGGTCATTTCAGAACTCCAGGACGCGCGTCGGCGGGTGTCAACGCGAACACCACGGCGGCGGCGGACACGTGCGGTTTGATGTCGGTATAGCGTTCGGCGATCGAATCGACCTCGCGGCGTTCCTCATCGGACAAATTGGCCAGGCGGTCTTCCATGGCGCGCAGGTCGCGGCGGCGCTGACGCTGCATGTCGTCGGGGAACAGCATCTCCTCCTGGCCGGCGATCTCGTCGGCCAGCAGCTGCCGGGATCGTTCGAGATTGAGGCGGAACGCGCCGAAAATCTCTCGTGCGCGCGAGATGTCGGTGTCGCGCCGTCGCTCGAGCGTCGTCTCGACGATGCGCTGTTTGGATTCGGCGCGGCGCTCCATCGCGGCCAGCAAACGAGTTCGCAGCCGCGAGTTGTCGGCATTCCATAGGCGGGCCAAGGTGGACCGCACATCGGCGTCGGCGAGGGTTAATTGTTCGGCGTCGAGCGTGTTGTCGAGGAGTCGCTCCACCTTCTCCTCGGCCATCGCTTGGCCGCGGATGCGGATGCCGGTGAGGAACACCTCCTCGTGCAGCCGCACGCCCCCGCGGCCTACCAGAGCCAGCCGCGACACGGCGGCCACGCAGGATTCCGGCAGGTCCTCGACCACCACCGCGGTCACCCGGTGGATCGCGGAATCCGCGCTGAATAGGGTGCTGCGCAGGATGCGGGCCGACCGCTGCATCAGGGCGTGACCGAGATGGATGTGCACCAGGTCGGCCCGGCCGCGCGCCGCCTCCTCGTCGAAGGTGATCGGGCGCAGCACGCCAGGCTCGAGTCGAGTGTCCAGGCCGCGCAGCGCGGGCTGCCACGCAGTACCGAGGTCGGGGACCTGAAACACCTCGGCCGCGGTGTCCTGATCCCCGTATTCGATCAACGGCGGTTGAGCGGTGAGCGCCAGCGCGGTGTCGACAACGCGGCGGGCATTGGCCGGGGTAAGGTGCATTCCGGCTTTTTGCTCTGTGTAGCCTTCGGCCAGCTCGGTCAGCTGACGGTTGAGTTCACGGCCGCTGGCCAGCGCGCCGGTGATGATTGCCGCGCCGCTGTCTTCGGTCGACGGTCGCTGCTTGCGGCGATTGATGCCGGTCGGGCTGAAATGCTCCTGTATCTCCGCGTCGATCACCGGGTTCACCGAGCTCAGATCCACCGCGACCTGCCCGACCTTCTCGGCGATCCGGCGCATGAAATCCAGATCCGCGGCGTACGTGGCCGAGGCCGAGTCAGGGGCGAAGTGGAAGATCTGCGGCGCCTCCCGCTGGCCGTAGCGGTCGATGCGGCCGATTCGCTGTTCGAGCCGGGACGGATTGAACGGCACGTCGTAGTTGACCAGGCGATGGCAGTGGGACTGCAGGTCAATGCCTTCGCCGGCCGAGTCTGTCGCCAAAAGCACTCGTACATCATCGGGTTCGTTCCTGGGGGCGCGGGTGAAGCGCGCTCGGATCAACTCTCGATCTTCCGTCGGCGTCGAACCCTGGATGATGGCGAGGCGATCTTTGTAGCCGCGCTGGCGAAGAACCTCAGCGATCCACTCGAGAGTCGAGGCGTACTCGGTGAACACCACGACCCGCTCGTTCGACCAGCTCGTGGGCCCGGCAGGCCGGCAGATGCTGTCGAGGAACCCGACCAGTGTCTCGAGGCGGGAGTCAGCCCGGTGCTGGTAGCTGTATCCCCAAGTGACCAGCTCGGAGATCTCCGCGGGGGTTGCGGCCAGCAGCGGATCGGAGCCCTTGCTGCGCCGAAGCGTGGTGAATTCCGGCTGGTCTTGCTCCCCCTCTTCCTCGTCGGATTGACTGCTGCCGAGCACCTCTTGGTAATACTCGCTGTCGTCGTCATCAATATCCGGCAAGCGACCGGTCGCCGCGGCTGCGTCGTAGAGCTCCAGAGTGCGCGCGAAAGACCATGGGCTGGAAAGGAATCGTTTCTTCAGCAGCATGGCGACGATGTCGCCGGAACGGGCCTTCCGGTTCTTGCGTGCACTCTCGGTGAGCAACCGGTCCAGCAATGCGAACTTCTCCTGCTCATCCTCGGCCGGGGTGAACGACAGCGTGCGCAGCTTCCGCGGCTTGAATCCCATACCGGTGATCTCGGTCTTGAGCCGCCGCACCGCGACCTCACGCAGCGCCTGCTCGTCCAGGATTGCGCCCCGGCTGAACCGGCGGCCGTCGATCATTTCGAGCAGGGCCGTGAACGACTCGGTATAGCCGTTGTGCGGTGTCGCACTGAGGAACAGGCGATGTTCGCAACGTGCCGCGAGCTCACGGGTTGCGAGGGTGCGCTGACTATCGATTGCATAGCCACGCCGTCCCGACGGGGAAATGGGGCTCGACGGCGCGACGTGGTGGGCTTCGTCGACGACGAGGATGTCGAACACGAATCGCCGGGCTGTCGAGCTGTTCTTGGCGTCGGCGTAGATGTGGCGCAGCAGTCGCTGGGCCCGCAACGTCGGCAGCCAAGCCATGCTCACGATCACCCGCGGAAAAAGGCGAAAGGGGTTGGCATCCAACCCATGGGTGCGACGCACCTGAGCCATCAGTTCACGGTTGACGATCACGAATTCGAGGCCGAACTTCTCCCGCATCTCGTCCTGCCACTTCAGCGCCAGGCTCGGAGGGCAGACGATGATCACGGATCGGGCGCGGTGGCGCAGCAGTAGCTCTTGTATGACAAGCCCGGCCTCGATCGTCTTGCCGAGGCCGACATCATCGGCGAGAAGGAGATTCGTCCGGGCCGATTGCAGCGCGCGACGTAACGGCTCGAGCTGGTAGGCCTCGATATTCGCGCCGCTACGGAACGGCGCCTGATAAGCGTTCGGGTCGGCCGAGGTGACCGCGCCCCAGCGCACAGCGTCGACAAAGGCGGCGAGGGTGTTCGGATCATCGAAATTCTCCGCGCCGATCGTCGGGGGCAATCCCTGATCCGGCTCCCGTGTGTGTCCGACCTCGAGCTCCCACACCACGGCCAACTCTTCACCGAGCCGGTCTTCCTCGAAAGATTGCAACGTGACCACGTGGGTTAGCCCCGGCGTGCCTTCGTCCGCCGGGCTGCGCGGTAGCCCTTGTACACGAACGTCCGCGACAACCCATCGCGAACCGCGCACGTTGACAAGCTGGCCGGGCTCCGGCACGGCCGGCACACCGGCCGACCGCGCCTGCTCGGCGGCCGGGCGCTCGTCGGATGCGATTGTCATGTCTGGACCTTCCCCACTACACATGCACGCTGAGAATTCTCGATGGTGCAACGGCGACGGCGCTGCCGTAACGACACCGGCTTCGACCGTCTCGGGTAGCAATCATGCGCGTAGTTTGCGATTTTCGCAAGTGCCGTAAGCTACGCTTCGTGACCAGCATCGCAGACCGAGTGCGCGACGTTATCCAGGCATCCGGCCTGAGTCAGCGCGACTTCGGGGCGCGCATCGGTCTCGACGAGTCCAAGCTTTCCAAGTCGCTCAAAGGCATCCGGCGCTTCTCCTCGGTAGATCTTGCGCGCATCGCCGAACTGTCTGGCCGTACCGTCGATTGGTTTGTGACTGGTACTGAACCACAGCTGGCCGTCGCCGCGCGCACCTCGAGCGGCAACGCGACGGACATCTTGCGCATCGCCAGGCAATACGGTGCCATGCGTTCCGACATGGCCGCGCTCGGGTTTCCGCAACCGTGGCAACCGCTCTCGCTCGACCTGGTGGACGGGACATATCGAGCACAGGGTCAGCGACTGGCGGCGGCGGCCGCGGCCCGGCTGTCGGCCGACGCCACCCCCCTTTGGGGCCCCGAATTGCTGGACGCCGTCGAGTCAGCGTTCGGGGCCGATATCTGCATCGCCGACATCAGTTCGGACCAAGAGTTCGACGGGCTGGCGATTTCGGCGGACGATGTGAAGCTGATCGTGCTGACCACCGTCGCGGTGCCGGCCCGGCAACGGTTCACTCTCGCCCACGAACTCGGTCACCTCCTCGCCGGTGACGATCAAGGAATCCATCTCGACGAGAACATCTTCGGACCCGAGCAGCGGCGGGACCCCACCGAGCAGCGGGCGAACGCCTTCGCTGCGGCGTTCCTTATGCCGGAGGCGACTCTGCGCGGGGCAGTGGAAGCCGACGGCTTCGGGACGGCGACGTTCGCGGAGCTCGTCTGTGATCTCGTGGTTTCCCCCGCTGCGCTGGCCTATCGAATGCTCGATTTGCGGCTCATAGATGCCGGACTCTGCGACGAGTATCGCCGCCTGAGCGCGGCAAAAGCCGCGGCCATCGCTGGACGCAGCGCGGATTACAGCAGGCAGGTCATCGCCGCGCGCACAGCCCGCCCGCCGGGTTTGCTGGTCCGGGACACTTACACTGCCTATGAGCGGGGAGTAGCTACGTTGCGGCCCTACGCCACCTTGGCGGGACTAGATGAGGCAGGACTGCGGGCAGCGCTGGAATCAGATCCGGGGGAGTACCAAATTTCGTGAGCGCCTACCTGTTTCCGGACGTCACGGTGGTGCGCAGTTATGCGATGTCAGGTCGCCTGGACACCCTGCGGTCGTTGTTGCACGGTCGCGGTCGATGGACGGCCGCGACCGCTTTCGAGGCCGGCCGGACGCACGGCGCGAGCACGGCCATCGCTTCGATCGTGTCGCAAGGCTGGCTCGGCGAGCCGCTGGAAATCTCCGATCCAGACGAAATTCAGCAGGTGCAACTGCGGCGACGGGCAGTGTTCGGCGGACATCCCGACGACCCGCTGTCCCGCCTCAGTGAGGCCGAAACGTGGCATGTGCTGCGCGAGTGGGCCGCGTACGCAGACGGAATCCTAGTTACCGACGATCCGGCGCTACTGCAACACGCACACCGGTGGGGAGTCCGGACGCAACGGACCATGCTGTCGCCCACACTTCGCGAGCCCACTTGATCATGTGCGACTCGACCAGTGAGAAGCACTCAGTTTGGGGGCCTCGTCGAGACCCTCATTGCGCCGCGAGCTTCACAACGATTCACCCAGTACACGTCCCGGAAGGCTGTCGCCACGCTGATCGCCGAAGCATCGGGATTCGAAAGACGGTCGCCAAGCAACTGGGGCATTCGCGCGAGAGTGTCACCGAGCGGCACTACATCGTGTTGCCCGAGCAGGCATAGGATTCGTCGCTGGAACTTGGATTGGGCTGGGAATGACCAGCTGACGAAGCCCCGGCGCTGAATACTTGGCGTACTTTTGGTGAAAGCCCAGTCCGACCGGACCGGGCTTTTGGCTATCAGCGCTTGACCTGGCAATTTATGCTCCCCCATCTGGACTCGAACCAGAAACCTGCCGATTAACAGTCGGCTGCTCTGCCAATTGAGCTATAGGGGACTGTGGTGGCTCGTTGTGTTGGGCGGGCCGAGGAGAAACTTTAGCGTATGGGTTGTCGGGGGCCCAAATCGGGGCTCTACCTGGGGGTTCTCGGGGCGGGTGTGGCGGTGTGGGACGGCGGTGGGTGTGGTTTGCGCGCCTGCGCTACTTCCGGGGTCGCTCGTACAGCCGTGCGATGCGGTCTCGTTCCTCGACCAGTTGACGCCGGCGTTCCGCCATTGCCGCGGCCGGGTCCGCGCCGGTGGTGAGGGCGGTCGCGAGGGCCGCCGCGTCCTCGATGGCGTCGCGGGCGCCTACGCCGGCGGCGGGGGTGAGGGCATGGTCGGCGTCGCCGCAGAGGATGACGGGGGAGCGGGGCGGTGCGGCGGTGGCGAGCGGCACGTTGCGGGCGTTGATGACCCGGACGGTGTCGGTCTCGGTGAGCATGGTGTCGACGAGGGGTGCGATGGCCGGGGCGGACTGCCGGACGGCCTCGGTCCAGTCCGGCGCCGGGTGGGTCCCGAGGTCCTCGGGCGAGAGTTCGGGCTGGGTGATGCGGCAGAACCACACGGCCACTTCGTCGTTCCAGAAGTGACCGAAGGTGCTCGTGGGAAGTGTGCCGGTGCCCACCCGGCCCTGGAAGTGCAGGACCGAGGGCGCGCTGCCGGGCCGCACCGCGACGCGCGTGGTGCCGTAGACAACCGTCTGCCCGGCGTATTCAGCCGACCGGGCGGGTTCGAGGCGGGCGCGGACGAGCGAGTCGGCGCCGTCGGCGCCGATGATCAGGTCATCGGCCGCAACGGCCGCGGCACGGTTGACCACGGTGCCGGTGGCAGGATCGAGGTCGGTGATCGTGATGCCGTCGTGCCGCTGCGCACCCGCGGTCCCGGCGAAATCGCTCAGCACACCCATGAGGTCGTCGCGGAAATACAGGCGGTGGCCGTCGCTGGGCCGGGTGCGCTCGTTGTCCGTGTAGGCGATGCGGATCGCGGTGAGCGGGTGAGACACGTTGTGCAGCCGGTCCATCGGCACGCCGAGGCTGTGCAGCGCGGCGTGCGCGCGCCCGTCGAGGACGAGGAACTGCCCGTTGCGCGGGTGCGCCTGCCGCTCGTACACGGTGGCCGGGTGACCGTGCCGCGCCAGCGCTCCGGCGAGAACGGTGCCGGCGATACCGCCGCCGATGATCGTGACCATGTGGTGGCTCCTAGCGTGCGGCCGAGCGATGGGTGTCCACTGATGCCTTCGATCCGAAAAGCAACGATACCTGGGCTTTGTCGTGACGTGACCACGAGATTCCGGGAACGGACCGCTGCGCAGGGTTTTCGCGGGACAATGGGAGCGGCCGAGATCCGGCCCGGGGAATTTCGGCTGTTACCGAGCCGAGGGAATTAGGGGAAGGCAATGAGAGCCAAGCGAATCGCTGCTACCGCCCTGCTCGCGATCGGGGCCACCGGCGTCACCGCGGGGGTCGTCGGGGCGGCGCCCGCACCGGCGGCCGAGGCGGGTATCAGCGGTGTCGACCACGGCATCGCCTACGTGTCCGCGCCCACGGCCGACCACACCGGGGTGAGCACCACCGTCACCGCAGGCAGATTCACGCTCGCCCCGGACGGCCGGGCGGTCACGCTCACCGATGTCGCGGGCCGCGAGGTCGTGACGGTACCGCTGGCCGTGCGGGTCGCGGGCGGCACCGTCGGCCTGACACCGCGCATCGACCCGGCCGGCCGCACGCTGACACTGACCGCGGACTCCGCTGCGGCGCAGGTGGCCCAGCACATCGACGAGGCCGAGACCCAGGCGCGCAAGCAGCACAACGCGGTCGTCGGCGCGCTCATCGGCGCCGGAATCGGCGCGGTCATCGGGTTCTTCCTGGGCGGCGTCGGCGCCCTGGTGACGGTGCCGATCGGGGCCGGGATCGGCGCGCTGATCGGCTACTCCACACCGTGATCGCGCGGTCCGCTACCGCCGTGACCGCTGCCAGGCGGCGAGCATTCGCGCCGCCTGCGCACCGGTGATGATCTTCCGATCGGTCGCGAGCGCCGCCGCCGCGCGGACGCAGGCCGCCGCATAGTCCTCCGGCGAACAACGCTGCCGCGCGGCCGAATTCGCATCGACGCCGGTGTGCCCGTATTCGACCTGCCTCGAACCCACCGACACCACGGTCTCGTCCGCGTGCCCGATCGGCGTGGCCGCCAGGCGCACCAGCACATGTTCCGAACGGAAATCCGCGACCACACCGTGCGCCCCGGACAGGCAGTGCGGATTGTCGCAGGGAACCTGCACGGTGACGGGGTCGCCGATCTCGAGCTGCCGTAACGATCCAGCAAGGGGAACCTCCCTTCGGCCGTGCCCGCAGTCGAACACGAAAACTCCTCGGCCGCCGGGCTTTCGCGCTGTCCGGCCGACCTGCGGTGGCCGGAACGACCGAACACCGCGACAATGTCGGAGGACATCGCACGAGAGGGTTTCGATGACCGACGGACAACGAACAGCCGGGTCCTGGCTGCGGCGGTTCCATCCGCGCGCCGATCCGGCCGCGCGGCTGGTCTGCCTGGCGCACGCCGGAGGGTCGGCGACCTACTTCCATCCGGTCTCCCGGATGGTCGCGCCCGCGCACGAGGTGCTGGCCGTCCAGTACCCCGGGCGCCAAGACCGCCGCCACGAGCGCTGCCTCGAGAGCGTGCCGCAACTGGCCGAACACGTTGCGGCGGAACTGGTTCCGTGGCTCGACCGGCCGCTGTACCTGTTCGGGCACAGCATGGGCGCGTCGGTGGCGTTCGAGGTGGCGCGCCTGCTGGAGGCGCGCGGCACCGGGCCCGCCGCCCTGTTCGTCTCCGGCCGCCGGGCGCCGTCGCAGGTGCGCAACGAGACCGTGCACCTGCTCGATGACGCCGGTGTGCTCGCGGAGATGCGGCGTCTCGACGGATCCGACGCCCGGGTCCTCGACGACGAGGAGATGCTGCGCGCGATCCTGCCCGCCCTCCGAGCCGACTACAAGGCCGCCGAGACCTACCGCGGCGAGGACGGCGCCATCGTCTCCGCGCCGATCCACGCGCACATCGGCCTGCACGATCCGAAGGTGACCCTCGCGGAGGTGCGCGCCTGGCGCGACCACACCACCGGCGATTTCGAACTCACCACCTACGACGGCGGCCACTTCTATCTCGGCGAGCACGCCGCCCGGCTGGTGGCCTCGATGGAGGCGGTGATGTCGTCGTGATCGTCGCTCACACGATCGCGGCCAGGCTCGACAGCGGGCCCGGCAGGTCGGCGAGGTGCCGTTTGATGCCCGTGGCGACGGGATTGGGGATCTCGGCGCGCAACCGATCGAGTTCGCGCTGCATGGTGTCCACGGTGTCGCGGTAGCAGGCGTCCACCTCGGCCGGGTTGTCGGGATCGCCCGGTTCGGTGGACCAGCTCAGCGGCGGCAGGAAACTCAGCTGCACGGTGGCGGGCAGCGGGAACTGCGGCACGATCGGCGCCAAGCCGAACGGCAGGCCGACGGTGTACGGAAATACCTTGGCGCGCAGCAATTTGTCCAGCCGCAGCAGCCGTGCGGTGCGTTCGCCGCGGCTGACGATGAAGATGGAGTCGTGGCCGCCGGTGGCGACGGCGGGAATCACCGGAACACCGAGTCGCAGTGCGAGACGGACGAATCCCTTCCGATCGGCGAAGTCGATGCGGCCGCGGTCGGTCCAGGGACGGCACGCCTCCCAATCGCCGCCCGGGTACACCAGCACGGCGCCGCCGTCCTTCACACCGGTCGTCGCGGCCTCCCACGAAGCCGGCAGGGCGCCGAGATCGCGCAGGCTGTCGCCGAGAAGCGGTGTGCGCAGCAGGATTTCGTGCGCCAGCCCGAAGCTGGGCTCGGTCGGCCTGCGGTCCATCATCGTCAGCAGGGTGATCCAAATTTCCGGTGCCCAGTAGATCGACGAGTGGTTGCCGATGATCAGTGCCGGACCGGATTCCGGCACGTGTTGCGCGCCGGTGACCGTCGGCGTGAAGTAGTTGGTGTATGCCCGCGCCAGGGGGAGCAGCGGGTGGTTCGGATCCGGAATCTTCCGGCTGGTCATGGGTGGTGTTCCTGTCTGTCGAGTCATCGACGGACGGCGGCACGCCGCGACCGGCCCGGCGGTGCCGGACGGAATCGAATTGCCCTTGGTCACATCCCCATTGATATTCCCTGATGGTCGCGTGTGCGCGAACCGGCACGGTGCGTGCGCATCGTCTGCCCGACCGATGCCGGTCACCGTCCTCCTACCCTGCCGAGGTTACCAACCCAAGCGATTGCTTGGTAGTTGATGTGTGAAATTCAACAGGCCGACCGCGGCGGCGAATCGGTCAGTGCCCCCGGTGAATCCACTCGCTGAGGTGCGGCGCCTCGGCGCCGATGGTGGTGGAGTCGCCGTGCCCGGTGTGCACGATCGTGTCGCCCGGCAGCGCCAGCAGCCGGGTTCGGATGGACTCGATGATGGTGGGAAAATGCGAAAACGACCGTCCGGTCGCGCCGGGGCCACCCGAGAACAACGTGTCGCCGGTGAATACGACCTGCTGTTCGGCCAGGTACAGACTGCAGCAGCCCGGCGAGTGGCCGGGCGTGTGCAACACCTGAATAGCGGTGTCGCCGAGCGGGATTCGCTGGCCGTGCGCCAGCGGACGGTAGTCGACCTCGGGATGCACCGCGCGCCAGAGCATGTCGTCGGCGGGGTGCAGCAGGATCGGCGCTCCGGTCGCCGCGGCCAGCTGCGGTGCGACGTTGATGTGGTCGTTGTGGGCATGGGTGCAGACCACCGCCGTGACCTTGCGGTCGCCCACGGCGGCGAGTACGGGCGCCGGGTCGTGAGCGGCGTCGACGATCACCGCCTCCGCGTCGGTGCCGACGACCCAGACGTTGTTGTCGACATCCCAGCAACCGCCGTCCAATTCGAAGGTGCCGGAGGTGACCACGCGCTCGATGTTCACAGCACCACCACCGAGCGCAGCACCTCACCGTGGTGCATCGTGGTGAACGCCGGTTCCACCCCGTCGAGCGGAATGCGTTCCGTGACAAAGCGTTCCAGCGGCAGGCGGCCCTGGCGGTACAGGTCCAGCAGCATCGGGAAATCGCGTTCGGGCAGGCAGTCGCCGTACCAGGAGGACTTCAACGCCCCACCGCGGGAGAAGAAGTCGATCAGCGGCATCTCCAGGCGCATGTCCGGCGTGGGGACGCCGACCAGCACCACGGTGCCCGCCAGATCGCGCGCGTAGAACGCCTGCTTCCAGGTCTCCGGGCGGCCCACCGCGTCGATCACCACGTCCGCGCCGAAACCGCCGGTCAGCTCCTGCACCCGCTCCACCACGTCGTCGCCGGCCCGCAGCGTGTGGGTGGCGCCGAGTTCGGTGGCCCACTCCAGCTTTCGCGGATCCCGGTCGATGGCGATGATCGTGGTCGCGCCGGCCAGCCGGGCCCCGGCGACGGCGGCATCGCCGACGCCACCGCAGCCGATCACGGCCACCGAGTCGCCGTAGCGCACGTTGCCGGTATTGATGGCCGCGCCGAGTCCGGCCATCACGCCGCAGCCGAGCAGCCCGGCCACCGCCGGGTCGGTCTCCGCGTCGATGACGGTGCACTGGCCCTCGTGCACCAGGGTCTTGTCGGCGAACGCGCCGATACCCAGCGCGGGGGTCAGGGTGGTGCCGTCGGCCAGCGTCATCGGGCGGCTCGCGTTGTGGGTGTCGAAGCAGTACCACGGCTTTCCGCGCTTGCAGGCACGACAGGCGCCGCACACCGCGCGCCAGTTCAGCAGCACTCGGTCACCGGCCTGCACATGGGTGACGGCGTCGCCCACGGTCTCCACCACGCCCGCGGCCTCGTGGCCGAGCAGGAACGGGAACTCGTCGTTGATGCCGCCCTCGCGATAGGTCAGATCGGTGTGGCACACCCCGCATGCCAGCACCCGCACCACCACGTCGTGCGGCCCCGGATCCGGGACGACGATGTCGACGATCTCGACCGGCGCTCCGGCGCTGCGGGCGACGACGCCGCGAACCTTCTGGGACATGGACCTCTCCTCACTGCCACCGCTCGCCGCGGCGAGCCACCACCTCGGATCGTAACCGTGTCCGCCGCGCGTGATGTGACGCACGCCTCAATGCCGCCTAGCTCGGGCGATGCCGTGACCCGCGACGACGCACTTGACAGTGTGTCGCGGACGGCGCGACCGTAGTGATAGTTAGCGTGGGAAATTAATTGCGGCGGGATGTGCTTGCCCCGCGCGCATCGACTGTCGAGCAGGGTGCCGGACAACTCGGAGAGGTCGGGTATGGACGTCTTGGGGATGGATATCACGCAGGAACAGCAACGACTGGTACGGCGGGCGACGGAGCTGATCGGGCGCGACGAGCAGCTTCGCGCCGCGCTGCCGGACGACGCCGTGAGCAGGGCCGTGCAGGCGCCGGAGCTGGGATCGGCGCAGGTTGTGGCCACTCTCATGACGGGATACGCCGACCGACCGGCGGCCGGTCAGCGTGCCGTGGAGTACATCGCCGACGACAGCGGCCGCCGCCATGCGCGGCTGCTGCCCCGATTCGACACCATCACCTACGGGCAATTGTGGGAGCGGGTGCGGGCGCTGGCCGCCGCGTGGCATCACGATCCCGAACGGCCTACGCGCGCAGGCGATTTCGTCGCCGTGCTCGGCTTCACCAGTATCGACTACACCATCGTCGATCTCGCGTGCACCTACCTGGGAACAGTCGGGGTGCCGCTGCAGGCGGGCGGGTCGCTCGCACAGCTGACGCCGATCGTGGCGGAAACCGAGCCCCGCGTACTCGCCAGCGACGTCGAACAGCTCGGTGCCGCAGTCGATCTGGCGCTCGCCGCCGAGTCGGTGCGCTCGCTGGTCGTCTTCGACTATCACGCCGGGGACGACGACCACCGCGGCGCGCTCACGGCCGCCCGCGCCCGGCTGGCCGGTCGATCGGTGCTCGTCGAGACGCTGGACGACGCGCTGGACCGCGGTCGCGCGCTGCCGCCCGCCCCGCTGCGCACCGGCGCGGCCGAGGACGAGCTCGCGTTGCTGATCTACACCTCCGGGAGTACCGGAACACCCAAGGGCGCAATGTATTCCGAGCGGATGCTGGCCCGGATGTGGCGCAGCGGCGGCGATCATCCGCTGCCCGCGATCGGGTTCGGTTACATGCCGATGAGCCACATCGCCGGGCGAGCGTCGGTGATCGGCTGCCTGGCGGTCGGCGGCACCGTGTACTTCGCGGCCCGCAGCGATATGTCCACCCTGTTCGAGGACATCTCGCTGGCCCGGCCGACACTGGTGTTCTTCGTTCCGCGCGTGTGCGACATGGTGTTCCAGCGCTTCCGCAGCGAGGTGGACCGCAAGGTGGCGGCCGGTGGCGACCCGGCTGATGTCGAGCGGGAATTGAAAACCGAACTGCGCGAACACTTCCTGGGCGGCAGGCTACTGCTGGCATTGGTCGGCAGCGCGCCGGTGTCCCCGGATATGCGTGCGTTCATGGAGTCGGTGCTCGACATCGGGATGTTCGACGGCTACGGCGCCACCGAGACCGGCGGCGGGGTGCTGCTCAACAATCGGCTGCAGCGTCCGCCGGTGCAGGACTACAAGCTGGTGGACGTGCCGGAGCTGGGGTATTTCGGTACCGACAAGCCTTATCCGCGGGGCGAGCTGCTGATCAAGGCCGAGACGCTGGTGTCGGGCTACTACAAGCGCCCGGAACTGAACGCCGAGATCTTCGACGCCGACGGCTTCTACCGCACCGGCGACGTCATGGCCGAGATCGGCCCCGACCAGCTGGTGTATGTCGATCGGCGCAACAACGTGCTGAAGCTGTCCCAGGGCGAGTTCGTGGCGGTGTCGAAGTTGGAGGCCGTCTACGCCGGAAGCCCGCTGGTGCGCCAGATCTATGTGTACGGCTCCAGCGAGCGCGCCTTCCTGCTGGCGGTGGTCGTGCCGACCGCCGCCGCCGTATCGGCGTACCCGGAGGTCGCCGACCTGAAGGCGGCCATCGCGGAGTCGCTGCAGCGGGTGGCCAAGGACGCCGGACTCGAGTCCTACGAGATTCCGCGCGACTTCCTGCTGGAGACCGAGCCGTTCAGCATGGCCAACGGGTTGCTGTCGGGCATCGCGAAGTTGTTGCGGCCCAAACTGAAGCAACGCTACGGGCCGCGACTGGAGCAGCGTTACGAGGAGCTGGCGCGCGAGCAGGAGGACGAGCTGTCCGCGCTGCGCACGGCCGCTGCCGAGCTGCCCGTGCTGGATACGGTCGGCCGTGCCACCAGGGCGCTGCTGGGCTGCGCCGGAACGGATCTGATGCCCGACGCGCATTTCGCCGACCTCGGCGGTGATTCGCTGTCGGCGCTGTCGCTGTCGAATCTGCTGCGCGAGATCTTCGACGTCGACGTGCCGGTGAGCGTAATCGTCGGTCCGGCAACTGATCTGCGGTCGCTGGCCGCCTACATCGAGACCGAGCGCCGCACGGGCGGCACCCGGCCCACGGCGGAGTCGGTGCACGGCGGCGGTACCGAGATCCGCGCCGCGGACCTGACCCTGGACAAGTTCATCGACGCGGCGACCCTCGCGGACGCGGCCGGCCTGCCCCGCGCGCCACACCCGCCGCGGACGGTGCTGCTGACGGGCGCCAACGGTTACCTGGGACGATTCCTGTGCCTGGAATGGCTGGAGCGGCTGCATACTTCGGGCGGCACGCTGGTCTGCGTGGTACGCGGCCGCGACGCCGCGGCGGCCCGGGCACGGCTGGATGGCGTGTTCGACAGTGGCGACCCGGAGCTGCTGCGGCGGTACCGCGAGCTGGCCGACGGCACGCTGGAAGTGCTCGCGGGAGATATCGGTGAGCCGAATTTCGGTGTAGGCGAGTCGAACTGGCGTCGGCTGACCGACACCGTGGACCTCGTCGTGCATCCGGCGGCGCTGGTGAACCATGTGCTGCCCTACGACCAGCTGTTCGGCCCCAATGTCGTCGGCACCGCGGAGGTGATCCGGCTGGCGTCGACCGGGCAGCTCAAGCCGGTGACCTACCTGTCCACGGTCGGCGTGGCCGCGCAGGTGGACCCGCAGCGATTCACCGAGGACGGCGATATCCGCGAGATCAGCGCGCGGCGCTCGCTCGACGACAGTTACGCCAACGGTTACGGCAACAGCAAATGGGCGGGTGAGGTGCTGTTGCGGGAGGCGCACGACCTGTGCGGGCTGCCGGTGGCGGTGTTCCGCTCGGACATGATCCTGGCGCACAGCCGCTACGCCGGTCAGTTCAACCTGCCCGATATGTTCACGCGGCTGCTGTTGAGCGTCCTCGCGACCGGGGTGGCGCCGAAGTCGTTCTACCGCACCGATTCCGGCGGTAATCGACAGCGCGCGCACTACGACGGCCTGCCCGCCGACTTCACCGCGGCGGCGATCACCGCCCTCGGTGCCCGGGTCGACAACGGGTTCGAGAGCTTCGACGTGCTCAACCCGCACGACGACGGCTTGTCGCTGGATGTGTTCGTGGACTGGCTGATCGCCGCCGGCCATCCGATCGAGCGCATCGACGACTACGCGCACTGGCTGTCGCGGTTCGAGACCGCCCTGCGGGCCCTGCCGGAGGCGCAGCGCCGCCATTCGGTGCTGCCGCTGCTGCACGCCTATCGGCAACCGGACGTTCCGATGCCGGGAGCGGTCCTGCCCGCGAAGAAGTTTCAGGCAGCCGTGCAGCAGGAGCGGATCGGCGCGACCGCGGATATCCCGCACCTGACTCCCGCGCTGATCGAGAAGTACGCGGCGGATCTGCGCCTGCGCGGGCTGTTGTAAGCGGGCGCGCCGCTCGCGCGGCCGTTCACGCGGTGATCGGCGGCGCGAGCAGGCGCTGCCGGGCCCGATACTCGCGGCGCCAGCGGGTGAAGCCGAACAGCACCATCACGAAGAAGATGCCGTAGACCGCGCCGGAGACGTACAGGCCGGAATGGAAGGCCAGCGGGACTCCGACCAGATCGACGAGCATCCAGATGATCCAGAAGTCGACCAGGGCGCGGCTCTGCGCGAAGGTGGCGATCGCGCTGCCGACGAAGATGTACGCGTTCGCCCACGGGGACCACGCGATGTGCAGCCAGGTCAGCCGGATGAACAGCTCGGCCACCAGCACGGTGCCCAGCGCCAGCACGGTCAGCAGGACGGCGCGTTCGCGCGCGGTCGCGGGACGTACCAGCAGACCGCCGCTGTCGCGCCGGCCGCGGGTCCAGGCGACCCAGCCGTATCCGGCGAGCGCGAGGAACAGAAGCTGTTTGAGCGCGTTCCCGGGCACGTGCGCGTCCAGCGAGGCGGCGAGCAGCAGCAGCGCACCGGCCAGTTGGACCGGCCAGGTCCACATCGTCTTGCGCATGGCCAGCCAGACCACGGCCAGCGACAGCACGTTCCCGATCAGGTCGGTCCAGAGAATGTGCTCGCCGAAGAGCTGGAATCCCGCGTCCACCTCTCGCCCAACCCGCGAGGCGGCGCGCGGTATTCCCGCCGGAACGGACCGGGGTGACGGGCGGCTGGTGGCCTGCCCGTCACCCCGGCACTACTCCCGCCCGCCCGAGGTGGGGATCGGGTTCCTCGTGCACTTGTGGTGCAGAGCTAGGTGATGATGCGCAGCGGGTGTTCCAGCAGTTCCTTCAGGTGCTGCAGGAACTGGGCCGCCACGGCGCCGTCGATCGCGCGGTGGTCGGCGGACAGGGTCACCCGCAGGATCTTGCGGGCGACCACCTCGCCGTCGGCGAGACGCACTTCGTCCTGGGCGGCGCCGACGGCGAGGATCGCCGACTCCGGCGGGTTGATGACCGCGGTGAACTGCTCGATGCCGAACATGCCCAGGTTCGAGATGGTGAACGTGCCGCCGGACATCTCGTTCGCGCGCAGCTTGCGGTCGCGTGCCCGCCCGGCCAGCTCCCGGGTCTCGGCCGCGATCTCCGAGACGCTCTTGCGGTCGGCGTCGCGCAGCACCGGCACCAGCAGCCCGGCCGGTGTCGCCACCGCGACGCCGAGGTGAATCCCGTGGTGACGCACCAGTTTGTCACCGGCGAAGGAGACGTTCACCGCCGGATCCGCGCGCAGTGTCGAGGCCACCGCCTTCACCAGCAGATCGTTCACACTGACCTTGCCCTTGCCCGCGGCCTCCAGCGTGGCGTTGATCCGGCCGCGGAACGTGAACAGTTCGGTGACGTCGATCGCGCTCGTCAGATAGATGTGCGGCGCCTGCCGCATGCTCTCGGCCAGCCGCTTGGCCGACACCTGCTGGATCGTGGTCAGCGGCACCTCGTCGTGATCGCCGGATGCCGGTGCGCCGCCGACGGTCCCGGTGGCCTCGGCCGGTTCGGTGTGCGCCGGGGCCGTGGATCGGCCGCCCGGACCGGAATCGTAGGCCGTGTCGCCGACCACGGCTTCGGCGCCGGTCCGCGGCGCGGAAACGCCTGCGGCACGGGCGGACTCGACATCGCGGCGGGTGATCCGGCCGCCGGGCCCGGTGCCCGTGACCGCGGCCAGATCGACGCCCAGTTCGCGAGCGATCTTGCGGGCCAGCGGAGACGATTTGGGCCGCTGTCCCGGCTTCGGCTCCTCGGCCGAGCTCGAGCCGCCGGTCTGCACGGCCGATGCCCGGCTGGCCGAACCGGACGCCTCGACAGCCGGTGCTGCCGGGGCCGATGCGCCCGGAACCGCCTGTGCGCCCGCGGTAGTCCGCGGTCCGGTCCCGTCCCCGACGATGGCGATCGGCTCGCCGATCGGGACGCGGGCGCCCGCGTCGGCGAGGATCTGCTCGAGGACTCCGTCGTCGTAGGCCTCCAATTCCATGAGGGCCTTGTCGGTTTCGATCTCGGCGAGCACCTCGCCGCGGGTGACCTGGTCGCCGACCTGCTTGAGCCAGGAGGCGATGACGCCGTCCTCCATGGTGTCGGACAGGCGGGGCATGGTGATTTCAGGCAAGGGGGGTGTCCTTCGGAGTGGGCGTGCGGGCGGCGCTCACCGGCGGCGGCCCACGGCCGCAAGGGTTTCCACCGCGGCGGTGTACAGGGAGTCGGCGGAGGGGAGCGCGAGCCGCTCCAGCGGCTTGGCGTAGGGCAGCGGCACCTCGGCCATCGCCACCCGCCGCACGGGCGCGTCGAGGTAGTCGAAGGCCCCGTCGGAGATCGAGGCGGCGACCTCGGCCCCGATGCCGTAGGTGAGCCAGTCGTCCTCGCCGATCACCGCGCAGCCGGTCTTGCGCACCGACGCCACCAGGGTGTCCCGGTCCAGCGGCCGCAGGCTGCGCAGGTCGATCACCTCCGCCGAGATCCCTTCCGCGGCCAGCCGTTCGGCTACCTGCGTGGCGACGGTGGCCATCCGGGAGTAGCCGATCAGCGTGATGTCGGTACCCGGTCGCGTGACCGCGGCCTTGCCAATCTGGATCGGCGGAAGATCTTCGGGCACTTCACCTTTGGTGTTGTAGAGCGCCAGATTCTCCAGGAACAGCACCGGATCGTCGTCGGCGATCGCCGCCCGCAGCAGGGCGCGGGCGTCGGCGGGAGTGCTCGGCGCGACCACCTTCAGCCCGGGCACGAACGCGTAGTACAGCTCGATGTTCTGCGAATGCGTCGCGCCCAGTTGCTGTCCGCCGCCGCCGGGAGTGCGGATCACCATCGGCACACTGGTCTGGCCGCCGAACATCCCGTAGATCTTGGCGGCGTGATTGACGATCTGATCCAGCGCGAGCAGCGAGAAATTGATCGTCATGATCTCCACGACGGGTCGCAGCCCGAGCATGGCCGCGCCGATGGCGGCGCCGACGAAACCCTCCTCGGCGATCGGTGTGTCGCGCACCCGCTTCTCGCCGAACTCGGCGAGCAGACCGGCGGTGATCTTGTAGGAACCCTCGAAAACGCCGATCTCCTCGCCGATCAGCAGGATGTCGTCGTCGCGGCGCATCTCCTGGCGCAGGGTGTCGCGCAGGGCCTCGCGATAGGTCATGACAGGCACGGTGGCAGTCCTCAGACGGTGAAGAGCGGGTCGGCGGGCAGGCGGCGGGAGTCGCCGGGGACCGGGGTGGCGTAGTTGTAGTCGAACAGGCTGTCCGGCTCCGGATGCGGGCTGGCGTCGGCGAATGCCACGGCCGCCTCGACACCCTCGCGCACCTCGGCCTCGAGGTCGGCGGTGTCCTGTTCCGACAGCACTCCGGCCGCGACCAGTTCGGCCGCGAACCGCACGATCGGGTCGTGCTCGCGGGCGGCCGAGATGTCCTGGGCGGAACGGTATTTCGCCGGGTCGACGACGGAGTGCCCCTTGAGGCGGTGGCTGACCGCCTCCAGCAGCGCCGGTTTGCCTTCGCGCCGTGCGCCTTCCAGCAGTTCGGCGGCGATATCGCGGACCGCCAGCACGTCGGTGCCGTCCACCCGTTCGCCGCGCATCCGGTAGGAGTCGGCCCGCTTGTACAGGTCGGGCTCGGCCGAGGACCGCTCGACCGTGGTACCCATGCCGGTCCGGTTGTTGATCACCAGGAACAGCACGGGCAGCCGCCACAGCGCCGCGATGTTCAGCGACTCGTGGAAGGCGCCGATATTCGTTGTGCCGTCGCCCATCTGGCACACCACGACATCGTCGCCGCCGCGGTAGTCGATGGCCAGCGCGGCGCCGACGGCCAGCGGGACCTGCCCGCCCACGATGGCGTAGCCGCCCAGCAGCCGGGTCGCCGTGTCGTACATGTGCATCGACCCGCCCCAGCCCTTGGAGGTGCCGGTGGTGCGGCCGTACAACTCGGCCATCACGCGCCCCGGCTCGATGCCCTTGGCCAGGGCGTAACCGTGTTCGCGGTAGTTGGTGAACAGGTAGTCGGTGGGGCGCATGGCCGCCGCCAGGCCGACGACGGTGGCCTCCTCACCGAGATTGAGGTGACAGTAGCCGCCGATCTTGGCCTGCTGATAGCTCTGCGCGGTGCGCTCCTCGAACCGGCGCACGAACAGCATGTCGCGATACAGCCCGCGCAGCGTCCGCGGGTCCTCGTCGGCGAACCTGTTGTCCGCCTCGGTCGTCGGCTTGGCGGCGGCCTTGCGGGTGCTCTTGCGCGGGGCGGTGGTCGTGGTCACGGGTGGGACTCCTCAACGCTGGCGCGGCGCGATGTGTACCGGCAGGCCCAGCCCGGTCAGGGCCGCTTCCATGCCGATCTCGCCGAGGGTGGGGTGGGCGTGGATGGTGTCGGCGAGTTCGTCGAGGGTCGCCTCCAGCGCGATGGCCAGGGCGCCCTCGGTGATCAGGTCGCTGGCCGACGGGCCGATGATGTGCACGCCGAGCACTTCCTGATGCTGTTGTCCGGCAACGATCTTCAGGAAGCCCTCGGTGTCGCCGAAGGTGCGTGGCCGGCCCAGCGCCGCGAACGGGAACTTCGCGGTCAGCACCTGGTGGCCGGCCGCGCGCGCCTGCTCCTCGGTGAGACCGACCGAGGCGATCTCGGGATGGGTGAAGGTGGCCGCGGGGATCACCGTGTAGTCGATGTGGGCGGGACGTCCGGCGATCACGTCGGCGGCGGTGAGTCCCTGATGCGACGCGACGTGCGCGAGCAGTGCTCGGCCGGTGACGTCGCCGATGGCGTAGACGTGCTCGACGTCGGTGCGCAACTGGTCGTCGACCTCGATGAAACCCCGTGCGTCCGTGCCGATTCCGGCGGCGTCCAGGCCCAGGTCCGCGGTGTTGGGACGGCGGCCGACCCCGACGAGCACCACATCGGCGTCGAGCGCGCGGGCGTGCGGCCCGGCGACGGTGACGCGCAACGGCGCCGCGGCCGTGATCGATTCGACCGTCGATCCTGTCAGGACGGTGATGCCGCGCTTGGCGAACGAACGGCCCAGCGCGGTCCCGATGTCGGTGTCCTCCAAGGGGACCAGGCGGTCCTGCAACTCGACGATGGTGACCTCGCTGCCGAAGGTGGCGAACAGGCTCGCCCACTCGGCGCCGACCGCGCTGCCGCCGACCACCACCAGCCGCCGGGGCACCTCGGTCAGCCCGAACGCGCCGTCGGAGGTGATCACGCCGGGCAGGTCCGCCCCGGGGATCGGCAGCCGGGCGGGAACCGAGCCGGTCGCGATGATCACGTCGCGCGCGTCGACGCGGCGGATCGCGGTGGTCGGGGCGGCGGCGTAGCGCGGGCCCCCGGGGAAGACCGGCGACGGGCCCACCTCGTGTACCTCGACGGTGGTGGGCCCGGTGAACCGGGCGTGACCCTCGAGCACCGTCACGCCGTTGGCGCGCAGCAGGCCCGCGACCCCGTCGGTGAGTTCCTCGACCACACCGTCCTTGCGCTGGCGCACCGCGTCGAAGTCGAACCGGACGTTCTCGGCGAGCACGCCGAAATCGGCTGCGGCACTGACGGTCTGGAAGACCTCGGCGGAGCGCAGCATGGCCTTGGTCGGGATGCAGCCCCAGTTCAGGCAGACGCCGCCGGGCCGCTCCTTCTCCACCAGGCCGACCGACAGCCCGCGCTGCGCCGCGCGGATGGCGGCCACGTACCCGCCGGGGCCGCCGCCCACGACCAAAAGATCGAACTCCGGCACTCGTGGTGCTCCTAATCTCGACGATTCCGACCCCGCCCAGGTTGTGGCACGGGTCATCGCGAAAGAGTCTCGTCGCCACGCAGTGCACAAACAATGACCCGGAAGCCCAGGAATCACGCTCCGAAAATGGGCTCAGTGCCCAATTGGTCCGGTTGATTCGCTGGGGAACCGCACAGCGAGACACGCCGAGTGGCCGAACTTTCGACCGCTCGGCGCGGTTCTGTGCCGGAAGGTTGCCGTAGTGGTCGCGTCCGGGCGCAGCACACGGCCGGACCTGTGCTCCGACGCCGGGCACCGGCCGCCACACCGGGTTGCTGCGAACCGCTTGGCGCGCAAGTCGATCGATGACACGCGGGCTCCGACGCGCTGATCTGCCCGGGATTGCTGCGCTCGGGTGATCTTCCGCGTACAACGGAATGGTGAGGGCTTCGAGATGGTCGGCCGCGCTCATGAGTGTGCTGATGGGCGCCGTCGCGATAGGTATCTGGTCCAGTGGCGAGGCGTCGGCGCAGGCGCGGGTGGTCGGCGAGAACCCCCTGGGCGGTTCCGTCTCGCAGGTGGACGTCTACTCCCCGGCGATGGATCGCGTCGTGAGCAACCGGGTGATCCGGGCCGCCGGGGGATCGGCGCCCACGCTCTACCTGCTGACCGGTATCGGCGGCGGCCTGGACGGCATCTCCTGGTGGGACGACACCGACGTCCGGGATTTCTTCGCCGACAAGCACGTCAACGTGGTGATGCCGATCGGCGGCGCCTACAGCATGTACACCGATTGGCTCTCCGACGACCCCGTGGTCGGCCGCGGCCGCTGGCAGACCTTCCTGACCCAGGAGCTGCCCGCGGCGCTCGACCCGCACCTGGGCAGCACCGGCCGCAACGCGGTCGCCGGGGTGTCGATGAGCGCTGCCTCGGCCATCGACCTGGCCATTCAGGCGCCGGAACGCTACAGCGCGGTCGCCGCCTACAGCGGTTGCCCGTGGTCCTCGGATCCCGCCGGAATCGGCCTGGTCTCGGCGCAACTCGTCAAGGGCGGCGCGAACCCGGGGAACATGTGGGGCTTCCCGGGCACCGGGGCCTGGCCCGTGCACGACGCGTTCGCCCGCGCCGGCGCGCTGGCGGGAAAGACCATCTACCTGTCGGCGGCCACCGGCGCGCCGGGTGCCATCGACGAAGGCGGTCTGCCGTTCCCGCCGGTCGAGGCGATAGCCAGCGCCTGCACCGGCGCCTTCGCCGGGCGGCTCGCCCAGCTCGGCATCCCCGCGATCCATGTGAACCGGCCGGAGGGCTCGCACACCTGGGGTCAGTTCGAGGCCGACCTGCACGACTCGTGGCCGCATCTGGCCGCCGCGCTCGGCGCATGAGAGATCGTCAGGGCAACCGCAGTGCGGCGAGGGCCAGCGACAGCTCCACGTAGGAGCGCTGGCCCTCCAGCGACCGGCCGAGCAGCGTCGAGATCCGCTGCAGCCGGTTGATCACCGTGTTGCGGTGGCAATGCAGGCGCGGGGCGGCATTGGCGGCCGAGCAGTTCTCCGCCAGCCAGGCGGCGAGGGTCTGCAGCAGGATGTCGCGTTCCTTCGCCGGAAGCTCGAGCACCGGGCCCAGGATGTGCGCGACCAGCTGGTCGGCCAGGTCGGGCGAGCGGGTCAGCAGCGCCTCCGGGTAGCGCTCGTCCAGCGATACCAAGCCCGTGGCGTCGCCGGGCAGCGTCTCCAGCGCGGTGAGCGCCGACGCGTGTGCCGAATCCACTTGCGCCAGACCGGGAACGGCGGGGGAGGCGCCGGCGCGCCCGCGCACCAGCGGCCGCAGCTGCCGCAGCACGGCCGCGCTGTCACGGGTCTCCAGCGCCACCAGGCCGATGGTGGTGTCCATGTGGTCGTGCCACACCGAGCGAATTCCCAAGGCGGACAACGTCGTCTCGGCGCCCGCGCGCAAGGGGCGGTCGTCGCCGCGGGCGGCCACCACCAGATATGCCCCGTGGCTCGGCAGATTCAATTCCCGCGCGGCCCGGGCGGCGAACCCGGCGTCGTGCGCTCGGCCCGCGAGCAGATCCTCGATCAGCGCGTGGCGGCGCCGCTCGTCGCGGCGCACCTGCTCGAGCTCGGTGTTGCGGTAGGAGGTGACCAGCGCGGAGGACAGTCCGTCGATGACCGCCCACATCGCCGTCCCGGCCTCCCGGATCTCCTGCGGCCCGGCGCTGTCGGCCTTGTCCAGCAGCGCCTCCCACACGATGCCGCCGCCGAGCCGGAACGTCCGCAGCATCGCCTCCAGCGGAACGCCCTGCTCGGCCCGGTGCCGCCCGATCGCCGCCGCCACGTCGTCGCGCTCGGGGTCGCCGGGCTCGCCGCCGAGCAACTGCAGGATGCGCGTCAGGTAACGGCGGCAGCCGTCGCGCAATTCGGCTCGGGGCACCGAGGTGTAATCGGTCCATTCCGGGTTGTCGGTGAAGATCGCCGAGATCAACCGGCCGGTCAGTCGCGGGATATCGGCCCGGCACGCGTCCGCCAGCGTCCGGGTCCCCGGAGTCGACAGGGGCGGATGCGGCGCGGCCATGGCGGTTCACGCTACCGCCCGCGCCGCGCGGTCATCAACGAAGCATGCGCGCGAACTCGCCGCTCATGGCCCCGCGCCACGCCGACTGCCACGAGGACGTCGCGGGCATTCCGCCCGGTGTCGCCAGCGAGTTCCACGGCGTTCTCGACCGGCCCGAGGCCCACTGGTCGGTGGTGCTCGCTGCGGCGATATGACGCCTGGCGTCCCGCAGCAACTGGTAGTTGCCGGGATCGCGCATGACGTTGTTGACCGAGTCCAGCACCTGGGTCGCGTGGCGGTTACCGATGGCCGCCAGCATGCGGCCCGCGCCGTCTTTGCCACCGACGTTCGCGAGCATCCCCGTGGCCTGCGAGGTATCGCCGTTGGCCAGGTCTTGCAACTGCTTGATCTTCGCCTTGGTCGGGTCGGCCATGTAGTCGTTGATGAACGCCTGCTGCGCTCCGGTGTAGGCGCCGCCGTCGAGCGTCACGCCCAACGGATTCGCGCGATGGAAGCGGAACGCGGCGGCCTGCAGTGTCGCCATGTCCGCGGCGGCCTCCTCGGCGCTGCCGCGGCCGTGCACGAGATTGTTCGCGGACTCCTGCGCTCGTTTGGCGGCGGCGACCACGTGCCCGAGATGTTTGTCGGCGAGGGTTTCGTCGTCGGCGTTCGCATCCACGATCTGCCACGACCGGATGGAGTGGTGCATGACGTTCTGGTCGGTGAACCCGATGGACCTGAGCACGGCCCAGGCGTCGCTGCCACCGCCGCCAAGGTCCTCCAGACCCTGCAGGGCCGCGGCCGCTCCGCGGAAGGTGTTGATACCGCCGTTCTGCATGGCCGCCTCGCGCGCGCCCCGCTCGAATTGCTCCCATTTCATGTACGACCGGGCATACGTGCCCCCAGGACCGCCGACACCGGGCGAACCCCAGAAACCCCACTGCCCCACCTGCGCCGCCCGCTCCATGCGAGCGTTCGGCCGCAGCGGGGAACGGGTCGCCCCGAACAGCCATTCGGTGACCGGCGAATTGCTCACCGTGCTGACCGCGGCGAGAGCGGGCAGCAGGCCCGCGCCCATCGAACGATTGACGCTCGCGGTCCCCATGCCCAGTGCCTTCGCGCCACCGCCGCTGCCACCACCGGCGCCCGCGCGATTGCCCTGAGCAGCGAGCGCGAACCGGTTGGCGATCCATTCATTGCCGTTGTCCAGGCTCTTGCTGAGTTTCCGCAACTGGAATATCGCGACGATTTCCACGATCGCCCCGATCATGAACACCACCATCACCTGATCCCCGGCCAGCGCGAACAACTCGCCCAGGATCAGCATGTACACCCCGAGAAAGACGGTGAACACCGTCATGCGCAGGGCGGCCACGAAACTGTCCACGATATTGCGGATGAGGAACGTCTGCGTGGGACCGTAGACGAAACCGCCTGCGGCGAAACCGAATATCGACATCATCCCGTGGTAGATGGTGTCCAGCGCGGACTTGATTATCTTGAGCGCCAGCACGGCCCCGAACAACAGCAGGATCGCCCCGGATATGAGCAGCAGCAGACCGGTCGCGATCTGCTCGAAGTTCGGATTGTCCATCGATTCCTTCGCGGCGCTGTCGCCGCAGGCCTGGATCGCCTTCTTGACCCGTTCCTCGTTACCGGAGGAGATCGCCGCCGACCAGGCGGCCCGGCAGTTCGGCCGGCTGTCGATCACGTGCCCGTAGTTCCAGACCTGCAGGGGCCGCCGCGCGGTGTTGTCGGTCAGGGTGGCCTGCATGGTGGAGACCATGTGCTCCGGGTTCACGGCGGTGTCCCCGTGCAGGCCCGCCGCCACCGTGATGCCGAGATCCCGTCCCTGCGAGAGCCATCCGTGCGGCGACAGCACATCGGCCAGCGGTTCGGCGAGGAACATCGGCCCGAGCACCGCGATCAGCAGCATGGTCACGACCTGCATGGTCGCCTTGGAATAGAACCCGCGGGCGACGAACCACGCGACGCAGAAGGCGCCGATCGTCGCGGCCGTGATCAGCATGATCGGCGTCGCGAGCTGTCCGGACAAGCTGTGCGCCACGCCGAGCAGCGGCTTGGCGAGCAGGTTCAGCCACTCGAAGCTGAGGGCATAGCCGATGAGCCAGATCGCGGTGACGACGATGATCTTCCAGCCCGCGAATTCCATTCCGAGCACGATGGACAGCGCGGTGTTGCCCGGCGTCAGCAGGCCGCCGTGGTCGGTGGCGAACAGATAATTGGAGGCCTCCACCCCCGAGGAGTCGGCGACATGGGTCCAGGCGAGCGCGCTGCCCACCGACGATCCCGCGGTGCGGCCGGAGGCGGTGTCGGCCGTGGCCGCCGTGCCCAGCAGACCCGGAAATACGAACAGGACGAAGACGGCGAGCAGGATTCCCGCCGTCCAACGCCGCCGCCGCGTCGCGACTATCCACCCCCGGCAATGCCGGATCACCTCGGGGAGCCGCCAGAGGGCCGGCTGCCACCGATCGGATTTCCAGTTATTGACCGCCACAACCTGTTTCGTTTCTGTGCACGTCGGACCGAAGCTCGGCACACGAAGGAGAGCATTGGCATAGGCAAACCTCGGGGCTGCTCGACAGTCCCCGGAAACGACTCTCGAAGGCTATCGCCGCGGAATGAACGACCGACCTCGCAGCGGTGAACAGAGAACTCCGAAACAGCCGGAACCAGTTGGTATTTCGTCTCCGCCACGCCGTCGGGTGTTCACTGCCGGTTCACACTCGTCTCCGGGCCGTCACCCGCCGTGTGAGATATTCGTAGCGGTGAATCTTGTTGCCATATCATGATGTTCGCGGAATTCCGAATCGGTCCGCCCGCTCGTGCCGTGCGGAGCCCGCCGCGGGTTCAGCGCAAAGCCAGGGCCAGGAAGAAGTCGACGCGGTCGGCCAGTCGGGACAGGTCGCGCCCGGTCAGTTCCTCGATGCGGGCGATCCGGTAGCGCAGCGTATTGACGTGCACGTGCAGCGATTCGGCGCTGCGGGCCCAGGAGCCGGACGTCTCCAGGAAGATTTCCAGGGTGTGCACGAGATCGGCGCTGTTGTTCCGGTCGTAGCTGATCAGCGGGTCGAGCAGACGCAGCCGGAACATGCGCCGCACCTCGTCGGGCACGCTGGCCAGCAGCATCATGTGGGTGGCGAGCTCGTCGTGGCCCACCACACAGGCGGGGCGACGGCGGTCGGCGGCCACTCGCCGGGCGTGCCGGGCCTCCTCGACCGCGCCGCGCAGCGATTCGCCGTCCACGATGCCGCTCACCCCGATCGACAGCCGGCTGTCGCCCAGTCCCGGCTCGAGGGTGTCGAGTGCCGCGTGCACGAGGTCGAGCACGGATTGGTCGGTCGGTACCAGGGCGATCGCCTCGCCGTCCACGACACCGGCGGCAGGCGTTCGCCCGTACAGGATTTCGCGCAACAGCGCGCGTAATTCCCTGGGCCGCAACCCGTCTTCGGCGGCCGCGGCCACCGCGACGTAACTGTCGGCCGCGCCGAGTCCGGTCAGCTGCAGCCGCGAGACGATCTCTGCCGGTTTGGCATCGGAGACGATCAGCTGAACGAGTTCCTCGGCGAGGCGTCCCTCGGCGCTCTGCCGGTCGTCGTGCCGGGCGCGTTCCAGCGAGACGACCGCGGCCAGCTCGCCGGTCAGGGCGCGGCGCTCCTCGGTCCAGTCCGACCAGTCGCCGTCGAACACCAGCACCCAGTCGGCGGCCCGCGAGGTGCCGTGCTCGTCGACGGCGAACAGCGAGTACGGGCGGCCGCCGGCGGCGGTGACGCACGGCAGGCGGCGGGCGCTCAGGAAATCCGTGACGACCTGTGCGGGCGGGCGCTGGTGCGGCCCGGCCACCACGCGGCCCGTCGACGACATCACCCAGCAGCGCATGCCCAGATCGCGTTCGATCAGCTCCAGCACCGAGCCCAGTCCGGCCCCGGACACCAATTGCCGGTGCCGGTCCAGAATCGCCGACAGGTCCGCCGCCCGGCCCGTCGACAGGTCGCGGGTGATGCGTTCGGTGACCGTCGCGAACGCCACCGTCTCGTGCACCCGGAACAGCGGGATGCGGTGGCGGCGGCAGGCCCGCACCACATCGTCGGGCGGGGCGCCGTAGCGGGCGTCGCCGGTCGCCAGCGCCGCCACCTTCGCCCGCGCGAGCGCCGCGACGAACGTCTCGCTGTCCGCGGGGCCGCCGCGCCACTGCATGCCGGTGAGCACCAGCTCGCCGCCGGACAGATACCGGCCGGGATCGAGCAGATCCTGGGTGACGACCCAGCGCACGAACCGATCGAGCTCGTCTTCCCCGGTGACGAGCTCGAGCCCCAGGTCCATGGTGAGCAGCGAGCGAAGGCGCATGATCTTCGACGCTACCGGTTTGGAGATAAGTACGAATACCGCCGTGTGAACTGGCGCACAGTTCGTCGGTCCGGTCGTGGCCGCGTCCGCCCGCGCCCGGGTGTACTCGGGGAACACCGATCGAACCCGATGGAGTGACGATGGAATTCCTGCGACCCGGACATTGGGCGGAGGCGCTGAAAATGCGGGCCGACCACCCGCGGGCCACCCCGATTCAGGGCGGCACGGACGTCATGGTCGAACTGAATTTCGACAAAGGCCGCCCCGACGCGCTGTTGGACCTGAATCCGTGCCGCGAATTGCGGCGCATCGAGCGGATCGGCGGGCGGCTGCGGATAGGTGCCGGCGTACCGTACGTCGAAATCATTCGTGACCTGGGACGGGAGTTGCCCGCGCTGGCGCAGGCGGCTCGGACGGTGGGTTCGCCGCAGATCCGCAACCGCGCTTCGGTAGGCGGCAATCTCGGTGCCGCGTCGCCCGCCGGAGATACGCATCCGGCGCTGCTGGCGGCGAACGCGGTGATCGAGGTGGAATCCGCGGCGCGCGGCCCCCGGATGATCCCGATCGACGATTTCTACGTGTGGGTCAAACGGAATGCGCTCGAGCCGGACGAATTGATCCGGGCGATCTGGCTGGAACCGGCGTCCGGGCCGCAGTATTTCGCCAAGGTCGGCACCCGTAATGCCATGGTGATCGCCGTCTGCTCGTTCGCTGTCGCCGTGTATCCGGATCGGCGCGCGGTCGGCGCCGGTATCGGTTCGGCCGGGCCCACGCCGCTGCGCGCGGGCGCGGCAGAGCGGTATCTGGCCGAGACGCTGCCGTGGGACGACCCGGCGCCGCTGACCGATGCGGTGGCGCGCGAATTCGGCGAACTGGTCGCGGCCGCGGCCCGGCCGATCGACGACGTGCGCGGCACCGCCGACTATCGCAAGCATGCCCTGTCGGTGCTGGCGCGCCGCACGCTGACCTGGGCCTGGAACGATCACACGGCGCGGCGGAGGGCGGCCTGATGCGAGTGAGCTGCGAGGTCAACGGATCGACCGAGGACGTCGACGACGTCTGGGAGGGCGAGAGCCTGCTCTACCTGCTGCGCGAGCGGATGGGCCTGCCGGGCTCCAAGAACGCCTGCGAACAAGGCGAATGCGGTTCGTGCACAGTGTATCTGGACGGCGCCCCGGTCTGCTCGTGCCTGGTCGCCGCCGGGCAGGCGCACGGCCGCTCGGTGCGGACGGTGGAGGGCCTGGCCGCGACGGCCGACGAACTGGATCCGGTGCAGCAGGCGTTCCTGGCGGCCGGTGCCGTGCAGTGCGGCTTCTGCACCCCGGGCCTGATCGTGCAGGCGCACGACCTGATCGAGCGCAACCCGCGACCCTCGGACGTGGAGATCCGCGAGGCGCTCGCCGGAAACCTGTGCCGCTGCACCGGTTACGAGAAGATCCTGGACGCGGTCCGGGCGGCGGCCGAACGGAAGGCGGTGACCGAATGACGCACCGGCTGATCGTCGAGAACGCTTACCTCGCACCGGTTGTCGGCGAGGAGATCCCCAACGGACACCTCACTGTGGAGAACGGCCGGATCACCGGAATCGGCGCGGGCCCCGCACCGCGTATCGAGGGCGCCGAACATATCGACGGCACCGGCTGCCTGGTCACTCCGGGCCTGGTCAACACCCACCATCACCTGTACCAGTGGGCCACCCAAGGGATGTACCAGGATTCGACCCTGTTCGAGTGGCTCACGGGGTTGTACCGCACCTGGTCACACATCGATGCCGACATCACCTACGGCGCCGCCGCGGCGGGCCTGTCGTGGCTGGCGTTGAGCGGCGCCACCACCTCCTCCGACCATCACTACATCTTCCCGAAGGGGCGCGGCGACCTGTTCGAGGCCGAGGTGCGCGCCGCCGCCGAGGTGGGGCTGCGCTTCCACCCGTGCCGCGGCTCGATGGACCGCGGGCAGTCCGAGGGCGGCCTGCCGCCGGACGAGGTGGTCGAGCGGACCGACGAGATCCTCGGTGCCACAGCCGAAACCATCGACAGATACCACGACCCGTCGTTCGACTCCATGCTGCGCGTCGCGGTCGCGCCCTGCTCGCCGTTCTCGGTGAGCGAGACCCTGTTGCGCGAGTCGGCGGCCCTGGCCCGGGACAAGGGCGTGCGCCTGCACACCCACCTCGCCGAGACCCTGGACGAGGAACAGTACTGCCGCGAGCACATGGGTTGCACACCGGTGGAATACATGGAGAAGATCGGCTGGCTCGGCGACGACGTATGGTTCGCCCACGCGGTGCACCTGCACGACAAGGACATTCGGCGCTTCGCCGACACCGGCAGCGGCTCGGCGCACTGCCCGACCTCCAACGCCCGCCTCGGAGCGGGCATCGCGCGGGTGTCGGATCTGCTGGCCGCGGGCGCCACCGTGGGGCTCGGGGTGGACGGCGCCGCGTCCAGCGAGCTGACCTCGATGGCCGGTGAAATGCGCCAGGCCCTGCTGTTCCAGCGGGCGGTGCACGGCCCGCAGGCCCTCACCGCGCGCCAGGCGCTGTGCATGGCCACCCTGGGCGGCGCCCGAAATCTGGGCCGCCACCGCGAGATCGGCAGCCTCGAGCCGGGCAAGCTCGCCGACCTCGCGGTGTGGCGGGTCGACGGCTTCCGCGCCGCTCTCGGAGATCCTGTCTGCGCGTTGGTCTTCGGGCCCACCCCGCCCCTGGCGCGACTGCTCGTCGGTGGTCGCACGGTGGTAGCGGACGACGAACTGCGCACCGTCTCCCGGGACGCCGTCGCCCGCGCCGGGGCCACCGCCCGCCACCGTCTACTGCGCGAGGAGTGACAGCCATGACATCCACTCGTTCGACCAGGTTCCCGGAGCGAGTCGCCGCGCCCGGCAAGGGCGGCGTCGGCGCCAGCCCGCTGCGACCGGACGGCACCCTGAAGGTGAAGGGCGAGTTCGCCTACTCCTCCGACCTCTGGATGGACGGCATGCTGTGGGGCGCCACGCTGCGCAGCCCGCACCCCCGCGCCCGCATCGTCGCCCTCGATATCGCTCCCGCGCTGGCCGTTGCCGGTGTGCACGCGGTGCTCACCTGCGATGACGTACCCGGCCGCAAGCACTACGGTCTCGACCACACCTGGGACCAGCCCGTGCTGGCCATCGGCGAGGTGCGCCACCAGGGCGAGCCGGTCGCCCTGGTCGCCGCCGACCACCCCGAGATCGCCCGGCGCGCCATGCGGGCCATCGAGATCGAGTGGGAGGTACTGGAGCCGGTCACCGATCCCGTTGCGGTGGTGGAGGATCCGCAGACCCATCGGGTGCAGGAGCGCGGCGGCATCGCCCGCCACCAGCCGGTCCGGGTCGGCGACATCGAGGTGGGCCGGGCGCTCGCCGATGTGGTGGTGTCGGAGAAGTTCGAGGTCGGCATCCAGGACCAGGCGTTCCTCGGGCCGGAATCGGGCCTGGTGGTGCCGACCGAGGACGGCGGCCTGGAATTCTTCGTCGCCACCCAGTGGATGCACAACGACCTGTCGCAGATCGCCCCGTGCCTGCGCCTGCCGTACGAGAAGATCCGCATGACACTGGCCGGGGTCGGCGGCGCCTTCGGGGGCCGCGAGGACCTGTCGATGCAGATCCACGCCGGCATGCTGGCGATGTACACCGGCAGGCCCATCAAGATGGTGTACAACCGGGAGGAGTCGTTCTTCGGCCACGTGCACCGGCATCCGGCGCAGCTGTGGTACGAGTACGGCGCGACCCGCGACGGCAAGCTCACCTTCGCGAAGGTGCGGATCGTCCTCGACGGCGGCGCCTACACCTCGGCGACGCTCAACGTCACCGGCAACGCGTCGTCACTGGCGCTGGGCCCCTACGAGTTTCCGCATCTCGAGGTCGACGCGTACGGCGTCTACACCAACAATCCGCCGTGCGGTGCGATGCGGGGCTTCGGCGCGGTGCAGGCGTGCTTCGCGCACGAGTCGATGATGGACAAGCTGGCCGACGCGCTCGGCCTCGACCCCGTGCACATTCGCCAGATCAATGTCGTCACACAGGGTTCCAAGCTGGCCACGGGGCAGATCGTGCACGCGCCCACCCCGTTGCGCGAGATGCTGGGTCAGCTGGAGCGCATGCCACTGCCGGAACCGCTGGACGCCGATGACATTCGCAACCTGCCCGGCGGGGCCTCGCAGACCACGCACGGCGAGGGCGTGGTGCGCGGGATCGGGTACGGCGTCGGCATCAAGAACATCTGCTTCTCCGAGGGCTTCGACGACTACTCCACGGCTCGGGTGCGGTTGGAAGTCGTTGCGGGAGAACCGGTCGCGCTGGTGCACACCGCGGCGGCCGAGGTCGGGCAGGGACTGGTGACGGTCGAGGCGCAGATCGCCCGGACCGAACTCGGCGTCGACCGGGTCACGATCCATCCGGCCGACAACGGCGTCGGGGACGCCGGTTCCTCCTCGGCTTCCCGGCAGACCTACATGACCGGCGGCGCGGTCAAGACCGCCTGCGAGGCGGTCCGGGCCCGGGTCCTGGAACTGGCCGTCGCGCAGGGGCACACCGGCGCGGCGAAGCTGGCGGGCGGCAAGGTGGTCGCCCGCGACGGTGCGGTACTCGCGGCGCTCGTCGACGTGCTGGATGAGGGGTTCGTCGAAGAGACCCGCGTGTACCAGCACCGGCCGACCACCGGCATGGACCCGGTCACCGGTCAGGGCAACAGCCACACCCAGCTCGCCGTCTGCGTGCATCGTGCGGTGGTGGACGTCGATGTCGAGCTGGGCCTGGTCAAGGTCGTCGCGCTGGACGCGGTCCAGGACGTCGGCAAGATCATGAACCGGCTGTCGCTGGAGGGCCAGATCCACGGCGGGTCCGTGCAGGGCCTCGGTCTGGCGGTCATGGAGGAAATCCAGGTCACCGACGGAAAGGTGCGCAACCCCTCGTTCACGGACTATCTCATCCCGACCATTCTCGACACTCCGTCACAGCGGCTGGAGATCCTCGAGAACCCCGACCCGCACGCCCCCTACGGGCTGCGCGGCGCCGGAGAGCCCCCGACGCTGTCGTCCACCCCGGCCATCGTCTCGGCGATCCGCCAGGCCTGCCGGGCCGCCGGCGGCACCGGGGACCTGACCCGCGTGCCGGTCCGTCCGACGGACATCATCCGAAGCCGCTGATCCACCGTCCGCCCGGTTCGTAAGACGGCACGGACCGCAGGTCTGCCCTTAGGAGGGCACCCGCCAATGACCCAAGTACAGATCCGTACCAGTCCCGCGGCCGCCCGGTCCGCCTTCGACCGGCTGTTCCGTCTCCGCGAGCGGCGCACCACCGTCGCTCGGGAAATCCGTGGCGGCGTCACGACTTTCGTCGCGATGGCCTACGTGATCCTGCTGGTTCCACTGATTCTCGGCGGCGCCACCGACATCGACGGCCGCCGTCTCGACATCGCCCAGCTCACCACCGCCACAGCGTTTTCGGCCGGACTGTCCACCGTGTTGATGGGGCTGGTCGGCAACGTGCCGCTGGCGCTGGCGGCGGGGCTGGGCGTGGTACCGGTGGTGGCCTACCAGGCCGCGCCGCACATGACCTGGCCGCAGACCATGGGCCTGGTGGCGCTCATGGGCGTGATCATCGTGATCATGGCCGCGACCGGGCTGCGGACCATGATCATCAATGCCATCCCGCTGGCGTTGAAGAACGCGATCGGTGTCGGGATCGGCATGTTCATCGCCATGATCGGGCTGGTGTCGGCGGGGGTGGTCGGGCACGGCTCGCCGACCGGGCCGCCGGTGGGGCTGGGCCCGGACGGGCACCTGCGGGGCTGGCCGGTGCTGGTGTTCGGCGTGGGCCTGCTGGTGATGCTGGCGCTCTACATCCGCAAGGTGCCGGGCGCCATCCTGATCAGTATCGCGATCGCCACCGCGCTGGCCATCCTCGTCAACGCGGTCGCCGACATCGACGCGGGCGCGTGGGGCACGGTCGTTCCCGAACTGCCCGACAAGCTGTTCGCCGCGCCGGATTTCGGTCTCGCGCTGCACATCGACCCGCTCGGCGGCTTCGCCCGGGCCGGTGCCATGACGGCGGGCGTGGTGCTGTTCACGCTGGTCCTGACGGGCTTCTTCGACGCGATGGGCACGATCTTCGGAGTGTGCGACGAGGCCGGACTGCTGGACGAGCGCGGCACCATGCCCGGCCTGGGCCGCGTGCTCACCACCGACGGCGTCGCGCAGGTCATCGGCGGGGCCGCGGGCGGCGCGGGCAGCACGGTGTACGTGGAGTCGGCGACGGGCGTCGGCGAGGGCGCCCGCACCGGCCTGGCCAGCGTGGTGACCGGCGGATTGTTCTGTCTGGCAATCTTTTTCACACCCGTCGCGGGGGTGGTGCCGATCCAGGCGGCCGCACCGGCGCTGGTGCTGGTGGGCGCGCTGATGATGACCCAGGCCCGCAAGATCGACTGGGGCGATCCGGAGGTCGCGGTACCCGCCTTCCTGACCATCGTCGCGATGCCGTTCACCTACTCGATCACCAACGGTGTGGGCGCGGGCCTGATCGCGTACACGGTGATCAAGGCCGCGCGCGGCAAATTCGGCGAGATCCACTGGCTGGTATGGGTGGTGAGCGTGGTCTTCGCGGGCTACTTCGCCATCTCCGGTATCGAAGTACTGCTGGGCGGGTGAAGATCGTGCGTGAACTGACCGAGCGACTGCGGCAATGGCATGCGGCCGGTACGCGGTACGCGGTGGCGAGCATCGTCGGCGTCACCGGCAGCGCCCCGCGCCCACCGGGTGCGGCGCTGGCGGTGGACGAGACGGGCGCGGTGGTCGGCAGCGTCTCCGGCGGTTGCGTGGAAGGCGCGGTCTACGAGCTCTGCCGGGAAGTGCTGCGCACCGGCCGGCCACGGCGAGAGACCTTCGGCTACAGCGACTCCGACGCGTTCGCGGTCGGGTTGACCTGTGGCGGTGCGCTCGAGGTATTCGTCCATCCGGTCGGTCCACGCGAACGCGAGATCATCGACACGGCCCTGTCCCATGTCGGTCCGGTGGCCCTGGTCCGGGATATGGACAGCGGCGCCACGCTGGCGCTGGGGCCGGACTGGGCACACGGCACCGGATTCGATGCGAAGGTGATGGCCGAGGCGCGGGCGATGCTCGACCTCGGCGTCACCGGCGTGCGCGTGATCGGCTGCGGTCCAGGCGTTTCGGCGGACGCTGCCGCCGAGATCTTCGTGGAGTCGTATGTTCCGCCGCCGCGCATGATCGTGTTCGGGGCCATCGACTTCGCGGGAGCGGTCGCGCGGATCGGCAAGTTCCTGGGCTATCACGTCACCGTCTGCGACGCGCGGCCGGTGTTCGCCACCCCGGCACGGTTCCCCGAGGCCGACGAGGTGGTGGTGGAGTGGCCGCACCGCTATCTGGCCCGCACCGGGGTGGACGCGCGCACGGTGATCTGCGTGCTCACCCACGACGTGAAGTTCGATGTGCCGGTTCTGGAAATCGCGCTGCGCGGTCCCGCCGCCTATGTGGGCGCCATGGGCTCGCGACGCACCCACCGCGACCGCCTGGCCCGGCTGCGCGCGGCGGGACTCACCACAACCGAACTGGCACAGCTGCATTCGCCCATCGGCCTCGACCTCGGCGGGCACACGCCGGAGGAGACCGCCGTGGCGGTGGCCGCCGAGATCGTGGCGGTGCGCCGTGGTGGCTCGGGCCGCGCGCTGGCCGCGACGGACGGCCCCATTCATCACTTCGTGGCACCGCAGGCCGTGGGTCCGCCGCCGATGGGCGCGAGCCGGTAGCTGCCCAGTAGGTCCGTCACGCGATCCAGCTGGGTCTCGAAGTCCTCGGGTCGCACGGCCGCGATGCGGATCAGCAGGTGTCGCGCACCGGCCTGGACGTAGCGGTCCAGTCCGGCGGCGACCTGCTCCGCCGAGCCGGTGATCATCACCTGAATGGCGCCGACCGCGTCCCGCGACATCCGGTAGGTCGCCTGGCAGTACTCCTCCAGCGCCGCCCGACCGCGTTCCGCGTCGTCGTCGATGTGAACGGTGGCGAAAAGTGCCGGGGTGACCGCGTTCTCGGGCCGCCCCGCGGCCTCGCTCGCCGCCGCGACGGCCCGGCGGCCCGAGCGGTAGTCGGCGACATCGGGCGGGTAGGGGAGCCAGCCGTCGTACAGCCGCCCGGTGCGCGCGAGCGCGGCGGGGGTGATTCCGGCCAGCCAGATCGGGGGACCGCCGGGCCGGTGCGGCGGCGGCACCTCGGGCAGCCAGTCGTAGCGAAGCACCTTGCCGTGGAACGGCTCCGAGTTGCCCGCCCACAGTCGCCGCCACAGCCGCACCGTGTCGTCCAGGTGTGAGAACCGTGTCTTGAACCGCACCCCGGACAGCTCGAATTCCGGCTCGCTGAGCCCGGGGAACCCGCCCCCGACACCGAGGATCAGCCGTCCCGCCGTCAGCAGATCCAGCGAGGCCAGGGTCAACGCCGTCTGCACGGGCTGGCGATAGGCGGGGATCAGCGCCGCCGTGCCCAGGGTGATGCGTTCGGTCGCCGCGGCCGCGGCGGCCAGCAGCGTCAGCGGTTCCACGCGGGCCCGCAGCAGCGAATCGCCGACCCACGCCGAGTCGAAGCCCAGGCGTTCCGCTCGCACCACCAGATCCAGCAGGGCTCGCGCCGAACCTCCGGCCGACAATTGCGCCTGTCCGGCGGGCAACAGCAGCCCGTATCGAGTGTCGTTCATGTGGCCGAGCATTCGCCGCAGCCAGGCGGCGAACAATTCCCCGGAGGGTATCGGGACGGGTCGGTGCGGGCGATGTCCGCGCGACTGCCGGTCGGTGACCACACCCGGGACCACAGCGTGGGCCGTGACCGCGTCGGCGCGGATCGACCGCGGCTACAGGTGACGATCGGGCATCGATGGCCCGTCCGGGATTACGGTGGGAGCCATGACCGCAGCGGACTATCAGCACCTGCTCGTCGCACGGGCGGACGGCACCCTCCGGATCACCATGAACCGGCCGGAGCGGCGCAACGCCCTGTCCGCCGAACACCTGGCCGAGCTGCTGGCCGCCTTCCGGGCCGCCGGCGACAGCGACGCCACCGGTATCGTGCTGGCCGCCAACGGCCCGGTCTTCTCCGCGGGGCACGATTTCGCCGACGTGGCCGCGCGGTATCTGCTCGAGGTGCGCGAGCTGCTCACGCTGTGCACCGAGCTGATGTCCACCATCGAATCGGTACCGCAGGTGGTGATCGCGCGCGTGCACGGGCTGGCGACTGCCGCCGGATGCCAGCTGGTCGCCTCCTGCGACCTGGCCGTCGCGGCGGAATCGGCCGGATTCGCGCTGCCGGGCGGCAAGGGCGGATGGTTCTGCCACACCCCGGCCGTGCCGGTGGCCCGCGCGGTCGGGCGCAAACGGCTGATGGAACTGGCCCTGACCGGCGACCCGATCGATGCCCACACCGCCGAGCAGTGGGGATTGATCAATCGCGCGGTACCCGACGCCGAACTGGACGCCGCGGTCGACGAGCTGATGTCGCGCGCCACCCGGGGCAGCCGCGCGAGCAAGGCCCTCGGTAAGCGCACCCTCTACGCTCAGCTGGATCGTCCCGAGGCCGACGGCTACGCCCTCGCCCTCGAGGTCATGGCCGCCGCCTCACAGTTGCCCGGCGCCCGCGAGGGCATGGCCGCGTTCCTGGAGAAGCGCGATCCGGTGTGGCCGGACTGAATCGGAATCACTGCCGCGCCAGGTAATCCGCGCCGCCGACGTACACGGTGTGGCCGGGTTCGGCCGCGGTGGTCGTGGCATCGGCGACGGCGGTGGCGAACTCGTCCACCGTCGGCAGTTCGCCGTGCTCGGTGCGCGCGGCGACGGCCGCCGGATCGCGCCGCCGCAGCAGCCGCACGATGATGGTGCCGTCGATCATGTCACCCGATACCACGGTGAAACCCACACCGCGAGCGGTGAATTCGGGAATCATCGCCCGTAGCTCGTCCTCACCGGCGCGCTTGCTCGCCGCGATCGGCCGGTAGGCGTCGGGGACCGGCTTGCGGCCGTGGAAGTGCGCCTGATGGCTGGTGACGAACACGATGCGGCCGCCGGAAGGCATGTGCGGCAACGCTATCCGGGCCAGGCGAACCTGGGCGTCGCGGTTGATGGCCATGGCGTAGTCCGGCGGGGCGCCGTGCTCGAGACCGCCGGAGGCGTTGAGCACCAGTACATCCAGGCGGCCGAACCGGCTCGCCACCTGCTCGACCAGCGCCCGCGCCGCGCCCTCGTCCGACAGATCCGCACCGGCGATCGAGGCGCTCCCGCCGTTCTGGGCGATCTCGTCGGCGAGTTGCTCTGCGCGCCTGCGTTTCTCGCGATAGTTGAGTACCACGTGGTCGCCGCGGGCGGCCAGGATCCGCGCCGTCTGCGCCCCGATACCGCGCGACGCCCCGGTCACCACCACGATTCGCTGCGAACCCACCATGCACTCCCACTCGATCGCTTCTATTTCAGAATCACTATGGTAGTTCGAAATGAGAAGTGCAAGACGGCGCGAGGCGGCGGATCCGGCGCCGATTCACGCGGCCATGGAACTGCTGGGCCAGCGCTGGATGCTGCGTGTGCTGTGGGAGCTGGAGCCCGGGCCCATCGGTTTCCTGGAGCTGCGGCGCCGGATGGGCAATTGCTCGTCGAGCATGCTGTCGGTGCGGTTGCAGCATCTGCAGAGCGCGGGGCTGGTGGTGAAGCGTGCGGACAAGGCCTACGAGCCGACTCCGATCGGCCGCGAACTCGCCGTCGCGCTGCAGCCGCTCTGGGACTGGTCGCGGCGCTGGACCGACGGCCACTCGGGCGCGACGCGGTAATTTGCGCGTGCCGCGTGCGAAGGCGGCGCGGATGGACCATGATCCGGTCAGGGGCGGCGTGCGGGCACGCCGGTACACAGTGGGATGGAGATGACGGTGCGGACGATCGGTTTCCCGGCACGCCACCGTCGGCCGGCCGTTGCGGCGGTGGTGTCGGCGGTGATTGCCCTCGCCGGCTGCGGCGGGCAGGACACGGACGCGGCGGGTCAGTCGCCGACGGCGAACGAGCTGCCGGAGGTGATCGACTGTCCGTTCGGCAAGCCCGCGGTCCGCCCGGCGAATGTCATCATGGCGTGCGCGGATCTCGGGCTGCGAGTGGAGCGGATCGACTGGAAGTCCTGGGGACCGGACCGGGCCGAGGGTGACGGTGTGCAGCACTTCAACACCTGCGACCCCAACTGCGCGGCCGGCAACTTCGTCAGCGTGCCGGTCCATATCGTGCTGTCCGATGTGGTCGAACCCGGGCACGTCTTCACGACCGCCACGACCACCGACGCGAACGGAAAAACGCTGACCAGCCCGATGACACGCCGCTGACCGGCGGTTCCGTGACGCGACTCTAGGTGTAACTCCTGGTAGCGGATACAGGTGCACTATTGCTACGGTCATGTAGCAACGGCCGACACCGGCCGCTGTGACCGGAACACCAGGAGTACCGATGAAGTTACTTCCTCTTCGGGCAGGTCGCGAGACGATCGATCCGGGCGAGGTGGCTCTGCAGGCCCGGAATGTGCACTTCGACTGGCGCGACACCCCGCTGCACTGGATGTCGGCCGAGCCGATCGGGTCCCACCTGATCAATGCGCTGAACCTGCTGCTGCCCGAGGGCGAGCGGATGTTCTGCCGGACGTTCTCCGAGGCGCTGCCACTGGTCAAGGACGAGAAGCTGCGTGAGCAGATGCTCGGGTTCATCGGTCAGGAGTCGATGCACGCCGAAACTCACAACGGCGTGCTCGACGAGGTGTTCGCGGCGCACGGCATAGATGTCGAGCCGTACGTGCGCCAGATGGAATTCCTGTTCCGCACGACGCTCGGCCCCCGCGACGGCCGGTCCGCCCGCGCGGAATTCCAGGCCCTGGTCGAACGCCTCGGCTTCATCGCCACCCTCGAGCACTTCTTCGCCTTCCTCGGCGACTGGGTGCTCAACGCCGACCTCGAGCGGTTCGGCGCGGACCTGAACGTGCTGGATCTGTTCCGCTGGCACGGGGCGGAGGAGGTGGAGCACCGCTTCGTCGCGCACGAGGTCGCCGAGTATTTCGACATCGGCTATGTGCGGCGCTGCGCGCTGATGCTCATCACGTTCCCGATCTTCGTCGCGCTGCTGATGCGCGGCACCAAGTACCTTGTGCAGCAGGACGATTCGCTGCCCAACCTGCGCTATCCGCGACTGACACTGAAGATCTTCGGCGCGATGTGGCGTGGCGCGCTGCCGGGCGTCCCGTCGCTGCTGTGGAGCGCGCTGTCGGTGTTCCAGCCCGGCTACACCCCGGCGTCGGTCGGGTCCACCGCCCAGGCCGTGGCGTACCTGGCGAAATCCCCGGCTGCGCAGGCGATCTCGTCGTGACCACGCATCGCACGGGGCCCGATCGACCACCGGCCGATCTGTACGGCCGCCCCCGGACGGATCGCGCGATGCGGGTGTTCCACACCGTCGCCGAAACCCGCTTCCGCTGGAGCGCCTTGGTCAACCGGCGCCGCCCCGCCGGTCGCGTGGACGACCGCCGGCTGAGCATGACGGTGGTGCAGCGCCGGGTGGAGGCCCACGACTCCGACGTGATCAGCCTGCTGCTCACCGCGCCGGACGGCCGGGAGCTGCCGAGCTGGCGGCCCGGCGCGCACCTCGATCTGGAGCTGCCCTCGGGCACGCTGCGGCAGTACTCGCTGTGCGGCGACCCGGCCGACCGGCGCCACTACCGGATCGCGGTGCGGCGCATCCCGGACGGCGGCGGCGGATCGCTGGAGGTGCACGAGTCGCTGCGCGCCGGTGCGCGCGTGACCGTCCGCGGTCCCCGCAACGCCTTCCCGTTCGTCCTGCCCGGTTACGGATCCGACGCCACCCGAGTGCATTTCGTGGCCGGCGGGATCGGCATCACACCGATTCTGCCGATGGTGCGCATGGCCCACCGGCTCGGCGTGGACTGGTCGATGGTGTACACCGGGCGCAGCCGCGACACCATCCCGTTCCTGGCCGAGATCGAGAGTTTCGGCGCGCGCGAGACCGTGCGCACCGACGACGAGCACGGCCTGCCCACCGCCGCGGACCTGCTGCCGCGAGTGGGGCCCGACACCTCGGTGTACTGCTGCGGCCCGGTGCCGATGACCGCCGCGATCGCCGCCGCCGTGCGCGACATGCCCGGCGTGGAACTGCATTCCGAGCGATTCTCGGCGCCGCCGGTCGTCGACGGCAGGCCGTTCACGGTGGAGCTGGCCCGCACCGGCGAGGTGGTGGCGGTACCCGCCGACCGGACGGCGCTGGAACAGGTGCTGGCGGCACGACCCGACACCGCGTACTCCTGTCGGCAGGGATTCTGCCGCACCTGCAAGGTCCGGGTGCTGTCCGGCGCGGTCGACCACCGCGACACCGTGCTCACTCCGGACGAGCGCGCCGACGGTGCCATGCTGATCTGCGTATCCCGTTGCGACGGTGACCGTTTGGTACTGGATCTGTGAATCCCCGCCCGCCCGGCGACATGCCGAAGGAGAACATCGTGACCGACCAGATTCCCGTTCCGGATGTGGAGCGGACCGTCCGCAGCGGCGAATTCGACCTAGCCGTCTACGAATACGGTGACCCGGACGCCGAAACCATCGTGCTGGTGCACGGCTGGCCCGACGACCATCACCTCTGGGACCGGGTAATCCCGTTGCTCGCCGACAGGTTCCATGTGGTCGCCTACGACACCCGCGGGCACGGCCGGTCCACCCGCACCACCCGCACCGCGGACTACCGGCTGGATCGGTTCGCCGCCGACTTCTTCGCCGTCGCGGACGCGGTCAGTCCCGGCAGGCCCGTCCACGTGCTCGCGCACGACTGGGGTTCGGTCGAGATGTGGGAGGCGGTGTGCGAACCGAACGCCGCCGACCGGATCGCCTCGTTCACCTCGGTCTCCGGACCCAACCTGGACCACCTGGGAAAGTGGATGCGCGACAAGCTGTCTCGCGGTGCGGTGTGGGGGCCGTTCACCCAGCTGCTGTCCTCGGCCTACACCTTCCTGTTCATGACGCCGGGCGTCCCGCGGGTGGTGCTGCGGCCGTTGTCGGCGGAGAAGGTGTGGCAGCGCTTCGTCGGGCTGATGAACGAGACCGAGCCGCGGAACGTGAAACTGGGCCCGGCGTTCCGTTCCGACTTCTTCGACGGGATGCGGATCTACCGCGCCAATATCGTGCAGCGCCTGCTGAATCCGCGCGAACGCCGCACCGAGGTTCCGGTGCAACTCGTCATCGCGCGCCGGGACGTGGCGGTACGACCGGCCGGATACGCCGACACCCAGCAGTGGGCGCCGCGGTTGTGGCGCCGCGAGGTGGGCAGCGGCCACTGGCTGCCGTTCTCACACCCCGAACTGCTGGCCACGGCGACCACCGAACTCGTGGAGTCGGTCGGCGGCGGCACGGCCACGCGGGCGCTGCGACGGGCCGAGGTGGGCCGGGAGCGCCGGCCGTTCGAGGATCAGCTCGTCGTGATCACCGGGGGCGGCAGCGGGATCGGCCGGGAGACGGCGCTGGAGTTCGCGCGCCGCGGCGCCGAGATCGTGCTGTCCGACATCGACGCGGACGCGGCCAAGGAAACCGCCGAACTCATCACCGCCGCAGGGGGTCTCGCGCATCCCTACGCGCTCGACGTCTCCGACGGGGCCGCCGTGGCCGAGCACGCCGCCGCCGTACAGTCCGCGCACGGTGTGCCCGACATCCTGATCAACAACGCGGGCATCGGGCAGGCCGGCGACTTCTTCGCCACCAGCGCGAGCGAATTCGACCGGGTGCTGCGGGTGAACCTGGGCGGCGTGATCAACGGCTGCCGCACCTTCGGTGCCGCCATGGCCGAGCGTGGGCTCGGCGGGCACATCGTGAACCTGTCCAGCATGGCCGCCTACATGCCGCAGCGCGGGTTCAGCGCGTACTCGACCAGCAAGTCGGCGGTATTCATGTTCTCCGACTGCCTGCGTGCCGAGCTGGCGGGGAAGGGCATCGAGGTACACACCGTCTGCCCCGGCATCGTCCACACGAATATCGTTGCCACGACCAGATTCTCGGGTGTCTCGGGTGAGGAGCAGGCCCGCAGGCAGGTCAAATACGACAACCTCTACCGGATGCGCGGCTACGGCCCGGAGAAGGTGGCGGCGCAGATCGTCCGGGCCGTCGAGCGGGGGCGCGCGGTGGTGCCGGTGACTCCGGAAGCGCACCTGCAGTACCACTTCAACCGCTTCGCCCCGGCGTTGGCCCGCTTCGTCGCAGCCCGGGTGAAGCTGACGTAAGCCCGTCGGTCTCCAACCGAACGTTAAGCAGCCCATAGGTCGACGTTCCTAGGTTGCGGCTATGGAAACCGTCACCCTCGTCGCCGCCGTAGTCCTGGTCTGCGGGTGCATCGCCCTGATCGTCAGGGCGGTGGTCGATGCCCAGGCGCCGAACGATCGGGGCCACACCGGGTCCGGGGACGAGGAGGGCCCGGGCTACGACGGTGACGACGTGTTGTGCTCGCAGTCCTGCGGTATCGGCTAGGGCAACCGGATCTTTGGCCGATCATTGGCGTGGATTCATAGCCTGGCGGTCATGAACGTCATGCTCGTCGCGGCCGGGCTGTATCTGCTCTGGCTCGTGCTCATCGTCGTCAAGCACACCGTCGCCGGTCCCCGCCGCGGCCGCTGGAACTCCGGGGACTCCGGCGACAGTGACAGCGGGACCGACTGAAGCCCGGGCGTACAAGGAATCCGTCAGCCGATCTTCACGCGGGCAGGCAAGTCGGCCTTACGACGCCGCGGTGGTTGCCGCGTCCTTGTCGCCGCGTGTCGCCCGCAGGCTCGTGAGCGTCACCACCGCGAGCACCACCACGATCACACCCAGCGACGCCACCGTCGGGATCTCGGGTAGCCAGTCCCAGATGCCGTGCGCCCAGTGCAGCACCAGCTTCACCCCGATGAACGCCAGGATGATGGCCAGGCCGTACGCCAGGTGCACCAGCCGCGACAGCGCCGCCTGCAGTACGAAGTACAGGGCGCGCAAACCGAGCAGCGCGAACGCGTTGGTCGCGAACACCAGGTAGGGATCGCCGGTGACGCCGTACACCGCGGGCACCGAATCGACCGCGAACACCAGGTCGGTGGCCATTACCGCCGTCACCACCAGGGCCAGCGGGGTCAGGGCGCGCTTGCCCGCCTCGCGCACCGTCATCCGGGTGCCGCGGTAGTCGTCGGTGACCGGCATCAGTTTGCGCAGCAGCTGCACCGACCGCATGCGCGAGATGTCGACCTCCTGCTCGTGCCCGCTCGCCGCGTCCATGAGCAGCTTCGCCGCTGTCACCAGCAGGATGGCGCCGAACAGCAGGAACGCCCAGTCCAGCGACGCGAGCGCGGCAGCGCCCAGTGCGATGAAGATGCCGCGCAACACCAGCGCACCGACGATGCCGAACAACAACACCCGCTGCGCCAGCGCCGCGGGAACCGCGAAGGCGGCCAGCAACAGCATGAAGACGAACAGGTTGTCGACCGACAGCGACTTCTCCAGCAGATAGCCGGTGAAGAATTCGGTGGAGACGGTGCCGTCGTAGCCGGCCCAGAGGACGAATCCGAAGATCACCGGCAGCGCGATGTAGAAGACCGACCAGCCGACCGCCTCGCGCATCGACACCTCGTGGGGTTTGCGGGTGACGACGAAATCGAGCGCCAGCAGGACCAGCACACCGGCGACGGTCGCGGCCCACAGCCACGGCGTGCCGATGGTGTGCAATCCCTCGGCTGCGAGAACGGTATCGGTGGGGCTCATAAGTCTCCTCGGGCATGGCAAAGCACCCGAGGTCTCCTTCACCCTCACTCGGGTGGCCACCCGGGGATTCCGATGGCGGAATCCGTACTGACCGGCATGGCGCTTGGGAAGTACTCCCCTCGGCGACCAGAGTAACCGAGTTTCCGCTCGATCTCCAACCGAGCGACCGTGTGGCGAAATTCCGGCATTCGACCCCTTGACCTGAACCTTGCTTCAGGTAACAGGCTGGATTCCGCAATGCCGATTCGAAGGGACGTGGCGAGGATGCGAGTGGTCGAGGCGAAGACTTTCGGCGGACCGGATGTGCTGGTGCCGGGTACGGCGCCGACTCCGGTGGCCGGAACGGGCGAGGTGGTGATCGACGTCGCGGCGGCGGATGTGATGTTCCTCGACGCGCGCCTGCGCAGCGGGTGGGGCACCGACTTCTTTCCCGTGCGCCCGCCGTACGTGCCGGGCGGCGCGGTCGCCGGAGTGGTGTCGGCGGTAGGGGAGGGCGTCGATCCGCAGTGGCTGGGCAAACGGGTAGCGAGCGCGACGGCCGCCAGCGGTATCGGAGGCGGGCTGCCCATCGGCGGGTACGCCGAGCAGGCGCTCGCCAAGGCGCGGACCCTCACCGAACTGCCCGGCGACTTCGTGCCCGCCGCGGCCCTGGTCCACGACGGCACGACGGCACTGGCGGTGGCCGAGCAGGCGGCGCTGCGTGCCGGTGAGTCGGTGCTGATCACGGCGGCCGGTGGCGGTCTCGGCATCCTGCTCACCCAGTTGGCGCGGGCAGCCGCGGCGACCGTGATCGCCGCGGCGCACGGACAGCGGAAGCTCGATCTGGCGCGGCGGCTCGGCGCGACGGAGGTGATCGACTACGAGGAACCCGGCTGGGCGGACAGCGTGCTGGAGGTGACCGGGGGCGCGGGCGTGGCCGTGGTGCTCGACGGCGCGGGCGGGCCGATCGGCCGCGACGCGCTCGGCGTTGTCGCACCGGGCGGCCGCTTCTTCGGATATGGCAACGCGGCAGGGGGATTCGCCGAACTCGACACCGAACACGCTGCAGCGCAGGGCATCAGCGTGTCGAGCCTGATGGATATCACTGCCGCGGGCAGCGATTTCCACGCGCTGGGCGCACGGGCGTTCGCACTGGCGGCCGAGGGACACCTGGAAGTTGTTGTCGGCCAGACCTTCCCGCTGGAACGAGCCGCCGAGGCGCACGCCGCCATCGAGGCTCGTCAGGCGGTGGGACGCACGATCCTGACCGTCTAGGGGCCGCCGTGGGCGCTCCGAGCCCGGCCGGCATGATCGGCCGCTCGGTCGTCGGCTCGTCGCGTCAGGTCCGCGGGCTCAGCACGACGAGCGCGATCGGCCGTTCGGTCATCGTCTGGTATTGCGTGTACCGGCCCTTGTTCACCTTGTCGGCCAGCTGCCACCGCCGGGCGTAGTCCGGGTCGTCCGGATAGGTGGCGCGGGCGGTGACGGGTATCCGCCGCCGCCCGACCTGGATCTCGCAGTCGGGCCGCGCCTTCACATTCGCCAGCCACCCCGGCGGCCGCGGCGACCCGCCATTGGACGCCGTGACCACATAATCCGTCCCGTCCTGCGCATAGGTCAGCGCACTGGTCCGCGCCTGCCCCGTCTTCCGCCCCACCGTCCGCAGCAACAACGTCGGATTCCCGAACAGCAGCCGGTGCCCCACCACCCCACCCGACTTCTCGTACACCCACTGATGCCCCCGCAGAACCCGCACGAACAATCCCGCCACAACCAACCTCCATCCGTCCGCCCCCCCTATCCGGCGATCCGACTAGGTCCCGCTCCACCGAACCCGGTACCATTCGCAACGCCCGCATCTCATGCGGCAGCCGGGGGACGGTAGCTCAGTCGGTTAGAGCCGCGGACTCATAATCCGTTGGTCGTGGGTTCGAGCCCCACCCGTCCCACTCAACCGATTTCACCAGCGGAAACGCTGAATCGTTCAGCCGAGTTGATCCAGAACAGCGCTTGTCCAGCTTTAGACTTTGCGGGTAGCGTTGGGCGGTATGACCTCGGATTTGGACGACATCCGGGAGCTGGCGGATGACTTCGCGACAGAGCTGCGGCGCAAGAACCGTAGCCCGCGCACCATCGACGGCTACCTCCAGCACATCACGTATTTCGCCGCCTGGCTGATCGCGAACGAGCTTCCCACGGTCGCACCGGCGATCACACGAGACCACCTCGGCAGGTACATGGAGACCCTGCTCACCCGGACGAATCTGCGGACCGGTGAACCGTTGTCACCGGAGTACGCCCGCGGCCAGTTTCGAAGCCTTCAGCAGTTCTTCAAGTACCTGAAGGCGGAAGAAATCATCGTCGACAACCCGTTCGACCGGATGACGCTGCCGGACGCGCCGGAGCAACAGGTTCCGGTGCCACCTCTCGATGACCTGAAAAAACTACTCGCCGAGTGCGGGGGCACCAGTTTCGAAGACCGCCGCGATACCGGAATCATCCGCCTGTTCCTCGACACCGGTTGTCGCCGTGGCGAACTCGCGGCCTTGTCCGTCGACGACCTCGACTTCGCGGAGAACACTGCGACCGTATTGGGCAAAGGCCGCCGACCGCGGACTGTCCCGTTCGGGGACAAGACGCGCACGGCGCTACGCCGGTACTTGCGGATCCGAGCCCAGCACCCGAAGGCCGTCAACGAGGAACCCGCACTGTGGCTGGGGAAGTTCGGGCCGATGACCGATCACGGCATCGGACAGATGGTCGAGCGCCGGTGTCAGGCCGCCGGCATCGACCACATCCATCCACACCAGTTCCGGCACTTCTTCGCGCACAACTGGCTCGACAACGGCGGCCAGGAACAAGACCTCATGATGCTGGCGGGTTGGCGGTCACGGCAGATGCTGGCGAAGTACGGAAAGTCTGTCGCGGATGAACGCGCGAAGGCGGCGCACCGCCGAGCGCGGTTGGGTGACCAGCTGTAGGCTCGCCCGAACTTCACCGCCAGCCAGCATCTTTCGGCAAGTTGATCTCGAAACCCTGGTGTTTCAAGGCAGAATCAACAGCATGTCCGATTTGGTGCTGTCGACCGAACGTCGTGATCAACTGGCCGCTCTGCTCGGTGACCCGAATCGCCTCCAGGCCGAGTATCCGAAGGTGGCCGAGTACCTCGATACGGCACCCATGCTGCCCGGCACTGGTGACGATCGGGCTGACGCTGCATTCGACCTTCGGTTCGTGCACTACATGACCGGCGGCACCGCGGAGAGTCAGAATCCGTACTGGGACATCGTTGCGCCTTCGGTCAGCGAAGAGGAAGGGCGCCGCCTGGCGGATGGAGGACGCCGCCAAGGAAGTGCGCGGCTCGGGTTCGCACAGACGATCCTGCAGGCGGTCTACGCCTACGCGATCCCTTCGCCGGAGACGATCAACTGGATGAGGGAGTTTTGCGGCGACAGGGGAGTGGTCGAACTCGGTGCTGGCCGCGGCTATTGGGCGGCGCAACTGGCTGCCTCTGGTCTGGAAATCGACGCATACGACTCCGAACCGCCGGATGCGACGGACAACGTGTCGTTCCCGGGCGCGCCTGGACAGCGTGACACCTGGTACCGGGTTGGCGACCTCGAGGAGTTCACGGCGCGGTCATTCAGGCCCGATGACGTGTTGTTCCTGTGCTGGCCTCCGGGCTGGGGCAACACGATGGCCTCCACTGCACTCGCGGAGTTCGGCCGCGCTGGAGGGCAGCGGCTTGTGTATGTGGGCGAGCCGAAAGGCGGCAAGACCGGAGACGATGCCTTTTTCGATGGTCTGGCATCCGATTGGAAGCTGGAATGCGAAGACCCGCAATATGTTTCGTGGTGGAACCTTTCAGACGCGGCGCAAGGCTGGGTCCGTCGATGAGCCGCGCAGGTTCCGCTATTCGGTGGGGGACTGCTTCAGCGGCTGCGTGAGTTCCATCCGGAAGACGAACTTGTCGTAACGGTCCCGGGGGTAGGAGATGTCGGACAGCATCAGCACCTCTCCATCGGGACCGAGGTACCGCTGTTGGATCGTCTTGACGAGGTCGCCCGCAGGCGTGCCAAGCCATTTGGCATGCTGATCCCGCGGGATGCGATCCGCCACCGTTTCCTCAAGCACCTTGGCTGCCGAGATGTCCGGCGCCTCGGTTGGCTGGTAGGTGTCGGATATCGAGATCGGTCGGCCATCCTCTGTGGCGCGGGTGACCGTGTGCAGCACCTCGGCCCCAGTTGAGATCTCGAGCATGTCTGCGAGATCTTCTGACGCGGACAGCCGCTCGGTCTCTCGCACTACACGGACCTCTCCGCCAGCCTCGTGACCGAACGTGTCCTCAGGGTCTTCCATCTGCCGCTCAGGTGCCACGCGAACTAGATGCGGATGGTCGGTGACGAATGTACCGCGACGGGGGACGGTCCGAACCAGCCCTTGGCGCTCCAGCAGCTGGATCGCCTGGATGATGACGATCTTCGATACGCCATGCCGCTCGACCAGTTCGTTGAGGCTCCGCATCTGGGTGCCGGCGGGGAGTTGACCACTTCGGATTTGACGTGCGTACTCCGCGGCGATGGCAACGTATGCGGGTTCAGGCATGAACCGATCCTTCCGGGCGCGCTGGCGTCTTATTGAAAATCGTTCTTAGCATACACAACTGTATATGCACACGCGGCCTCTTTGTGCAGCTCAGGCGCGCCGTCCTTGTGTTAGCCACCGACTGCGCCGACCGGAGCGAATCTGTGTATATACAGTCTTGTGCATGCACAGCTGTGTATATACACTGGAGTTGTCGCCGTCGATCAGGCAGGTGACGCCAACGAAAAAGCTCCCCGGTGGTTGCCGCCGCCGGGGAGCTGATCACCGAAGCGGGTTGCCGCCCGCTCCAGCATTTCTGCACTTCAGATGGATAGGAGTCCCTGAAGCATGTCCAGTGTAAATCGCGTGCGTCCAACGGTGACGCCTGGCAGCCAGCGCAGGCACGTCAGTTGGGTCGAATCCAAAATCTCCGAAAAACCCTGTGTTCCAGGAGATTTGATCAAACTTCGCGAAGCGGCCCTTGTCGCTGATGGCGTACATCCGACAACGGTTCGCAGGTGGATCGCCCGCGGCATTCTCAAGGCGTACCGCCGCCTTCCGTCGGGTGCCCTCTACGTGAGCAAGGCAGATGTCACCGCCTTGGTGCAGCCGGTCGAGTCGGGCGGTGTCGCATGAGCACCCGTGACGATCGAGTGCTTCAAGCCCGGATCGCTGCGCATACGTCCTGGGCAAAGACCCCAGATCGCGCCGCGCGGACAGCGAAGGCCCGAGCCGCTATGGCAAGCAAGTTTGAGCACGAAGTCGACCCGCACGGTGCGCTCTCGCCCGAGGAACGGGCGCGGCGGGCCGAGCATGCCCGGAAGGCGCATTTCGCCCGGCTCGCACTGAAGTCTGCTCAGGCTCGTCGGCGGCGCAATCCGGGCAAGGGGCGGCGTGATGCGTGACTTCATGGGTGCTCACGTAGCGCAGGTGGACGAGCACGGGCACGCCGTTGACGTCGACGGAGTCAATGTCAGTACGTCCGTGTGGGGCTCGTTCCGTGTGCGCTACGCCGACCACATCGACAAGGTCTGTGTCGCGGTGGAGGAAGGCTATCCGGGCCGGGCGAGCACGACGATGCAGCTGACGCTGGAGCAGGCCACTCTGCTCCGGGACCTGCTGGATGCCGGCATTGCGGATGCGAACGACGCGACCGTGGTGGAGTCGACGGTTGCGTTGCCTGTCGGAGGTGATCCGGCATGAGGTTGCTTCCGGCTGAGTTCCTGGTCGTTCCGCTGCTGCTGGCGGTCGTGTTGTTCGTCTGGTCACCGGGCACGGTGCTGGCGGTGGTGTTCGTGGTCGCGTTGGTGGCGGCCTGGCGGCGCCGTCCGCGCCGATCGGGGGCGCGGCGATGAGCGGCATGGAGCGTTATCACTGGACGTTCGATCGGTCGACAGGTGAGCCGATCGGGATTCTGGACACCTACTACAGCCCGCAGGGCGCGCAGGGCGTGGTGCACGGCCCGGCGGTGCACCAGCAGTACTCGGCGGTGTACCAGCCGCCGCAGCCGGTGCAGGTGGCCCAGCCTGAGCCTCAGGTGTGGCGGCCGCGGCCGGTGACGGTGGCGAGCCGCCCGGAGGTGATCCGGGCGCAGCAGCAGCGGTGGAAGCTCTACGGCTACGGCGTCGCGGTGATTTTCGCGGCGGGCATCGTGGCGGGCTGCCTGTTCTTCGGCGACCGCGAGCCGCACGCGCCGGTGGTGTACGTGTGCCAGACCAGCTCGTCGTATCCGTTCGCTCCGGCGGAGGGTCCGGTACCGGCGCATTGCGCACCGGAGCCGACTCCGGCCGAGGGGCCGGAGGTGGCGCGGTGATCGGGCCGAAAGATGTTCGCACCCGCGATCTTCCGGATCCGGACGGCGCGAGGTTCGGTGTGCCGACCTTCTACTGGAACACCGCTCCGGCTGAGCTGGGCAAGACGCGGCGGCAGCTGGCGAAGCTGGATCCGCCGTTGCGACCCGGTGACGCGAAAGATATTGCGGGCCAGGTTGTCCGGCCGCGAGCCAATGGCCGGGAACCGTTGACGGCGTACCTGTACCGGGTCGAGGAAGCGGTGCCGAAGCAGCCGCCGCACCCGGGCCGTCTCGCCGGGCTGGAGAAGGGCCGCCGGACCCAGCGGCTGCGGGCGATGCAGCGGCGCGGGATCGACCCGGCCGACGTCGATCCCGCCGTGATCGGGGATCCGGGCGCGCAGTGGGAACAGCCGGAGCCGCCGGATATGGCGTGGCAGGGGTTCGACCGATGAGCCGCCGTGTATTGGCCGGAGTCGTTCACGAACTGGCGCATTCGAGGCGGCTGCGGTCGTGGTTGCTGGTGGCGGAGTTGACAGCGCGAGGTATTCCGCACGCTCGCAGCGGCGACGCCGTCGTGGTGTTCGCAGACGGGCTGTGGTTCGACGTCTACGCGTGGTTGCGGGTCGACGGCACCTTGACCTGGGTGGTCGACCGTCCACACGCAGATTTCGAGGACGAGTACCCGGGCTGGGCGATCGGCTGGGCCGAAGGTTTTCGGTTCGACGTCGGCCAGCTGCCCGTCATGTGGGACCTGGTCAACGGTCCGCTGTGGGACGAGGTCGACCGATGAGCCGCAACCACTCTCGCCGTGACGACGCGCCTCAGGAACGGCCGGCGGATCCGCAGCGGTCCGTGCTGGTGCCGATCACCGAGCTTCCGCATCTGGCCGAGGCCGCCAAGCGCAGCGGGCAGACCGATCGCCTGATCCGGGTGGAGCTGCCCGAGCCCGTGCAGATCAACACACCGAACCGTGCGCCGGGCCAGTGGCTGGCCTCCGGCAAGCACCTACCTGATCCCTGGTCACCCGAGCGTGAGCAGGCCGAACCGTGGAAGGGATTCGACCGATGAACAACCGTGTCCGTTTGACCCCGCTCGATAACAGCGTCCCGGATCGGGAGATCTACGTCGGCTGGGACCGCGGCTTGGGCACCTATTTCGCCCAGGTCTACGACGGCGTCGACGTCGACGGGGAAGACGTGCTGAGCCTGGATCTGGGCAACGAGCCCGGCGAGATCGACACCCCGGACGCCGCGATCGAGGCCATCCGCCCCTACGCGGAGATCCCCGAGGACCTGCCGACCGCCCTGTCCGGCCAGCGCGAAGCACCGGGAGCGCTGGAGCGGTCCCCGTACGCCGACTGGGCGAGTCAAGCAGTCAGCACGCCCGACAGCGATGGACTGCCGCGCGTCGACGCCGAACCCGAGTGGCAGGGGTTCGACCGATGAACCTCGATGTACGTCCAGCTGCTCCGGCGGCTGACCTGAGCACCGAGCGGGTCGCGCAGCTGACCGCGGAGGTGGAGCGGCTGCGCCGTCAGGTCGGCGAGCGGGATCGGCGGATCGCGGAGTTGACCAGCGAGTTGGGCGGGATGCAGCGGCGGGTCGATGACCTGCTGGACCGCGAAACCATGCACGTCTACGACCCGGACATGGAACGGCTGACCACCGCGGCCTCGCTCGAACGGCTCGGTGCCGCACGTGCCCGGCACGCCCCGGTAGCGCCATCGCTGGAGCTGGACAGCACGGCGGCGGGCCTGCGGTGGGAGGGATTCGACCGATGAGTGTACGGCTGGGACCACGGGATGCGTGGGCGCTGCTGTGGCTGTCGCAGATGGGCGCCGCGCCGATGGACGTGTTCGCCGCTCTGCTGGCCTGCTGGCCGCTGCGCAAGCCGCGGCCCGGCATGGCCGCCGAGACCGGCGGCAGCGAGATCAACGCATATCGGGTCACGCGACGGTTCCGCACTGCGGGAAAGATCGTCGTCGACGATTTCGACAACCTTCCCCGCCCGGTGCCTGGTCCGTCGTGGGTGGTGCCAACCGCTCCGGTGGCGTCACAACTGCTCGAATTCACGGTCAAGCCATGGGTTCCCGGCCCGATGATGGCGAACCATCTCGCGACGGTCGCGCGGGTACGGCTCGCGCTGGCCGAGGGCCGGATCGAGGACTCGTGGGTGTCGGAGCGAGTGTTGCGGCACCGCAACGGGTTCGCCACGCGGGCGGGGGAGCAGATGCCCCATGTTCATGACGGGCATTGGACCGATGACGACGGCGATCTGCACGCGATCGAAGTCGAGCTGACCCGCAAAGGGTCGGCGGACGCGCGGACGACCATGCAAGCCGCCTACGACGCGGCCAAGGACGCCGGGGCGGTGAGCCTGCGCTACTACGTCGACTCCCCGGAGGTTCGTTCCCGTCTCGCGGCCGCCGCGCGCGACCTCGACAAATCTCCCGGTGGCCCGCAGGTTGTCTCGCGGGATCTCACCACACTTCTCAACCCTTCGGCTGGTCACGGCCGGGGTCTGTCTGTTGTCGGAGGAACAGCATCATGACCAGTCCGATTGCGCGCCCGACCGATTGCGCGCCTGTTCTCGATTTCCGCCCCGAGTGCAGCCCGGCCACGTCGGCGCAGCCCGCCCCGGCGGACGCACCGCAGGAGGTCATCCGGATCACGCCGGAAGCCCCGCCGATCCCCGGCGCGGACTCCGGGCCGCTCAAGCACCTGGACGGGCTACACCTGCCCGATATCGACGCCTCCGATCTACTGCACGCCGCGGAGGTGACGGCCGCGTTCGGTGGCACGGTGACCGCAGTGACCGCGGCGGCGATGGTCGCGGGTTCGTCGTGGCTGTTCGCGTGGACGCCGGTGCGGCTGCGGAACTTCGCGTTCGGCGCGGGCTTGCTCCCGGCGTCGTCGCTGGCACTGGACGGCTGGCACGGTCCCAGCAACGCCGTGGCACACGGCGCGGCCGAGGTTGCCGCCGGGATGCCGATCACCGGGATCGCTTCGGCCAGCGTGGTATTGGTGCCCACGGGCTGGATGATGGCGGCGTTGATGTCGGCGCGGTTCGCCCACATCCTGGAGACCCGGGGCCGCAAGTCGATGGACCGCACCAAGCGGTCGGAGTGGGCGCGCCAGCAGCGGCAGCAGCGGTCAGCGGCGCGGCTGTCGCGCACGGAGCTGCCGTTGACCCGCGGCACGGTGAATCCACGGATCGTGATCGGCCGGGCGGCGCGGCGGGTGAGCGTGGCTCCGGCGAAGTCGGTCACGGGCCGGTTGTCCGGCCGCCACGACGACGTGTTCACGGTGGACTGGCTGGCGTTCGGTGAGCATTTCGCCTGCGTCGGCGGGCCGGGGTCGGGCAAGACGACCGCGATGGATCGCATGATCCTGTCGTGGTGGACTACCGGCTGGCGCCGTCACACCCAGTGGTGGCGCACGGACCGGCCCGGCCGTCCGCTGGCGATCGTGCTCGATCTCAAGGGCGCGCAGGACGCCCGCCGCAACGCCCGCAAGGTGGCCGCCGCGGCGATGCGGCTCGGCATTCCGCGGGAGCGGATCGGGATCTTCCCCGACGAGACCCACCTGTCGCTGTGGACCGGCACGGCCGAGGACATGCGGCCGCGGTTCGAGGCCCTGATCGGGGCCGGGGTCGACGCGAGCGGGATGGATCCGGCCGAGGCGTACTACATGCAGGCACGGAAAACGTTGCTGCACTTGGTGATCGACATGCCCGACCGGGCCAAGAAACTCGGGCCGGGGGAGAACCCGCCGCGTGACTCGGTGGAGTTCATGCGCCGCATGAACAAGAACGTCCTGGTGAAGGGCTGGGCCGGGCACGACGGCGAACAGGACGAGATCACCGCGATCACCTACGAGGGCAAGACCACCCCGATCCTGCTCAGTGAGCGGTCGGCGATGGCGAACCTGTTCCGCGAACTGGGGTCCGCGCTGGACGGCGAACGCGACCTCGCCGAGTTCGACCTGGTGTACTGCTGCCTGGAGGGCACCACCGCGCCGATTCTGGCGAAGGCCCAGTTCGCGGCGCTGATCTCGATGGTGTTCGCGCTCGCGGGCCGTGACCACGGCCGCGCGGTGCACCTGTTCTGCGACGAGTTCGCGCAGGTGTGCGGCGACGAAGGCGCGGCCCGCACGGTCGAGTTGCTGCGGTCGGCCGGGTGCGGTTCGGGCTGGTTCACCCAGTCGTGGATGGGCCTGGGTCCGAACGACGACGCCCGGCACCGGCTGCTCGATTCCTGCTCGGGCGGGGTGTTCGTGATGCGCTCCTACAGCGCCGGACAGCTCGCGGAGAAGATCGGCACCCGCCCGACATTCGCCAAGTCCCGCAAGCTGATCGGCGGCACCCGCGACGGCGACGAAGGCAACGTCCAGCCCGACGACTCCTTCATCGTCCCGCCGGCGGTTCTCGCATCGTTCGCCCCGGGCGACGTCGTGCACGTCATCGGCGGCAAGGCCACCTTCGGCCACGTCTCCGCACTCGATCCCGACCAGGTGCGCCCACTTCCCGGGCTCACCGAATCCACCACCCCGCAGGCCGACCAGGCCACCGTCACGGAAGGCGCATAACCCATGAGCATCGACCCCCATGAGATCAACGACGACGAGGACGTACTGGTCGAGCGGTTCGCCGCCGACCTCGACGCCATCGCCGATGCCGATCAGGCCATCGCCCGCATGCGTGACCCCCGAGTGCCGTCGGGCGGCCGGGTGGAGCAGTGGGCCAAGCCCGCGATGTCGAAGACGCGCAGCGTCCGCGACACGGCGCGGGTGTGGTCGCCCGCGCTGGCCGCGACCGTGGTGTTCCTGGTCTTGCTGCTGTCCCCGGCGCCGAAAACGGGGCCGTTGATCGTGTACGCGCTGGGCTGGCTCGGCTACGGGCTGTGGGTCTCCGCGGGCCGCCCCGGCCCCCGCGATTCCGCTGTCCTGATCGGCCGCACCGCGGCCACGGTCGGCCGCTGGATCGCCGCAGCCGCGATCTGGGTGTTCAACCAGACCCGCCGCGCCGCCCGCGCGGTGACGCGCACCGGGTCCCGGTCGGCGGAGACCCGGCCCGCGGCGGCGAACTGACTTCCCCTGAGCATCCGCTGATTGAGAGGAAATGCGTTGTCCCACTACGAATTCGATCTGCCCGAGCGCCCGGCCGAGACGTCCTCCGACCTCGATCCCGCGCCGTTGACCGACCACGTTCCAGCCGAGCCGGTAACCAGTTCCGCCGCGGACATCGCCGATCACCTGCGCACGCTGAGCACCGTCGAGGACGGCGCCGCGTACCTCAGCACGCAGGAGCTGGACCGCGAGAGCCTGCTGGCCCTCGCTGGCGAACTGCACCTGACACGAGTGGACCGGCTCAGCCGTGCCGAGCTGCAAAGACGAGTGCTCCGGCAGGCCATCACCGCGCGCCGGAAGTTCGAAGGGCTGCGGGACTGGTGACCACCAGCTCCGCGCAGATACGCCCCATCATTCGACCCATCGAGGAGTGAAACACCATGACAGAACACGAAGTTGACGACATCACCCGCGAACTGGCCCGGTTCGGGCATGCCGCGGTGACGACGTTCCAGCAGTGGCGCCGGTTCAACCCGCAGGCCACGCGGGTGCCGTCGTGGCTGCATCGGGAGATGACGCGGCAGATGAAGCAGCATCGCCGTGAAATCAAGCGACAGTGGAAAGCCGATCTGCGCGAGCAGGGCCAGCAGCGGCGCACCGACCGCCGCGCGTTCTACAACCATCTCGATCGGCAGTTCGAACGGCATCAGGAAAGTTCGTTGGCGCTGCACCATTCGCCTTCGGCGTCGGCGGAACTGTACGCGCGGGCGCAATGGGAGCTGGCCACGCGGCGCCAGGAGCTCGCGCAGCAGATCAACAGCGCGCCGTGGCTGACCCGCGAGGAGCGCGGGCAGGCATACAAGGCCCTGGACGCGGCGCATTTCGCCGGAATCCGGGGTGTGCAGAAGTGGGAGCCGTGGAACGAGCGCCGCCCGCTGGCCGGTGTCGCCGCATTGAAAGCGCGAGCCGCTGACCGGCTGGCCAGGATCCGGCACGGATTTCTCGACCGCGGCCGGACCGGGGTCCGGGGCCGCGCCGACCGGCCCGCGCAGTTCACTCCCGAGGAGCGGCTCGAGGAGGTGCGGCGGCTGATCGGTGTCCGCCAGTACACGCAGGTCACCGGCCGTGTGTTCGAGGACCGATTGTGGAACGAGCGCGGGCAGCGGTTGCACGACTACGACCCGGACCTTCTGCAGCGGCATCTGCGGACGCTGAGCGAGTTGGACACCCGGATCAACCAGGCGATCGAGTCGTCCGGGCTGACCTATGACCAATGGCGCCAGGTCCGTGCCGACATGGCGGCCGAGCCGTCGCACGCGATGGTGCGCCACGCCGAACGCGCGGGCCGCTGGGAGCTGGAACGCGTATTCCGGACCGACGCCGAGCCCGGCACGGCCGACGAGATCGCGGACACGCCGTGGATGGGTCGGTTCTGGGCACACGAGGAGAGTCCGGACTGCGAACGGGCTCTCCTTCAAGAGCTCGAGGCCCCACCGGCGGATTGGCAGCCGTACGCTCCCGATTCCGACGACCGGTTCGTGACGGTACTCAACAGTGGTGACCCCACGGGGCTACATGTGCAAACCTTTCGCACCGCGACCGAGGCGTACGACTGGGCGCAGCACAAGCTGCCATGGATCACGGCAGACGAGCGGACCACGGTCGCCGTCGTGGTATGGGACCGCAGTGTCCCGCTTGGAGCGGATGGCGATACCCACCCGTCCTCGATCGACAAACTGCATGGCTCCCTGGCTGATGTCGACCGCGAACTGGATCGGCGCTATGAGTTCGAGCGTGACCGGGCTCGATTCGAACGCGGCGGCGCGGCGGACCTGACGCGGGCCACGCTCGCCGGGGCTGACGAACTCCGCATCGACCGCGGTCAGATGCACGTGTCCGGCGGGGCGCGGGCGGGCCGGGAGTCGGCGGCCGACCTGCTGCCGCAGCTGTCCGCTGTGCGGGCCGAACGTGACCAGCTTCGGCACCAACTCGAGGACGTGCTCAGCATGCCGGAGGTAATCGCGGCATTCGAGCGGCAGGAAGCGGCCACCCGGCCCAGCAGGCAGGCAGGCAACGGGCATGCCGCACCGCGACCTTCGGCCCGGGACGGCCAGGAGGAGATCGTGTGTGCCGTCGACTCTCTGGCGTGGGACGAGTACATGCACGACCCCGTCCGTAGCCCGCTCCCGCCGCGGGCAACTGGGCCGATGGCGACCACGGCGAACCCGGACATGCCTGAATCCGCGACCGCGCCCAGCGAACGAGGCATCTCCGAACTCGACCGGCTCGCCGAGGAGAACCGCAACCTGCGTGGCGAACTGGCTCGAGCCCTCGACGAGCGTGACGACCTGCTACGCGGCCGTGACGATCTGCTGATCGATCGCGGAAGCGTTGCCAGCCACGACCACGACGGGTCCGCACCTGCCGCGCCGGATGTCCCGGCGATGGAGACGGTGCCGTCGACCAACGGCATCACAGGGCTGGAATGGGGAGGGTTCGACCGATGACCGGCACCGATTACCGGGCCGGTGCGCACGCGGTGCGCAGTAGCGACCCTGCGCACCACCGCGCCGCGACCGGTGCGCAGGGCGGGAAACCGGCTGGTGCGCGGACCGCTGAGGAGACCGCGGCGATCCGGTTCTTCTGGGGTGAGTTGTTGCTCGTGGCGGCGATGTCGATCGCGGGCAACATCGTGCACGCCTGGATCAACGCACCGACCGGAAAGCACTGGGTCGCCGCGTTCGTGGCAAGTTTCCCGCCAGTAGCGTTGCTGGCAGCAACCCACGGCGTCGGCCTGCTCGTGCGCGCCCAGAACAAAGCCCGCCTCGCGTACTGGGCTGTTGTCGCGCTCACCGCCGCTATCGCCGGGGTCGCGTTCCGATTGTCGTTCGACGCCTTGCGGGAACTGTCGACCCAGGTCGGGATGAGCGAACACCTGGCGTGGCTGTTCCCGCTCATCATCGACGGCGCCATCGGGCAAGCCACCATCGCACTACTGGTGCTGGCACGCACCGACCGCACCGCCGGTGCCGACGAGGTGCGCACCGCGCCGGAACCGGTGCGCACCGACGACCCCGTACGCACCGTGTCGGTGCGCGAGGTCCGCACCGAGACCTACTCGCGCTCAGCGGAACTGACCGCACAGCAACCGGCCGGAGTGATCGAGACCGGCCCGCGCACCGCCCTCGAACCGAGCGCACCGGACCCGTGGCAGCGCATCGCCGAATCGGTGTGCGGTGCGGACCCGGCCGGGCGCCGCGACACCGGCAAGGTTGCCGCGATTTTGCGGTTGAAGTTCGAGGAGAACTGGTCCCACGCGCGGATCGCCGAACACGTCGAGCTGAGCAAGACCGCGGTCACCCGGACCATCACCGCGGCCCGCGAGCAGTACGACGTCGACGCCGCGGTGCCCGCGCGGATCGAGCGCGACCGCGAGGACAGGGAGGAGGAACCGGCCACCCTGACCGACTGACCGGCCCCACTGGGTGGTTCGGGAGTGTGTGCCGGGTGGTGATCCTCCCGCGTCAAGGGCGCCTGCGGCGTCGCTGGCGCGATGAACACCCTGGACCCGCGAGCCTCGCACCACCCGAGGGCAAGCCCAACCAAGGGGCAGGCGGGGAGCCTGCCCCACCAATCCCCTTCACCACCAGCAGATTCCAACCCTATTTGGAGGTAACTGAAATGACCGCATCGACCGATCTGGACCTTATCAACGCCGACCTGATGACTGCCGGCGTCCCGAACGCCTTCGGCCGCGACGCCCAGCGCGGCGACACCCTGACCGGCGAGATCGTGGCCGTCGAGCGGCGTCACCGCCGCGACAGCACCGGCCAGCCGCTCTACTGGGTCGACCGCAAGCCCAGCCCCATCGAGACCGGGCAGCCGGTCATCGACAACGTGCTGATCGTGCAGACCGACACTCGCGACCACGAAGACGACGACGGGCAGCGGTCGCTGCGCCTGGACCGCGACGTCAAAAAGGCCCTGTCCGAGGCGATCCGCGCCGCAGGGGAGAAGGGCATCGCGATCGGCGGCCGGATCGAGGGCTTCATGCTCGCCGGACACGCCCAGGGCGGCGGCCGCATCTACGACGGCGGCACCTACACCCCGCCCACCGCGTAACCAGCAGCCCCGGCAGCCAGCCCCCCGGCCCACGTGGCCGGGGGCTTTCTCGTGTGCACAGCAAGCAACCACCGAGAAACGTGACACCAGCAGGTAACCCACTCTTTGCCCGCTCCCTCTCGAAGCGGAACGCGCCGACGCGGGCGGCTGGGTCAAGGGTGGCCGCAGGCCATCGCGCAGCGACGCCGCAGGCGCCCTTGACGCAGACGACTCGTCGGCCACAATCGCACCGCTGAGGGAGCGGGTTACGTCCTTCGTGAGGCGGGCCGTGGTCGATGCGAGAGCGGTTTTCGGCTGTTTCGATGGTCGATCGGCGTTCGAAAGTTGTTCAACAAGTGTTGGATAACAGACGTTAGCTCAGCTAACGTCTGATGTCGATCTCGGTACCCACCGGATTCCCACCCTGAGCTGGGGTTTCGGGGTGTCCCGTTCCACCCGCCACCAATGGAGAGCACATACCCACTTCGTGCGCATGTGCTCTCCATTGGTGGCGGGTGGAACGGGACAGTTGGGTTGTGGGGTGCGGTTGGGAATCCGGTGGGTACCGAGATCGAGTTGGGGTGCGTGGTTGCGTTTGGGTGCGGATGTTGCGTTGGCAAGGTGGTTCCGCGACGGGCTAGCGTGTCGAAGTCGGCCGTGAACGGCCTTTGTTCGCCACGCTGTTGCCAGCGTCGCTAAGTTGGGTCACCTCCGGCTTGCTGGGCACGCCGTGTGCCTAGGCTTCGGTTGGTGCCGCCGGACTCGTGTTCGTGTTAGGGTTGCTGCCGCGGCCAGCGGTTTTCGCTGTAGGTGCGACGGCGTAGGCCGCCGTCGTGCGCGAGCACGGCTCGCGGAAGGACTGGTGCGGCCTTCGGCCACATGCCCCTGGGTGGGACCGCCTGCATTGTGATCGCGCGCCCCTCCAGCCTCAAGGGCGCTTCGCGTCGGCTGCGCCGATGGCCTTCGGCCACCCTTGACCCTGGAGCCTCTACGCGCGACGAGCAGGCTCTTGAGGGGCAGGCCGGTGGCCTGCCCGGGATGGTCACGCAGGCGGTCCCACCCAGGGGCAAGAATTTGCGCTGGCGTACTTTCCTCTATTCGACTTCCCATTGCGCGCGTCGCCATTTGCCTGTATCTGAATTGACCCGAAGTAGGAATTCGCCAAACTCGGCATTTAATTCCTTTTCGGAAACTTCAGCTCCGTCTGCTCTTCTAATCGTATAGTCGCTACGCCAAGAAAAATAATCTTGGCCGTACGTAGGTCCGATGGACTGTAAGTCGTAAAGATGCTCGGCGGTCAAGGAGAAGTGCGGTCGGCCGTTCGGATCCGCCAAGACTCGCCAGACGTCCCCACAGATATTAGCGCGGTCAAGAGTTGCGCAGAAAGTGACAGTCGCATTCACGCGGTCCGCAGCTTTCCAAAGTTTAGCCAATTCAGCCTCATTGAGACCTCGTGCCCGAGCTTTGCATTCGCCTAGAACCCATTTTCCGTTGGCGATTACTGCCAATACGTCAATCTCCGCCATCGATTGTTTTGCGCCTGGCTCGAATAGCTCGATGCCTGGATATGCTCCAAACATTGCCCCTTTGCCGAGTATCTTTGCGAGATGGCGCATTGCAAGAATAGGCGCTAGAACGTCGCTATTCATAGCACGAAGCAAGGTTTCACTAGGACGGTATCTGTGTTCAATCCTGTCAACCCCGAACGGATTGACAATTACGCGGCCGCACCCGTGGCAGATTAGTTCAGGAACGGAGTCCGCAAATGCTCGCCATTGATGATAATTGCAATACTGGCACTCCGCCTCGAACCCGCGTATCAGGATGCGATGCGCAATGGCCCATTCCACCCATACGGAAGCTTCATTTCTCGAAATTCCGAGAATTTCTCGAATTCGATTAAAGGTCATATATCCGACCTCTTCGAGGTCGGGCGTGCCAATAGCGAGGTCGAGCTTCGCCCGCAATTCTTCGTAGCGATCCGAGCCCTCAATAATATCTGAGCCCGCCAGATACTGATCGAGGCGTCGCTTCACAAGGCTGGCATGCCCTCGACGGCTCATTTCCGATAAAACTGCAACAACTCCAGGAGCCGTGAGCATTGCAATATTTCCGTCTGCAGCTCGTATTAAGTGCTCAGCTGCCCGACCGGCGTCACTAGGACGCAGTTCAATATTTTGATCCCTACCGAGCGCATGCAACGTTTCGAGGCCGGAAGGGTGCGATATTGACCGGAACGAGTCTAGTTCTCCCACGTGAGAGATCTTCCCTCGGAGGTAGCCTGGCTCGGTGCGCCACTTCCCGCGTCGCATGGTCTCGCTGTATGGCAATACGTTGTTTTTGATGATCGTAGTTAGGACTAGCCATGTAGCACGGGAACTGCCGAGATAGCCTTGGCCGAGTTCCTTGATGTCAGTCGAAGAAAACGATGGTATAGTAGCTGATCCCTCTGTAAACTGTACTACTTCTGTCGATGAAACACAGTATCCATAGATTTCGCCAAGCAAATCGTTTGGGTCAACAACACTGAATATTTCGTCCGTATCTATTTCTTGTAGGGCACTTTGTGAAATGGAGAACGAAGTCAGGGCAACATTGTGGTCAAATCCAAAGTAGTGGCAAAGGCCGTCTGATCCGGCTACTATTTCAATGTCATCTGATGTTGAATCGCTGTAGGGGATTGCCACTGGCAATCCGTCGATATGCGCGAATCGTGCTCGGAGATTCCATATTAATGCCAGATCATCAACACTACCGGGATCGTAAACGACGACAATGTTGGGGCCAAATTTAGACGATGCCGTGCTTTGGCCGTAGGTAAACCGTGATGTACTTGGGAAACCTTTATTATATCCGGCGGATAGCCCTGCTGGTAGGCGAATTCTTGTCAGATTTACGGCAGATATTGCGTCTCCGCTCTTAATCCTTTCCACCAAATCTCTAGCAGAAGGTTTGGCTTCGACTCCCCTAATATCGATCAGATCGTCGAATGTCAGATCTAATCTGAGGTCGTTGTACTGGTTCTTGTCTCGATCGGCGGTGGTTGGGAGGTTGCCAAAGATGGCTAGATATGAGATGTACCATGGGTCTTGAAAATCTATCCCCCTGCATGTTTGCACCCGACGGTCTATGGCATCCTCTACGAGTTGCCGAAGGAGATACTGTGTTGCATTCCCGTGTATATCGGAATAACGTTCTTCTACTTCTTGGGGCAGGATCTTTCGCCCTTCGAGAGCGTCGATATTGCTTGCCTGGATGATATGGGAGAGTTTTTCGCTTATCTCGGGCTTCGCAGGGTCGATCGAGATTATTGGCATCGCGCCTCCTGCCCATTTTGAGCAAAGCGCGACTACTACTTCAGTTGCATCTTCGATCGAGTTGCGCCGTGTGGCAATCGCAACAGCACGAGGCCGAAGCTGTCGTTCGATTGAGTATGAGCCTGTCAGCAGGTCATCTACGAGTAGGGGCCAGAGATCCACGTTTACGTCCTCTCGATGAGCGGTACCGGGTAGATGGAACGTGCTACATGCGCATCGCTTGGTCGGCTTAAGGTGTTGCACCCGGCTGTGGCTGAGCTGGCGGAAAGCTAGAGGGCAGTGCCAACAGCTGGCGGTTGCCGGCCGTGTGGCAGGGGATGTCTGCTGCCCGTTCTGGCATGAACCGAGAAAAGGCCCAGGGCAGGGCCTGCGTGAACGTTGGTGCGCGAGACTGCGGTTTGAACCAGCGACGCGGGGCTAGCTAGCAAGATCATTACGTTGCCGCCCAACAGCTCTAGATTTTACCATTTTGCTTGGCTCTGAGCCGCGTATACACAGGTCAGGACAGTGTTCTGGGGCAATGGACTCATAATCCGTTGGTCGTGGGTTCGAGCCCCACCCGTCCCACTTCACATGCGTCAGGGCTACATCGTCGGAATCGTCGGAGACCCGCAAGCGCAGAGTCGGCCGACGAGTCGCCGACGGCAGCACGACGCTCTGCAAGTTCTTTCGCAGTGGCCGATCGAGTGCTTTGTGCCCTGGCGACTTCGTTGGACGACCTGAAAGATGCTGGGGGAAGGGCGGTTCGGGGCCGCATGGAACCTACGTGGCTGCTGGTTCGCAGTGGTCACGATCGGATGGTCGGGGAAGTCGAACATGGGACCGCGCACCTCCACGATTGCCGACCCGAGTCGCGTGGCGGCATAGGCCGCGCTGCACACGGCCGACAGGCAAGAGTAATCATCGATACGGTGACGCCTACTGCGGATCGTCTCGCTCTTATGGCGGGTTTGCCCGAAGGCTCTGTCAGTGTTCCGGCTCATTTGCCCAAGGACAGGAGCCTGGCTGCGTGATTCGTGCAGTTCCTGACGTATCTCGGCTTGGGGGTGATGGCAATAGCGCTGACGATCATCAGTATGGTCAGCGGCCGGGCTGTTCCGCCATGGGGTCGAAGTGTTGTAAGGCGCCTGTGGTCAGTAGTTTTTCGCGGGTGTCGGTGTCGGGGATCCATGAGTGGAAGTAGGCGCGGGCCTCGTCCCAGTCGCCGCTTTCGATGGCGGCGTGTACCAGGTCGCGGGAGCGAAGCATGAAAGAGAGGCGGATGGGGTCGTCCGGGTTGTCGCGCCAATTGTCGGAGAAGTTGGTGAAGTTGCTGAACTTGGTTACCCAGCTGTCGAAGGTAGGGTTCGGGTAGTGCAGGATGGCGGGTTTTTCGACAATTCGATGCTCACCGCGGTAGCCGGAGAAGTCGTGGGCTCCCGCGTGGACGCCGGAGGTGGCGCGGACGGCGCTCTTGCCGTTGCCGTAGGCCATGAATTCGCTTCGGCCGTTGATCCGGAACAGGGTGCATTCGGTGTAGAAGTTGGAAACCTCGTGATCGACCGGTACGGCTTCGTGGTTCACGAACGTGATGTGACCCACGTCGGGCATGGACCGCCAGCTGGTGTCACCGCCGTCGAACAGGATCTCGTCCTGGTCGAGCGCCATGACCCAGTCGATCCCGTGATTCGCGGCGAAATTGACCACGAACTGCGTGTTGGTATTGATTCGATCCATGAGGCCGGACGGCGTCAGATCACTGCGCTCGTGTCCGGGGAGCAGTATCACTTTCGGATGCTTTGCGAAGGGCTCGAACAGGGGCCGTTCGCCGGGGTCGTCCATGAATATGAGGATCAGGTCGGCGCGGCGCAGGTGGTAATCGATCCACGTTTGATAGTTCGGGCCCGGCGTCAGAACTGTCGTGCAGATAACCAGACTGTTTCCAATAGCGGGCCCTGAACTCGGAGGCATGGCCCAGATTGTAACTGCGCCAATGTGAACGGTGACATGAGCGGGTGGAGGGTGAGGGTGACGCTGCTGAGGACCCGCCGCGACCTCTACCTCGCGCGAATGTGATTCGGAGCCGCAGCGGTGACCTGCGGTGTCGCCGCCTCCTTCGATGGATTCGTGGAGAGGGAACCGAACGGGTCCGTCCGCCGTCCAAGTATTCGACCGATGCGAGGGTGAGGGAGGCCCCATGCAGCAGCAGTTACACGTCGATGCTGCGGCCGTGGCTGCCTATACCGCGGCTGCCGCCGACGTGGCCGCCGTATTGGGCATCGCGGCACGATCCGCCGCGGATGCCACCGACATCGACGCTCTGATCAGGGATCTCGGCGAGATCGGCCGCGACTTCGTCACTCGCTGGGTGTCCGCGGTCGGCGGCCACGTCGATGCACTGACCGCCGCATCGGGGCAGATAGGTCATTGCGGGCAGGCGCTGTCTTATCTGGCCGACGTCACCAGCGTGACCGATGCGGACGTCGCGGCCGGGATCAGTGACGCTGGGTGGGCGCTCGCATGAGGGGCCTGACTTCCGCGGGCACGGGCGTGACCGGCGTCGACATCCCCGATCCGCCGTTGGTTGCTGCTCTGGCCGGGCCGTTGTATGCGTTGCGGACCGCGCTCGGATCGGGTGCGAGTGTGCCGGCCGCCGCCATTTCCGGTGCCCTCGGCGACGCGGCCGCCCACCTCGGTGGCACCGAGGATGCGCACCGTGCCGGTATCGCCGCGGTGGAGTCGACCGCCATCGGTTCGGCCGCCGATGCCGCGGTCCCGGTGATGCGCGCGGCCGCCGCCGATGTGATCGCACTGCACGACCGCACCGGCACCTATTTGGATCTGCTGGCCGCAGCGCACACCACCACCAGCATCGCCCGTGCCCGGATGGACCGCATCATCGCCGAATTCCGTAGCGACGCAAATGGAATGATGTCCGTCGCGAGCGCGCTCTCGGACACCGACGCGGTGATCGACCGTGGCGCGCTGGCACTGCGTGAGGCCCTGGTGGTGATCACCGCGGCGCGCACCGAGCTCGACGACCACGGCCGCCGCCTGGACGCCGTCACCACTCCCGTCTCCGAGGCCGCCACGACCGCAGAGCCCGACACCTCCAGTCTCGGCGCCGGCGCGGCTGCATCTCCCGCCATGACGAAGCTGGCGGAGGCCCAGGTGCAAATCGCAGCTCTGCAAGCGGCGGTGCAACTGGGCACCAGTGCGCTGAACGCGGCGGTGCAGGCCGGAACCGGCCTTGTCGAACGCGTGGCCGAGGCAGTCGGGTACGGCGTCGAAGAGTGCCTCCCGGCCGTCCTCGGCCTGCCACCGCAGGACGGCACCGGCCCAGACCAGGCCGGTGACCAGCCCGGACAGGGTGACCAGAGCACTGCGGAGGGCGACGCCTCAGCACCGTCCTCCGATGCCGATGCCGGTGCCGGTGCCGGTGCCGATGGCGGTGCCGGTGCCGATGGCGGTGCCGATGGCGATGATCGGCTGCCGACGCCCGAGGTTGGGAGGGGTGCTGAGTCGGAGCCGCCACCGGTCGCCGACGAGGGTGATGATTCGGTGCCCGCACCTGATGCCGGGCCCGGCGACGTTCCGGTTCCTTCGCCTGACGCCGGGGGCGGGCCGGACCAGCCGTCGGCCTCGCCTCCGCCGGAACCGCTTGCCCCGCCATACGATTCGCTGCCGCCCCCACCCGCCAACCCGCCGCTCGCAGGCCTCGGTGTCGAGGAACCGCCACCACCGCCCGGCACCGTGGCGCCGTCGCCTGAGGTTGTGGCGCCATCGCCTGAAGTTGTGGCGCCGCCACCGTTGCCCGAGGTTGTGGCGCCACCACCGTCGCCTGAGGTTGTGGCGCCACCACCGTCGCCTGAGGTTGTGGCGCCACCACCGTCGCCTGAGGTTGTGGCGCCACCACCGTCGCCTGAGGTTGTGGCGCCACCACCGTCGCCTGAGGTTGTGGCGCCGTCGCCATCGCCTGATGTTGTGGCGCCGTCGCCATCGCCTGATGTTGTGCCGCCACCGCCCGGGGTCCAGATGCCGCGCCGTGGGCAACTCGGCGTCACCGTGATTCCGGTCGGGCAGCAGATCAGTGCGGACGCTGTCGATACGGTGCTCGCTACCGGACCGTTCCCCGCCGACCTTTCCGCCGATGAGTGACCGCGATACCGGCCCCGAAAAGGCGGGCGCCGAGCAGACCGGCAGCGCCGGATCCAACCCGTTCGCACCTCCGTTGCCCTTGCTGCGTGCGGGTATCTCCCCGGCCGAACCACCAGCGGCCATGGCCGGGGAGCAGCACGCCGACACCGGCGACAACCCCGCGCCACCCCCCGGCCAGGAGCATCGAGGCGACCGCCTGGACAACGCCGAACAACAAGGCGCCCAGGTACGTTGGATCGACGCCGTACGCCGGGACCGCGCACCGCGCCAGGACGACATCGAGCACCTGGACGCCGCCCGACGACCGCCGACTACCACTCCTGGCAGTGCCGCGGCGGCAGCAGTGGGCGCCGGGATCGAGGAGATCGACGTCGCCGCGTACCTCGGTGCCGATGCGCGGGGCTATGAGAAGCCGCTTCCTCCGGCGCGCGACGACGACTTCGACCCCGATGTCGCGGACACGCAGGTCTGGAAAACCTGGCGCGGCGACGACGAGAAGACATTCAACGACCGGCCGCCGCAGAGCGGGTGGGCCATTCCCGACACCGCGGTCGCGGCGGCACTGGTCGACCCGTCCCGCGGCGCGGCGGCACGTCGACGGTCACAACGTGGTCGCGGTGAGCCGCGTGCCGCACGGCGTCGCCGTGGTGCTGCGCTGACGTTGTCGCTGGTGGCCGGGGCAGGTTTGGTCGTGATCGCCGGTGCGATGCTGATCGACGCCGCAGTGCTGACAGCCGGCGGTTCCAGCGACGTCGGCACGCGGCCGGCCGAGGTCCCCGGGTACGGCGCCCCGGTAGCGCCTTCGATCGGTCCTGCCCCGGCACCGCCCGGGGACGCAATGGCTACCGCGGAGTGCCGCGACACCCGTGGTCCGGATTTCGCCACCGGCACCGGCCCCGGCGGCACCGCCGACGCGCCCAGCGCCATCCTCGCCTTCGAACACGCCTACTACGTACAGCGCTCCGGCGCTGCTGCCCGCGCGGTGGTAACCCCGGACGCGAATGTCCCGTCAGCCGACGTGATCCAGAAGGGTATAGACCGCACTCCGGACGGAACCCGATACTGCACCCGGATCACACCGCTGCCTGTCGGCAGCGGCGCACTGTGGCGCCTGGATCTTTTCGAGCAATGGCCTGGTACCTTGCCGGCGCAATTCGTGCAGACGGTCACCGTGACCAGTCAGAACGGCCGCACCTTGATCACTGCCATCGTCGACGGTTCCGAGTGACTCGCGGGCATGACCCCGGACCTCGGTCATGCCCTGCTCTCGGTTGCGATGAACGGGTTACATGAGCGGGTAGAGGGTGAGGGTGATGGCGACGCTGCTGAGGACGCCGGCCGCGACCTCTACCGCGAGATAGCGGGGGGAGTGGGTGGCCCGCAGCCACAGGGCCCAGACCGGCGCGCAGGTTCGCAGGGCCGCGAAGAGGAGTGCCAGGGCCAGCGCCCCGATGAGGCCGTGCAGGGGAAGTAGCGGGTGCAGCCAGGCGTAGCCGATGGTTACGACGTACACCTCGAGTTGGGTGCCGAGGAAATGGGCGCCGAAGTTCCTCGAACCGGCGCCCGCGCTCGGCCCGGCGGTATTCGCCTCTTGATCCGCGGCGTGAATACGCGCCACCCACGGGTTGCCGTAGAGCACCGCCATGGCGGCCGAATTGACCAGGCCCGCGACCAAGCCCCACGCGAGAATCTTCAGGTAGAGCATGTCCTCGTTCCGCTGACGGGTGGTCTGGGCCCGGCAACGGTACGTCGGGGCGGCTCGCCCGACCAGCGACCATTCCCAGTGTTGGGACCGATCGCTATCCGGTGGCCGAGGCGATGTCGTCGGCCAACGGGGCTACGGCGCCGATGATCTGGGCGACCAGATCGTCGGGGACACCCGCGGCCTTCAGCGCGTCGGTGAGATGCCCGGCAACCAGCCCGAAGTGGTGCATCGTGATACCGCGGCCCTGGTGCACCTGTTTCATGGGCGCACCGGTATACGGCTCGGGCCCGCCCAGTGCGGCGGCGAAGAATTCGACCTGACGGCCCTTCAGCCGAGACATGTTGGTACCGGTGAAGAACGGGGCCAGTTCGGCATCGGCGAGGACACGCACGTAGAAATCCTCGACGACTGCCTCGAGCGCTTCCCGGCCGCCGATCTGCTCGTAGATCGTGCCCGGCTCGGCCACCGCGGCCGGCTCGGACTTGGACCTGAACCATGACGTGATGCTCATGCTTCAAGGACAGCACCCGTTGATTTCGATCCGGTTATTCGACAGTCGCCGGTCCATGGCATGTGCGTTGCGCCACACTCACAGCGCGAAACGATGCCGTGTGAGGTCCCGGGCGCACGGTACAGCGCCGCCGGGGACGGACTGCTCCCGGCGGCGCTGTGCTCAGTTCCAGCGCGGCTGCACCTGGCGTTCGACTCCGCTGCCCGAATTGGCCAGCGCCTCCAGATCTTCCAGGAAACGCTCGATGCTGTCCGATTTGGCCTGCGGGGTGCTGACCCGATCGCGGACCTTCTCCTCGGTCAGCTCCAGCATGGCGGCGGCCAGATCGGTCTCCAGGTCGCGGATCATCTGGCGGCGCAATTGCAGGATCTGCGCGCGACCCTGCTTGCGCACCCGCTCGACTTCCGCAGCGGCCGCCTCGCGCATCTGCGCGATGATGGATTCCGCGTCGGCCTTCGCGTCGGCCCGCAATACCTCGAGTTCGGCCTGCGCCTGGGCGATCGCGTTGTCGTAGGCCTGCTTGGCCTCGGTGAGCCGGACCGCGGCCTGCTCGCTCTCCTCGAGTTGTTTGCGCACGACTTCCTGGGACCGAGCCATCAGCGTCTTCACCGGGGGCACAACCCATTTCACGACCACGAAGATGATGACCGCGAAACCGAACAGCTGGCTGAGGAACACCGGCCAATCGATGGTGATGTCGTAGACGCCCTCGGCGAGCACGCCACTGGGATGTTTCATGACGACGCCCGTCCTGTTTGATGGCCGGAACCCGTTCCGGCGTGCCGATCATCGCCGTCGACCACGCGTGCGGCCAGCGACTGAGCCAGGGGCTCGACCTCCTGACGAAGTTCCGCGGCCACCTGGTCCGCCTGGGCGCGCAATTGCGCGGCGGATTCGGCGACGATCTCGTCGGCCTCCCGCTGCGCCTCGCCGCGCATCTCCTCCAGAATGGCCCGGCCTTCGGCGCGGGCCTGGTTGCGGATGTCGGCGGCCTCGGCGCGGGCCTTCTCGAGCGCGGTCTGATAGCGGGCCTCGGCCTCGGCGAAGGTCTCTTTCGCCTCCTTGCTGTTGACCGCGGTCTCCGAGACCCGGTTCTCGCGTTCCGCCAGCACCTTCCGGATCGGCGGAACGACGAAGAACCAGATGACGCCGAGCACGATCAGGAAGATCGCCAGCTCGGCGAAGAAGGTACCGTTGGGGATGAGGAAATTCCCCTCGGCGGCCACATCTGTTCGCGGGGACATGGTGAATTACTTACCGGGAGTAGCGAATACGAAAAGCGCCATGAAGGCCAGGTTGATGAAGTAGGCGGCCTCGACCAGACCGACGGTCAGAAAGAAGTTGCCGCGCAGCCGACCCTCGGCCTCCGGCTGCCGGGTGACGCCGTTGATCAACGCCGAACCCGCGAGACCGTCACCGATTCCGGCACCGATGGCGCCGCCGGCCATGATGAGACCGCCACCGATGAGAGCGCCCTGGATGATGGTCGCGGTTGCTGGATCTGCCATTTTCACTTCCTGTTCTCGAACATTGGTCGACCGGCGGCGCCGATCAGGTTTCGGCTCAGTGGTCCTCGTGCTCCAACGCCATGGATTGGCTGAAGTAGAGGACGGTCAGCAGCGAGAAGATGAACGCCTGGATAAATCCGACGAACATGTCGAACAGTTTCCATACGGCGTTGGGTCCCCAGCTGATCCAGAAGGGGAACAGCGTGATCACCGAGATCATCACGCCGCCGGCGAACATGTTGCCGAACAGCCGCAGCGAGAGCGAAATCGGCTTCGCGATCTCCTCGATGACGTTCACGAAAACCATGGGGCCCCAGCCGGTATGACCCTTCAGCAGCAGCTTGCCGTGGGTGAGCGGCCCGCGCCGGGCGATACCCGCGCCCTGATAGAAGGCGAAGACGAACAATGCCAGCGCGTAGACGAAATTGACGTCGGAGGCCGGGGGAGCGATCAGCTCACCGTCGCCGTACTGCACCGGCAGTACCGACAGCCAATTCGACAGCAGAATGAAGGTGAACAGCGTGACCGCCAGCGGCAGCGCGAAGGGCGCGATCTTCATGCCGATGGCGCTCTCCACCTGATTACGCATGCCGACCGTGACGGTTTCGAAGAACAGTTGCACGCCGTTGGGTACGCCGGAGGTCAGTTTGATACGCAGGGCGATCGCCAGTGCGATGACGATCAGTGCGGCGACGCAGGTGGACACGATCGTGTCGACATTGAATTCCATGCCGAAGGCGTGTGCCACGGCGTGGTGGCCGACTTTGATCTTCGGTTCGGACTCGCCTTCCTGGGCGAGCAGTAGAGCGGGAGTCGTCATGGCAGCTGGCGGAGCCCTTTCACTTCGGGCACGACGGTGAGGAGAATGAGGACGACCTGAAATACGGCCAGTCCGAAGAAGATTCCGATTCCGTCGGGACGCGCCAGGAACGCCACCAGCAGGGAAAGCACCGTGATACCGAACAGCCGTCCGGCGGTGGATACCGTCAGGGCCTGTTTGCTCGGCGTTTCCGACCGGGTTATGCGGGTGACCGAAGACCAGGTGAGTCGTGCATTCGCCCAGCCCAATCCGAGGCCGACGCACGTGAATACACCCAGCAACAAATGATCCAATGCGCCCGCCGCCATCAGGGCCAGCACGCCGACAGCAATCGCTACGATGGCCGCACGGCGTATCCGGAGCCTGTTGACATTCACCTACGACACCGCCCTCGCGTCGTCCCATTCCGTTATGGGAACTCGATCGATCCTCAGCATACACAGGCGAAGTTCGTTGGGTAGCAAGCTTTTTGATCTTTCTTTAGTTGATCTTGAATTGTTTTGCAGCCACTGCTCCGCTACCATTCCGGTGCATTCCTCGCGGAAATCAATGGCTACTTCGCAGCATGCGTGGCCGCAATCCATTGCGGCCTGTTGCCGGGCCGGTCCCTCGACTCGCGATCGAAACCCCCCGTGTATCAGCACAATTCGCTACCGCACCGCGAATCGGGGTGCCGCCGGAAAAGCTAATCAATGGAGAATTACGGACAATCGGGATTAATATCTCGAAATACGCACGAATGCGGTCGGCCCACCTCTATCCGGCGGCCGATTCGGCTGTTTCCCGTATGGCCAGGACGAAACGCAACTCCCCGCGCCGGGCGACCGCGAGCTTGCGGTACACCCGGGTCAGGTGCTGCTCCACCGTGCTGGTGGTGATCTCGAGCAGCTCGGCGATCTCCCGGTTGCGTTTGCCGAGCGCGGCCAGCTCGGCCACTCGCCGCTCGGCGGGGCTCAGCGCGTCGGCGCGGCCCGGCATCGCCCGCAACGGTGGGTGCGGCGCGGCGGGCGGGTTGCGGTCGCCGCGCAGCCGCCGGACCAGTGCGGATGAACCGCACGACTCGGCCAGCCGGACGGCCTCCCGCAGCAGCGGCCCGGCCGTGTCGGCGTCGCCGATCGACCGGTGAGCGTGCGCGAGATCACCGAGGGCCGTGGCCAGTTCGAGGTGATCGGAACCCGTGCGAGCCACGGTCACCGCGCGGCGCAGCAGCGGTACCCGGTGGTGCGCGTCTCCGGTGGCCGCGAGCAGCCGCAGCGATACCCCGCCGCTGGGATGCCGCTCCGGCCCGCCGATCAACTCCAGGTGCACGGTCGCCAGCGCCCGGGCGCGGCGTCGCTCGCCGAGGTCGAGGTAGGCCGCCGCCATGTCGTTGCGCCAGGGCACCAGCCAGGCGAAATCCAGGCCCCACTGCCGCATCAGGGTGCCGCAGTGACGGAAGTGCCGCAGCGCCTCCGCCGGGCGCCCGGCCGCCAGGCAATGGTGACCGGAGGCCCGCAGATACGGCAGCGCGAACCGCGACTCCAGCATCGCGCGGGGCACCGGGCGGCGCAGCTGGGCGGCGGCCTCGGCGTGGTCGCCCTGCGCGGTGAACGCGCGCACCAGCACCGCGATCGGGCGGCCCGCCCATACCCCGAGATGTTCCGGCGGCACCAGATCCACTGCCAGCGTGGCGTATTCGATGGCCGCGGGGAGATTCCCGCGATGCAGCAGCGCGTCCGCGCGCAGGGCGGCGAAGATCGAGCGCCAGGTCGGCGCGTGCCGGGCCGCCGCCTCGGCGAGCAGCGAGGCGCACCAGGCGTCCGCGGTGTCGAGGCGGCCGGTGTGGATGAGGCAGTCGACGGCGGCGACCAGCGCCTCCACGGTGGTGGGGCCGAGGTGGTGGCAGGCCAGCAGGCGCTGGGCCGCAGCGGCGAGGTCGACGGGCGGGTGCTGGACCCGCAGGGCGGTGAGCAGGTCGGCGGCCTGCCGATGGGGCGATTCGCGATCGGCGGTGCTGCCCGCGCCGATCCGGACCCGGTCCGCGAACAGCCGGTGATGTCGTTCGAGATGCGGCGGATGGGTGTAACGCAGCCACGCGCACAGGAAATCGACGCGCGGGCTGAAGGTCAGCGTGCCCGCCGGGCCGCGCGCCAGCCGAGCCAGCGCCTGGTCGGCCTGCTGGTGACAGCCGTGCCAGAGCATGTGCAGCACAGCAGCGGGCAGGTCGGCGTAGGGTACTCGGCCGGTGTAGAGCGCCGCCTCGAGTCGCCGGAAATTGCGGGTGCGGCTGGAGGGACTGCGCCGCCACTCGACCGAGACGAGCCGCCCGGCGATCGCGGCTCGACTGTCCGCGCGTCGACCGGCCCGGTATGCCAATTCGAGTTGCTCTGCCGCGCTGTCGATTTCGTCATTCGCCAGGGCCCGGTCGGCGGAGGCCACCAATACCCGCGCGGCCCAGGTGCTGCGGGCGTCGCCGGCCGCCAGCAGGTGCCCGGCGACGACCGTGCAGGGAAATCCACTGCGGTGGAGGAGCTCCGCCGCCCGGCCGTGCAGTTCGCGGCGCTGCTCGTCCGGGAGGTCCAGCAGGACGCGCGCGGCGATCGCCGGATGCGCGAAGCGTTCCCGCTCGACCCAGCCCGCCTCCGCGAAATCCGCTAGGACGCTGCGTATTCGGCCCGAATCCAGCCCGGCCAGCGCGGCCGACAGCTGGACGGTGGCGTCACCGCCCAGCACCGCTACCGCCGCGGCGGCCCGCAGCCGGTCCGGATCCCCGCCGCGCGGCGGCGCGGTGATTGTCTCGTCCCCCACGGCTCGGTCCCGAGCGACCGACAACTGCATACTCCAGTCCCTTCATCGGACGGATGTGCCCGACTGAAACGGAGTGGCGGCCCCGGCAGGAGCCAGGTGTGTAGAAGCGGCATCGTTGCGGCAGTGGATGTCTCGCGGGACATCCGGATTCAGCCGGTGCACAAATCCATGGTGACCGCCGAGGCGCTTTCCCACCCTGGCCGACGGCGGCTCACCGCGTGAATCATGCTACACGTCAATGAGTTTGGACTGTAGCCGGATCGCAGACCGGTGCCTCGGAAAATAAACCAGTCAGTCGGCTTGGAAGCGATTCCGGGAGCCGGGAGGTTTCGGGCGCGCAGATCGGGAATCCGGGTACCAGACAGGTGTCGGGACGGTAGGCACGTGCAACGGCGCACGTGTCGGAGGTGGTGCCGGACAACGGCGTGCGGCGCGCATCCGATCGACCGGCCGTTCGCCGGTGACCTGTCGGTCAATCGAATACCTCAGATCCGTGAGCCTTTGGCGCGATTGCAGGCGCGGCACAGAATCTGCAGGTTCGCCGCGCTCGTCGCGCCACCGCGGCTGAGCGGGATGACGTGATCGAACTCGAGATAGTGGGTGGCGCCGCACTCGCCGCAACGACCACCGTCGCGGCGCCAGACCTCGGCTTTGATCTCCGGCGGGATGGAGCGGCGGTCGCGGCGACCGGGCGCGAGGGCGAGCCGTTTGGCCACCCGCAGCGCACCCTCCATCGCGGCGGCCACCAGCTCCGCGTCGTCGACCTCGAAGTCGGCCCCGCCGCGCGCGGCGGTCGCCGAGATCGAGACGGTGTCACCCGCGGCGGTGACGGACACGATGCGCGACCACGGCAGTTCCACCCCCGCCTCCGGGCCGACGAACCGGAGCTTCTTGTTCGAGCAGATCAGCCGTCCCGCGGTGGTCTTGGGCCCGCGGGCCAGCTGCCGGACCCGGATCGCGGCGACGTCGACGTGGACGCGCTCCTCCGGGTCCAGGTGCAGGTCGGTCGCGCGTACGTGCGGCAGCACGCCCGAGCGCAAGCGCGACAGGGTGCGGCCGCGGTGCAGCCGGCGGCGCAGTTCGTCGACCATCGGGCCGGCGAGCCGCAGCGACTCGGCGACCGTCTCGAAGTCGTCCACGGTATCGGCGGTGACCTCGCCGTCCACCTCGGCGAACGCGGTGAGCCGCTCCAGCCAGGCCGAGCCCGGAGCACGAAGCGCCGCCCGGCCGGTGTCGGCCGGGATGTGTCGATAGCGCAGCGCCGTCCACAGCTCGTCCCAGTCCGGCGAGCGCGGGCCGGTGCCGGTCAGCACCCGCCAGGCCCGGACCCGCCAGCCGCGCAGGTACTCCTCGATCTCGGCGGCGCAGGCCCGGCACGGTGCCGGGGCGCCCAGGACCCGCCAGCCGCGTCGCCGCCCGCACCGGGTACAGGCGCGCGGATCCGAGGGCCGCCGCGATGCGGTCTCCTCGGTCCACGCCGAGCCGTCCCACCAGCGCAGCGCGTCGCCGCCGGGGTCCGGATGCCAATCGGGGCGATCGGGATCGGTTGGGGCGGCGAAGATTTCGCCTACCCGGTCGTCGACGGTGGTCCGCTGCAGTGAGAGGGAGCGGCCGGGCGTGACGCCGAAAACGACGAAAAGTTCGGTGAGTCCGGGCTTTCCGGGGCCGCCGCCGCGAAACCACCAGCGATCCTCGTGCCGATGGAACTCGCCGAGCACCATCGCCCGCACGCCCGTCGCGGCCGCGATATCGGCCCGCGCCACCAGCCCCGCGGCGTCCTCGACGCTGACCGTCAGCCCCGGCACCTCGGCCAGTTCCCCCTCCTCGACCGAGCCCGCCACCACGATCCGGGTCACCTCGGACGCCGTGCGCGGCAGCGACACCGACAGCCGCGCGGTGCCCGGCAGCGGCTGCTGATCCAGCGTGACGGCCTGCGACGGATGCCGGGGCGCGTTGAAGAACACCGCGTCGCGCTCGGACCGCACCTGCCCGCTGTCCGACAGCAGCAGGGCATGCGCGTCCACCGCGTGCCCCGACCGCCAGGAGAGCAGCACGGTCAGCAGCGAGGTGGGTACCGGCGTCGAACCGCTGTGGGTGGCTGTCATCGTGATCCGAACTATGCCAGGCGGTGCCGACATGCCGGAAATTCGACGCTGCCGCTGGTAGAGCGCGTGTTCAGGACGTTGTCACGGCGGGGTTCGGCCGCCGCGCCGCCGCGACCGCCCGCAGCGCGGCGGCCGCCTTGAGCGCCATCTCGTGGTATTCCGCCTGGGCGTCGGAGTCCAGCACGATGGCGCCGCCCGCCCCGATCCGCCACTGCCCGCCGTGCCGGACCGCGGTGCGGATGACGATATTGAGATCGGCCGTGCCGTTCAGCCCGAGGAAGCCGATGGTGCCCGAATACACCCCGCGCGCTTCGGTTTCCAACCCGTCGATGATCTCCATGGTGCGCAGCTTGGGCGCCCCGGTCATCGATCCGCCGGGGAAACACGCACGCAGACAATCGATCACGTCCACCTCCGGACGCAATCGGCCGCGGACCGTCGACACCAGCTGGTGCATGGTCGCGTAGGTCTCGGCGGTCATCAGTTCGGGCACATGCACGCTGCCGACCTCGCAGACCCGGCCCAGATCGTTGCGCAGCAGGTCCACGATCATCAGGTTCTCGGCGCGGGTCTTCGGATCCAATTCCAGTGCGCGACGCAGGTTCTCGTCCGCGGCCGGGGTGTGCCCGCGCGGTGCGGTGCCCTTGATCGGCTTGCTCTCCACCATTCGGGTGCGGTTCACCTTCAGGAATCGTTCCGGCGACGAGCACGCGACCTCGACGTCGCCGAAGCGCAGGAAGGCGGCGTAGGGCGCCGGATTGCAGCGGCGCAGCAGGCGATACACTGCCGCGCCGTCGGCGTCGTCGGCGACGTGCACGGTGTCGGTGAGGTTGACCTCGTAGCTCTCCCCGGCGCGCAACTGCGCCCGGATCTCCTCGATGTCGGCCAGATAGCGCTCGCGGCCCCGCCCGGCTCCGGCGGCGACCTCCGGCTCGTCGGCGGGCAGCGGCAGCGGCTCGGGCTCGGCCCAGTCGGGCAGCGTGCCGAGCAGAGCGCGGGTTTCGGTGAGCCAATGTTGCTGGTCCGCAAGGAAATCCGAGTCCGCGAGGGCGATCAGGTGGGTGCGTCCCGCGAGGTGATCGACGACGATCAGGCGGTCGGCGAAGATCCACTGCGCGTCGGGAGTGGGCGAGTGGTGCGCGGCGGCGGCCCCGCAGTCGGCCTTCACCTCGTAACCCAGATAGCCGACGTACCCACCCGCGAAATCGAAAGGAACGTCTGGCAATCGGGCCGTTCGGCGGCGCAGGCCGTCGGAGAGATAGTCGAGCACCGTCCCGGCGACCACGCGCCGCCCCGCCCGCGACGCCACCTCCACGCACCCGTCGCCCACCCGGTACCGCACCACCTCGGCCAGCGGGCCGGACGCGTCCCCGAGGAAGGAGAATCGGTCCAGCCCCGGCTCCACATGGGCACTGTCGAGCCAGAACGCCTCCGCCGACGCCGAGTAGAGCGCCCCGAACACCGCCTCACCATCGACCGCGCGCCCCACCACGTCGTGCAGCACCCGCAACTCCACGCGATCTCGCGATTCCGCTCGCGGAACGCTCGCGCGCGCCGTCTCGCCCGACACCCGAACGGGGCGTCGTCCGGGGCGGTGGCGAGCGGCGTGGTCGCGGGTAAGGCGGGCGAAATTGCGCAGGATCGTGGCGCCGTGCGCGCTGGCGACGGATTCGGGGTGGAACTGCACGCCCCACTGCGGCCGGTCGCGGTGCCGCACGCCCATGACGACGCCGTCGGGGGCGGTCGCGGTGATCTCCAGGGCGTCGGGCGTCGGCCGCGCCGCGCACAGCGAGTGGTAGCGCACCGCGATGAATTCGGCGGGCACCCCGGCGAACAGGTCCCGGCCGTCGTGGGTGATCCGGTCGGGGTGGCCGTGCCGTGCGGCCGGGGCCGTGGTCACCGACCCGCCCGCCGCCAGCACGATGCCCTGGTGACCCAGGCACACCCCGAGCAGCGGGAGGTCGGCCTCGGCGATGAGGCGGTGGGAGATGCCGAAATCGCGGGGCACGTCCGGGCGGCCCGGCCCCGGGGAGATCACGATGTTGTCGAAGCCGGACAGCGGGGGCGTCTCGGCCGCGTCGTTGCGCACCACGACCGGTTCGAGGCCGTTCACCTCGGCGATGAGTTGATAGAGGTTGTAGGTGAACGAGTCGTAGTTGTCGACGAGCAGCGTGCGCAGGGGCGGAACGGTCACCGACGAGACCACCGGGTGCTGCGGCTCCCGTGCCGACGGGAGCGGGTCGTGCTCATGCTGTCACCGTATCGGGTGCGGGCGAACCGCCCGCACACCGCATTGAGGGCATATGCCTTCAGTTGCCTGCGGTCGTTGGTGCAGAATGTGGGGCATGTCTGTGGTGCAACCGGCCGAAGTGGACCGTGACGTCGTCGACTTCACCATCGTCGGAAAATGGATGGACGAGCAGGGCCTGCCCGGCGGCGAGTTCGAGCAGGTGACGGCACTGGGCGGCGGCACCCAGAACATCATGCTGAGCTTCGCCCGCGGCGGGCGCGACTACGTGCTGCGCCGGGGTCCGAAACACTTGCGCCCCAAGAGCAATGAGGTGATCCGGCGGGAGGCCCGGCTGCTCGGGGCGCTGACCGGCACCGGGGTCCGCGCGCCCGAGGTGATCGCCGCGTGTCCCGACGAGTCGGTGCTCGGCGCGGTCTTCTATCTGATGGAACCGATCACCGGGTTCAATCCGCAGAACGAGCTGCCCGCGCTGTACGCCGGTGATCCGGAGATGCGGCGGCAGATGGGGCTGTCGGCGGTGGAGGCGATCGCGCGGCTCGGCTCGCTGGACTACCAGGCGCTCGGACTGGCCGACTACGGCAAACCGGACGGGTTCCTGGAGCGGCAGGTCTCACGCTGGCTGGGCGAACTCGAGTCCTACAGCGCCAACGAGGGCTACCCGGGACCGGAGATTCCGGGCGTGGAGCAGGTCGGCGACTGGCTCGACCGCAACCGGCCCACGGAGTGGCGACCCGGCATCCTGCACGGCGACTGCCACCTGGCGAACATCATGTTCTCCTACGATGGGCCCGAGGTCGCGGCGCTGGTGGACTGGGAGATGTCGACCATCGGCGACCCGCTGCTGGACCTGGGCTGGCAGATCGCCACCCGGCCGGAACCCGGCGGCACGAAGGGCGCGCTGATCGGCAAGCTGGGCGAGGTGGGCGGACTGCCGACGCCGGAGGAGATGATCGAGCACTACGGCCGGTTCTCCGATCGCGATCTGAGCAACGTCACCTGGTACACGGTGCTGGCCTGCTTCAAGCTCGGCATCGTCCTGGAGGGCACGCACGCCCGCGCCTTCGCGGGCAAGGCGCCCAAGCAGGTCGGCGATTTCCTGCACGCCATCACTCTCGAGCTGTTCGATATGGCGCGCGGCCTGATGGAGTGAATCTCTCAGCGGGACACGCCGATCCGGTTGCGAGGGCGACGGAGGCGGGTCGTAGGCTCGTGCGGGTGCGAGCGCTGGAGCAGATTCGGGAGTGGCCGGTTCGGCATGCCGCCGCCGGGGTGGCGGACCCGCGGGGCGGCATCGCGGTGGCGGGCGACGGGGAGCGGGTGTTCGCGCTCGCCTCGGTGACCAAACCTCTTGTGGCATACGCCGTTCTGGTGGCCGTGGAAGAGGGCGCCATCGAACTGGACCAACCGGCCGGGCCGCCGGGGTCGACGGTGCGGCATCTGCTGGCGCACACCTCCGGGCTGGCCTTCGACACCAATGTGATCATGGCCGAGCCGGGGGAACGGCGCATCTACTCGAGTTCCGGATTCGAGTGCCTGGCCCAGTTCGTGACCGACCAGACCGGCATCGACTTCGCGGAGTACCTGCACGAGGCGGTATTCGAGCCGCTCGAAATGAAATCCTCGGTGCTCACCGGCTCGGCCGGACATGCGGCACGCTCCTCACTGCACGATATGCTGCGATTCGCCGGTGAGTTGCTGCGGCCCGCACTGCTTTCCGCGCAAACGCTGGCCGAGGCCACCGAGGTGCAATTCCCCGGCCGTAACGGGGTGCTGCCCGGGTACGGCACCCAACGCCCCAATGATTGGGGTCTGGGCTTCGAGATCCGCGACCACAAAACTCCGCATTGGACCGGCGCCGCCAACTCGCCGCGCACCTACGGACACTTCGGGCAGTCCGGCACCTTCCTGTGGGTGGACCCGGCCCTCGGGGTGGCGTGCGTGGCGCTCAGCGACGAGAACTTCGGCGACTGGGCCCGCGCGGTGTGGCCGACGTTCAGCGACGGGGTGATCGACGAAATCACGACGTCACGCGACACGGCCGAAAAGTAACACCCGTAACTCCGGGCACTCCAGTAAACTCGGGCAACGCACCGGCTCGACGGGATGTTGGGGAAGACGTCCTACGTCGAAGCTGGAGGTACAGGTGCGCGCATCGAATCAGTTCGCTGACGCGACGTCTGGTGTCGTGTACATCCATGCGTCGCCGGCGGCGCTGTGCCCGCACATCGAATGGACGCTCTCGTCGACCTTGAAGGCCCCCGCGAAACTGCGCTGGACATCGCAGCCAGCCGCCCGGGGGCAGTTGCGCGCGACCACCGACTGGGTCGGGCCGGTGGGCACCGGATCTCGGATTGCTACCGCTTTGCGGGCCTGGCCCGTACTGCGTTTCGAGGTCACCGAGGATCCCAGTGAAGGGGTCGACGGCGAACGCTACAGTTTCGCCCCCGGCCTCGGCCTGTGGCGCGGTGCCACGGGCGCCAACGGCGACGTGATGGTGGGGGAAAACCGCCTGCGGGAAATAGTGCGGGTCGCGCGGGAGCGCGGCCGCCACACCCCCGCGGAGATCGCCGCCGAGATCGACAACGCCCTCGGCACACCCTGGGACGACGACCTGGAGCCCTTCCGCTGGGGCGGCGAGGGCGCCGAGGTCACCTGGCTGCGCCGGGATGTGGGCTGAGCCCGACCCGCTGCCACGTCGCGACGACGCGCACCGAGCCGAGGCCCCTGTGCGTCGCGACGTGGGCCGGGAGGCTCAACCGTCCGGCGAGCCCTCGTCGCCGCGGAGCAGGCGCAGTTCCTCGGCCATTTCCCGCATCTTCTCGCGTACCAGATGGTCCAGCTCGATGACCTCGTGCCGGATGGCGATCTGCTCGTACTGCATGAGGACGTAGTCGTCGCGGAGGCGGCGGTAGTCGTCGTGCGCCTGCTCCAGCGCCTCCTGCGCGGCGAGCAGGTCGGTGCGCATCTCGGCGAGCTGTTCTTCCGCGTTCATGTGATCCCCCTCGGTGGTGCCGCGATGTGTGTGCGGACGTCTGGGAGCCTACGCGCCGGAGGGGTCGGCTACCCGTCTCGCGACCGGGGTTGTCCACAACATGCGAGTTGTCCACAGGGCAGACGACGCAAGGGCGGGCGGTCCGGGCTCACCGGACCGCCCGCCCTTGCGGCACAACCACTTACAGCGGGATGTTCTTGTTGTTGCTGGCCTTCGCCGGGGCCGCGGCCAGTGCGGCGGCGATGGTGGAGCGGGTCTTGGCCGGATCGATGACCTCGTCCACGACACCGATGGCCAGGGCCCGGCCGACACCGCCGGCGATGGCCTCGTGCTCGGCGGTGAGCCGCTCGATCAGCGCCTCGCGCTCCTCCTCGGGAGCCTTGGCGATGGCCTTCTTGTGCAGGATGCCGACCGCGGCCTTGGCGCCCATGACGGCCACCTCCGCCTCCGGCCAGGCATACACCGCGGTCGCGCCCAGCGAACGGGCGTTCATGGCGATGTAGGCGCCGCCGTAGATCTTGCGAGTGACCAGCGTGACCCGCGGAATCTGCGCCTCGGCGAAGGCATGCAACAGCTTCGCGCCGCGGCGCACCACACCCTCCCACTCCATGCCGACACCGGGCAGATAGCCGGGCACGTCGGTGACGACTACCATCGGAATGCCGAAGGAGTTGCACAGCCGCACGAAACGCGCTGCCTTCTCGGCACTTTCGGAGGTGAGGCAGCCACCCATGCGCAGCGGATTGTTGGCGAGCACACCGACGGTGCGGCCCGCGAGCCGGCCCAGACCGGTGACGATGCTGCGCGCGTAACCGCCCTGCAGCTCTTCGAAGGAGGATTCGGTGTCGCCGTCGGTGTTGGTGACATTGTCGAGCAGCTCGTGGATGATCGGCTTGATGTCGTAGGCGCGCTTGGCCGACTCGGGCAGCATCGCCTTCAGGTCGACGTCGCCGTGCTGGGCGGCCGACATATCGAACTCGCCCTGCTCGGCGAACATCGACACCAGCTTGCGCCCGCGGTGCATGGCGTCGTCCTCGTCATTGGCGACGATGTGGCAGACGCCGGACTTCTTGCCGTGCGTGACCGGGCCGCCGAGGGTGGCCATGTCGACGTTCTCGCCGGTCACCGACCGCACCACGTCGGGGCCGGTGACGAAGATGCGGCCCTCGGGCGCCATGATCACCACATCGGTCAGCGCGGGACCGTAGGCGGCGCCGCCGGCGGCGAAGCCGACCACCACCGATATCTGGGGGACCAGGCCCGACGCGCGGACCATGGCCTCGAATACGGTGCCGACGGCGTGCAGCGCCTCGACGCCCTCGGCCAGCCGGGCGCCACCGGAATGCCAGATGCCGACGACCGGGATGCGGGATTCGATCGCGGTATCGATCGCGTCGACGATGTGCTTGCAGCCCTCGACGCCCATGGCGCCGCCCATGACGGTGGCGTCGGAGCAGTAGGCGACGGTGCGCACGCCGTCGACCTCACCGATCGCGGCCAGCACGCCGGACTTGTCACGAGGATGTAGCGGGAGAACGGTGCCGGGATCGAAGAAGCGCTGCAACCGGCCCAGCGGATCGCGGGGATCGGTGGTGGCGTCCGCCGCGGCGGGGGCCATGATGGTCATCGCGTTCTCTCCTCGAGGGGAATGTGGAGTCGCTCACGCGGCTGCGAATGTGGAAGCCCCGGTGGGGTTTTCGCGGGTTGTCCGCTACCGGAAACCCCACCGGGATCGCTGTGGAATTGACCGCTACGTGTCAGTACCGGCCGAAGGCGAGCGCCACATTGTGCCCACCGAAACCGAACGAGTTGTTGATCGCGTACTCGATCTCCTGACGGCGGGCCTCGCCGTGCACGATGTCGAGGTCGATCTCCGGGTCCTGGTTCTCCAGGTTCAGCGTGGGCGGCACGATGCCGTCGCGGATGCTGAGCACGGTGAGCACCGACTCGAGGGCGCCGACGGCGCCGATCGAGTGGCCCAGGGCGGACTTGGGCGCGTAGACCGAGGCGTGGTCGCCGACGGCCTTGGTGATCGCGTTCGCTTCCGCCGTGTCACCGATCGGTGTGGCGGTCGCGTGCGCGTTGATGTGCGTGATGTCCTGCGGCGACAGTCCCGCCGAACGCATCGCGCGCTGCATGGCCCGCGCCGCGCCGTCACCCGAGGGATCCGGTGCGACCAGGTGGAAACCGTCCGAGGTGATGCCCGCACCCAGCAGCCGCGCGTGGATGGTGGCCCCGCGCGCCTTGGCGTGCTCCTCGGTCTCGATGACCATCAGCGCGCCGGCCTCGCCGAAGACGAAGCCGTCACGATCTTTGTCGAACGGCCGCGAGGCCGCCTTCGGATCGTCGTTGCGCGTGCTCATCGCCCGCATCATGGAGAACGCCGCGATCGGCACCGCGTCGATGTAACCCTCGACGCCGCCGGTGACGACCATGTCGGCGTCGCCCATGACGATCATCCGCCACGCGTTCGCGATGGCTTCCGAACCCGACGAACACGCCGAGACCGGTGTGACCACTCCCGCCCGGGCCTGCAGTTCCAGACCCACCACGGCGGACGGCCCGTTCGGCATGACCATCTGAACTGCCAGCGGCGAGATCTTGCGGTAGCCACCGTTCTTCAGCTTGTCGACCGAGTCGATGAGCGCGTCGCCGCCGCCGAGGCCGGTGCCGATGGCGACGCCGAGACGCTCCTTGTCGACCTCCGGCGCGCCGGCGTTCTCCCAGACCTTCTTGCCGAGGGCGAACGCCAGCTGTTCGACGTAGGACATGCGCCGACGCTCGACGCGCGGGATCTCATCCTCGAGATTGAGCTTGATCCGGCCGCCGATGCGCACCGGGAGCTGGTACTCCTCGATGAAGTCCCCGTCGAGAACGTCGATGCCGCTCTCGCCGTTGAGGAGACCCTTCCACGTCGTATCGACGTCGCCCGCGATCGACGTGGCCGCCGCCAGGCTCGTAACGACGACGTTGGGAAAGTTCCCGTTCAAGGTGGAAGGAGTGGTCACGGTATCGGGCCCTTACTCGCCCTGGCCGAACTTGGCCTTGAGCTCCTCGGCCGCGTCAGCGTTCTCGGCCTCGAGCTTCTGGATGTAGTTGACCGCGTCACCGACGGTCTTGAGGCTGGCGAGATCCTCGTCGGGGATCTTCACGCCGTACTTGTCCTCGGTCTGCACCGCGATCTCGACCATCGACAGCGAGTCGATGTCCAGGTCGTCGACGAAGGACTTCTCGATCGTCACCTCGGAGGGCTCGATGCCGGTCACCTCTTCGATGATCTTGCCGAGCTCTTCGACGATCTGTTCCTGGGTCAGAGCGGCCACTTGGTGGCTCCCTTCTTATTACTCTCGGGGGTCCGATTGGTTTTCGGTCTGTTTTCTTTGTCGATCCGAGACGGCCGGGCGTTTCCGTCCGTCCCGTTCGCGGCCGCATCGTTGCGCACCGCGTGGAAAGCTAACCGTTTGCCGACAGTTCGGCCAACGCGGGGATATCTTCGGGGGTCTTCAGGGCCAGATTCGGGGTGCCCTTGAGCTCCCGCTTGGCGATGCCCACCAGGGTTCCGGCCGGTGGCAGCTCCGCCACCGCGGAGACCGCTGCCGCGCGCACCGTCTCGGTGCACAGATCCCACCGTACCGGCCGGGTGACCTGCGCGGCGAGCTTGTCGACGGCGTCACGGCCGGAGGTCACCGGCTGACCGTCGAAGTTCGACAGCAGGGTCCGGGTCGGCTCGCCCGGGGTGATCTGGGCGATGGCCTCGGCCACGGCGTCCTGGGCCGGAGCCATGAACCCGGTGTGGAAGGCGCCGGCCACGGGCAGCGCGCGGACGCGTGCCTTCTCCGGCGGGTTCGCCGCCAGCTCGGCCAGCGCGTCCAGGCGGCCCGCCGCCACGATCTGGCCCACCGCGTTGCGGTTGGCCGGGACGAGGTCGAGTTCGGCGAGCCGGTCGAGCACGGCGGCTTCGTCGCCACCGAGCACGGCCGACATGCCGGTCGGTTCCAGCGCGCAGGCCTTGGCCATCTCCGCGCCGCGGATGGCCGACAGCGTCACGGCCTCGTCGGGGGTGATGACCCCGGCGATGGCCGCGGCGGCGAACTCACCGACCGAGTGGCCGGCGACGATGGTGTCCGCCGGAAACGACTCGTCGGAGATCTCCGCGTAGGCGAGCAGCGCCGCGGCGACCACGAGCGGCTGGGTCACCGCCGTGTCCTTGATCTCGTCCGCGGTGGCGGTGGTGCCGAGCTGCACCAGGTCCAGGCCGGAAGCCTTGGACCACAGTTCGAGACGGTCACGCGCGCCGGGAAGATCGAGCCAAGGCGCGAGCATGCCGGGTGTCTGGGAGCCCTGTCCTGGGGCGTACAACGCGATCACGCCTCTAACAAAACACCGTGGAGGGCCTCCGGCGAGATGTCGACGCCGATGAAGCTTCCGGACGGGTTTTGTGTGGACCCCACAAAACGGCAAGTGGACCGCCGGGATCGACCGGTTCCCCGGAGTCGTTACATCCCATCTTCGTAAAACGTGGCCGGAGAGGCTTCTGGGGCGGAAGTTGGTGATTCGTTACGAGTTCGTGTCAGACGACCTACTGTGGCGGCGATCCGGAGCACGTACGCGTCGCGCGGATTCATCGGATCACGGCCGGTGATATCGGCGATTCTCTTCAGCCGATAGCGGACCGTATTTGGATGAACGAACAGCTGGCGTGCACACGTCTCGACGGCTCCGCCGCAATCGAGATAGGCATCGAGGGTGTCGGCCAAGGCCGATCCGGCGGCGGCCAACGGTAGCACAACATACTCGTTGAGAGCCTCGACCGCAGCACGATCTCCGAGCAGGGCCCGTTCGGGCAACAGTTCGGAGGCGTGCACCGGCCGCGGCGCCCCGCGCCAGCCCACCACCGCCTCCATCCCGGCCATCGCCTCGACCGCGCTGACGTGCGCGGCCGACAGCGTGCGGGTGGTCGGGCCGATCACCACCGGCCCCTCGGAGAACGACTCGGCCAGCAGATCGACCAGGAACGGGGAGGGATAGCCGATGTCGCCGAGATTCCCGCTCACCACCATGACCAGCCGCGATCCCTGGATGACCGCCAACGCGGCGCGGCCGTGCCGGGCGGCGAGGGTGTGCACCGAGCCGACCACGGTGACCTGGTCGCTCGGGGGTATGCCGACCAGCACCGTCGCCGGCGCGGTGGCGTCCCAGTTCAATGTGGCCGCGCGCGAGAGCATTTCGGGCCCGGTGTCTCCGCGCACAACGGCGTCGACCACCAGCGCCTCCAGCCGGGTGTCCCACGCGCCGCGGGACTCGGCGGCGCTGGCGTACACCGAGGCCGCGGCGAAACCGAGTTCGCGGCCGTAGCGCAGTACCGCCTCGGTCAGCGCCACCAGCTGCCGGTCGTTGCGGGCCAGCGCCGGCAGCCACTGCTCGAAGAACTCCATGGCCACCCGGACCATGTCGACGGTCTGGCGCAGAGTGAGCCGCCGCGCCAGATCCTGCGGGATCACCTGAAAAGCGTCCAGGCTGAACCGGATATCGCTCTCGGGGTCCTGCAGCCATTCCAGGAAGTTCACCACCGCGGTCTGCACCAGCATCTGGACGCCGGCCCGCTGCGCGGCGTCCAGATCACCGAAGAACGGCAGCCGGTCCTCCATCGACGCGATCGCCTCGGTGGACAATCGCCCGGAGAACTGCTTCACCCGCTTCAGCAGCGTGTCCGGCAGCGGATCGCGGGTCTGCTGATACGGCGAGAGGGCGCCGGTCGGCAGATATACCTCGTGTGACGAGGACGTGTCGGTGATCCGGCGCGGCCGCGGCGGTTTACGTTCCACTACTCCATACTCTCCCGCGGCGGCCGGGCCCCCGCGCCCGGTGCGCTCACGCCGGCTGGTCTTCGGTGTTGGTCGACTTCTCCGCGGCGTCGACGTCGCCGATGCGATAGCGAGTCGCGGCCTCGGCGACCTTGGCCTGGTCGACCTTGCCCGCCCGGGCCAGCGCCTGCAGCGCGGCGACCACGATCGACTGCGCGTCCACATTGAATACGCGTCGCGCGGCCGGGCGTGTATCGGAGAAGCCGAAGCCGTCGGTGCCCAGGGTGACGTAGTCGCCGGGCACCCACTTGCGGATCTGGTCCTGCACCGCGCGCAGCCAGTCCGAGGCGGCGACGAACGGGCCCTCCGCGCGCGAAAGCGCCTGTGTCACATAGGGAACGCCGGGATCGGTGCCCGGCTCGCGCAGGGCGGCGATCTCCTTGGCCAGCGCCTCCTTGCGCAGTTCGCTGAACGAGGTCACCGACCACACGTCCGCCTGCACACCCCACTCCGAGGCCAGCAGTTCCTGCGCGCGCAGCCCGTCGGGCACGGTCACGCCGGACACCAGCAGCTGCGCGCGCACCTCGCCCTCGCCACCGCGCTTGTACAGGTAGATGCCCTTGAGCAGACCCTCGATGTCGAGGTCGTCCGGCTCCGCCGGCTGCGGGTAGGGCTCGTTGTACATGGTGATGTAGTAGCTGATGTTCTCGCCGCCGAAGGTGTCGTTCGCCATCTGCGGACGGGTGCCGGGCAGCACCGTCGAATCCGGTGCGGGAGCGCCGCCGCCGTACATCCGGCGCAGGCCGTCGCGCACGATGTGGGCGATCTCGAAGGAGAAGGCCGGATCGTAGGCCACGAAGGCCGGATTGGTGGACGCCAGCAGCAGCGAGTGACCGTCGTTGTGCTGCAGGCCCTCACCGGTCAGCGTGGTTCGCCCGGCGGTTGCTCCGAGAATGAATCCGCGGGCCAGCTGATCGGCCGCGGCCCACAGGCCGTCGCCGGTGCGCTGGAAACCGAACATCGAGTAGAAGATGTAGAGCGGGATCATCGGCTCGCCGTGGGTGGCGTAGGAGGTGCCCACCGCGGTGTAGGAGGCGGTCGATCCGGCCTCGTTGATGCCTTCGTGCAGGATCTGGCCCACTTGGCTCTCTTTGTAGGCAAGCATCAACTCCGCGTCGACCGACGTGTACAACTGGCCGTTGCGGTTGTAGATCTTCAACGAAGGGAACCAGGAGTCCATCCCGAAGGTGCGGGCCTCGTCCGGGATGATCGGGACGATCCGCTTGCCGATCTCCTTGTCGCGCAACAACTCCTTCATCAGCCGCACGAAGGCCATCGTGGTGGCCACGTTCTGCTTGCCCGACCCCTTGCGCACCGAGCGGTACGGCTCGTCGCCGGGAAGTTGCAGAGGCTTTGCCGCCGAGCGCCGTTCGGGCAGGAAACCGCCCAGGGTGCGGCGGCGGTCCAGCATGTACTGGATGGCCGGGTCGTCCTTGCCGGGGTGGTAGTAGGGCGGCAGGTAGGGGTCGGCCTCGAGCTGCTCGTCGGTGATCGGGATGCGCTGCACGTCGCGGAAGGCCTTCAGGTCCTCCAGCGTCATCTTCTTCATCTGGTGTGTGGCGTTGCGGGCCTCGAAGTGCTTGCCCAGGCCGTAACCCTTGATGGTCTTGGCCAGGATCACCGTCGGCTGGCCCTGGTGCGCCAGCGCCGCCGCGTAGGCCGCGTAGATCTTGCGGTAGTCGTGGCCGCCGCGCTTGAGGTTCCAGATCTGCTGATCCGACAGGCCTTTCACCAATTCCTTGGTGCGCGGGTCGCGGCCGAAGAAGTGCTCGCGGACGTAGGCGCCGTCGTTGGCCTTGTAGGTCTGGTAGTCGCCGTCGGGGGTGGAGTTCATCAGGTTCACCAGGGCGCCGTCGCGGTCGGCGCTGAGCAGCGCGTCCCACTCACGGCCCCAGATGACCTTGATGACGTTCCAGCCCGCGCCGCGGAAGAACGACTCCAGCTCCTGGATGATCTTGCCGTTGCCGCGCACCGGGCCGTCCAGGCGCTGCAGGTTGCAGTTGATGACGAAGGTCAGATTGTCCAGCGCCTCGTTGGCGGCCACCTGGATCAGGCCGCGCGACTCCGGCTCGTCCATCTCGCCGTCGCCCAGGAACGCCCAGACGTGCTGATCCGAGGTGTCCTTGATGCCGCGATCGTGCAGGTAATGGTTGAACCGGGCCTGGTAGATGGCGTTCATCGGGCCCAAACCCATGGAGACCGTGGGGAATTCCCAGAAGTCGGGCATCAGGCGCGGGTGCGGGTACGACGACAGCCCGCGCCCCGGGCCGCCGTGGCTGTACTCCTGGCGGAACCCGTCGAGCTGGTCCTCGGTCAGCCGCCCCTCGAGGTACGCGCGGGCGTAGACGCCGGGGGAGGCGTGCCCCTGGATGAAGATCTGGTCGCCGCCGCCGGAATGATCCTTGCCGCGGAAGAAGTGGTTGAAGCCGACCTCGTACATCGCCGCCGAGGACGCGTACGTCGAGATGTGGCCGCCCACACCGATTCCCGGCCGCTGCGCGCGGTGCACCATGACCGCGGCGTTCCAGCGGATCCAGGCGCGGTAGCGGCGCTCCACCTCCTCGTCGCCGGGGAACCAGGGCTCGTTCTCGGTGGGGATGGTGTTGACGTAGTCGGTGGAGGTCAGCGCGGGGATGGCGACATGGCGCTCACCGGCGCGTTCCAGTAGGCGCAGCATCAGGTAGCGCGCACGTCCCGGCCCCTCGCGATCGAGCATCTCGTCGAAGGACTCCAGCCATTCGCCGGTCTCCTCCGGATCGATGTCCGGTAGGTACGATGCCACCCCCTCGCGGATCACACGCACACGGGCACCGGCCGGACGCGCGGGTGCCGACTCCGAATCGGCGGCAGCGCCGTTGGCGGTGGAACTCGACGACTTCGGGTGCATCACGTCTGTCAAAATCAAAGCTCCTCGTACAGGGGTGGACAAGCGGATGGCTCTAACCCCGGACAGCCGCGCTGGTAGGCGGGTTGTCCGTGCCTCACGGTGGGGCGCATCTCACATCCTTGTCGATGATGCGTCCCAGGTCATCATGTCAGCCGGAAATCCAGTACCGTTCTCCAGGCAACTGCGGTGTGCGCACCGTGAACAACACCCGATGGAAACCGCCGAGGTCGAGAAGCGGGGAGGATGATGAAACTGCTGAACCCACGCGGGTTCGGGTTGGCGTGCGCGACCCTTGCGGTCGGCACCGGACTGGTGGTAGCGGGATGCTCCAGCTCGGTCCACGGTACCGCCACCGTGAACGAGGTGGACGCGGCAGCGTTCCGGACGGAGATGGCGGCGTCGTCGGCAGCGGCGACCTCCTCGGCCCGGGCGGCCGCGCAGGACAAGGCCGTCTCGGAGAACTGCAGCCCGTTCCGCGATCTGTCCGGTGTCGCGGTGACCAAGTACAACGAGTTCGTCGACGCCCACGACGCCAACGCGCCCGATCAGGACGCCAAGCGCGACGCCGCGGCGGAGACCCTGGAGAACGCGGCCCGCACGGTCGAGAGCCGTGTGACCGCCTCGGGCGAAGCGCTACCGGCGGATCTGGCGCAGAAGTTCACCGACTACGTGGTGGCCGCGCGGGCGCTGGCGGAGGAATCGCGCAAGATGACCTACACCGCACCCGTCGGACCGCTCAACGACGCCAGCAAGCGGGTCAACGACGCGCTCAACACGGTGCGGAATGCTTGTCCCGCACGGTGACCGGCTTACCGGTCCGACCTCGGACGATACGGCTCGTTACGCGACATTTCGGAATGTATTTGGGCGGATCGGCTTGCGCTGCGGCCGATAACCATGTTCGCTTGCACCTATCTATTGTCGGCAGTTGAGGAGGACACCACCGTGGTCGCCGCGGCGGACGCGCAGAACAACGCTCAGAAGCTTGGCATCTCTCACGGAATGGTGGTCCAAGAACTGGGCTGGGACGATGACACCGACGAGGTGGTCGACGTCGTCATGCTGTGGTGGCGAGACGGTGACGGCGATCTCGCCGACGAGCTGATGGATGCCATCAGCCCGCTGTCCGACGACGGCGTGATCTGGGTGCTGACCCCCAAGACCGGACAGCCCGGCCATGTGGATCCGAGCGAGATCGCCGAGTCGGCCCCCACGGCCGGCCTGACCTCCACCACACCGGTGAGCCTGGGCGACTGGACCGGCACCAAGCTCATGCAGCCCAAGACGCCCTCGAAGCAGCGCTGACCGGCGGTTCGATTAAGGTTGTGGGGGTGGGTCCGTGCTGCCCGCCGCTGCCCCCACGCCGGGATCGTGGACGCCGCATCGATCACAGGAGGACCGCGCATGCCACTCGAAGAGGGCACGGCCGCACCGGATTTCACGCTGAAGGACCAGAACAACCAGGACGTCAGCCTCTCGGACTACCGCGGGCACAAGAATGTCCTGATCGTGTTCTACCCGCTGGCGTTCACCGGTATCTGCCAGGGCGAGCTGTGCAAGGTCCGCGACGAGCTGCCGAAGTTCCAGAACGACAACGCCGAGATCCTCGCGATCTCCGTCGGCCCGCCGCCCACCCACAAGATCTGGGCCGCGGAGCAGGGCTACACCTTCCCCCTGCTCTCGGACTTCTGGCCGCACGGCGCCGTAGCCCAGTCCTACGGCGTCTTCAACGACAAAACCGGCTTCGCCAACCGCGGCACCTTCGTCGTCGACAAGGACGGCATCATCCGCTTCTCCGAAATGAACGGCCCCGGCGAGCCCCGTGACCAGGCAGCTTGGGAGAAAGCCCTCGCTGCGTTAGATTCGTAACCCGCTGCAAGCTTTCGGGCAACCAGCACCTCCGTCCCGCTTCTTCCCGGCGGGCGCGGACTCGGGCGTATAGCTCAGTGGTAGAGCACTGGTTTTACACACCAGCGGTCGGGGGTTCGAACCCCTCTGCGCCCACCAGCAAATTCGCTGGTCATTCCGTTTCACTTCTGCCCCATGCCGATGATTGTGGGGCAAACGTGGGGCACGGGTGCGTCAGCCAAGCACATTTCGGATGTTCTCCCACTGACTTTCGGCGAGGCTGGCGTAGCGCTGGGTGGTCCGGATCGAGGCGTGCCCCAAGAGCTTCTGGACCGCTTGCAGCGGTACCCCGGCGCGCACCAGGCGGCCGGCATAGGTGTGGCGGAGATCGTGCGGCCGGACCTTTCCAAGTCGGCGTCGGTCGTCGCCTTCGCCGACCCAGGCGACCCGTTGTGCCGCTTGGAATCGCTTGCCGAAGTTGTCCTGATCGAATGGCCGACCGTCGGTGTGGGCGAGCAGGAGGCCAGTCCGCACGGATCGACCGGTGGAGTATCGCACCGGCGCCGGTTCGCCGAGCCCGTCACGTTTGATGACCGCCGCGAGCGTCTGCGCGAGAGTGTCGCCGATCGGGATCGCCCGGCGCTCATGGTCCTTGGGCGCCTTAAGCCTCCGGGACTCCTTGTCCCAAGCCCATTCCACGGTGATGACTTTGCGTTTGAGGTCGACGTGCTCCTTATGCAGGCCCTGGGCCTCACCCATTCTCATGCCTGTTCCGACAAGGACATCGACCACGAGCTGATCGAATGGTTCGAGCGGATCCCGCAGGGCGGCGAACTCCTCGTCCTCGAGGTAGCGCTCAGGCGATGGGCCTGGTTTCGGAAGCTTGATGTCGACGCACGGGTTTCGCGGGATCAGCTCGGCTCGCTCTGCCGCCTTCAGGGAGCCGCTGAGGAGCCGGTAGCACTTGTCCACCGTGGTTGGCGCTAACGGCAGACTCGCTACCCACTCTTGAATGTCCGGCTGAGTGATCTCGGTGAGGAGCAGCGGGCCCCACTTGGGCTTGAGGTGCTTGTTGATTCGCCTGTTGTCGATCGACAGGGTGCCTTCTTCGACGGTCCGCTGAGCTGTCCACCGCGGCAGCCAGTCGGCCCAGGTGAGCGCCGGGACTGGCCGCGTGGGGTTCTCCCGCTCCGCGTCCTCCTTGGCCGTGGCCTTGCGTCGCGCGATCTCCTTGGTCGCGAAGATGCCGGCGCTGCGCTTGCGGCCCTCCCTGTCCCGATAGAGGCCGCGGTATCGGCCGCTCGGCAGCTTCTCGGCCCAACCCATCTTTACTGCTCCCTCCTGCGTCACCGTGTCCCCGCAGAGTCCCGATGCCTATGTTCGCAGTCTGAGTGTCGAGGTAGCGTCAGTCCGATGAGTGAACTTGTGAGCGACGCCCGGATACTCGCTGAGGCTCGTCTCGCTGAGGATCTACCGCGCCGGTGGCGGCACGTCAGCGGTGTCGCTCGACAGGGTACGCGAATCGCGCCAGCCCTTGGCGCCGAAGGCGAGACCTTGATTGCTGCCTGCTGGCTTCACGATATCGGGTACGCGCCGCCACTAGCGACCACGAAGTTTCATCCCCTGGACGGTGCGGTGTATCTGCGCTCTTTGGGATGGGATGACAGGATAGTTTTTCTCGTCGCGCGGCATTCTTGTGCTATTCGGGAAGCGCGAATGAGAGGCTTAGGCAAAGAGTTGTCTGTCTTCGCTGATGAGGACTCGCCCTTGCGTGATGCTCTCTGGTATTGCGACATGACCACTGGTCCTGATGGTGAGCTACTCACTATTGATCAGCGTATCGCAGAGATTCTGTCACGGTATGGGGCAGGGACTCTCGTCTATGAGTTTATCAATGAGGCACGAGCCGAGCTTTCCGCAGCGGTGCAGCGAACTGAATCGCGGATAGCAGGATTCGATCTAGCCGAGATAAGGCTGAGGTAGGTCGGCATATCCGTGATCGATACGGAGGCGCACGGACGGATGTATATCCATCTCATCCAAATCCGACTGGGCGACCCATCGGACGTTCGGTGATTCCGGGCTAGTGTGCATCTGACCGCCGATTGGATGCGCTCGGAAGCAGATCGAGAACTGTTGGCGGACTTCTCCGTCCGTATACGCCATCACGTGGTTCGGGTTGGAATAGATGCCCACTAAGCCGGTGATCTCGATGTCGATACCGGTCTCTTCTCGTGTCTCTCTGACTGCGGTTTCTTCGATGGTCTCCCCAAAATCTTGACCACCCCCAGGTATAGCCCATCGGCCATTGTCGCTGCGCTGAATCATCAACACTTGCCGATTCTCGTTGAGAACAAAAGCGGTTGCCGCGACGACAATGCTATTTGGTTGCGGTGCGTTGGGATCGTTGTAGTATTCCGTTCGAGCCATGCTTCACTTCCTCGCCGTCGATGTTTGGCTCTGTTCAAGCGGCTTAGCTTCGCTCCATACTGTCTCGAAGCTCTCTGCGTATACCTCGAACAGGCTGCCCTCAAACAATTGCCGCAGGTGCATTGCAGGGGCCTGCGGTGCCATCCGGCCGTATACATGCATGTTTACGATCATCTGATCATCGAAACGGAAAATTGAGTTGTACAGCGTGGTGCTGTGGAGTCGGAATTCTATACCAGGCTCGCCGAAGACCGGCTTGAAGAATGCGAGCACATTGCGAATTTTTGCGGCTATGGCTCCTTCTCCGATAGCTTCTTCCGCAGTTCGTTGAGCAACTTGGTCACAGTCCGGATCGCCCAGCATTATTCGTACCCGAGTGCCCTGCTTTGCTTTCTGCTTCAGCTTCTTCAAGAGTGAGGTGTCGTCCGTCAGGAACATGCCCGCGTAGACGAGGATATCCAACTGCTGTTCCGTCTGATCGAATAGATTCAGCCACAGGTCTCGGGGGAGTTCATGGCGATGTGGATAGACGGTGATTACTTCGGACGTCGAAACCTCAGCCGAGCGCTCCGCGCTGATTGCATCAGGCCAGAGGAACTGCTCCGACTCCTTGACGAGTGCGGCGATTTGGTAGCGATATTTCGGGTACGGAATCCTGCCATTCCTCACCCAGCGTTCGACGGTTTTCGCGCTTACGCCTAGCGATTCCGCAGCAGTTTCGGGGGTGAGTCCGCTGCGAAGCAGTGCGTCGCGCAATCGGTCGTTCGGCATGGTGGCCTCCCTGGGACGTCTAGGGACATCTTAGCCGTCTCGGAGACGTCCGCACAAGTCCCGCTGTGGGGTGATGTCGTACCTCCTGTCTGAGCGAATCTTCCTGTGTCCCAACACATCAAGACGCATTTAGTCACAGGAGGACACATGCCGAGGAAGGTGAAAGCCGCGTCGTCCGGCCAGCTGCCAGACGACCTGATCTCTCTGCGTGCCGCCGCTCAGCTGGCGGGTGGAGTTCACCCGAAAACGATCCGTCGATGGATCGATCGGGAGCTTCTGGAGGGATATCGACAAGGGCCGAGGCTGTTGTTTGTCAGCCGAAGCGCTGTGCGCGCGTTGGCGCAGCCGATCGGAGCCGAATACGTCATGGCGTCCGGGAAGCACGAAGGCGTGTCATGAGGGCTCGGTCGGTTTTTCTTGTCGGATTGGTCGCCGCAGCGGCGGTGTATTCGCAGCCGGGCGTGGTGGGTGCGCTGGTGTTCGGCGTGGTGCTGCCGGTGCTGGTGGTCGGGTTGATCGCGGTGCGGGTGTTCGGCCCAGGTGGTCATGCGTGGCGTCGGCGGGGGTGGCGGCGATGACGCTGTTTTCGCACGAGGACCCGCGTGTTTCCGGGTACGGCCGGTTCGCGCCGGGCGCTGGCTCGGCTGGTTGGAACGCTGCGCATGCGATGCATGGCCGGGAATTCTCCGGTGGCGGTGAGTTGGTCGGTGGGTTCTTGCGGGGTCTGACCGCGTTGCCGCCGGCCGTGGCCGGTGTGCTGTTCGTGGGTGCCTTGCTGGTCGGTATGGCGGGCTGCACGGCGGCGATGGTGACGCAGCCGGACTACGGGCCGTCGCCGAACATCTGCCGCCACGACCAGCTCGCCACGCGGGCGGAGTTGTCGGGTGACTGTGTCGCTCCGACCACACTGCCGGGGGTGGCGCGATGACCGCAACGGGCAAGAGCGGCGATGAGGTTGCGGCGTTGGAGGCCGAGTACCAGCGGCTCGATGCGGTCTGGGATGTCTTGCGCGACATGGGAGACGCTGCCCATGACATCAGCGAGGCGAAGGAATTCAGGAACGACCGGTTCGAGCGGGATCGCTACACCTACGCCCTGGAGGCCAGGCAGCAGGTCGGTTCGGAAAGCCGTGCGGCGTGGGATCGCCTGCTCGTAACCCGGTACGGCGAAGCACGCGCGGCCGAGATCCGGGCCGAGGCCAAGGCGGCCGTCGCGCAGCAGCTTGCCGAGGCACGGGAGCGGTGCGCGGCTCGTGATGGGCGGCGGTCGCGGTGAGCGCCTATTTGGATCCGGAGGGTCGGCGGTTCGGGTTGCCGACGTGGCCGTGGCGGATGGCGCCGCGGCATTTGCGGACGTGGCGGCAGTTGGACGCGGAGAACAAGCGCCCGACAGCGGAGTACGAGGCGCAGGTGCGCGGTCGTGGCTGGCGGAAGGCGTATCTCTACGACGCGCAGCAGACGCGGGAGAAGCGGGAACCGACTGCGGCGCAGTTGGATTCGTTGCGGATTGCGCGGTGGGTGCGGTCGGCGGCCGCGTGTGAGCGGCGCGGGATCGATGCCGCGGATATGCGGGAGTTGATCGAGCAGGCCCGCGCTGATCTGGCCGCTCGTCGCGCTCAGCAGCCGCGACGCGCGGAGCGGGGGCGGTCGCGATGAGTGGCGAGCGTTTGAGCTGCGGTTGCGGCGGCCCGGGTTATGCGCGGGGGATGTGCCGGCGCCATTACAAGCAGTACCGGAATCGGCAGATCGCCTATGGCCGGTGGGATCCGCAATCGCCCGCTGAGTCGGACGCGGCACGCGAGCACATTGGCCGGTTGCAGGCGGCGGGTTTGGGTTTCGCGCAGGTGGCCCGGCTGGCCGGTGTCGACCATGTCACGGTCGGCCGGGTGGCCCGTGACCCGCAGGCGCGGGTGACCGCGGAGGTGGAGGCGGCGATTCTCGCGGTGAAGGTGCCCGAGCGGGCCGCCGATGTGACACCCGAGAACGCGTTGGTTCCGATCCATGGTGCGCAGCGCCGGGTTCAGGCGTTGATCGCGTCGGGGTATCCGCGTGCGCATTTGGCGCGGCTGTTGGGGATGCGGTCGAACAGTGGCGCGATGGAGGCGCTGATCGGGAAGAACTACCGCGGTGGCCAAGCGGGGAAGTCGGTGCTGGCGGCGCGGGATCGGCAGGTCAAGGAGTTGTTCGACCGGTTGCAGTTCCTTCCCGGGCCGTCGGAGCGGGCTCGGGCGAAGGGCCGCCGCAGCGGCTGGGCTTTGCCGTTCGAGTGGGACGAAGCCGCACTGGACGACCCGCGAGGCAAGCCGGTGCGGGCCCGCTGGACGTCGCGATCGACGACCGACGAACGCCGCGACCAGGTCGCCGAACTCACCGAACGCGGGTTGTCCGCCCAAGAGATCGCCGAACGGCTGGGCACCACCGACCGCACCGTGCAGCGCGATCGCGCCTACACCCGCTCCGATCCGAAACAGCCGGTAGCACAGCAGTTTTCGCAGATCGAGGCCATGGGCGCGGTCGCGGTGCAGGCGCGCCGTGACATCGCTGCCCGCCGCGAGGCCGCACCGGTGCGGCCGAGTCGAAGGGAACGCACCCGATGAACCACAACATGAACAACCGGCCGGACCGGTATGCCGCGTTGGAGCGCCGGCATCGGGTACGGATCGTGGCTGGACTGCGCGATGCGGGCCTGTCCTACACCGCGATCCGCGAGCAGCTCGGGATCCCGTTGCGGAAGGTCGAGCAGATCCTCGGTGAGGCCGCCGCCTTGCGAGCGCAGGGGTTTAGCGCGGCGGAGGTGGCGGCGGAGATCGGGGTGCCGGCCGGGTCGATGGGCCGGGTGCTGCCGGGGCCGCGGTCGGATCAGGTGACCGAGCGGCAGGCGCAGGTGCTGGGCGGGTTGTCGCACATGCACGGCATGCAGATCGATGTGCTGGCGGAGTTCCTGAACGTCTACGAGTCCAGCGCGTACGCGATCGCGAAGCTGCTGGTCGACAACGGGCAGGTGTCGATGGCGAAGGTGCAGCGCGGCCGTGCCTGGGTGTGGCCGCGCCGCGATGTCGCCGCCCGCTATCTGGGGTGGCGGCCCAGTGAGTGGCAGCCGCCGCTGATGTTCGCCAACCACTACCGGGCGGTGGCGCAGGCCCGGATCATGCTGGTCGGCTCCGATCCGGAGCTGTGGGTGTCCGAGCGGGTGCTGCGCCACCAGGCCGGTGTCCGGCTGCGGAGCCAGGAGATGCGGCGCGGGAAGGCGGTGCTGGAGGTCAGCACCGGCCGCGAACCGCGACCCGGTCGCCCGCATGTGCATGACGGCTGGTTCCTCGGCGTCGTGGACGGCATCTACGGCTGGTGGGCCTTGGAGGTCGAGCTGACCGAGAAGGACCCCCGCCATCTCGACACCGCGATGCAGGGCGCGTTCCGCGCCGCGATCCACGCCGAGCCGCAGCGGATGACCGGCGTGCTCTACCTGTGCCGCACCACATCGGTGATGGCCGCGGTCGAGGCCGCGCGCCGCCGCATCCCGCCCGAACTCGACCTGCCCGAACTGCTGTTCGCGATCGGCGATTTCGACGAGCAGTGGCAGCAATTCCTCACCGAACGTCGCGCCGTGCGCGAGGCCAGGAAGGCAAATCGCCACGCCCGCACCGTCCTTCACATCTCCAAGGAAGCATCATGACCGATAACTGCCAGTGGCTGATCACCCCCGGCGACTGCCACACCACCCCCACTACTCCCACCACTCCCGACACCGCCCCGGCAGGGCCGGACGGCGCCGACGCGGGCATGGTGTTCGATCCGTTCGCCGTGCATCCCGAGGCGCCGCCCGGCACCCCGGAGCCGGTGCGTCAGGTGACCGATCCGGTCGTGGCGCACGTCGACGGCTGGCATCTGCCCGATATCTCTCAGGCCGCGCATGTGGCGGGGACGTCGCTGGTGTGCGGGCTGGTCGTGGTGGCGATGCTGGTCATGATCGTCGGTGTGGCGGCGGGGTGGCCGTTGTCGCCGCACCGGCTGCGAAACTTCGCGATCGGCGCGCTGATGCTGCCCGTCTTGTCGGCGGTCGCTGGGGGTTCGTGGTCGACCCCGCTGAGCTTGTTCTGGACGGGGGCGTGTGAGGTCGCGGCCGGTGATCTGGCCGGGCTGCGGTTGATGCTGACTCTCGGGGTGCCGGTGGCGGCGCTGGCGGGCACGTACTGCTGGGCGAAGTTCGTGTTGAAGACGAACACGGTCGGGTTGAAGTCGCTGGGTCGTACGGAGCGGGTGCAGGATGCGTTGGCGGTCAAGCAGTTCCGGGCCGCGGCGCGGGCGGCGAAGCTCGGCGCCCCGCACAGCGCCGGGTCCTCGATCGTGCTCGGCACGCTCGCGGATCGGGCGACGGCGCGGCCGGCGGGGTTGTGGCGGGAGCTGACCACGCGCCACGAGCAGTGGCTGGCGGTGCCGCACCGGGACGCGAAGCGGCATCAGCTGCTGTTCGGGACCACCGGCAGCGGCAAGACCGAGACGATCAAGAAGTACGGGATCGGCCTGTTCTGCTACGAGTACCTGGCGTGGCAGCGGTGGAAAGACGTGCCCGGCATGGCCGTCAAGCACCCGAAGCCGCAGCTGGTGCTGATTACCTGCAAGGGCGGTGAGGACGACCGCAATCTCGGGTTGGAGATGCTGGCCGCGATGCTCGCGCTCGGCATCCCCCGCGAGGAGATCGGGTTCGTCGTGCCCGGCGGCGACAAGCTCGACATCTGGTCCGGGATGCCCGCCCGGGATCTGCGCGCGATCGTGGAGGAGCTGCTCAGCGGCGGTGCGGAAGCCACCACGAGCGAGGGCGAGCATTTCGACGGGATGCGCGCCCGGATCGCGGCGCTGGTGGTGGACGCGCCGATCGGGCCGCCGCGCAGCTCGGCGGAGTTCCTCGAGCGGCTGCACCCCGACAAGCTCAAGGACATTTGGGGCAACGCACCCGATGTCGTGCGGCAGGTCGATGCGATGCAGGAGGAGAAGGTCCCGCAGATCGATGACGCGCTGATCAAGTGCAGCAATCTGTTCGACCAGCTCAAAGACCACGACGGACAGGTGGTGTTCGACGGCGGCAAGCGGATCGGTGAGCTGTCGATGCTGTTCATGACCGTGCCCGCCCTGGACAAGGACGCTGCCCGCGCCCAGGTCGGCGCCACGTTGCGGATGGTGATGCAGCACGCCGGCCGCACCGCCCGCGACGAGCGCCGCTCGGTGACGGTGTTCCTCGACGAAGCGTCAGCGCTGACCACGAAGAAGGGGTCGATCGGGCTGGAGGACATCACCGAACGCGGCCGCTCCCAGGGGGTCGCGCTGATCTTCTCCGGGCAGTCACCGGAGTCCATCGCGCCCGATCAGTGGTCGCTGAACCGGCTGTTGAAGGCGTGCGCGGGCGGGGTGCTGCTGGGTTACTGCGAGAACGTCGGTGAGCTGTGCAAGCACTTCGGGTCCGTGCGTTCCATGTTGCCGTCACGGCACCTGATCAAGGGCCAGCGCCACGGCGACGAGGGCCAGGTGTCGGTGGGGGAGAAGTGGCTGGTCGACCCCGACCGGGTCCGCCGCTTCGACACCGGCGAGTTTGTGTACGCGAAGGCCGGCCGCGCCTGGTTCGGCCACGTCGTCCCCCTCGACACCAGCAAGTTGTCGCCGCTGCCCGGTACCCCCGCCGCCGCGCAAGCCACCACCCGCACCCAGGTCGCCGGCGACGCCGCCGCGACCGCATAACCCACTCACCACTCGCCGAATCCGATTGGAGCACAACGTCATGCGCATCATCCGCAACGACGACCACGACGACAACAACGACCGCAACCAGCGACGCCAGCAGTCGCAGGACCCGAAGGTGCTCGGTGACATTCTCGCCGACGAGATCAGCGCCTACCTCGTTGCCGCCAGCGATGCTGCCGACCGCCACGCCGCCCAGCTCCCGCCGCCGGTCGAGCCCGCCGTCCCGGCGCCGATCAGGCCCGTCCCACACCGCGACAACCCCGATGCCGATGCCGGTGACGGCGACGGCGGTCAGGTGGCCGAGGTGGTGGTGGGTTTGCCGGAGTATCGGCGCAGCCTGGTCCCGGTCGTGCGCGGCACCGCGGCCGGTTCGGCTGTTGTGGTCGCGGTCGCGGTGACCGCCGGGTGGGGGCAGCCCGCGCCGGTGCTGATCCCGGTCGCCGGGTACGGCGTCGGCTGGCTGGCCTACCTGTGGTGGAACGCCGCGCTGCGCCCGCCGCTGCCGCATGTCCTCGCCGCCGCCGTGACCGGTGTCGGCCACCTGAGCGCCGCGTTCGCCCGCGTGCTGGCAGGGGCGGTGCAGTGGCTCGCCCGCCGCGCCGCCGCGACGCGGACCCGGCACGAGAACACCCGCGCCGCTGCCGCGGTCGAGGACGGCGAGTGCTGATGGCGCGGTTGATGTCGGTGTCGCTGACCGAGCCGCAGGTGACCGACCGCAGCAAGACCGTTACCCGCCGCCTCGGCTGGCGGGTGCTGCGGCCCGGGGACCGGGTGACGCTGTGCCGGAAAGTCATGGGCCGCAAGCCCGGCGAGCCGCTGGTGCGCCTGGCCGAGGTAGAGGTGACCAGCGTGCGCCGCGAGCGCCTGGACGCGATCACCGCCGCCGATGTGACCGCCGAAGGATTCCCGCACGCCAGCCGCGAGGAGTTCATCGCGTTCTTCTGCCGCACCCACCGCGGCTGTACCCCCACCACCGAGGTCACCCGCATCAGCTGGCGCTACCTCGAAACAACCCAGGAGTGAAACACCATGAGCAACAACGACTTCGACCCGATCCGGACCGCGCCGGCGGACCTGTACGACCGCTTGCACGGTGTCGATGACCGGTTGAACGAGCTGCGGCGGGAGGTGACCGAGATCCGCCGCGAGTACGGGCAGCTGCGGGCGCACCCGTCCGCGCTGGCGGTGGACAACCTCGGGGAACCGGTCGACCCCGTGGTCACGACCGATGCGGTGCTGCACGGGCTGGAGATGACCGCAAGCGAACTCGACTGCGCCCAGCAACAGCTGGCCGTCGCCCGCGCCCGGCACGCGACCCGGTTGAAGCTGACCGATCAGGCCGCCGCCGAGCTCGAAACCCGCCGCGGTCATCGGCGGATCGAACGCACCCGATAGCCCGAAATCCCAAATCTAGGAAAGGAATTCACGCAGATGTCGGATAACGAGATGGACCAGATGGGGCGGGAGGCTTCCCGTTTTGTGGTCTCGATGCGGCAGGCGCTGCTGCAGTTGGCGCAGGCGGTGTCGTGGCGGGAACGCCACCGGATCAAGCAGGACATCCGCCGCCAGTGGCGCGAGCAGCTGCGCGCGCAGGAGGAGATGCGGCGCATGGCGTTGCAGAGCACCGCGAAGATGCTCGACGGCTACCGCCGCTACGCCGCCGAGGTCAACGCCCGCGCCGCCGATCCACGCACCGACGCCGGGCAGCGGCAGCAGGACCGGACCGCGCTGGGCCGCCGCTACAGCGACATGGAGGACCGCATTCTGCGGTCGAACGCGCTCACTACGACCGAGCAGGGCATCGCTCTGGACGGGCTGGCCGCGGCCACACGCTTCCCCGAGTACGAGCTGGGCAACCTGTTCGGCCCGGCGCGGAAGGTGAAGGGCATCGATGCCCTGCGCTACCGCGCGCAGGTCGCCCGCGCCCAGGCCGCCGCCGGGATCGAACGCCAGCCCGCCTACCAGCGTCCCCCCGCCCCGCCGCAGGTGACCTGGACCCCGCCGCAGCACAGTCACGCGGCGCCGGGCCCGCGCCGCAACGGCCCGGACTCCGGAGACAGGGTCACCGCCGAGACCGCCACTCGCCCCGTGCAAACCACCACCGGTACGCCGTCACCGCCCGGCACGAACCAGCGACGGGCCGCGGACGCGCCGTTGACTGGCGAGCAGGCCGAGGCGGTGCAGGAGATCCGGCTGGCGCAGGCGCATTGGACTTGGTATTCCCCGCACGCGGATGCCGACGGCCGGGCGGAGCTGGACGCAGCCCGCCGTACCGCCGCGGCGCGGGCGAAGCAGGCGGGACTGACCGAGGAGGACATCACCCGCGAGTTCAACACCGCCGCAGCGAATTCCCGCATCGAGACCGCCGTCCGCACCGTCGACGGCCACCACCGGCTCGGGCTGCACCCGACCGAGGCCGACGCCGCCGCCTGGGCGGCGCGCACCGTGTCCGCGATGCCGTCCGGCCCGGATCACCCGATCCAGGTCACCGCCACCGAGCGGGGCAGCGAGGAGCCGCTGTTCACCGTCGAAGGCGCGAGCGGGTTCGTCACCGACGAGGTCACCGCCTGGCGCGAGCAGACCAACGGGCACCCCGCCCGCCAGCGCGCCGTCACCGCTGCGGCCGGTCGGGAACGGGACGACGGCGCCGCACCTATGCCGCCCGCTGCGGCGGGCGGGTCGCAGGCGGATCGGCTGGCGGAGCTGGAGCGGCAGATCGCGGAGTTGAGAGGTGTTGTCGCCGAACGCGATCAGCTGAAACGGCGCGCGGAGATCTTGCAGCGCGGCGTGGACGCGGTCACCGCCGACCGCGACGACCACAAGCGGAAGTGGGAGGCCGCCCAGGCACAGGTGGAGTCGCTGAAGAACACGAACCTGCGCCAGACCCGGGAACTGGAAGACCTGCGGCAGAACGGGTTACGCCTGGTCAAGGTGCAGATCGACCGCGACCGCTACAAGTCCGAACGCGACCGGTTCAAAACCGAACGCGACGAAGCGGTGCAGAAACTCGCCCGCCAAACCCCCGAACACGACCGGTACGGCAGCCCGGCACGGATCGCCGCCGACGAGGAGCTGGGCAACACCCAGCCGATGCCCCGCGACGCGGTCACCGAACACATCAACGGCAGCGGCAACGGGCACGGACGGCCGGGCCGCAACGGCATCGAAAGGAGCCGATAACCCATGGAACGCGAACACGAAGAAGCGATGCGCCGCGAGTTCGCCGAACGCGTCGAACTCAACCACTCCGCCTATCGGTCCGGGGTGACCGAGCAGCAGATGGACGCCCTCTACGACCACAGCCGCCAGTACAACCAGCGGTGGCTGAACGGCCCCCACGCCGAGCACTGGCAGTTCCTCGATGACGCCTACCACGACTGGCGCGACCGCCCCGACACCATGCGCCGGTTGACCGAAAACCTGCGCCACGGCCGCGCCACCGGTGACAACGGCGGATTCACCGACGTCCAGTACCGCAGCGTGGAGCAGGCCGGTCGGCTCGTGGAGACCGAGCGGACCCGCAGCAGGGCCGAGAGAGGCCGATAGTCATGCATCGCGAGCACGAGGAAGCCATGCGCGCGGATTTCGCCGCTGTGATCGGCCTCCGCCGGACCGCCGAGACGCCGGGTGTCACCGGCGAGGATCGGCACCGTGACCGGGATGCGGAGCTGGAGATCAGCAAGCGGTGGCTGTTCGGTCCGCACGGCCACCAGTGGGCCTACCTCAAGACCGCGTACGCCGATTGGCGGCAGCATCCCGCGGTCATGACCGAGTTCCTCGACCGCGTCGAGGACCAGCGCGCCCACGGCCATGACGCCGGGCTGTCGGATGCCGAGCACCGCAGCCAGTACCAGGCCCGCCAGCTCACCGGCCGAGAGCGTGCCCGGTCACCGATCCCGAGAACCCGGTGACGGCCATGCGCGACCACAACGAGCAGGGCCGTTCCTACGAGATCGTCACCGACGCGCTGACCCGCCGCGTCGGCCCGCCCCCGTATCCGCGCAACCCCGAGCAGTGGACGAACTACCTGTGCCCGGTACACGAGGGCGACGGCGGCCACCACAACCCGAGTCTCGGCGTGCGCTACGACGCCCGGCAGGGCAAGACCATCGTGCGCTGCTGGGCGCGCTGCGACGACGAAGACGTGCTGCAGCAGATCGGTTTGCGGGTGCGCGACCTGTGGGACCGGCTCCCCGAACGCGACGACCGCCGCCGCACCTGGCAGCCATCGAAGCGGCACGCACCGGCACAGCCGGTGCAGCAGCGGTCGCGGAAGTCACTGGTGGACAAGGCGATCGACTACGCCCGACTCCCGCCGCCCGCGCGGCGGGAGCTGGGGGAGCAGACCGGGCCGGCCGAGACCGTTGATACCGCGCTGTATCGGTGGCCCGACGGCCGGGTGGAGGGCGCGGTCACCCGCATGCAGACCCCGCACCAGCACGGCTACGCGAAAGGGTTCTGGCAGGCCCGATGGACCGGGACCGACTGGGAACACACCGGATTCGCGCCCATCCCGTACCGGCTCCCCGAACTCATCGACGCCGTCCAACGCGGCCGAGAGATCTACGTCTGCGAGGGCGAGAAGGACGTCGACCGCGCTATAGCAGCGGGGCAGGTCGCGACCTGCAACGCCATGGGTGCCGGGAAATGGACCCACGACCACGCGAAATGGCTGCACGGCGCGGGCCGGGTGATCATCGTCGCCGACCGCGACCCCGTCGGGTACCGGCACGCCGCAAAAGTCGCCGAAACCCTGCACGGCCACGTCGGAGAGATCCGGGTCCTGCAAGCCGCCGCTGGCAAAGACCTCACGGACCACCTCGACAGCGGCCACCGCATCGAGGACCTGGCCCCGCTGCCGTACCTGGACCGGCACTTCCGTCAACCACCCGAACGAGACCACGGCCCGCCGCGGCAGCGATTCACCGCCCGCACCCGGTGACGGATACCGGCCAGACCACAAGAAGAAGGGACCCCGATGACCATCTCCAACGGCCAGCACCCCGCCGCCGCGCAGGGAGCAGCCGACGAGCCGGTGTCGCTCGCGACAGCCCCCGTCGCATCGGTCGAGGCAAACCCACAGCGCCTTACTGACGAAACGACAATCGCCGCGGCACCGGTCACCAAGACTGCCGACGGAATGGCGGCCGACGCGATGCATGGCGACACGGCTGTCGCGCCGTCGCCGCACCGTCGAAAATCCCGTCGCGCGAGCGACACCGGCGACGCACCGCGTGGTGGCCGGTTCGTGGCGTGGGCAGGGTTCGTGTTCGGCTCTGTGTTCTCGATCGTGATGAACTGGCTGCACACGTGGCTTCCCGCCGATCACATGCCGCCGGGCTGGGCACCGGGTGTCGCACCGCAAGTCGGGTCGGCGGTGTGGCCGGTGTGCCTGCTGCTGTCGGTCGAAGTGCTGTCCCGGGTGCGGTGGCGCCCCGGGCTGGCATGGCTGCTGGCCCGCTACGCCGGCGTCGGCACCGTCGCCGCAGGATCCGCGGTCATCTCCTACGGCCACGTCCACGACGTCCTCGACAGCTGGGGATACGGACAGGTCGGGGCCGGAGTCGGTCCCCTGGTACTGGACGGGCTCATGGTCGCCTGCGGCTTCGCCCTGCTCTCCGAAAGTGGCGAACACCACCCGGCGACCACCACCGTGAACGACGCACCGCCGCAGCACCGCGAGAGCATGCCCACCCTCGCAGTGGACACGTCATGCGACAGCGGCGGACCAGGATTCGACAGCGCGCCACTGCCGCAACGGTCATCGCGACAGGACACGACAGCAATCGACAACGGCAGCGACGCCGACCGCGACAACCGTATTCGCGAGATGTACCGACGGGTGTCGTCGACCCGAGAAGTCGGCAAGGCGTTCGGGCTGCACCACTCCACCGTCGCGCGGATCGTCGCCGAGGGCGCCACCGCCCCCGACAGCAGCGACGCCGGACGCAGCTTGCATGTCGTCACCGCGACAGCGAACAAGGAGACAACTGCATGAGCACCGGGATCGAATGGACCGAGACGACCTGGAACCCGGTCACTGGCTGCGACCGCGTCAGCACCGGCTGCGATCACTGCTACGCGATGGCGATGGCGAAACGGCTCAAAGCGATGGGCGCACCCAAATACCAGGCCGACGGCGACCCGCGCACCTCCGGACCCGGGTTCGGCGTCACGATTCACCCTGCGGCCCTGGACATTCCGAGCCGGTGGCGGGCGCCGCGGCTGGTGTTCGTCAACAGCATGTCCGACCTGTTCCACGCCCACGTGCCGGAGGTGTTCACCCGCGATGTATTCGACGTGATCCGCGAGACCCCGCAGCACACCTACCAGGTGCTCACGAAACGGTCGCTGCGGGCGCGCCGACTGGCGGAGCGGATGGAGTGGCCGGCGAACCTGTGGATGGGTGTCTCGGTGGAGAACCAGAATGCTGTGACCAGGGTCGAGCATTTGGTGAGAATCCCGGCCGCGGTGCGGTTCCTGTCGTGCGAGCCGCTGCTGGGACCGCTCGACCTGGTCGGCCACCTGTACTCGGACGAGTGCCCCGGTCGTTGTGGTTGCCGCCGCCCGGACGACGCGGACCGCAGCGAATGCGGCTGCAGGGGACCGTGTTCGAACTGGGCACCGGCGCCAGCGATCGGATGGGTGATCGTAGGCGGCGAATCTGGTCCGGGTGCCCGCCCGATGCGGCCGGAATGGGTGCGTGACCTGCGTGACGACTGCGCCGACGCCGGTATCCCGTTCTTCTTCAAGCAGTGGGGAGGCCGGACTCCGAAACAGAACGGGCGCGTGTTCGATGACCGCATCCACGACGAGATGCCGCCGCTCCGAACCCGCTAAACCACGACCACGTAGGCCCGTCCGGCAGCTGCCGGACGGGCCTATTGCTGTGTCCAGCAACGATTTCCGATGCGGAACCAATGCGGAATCGTTTCGGAATGAATGCGGAATGGATCGGAATGGTTTTCCGATCAGATTCCGATCGGCTAAGCCTGTGACGTGGGTGTTTGGCGCTGGTTTCCCCCTCGCCCGGCCGACACTCTCTGTGGCTTCGCTGTTCACAGAGAGTGTCGGCCGGGCGAGGGGGAAACCACCACCAAACAGTTGGGAAGGAAAGGAATCAGAAGAGGGAGAACCACAAAGTAGAGACCACAAGAGAGGGACCACAAAGGAGGGGTTGGGTGCGTACGTCGCGTTGGTAGAGCTGGGCGCGTTGGCATATCGGCGCATCCTGCGGATGCGTGTTCGCGCGTCAGGACGCGCTCAGTGCCGTGGTCAAGACGTGGCGCGGTCGCGCAGTTTTCGAGCATCGACCACAAAGGGAGGTGACGGGCTGGGCGCGGATAGTTTAGATTCGTACGCATCAGGAATCGGCTCGCCGGGCATGTAGACCGGGAGATGGGGAAAGGACCACAAAGGAGAGATCGGCCCACGCTGAATTGATGCGTATGACTCAAATCAAATTGATTCTTACGCCTCAAATTCCGGCTGATTCGTAACCATCAAATCTGTTGTTGAGCAGGCTATTCCGGTAGAATTGACGCGTAATCATCAATACATTCTGGGAGGGTGCGATGACTGCCATCGCTGGCTCTTTGGTTGCCGCAATCGAATCGGTGTGGGCGAATCTGCGTGCGCGATACCCGGATATCCCGGACGTGGTCGTGACAATGGCCGCGGGGTCGGTCGGCCGGCGCGGGCTCAAGCTCGGTCACTTCGGGCCGGACCGGTGGAAGCACGGTCAGCAGGTGCTGCCGGAGTTATTCGTCGGCGGTGAAGGTCTCGCATTCGGGGCCCGGGACGTGCTCGGCACACTGCTGCACGAAGCCGCGCACGGCATCGCTCAGACGCGCGGCGTCACCGACACCAGCCGGGCCGGCGCCTACCACAACAAGAAATTCCGCGACATCGCACAGGAACTCGGGCTGACCGTGACCCGCGACAATCAGCGCGGCTGGTCGGGCACCGTCGTGCCGGACGCGACCGCGGCGCGGCACGAACGCGAGATCGCGGCACTGGCGGCGGCGATCGTCGCGCACCGCCGATCCGAGCACCAGCCCGCCGGCGGGAACGGTGACGACGGCGACGGCGGCGACGAGAACGGAGAGAAGGCCGCTCGCAACGGCCGCGCGCTGGTCTGCATGTGCTCACCGGTCCGGCGCGTCCGCGCCCACAAGAAGACCATCGACGCCGGGCCGATCCTGTGCGGCGTCTGCCAGGAACCGTTCACCGCGCCCGACGACGAGCAGGACCGTGGTTCCGAGAACGGGCGAGGTTGACGCATACGCATCAAGGACATTGGAGTAGTACTCGATTCGAAAGCGGGTCGTTTGTTGACTAAAAACGGGTAAACTGTTGATTGGAAGTGGTGGCGGCCGGACACCTCGACCACTTCCTTCCACCCACGAAATCGGAAGGGACACAGCGATGCTGGAGTTGATGGACTGGTTCTGCGGAGCGGGAGGCAGCTCGCAGGGCGCGCACGCCGTGCCGGGCGTGCGGGTGAGCCGCGCGGCGAACCACTGGGACCGCGCGATCGAAACGCACGCGTCGAACTTCCCGGACACCGACCACTACCTGGGCGACATCCGCGAAGCGAAGGACAAGGTCGCGCGCTGGCCCGTGGCCGATCTGTTCTGGGCGAGCCCGGAATGCCCGCAATGGTCCTCAGCGCGCGGCAAGACCCGCGACTACGACCGGACGATGCAGGGCGACCTGTTCGACACCCCACGCGACGAGGCGGCCGACCGCAGCCGGGCGCTGATGGAAGAGGTGCCGATGTATCTGCGGGGAGTGATCGAGCGTGGCGGCAAGGTCCGCGCCGGGGTGGTCGAGAACGTCGTCGAGGTCCGTGCGTGGGATCAGTGGGACCGCTGGCTGGGCGAGATCCGCGCCTTGGGGTACCGGACGCGGGTGATCGCGATGAACTCGATGCACGCCCAGCCGACCCGCACGCCGGTGGCGCCGCAGTCCCGCGACCGGCTGTATGTGGCGTATTGGGATACCGGGCTTGGGCGTGAGCCGGATTGGTCGAAGTGGTTGCGGCCGTTGGCGTATTGCACGACGTGCGAGGAGTGGGTGGCCGCGCTCCAGGTGTTCAAGAACCAGGGCAGCGATATGGGCCGGTACCGCCAGCAGTACCACTACCGCTGCCCGCGCGTGCGCTGCCGCAACGCGGTGGTGGAGCCACCGACGATGCCCGCCGCCGCCGCGATCGACTGGAGTGAGCCGGGGGAGCGGATCGGGGACAAGCCGATCAAGACGTTCCGGGACAAGAAGACCAAGGAGGTCATCGGTGTCGGCCCGCTGGCGCCGAAGACGATGGAGCGGATCAAGGCTGGGCTGCGCCGGTACGCGTCGATGCCGATGGTCGTACCGACCGGCGGCACCTGGCGCGAGGCCCCGGTGCCGGTGACGCTGCCGTTTGCGGCGCGCACCACGCGGGAGAACGACGGGGTGATGATTCCGCCGCTGCTGGTGCCGGTGGAGGGCCGCGACGGCAAGCAGGCCCGCCCGGCCACGTGGCCGCAGCGGGTGCAGACGACACGGGCGGAGACCGCGCTGGCGTTCCTGCCGTTCGTCGCCGAACTACGCGGCGGCGGCAGCGACGCCCGCGCGGTGACCGAAGCCCTCGCCACGGTGACCGCCAGCGGCAACCATCACGGCCTGGTGGTGCCTCCCGGTGGTGTGCCGCCGCAGCTGCGGGACGCGTTGTTGGTCCCGTACTACGGCACCGGTGCCGCGCGGCCGGTGGACCGCCCGATGGGGACGCAGTCCACCCGAGACCGGTACGCGCTCGTCGACGCGATCAGCGAAACGACGATCGACGATGTCCGGTTCCGCATGCTCAAGCCCCGCGAGATCGGCGACGCGATGGCCTTCACGACCGGATACACCGTGCTCGGCAACAACCGCGAGCAGGTCCGCCAGTACGGCAACGCCGTCACGCCACCGGTCGCGGAGATCCTGATATCGGCGTTGGTCGAAGCGATCACCGGCGAGGACATCGACCGCTGGAGCCGGTAACCAGCAAGGGGATGGGCGGCCGGTAACCCGCGACCGGACAGGTCGCGGTCGGACATACCGGCCGCCCGGCGCCCACCCACGAAGGAGGGCACCGCCAGCGTAACGCCGGCCGCGGGCCCGTACACGGGAAGGAGAACCGGGGTGATCGAGACGGCCGGCTCCCGCCACCGAATCGGCTACGCAGGCAACCACAATAGGAGGATGAGTCGACGGCTGGTCACGCTCGCCGAATGGGCTGCGGAACGCAATCTCAGCCTGCAAACCGTGCAGAACCATTGGGCCACACGCCCGGACTTCCCCGCCGCCGAGCAGGAGCGTGCGCGGACCGGCAGCGGCCCGCGTGCCCGCGAGTACGACAGTGCTGCGGTCGATGCGTGGCTGGCCCGCTGGCAGGACGAGCGTCGGCCGGCGGCCTACGAGATGCCCATCGACCCCGACGAGTATCGGACGCTCGGCGCGATAGCACGGTTGTTGGGTGTCGACGGGAAGACCGTCACTCAGTACCGGGCCTTCCTTGATGAGCACGCCTCTTATCAGGACAGCAGCACGGGGAAGCGGCGCGCGTACCGCACCCGCGATGTGGTCGATGTACTCAACAACCGGCAAGGGCATGGCAGGGCTCGCGATCGCGATGCCGATCGTCGGCGGCGGTGCGGCACGCCGGATCAATCGCCGAGGTGAGGTTCTCGTCCACCGTGGAGCGGATCGCCCGGGGGCCGTTGCTTCACCGGCAGAACATCGGCGACACGCCCGTGGTGGAGAAGAATTTTGAGAAACAGATGAGTGATTGCGTTCGGTGACGAATCAACGGGAGACCGCTCGTTATCCATGTTTCGAACAATCATAGTTGTGATAGATCGAATCCGGATTTTTCGACACGAATCATGAATTTTCTACCCCTATAGTTTATTCTGGCCGCCTTGAGGATTTTGTAGGCGTGCGGGCTGATGCCTCTGGATTTAATTAGAACTGCGAAGAACTGCTGAGAATCTTCGCCGCACTGGTTAAGAATATTTGCACCATTTTGAACTTGCTCAATAATCGACCGGACGTCCTGGACTCTACTTTTCAGTTCTACGGTAATGTAGGCGCGATCCCTCGACTCGCGCGATACCAGAAAATCGCACAATTTGCCAGTGGTGTCATGATTCTTCTGTATTAATGTACCAGAGGCTATCTGCCAATCAATATCTTCACCTGAGCGGTCTACCGTAGGGGTCTTGGCATCGGTGCCAGAATCCTGCACCTTATTTACCATGCAACAATCGCACCAAGGGAAGGATTCTCCGCCTTTACTCCTCCGCTTTTTTTGCCGCGTTGGTTTGCAGTTGGACTTGCCTCCCATACTGGGCCTCCGCGACTTCGGTGAACGACATTTGAGATATGCCGTCAAGTGGATCTACCGGCAATTTTTCCAGCCGTGTACCGTCATCAGGAATGCGGTTGGCCCAATATGCCACCACTCTACCGTTCGAGATACCAGAACTCCTCGTGGAGCCTTCTTCGGATATCTTTATGTTAAGCTCTGAGACGAAGTAGTCGCTGTGGGTCGTTAACATAACCTTCAAACCTTTTTGGGAAGCCTCATAAAGCACCCCTGCAAGCTGTGCCTGGGCCCGAGGGTGCAAATGGCTCTCGGGTTCCTCCACAATTAGCAGCTCACCGCTAGAAACATGAGATTTGAGTAGAAGTACGAGGGTGGCTAGCTCGGATACCATAGAACTCGTGCGGTGTAACGGGTAGTCACCGGTTCTGTCCGAGTATTGAATCTCGGGATACTCTGATGTGGAGCCCAAGCGTTCTACTCGCCCGCCGAGTACCGTTTGCTCTAGCTTTCGAGCCAGTTGAGTAAACGCGCGGTCACTCCTCCTTTCTCCCAAGAGAATTTCCGCGACAAAATCTGCCACAACACCGGAAAGGCTTGGCAAGGCAATTTGATCAGAGATACCAATGAATGGACTTTGCTGAACCATTGTTGCAGCAACTAGGCGATGGGACTGTAGGAGTCCGGCACGGGCAGCCGGAAGGAAGTGGGCAGCAGGAGGGATATCAGCGAAGACATAGTCCAAAATTTTGGCCGATATAAACGACGACAGTGGAATTTTGCTTGTAGAAACGCGCTCCGCCAGATAGCTGATATAATCGTCATTGTCGATGTCGGACAATGTGATCTCGGATTGCACTTCTGCTTCGACGAATACGTCTTTCCTTCGAACTCGAAGTGTAACAGCCCACTGTGGATTTTCGCTCGTCACGATGATTCGCATGGGAAGTCTCTTGCCTTGGACATTCCTTGTCGGCAGGTCTTCGACGGAGCAACCAAATCCTGCGGCAATTTCATGTGCTAAGGCAGCGCCAAACTCCTGCAAAATCGATCGATAAATCAAACCCGCAGCATCTACAATGCGGTTTGCGAACTCATCGTAGTCAAGCTCCGGTGCAGATTCTAGAATTCTGTTGGCTTCCCTACGAAATTCTCGTCCCTGACTACGAATAGCTCTCGAAGCTCGGATGCTTCGTTGAGAACCTGCGACCGGACCTCTGCGTCGACCCCTTGACGCGGATTTTACTGCTGCATAAAGCACTGTCGCAATAGTAGATTTCCCCGAACCGTTATAACCCATGACAACAACGAGGTCTCGCAGGTCCACGGTGGCCTCTCGGACCGTACCGGTATTAACCAATCGTAAACGCACGTTTCGTCCTTCGTCGTGACAGCTCAGAGCTAAGTCCGAACGGCTACTATACATGCTTTTCTCTTCCAGTCTAACTCTGAAAGCAAAGAAAAATCTTTGTAGTCCACGACGGTCGTTGGCTTCGAAGCCCGTGCTAGGCGGTAGATTAGCTGCTGGCCCTACGGCACTCGTGGTACTCCTGCGGGGACTCTTAGGCGTCCTGGTACGCGGAGGTCGCCCTGGATCTGCCAACGCGGAACTACGCTCAGCCACCGAGTTCTCGGCAGCCCTGTCGGGCAGTGAATGGCGGAGGAGTCTCGTTCTGGCACGAAGCAAGGCAGGCCCGGCCCGGCGAATGCCGGATCTGAACTGCGTAGATGTTGGTGCGCGATACTGGGCTTGAGCCAACGACGCTGGCGTAGTGAACAAGATCGCTAAGACTGCCGTTCAACAGCTCTAGATTTTACGACTTTGCTCGCCTGTGAGCAGTATATACGCAGGTCAGGGCAGTGTTCTGAGGCAATGGACTCATAATCCGTCGGTGGTGGGCTTCCGCAGCACCTCCAATCGCCCTCGGGCTATCTGGTCTTGGAAGCACATGGGGCACCGAGGGCTTTGTGTGGGGCAAAACATGGGGCAGACACGTGTCCATTGATGGGATTCAATGTTCTTTCGTGTCCACGTCCTGTGTTCAGAAACCGCCTTGTAGTGCACGTTCGGTTCGCGCCAAAGACGCAGGAAGCAAAGCTATTCAGATGTTGACGGACATACTGGTTTTACACACCAGCGGTCGGGGGTTCGAACCCCTCTGCGCCCACTCGTCACCCGCCCCGGGCAGGGCTTCCTGGGTAGACATTTCGGTCAGCGCATGGTCGGAGTTGGAGAACGCCAGAATCCGCAGGCTGGCACGCCAACTCGGCTATCGCCTGTGGCTGGCCTGGACCGTCCGTGCTTCCGCTTGTCGACCAGGTGCGTGACGCTGACGTCGACGCCGTGATCGTACCGTCGCCGACCCATCTCGATACGATCCAGCTGCACGCGCTGATGTGCATCGTTGATGTCGAAACTGCCTGCCCCCGTATGAGTTTCGCCCGCTGGACGATACTTCCCTGTCAGATGGGCAGGTATGAACCTCGGGGCGCTTTGGTTGGTGATCGCGGCGCTGCTTGTGGTCACTGGGGGAGTGGTGTACCCGCTGCTTCGCGCTGAACGCGAGTACGAGCGGCACGACAGCGAGGCGTCGACACAAGTTCTATGGGCCGTGGGGTGGACACACGAGGTGCCGGAGTACCCGGTGACGGTCGCGGCAGCCCACCGGATCATGCAGCAGCACCTGGCGTATAACCGCGAGGACTGTCCACGGAAGCGCGTCACCTATCAGGTCCTCGTGAAGGCCCGGCATATCAAGCCGGACTCCGGGCGCATCCCGTAGGGCAACCAATGGCCGAAGATTCGAAACCGACTGCCGTACCGGTCATTTCACTCATGGCGCGTAGCGCGTTGAGCGTACGGCGGCGGGAGTCCCTGGTCCGCCATGGTCGGTCCGGGCGGCGATGCCGGTTTTGAGATCGTCGCGGGTGAACTGGTCGAGTTCCGTGCGGACATGTGCATCGCCGAGTTGCCCGCCGCGGTCGCACCGTACGACACCGCCGCCGTTCCGAGCATCGAGCACTTGCGCGGCCACGAGACAGCTGTGACGGCGAACCACACCCTGATGGTTGCCATGCGATAGTTGTCGTGGTCCGGGCCGCAGTATGATCGGTCTCACCTCCATACCGGCTGTATCATCAGTCCCTGATTCCAGGGCCTGGGGCTACGGCTGTCGGTGAGGAGGGGGAGCACGTGCAGGTTGATCCGGACGCACTGCGTACATGGTCGAAATGGCTGGACGGGTTATCAGGGGAGATCGAGAGCCTGGCCGACGGTGTCACCATGGGCGCGGACGGCTCGTTTCCCGGCACCACCGTGGAGGGCGCTCTGACGGAGGTGTGCGACGCGATCAAGGGCGCGTTGGTCAGTTTCGCATCGCGACCGGCGGAGATGTCGGAGATCGCCCGCGGTGCCGGTGACAAGTACGAGATTCAGGACCAGGACTTCGCAGGTCGTCTGCAAGCGATGCGGGGCCTGCAATGACCGGTCCGCTGCGAGTACCTGACGTCGAGGGCTGGAAGCCGGACACTCTCGGTACAGGTGCAACTGCATTGGGCACGCTGGTGACCAAGCTCGACGAGAAGCTGCGGTCGATGTTGATCGAGCAGGACGATCTGGCCGAGTCGTGGAAGGGTGCCGGCGCCGACGCGGCGGCCCGTCGGGTGGTGAATGAGAAGACGGCCGGTAGCCACATCTCCGGCAAGATCAGCACCATCAAGGACGCGTTGTCCGTGAGCCAGACCGAGCTGCAGGATGCGAAAAACTTCGTAATCAACAAGCGCAACGGGTACGTCGGCGCGGGATTCGAAGTCGGCGACACCGGCATCGTGACCGCGCGGGAGAAGGTGCGGCAACTCGAACAAGCGGGCGGTGACCGCGGTGATGTCCAGGCTGCCGTGCTCGCGGTGACGACCGAGGCCGGACGGCACACTCTTGACATGCTGGGCGCGCTGCGGCACGCCGCCGGCGTCGCTGATGGCGTGCGGGCGAAGCTGGCTACCGCCAAGTCCGAACTCAACACTCTGGTTGTCCAGGAAGCTCCGTCGAAGACCCTGCGCGCCTTGAATCCCGGTCAGGGCCTCATTGCGCCCCCCGGATTCACACCGACCGGTGCGATCCAAGCCTTGGAGGAAGGCCGCCCGGTCGAAGTCACCACTGCCGACGGCAAGACGATTACATTGAAGCCGCCCGAGAACGGCGGCCCGCCGAATTTCATCGAATCGATCACCGACCCCGACGGGACAGTGCACACGACTACCCGGAACCCGGACGGGACGATCACCGCGTCGGTCGCCACGCCCCGGTCGGATGGCTCCGGTGTCATCGACACCGTGGTGACGCATCCGGACGGGTCCACCACGAAGCTGGAACAGGTCCCGAAGTCGCCCGGTGTGACCGAGACTTACACTGTGGGTCCCAATGGCCGCAGCCTGGTGTCGACTTCGACCCAGCTGCCCGACAGCCGCGGCGTCATCACCGAGGCAAAGAACGGTGATCAGGTAAACCGTTCGTGGACCGCACCGAACGGCGCGACGGTGACCTACTCGAACGTGATCGGCGCCGATGGCCAGGAACAACTTGTCGGCGTGTCCAACAGTGCCGGATACAAGGGATTCATCGGCCCGGACGGTTCGGTGAATATGCAATTCGGCGAAGGGAAATGGGGTCACCTGACCCAACAGCCCGACGGCTCGACTCTGGTCAATTTTTCCGATGGTTCGGTCCTGCAAACCAAGCCTCCGGAACCGGGAAAACCGGCCGCTGGCCCCTGGGACATGGTGCGATCTTGGTCTGAAGCAGTAGCGGGGAACAACCCCGTGTCCTCCACCATCGACGGAACCGGCAAACATCCGTTCGCGACCGCGGGTGACGCGGCAGCGAGCGGCACCGCCGAGGGAGCAGTCCAGGGCGGCAAATCCCTTGCCCACGAGGCAGGGCTGTTGGCCCAACAATCGCGAAACCTCGGGGGCATGGCCCTGCAGAACCCTGGTAGCGGACACGCCGGACAGCAGGCAGCCCACGCCATGGAACTGGGTGACGACGCCGCCCGGCTCGGGTCGCAGACCGACATGCTGTCGAGGGCGGGCAAAGTCGGTGGCCCGCTGGCCTCGATCGGCTTCTCCGCGTACCAGTCCTACGACGACTGGCAACACGGCAAGGACGGCTGGGAAGCAGTCGGCTCTGGTGCCGGATCGGCTCTCGGGAGTATTGGCCTGGGTGCGGCTACAGGTGCAGCCGGAGGGGCGTGGCTCGGACCGCCTGGCGCCATCGGCGGCGCGATCATCGGCGGTTTCGTAGGTAGTGGTGTCGGCGGATGGGCAGGAGAGAACATCGTGAAGGCAGTGAAGTGATGACAATGCCCCCAGGCGAGTCCCGCATCGATCAGTCATCGCCACTTCCGTGGCCAGACGGTTTCGGACCGGAAAGTCGCCGCCGGGTCATAGTTTTCGCAACGCTCCCTATCCTCATCCTGTTCACGCTGATCGCTCTGGTGATGACGCTCGCCGCGATCGTGAGCGGTAACGGACAACAGGCACTCTTCGGCATCGCCGCCACGTTGTTTCTGGTGGCCACCGCCCTGATTCCCGTCCGCATCGTTCGCACACGCCGAACCTCCGCCGCACTGACGGGACAATCCAGGACCGGCGATACCGGTCTCATCGTGCCGGCATGGCGCTGGTTTCCGCTGATCACCACGGCGTGGTTGGTCGCGGGACTAGTGTTCGCGATCCCTCAGGTCGTGATCCGCCTGTTCGAGGACTATTCGACATCGGGACAGGCCGTTCGCGGCTATCTGGGCGCATTGGCGTTGCTGTTGGCCTCCGCACTGTTCGTCTGGCTGCTCGCCAGGACGCTCACTGCGGCCAAGAACGGTAAACGAATCATACTGACCCCGTCCGGAATCGAACTCGGCGACGGCCACATGCGGCAGATCGTCGAATGGAAGAATGTCATCGAGGTGGCTGCCGTGCCGCAACCTCGATTCGCAACGATCAGACTGCCCGCACGACCGAACTCGATAACCATCGACAAGCCGGATCGGTGGGCGCGGAAACGCAAGAGCGCAGGGGTGCTCGAGATCTACACCCTGGAGTTCGATATCGACTCGGCGCTCGTCTACCACCTGATCCACTTCTACTGGCAACACCCGGAAGCCCGGGATGAACTGACGTCGGATGCCGTGATTGAGCGAATGCGGCGAGGTGACCTGACTGGTTGACCACGAAACCGCCCCAGGCTGAATGGAATTCAGATCGTGCAACTTCATGTCCGCCGTCGTGCGTGGAGAGGCGCGAGATCGTGGTTCCCGTAGTGAGGGTGGCCGGAGCGGGCCCGCTGCCGCGACGGATCCAGCCAAAGTCGTGCTCCAGTACTCGCGCTGTTGGACCGCCGTTCGTGGGCGATGGTGGAGATTAAGTTGCGCCGTAGGGGCGTCTCGGCGACTCGGGCTGAGCTCAGTCCGTACTTCGATAAAGGACTTCATAGTCCATCCATGTCGTCAGCCGCCGACATATGCGTTTGCGATGTACCAGGACGCCGCCCCGATGCCAGCGCCGATCAACGCTCCGATTACCGCGCCGGGGACTGCTCCGAGGACGAAGAAGGGTAGACCCGCGAGCCCGCCGAGGACGGCTCCGATCCCGGCCCTAGGCCGGTCCGCACCTCCACGGTGTCTCCCGGAGGCATGGATACCTCCGTCGCGGTCTGCGTGAGGACGACGGGACAGGCTGCGCTGTTGCCGTTGTGGGGCCGAAGCCGAGGAGTAGGACCATGGCGGCGATTGCGCCGACGACGTACTTCAGCATTAGAAGATCCTTTCGGCCGGAACTGTCTCGGTATAGGGCCGAAGGTCCCCGAATTTGCTTGCGCGGCTGCACTGTTGGCGGTCAGTGCCAGCGTTGTCAGTCCTCCAACGTGGTGAGTTGCTCGATGAGGGACGAATCAACCATGGGTGCTCAGCCTCCACGACCACGCCGATTGACGCCTGCTCATGAGAGAAACGCTATCCGAATAATGACCTGCTCTGCGAGCGGGTCGCGCAGCTGCGGCCGTCTTGCTGGACCGGTCAAGCTGGTCCAGCGTCGGCACGACCTCAGGTCGGCTGCACGTGCGGGGGAGAGCCTGTCACGATTGCTGCGTACCGACGGATGACCGCACCGTCAGAGTTCCGATCGAATTGGCGGCTGTATCAGTCTGCGCCAGGGCGGTTTTCGTACTGATCGACGAGGTGCTGGTAGAAGCGGTTTTCGTGCAACTCCAACGAGATCGGCCTCAGACTCACTGCGACCTTCCGGCCTACCGTTGTCGAATTGCCGTCATGGTCCAGGCCGAGATCATCCGTGACTGCCCGCGCCAGTTCGTCCAGTTCGGTATCAGTCACGTAGACGCTGAGGCGGCATTCGACGGGAATACGTGCCGGGTCGTACGATTCCCCCCATGCTCGTTGAGCGAACTCGTCGAGTTCCACGACGGGACCGAATGCGGTAAAGCAGGGGATGCGGTTGATTCCACGGATCCGATGGGCACTCTCTTCGAGCAGCAGTGCAATCGGATGGATCCCCTCCCCGTCGAGGGCACCGACCCCGGTGGCGTCGGGTAGCCCCAACTCCACTGCGAGTTCCCACACTCGACGCTCATCGTCCTCCACGCAGGTTCCTTCCTGTGAGCGTTTCTGCGTGACCACGACGCCAGCGCTTCACCATTTGCGTTGGGGCACTGCGGTTTGGGCCTTATTCCATGCGTCTATTGTGGCCTCGTCCTTACTCCTCCCGGTTCCTTCGAAGATTTCGAAGATATAGGGGCTCCCCAGCTTGAAGGCATCTCCTTCACCACTCTTCGATGCGCCTGGGGCGCAAACGGTCCCAGCAAGCTCTTGCGGATTGCGCAGGCTGTAGCGACCTTCCGTACTTACGACCTGGCAAGCGGATCTGCGGAATCGAACACTCGCCGCTCCCGGCGGAACCCCGTGGGTGAGGCGGCCGGGTCGCTCGCCAGTTCATCGCCTGGGATTTCGGTGGGATCCTCGCACCGCTGAACGCTCACCGGCGTTCGAACGGCAGCGCACACCTGACACGGAGAGGTCGCTGCTATTCCGCTGAGCGCAGCAGAATTTGCGTGCGGGAGAGCGCCTGGTCGAGGGTCGCTCGTTCGGGACGGAGTCCGGCGATGATGTCGTCGAGTTCGCGTAGCCCCGCTCGGTGTAGGAGCCGTTTCTCGTTGGTGACCCATTCGCCACGTGCGGCGAGTACAGCGTGCGCGGTCTGCATGCCCGCGGTGGCGAGTGCGCCCGCGAATTCGGTGACCTGGCCGCGCGCGGCGTAGGCGGTGCGGGCATAGCGCAGTGTCAGTTCTGCTTTGTCGCGCCAGATCGGCGGTGCGGCGATGCGCAGGGCTTGGGGATACTGCGGTCGTGGGAGTTGTCCGTGCAAGACTTTGTTGAGGGCCAGTTCCGCGATCAGCAGATAGCTGGGAATCCCGGCCAGGTGGAACATCAGTGGCTCCCAATGGAACCGGCCTCGGCGTGCCTCGGCGATTTCGTGTTCGACGACGTCGAGATCGCGATAGTGGATGTCGGCGGCCCGGCCGTCGATGGTGAGCCAGGCACCGCCGTTGAACACCCCACCACCCCATGCGCCGATCTCGGAAACCGTTCCGGGCCAACCGATCTCACGCAGTCGGTCAGGAGAGAAGCGGCCACGGTAGTAGATGGCGAAATCCCAGTCGCTGTCGGGGGTGTGGGTGCCGATGGCGCGGGAGCCGCCGAGTGTGACCGCTTCCACGGTGGGCAGGGCGGCCAGGTGTGCGGCGACCATGTCGCAGAATTGTTCGTCGGTCATGACATTCTCCATGGCGGATAGTCGACAGAGCAGCACCGGAGCGGGTTGGCTCGAACGGTGCCGTAGCTCACCGGATGTGGTCGAATTCGACGTCACGCCATGATCTTGATCGTACCCCAGCGGCCAGCGCCGCCGTGCCAGCGCGTGTCCGGCCACCACGGTGGCCAGGGTGTTCCCCTGGTGCAGACGCCATCTCGGCCGCAAGGAGACGGTGCGGGACACGACCCAGCGCCGGCTCGTTCCGCATCAGCGCTGTGATCTGACAGCGGATAGCGCAGCTGGCGAATAGCACCGCCCAGCAGTGAAACGAGCCGGGCTATCAGGCGCCGGACACGCACTGCCGCAACAGGTCCGGGTCGTCGATGGTGGCGAGAACGGTGCGCACTCGGACATGTTTCCAGCCTTGGGTGCGGGCGCGGATCGGAGTCGTCAACTCGATGCGTACGAGCGGGGACGACGGGGAGCGCACCACGCTCAGCAGCCCGGATCGCTGGTCGTAATCGAGGCCGAGCGTGACCGGGTGACGCAGGCCGGCTGTGGCAGGGCGGATCGTATCGATGTCCGGCAGCGGGATACGGACCGAGGCGAGCCAGCCGAAACGCAGCCGCAATGCGGTGGAGTCCAGGCGAAACGATCCCCACAGGGGTGAAGCGAAGGCGAGGATCGCCAGCAGCGTGACGGCCACCGCGACCGTGTCGACCGTGACCGCGGCCGCTGCGGGCAGATACGCGCGCGCGAGAAAATGCAGCACAGCGGTCTCGAGGACACCGAGCGTGGCGACGCCTGCGGCCAGCGCCGACCATGCGCCGTTGCGTCCCAAGCCGAATCGCGTCATCGCCCCGCTCCTGCTGTGCCTGCCGGTAACGGCGTCACCGTTCGTGTGGTGGCAGCGCCACCCGCCGCTCACGCACCGGCTCCTCGATGCCGAGCTGGTCGGCGAATGCGGCCAGACCGGTGGTGAGCGCGGTCATCGCGCTCGTCCCGAGCCGCCGGGCCAGCGCCGCGTGCCATTGCGCGCGGAGCCGGCGTGCGGCCGCGACGCAGTCGGTACCGCGCTCGGTGAGCGCGATGCGGCGGACCCGCGAATCGGCCGGATCACCGTGGCGGCGGACGTAACCGAGGGATTCGAGTTCACTGACCAGTTTCGATGCTCTCTGCTGAGTCACGCCGAGCTGCTCGGCGAGTTCTCCGACCGTCGGAGCGCGGTCGATCAGGTGCTGGAAAACGTACCCGTGCGCGGAGCGGATACCCGAAAACCCCAGCGCCCTGATCCGTGCGGTCATACGAGCGCGTGCAGCCTCACCGGTCAGCATCGCAAGGGTCGCGATGTCCAAGTTCTCCAGAGTCACCTCACCCATGTACACAACCATAGTTGCACAACTATGGTTGTGTACATGGGTTTCGAGGACAAGGCCCGTGCGCTGCTCGCCGCTCTCGAAGGCGGCGTCGCGGGAGACCAGCTGCGACCCTTCTTCCATCCGGCGGCGACCCACATCGAACACCCCAGCCGCGTCGTCCCGGCGGGCCGGACCCGCGACCTGGCAGCGCTGCTCGAGGCATCTCTGGCCGGAAGGCGACTGTTCGCGTCGCAGCGATACGACATCCGGGACATGATCAGCCAGGCACACCGTGTCGCCGTGCGACTGCGATGGACCGGCGTCCTCGCACAGCACGTCGCAGGCCACCGCGCGGGCAGCCTCCTCCACGCCGAGGTGGCGCTGTTTCTCACCTACGACGACACCGGCCGGGTCCTGCGGCAGGAAAGCTACGACTGCTACCCACCCTGACAACGGCCTCGTATTCGAGGTGCGGCCTCGGGTTGGCGCTCGGCCCGGCCCGGTTCCGCTGCGCCGGCCGCGCGCACTTCTCCACCGACGTCTCCTACCTACCGGACTTGGAGTCCTGCCCGGCAGATCTGCTGCGCAACCGGGAACGGCTCCCCAGCGCCGCCGACGACTGGGCCAAGCCGAATGATGCCCTCGGAGGAGGCCACCGATCCGGCCACCCCTCCCCGATATTCGCCCGGACGGGAGCGCGCAAACCATGGTCGACGCCATGATTCGCGCCCGTCAGGCCGACTTCGCCCGCCGCCGTCAGCGAGTCATCGAGGATTGTGAGCGTGTGGAAAGCGTTGAGTCAGTCGAGGACGGCCACGGTGTAGGGAGTCGTGGGTGCCGGGGATGTGGCGAAGCGGGTGTTCGGGAGATAGAACCGTCCGGCGTGGGCGGCGATTGTCGAGGGCTGTTCGAGGTGTGGGTCGGTGAGTCGCCGGAGCAGGGTGCCGGTGAGGCCGCCACGGTGGAGGGCGATTTCGGCGATGGTGTCGAATCGGTTCTGGACGACGTAGAGGGTGTCGCCGGTGATGAGCAGGCCGTCTCCGTCGGGTACCGATTCGGAGCCGAGATCGATTCCGTGTGTGGTGCCGGTCTCGGGGTCGACGTGGAACAGTCGGCCGGTCGCGGACTGTACGATGATCAGCCCGGTACCCGCCGGGGCGGCCACGATGCCGTTGGCGTTGAATTCGTCTGGGGCGTAAGCGATGTCGCCCGTCAGTCGGATTCGTTCCACGGCCGTGGGAGCGGGTAGCGTGCCGTCGGTGTCGAGAGGCAGGTGATACAGCACCGGTGAGCGGGAGTCGGTGAACCATGCGCCGGTCGAGGTGAACGCGACATCGTTGACGAATGTCTCCGGGGGCGTACCGAGTTGGTAGGTCGCCAGCACGGTGCCGGTGCGGGTGTCCACGATGCGAGCGTCGCCCGCGGGACCGCCGGCGACGAACAACCGCCCGCGATCGTCCAGTCCGAGACCGAGCGCGGGTGTGCCGGGCCCGCGGCTCAGGATCGCGCCGCGCCCCGTGGTCAGGTCGACACGGTAGACGCTGCCGTCGGCCATCGAACCGACGAATGCTTCGGGCAGCTTTCCGATCGCGATCCCTTCGGGCCGGAAACCCGCGGGCAGCTCGATGACGGTCGGCAAGGTATCCGCGGCTGCCGTCGGCGCGGGCGCCGGTATCCCCACGCCGAGCACGACGAGAACGATGGAGACGACGAAACGGGCCTTCACGACGCGGTTCCTGTCCGAGCCGGGGCAGGCCGCGCCTCGGTCCGCAACCATGTCTCGAACGTCAGCAGCTGTGGGAAGCGACGGCGGAGTGCTGTGATGTCGGTCCGGTAGCCGTGCTCGTCCAACCACGCGAACATGTCCGCCACCGCGGGAGGCAAGCGGTCCGGGCGCTCTACCCGGGTGGGCACACCGTCCGCTTCGGTGCACGCCGCGGCGATCTGCCGCACCGTCAGTTCGTCACCGGCTATTTCGAGCTTCTCGCCGATGTACTCTCCCGGCCGCTCGAACGCGTCTGCGACGATACGCCCGATGTCGGTGGCGGCGACCATCTGAAGTCGCGTGTCCGGGTCCAGTGGCACCGTGCCGACACGGACGCCGTTGTCCGGTTTCGCCAGCAGGTATCTCCAGTTCTCCATGAAGAACACCGGCCGGACTACGGTCGCGGGCAGCCCTGCGGTGTCGAGGTACTGTTCGATGACTGTCTTGGTGTCGAAATGTGGGACGCCGGAACGGTATGCGGCGATCGAGCTGTAAATCACATGCCCCACCCCCTCGGCGACCGCGGCGTCGATAACGCTCTTGCCTTGCCGCACTTCGGTTTCCGGACGCGGATCGGCCGGATCGACGGCCTGCACACTGAATATTCCGTGCACACGGCGGGCGGCTGCACGCAGCGACCGCGCCCGGTCGAGATCTCCGGTGACAAGCTCCGCACCCAGCCTCGCGAGTTCGGCCGCCGCCGCGGTATGCGGATCGCGGACGAAAGCGCGGACCCGCCGCCCGTTGCCGAGCAGCGCGCGGGCGACCGCGCCGCCCTGGTTCCCCGTCGCGCCGAGGACCAGAAAGACTCTGTCCGCTGTCATCGAACGGCTCGTTCCAGTGCGGGCGTCGTCGCGACCGGCAGGCGGCCCGGCGTCGGCAGCTGCCCCGCGACGATCGCGGCGAGCGCGAGCCCGAACCCCGCCAGCTGGACCAGTCCGAGTGTCTCGCCCAGGACCGCGGCACCGAGAACCGCCGCGACCAGCGGCGAGAGCAGTACGAGTACCGCGACGGAGGCCACCGGCAGGAGGGCGATGCCACGGAACCACAGCACATAGGCGACCAGACCGCCGACCAGGCCAAGCCACAGGTACCCGAGGGCAGCCGGGGCGTCGATCGCCGGAGGTGTGCCCTCGACGAGGTAGGTGACCGGCAGCAGAAATACACCCGCCGCGGTGAGCTGCCACCCCACGAAGGCGGTCGGCGTGGTGTCGGCGGGCCGCCCCCACCGCTTGGTCAGGGTCAGCCCGAGAGCCATCGACGCCGCGCTGCCCAGACCCGCCGCGACTCCGATCGGATTCAACGTCGCGTCCGGGCCGATCACCACCAGTCCGACGCCGATCACCCCGGTCACTCCCCAGGCGAGCCGCCGGACGGTCAGGCGCTCGCGCAGCACGGGGACGGCCAGCAAGGCCACGATCAGCGGTTGTGCGGCTGCCAGCGTTGCGGCCACGCCGCCGGGCAGACGTTCGGCCGCCATGAACAACAGCGCGTTGAGCAGGCCGATGTTCAACACTCCGAGCACCGCGGCCTTCGCCCACCACACGCCCTTCGGCAGGGCCCGGGTGAACAGCAGCACGATCAGACCCGCGGGCAGCGCCCGGAGCAGCGCCGCGAACAGCGGATGGCCCGGCGGCAGCAGTTCGGTGGTCACGATGTAGGTCGTCCCCCACGCGGCAGGGGCGAGCGCCGTCGATGCGACGCGGGGAACGCCGGAAACACCCTGTAGTGCAAGGCTTTTCATACTTCGAAGTCTGCTGGGAAACTATTCATGAGTCCAACACATGCTTGTCACCGCAACGATCTCGATCCACGATCGATGTATGGAACTGCAGCAGATGCGCTACGTCCTCGCCGTTGCCGAGACGAACAACTTCACCCGGGCCGCCGAACGCTGCCTGGTCGTGCAGTCCGCTCTCAGTCACCAGATCGCCCGCCTGGAACGGGAACTCGGCGCGAGGTTGTTCGATCGGACCAGTCGCCGGGTGCGGCTGACTCCGGCGGGAGCCGCGTTTCTGCCTTCGGCGCGCCAGAGCGTCGACGCCGCCGAGCGAGCGGTCGCCGAGGTCGCCGCGGCGATCGGTCAGGTGCGAGGGCGCTTGGCCCTCGGATTGATCCCGACCGTGGCGGCCGTCGATATACCCGGTGCGCTGCGTGACTTTCGCGAGCGTTATCCGCACGTCCGCATCGACCTGCGTGTCGGCGCCAGTGACGACCTCATCGAACAGGTCGAGCACGGTGTTCTCGACGTCGCGTTTCTCGGGTTGCCGACCACCGGCCGCCCGCGCGGTGTGGCCGCCCGCGAACTCGCGCGCGACAGGCTGGTCGCCATTGTGGCGCCGGATCATCCGCTCGCCGGCGAGTCGACCGTGGATCTGCGGCGGCTGTCGGCGGAGGTGTTCGTAGACCTGCCGGCCGACACTGCCGGACGCGTCCAGTCCGATCAGGCTTTCGCCGCCGCGGGACTGGATCGCGATGTCGCCTTCGAGGTCACCACCGCCGACTACATCACCCGGCTCGTGCAGCCGGGACTCGCGGTGGCCATGCTCCCCTCCGCGTATGCCCCTCAGCTCGCCGGCGTCGTCGCTCTCGAGGTCTCCGACGCGCCCGCTCGCGTGGAGTACGGCATCTGGAGCCGAACCGGATGCTCGCCCGCGGCCGCCGCGTTTCTCGATCTCCTCGCCATCCCCCACCGCACGGGGCGGCAATCGTGAGCCTGACAGCCGTGCGGGCGGTCAGTCCGTCAAATACGCCACCCACAGATAGTCGCGGGGGCGGCTCATGGCGACGAGGGCTTGCCGGGTCAGTAGTTCGGCGCGGTCGCGGGCGCCGCCGGTGAGTTCGGTCAGCGGCTTCTGCTGTTTCTCGGTGATGTGGAAGACGGCGGCGAAATCCATGCCTTTCGCGCGGTGTACGGTGCCGACCTTGATCCGGGCGTGCTGGCTGCCGTCGTATCGGTCCAGTGGTAACACCGGGAGACCGGCTCCCTCGAGGAGCCGTTGGTAGTGCAGGGCATCGCGTCGGTTGCCGACGATCACTGCGACGTCCGAATCGGCGAAGCCGGATTCCTGGATCGCGCGTACCAGTTCTGCGTCGATGTCGGCTCGCCGCACCACCTTCTCCACGGCGTTGCCGCCGGGCAATACGGCATCGCTGTCTCGCAGCACGAATCCGGGGCCGCCGTCGAGGTCGTCGACCGTGTTGCCGGCCTCGACGCGCTGGGCGAATCGAAGCACCGCTGCGCGGTTGCGGTAGTTGGTCCGCAATACTCGTCCACGGCCACCCGGAAGGGGGATGCCGGCCTCGGAGAGTTTGCAGCCACCGGCGTACACCTGTTGCTGCCCGTCGCCGACCAGAAGTAGTTGAGCTTCCGGTCCGCCGCCGGCGATGTGATGGACCAACGTCAGTTCGAGCAAGGTGAAATCCTGCACCTCGTCGACCACGACCAGCGCGTAGTCCTCGGAATCGTCCAGGGGGCGATCGCGCAACTCGGCTACGGCCTGGCTGATGACGTCGTTGAAGTCGACGATTCCGCGCTCGGCCAGTCGTGCCTGGTAGGGCTCATAGAACAAGGTCCACACGTCGGCCCGCTGGTTCGGGCCCAGGGCGACACCCTCGCGACCCGCCCGGCCGACCGCCTGGTATTGCTCCACGGTTCGCAGGCCACGGCCCTTGATCACACGCCCGACCTCGTCCTTCCAATACTGGTAGTCGGTGTCGTTGATCCTGCCGAGCACGTGACGCGCCTTGCTCCAGGCGCGGGCGAACGCGTCTTCGTACACCTCGTCGTCGCCGACGCGGTAGGTCACGCCGCGACGTTTCAGGAAACGCATCGTCCATGCGTGCAAGCCGATGAACTCGGCACGGTCGGTCGCCTGGGGAGCCAGCCGTAGGAACGCCGACTCGTGGTAGGAGGGAAGGGTTTTCACGAAGCTGGTGAACAGCAGTCGACCGGGATTCAGTTTGGCGAAGCGGGCCATTCGATGTAGCGCGACCACCGATTTGCCGGTGCCCGCAGGGCCGCTGAAGCGCGCGGGACCGTTGAAGTTGACGTTCACCAGGCCGATCTGGTCGGGGTCCAGGAAGGTCATCCATTCCTGAAACGGCCTGCCGAGCATCTTGCTGCGCTCGTCTTCACGCAATTCGGTGACATCCAACAACCCTTCGGACACAACCGGTTCGGCGGCCGGTGCCGCTTCCGCATCGATCCAATCGAAGCGGTCGCTTCGTCCGGCGACCGTGGCGGCGATATGACCGATCCACCGGGTCGACAGGGTATTCTCGCCGCTGCGCAACGCGTGTCGCATCGTGGATTCGTCCACCGAGACGAACGGATCGTGCGCGGCGACGTGGACCGCGCGCGGCATGAGCAGCATGACCTCCAGCATGTGCGGCACATAGTGGCTACGCCCCGCCGCCACACCGGCGAAGACCTCCTCGGCACGGATTCGGATGCCGCGCAGCCACTCTCGGTCCGATACCTGTTCGGTGAACACCAAGGCATACACCCCGGTCGGTCCGACCGCGAACGCCCGTGGCCGGTCATTCCGGGGTGTCGTGCGGTCGATCAGGACGTGCCAGTGGCGCTCCATCAAGGGGATCGAGAGGAATCGGCGCTGCTCAGCGGTCAGATTCGGGACCGCGGCCAGTCGCTGCTCGATCCACCTACGACGTCTCTCACGGTTGATGTCAGGCATATTTCCCCCTCGAGCCTTCGAACAATGTTCAATTATGAGAATAATCAAATGATCCCGGGTGCGAGGCACGAAACACGTTCAGGGGCCGGTGGTTTCGAGAGATGATGGTTCGGACTCGATGCGGGGATCGAAGGGCGACGCACTTCGTCGCAGAAGGGATCGGGGACACTGCCGCGATTGTCCCGGCGTACAGCCGACCCCGACACCTGGATCGCCGCGCTCGAGGACGAGGGGATCGGACAGTTCGGTCGAATCGTGTGGTCGGTCGCTGCGGGAGGGGGATGTCGGTGCCCGTGGCCGATCAACTCGTGGGTGTACTGGTGGCAGAACGGAACTCTGGATCTGGCCGCCATCACTCGCTCCAGCGAGGACGGCGTCACGATCCGGCCGACGCCGCGATTCATCGACTACCTCGACGTGCTCGCGCGGACGGACCCTTCGACCGGAAATAGTTGAGCGGGAGGAACATGACTTTCATCAGACATGATGGCGACTCGTGGGACGCGGCATCCAGTGTCGGTGCGACCGCGACCATGGCTGCGGCGGTGCGGGCTATTGCGACTCGGATGGATCCGGCGCGTATCAATGACCCGTTCGCGGAGCCGCTCGTTCGGGCGGTCGGCATCGACTTCCTGACTCGGCTGGCGAGCGGCGAAGTGGCGGCTGAGGATTCGGTCGAGCAGGTGGCGATCGATGGGGCCAAGGTGCGTACCCGGTTCTATGACGAGTTCTTTCTCGAGGCGGTCGAGGCGGGTATCGAGCAGATGGTGATTCTGGGCTCGGGGCTGGATTCCCGGGCGTATCGGCTGCCATGGCCGGATGGGGTCGTGGTGTACGAGGTCGATCAGCCGAAGGTTCTCGAGTTCAAGACTCGTGCGCTGGCCGAGCTGGGTGCTGAGCCCACTGCCGATCGGCGAGTAGTCGCGGTCGATCTGCGCGACGATTGGCCCGCCGCCTTGTGTGACGCCGGATTCGATCCGGCGAGTCGGACGGCGTGGAGCGCCGAAGGGTTGCTGGGCTATCTGCCGCCCGCGGCGCAGGATCGGCTGCTGGACACCATCACCGAACTCAGCGTGCCGGGGAGCCGGGTGGCTACCGAGAGTCGGCCCAATCCGCGGCCGGGTGACGATGCCGAGACGAAGGAAGGGCTGCGTCGGCTCTCCGAACGCTGGCGTGCGCAGGGATTCGATCTCGACCATGCGAGGCTGCGGTACTTCGGTGAACGTAACGAGGCGGCACCGTACCTGGTCGATCGAGGCTGGGTGCTGAACACGGTTGGTTGTCGAGCGCTGTTCGCCGCCAACGGACTTGCACCGATCGGCGACGACGAATTGCGGATGGGGGATGTTGTCTACGTCAGCGGGGTGCGGGCGGGGACTACGCAGTAACCGCGGCCGAGGAAGCTGAGGGTGCGACGTGGGGTGAGAGGGATGTCAGTGCGAGATTGTCACCGATGCTCATTGCGGGGAGGGGATTTTTCATGACGATTGATGCGGTGCTGACACACGCGCGGGGCTGTGGGCGGAGCTTGCGGGAGTTCAGGTCTCGTTTTCGCCCGGTGGACTGAGTGTGGTGGTTTCGCCGGGGTCGAGGATGTGTCCTGCGGGGTGGGGGCGGGGCTGTGCGGGTGGGGGATTCGTGATTGTCACTGGCCCGAAGTTGTTGTGGCGGAGGTGGTTCGGGAGGTGTGCGGGCGGGTTTCGGTGGTGGAGGTTGTCGTCGCGGAGCGGCTGGGGGCGGTGTTGCCCGTTGCCGAGGTGCTCGGGCCTGCGGCGCTGGCGCGGGCTCACAGCCCCGCGGCGGTGAGGCGGTGGTCGGCCTCCAGGAGCATCCAGCCGCTGAGCTGGACGGAGAGGTCGCGGCTGAGGTTCGCCGACGAGGCGGCGGGGGAGTGGGTGAGGCCGGGGCGGGTTTCCGGGTGGGTGGGGAGGGTGACGGGACGGGTCCAGTCCATGCCGAAGAAGGGCAGGTCCTGGACTTCGGCGCGATGCCTCCAGGCCGCTCGGGCGGAGGCGTGGACGATGTCGGCGGCGGTGGTATTGCCCAGGGCGAGTGCGGTTTCGGCGAGGTAGCGGGCGAGGATGCCCATGAACAGGCCCGAGTCGTCACCGGCGGCGGCGGTGATCACTCCGGCGTTCGTCAGGTGCTTCCCGGTCGCGTCGACGAGTTCGCCCGCGCGGTGGTGGTGGATCGATGCGCCTGTGCGCGTGGCCAATTCGGTTACCAGACCGATGGCTACGCCCTGGCAGTAGGTGTGGACGGTGCGTTCGAGTCGGCCGCCGGGCTCATGGACGCCGTCGAGGACCAGGCCGCTGCCGGGATCGCGTAGGCGTGTGTGCAGAAATTCGGAAAGCATTGTAGCGCGGGATAATTCGCCCGAACGAGCCAGGAAGATCCCCGCCGGTCCGATCGCGGGAGTGTTGTAGAAATCGTCGTCGGAACGCCAGGGCACCGCGCCGACGGGGTTCCAGCCGTCGAGCAGGGCGGCGCGCAGCTCGCCGATGGCGTCACCGAACCGGAGGCCGAGCAGGCGGTCGGCGCGTTCGAGTGCCAGTGCGAGCCAGGACATGTCGTCGTAGTAGCGGTTGGTCCAGCCGGTGAGATTGCGGGTTCGGATGCCCTGCGCCAGGGCGACGACGCGATCGAGGCGTTCGGGGGTGCGGTCGCGGTGCGCGGCGTCCACGGCGCAGTCGAGGAGGTGGGCCTGCCACCAGTAGCACCAGCGGGCGAAGGACTGGTCCAGCAGGGACGCCGGCCAGACGAGCATACCGAGCTGTCTTCGCGGCCGACCCCACAGCGCGCGCACATGGCGCTGCACCGTCGCCTGTTCCGCCAGATTCGCACGTTCTCCGGGCCGCACCGGAGCGGCGGACACCTGCCGCGTGATGGACACGGCCCGCGTCGGCTGCGCCATGGTGGTCAGCGCGACCGACGCGCCCGCCGCTACGAGAAAACCGCGCCGGGTGATCCCCTTCTTCCGGCGATCCATCCGCTCGGACTTCCTTTACCGCCAACGATCACCGGAGCCGAATCCTGCGGCCACATGCTAACTCCGGACACGGAACGCGGCGACCGCTGCGCGAGGGCAGAGCGGGGACGAGGGCAGAGCGGGGCAGGGCTATCGATTGTCCAGCACCATCGTCATGGGAACGCGAATCTCGCCGCCGGGCTCGAAACGCATGACGACCGTGTCGGGAGTCCATTCGATATGTGGCTCGGTGCTCCAGGCCAGCGGTATCGCCACGACGTGACCGCGCGGCACGTCGTCGTCGAGGTACGGTCCGAGCCAGATCTCGTAGCTGTCGAGGTCCATGGGGCTGTGGACGCGTTTCACCGCTGCGGCGTAACCACCGCCGCGCGGCGATGCCGGGTACGTGTGAACCGTTTCGGTGCGATGCATGAACAGGGCGATCGCGATGACGGTCGTCACGACCGCTCCCACGAACACTCCCGCGATCAACATGAGAAACAGCGCGAGTACGTGCCTGCGGGCCGTCGTTCGGTCTGGTACGGGCGTCGGTTTCGACATGGCATGGGTCTCCGAATCCTGGCATGGCACCCGTCGTGATGCACGCCATAGGGGACAGCTTGTCAGGAAACCGGAGGCTGTCTCGTTCAGGGTGTGCACGCAACAGACAGGAGCGGACCATGCATCGCATTATTGTTCTCGGGGCCGGATACGCCGGAGCTTACGTCGCGGGATATCTTGCGCGGCGGCTGCATTCCGACGACTTCGAGATCACCGTCGTCAATGCCGAGCCCGACTTCGTCGAGCGGCTGCGGTTGCATCAGCTCGCGGCGGGGCAGGAGCTGCCGTACCGGCCGCTGGCGGATGTGTTCGCGGGCACCGGGATTCGGTTGCGGGTGGCGCGCGTGACCGCCGTCGACGCCGACCGCCGGGCCGTCGTGGTCGCCGACGACGCGGGTGTCGAGCGGCTGGAATACGACAGCCTGGTCTACGCGCTCGGCAGCACCGCCGCCGAACATGGGATTCCAGGTGTCGACACGCACGCCTTCCACGTCGCGAGCCGACCGGCCGCGCTGCGCCTGCGGGCTCGGCTGGACGAGCTGGGAGAGAACGGGAAAGTGCTGGTCGTCGGTGGCAACCTGACCGCGATCGAAGCCGCTACCGAGATCGCGGAATCCCGGCCGGGCCTGCGGGTCAGCCTCGTGACGAGCGGCGAACTGGGCGGTTGGCTGGGGCCGCGGGCCCGTCGTCACCTGCTGCGCGCGTTCGATCGGTTCGGGATCGCGGTGCACGAGCACGCCACCGTCGAGCGGGTGACCGAACACGGAGTCGTCGTCGCGGACGGCACCGTGTATGCCGCCGACGCGACGGTGTGGGCGGCCGGGTTCGCCGCCCATCCGATAGCCGCGGCGGGCGGGATCGCGGTGGAGCCGGACGGCCGGATCACGGTCGATCGCTGGATGCGGTCGGTGTCGCATCCGGACGTCTACGTCGCCGGTGACAGCGTGTTCGTGATCGGCGAGAACGGGCGGCCACTGCCGATGTCGTGCGCCTCGGCGGGATACACCGGCATGCAGGCGACCGCGACGATCATCGGGGATCTGACGGGGCGCAAGGTCTCGACGACCACGCTGGCCTACGTCGGCAACCACATCAGCCTCGGGCGGCGGGACGGGATCTTCCAGATGGTCGACGGTGACGCGCGATCGAAATCCTGGGCGCTGCTCGGCCGGCCGGCCGCCCGCTTCAAGTCGGCGATCCTCTCGACCGCCGCCTGGAGCATCAGCCGCCCGACCTACGGGATGCCCGGCCGCAAGCACCGCCTGGCGACCACCCGGGAGCGGTCGGCGAAGGCCGTCGCCGCTTAGGGTGTCGCGCATGGACACTGCCACCGTGGCGCGTTTCGAGGCCAGCCGAGACCGGCTGGCCTCGATCGCCTATCGCCTGCTCGGCTCGGCCGCCGACGCCGAGGACACGGTGCAGGACGCCTTCCTCCGCTGGCAGGCCGCCGACCGCGACCACATCGTGGCGCCGGAGGCCTGGCTGACCAAGATCGTCACCAATCTGGCGGTCGACCGGCTCCGCTCGGCGAAGGTGCGGCGTGAGCGCGCGGTCGGCGCGTGGATGCCCGAACCGCTGCTCGACGGCGACCCGATGCTGGGTCCGGCCGACACCGTCGAGCAGCGCGAATCGGTCAGCCTGGCGGTGCTGCTGCTGATGGAGCGGCTGTCGCCGGTCGAACGGGCGGTTTATGTTCTGCGCGAAGCGTTTTCGTACGGTCACGCCGAGATCGCGCAGATACTCGACATCACCGAGTCCGCGAGTCAGCAGCACGCGCATCGGGCCCGGCGACACCTCGCCGCCGCGCGCGGTACGACGCGGGTCGATCGCGCCGCGGCGCACCGGATCGCGGCGGCGTTCGTCGATGCCGCCGCCTCGGGCCGGACCGAACGGCTGGTGGCGCTGCTGACCGCCGACGCGACCGCGGTCTCCGACGGAGCGGGGCTGAACGACAAGCTGCTGCGGTACTCGGTTCCGGAGCGGTTCGCCGCCGCGACCCGTGCCGCGTTCAAACCGACTCCGGCGAAACGCAAACTCGCCGGCGGCTCCCCGGCCATCCATACCGGAGTGATCAACGGCGCCCCGGCGGTCATCGCCGTGCTCGACGACCGCGTGGTGGGCGTCGCCGTGCTCGAGGTTCGTGGCGACAAGATCGCGTCCGTCTGCGGCATGGCCTCGCCCGCGCGGCTCGGCCGCCTCACCGAGCAGTGGCGGCGGCACGAGCACGACGCGCCCTTGATCGAATCCTGGTAGGCACTTTCCCGCGCGCACTCGGGGACATCGCCCGTTCCGAATCAAATGCTTGACTCGTTCCAGAATGGGGACGACACTTCCAAAGGTGCCAACGGCCACGGAGTTCCAGGAGATGCTGCGGGGGGTTTCGCTGCGCGTGACCGCGCCGCGGGTCGCGGTACTGCGTGCGGTGCACGGGCATCCGCACGCCGATACGGATTCCGTCATCCGCGCCGTGCGCGATCAGCTGTCCACGGTGTCGCATCAGGCGGTGTACGACTCGCTGCGCACGCTCACCGCGGCCGGTCTGCTGCGGTGCATCCAGCCGTCCGGGTCGGTGGCCCGGTACGAGGCGCGCGTCGGTGACAACCACCATCACGTCGTGTGCCGGTCGTGCGGGGCGATCGCCGACGTCGACTGCGCGGTCGGTGCGGCGCCCTGCCTGACCGCGTCCGACGACCGTGGTTACTCGATCGACGAAGCAGAAGTCATCTACTGGGGCATGTGCCCCGATTGCGCGGCATCACAACGTCCTTGACCGCAGCCCGCATCACCCATTCAGGAAGGAATGACGTGACATCAGATAGCCGCCCACCCGCTTCCGACACCGCGACTCGAAGCAACAGCGAGAGCGAGAACCCGGCGATCCCGTCCCCGACCGCCAAGACCGACCACCGGCCGCGCACCAACAGGGACTGGTGGCCGGAGCAGATCGACGTCTCGGTGCTGCACGCCCACTCGTCCAAATCGAACCCGCTGGGCGAGGACTTCGACTACGCGAAGGAATTCGCCAAGCTCGACGTCGACGCGCTCAAGGCCGATGTCGCGGCGGTCCTGACCGATTCGCAGGACTGGTGGCCGGCCGACTACGGCAACTACGGCGGCCTGTTCATCCGGATGAGCTGGCACGCGGCGGGCACCTACCGCATCGCCGACGGGCGCGGCGGCGGCGGGCAGGGCGCACAGCGTTTCGCACCGCTGAACAGCTGGCCCGACAACGCCAACCTGGACAAGGCCCGCCGCCTGCTGTGGCCGGTCAAGCAGAAGTACGGCAACAGCATCTCCTGGGCGGACCTGCTGGTGTTCGCCGGCAATGTGGCGCTCGAGTCGATGGGCTTCCAGACCTTCGGTTTCGGATTCGGCCGCCCCGACATCTGGGAGCCGGAGGAGGTCTTCTGGGGTCCGGAGGACACCTGGCTCGGCGACGAGCGCTACAGCGGTGACCGCGAGCTGGCCGGTCCGCTCGGCGCGGTCCAGATGGGCCTGATCTACGTGAATCCGGAAGGCCCCAACGGCCGTCCGGACCCGGTGGCCGCCGCTCGCGACATCCGGGAGACCTTCGGCCGCATGGCCATGAACGACGAGGAGACCGCGGCGCTGATCGTCGGCGGGCACAGCTTCGGCAAGACCCACGGCGCGGGCGACCCCGACCTGGTCGGCGCCGAGCCCGAGGGCGCTCCGATCGAGCAGCAGGGCCTGGGCTGGAAGAGCAGCTACGGCTCGGGCAAGGGCCGCGACGCCATCACCAGCGGCCTCGAGGTCGTCTGGACCTCCACTCCGACCAAGTGGGGCAACGGTTTTCTGCAGAACCTGTACGGCTACGAGTGGGAGCTGACCAAGAGCCCGGCGGGGGCATGGCAGTGGAAGCCGAAGGACGGCGCGGGCGAGGGCACCATCCCCGACCCGTTCGACGGCCCCGCGCGGACGCCCACCATGCTGACCACCGACCTGGCCCTGCGCGAGGACCCGATCTACCGGGAGATCACCAGCCGCTGGCTGGAGCACCCGGAGGAGCTGTCCGAGGCGTTCGCGAAGGCCTGGTACAAGCTGCTGCACCGCGACATGGGACCGATCAGCCGCTACCTGGGCCCGTGGGTCCCCGAGCCGCAGCTGTGGCAGGACCCGGTGCCGGACGTCGACCACGCGCTGATCGACGAGCAGGACATCGCGGCGCTGAAGGGCAAGGTCCTCGAGTCGGGCCTGTCGGTGCCGCAACTGGTGAAGACGGCGTGGGCGTCGGCGGCCAGCTTCCGCAGCACCGACAAGCGCGGTGGCGCCAACGGCGCCCGGATCCGGCTGGAGCCGCAGAAGAATTGGGAGGTCAACGAACCGGCCGAACTGGCGAAGGTGCTGCCCGTGCTGGAACAGATCCAGCGGGAGTTCAACGACTCGGCGACCGGGGGTAAGAAGGTCTCGCTGGCGGATCTGATCATCCTCGCCGGATCGGCGGCGATCGAGAAGGCGGCCAAGGACGCGGGCCAGGACATCACGGTGCCGTTCGCGCCGGGGCGCACGGACGCGACACAGGAGAACACCGATGTGGAGTCGTTCGCGGTGCTCGAGCCGCGGGCCGACGGCTTCCGCAACTATGTGCGCCCCGGTGAGAAGGCGCCGCTGGAGCGGCTGCTGCTCGACCGCGCCTACATGCTCGACGTCACCGCGCCGGAGTTGACGGTACTGATCGGCGGACTGCGCGCGCTCGGCGCCAACTACGGCGGCAGCGCGCACGGCGTGTTCACCGACCGGCCGGGCACGCTGACCACCGACTTCTTCGTCAATCTGCTCGATCAGAACACCGAGTGGAAGGCGTCGGAGTCGGCGGAGAACGTCTACGAGGGCTTCGATCGGAAATCCGGCGCGGCCAAGTGGACCGCCACCGCCAACGACCTCGTCTTCGGTTCGCACTCGGTGCTGCGCGCGGTGGCCGAGGTGTACGCCCAGCAGGGCGCCGAGCAGCGGTTCGTGAACGATTTCGTCGCCGCCTGGGTCAAGGTGGCGAACAACGACCGCTTCGACCTCCGCTGATTCCACCGACGACGCCGGGCTGCCCCCACAGGGGACGGCCCGGCGTCGTCGTTGCAACGCGTCGTATGTCTTTCAGTCCGCTGGCCAGGTGCCGGTGACCTTGCGGAACCCGGCGGCGCCGCCGCGGTCGATGACGGCTCGCACGGTGGCGAAGACCGCGCCCTGCAGGGCGGCCGCGGCCACGATTTCGCCCCAGCCGCGGTCGCGGTCGGTGGCGGCGGGCGCGTCGTCCTCGCCGGTCAGCAGCTTCCAGGTGTGCGCGAAAACGGCGGACGCGGCCAGGCCACCCAGGACGCCGACGAGCATGCCCAGCGGTTTGTAGAGCAGCTTCATCACGACGCCCGTTCTTTGCGGTTGCGGCGCCGCATCAGACGCCAGGTGACCAGGAGCGCGGCCGCGGCGGCCGCCGCGGCGGCGGGTAGCGGACGACGGCGCACGGCCGCGCCGGCCTGGTCGGCGCGCGCCTCGGTCGTGGCGATCGCCCGGCCGGCGGCGTCCTCGGCCCGTGCCGACAACTCACTCGCCTTGGCCTGTGCGGCGGTCGAGGTGTCGTGCAGTTTCTCCTTGGCGCGGGCGGAGACGTCGGCCTTGTGCGCCAATGCGTCCACAGTCTCGCCGAGTTCCGCGCGGGTCCGCTCGATGTCGCGTCTGATGGCATCCGGTTCGGTCGGCGTCGCCGCCTCGGCGTCCGTGTCGCGATGTGATCCGGTCATCGGCGCAGTCCTTCCTTCATCGTCTCGATATCGGTCTGCACGCCGCTCACTGCCTCCTGCGGGACCGGTGGCGTCGCGGCGCGCACCTGCTTGACCCCGATCAGCGCCGTCACTCCCGCGACCAGCAGCAGCGCCACACCGACGAGCAGCGCCGCCAGCCACCCGGCGAGCGCCGACGCCAGCGCCAGCACGACACAGGCCACCAGGGCCGCGCCGCCGTAGAACGCCAGCACGGCTGCGACGCCGAACAGGCCCGCCCCGACTCCGGTGCGCTTACCCTTCTGCTGCAGCTCGGCGACGGCCAGCCGCATCTCGTCGCGGACCAGGCGGGACAGTTGCTCGGAGGCGTCGCCGACCAGCTCGCCCACCGGGCGTTCCCGGGCCGGCGCCGCCCTGATTTCGTCTACCACCAGGGACTCCTTTCCTCGCTGAGGCGTGTCGTTGTCTCGGCTACCCGGTCGGGCGGCGGTCAATCGCGGAAACCTTTGCGGCTGTATCGACTAGCCGCGATCTCCGGCGTCGACCGGGTGCGGGCCGTTACGCTGAGCCGATGCGATCTCGGTTTCAACGATGTGTCCTGGCCGCGTTCGTCGTCATCGCGTCGACTCTGCTGCTCGGTACGCAGTCCCTGGCCGCCCCGCCGTTGCGGGCGGCCGCCCTGACACCACTCGACGCGGGTTTCCTGTGGGGTGTGGCGAGTTCCGGATTCCAGTCCGAAGGCCGTGCGCCGGACAGTAATTGGACGCGCTACATCGCCAAGAACCCCGGCTTCGAGCCACTACAGGATTCGGTCGACTTCACCGAGCGGTACGCGTCGGACATTCGCCTGGCCGCCGACATGGGCGTGCGGGTGTTCCGGGTGGGTGTCGAATGGGCGCGACTGCAGCCCGAGCCCGGCGTCTGGGACGAGAACGCCTTCCGCTTCTACGACGACGTCGTGGCGAATATCGTCGCGGCGGGTATGCGGCCGATGATCACCCTCGATCACTGGGTGTACCCCGGCTGGGCGGCGGATCGCGGCGGCTGGCGCGGCGCGGGCATGGTCGGCGACTGGCTGGCCAATATGCGCGCGGTGGTCGACCGCTACGCCTCGCGAAACCCGTTGTGGGTCACCGTGAACGAACCCGCGGCCTACATCCAGCACGAGATCCGCGGCGGCGCCGCCGACGCGGGCAGCATGCAGGACCGAATCGTCCAGGCCCACAACGACATCTACGACTACATCCACCAGGTGCAGCCCGGCGCGCAGGTGACCGCCAACGTCGGCTACGTCGCCGGTTCCGAGGACCAGGTCAACGGCGCGTTCGCCGACCGGGTCGCGGCCCGGCTCGACTTCGTGGGCGTGGACTACTATTTCGGCTTCGATCCGGCGCAGTCGCTGCTCGGCGCCATCTCCCGGGCCAGCGGCTCGGCGATCCCGACCCTGCCGGGGCCGCGCATCTGGGAGATGCCGTTGCGTACGGAGGGCATCTACTATGCGCTGCAACACTATTCGAAGCGCTTTCCGGGCAAGCCGCTCTACGTCGTGGAGAACGGCATGCCCACCGAGAACGGCCTGCCCCGCGCCGACGGCTACACCCGCGCTGATCACCTCCGCGACACCGTGTACTGGCTGCAGCGCGCCAAGGCCGACGGGATGAACGTCATCGGCTACAACTACTGGAGCATCACCGACAACTACGAATGGGGCAGCTACACACCACGTTTCGGCCTCTACACGGTCGACGTGCGCACCGATCCGTCGCTCACCCGCCGCCCCACCGACGCCGTGGGCGCCTATTCGCGGATCGTCGCCGAGGGCGGCGTCCCCGCCGGGTACCGGCCCTCGCACGCGCCGTCGCTGTGCATCTTCGTCGATCCGCCGGCGAGCTGCCTCACCCCGCTGGCGGCGGGGTAGCGCTCCGGCTCACTCCGGCGGCACCGTGGCGATTCCGGTGCCGCCGGATGGCGTTCGGGGGCCGTCGATGCGGTTGCCGGGAGCCGGAGCCGGACCCGGCGCGTTCGGCCGATGTTCGCGCCCGGTTCGCGGTTGGTCGTGAAAACCGTTGCCCGCTAATGCTATTGGGAGGTTGCCCGAAACCGCGCCGAGCTGGTGCGATGCGGTCGTCTCTCAGGAACGGGAGTAGCGGGGCGGTATGCGCGGGTACCCTGGAAAGGCTGACGAACGACGTGGCCGGGCCGAGCGCCCGGCTCGAGCAACGGATGGCAGGGCCCGCATGAACAGCACAGCAGAGCCGCATCAGGCCAGGTACGCACACTTTGTCGGGTCTCTTCCGAGAGAATTGATGACGGGAAACAGGGCCGTACTGCAGTGGTTCGCCGACCACGCCGCGGGCAACCCGGTGACGGGCGTGCCGTGTGATCTGGACCCCGACTGGATCATCGAGTACCTACGGACCCGTGAAAAGCATGATGTCTTCGAGATCGTCGCAGCCGGTGACTACGCCGATTACAGCGCTTTCCCCAGCTACGGTGTGCGACAGGGCCGTAAGCTGCAGCCCGAGCACGTGGCCATGGACCGCGTCGAGCGCATCGGCGACGTCGTCGCGGCCTGGCAGACGCTGCGGAGCGAGCGACCGGCGCTGGCTGGAGTAAAAGTGCAGATTAGTCAGCCGAATCCGCTGGATCTGGCGATGTTCGTCTTCGCCGGGGCGGCGGTTTCGGCCGGGTTGCCGGTCGGAAGGGCGCTGCGGCACAGCGGAGTCGTCATCGCCGCGCTGCGCAATCTGCCGGTGTTCACCGAGGCGGTGCTGCGGGAGATGACCGAGGTCCAGCAGCGCTACGGCGACAGCGTCGTCTGGCAGGTGGAGTCGCCGCTCGCGTTGCTCAGCATGGTCAAAGCCCAGCAGCTGCGCTCCCAGTGGGCGGTGGCGCCACTCGTCGCCGGGCAGCTCGCCGGGTTCCTCGGGCGCATGGAAGCGATCGGCGCGGACCGGGTCGTGCACCTGTGCTACGGCGACTATCAGCACAAGAGCCTGCTGTCGCCGCGCGATCTCGCCCCGGCGGTCACGCTGCTCAATCACACCGCGCGACGACTGCACAAGGCGGGGGTCCCGCTGCCGCCGGTGCACGTGCCGTGCGCGTTCGGCGCCGAGCCGGCGCCGCTGGACCCGGGTTTCTACGCGCCGCTGCGCGAACTCGATCCGGGCTGGCGGGTGATCGCCGGGGTGGCCTCCTCGGACCCGGGCGACGAGAGTGCCCGCGCCCGTGACCTGTTCGAGGCGGCGGCGGGCCGCCCGGCCTACGGCATAGCGACCGCCTGTGGCCTGGGCCGATGCTCGGTGGCGGAGGCGGAACAGGCCGCCGCGACGACGGTCGCCCTCGCCGCCGGTCCACGCGGGTAGACAGCCGAACACCGCCGTATCGACGAATCGCCCTGGGGCGGAGCCTGTGCTGCGCATTCGCAATAGTGCGAACACAGACTTTCGACCGATTTGCCCGCAACGCCCCCGTGCGGACGTCGATGGCCGTACCCTGGATCGAGGCCGCCAAACCGATGTTTACGAGGAAGAGCGGGTGATGACGAGACGAGATGTTCGTTGCCGCTTCCGGCCAGGCCTTCCGTCCCTCCGGTGACGTTCCCGGCGAAGCGTTCGGCTCGGTAGTACTTCCGGGTTTCCCTGATTCCTTCGGCATCGATACCGACATGCCGTGGGCGACAGCGCGGCACGCCGCGCCCTCTGTGGATATCCGCTACCTTTCAGCACCCCGCGCGGGGCGCTGTCGACCGCCGAAAAATGTTCTTGCACTTGAGCTTTCAATGATCGTTTCCTACAATAACTATTGCGCTACGTCTTCTAGTTATCCAGCGGCAATGCTTGGTTCGGGTTGCTGGCCAGCCTGGAGCCCGGAGTGGGTCCGGTCGCCGGTGTAGACGCGCGCGTTCTTGTTGTCGGCAGTTTCCAGGGAGTTTGCTATGGGGAACAATCCGCACGTCCTAGTAGTAGGTGGAGGCCCCGCCGGGTCGACCACGGCAGCCCTGCTCGCACGCTCGGGCATTCGAGTAACACTCCTGGAAAAGGACCAATTTCCGAGGTACCACATCGGGGAATCGCTGCTGGCGTCGTGCCTGTCGACGCTGCGCCTTTCCGGTGCGTACGACGAGGTTGCCGCCCACGGGTTCCAGGTGAAGCGCGGTGGATATTTCCAGTGGAAGGACGACACCTGGCTGCTGGACTGGTCCAAGCTCGTCGACGCCGAGGCATGGTCCTGGCAGGTCGACCGCGCGGAATTCGACAACATCCTGCTCCGCAACGCCGCCAAGCAGGGCGCCGAGGTGATCGAGCAGGCCACGGTGCAGAACGTGGTGTTCGACGACGACCGCCCGACCGCGGTCGAATGGACCCTCGCCGGTGACGATCAGGTCCGCACCACCACCTTCGACTTCCTCGTCGACGCATCCGGCCGGGCCGGGCTGCTGTCTCGTCGGTACTTCGATATGCGCAAGCAGCACAAGGCTTTTCGCAACATCGCGGTCTGGTCCTACTGGGAGGGCGCGCACCTGCACCCCGACAGTCCCGAGGGCGCGATCAACGTGGTCTCGACCGACGAGGGCGGCTGGTTCTGGCACATCCCGCTGGCGGACGGCCGCTACAGCGTCGGCTACGTGGTTCCCACCACGGTCGCCGGGGCGCGGGTGCGCGAACTCGGCTCGCGGGAGGCGTTCTATCACGACTCCATCCGCAAGAACCCGAAGCTGGCGGTGATGCTCGAGGGCGCCCGCCAGGTCACCGAGGTACGGGCGGAGCAGGACTACTCCTATGTGTCCGACCGGTTCTGCGGTCCCGGCTACGCCATCGTCGGCGACTCGGCGTGCTTCCTGGACCCGCTGCTGTCCACCGGCGTGCACCTGGCGACGTACGGCGGGCTGTGCGCCGCGGCATCCATCGCCACCGCGCTGCGCGGGGAGATGCCCGAGGCGGAGGCACTGGCGTTCTTCGACTACACCTATCGCCGTGCCTACGAGCGCTTCCTGGTGCTGGTGTCGCGCATGTACGAGCAGTACATCGGGGCCAACGAGTACTTCTCGCACGCCAGCACGCTGACCGACGTGAAAGCCGGTGACACACCGGAGGAATCGTTCACCCGGATCATGGCCGGGCTGACCGACGTGAGCGAGTCGGCGGGCGAACAGCGGCGCATCGAGACCGACACCATCGTCGCCGAGGCCGAGCACCTCGACGAGGACGGCGTGAACATCAAGTACATGGGGCATCTGGACATGTCCCCGGTATGGAACATCTGGCGCGACCCGCTGGGTGCGGACACGGTGATGGGTGACGTGCGCATCACCACCGCGCCCGTGCTCGGCCTCACCAACCGGCCGCGCACGGCCGCGGAAATGGAGGGCGTGGTCCGGCCGTTCATCCCGCCGAAGCGCGACGCCGAGGCCGTGTAGCGGTCCTCGGACACGGATGTTGTCGTGACCATCGTTCACTCCGTCCCCGAATCGCCAGGCGACCAGTCGCCCGGCGATTCGGGGGCGCGGTCCCCCAGAGACGAAATCGCGCAATTCGCGCATCCGCTCACCAGGATGCTGCTGGCCAGTGACGGCTTCACGATGCCGGTGCTGGAGGCGATCCTGCGTACCGAACTCCAGGTGCGGGTGCTGCGGCAGGACGACGTCGCGGCCGCGCGGATTCCGGCCGCGGTCACCGATGCCCTGCAGGTGTCGGGCGCCGACCGGGTCATCGTCCGCCGCTCGTGCCTGATCGACCCCGACCTGGTGACCGTGTCGGTCAACCACGTCGTCACCGTCAGCGGCCCGGCCGCCGCATGCGGGGTGGACGACGTGCAGATGCCGATCGGGTACACCCTGGTGTCGCGCGGGGTGTCCCAGCGGCGGCAGGTGTTGCGCGCGGGCGTGGCACGGTGGCCGGACGGCCGCCTGTGCGCCGCCAAGGCCTACGTCATAGTGCTCGGTGATCGGCCGCTGTGCTACATCCGGGAGTCCTTCAACCCGGACGTGATTCCGCCGGACTGCGCCGAGATCGCCGCCGACGGCGACCTGCCCTGGTCCGACGAGCCCGATACCCCCGAGCCGGACGCGGCCGACCCGGCGACGGCGCTGTGGGAATCGGCGGTCCCGCAGGACGAGGCGCCGCCGGGCAGCGTCGAGCGGCTGCGGGCGCTGCCCCCGCTGGTCGACCCGAGCGACTGCGAGGCGCTGATCGGCGACCTGGCCGCGGCCACCCGCGGCCGGGCCTTCGTGCTGCATCTCGGTGACGGCGACGACGCGCCCCTGGTCTGCGACACCCGTTCGCTCGCGGCCCGGCGCGCGCTCGTCCACGCCGCCACCGCGGTGCTCGCCCACGGGCTCGGCGCGGAAGTCCGGGTGGTGCCGGTGAGCCACCTGTCCGGCCGCCTCGGCACGGCCGCGGAGACGCCGGATCCGTTGTTGCAGACCTACTTTCACGCCGCGGCCGCGGTCAATTACTGGCGTACCCGGCACGCGCCGGTGGCGGCGAGCGCGGATCTGCTGCGCCATGCCGCCGACCGGTCCACCGATCAGGTGGCCCGTGACGTGTTCCGCGAGGTCGCCGGGCTGTTGCCGCTGGCCGCCGCCGCGCCGACGGCCGCGCGCGAGCTGTTCAGCTCGATGACGCGGCTGCGGATCTCGCACGAGGCGCCGACGCTGCGGTACGCCGCCGCGCTCACCCGCCACGGCCCGGACTGGTGGGACTGCTCGACGCAGCTGGTCTGGATCGGCGACCGGGCTCGAAATACGCAGGCGCACACCAGGTTCGCCGCCCGGGTCCGCAACGCGGTGGCCGTATCGGTGGGGCCGGAGACCACGCCCCGCGAGGTCGAGCGGCTGTGCCTGGAGCTGAATCCCGGCAAACAGGCGGGGCGGCTCACCCTCGTGGCGCGCCTGGGCGCCGAGCCGATCGGCGACTGGCTGCCGCGGCTGATCGAGGCGGCCGCCGCGCGGTCGACACCGGTGTGCTGGATGGCCGACCCGATGCGGGCCCGCGGGCGAACCCGTAACGGCAACAGCGGCTCTCGCGTCGGTGAGGTCGGCGCCGCGATCGCGGAGTTCCTCCGCGTTTGCCGGGCGGTCGGTACGGTTCCCGGCGGGCTGCATCTCGAATGCGCGTCCGCCGCCACCGAATTCGGCGGATGGGGCGAAACGCACATTCTGCACAGCGTGATGGCGGCCCTGGTCGAGCTGCGAGCAACCTGAGCAGGGCACGGCCGGTTCTGGGCCGCGGCGTGCCGGGTCGGCGCGCAGCTACATCCGCGCGTCGATGGTGAGTTCGGGCCAGCTCTGGGATGATGCCGCCGCACGCGATCGCGATCGTTGCTATGTTGCTACCCGTGGGCGAGTCGCCAGGTTTCCGGTCGACGGGTCATGGAGGCTGCAGTTTCGACCCCTCAGCGACCCGGCGCGCCGCGGTATTCGCTCGCGGCACGCGGCCGGTATTACGTGTTTTACGTGCCCGCGCTCACTGATCGCTTACCTCAGTTCGCTTGTCTGGAGTCACGTCTTTGACCACACCACAGCCCCCCTCCTACACCACCGCGACCGGAATGTGCCCCGTCCAGCACGCGGCCTCCGGTGACATCGACGACGGGGTACCCATGTACACCCAGGAGTTCGTCGACGACCCGCACGGCGCCTACCGCAACTGGCGGGAACGCTATGGCTCCCTGGTCCCGGTCATGCTCGCGCCCGGCGTGCCGGCCACCCTGGTGATCGGATACGCCACCGCCGTACGGATTCTCAACGATCCGGAGCACTTTCCCACCGACCCCCGCACCTGGCAGGACACCATCCCCGCGGATTCGCCGGTCCGCCCGATGATGGCCTACCTGCCCGCCGCGCGGTACAACAGCGGCGCCGCGCACGAACGGTACCGGCGGCCCTCGGTCGCCGCCATCAACAACATCAACCTGCACGCCGTGCCCGCCACGGTCGAGCGGCTGGCCCGGCCGCTGATCAACAACTTCTGCGGCAACGGCTACGCGGATCTGGTGACGCAGTACGCCTTTCCGCTCGTGCTCGATGTGATCAACGATATGGTCGGCTGCCCGCCCGACATCGGGACGCGGGTGGCCCAGGGCATGGCCGAGCGGTTCGAGGGCCGTCCCGAGGGCATGCAGACGCTGAAGATGGCGCTCATGGAACTCATCCAGCTCAAGCGCGAGTACGGCGGCAACGACGTCACCTCGGTGCTGGCCGACCCGCAGTACGAACTCAACGACGACGAGGTCTTCGCGCAGCTGATGAGTTTCTACGGCGCGGGATTCGAGGCGCAGCGCAACCTGATCACCAACGCGCTGCGGCTGATGATGACCGACGACCGGTTCCAGAGCCAGAACGTGCTCGGCCGGAACCTGTCGACCGTGGACGCGATCGACGAGGTGCTGTTCAACGACCCGCCGATGGCGAACTTCTGCACCACCTACCCGCGCCAGCCGATCATGGTCGACGGGGTGTGGCTGCCCGCGCACAAGCCGGTGGTGATCAGCCTGGCCGCCTGCAACAACGATCCGGAGATCCGCGGCACGGAGTTGGGTGAGAGCAGCATCGGCAATCGCTCGCACCTGGCGTGGAGCGCCGGGCCGCACCGCTGCCCGGCGCAGGACGTAGCGCGGCTGACCGTGCAACCCGGCATCGATCAGCTCTTCGACGCCATTCCGGACATGCAAATGGCAAGGGCCGAAAGGGATTTGGTGTGGCGGCCCGGGCCGTTCCACCGCGCCCTGGTGGATCTGCCGGTCACCTTCTCGCCGTCGCCGCCGCTGCCCGTCATGTAAACCGGAGGCCGCCGACCACCGCCGCCGCGGCCGCGGGGAATGTGCGGGCCGCGGGGCGCCCGGTGTCCTCAGCCCAGGTTGAACGGTGCGGATTTCGGGAACGCCACCGGCAGCGACACCAGCGCCCGGTGGAACGGGCCCGGCCGCCAGGTCAGTTCCTCGACCGGCACGGCCAGGCGGATGTCGGGCAGGGCGTCGAGCAGCTGGTCGATCGCGTCCTGCGCGATGAGGTAGGCCACCGAGCGGGCGGGGCAGGCGTGCGGCCCGGCGCTCCACGCCAGATGCGACCGGTTGCCGGTGCGGTCGCCCCCGGTGACGGACGGGTCCGCGCCGACGGCGGCCATGCTGATCACGACCGGTTGGTTCGCCGGCAGCCAGACGTCGTTGATGAGGATGGGCTGGCGCGGGTAGCTGACGCAGTAGTTCGCCAGCGGCGGATCGGTGAACAGGACCTCGTCGAGCGCGTCACGGGTCGACAGGCTGCCACCGACCAGATCGCCGCCGAGGCGGTCGTTGGTGAGCATGATGCGCAGCGTGTTCGCGATCAGATGGACCCCCGGCTCGACACCGGCCGCGTACAGCGTGACCAGTTGGTGCACCATCTCCGCGTCGTCGAGCCCGGCGGGATGGCCGATCAACCGGCTGGTGATGTCGTTTCCGGGATGCGCGCGCTTGTAGGCGATATGTTCCTGCAGCGCCTCGAGCAGCATCCGGTTACCGGCCTCGGCGTCGCCCTGGGCGTCGAACATCATCGCGCTGCCGGTGGCGACCCGTTCGCCGACATCGGCGGTGCAGCCCAGCATGTGGTCGAGCGTGCTGCGAACCAGCGTGTAGATGTACTGCTCGAGCAGATCGGCGTAGCCCTCCTCGCAGAACGTGTTGATCAGCCCGATCGCGATCCGCTCGACCACCGTGTGCATCGCGTTCAGGTCGATGCCGTCGATCGCGGCGGTATTGGCCTCCCGGTAGCGGTCGTGCTCGCGGCCGTCGGTGCGCAGCGCGTTGGGCCGCCACTCCAGCATCGGCAGCAGCGGGCAGTTCTCAGGGACGGACTGCTGCCATGCGCGGGGATCGGCCGGGAAATGCCCCGGGTCGTTGAGGATCTCCAGCGCGGCGCGGTAACCGATCACCAAGGTGGCCGGCACACCGGGCGCGAGCATGACGGGTACCAGCGAACCGTGCTGGCGGCGCATTTCCCGGTACGCGGGATGGGGGTCGGCGGCGAATTCCGGTGTGTACATCGAGAATCGCTGCCCCTCGATGAACAACGGCGAGTCCATGAAGGCGCCTGGTGGACGAGAACCGGTCACAGATGATCTCCAAACGGTAGACAAGACGTAATGCGGGCATCGGCGCCCTCTCTCAGCCGACGGCCGGGGTGCGTCCGGCGCTCGCGGCAAAACAAACCCATGATGAGTCAAACCTGTTGCCCCTGAGAACAATTCGGGCAACAGCCCTACATCGTAGCTACCCTCGGAGCATCCCGCAGGCTAATCGTGAATCCGCAGCGCTGACCGGCCGGTCCGGCCGCCGCCGGGAACATGGCGACCGGACCGTTCGGACGGTGCCGCGAGGGTCAGGCGGTCAGCCGCACGGGCAGTCGTTTGTGGCCGTTGGAGATGAAACTCGCCACCGTGCCCAGTTCCGACCGGTCGGCAGCCAGCCGCATGCCGGGGAAGCGGCGGAAGAGGGCGGGCAGCGCCACCTCGGCCTCCAGCCGGGCCAGCGGCGCGCCCAGGCACAGGTGCGCGCCGTAGCCGAAGGCCATGTGCGCCTTGTTGATTCGCGTCACATCGAACTGGTCGGCGGTGTCGCCGTGCACCTTCGGGTCGCGATTGGCCGCGGCGTAGGAGGCGAGAATCGGTTCGCCGCGGCCGATGTGGACGACGCCGTCGGCGGTCTCGATATCGATGTCCTCGACGGCGTAGCGCAGCGGCAGATGCGCGACCGGCGCCTCGTACCGCAGCACCTCCTCGACCAGATCGTTCTTCCAGTCGACCGCGCCGGACTCCAGCTGCGCCAGCTGGTCCGGCCGGGTCAGCAGGAGGTAGATCGCCTGATCCAGCAAATTCACAGTGGTCTCGTGTCCGGCGCTGATCACCAGCAGCAGGGTGTCGACGAGTTCCTGTTCGGTCAGTGCCGAGCCGTCCTCCTCGCTGCGGTGCGCGATGAGCACGCTGGTCATATCGTCACCGGGAGTGCCGCGCCGATATTCCACCAGCTCGCGCAGGATGCGCTGCATCTCGGCGAAATTGGCCTGGGCCTGCTCGGGTGTCAGGGAGGTGTCGAAGATGCCGTCGACGCAGGTGCGCAGGCCGGGATTGAGCGACTCGGGCACGCCCATCAGTTCGGAGATGACCCGGATGGGCAGCGGGTAGGCGAATTCCTCGCGGAGGTCGACCGCTTCGCCGGGCGGCGTCTGCGCGAGCCGATCCAGCAGGTCGGCGGTGATCGCCTCGATGCGCGGTCGCATCGCGTCGGTGCGCCGCTGGGTGAACGCGGGCTGGACCAGCCGGCGCAGGCGGGTGTGGTCCGCGCCGTAGGCGGTGAACATGTTGGTCACCGCCACCCAGGTGAACAGACCCCAGGCCGGGGTGATGCGGCCCTCCCGGAAGGCGGGCCAGTGCTGCCGCGGGTCCTTGGATACGCGCTTGTCGCGCAGCAGATCCCGGAGGATGGCCTGGTCGGTCACGGACCAGGCGCGCACACCGTCGTGTAGCGCGACCGCGGTGACGGGCCCCTGCGCGCGGATGCGGGCGGACTCGCCCTGAATGTCCACGCCGTCGGGATTCAGGACGATCGGATGCGACACAGACTCCAACATCGGGAGCTCCTTACTGACTGCGGCCGGACGGTTGCGGGTCCGGCGGTGGGAACGTCACCGGGGACGCCGCCGACTCGCCGCGCGCGGATAAGGCACTGCTTCGACCGCCCCACCCTGACGCCGGATCGCACCGACGGTATCCCGAGGTCTAGCAAACGTATTGCCCTGGAGCATCTTTCGGGCAACGCTGTCCGATCCTACGCACCCGCCGCCGGTCCCGCAGGTCGAATGACCGACCGGTCCGGGCATTTGCCGGATCGCCGCCGGCGGTGAGCGGGGTCACAGCATTGCGAACTTCAAACCTGTTGGTACGCAACGTGGGCGGGTATGGCGATCGATGAGGACGCAGTGCGCGTCGACATGGCGAGTCCCGAGAGGATGATCACAATGAACACCTCTGATCCGGTGACCAGAGACCATCGACCGATTCGGGTGGCCGAGTGCTTCGGTTCCACGACTTCCGCGAACGGCGTCATGGCCGTGTGGGTCCTGCTGGTCGCCGCCGCGGCTATCGGCCTGCTCCTGCTGTGACGCCCGGGTCGCCGAGGTCGGTCAGGCGCGCGGAGATCCGCGCATCGGTGCTGACGATCGGCGACTCCTTGTCGACCCAGGTGTCGCCGCCGAAGTAGTCGCGGAAGATGTGCTCGGCGGTGCGGGTCGCCAGCGCCTGGGTGGACAGGGTCGGATTCGGCCCGCCCAGGGCGTTCGGCAGTGCCGAATTGTCGGCGATGTAGAGCCGCCGGACCCAGCGGGCCTGCGCGTCGGCGCCGAGCACCGAGTCCGCGGGCGAGGCGCCCATCCGCATAGACGAGTGCACGTGCAGCAGCAATGGCGCCCAGTCCACCCGGTACACCTTGCGCGCCCCGGCCGCCCGCATGATCTCCGCGGCGCGGGCGGCCATGAACTCCCGGTTCGCCAGCGTCCGCGGATCGCGTTGCCGCCGTGCGACATCGATCTTGGCGGGGGCGCCGTTCTCGTCGGCGGGGAACAGCGACAGGCTGATCCGGTTCCGCGGCTCGACGTGGTCGTCGGTGAGGACGAGGAAGTTCAGCAGATGGTCGATGCCGCCGGAAAGCAGTTCCATCAGCTCCGTGCCGACCAGCCGCCCGGCCGGGCCGTCCCAGGGACCCAGCGGGGCGCGGCCGTTGTCGTAGACGCCGCGTACGCCGCTGTCGGACAGGGCCATCGAGAACGCCTGGATGGCCGGGGTCAGCCCGACGTTCTCGATGCCGCCGTGGCCCGGAAAGTCGACGCGGGCCGAGGAGTTGGCGCCCTTGGAGTTACCGGTGTACTCGTCGAAACTGCCGACGACCCAGTCCAGGAAGTGGTCGGTGTGCCCGCGCCCCACCCAGTCGTTGGGGTTGGGCAGCCCGCTGTTGAGCCACAGCCGCGGGCTCTCGGTCGAGCCGCCCGCGAGCACCACCACGCGGGCGTCCTCGGTGAACCGCGCGCCGCTGGAATTGTCGCGCCAGGTGACGCCGGTCGCGACCAGCTCGCCGCCGTGCTGTTCGGTGTGGATCTGCTGTACGAAGCTGTCGGCGAGCAGTTCGACGGCCCGGCCGCCGGGACGGACGGCGTCGGCGGCGAGGCCCAGCGGCACATAGCTGTTGTCGGTGGAGCGTTTGGCGGCGCGGTTGCGTGGCGCCCCGATCGGCTCGTAGCAGCCCTGGAAACAGTGCCCGCAGAAGGTGCAGCCGGTCGCGTCCGGATAGGTCAGCAGGTCGGCGCGATCGCTGCGCCCGGCATTGCCGCCGGGTTGCAGGATGGCGTTCTGCTGGGGCCGGAACGAGGCCCCGGTGGTGGTGCGGGTGGTCTGCACCGGCAGCCCGACGTTCTCGCAGCCGCGGAAGGTCAGCTGCTCCTTGGTGCCCATGGCCGCGGTCTGCACCGGCAGCGTCGCCTCCACCCACTCCAGATACGGCACGAATTCCGCGTAGGGGAACGGGAATTCGTGCGCGCGATCGTAGGCGGCCGCGTCGGGACCCGAATAGCCCTGGAATACGCCCGGGTACGGGCGCGGGCTGTTGGCGAAGTAGTGCGCGGTGGTCCCGCCGACCCCGGCCAGCTGCCAGGCGTAGACGTTCGACGCCCACTCCCGGAACCATGCGGGCTGGCGCCGGTCCTGCGGGCCGAACCGCAGGAAACCGTGGTTGGGGTTGTTGGCGTCGTTCTCGGCGTGCGACCACTGCTCGCTCGGCGCGCCGTGGCGCGGGCCCGCCTCCAGTAACAGCACATCCAGGCCGCGCCCGGCCAGTTCGGCGGCGATGACAGGCCCGCCGCCGCCCGCTCCGATCACGATGACGTCACGCATCCGCGGGCACCTCCGTACGGCCTTGGTAGTAGCCGATCAGCTCGTCGTGGCCCTCGAGCAGGCCGGCCGGGCGGTAGCCGGTGAGTTCCCACGACGGCGGCCGCCCGACGACGGCCCGTGCCACCGGGTCGAACATGGCCATCTCCGAATGCACGCCGAAGGCGGTGCCTTCCAACAGGATCCCGCCCGCGAATCGCAGGAAGCCGCTCGCCGAACCGCGCAGCGGGCCGGGCAGTCCGCCGTCGATCAGGCCGACCAGGGCCGGTAGGGGCCGTTCGAGCAACTCGATCACCCGGCACTTGTCGCGCAGGCTCAGGCGGGCGAACGGCGACCCGAGCGGTCCGACCAGGCTGGCGGGCGCGATCAGCAGCGCACCGAAGGTCAGCACCAGCCCTACCAGCAGAGACAACGGCAGTGTGCGATCGGAGTAGGCGAATCCCAGCGCCTGGTCCAGGGTGCGCCCCTGCTCCGGTGACACCCCGAGCAGCGGGGCCGCGGGTATGCCGAGGTCGTTCAGTCCGGCGGCGAGCGCGGCGGCCAGCGGCCTGGTCAGCTGGTCGCCGGTAGCGAGGTACTGGTCGAACAGCTCGACGATGAACTCGCCGCCACCGGACTCGATCGGCCCGCGGCCCGGCCACGTCACGCCCTGTACCCGGGACCATTCGTCCGGTCCCGGGAACACCATCACGCAGACGCCGCGAACCGAGTCGAGCACCAGGGCCTCGAAGGCGCCGAGCGGGCCCGGTGATCGTGCGCCGATCGGCGCTGCCGCCGCGCCGATACCCGCGGCGGCCGCGAAACTCGCCGCGTACCGCAGGAAGTCGCGGCGACCCGCGGCCGTGAACGCTGTTTCCTCGTTCGACATGGTGACTCCTGATCGCACCGAGGACGAATCGCTGTGCGATCCAGGAGAAGACGAGAGGAGCTACGCCGAGGGAGGTTCGGCGAAATTATGTGGTGACCGTTCCCGGTATCGGCCGCGAATTGGGAACTGCACCAAGGTTTCCGCGTGCGGTATACACCCGCGGCCCGGCCACCGGATATCCGGCGGCCGGGCCGCGGGTGGTGATGCCGATGCGCGCTACGGGGTGGAGTAGCCGATCAGCGCGCCGAGGCCGGCCCCGATCGGGACGGTGACCAGCGCGCCGACGCCGCCGAGGAAGAACCCGATCACCGCGCCGATACCGGCGCCGATGAGCGCGCCGACACCGGCGTTGTATTGCTTGCGGGCCAGGGTGTCGGCGGCTTCGTCGATCGACTGCGCCGCCGTGGCCGAGTGCGGTGTGAGGGTGAGGGTGCGGCCGTCGTTGTCGATGCGCGGGGTGATCCCGACCGCTCCGGCGGCGGTCTGCAGGCCCAGCGGCACGACCGCGACGGTGGCGCCCGTGGCGTCGGTGAGCGCGATCGAGGTGGCGTCGGGAGCGGCGACGAACCGCCCCGACTCGACGGTGGTGGTCACGCCCAGGTGGTCCGCGGTCGGTGCGGTCGTGTAGCCGATGCCGTGATCGGTGGCCCGCACGGCGATCTCGGTGGCGGGTGCCGGTTGGGCGTGCACGATGCCGGCGGTGGCGGCGGTGGCGCCGATCGCGAGTAGGGCCGCGGCGGCGAACTTGTCGACTGTCATCGATTCCCCACATTCCGTCGGCAGTATTGTGCCGACACATCCCCTGAATGGCCGTGCCCGGCCAGACATTTCGTTCGGTCACCGAACCCGGCGACCGGATGCCGATACTACCGTCCGGGACCGACACGCGCCCGCCCGCGCGGCCGCCGCATTGTGACGACGCGGCGCTCGCGCGGTCCGGAATTGGGACACCTCCAGCGTTGAGCCGATCCGGCGTCGGCCAAAGGAAATATTTCGTACCAATGAACGCCGTACCGCCCAGCCGTCGAACGAAGCCGTTGTGACAGTTACCGTTCCGAATCCGCTCCCCTCCGCCGCACGAGTGCTGCGACGGAACTTCTCCGACACCGCGGTGTCCGCGGTGCGCACCTTCGGGCGCGCGGTGCGCATCGCCGAGGAGGCGGTGCTCGGCGCGGTTACCGACCTCGTGCGCGGCCGATTGCACTGGCGCGAGGCTATCGTGCAGGGCTGGTGGCTGGTCACGGTGACCGCGATTCCGGCGATCCTGATGGCCATTCCGTTCGGCGTCATCGTGTCGGTACAGGTGGGCAACCTGATTCGCACGCTCGGCGCGGATTCGCTACTGGGCGCGACCGGCGGGCTGGGGGTCATCAAACAGGGCGCGCCGCTGGCGACGGGCTTCCTGCTCGGCGGGGCCGGCGCGGCGGCGATCGCGGCGGATCTGGGCGCGCGCACCATCCGCGAGGAGATCGACGCGCTGACCACCATGGGCATCAGTCCCATACACCGCCTGGTGATTCCGCGGATCATCGCCATGCTGGTGGTGGCGCCGCTGCTGAACGTGCTGATCATCTTCGTGGGCGTGCTGGCCGGGTACACGGTGGCGGTCGGCGGCCAGAACGTCACGCCGGGTAGCTACTGGACGACGTTCGGATCGTTCACCACGCTCGCCGACGTCTGGATCTCGCTGGTGAAGGCGATGATCTTCGGATTCCTGGTGGTGGTGATCGCCTGCCAGCGCGGCTTGGAGGCCAAGGGCGGACCGCGCGGGGTCACCGACGCGGTGAACGCGGCGGTGGTGCTGTCGGTGGTGTCGATCGTGCTGGTGAACCTGGTCATCACGCAGATCACCGCCATGTTCCTGCCGACGAGGCTGGCCTGATGACGGCATCGAGCTACGCCCCCAAGGGATTGCGACGGCTGCGCGGCCACCGGTTCGGGCTGTCCTGGATCGAGTCGCTCGGATTCGCGCTGGCCTTCACCTGGCAGGTGCTCTCGGCGATTCCGCTGACGCTGCGCCGCTACGGCGCGGAGACGATGCGCGCGATCTCGAATATGACCTGGGGTGCGGGCTCGGTGATCGTGGGCGGCGGCACGGTGCCGATGATGATCGTGCTGGGCCTGGTGATGGGCGCGTCGGTCGCGATCGAATCCTTCGCCACCCTCGACATTCTCGGCATGGGCCCGGTGACCGGCATCGTGTCCGCCTACGCCATCACCCGGGAGCTGGCGCCGATCGCGGCGGCGGTCGGCTTCGCCGGTCAGGCGGGCTGCCGGATGACCGCCGAGATCGGGGCCATGCGGATCAGCGAGGAGATCGACGCCATCGAGGCCCAGGGACTGCGGTCGGTGCCGTTCGTGGTGACGACCCGGGTGATCGCCGGCGCGGTGGCGATGGTGCCGACCTTCCTGATCGCGCTGATCCTGTCGTATCTGGCGTGCCGGGGGCTGATCACGCTGGTGCACGGGCAGTCGGCGGGGGTCTACGACCACTACTTCTTCCAGTTCGTCTCCGGCTTCGACGTGGTGGCCGCGGTGGTCAAGGTGGCGGTCTTCGCGACCGTGGTCATCCTGGTGCACTCCTACTACGGATTCTTCGCCGCGGGCGGTCCGGAAGGGGTGGGGATCGCGTCGGGCCGGGCCGTGCGCGCGAGTTCGGTGGCGATCATCGCCATCGACATGGTGCTGTCGATCATGCTGTGGGGCATCGACTCCGCGGTCAGTTTCACGGGGTGAGCGCCGATGCCGAACTATGGGATTCCCGGAGTGACCGTCGATCGTCACCGCGCGCTGGCCGTCGGTGCGCTGGCCCTCGCGGTGGTGGTGCTGGTCGCGCTCGTGACGGTGACCTATCGCGCGGTGCGTGCGGAGCCCGGACTCCGGATCGTGTTGCGCACCAGCCGCATCGGGGACGGCGTCACCGCGGGCACCGAGGTCCGGCTCGACGGTGTGCGGGTCGGCCGCGTCACCGGCATCGTGCCCGGCGAGCGCGGCACCCAGAACATCACGCTCCGACTGGATTCCGCGCGCCTGCCCGGCCTGGACACCAGCCTGCGCGTGGACTACGCGACCGGAAACCTGTTCGGCATCAGCGAGATCGAGCTGCGCCGGGGACCGGGTGGTCCGCCGCTGCGGCCGGACACGGTGTTGAACCTGTCGGCGTCCGACGCGGTGTACGACGCCACCATGGGCAACCTGCTGCGCAGCCTGTCGCAGGTCGGTGATGCCGTGCTCACCCCGCGCATGGTGACGCTGCTGGCCACCCTGGCCGCCGACACCCGGGCCTTCACCCCCTTCCTGGAATCGGTCGTCACGCTGGCCCGCACCGTCACCGAGGTGCAGGATGTGCCGCTGTCGCTGATCCTCGGGCGGTTCGGCACCACGCTCGAGGGTGGCGGAGACTTCATGGACTCCCTCGTCGACCTGCTCGACCGCGTGTACCGGATCGAGACGCTGCGCAACGATCGCGTACGGATCGACGGTGGCATCTCGATGGTGATCGACCAATTGCTGCCCGAGGTGGCGCGGGCGCTGCGCTACGCCGAGACCGGCTTCGCGGGTTACACCGAGCTGGCGATACCGGTGCTGCAGGTGGTCGCGCGAATGGTGCCGGAGCCGCGGCGCTCCGGCGCGGAGGTGCGCGAGCTGATCGAGCGCATGGGCGCCGCGCTGCCCGACACTCCCGACGGCCCGGTGCTGCAGGCCGATGTGGACCTGCGCAACATCCCCGTGATCGCGGTCGGGGCGGCCGCGCTTCCCGACGGAGGTGGACGATGAAGACAACGCGCGGCGCCGCCTGGCGGTTCGCCCTGTTCGCCGCGGTGATCGGGCTGCTGCTGGTGGCGATCGTCTCGGTCATCAGACAGCCGGTGGACGGCGAGACCCGCACGTACACAGCGCTGTTCACCGATGTCAACGGCCTGCGCGCCGGAGACGAGGTGCGGCTGCGCGGGATCGCGGTGGGCCAGGTGAAAAATATTGCGCTGCAGGGCGACAAGGCGAAGGTGCGATTCGATCTCGCGACCTCGGCGCCGTTGTTCGACAACAGCAAACTCGCCGTCCGGTATCAGAACCTGGTGGGGCAGCGCTACATCGACGTGCAGCACGCGCCCGAGCCCGGTGCGCCGCTGCGTGCGGGCGCCACCGTCGGCGTCGCGCACACCGTGCCCTCGTTCGATGTGACCAGCCTGTTCAACGGGCTGAAACCGGTGCTGGCCACGCTGTCGCCGGAGAAGCTCAACAAGTTCACCACGAGCATGCTCGCGGTGATCGAGGGCAACGGCAGCGGCGTCGGCCCGGCCCTGGACGCCATCGGGGAACTGGCCGGTTACGTCACCGACCGCCAGCGGGTCATCACCACCTTGATACGCAATATGTCCCAGATCAACGACAAGATCGGCGGCGCCTCGGCGCCGTTGATCACGCTGCTCGGCAACGCCGCCGACATCTTCGACTCCCTGCAGCGCAATGTGGTGGGCCTGATCGACTTCTCGCTCACCGCGCCGCCGGTGCTGCGACCGGCCGACAGCCTGCTGGCCACCCTGGGGTTCACCGAGAACGACAACCCGGACATCGAAGCCATTCTGCGCCTGCTGATTCCGGACCCGCAGCTGGTCGTCGACGTGCTGAGCCGGTTGCCCGCGGCGCTGGCCGCGCTGGACGCGTCGATACCGCAGCGCATTCCGGGCTCGTCGCCGGTGTGCAGCAAGGGGAATGCGGCCGTGCCGCGGCCGTTGCAGATCCTGCTCGACGGACAGCGGGTGTCGATATGCAACGCGTGACCCGCACGGTGCGCCGGGTGCTCTACGGCCGAGACGAGATCAGCACGCGGCGCAGGGAATTCGGGCTCGGCGCGCTCGGCGCGGTACTGGTGGTCCTCGCGCTGCTGGTGACCGCCGCGGTGTACGCGATCCCGTTCGGCCGCACCACCTACACCGCCGAACTCACCGAGGCCGAGACCGTGAAGGCAGGTGACGACGTGCGGCTGGCCGGTATCTCGGTGGGCGAGGTCGACGAACTCGAACTGCGACCGGACAAGGTGATCATGCGGTTCACCGTGGACAACGACGTCTTCGTGGGCAGCGAGACCACGCTGGACGTGCGGATGCTCACCCTGGTCGGAGGCCACTACGTGGCCCTGTTCCCGGCGGGGACGACACCGCTCGGCAGCCGGGCGATTCCGGCCGACCACGTGCGGCTGCCGTACAGCCTCATGGAGACCTTCCAGGACGCGGTGGACCCCGTCCGGGGCATCGACGGCGGCACGCTGCGCGAGAACCTCACGGCGCTCGCCGACTCGCTCACCCAGGCGCCCAGCAGTATCCGGGAAATGCTCACCGGCGCAGAGCATCTCGTCGACGTCCTGAATCGCCAGCGCGCCGACGTGTCGAAGGGTATCGCGGTCGCCCAGGAGTACCTCGGCGTGGTGAATCTCGGAAAGGGCCAGCTGCGCCGCATGATCGAGAAGATCACCCTGCTCGAGACGCTGCTCGGGGACAAGCGGGCCGAGGTGCGCGAGGCCGTGCAGCTGTTGCGTTCGGTGTTCGGCCGCGTCGCGGCGCTGCAACCGTCCTGGGAGACGACGCTGAAGCCGATGGCCCGCCAGCTGGCCGATGCCATCGACGAGCTGGAGAGCATCGGTGAAAAGCTCAGCGGCCTGGTCGATTCCGTGCACGGCATCGGCGAGCACCTGACCGGGCTGGTGCTGCCCGACGGCCGGGTACAGGTCGGCGATCCCGCCGCGACCGTGGTGGCCGAGCAGCCGGTCGATGGCGGGACGCTGCTCGGGCAGATCTGCGTCCCGGTACCCGGAAAGGCCTGCTGATGATCCGACGACACGCTCTGCACACCGTGCTCGGTTCGCGGGTGACGATGTCGGTGGCCGGTGCGCTGGTACTGGTCGTGGTCGCCGTGGTCGGCTATCTCGTCGTCGCGAATCCGTTGCGCAAGACGGTGTCCTACTGTGCGCTGATGCCCGACAGCATCGGACTGTACGCGGGCAATCACGTCACGATGCGGGGCATTCCCGTCGGCACGGTCACCGATGTCCGGCCCGCCGGGGACAAGGTGCGGGTCGAGTTCGCCGTGGACGCCGCGCACCCGGTCCTGGCCGATGCCGCCGCGACGACACTGTCGCGCAATGTCACCACCGACCGCGATCTGGCCGTGCTCAACAGCGGCGCCGTGCCCGATCGGTGGGATCCCGGGCAGTGTCTCACCCGAACGCTGACGCCGAAGAGCCTGACCGAGACGCTGCACGCCGTGGCCGAGCTGTCCGAACAGCTGCTCGGGCCCGAACCCGAGCAGAACGACGAGATCGGCCGTCTGGTAACCCAATTGAACGCGGCGACGGCGGGCACCGGGCCGCAGCTCAACGCCGTCATCGGCAAGCTCGGTACCGCGCTGGACCATCCCGACGCGGCCATCGGCCGACTGTCGGGCATCGTCGACAGCCTCTCGGCGCTGGCCGACAGCGTGTCCACACACTGGGGCACGATCGACGCGATGGTGCTGGGGCTGGAGCAGATCCTGCGGCAGGTGAACAACGAGTTGTTCAGCGAGACCACCGTCATCATCGACCACTTCCGCCGAGTGCTGCCCATGCTGAACGACATCACCACGATGTTCGGGGATCCGATCTTCCTGTTGCTGGACGCGTCGGTGCCGCTGATCCGGTTCCTCGGCGCGCACATCGCCACCCTGCGCCAGATCCTCGACATGGTTCCCGTGATCACCGGCGCGTTCACCGCGATCCTCGACCCCCGTACCGGCGCGCCGGGACTCACCTTCGCGCCGCCGCGAGTCGCGATTCCCACGCCGGACGCCGAGAAGATCTGTGCCGCGGTCGATCTGGTCGCGCCGGGCCGATGTTCGGCGGCCGACGACATGGCGAACGTCGACCTGGTGCGGATGGTCCTGGCCTCGGCGGGTGCGCGATGAGGGCGGGACTGCGCCGCGCGGCCTCGGCCGCGCTGATCGTGGCCGTATCGGCTTGCGGGGCTTGCGCCTTCGATCCGGCGGAGCTGCCGCTGCCCGGTGCCGGGGTGGCCGGGCCCAGCTATCACGTGCGCATCGAGTTCACCGATGTGCTGAATCTGCCCGCGCGGGCGAAGGTGATCGCCAACGGCGCACAGGTCGGCGTCGCCACGAATATCGCACTGGCACAGCCGGATCGCGGGCCCGGCGGGCACGTGATCGTCGACGCCGAGATCGACGACGACGTTCAGCTGCCCACCACGACGACCGCGGTGCTGCGGCAGAACACGCTGCTCGGCGACATCCACATCGCGCTGACCACGCCGCCGGACGGGTTCGGGCGGCTCCTGCACGACGGCGACACCATTCCCGTCGGCCAGACCCGGCCCGCGGTCCGCGTCGAGGACACCCTGGCGGGGGTCGCGACCTTCGTGCAGGGCGGCGCGATCGACCACCTGCAGGACCTGATCACCGACCTCAACGGCGTGCTGCCGGAGGATCCGGCGCAGACCGCGCGCATCTTCCAGGTGCTCGGCGCCGACGCCGCGGATCTGTCGGCCAATCTGGATCAGGTCGACCATCTGCTGAACGGTTTCACCAAGGACTCCGAGGTGATGAATCGCCGGCGCGACACCCTCGCCGAGCTGCTCACCGAACCCGCCGTGGAACAGTTGTCGGCCTCCGTCGCCACCATCGTCAATGTCATCGGCGTGCTCGGCGGCATGGCTCCGGTGGCGCACGCGCTCACCTGGCTCGCGCCCGTGGCACAGTCCGCCGACGGTGCGCTCGGGGCGATCTTCCCGCTGCTGTTCACCAGCCGGCCACTGGATCTGCAAGCGCCGTCGAATCTCAACGCCCTGGTCGCGGTGATCCGCGACAAGATCATCCCGTTCGTCGAGCACGGGCCGAAGGTGCGGTTGCGCGGGGTGACGGTGACACCCGAGCAGGGGCCGCCGGTGCCCGCCGACGAGCAGGTCGAACACATCCTGCGGACGCTGCGGATGATCGGAGTGGTGCGATGAAGGCGCGTTCGGTGTTGTCGCTCGGCGCGATCGCCGTGGTGTCGGTGGTGGGTTCGGCCTACCTCGCGTTCGGTGTCGTGGGCGCGGATCCGTTCGCGCAGTACACCACCGTCACCATGCGGGTGCCCGACTCCGGTGGTCTCGCGACCGGGTCGCCGGTGCTGCTGTCCGGTATCGAGGTGGGGGAGATCGCCGCGGTCGACTCCACCGCCGCCGGGGTACGGGTGACGATGGATATCCGTGCGGCGTACCAGGTTCCGGCCGACAGCCTCGTCACCATCGAGAACCTGTCCTGGCTCGGCGAGCCCTACGTGGAGTTCGCGCCGCGGACGCCGGGCGGGCGGAACCTGCGTGACGGCGAGGCGGTCGATACGGCACTCGTGCGTCCGCCGCTGTCGATCCCGGAGCTGGCCCGGCTGGTCACCCGGGTGCTGGGGCGGATCGATCCGGCCGCCGCCAACGCGCTCGTCGACACCTTCACCACGGCATTGACCGGGACCGAGGCGGTGATACCCGAACTGTCGCGGTCCACCGGGTTGCTCGCCGCCGCCATCGCCGACCGGTCGCCCGAGGTCGGGGAACTGCTGCGCGACCTGCAGAGCATCGCCCCGCAGATGGCCGACGCCGGGCCCGCGATGACGGTCGCCCGCCCGCCGCTCATCGAATTCGGCCAGCGCGTGGACGATATCGCCGAGTCGATCGGCCGGCTGTTCCGCACCGGCGACGCGCCCCGCATGTATCAGGAGGACATGGGTCTGGTGCCCTTCGTCCACCGGCTCGGCACCTGGGTCGACGAGATCGGCCCGCAGCTGGCCCCGCTGGCCCCCATCCTGCGGCCGCTGGTGGACACCGTCGTGGGGGTGGTCCCGCGCATCGACCTGGGCGCCCTCATCTCCGCGGCCCTGGCCTCCACCGACCCCGACGACGGCGCCATCCACCTCCGCATCGCCCTCAACTGACTCCGGACCCGCGCAAAGGAATCACCCATGCCCGCAGAACCCAACTCGGACAACGCAATCTCCGACGCCGTGGCAGGCGAACCGCTCCCGGGCGAGACCGGCAACGCCACACCGGCCGAGCCGCTCGGCGCGGTCGTCGCCGAATCGGGCGGGGAGCCGGTCGAGGCCGCCGCCGGTTCCGGAGCTGCGGGTTCGGTAGGCGCGGGCGATGACAAAGCCCTTGGGCAACAGGGTATTTCGGACAAGGACGCGGGCCGGTCGGCCTCGGGGGCGACTCGCGGCGCGGACTCGGGGGTGGGCGGGGATCCTGGCGGAAAGCACGGTGGTGCGGCCGAGGCGGGTGACGCGGAAGCGGTGGGGAAGGAAGTCGGCTCGCCGGGTGGCGAGGCGGACAGTGGCGCGGGCGAGGCGGGGGCCGGGCGTGCGGGTGGGAAGGGCCGTGGTGGGGGCAGTCGCGGTGGACGCCGGGCGGCCGCGGGACGGGCCGGAGCGGCGGCACATGCGGTAGTCGACGCTGAATCGGCTGGGACCGGGCGGGAGCGGCGGGGCGGCACGGGCCGGACCGTGTCGGTGTCGGTCTCGGCCATCGGTGTGGCGGTTGGGGTTGCGGTGTTGGTGGCCGCGCTGGCCGTGGCCGGTTTCGGGTGGTGGGCGGCGCGGGACGAGTTGGACGGGGTGCGGGCGGGGGAGGTGGGGGAGCGGCACGCCGAGCAGGTGGCGACGGATTACGCGGTCGGGGCGTCGACCATCGACCATCAGAATGTGGCGGCTTGGGTGAGCAAGCTCAAGGCGAATACGAGTCCGCAGCTGGCGAACAAGTTCGACGCCACGGCGCCGAAGCTGGAGGAGATTCTGCTGCCGTTGAAGTGGACCTCCACGGCCGTGCCGATCGCGGCGAAGGTCGCCTCGGTGTCCGGTGGTGTGTACAAGGTCAATGTCTTCGTCGACGTCACCTCGACCAATGCCCAGAACCCCAAGGGCGGTCAGATGACGGTCACCTACAACGTGACCGTCGACAGCAACGGCGGCTGGCAGATCACCGACGTCGGCGGCCTGGACGGCGCGCTGCCCACCCGCTGACCTCACTCCGGCACGGCGAACAGCCGCAGCAGCACCTCCACCGCCGACTGCTCCTGTTCGGGCAGCTCGTCCGGGCACCCGGCGCTGATCGGCCCCAGTACCAGTTCCTCTATCGCCCCCACCGCCGCGGTGAACATCGCGCCCGGCACCGGGGGCCACTCGGGGCGAACCTCCCGCGCCCGAACGTGCCACTCCCGCAGGATATCCGCGATCCGCTGATAGCCGACATTGCGCAGCGCCAGCCCCAGTTCCCCCATGCCCGGCAGCTCGATGATCAGACAGCGCGTGAATTCCGGCTCGGCGGAACACAATCCGAGATATCCGCGGATGCTACGCCGCAGCATGTCCAGCGGGTCGATCTGTTCCGCGGGCGGTTCCAGCGCGGCGAACACCACCTCCGCGCCGGCCAGCGCGGCGTCGAGGAAGCACTGCTGCTTGTCGGTGAAGTGCTGGTAGAACTCCCGTCGCGAAACCCTCGCGCGCGCAACGATATCCGCGACCGTGGTGGCGGCGTACCCCTTCTCCGCCACCGCCGAGATCACCCCGCGCAGCAGCCGGGAGCGCTGCTCCTCACGCGCCTGTTCGGCCGGGAGGCTGCTGCGCCCCCGCGGCAATCCCGGCTTGGACGCGTCGTAGACGCCGGACAACCGCGTCACACCAACGCCTCCCACCACCTAGCCGACGACCAGCCATTCTATGCGCAGGCAGGCGCCGGATCAGTAGGTGTAGAACCCGCGCCCGGTCTTGCGGCCCAGATAGCCCGCCTCGACCATGCGGCGCAACAGCACCGGCGGGGCGTACTGGGGTTCGCCGAACTCCTGGTAGAGCGACTCGGCCACGGCGAGTGTGACGTCCAGGCCGATGGTGTCGGTCAGGCGCAGCGGGCCCATCGGGTGGGCGCAGCCCGAGACCATGCCCTCGTCGATGTCCTCGGCGCTGGCGAAACCGGTCTCGAACATGCGGATCGCCGCGCACAGGTAGGGGATGAGCAGCGCGTTGACGATGAATCCGGCCTGGTCCTTGGATTCGATGGTGCGCTTGCCCAGCACGTCGCGGGCGTAGGCGGTCACCGAATCGGCCACGGCCCGTTCGGTTTTCAGCGTGACCACGATCTCGACCAGCGGCAGCACCGGCACCGGGTTGAAGAAGTGCAGGCCGACCACGCGGCCGGGCCGGGTGGTGGCGTTGGCCAGCCGGATCACCGGGATGGAGGAGGTGTTGGTGGCGAGGATGGTCTCGGGGGAGACGATGGCGTCGAGTTTGGCGAAGAACTCGGCCTTGAGTTCCTCGATCTCCGGGGCCGCCTCGATGACCAGTTCGCGGTCGGCGAAGTCGTCGATGGTGACGGTGAGCGTGACGCGGGCGCGCGCCGCGTCGGCGTCGGCCTGCTCCAGCCGCCCGGACTTCACCGCCCGCGCCAGCGACTTCTCCAGGCGGGCGACGGCCGCGTCGGCGGCGTCGGCGTCGCGCTCCAGCACCAGCACCTCGCCGCCGGCTCGCGCGGCAATCTCGGCGATGCCCGCCCCCATCGTTCCGCCACCGATCACGCCGATCCGCTGCACGCGTCTCTCCTTCGTCCTCCGGCGCCGCACCGGGCGCGACAACTTTCGCTACGAGGGTCGCACAGCCCCGTCCCGCGGTCTCGTCCGGTGCGTGCGGAGCACCGGAACCCTTTGGTACACCGGGAGGTATGACAACTCCTTCGTCCGACGAGATGTTCGAATCCGCTTACCGCGGTGAGCGGCCCGAGATGGGCGCGGGCGGCCGCCCGCCGTGGAGCATCGGCGAACCGCAGCCGGAGATCGCCGCGCTCATCGCGGCCGGGAAGTTCCACGGCGAGGTGCTCGACGCCGGTTGCGGTGAGGCCGCGCTGTCGCTGCACCTGGCCGAGCGGGGTTTCACGACCGTCGGCCTGGACCAGTCGCCGACGGCGATCGAACTCGCGCGCCGGGCGGCCGCCGCCCGCGGGCTCACCGGCGCGAGTTTCGAGGTCGCCGACATCAGCTCGTTCACCGGCTACGACAACCGCTTCGGCACCATCGTCGACAGCACCCTGTTCCACTCCATGCCGGTCGAACTACGCGAGGGCTATCAGCAGTCGATCGTGCGCGCCGCGGCCCCCGGCGCCTCCTATTTCGTGCTGGTTTTCGACAAGGCCGCCGTCCCCGTGGACCCGGTCAACCCGGTCACCGCCGACGAACTGCGCGACATCGTCGGCCGCTACTGGACCATCGACGAGATCCGCCCCGCCCGCATCCACGCCCAACTCCCCGAAAACCTCCCCAACCTCGAAGAACTGATGGGCGCGGGCCTGCGAGACGAAGGCAACGGCCGCAAGTCCATCCCGGCCTGGCTCCTGTCCGCCCACCTCCCCTGACCCACCCCACTAACGACGATAGGGATCGGTCAGCGTGGTCGGGGTCCTGGCGACCTCCAGCACATCCGCCGGGTAATCGGGTCCCGCCTGGTAGAAGCGGGCCCTGGTGCGCCCGACGGGCTCGAGGACGCCGAGCGTGACGAGATCACGCAGATCACGTTGGGCCTGCTGCAAACTCAGCCCCTCGGCCAGTTCGTAGCGTGTTCGCCGGATCCGGCCGGACAGAGCTACATCATGCAGCGCGCTGACCGCCCGTTCGTCTATGCGGATACCTGCTAGGTACTCTTCCAGCATCGACCACACGGTGGCGGCCCGAACCCACCGGGCGTGGACCGTCTGCGCCTGCTGGTGATAGGCGGTCAGATTGAACCTGATCCATTCTGATACATCCTGATCCGGTTGATAGATATTGCCGCGCCGACCGAGAACCTGGTAGTACTCCCAGGTATTGCCGGGCCTACCCAGCCAAGCTTCGATGGACGAAAACTCCGGCGCGAGAACGCTTTCCCGAGCGATCAACAACGTTTGCAGGGACCTCGACATTCGCCCGTTGCCGTCCGCCCAGGGGTGGATGGAGACAAGGTGCAGATGGGCCATTGCCGCGCGGACGAGCGGGTGTGTGCCGTCGTCTGTTTCGAGCCAGTCCACGAGTTCCGCCATCAACGAAGGCACTCGATCCGCGTCCGGTGCGGTGTACGCGGCGATGCTCGGATCGCGGGCGTCGGTGACATAGACCGGTCCGCGCCGCCATTGGCCGGCCGGTCGTCGCTCGGTGTGCCGGTGCCCCTGCAGTATCCAGTGCAGCGAATTCAGCAAACCTTTGCTGTAGGCGAAGTCATCCACATCGTGCAGCGTCTGTATGTAGGTCATCATTCGCTCGTAGGCGAGCGTTTCGGCCTTGTCCTCCTCGGAAACCTCGACATCCCGTTCACCTGCGATCAGGTCTTCGACGTCGACCGTCGAAACTTTGAACCCCTCGATGGAGTTCGACGCCGCGACAGCATCTGCTGTCAGGAATTTGCGTAGGCCGCCGACCCACTTACCTGGCTTCGACCGAACTTCGTGACGCAGGTCGGCTCGCATCCGATCCACCTCGGCCAAGACGTGTTCATCGATGGCAGTCAGGGTGGGCGTCGGAAACAGCATGATGCCAGACTACTATGACGTAATCATTACGTCGATCGGGCGGCTTCAGCTGTTGCTGTAGATACGGGTGGGAGTCAGTAGGACGGCGGTGCGGTGTTCTTCGGCCATCACTCGGTCGTATTCGTCCCAGTTGTCGTGGGTGCCGCCGGCGGCGGTGAAGATCTCGCGGAGCAGCAGGCGTAGGCGTTCGGGGTCGATGCCGGGGGCCGGGTCGTCGGGGCCGGTGATCCATACCGGGCCCTCGGCGGTGGCCCACTGCCAGCCGACGCGGGCGACGACGGTCGTGTGCGGGCGGGCCCGCAGGTTCTCGAGTTTGCGGGTGCCGCCGCGCACCACCATGCCGATCACCTGCTCGCCGGTGGCGGGGTGGGGCAGGACCCCGGCGTTCACCAGGGACGACTGAATGGTGCCGTCGGCCCGCGCGGTCGACACGACGCACAGGCCGTGATCACCGGCGAGCAGCCGTGCGAAGTCCGCGAGATCGGTCACGTGCGGAGTCTACGTGCGCCGTGCCCGCCGCGCGGTCGGGAAAGGCGAAGACTCGGTCTCCGTCGAGCGCCACGACCGGACGCGTCGGCTGCTCCGGCGCGCCGAGGCGATGGGCCGGACTCAGCCGCGGTGTACGGCCGTCAGCACGGATTCGGCGAGTTCGGGGCGGCAGATGAGCAGGTCGGGGAGGTAGGGGTCGGGGCGGTTGTAGCGCAGCGGGGATCCGTCGAGGCGGGAGACGTGCAGTCCGGCCGCCGCGGCGACGGCCACCGGCGCGCACGAATCCCATTCGTACTGACCGCCGGAGTGCGCGTAGACGTCGGCGAGGCCGCGCACGACGGCCATCGCCTTCGCGCCCGCCGAACCCATCGGCACCGGTGTCGCCGACAGCTCGGCCGTCAACCGCTGCACCTCCCGCGACATGCGGCTGCGGGAGACGGCGACCCGGACGGGTCCGGCCTGCGGGGGCGCGAGCACGGGTGGTTCACCGGTGTGCAGCACGAGGCCGCCCTGGGCGGGCAGCGCGACCGCGCCCGCTTCGGGTACGCCGTCCACCGCGAGTGCGACGTGCACCGCCCAGTCGTCGCGGGGCGGCTGGCCGTACTCGCGGGTGCCGTCGAGCGGGTCCACGATCCACACCCGTGACCGGCCGATCCGCACCGCGTCGTCGGGGCTCTCCTCCGAGAGCACGGCATCGTCCGGCCGCTCCTGCCGCAACCGGTCCAGCAGCAGGGTGTTGGACCGCCGGTCGCCGACCGCGCCGCCCTCCGCCCGGATGGCGAGCAACAGCTCACCGGCTTCCTGAGCGAGCGCCGCCGCCAGATAGTGATCGTCCATGCCAGTCCTAACCCTCGATCCCCGACCGAGTATGCCCGCCCGCCACGGCAAGTCGATCACCCGGTCCACGCGCGCCATGGCCGCCTGACCGGGTGCGGCTGCCCGGCGGCACGGACGGGGACGGATGCGGCGCGGGTGCCCTATTCGGCGTATCGGGGGTTGGCGACTCGGAGGCGCGAGAGGACGGCGGTGGTCACCGCGTGGCGAATGGCGTTGTCGGAGTAGGGGAGTGCGCCGGTGCGCAGGCGGTCGGCCAGGGCGGCTTCGGAATCGCACCCCAGGGCGGTGAGTAGGCGCCGGACCACGGTGGTGGCGGCGGGGCCGGCGTGGAGTTCGCGGGCCGCGATGGCGAGGAGGTTGGCGCAGACCCGGAGCGTGTAGCGCTCGCGGGAGTGGTCCGCGGTCAGGGCGGGGCCGATCTCGGTGGTGAGGGCCTCGGCGACGAGTTCCAGTATCTCGGCGGGTCCGGGGCGGTCGTGCACCGTGGGCGGGGGTGTCGTGGGCGCGGGCACCGACGCCGTGCCGTCGAGCAGATCGAGCGCGATGAGCAGGTCGTACTCGGATTCGCAGACACGGCGGCCGATCGCCGCGAGCTCGAGTGAGCGTTCCGTCCCACTGTGGTGGCGTTCGGCCTGGAACATGCTGAGCACCAACCACTTCAGCGTTCCGAACGCCTCCCACCAGCGCAACTCCGCCGCGGCCGGGCGGGTGCCGGTGCATTGTTCGTAGCCGTCCAGCAGTTGTTCGCGACTGCCGAGACCGCCGACCGGCGCCGCGGCGCCGAAACGCCAGGCGCGCACGCACAGCCAGCCCAGATCCTCGACGGGGTTGCCGATGTGGGCCAGTTCCCAGTCGAGCACCGCGCGGATACCGTCGGGTTCGACGAGGAAGTTGCCGAGCCGGAAGTCGCCGTGCACCAGCGTGTTCGGGCGTCGCGGCGGGGGACCCTCGCGCAGCCGGCGCAATCCCATTTCGACCACCGGACGGGGATCGCCCAGATCGCGGTAGACCTGCTCGATCATGTCGAGTGGGTCACCGTCGTCCAGCATGCCGAGCGTATCGAGCGGGGTGCGGTGGAGCAGTCCGAGCACGCGGCCGAGTTCTCCGGCGAGCCGGTCGCGCAGCAGCGCGAACTCCGGATTCCGTTGCAGCTTACGGGGAATCGACTCCCCGCCGACCAGCTCCATCAGCAGATAGGGTGCATCGATCCCCGGCGCCGTGTCCCCGGCGGCGAGCACGGTCGGGACCGGCACCCCGGCTCCGGCGGCGGCCCGCAGGCACGCCGCCTCGGCCCGCATCCGCGCGGTGTCACCGTGGCCGGGCGGGTCGCGGCGCAGTACGGCCCGTACCGCAGTGCCCGCCGGGTCGCGTGCCTCGACCGCGAACACCTGTCTGCTCGCCCCGCCGGTGAACGGCCGCACCCGCACATCGGTGATCGCCCGGCCGGTCGCCGCGGCGAGCACCGCGCCGACACCGTCGGCCAGCGTAATCGCCTCGGCCGCAGGGGTTACCGGTGTCACCGCCACGGCGCGGCCTCCGGGGAACGCAGCAGGCGGCGCGCGGCGGACATGCGGTGCACCTCGTCGGGACCGTCGTAGACGCGGGCGTAGCGGGCCTGCCGGTACATACGTTCCAGCGGGGTGTCGGCGGTCAGACCGAGCGCGCCGTGCACCTGGATGGCGCGGTCGATGACGTTGTGCAGCATGCGCGCGCCCCAGAATTTCACCAGGCCGACGCGCACCCGGTAGTCCTCCCCGGCGTCCATCGCGCGGGCGGCGTCGAGGGTCATCAACCGGGCGGCGTGGATCTCGGCGGCGGATTCCGCTATGTACCTGTGGATTTCGCCCTTCTCGGCGAGCAGTGAGCCGTGCGCGTAGCGGGCGTTGGCCCGTGCGCACATGAGTTCGTAGGCGCGCTGGGCCTGCCCGAGCCACCGCATGCAGTGGAAGATCCGGCCGGGGCCGAGGCGGTCCTGTGCCACGGCGAAACCCTTGCCGCGCTCGCCCAGCAGGTTGGCGGCGGGCACGCGCACGTCGGTGAGCCGCACCTCGTAGTGGTCGCTCGGATCGTGGCCCATCGTCGGGATGGAGCGCACGATCTCGAAGCCCGGGGTGTCGGTCGGCACGATGATCGCGCTGATCCTGGCGTGCGCGGGCACGTCTTCCGGTTCGGTCCGGGCGAACACGGTGCAGTACGCCGCCTGGCGCGCGCCGGTGGTGAACCACTTGTGCCCGTTGATGATCCAGGTATCGCCGTCGAGTTCGGCGCGGCTGGCGATCAGGGTCGGATCCGAGCCCGCGACCTCCGGCTCGGTCAGCCCCACCGACGGCAGGATGTCACCGGCCACCATGGGCGGGATCCAGCGGCGGCGCTGCTCGTCGGTGCCGTGCCGGTGCAGCATCAGCGTGTCCTGCATGGACACCGAGCCCACGGCCAGCTGCCCGAACTCCGAACGTCCGATGATCTCGTTCAGGTAGACGAAGTCGAGGAACGGCACACCGCCACCGCCGAGTTCGGCCGGATGACCCAGCGCCCACAACCCGAGTTCCTTGGCCCGCTCGCGCAGCCGGGCGAGCGCGGCGCCCGCCTCGGCATCGTCGGCGGCCAGCACCGGCTCGTGCGGAATGACCTCCGAATCGATGAAAGCCCGCATCCGCGAGATTGTTTCGGCCAGTTCGTCCATGTGGGACCTCCTCCGAGGCAGCGCGTAGGTCGCCGGCTGCGTTCCACCGGCCGCGCGTTATTGTCGCCCGGCCAATAGTATCCGGGCGACGGGCGCTCTCGGCAGCGCATCGTCTTCGACGGTGCGAACCTCGCGGGAGTTCCTCGGTCAGCTGTGGTGGACGGTGAGAATGTCGGCGAGCGGGCGGCGCGGGGTGGCGGGCAGGTCCGGTTCGCCCGCGGGTGCGGTGCCGATCCGGATCACGACCTGGGGTGTGGCGCGGTCGGGAAGTAGGTCGGCGACGGCGCCGCGGCCCGCGGGGAGTTCGGTGACATGGGTGATCGGGCAGGTCGCGAGGCCCGCGGCAGTGCTCTCGAGCAGTACGGCGGACAGCGCCTCGCCGGTGTGCAGCCACTGCGGCGTCGCGTCACCGTAGGATCCGAGCGCGACCAACTCGGCGCGGTCGGTGAGGGCGGGGCGGCGCATCGAATGCGCGACGGTGGGGAATTCCCGGCCGACCTCGACTCGCGCGGCCTCGGCGGCTGAGACCCGCGAGGTTTCCGGCACTCCCTCCGCGGCGCCGGAATGGCCTGTCCACCAGTCCAGTTCCATCTGATACATGGCGTCGTCGTCGCGGGCGGTGGTGGCCCGTGCGGAAACCTTTGCCAGCTGTTCGCGGGCATCGTCTTCGAGTACCTCGAAAACCAGATCGTGTGGTGCGACCAGTTTGCGCAGGGCGGGTAGGAGTTCGTCCCAGCCGCGCGGTTCGAGCAGCGGGAGGCGGTCGGTGCGCCGCCGCTCGATCGCTGCCGCGCGGGTCGCGATGCCGGCCGGGGGATCGGGCCAGGGCCGGAAGCAGAGCACGGCCAGGTGGTCGGGCCGCGCGGGGTCGGGCAGGCGGGTGATGTCGGTGTGCCAGCCGCGGGCCGCGAGCACCGTGCGGACGTGATGCAGCATGGCGCCGCAGCTGATGACCTGCTGGCGGCTGTGCGGGTCGGCCGCGGGCAGCATGCGGTCGGGGTCGGTGTGCAGATGCAGTTCGCCGTCGGCGAGTACCCAGTGCCAGGGCTGGGTGTTGTGGACCGACGGTGCCCGCTGCGCGAGCCGCATCACCGCGAGGATGGTCTCCTCGTCGGGTTCGGTGCGGGTGCCGGACGGGTTCGGGAAGGTCATGGTTTCCAGCCTCCGTTGGGGTCGGTGACCCGTCAGGGGTCGTGCGTCCAGGGCGGCGGGCCACGGGTCACTGTCCATGCTGGGCGTTGCCATGAGTTTGCGCAAACGCCGCGCTAGTGGCAGGCGGCAGACTCCGGCCGGGGGCTCTGTCCGTCGTCAGGCGCGCAGCTACCACCATGCGCGGATCACGTCGAGGTCGACGTCGGCCCCGTAGCCGTCGATGACGTGATCGAGGTGTTCCACGCGTCGGCCATTATCGCGAGGATGACGGCCGACGTCGCCGGATTATTGCGCGCGCGACCTGGCCGGACGAGGCGCTAGTCGGTCCCGGCGAGCACGCCGTCGTGCCCGGCGAGTAGCTCGGCGAACGGGGTCGGGGCGGGGAGGGAGTTGCCGGAGGTGCGTGCCCGAGGGGGCTGCTCGTCGAGGAAGCCCGCGACCGCGGTCTGTTCGGCGAGAACGAGCGGCGCGAACTCGGCGGCGGCGCGCCGCACCCGATCGGCGAGCCCCTCGGAGCCGAAATCCTCTGTCGCCGCGAAGATTCCGGTCGGCGCCACGACCGCGCGCAGGTAGGCGAACAGCGGCCGCATGGCGTGGTCGAGCACCAGCGCGTGACGCGGGGTGCCCGCGGTGGCCGCGATCAGCACCGGCATGCCGTTGAGCGCGTCGGGGTCCAGGACATCGATGAACATCTTGAACAGGCCGCTGTAGCTCGCGGCGAACACGGGTGTGACGGCGATGACCCCATCGGCGGCGGAGATCTTCTCCCGGACCGCGGCGACCGCCGGAGTCGGCAGGCCGCCGGTGGTCAGGGTGGTCGCCAGATCCGTTGCCAGATCCCGCAATTCGACCACCTCGAAGTCGACGGACTCGCCACGCGCGGTGACGGCGGCGGCCACCGCGCCGGACAACTGATCGGCGAGCAGCCGGGTGGTGGACGGCTGGGACAGTCCTGCGGTCAGGACGACGACGGTGCGGCTCACTGGTTCACTCCTTCGGGGCAGCGGCGAGCATACGTTCGCGGGCGGGCTCGACGAGGTGGTAGGGCGTGTCCGGCCCGGCGGCCACCAGCGTGGCGTGGGTCGGCGGATCGCTGGGCACGTGCGCGGGGCGACGGGCCTCGAACTCGCGGCGCAGCACCGGCACGACCTCGCGGCCGAGGATCTCGAGCTGTTCCAGCACCACCTCGAGCGGCAGCCCGGCGTGGTCCATGAGGAACAGCTGGCGCTGATAGTCGCCGACATTGTCGGCGAAACCGAGGGTGCGCTCGATCACCTGCTCGGGCGTCCCCACGGTCAGCGGGGTGAGTTCGGTGAACTCCTCCAGCGACGGTCCGTGGCCGTAGACGGGCGCGTCGTCGAAGTAGGGCCGGAAGAACTTCTTGGCCGCCGCCTCGGTCTCGGCCATGAACACCTGCCCGCCCAGACCGACGACGGCCTGGTCGGCGGCGCCGTGCCCGTAGTGCTCGTAGCGTTGCCGGTACAGATTCACCATCTGCGCGGTGTGCTCGGCGTTCCAGAAGATGTTGTTGTGGAAGAAGCCGTCGCCGTAGTACGCGGCCTGTTCGGCGATCTCCGGCGAGCGGATCGAGCCGTGCCACACGAACGGCGGCGTCCCGTCCAGCGGCGCGGGCGTGGCGGTGAAGCCCTGCAGCGGGGTGCGGAACTTGCCCTGCCAGTTCACCTGCGGCTCGCGCCACAGCTTGCGCAGCAGGTGGTAGTTCTCGATGGCCAGCGGGATGCCTTCGCGGATGTCCTTGCCGAACCAGGGGTAGACGGGGCCGGTGTTGCCGCGGCCCAGCATCAGGTCCACCCGGCCGTCGGACAGGTGCTGCAGCATGGCGAAGTCCTCGGCGATCTTCACCGGGTCGTTGGTCGTGATCAGCGTCGTCGCGGTGGACAGCTGCAGCCGCTCGGTGCGGGCGGCCACGTAGCCGAGCATGGTGGTCGGCGACGACGGCACGAACGGGGGATTGTGGTGCTCACCGGTGGCGAACACGTCGAGCCCGACCTCTTCCGCCTTCAACGCGATGGCGACCATCGCCTTGATGCGCTCGGCCTCGGTGGGCGTCCGGCCGGTGGTCGGGTCGGCGGTGACGTCCCCGACGCTGAAGATTCCGAACTGCACGGTGTCCTCCTCGGTTCCTGGCTCCACCAATTTGGTGGACATGGCAACCAAGGGAACACGGTACCGTGCGGGCCTATTCCGGTGGCCCCGGCGTGCGGAACGGCGCACGCCGGGGCCGAGAACTACCGGCGTGCGCAGACCAGTTCCGACGCGGCGGTGAGCCGGGCGCCGAAGGCCAGCCACAGTGAACCGTCCGACACGCGCTGCAAGGTGTATCGGTGCTTGCCGTAGCAGGCCCGCGACACCGTCGACAGTGGAGCCTTGCCGACGATCCGGTAGGGGTGCCGGCCGATGCGCACTGTGTGGTCCATATTCCGCCTCTCGCTCGATGGTGGTATCGATCGCGGGGCCACTGTCGCAACGGGTGGCTGAAGCGGGCCTGAACGGGCCTGAAATCCGATTCAGGAAGGGTTCGCGGCCAGTACCGCGGCAAGTCCTTCTCGAACGTCGGTGACGAAATACTCCGGGACCTCGAGGGACGGGAAATGCCCGCCGATTTCGGGGGACCGCCAGCGGACGATCTGCCGGAATCGCTTCTCGGCCCAGCCACGCGGATATTTCTCGATGTCGCGGGGATATACGGTGATCGCGGACGGAACGTCGACGCGGAGTTCGGGGTCGAGGGAGTTGTGGCTTTCGTAGTAGATGCGGGCCGCGGCGGCGCCGGTGCGGGTGAGCCAGTACAGCGTGACGTCGTCGAGAATGCGGTCCCTGGAGATGGTTTCGAACGGGCTGTCCTCGGTGTCGGTCCACTCCGCGAACTTGTCGAGGATCCAGGCGAGCAGTCCGACGGGTGAGTCGACGAGGGCGTAGCCGATGGTCTGTGGCCGGGTCGCCTGCTGTTTCGCGTATGCCGCGCGGTGACGCCAGAAATGGCTGGTCTCCTCGGTCCATGCGCGTTCGAGCGCCGTCAGGCCCTCCGTCGGCAAGCCGGGCGGGGACTGCGCGGTCGTGGTGTGGATGCCGAGGACGTGCTCGGGGAATCTGCCGCCGAGGATCGTGGTGATCACGCCTCCCCAATCGCCGCCGTGCGCGACGAATCTGCGGTAGCCGAGCCTTCGCATCAGTTCCACCCAGGCGGCCGCGATCTTTTCGGTTCCCCAGCCGGTGGCGGCGGGTTTATCGCTGTAGCCGAAGCCCGGTAACGACGGGACCACCACGTGGAACGCCGGGGCGGCGGCGTCTTCCGGATCGGCCAATTCGTCTATCACGTCGATGAATTCGGCAATGCTGCCCGGCCAGCCGTGGGTCACGATCAGGGGCGTGGCGTCCGCGCGGGTGGAGCGGCGGTGCAGGAAATGGATGCCCAGACCGTCGATTGTGGTGCGGTACTGGCCGATTCGGTCGAGGCGCGCTTCGAACGACCGCCAGTCGTACTCCGTGCGCCAGTAGTTCACGACCTCGGTGAGATCGGCGAGGGGGACGCCCTGTGCCCATCGGCGCGGGCCGGGCGGGGCGGGGTGGACCGTCTCCGGCTCCGGTAGGCGTGCCGCGGCCAATCGCGCGCGCAGATCGTCGAGGTCGGCGTCGGGTGCGCGGGTTTCGAATGCGCGCACGTCGGCGGGTGAACCGTGCATGAGACCTCCAGGCCGTCGCTGAGCGGGCTGCGGCTCGTCGTGAACCGGCTAAGACGGTTCTAACACGCGATCGAGCCGGGCTGCAACCGGCTATGGTGGTTCCATGCCTGCTGGGTTTCCCGACTTTCGCCTCGGTAACGTGCTGGCGACCAGCTTCACGGGGACGCTGTCGGAGCGTCACGGCGACGCGATCGAGCGCATTCCCACGCCGCAGCGCCTGGTCGACTGGCTGCGGGTGAACGGCCTCGCCGTCGACTCCTGCACCCCCGCCCAGCTCGAACGCGCCCGGGAACTGCGGGAATCGATCCACGCCGCTGCCACGGCCGCCGCTACCCGAGCCGCCCTACCCGCCGCCGCGGTCCGAGTGATCAACGACTGCAGCGTTCAGGGCCGCGCATCGGCAATCCTTGCGCCCGAAGGCAATCGGCACTGGCAACTCAGCTCGCCGACCTGCGTGGCAGACGCCCTGGGCGTGATCGCCGCCGACGCGATCAGCATCATCGCAGGCGAACGAGACGGAAAACTGGCCCTGTGCGCCTCCCCTACCTGCCGAGCCGCCTTCTTCGACACCAGCCGAAGCCGCACCCGCAAATGGTGCGACATGAACACCTGCGGCAACCGTCAGAAGAAAGCCCGCTTCAACGCCAGCCACCGCAAGGAATCCAGCTCATAAAGACATACCGAGCCGGATGTTCCGCAGCCCTTCGGCGGACCGCGCGTTGTCGTCCAGGCACTCATCGGTCACGGTCATGTGCGAAGACCTCCGATCGGAAGGGGTTTCGGACCTGCGAAGGTGTGCGTTCACGGCCGCAGGCCGGGCGCCGATGCCGCGATGGATGGGCACACGCCGAGCCGAAACCTGGCGTGTCGATATCCGACTGCGGTGGGTGTACCCGGGGAGAGGGGAGCGGTACGCTCGCGATGGGCCGTCGCCTGAGAGGATGAGCTATGAGTACTCGCATTGTTGCTCGGCAGTGCACTCTGTGTGAGGCGCACTGCGGGATCCTGGTCACCGTCGAGGGGGATCGGGTCGCGCGGATCGAGGGGAACCCGGAAGACGTTCTGTCGCAAGGGTATATCTGCCCGAAGGCGACCGCGATGGGCGGACTGCACCACGACCCGGACCGGCTGCGGACGCCGGTGCGGCGGGTTGGCGACGGGTTCGAGCCGATCGGCTGGGACGAGGCGTTCCGGGAGATCGGGCGGCGGCTGCGCGCGATCCGGCGCGAGCACGGGCCGAGCGCGATCGCGATGTATCTGGGTAACCCGGCCGCGCACAGTTCCTCGGTGCTGTACGGGGCGCTGCTGCGGATGGCGTTGTTGACGCGCAATTTCTACACGGCGTCCTCGATCGATCAGTTCCCGCAGGAGTTCGCGGCCTGGCGGATGTTCGGCTCGAACGTGCTCATGCCGATCGCCGATATCGACCGCACCGACCGGCTGGTGATCCTCGGCGCGAATCCGGCGGTCTCGAACGGTTCGGTGACCACGATGCCGAACGCCAAGCAGCGCATCAAGGATGTGCGCGGCCGAGGCGGGAAGGTCGTGGTGATCGACCCGCGCCGCACCGAGACCGCGCGGCTGGCCGACGAGCATATGGCGGTCGTCCCCGGCGGCGACGTCCACCTGCTGCTGGCCGTGCTGCACGTCCTGGCGACCGAGAACCTCTGCGACGAAGCGGCGATTCGGCGGCAATGCGCGGGCTGGGACGAATTGCGCGCTCTGGTAGCGGATTTCACTCCGGAGCTGGCCGCGCCGCACGCGGGTGTCGACGCGGAGACCATCCGCCGCTTCGCGCGTGAGCACGCGGCCGCCCGGTCGGCGGTGCTGTACGCGCGCATCGGCGTGTGCCAGCAGGTGACCGGCACGCTGACGCACTGGCTGGTGAACACCATCAACGCGGTTACCGGAAATCTGGATCGTGCCGGGGGCCAGATGTTCTCGACTCCGCCGGTCGACGCGCCCAGGGTCGGCAAGTACCTGCCAATGGCGCACGGCGCGTGGACTGATCGTTCGGGCAGGTACAAGTCGTTCCGCTCCGAGCTGCCGGTGGCGGCGCTGGCCGACGAGATCCTGACCGAGGGGGAGGGACAGGTCCGCGCCATGATCACCTACGCCGGGAATCCGGTGCTGTCGACCCCGCAGGCCGGTCGCCTGGACGCGGCGCTGGAATCGCTGGATTTCTATGTGGCCGTGGACATGTACATCACCGAGACCACCCGGCACGCCGACATCATCCTGCCGCCGGTGTCCCCGCTGGAACGCGAGGACGTCAACCTGCTGTTCCCCGTGTTCAGCGTGCGCAACAACCTGCGGTACGACGCCCGGGTCTTCGAGCCACCGGCCGACGGACTGGAGGACTGGCAGATTCTGGCGCGGATGATCACCGAGGTGGTGCCGCTGCCCGCCCGCCGGTTGACCAGCCGCGCCCTCAACGGCGTGTTCGAGCGGCTCAGCCCGCTGCGGCTGGGCGCGCTGGGCATCGCGGCCGGGCCGTACGGTGTGCTGCGCCGGGGCCGGAAAGGCTTGCGGGTCAAGGATGTTCGCGAGGCGCCCGGTGGTGTGGACCTCGGCCCGCTGCGCCCGCGGCTGCCCAAGCTGATCGGTACCCGGGACCGCAGGGTGCGTATCGCCCCGCCCGATTTCGTCACCGCCGCCCGCGCGATCGTCGACGACGTACGCCAGGCCCCGCCCGCCGGACCCGAGGGCTACGACCTGCGCCTGATCGGCCGAAGGCACCTGCGCAGCAACAACTCCTGGCTGCACAACGTCCCCGCCATGGTGAAGGGCCGCGACCGCTGCACGGTACTCGTGCACCCCGCCGACGCCGACCCGCGCGGCCTCGCCGCCGGCGACCCGGTCACCGTCTCCTCCACCACCGGCTCCATCGTCGTCACCGTCGAGATCAGCGACGACATCCGCCCCGGCACAGTCGCCATCCCGCACGGCTGGGGCCACAGCGAACCCGGCGTCGGCTGGCAACTGGCCGCCTCCCTCCCCGGCGCCAACGTCAACCTCCTCCACGACCCAGCCCTGGTCGACCCGCTCTCGGGCACGTCGGCGGTGAACAATACGTGGGTGAGCGTCACGGCCACATCGCCCGGAACCCAGGGCCGCCCAGCCGAAACCGCGGCCGCGAGCGCCCGGTAGTCCGGCCCCGCGAGTACATCCGAGTCATCGTCTCCGTCCTGGTCGCGACGCACGAAGGGCGGGCCGTTCGGCCCGCCCCTCCGCGTTCGCCGCTGATCGCGGCTCAGTTACCAGGTGTGTCGTACTGGATGCGCTGCCCGTTGGCGTCATAGGCGGGACGGCCGTGCTTGTCGAGCCATTGCCCGTCCGCGGTGCGGGTCCATCCTTCGAACTCGGTGCCTACCAGGTCGTCGCGATAGTTCTTGCTGCTCAGGTAGTTCGGTTCGCCTTCGGGCAGCGGGGGCGTGGTGCGGATCCACTCGTCCCACTCGGCGCGGTTGGCTTCCTGTTCCTCGGGGGTCGGCACGGGTGGCAGTTTCACACCGGGGTGCAGTTCTTCGTATTCCTCGCGGGTGTAGAAGGTCTTCCCGCCGACTTTTTTCGGCATGGCGTACATTCCTTCCTAGATTTCGTCCATGACGATGATCCATCGCTGTGACTCGTCGTCGAAATACTTGTTACGGACGAAGAAATCGGTTTGGTCCTTGAACTGCACTTCGTCCTTGGTGCCGCCGTACTCGTGGATTTGGCGACCGGTCTTGCTCGTGATGCGGTACTCGACATCTTTCGTACCGACGTTGACACCACCGCCGGTGCCGAGTGGGTTGGTCGATGTACACGTGTAGGCGCGTTCGGTCTTCGGCTGACCAGGGATGTAGGAGTCGAGTTCATCCTTGGGCAATTCGGTGTGCCGCACCACCTTGCCCTCGTAGGGCGGCAACTTGTCGAGCGCACGATTGTAGGCGTTGATATCCTCCTGCATCTGCGGTGTCACGCGGTTCTCGCGAATCGCGGAAATCATGTCGTTGCCGTAGCGGTCGGTCGGCCCACGGTTCAGAATGAATTTCTCTTCCTGGGTGAGTTCGGCGCGGGTCGCCATTCCGGACGGCTTGCCCAGATCGTCGGCGGATTTCTTGCCGAGCTGCTCGATATCCTGAAGCGCTTTACGCTCCTTGGCGACATCCTGAAGTGTCCGCGCGCCTTTGATACCGCCCTCGTATTTGTTGCGCGCTTTCCAGGCGTCGATAATCGCGCGGATCGGGCGCGCGAACCGCGCGGCGATTTCCACCGCCTTCGCCGACGCCACCGCGGCGCCGATACCGAACGTGACGAACGACGTGGCGATGCCGATCGCAGCGGTGATCGCCAGCTCTTTGGCGAGTTCCTTGCCCAGATCCTCGAGCTGGGTTTTCAGCTCTTCCCGCAGCGCGGCGAGCTGCGTGGAGTGGTCGCGGCAGGCGGTCGCGAGCACCCCGAACGATGCCGGGACCGCGTCGGCCGCGGTTTTCAGTTGGGCCAGGTGGCCCTCGATGTACTCGCATTCCGGGGTTTGGATGTCGGCGAAAAACCCTTTGATGCGCTCGATTTCCGCCGGAAGGTTCGACACCGCGGGCGCGGTCTGCATCTGCGTCCACACATCGGCGACCGAGCCGAGTTTCTCCGTGTCGCCGTTGGGCACGATGATGCCCACCTTCTCGGCGATTCTCAGTGGCTCGTCCAGTCCATTGACCGGGCCGCCCGCGGACGGCAGCGGTGCGTGGCAGGTGTAGAGCAGCGGTGCCGGGAGCGGCGGCGGATCCGGGGCAGGGGTGTTGTCGCCGTGGGTGGCGGTGTGCTCGGCCACGTCGTGGTTGTGACCCAGGGTGCGCAGCGTTCCGGCGTAGGCGGCCATGGTGCGGGCCAGCGCGGCCGCGCCGGTCAGTGCGTCGAAAGCGTGCTGGTCGTAGGACTCGGCCCACTTCTTCGCTTCCTCGTAGGTGCCGGCCATGCTCGCCCCTGCCGACAGGGCACCATAACGGCTATCCACCTCGGTGAACAGGTTGTTCGCGGCGGTGGTCAAGGCGCCCGCGGCGTCATAGTAGACAGCGGGCCGGATCACCAGGGGTGTCGTCACGCGTTACCGGCCCAGGATGCCGAGATTGGTGGTCAGCGCGTCGGTGTAGGCGGTGTGCGCGGTCGCGGCGGCGGCGCGCATGGTGTCGATGCCCTCGCGGGCCTCGGTGGCGGCCTGCGACCATTCGCGGTGCGCGGTGGCGTGCGCGTCGGCCGCTTGCCCGCTCCAGGACTGGTGTGCGGCAGCGATTCTGGAATCTAGCCCGGCCAGTGAGTCGGCGATGAACCCGACCAGGCCGCCGAGCCGGGTCGTGACGTCGTTCAGGTGCTCGAGGTCGACACTGTATCCGCCGCTGTTGGTGGTGGTCACGGCAGTCGCCTCACGGATGGTTGTGTCATCGAATCTGCCTGCTAAGTGTCGAGTATCGGCGTGGTGGACGGGGCCGCGGCGGGTCGGGTGCTGAAGTCCAGCAGCCCATCGCCGGTGAGGTCGGCGGTGTTGTTGTTCTCCAAATCGGTAAATGATTCGATGGTGACGCCGAGCAGTTCTGCCATGGTCTCGAGCGCTTCGAGGACATCGATTGCCGCTTGCCGTGCTTCATCCCAGCCGAGCGAATAGCTGTCGGCGGCCCGGCCGGTCCAGGTTGACATCAGGCCCTGAACCTCCGTGTCGGCGCTGCGCAGGCCGGAGATGAGGGCCTGTGCGGTCTGCTGGACGAACTGCCCGGTATCTCGCACATGGTCGGGCACCACCGCGAACGAGGCGGGAGCGCTGTTGCCTGTATCTGCCACGTACTCAACCTTCCCAAGCCATGCGCGATCTCGCCAGCCTTGTCGGCCCGGCGAGACCTCATGACGTCACACTCATCGATCTGCGATGCTGTACGGGCAGGCCCCCGGCGTGGAAATCGACTGTGGCGCACTGTGTCAGGCCAGGTCGGCCCGGTGAGATGAGTGGCTGGAGTGTGGTCGAAGAGATTACTTGTTCTCGAGCATCGTCTCGGCTATGCGGCGGTGGTAGGTCTCTCGGGCTTGGGGGTCGGGGTGGGTGAAGGCTGTGGTCATGCCGGAGAGGTCGGAGGTGAGGCGGCGGAGGCGGTGGGGGAGTAGGGAGCTGGCTCGGATTACCGGGGTGAGGGTGCGGGGGACGGTGATCAAGGGGCGGTTGCGGCCGAGGGACGAGATGATCGCGGCGGCAACGGCTTCGGGTTCTATGGTGGTGGCTTTGAGCATCCAGGCGGGCATGTTCGCGCCTGCGGAGAGTTCGGTGCGGACGTTGCCGGGGAGGATCGCGGTCACCTGGATGTCGGTGTCGGCGAGTTCGAGGTGGATCGCCTCGGTGAAGCCGATGACGGCGTGTTTGCTCGCGCAGTAGGTGGCGAGGCCGGGCATGCCCGCGGTGCCTGCCAGTGAGGCGATGTTGATCAGGTGGCCGGTGCCGCGCGGCACGAAGCGCTGGAGGGCCAGGCGGGTGCCGGTCATGACGCCGCGGACGTTGATGTCGAGAATGCGGTCGGTGAGGTCAGGGGCTTCATCTGCGAACATGCCGGAGGGCATGATGCCTGCATTGTTGACCAGCACGTCCATCGGGCCGAGTGCGGTCTCGGCCGCGTTTAGGAAGGCGGCGAAGGAGGCCGGATCGGTCACGTCCAGCGGTAGGCCGACGACCCGGCCCCCCTGTTCGGCGGCGGAGCCGCGGCCGCTGGCGGCAGACGGCGAGCCGGCGGTGTGCGAGGGGACCCGGAGTTCTTCCGCGGTCCGGACGGCCAGGTCGGCGTCGATATCGCCGAGCGCCACATTCGCCCCCTTCGCCAGAAACGCGTGTGCGGTCGCCCGCCCGATGCCGCGCGCCCCACCCGTGATCACCGCGACCCGCCCGGTCAGCGGGACGTATTTCGATGTCCGTGCCATGTCTCGCCCTTTCGCCGTTCACCCCGGACCGCGCCCGGACCGCGGTCTGTGCGCAGCGTATGCGGAAAACCGCCCATCCTCAATCACTTGATTGAATCAGGTGATTGAGGCACACTTCGGTCGACGAGAGGAGATGGCCGATGCCGGCAGGTGGCGAGGAGAGCCTGTGCGCCCCGTACGAGATCGAGTTCCCGTTCGAGCGCACGGTGGGCCCGGTCCTCGGAACGTTTCTCGGCGGCCTGCGGGACGCGCGACTGCTGGGCGCCCGAACCGCGCGCGGCACCGTCGTGTGCCCGCCCGCCGAGTTCGATCCGGTGACCGGAGAGGAGCTGACCGACCTGGTGGATCTGGCCCCGGTGGGCAGTGTCGAGTCGTGGACCTGGGTCCCGCACCGGCCGGGCGACCCGGTCGCGCACGACTTCGCCTGGGCGCTGATCCGCATCGACGGCGCGGAGGGCACCTTCTTCCACGCCCTCGATACCGGCGGCGACCCGTCGGTCCCGCGCCGGGGTCTGCGCGTGCGTGCCCGCTGGGCGGCCGAACGTCGCGGCGAGATGCGCGATCTCGCCTGTTTCGAACCGGAGGACGCGTGATGAATCGCCCACTGCCGCAACCAGTCCGGTTGATGCCGACACCGCTGCGCATGGAGTACACCTTCGTCGCGGGCACCGGCCGGTCCACATTCCTGCGCGGCTTGGCGCAACGCCGCCTGCTCGCCCGCACCTGCCCCTCGTGCGAGCACGTCTACCTGCCCGCGCCGGAGTTCTGCGCCCGCTGCCTGGTGGAACTGGACCAGCCCGCCGAACTCGACGGCCGCGGGACCGTGTCGACCTTCTGCGTGGTCAGCTTCCCGTTCCCGGGCCAGACCATCGACCCGCCCTACGTGGTCGCCTATATCCGCCCGCACGGCGCGGACACCCGGCTGATGCACCTGATCCGCGACGTCGACATCGCCGACGTGCACATCGGCATGGAGGTCGAACCGGTCTGGGCCGAGGGCGATCTCGAACCGTCCTGGATGAGCATCCGCCACTACCGGCCCGTCACGGAGGTGCGCGATGCGTGAGGTCGCCGTCGTCACCAGTGCCCAGTCGCCGTGCCTGGCGGCCAACCGCCGCGACGACATGTCCGGCATCCTGCTGCCGGTGATCCGCGAGGCACTCGCGGACATCGAATTGAGCCGGGACAGAGTCGATTTCGTCGTCTCCGGCAGCCACGACTTCCACGAGGGCCGCACCTTCGCCTACATCGATTCGCTCGACGCCGTGGGCGCGTGGCCGCCGATCTCCGAGTCCCATGTGGAGATGGATGCCGCGTGGGCGTTCTACGAGGCGTGGGCGTGGCTGCAACTCGGGCACGGCGATATCGCGCTGGTGTACGGGATCGGGCGCGGCTCGCTGCCCCGAGACCTGGACCAGGTGGTGCCCACCCAGCTCGATCCGTACCTGCTGACCCCGCTGCGCCCGCACCAGGACGCGATCGGCGGATTGCAGGCGTGCGCGCTGCTGGAGGCAGGCGTCACGACGGAGCAGGAGATGGCGCGCATCGTCGCGCGCAGCCTGGCCGACGCCCGGTCGAACCCACACGCGCAGGTCAGCGGTGAGTACGCCACGGACGCCCTGTTGAGCGAACCGTATGTGGCATCGCCGCTGCGCCGTCACGACGTGGCCCCGGTCGGCGACGCGGCCGCCGTGGTGGTCCTGGCCGCCGGGGACGTGGCCCGATCGCTCACCGAGCACCCGGCCTGGGTGCGCGGCATCGACCACCGGATGGACACCCACTACCCCGGCGCGCGGGACCTGACCCACGCACCGTCGGCACGCCGGGCCGCGACCGAGGCGGCGAAGCTCGCGGGCTTCGCCGCGGCGGACGTCGATGTCGCCGAACTGCACATCGAATACTCCGCGCAGGAGCCGCTGCTGGCCCGCGAACTCGGACTCGGCGCGGCCACGGCGATCAACCCCTCGGGCGGGCCGCTGGCGGGCCGCCCGACCACCGCCACCGGGCTGCTGCGGATCAGCGAGGCGGCCGCCGCCGTGCGCACCGGCCGGGCCGGGCGCGCCCTCGCCCACGCCACCAACGGCCAAGCGCTGCAACAGAATATGGTCTGCCTGCTGGAAGGGGACACCCGTGCCTGAACCCATCGCCGTTATCGGCATCGGCCAGGGCAAACAGGCCAAGCGCCGGGAGACGACCATCGGCGCGCTGGTGCGCGAGGCCGTGGCCGCCGCCATGGCCGACGCCGAACTCGAACTCGGCGACGTCGACGCGGTCGTGCTGTCCAAGACGCCCGACCTGTTCGACGGGGTCATGAATCCGGAGCTGTATCTCGCCGACGCGCTCGGCGCCCGGGGATTGCCCGTGACGCGGGTGTTCACCGGCGGCAGCGTCGGCGGGCACGCCGCCATCTACGGCGCGCACCTGATCGAGGCGGGGCTCGCGCGCCGGGTGCTGGTCGCGGCGTATTCCAAAGAGTCCGAAGGGAATTTCACATGGGCGCTCTCGCGCGGGCTGCCGTTCAGCGCGTCGCTCGGGGCCGGAGCGGGCGGGCATTTCGCCCCGGTGATCCGCGAGTACATCCGCCGGTCGGGAGCGCCGGAGCACATCGGCTGGCAGGTCGCGGTCAACCATCGGCTCAACGCGCTGCGCAATCCCTTCGCGCACGTGCACATGCCGGACATCACGGTCGAGAAGGTCCGTGAGTCCAAGATGCTGTGGGACCCGATCCGGTATCTGGAGTCGTGCCCGTCCTCCGACGGCGCGGCCGCGATCGTGCTCGCCGGAGCGGCCGACGTCGGCAACCCGGCTCGCCCGCCCGCGTGGATCCACGGCATGTCGTGGCGCACCGAGACCGGGCACTTCGCGGGTCGGGACGAGGTGAACCCGCGCGCGGGCGCCGAATGCGCGGCAGATGCCTACCGGCAGGCCGGAATCGGTTCTCCCGCCGCGGAAATCGACGTCGCCGAGCTGTACATCCCGTACAGCTGGTACGAGCCGATGTGGATGGAGAACATCGGCCTCGCGCCGCTGCACGAGGGCTGGAAGCTCGTCGACGACGGCACCACGCGCTTCGACGGGGCGCTGCCGATCAATCCGTCCGGTGGTGTGCTGTCCGGCAATCCGACCGGCGCTACGGGTCTGGTCCGTTTTCTCGAGGCGGCCTTGCAGGTGCGGGGACTGGCCGGGGCACACCAGGTCGAGGGCGCGCGCCGGGCGGTGGGGCACGCCATGGGCGGTGCGTCACAGTTCCACGCCCTGTGGGTCGTCGGCAGTGAAAGGCCGAATTGATGAGTGGCACCGGCGAATCCATTCGGTTCGAGCGCGCCGGTGCGGTGGCTGTGGTGACCATGAACCGCCCGCAGCGCCGCAACGCCCTGAACCTGGAGATGATCGGGTTGCTCGCCCGCGCCTGGGACGAGATCGACGCGGACGACGACATCCGGGTCGCTGTACTCACCGGTGCGGGTGAAACCTATTGTGTCGGTGGCGATCTCGGGGACGGCTGGATGACCGGCGGGCGCGACCGCGCCGACTTCGACCCGGCCGCGATCGGCCGTGGCCTGCTGCTCACCCGTTCGCTGCGCAAGCCGCTGATCGCGGCGGTGAACGGCGCGTGCCTCGGCGGCGGGCTGGAGATGTTGCAGCAGACCGACATTCGCATCGCGGAGGAGCAGGCGACCTTCGGGCTGCCGGAGGTGCGGCGCGGACTCATTCCCGGCGCGGGGTCGACGGTGCGATTGAAACGGCAGATCCCCTATACCAAGGCGGTCGAGATGATCCTTACCGGCGACCCGCTCACCGCCCGGGAGGCCTACGAATTCGGCCTGGTGGGCCACGTCGTCCCCACCGGGACCGCGCTCGCGAAGGCCCACCAGATCGCCGACCGGGTGGCCCGCAATTCCCCGCTCGCGGTGCAGCACGCCAAGGCGGCCCTGCTGGCGAGCGGCTGGCTGCCCGACGAGGACGCGCGGGCGATCGAAGGCAGGTTCGTGCGCGAGGTCATCACCTCCGACGACGCCCGGGAGGGCCGGAAAGCGTTCGTGGAGAAGCGCGAACCGAGGTTCACGGGCAAGTGACCCGCACGGAAGTGGAGGATGGATCGAGTATGCGTCGTGTTTTCGTCGTCGGGGTGGCGATGACGCCGTTCGTCAAGATCGGCTCGCGGGAGTGGACGTATCCCGAGATGGTGGGCGAGGCGGTGCGTGGCGCGCTCGACGACGCGGGCCTGACCTACGACCGGATTCAGCGTGCCGCGGTGGGTTATGTGTTCCAACCGTCGGCGGCGGGTCAGCGGGTGCTCTACGACGTCGGGCTGTCCGGCATCCCGATCGTCAATGTCAACAACAACTGCGCGACCGGCTCCACCGCGATCATGCTGGCCCGCGAGTGGGTCGGGGCGGGCCTGGCCGACGTGACGCTGGCCGTGGGCTTCGAGCAGATGACCAAGGAGGCGATGGCCGGACCGGCCACCAAACCGGCCGTCACCACTATCGACGCCCACCTGCGGGTGATGGCCGCCGAGTACGACTTCGGTACCGCCCCGATGACCACTCAGTTCTTCGGCAACGCGGCCGTGGAACACATGCAGCGCTACGGCACCACGGCCGAGCAGCTGGCGCGGGTGGCGGTGAAGAATCACGAGCATTCCACGCGAAACCCGTTGGCGCAGTTCCAAGTTCCCTACACCCTGGACCAGGTGCTCGGCGACCGTCCGGTGCACGGCCCGCTCACCCGGTCGCAGTGCTCGCCGATGTCCGACGGCGCGGGCGCGGCCGTGCTGGCGAGCGAGGGCTTCGTCCGCGAGCACGGCCTCGAGGCCCAGGCCGTGGAGATCCTGGCGCAGGAACTGGTGACCGACGACGCGTCGGCGTTCGACACGGGCTCGATGATCGACGTCGTCGGCGCGCCCATGACCCGCACGGCCGCCCGGCGCGCGCTGGAGACCGCCGGACTCGGCATCGGCGAGGTCGACGTGATCGAGCTGCACGACTGCTTCTCGATCAACGAACTGATCACCTACGAGGCCCTCGGCCTGTGCGGGGCGGGCGAATCCGGCGCGCTGGTCGACTCCGGGGCCACCACCTACGGCGGTGACTGGGTGGTCAACCCGTCCGGCGGCCTGATCTCGAAGGGTCATCCGCTCGGCGCCACCGGACTGGCGCAGGCGACCGAGTTGTCCTGGCAGCTGCGGGGGCTGGCGGGGGAGCGGCAGGTCGCCGGCGCGCGGGTGGCGCTGGCGCACAATCTCGGCCTCGGCGGAGCCTGCATGGTTACCGTCTACGCAGCACCCGGTGTCGCATGAGTATGGGAGAGACAGTGCTCGAAACATCGACCGACGCGATTGATCCGGCCACCCGCCTGCGGTTGCCGGTCCACAACGGCCACTCGCTGCTCGCGGGATTGAGGCGACACCGGCGCGATCCGGTGATGACCCTCGGCGAGACCGTGCTCACCGGCGCCGACGTCATCGACGCGATCAGCCGCTATGCCGCCGCGTTCGCCGCGCACGGCGTGGACACCGGCACGCCCAGCGCGCTGCTCGCGCTGAACCGGCCCGAGGTGCTGTTCATCCTGGGCGCCGGGCAGATTCGCGGCCACCGCCGCACCGCCCTGCACCCGATGGGCGGCCTGGACGACCACGTGCACGTGCTCACCGACGCCGGAATCACCAGCCTGGTGATCGACCCGCTCCCGCAATTCGTCCAGCGGGCGAGGGAATTGGTGGACCGGGTGCCGGAGCTGACGCGGGTGCTGGTGCTCGGGCCGGTGCCGGAGGAACTCGCCGACGTCGGGGTGGACCTCATCGCCGCCGCAGCGGAATTCGAGCCGCAACCGATCGAAGCCGTCGATGTGCCACCGGATTTCGTGGTGTCGATCAGCTACACCGGCGGCACCACCGGAAAGCCCAAGGGCGTCATCGGTACCGCCGGGGGCATGGCGACCATGACGCAGATCCAGCTGTCGGAGTGGGAATGGCCCAAGCGGCCGAAGTTCCTCATCTGCACGCCGCTGTCGCACGCGGGCGCGGCGTTCTTCCTGCCGGTGGTGCTGCTCGGCGGGCAGTGCGTGGTGCTGCCGCGGTTCGACGCCGGAGATGTGTTGCGCGCCATCGAGGAACACCGGATCACCGCGACCATGCTGGTGCCGTCGATGCTGTACGCGCTGCTGGATCATCCCGATATCGACAAGCGCGATCTGTCGTCGCTCGAGACGGTCTACTACGGCGCGTCCGCCATCGATCCGACCCGGCTGACCCAGGCCATCGAGCGGTTCGGGCCGATCTTCGCGCAGTATTTCGGGCAGTCCGAGGCGCCCATGGCCATCAGCTATCTGCCCAAGGGCGAGCACACCCGCGAGCGCCTCACCTCGTGCGGGCGGCCGTCGGCGGCCCTGCGCACGGCGTTGATCGATGCCGAGGGCACTGTGGTCGCGCCGGGTGAGGTCGGCGAAATCTGTGTCTCCGGACCACTTCTCGCGGGCGGCTACCTGAATCTGCCCGAGGTGACCGCCGAGACCTTCCGCGACGGCTGGCTGCACACCGGCGACCTCGCCCGCGAGGACGCCGACGGGTACTGGCACATCGTCGGCCGCAGTAAGGACATGGTGGTCACCGGCGGATTCAACGTGTTCCCGCGCGAGGTGGAAGACGTTGTCTCCGAACACCCGAAGGTGCTCGACGTCGCCGTCGTCGGCGTCCCCGACCCGCGCTGGGGCGAGGCGGTCACCGCGGTCGTGGTGCTGGACAAGGAGATCGCCGCCGACACCGCCGCCGTGGCGGCGGTGACCGACGAGATCCAGCAGGAAGTCAAGCGCCGCAAGGGTTCCGTGCAGGTACCCAAACACGTCCTCGTCGTGGACGACCTGCCGCTCACGGGACTCGGGAAGATCGACAAGAAGGCGGTGCGGGCGATCGCGGCGGAGCACCTCGACCGCTGACGGCGTAGGAGGTACCGGCCGCCCGTTCACTCGTCCAGCCATTGTTCGAGCTGGTCGAGGGTTCGGGCGGTGTGCAGGGGCATGCCGTCGTCCGCGTCGAGCAGGGTCCAGAGGCGGGGCGGCTGGGGTTGTCGCACCATGCGGTATCCGGCGCGGCGCGAGCGGAGTGTGACCTGCTGGATGCGCGCCGCCGGGGATGCGGCAGCCGTACGTGTCGGTCGCCAGAAGTCGGCCCGCACCTCGTCCCACAGCCGTGACAGCTCCGGGTGTCGTTCGCGGAGCACGGTGAGGTCGGGAGCGGTCGCGAGTGGGCTCGACAGGAGGGGCTCGTTCTCGGACACCCTGCGTACCAGCGTGATTCGCAGTCGGCCGTGATGCAATTGCCAGGTCGCGGACCAGCCGTCTGCCCTGGTCTCATGCGCGCTCGTCTCGCCTCGCACCGCTCAGATCCCCTCGTTCGTGTTCGGCCGCCCCAGTTCCGTCAGTCGATCGAGAACCTCACGCAAGGTCCGCAGCGGCGGGCCGTCAGCGGTCGGCGGTCCATCGGTGCCGACCGCCGGGAAATCGACGCCGCGCTCGGCGGCGCGCTCGCGAGGCGTCTTCGACTGCGGCGCAAGGTGTCCCGCCAGCGCCAGCGTGTGATGTGCTGCCGACTTCCAGAGGCACCGCCCGGCGCGGCACGCGCGATGGCGACGCATCAATTCGTGCGCCAGTCGCAGGTCGGCGAAATCGCACAACTCAGGTGGTTCGACCAGAATGCGCATTGAATTTGGTTGTGCCGCAGGCATGTTCGTCATCATTCGAACCTTCGTTCGGTGTGTTTGTTGACTCGATGACCGGTGCTCGGAGTAGACTCACATCGCCCACACCGGTTGCGACCCGGTAGCGCGGGGACGATTTGGCCTCACCAATAGTGAGTCTCCGCCATCGGTGCATTCAGTAGTACGCCTCCCACCACCAGCTCGGAACGGTTCAGGGGGCGCAGCAGTCGAGTTTCTTCCGAAATTCCACGCGGTAGAGCAAATCGATTCCAAACTGACAACGTCCGATAGCGAGGCTAACGAATGTCCACGAGCGCAACCGGTTCCACTTTGGCGCGGCGCATGCTCGGCCGTGCCCTCAAGCGTCTCCGCGAAGGGGCGGGCGTGCCGCCCAAGGAGGCCGCGAAGACCATTCGAGTGTCACCACAGACCCTGTGGCGGATCGAGACCGGCCAGCCGGGGCCGAAGTTGAAAGAAATCTATGTGCAAGCTCTGTGTGAGTTCTACGGGGCCGCGCCGGAAGAGATGCGAGCTCTCGTCGGTCTCGTGGAGTTGGCCGAGCAAAGGAGCTGGTGGCAGCCCTACGAAGACGTGATCCCCGAAGTGTTTGCCCTTTTCATCGGCCTCGAAGAGTTTGCTCGCGAATGGACGACGTTCCAGCTCACCCTGGTGCCGGGGATTCTGCAGACGGCCGACTATCGCCGTGCTGGAGTATGGGCGCTCGAACCACAGGCAAGCCCCACAGAGGTCGAGCGAAACGTCGAGCTGACCATCAAGCGGCAAGAGAGACTGAATCAGGACAGGGATAGTTTCAATGTTCAGGCGCTGTTGTGCGAGTCGGTTCTGCGCTATCCGATCGGTGGCCCTGCTGTCATGGGACGGCAGCTGCGCCATTTGGAGCAAGTGAGTGAGATGCCCAACGTGACTCTCCAGGTCGTACCGCTGAGTGCCGGAATGCATGTCGGATTGCAGGTAGGCAGCTTCGTAATGCTGGAGTTTCCGGAGCATCCGAGGGCCTACCTGTCGGAACCTCCACTGGTCTACGTCGATGGCTACACGGGTGCCCTCTACCTGGAGCGAGAGGCAGAGATTCGGCAATATCGTCAGGGGCTTGCGGGTATCCGCCGTGTAGCGTTGGGGGAGGGCGCATCCAGAGAACTGGTCGCCCAGATCGCAAGGGAGTACGAAGGGTGATCGACCTGTCCGGGGCGAAGTGGTTCAAGTCCAGCCGAAGCAAGGAAGCGCAAGCATGCGTGGAGGTCGCGCATCTCGACGGGGGCATGGTCGGCGTGCGTGACTCGAAGAACCGGTCCGGCCCAGCGCTGATCTTCACGCCGGGTGAGTGGGATGCCTTCACTTCCGGCGTTCGAGGCGGGGAGTTCGATCGCCCCTCCGCGTGACGGCCATATACGACGCGCGGTAACCGGGCAGTGCTGCTTATGAAGTGGCGCGGTGGCCTGTCCGGTAGCGGCCCGGGGTGGTGCCGAGGACGGTGGTGAAGGCGGCGATGAAGCTGCTGGGGTTCGCCCAACCGCAGGCATGTGCGACATGGGTGGTGTCGTGGCCCTCGGCGAGGAGCACCAGCGCGTGGTAGATGCGTAGCTGGGTGCGCCAGGCGTAGAAGGTTGTGCCGAGTTCGTCGTGGAACAGTCGGCTGAGCGTGCGGGCGCTGGCTCCTACCGCACGCCCGAGTTCGGTCAGTGAGGAATTGTTCGCCGGGTTCTCGTACAGCAGCTCCGCCACGGCCCGCAGGCGGTCGTCGCGCGGCTCGGGTAGCTCCAGAGCCCGCTCGCGGGCTTCGAAGAGTTCATCCACGAGAACTCGCCGCAGACGGCTGCGCGCTGCCTTGCCGCGATTCCGCGTCCGGCCGCAATCCTTTGGCTCGCAATCAGATCCGCCCGGCGGGACAGTGAGGGCGAGGAGGATTTCGCGGGCGAGGGCGGTGGCGGTGAAGACCGTGGGGCGGGGCGGTAGGAGGCGGGCGTGGGAGTGGGGGAGGAAGACGATTCGCATGTCTGTCGGGCCGTGGGCGCGGTGGTGGTGGGCGACGCCGGCGGGGGTCCAGGCGACGCGGTTGGCGGGGACGATCGAGGTGCCCGCCTCGGTGTGCACCGTCAGGACGCCGCTCGCCGCGTAGACCAGATGTCCCCGGGTGTGGGTGTCCACCGCGCTCACGCCTCCGGACGACCACAGATGCACGCCACCGGACGGCCACAGGAGAGACTTCGGGGGAGTTTGGCGACCTACGGGCATAACCTGGCAATCTATCGGTAGCCGGACACGCCGTCCTGTCGCGACAGTGGAGGCATGAGTGCGACGATGCGAGCGGCGGTCTGTACCGGAGCGGGCCGCCCGGAAATGCTGGAGATCCGTGAGCTGCCGGTACCGGTCGTCCGGGCGGGCTGGAGTCTGGTGCGGGTGCGCGGCGCGGGTCTGAACCGGTCGGAATTGCGGACCCGCCAAGGACATTCGCCGACGGTGACCTTCCCGCGAGTACTCGGAATCGAATGCGTGGGCACCGTCGCCGCGTCCACCGATCCGGCGCTGCCCGAAGGAACGACCGTGGCGGCGGTGATGGGCGAGATGGGCCGGGCCTTCGACGGCGGCTACGCCGAGTACGCGCTGTTGCCGAACGCGCTCCTGATGCCGATCACGACGACATTGCCGTGGGACGTCCTGGCGGCGCTGCCGGAGACGTACCTGACCGCGCAGGGAGCGCTCGACGCGCTCGGTCCCGCGCCGGATGCCCGGTGGCGCTTATTGATTCGCGGCGGCACCTCCTCGGTGGGCATGGCCGCGACCTCGATCGCGGCGGCCCGCGGCGCGGAGATCGCCGCCACCACCCGGCAGCCGGGCAAAGCCGGGGCGCTGACCGGAGCGCACCACGTGCTCATCGATGACGGCGGATCGCTGGCGGCGAGTGTGCGCGCGGTGTGGCCGGACGGCCCCGACCACGTCCTGGACCTGGTCGGGGCGCGGACGGCGGCGGAGTCGCTGCGCCTGGTCCGGCGCGGCGGCACGGTGTGCGTGGCAGGCTCGCTCAGCGGGTGGACGCTGCGGGACTTCGAGCCGATCGCGATGATCCCCTCCGGAACCAAACTCACCTCGTTCCACAGCGACGACTGCCGGGGCAGCGCGGCGGCCCTGCAGCGGATCGTCGATGAGGTGGAGGCCGGGACCTATCGCCCCGACGTGGACCGCGTGTTCGGCCTGGAGGACATCGTGGCGGCCCACCGCTACATGGAAGCGGACCGGGCGACCGGAAAGGTTGTGGTGATCCCCTAGCGCCCGCTTCGCTCACCGCAGGCGGAAGCGGCGCATCACGCGGAGCATGCGCAGGGTGCGGTCCACGTACTCGTCGTACGGCTGATCCGGTGGCGGCGTGAGGACCTGGCGCTTCAGCGTGGCGATGTTGGTCGATTCGGTGAACTTCAGCAGCCCCTGGTCGCCGTTGCGCACGCCCATGCCCGACGCCTTGAAGCCGCCCGAAGGCGCGTTCTTGCTCGCGTACGCGAGAGCCGCACTGTCGTTGACATTCACGTGCCCGGCTTCGAGCCGGGCGCCGAGTGCGCGGGCTGCCGCCAGGTCGCGGCTCCACACGCTGGCGCTCAACCCGTAGCGGGTGTCGTTCGCCAGCCGCACGGCCTCGTCCACGGTGGTGAACGGGTAGAGCGCGACCACCGGGCCGAAGGTCTCGTCGGTGAACAGATCCGTTCCCGCAGTGACGTTTTCGAGCACGGTCGGTTCGTAGAAGGTCGGTCCGAGATCCGGGCGGGCGCGGCCGCCGGTGAGTACCCGGGCGCCGTGTTCGACCGCCCGGTCGACCTGGGCGGCCACCCGGTCGCGGTGGTCCTGCGAGACCAGTCCGCCCATCTCGGCGTCGAAGTCGTAGCCGGGCCCGACGCGCATCCGGGCGACCCGCGCGACGAAACGGTCCCGGAACGCCGGATACACCGATTCGTGGATGTAGACGCGCTCGATGTGCAGGCACAGCTGGCCGGTGTTGTCGAAGACCCCGGCGACGGCACTCTCGACCGCTTCGTCCAGATTCGCGTCCGACAGCACGATCATCGGATTCTTGCCGCCGAGTTCCATGCACGCCTCGACCAGGCGTCCGGCGGCCTGCGCGGCCACCCGGCGGCCGGTCGGCTCCGAACCGGTGAACATGACGAAGTCGGCCCGGTCCACCACCGCGGGGCCGACCACCGGGCCGTCGCCGCAGACGATGTGGACCAGGCCGTCGGGAATTCCGGCCTCGCGCAACAACTTCAGGCCGTAGGCGGGGCTCAGCGGCGTGCGGTTGTCGGGTTTGAGCACGATGCCGTTCCCGGCCATGAGGGCGGGAATCGCGTCGCAGAAGCCGATCGCGAACGGGAAGTTCCACGGTGCGATCACCCCCACCACGCCGCGCGGCTTGCGCAACTCGGTGGACGTGCTGACGAATGGGATCGCGCCGGGATGCCGGACCGGGCGCAGCAGTCGGGGGGCGTGTTTCAGGTAGTGGCTGATGACCATCGGGATGTCGCACAGCTCCTCGAACGCCATGCGGCGCGACTTCCCCGTCTCCAGCTGGATCAGGTCGGTGATCGTGGACTGCCGCTCGAGTACGAGACGGTGGAACCGCTCGAAGACCGCCAGCCGCCGGCGCACCGGCCACCGGGCCCACTCGGCCTGCGCGGCGCGCGCCCGCGCGAAGGCACGGTCGACATCGGCCTCCGACGACTGCGGCAGCCGCGCGACCGGCTTGCCGGTGAAAACCTCGACCACCGGTACCGCGCTGCCCAGGTCCCCGGTGACGAGCCCGGTCAGCTCGGCGAGGTCGTGCACGAGGGCGGTCGGCGTGCTCATGCCGAGGCACTCTATCAGTTGATTAGATCACTTGATAGAGATAGTCGGAAATGCTGGTCCGCACCTGATTACAATGCGGCGGGTGACCAATGGAACGGGCGAGGCCGAACTCCGGGTAACCGCGGACGAACTGGCGATGCCGACGGATCAGCGGCTGGTGCTGGCCGCCGAGCGCCTGTTCGCCGAGCGCGGGGTGGACGCGGTGTCGCTGCGGGCCGTCATGGCCGCCGCCGGAACGAATGTCGCGTCCGTGCACTACCACTTCGGCTCCAAGGACGCGTTGATCGAAGCGTTGATCCGGCAGCGCAGCGACGCGGTGGCCGCCCGGCGCACCGTGCTGCTCGACGAGATGGAGCAGACCGGCGCCGTCACCGCCCGTGGCCTGGCCGAGGCGTTCGTGGTGCCGGTCTGGGAGATGGCCGTGGGGGAGGGCGCGGCGTGGGTGAAGTTCATCGCGGGCATCCTCGGCAGCGGCCATCCGGCGCTGCGCACCGTCGCCGACGGATTCACCGATCAGGCCGTCCGCTTCACCGCGCTGCTCGAGCGCCGGTATCCCGAATTGCCGCGCCACACAGTGCGTTTCCGCCTCGCCCAGGCCATGACCCTGACCTTCCAGGTGCTCGGCGACGTGCACCAGACCCAGAACCTGCTCGCCATCTCCGGCGTGCAACTCGGCCCGGAGCAGGTGATGGGCGAACTGGTCGACGTCGTCACCGCCATCCTGGCGGGCCCGCCCGTGTAGCTCCGTGCGCATGTGGTGACCGCGGCCGGGACAGTCGCCGGCGCCGCGATAGCCGATCGTTCGCGCAATCAAGATCGGCTCGCGTGCATATCGCCGGCGCGGCCGGGTATGACGGCAGTGATGGACCATTCACGTGCACCGATACTCGACGCGCTGGCGGAGTACCAGCGGTTGGGCCGCTACGGCTTCACACCGCCCGGCCACCGGCAGGGACGCGGCGCGGACCGGCGGGTCCGGGAGATACTCGGCGACGCGCTGGCCTGTGATGTGCTGGCGACGCCCGGCCTCGACGATCGGCGGTCGCTCGGGCACCGGCTGGGCGAGGCGGAATCGCTGATGGCCGACGCGGTCGGCGCGGATACGGCGTTCTTCAGCACCTGCGGCAGTTCGCTGTCGGTGAAGGCCGCGATGATGGCGGTGGCGGGCGGCGACGGCGGGCTGATCGTCGGCCGCGACAGCCACAAGTCGATCATCGCCGGGCTGGTGTTCTCCGGCGTGCAGCCGTACTGGGTGACCCCGCGGTGGGACGCCGAGCGCCACATCTCGCATCCGCCGTCGCCCGAGCAGGTCCGCGAGGTGTGGGAACGGTACCCCGATGCGGCGGGCGCGCTGATCGTCAGCCCGAGCCCATACGGCACCTGCGCCGATATCGCCGGTATCGCCGAGGTGTGCCACGAACGCGGCAAGCCGCTCATCATCGACGAGGCGTGGGGCGCGCACCTGCCCTTCCACGACGACCTGCCGACCTGGGCGATGGATGCCGGGGCGGACATCTGTGTGGTCAGCGTGCACAAGATGGGCGCGGGGTTCGAGCAGGGTTCGGTGTTCCACGTGCAGGGCGACCTGGTCGACCGCGGCCGGTTGCAGCTGTGCGCCGACCTGCTGACCACCACCAGCCCGAACGTGTTGCTCTACAGCGCCATCGACGGCTGGCGTCGCCAGATGGTCGAGCACGGCCGCGAATTGCTCACCGCCGCACTGAAAAACGCGGCCCGCGCGCGCACGGAACTGGCGCGGATTCCGGGCATCGAGGTGATGGAGGAGGAGTTGCTCGGCGTCGAGGCCTCGCACGACCTCGACCGGATGCAGGTGCTGATGGACGTATCGGCCACCGGCGCGACCGGTTTCGAGATCGTCGACTGGCTGCGCGAGAACCGCCGCATCGACCTCGGCCACAGCGACCACCGCCGCGTCCTCGCGACACTGTCCATGGCCGACGACAAGACCACCATCGACACGCTGGTCGACGCGCTCACCGCCTGGCGGGTGCAACTGAAAGATCCGGAGCCGCACGATATCCGGCTGCCGTCGCCGCGGGAACTGCAGCTCGAGTCGGTGCTGCGGCCGCGCGACGCGTTCTTCGGCCCCACCGTCGCGGTGCCCATCGAGGAGGCGCCCGGCCGGATCGCCGCCGAGCAGGTGACGCCGTACCCGCCGGGCATTCCGGTCATCATCCCCGGCGAACTGGTGGACCGCGCGGTGGTCGACTATCTGCGCTCCGGCCTGGCGGCGGGCATGAACGTGCCCGATCCCTCCGATCCGGAACTGCGGACGCTGCGCGTCGTAGCGTGAGCGTCGGTGGACGCCTGCGGTGACGCGGTTGTCCGGTAGATGTCCTGCCGGTGGCGAGCCGGAGCCAGGCAACGTCGATACACTGAGAGTTGCTCGAAGGATGCTGGACGCAATCGTGCAAACCGAAGTCTGGTGGGTGTGACGCAATGCCTGAAATTCAGCGTGTAGTCCATGTGCAGATGAGGTTCCCGCAGGGCGGAGTCGTGCTCGACTATCGCGCCGCGCCGACCATCGCGGCCCGCGTCGCCACCGAAATGCCGCGCCACGGCGTGGATGTGCACATCGACGACCAGGTCACCGACGCGTTGGCCGACCTGCCGAACGCCGACCTCTGGACCCAGTAGCCGCGCGACTCAGGCCGGCTTGCGGGCGGCGGTGTGCGGCGGGGTCTCGGCGTGCCGGCCGAAGGACTGGTCGATGAGTTCGGCTGCCGCGCGGGTGGCGATGAGCCGCGCGATGGCCAACTCGGTCTCGAGCTTCGCGTAGTCCTTGGGCGTGCGCTCGGACCGCTCGTACTGCTGGCCGGCGAGCAGGTAGTAGACCTCGGTGGCGAAACTGCCGGTGAGCCGGTCACATTCCTGCCGCAGCCGTTCCACCAGCTGAATCGCCGACTCGGTGGGCAGGCCGGAATCGACCAGCCGCGAGGCGAGGTCGTGGCAGCGCGGATTCATCACCCGGTAGGCGTCGAGCGGGTCGTCGCTGCCCGCGAGTGCTTCCTTGACGTAATCGGGCAATTCGAGTTCGGGTGGGGCATCGGCGGATTCGGGGGCGGCGGCGGGCGCGGGCGCCGCGGCCGGGGGTTGGTCGGTCACACCGAGCACCTCGGCCAGGCCGTCGCCGCGATCCCAGGCGTCGAGCAACTCCCGGATGCCGTTGAGTTTCATCCCCCGGCTCAGCAGCCGACTGATGGTTTGCAAGCGGTTCAGGTGGTCGGTGTCGTAGTATCCGATCCGGCCCCGGACATCGGGGGAGGGCAGCAGGCCCCGCTCGTGATACACGCGCACGCTGCGCACGGTGGTATCGGCTGCACGCGCCAGTTCATCAATGGTGTACTCCACTGCAGCCATACCTCACAGGAAACCACAACCTACGCCACACTGAAACGGACCGTGGCTGAACGAGCCGTTAAGCGACGATACGCCAGCATCACGACTTGGTCAACGTGCCGTTAAGTAGCGTGGAAGTGGTTGCCCACCTTCGAATCGTCCATTAACGTGCGAGCTACAGCAGTTCACTGCTGGTTTTCCGGGGACTGTTGAGCAGCCCTGATGTCCGCCCGACCACGGGTCACGCGAACTCGGCGTGCCCTCGGCATCCTCGGAGACGGCTATGCGTACCACTCAGCCTCGTCGGCTGGTCTCGGAAACCCCTGCGCCGGTGCAACTCCCGGCCGCAATCATCACCTCGACCGCCCGCGTCACCACCACCAAATCCACCCATCGGCCACCCTGCGCGGACGGTCCCGACGACTGGGATCTCGATGTCGGTACGCCGGAATCCTGGCGCTCCGCGATTCGGACCTGCCACAGTTGCCCGCTGTTCGCCAACTGTGATCAGTTGGCGCAGACGCTGATCGCGCGCGGCGACGCCCCGCGCGCGATGATCTGGGCCGGAGTCGCCTACGACAGTGCCGGCCGGGTCGTGGAGAACCTCGATCGCCACCGCGCCACGCCGATCGACCACAAGCGGCCGCTGCGCATCATCCACAACGGGCCGCGGCCGGTCTGCACCGAGCCCGCGCCGCCGACGCCGCACCGGCGTATCGTGCTGGGCCGTCGCCGGGTTGTCGCCACAACCGGCGGCCACTGAGTTATGGTTCGTGCCTCGACATTCCGGAATATCTCGGCGGTGGGCAACTGATGACACAACTGGCACTGGAGATCGGGCCGGCGCGGTTCGCCGCCGGCCGGGTGGCCGAAGACGTGGGCGAGGACGAGATTCGGCGCATCGCCGTACCGTCCCGCGGCGTCTGGGACGCCTGCCGGGAACTGCTATTGGATGCCGCGGGCAACGCCGAGGTCTCCTCGGTGGGGATCGCGGCGGCGGGTCCGATCGACATGGCCGCGGGAATCGTCGCGCCCGCCGAGATCTCGGAGTGGCGGACCGGGTTCGCCATCGTCGAGCAGGTGCGCAAGCTGTTTCCGGCCGCGGAGGTGCGCCTCGCGTTCGACGGTGTGTGCCTGGCGCTGGCCGAACGTAATTTCGGCGCCACCAGCACCGTGATGGACTCGCTGGCGATCCTGCTGTCCGATCGCGTGGTCGCCGGTGTCTCGGTGGGCGGGTTCACCGTCGTGGGCCGCACGGGCAATGCCGGGCACATCGGTCACATGCTCGTGCCCGGGTTCGACGAACGGTGCGGTTGCGGTGGCCGAGGCTGTCTGGAGGCGGTCGCCGGCGCCGACGCCATGGTGCGGTGGGCGACCGGGCAGGGCTGGACGGGCGGCTCGGCGGAAAACCTCGTTGCCGGTGCGCTTGCCGGCGAGGAGATTCCGGTGGCCGCGATGGAGCGGACGGGCACGGCGCTGGGGCGCGTGATCGCCTCCGTGGCTCCGTTGCTCGACATCGATCTCGTCGTGATCGGTGGCCCGCTGGCCGTGGCCGGCTCGCCGCTGTGGAAGGCGATCGGCGCGGCCGTGGCCACCCACGCCCGGCTCGGTTTCCTGACCGGACTGCGGGTCGTGCCATCGGAACTCGGCGACGTCGGCGTGCTGGCGGGCGCCGGCGTGCTCGCGATGACTCCCGACGGCGACTGACCGCGCCCGGACCGGCTGCACGATTTTCGGCGAATTCGCCGACTTCACCCCCATGGAGGTCGACTGGACCTTAAGTTCGTTTTGGTGCACTGTTAAGACTCTGGTTTTTTGTGAGCCGTAGACAGGACACCGTGTCCCGGTTTACCTACCAGTACCTATTGTATGGGCCACTATCTAACGGTACATTACTTCGAGTAACGCATGGCTCGACTGGGTCATGCAGGCGAAGGAACGGGCTGGTACGGGCAGGCACATGCGAAGCGACGCAGTGATCCCATGGGTGACGATCGAGACCCTGAGCGCGCAAGAGATGTCCGTGGCGTCGGTCGGCGATTCGGCGCGCGAGTTCGCCGGGTGGCAGCGGGCTATCCAGCGGTTGCTGGCCAAGATGCCCGCCTGCTACGACGCCATCAGCACGACCCGCATCGCCGAGCTGATCCAGGCCGCGCGCGAGCAGGCCGAGGACGCCGATGTCCGGATCTCCACCAGATCCGGGCCCTATGTACTGAAGGTGCGGCCCGTTTTCGGCCCGGCGGGTGACGTCCATGCCGTGCGGCTGTGGCTCGGCCCTGCCCTGTCCATGCCACCGACACCGGGTCCCGCGGTCGGGGCGATCTGGGACCTGCACTCGCAGACGCTCCAGCAACCCAGCGGCATCACGCGGCTGGCGGGCATCGCGCCCGAGGAGTACGTGCCGCGGATGTCGATCGCGGAACTGTTCCACCGGATCTCGTCGTTCGATCGGCACGCCGAGATGCTGGATCTGCTCTACGATCCCAAGCCCGGCGGCAAGATGCAGTTCGACGTCGCGGTGACCGACGGCATGGGCCGGCTGGGGCAGTGGCGCATCACGATTCGCGTGCGCGACGACGAACGCACCCGGGGCGCGTGGTTGCTGATCGAGGACATCACCTCCGAGCACACCTCCCCGGCGTGGCCGACGCTGGAGCGGGTCGGGCTGCGGGAGGCGCATCGGCGCGCCGGTACCCATCTGGCGGTCGTGCAGCTCGAATACACCAGCATTTCGCACTGGCTCACCGATCCGGCGCCGTGGATTCGCTGGGATTATCTGTTCCGGCCGATCGATGTGTTCCATCCCGACGACCGCGCCCGCCTGGTCGAACTCGGCGATCGACTGCGCACCGGCGACACGGCCGGGGTGACGGTGCGGGCGCTCAACTACGCCGGCGGCTACACGCCGACATCGCTGCTGCTGTACCCGTATCCGGGCTATTCCAGCAGACCGCTGGCCATCGCGCAGATGGTGCGCGTCGCGGTGGATACCCCGGTGGTCGAGCCGCATCGCAACGCGCTGGAACCGCAGCCGACGCGATCCCCGATCGGATACGATGATCAACTGCGACATTGGCTGTCCGGGCGCATGAATCGCAGCCCCGCATGCTGATTACCGGCATTCCCAGTACCGGGAAGAAAGTGCGCCGGTGCCGACCAGTGCGATCTCTACTATTTCGAGGGTGAGAACAAAGTCGCGATCGGGGGATTCGGGCGAAGTACTGCTTCGTCAGATGGCCGCGCGACGCCGACGGGACAATATTGTTGTCAGCGTCCTGGCCGTATTGGCCGTTCTCGGCGGCGGCCACGCCGTGCTCAGTTGGTTCTCCACGCCACCGAAGGGCCCGTCCGACGAGACGACCGTCGGTATCATCGGCCGCTCGCAGCTGGCGCAGTCCTTCGCCCGCGAGTTCGTGGTCACCTATCTCACCGCGACGACCGATCAGCAGGAGCGCGTCGCGCAGTATGTCAGTGCGGGACAACAGATCACGTTGCCCAGCAATCATCGTCAGATCGCGGACTCGCAGGTGGTGCACGCGGCGCGCAAGGTGTCGGCGGGCAACGTCGAGGTGTGGTCGGTGACCGTGTCGGTTCAACTGGGCGGGGCCTCGGGCGCGGCCGCCGCCGGTAAGGACGGGCCGACGCGCCAGTACTACCGGGTCGCCGTGTCGGTCACCGACGGCCTGCGGGCGCTGGCCATACCCACCCTCGTGGAGCGCCCGGCCCGCGGTGGGGACCTGGCGCTGTCCTACTCCGCGACCTGTGCCGCGGACACCCCGCTCACCCAGGTCGCCACCGGCTTCGTGAAGGCGTACCTGTCCGGGAACGGGGATCTGTCCCGCTACACCGTGCTGAACTCCGAGATCGTCGCGCCGTCGCCGTCGCCGTTCACCTCGGTCGAGACGGCATCGGTCACCTCCGACGACTCCGGTTGCGGCACAACCGGTTCCACGGCGCATGTGCTGGCCACGGTCAACGCCAAGGGCGCCGAGGGCGGGATACCCACGCTCGCCTATCCGCTGACGCTGGTGCGCACCACCGGCCAATGGCAGGTGCAGTCCGTGGATCCGATTCCCGCGCTGCGTACTCCGCTGACCATCGTGGCCGACCAGACTCAGGGCGGCGGGGCTCCCGCGCAGGCCACCACGACCGCGCCGTCGACGACGGTGTCGGTTCCGCCCGCACGACAGAACTGATCCGGAAAGGGCAGTCACATGGGCACTCAACTCGGCATCATCCTCGAGTACATCCTGGAAACGGTGCGCTGGCTCGGGATGATCATCATCGCCATCGTCGGCATCGGCCTGCTGATCTCCGAGGGTGCGAAGTCGAAACTGTCACCGAGCAAGATCCTGATGGTCGCCGGGTCGGCAATCCTTGCCGCCGTGCTGCTGTGGATCCTGCCCACCTTGATCAACTACGCGCGCGTCGACGCCAACAACGTGGTGCCCGATCACCCGATCGGGAGTTATCGTTGAGTCAGCTGATCAAGGTATACACCCCGGTCAAACGGGTGCCGACCATGGTCGGCAAGGCGCAGAACGGGCAGAAGCTGCCGTTCGGGCCGTATACCTTGCCTCAGGTGGTGGGTGGCGTGGTGCTCATGCTGATCACCTCGGTATTCGCCATGACGCTGCCGCTGAACCCCGCGGTCACCTTCATCACGGGCACGATCGTGACCATTGCCGCGGTGTTCGGTCTCGGGCTGATTCCCTACACCGGCGTGCGGATGACCTCGCGAATTCTGTGGGTGGGCCGGTTGCTCGTCATCCGCAAGCCGGTCTCGGCGTCCGGTATGCCGGTGACCGAGGAATCCGCGCGGCACACCATGTTCATCGAGGAGAGTGTTGTGGTGATTCTTCCCGATCGGGAGAGCCTCGCGGTCGAGGTGGCCGAAACGCCGACGACGGTGTACGAGCCGGCGGCGAGCATTGTCGAAAAATGGAGTGCCGTGTCCAAGCGGGTGTCGAGCTCGAACGGTGGCGGCGTATCGGTTGAAGGGCAGGGTTGATGGCATTCGAGCGGGAGCTGCAGCCCACCGCGGCTATTCGGGGCAACCTCCAATTCACGCATTCCGGTCTCGTCACCGCGACGTATTTCATCACTCCGCTCGGCTACGGTCTCCGCAAGGAGAGCGATAAATACGATGTGAAGGCCGCGCACCACGCACTGATAAACAATTTGCCCAGCGGTTCGCTGCTGCTGGGAATTCAAGCTCGGCTCAATACGCTCGACGTGCTGAGCAAAATGGTCGAGGGCGTCGATCTCGACGAGTGCGAGGATTACGCGCTCGAGGTCGTCTCCTCCTACGAGCGGGTGCGTGCGATCTCGCCGCAGACCCGGCTGCATCTGCTCACCATCCCGGTGGGCACCACCGGTTCGGCCATCTCCGGCCTGTCGCGAGTATGGCGTGGCAGTGCCACGACCGTGGACACGTCGATGATCTCTCGCGGCGATCTCGAACAGTACGACCAGAAGGCGAAGGAGATCCTGTCGCGGATCGGCGCCGACTTCGAGCCGACGCCCGTGCCTGCCTCGCTGTTCCAGTGGCTGTGGGAGCACTATCTGTCGCGCGGCGCGGGCGGCGATCCGGTCGCCCCGACCCGGGCCGGGATCCTGGACGACGCGACCGCGGCGGTGTTCCGCTCCGCGGCGCTCGACGAGGGCGCCCAGTCCGACAGCAAGCGGCGACTGCGGCCCTCCTTCGTTCCCGTGATCAAGGTCGTCCAGCCCGAATTCGATTACTGGCCTTCGTATCAGGCGATGATCACACCGCACTCGTTCCCCTACGCGGGCATGACCTTCCCCGGCGGCAGCGAATTTCTCGCGGTGCTGGAGGGCTTCGACGACGTCACCGTCGACTGGGGCATCCGGGTGTCGACCAAGCCCGCCGAGCAGGTGCTCAAGAACAACGAACTGAATCTGCGCCGGCTGGGCGAGCAGATGGATCAGCGCGACCAGGAGGTCTCCTTCGCGCAGAACACATTGATGTCCAAGGCGCAGACGCTCGGTGAATACAACCACCACTTCGAGGTCAACGGGGGCGAATCGGAGGTCTCGTTCACCACTGTGATCGCCGTCGGCAGCCCGTCGCACGAGGCGACGATGGACGCGGTGAACAAGATCAAGCGGCGCTACAAGCGTTTTCAGGTCGAGATGACCACGCCGCTGGGCGCGCAGGTCGATCTGTGGTCGATGATGATTCCCGGCAGCCCGCCCCGGCGCGCGTACGAAGACTTCGCGCATATCGTCCCGTCGGACATGTGGGCCGGATTCGTTCCGTTCACCACGAGCCAGATCGGCGACGACAGCGGGCCGGTGATCGGTGTCAATCTGCTGTCGGGCAATTTCGAGCCGATTCATTTCGGGATCATGGAAGCGGCACTGCACGACCTGTCGGCCTCGTTCGCGGTCACCGGCGAGCTGGGCTCGGGTAAGTCGTACTTCCTGAAACTGATGGCGGTGCTGGTCCACGACATGGGCGGGCAGTTCCTCGCCATCGACCGCAGTCAGGTGGGGGAGTGGGAGCATTTCGCGTCGTCCATCGATGACGCGGTGGTGATCGACCTGAGCAATCCGTCGGTCTCGCTCGATCCGTTGCGGCTGTTTCCGCGGCGCGTGGCGGGCGAGCGCGCGCTCGACTCGATCCTGCCGCTGCTGGATCTCTCGCCGACCAGCGGCGCGGGCGCGGCGATGGGAAACCTGCTGAGCCAGAAGGGCATCGAGGAACACGGCATTCGCAGCATGCTCGATCTGTTCCATGTGGTGCGCCGGATGCGCGACGAGGGCCGGTACGGGGAGGAGTACGCCGATCTGGCCGCCCGGCTGGGCACCATCGTGGACCGGATGCCGGTGCTGTTCGATCCCAGGCTGCCCACGCTGCGGCTGGACGCCGCGGCCACCGTGGTTCGCAGCCACAACCTGACGCTGCCGTCCGCGGAGGAACTCACCACCCCGCACCTGTACAACCGGTTGCCGCTGACCAAGCGACTCGGCACCGCGCTGTACGAGCTGGTGGGCGTCGCGGCCCGCGACGCGTTCCTCACCGACAACGGACGATTCGGGCTCTTGGTGGGGGACGAGGCGCACCACTTCACCCAGACTCAGGTCGGTGGCGCGGTGACCTCGGACTTCAGCCGTGACGGCCGCAAGCACCTGGCCGCGATCGGACTGGCGTCACACGACCCGGCCACCGACTTCCAGGGCGCGGCGCACAACCTGATCCCGAACCGTTTCGTGTTCCGGCAGCGCGACGAGACGCTGGCTCGCAACAGCCTCGAATGGCTGGGCGTGGATTTGAACGAGGCGCCGTTCCTGCTCCAGGTGCTGCGCGAGGAGACATCGCCGCCGGTCGGGCAGGGGCGGCAGGTGCCCGAGGAGCGACGCGGTGAGATGTTCATGCGCGACGCCCTCAATCGGATCGGCCGGGGCAAAATCCTCGGACCCGCCCGGGAGGATCGTGCCGAGGCGATCGGCAGTACGCCCGAGGTGATTCGGAAAATGGTGCCGGAACGGCAGGCTGTGTCATGAGCGCGATCGGCGGTCTCGATCGCCGGGTGGAGGACGAACACAGGCTACTGGCCTGGCAGCTGGCGCTGTTCGACAGCCGTCACTGGCGTCCCTCGGCGCTGTGGCGGCGGTTCGTGGGGTGGACCGCCGTCACGCGGCGGCGTTGGTGGACCGTGTGGTCTACAGTGACCGTGCTGTTGCTGGTCGTATTCCCGATGATCATCGGGGCGGTCGCGACGGCGCAAACCAGCACGATCACCGATACCGAGACGAGCCACACCGAACCCGGCAACAGCGGTCTGAGCTGGATGAACATTCACGATTCCAGCGGGGTGCCGCTGTCGCGATACCAGCTGGTGACCGACCGCGGCAGTCTGTTCGAGCCGGTGAACACGGGTATATCCATCATCATCAATCTGGAGTTCGCGGGCTGGAGTGTGCTTGTCACCTCTTCGATCTGGTTGATCGGATGGGCGCTGAGTTTCCGGTGGCTCGATGCCTTCAGCTCGGCGCTGCACGGTGTGGCGGTCAATCTCACCGGGCAGCTCGCCACCCCGCTCATGTTGATCACGGCGGCGACGGTCGGGGCCTTTTTCGTCGCGTATTTCGTCGGTCGGGGTTTCTACACCAAGGCGACGTTGCAGGTCGTGACCATGCTCGTAGTCGCGATCGTGGGCACGCTGTTTCTGTCCGAGCCGCTCGGTGAGGTATTGGGCTCCAACGGATGGCTCGCGCAGGGACGCAACCTGGGTATTACGGTGGCCGCTGGGCTCAACGGCAATGGGAATCCCGATCCGACCGCACTGGTGGAAACCATGCAGGCCGATCTCGCCGATAATTTCGCGCGGCGGCCGTTGCAGGTCTGGAACTTCGGTCACATCGTCGATCAACGACCCGGCTGCGAAGCCATGTGGTCGGCAGGCATCAATTCCGGCAGCGGTGAGCGAATCAAGAACGGTATGAAGGCTTGTGGCGATTCTGCGGCGTATGCCGCCGCCAGCGACGCCTCGGTGAGCCAGATCGGTGCGGGGTTGATCCTGCTGCTCTGCGGCGGGGTACTGTTGTTGTTCGCGGTGTATCTTTCGCTCAAGGTCATCAAGGCGGCGCTGGACGCGATCTACCACGGGTTCATGTCGATCGTCGGGTTCGCGGCGGGTGGCTTCATCTACGGCCCGACCCAGACCTTCCTGATCCGCAATGTCGCCGACGGATTCATCGCGGCCGGGAAGATGGCCGCCTATACCGTGTTTCTGGGCTTTTACGTGTTGTTCCTGGGCAATCTGTTCCATCAGGCGCAGGGCCAGCAGATGGCGGTCTTCTTCATAGGCGCGGTGGTGATGATCGTCGCGATCATGCAGTTGAGCAAGCTGAGTGACAGCCTGGATCACGGCAACGACTGGGTCGCCAACCGGTTCGCCCTCGCCACACAGGGGGCGTTGGGACGAGGAGGCGGTGGCGGCGGTGGCGGCGGCGGCCGAGCTATCGGGATGGGGCAGGTGGGCACCGATCACCACCTGCACGGTCTGGCCACATTCGCCGCGGTGAGCACCGTGGCCAACTCACCGCTGACGGAATGGCTGCTGGGCGGCCTGCCCGGGTCGTTCCATCCGCAGTCCCGGCTGAAGGCGCAGATGGCCAGGGCGCAGGGAGGCGTCTGGGTGGACGAGACCCGGATGGGTGGCCTGGACGGCATGTACAACGCGTCCTACCTGAAGTGGCAACAGATTGGTCAACAGTACGGCCTGGACGCCGAGGTCTACGGGGGCATGGATACCATCCGCGGCACCGCGGCGGGTGTCCAGGGTGTACTGGACGCCGGCGGCACCGTCGCCGACGTCTTGGGCGCACACCGCCGTGCAGGCGGCAAGAACGAGAAGATGGCGCTGTACGGGGCACGTTCCCGACAGATCGTCGAGACGATGAGTAAGAACGAGGCATTCACCGACGCCGACCTTTCGCTCATGGTGGCTTCCGTGCAGCGCGCGCAGAACTCCTCTATCGCCTATCTGAACCGAGCGCAGTCCGGACAGCCCTTCGGCAGGATCGATGCGGAAGAGGTCGCCGCCGACTACGCAACCCTGCGCCAAGCCGTCCGGGTATACCGGCGCACCAGGCGCGGCGGTATCGATCTGGACGGCGGAACGAACGCCGGTGCACAGACCGCTTTCGTGGAGCGGTATATGCGGCGCGGGACGGCTCGGGAGGCCAAGAACGACATGATAACGGCGTTGAACGACGTCGCCGCCGGCAACAACCCTACAACCGCGGCCGACCTGTTGCGGAACGGTCACATCACGGGCGCGGAGCACGCGATGCTGAACAACCTCACCCCCGAAAACGCGGAGCGCATGCGGCGCTGGATCGTCAACGAGCACGCAAAGGACATGGAAGAACTCGTCGCCGACCGCAGCAGGGGCCTGATGGCCGACATCACCGACCAGCAACGAATGCGCGACGTCCGGAACGAACTCTACGAAACGATCCAGACACAGAACAGGCTGACGGGATCCACCAAGAGTCCGGCGCTGTCGGTGGTGCCGAGTTCGGGCAACCCCAGCCATGCGCGTTGGCGCAGCGGGCTCGCCGATGTGGCGAGATTGCTGAGGTAGGTCCCGATGCTCAATCGCGTGATCATGCTTTCGATGCTGGTGGCACTCATCCCGACGTGGGGGTGGATCATCCTCGTCGTGGTCGTGCTGATCATCCTGATCATGTTGCTGGTGGTCGTGGTCACCGGCAGCACCACCGAGGCGCTGTCGTCGGACTTCCACTACCAGTGCGACAGCGCGATCGGGCCCGATTCCGCGGTCGTCCGGACCGAGCAACCGGTTCCGGGTGGCGACGAATCGCGGTATCCGACGCAGCTGCCGTCGGCGGCGCCGACCACGAATCCTTATGCGAGCCTTACCGCCGCGCCGGACGACAAATCCGTGTCCGCTTGGCAGCGCACCTGCCTGACGGCGATGCGGGCGGCCCCCTATCAGCTGCCGCCGTTGCGCAGTTTCAACAACGGGCCGGCCTCCGAGTGCGCGCGGCAACTCGCGCTGAGCAAGCTGCAGGGTGGTGGTTCGGCGCAGAATGCGGGTGGCGAATCCAACGATGCCGCGCTCGCCAGGTCGGTGATCGCCCAGGCGTCGGCGACCTTGGTGACCGGCCGCTGTGACACCGGCGGGGCAACCGGGCAGGACGCCGACCGGTCGGCGTCGGCAGCGGGAGCCGGGGGAGCCGGGTACACGCAGGGCGGCTGCGCCGCCATCACCAACGCCAACGTGTTCCCGACCGTCGTGGTTCTGCCCGTGTCCGTGGCCGGACAGGCCGCGTGTGGCCAGCGGGTCGCGGTGTCGGCGATGTCGGCCGGCGATCTGGTGTTCTGGGACTTCCGGGACAACGCGCCCACCCGGGTCGGCGTCGCGGTCGGCGGGGCGCAGTTGGTCACCGTCGAGCCCGGGACCGGGCAAGCGGTCCAGCAGTTCGTTCCGGCGAATGCCGATGTGCGGGTGAAGCGGGTGCTGCGAGGTGCGGCGTGAACGGGCGGCCGCATCGCCGAAGACGGCGTCACGGCGGATGAACGGCGAGGCGGCGGATGGTTACGGAGCGCGACGGGACTGATCCCAGCGGCGGCGGCCGGCCGGATGCCCGCGCGAGTATTGCCGTCGCCGAGCCGCGCCGCGACCGTGACGGACGGAAGTCGACACCGCGCACACCGGCACCCGCCGCGTCCGCCGCGCCCCGGCCGACCGCAACGTCCAACCAGACGCCCACCACGACCAATGGTGCGACGGCAACCCAGAACCCTTCCGCGACAACCGCTTCGGCGGCGGACGGCGCCTCCGCGGCGGCGTCGATGCCGATGGCGGCGGCGGCCATGGGCGCGCTGGTCGCCATCGCGGCCCAGTACGGTTCCGGCGCACCGGGTCAGGCCGAGCAACCCTACGCGCCGCCGCAGCTGACGCCCTCGGATGCGCCGACCGGACCGGTGGCCTGGGACAACGCTGTCAGCCGGACCTATACGGCCGGCGATCACAGCCGCGCGGGGAAGGGCGACGCGATGGGCCACCTCAACGCGGAGCTGTCGCGGCTGCTCGGCGGCGCGGCCGCCGACACCACGGCCGGTCGTGCGGCGGTCACGGCCATCATCGCCGAAACCGATGCCGCGCTCACGGCACTCGGCCCGGTCGCCAACACCGCGGCCGGCCAGCGCCAGGTGATCGAGACGCTCGGCAACGCGCTGCAACGTGCCGGGGCCGTGCTCGGACAAGGGCAGGCGGCGACCGCGGTGACGGCCGAACAGGTGACCGCGCTCGCGAATCGGTATGTCGCCGAGTCGAATCCGGCTCGCGCGCCGCAGGCGGTGCGCCGCGCGAGCGCCGGTGGCGGACCGCCGAGGGGGGTTCCGTCGGGTAACACCGGCGTGTGGATCAACCAGGCGCTGCACATCCTGCAGCAGCACGGCTACGACATCAGGCAGATCGATCCATCCGCCATCGCGGCGATCATTCAGCACGAGTCCAGCGGCAATCCGCACGCGATCAACCTGTGGGACAGCAATGCCGCCGCCGGTCATCCGTCGAAAGGTCTCATGCAGACCATCGATTCCACGTTCAACGCGTATGCGCTGCCCGGTCACCGCGACATCTGGAATCCGGTCGACAACATCATCGCCGGGGTGCGGTACTCCATCGCCCGCTACGGATCGGTGAGCGACGTGCCCGGTATCGCGCAGATGCGTGCGGGCGGTTCCTATGTGGGTTATTGACCCGCGCGGGGTCAGCAGGTCACCCGGTGAAGCGGCTGGCGTAGTAGCTGCTCGGCAACGATGTCACCTGGACATTCTTGCCCGCGCTGGGTGCCTCGACGCATTTTCCGTTGCCGATGTACATCATCACGTGGCCGGGATTGCCGCCGTTGTACTGTGCCGCGGGGAAGATCAGATCGCCCGGCTGGATATCCTGGGGCCGGACCTTGGGCAGCTGGCGGTACTGGTCGGCCGCGACGCGCGGAATGTTGACACCCGCCGCCCGTGCGGCGTACTGCATCAGCCCGGAACAGTCGAAGGAATTCGGCCCCTCGGCGCCCCACACGTAGGGATCGCCGACCTGGGCCAGTGCCTCCTGAATCGCTCGCTGCGCCGTCGGTGACGCGCCGGCGGCGGAAACGGTTCTGGGCGTGTAGTTCTGGCCTGCCAGGTTGTAGATGTACTGCCTGGTGAGTTCGTTGATCTGCGCGGTCGTCGCCGACGAGGAGGCCTGTCCGCCCGTGACGATCTTCTCGGCGCGCTGCACGGCCACCGTGAGGATCTGGTGCACGCGCATCTGGCCCTCTTTGGTATAGGCGGCGGGACCGAGTTCCGCGAGCGCGACATCGACATCGCGCAGCAGCTTGTTGACGGCCGCCTTGTCGAGCGAGTGATTGCCCGCGAGGCTCTTCATGTACCGGACAAGTTGGTTGTCCAGATTGTTGAACGCGGTGGACACGGTGCGCTGGTACAGGCGGCGCAGCTTCACCGCCTTCGCGGTGGATCCGGTCCCGGTCGCCGTGGAACCGGCTTCGTCGGCGAGTCTCTTCGTCTTCGGGCTCAGCGGGTCGCCCTCGCCGTAGACCGATTGCAGTTTCTTGAGCACCGCGAGCGCGTGCTGCGCCTCGGGGGAGAGCTGTCCGTTCCCGGCCGCCGCGCCGCCGGTCCCGGTCGACCCGCCGGTTCCCGTCGCGCCGCCCGTGCCGGTCTGTCCGTTCGAGCCGCCGCCGTTGAGTCCGGACAGCGCGGATGCCAGCATCGGCAGCATCGTCATGGCCATCGCACCGGCCGAGAGCGCGGCCGGGGCCAGTTCGGCGAGCGCGTCGAGGTCCGGTCCCGGTTCCTCGGCGGGCGGTGCGGCGGCGGGCGGGGGTTGGGGGAGTTGAGTCGTCGCGCCTTGCGGGGCAGCGGGATTCGGTGGCGCCGTGGTTGCGGTGGCGTCTGCCGGTGGCGCGGGCTGTGGCCCGGCAGTCGTTGTTCCCGGGCCCGGCGCCGGGGTGGTGCCGGGCCCGGTGCTCGGTGGGTTCGGCGCGGGCTGTCCCTGCGCCGCGGGCCGGTTCTGGTCGGGGGTGGCCGGCCCGCCCGGGGTCGCGGTGCGGTCACCGGACCGCGACCGCTGCGGCCCGGACCGGCTCGACCACGGCGTGGGCTGCGGGGCGCCGTCGGTGCCGGTCGCCTCGGCGTCTTCGACGACCTCGGGCGTCACCTCGGCCGGGCTCGTCATCGGTCACCGCCGGGCACACACCATCGGGGCACGTGGTCCAAGTTCATTCCTCGCCTCCCCATCCAGCTCGGCGCCGGGAAACTCGGTGGCCGTCAGGGCAATTCGCGCACGTCAGTCTACGTCCTCCGGCTCCATCCTGACGCGCGGCCGCTGGAAGGCGGTTCCCATTACTGGGAATCCTCGACAATGAGTCCAGCAGGCCCACCGGATCGGTTACGGCTGTCGATTTCGTGGAAATGGTGATGTAATGGGTCTTTTCGGTCTCGGCTGGTCGGATGTCGTCAGCGGAGTGGCGACCGGTGTCGGGTTCGCGCTCGGCGGTCCGGCCGGCAGCGCGCTGCTCGGGGGCGCCGCGAGCACCCTGGCGGCTCATTACATCGATGGCAAGAGCTGGGGCGACAGTCTCGAAACCGGACTCATCAGCGGTGGACTCGGTATGTTGGGCGGTGGCCTGGTGGGCGGTGCCACCAGCGGCCTGTTCAAGGGTGGACTCGGAAATCTCGGCCGCAGCCTGTCCTCGGATCTCGGGTTGGCATTCAGCAGAGGCTCGGTGGGGCTCGGCTTCCGGCGGGAGCTGGCCCTCATGTCGATGGGGCATATGGGCCGCGGTACCGCCGCCGCCGCGTTATCCGGCATAGGCGGTAATAAACTCGGGGGTTATATGCACCCGGCGCAGTCCGGTCCGAACGGGCAAGGGGCCGTAGGCCCCCTGCCGACAAAAGAACTGCCGACTCCGGCGTAGGGGCGAAATATGCCGCTGGAGATGACGTCGCTCAATATGCCGGATATGTCGAAATACCGTCCGGAGCATGAGCCATTTCGTTTCAGCCAAACCACCGCGAGTATCTACGAAAGTCTGCCCAAATTCTTCAAACAGACTTTCGACAGTATGGGAAAGGGTACCAAGAAGCCTCCTCCGGACAAATCGCCGGAAATTCCTCCACAGGCCGAGGCCTCGGATGGCCTCGGTCACAGCTTGGCCGGTAGCGTCATCGCGAACTATGTCACGCTGAGCGGAACTCTCCGCGAGTCACTTCGCAAGCTGGTCGCGCTCGACAAGGATATATCTCCACTGGCTCAGGACTCCGCTGCGGTCTCGACCGCTGCCCAGCAGGGTATAAATACGGTGATCGAGGGACTCCGTGCGAAGGCTCCGGTACCCGCGCCGAGTGGATCTCAGGACGACTTCATCCTGGATTACCTGAATACGGCCATCAAAGAAACCCAGACAGCGGTCGAACAGGCGAAGACCGCTCAGGACAGGATCGGCGACCAGACCAATGGCAAAACCAGCGAAATGCAGGCGATCCTGGATCGTCTGAACGCGCTGGAGACCAAACTCGGCGCCGTCAACCCGGGAAATGCCAACCCCTCCTACAATCCGACCGGGCTCAACCCGACCAGTCCGACGGGCGCCACCACAGACCCCGGCTTCAAGCCCATCGACCTCGGTGCCGACGACTCGGGGCTCAACCCCTCCGGCAGCAAGGATCCGTTGGGCACCGGCAAGGACGGCCTCGACGGTTCGAACGGCCTGGACGGCTCCAACGGCCTGGGCAATGGTTCGAACGGCAGCGGCCTGGACCCCAGCGCCGGAGCCGGGCTGACCCCGGCCGGCGCCGGAGCCGGGATGGGTGGCGGCATGGACATGATGGGCATGTTGCTGCCGATGCTGATGTCGCAGATGATGCAGCGCGGCATGAACGATCGGGACCTCGAGGACCGTCGCAACGAGCTGGACCCCGACCGCAATATGCGCGGTTACCCGCAACCGGTGGTGCCACAGCCCGCGGCGCCGCCCACTGCCGCCCAGCCCGCGCAGCAGGCTCCGGCCGCGCCGCCGCCGTCGTCGCAGGCCGCGCCGCCGCCCAAGAGCGATGCTCCGCCGCAGGGCCCGCCGCCGACCCGCGAGCCGGGCGCCGACGGCAAGGTGCTCTACACGTTCCCCGACGGACGCACGCAACGGGTCTGGCCGACGGTGGCCGCCGCGCTGGATGCCGCCTTCGGCAACCACGCCGACACCTCCGCCAAGAAGGCCTACGAGAACACGCCCGCGAAGTGGACCGACGACAAGCAGATCGGCGCGCGGATCGATCCGTACCAGCTGGAGACGGGCGACGTCGCCACCTGGGAGGGCCAGACCGCGCTGCTGGTGGTGTGGAAGTCCGGCGACGGCGGTGGCGGCATGGATTCCGGCACCGGCATGGATCTCGCGGTGGACGGTTCCATCACGCCGACCGGCGGGCCCGTCGACTCCGGTCCCGGGTCGCTCGGCTCGGGTGACTCCGGTTCGGGGTCGTCCGGCTCCGGCTCGAGCGGGTCGAGTTCGAGTGGGTCGGGTTCGAGCAGCTCGAGCGGTTCCGGCGGCGAAGGGACGCTGGAGGTCATCATCGACGGCGAGCTGCAGCAGTTCTCCCCCCAGATGTCGGGCAAGAAGGGCGATTTCGGGCAGTTCTCCGGATTCGCGCACCCGAACGGCGTCGAAGGGGACGGCTCTGCGAGCGGTCATGGCGACCAGGCTCCGGCGCTGCCGACAGGTTCGGACCCGACGGCCGGCGCCCCGGCCGTCGCGGCCCCGGCGTGATCGGCCATCCGCGAGGTGGAGCCGAAGGTGAGAGGAGGCAGTCATGGCGCTGAATGTCGATCCGGCGCAGTTGGCCGCAGCGGCGTCCAAACTCGCCGAGCTCGCTGACGGGACCGGCGGCGAGATCCCGACGTCGTGGGTCATGCCCGCGGGGTCGGATCCGATCTCGGCGGGCTCGGTCCCGCACCTCAACAACAAGGCCGCGGACGCGTTCAACGGCATGGCCGGCGTGCTGAACGACATCCACCGCCTGGCCCACGAGGTCGGCGCGTCGGCATCGGACTACACCGGCGCCGACACCGAAGGCGCGCGTGAAGTGAATGGCAGTGGCGGTGAGGTCATCGATAATCCCGTCGCCCCTGTGGCAATGCCGGGACAGTGGCGACCGCCGACATTCAATATGCCCGCAGCCGCTGCGGCAGGAGATCCCTTGGTCTATGCGCAGCAGCTGCGCGCCGGGCCTGGGACGGGGCCCGCGAACGGATTCACCAACGATGTGCGCAACTTCCTGGCTGGAGCCCACCCGAAGATCGTCTCCGGTGTGGATGCGGCCGCGCAGGCATTGCAACACTGGACCCCGGTCGGTGCCGAGGCGGCCGGGCACCTGCATCGCTACCGGAGCCAGCTGGACGACAAACGTGGTGAACTGGAGAAGCTGCTCGACATGGTCGACACCTACACCGGTGCATTCGATACGGCCAAAGCCAAACACCCGACCCCCGAGGAGATCATCGCCACCCGCAAGAAGCTGCTGAAAGCCATCCGCACCAAGGACCAGCTCGGTATCCAGAAGGCGCTGGCCGAGTATGAGGAACAGAACGCGCGCTCGGCGGAGACGATGACGGGCTACTCCAGCACGGTCAACGGGAAGAACGCGGCGGGGGAGGCGCAGTCCTCCGGTCAGAATGCCTCGTCCTCCAGTAGTGACGCGATGATGCAGATGTTGCCGAGTCTGCTCAGCTCCATGATGAGCGGCGCCGGCCAGCTCGCGGGGGATCAGGGCGGGGACTCCTCGGAGGGCCTGAGCGACTACGACTACAGCGACTACGGCCTCGGCGCGGACTACATGTCCGGCCTCGGCGGCGGTGGCGGCGGCGACTTCACCGGGGGCGCGGTGCCGTCCGTCGGCGACGTCTCCGGCGCGATCAACCAGACGTCCGGTCCGGCGATGGGCCCGATGGTCGCCTCGGCGGCCGGGTTCAGCGGCGCGGGCACGGCATCGGTGGCAGAACCCTTGCGCGGCACCGGAAATCCGGTCGGCGGCGGGGCGGCGCGCGGCGCCGGCGCGGGCTCGGGGATGATGCCGTACATGCCGATGACACCCGGTATGGGCGGGGCCAACGCCGGCGGCAGCAATGAGCGCAACCGGGTGGTCGCCTGGCATCCGGACCGGCTGATGTACGTCGACGACACGCCGCACACCGAGCAGGTGATCGGCGAGAAGCCGACCATCGCGCCGACCGTGACACCACCGACGCCGGGACCGGCCGGCCAGGACCAGACACGAGCTGGAGGTTCCACATGAGCGAAATCCATCCCGACGTGCAGGCGGCGCTCGACGCCGCGCGCGAGTTGCGCCACCGCATCGCCGATCTGCGCGAACGCATCGACGGGATCCGCGCCCGCCGCCCCTCGGCGAGCGGGGCGGTCATCCCCGAGGTCGACGCGATGGGCCGGTTGACCGGCCTCTATCTCGCGCCGGGTACGGCCGACCGCTTCACCAGCGAGGAGCTGGTCGCCGAGATCATCGGTGCGATTCGCGACAGCACCGGCGACGCGGCCCGGCAGTATCGGGTGCTGATGGACGCCGAGCCGGGGGTCGACTCCGACCCGATCGATGCGTCCGAGCCGGAACCCGCGGCACCGGGACGATCGGCATGACCGATGTGACCGTCGCCGACACCATCCGGTGGCTGCACGAGGAGGGGCTGAGCCGGTTGGTCGGTGTCGCGGACCGGGTTTCGCACCCGATCTCCGCCTTCACCGTCGACATCGCCACGGGCACGGTCACGGTGTATCCGGCCGCCGGCGGCGGTGTCGGCTCGGACGTGATGACGCTGGCCGCCGACGACCTGCCGCATCCGACGGGCACGTCGCGGCGGCTGGTGATCGTCGGCGTCACCACGGCGGAATCGGTTCTGGTGCTGGACCTTTCGGCCAGCCTCGATCTCGCGATCAACGCCGCCCGGCCGGAGACGGTAGCCCGGTCATGGGTGCTGCAGCTGCTGCTGAACCCGGAGATCACGATCGTCACCAACAGCGGCGATGTGGCGCTGGTCGACAGTCCGCGATTGCGGCAGAGCTTCATTCCGGGCGGCGGCGCCACGATCGTGAGCGTCGACGACGAGCGGCCGCCGGTGACGACGATCTCGTTCAACCCCACCACGGAGGAGCCCGACCATATCGACGTCGCGGACGACGGCAGCGGCGAGATGTATCTGCGCGCCCGCTTCTGGCGGCTGCGTCAGGTGCTGACTCTCGACGACGTCCAGTGGCGGGTGCTCGCCGACCAACTCGAGGCGGCCGACCAGAGCGCCGCGCCGCCCGACCGTCCGACCGTGGCCCCGCCACCCGACCGGGTGACGGTGAGCGCCCCCGACGCCCGCGCGACCTAGGAGCAGCACATGACCGTGAATTACGAAGCGGACGAATTCGACGAGGACGTCGAGCAGGCGCCACCGCCGGATCGCCAGCACACGATCTACGAGGTCTTCAACCCCGACCACACGGCCGGGGTCGCCTGCAACGGCGACGGCGAGATCGTCGGCCTGCACCTGACCGATGAGGCCCGCGAGAACGGCGACGCCTGGCTGTCCAAGGAGATCGTGCGGCTCGCCCGGCTCGCGCACGCCAAGTCCCGCGTCGGCCTGCGGGCCGAGATGGAACGCAACGGCGCGCGGCCCTACACCATCGACGCGTTCGACCTGCCGACCGAAACGTCGTACCGCGCAATGGAGAACGCCGAGTTCGGCCAGTCCGCCTGAGCGCCCGCACCGAGAGAACAGGAGCAGCGACATGCTGGATATGGACGAGCCGGACGAGGTGATCGCCGCCGCCGGCAAGTTCCGCGCGGCCGTCACGTCGGTCACCGATCATGTCGACGCCGTCGCCGACGATCTGAACCTGCCACGCGGCCCGCAGTCCCCGCTGGACCACGGCTGCGCCGGCGTGCATCGGCTGATTCCGGCGATGCTGCGGGAAGCGACGCCCGCGCACGCGGGCTACGCCATCACGACCAACCAGAACGCCACGGAAACCACCACCGTGCTGGCGACCGCCGATATCGATGGCGGCTTGCAGGTGCATCGGGCCGAACCCGTCTGAGTACCGGATGGAGCCGGAGCGGAACAGCCCGTATTGGGGCGCGATCGTCCAGAACAACTGGCCGGTGATCTCGCCGGGCGACTGGCACGGCCTCGAGACGAAGGCCCGCGACGGCGCCGCCGCGATCGACCCGCAGGAGGCCGAGCGCGCCCGCCGCGCGTTCGACGAGCGGGTGCGCGCCAGCCACGGGCTGGAGCCGGTCAAGCGGGACATGCTCGCCCAGGTCGGCACGCCGCAGGCGTTCGTCGACGCGCTGGTCGCCGCGGCCGACACCTATGGGCGCATGTCCGATCTGGTGTATCGGACCCGGAACAAGATTCTCGACATCGTCGACGAGGCCACCCGCGCGATCGGCAACGGCAGAGCCGAGGACACCGACGGCGACGGCGACAACTCCGACGAGGAAGCCCGGCGGGTCGCCGGCATCATCGACAACGCGCGGCGGGCCGTCGACGAACGGGTCGCCTTGTCGCTGCAGGAACTCGGACCCAACGGGCTGCCCGAACTGTCGTTGATCGCCGAGGCGCTCGGACTGCCGGGACCGTGGACGACCGGAGGCCCGGGGCATTCGGGCCCGCCCGGCCACTGGGGACCCGGCCACCCCGACGCGCCCGGGGGACCGCACACCGGGCCGACCGGTCCGGGGCCGGGCGGACCAGGGCCCGGCGGGCCCGGCGACACGCCGCTCGATCGGCCGAATCTCCCGTTCCCGCTTCCGATTCAGTGGGGTCCCGACGGACCGGTGGGGCCGGACGGGCGGCCGCTGCTGCCGCACCTGCCGGGTTTCCCGCCGGGGCCGCACGCGCCCATCGGCGACCCGAACGGGCCCTCGGACGCCCCGCCCGCCGCGCCGCCGGTGTCGGCCGGGCCGAGCCCGGTGTCGGCGGCGCCCACCGGTTCCGCTCCCGGTTACGCCCCGGCCGGGCCCGCGACCTCGGCGGGGCCCTCGCACGCCGACAGCGGCCACGGTGACAGCGGCCACGGTGACGGGCCGCAGCCGGCACTGGACGATCCGGGGCCTCCGGTGCACGGCCGGACCGGCACGTCCGACTCGGCGGCCGGGGAGCACGCCGATGGAGCCGACCCCGCATCCACCTCCACTCGAAACACCGTGTCCGGCAACGTCACCCCGGCCGATGCGGCGAACCCGGCGATGCCGTTCGGCACGCCGATGGGTGTCGTGCCCGCGCAGACGACGACGCCCGGCACCGTCACGCAGGCGGGCACGGCCACGTCCCGGCCGGGTCCGACCGCCGCCGCGCCGGGCGGGCCGCCGGATCGGGCTCGGTCGGTGTCCGCGCCGGAGGTGAAGGCGCCGCCGCCGGTCGATTCGAAGTCGACCCCGGGCGGACCGAAGGTACCGGCCGGGTCCGCACCGCCGCCCGCGAGCGCGTCGACCGCGGCGGGCAAGCCGACGCCCGTGCGCCCGCAACCGCCCGACAGGACCGGCGCCGAGGACCGTCGCGTGGACGCCGCGGCGGCCCCCGCGGATGCCGCGGACGGGCACGAAAAGCTCAGGGAGGCGGTCGGTTTCGCGATGATCGCGGCCTCGGGCCCGTCGTTCGTCGTCGGGGAGCGGGTGAACGGCGACCTGGTGCTGGCGCGGTCGCTGCTGAGCAGCCTGCTCGCTGCGGCCGAGTCCACGGCGCTGGGCGTGTCGTGGGCCGTATCGGTGATGCGGCATTCCGGCGGGGTCAGCGCGTTCGTGACCTCCAACGAGGGCCGGGGATGGCTGCCCGCCGGGGTCTTCCTGCCCCGGGAGCTGTCGACCCCGTGGACGTGGTCGGTATCGGAGCAGGCGCCATGGGAGGGCCTGGCCGACCCCGCCCGGATCCTGGTCGAGTTCGCGGCGGCATGGGGCGTGAAATCCGGTGCGGGGCTGTCGGCGCTCGTGTCCTCCGAGCCGATCGATGCCGACATGCTGCGCCAGCTCGGTGACATCGCGGCCGAGGGTTCGGTCCAGGCCGCGCCGACGATGGATTACTCCGCTCCCGCGAGCGGTTTGGAGGACCGGCTCGGCCTGGTCGGCGCCCCGCGACTGCTGGATCAGGTGGCGGGTGTGCGGCCGGAGCGGCTGCGGGGCCGCTGTCTCGAACTCGCCGTCGACGCGCATATCCGGGTGGCCAAGATGAACGCGGGCAATCCCGCGACACTGGGCGCGCCCGCGCTGCGGGAACGGATTCTGGGGGCGATGCAGCACGGCCGGCCGGTGGCGGCGGAGTGGTGGGAAGAGCTGCGCGATACCGACGATCTGATGGCGGCCTCGGTCCTGCCGCTGCGTGCCGACGTGTCGCGAATCGCGGTCGGGCAGTTGCGGAACGAGGATTCCGATCCACGCTCGGTCTCCGGCACGGCGGCGGTGCGCGCCCTGGCGTTCGAACGGCGCTGCAACGAAACCGTGCTGTTGCTGGCGCAGGACCCGACCCGGCAGACGCTGCGCGACACGGTGTATGCGCACGGGCAGATTGTCGACCATCCATTGTTCGGGCGGATGGCCGCGGCCGCCGCGGATCAGGCGGCGGCACGACAGCGCGCTGCCATCAGTACCGGCCCGGATCGGCGGCGATAACGCGGCGACAAACTCCTGCCACTGCTGGGAAGACGCGACAATGAGCACGTCGGTGCTGGGAAAGGATCTGATACGACATGCCGGACAACGTGTACATCGATCCCGACTTGTTGCGTCAGCTGGCAGAAAAGCACGACGGCATCGCCGACGACACTCGGAAATGGGCGCAGCCGCCGTCGGATTGGCTCAACGCCTTCCCCGAGACGTACGGAAAAATCGCGCATCCGGTGCATCAGGCGCTGGTGCGGTATTACACCGCGCGCGAACGCGCAGGTAACGCGCTCGCCGACGAACACCAGTACACCGCGAATTCGCTGCGCGAGGCCGCGCTCGCCTACGAGCGCGCCGACCAGGACGGCAGCCGCGACATCAAGTTGGCGGGCGACAACGTCAACCCGCAGCCGATGCCCCAGGTGACGCCCGGTGGCCCGGGTACCACGCCGCCCTCCGGCCCGCCGGGAGGTGGGCCCGCGGGCACGCCGCCGGGTGGTCCGGCAGGCGGGCCGTCGACCGGCACCGGGCCGAACGGCGCCGGACCTTCCGGTCCGTCCGGACCGGAAGGCGGTCCGGCGGGGACCGACAACGGCCGCCCAGGGTCCGGCGTGACCGGAGCCGACACCGCCGGGCCGGGCAGCGTCCCGGCGGCGGCATCGTCCGGTGGTCCGGGTGCCACGAGTACCGCACCGGCGAGTTCGGTGGTGCCGCCGGTCGGTTCGATCCCGCCGGGTGGCCCCAGCGGCGGACCGGGTGGCGGGCCGGGCGGCGGATCGTTCGACGAGCGGTCCGGCGTGCAGTCCTCCGGGGCGCGGTCCGATGTCCCGCCGATGCCGGTGGTCACGCCGTTCGCGGCAGCGGTGGCGAAGGCCAAGGACGAGGCGGCCGAGCCGGCCTACGTGGTCGGTGACGCGGTCGACGAGGATCTGGTGCTCGCCAAGACACTGCTCGGTGGAGTGCTGGCCGCCGCCGACACCACCGCCGTGGGCCTGCACTGGGCCGTCGCGGTGCTGCGCGGACCGGCCGGTACGGGCGTGTTCATCACCTCCAACGAGGGTCGGGGGTGGTTGCCGCCCGGTGTGTTCCTGCCGCAGGAGGTGTCCACGCCCTGGTCGTGGGACGAGGTGCTGTCCGATGCCGAGGAGGACGGATCGCCCTGGGAGGGTGTGTCGGACCCGGCGCGCATCCTGGTCGAGTTCGGCCTGGCCTGGGGTCCGAAGGCCGGTGCCCGGCTGAGCGCGCTGGTGTCGTCCGGACCCTTGGACCCGAGCCTGCGCAGCCGGTTCGCCGACGTGCCGATGGAGGGCCTGGTCGGCCCGTCGGACGATCTCGATCTGCGGGCGTTCACCGTGGACACGGCCGACCGGCTCGGTCTCACCGGGTCGGCGGCGGCGCTGCAACACGTCGCCTCGGTCCCGGACAACCGGGTGCGCGCCACCTGTCTCGACCTGGCCACCGACGCGCACGCGCAGGTCGGCCGGGCGGGCACGACGCCCGCGGAGGCGGCGCTGTCGCGCGGGGTGCGCCAGCGCATCATCGGCCTGCTGCAGAACGGGCAGGAGGTCCCTGCGGCCTTGTGGCGGGAACTGCGCGACGCCGACGACCTGCTGGCCGCGGCGATGCTGTCGCGGCGGGTGGACGTGGGCCGCGTGGAGCCGGGTGCCCTGCGGGTGGACGACAATCCGGCCCTGCGGGCCATGGTCTTCGAGCGGCGATGCAACGAACTCGCGCTGCTGCTGGCCGACGAGCCGACCCGCCAGCAACTCCGCGACGCCGTCTACGCGCACGCCCAGATCGTCGAGCATCCGCAGTTCGTCGCGGCCCCCGCGGCGGTCGCCACCGCCGTGGACGAGCGCGTCGTCCGCCCGGCTGCCCCGCCGACCTCGGTCGTCGCGCCCGGGGGTCAGGTTTCGGCCCCGCCGCCGGTTTCCGCCCCGACGGTCGCCGTCACACCACCTGCCACGCCGCCCCCGGGTGGCCCGCAGAACCAGTCGTGACCAGCGCCCCGTCCTCGCTCTGAGGACGGGGTCTCGACCCGGCCTGCCTCTGGCTCCCACCTCGGCGCTGCACGAGATCTTGCCATCCCGGCGTGCACCAGGCCGGAACCCATGGTCCGCCTTGGTGTTCCGGCCGAAAGCACACCGTATCGGCCGAGACACCCGGTCGGGCCGGGCGAGATGGCGTACGGTCGATGGCCGGACTGCGGAGATGTGCTGCGGGGCAAGGATGCGGTGAAGTCGTTGCGGTGCAGCGCACTACGCAGACGTGGCGTAGGCAGGTGTGGGTGACGCGCCGGAAAGCCTTGGGATGCAGCGCTTTCGGTTGGTGATCAGGTGATGATCTGGGCACCGGCCACGGCGGTGCCGTCGTCGCCCGTGTCCGGGTGTTCCGGGTCCTCGGCGGGCTTGTCGGGGGCCGCGGGGTTGTTTCCGGCCGGGCGGTCGCGGCGGGCGCGCAGGGGGCCGGTGGTAGGCAGGACGGCGGCGCCGGTCGAGTTGTTCTCGGTGCCCGCCGGCGGGGCGGCGCCTGCCGGTGGCTGCGCGGTCGGGTCGCCGGGAGGCGCGGCCGCGAGGGCCGCGTCGGGGGCGCCGGGGGCCGCGTTCGGGTCGCCCGGGGGAGGTCCGCCGGCGGCCTGTTCCTGCTGCTTCTCGTTGAACTTCTGGGCCATGTCGATCGCCGCGGGCGCCATCGAGATCAGCCCCATCGGGATCATCGCCAGCATCGGGAGCAGGGAGGCCAGCGAACCGGCGTCCCCGCCTCCGGCGCCGCCACCGGCCTGGGAGGCGCCCTGCGCGGCGCCCTCGGAGCCGCCCGCGACCTCGTCGTTGACCTCCGCCGCCGCGTTGACCAGCTTGTAGACCGCCTCCACCGCGCGGGCGATCAACGTCATGAGCTGCTGCTCCTGGGCGGCCTTGAGCTTGCCGCCGCCCACCGCCTCGAGTTTCGCGTTGAGGGCCTTGACGATGTTCTTGATCGCGGCGAGGGTCTTGTCCTTGCCGTCGGCGACGACGATCGCCGCCTTCACCACCTCGTCGTCCAGGCCCACCAGAGCCTTCTGCCGCTTCTGGACCTTCTCGAAGGCCTCGGTGTACTCCTCGGATGCCTTGCCCTCGCCGAGGTCCTCGTACACCGCGGGCTTCAACAGGTCGTCCACCTTGGGCGGCAGCACCGGGGTGCCGCGGCCGAGGAGGTCGACCGCGGTCTGGATGGCGGTCTCGGCGAGCTGGATGACGGCCTTCAGCCCGGCCGAGGCACCGGCGGGCCGATGCAGCTTGACCGTCCAATAATGCTTGCCCACACCGTATTCGCTGTCGGTCACATCGGTCGCGGTGGTTTCGACGGACTTCAGCATGGGCGGGGTGCCGCCGAGCAGGGAGGCGAACTGCGCCGAACCGGCGGGGCCGGTGCCGGATACGGTGTTCGACGCGCCCGTGAGAAACGACAACGGGTTGCCGAGACCGGAGTCCGCAGTACTCGCCGTCATACCTTCGCCTCCTCGAATTCCCTACCCATTGTTACTTCTTCCCGCGACTGGGAAGGAGAGGCGTTTCGATCGGGAGATGCTATAGCGCATAGTCGTTGACAACTTCTGCGTGCGCATTCCGCGTGATTCGCGCCGGTGCAGTGTGCTGGCCCGAAACATTGAAAGGCAGTCGGTGATGAACGATGGCGAGGTCGTATGGCGCCGGCACTGACAGACGATGTGGACTCGGTCCTGCGCAACCTGCTGGGTCTCTACGGCACGGGGCAGCCCAACCCGGCCACGCAGGCCGCCGCGCTGCGCGATCTCGCGGAGAACATGGCCAACGGCCATCGCGGCGCGGGCACCAACGGCTACGCCGACTCGCGAGCCATGCAGGCCTCGGTGGTGGCCACGCACGCGGACAAGGACGGCGTCGTCCATCAGGCCGTCGGGACGGCGGGCAACGATACGGTCAACGGCCGCAACCACATCAGTAACCAGATCTCCGACCTGCAGGCCCGGTTGCGGGCGATCGCCTCGATCGGCGACTCGCGCTTCAGCGGCCCCGCGATGCTCGACGTGGCGCACCAGACGATCACCGGCGCTACCCGGCAGGTCGATGCCGATGTCGCCGCGGCACAGCGGCAGGCCGCGCAGATCTCGCCGCCACCGATGCCCAAACAGCGCCAGCGCCATGCGGCTACGCCGACGCGGCGGCGGCGCCGGCGGCGGTCGCGGGCGACGCCGTCCGCGGCGCACGGCCCCACCCGGCTGCCACGCATGGGCAAGCCGATCCCCTCCGACGGCACGGCCGGCGGCAATGCCGTGCAGGCCGCGAGCGCGTGGCTGGGCACGCCCTACATCTGGGGCGGCGGCGGTGTCGGCGGTCCCACCGGCGGCGGGTTCGACTGCTCGGGTCTCACGCAGTACGCCGTCGCGGAGGCCACCGACGGCCGCGTGCACCTGCCGCGCACGACCTACGAGCAGATCTACAGCGGCGTCCGGATTCCCCCGCAGGACGTGCGGCCCGGCGATCTGGTGTTCCCGGCCAGTTCGTTCAGCGTGCGGGGGCCGGAGCATGTGCAACTGGCGGCCGGCGGCGGCATGGTCATCGAGGCGCCGCACTCGGGATCGACGGTGCGTTGGTCGCGGATGCCCAGCGACGCGGTCGTCGTGCGGGTGATGTGAGCTGTGCGGGTGATGTGAGCTGTGCGGGTGATGTGAGCCGTGCGGGTGATGTGAGCCGGAGAATCGAGCGCGAACCCGCGCTCGGAGCGGCAGATTGCCGCACTGTGGCCGGCGGTTACCGGCCCTCCGGCCACAGTGCGGCGAAGCTGTCGGGATGAGGGGGTCCGACAGCAACATAGAGGGAACTACCATCCTTCGCGGCGGCTGGCGGCCGGATCGCGGCCACCGGGCCGCCGGCCCGGAGAGGGTCACCAGGATGAGGAACTGTTGACCCTGAGATCAATGTACCGCTAAATAACGGCTCATTCAATAGTGGAACGTGGAAATCTTCTGACAATCCGTTTGCGCAGGTGGGGCGGTATCGCTGACGGATCATCGAATGATTGCCGGGCGTGTCGAGCGGGTCCATGAAACTTGCTGACAACCGGGCGGGACGCTGACAGCGGCCGGGAGGGGATTGCTCACCGGCCGCTGTCGTGGGGTCGCACCGTGAGGATTGGTGGGAAGGCGCGACCCGGTCGGATACTATCGTTATATAATGGGCCGTTCAATAACGTTATAATTTTCTGTCCACCGGCAGTTAACTTGGTGGCCGCGGGTCGTCCCTTCTCAAATCTGGGAAGGTTTATTCGTGGTCGCCGAGTGCGGTGTGTCTATCGTTCGGTCAGGCGACATGGCGAAAGGGAAGTCCAGGTGTCAGCGGCCGAGGACGCGTTCTACACAGGTGTTCAATCTTTGGGGTTGGTCGCCGGGGGCGTGCGCAATGAAGCACAGGCAACAGCGGCCTTCCGGGCGGCAACCGATCTAGATCCGGATATGTGCGATGCCTGGCTGGGTCGCGCGATGGCGGGTGAGGTCACCTCCGAGGTGATCTACGGCGCCTATCGCTCCGTGCACAACCTGTATCGCGATCAGCAGCGGGCGGGTCTGGTCGACCGTTCGCTGTGGTGCCAGGTCGAGATCGGGATGTACGGGCTACGCGTGGCGATGGCCGACCGCGATCAGATAGCGATCGCCCAGGCATGCTCCTACGCCGAGGCCGGCGAATGGCAGGAGGCCGAGTCGATCCTCGACGAGGTGCCCCGCGACGACGTGTCCGCGTTCGTGCGGATGTCGCTGTACTTCCGCACCGCCCGGTGGACCGACGTGCTCAGTGCCCGGTCGGAGCGGCCGATGCTGGACGACGGGCTGCTCGACATCGCCGCCGAGCTGATGGCCGCCCAAGCGCTGACCCACCTCGGCCGGTTCGGCGAGGCGATGCCGCGGGCGCAGCGGATCGTCGAGGACAGCTCCTCGGGAAACCTGTCCTACATCTGGGCCGACGCGCACTTCCTGCTCGGAATGCTGTTGCGGCACACCGGCGATCACGAGGCGTCCGAACGGGTCCTCAAGGGCCTGCAGGGGTCCTCGCTGTGGCCCGAGCGCGAGGAGTGGCAGCGCGCGGTGCGCGACAAGGCGTACCGGCTCGAGGTCACCACACCGGCGCTGCTCGCGTCCCGCCGCGACAAGTGGGACCCCAAGTCCGGCGACGACCCGACCGAGGCCGCCGCCAGCGAGGCCCGCAAGGAACGCGAGGCGCTGCTGGCCGAGGCGTCGGAGATACTCCAGTCCCAGATCGGTATGGACTCGGTCAAGGAGCAGGTCGACCGGCTGAAGTCCGGCGTGCTGATGGATCAGGTCCGCGCCCGGCGCGGCCTCGCCGTCGAAGGGCGTTCGCAGCACCTGATCTTCTCCGGCCCGCCGGGCACCGGCAAGACCACCATCGCCCGGGTCATCGCCAAGATCCTCGCCGGGCTCGGCGTCGTCGAGAACGCGGAGGTCGTGGAGGTCTCGCGCAACGACATGGTCGGCACCCACCTCGGGCACACGGCACCGAAGACCAACGCGCTCATCGACTCCGCGCTCGGCGGCGTGCTGTTCATCGACGAGGCCTACACCCTGATCCAGGAGGGCCTGTCCGGCGGTGACGCGTTCGGTAAGGAAGCCGTCGACACGCTGCTGGCGCGGATGGAGAACGACCGCGACAAACTGGTCGTGATCATCGCCGGATACGAGGACGAGATCGACCGCTTCCTGTCCTCCAACGACGGTCTGGCGTCCCGGTTCACCAAGCGGATCCGGTTCTCCAGCTACAGCGCGGACGAACTGGTTCAGATCGCCGATCACATTGCCCGCAAGAAGGATTCGCTGTTGTCCGAGCAGGCGCGGGGTGTGCTGCGGGATCGCTGCGAGCAGTTGTCCGAGCAGACCCGCAAGGGCCGGCGGCTCATCGACCTCGCCGGCAACGGGCGCTTCGTGCGCAATGTGGTCGAGTCGGCAGAGGCGGAGCGCGACTACCGGTTCACCCGCGACAACGTCGATGTCGCTTCGATGACCAACGAAGAGTTGATGACGATCGACGCCTTCGACATCAGCGCCGCGCTGGCCGGTTTGGCACCGACGACGACGAGCTGACGCCGTGGCGCGTTTCCGGGTGGTGACCAAGCACCAGATCTCGGGCTGGCGGTTCCTGCTGCGCCGGATCGAGCACGCTCTGGTGCGGCGCGACGCCTCGATGATCGACGACCCGCAACGCGGCCGGTCCACGGCCCTGGCGGTCGGCGTCGCGCTGGCCTGCGTAGCCGTGGCCGGTGCGGCGGTGATGGCGTTCTTCAAACCCGCGAAACACGTCGATGAGGCGAAGATCGTGTCGGACAAGGATTCCGGCGCGCTGTTCGTCCACCTGGGCGACCGGTTGTTCCCGGCGTTGAACCTCTCCTCCGCCCGGCTGATCGTCGGTTCGCCCGACAATCCGGTCCCGGTCTCGCGCGACGAACTGGAGAAGTACGCGAAGGGTCCGACGGTGGGCATCCCCGGCGCGCCCGGCAACATGGTGGACAGCGGCGGCAGCACCTCGTCCTGGGCGGTGTGCGACGCCGTGCAGATCGGTGCGTCCGCGCCCATCAACCAGCAGACCGGTCTGCCGACGCGGGCCAAATCGCCGGTGCGCACCACGGCCATCGGCACCACCCTGACCATCGACGGCGACAGCACCCGGCTGCTGGGCGAGGGCGAGGCCCGGCTGCTGCGCGACGGCAACACCACCTGGCTGGTCTACCGCAAGGGTTCCGGCGTGGTGCGGGCCGCGATCGATCCGGGTGATTCCGCGGTGGCCCTGGCGCTGGGCATCGATGCCACGGCACCGGTGATGCCCGCGTCCCCCGGCCTGGTCAAGAGCGTTCCCGAGACCGCGCCGCTGCGGGTACCGCAGATTCCCGAGGCGGGCTCGACCGTCACGCTGGTCACCGGGCTGACCGTGCCGATCGGTGCGGTGCTGACGGTGTCGCTGCCCGATCGCGGCGCGGCGTACTACGTCGTCTCGCGATCGGGAGTGGTCCAGATCAGCTCGGTGGTGGCGGCGATGATCCGCAACGCCGACTCGCAGGGCATCGCCGGCAGCCGGACGGTCGGGCCGGACGTGATCGCCGCGAATCTGCGGCCGGGCATCTGGCCGGGCACCCAGAACTTCCCGGATCGCCCCGTGCGCCTGGTCGATCCCGAGAAATCCGCGGTCACCTGCTACCACTGGTCCAAGACCGGCAACGACGCGAACGCGCTGACCGAACTCGTGGTCGGACGGCGGTTGCCGCTGAGCGCCGACGAACAGAACCGGCCCGCCCCGCTGGTGACCGCGCCGTTCTCCGGCGGCGCCACCGCCGACGCGGCGTACCTGCCCCGCGGCAGCGGTCGCTTCGTCCAGGTGACGGGCGCGGATCCGGTGTCGCCGCGCCGCGAATCGCTGTTCTGGATCTCCGACAGCGGCGTTCGCTACGGGATCAACGTGAAGCTCGAATCGCCCGGCGGCGGGGACCAGACGCTGCGCTCGCTCGCGTTGCAGAACCCGGTGCTGGCACCGTGGAGCATCGTGTCGCTGTTCGCTCCCGGCCCCGCGCTGTCGCAGGAGGAGGCGAAGATCGCGCACGACGCCATCGCACCCGATGTCGCCGCGGTCGGGCTCGGAGGTGGAGGGTAATGAGCAGCACCCGTCGCTTCGTGCGACCGGCCCGCATGGTGCGGGGTCCGAAGGCGCCGGCGGTTACGGAGTTGCGTTTGCAGCCGCCGACGGAGTTGCCGAAGCCGGTGCCCGCGTCGCGGCTGCGGATGATCATGCCGGTGGTCATGGTGGCGGCCATGGTCGGGATGATGGTGATGATGTTCCGCAACGGCGGGCAGTTGTCACCGATGATGTTGTTCTTCCCGATGATGATGCTGGGGTCGATGTTCGGCATGCTGGGCGGGGCGGCCGGGGGTGGCTCGAATTCGGCGAGTCTGAACGAGGAGCGTAAGGACTATCTGCGCAGCTTGGCCGACAACCGGAAGTCGGTGCATACGGCCGAGACCGAGTTGTATACCTATCTGCGCCATACTCATCCGGGCCCGGACGGGTTGTCGCGGCTGGTCGGCACGACTCGGATGTGGGAGGTTCAGGTCGCCAGTCCGCAGTTCTTGCGCGCGCGGGTGGGGCGGGGCCGGATCGCCAATCAGGTGCGGGTGATCGTGCCCGAGGCGGCGCCGACCTCGGATCTGGATCCGGTCGGTGTGGTCGAGTTGACGCGGTTCGCGAAGGCGTATTCGACCGTCGGCGGGATGCCGGTGGCGATCAATCTGCTGTCCGCGCCGCTGGTGGCGTTCGACGGGGCGGAGGAGGTGTACGGGCTGGTTCGCGCGATGCTCGCGGAGATCGTGGTGACGCACGGACCGGACCAGGTCGCGGTGGCCGCGGTGTTGTCGGATCCGGATGCGCCGCAGTGGTCGTGGCTGAAGTGGTTGCCGCATACCCAGCATCCCAGTGATACCGACGCGATCGGGTCGAGCCGGATGATCTATCGCAATGTGGCGGAGTTGCGGGCGAAGGTTCTCGTGGGTCTGAACCGGGGGCCGTTCTCGGCCAACAGTGAACCCAGCGCGGACCGTAAGCACTTCCTGCTGGTCGTCGATATGGGCGCGGGGGTGAGCGACCGCGATATTTCGGGTATCGACGGTTGTACCTGGTTGCGGCTGGGTCCGGTGGAGCAGGTGCTGCCGCGGTCGCTGCGGTTCACCGTCGATGCCGATCGGACGCTGTTCGAGGTGAACAGCCGGGGCACCCGCAAGGTCGGGACGGCCGATGTCATGTCGGTGCCCGCGATGACGGCGCTGGCTCGCAGTGTGTCGCCGTATCGGCTCTCGACCGTGGTGGAGGCGGTGGTCGCCGAGCAGTCCAGCGGTGGGACGTCGTGGGAGGAGATGGTCGGTATCCCGGACCCGGGCGCGATCCGGGTGGAGCGGCATTGGGTGCAGCGCAGCGACTCCGACCGCGCGCGGCTGAACATCCCGTTCGGGCATGATCCGGCGGGCGGGGTGGTGTATCTCGATATCAAGGAATCCGCCGAGGAGGGCATGGGCCCGCACGGCATGTGCATCGGCGCGACCGGTTCGGGTAAGTCGGAATTCCTTCGGACGCTGGTGCTTTCGGCGATCGCGACGCATTCGCCGGATGTGCTCAATCTGCTGCTGGTGGACTTCAAGGGTGGCGCTACCTTCCTCGGGTTCGATCGGTTGCACCACGTCACGGCGGTGGTCACCAACATGGAGGAGGAAGCCGACCTCGTCACTCGTATGGAGGACGTGCTCAACGGCGAGATGGCCCGGCGCCAGCGGATTCTGCGCGACGCGGGGAACTTCGCCAGCGTGGCCGATTACGAGCGGGCCCGCGAGCAGGGTGCCCGGCTGCCACCGTTGCCGACGCTGCTGGTGATTCTCGACGAGTTCGCCGAGCTGCTCGAGCAGTACCCGAGTTTCTCGAAGCTGTTCGTCGCGATCGGCCGGTTGGGCCGCTCGCTGCGGATCCACCTGTTGCTGGCCTCGCAGAAGGTTCCGGCCAACCGGATGGGTGAGCTGGAGGCGCACCTGTCCTACCGGGTCGCGTTGCGTACCAACCAGACCAGCGACTCGCGCGACGCGATCGGCACCGCCGACGCCTACCATCTGCCCAAGAAGCCCGGCGCCGGGTATCTGCGGGTGGGTGCGGGTGAGTTGCAGCGGTTCCAGGCCGCGTACGTGGGCTCGCCGTACGTGGCGCCCGCACAGACCTCGGCGGCCTCGGTCCGGCGGGCCCGCCGCGCCGGCGGTGGTTATCGCCCGCCGCAGCAGTTCACCGCCGCGCACATCATCGACGTCCAGCCGCAGCCGATCATCGAGCAGGAGGCGGTGGCGCCGGATCCGGAGACGCACGACGCCGAGCCGGTGACATTGATGGAGACGGCGCTGCAGCAGTTCGCGGGCATCGGCCGGCCCGCGCACAAGATGTGGCTGCCGCCGCTGAACGTCCCGCCCACGCTGGACAAGCTGGTGCCCTCGGTACAGGCGGGCACGCTGCAGGTTCCGATGGCGATCGTGGACAAGCCGCGCCAGCAGCGGCAGGACGTCTGGTCGGTGGATCTGTCGGGGGCCGGTGGGCACATGGCCGTCGTCGGCGGCCCGCAGTCGGGCAAGTCGACCGCGTTGCAGACGATGATCATGTCGACCGCGCTGACGCACACGCCCGAACAGGTGCAGTTCTACTGCCTGGATTTCTCCGGCGGCCTCACCGCGATGCGCAACCTGCCGCATGTCGGCTCGGTCGCGCAGGGCCGCGACATCGACCGCATCCGGCGTACCTTCGCGCTGATCACGAACCTGCTCGCCAGCCGGCAGGCGTTGTTCAGCGAACTGGATATCGATTCCATGCGCGAGTTCCGCCGCCGCCGCAGCTCGCCGGGCGAATCGGCGGAACTGACCGCGCGGGGCGACCTGCACGGCGACGTGTTCGTCGTGATCGACGGCTGGGATATCGGCTTCTCGGTCAACGGGCCGTTCTACGACGAATACATGCCGATCATGGAATCGATCGCGGTCCAGGGCCTGAACTACGGCATCCACCTGGTCGCCAGCAGCTCCCGCTGGGCCGCCATCCGGCCGAACATCAAGGACATGCTGCAGACCCGGCTGGAGTTGCGGCTCGGCGACCTCACCGACACCGTCTTCACCTCCCACCGCGCCATCGTCACCGCGATCCCGCCGGACCGGCCCGGCCGCTGCATCTCGAGCGAGGGCCTGCACATGCTCACCGCGCTGCCGCGCATCGACGGAGACGGGAACGCCGACACGGCCGCGGCCGGGGTGGCGGGCGCGATCACCGAGCTGAACACCAGGTACGCCGGACGCGAAGCACCGCCGGTGAAACTGCTGCCGGACCGGATCGCCCTGACCGAGATCCTCGCGAACATTCCGCAGCCGACCACCCTGGCACAGCGTCTCGTCGTGCCGTTCGGTGTCCGGGAATCCGATCTCGGGCCCGCCACGATCGATTTCGGCAACTCGCCGCACCTGGCGATTCTGGGCTCGTCCGGTTGCGGTAAATCGACGGTCCTGGCGTCGCTGCTGGAATCGATTCGGACGCGTTTCACGGTCGATCAGGCACGCGTATTGCTGGTCGACTACCGCCGCCAGCACATGGAGGCCGTTCCGCAGGAACAATTGGTCGGATATCTGACCAGCGAACGCGATCTGATCGAGGCCCTGCCGGTATTCGCCCGCAAGATGCGCGAACGCCGCCCGCCCGATAATGTCACGCCCCAGCAATTGCGGGATCGTTCGTGGTGGAGCGGTCCGGAAATCTTCGTCGTGGTGGACGACTATCACATGGTGGTGCAGCGCGGCGCGATGAATCCGCTGGACTCGTTGAAGGATCTGATCGTCGACGGCCGCGATACCGGATTCCACTTCATCGCGGCGCGGAATATCGCGCAGGCCGACATGGCGCTGTACGACAGCGTGCTGGGCCAGGTCAAGAACCTCAACTGCTCCGGGCTCATCATGGACGGCACCAAGATGGACGGCATGCTGATCGGCGACGTGCGGCCGTCGAAGCAACCGGTGGGCCGCGGCATCTTCGTCGAGCCGCTGCTGTCCCGCCGCGACCTGGTGCAGGGCGCCGTGCCCACGCACGCGGAATGAGTAGCGGACCGGCCGGTCGGGGCCGTGTTCCCAAGATTGGGGATGCCTTAGCGTTCTTTCTGTACCGCTCGACAAGAGTCGGCGTCAGTTGTTAGGAGACTTCCATGTATCTCCAGGTAGATAGCGACCATCTCAGCAGCATCGGTACTCGGTTGGGTGTCAACGCCACCGCGATGATGGAGTCGATGCTGGCGGCGGCGCCATCGGCCGTGCCGTTCCCACCGGGTTTGGACGATGTCAGCCTGCTTATCACCCAGGTCCTGGCGCCCTATGCGGAATCCGTCTTCGGCGTGACCGCGCAGGGCATCGAGCTGGGCGCCACCGGCGCGGTGACCTTGCCCGTGGTCGGGCAGTCCTACTCCGGCAGCGACATCCTGAGTGGTGAGGCCGTACAGGCCAAGGGCGCGGCCATCGGACCGTAGGTTTCAATCCCTTCCACGCGGAAGTCTCTGCCATGGCGATGCCACTTGCTTTCGGTGCTATGCCACCGGAAATCAATATTCTGCGTCTGCTCGGCGGCCCGGGCGTATTCACGACACTGATCAGTTCGGCCACGTTCTCCTTGGCGGCGGCTCAGCTGAATGCCACCGCCGCTACTTTCGACGGCTCGACATCGGAAATGGCGACGACGTGGCAGGGGCTCTCCTCGAGTAATGCACAGGGTGCATTCCGCAATTACGCGGCGTGGCTGCGCGAACAAGCCGCCGTGGCCGCGGAGGCGGGGACACTCGTGGACACCATGGCCGGTGCGTTCTCCGCGGCACAGAGCGAGATGTCGGCGGTAGCCGCCTGGCTCAGCTCGTTCCGCGCTCGCGAAACGGTCATGCTCGCCGCCGCGGCGACGATGCCCGGCGCCGCGGCCGGCCTGGTGGCCATGGAGGCGGAGTACATGGCCATCTGGGCCGCGGCCGCCGGAGTGATGGGTGGTTATGCGGGCGAGGTGGTTCCGGCGCTGGCGGCGCTGCCGCCGCCGCTGACCGCGCCGCCCATCGTGACCGGCGGCGGTTCGGACCCGACGCAATACCTGAACATCGGCGACCCGCCCGGTCCGCCCGGCCCGCCCAGCACCCCGCCGCCCGGACCGACCGACCCGGGCGGTCCGCCCAACGGGCCGACCGGGACCGATGGGCCGACCGGGACGAACGATCCCACGCCCAACGGCGATGATCTCGGCTCGCTCGGCGACAAGGATCCGACCGATCTGCGGCCCACCGATCCGGCGGGGGATTCCACCACGCCGACCGATGCCGAGCGGCTGGCACCCGATATGAGTTCCGGTGGCACGGGCGGGGATTCGGGGGTCAACGGGATCGACGGCATCTCGGCGGATCAGCAGGGGTTCTACGGAACCTCGCCCTATTCGACCACGCTGGCCGGATTGAACGGCGGCATGGGCAGTCTCGTCGGGCTCGGCATGCTGAGCGGCGGCGTCGGCCAGATGTCGGGCGCATCGACCGGATTCCGGATGCCCTCCAACTGGAATCCCGGCGCGGGCCGCGCATTCGGCGCCGTGGCGAGCGAGCCGTCGGTCGGACCGGCGGCGAACCGGGCACCGCGCCGCGGTGTGTCGGCCCCCGAGGCGCGGATGCGCCGCCGTCGGCGGGACAAGGAGGAGAACAAGAAGTCGAAGGTGTTCGTACCCGGCGAATTCGAGGAGGTGCCGGTGCTCGAGAAGCCTCCGATCGTCGGCGTCATCGAATATGCCGACAGCGATCGCCGCGACGACTTGGCCGAACAAGCAGTGGCCGTGGGCGTGATCGAACGCGAAGAGGACGACACCCCCGTAGCCCTGTCAGAACGTCCCCGGTAACGCACCGAGGTCGAGTATCCAGGTTCATGGAGAGGAACAGTAATGGCCATTACGGACGTAGATCCCGATCTGGTCCGGGAGACCGCGAACAACACATTCGTCGGTATGGGTGAACTCGAAACCCACCTCCGCACGATGTCGAGCGCCCAGGACGAGCTGTACGTGGCCGTCAAGGGCCAGACGGGTGACGCAATCTACAAGGCCCTGGCCGACGCGTACGAAAAGGGTACGAAGCTGGCCAAGGATCTGCAGGGCATCGTCGACGTGATGCAGAAGAACCACGTCTCCTTCAACGAGGGTGACATGGACGCCGCGGCAAAGGTCTACGCCCAGATGGGTGGAGACGGCAGTATCGGGGCGAACGACGGTTTCGTCAGCGACAGCGCCGCCCGCAGCGCTGCCGACCGGCTCAACCTCAACATCTGACTCGAACGATCCCGAAGGTATCTAGGAAGGAAATTCTCATGACGAAGCCTATTCACGTCGATTACGGTGCCGCGGAAATCGCCACCGGCACGATCGGCCAGCTGGTCGCCGCGATGATGGAGAACACCGAGCGCCTGCGCGGCCTGCAGAAGGGCCTGGAGGCCGTTCTCAAGGGCGCCATGGGTGACGGTTACTCGACCACCATGACCAGCTTCAACACCGATCTGGCCAACTACGACGGTGCCGTCAAGCAGCTGAACTCGACCGTTTCCGCCAACGTCAACTCCGGCGGGCACATCAACCAGGTCGACATTCAGGAAGGCAACCGGTTCGCGGCTCTCGGCAGGTCGTAATCACCGTGTCGTCGACTGTTCACCCGGCATTCCTGTCGGCAGACGAGGGGCTGGAACCGGAGGGCGACACGGCCGGTCCGGGAGCAGAAGGCGAACCGGTCGCGATCGACCTGAACGTCGATGCCGCCCTGCTCCTGCAGGGGATGGTAGGCATCGACTCCTATCCGCTGGTGCTGGCCCTGGTGTCGAACGTGTACCGCATCGAGGACCAGGATCGGGTGAACGCTGTCGTCGCCGGGCAGCTCGCTGAGGCGGGCATTCTCGTCGGCGGCGGTGTTCACCCTACGGTGGAGCATTGGCTGCAGTGCCTGTACCGGCCGGATACGGAATTGGCCGTACGGGTGCTCGACACCGGCCTGGACGGTCAACCGGCCGGCATGCTGCGGATGTCGCTGGTGCGTTCCGGCGAGACCCACGTGCTGGCGGTGCGTAACGACGACCACGTCGTGATCCAGGAGGTCTTCCAGGAAGGAGAGCAGCTCGATACCCTGACCGCGGCTCTGACCGCCGCGCTGGGCCCCTGCCCGCCGGTGCGATTCGAGCCGATGCGCGCGAATTCGGAGCAGATCGCCGAGGTGCAGGCCGAACCAGTGGAGCAGCGTCGCCAGGCGCTGCTGGAGTTGGGCGCACAACCGCACACCGCCGGCGTGCTCGACCGGGTCTTCGACGAGGTGGCGCGGCGCGCCGAAGTCGTGATGATCGAGCACCACGACGGCAGGACGGCCGACCCGGCCAATGCCTTGACCGTGCTGGATACTTTGTCCGGTCGGGTGGTGGTGACCCCCAGCGTCGCCGTCGACGGGACGGTCTGGGCGACGTACTCTCCGGGCGACGACGCGGCGCTGCAGGCCGGGATCGCCGCCCTGGTGGAACTACTGCCGAACCGCAGCTGGTTCGCTACCAGCCGGACCGGGTGACATCCGGCTGATCGAGAGGGACGAGGGAACATGAACCGAGCACCGAATACGAACGGACATCCGGCCGAGTCCGTGCGGGCTCGGGGTGGCTACGACGCGTACTTTTCCCCGCAGCAGAGCGCCGTCGAGGCGCCGGTGGAACAGCCCGCACCCGCGGAGGACCGGTCGGATGCCTTCCGCTACACCTCCGGACTGCCCACCCAGGCCGCGTCGGCGCCGACGGTCGGTGCCCCGGGCCAGTCACAGCCCGATCGGACGCCGTCCGCGCCGCCACCCCCCGCCGCGCCGCCCGGGGCCACTCAGTCGGCGTCCGCGCCATCCGGGCCCGCCCAGTCGGCGTCCGCGCCGCCCCCGACCGCGCAGCCCGCGGCGGACCGGCCCGCTCGGTCGCCGCAACAGCCTGCGGCACAACACTATTCGGCGCAGCAGCACACCATGCAGCAGTCGGAGACGACGGCCGCGCAGGTCCGGCCCCAGCAGCCGCTCCGCGCCGCCGAGCCGACGCCGCCGAGCCGCTCGGTCACCGACGAAGGCCGCGGACTGGAGCGCATCGACCGCCCGCATACCGACGTGGCGTACCCCGAGGTGCTGCCCGCCTCCCTGACGTCGATGGACCTGCTGGCCGAGATCTCCGCCACCAGGCGCGCCCAGTTGCGCTCGACCCAGGGCATGCGCGGTGCGCTGAACAAGGTCGGCTTCAATCTGGGACTGTCCCCGGCGGAGCAGCGCACCGAGGAGCGCCGCGCGCGCATCCGGCGGCAGCTCACCTCGACCTATCAGATCGCGGTGGTGAGTGTGAAGGGCGGCGTCGGCCGCACCACCGTCACCGCGGCCCTCGGCTCGACGTTCGCGAGCCTGCGGCCCGACCGCGTGGTGGCGGTGGACGCCAATCCCGACTTCGGTGACCTGCCCACGCGCACCAGGCCACATCCCTACGGCCTGACGCTGCGGGATCTGGTCCGTGCGCAGAACCTCGAGGCGTTCTCCGCGGTGCACTCGTTCACCTCCATCAACGAGGCCGACCTGTCCGTGCTCGCCTCGCCGTGGTCCACCGAGGCCGTCGAGGCGCTGTCCGGGCCGGAGTACGGCAACGCGGTCGCGGTACTGCGCCGGCACTACAACCTGGTGATGGTCGACTGCGGCACCGGCGTGCTGGATTCGGTCACCGGCGCGGTACTGCAGACCAGCGACGCCGTCGTGGTCGTGACACCCCCGACGGTGGGCGGTGTGAAGGGCGCGGTCGCCACGCTGAACTGGTTCGCGGCGCACGGCCTGCAGCACCTGATCGCCAATTCGGTGGTGGCCATCGTGCACCCGCAGGCGGCGAAGCCGATGGTGGAGGTCGCGCAGATCGAGAAGCTCTTCGCGACCGCGCAGCGCCCGACGTTCCAGTTGCCCTACGACGAACACCTGGCCGAGGGCGGCGAGGTGGATCTGCGGTTGCTCGAGAAGGAGACGGCGCTGGCGTTCGAAGAGTTGGCGGCAGCGCTCGGTGACGGGTTCCCGGGGCAGGTCGCCACGGGTCGTGGAGGACGGTTGTGAGTACAGCGGTGGCCGGGCCGGCGGCGGCGTCGCCGACCCAGGCATCGGCGGAAGTGGCGCGAGCACGCATCGCGGTGATGGTGTCCTCGTACCAGGTCGACGTGGTGGTGCCGACCAAGTTCACGATCGAAACGTTCATGGACGACCTGCTCGCGGTCCTGTCGCGGGCGATCGATGACGAGAACGTCGACTTCGCTCCGCCCAGCGGGCAGTGGAGTCTCGCCCGTCCCGGCGAACTGCCGATGCCGCGCTGGCGCAGCCTCGCCGACCACGACGTCATCGACGGCACGGTGCTGATGTTGTCGGCCGTGGAGTCCTCCGAGGTGTTCACTCCGGTCGTCGAGGACATCACCGACGCGCTGGCATTGATCAACGAGCGCGAGTTCTCCGAATTCGACCCGCGCACGGTGGCCGTCACCGGTGTGTCCGCGCTGGGGGTCGGCGCCGTCGCCGCGGCCGCGCTGCTCTCGTGGTCGTGGATGCGGTCGGGTTCGGTCCTGTGGTGCGGGCTGCCGGCGTTGCTGCTCGGCCTGATCTGCTGGGGTGCGGGGTTCGCGCTGCGCCGCCGGGCCGACGGGGACATGCTGTGCCTCGGGCTGGTGCTGTCCGCGCTGCCGCTGCTGTTCGCCGGCGGCGCGATGCTGGTGCCGGCCGCCTACAGCGAACCCGGTCCGTTCGCCGCGGCCAATATCGCCGCGGGCGCCGTGATGGCAGCCACGGCGGCGGTGACGACGCTGCGCCTGACCAAGGTGAGTACGACGGTCCTGACGGCGGTGCTGGTGATCGCCATCGCCGTCGCTATCGCCGCGCTGCCGATGGCCTACCTCGAGGTGTCCGAGCAGCACATGACGGGCGGCGCGGTGTTCATCGGGCTGATCCTGCTGACCGCCGCACCGCGACTTGCCGTGGTGGCGGCCCGGATTCGGCCCCCCGACCTGCCCGACCCGGGCACCGAGGTGGCCCCGGCCACCCTGACCGACATCTTCGACGCCGAGACCGCCACGGCCGACGATCCGGGTCCCGACCGCACCGAGGACGATCGCCGCCGCTCGCTGCGCATCGAGGACCGCGCCCGGCTGGCGGTGACCAGCCTGCGCGGCCTGATCATCGGGTCGGCCACGGTGCTGTCGGTGGCGACCGTGCTCTCGGCCGCCGCGAGCCCCGGCGGCATCCGCGAGATCGTGCTGGCCGCGGCGGTCGCGGGCATCGTCGCGCTGCGCACGCGCTGGTACCCGGATCGCATTCAGGCCGTGGCCCTCGTCATCGCATCGGCGGTCACCGTGGTCGGGGTGGGCGCCGTGCTGGTCGGCGCCTACGAGACGCCGATCGCTCGCATGGTCGTGGTCGCAGTGATGGCGGTGGCCGCCGCCGCGGCCTGCGTGGCCGCGCTGCGGTTGCCGGGTGTGCGCCTGTCGCCGGTGACCCGCCGCGTCATCGATCTCATCGAGTACGCGCTGATCCTGGTCGTCCCGGTGCTCGCGTTCTGGATCATGGGGATCTACACCGCCATGCGAGGAATCTGATGAACCCTGCCGGAATCGGCATCCGGATCTGCGCGGCGGTGGTCGTCGGCGTGATCCTCGGCGTAGCGGCCGGTCCGGCGGGTGCGCTGGCGCCGCCGGAGGTGATCGTCGGGGCGGCGCCGCCGGACGGACCGCCGGGACCCGAGGTCCCGATGAAGCAGGAGGACGGCTGCCTGGCGACCGGTCTGCTGCCCAACAGCGACACCACACAGGCTCCGCCGCCGGAGACCTCGCTGGAGCTGTCGCGGGCGCGGGCGCTGAGCCGCGGCGCCGGGGTCACCGTGGCCGTGGTGGACACGGGAGTGACGCCGAACCCGCGGCTGCCCAACCTCGTCGGCGGCGGCGATTACGTCGCCGCGGGCGGCGACGGCCTGTCCGACTGCGACGCGCACGGCACCCTGGTCGCGGGGATCATCGGCGCGGCCTCCGATCCGGCCGACAAGTTCGTGGGCGTCGCGCCGGAGGCCCAGATCATCTCGATTCGCTACCGCTCCAACGCTTTTCGCCCGGAGAAGCCCGACTCGTCCCGAGAGAACCAGTCCGTGATCGACATCCGGACGCTGGCGCGGGCGATCACCCACGCCGCGAATCTCGGCGCGGGCGTGATCACCGTCGGCCTGCCGGTCTGTGTCACCGCCGACGCTCAGGTCGATCAGTCGATGCTGGCGGCCGCCATCGGCTACGCGGTGCACGTGCGCGGCGCGCTCATCGTGGCCGGCGCGGGCAATACCAGTGGCACGGGCTGCGCGCAGAACCCCGACGTCGACCCGGGACGGCCGAGCGACCCGCGCAACTGGCGGGACGTGAAGACGATCTCCGCGCCCGGCTGGTTCGCCCCCGATGTGCTGACCGTCGGGTTCACCACCGCGTCGGGAACGCCGATGTCGGGCTCGCTGATGGGACCGTGGGTCGGTATCGCCGCCCCGGGCGCCGGCATCGAGTCGCTCGGGCCCGGCGGCACCCAGCTCATCAACGGCGTCGGATCGGCGGGCAAGCTGGTGCCGGTGGGCGGAGCGTCGTTCGCGGCGGCGTACGTCAGCGGCGTGGCCGCCCTGCTGCGCTCGCGGTTCCCGTCCGAGACCCCGTCCGAGATCATGGCGCGGTTGCAGGTCAGCGCGCACGGCACGCCGCGTGGGCTGGACAACCTGGCCGGCGCCGGAATGATCGATCCGCTGGCCGCACTGAGCTACCGGACCCCACCCAAACCACCCGAGGACCTGTACAAGCGCGCCACGCTGGTGATCCCCGATCCACCGCGGCCGCGCGACTTGAAGCCGCTCGTGGTCTCGGCGGCGATCGTCGTGGGAACGGTGTTGCTGGGTGTGGGTGCGGACGGTGTACTGCGGAGGCGTAGGTGAGTTTTCCGAGTGTTCGGGTCGGGGGAGTCGAACGCGGCCCGTTCGCCGTACTGACGGTCGGTGGGGGTCCGGTGCTGGCCGGGATGTCCGCACACACCCCGTGGTGGGTGCTCGGGGTGGTGGTCTGCGTGCTGGTGGCGGCGGTGACCGTGCGCTTCGGCCATCGCACCGCGGTGCGATGGCTGCTGGATTGGATGGCGTTCCGCGTCGGCCGGGAGTCCCGCGCCCGCGAGCGGTCCCGGCCGTGGGAGGTGACCGATGTCCAGGTCGCGGCCGGGGTGTGCGGCGTGCACGAGGACGGCACGACGCTGGTCGCGATGATCCAGCTGGCGCCGGATCTGGACCTGCCGACGGTCATCGCCGAACAGACCATCTACACCGAGGACACCATCAGCGCCGAGGCCCTGATGCCGCTGCTGGACCAGTACGGCATCGCCGTGGACATCGACATCGTGACCACCGGTCAGCGAGTCCGGCCGGGCGGCAGCTACAGCATGCTCTACGACCAGTTGCTCGGCTCGCACCCGGTGGTCGGCAATCGGATGTCGTGGCTGGTGGTCCGCCTGGATCAGGAGCGCAACCTCGAGGCGCTGACCCGCCGCGGGCCGTGCGCGGAGGTCGCGCCGAAGGCACTGGCCAGCGCGGCGCATCGGATCGCGGGGCGGCTGCGGGAGCGGGGCGTCAACGCACAGCCGCTGCCCGCCGACGCGCTCTGGCGCGCGGCCCGGCTGCTGCACGCGGGCGTGGAACTGTCGGATCTGCGGGAGAAGTGGGGCCACCTGGAGTCCTCGGTGGCGAGCCGCAGCATCAGCAGCTTCCTGATCGACTGGACGCGGCTCGGCGACACCGGCCTGGACGACTGCTGGTCGTGGAACCGCGGCCGCACCACCGTGGTGGTGAGCCTGGCCGGTGGCGCGGTGGGCGCTCGCGGCCTGGTGCGCTACGTCGGCCCGGCGGTCACCAGCGCGCCGGTCGACTACCTGCTGCCGCTGGGCGGGCGGCAGTCCGCCGCGCTGCTGGCCTCGCTGCCGACCGGTACGTCGGTGCGTGCCGTGCCGAGCGACGAGCAGGGCCGCGACATCGCCTCCCAGGAGGTCGTCGACGGGCTCACCATGGCCATCGGTCCGAACGGTCAGATCCTGGGCTCGATCAGCGGGCAGCCGCGGCACACGCTGGCCATGCCGCTGTTCGATCCGTCGCTGTACAACCCGCAGCGTCGCACCATCGACGTGCGCGCCGAATTGCCTGTGGCACAACAGATCGTGCTGCGCGCGATGGTGGTCGGCGCCGACGTCGAGGTGTACTCGGCGCGACCGCAGCGGTGGGAGCAGCTGGTGGCGGCGGTCGGGGATCCGGCGTCGCTGCGGCTGGTACCCGAGGGGCAGTCGGGCACCCCCGGCGCCGAACCGGAGTCGCAGGCGATGGTGACGGTCTTCGACCAGGTGCCGCCGCGCGCCTCGGCCGCGCCGACCACCGTCACGATCAGCGATCCGGGCCAGCCGCGCCGCCGCACCGCGGATCTGGCCATCGATCAGGTCAGCCCGTCGGCCGTCGATGTCGGTATCCCGATGCGCACCGTGCGGGTGGATCTGATCGAGCCGCGCGGCGAGACCCGGTATCTGGACTATCTGGATCCCGGCGACAATCCGATGGCGGGCGGCCCCGGGGTGGTCCCGCCCGAGAACGGGCACGGCCCCGTGCCGCCGGTGCCGCCCCTAGGTGACCGGTCGGTAGGGCGTGGCGAAGTAGGTCGGGAAGAAATGGGTCGGTAATGTTTATCGGCGTGGTAGCGGACTCCCAGTCGGAAGGCGATGCACGGCACGAACCGGACGGGGAGGGCGCGCTCACGCCGCGGCAGGCGGCGGCCGCGATCTTTTCCCGGCGATTGTCGGAACTGATCTCGGAATCGGTGGTGTCGACCGAGGACGGTTCGACGCGGTCGTTGACGCTGTACTCGCTGGCGCAGCACTTGGAGCTGGCTTATCCGGATGTACCGGTGTCGCAGTCGGGCCTGTATCGGTTGATCCACGGCGAGGCCATTCCGCGGCTGGATCTGATTATCGCGCTGGCCCGGGTTTTCGACGTGCCGCCCGAATATTTCATCACCGCGGAAAGCAATTCCTGACCGGCGTCTGCTGTTCTCAGCAACGGGAAGCTCGGCCCGCCCGCGCCCGTAGCGGGTATGGATACCATCCTGACCATGCCCGCCGAGGATCCGGGAGACGTATTTCTTCGCCACCGTAGCGCGGTCCTGGACGCGCTGCTCGCCGATCCCGGGCTGGAACCGACCGGGGCGGCAGCGGTCGGCGAGCCGTCGGCATCCGTGACCGGCACCGCGGTTCTGGGCGACGAGCTTGCCACCGACGACACCGACTCGGCCGAGGCGTCGTCCGCGTCCCTCGCCGGTCCGGAGATCTCCGGGGCGCCCGAGTCCGCTCGGCGGCGTCCCAGTTCCGGGCCGAAGGCCAGTGACCGGATTCTCGCGCTGCTGAACGGACAGCCGCCGGACTCCTCGGCCGGTCTGGAGTTCACCGCCGACCACTCCGAGGCGGCCGCGTCCCGCTTGCGTGCCTCGGGCGAACCCGCCGAGACCCGGTCGGAGCCGAAACCGCCCGCGCCGGAGCAGAAGTCGGCCGCCTCGCAACCGACCAGCGTCGGCGAGCTGGGCAAGACCGCGGTGGTGCATCTGCGCAAACCGAAGGTGGCGCTGGCCGTCGCCGGAGCGCTGGTGCTGGTGCTGATCCTGGTCCTGGTGACCACCGGCGGCGAGGACAATTCCAGCCAGAACGTGGTGGTCACGCAGGCCTCCGGCGGCACCCCGCTGCAGACCTCCGCGCCCCCGGCCACCCCGGCCGCCGCGGCGATCCAGGTGCAGTCCGCGAAGGCGCACTGCCCGCAGGGCGGCACCGACGCGATGGAGGCATTTTCCGGTGAGTCGGGCAAGGCGTGGCGGTGCCCGCGGGCCTACCGGGTCGACGGCCAGGTGCTGACGATCGATCTCGGCAAGACCTATCAGGTCGATTCGATCGGGATCGTGCCCGGGTTCGACGCCGTCGGCTCGGACGGCACCGACCAGTGGAACAAGTATCGCACCGTGAGCCGGGTGTCCTATCGGTTCGACGACGCCAACGCCACCACCTACACCCAGCAGACGCTGGACCAGCGCAACGTGGTCACCACAGAGATCAAACCGGCGGTGAGCGCATCGAAGATCACGCTGACGGTCCTGGAGTCCAAGGGTGAGCCGTCGGTCAACACCACCGCCATCTCCTCGATTGTGATCACCGGACATTGACTCTGTCGCATCTGATCTGCCAGTACTGCTCGCACCGCAACAGCGGGGCGGACTCCCGGTGCGCCCACTGCGGTGCGCCGCTCTCGGCGGCGGCGCACCCGGGCCATGCGGGGCATCCCGGGGCTCCGGAGCACGCGGAACATCCTGCGGGACAGCAGTTCTCGACCATGACGGGCCGGCTGCTGAACGGCGCCGAGCACGCTGCCGCGGACGTGGCGAAGACCGCCGAGGGCGCCGGCAAGGAGGTGGCGTCGGACGCGGCGAAGATCATCACCGAGCGGCTGGCGTCGATGTCGTGGCGGACGGCGGTCGCGATTCTGGTGGCGATGGTCATTCTCGCCATCGTGGTGATGCGGTCGTGTAGCGGCAGCGCGCCGGACCTGTCGTCGGTCGGCGGGCTCGGCGGGGCCGACGGCGTCCTCGGGGGCGGGTCCTCCTCGGCCGAGGCGCTGCCGGAACCGTTGCGCGGGGCGGCGAAGTGCCGCTCCGCCGATCCTTCTGGCGCCTCGGAATCCTGTGTCGTCGAGGCGAATTCCGCATTGCTCTCCGGCGGCATCACCGGCGGCCGGGCGCTGACCGTGTCGGTGCAGCGGGAGCAGCCGAATCGGGTGGCGGACACCATCGCGCGCTGGCGCGCCGCCGGGGCGACGACCGTGGCCGACGGCACCGTGTTCGCGGCGGTGGGCCCGTCGTCCACGGTGATGTACGCCGACAGCCGCAGCGGGCTGCGGCTCGAGACGGGCGCGTTCACCGACCGGTCGGGTGCGCGCACCTTCCTGCAGCGGTCCGGTCTGCTCCGCTGATCGCCCGCGCCGTGTCCGGCGCGCTGTTCCTGCTGGTGGGGACAACCTTCCCACAAAATAATGTTACAATTTATAACGTACCGCTAAGTAATGTACCAATCTTTGGTAGACAGATCGGGTCGGCGGGAATTCGCAGTCAGGGAAGGCACAGGAATGGTGGCGACCACCCAGCAGACGGTCTCGTGGAAGCGTTTCCGTGACAATCCGACCGATCTGGAGGCGATCTACTTCCGCTGGATCCAGCCCGGCGCCGCCACACCGGCGATCAGCGACCGGGCCCAGCAGATCTACCGCCAGCACCTCGAACTCGCGGCACTGCGCCCGCCGGGTCGCATCCTCGCGCGCGTCTATCGCAGCGGCGACGGTTTCGGCCCCGCGATCCAGATCGTCAACGACGATATGCCGCTGCTGGTCGACTCGGTGACCTCGGCGCTGCGGCGTCTCGGCGCACCGGTCACCGAGGTGGTCCATCCGGTCTTCGACGTGCTGCGCGACAGCCGCGGACGGTTGCGCGCGCTCGCGCCCGCCGAGGGCGACGGCACCGCCGTGGCGGGCCGGGGCGGGCACGCCGTGCGGGAGTCCTGGATGCACGTGCAGCTCGGCGCCGAGGTCGAAGACGAGCTGATCGAGCGGATCGAGTCCACGCTGCTCCGGCTGCTCGAGACCATCCGGCAGGTGGACGACGACTCCCAGGCGATGGTGCGCACCATGCTGGGCCTGGCCAACCGCCTCGACCACGCCTCGGAGTGGCTGCCCGGCGACGAGGTCACCGACTGCGCTCGGCTGCTGCGCTGGCTCGCCGACGGTCATTTCACCCTGCTGGGGTACGGCTACTACCAGCTGTCCGGCTCGACGCCGCAGCCGGGATTCGCGGAGCCGGACAAGGTTCCGGGCACCGCGCTCGGCGTGCTGCGCGGCGAGTCGGGCGCGCAGATCGCCGTGCCGGCCTTCGACGGCGACAGCTCGGTGCTGCGGCTGGCGAACGGGTCGGCGGACGCGGTGATGCCGGGCTCGCCGGACATCTACTTCGTCAGCGTCGGCGACTACGGCGACCCGGACCCGCGCGCTCAGCAGGGCGGGCAGCGCCCGGACCGGCCGAAGGGCGCGCACGTCTTCGTCGGCATGTTCACCGTGGCCGGTTCGCACGAGAACATTCTCGACATCCCGGTCATCTCGCGGCGGGTGCACCAGGTGATCGAGTGGGCCGGGTTCGGCCTGAACTCGTTCTCGGGTCAGGCGCTGCTGGAGATGCTGCAGACCTTCCCGCGTGTGGAGCTGTTCTCCACCGACGCCCGGCGCCTGTTCGAAACCGTCTCCGCGGTCATGAATCTGGGCCTGCGCCGCCAGGTGCGACTGTTCATCCGGCGCGACGGGCGCAGCGGCGCGGTCTACTGCCTGGTCTACATGCCCCGCGACCGGTACGGCACCGAGGTCCGGTTGCGGATGGCCGACGTGCTGCGCGCCGAGTTCGACGCCGAGCAGCTCGCGTACTCCGCGCGGGCCACCGAATCGGAGTTGGCGGTCGTGTATTTCACGGTGCACCGCCGGCCCGGCGCGGAGCCCGCCGACATCTCCGAGTCGAACCGCGAGCGCATTCAGGAACTGCTGTTCGCCACCACCCTGACCTGGTCGGACCGGTTGGTGGCGGAGGCGGCCGGGGTGCCGACGGTTCCCGCCGCACTGGTCCGCCGGTACGCCGAGGCGTTCCCGCCCGGCTACCAGCAGGAGTACGAGCCCTCGCGCGCGCTGGCCGATCTGCAGCGGCTGGAAGGGCTCGCCGACGGCGACATCGACACCAACCTGTACCGGCGGGCCGGGGCAGCGGATGACCAATGGCGTTTCACGCTCTATGTCACCGGCGCCGAGGTGTCGCTGAGCCGCATCCTGCCGCTGCTGCACAGCCTCGGCGTCGAGGTGGTCGAGGAGCGGCCCTACGGGCTCGATCTCCCGGGCGGTGCCCGCCGCTGGATCTACGACTTCGGGCTGCGGATCCCGGTGACGGCGCTGCGCGGCGCGTCGGTCCCCGCCGCGCCCGGCGCGCCGACGGTGTCCGAGGACGACCTGCGCCGCCGGTTCGCCGACGCCGTCGCCGCGATGTGGTTCGGCCGCACCGAGATCGACGGTCTCAACGAGCTGGTGCTGCGGGCCGGTCTGGGCTGGCGGGAGGTGTCGATGCTGCGCGCGTACGCCAAGTACCTGCAGCAGGTCGGCTTCGCCTACACCTTCGGCAACATCACCCGCGTACTGCTGACGCAGCCGACCACGGCGCGCTCGTTCGCCGAACTGTTCGAGGCCTACTTCGATCCGGAGGGCGTCGGGCCGGTGGCCTCCGCGCGCGCCGCGGCCGCCGCCGAGCGGTTGCAGGGCGAGATCGACGCGGTCGTCAGTCTCGACACCGACCGCATCCTGCGCGCGATTCTGGGCCTGATCACCGCGACACTGCGCACCAACTACTACCGCACCGACGACAGCGGCAACCTCACCGAATACCTCTCGTTCAAGTTCGACCCGCACTCGATCACCGAATTGCCCAGGCCCAAGCCGCAATTCGAGATCTTCGTGTATTCGCCGCGGGTCGAGGGCGTGCATCTGCGGTTCGGTCCGGTGGCGCGCGGCGGGTTGCGGTGGTCGGACCGTTTGGAGGATTTCCGCACCGAGATCCTGGGTCTGGTGAAGGCCCAGGCGGTCAAGAACGCGGTGATCGTGCCGGTGGGCGCGAAGGGTGGCTTCGTGGTGAAGCATCCGCCCGCCGCGACGGGCGACGCGGCGGTGGATCGGCAGGCGTTGCAGGCCGAGGGCGTCGCTTGCTATCGCACCTTCATCTCGGGTCTGCTGGACGTGACCGACAACGTCGACCACAACACCGGCGAGGTGCTACCGCCCGCCCGGGTGGTGCGCCGCGACAGCGACGACACCTACCTGGTGGTCGCCGCCGACAAGGGCACGGCCACCTTCTCCGACATCGCGAACGACGTCGCCAAATCCTACGGATTCTGGCTCGGCGACGCCTTCGCCTCCGGTGGCTCGGCCGGCTACGACCACAAGGCGATGGGTATTACCGCCAAGGGTGCGTGGGAGTCGGTGAAGCGGCATTTCGCGGAGATGGATATCGATACGCAGTCGCAGGAGTTCACTGTGGTGGGTGTCGGTGACATGTCGGGGGATGTGTTCGGTAACGGGATGTTGTTGTCGGAGCACATTCGGTTGGTGGCCGCGTTCGATCATCGGCATATCTTCTTGGATCCCGATCCTGATGCGGCGCGGTCGTTCGCGGAGCGGCGGCGGTTGTTCGAGTTGCCGCGGTCGTCGTGGCGCGATTACGACGCGTCGGTGATCAGCGAGGGCGGCGGCGTCTACGACCGCGGCGCCAAGGCGGTGCCGGTCTCGCCACAGGTGCGGGCGGCGCTCGGCCTGAACCCGGGTGTCACCACGCTGTCCCCGCCGGAGCTGATCAAGGCGATCCTGCTGGCGCCGGTGGATCTGCTGTGGAACGGCGGCATCGGCACCTACATCAAGGCCGCGGGCGAGACCAACGCCGATGTCGGTGACAAGTCCAATGATTCGGTGCGTGTCGACGCGAACCAGTTGCAGGTCAAGGTGATCGGCGAGGGCGGCAACCTCGGTGCGACCGCACTCGGCCGAGTCGAATTCTGCCGCAACGGTGGCCGGATGAACACCGACGCGCTGGACAATTCGGCCGGAGTGGACTGCTCCGATCACGAGGTCAACATCAAGGTCCTCATCGACAGCCTGGTGTCGGCGGGCGAACTGCCCGCCGAGGAACGCAACGCGCTGCTCGCCTCGATGACCGACGAGGTCTCCGAACTGGTGTTGCGCGACAACATCTCCCAGAACTTCCGCATGGGCCTGTCGCGCGCGCACGCGGCGCCGATGCTGGAGGTCCACCGGCGGATGATCGCGGAACTGGAGAACCGGCGCGGGGTGGATCGCACGCTCGAGGCCCTGCCCTCGGACGCGGAGATCGATCGGCGCGCCGCGGCGGGCACCGGACTCACCTCCCCGGAGCTGGCCAACCTGCTCGCCCACGTGAAGCTGTCGCTCAAGGACGATCTGCTGGCCGGAAACCTGTTGGACCAGTCGGCTTTCGAGACGCTGCTGCCGACGTACTTCCCGGCGCCGGTGCGGGAACGGTTCGGCGCCGCCATCAAGCGGCATCCGCTGCGGCGGCAGATCCTCGCCACCATGGTCGTCAACGACATGGTCGACCTCGGCGGCACCAGCTACGCCTTCCGCCTGGCCGAGGAGATCGGCGCCACCACCGAGGACGCCGTGCGCGCCTACACCGCCGCGGTGGAGATCTTCGATCTGCGGTCGCTGTGGCAGCGGATCCGGACCGCGGCGCTGCCCACGTCGGTGCGTGACGAGCTGGAACTGGAGACCAAGCGCACCCTCGACCGCGCCTCGCGCTGGTTGCTGATCAACCGGCCGCAGCCGCTGGCCATCGGCGCGGGCATCGCCCGCTACCGCGACGGCGTGCGCGCCTTGGCCGACGCCGTGCCCGCGCGGCGGCCCGGTCCGGTCGCCGACGACGTGCTGCGGCGCTCGCAGGGCGCGATCGACCGCGGCGCGCCCCGGGAGCTGGCCGAGGAGGTGTACCTGCTCATCCACCGCTTCACGCTGCTGGACGTGCTCGACATCGCCGACATCTGCGGCCGCGACGCCGCCGAGGTGGCCGCGCTGTACTACACGCTCGACAAGCACTTCGAGATTCAGCGGCTGCTCACCGCGGTCGCCCGCCTCGATCGGGGCGACCGGTGGCGCACGCTGGCCCGGCTCGCCGTGCGCGACGATCTGTACGACTCGCTGCGCGCGCTCACCGTCGACGTGCTCACCACCACCGAGCCGCTGGAGAGCACCGAGGAGAAGATCGCCTACTGGGAGTCGACCAACCGGTCACGGCTGGTGCGCGCCCGGGCGGCGCTCGCGGAGATCGACGCCACCGGCAGCTACGACCTGGCCACGCTGTCGGTCGCGGCCCGCCAGGTGCGCAGCATGGTCAGCAGCGGTGAACCGGTGACCGCGGCCAAGCCCGCGGCCGACCAAGCCTGACACCCGCCGGCGGCCGCGGCCGAACCCGCGGCCGACCACGCCTGACACCCGGAGCCCGGGCCGGATGCTTCCGGCTCGGGCTCAGCCGTCGGTGGCGGCCGGTGCGCCGCAGGCGGTGCAGAATTGCGCCGCCGCGGGCATCTCGGTGCCGCAACTGCCGCAGAAGCGCTGCCGCGCGAGCTGCCCGCCGCAGTTCATGCAGAACCGGGCGTGCGCGGGATTGGCGGTATGGCATGCGGCACAGGCGGTCTGCCCCGCGGCGTCGCCCGGGGCGGCCGAGTGCGGCGGGGCGGACGGCGGCTGACCGTTGGTGTGCGCCTGAATGGCGTTGAGCCCCAAGGCCGCACCGAGCATCCCGGCCCCGGTGTCGCCGCCGGGACGGGACAGGCCCGCGCTCGCGCCGAGCGCGAGTTCACCGGCCGCGTACCGCTGGAAGTCGCCCGTCAGCCGGATGTAGGTGATGTCCTTGGCCAGCCGCTTGAGCCGATCGGCGTCCTCGGGGGCGAGGGTGATGTCGAAGTTGCCCATCCGCGCGATGCGCAGGCCGTACTCGTACAGGGTGAGATTGGTCTGCCGCACCACCGCGTCCTCGATCGGGCGCAGGTGCCCGGACAGTCCGAGGATCGGCCACTCGCCGCTCGAAACCCCTTGGGTGACAGCCACCTTCATCGCCTTGAGGAGCAGGTCCGCGCTCCAGGACTGCACCCCCGACGGACTGGCCAGATCGGCCGTGCCCGCCAGCGAGGTGATCAGCTCCGCGGGATCGCGCACGGTCAGGGCGAATTCACCGAACGCCCGCAGCGTCACGACCTGCTCGCTGACCGGGTCGACGATATCCGCCAGTCGCCCACCGAATTTGACGCCGGAGAACTCCCGGGTGGAGATGAAGTACAGCTCGGCGCGATAGAAGTTGCCACCGCTGAGGGTGTCGACCAGGCTGCCGAGGACCGGCAGTTCCTGCGCGTCGATGCGATGGCGGCCGGGGCCGAGCGCCGCGACGACCTGCCCGGTCCGGACGAACAGCGCGACCTCGTCGGCGTTGACGATCGCCCGGGTGAAGCGCCGGATGTTGACGTCCGGCCACTTGTAGACCATCTGGTTCTTGCGGTCCTCGGGGACCGCGATGAACTCCCGTTCGAACCATGCCATAACTACGCTCCATCAGGCGAATCAATAGCCAGCGTACCGCTGTGTGACGGTCCGCTCAACGCGCCGACCAGCGGTGACGCGGCACCGGATGCGTTGTGTTTCAGACACATTGCGATGTGCCCGAAACAGTGTCTCCTTATTGATAGTGCCGTTGTTCGACGGTACATTGACGAAGGTATGACCCGCGTCACGGGAAGGCCCGCACGATGACCACAGTTCGACCGTCCGCCGAGACGCCGGCCGACGCGCTGCACGCCGAGGACGCGGGCTACCACAAGGCGTTGCGGCCGCGTCAGCTGCAGATGATCGCCATCGGCGGGGCCATCGGCACCGGGCTGTTCCTCGGCGCGGCCGGTCGGCTGCACACGGCGGGTCCCGGGCTTTTCCTGGTGTACGCGGTCTGCGGCATCTTCGTCTTCTTCATCCTGCGGGCGCTCGGCGAGCTGGTGCTGCATCGGCCCTCCTCGGGATCGTTCGTCTCCTATGCCCGCGAGTTCTACGGTGAGAAGCTGGCCTTCGGCGTCGGCTGGATGTACTTCTTCCACTGGTGTATGACCGGGATCGTAGACATCACGGCCATCGCCACGTATGTCCATTACTGGGGAGGCACCCGCAGTATTCCGCAGTGGGCGATCGCGCTGATCGCGCTGGCGATCGTGGTCGGCATCAATCTGATCTCGGTGCGCTGGTTCGGCGAGCTGGAATTCTGGGCGGCGCTGATCAAGGTCGTCGCGCTGGTGGCCTTCCTGATCGTCGGCACGGTCTTCCTGGCGGGGCGGTTCACCGTGGACGGCGAGCCCACCGGCCCGGCGGTGATCGCCGAGCACGGCGGCCTGTTCCCGACCGGGCTGCTACCGCTCATCACGGTCACCACGGGTGTCGTATTCGCCTATGCGGCAGTGGAATTGGTCGGCACCGCGGCCGGTGAGGCGGAGAATCCCGAGAAGATCATGCCGCGCGCGATCAACTCGGTCATCGCCCGCATCGCGCTGTTCTACGTCGGCTCGCTGGTGCTGCTCGGGCTGTTGCTGCCCTACACCTCGTTCACCTCGGGGGAGAGCCCGTTCGTCACCTTCTTCGACAAGCTGGGCGTCGGCGGCGCGGGTTCCACCATGAATCTGGTGGTGCTGACCGCGGCCTTCTCCAGCCTCAACGCCGGGCTGTACTCCACCGGGCGGATCCTGCGCTCAATGTCGATGAACGGCAGCGCCCCGGCCGTCGCGTCGCGGATGTCGAGTTCGGGCGTGCCGTACGTCGGCATCCTCGCCACCGGCGCGATCGCGCTGATCGGCGTCGGGCTCAACGCGGTGGTGCCGGACAAGGCGTTCGAGATCGTGCTGAACATGTCGGCGCTGGGCACCATCACCGCGTGGACGGCGATCGTGCTGTGCCAGCTGCAACTGTGGCGGTGGTCGCGCGCCGGACGGGCGGAGCGGCCCGCCTTCCGGCTGATCGGCGCGCCCTATACCTCCGTCGCGACGCTGATCTTCCTCGCCGCCGTGGTGGTGCTGATGGCCACCAGCGACGACGACGTGCAGCGCGGTGCGGTGCTGGCCATGGTGTGCGTCATGCTCCCGGGCCTGATCGTCGGCTGGTTCCTGGCGCGGCGGCGGGTGCTGCGGGTTGCCGAGGAGCGACTGGGCTACACCGGGCAGTTCCCCGTGCTGGCCGAGCGTCCGCTGCAGAACGAGGCCGAGCAGGCCACTCCGGCGGCCGAGAAGCCGGACACCGAATAGCTCGACGATCGCCCCGGCGGCCGGGGCGATCCTCTTCCCACCGAGGGGAATGGTCTATGTCACCCGTAGCGTACGGCGGACCAGAATGAGGGCGCGATTCATCCGCGGGTTCGGGAGGCTCCTCATGTCGGAACGGTCCGGGACGCCCGACCACCCGTTGCCGCACCCGTGGGCCAACCGGCGTATGCGCGGCACGGAGATTCCGGCCAACGCGCACCCCTGGTCCGCCGGGCGGCCCGTCGATCCGGCGCAGCGGTTCGGTGGTCCGCAGACCGGCAAGCTGGTGTCGGGAACCCAACCCGCGCAATTGTTCTCGCGGGGTACCGAGCGAGCCACGGCGGACGACGACGGCCCGGGCACGGCCGGCCAGGAACTGTCGGCGACCGAAGCGGAGCTGCGGCTGCTGGCCGAGGCCGACGCCGGATCCGGCCGCAGCGCCCGCTCGCGCCCCAGCCCGCGCCGCCTCGGCGAGGGCATGGTGGAGATGCCCAAGGTGGCCTCGGTGGACCCGCGGTCGGCCGTGCTGGCCACCCCGGAGGTCGCCGAAGCCAAGCGATTCTGCTGGAAATGCGAGGCCCCGGTGGGCCGGTCCGCCGACGGCGAGCCCGGCGCGGTGGCCGGGGTGTGCGGGAAGTGCAACTCGCCGTTCAACTTCCGGCCGCAGCTCGAAACGGGCGAACTGGTGGCCGGGCAGTACGAGGTGCAGGGCTGTCTGGCGCACGGCGGGCTGGGCTGGATCTACCTGGCCGTCGACCGCAATGTCAGCGACCGCTGGGTGGTGCTCAAGGGGCTGCAGAATCCGCTCGATTTCGAGGCGCACGTGGTGGCGCTGGCGGAGCGGCAATTCCTGTCCGAGGTGGCCTATCCGGGCATCGTGAAGATCCACAACTTCGTCAAGCACAAGTCCCGGCGCGACGTCGAGGACGGCTACATCGTCATGGAGTACGTCGGCGGGCAGTCGCTGAAGAAGGTGCTCGACGAGCGCGCGCCCGACCGGATACCGATCGCCGAGGCCATCGCGTACATCATGGAAGTGCTTCCGGCACTGGACTATCTGCACTCGTTCGGGCTGTCCTACAACGACCTCAAACCGGACAACATCATGGTGAGCGAGGACGAGGTCAAGCTCATCGACCTGGGTGCGGTCGCGGCCATGGAGTCCTACGGCAGCATCTACGGGACCCCCGGCTATCAGGCGCCCGAGATCACCGACACCGGGCCCACGGTCGTGTCCGACATCTACACCGTCGGCCGCACGCTCGCCGCGCTGGTGCTGGACCTGCCGCGGGACAAGGGCGGGCACTTCCTCCCCGGGATTCCCGCACCGGAGGACGACCCGCTGCTGGCCGCGCACCCGGCCCTGTACCGGTTGCTCTGCCGCGCGACCGACCCCGATCCGCAGCGCCGGTTCCCGTCCACCTATTCGATGTACTGTCAGCTCACCGGCGTGCTGCGGATGGTGATGGCCTGCGAGACCGGTCGCGAACATCCGCAGGCTTCGGTCGAATTCGGTTCGCTGCGTGGTGATTTCGGCATAGACACGGTGATCGGCCAGACCGACGGCATGCTCGACGGCACGGAGCGGATGCCCACCCTCGACGCCGGGCGGGTCTGCGCGGCGCTGCCGGTGCCGCTCATCGACAGCGAGGACCCCAGCGCCGATCTGCTGTCCACGCTGCTGCACGGCGACCCGCAGCACGCGCTGGAAACCCTGCGGCGCACCCGGGATCGCATCGCCGCCGGCGTCATCGCCGAACCCGCGTCGTTCCAGCTGGAGGGCACGCTCACCGCGGTGCGCGCGCATCTCGAGCTCGGCGAGATCGTGCCCGCGCTGCGGCTGCTCGCGGATCTGCGGCCGCGGTACGAGGCGGACTGGCGGCTGGAGTGGTACACCGGCGTCGCGGCGCTGCTCGACAGTCGCTTCGAGCGCGCCTACAGCAGTTTCGACGCGGTGCACTCGATGCTGCCCGGCGAGATCGCCCCGGCCCTGGCCCTGGCCGCCACCGCCGAACTCGTGCTCCAGCATCTGAGCGAGTCCGGTGACGTCGAGTTCTGGCACCGCGCGGCCGCCGATTACTACCGGCGGGTGTGGCGGACCAATCACGGTGTGGTGAGCGCGGCCTTCGGCCTGGCCCGCCGGCTGGCCGCGGACGGCGAGATCACCGAGGCCGTCGCGGTGCTCGACGAGGTTCCCGCCGAATCCCGCCACCACAGCGTCGCGCATCTGACCGGCTGCCTGCTGCTGGTGTCGCGTCCGGTCGCCGACGTGACCGAACAGGATCTGGCCGAGGCCGCGGCCCGGCTCGAGGACGTGCCCGACGCGCCGCGCGCGCTGCAACTTCGGGTGGTAGTGGTCGGGGCGGCGCTGGAATGGCTGCGCGCGGGCGGGCGGCCGCGGGTGCCCGACGCCGAACTGCTCGGATTCCCGCTCACCGTGCCGGGATTGCGGCGCGGCGTCGAAGCCTGTCTGCGCGATCTGGCCCGCACCGCGGCCGACCGCATGCACCGCTACCGCCTGGTCGACCTGGCCAACCAGGTGCGGCCGCGGACGCGGTGGTAGTCGTCAGCGCGAGCGCAGCCCGGTCACGACGATCACCGGCAACGCGGCGAACAACAGCAACCACCACCAGTTGCCCGTGACGAAGGCGCAGACGACGGCGAACACCACCACGACGAGCGCGAGGGTCGCCATTCTGGGAAGGGTGGTGTCGCCCGGCGGGGGCGGCGCCTGTGCCGCCACGGGCAGGTCGATGAACAGTTCGGCCAGTTCCGCCTTGGTCGTGGCGGACGCCGCGAGCGCACTGCGTTCGTCGTATTCCGTCAGCGACAGTCGGCCCGCGCCGAGTTGTTCGGACAGTTCCCGTAGCGCGCGTTCCCGGTCGGCCGCCATGAGGCGGGAATCCGGAATTTCTGTCATGCCGTGCAGGATAGCTCGGACTCGTTTTCTCCCGAATTATCCGAATAACCATCGCAGGGAAGAAATCCCGATGCCGGTGATCGGCACGGCCTGCTGCGACGCTCCGCGTTGTTTCGGTGTGGTTTCCTTGAGGTATGACAGCCGGTACCGAGTACACGATCGATGAGCTGGCGCGTGCCGCCGGTACGACCGTGCGCAGCCTGCGGGTGTATCACGAGCGGGGGGTGTTGCCGCCGCCCCAGGTGAAGGGGCGGACGGGTTTCTACGGGCCGGATCATCTGAACCGGGTCCGGGTGATCAGTCGGTTGTTGAATCGGGGGATCAAACTCAACGGCATCAAGGAGTTGCTTGAGGCCTGGGACCGCGGCGACGATCTCGGCGACATCCTCGGCGTCGGCGAGGTCGCGGGCCCGGTCCCGGCGGAGCCGCCGGGCGAGACGCTCACCGCGACCGAACTCGAACAGCGTTACAGCTCGGTGCCGCAGGGGCTTTCGCGGGTGGTCGCGCTGGGTGTCTACGAGCCGGTGGACGCCGCGACCTACCGGGTCCGAAACCACAAATTGCTCGATGTCGCCGAGCGCTTCGCCGCGGCGGGCGTGCCCGACGACGCGATCATCGACGAGCTGGAGCGTTTGCGGTCGGACTGCGAGCGCATCGCCCGGCGGTTCGTCGACCTGTTCGAACGCACCTCCTGGGCCGAGTTCCGCCGGTCCGAGGGCGGAGCGACCGATCTGGCGAAGCTGGTGTCGGGCCTGTCGGCCACCCGCGTCGGCCCGGAACAGGCAGCGGGCGAACTCATCAGCCGCTCGGTGGCGCAATATCTGGACCAGGACAGGGAACTGGCCGAGGTGCTACCCGGCGCCTGAAACGGCTGCCGCCGATCAGTAGCCCTTCGGTGAGGCGTTCGGATTGGCCTGCTGCACATTGGCAGCGAGGTTCGAACCGTCGCGGGAAACGTCGTACCTGTGCATCACGTAGTTCATGCTGGCCGCGATATTCGCGGTGGGATCGGTGATGACATTCGACGTGCCTGCCACGTGGTATGCCTCGAAAGTGGACGGAATGGTCTGCGTCAGGCCCTGCGAAGGATGACCCGCCGCGGCATTCGAGTCGTTGAGGTTTATCGCGCCGGCATTGAAGCCCGATTCGCGTTTGATGAGGGTCATATAACCCTCCGTCCAATTCTGGATCGCGACCGGATCGGTGATTCCGAGGGCCTTCAGGGCTTCCTTGATGTGCGCCCGCACCTGCTCTTCGCTGAGTACATTCCGAGCGGTGCTGCCCGACACGCTGCTCACCCGGTCGGTGTAGCTGCTGTCGTAGCTGCCGGAGTTGTTGTGCGGCACCCGGGGAGTCGATACCGGGCCACTGCCGGGCCCGTCGTACCCGGGAATGTTGACCGATTGTTCGGTCAGCCATTGGTGGGCATTCGTGACCGACTGCTCGCTGTCACCGACGGCCTTGTCGATGGCGCTGATGGCGAGAAACTGCCGAGGCAGATCGGGCTTGTCGGGGACCGCGTCGAGGATGCCCTGGACTTCGGTGCCGAGTTCTTCGACCTCGCTGACCGCGGTATTCGAGACACCGGCCGACTTCTTCGCGATGTCGGCGATATTGGTGTCCAGGTCGTTGAGCCGGGTGAGATAGTCCTGTTTCTTGCTCTGATCCTGATTGAGCTGCGTGGCCATCTCGCCGGTGATGTCCTCGGCCTGATCGAGGTCGTCCAGCTTCTGGATCGTGATCGTGTCCGCGGTGCCGTCACCGAGGGCCTTGAGCAACTTGTTCAAAACCGTCTGGGTATGTGACGTGTAAGAGGCCAGTACCGGGGCTTCGGCTGGCGGCGTCAGCGTAATCTCTTTAGGAGGCATCGCTCACCTTCCGCCGCGCCATGGCGTGTTCTCCGTAATTCGTTCCAGTACTGGATGATTTCGTCCGCCGACGCCCTGATCGGTGGTGCCCTCGCAGCATAAACGGAGATGCCCGGCCGACCGTCACCACACTTCCCGCCGATGGGAACGGGGGTGCTGGTGAAGTCCGCAGCCGCTCGGAGCCCTGTTCCCACGACTGGTAATGAGCCATGCGCTATGTGCCGTCAACTAACGGTACATTCACTCGTGTGTCGATGAGTCGATGTCGACCGCTGGACTGGCGAATGGAGACCACGCCGATGACCACCACCACTGAACTGCGCAGCATCCCGACGCGGCCGGGGCGCACCGCCCTGATCAGGGCGGCCGGTGCCGCGGCTGCGGCGACCGCGGCGGGCCTCGGCCTCGCTCTCGGTTTCGGTGTGCCGGCCACCGCGACCGCGCAGTCGACCGCGCCGTGCCTGTGGGCGGGTGAGCTGCATCCGCAGGGCCAGACCGTCTATGCCGGCGGCTGGGCGTTCACCTGCGGCACCGACCTGCTCGGCGGGCCGCGGTGGAACCGCGGCGGCATCGCGAATCAGGCGAGCACCGTGAGCAATCCGGGTGCCGGGTCCAACCCGGCGGGCCGGTTCAGCCCCGGTGCGCGCCAGCCCGGCACCTCCTACACCGACTACTGCGTCGGCGACCAGTTGATCGAAGGCACCGAGGACGTCTACGAGGCGGTGCCGGTGGGCGGCGGACTGTATTGGCGCGCAGCCGGTCCGGTCTCGCAGTGGCGCTTCGACGGCGCGCGTCCGGAGCCGACCTGGCGCTCGTCGGGATCCTGCCGGGAGGGTTCGCTGCTCTGAGGCGAAACCGGCCGGAGCGGACCTACTTAGGTATATTCCATCCAGAACTACCGATGCGCGTCGACTGTGATTGTGCCCAAAATCCCACTTTCACACCGACGCGCAGATGGGTATGTGATGGGAAGCGTGACGCTCTGGATGCAGATGTCACTCGACGGTTTCGCGGAGGGCCCCGACCAGCAGATTCACTGGCCGGTGGTGGACGAGGAACTGTGCGCCTCGTTCCTCGACGAGCTGCGGGCGGCCGATCTGTTTCTCTACGGGCGCAAGACATTCGAGATCATGACGTCGTTCTGGCCCACAGCGGACGCGGATCCGGCGATCTCGCCGTTCTATGTGGATTTCGCGCGCTGCTGGAAGACCACACCGAAGCTCGTCTTCTCCCGCACGCTGCGCGCGGCGGGCTGGGACACTCGCATCGTGGCCGACTCGATCGTCGAGGAGGTCGCGGCGCTGCGGGCGCGGCCGGACTGCGACATGGTGCTGTTCGGCGGCCTCCAGACCGCCACGCTGTTCATGGAGCACGACCTGATCGACGAGTACCGGCTGTTCGTGCACCCGTTGCTGCTCGGTGGCGGCGTTCCGCTGTTCCCGTCGGCGCTGGACCGGGCCGGACTGCAGTTGGTCGATGTGATGACCTTCGACAGCGCGGTCGTGCAGGTGCACTACCAGCAATCGGCTCCCGCGCCGCGCTGACCGGGCCCAAAAGCGTAGGGGCGCAGCCTCGGTCACGGGCGTGACCTGGTACGGAAGAACCGAAAAGCCGCGACGAGCCCGAGCCGAGTAGGTTAAGTTTCCCTCATTATGTCTGTGGTACCGGTACCTGGCACGGTCCTCCCAGCTACCACCAGCGAATTCGTCGGCCGCCGGGCGGACGTCGAGCGTGTGAGGTCGCTGCTGGACGGCGGCGCGCGGCTGGTCACGCTGATCGGCCCGGGCGGTATCGGCAAGACCAGGCTCGCGGCCGAGGTGCTGCGCGGCGCGCACGTGCCGGTGTCCTGGGTCGGCCTCGCCGAACTGGGCCCCGAATCGGTGACCGAGGATCTGATCCGGTCCGCGATCCGCGTCGACACCGCTCGAAAAGTGCTCGTACTGGACAATTGCGAGCATGTGCTGGCGGCGGTCGGCCGCATCGTCGCCGACCTGCTGCGCCGGACGCCGGACCTGACGATCCTGGCCACCAGCCGGGAGCCGCTCGGGTGGGTCGACGAGCACATCGTGCCGGTGCCCCCGCTCGCGGCGGCGCACTCCGTCGCGCTGTTCCGCCGTCGCGCCGAACTCACCGGGCGGCCGATCGGCGACGATCCCGCCCTGCTCCACATCGTCGGGCAGATCTGCCGCCACGTCGACCACAATCCGCTGTTCATCCGGCTGGCCGCGGCCCGGCTGCGGCAGCGGCCCCCCGCCATGGTGCTGCGCGAACTCACCGGCGACGCCGACGACAAGCGCCTGCAGTGGCGCCACGGCGCCCGCGCCGGCGCCGAGCCGCGCCATCGAGGCGTCTACGACGTGATCGCGTGGTCTTATCAGTTGTGCGAGCCCGCGGAACAGCTCCTGCTCGAACGGCTGTCGGTCTTCGCCGCCGGTTGCGAAACCGACGACGAGCGGTCGCTGCGCAACGGCATCGACCTCGACGCGGTACTGGCGGTGTGTGCCGACGCGACCCTCCCGGCCGACACGATCGAACCGCTGCTGGAACAGCTGGCCGAGCGATCACTGTTGTCCGAGCACCACACCGCCACGGCGGTGCGCTGGTACCTGGTGGAGAGCGTGCGGGTGTTCGCCTACGACCGCCTGCGCGGCCGGGTCGACGCCGCCGCGACCGCGGCCCGGCACCGCCGCTACTTCCGGGACAAAGTCGTTGCGGGGCAATCGATCTGGAATACACCCGAGGCGCAGGACCGGCACGACCGGGTGCATTCGAGCTGGGACAACATCCTGCTCGCGATCGAGACGGGCCTGTCGGCCCCGGACGAGGCGGTGGTGGCGCTGGAGACGGCGGCCGCGCTGCTGTCGATGTGGATCCCCTTCGCCACGCACGGCGGCCCGGCCTTCGCCCGGCTCACCGCCCTCGCCGTCGAGGCGACCCGCGCGGCCGACCCGCGTCCGGACGAGCTGCGCGTGCGGGCGATGGCCCTGCTCGCGTGGGTCGCCATGTGGCAGGGGCGAATCGAGGACGCCGCGCGCCTGCTCGACGAGTGCGCCGCCACCTGCCTGCCGGCCGCGGCCGTCCCCACCTGGCGGGACCACGCCGAGCGGGATCTCGGATTACCCGCGCCGGTGGAATGGATCCGCGGACTGGAACTGATGCTCGTGCACGCCGATGCGCGCGCCATCGCGGTGCTGGAGCGGGCCCGCCGCAAGGGCGCCGCTGCCGGTGACCTGGTCGGGGAGGAACTCAGCGGCGTATTCGTCGCACTCGCCGCGGCTTTCGTGGGGGAGCGGCAGGTGGCGCTGGACACCACCGCGCGGATCCTCGAGCATTCGACGGCGAGCGGTTCGCAGTTGTCCCGGGGGTGGGCCCGGCTGGCCCGCGCGGTCGCCCTGGTCGCTCACGGCGACCTCACCGAGGCCGCCGCGATGTCGCGCAGCGTCCTGACCGAGCACCTCATCGACGGTGACGTCTGGACGGTGAGCTGGGCGATCGGGGCCCGGATCATGGTCGCGGCGCGCACGGTCCTGGAGGCGTCGGTGGCCGGTGACGAGCCCGTGCGGACGGCCGCGGCCACCGAGATGGCCCGGCTGGTGGGCGCGTTCCGGTCGTGCGTGCGCGCCACGGGCACGGTGATCGAGACGGTTCCGTTGATCACCACCGAATTGCAGCGGGCCGCGGACCTGTCGGTGGTGGTGATCGGGGAACGGGCCTACGCGGCGGCGCGCGACGAAGGGGCCGCTGTCTCACCGGACTTCGACACGCTGCGGCGGTACGTGCTGGACCGCGCGCCCGACGACCCGAGTTCCGAAGGCGCCGAGCCCGCGTCGGTGCCCAGGCGGTGGGACACGCTGTCGCGGGCCGAGCGGGAGGTGGCGGTGCTCGCCGCGGCCGGGTGGTCCAACAGCGCGATCGCGGGCAAGCGCCGCAGTTCGGTACGCACCGTCGACGCGCAGGTCGCGAGCATCCGGCAGAAGTTGCTGACCCCGTCGCGCAAGGAGATCATCCAGCACATCCCGGGCGAGCTGGCCGACGCCGTGCGACGGGAGGCCGGGCGCCGGCCCCGCCGCGCGCCGCGCCGACCGGTGGACCGGCCGTGAACGCTGCCGCATCCGCGCCGCGTCGAGACGAGATCCCTTCGGCGGCAAGCGAATTCGTGGGCAGGCGAGGCGAGCTGCACCGGCTCGGCGAGCTGCTGGACGTGTCCGCCACCCGGATGATCACCCTGGTCGGGCCGGGCGGTGTCGGGAAGACGACGCTCGCGGCCGAGGCGCTGCGCCGGTACCGCGGGACGACCCGGGCGGCGGTGCACTGGATCCGGCTGGCCCGATTGCCTCCGGGCGCCGACGCCGAGGTCGTCGCGGAGGAGATGGTGGCGTCGGTCGTGCGTTCCGATATCGCGGGCCGTCCGGCGTGGACCTGCCTGCTCGAGGCGTTCACCACCGTCGGCGCGCCGCGGACGGTGCTGGTGCTGGACAACTGCGAGCACGTGCTGGCCGGAGTGCGCCCGCTGATCAGCGCGCTACTGGCCGCGCTGCCGGGGCTGACCATCGTGGCCACCAGCCGGGAGCCGGTGAGCTGGATCGACGAGTACGTGGTCGTGCTGCCCTCGCTGCCGGTCGAGCACGCGGCCGAATTGTTCCGCCGCCGCGCCGAATTGACCGGGCGGCCCGTACCCGACGACCGTGAGCATCGCGCGCTGGTGGCGCGGATCTGCCGCCGGGTGGACGACAATCCGCTGTTCATCCGCCTGGCCGCCGCGCGCCTACGGCACCGGCCACCGGCCGCCGTGCTGCGTGAGCTGGGCGGCGACGGCGAGGACCGGCGGCTGCGGTGGTCGCACGGCGTCCGCGCGGGTATCGAGGACCGCCATCGCAGCGTCGCCGATGTCATCGCGTGGTCGTTCGAGCTGTGCGCGCCCGCCGAGCGGCTGCTGCTCGAAAGGTTCTCGGTATTCGCGGCTTTCGACCCGGCCGGTGCCGAGGACCGCGGCGGCGGCGCGGAGGCGGAGGCGATCGTGGCGGTCTGCGCCGATCCCGAACTGCCGCCGGACGAACTGCTTCGCGGGCTCGACCGGCTGGTGGATTGCTCACTGGTGGGCGCGCGAATGACCGAGACGACGGTGCGGTACTACCTGCCGCAGAGTGTGCGGGTCTTCGCGCGGGAGCGGCTGCGCCGCCGCGACGGGGTCGAGGCCCGGCTGCTGTTCCGCCACCGCCGCTACTACCGGGAGAAGGTCGTCGCGGGCCTGACCGCCTGGTACGGCCCGGACGAGGAGGACTGGCTGCGCTGGGCCCGCTCGTCCTGGGACGACATCCTGCTCGGCATCGAGAGCGGGCTCACCGACCCGGCGGAGGCGGCGGTCGGGCTCGACAGCGCCGCCACCCTGCTGGCCCTGCGGGTGCCGTTCGTCACCGGCGCCAACCGTGCCGTCGCCCGCCTCACCGAGCGCGCGCTGGACGTGACGCGCGGAACCGCGTGGGTGCCCGCGGAACTCCGGATCGTCGCGACCGCCCGGCTCGCCGTCGTCGCGCTGTGGCAGGGCCGCCCCGACCGCGTCCGGCAGCTGCTCGACGAGTGCGTCGCGGTGCATTCGGCCGATCCGCGGGTACGCCGGAAATGGCGGGACACCGCGGCATTCGACATCGGGTTGCCCGCCGTGCTCGAATTCGCCCGCGGCCAGGAACTACTGCTGCTGCACGAGGATCCGCGATCGATCGAGGTGCTGGCCAGGGCGGTGCGCAAGTTCGCCGCGGCGGGCCGCGACACCGGTGCGCGGCGGGCCGAGCTGTGCCTCGCGCTGGCGCGCGCCTATTTCGACACCGCGGACGACTCGCCCGGCCGGCGATGGCCGGTCCGCGCCCTCGAGGCGGTGGCGGGCTGGGTGGTTTCCGCGGCCGAGCTGGACGCCGCGACCGCGGCGGCGGGCGACGGGCCCCGGGGCGTGGTCGAGCTGGGGCGCGCTCTGCTGACAGACCGTGTGGGAACCGGCAATACGTGGACCGCGGGATGGATCGTGCACTGTTGCGCCGGGGCGCTGGCGCTCGATCTGGCGCAGCGGCGCGCGGACGGTACCGCGGACCCGGCGGAGTTGACCGCGGCCGCGACCGAAATCGCCGTCCTGCAGGGTGGTGTCGCGACACTGCACCGTTCGATCGGCGTCGACACCGACGCGGTGCCGTTGGTGGCGCGGGGGATCCGGCACGCCGCCGCGACGGCGACGGCGGTCCTGGGCCCGGACGGCTACGCGGCGGCGGTTCGTCGCGGCGCGCGGTTGCGTCCCGAACTGAACGAATTGCAGCGGTATTTCCTGGGCACCCTGCGCGCGGGAGAACCGAGGGAGGATCCGCCCGCCGCTGCCGGGAAGGGTTCCCGCTGGCACGACCTGTCGGCGGCCGAACGCGAGATCGCCGTCCTGGTGGCGGCGGGCTGGGCCAACAGCGCCATCGCGGTGCGGCGCGGCACGTCGGTACGGACGGTGGACGCCCAGGTGGTGGCGATCCGCCGGAAACTACCGGCCGCCACCAGAGCCGCTGTCATCGAACATGTTCCGGCGGAACTGACCGACCGGGTCCGGGCCGCGTACCGGCAGCGTCCCGTGCGGCTGCGCCCGCGGGGATGATCGAATCGGGCAGGTCAGCGCGCGCTGCCGCACTTCGCGGACGCGTCCGCCACGCAGCCGTGGCCGCCGGAGCTGCTCGATACAGGGAATGAGGGGCCGTCGACCGAGGCGAAATCATTCCCGACTCGGGAAGGGTTGGCGGAGTACTACCGCCCGGCAGGCGGGAGCGGTGTCAGCGCCGTCGTGCGATCGACGTGGATGAACGCGTCGAACCGGTCGGCCAGGCGAGAGTGGAAGTAGTGGCTGTGCCGTTCGGTCTCCGGCTGGTAGACCACGCCGATGGCGCGTTCCAGGCGGGGTTGCCGCAGGGCGTCGGCGGCGGAATCGGTGCGGATCAGGAACGACTCGTGCCCGGTGTCGTGCAGCAGTTCCTCGTAGCTGCTGGGCAGAGCGGTGCGGACGGTCTTGCGCTCACTGTCGCCGCCCCAGCGGCTCGCCGCGGTCACGGTGCCGTGGCAGGTGCCGAAACCGATACTGCGGCAGTCCTTTCCGTGCCGCTCGCGCACCAGCTGACCGAGCGAGAGCTCACCGTCGGCGGCCATCTCGGTGGCGCGGGCATCGCCGACGTGGGAGTTGTGCGCCCACACCACGATTCGTGCCGGTGCGCCGTCGTGGCCGAGATATTCGGCGAGGGCGTCGAGCGTGTCGGCCATGTGCTCGTCACGCAGATTCCACGACGACACCCGATCGCCGAACATCGCCCGGTAGTAGGACTCGGCGGCACGGACCGTCCAGGCGTTGCGCACCGCGTCGAACCCGGCGTCGCCGTCGTGGGCGGCGGCGTTGCGTTGCAGATCGGCCAGCTGGCGCAGCACCTCGGCCTGGCAGGACTCGCCCGCGCCGAACGCTGCCCCGTACCCATAGGCCTGCCCGTCGTCCTCGCCCGCCCGGTCGAGGCACGCGTAGCGCCGCCGGGCGCGTTCGGCGGCGGCGGGATCGACCCGGTCGAGATAGTCGATCACCCGCCGCATCGAGCGATGCATGCTGTACAGATCCAGGCCGTAGAAACCGGCCGGACGATGGCCGTCGTTGTGCCGGCGCAGCCAGCCGACGAAGTCGCGCACCACCGTGTTGCGCCACATCCAGGCCGGGAAACGCTCGAAGCCGCGCAGCGCCTCGTCGGGGGTTCGGTCCGCGCCCGCGCCGCGCACGAAACGGTCGACGCGGTAGGCGTCGGGCCAATCCGCTTCCACCGCAACGGCATCGAAGCCGTGCTCGGTGAGCAACCGGCGGGTGATGGCGGCCCGCGCCGCATAGAACTCGTGGGTGCCGTGCGAGCTTTCCCCGACGAGAACGAAACGCGCGTCGCCGACCAGCTCGTCCAGCACGTCGCCGGGCGGGACGCCCGCCGGTGCGGGGACCGCGGCCCTGCGCAGGGCCGCGACCGGATCGGGCGGCGCCGGCGCACCGGTGGTGGGCGCCGCCAGCAGCTGCCGCACCTCCTCGGCGCCGACCTGGGTGAAATCCCAGAACGCGGCATCGACCGCCAGGAAGGGCGAGGGCATCGTGGCGCACACCATGTCGTCGGCGAGGCCGCGGACCTCCCGGCAGGTGGATTCCGGCGCGGCGGGGACCGCGACCACCAGGTGGGCCGGTTCCGCGGCACGGACGGCGTCGATCGCCGCGAACAGCGTTGCGCCCGTGGAAGATCCGTCGTCGACGACGATCACGGTGCGCCCGGCGAGCGCGGCGGGCGCCCGGTCGCCGCGACACGTGGCCCGGTCGCGCGGCAGTTCCGCGGCCGCGTCGCGGGCGGCGGTGCGCACCTGCTCGGCGGTGAGCCGCAGGCCGCGAACCATGTCGTCGTTGACCACGACGCGGCCGTCGGGGGCCAGTGCGCCGATGACGAGTTCGGGACGGCCCGGCGCCCGGAGTGCCCGGACCACCAGGACATCCAGCGGCGCCGCCAGCGCCGCCGCGATCTCCCAGGCCACGGGTACCCCGCCGCGGGCCAGCCCCAGTACCACCACGGTCTCGTCGCCGCGGTAGTGCTCGAGCAGAGCGGCGAGCGCCCGGCCCGCCTCGCGCCGGTCGCGGAAGACCGGCGGCGGGCGGTCGCTCAGCACGGGAAGGGTCGGCACGGCAGCGTCTCCGAATGTTCGTGGGCCTGCGTTCGGGCGGGTACCCGGCATCCGGTCTCGTATGCGCCGGGCTGGTCGACCGGTGATCTTCGGCCGCGAGACGCAAGCGTCGTCGCACGAGCCGTGCCCTGACCTAAACTCGGGTACGTGAGGTTTCGCCGTCGCGGCGGCGCCTGGACACCGAACTCCGGCTGCGTCCGGGGAGGGGAATGAATAGCTGTGCAGCCGCACGACCGACAGCAGGCTGAGACCGCTGGTCCGGACGGCGGCCCGGAATCCGGGCGCTATTCGGTGAGTGACGCGCTGTCCCAGCTCCGGCTGCGTGAGCTGCTGGCCGAGATCCGCGAGCGGGTCGACCAGATCATCGATGTCCGGGATCGGATGGACGCGCTGGTCGAGGCCATGTTCGCGGTCACCGCCGGGCTGGAACTGGACGATACTCTGCGCACCATCGTGCACACGGCGATCACCCTGGTCGACGCCCGATACGGCGCGCTCGGGGTGCGCGGCGAGGGACACGAACTGTCCCGATTCGTGTACGAGGGCATCGACGACGCCACCCGGATGCGGATCGGCGCCCTCCCGCGCGGACACGGCGTGCTGGGCCTGCTGTTCGATCAGCCCAAGCCGATCCGGCTCGACCGCCTGGCCGAGCATCCGGCGTCGGTCGGCTTCCCGGAGAACCATCCGCCGATGCGGAGCTTCCTCGGGGTCCCCGTGCGGGTGCGGGCGGCGGTCTTCGGCAATCTGTATCTCACCGAGAAGGTCGGCGGCGGGCAGTTCACCGAGGACGACGAGGTGATGGTGCAGGCGCTGGCCGCGGCGGCGGGCATCGCCATCGAGAATGCCCGGCTGTACGAGGCGGCGCGCACCCGGCAGGCGTGGATCGCGGCGACCCGGGACCTGACCACGGAGTTCCTGGCCGGCACCGCGCCGGAGCGGGTGTTCGCACATCTGGTCAATCATGTCCGGCGGCTGACCCGGTCGGATCGGGTGTTCCTGGCCGTGGCGCCCGAGCCGGACCGCGCGCCGGAGGAAGTGGCGGAGCTCGATATCGCGTACTCGGTCGGCTGTGGCGTCGATCCCGGCGGCAGTCTCCGGCTGGCGGACACCGCAGCCCGCGACGCCTTCGCCGGACGGTCCGCGCTGCGGTTCGAGGACGCCACGGCGGCGGGGCTCAGTGCCGAGGTCGGCGTGGGCGCCGGGCCGCTGCTGATGCTGCCGCTGTATACGCCCGAGGCAGCGCTGGGCCTGCTGGTGACGGCCCGTCCGACCGACAGCACGCCCTACGACGCGGAGGTCCTGGAGCTGGCCGAGGCGTTCGCCGCGCAGGCCGCGCTGGCGATGCAACTGGCCGACGCCCAGCAGCGCATGCGAGCGCTGGACGTGCTCGCCGAACGCGATCGGATCGCGCGCGACCTGCACGACCACGTGATCCAGCGGCTGTTCGCGGTCGGGCTGACCCTGCAGGGCACGGTGCCGCGCAGCCGCCGGGCCGATGTGCGGGAACGGATCTCGGCGGCGGTCGACGACCTGCAGTCGGTGGTGCAGGAGATCCGCACCTCCATTTTCGATCTGCACGTCGCCGAGGTCGGGTACGGCGGCTTGCGGCAGCGGATCGAGAAGGCGGTCCGGCAGCACACCGCCGAGTCGGGCATCGATGTCACGGTGCGCGTCACCGGCCCGCTGTCGGTGGTGCCCGCGGACCTGGCCGACGAGGCGGAAGCCGTGGTGCGCGAGGCGGTCAGCAACGCCGTCCGCCATTCCGGCGCCGCGACGCTGACCGTCGAGGTCGACGTGCGCGACGACCTGGTCGTCTCCATCGCCGACGACGGCCGCGGCATCCCGGCCGCCGTCACCGCGAGCGGCCTGGTCAATATGGCGCGCCGCGCCGAACGCGCGGGCGGAAACTGCTCTGTCACACCATGTTCCACCGACTCCGGCGAACGCCCGGGCACCCTCGTGCGTTGGTCCGTGCCACTTCCCTGACCCCAGTGCCCGCCGGTGCGGCCCCGCGGAGGTCAGCGGTGGTTCGGGGTGACGAGACCGAGGTCGGCGTCGTAGCGCCGGCCGCCACACTGCCGTCCGGACCGGTGCCACTGAAGGGCCGAACGGCCTTCGTGGGGTAATCACATTGCCGCGCCGCGGGCCGCCACCGGTGGTAACCGACCTGTGGGCACATTCCTGGGACCTTCGGCCCTACATGCCCGTATCGGCGCGGTGATGGGATTTCCCCAGGGGTCGCGATCATGAGACGGGAAGCGGGTCGGTGGCGGTGAGCACGGCGCAGCTGCGATGGGATACCGATACGGCGGCACGCGGCGACGCCGGGGCTCGGTAGGGCGTCGTGGCCGACGCTTCCGGCGGCGGCCGTGCCGTGGTGCACCTGGACCGCACCGAATCGATGCGACTGCTGGCCGGTGCCGCGGTCGGCCGAATTGTCTTCACCCGCAACGCGTTACCGGCTATCCGCCCGGTCAATCATCTCGTCGAGGACGGCGCGGTGGTGCTGCGCACCCGCTTCACCACGCAATTGACCACCGCCATGGGCGGCAGCTCGCCGGTGGTGGTCGCGTACGAGGCGGACGACATCGATGCGGTGCGGCGCGTGGGCTGGTCGGTCGTGGTGGTGGGGTTCGCGCGCCCGGTCACCGATCCCGGCCGCGTCGCGCGCTACGAATCGCTGTTGCAGTCGTGGGTCGACGGGGAGCAGGCCACCGTGGTGTCGATCGAGCCCGAAATCGTCACGGGCATGAGGCTCGTCGAGCGCGGCTGCTAGTGCGACACCCGCCGGACGTCGCATGGGCCCGCTCGCGCGACATGATGGAGGGCGAGAACCAGGTTCCGACACAGGAGGAGTGCGATGACCGACAATCCGGCCACCTCGGAATCCGACCCGCGCCCGCCGATCGTGGCGGCGGTCGACGGATCGGAGGTGTCGTATCATGCCGCGGCCTGGGCGGCGGCCGCCGCCGCCCTGCACGGCTGTGCGTTGCACCTGCTCACGTCCGTGTCGCTACCGGCCGTGTTCGGCCCGGTCCCGGTGCTCGGTGAGGACGACCTGGCTCGGTTGCACGCCGATGCCGAGCGGATCCTGGCCGAGGCCACCCGCTCGGCCCGCGCCGCCGCGCCGGGGGAGGCGCCCGCGATCACCACCGAGGTGGTCACCGAACCGATCATTCCGGTGCTGATCGACCGCTCCCGCCGGGCCCGGCTGGTCGCGGTCGGCAGCCGCGGCCTCGGGGCGTTCCGGCGGGGCCTGCTGGGTTCGGTCAGCACGGCGGTGACCCGGCACGCGCACTCCCCGGTCGCGGTGGTGCGTGCGGCGGCGGATGCGGTGTCGGCGAGCAAGCCGGTGCTGGTCGGCGTGGACGGCAGCGAGAACAGCGTGCCCGCACTGGAACTCGCGTTCGAGGAGGCGTCGCGGCGCAAGGTCGGTCTGATCGCGTTGCACGCCTGGACGGATGTCAGTGCCGCGCTGGACGTGTCGGTCAGCGGCTGGGACGCGATCCGCGACAGCGAGGACGCGGTGCTCGCCGAGTCGCTGTCCGGGCACACCGAGCGTTACCCGGATGTCGAGGTGAGCCGGATCCTGGTGCAGGACAGGCCCGTTCGCGCGCTACTGGAACAATCGGAGGGGGCGCAGCTGGTAGTGGTCGGCAGTCACGGGCGGGGCGGATTCACCGGGATGCTGCTCGGCTCCACCAGTTCCGCGCTGGTGCAAGCGGTGGAGTGCCCGATCGTGGTCGTCCGGGAGGGCGCGAAAGGCGGGGCCGGGCAAGAAGATTCGTAGGCGTTCAGGAGGTGGGCGGGTCCAGTTCCGCCACGCCGAGTCGTTCGGAATATCGCCGATTCAGGTCGGACCAGCCGTAGTTCAGCGCCGCCGCACCCACGATGGGGCCGATCGGGCTGCCCGCGAGCAGCTCCGCGGCCACGTCGAGGCACAGGTGCCAGCCCGCGGCCAGCTGCGCCGCCACCGCTCGCTCCGGGAGTCGGTGGGTCAGGCGCAACCGGGTGCCGCCGTCGTGCTCGGCCAGCTCCCAGCGCAGCACGTCGCCGGCCCAGGTGTATTCGAGGACCTCGGGCGGGGTGACGGTGGTGACCCGGCCCGGCAGTTCCTGCCGGTGCTCGCCGTCGATCATGATCAGGGTGACCGGACCGGTCGCGGAAAGTGCGCGGTCGGCGGTGTAGGGCGCCCACTCGCGCAGCTCGTCCGGTTCGGTCAGGGCGGTCCACACCGCCGCCCGGGCCTGCGGGAACTCCCGGGTGAACACGAGCGACCAGTGGCCGTTCTCATCGACGAGTTCGACCTGATGCAGGGGGCTGGGGTGATATCGGCGGGTGGTCATGGGGGGTCCTTTCGGTCGAGGTGCCGGCCCAGGGCGTCGAGGTGGCGGTCCCACAGCCGCAGGTAGGGCGTGAGCCAGGTGTCGAGCTGTTCGAAGGGGCCGGGAGCGAGGCGGTAGATCCGTCTCTGTGCCGCCACTTCGCAGGTGACGAAGCCGGTGTCGCGCAGCACTTTCAGGTGCTTCGACACCGTCGGTTGCGGTAGTTCCAGCCGCGTGACGAGTTCGCCGACGGTGGCGTCACCGGTGCGCAGCAGATCGAGGATGCGCCTGCGTTGCGGTTCGGCCACCACCGCGAAGAGATCGGTCGTCACGCCGCTCAATATACCCTGTGGGGTATATACCTTACAAGGCATATAACGGATCATCATTTCGGGATCGTTGAATTGGAACGAGTTATAGATTGGTGGGAGGCCGCCGCTCCGATGTGAAGGGAAACCATGTCCGCCACCGCCTCCGCTGCCGAACTGCTGGCGACCGTCGAGCGGTCGCCGCAGGCCGTCGCCGTCCACGACCGGGCCGCGTGGGTCGGGTTGTTCGCCCCCGACGCACTGGTGGAGGATCCGGTCGGGTCGCGGCCACACCGGGGGACCGCCGCGATCGAGCGGTTCTACGACACCTTCATCGCGCCCAACGGCATCGCGTTCCGGGTCCACCACGACGTGGTCTGCGGCATGACCGTCTACCGCGACCTGACCATCGAGACCACCATGTCCACCGGCGTGACGCTGCGCGTCCCCATGCACCTGCGCTACGACCTCACCCGCACGGCCGACGAGCTGCGCATCCGCACACTGCGCGCGCACTGGGAGCTTCCCGTGATGGTCGGCCAACTCCTCATGTCGGGCCCGCCGGGCCTGCTCGCCGCCGCCAAGCTGGCGCCACAACTGCTCGGCAACCAAGGCCTCGGCGGCGCATTGGGTTTCGCCCGCGGCTTCCGCCGAGTCGGCGCGACCGCCGAACGCACCGCCGCCACTTTCCTCGATGCGGCCGCCCGCGGCGACACCTCCGCCCGGTCGGCCCTCACCCCCGACGCCACCCTCCTCTGGTCGGGCACCCCACTCGGCGTCGCGGGCTTCCTCCAGCAAGCAACCGACCTCCGCTCCGAAACCGCCATAGCCGCAGGCAATTTCATCACCACGACGATCACCACCCCCACCGCCCGAGGCATCGCCGAACTCGAGTTCACGCGAAACAGCGAGCAGATCAAGGCCGCTCGCATCTACGTTTGAGGCGCGTGCTCGGCGTCGGGCGGCGCAATACTCCCCGGCGAGGAGCACGCGGTCTTTCGCCACTTTTCCGCTTCGGCTGTCGAGCGCGGTTTCCCGGGTGGCCGACCGATCGTCGTCATCGTCGCGTCGGTTTGCTCGGTTGCGCGCGGTGTGCGGTGCGGGCGGGCACAATGCCCGGTATGGATGGCTGGGGCGGGCGGGCATCGGCCGACCGGCGGGCGAGTGCGGGGTCCGGCGGGGCGGGGGTGCGCAAGCGGCACGGGCGGCATTACACCCCGGAGCGGCTGGCCGGGTTCCTGGCGGAGCGGGTGGTGGAGCATGTGGTGCCTCGGGGCGAGGTGCGGGTGTTGGATCCGGCGTGCGGCGATGGGGAGTTGTTGCTGGCGGTGGGGCGAGAGCTGGCGGGGCGGTTTCCGGGGATTCGGTTGCGGTTGACCGGGTTCGATCTCGACGCCGAGGCCGTGCGGGCGGCCCGGGCGCGGGCCGCGGGTCTCGACATCGAGTGGTATGCCGGTGACTTCCTCACCGCGGCAGCGGATTTGGCCGCCGCGGACTTCGATGCGGTGATCACCAACCCGCCCTATGTGCGGACGCAGCAGCTGGGTTCGACGGCTGCTCGGCTGCTGGCCCGTCAGTTCGGCCTCACCGGCCGGATCGACCTGACACACCCGTTCGTCGCGAGCGTGCCCCGGTTGCTGCGGCCCGGCGGTGTGCTGGGGCTGTTGTGCGCCAACCGTTTTCTGACCACCAAGGCCGGTACCAACCTGCGCGCCCTGCTGCGGTCCGAATTGACCCCGGTGGAGCTGTACGACCTCGGTGACACCCGGCTGTTCGAGGCCGCCGTCCTCCCCGCGATCACCATCGCCGTCCGTGCCCGGGCCACCACCCCCTGCCGCTACGTCTCCGCATACGAACTCGACACTGCCCCGACGACTTCCACCCTCGACCTCTACACGGCCCTGACCGGCCCGGCCGACACCGTGATCACCCACGGCGGCCGAACCATCGCGATCGAGATCGGCGCCCTGGCCACCGGCGACGACCTGTCCGCACCCACCCGCGATCCGGCGCCCGTGCCGCAACCCGTCTCGGCCCGGCCGCCCGCCCCCGACCCCGCCATCCCGTGGCGGATGTCGCGCCCCGGCGTGGACGACTGGTTGCGGCGGGTGGCGGCGGGGACCTGGCGGACGTTCGGGGAGGTGGTGCGGATCCGGGTGGGAATCAAGACGACGGCGGATCGGGTATTCATCTCCGATCGGTGGGAGGAGCGGGATCCGCGGCCGGAGGGGGAATTGCTGTTCGATCTGCTGACCCATCATGACCTGGCGCCGTGGCGGATCGCGCGGGCGCAACCGACCCGGGTGCTCTATCCCTACGATGTGACCCGCTCGCGCCGCACGCCGGTGGATCTGACCGAATTCCCCGCTGCCGCCGCATATCTCGCGGCGCACAAGGAGACCCTGGCCGCACGCGGCTACGTCACCGCCGGCGGCCGGGAGTGGTTCGAGATCTGGGTCCCGCAGCGCCCGCACCTGTGGTCGCGGCCCAAGCTGGTGTTTCCCGATATCAGCGTGCGCCCGCGGTTCGCGCTCGACCGCAGCGGCGCCATCGTCAACGGCGACTGCTACTGGATCTCGCTGCCCGACCGCGGCGCCGAGTCGCTCGCGTATCTACTGATGGGAGTGGCGAATTCGACCCTGGGCCTGCGCTTCTACGATGCGGTGTGCGGCAACCGCCTGTATGCGGGCCGCCGCCGGTGGATCACCCAGTACGTCGGCCGCCTGCCGCTCCCGGACCCCGCGACTCCCGCGGCGGCGGCACTCACGGACCTGGTGCGCAGCTTCGTCGACGGTGCGGCCGAACCGAATTCCGCTCTCCTCGACGAGCGGGTGGCGGCCGCCTTCCGCCTCTGACGCCTCAGCCGCGCGGCACTCCCACCATCGGCATCAGAGTGCGGCGGGCGAATTCCCGTGCGGCTCGCTGGTCGCCGACCGGGATCAGCCCGTCGGGCGTCAGCGCCAGCGACTGCGCCAGCCGGGCCATGATCTCGGCGACCAGGTCGGCGTCGAAGTCCAGCGCGGGGTTCGTCTTCTGCAGTTCGCGCAGTTTCTCGGCGAGGTAGGCGCGCCCCACCGCGAGAATCGGCCCGGCCTCGGTGGTCAGCCGCGGCAGGATCAGATCGGGCTCGGTGCGCAGCAGCCGCCGCAGCAATTCGTTGCGTGCGAGCAGCGTGATGAACGCGACGAACACCTCGACCAGCTGATCCTCGGCGGCGGTGGCCGATTCGGCGGTGCTCGCGCCGGTGATCTCGGCGACGCGCTGGTCGATTTCGGCGACGAACAGCTGCGCCTCCCGCACGCCGACCGCCTCGATCAGTTCGTTCTTCGACTCGAAGCGGCGATAGAGCGTGGCGGGGCTGATCCCGGCCCGGCGTGCGATCTCGCCCATGCTGGTGCGCTTGATCCCGAAATCCAGGAATGCCGACAACGCGCTCTCCAGCAGTTGCTCGCCGTCGGCTCGCGGCTTCTCGAGGATGCGCGCCAGGATGGGGGGAACCGAGGGCATCGAATCTCCAGTCGAATGCGGAAGGGGTGCGGATCATTATCTCATCGGATCGCACCCGCAACCGCGGCTGGCGTGTCGCGCCCCGGCGCCGATCAGCGCAGATTCAGCGCCGTCATCTCCTGCTCGATCGCATTCGCGGCGAAATCTATTCCGCTGGAGCGTAATTCGTGTACTCGACGATGTAGTGCCTCGATCCCCCCGGGCTGGGCCGCGATATCGGCCACGCTGATCCGCCCCTTGGGCCGGTGCATACCGGACTGCTCGTACGCCACCGCTGAACCTCCTGCTTGCCCACCTGCCGAGCCCGTCGTCCGGGCGTGGCTCGCCTCGCGTAACGAGCCGTCCGCCGTCGTGTCGACGCCGTCGACCGAACCCCGGGCACGCTGGCCAAATGCTAACAAGAGGAGTAGCTGGTCATCTGACCAGTGTGCGCTGTATCACAGTTCGACGCCGTCGCGATGCACGGCCGTGCTGTGCCGGTAGACCGTCGCGTTGAGCCGGATACGTTCCAGTTCGGCCTCGCCGAGTTCGCGGCGCACCTTGCCCGGGACGCCCGCGACCAGTGATCCGGGCGGGATCCGGGCGCCCTCGGGGATCAGCGCGTTGGCGGCGATGAGGCTGCCCGCGCCGATCACCGCGCCGTTGAGCACGGTCGCGCCCATCCCGACCAGCACATCGTCACCGACCGTGCAGCCGTGCAGAATCGCATTGTGCCCCACCGACACTCCGGTGCCGACGGTCAGCGGCACACCCGGATCCGCATGCAGCACGCACCCGTCCTGGATATTGGTCCCGGCCCCCACGGAGATCTCCTCCATATCCCCCCGCAGCACCGCCGAGTACCACACACTCACCTCCGCCGCGAGCCGCACCCGCCCGATCACGGTCGCGTTCGGCGCGACCCAGGCGCTCTCGTCGATCTGCGGCGCGTGCTCACCCAACCGAATCCTCATGGTCACCGAACATAGTCGGCTCCACCCGAACTCCGAAGCGGCTACGCCGACCGCATGAGCGAGGCTATCGACTGGTCGTGGCTGCGCAAGCCGATTCCGATCTCGGGCTCGACCGAGGTGTGAGCGACCGCCGTCCCGGCAACGATGGGGTAACAACCGGGAGCGGTCAATCGTGCGATCTTGAGTGGGGTGGGGGTTTCTGACAGCGTGGGCAGCGCACGCGTGTGTCACTTTCCGATGCTGGTTGTCAGATCGCGCTCTTCCCACCTCACCGACGAGGAGACAGGCGATGAGTCTCGTGCCGTTTCGTGAAATTGCCCGGATCGCGGGGAGCGTGCGGGCATGAGCGCGCCCTCGGTGTTCAACGCCGGTCAGCCGATGCCGATCATCGGCGGCGGAGGCGGCGTGGTGACGATGGTCGAGGCGAGCACGTTCTGCCTGTCCGATCCGCTGGGCGACATCAACGCCGGGACCTCGCAGGGGCTGTTCTACCGTGACGCCCGCGTCGTCTCCCGGTGGGAACTGCGCCTGGACGGCCACCGGCCCGAACAGCTGTCGGTGATGATGTCGGAGGCCTTCCGCGCGCGGTTCGTGCTGCGGAAACCGGCCCGGCAGGGCGTCGCCGACAGTACCGTGCTGATCCTGCGCCGCAGGATGATCGGCGACGGCATGCGCGAGATCATCGCCGTGCACAACCTCGGCGACGAGGACACCGCGATGACCCTGTCGCTGAACGTCGACGCCGACTTCGCCGACCTGTTCGCGGTCAAGGCCGGGCAGGTGCACAGCGTCGGCTGCGAGCTGGCCGCCGCCGACGGCGAACTGCATCTCGCCGACCGCGACGACCCCGGACGCGGCCTCACCATCACCGCCGACGGCAGTCCGGCCGCCCAGCCCGGCACGCTGACCTGGCGCATCGTCGTGCCGCGGCGCGGGCACTGGCAGACCACCGTGCGCTGCCGCCCGATCATCGGCCACCGCGCGATCGAGGCGACGTTCAGCGACGAGGACCAGGACAGCCCCACCTACCGGATGAAGCAGTGGCGCGCCACCGCCACCAGCCTGACCGCCGGCGACCCCGGCCTCACCTCGATCCTGCAGCGCACCGAGGGCGATCTGGGCGCGCTGCGCATCGACGACCAGGGCGGCGACGCCCCGACCTACGTGGCCGCCGGCGCGCCGTGGTTCATGACGCTGTTCGGCCGCGACAGCCTGCTGACGTCGTGGATGGCGCTGCTGCTGGACTCCGATCTCGCGCTGGGCACGCTGCAGCAGCTGGCGGCATTGCAGGGCACCCACGTGGATCCGATCACCGAGGAGGAACCGGGCCGCATCATGCACGAGATGCGGCACGGACCCGCCGGTGACGAGGTACTCGGCGGCACCGTCTACTACGGAACCGTCGACGCCACACCGCTTTTCGTGATGCTGCTGGCCGAATGCTGGCGCTGGGGCGCGGAGGAATCGATCGTCAAGGCGCTGCTGCCCGCCGCCGACGCCGCGCTCACCTGGATCGACTCCTACGGCGACACCGACGGCGACGGATTCGTCGAGTACCGCCGCAAAACCGATCAGGGCCTGGCCAATCAGGGGTGGAAGGACAGCTGGGACGCGATCTCCTTCGCCGACGGCCGCCTCGCCGATCCGCCGATCGCGCTGTGCGAGGTGCAGGGCTACGTCTACGCGGCGCGGCTGGGACGGGCCGACATCGCCGAGGCGTTCGGTGACGCCGAGGGCGCCGCCCGGCTGCGTGCCCAGGCGGCGGAACTCGCGGCGCGCTTCGACGAGGCGTTCTGGTTACCCCAATCCGGTTGGTACGCGATGGCTCTGGATGCCCGGAAGAATCCGGTGGACGCGCTGTCGAGCAATGTCGCGCACTGCCTGTGGACCGGCATCGTGCCCGACGAGCGCGCGGCCACCCTCATCGAGCGGTTGTCGGAGACCGGGATGGACAGCGGGTTCGGGCTGCGCACCCTGTCGGAATCCATGGGCCGCTACAACCCGATGAGCTACCACAACGGCTCGGTGTGGCCGCACGACACCGCGATCGCCATCGCCGGACTGCTGCGCTACCACCACATCCCCGGCGCGACCGAACTGGCCGAACGCCTGGCCGGTGGGCTGCTCGAGGCGATCATGGGTTTCGGCGCGCGGCCGCCGGAGCTGTTCTGCGGCTTCGCCCGCAAGGACTTTCCCGCGCCGGTGCCGTACCCGACCTCGTGCTCGCCGCAGGCGTGGTCCAGCGCGGCGCCCCTGTTGCTGATGCGCTCCTACCTCGGCCTGCAGCCCGACGTCCCCAACCGCACCCTGGGCATCGCCCCGCGCCTGCCCGACCGCGCCGGTCGCGTCCGTCTCGCCGACCTCCGCCTGGGCCCCGCCACCATCACCATCCAGGCACGCGGCACCACCGTGAAGGTCGACGGCCTACCGAGCGATTGGGAACTCCGCCAGTCCTGAGGTGACGAGCGCGGTTCCCCGCCGTCCGCGCCGGACCGCGAGATCTGCGGTGAGTCCTGCCCGGCCGCGCGGTTCCGCGTCGACCGTGCCGGACCGCGAGATCTGCCCGACCGGGCTTACCGCGGCCCGCCCTCGCTCAGAGGTACCAGTCGGGTTCCTCGGCTGGGGGCAGGTCGTGCAGCTTGTCGGGGTTGCGGACGACGTTGATGCCGGTGATTCGGTCGCCCTCGACGATGAAGGAGAACACGCCGACATGCGCGCCGTCGAACACCAGCAGGCCGGGACCGCCGTTGACCAGCACGTGCCGCCCCCACGCGCCGGTGCCCGCCCGGTACCAGCCGAGGAACATCTTCGCGACCAGCTCCGCACCCCGCACCGGCTTGCGGATGGCCGGCACCTTGCCGCCGCCGTCGGCGGTCAGCACGACCTTCTCATCGAGCACGCCGAGCAGCGCGCTCAGGTCGCCGGACCGCCACGCCACCGCGAACGCCGATACCGCTTTCTCGTGCTCGTCGCGGCTGGCCGGGAAGCGCGGCGTGCCCTGCTCGACGTGTTTGCGCGCGCGAGAGGCCAACTGGCGCACCGCCGCCGGTGTCCGGCCCACCACATCGGCCACCTCGGGAGCGCTCATGCCGAACACCTCCTGCAGCACGAACGCGGTGCGTTCGGCGGGTGACAGCGACTCCAGCACGACCAGGAGCGCGGTGGTGACCCGCTCGTCCTGGGTGACGCGGTCGGCGGGATCGTCCATCGTGGTGACCTCCGGTTCGGGCAGCCATTCCCCGACGTACTGTTCGCGCCGGGCACGGGCCGAGCCCAACTGGTCCAGGGCGAGCCGTCCGGTGACGGTGCTCAGCCAGGCGCGCAGGTTGTCGATCCGCTCGTCCGCGCCCCGGTTCTCGTGCCACCGCTGCAACCGCAGCCAGGCCTCCTGCACCACATCGTCGGCGTCACTGAGACTGCCCAGCGTGCTGTAGGCCAGCCGCCGCAGATACTGCCGATGCTCCTCGAACCGCCGCGCCAACTCCGCCCGATCGACCTCGCCGATCAACCCCTCAGTCGTCACCCTGCTTCCTTCCGTCCGCCCGAGCCTATCGGTGCGTTATGGAGGTGACGACGCAGGTCGGCCGGGTGTGACATCGGGTGGGCCCCGGCGTACTCGTCGATCGGCGGCCAGCGGAAATCGTGCGGGGCGTGGCGTCGGATCGGCAGCCGCTCGGCGGGTCCGATGCGAAGCTGCCGGGTGGGTTGCGGAACCGGCCCGGTTACGCTCGGCCGGTGCGTATGGGGACTGCGAGGGCGATCGGGCTGGGCCTGGGGTTCGTGCTGGATCGGGTGGCCGGCGATCCGCGGCGGTGGCATCCGGTGGCGGGATTCGGCGCGGTGGCCGGGGCGTTGGAGCAGGTCGCTCACCGGGACGCGCGCGGGGCGGGGGTAGCCCACGAGCTGGTGCTCGTCGGGGGAGTGGTCGCGGTGTCGGCCGGGGTGGAACGGTTTCTCGCAACTCGGCGCGGAGCGGGAAGCACTGTGGCGCAAGGTGTTTCGACGGCCATCGCGACGTGGATAGCGCTCGGTGGGACGACACTCGCGCGGACCGGCTCGGACATGACCCGGCGCCTGGAATCCGGGGACGTCGCGGCGGCGCGGCGGATATTGCCGTCGCTGTGCGGACGCGATCCCGAATCGCTGGACGCGGACGGGCTCGCTCGCGCCGCCGTCGAATCCCTCGCGGAGAACACCTCCGACGCCACCGTCGCCCCGCTGTTCTGGGGCGCGGTCGCCGGGGTGCCGGGCCTGCTCGGCTATCGGGCGGTGAACACCCTGGACGCCATGGTCGGCTACCGCGACGATCGCTACCGGCGGTTCGGCTGGGCTGCCGCCCGCACCGACGACCTGGCCAACCTGCTCCCGGCGCGCGTGACCGGAGCGCTGACCGCACTGCTGGCCCCGGCGGTCGGAGGTCATCCGGCGGCCGCGGTCCGAGCCTGGCGCCGCGACGCCGCCGCCCATCCGAGCCCCAACGCGGGCGTGGCCGAGGCCGCGATGGCCGGTGCGCTCGGTGTCCGGCTCGGCGGTCCCACCCGCTACCGGCACGGCACCGAGATTCGCCCGACCCTCGGTGACGGGCCGTCCCCGCAGGTCCCCGACCTGCGCCGCGCCGTACGCCTGTCCGAGGCGGTCCAGCTCGCCGCGGCGGCGTTGGCCGTGGCCGTCGCCGCCGCCCGGCTCCGCGCTCGCGGAAAATGAATAGCCGGGACACAGTCCGGGCTGTTACCGTCCGGGAACCGTGACATCACGCCAGGAGGTGAGACCCATGAACGCTGTATCGATGTGGGTGCTCCCCCTCGTGTTCACGGTTCGGCGATCGGCCTAGGTGTCGCCGGGAGTGCCTGCGCAACAAGGCATCCCGAAAGGCAATACCTATGAATTCTGTGAACACCGCTGCGGATGCGCGCGCATCCCACGTCGCACCCGTGGCGCTGCGATGACGAAGACATCGAAGGGCATCGAGATCGAGGGCACCGTGATCGAGTGTCTGCGCAACGCCACCTTCACCGTGGAACTCGACAACGGGCACAAGGTGCTCGCGCACATCAGCGGGAAGATCCGGAAGAACTACATCAAGATCCTGCCGCAGGATCGGGTGCTCGTGGAACTCAGCCCGTACGACCTCACGCGCGGGCGAATCCTGTTCCGGTACCGGACGTAGTGCGGACGCGCCCGGCGGATTCAGTGTTCGGCATTGCCGTACCGGTCCGCCAGGCGGTCGGCATTGGATCGGACGGCCGAGTGCGCCGGTGAATCCGGTTCGGTTGTGCCACCGGTAGTTTCGATCGGGGCCGGGGCGGCACGTTCCCTGCGCCGTTCCCGGATCTCCGCCCACACGAAATAGCCGAGGCCCAGCGGCGCCATGATGCCGAAGGCGATCCACTGCAGGCCGTAGGACAGATACGGCCCGGCGTCGAGTTGCGGCAGGGGCGGCGGCGTGAAGGCGCCCGGCTGTCCCTCGATGAGCTGCAGGTAGCCGCCGTCGGGCGGGATGGCGTCGACGGGACTGCCCAGGACGGTCGAAAGTTGGCCGGTGTCGACGGAATACACCTGGCGGTAGCCGTCCTGGGTCATCGGTTCCTTGCCCGGCGCCACGCCCTCGGATCGGCGGACCCGGCCCTCGATGCGTTGCGGGCCCGCGGGCGGTTCGGCGATCGGCGGGATGCGGACGCCGTCCGCGGCGGCGACCAGTCCGCGATCGATCAGCAGTGTCCGGCCGTCGTCGAGCCGGAACGTGGCCAGCACGCCGAAGGCCGGTGCGTCGTTCAGCCGCTGCAGCCGCTCGACCACCGTCGAGCCCGGCACGTAACTGCCGGTGGCCACGACTCGGCGCCACTCGGTGTCCGCGGCCCCGGGGTCGTCCAGCAGGGCCGTCACGTCCACGGGGGCGGCGTTCACCGATGCGGCGATCAGATCGTTGCGATGCGAGGTCGAGTTGTTCTTGCCCAGCTGCCACGGCGCGAGAACGGTGAAGCACAGGTAGGCGAACGCCACCACGACGACGGCGAGGATCAGCCAGCTGGGTCGCAGCAGGAACGTGAGCCGGCGCAGCAGAGTCATCGGCGGGGGACGCTTTCGCCGAGTTGTTCGCGGACCCAGTCGAGCATGGCGGGCACCGCCGCCTCGATCTGCTCGCGGACGAGTTCGAACTCGGCATCGTCGCCGTAATACGGATCCGGCACATCGGGATCGTCGGCCAGCGGGTCGAAACCGCGCAGCAGCCGCCGCCGCGCCGAGGGCACGCCCAGCCGCGCCAGCTCGCGCTCGTGCGACGTGGCCAGCGCCACCACCAGGTCGGCCGCGAGATGATCGGCATCGATCATGGCGGCGATATGACCGATCGGATAGCCGTGCCGCCGCAGCAGCGCCGTGGTGCGCGGATCGGCATCGGACCCGACGTGCCACGCGGTGGTTCCCGCACTGCTCACCCGTACCCGATCGGCGAGCCCCGCCCGCTCCAGATGCGCCGCGAAGATCTTCTCGGCCATCGGCGACCGGCAGATGTTCCCGGTGCAGACAAAGGTCACATGCAGCTCACCCACAACAGCCATTCTGTCCGGTCCCCACCGCCCCCGCCCACGTAGGGTGGTTGGCTGTGCCCCAGGACACCACCACCTCGCGCCGAAGGAACGCCCCGCACCCTGCCGCCGGGGCGCGGGGTGCGGCCGGGGAGGTGCGCCGGTGAGTGGCGAGTTCGCCGACGAGGTGGATCGGGCAAGGTTGCGACATCACGGGGATGTCGAGGTGCGGGCGGGGATGGTGGACTTCGCGGTGAACGTGCAGGGGAGTGGGCCGCCGGAGTGGTTGCGGGGGCGGTTGGCGGCGCGGCTGGGGGAGCTGGGGCGTTACCCCGATGCGGCGCAGGAGCGGGCCGCGCGGGTGGCGGTGGCGGCTCGGCACGGGCGAGATCCCGAGGAGGTGCTGTTGCTCGCGGGCGCGGCCGAAGGGTTCGCGATGGTGCCGCGCCTGTCGCCCGCGCTGGCCGCGGTGATCCATCCGTCGTTCACCGAGCCGGAACTGGCCCTGCGGGAAGCGGATGTGCCGGTCGCCCGAGTGGTCTTGGCGCCGCCGTACGTCCTGGAGCCGGATCTGGTGCCGGACGCGGCCGACCTGGTGGTGGTGGGCAATCCGACCAACCCGACCTCGGTGCTGCATCCGGCGGATACGATCCGCGCGCTACGGCGGCCTGGACGGATCGTCGTGGTCGACGAGGCATTCGCCGACGCGGTGCCGGGGGAAGTGGAATCGGTTGCCGCAGAGTCCCTTCCGGACCTCCTGGTGTTGCGCAGCCTCACCAAGACCTGGGCCCTGGCCGGACTCCGCTGCGGCTACTTCCTCGGCGCGCCGGACGTCCTGGCGCGCCTGAACCACGGCCGGGCACACTGGCCGCTCGGCACGCTGCAACTGGAAGCGATCGCCGCGACGGCCGAACCGGGCGCCGTCACCGAAACCCGTTCCCGCGCCGAGCATATCGCGGCCGACCGCGCCGCGATGATCCCCCGCCTGCGAGAACTCGGCATCGAGGTGCACGAGCCCGCCCACGCGCCCTTCCTGCTGGTCCGCGTACCCGACGCCGAGCTCCTGCGCAAACGCCTGGCCGACAAGGGCATCGCCGTCCGCCGCGGCGACACCTTCCCCGGCCTCGACCCCGGCCACCTCCGCCTCGCGGTACGCGGCCCCGCCGACGTGGACCGCCTGGTCGCCGCGATCCGAGAGGTGGGCCTATGACCGACCCGGCCCCCGCGCACCGGACGCGCCCACTTGCCGTGAAGGCGCGTTCGGTGCGAGTGTCGGGCGCTCGCACTTCGACCGTGGTGGCAGGGCAGCGCTGTGGCGTAACGACCCTGGCCCCTACGAGGCAGCGGAACGGGCATCGGCGCGGCATGCCGAACGGGGCGGTCGTCGGCCTGACGCGATCGGTGTGGGTAGAGCGAATGTGACTGGAGTGGAGGTGGTTCGGTGACCCGGACGGAAGCGGTGGCGCTGTCGGAGTTGATCGCGGTGCTGGATGCGGCGTATCCGCCGCGGCTGGCCGAATCGTGGGATTCGGTGGGGCTGGTGTGTGGTGATCCGGCCGAATCGGTGTCGCGGGTGGTGTTCGCCGTGGACGCGACCGCTGCCGTGGTCGACGATGCGATCGACTGGGGCGCACAGGCATTGGTGGTGCACCACCCGCTGCTGTTGCGCGGGGTCGACACCGTGTCGGCCGCTACGCCCAAAGGTGCGCTGCTGCACCGGTTGATTCGCGGCGGATGCGCCTTGTTCACGGCGCACACCAATGCCGATTCCGCCGATCCGGGCGTGTCCGACGCGCTGGCGCAGGCGCTGGGTCTCACCGTCACCGGCCCGCTGGAGCCGAAACCGGCTGCGGCAGTGGACAAATGGGTCGTGCAGGTGCCTCGTGCGCACACCGAGGCCGTCCTCGCGGCACTGTTCGCCGCGGGTGCGGGCGGTAGCGATCACTACCGCGAATGCTGCTGGCAGGTGCCGGGCACCGGCCGGTTCCGGCCGCTGGAAGGCGCGAATCCGACTATCGGAGAGGTGGGTTCGCTGGAGCGGGTCGAGGAGGACCGGATCGAGGTGGTGGCGCCACCGTCGGCGCGCTCCGCCGTATCGGCCGCCCTCCATGCCGCTCACCCCTACGAATCACCCGCCTTCCACGTCACCGAGCGGGCGACGCTGCCGTCCGAGTGCGGCCTGGGCCGGGTGGGCGAGTTGCCCCGGCCGGAATCGTTGCGCGAATTCACCGCCAGAGTCCGGGCCGCGCTCCCGAGTACCGCGTGGGGCGTGCGCGCGGCCGGTGACCCGGATCGGGCCATTCGCACGGTCGCGGTCTGCGGCGGCGCGGGGGATTCCTTCCTGGGCACCGTCTCCCGCCTCGGCGTCGACGCCTACGTCACCGCCGACCTACGCCACCACCCCGCCGACGAACATCTGCGCGCGGGCGGACCCGCCCTGATCGACGCCGCCCACTGGGCCACCGAATTCCCCTGGTGCGCCCAAGCCGCCGACATCGTAGGAAAAGCCTTGCCGGCCGTGGAAACTCGCGTCTGCTCGATCCGCACCGACCCGTGGACCCTCGGCGCCGCCGACTGAGCCCGCGCCTACCCTCGTCGGGACACCTGCTCGTCGCACGACCGACACCGCGGTCACCGGGACCGCTCCGCTTGACCTCAACCAATGTTGAGCCTGCATCCTCGGTGTATGGACGCCGACGACGAACAGCGGATTCGCGACATTCTGGCAGCGCACACCGATCTCTGGATCCGGCACGAGATGGACCGGTGGGGCGCCTATTTCACCGAGGACTCGGATTTCATCACCCACCGGGGGATCTGGTGGCGGACGCGGCGGGAGAATGTCGAAGGGCACGAGGATGTCCCGGAGTCGGTCCTCGCCCAGAAGAAGAACTACTCGCAAGAGGTGGTGAGCGTACGGGAACTCGCCCCGGATGTCGCCCTGGTGCACACCGCCTGGAGCTGGCCCGATCACGTCCTGCCGGGCCAGGACTCGGCCTCGGACCGGCGTGGCTACATCACCCTGGTCATGGTCCGACGCGCGGACACCTGGCTGATCCGAGCCGCCCACAACACCCGGGTGAACGGCCTCGACGACTTCACCCCGCCCGCGACCTGACCGACCGCCTCAGGCGGTGACCGCAGGCTCGTGCACCACCGGGAAATTCATCGAGTTGGCGATGAAGCAGCGCTGGTGCGCCGCGGCGTGCAGTTCCCGCGCCGCATCCACGCGCGCCGGATCGGTGATCGTGACCCGAGGCCGCAGCGTGACCCGCTGGAAGCGCTGATCGTCCATGGTCCCCTCGGCGGCGTCACGGTAGTCGGTGACGACGATGCCCGACTCGGTGCACAGATGCAGGTACCACAGCATGTGACATTCCGACAGCGACGCGACCAGCAGCAGCTCCGGATTCCACCGGTCGGCGTCGCCGCGGCCGATCACCGGATCGGCGCTGCCGGGCAGTGGCGGGCGGCCAGGCGCGAGCGCCTCGTGGTTGCGCGAATACGAGCGATAGTCCGTCGTCGCCCCGCTCCAGACGACCTCCACCTCGTAATGATGCATGCCGACGAGCCTGCCACAGCGCTCGTCGCGGGGTTGGGACGAAACGAGCCGTGGGCGGAGTACGGTTGAACTTCGGTGTCGGGCGCCCGACCGGGCCACCGCTGCCGCCGAACCGTCCATAGCGTCGAGGAGTAAGTTCCGCGTTGAATGTCGAACCATCGATCCAGTCCAAGCTGCTCGACCTCGCCGCCGTCGACGCCGAGCTGACCCGGATCGAGCATCGCCGCAAGGTGTTGCCCGAGCAGCAGGAGGTCCAGCGGCTGGAGGCGGAGCGCAGCACGCGCAAGGACGCGGCCGTCAAGGTCGAGATCCTGATCGACGACCTGGATCGGGACATCCGCAAACTGGAGACCGAGGTCGACAGCGTCCGCAAACGCGAACAGCGCGACCGCGGCATGCTCGAGTCCGGCAGCGTCGGCGCCAAGCAACTGTCGGAGCTGCAGCACGAACTCACCAGCCTGGAACGCCGCCGCACGGTGCTCGAGGACGACATGCTCGACGTGATGGAGCGCCGCGAGGCGGCCGTCGCCGACCATCAGCACGCGGGCGCCAACCTGTCGAAGGCCGAGGAAGATCTCGCCGACGCCCGCCGCCGCCGCGACGAGGCGCTGGCCGACCTCGAGGTCGCGGCCGGACGCTGCGCCACCGACCGCGAACGACTGCTCACCGCCTTCCCCGCGGAACTGCTCGGCATCTACGACAAGCAACGCGCCCAGCACGGCGTCGGCGCCGCGCTGCTGCAGGCTCGGCGCTGCGGCGCCTGCCGCATCGAACTCGACCGCGGCGAGATCGCCCGGATCGCCAAGACCGACCCGGAGGTCGTGGTCCGCTGCCCCGAGTGCGGCGCGATCCTGGTGCGCACCAAGCAATCCGGGTTGTAAGCGGAGCGATTTCGGGACGGGAGTACGACGGGCGTCGCCGCACGCCGTCGGTGCGGATCAGGTGGAGGGAGTGCGGTGGTGACCAAGGTGATCGTGGAGGCCGACGGTGGTTCGCGCGGTAATCCCGGGCCCGCCGGATTCGGCGCGGTGGTGTGGGATGCCGCGCACGTGGGCGTGCTGTCCGAGCGGCGCGAGGCGATCGGCATCGCGACCAACAATGTCGCCGAATACCGCGGCCTGATAGCGGGTTTGGCGGCCGCGGCCGAACTCGGCGCCCGTGAGGTCGAGGTTCGCATGGACTCCAAACTCGTCGTGGAGCAGATGTCGGGCCGCTGGAAGGTCAAGCACGCCGCGATGGTGCCCCTCGCCGAGCGGGCCCGGCAGCTGGTCGCCGGTTTCGACGTGGTCCGGTTCGAATGGATTCCGCGCGCGCAGAATTCGCACGCCGACCGCCTGGCCAACGAGGCGATGGACGACGCGAAACTGATCACCGAGGTCCGCGAGGCCGAGGCGCGGGGGTCGGCGGTCGGCATCGAACAGGAACTTCCCAGCTGGATCGACGAGGTGGCCGACGCCCGAGCGGCGAGCCCGGAATCGCAATCCGCCGAATCGGCGCAAACCGTAGCGACGCAAGCTCATTCGTCTGACCCCACCACGACCACCGCCCCCGGTTGGACCGGCGCGCGCGGCCGCCCCACCCGGATGCTGCTGCTCCGGCACGGGCAGACCGAACTCTCCGTCCAGCGCCGGTATTCCGGCCGCGGCAACCCGCCGCTGACCGCGCTGGGCCGCGAGCAGGCCGCGCGGGCGGCCGAACACCTTGCGGCGAAAGGTGATATCGCCGCCGTCGTGACCTCCCCCCTGGGCCGCGCGCGTGCGACCGCCGAGGCCGCCGCTCAGGCCCTGAACGCGCCGGTGCGGGTCCTCGACGGTCTGATCGAAACCGACTTCGGCGAGTGGGAGGGCCTCACCTTCACCGAAGCGGCGCAACGGGATCCGGACCTGCACACGCGCTGGCTGGGCGACCCGAGCCTGCCCGCCCCGGGCGGTGAGAGCTTCGAGCGGGTGCGCGAGCGCGTGGAGGCGGCCCGTCGCGACATCGTGGCGTTGTATCCGGGGCAGAACGTGGTGGTGGTCAGCCACGTGACGCCGATCAAAACGCTGCTGCAACTCGCACTGGGGGTGGGCCCGTCGCTGCTGTACCGGCTGCACCTGGATCTGGCGTCGTTGTCGATCGCAGAGTTCTATCCCGACGGCGGCGCGTCGGTGCGCTTGGTGAACGATACGTCGTATCTGTAACCCGCTCAACACAATCCGGCCAGCTTGTAGAGCACCAGCGACGCCGCGACCGCGACATTGAGACTGTGCCCGGTTCCCACCATCGGGATCTCCACGGCCAGATCCAGCCGCTCCATGCCCTCCGGCGGGATCCCGGACCCCTCGTTGCCGAGCACTACGACGGTGCGTTTGCGGGCGGCCGGGAGGTCGCCGAGCCGCACCGATTCGTCGGTCAGCTCGACCCCGACGACCGCCGAACCACCGCGCCGCTGCCGGTCCAGCCAGCGGTCCACGCGGCCGTCCACCCAGTGCACGCACTGCCGGTGCCGCAGCGTGTTGCCGCGTTGCAGCGCCTCGGGCACCCATGGTTTGCGCGGCACCGCGAGGCAGGCCCCGACGGCGTCGCAGGTGCGCAGCAGCGTACCGAGATTCACCCCGTGCTTGGGCCACAGCGGTGCCGCGATCAGGTGATTCCAGCAGGTATGTGCGCGCGGCCGCCGCTGCCGGCGGATGTCGGCGGGCGTGCGGGCCCGCGCGGCACTCATCGGTGCACGGGAACAACCTTCCCGTGGGGCACAACGCATTTCATGCGGACGGTGCTTCGCGGCGCACCGGGGCCATCGCCGGGCGGGCGGCTGGGAGCGCCCGCTGATCTCGATCCAGGATACCGCGCGCGGTCCTCACAGCGCCCGCACCATCTCGTAGTCGATCCGCGGCTGCGCCGGCGAGCCCGGCCGTCTCCGCCCCGACCGCGCGAAACCGTGCCGGAGATAGAGCTTCTCGGCGTGGCTGTTGCCGTGCGTCACCCATAGGTGCAGTCGATCGTGCCCCGCCGCGCGCGCCCAGTCCACCACGGCCTCCACCAGGCGGTCCGATGTCCCGGTGCCCCGGGCGTGCGCGGTGACGAACATCGAAACCAGTGTCGGCGTACCGAATTCGGTCACCCCGCCCACACACCCGAGCACCTCCGACGCGGATTCGGCGACGAAGAACGTCCGGTCGGCCAGCCACCGCCGCCACCGCTGCCGGTCCCACTCCGCCGCCTCGCCGTAGGACAGCGAGAAAGTGCCCGGTGCGGACCCGGCCAGCGCGTCGAGCCGCGCCATCCGGGCCACCGGCCACTCGTCGACGCCGACCTGCCGCACGATCATGCCGTGCTCGTCAGGGCCGCAGCACCGAGACCAGGAAGTCGGCCTGGTCGTAGACGGCCTTCTCGAACCAGTCGTCGAAATAGATGTCGAAATGGCCGATGGGGTAACGCTTCACGACGGCGTGCTTGGTGCGCTCGGCGGCCTTGAGCGTGGGCGCGACCGGGGCGACCGAGTCGTTGTCGCAGACGGCGTACAGCACCGGTACCTTGATGCCCTTGGTGCGCCGCCAGGGCGAGTCGAACAGCACCGACAGCCCGATGCGCGCGGCTACCTTCGGCTGGTACTGCGCGCTCTCCTCGGCCAGCCGCCCGAAACCCTCGGGCACGTCGGAGGCGCTCATCAAGGCGGCGGACCGTTTGCGGCCGGCCAGCCGCACCCCGACCGGTTTGCGCCGGATCGGCCCCACCAGCACGTCGGTGGTGGCGACGGTGCCGGTCTTGAACAGGCTGATCGGCCCCTTCGCCCGCGCCGCGGCCCAGCCGCTGGTGAACGGGCACTGCGCGACCACGGCGGCGAGGTAGTCGTCCTCGTGCGCGATGGACAGCACGTGCCCGCCGCCGAACGAGGTGCCCCACAACGCGATTCGGGTCGCGTCGAAACCGCGCAGGGTACGGGCGAAGGCGATGGCGGCCCGCCAGTCCTCGCGTTGGCGGCCGATGTGGATCACCTGTCGCGGGGTGCCGCCGCTGGCGCCGAAGTGCCGGTAGTCGAATACCAGCACGCCCATTCCGGCGGTGGCGAAGCGGCGCGCGTATCGGTCCAGGCCCATTTCCCGATCGGCGCCGAGTCCGTGTGCCATGATCACCAGCGGCCGCGGCTTCGGCGGACCGTCAGGGCGATAGAGCCACGCTGCACACTGTTCGCTTCCCGACGGGAACCCCACCTCGACACGCTCCATGGCGAAATACCGTAACTCGTTGCGGGATCGAGCGCTGACCTGGATCCCTGTCCGGATCGCCGGTCCGGCGGCCCGCACGACGTGCCGAGGTTTCGGGGTGTCGCGGCCCGGGTAGAAGTCAATGGTCGTCAGTCTGCCCACGACCCGAAACCCCCACGGCCCCAACCCACCCGCCCTCTCCCGGCCGCCTGCTTCATGGGGCAGTGAACAACGTCGGTCTCGCCCGGCCACCTGCGCCCATGGCACCGAGTCGGGCGCCGGTCTCGCCCGGCCGCCCGCATACTGGGGCAGCGGATCAGGGGACGCCGAGAACCGGCAGGATCTCTGGTGATCAGGGGGTCGTGCGCGGCCCGGTGAGCCCGGACGGCACAATAGCGGCGGACGAGTCGGTCGGGCGGCCGCGTCGACAGGAACGGGCACGGGCTGTGCCGCCGCCTGTCGCCGAGGAAAGTCCGGACTCCACAGAGCAGGGCGGTTGTTAACGGCAACCCGGGGTGACCCGCGGGACAGTGCCACAGAAAACAAACCGCCGGCGCCGAGCCTTTCCGAAGGCGAAGCGCCGGTAAGGGTGAAACGGTGCGGTAAGAGCGCACCAGCGCCCCGGGTGACCGGGGCGGCTAGGTAAACCCCGCCCGGAGCAAGGTCGAAGGCCGCACTCCCCGGAGTGCGGTTGCGCAGGCGCCCGAGGGCTGCTCGCCCGAGCCTGCGGGTGGACCGCTCGAGGTGCCCGGCAACGGAACACCCAGATGGATGGCCGCCCCCAGCACCAGCTGGGACAGGATCCGGCTTACAGACCGACTCGTCCCCACCTTTTCGTGCCGTAGCGACGGGCAGGCTATCGAGGTGGGGGCGAAAGGCTCTGTCGCGTTGTGATCGGGGCGTGATACCTTCCCGGTGTTGGGGGTATTCATACTGAGGGGGTATGCATCAACGTCGACGCGGCCGTCCCGGGCTGGGCGGCGCTGGTGTCGGCTGACGACGGCCGGTCCGGTGCCCGGCGTCGGCAACAGTAAGCGATCCTTCTCCGGCGTTAGCCCGCCGGATGCGGCACAGACTAGGCAGTATCGTGTGCCGGATGATCAACGTCCGAGCGAAGATCTGCGGCATCCGGAGCGAATCCGATCTCCGGGCCGTGTTGGCGGCCGATGCCGATGCGGCCGGTTTCATCTCGGGCACAACACATTTCAGTGAGGACGTGCTCTCCGCGGAGCAGGCCCGCAGCCTGTCGCGGCTGGTGCCGCCCACGGTGGAGCGGGTGCTGGTCACCCATCTCACCGACGCCGACGCGGTGCTGCGGCTGGCCGACCACATCGGCGTCGACTGCATCCAGCTGCACGGCCTGATCACCCTCGACACCGTGCGCGCGGTGAAGGCCGGGGCGGCCGGTCGCCGGGTGATCCGGGCGGTGCACGTCACCGGCCCCGAGGCGATCGACGCTGCGGTGGAGGCGGCGCCGGACTGCGACGGGGTGGTGCTGGATTCGCGCTCGGCGCACCGGCTCGGCGGCACCGGCCGCACCCACGACTGGTCGATCAGCGCCCGCATCGTGGACAAGCTCGCGGGCGAGGATTTCCCGGTGATGCTGGCCGGCGGGCTCAACCCGCGCAATGTGGCGGCGGCGATCGAGGCGGTGCGTCCGTCCTGGGTCGACGTCAACTCCGGTGTCGACGGTCGACGCGGCGACAAGGACCCGAGCGCCTGCGCCGAATTCGTCAGGGCGGCACACGCCGCCGCGACGCCGACCGCTGCTCCAGCCCGACTGCCAGCAATATGAGCACCCCCGCGGCGGCGGTCGCGGCGGTCAGCCGGGTCTCGGTGCACCACGCGCCGACCAGCGCCGCCACCACCGCCTCGTTGAGTCCGATGATGCTGGCCGTGGCCGCGTCCAGCCAGCGCAGCGCCTGCCAGTAGAGCGCGAACCCCGGACCGAGCAGCAACGCGCCCACCGTGGCCAGCGCGACAACCGTTCGCGCACTGGGCGGTTCGACAACCAGCAGCGGGCTGCTCGCCACCCCCGCCAGCAGCAGTTGCAGACCGGCCGAGGTGATCGTGCTGCCCGGCCCGGCCTCCCGTGCGACGAGGCTGACCAGAGCGGCGACGCAGGCCGCGCTGCCGAGCGCCAGCAGGCACCCGGCCACCGCGAACCCGCCCGCCCCGGCCTCCGGCCGACTCCCCGTGACCAGCCATATCGCCACCGCGACCAGCATCAGCTCCAGCAGCACCGGCACGGTCGGCGCACGGCGGCCGCGCACCAGGGCCATCGTGATGATCAGCACCGGGGCCGTGAGATGCAGCGCCACCACGACCGGCAGCGGCCCGATCCGCAGCGCCGCCACATACAGCGCCAGATTCGCAGTCTCCAGCGCGCCCAATCGGACGTAGAGCGCCGGCTGCGCGGCCAGCGTCTCCCAGGGCCGCTCGCCGCGCGACCACGCCAGCAACAGCAGCGTCACCGCGCCGCCGAGCGCCACCAGCCCCGCGGTGGCCGGGGCCGCCAGCACGGCCAGCAGCGCGCTGGAGGTGCCCCACAGACAGGTCACCGCCACCATGAGGGCGACCGGGACCAGTGGGGCGCGCACGTGACTACGCGAGCAGGAAGCTGATCACCGGCAGCACCAGCGCGGTGTACGCGGCGAACACCGCGCCGGCCACCCGCCGTTTCGGCAGCCGCGGAAACCTGGTGGCGAGTCCGCAGTAGGTGCCGGACGCGATGAGCGCCGTACCCCACACCACCAGCGCGCGGCTGCCGATCTTGCCGAGCGCCTGATCGAAGCCCACGGCCAGCGCGAATACCGTGGCCCCGGCGGCGGCCCCGAGCAGCAGCAGGGCCACCCCCGCAGTGGAATTCATCAGCATGCGGCGGCCGCGCACGGTCGCCACGGCCTGCGGGTCGGTGTGGTGGGCGCCGTCGGCACGGCAGATCTCGTCGTACACCTTCGCCGGGTTGACCCGTTCGTTGATCGCCGGGCGCACCTGCAGCAGCGCCTCCAGCGCCTGCGTGGTGGCGTAGGAGGTGACCGGCCCCTCGGAGGAGATGCGGAACCCGCCGCGGTAGATGGCCAGCGCGTCCACCTCCTGCATCTCCAGCAGTTCGACGATTCCGGCGCGGACGGCGGGATCGAAGATGGTGCGGCTGTCGGCGGACACCACGGCGGCGACGGCCAGATGCAGGGTGAGGTGCCGCCACGTATCGACCAGGTCGTCGCGGCGGAAGATCTCGGTGTCGATCTCGCATTCGTCGCGGCGCAGGCCCGTCAGCAGCCGCTTGACCGCCAGCGTGCAGGCTCGTTCGGCGCGCTTGTCACCGATCTCGGCGATCTCCGGGCGCGACAGCACGGTGGCGATGTGCGCCGCCGCGTACATCGGCAGCGTTCGCGGCTCCTGGAACACCGACGACACCAGGAACGCGATCCCGCGCGAAATCGCCTGGTGCCGTTCGCCGTCGAAGCCACCGCCGCCGATCAGGGCCTGCACCGCCGCGGCCGTCGCGGTCACCGAGACCGGGCCGAGGAAGCCGGACATGCGCCACCCGCCGGTCTCCGAATCCTGTTGATCCAGCAGCGATCGGAGCGCGCCGAGGAGTCCGGGATCGGTCTCCTCGACCTCGAGGCAACGCAGCGCGCGGATGCGCCAGGCCACGTCTATCGGGGTGCGGAAATACCATTCGTCGCCGATCGGGCGCTCCACCACGGTGGCCCGGACCAGCGCGGCAACCTTTGCGGCACGGGGGATCTCGCAGCCGGCGCGGTGCAGTACGCAGACCACCTCGGCGGTGTTCTGCGGGTTCGGCGGCACGTCGGGAATCCAGCCCCAGCCTGCGCCGCCGCTGGGATGCGGAAGCTGGCTGCCACGCAGCCATTCCACCGCCATCCGGATGCGCTCGTCAATGTTCGACACGGCCCTTCCGCCTCTGGAACACGGCCCCGCGAACTCGCGATGGGGCGCTGGTAATTGCCACGCTACTCGGGTGGTCCGACAAGTGGAGCGGACTGGAGAACCTCGAATCACTCGGCGCCGCTGCGTGTTTCGTTTACATATCACGGACGGAACGGTCTGCTGTCCGGCATCGGTCCGGTCAATTCGGCAGGGAGCGAAAGAGTTCCGTGGTCGAACGGGTCGGCACCCGGAGGAATTCCCGGCGGTTCGGGTATCGCGATGCGGGGCAGCGCGGTTCGGCGCGTAACCGGACCTGGACCGGTCCGCGTTCGAATTGCAATCTTGGTGGGGCCGAAAACAGCAACGGCGGCACCCGGATTCGGGTACCGCCGCGCGGCCGGCGCGATCGCCGGCCGGAGCTGGGACGTCCTCAGCCCGCCGGGCTGATCACCAGGATCTGTGCCCAGTAGGCGGCCTGCTCGGGCCCGAGCAGCGGCAACAGGTAGTCGTAGACGATGGACGACATACGGTGCGGAACTCCCTTGTTTCTCGACGATGGTGACAATTGCGCGCACGACTGAGGGAACAGACGTCCCTGACGCGCTCGGGTCACAGTAACAGCGACCGCGACCCGGCGCACTACCAGCGGAAATCGGTCTTTGGCCGGGGGATCGCGGCGGTTCGTGGCACCTGTCCCGTCTGTCCGGAAACTCCGGAGGGCCCGGATTTCATAGCCGACCGCTCTCGGCTGTCGCTCGGCCACGGTGGTTGCCAGGTTGCGACCAATGGGGAGCATGTGGCATATGAGGCGAGGCGGGGTGTGGTGGTCGCACGAAAGTCGACCGTCCGGTCCTCACGGTCCGGGTTCGTGTGACCGCAGGTACCCCATGCCCGCTGGTCCCGCCACGCCCGACGCGCCGGGCCGTCGTCGCGGAAACCGGCCATATAGGGGGAGAACCGCGCCGCGGTCGGTGTTTTCGAGGTGACTATCGGTCTTCAACTGGCCGTATAGGTGATCGACGTCATAAAGTGTTGCGCGTTGGAAGGTTCCGTTGCTGGGGGTGGCAACGGGGCTGTGGGTGTCAACGAACGTCGGAAAGCAGGTTCTATCTCTATGCGAGTAGTTCGCAAGCTGGTTGCCGGTGCGATGATCGCCGGTGCTGCTTCGGTTATCGGTGTGCTGGGGGCCGGGTCCGCCAACGCGGTCGCGGTGACTCCGCTGCCGGGTGGGGTGCAGGTCGACCTCAATCACGGGGACACCCAGTGGGTGCACCAGTCGCACATCGGCCAGGCGATCTCCGGTCTGCCGCATCCGTCGGCGTCGTCCTTCGGCAAGGCGCTCGACGCCGCGTCGGGGCTGTCGTCGCAGTACCCGGACGGCCGGGTCGTGTTCACGGTGTACGGGCCGTTCGATCAGTTGAACGGCACCATGCTGGCGCTGCAGTAGTTTCAGCGCCCCGCGTGGAGCTTCATCCCAGGATCGTGTCGGCGCCGGTCGATTTCGGCGCCGTCCGAACCGAATTCGGGCTGGCCTCGGACTATCCGTCCGAGGCCGTCTCGGAGGCCCGCGACGCGGTCGACGCGTTCGCGGGCGTCCGGGCCGATCGCACCGACATTGCGCTGGTGACCATCGACCCGCCCGGCGCGCTGGATCTGGACCAGGCGCTGTATCTCGAACGCACCCCCACCGGCTTCCTGCTGCAGTACGCGATCGCCGACGTCGGCGCCGTTGTCGCCCCCGACGGGGCGCTCGCCCGGGAATCGCTGTCCCGGGGCCAGACCTTCTATCTGCCCGACGGCACGGTGCCGCTACACCCCGAGGTGTTGTCGGAAGGCTCCGCGAGCCTGCTCCCCGATCTCGAGCGGCCCGCCGTGCTGTGGACCATCGAGTGCGACGAATCCGCTGAGCCCCAACAGGTTTCGGTGCGGCGCGCCATGGTGCGCTCGCGCGCCCGGCTGGACTACGCGGGCGTGCAGGCCGACGCCGACGCCGGGCGTCCGCACCCCTCGATCGCCGCGCTGCCGGAATTCGGACGACTGCGCATCGAGGCCGGACTGGGCCGCGGCGCGATCGGCCTGCGGCTGCCCGCGCAGACCGTGGTGCGCGACAGCCACGACCGTGCGCCCGACGACGCCGCGCGCTGGCAGCTGATCGTGGAACCCCGCACCGCCGCCGACGACTGGAACGAGCAGGTCTCGCTGCTCACCGGTATGTGCGCGGCGCGCATCATGCTCGGCGGCGACAACGCCGAGCCACTCGGCCTGCTGCGGACCATGCCCGTCCCGCCGCGTGCCGCGATCGACTCGCTGCGCCGCACCGCCGCCGCCCTCGGGCTGGACTGGCCCGCCGACGCGCCTGTGGGCCGCCTGCTGGCCGCGCTGGACGCCGATTCGCCCGCCGCGCTGGTGCTCTGTCCGAGGCGACCTCGCTGCTGCGCGGCGCGTCCTACACGGTGCTCGCCGGGGACATTCCGGATGTGCTGCAGCACAGCGGAATCGGTGCGCCCTACGCCCACGCCACGGCGCCGCTGCGACGTCTGGGCGACCGCTACGTCGCGGAGATCTGCCTGGCCCGCTGCGCCGGGACGCCGGTCCCGCGGTGGGCGACCGAGGGCCTCACGGCCGTCGCCGACTCCATGCGCCGCAGCGACGCCCTGGCGGGCAAGCTCGAACGGGCCTGCCTGGACCTCACCGAGTCCACGATCCTCGCCGAGCGCCTCGGCACGGAGTTCGACGCCGTCGTCGTCCGGGAAGCGAACGGCTCCCGGGCGGCGGAGGTCTTCATCGCCCAACCCCCGGTACTCGCCAAATGCCTCGGCGCGCCACCGGAAGGGCGCCACGTCCGAGTCCGCCTCATCACGGCCGACCCCACCACCCGCACGGTCACCTTCGCCTTCCCGCAGGACTGACAGCCTCGCTGGTTCCTACAGCGCCACACCCGCCCACGACGCGAAGCTGACCAGAGTCTCCGACTGCCGCCGCTGCGCCGACGCGATCCCGTGCAACGTCTCGCGCACCGACGGATGCAACCGCGTCTGCTGGGGAGCGATCCGCCGCGCCAAATTCAGCGAGTGAAGTGCTTTGTCCGGCTGCCCGACAAGCAACCATGCCCGGGCTACGTCCTGCCAGTGGTGACCGGCTCGGGGCGGGGCGATCTCGTCGGGCAAGGTGAGCGCGGCCCCCGTACGGGCGGCCTTGTCGGGATTTCCGGATTCGAGTTCAACTGCTACCGAGTGAATACCGACGTTCGCAGGCCCGAAGAGCGTTCCGTACAAATCGGATTCGCGGTCGAAGCCACACGCCAGCCGACGCGCGCTCTCGATGTGAGCTACGGCCGTGTCGGCGTTGAAGCCACGAGCGGCGACTATCGCGCCGCACAGATGCGCGTAGCCACGTACAGCGTTCGCTCGCTCGGTATTGCCCTCGATCAGGTCCAGCCCGTCCTCCACTAGCCGCAGACCAACGTCGTTCGCGTTGTGGTACATCAAGATTCGCGCCCGCTTCACCTTTGCCTGAGCGACGTAGAGCGGATCATCAGCACCTTCGGCCGCCCATTCGAGCCGATCCAGAACCACAGGTGCCAGTGCGGTGAATCCGAACCGGCGGCACAGCCGTTCGGTAGTGACGTATGCCGCCGAGAGCAGCGTGTAGACCCGGCCGCGTTCCGAGTCGGTTCGTGCGGCATGTAGAGCGCCGTACAACTGCCGGATAAGCGGGGGAATGCGCTGAAGCGCGATGCGGCCCTTGTCGTTGCGGTAAGCCGTGTCTACGCCCTGCATCTCCGTGGTCAGTTCGGCAATGGGAGTCGGTTCGACCGGGCGAACGTAAGCGCCTTCCGCGAGAATCGACCGCAATTCCGCAATGCCCTCGAGTGGGCCGTCCTGCTCCAGGACGTCGTAGAAAGGCGTCTGCGTCAGGTACTCGGGCTCGACGTGCAGCGCCTTCGCCGCCGCGGCGATGAACGCGGCGGACGCGGGCTCTCGCCCTTGCTCGACCGCACGGATCATGGACAGGCTGTAGTTCGTCCGCTGCGCGAGCTGTATCTGTTTCAGGCCGGCGAGCTTACGCTCAGCCGCAATCCGCTCACCGGTTGTCGTCACCGTCATCACTCCAGCACGTCGGGAGGAAACACGCTCTGACCACGAGAGTACCGACCACTCCACTCTCCCGGATAGCTGTCACGTACTGTCCCTCGATGGTTCCAGCCGGGTCTAGCGCCGGATTCGTCATCACAGAGGGTAGTAGTCCGACGAACGGGAGGCAGCGTTCCGGGCGCTGGTCGCTACAGCCGACATGAGCGGAAACGATGAGCGACGAACGACTCGGTTCCGACATCGAATTCGATGACAATGGATCGCATATTCGAGCCGCACATTCCCGATCACGGTATGGAAACGGAGCGATGCGGCCGAGAACGCGCCTGCGACCGAGCGCTACGTTCCGGCCTCCGATCTACAGCGCCACACCCGCCCACGACGCGAAGCTGACCAGAGTCTCCGACTGCCGCCGCTGCGCCGACGCGATCCCGTGCAACGTCTCGCGCACCGACGGATGCAACCGCGTCTGCTGGGGAGCGATCCGCCGCGCCAAGTTCAGCGAGTGAAGTGCTTTGTCCGGCTGTCCGATAAGCAACCACGCGCGGGCTACGTCCTGCCAGTGGTGACCGGCTCGGGGCGGGGCGATTTTCTTCGGGAGTACGAGACGTGTTCCTTCGCGCGCCGCCTTATCGGGATTTCCGGCTTCGAGCGCTACGGCGACCGAATGTATCCCGACGTTCGCGGGGCCGAACAACGTTCCGTACGCGTCGCTTTCGTGCTTCATGGGTCCGGCGATTCGCCGTGCTTCGTGCAAGTGCTCCTCGGCAGTATCGGGACGGAAGCCCCGCGCCGCAATGATTGCGCCCGTGAGGTGTGCGGAACCGCGCACGGCATCCACGCCTTCGCCTGTGCCCTCGATCGCGTTCAGTCCGCGTTCAATCAGCTTCAGCCCTACGTCGGCACGGTCGTAATACATGAGAACACGTGCGCGTTTGATGAGCGATTGCGGTACGTACAGGGGATCGTCGGCTCGTTCTGCCGCCCACTCCAGCCGGTCTATGACCGTGGGAGCGAGGCTGGTGAATCCGAAGCGGCGACACAATCGCTCAGCGGTAAGAAACGCTTGCGCGAGCGTGGTGTACACGGGGGCGGGGTCGCTTTCGGTGTGCAACGCCCCGTACAACCGTCTGATTACCTCCGGCAGCCGAGCGAGCGCCACCCTGCCCTTGTCGGCAAAGTACACCCGGTCGATGTCGTCGAGTTCTGCCTGTAACCGCACCAACGGCAAAGGCTCCAGTGGCTCAACGTAGCTGCCCTCGGCGAGGATGGTTCGAAGCTCGACAGAACCCTCGAGCGGCCCGTCCTGCTCGATGGTGTCGCGATAGGGGACGCCGGTCAGCAACTCGGGCTCTACCCGCAGTACCCGAGCAGCGGCGGCGATGAACGCGGGCGAAGCAGGTTCCCGGCCCTGCTCGACCGCGCGAACCATGGACAAGCTGTAGTTCGTCCGCTGCGCCAGCTGTATCTGTTTCAGGCCAGCGAGCTTTCGTTCGGCGGCTATTCGCTTACCGGTTGTCGTCACTGCCACCACTCCAGCACGTCGGGAGGAAACACGCTCTGACCACGAGCGTACCGACCACTCCACTGCCCGGACAGCTGTCACCGCACTGTCACTCGGTCGTTCCCGCCGGTTCTAGCGTCGGTTTCGGCTTCACACAGGGGTTGTAGCCCGGCAGATCGCCCGTCCGGCTCCCCCGCTGTGACGCCTCCGACACCGACAACGGGAGGGAGTGCCGAGTATGAGATTTCGACCGACCGCGCTGGGATGGATCGATCCGGAAGTATCCGACGCGCCGATGTGGGACCGAGCCCAGGTACAACGTATGGCACGGCACCTCGGCTATGTGGTCGTCTGGCCCGAGCCGTCGCTCGTCCCGCTTGCCGACCAGGTACGTGCCGCCGACGTGGACGTGGTGATCACCCCGTCCCCGCAGCATCTGAGCCCGCTGGAGGTGAACGGCATTCTGTACCTCGCGGAAATCGAAACAGTCTCTCCGCGACTGAGTTTCGCTCGCTGGACGCTGATTCGGGAAGGGGTGTTCGCGTGACCGACGACCCGGCGTCGCCCCGTCGGGAGTTGTCGGCCCTCTGGTGGACCCACAACGCCCCGATCGGACCGCTGACACTCGATCATGCCCACGCGATCATGCAGATGCATGTGGAGTGCAGCGTGGGCGACTGCCCCCGCAAGCGGGCCGCGTTCCGGGCGCTGGTCGAGGCCGGGCGGATCAGGCCCGATTCGGGCCGGACCCGATAGGCTCCGCACACCGGTACAGCCGACGCGAGGGGAAACGATGAGCGACGAACAACTCGGTTTCGACATCGAATTCGATGCCAAGACACAAGCGTTCTTGGATTGGGTTGCGTCCGATCATATGGAATCGCAGGTTCGCAAATTTCTCACCGAGACGGTTCCCGGAATCGCTGGCTATTCTGAAGCGTGGTGGAACAGTCCACTGACGGTGGCGATACTTCAAGCATCGAAAGAATACTTCGGTGACAGTCATGGATTGCGCGCCGCCGAAAACCGGGACGCTGCGGATCAATTCATCCGGTTCTATGGCGAATGTTTTATACGCCGGGCCGGAATGGCATGGACCAACCGCCCTCAATGGAGCAGTGCACCTTTGTATACCGACTTCAGTCCTGCAGTGCAGTACGGTGACGGCGAAGAAGTCATGAGCGTCCTGTCGATGACGGACTATTTGTTCCGCCGTGATGCCGAGATGGCAGATTACGTTATCACCGCAGCGCTTCGAGATATACAGAAAACCCGCAAGGGATAGGAAGAGTTCGTCGGGAAGTATTGACGGGGGGTGGATACAACCGTGCCCGATGACGAGTACGACAAGTTCCGGCGAAATCTCTCTAACTACGAGAAAGGTCTGTACTTCGAGCTGGGCAGGGCGCACGAACGCGGTGAAACCGCAGAACGGGGTTGGGTCCGGCAATTCAAGATGGAAACCCCTAAAGGTTCGCGCGTTCTGGACAATGCGAAGACGGACGGCAGGGGAACGCGTTCTATGGAGCGCAAATCGGGACGGCTCAACGAACGCGAGACCTATAGGCAACTGGAGAAAGAGCGATCAGCGCTCGAAATCGGGCAGCTTACGCACAGCGGCTGGGAGACCGTGTCGGGGGAGGCCGTTCCGAGGACTATTCAGGAAGAGATGTCGAGCATGGCCCGTGACTTCCCTGGGCGATTTCGGCACGAAGTCATTTCGCGCGACGATGCCCTACGTGCGATGAAACTCGGTCAATCTATTGCCGCGAAGCAGCTTGAATTGATCCGGGTCTACGAGTTGGATCGTGCCGATCGAGCTCGTAAACGACTTGCGAATATCCGGGAGATCGTACGTCGGAGAGAAGCCGAGGCGAAGGAGGCGCGGGGAAGGGCCGAGCGTGAGCGGGAAGCTCGCGAGGAGCGTGCGCGGGTTCAGAAGGAAGCGGCTGATCGGGTGGTGCGGGAGTTCGCGGAGAAGTACCGGGCATTGTTCTCCCGGGATCGAGAGACGAATGTCGAAAACTCGGTGCGGGCGCGGGAGGAAGCGGATGCGGCCGAGAAGGTGAAGCAGAGGGAACGTGCCGAGGCCGATGAGATGGAGCGGCAGCGGCAGCGGGAGGCGGCCGATCGGCTCGCGGAGCAGGCCCGGCGGGCGCGGGAAGCGGCGGCGACCGGACGGCCCGGGGAGATGGTCCGCGAGGTAGCGGACATCGTGCATGTCAGTCGCCCTACACCCGGAAACGAAGCGCCGCACCGTGAACCGCCACAAGCGGGCCGGACGCGCGGTGGCAGGGAGGAACGGGAAAGGGAGCGCGGCAGACGGGAACGCACCCGCGACTGAGCGGCTATGATGCCGTCCCCGACATGCCGCAACCGCACGCCGAGAGTCGCTGCCGCAGTGAGGCTTTCGGCCCGCGCCGCGACAACTGTCGCCGCGCGGGCCGAATCACGGACGAGTCGCGTTCAGTCCGGCGGTTCGGGAGTTCGAATGCCCTGGGCGACAGAGCCTCCGGCCACATCGGAGGAGGTTCCGAGTTCCTCGTCGTAGCTGTCCGGCACGCCGTCGGGGATGTCGATGGCGTCGACCTCCGCCGGGCGCGTGTCCTCCTCCGGCGGCGACGGCTCGGTGTCGGGTTGTTCTTCGGCGAGGCGGTCGCGCAGCGGCCGGTCGTGGGCTTCCTCCCACGGCGTCGTGCCGTAACGGTCGGCCTCCGACCAGCGTTCCGGGGGATCCATGCCCGCTTCGAGCGGGTCGGACTGCAGACGGTCCTCGTCGAGATCCTCCGCGCTGTTCAGCGCACCGGGATCGGTTTCCACCGAGTCGGGCGCGCCGGTGTCCTGCGGCGGGTCCCAGGTGTCCTGTGGATCGGTCATGACTACCACCTCCGTATTCGGTCCGCCGGGTGATTCACAGAATGGGCCGGCCGCCGGTGACGGCGAGGCGAGCGCCGGAGATGTAACTGCCCTCGTCGCTCGCGAGCAGCACGTACGCGGGCGCGAGTTCGGCGGGCTGCCCGGCCCGGCCCAGTGGAGTGTCGTCGCCGAATTTCGCCACCTTCTCCGGCGGCATGGTCGACGGGATCAGCGGCGTCCAGATCGGTCCCGGCGCCACGCTGTTGACCCGGATCCCCTTGGGCCCCAACAGCTGTGCCAGGCTGGCGGACAGGTTGGCGATCGCCGCCTTGGTGGCGGCGTAGGGCGCCAGCGTCGGCGAGGGCATATCGGAGTTGACCGAGGAGCTGCCGATGATCGCCCCACCCGGCGGCATGTGCGGCAGCGCGGCCTTCACCAGGGCGAAGTAGGCGCCGACGTTCACCCGGTAGGTGTAGTCGAACTCCTCGGTGCTGATCTCCTCGATGGTCTCGTGCGTCATCTGGTAGGCGGCGTTGCTGACCAGGATGTCGATCTTGCCGAACTCCGCGACCGCGGTATCGATCAGCGCCTGGCAGTGCGCGGGATCGGACACGTCACCGGCCACGGGCACGGCGGTGCGCCCCGCCTCCCGCACCAGCTCGGCGACCTCCTTGGCGTCCTCGTGCTCGTTCAGGTACGAGATCAGGACGTCCGCGCCCTCACGGGCGAAGGCGATGGCCACCGCACGCCCGATGCCACTGTCGGCCCCGGTGACGACCGCCGCCTTGCCGGTGAGCTTCCCGCTACCGCGATAACTGTGTTCACCGCAGTCGGGCACCGGCTCCATCGCCGACTGCACACCGGGAACATCCTGCTGCTGCTCGGCGAATCCCATCCGCTCGCTCCCTCCATGGTCCGGCAAGCCGCCCACTACGCACTTGCCCCTACACCGCGGCGCTACCCGGCACGCAAGCACCGAAACACGCCCCGCCCCCGAACCACCGTCCTCACGAGCCACTCACCGTCCAGCCGTGTGGACTGCACCCGTGCAGCCGCTGGCACGAGGACTGGTGCGGCCGTGAAATGGCACCGCGTGAGCCATGAGGGAGTGCAACCCGTGCATCCCCGTCGGCAGAAGGCCCCGCGTGCAGCCTTGGGCGTGCGACTCGTGCCGTGCAGCCGCGGGGAGCGGACGCGTGTGGCCGCGGGGAGTGGGCTGGGGGCGGTGGGCCGGAAGTCAGTGGCCGTATTTGTGGCGGAGGAATTCGGTGGCGGCGGGGTATTGGTCCAGGGCCTTGCGGGCGGCGTCGGATTCGGCGTCGTAGAGGCGGTCGTAGTCGGCGGTGACGATGCCGCGGGTGGAGGCCGCGGCGGCGCGGGCGCGGATGGTGGTCATGGCCTCGATCGCGTCGCGGTGGTCGCCGAGGACGGTCTGGAGTTTCTTGGCGCGGGCGGACAGCTCCTCGGCGGGGCCGTTTAGGACCGGGACGGCGGCGTCCGCGGAATACCGTAAACGCTTGGCGGCCTTGCGGATCTCGTGCAGATGCTCGACGCGGTCGGCGGGCTCGACCGTCTCCTCTGCGCGCACCAGACGGCGCACCCGCCGGAAGTCGTCGCGCAGTACACCGGAGAACGTCCGGGTGGCGTCGGCGCGGACGCGTTTGCGGCGCAGCGGGGGGTCGCGGCGCAGCGCCTTCAGCCGTCTCCGCAAGCGCCGGTAGCGCTCGCCGTCGAGTGCGCGCAGCACCTCGCGATGGGCCTCGGCGTACCGGTGGCGTTCCACCGTCACCAGTCGGCGGCAGACGCGCCGCTGCTCACCGGACTGTTCCGCGGCCAGTGCCGCGAACCGTTCGGCACGCACCTCGGCGTCGCGGGCCACACCGAGAAGCCCGGCGAGCCAGCGCAATTCCTCGCGAATCTCGTCTATCTCCTTGCGGCGGAAGACATCCCGATACGATCGCAGCACACTGCGCAGCCGCCTGGTCGCGACGCGCATCTGGTGCACCGAGTCGTGGGCGTCGGCACGGACCTCGGGTTCGGCCGACAGCAACCGGTCCACGTCCTCGTCGAGAGCGGCGCGGAGAGCGGGGCCGGTTGCGGTGCGCATCAGGTACTCCGGAACTTGTCGGTGGCTTCCACCAGGTGGTGCGTGATGCCCGGCTCACTGGCGGCGTGACCGGCGTCGGCGACGAGGTGCAGGGTCGAGTTCGGCCACACGCGATGCAGATCCCACGCACTCACCGCAGGGCACACGATGTCGTGGCGGCCCTGCACGATCACGCCGGGAATGTGGGCGATGCGGTCGATGTCGCGCAGCAGCTGCCCCTCGTCGAGGAAGCCCCCGTGCATGAAGTAGTGATTCTCGATGCGCGCGAACGCCAGCGCGAACCGGTGCTCGGCGGTCTCGGCGACCCGATCCGGTTGCGGCCGCAGCGAACTCGTCGCCCCCTCCCAGCTCGACCAGGCGACGGCGGCCGGGACGTACACGTCGGGATCGGGGGAGTGCAGCAGGCGATGGTAGGCACTCACGAGATCTCCCCGGCGTTCGGATTCCGGCACCGCGGCCAGGAACTTCTCCCACTCGTCAGGATAGACGTAACCGGCGGCGCCGTTGTAGTACCAGTCGATCTCCTTGCGCCGCAACAGGAAAATGCCGCGCAGCACCAGCTCGGTGACACGATCGGGGTGGGTCTGCGCGTAGGCCAGCGCCAGCGTCGAACCCCACGAGCCGCCGAACACCTGCCAGCGTTCGATGCCCAGATGCGTGCGCAACTTCTCGATGTCGGCGACCAGATGCCAGGTGGTGTTGGTCTCCAGGCTCGCGCCGTCGGCGACGTGCGGCACCGACCGGCCGCAACCACGCTGGTCGAACAGCACGATCCGGTACGCGCGCGGGTCGAAGAACTGGCGGTGGAACGGCGCGGTACCGCCGCCGGGACCGCCGTGCAGGAACACCACCGGCTTGCCGTCGGGGTTGCCGCTCTCCTCCCAGTACAGCTGCTGTCCGTCGCCCACATCGAGCAGGCCCTCGCGGTGTGGCGGCAGCGACGGGTACAGCGTGCGCATCAGAACGCGATCCCCGCCGCGAGGTCGGACAGTTCCAGCGCCTGTAGCGCCTGGCTGCGAACGTCGGGGCAGGACGTGGTGGTGATACGGTCGACCACCGACTTGTCGCCGAGGACCTGCATATTGAGGCCGCCGTTCAAGGCAGCCCACTCGTGCACGGTGATGTTGAGCGCCACCCGGCCCAGCGTGGGGCCCTGCACCCGCCAGTCCGACAGCTGCGGCTGAATCCGGTCGCACAGCTGCTTGGCGACTTGGTCGGGGACCTCGACCGGGCCCTGCGTCTTGCCGGCGGTGGCCGAGCCGCTGGCGTGCGCGGCCGTGGAGGTGGCGGACCCGCTGGATCCGGCGGGCTCGGGCGATCCGGTGGTTCCGCCGCCCCCGCATCCGGCGATCAGTGCGATGGCGGCCAGCCCGGCCGTCCCCAGCGCTCCGCGAGTCATCCAACGGCTCTGCGACATCAGTTCCCTCTGCTCGTTCCGTGCTCGGTCGGACTTCGAGTCTGCCACCGATCCCCGGCCGCCGCCGTTCCCGTCGCGGAGAGCAACCCTGCCCGATCCGAGCTATTGACGCGGCGACGGCACGCCTTCGGCACAGAAGGGGAGCATGCCGCCGCTGACGAAGCCGCGACGTCCCGGACGGAGCCGCCGTGGTCGACGCACGGTGAACCGGTTCTCGTCCAGGCATGTTCTCGGCCGGGACCGACACCGCGCAACCGGAAGGCACGTCAGGACAGCAGCGACTACCGCCGCGTCTCCCCGGACAGTGCACTCGCCGGTCGGAGCACGCCTGCCGACAAACTTCAGAAACTGTGTTCGGGGGCGGGGAAGACCCCGCGGCGGACCTCGTCGGCGTAGGCTGCCGCGGCGTTGCGGAGCTGGTCGCCGAGCTGGGCGAAGTGCTTGACGAACTTGGCGGTCTTGCCGCTGGTGTAGGCGGCCATGTCCTGCCACACCAGCACCTGGGCGTCGCAGTCCGCGCCGGCGCCGATGCCGACGGTGGGAATGGTCAGCTTGCGGGTGACCTGGCCGGCGAGTTCGGCGGGCACCATCTCCATGACCACCGCGAACGCGCCCGCCTCCTGCACCGCGATGGCGTCGGCGATGAGCTGCTCGGCGCCGTCGCCACGGCCCTGCACCCGGAATCCGCCGAGGGTGTTGACGCTCTGCGGGGTGAACCCGATGTGCGCCATCACCGGGATGCCGGCGGCGGTGAGCCGCGCGATGTGCTCGGAAACCCGTTCGCCCCCTTCGAGTTTCACCGCGTGTGCGCCGCCCTCCTTCATGAACCGGGTGGCGGAGGCCAGCGCGAGCTCGGGCGAGGCCTCGTAGCTGCCGAACGGCAGGTCCGCGACCACCAGCGCGTGCGGCGCGCCCCGCACCACCCCGCGCACCAGCGGCACCAGTTCGTCGATCGTGATCGGCACGGTGGTGTCGTAGCCGTACACCACGTTGGCGGCCGAGTCGCCGACCAGCAGCACCGGAATCCCGGCTTCTTCGAACAGTTTCGCCGTGGAGTAGTCGTAGGCGGTGAGCATGGACCACCTCTCGCCCGCGGCCTTCAGCTGCTGCAGGTGCTGTACTCGCGTCTTCCGTCGGGAAGTTGTCGGTGCGGCGCCGTAGGCAGCGGTTTCGGCGGACTTTTCGGATGCGGACATCATCGTCCCTTTCGTCGTCTCCTCGAGGCCCGTACGGGTCCCCGGGTTGTCGTGACTCGTCCCTTGCGGACCCGTCCAGTGTGCCACCGGCCCGACACCCCGTTTAAGGCTCGCCGACCATGCAATTCATCACACAGCTTCGTCTGGTTGGATCGTCCGTATGCCCTTGTCGCGAACCGGCCGTCTCCTCGCCGCGGTGGCCCTGATGTGCGTGACCCCGTTGGTGGTCACCGCCTGCTCCACTTCGTCGAACGACGACATCACCACGCCCTCGGCGGTGACGCCGTCCCCGGCGAATCTGGAGAAGTTCTACACCCAGGCGCCGCAGTGGGGCGGCTGCGACAACTTCGGCGACGGGACCGACCGCTTCCCCAAGTCGGCCGAGTGCACCCGGGTCACCGTGCCGGTCGACTACGCCCGGCCCGACGGCGCGACCGCGCAGATCGCGATCTCCCGGATCAAGGCGACCGGCCAGCGCATCGGCTCGCTGCTGTTCAATCCGGGTGGGCCGGGTCAGCCGGGCCTGTGGATGTCGCAGCAGGGCCAGGACACCCCGCTCGCGGAGCGCTTCGACCGCATCGGTTTCGACCCGCGCGGCGTCGGCGCGTCCACGCCGCTGATCTCGTGCATGACCGCCGAGGAATGGGACGACGAGCGCGCCGAACCGCCGAAGGACAACAGCCCCGGCGGCATCGCGGCGGCCGAGGAGGAGAACAAGCAGTTCGCCGCCCGTTGCACCGAGCGCACCGGCAACGACTTCCTCGCCCACGTCGGCACCCGGGAGGTGGTGCAGGACATGGACGTGATCCGCGCGGTGCTCGGCGACGAGAAGCTCAACTACGTCGGCTACTCCTACGGCACCCGCCTGGGGTCGTCCTACGCCGAGAAGTTCCCGGACCGGGTACGCGCTCTGGTCCTCGACGGCGCACTCGATCCCGACGCCGATCCGGTGCAGGAATCGGTGCAGCAGGCAGCCGGTTTCCAGCGGGCGTTCAACGAATACGCCGCCGACTGCGCGCGGCAGCCGGACTGCCCGCTCGGCGCGGACCCGGCGCAGGCGGTAGCGAGGTTCCAGGCCCTGGTCGGCCCGCTGTGGGACCATCCGGCGGCCACCGACGACGGCCGCCCGCTCACCTACGGCGACGCGATCACCGGCGTGCAGAACACCCTCTACGCAGAGGACAACTGGAATGTGCTGAGCGCCGGGCTGTCCCAGCTCGCCACCGGCCAGGGCGACATCCTGCTGCGCCTGGCCGACCTCTACGACGGTCGCCGCCAGGACGGCACCTACGACAACTCCCAGGACGCGTTCATGGCCATCCACTGCGTGGACGACCCGGCCGTCAAGGACCGCGCGGTGGCCGACAAACAGGACGCCGAATACCGCAAGGTCGCCCCGTTCCTGGACGACGGCCACGCCAGCGGGCAGGCGCCGCTCGAGCTGTGCGCGTTCTGGCCGGTGCCGAGTTCGTCCACCCCGCACAACATCACCGTGTCGGGACTGCCGAAGACGGTCGTCGTCTCCACCACCCAGGATCCGGCGACGCCCTACGAGGCGGGGGTGAACCTGGCCAAGGAGCTGAACGCGGCGCTGATCACCAACAAGGGCACCCGCCACACGGCGTTCCTGTCCGGCGGCGTGCCGTGCGTGGACGACGCCGTGATCGGCTACCTCATCGATCTGACCGAGCCTCCGGCCGGTCTCACATGCGGTTAATTTGCCTGACAATGGCTATGTAACACGGATTTAACGCCGGGTGCTTACGCTCGCGCGTATGGATCGCCAGAAGGAATTCGTGCTGCGGACGCTCGAGGAGCGGGACATCCGCTTCGTACGACTCTGGTTCACCGACGTGCTGGGGTATCTGAAGTCGGTCGCGATCGCGCCCGCCGAACTGGAGGGTGCCTTCGAGGAGGGCATCGGGTTCGACGGTTCGGCCATCGAGGGCTTCGCCCGCGTGTCCGAGGCGGATATGGTCGCCCGGCCGGACCCGTCGACGTTCCAGGTGCTGCCGTGGGCGTCCAGCAAGGGACATCAGCACTCCGCGCGCATGTTCTGCGATATCGCGATGCCCGACGGCTCGCCGTCGTGGGCCGACCCGCGGCACGTGCTGCGGCGGCAGCTGAACAAGGCCGGTGATCTCGGCTTCAGTTGCTACGTGCATCCCGAGATCGAATTCTTCCTGGTGAAGGCCGAAATGGACACCAAGGGCGACCCGATCCCGGTGGACAAGGGCGGCTTCTTCGACCAGGCCGTGCACAACGAGGCCCCGAACTTCCGCCGCCACGCCATCGACGCGCTGGAGTCGATGGGCATCTCGGTGGAGTTCAGCCATCACGAGGGCGCGCCCGGCCAGCAGGAGATCGACCTGCGCTACGCCGACGCGCTGTCGATGGCCGACAACGTGATGACGTTCCGCTACCTCATCAAGGAGGTGGCCATCGACGAGGGCGTGCGCGCGACCTTCATGCCCAAGCCCTTCGCCGCGCACCCGGGTTCGGCGATGCACACGCACATGAGCCTGTTCGAGGGTGAGCAGAACGCCTTCGCCGACCCGGACGATCCGAACAACCTCTCCGAGACCGCGCGGGCGTTCATCGCGGGAATCCTGGAGCACGCCAACGAGATCAGCGCGGTGACCAACCAGTGGGTCAACTCCTACAAGCGCCTGATCCACGGTGGCGAGGCGCCAACGGCGGCCTCCTGGGGCCGGTCCAACCGCTCGGCGCTGGTGCGGGTGCCGATGTACACGCCGAACAAGCAGTCCTCGCGGCGCGTCGAGATCCGCAGCCCCGATTCGGCCTGCAACCCGTATCTGTCGTTCGCGGTGCTGCTGGCCGCCGGGTTGCGCGGCATCGAGAAGGGCTACACGCTGCCGCCGGAGGCCGAGGACGACGTGTGGTCGCTGACCACCGCCGAGCGCCGCGCCATGGGCTTCAAGGAACTGCCGGGCAGCCTGGACGAGGCGCTCAAGGCGATGGAGCGCTCGGAGTTGGTCGCGGAGACCCTCGGCGAGCACGTGTTCGACTTCTTCCTGCGCAACAAGCGCCGGGAGTGGGCGGGCTACCGCGCCCAGATCACGCAGTGGGAACTCCAGGAATACCTGGATCTGTGAGGTAGGTGTCCGGCCGCGGCACGAACCGAGAACACTTTCTCCGTTCCCCGGGATGTGTGCTCGGCTGCCGCCGCCGACCCTGTAATTTGTGGGGCATGGTACGGCCACCGACTGCCCGTCCCGCGGTGCCCGGCGCCGGTCGGCTCGGGCTGCTCGAACCGACGGCCGCCGATTCGCTGCGAGAATTGGCGTGGGACAACGTCGAAAGCATTCCACTGTTGTGGGCGCTCTCGCGCGCCCCCGATGCCGACCTGGCGTTACTGACACTGGTGCGATTGCGCGAACGGCTCGGCCCCGGCTGGGACGAACTGGACGAGGCGCTGCGCACCGAGATCTCTGTGCGCGGCAGGCTGTTCGCGCTGATCGGTTCCTCCAGCGCGTTCGCCGACCACCTGGTAGCCGAACCGGATACCTGGAAACTGTTGCGCCGCACGGAATTGCCCACGCCCGCCGAACTCGTCGCGGACCTCCTCGACGCTGTCGGGGCCGTGCCCGAACCCGGCCCCCAGCCCGCGGGGGCGGAGCGCGGACCCGTGGATCGGACGTCCTCGGCGGGGTCCGCGGGCGAGCCGGTCCAGGCTCGCGGGACCGGAGAGCAGACGCCCCCGGCGCAGCACGCGAGCCAGGAGGCGGTCGCCCGTGGAACCACGGAGCACACCACCGCTACGCTGTACCGCGCATCCGTCGCGGGCCCCGAGGCAATCGCGTTGTTGCGCAAGCGGTATCGGGATCAGCTGATGCTGCTGGCCGCGCACGACCTGGCCGCCACCGTGGAGGATGAACCGGTGCTGCCGTACCAGCGGGTCGGCCGCCATCTCACCGACCTGGCGGATGCGGCGCTGACCGCGGCGCTGTCGGTCGCGGTGGCGCGGGTGTGCCCGGACGGGCCGGTACCGGTGCGGCTCGCGGTGATCGCGATGGGCAAATGCGGTGCGCGCGAACTGAATTACGTGTCCGATGTGGACGTGGTGTTCGTCGCCGAGCCCGCCGACCACACCGCGACCCGGCTCGCGGCCGAGTTGATGACGGTCGCCGGGAACGCCTTCTTCGAGGTGGACGCCGCGCTGCGGCCGGAGGGCAAGGCGGGCGCGCTGGTCCGCACGCTCGAGTCGCACCTCGCCTACTACAAGCGGTGGGCGCGCACCTGGGAGTTCCAGGCGCTGTTGAAGAATCGCCCCGCCACCGGTGACCTGGAGCTCGGCGAGCGGTACCGGGCGGCGGTCATGCCGATGGTCTGGAATGCCTCGGAGCGGCCGGATTTCGTCGCGGACGTGCAGACCATGCGCCGCCGCGTCGAGGACCTGGTCCCGGCGGATCTGCGCGAGCGCGAGCTGAAGCTGGGCCACGGCAGCCTGCGCGACGTCGAATTCGCCGTGCAGCTCCTGCAATTGGTGCACGGCAAGGCCGATGAGTCGCTGCACGTGCAGGGCACGGTGGAGGCGCTGACCGCGCTGGCCGCCGGCGGCTACGTGGGCCGCGACGACGCCGCGAACCTCACCGCCTCCTACGAGTTCCTGCGCCTGCTCGAGCACCGGCTGCAGCTGCAGCGGCTCAAGCGCACCCACACCCTGCCCGCCCCCGACGACGAGGAGGGTATGCGCTGGCTGGCGCGCGCGGCGCACATGCGCCCCGACGGCCGTCAGGACGCGGTGGGCGTGCTGCGCAGCGAGATCAAACGCAACGGGCTGCGCGTGCGGCGCCTGCACGCCAAGCTGTTCTACCGGCCGTTGCTGGAATCGGTCGCCCGCCTGGACGCGGCCGCGCTGCGGCTGAGCCCGCAGGCGGCGGTAAGACAGCTGGCCGCGCTCGGCTACGCCGCACCGGAGAACGCCCTCGGTCACCTCAAGGCACTCACCGGCGAGGTCGGCCGCAAGGGCCGCATCCAAGCGCTGCTGCTGCCGACGCTGCTGGAATGGCTGGGCGAGACCCCCAATCCCGATCAGGGCCTGCTGGCCTACCGCCGGATCTCGGAGGGCCTCGAGTCCCAGACCTGGTTCCTGCGCGAACTGCGCGACGAGGGCGCCGTCGCCGAGCGGTTGATGATCGTGCTCGGCTCCTCGGCCTATCTGCCGGACCTGCTGATCAACGCCCCCGAGACGATCCGCATGTTCGCCGACGGACCCACGGGCCCATTACTGCTGTCGCCCAAGCTCTATGACGTGCGCACGGGCATCCTCGCCGGTGCGGCCCGCTACGACGATCCCAAGCGCGCGATCGCCACCGCCCGCTCGCTGCGGCGCCACGAACTGGCCCGCGTCGCGTCGGCCGATGTGCTGGGCATGCTCGAGGTGCCGCGGGTGTGCAACGCGCTGTCGTCGGTGTGGGTCGCGGTGCTCGAGGCCGCGCTGCTGGCGGTGATCCGGGCGAGCGAGGCCGAATCGGGCGTGCCCGCGCCCGCCGACATCGCGGTCATCGGCATGGGCCGGCTCGGCGGCAAGGAACTGGGCTACGGCTCCGACGCCGACGTGCTGTTCGTCTGCGACCCGCGGTCCGGCGCGGACGAGACGGTCGCGGTGAAGTGGGCGATCGGCGTCGCCGAACAGGTGCAGCGGCTGCTGGGCGCGCCGAGCACCGATCCGCCGCTGCAGGTCGACGCGGGCTTGCGCCCGGAGGGCCGCAACGGTCCGCTCGTGCGCACGCTGGCCGCTTATCAGGCCTACTATCAGCAGTGGGCTCAACCGTGGGAGGTGCAGGCGCTGCTGCGCGCCCACCAGATCGCCGGTGATCAGGAGCTGGGCGTGCGGTTTCTGCACATGATCGACCAGGTGCGTTATCCCGAGGGCGGGGTGTCCGCGGAGGCGGTGCGCGAGATCCGCCGGATCAAGGCCCGCGTCGACTCCGAGCGGCTGCCGCGTGGCGCCAATCCCGCCACGCACACCAAGCTGGGTCGCGGCGGTCTCGCCGACATCGAATGGACCGTCCAGCTGATGCAGTTGCGCCACGCCCACGAGGTGCCCGAACTGCACAACACGTCCACGCTGGAGTCCCTGGACGCCATCGAGCGCGCCGATCTGCTCGGCGCCGATGACGTGGAGCTGCTGCGCGACGCCTGGCTGACCGCGACCCGTGCCCGCAATGCCCTGGTCCTGGTCCGCGGCAAGCCGGCCGATCAGCTGCCCGGCCCGGGACGCCTACTATCGGCGGTAGCCAAGGTCGCCGGGTGGCCCAACGACGACGGCAGTGAATTCCTCGACCACTACATGCGGGTGACGAGGCGCGCCAAATTCGTCGTGGAGCGCGTGTTCGGGAGCTGAGGTGCGGAGGCGCACGGCCTACCGACCTGCGGAAATCGGTACGTCACGCGATCGGCGGATCGCGGTGTGGCACAAGGCATAAACCCATTGCGGGAACACCGGCGGGGGAGTATCCGTTGAATTACGTGCGCGTTGCGCCGTCGGATTCATCCTATGATTCGGGTGGATGCCGATCCGGGGGAATGCCTCGCGGGTGAGACCGTATCGCTGTGGGTCTCGTCGCGCTCGGCATTACCGACCGGAACGTTTGTTCTGCATGCTTGTGGTGCAGGACGCGATCAGCGGGAGGACGGACATGACGAGGATGTTCGTGGGCGTGTGGCCGGGGGCTCCGACGTGCCCGAACTGAACTCTGCCGTCGCCGGTTACCGGAAGACCTACCGGGATGCGGCGCTGTCGCCCACGCGCGCGGTGCGGGTGCCGCTGATCGTGGTGCTGGTGCTCGTCGGCGTGGTGCTGGTGTACGCGGCCGACCGGGCGTCGCGCGAGGGCGTCGATCACGGCTGGTTCGTGGCCGTGTCGCTGTCTGGGCTGTTCGTGGCGCGCGGGCTGCACCTGCGGCGGCCCCTGACGCTGCCGCATTTCACGGTGGCGGTGCTGGTGCTCGGCGTCTCCAATATCGCCTACCACAACGGGCACCCCGGCGTCGGCTTCGTCTGCCTGGCCTCGACCGGGTTCATCCTGATGCTGCCGCAGAACTCGCGCCCGCAGCCTGATCAGCAGTATCGGGTGGCGGCGCTGGTCGATCGGACCGTCGGAGATCCGCTGGCGCCCTTCGCCCTGCATTCGGCGAAGTCGTACTTCTTCAACGCCAATTCGACCGCTGCCGTGGGCTATCGGGCCCGGTTCGGCATCGCGGTGGTGGCCGGTGACCCGGTCGGCAACCGCGCCGATTTTCCCGCTTTGATCAGCGAGTTCTCCGAGTTCGCGATGAGTCACGGCTGGCGCATCGCGGTACTCGGCGCCAGCCCGGAGCTGACCGAGCTGTGGCGCGGCCGGGCGGTGGACCATCACGGGCTACGGGCGATTCCGATCGGCCGCGACGTGGTCATCGATGTCGAGCACTTCGACATGGTGGGCCGCAAGTTCCGTAATCTGCGCCAGGCGGTCAGCCGTACGCGCAATTTCGGGGTGAGCACCGAGATCGTCAAGGAGATCGAGATCGGTGCGCCGTTGCGCTCGACGCTGCTCGACATCGTGGACGAGTGGGGCAAGGGTCATCAGACGCGCGGCTTCTCGATGATCCTCGACCACCTGCTCGACGGACGGCACCCCGGGATGCTGCTGGTCATCGCGCGCGACGCGGACGGCCGGGTGGTCGGGTTCCAGCGCTACGGCGAGTCCAACGGCGGCACCGAGCTGAGCCTGGACGTGCCGTGGCGCCGCAAGGACGCGCCGAACGGCCTGGACGAGCGCATGATCGTGGACTTGGTCGACTACGGGCGGGACAAGGGCGTCCAGCGTATCTCCCTGGCCTTCGCGGCATTTCCCGAGCTGTTCGCCGAGAAGGAGCGCACCCGCTCCCGCCAGGCCGTCTACGTCGCCGCCCGCACCCTGGACCCGCTGATCCGCCTGGAGTCGCTGTATCGCTTCCTGCGCAAGTTCAACTCCTTCGGTGACGACCGCTTCGTCCTCATCCGCTGGCGCGAAATCGTCTTCACCGCAGCGGCTCTGCTGACCTTGGAGTTCGTACCGCACCGCAAGCAGGACTGAGTCCGCCTGGTCTGCGGAGCGTGCGCCCGCTCGGTGTGATCCACGGCAGGACTCGGCACATCGCTCCGCGGAATGATGGTTGAGTGGAACGACATTCACGCATGTCGTCGTCGAGGAGCGGTATGACCACTCGCTACCAGGTTGTCATCGATACACCCGATCCCAACGAATTGGCCCGGTTCTGGGCGGAGGCTCTCGGATATGTCGTGGAGAACCACACGCCGCTGCTGCGGCGCATGGTCGACACGGCCGAACTCGAGGCCGATCGCGTGGTGCGCGTGGCGGACCGGCTCTATTGGCTGGACTTCGCCGCGATTTGCGAACCGCGGGCCGAGGTGGACCCGGAGACCGGGATCGCGCGCGGCGACCGCATCGTCTTCCAGCGCGTCCCCGAGCCCAAGACCGCCAAGAACCGCCTGCACCTGGACCTCGAGGTAGGCCCCGACCGCCGCGCGGCCGAGGTGGCGCGCCTGGAACAACTCGGCGCCCGCCGCCTCTACGACGGCAACCTCGGCGGCGCCTGGACCACCATGGCCGACCCGCACGGCAACGAATTCTGCGTGCAGTAGGGATCGTCTCCGATCCGGAAGTCGACGTAACCAAGGACGACACCCCCCGCCGCGGTCGATGCTCTCACTCGTGCCCGCTCCCGTGCGCTGAGGTCGCCGTCCATCCACCGTTTCCAGCTCCGTCATCCGTGTCAGGGGAGGTGTCAGGTCGGCGTCAGGGGGCTGTCAGCCGGGGCGGCGACAGTGTGTACATCGAACAAAACGGCCGGGCCACAGAGGATCCGGGCGGCACCGACGATGAAGGAGTACACACCATGACCATCACCCTGACCGACCAGGACAAGTCCACCCTGCGCGTCGCCGCCTACGGCGCGGTCACGCTGATGGCGGCCGCGGGCGGATCCTCGCACCGGGCGGCGACGGACGGCACCCTCGCACTGGCGTCGGCGACCGGATTGACCGGGCACGTGCTCGCGGCGAAGTCCAAGGACATCAAGCTGACCGGAAAGACTGTCGCCGAACTCGCCGACCAGGTTCTCCCCGCCCTGGCCGCGGCCGTGAACCTGCTCGAGCGGCAGGACCCGGCGGAGGCCGACAACTTCCGCGGCACGGTCACCGTCGCGGTGGAGTCCGCGACCCGGACGCGGCAGGGGCAGCCCGGCCCGGCGGCGGCCGAGATGGCCCGCAAGATCACCGCGGCCCTGGCCGCCTGATGTGTCGCCGGGAAGGCAATGGCCGAACCCCTTCGGGCCATTGCCTTCCCGACACGGGACATGGTGCCGACTGCGCGATCGGCCGTAGGAGTCACCCAGCCTGAACAGCATGGGATCGAACAGCCCGGCCATACGGCTCCGTGCCGCTGCTGTTGGCGCGGATGACGTTTCGATGATTCGATCGATCGTGGGCATGACACAGCCATCCTCGCTGTTGGTGAGGCTGAGTCGCGCCGGGCGTGGGAAAGTAGTTCTCGCCGCCGGTGGCATCGGTCTTGTTGGCCGGTGCTGGAGCGGTGAAACGAGCAGGAGAGATCGGTGAGCCAGCACCCGCAGTCCGACACGGACACATTGCGTGCGCTGGTGGCGACGTTGGAGCAGCTCATCGCCCAGGCCTCGCGGACCGTCGACGGTTTGAAGGAGGCCATCGCCGCCGCCGAAACTCATCTGGGCGAGGCTCGGGCGCCTGTGGAGACAGGTACGGCTCCGTCGGGAGTGATGCCCGGCTCGGCGGAAAGGGCAGCGCCACCGAGTGGGGTGACGCGGGGGCGGCTTCCCGGCATCGTGAACCCGCGGGCGATGTTGGGTTCGGCGGCGCGGGAAGCGAGCTCGGACCCGGCGACGCACGGGGCGATACCGGGCGTCGCGGCGAAATATCCGTCGCCGCACGCAGGGGCGAGGGAGATGTGGTCGCCGGGCGCAGCGGGGCAGGACTCGGCGCGGGATTCGGCGCAGCCCGTCGTGGCGCGGAGCTCGGCGTCGGGTGCGGCGGTGGGGAGCGCGTTACCCGTTGCAGCGGCACAGGATTCGGCGGTCGAGGGTCGGTCGCCGGAAGCGGCCGCGCGGGATTCGGCGGTCGAGGGTGTGTTGTCGCATGCGGTGGTGGGGGATTCGGCGGTAGGGGGTGGGTTGCCGGATGCGGCTGCGCGGGATTCAGGGGTCGAGGGTGTGTTGTCGCATGTGGTGGTGGGGGATTCGGCCGTCGAAGGTGCGCTGGCGGATGCACAGGGGCGGGATTCGGCGGGGGAGTCGATGTCGAGTGTGGGGCCGGGGTACGCATGGACCGGTGCTACGCGACGGGTGGTGGTGGAGCAGTCGGCGTTGTCGGATGTCGCGGAGCGGCGGCGGATGCTGGGCACGGCGGCGCATGGGACCGTGCCGGTTCAGCGGGCGGGGTCGGAGGTGACGGGGCAGCGAGTGCGGAGGGCAAGGGCGGAGGCTGCGCCGGGTCAGGATGCTGTCGCTACTTCGTCCTCCGGTACGCGGGCCGGGAAGCCCGGCCCGACGCCGTGGACCAAACGTTCTGTCCGTTCGAATCCGGCATCAGCGGCCCAGCCCTCGACGGCTTCGGCATCCGTTCCCGCTACCGACACCGATTCGCCGTCAGGACAACCTGTCTCACCACCGCAGCCGGTACGCAAGCCGGATCCACGGCACACCCACGCGTACGGCACCGCCAAGCCCCTGCCGCCCGGCCGTCTGCAGACCGGCCGGCTGTCGGCCCAGCCCCCGCCCAAGCGACCGCCGCGAGCCCGGACACCGGCGCCGCAGCCTCCCCCACCCGAGCCCGTGCCTGCCGAACCGGCGTCGGTGGATGTTCCCCGGCCCCAGCCTGTTTCGAGGAAACGGCCTTCGGAACAGCGCGCCGAGGCGATCCCTGTGACCCCGTCGCTCACGAACGCCGCGCCGCCCGGACCTTCGTTCGAGGAATCCGGACCGCCGACAGGTGTGCGTAGCGGTCCGGTGCTGCCCGATCCGTCCTCGGCGGACCTCTTGCGGCCTCGGTCCGCGCCGCAGGAACCTCGGTCGGAGACCGGCGTCCCGGGTGGTCCGGTGCTGCCCGATCCGTCGTCGGACGAGCTCCTGCGGTCGCGCCCCGTGTCGAGGGAGGCGCGTTCGGAGGCAGGTGTCCCCAGCGGTCCGGTGCTGGCGGACCCATCGTCGGCGGAGTTGCTGCGGCCTCGCCCTCGGGTACCGCAATCGCGGACAGCGGACGACCCTCATAGTGCTGTGCCCCCGATGGTGGCGGAGACGCAATCGCAAGCAGAGGTACTCGGTCCTGTGCTGACGGAATCGCGGTCGAAAGCAGGTGCGGTCGGTGGTCCCCTGCTGGCGGATCCCTCCTCGACCGATCTGCTGCGTCCCCGCCCTGTGGTGAGCGATTCGCGGGCCGAGGTTGGGGTTGGTGGTGGTCCGGTGTTGGCGGATCCGTCCTCGGCCGACCTCTTGCGGCCGCGGCCTTCGGCGGCGGGCTCGCAGGTTCGGGGTGGTCCGGTGTTGGCCGATCCTTCGTCGGCGGATCTGTTGCGGCCTCGGCCTCGGTCGGCCGGACCGCGATCCACCGAACCTTCGGTGGGCGAACCCGTGGCAGCGGAGTCGGGGTCGCAACCTGTGCTGCGGCAACCGCCGCAACTGCCTACGGACCCGCTGCCGGACCCTCGGCAGGAGCCGCCTGTCCGCAGTCTCGAGATCATCGGATGTGATCGGGACGGGCTCGATCCACGTACGGCTCGCGTGATCGCGTCGGCGCTCGACGATCTGCATGCGAAGTATCCGATTCCGTTGCGCGGCATCGAGATCGGTGAGCCCGGCGGTGCCGCGGTGCAGCGGACCGGACCCGGGCCGGGTACCGAGGACAGCGGCGGTTTCTGGCTCGTGCTGGATCGAACCGTGATCCGGCCGGAAGAGTCCGAGCAACCGCGACGGCGGTGGTCCAGACGCAAGTTCGAGCGTGCCGTGTACGCGGCCGTCGTCAAGGAATACGGTCACGCCCTCGACCGGGCCGGGGGCTTCAAAGCGCACGAGAAGGCGTGGCAGACCGCGCTCACCGACTCCCTGCTCGGCGGCAGTTACAACCCGCTCGATCCCGCCCAGGCGCTCGTCGACGGGTTCACCGAGGTGGTACTGCACGGCAAACGCGCCGGGAAGACGGCCACGGTCCTGCACGACGCACTGGCCGAGGCCGTGCCGAAATACGTTGCCCCGGAGTCCGGTTCGCAACTTGTCAGGTGAACCGGCCGACCGCGACCAGGACCGCGATCACGAACAACACGACGTTCGACAGCGAACGGCCGTACTCGGCGCGGCGGAGGTGCGTGGCGAACCCGCCGACCATCACCAGCGCCAGCCCCACCGCCGCGACCGGGGTGAGGATCGTCGCGATGCCGGTCGCCCAGGGCAGCACGACACCGGCGCCACCCACCACTTCGACCACGCCGATCCCGGTCACCGCGCGCTGTGACAGGTCGTCGACCCACGGCATCGCGCCGCGCAGCTTGTCCTCGGGTACGGCGACCTTGGCGAGTCCGCCGAGAATGAAGGAAGCGGCGAGGACGATCTGCCCCACCCACAACCAGATGTTCATCAGTACTCCTCAGGATGCAGCCAGGCGGCCGCCACCGTATTCGCGACTCGATCCACCAGGCCCGAGTCGTCACCGCCGAGCAGATGCAGCCACAGGAACAGCGGCCCGGCGAATTGTGCGTGTGCCCACCGCAAGTCGGGCAGCGCGGCGAGTTCGCCACGCTGTACCGCCCGCACGGCGACCCGGCGGATGAGTTCCTGCTCCGGCAGCAGGCAGACCTGTTCGAAAACGCTCTGCAGCGAGCGGTCGCGCAGCAGGTCGACCAGGATCTCCGGCAGCACCGCTCGCACCCGCGGATGGGCCATGCGCGTGACGAAATCCGTTGCCACCTCCCGCAGGTCACCACGCAGACTGCCGGTGTCGCGATACTCGCGCGGACGCAGATCGCCGATGAGGTGATGCAGCGCCAGCGCGGCCTTCGACGGCCAGCGCCGGTACAGCGCGGCCTTGCCGACCCCGGCCCGGTCGGCCACGTCCTGCACCCGCAGCCCGGCGTAACCGACCTCGGCCAGCAGCGCGAGCGTGGCCTCTCGCACCGCCCGGTCGGTGTCGCCGGACAACGGGCGGCCCGGCCGCGGCGGCGAAGTTTCGGAACTCACGGTTCCGAAACCTAGCACATACGGAACCGTGAGTTCCATAAGAAAATTGTTCCGTGCGTTCCGCCGTGCGATGTCCGAAACTGAGGGACAGCTCCGACGTACCCGGTGAGAGGCGCCGACGGGGCGCCGGTCGAAAGGAGTGACCGTGAAGTACATGATCCTCAGCTACGGCTCGCAGCAGGACTACGACGGCATGGGCGGCAGCGGCGAATCCGCCTGGACCCCGGAGGATTTCGCGAAGATGACCGAGTTCATGACCGCGTTCAACCGGGAACTGGAGGAGTCCGGCGAGCTGGTGGAGACCCGTGGCCTGGCCGCCCCGGTGCACACCCGCCGCGTCGGCAACCGCGACGGCGCGGCGTTCGTCACCGACGGCCCCTACGCCGAGACCCAGGAGGTACTGGCCGGATACTGGATCGTCGAGTGCGAGAGCTTCGACCGCGCCACCGAGATCGCGGCGCGGCTGCGGGGCTGCCCGGCGCCGCAGCAAGCCTACGACCGCGCCTACGCCGACGTCCGGCCCATCATGGAGTCCGCGGACGAGATCTGATGTCCCGCACCGAGTTCGACGACCTGCTGCGCGAACTGGCGCCGCAGGTCCTCGGCGCGCTGGTGCGCCGGTTCGGGCATTTCGACGCTGCCGAGGACGCGGTGCAGGAGGCGCTGCTCGCGGCCGCCACCGGCTGGCCGGCGGAGGGGCTGCCGGAGCGGCCGTTGAGCTGGCTGATCACCGTCGGCGCGCGGCGGCTCACCGATCTGCTGCGCAGCGAGCAGGCGCGGCGAGCGCGCGAGGATGCCGTGGTGCACCGGCGATTGCCGGAGGAATGGCTGGCACCGGCGGCCGACCGGCCTGCCGACGCCGACGACACGCTGATCCTGCTGTTCATGTGCTGCCATCCGGCGCTGTCCGCGTCCTCGCAGATCGCGCTGACGTTGCGCGCCGTCGGCGGCCTCACCACCGCGGAGATCGCCCGTGCCTTCCTGGTGTCCGAGGCGACGATGACCCGGCGCATCACCCGGGCCAAGAAGGTGATCGCCGAGAGCGGGATCCGTTTCGCCGCGCCCTCGCCGGCCGAACGCGACGAACGGCTCGCGGCGGTCCTGCACGTGCTGTATCTGATCTTCACCGAGGGGTACGCGGCGACGTCCGGTGCGGATCTGCATCGATCCGAATTGTCCTCGGAGGCAATCCGTTTGACCCGGCTCCTGAATCGCCTGCTGCCGGGCGAGAGCGAGGTCGCGGGTCTGCTGGCGCTGATGGTGCTGACCGATGCCCGCCGCCCGGCGCGAACCGGCCCCGCGGGCGAGCTGATTCCCATGCAGGAGCAGGACCGGAGCCGTTGGCGCGCACGAGATATCGCCGAGGGTGTCGAGCTGATCACTGCCGCGTTGCCGCAGGGTCCCGTCGGCCCTTACCAATTGCAGGCTGCTGTCGCCGCGCTGCACGACGAGGCACCGGACTACGCCTCGACCGATTGGCCGCAGATCACGCTGCTGTACGAGCGGCTTCTGGAGTTCGGCGACAATCCGATGGTGCTGCTGAATTACGCCGTCGCCGTGGCGATGTCCCGCACACCCGCCGCGGGCCTGGCTCTGGTCGAGCAGGTCGCCGAACGACTGCCGGACGACCACCGCGTCGATGCCGTGCGAGGGCATCTGCGCGAGATGCTCGGTGATCGCGACGGCGCCCGAGCCGCCTACCGCGCGGCGGCGGCGCGCGCGAGAAGCCTCCCGCAGCAGCGATATCTGAACGCGCGCGCCTCCCGGCTGGCGTGAACCCCGAAACGCCGAACTTCCCGCACCTGGGTGTCGAGGCGACGTTGCGCCAACGGCGTGGCAAGCGATTACGATGTGGGCGCTCGGAGACGGGGGAACCGCTGGCGCGGAACCGGATCGTCGTGGTCCGGGTGCGTGACGGTAATCGGGGAGGCGAACAATTTGATACGACACATACGGCCGCGGTTCGTGGCACTCGCGGGACTGCTCGTGCTGGTCGCGGCGCTGGCCGGATGCGGCGGAGAGTCGACGGGCACCGCGGTCCAGCAGGCGGGGGTCACCGACTCCGGTGACCCGTGGGAGGTCGCCGGCGCGACCCAGGGCAACGGGCCCAGCGGCCCTCGCTCGGGCGTGCCGGACGCGCCGCTGCAGGCGGAGAACGGCGACGGCGGGGAGATGGACCGGCTGGCGCTGAATACGCTGGCGGATCTCCAGGAGTACTGGGGCGCCGAGTATCCGAAGTTCTTCAAGGGCACGTTCAAACCCGTGGACCGCTTCATCTCCTGGGACGCGCGCGCTCCCGAGGAGCAGGCGGTGAAATTCTGCAAGTCGACGACCTACCGCATGGTCAACGCGGCGTACTGCAAGCTGGACAAGACCATCGGCTGGGACCGCGGCAAACTGCTGCCGCTGATCACCGACAAGTACGGGAAGATGGCGGTGGTGATGGTGCTCGCCCACGAGTACGGTCATTCGCTGCAGGATCAGGCCCGGTTGAACGGATTCTTCACTCCCACACTGGTATTGGAGCAGCAGGCCGACTGCTTCGCCGGGGTGTTCCTGCGTCGGGTGGCGGAGGGCGGCTCGGCGCACTTCACCCTCAACACCACCGACGGGCTCAACGGGGTGCTGGGTGCGGCGGTCGCCGTCCGCGATCACGATCCGGAGGGTAGGAACAACTCGCACGGTTCGGCGTTCGAGCGGGTGACCGCGGTGCAGATCGGCTGGCAGGACGGCACCGAAGGCTGCAAGACGATCAACAAGAAGGAGATCAAGGAGCGTCGCGGCGGACTGCCGACCAGCTTCGAGGAGGACGACCAGGAGAACCAGCTGCCGGTCGACAACGCGTCGCTCGATCTGGTCGCCCAGGCGCTGGGCCGTATCTACCCGCTGGCGCAGCCGCCGCAGTACGACTACTCCGGCATCGTGCGGAACTGCCCGCAGGACACCGCGGTGGAGCCGGTCTCGTACTGCCCCGCCGCCAACAAGATCGGCGCCAATGTGCCGGGACTGGCCGCGCGAGCCGGGGCGTTGCCGGGCGCGGACGAACCGCTGTCGGCGGTGGTGGAAGGCAATTACAACGCCTTCCTGGTGTTCATCTCGCGCTATGCGCTCGCCGTGGAGAAGGAGCGCAACCTGCCGCTGTCCGGCGCGGAGTCCGCGGGCCTGCGCACGGCGTGCCTGTCGGGGGTGATCACCACCAAGCTGAGCGACCCGGCCAGCGATCCGCGGCTGACGTCCGGGGACCTGGATGCCGCCGTGTCGGGCCTGCTGTCCGACGGTCTCGCGGCCAGTGACGTGGACGGCAAGCTGGTGCCGGGCGGCTACCAGCGGCTGGAGGCGTTCCGGACCGGGGTGCTCGATGGTGAGGGCGCCTGCCTGGCGACCTACAAGTAGCCCAGGGTCCATTCCGGCGACACTCCGGATTCACCGGACACGCCGAGGATGGGCCTGTGCTGACACTCGGGCCGTGGGCGGCCGGTAGCGCTGCGGCGTTGCCGGCCGCCCTGTTGTTCGCGGTGTCGGCGGCGTGGCAGCAGGGCAGTGTGCGCGGAGCGGCGCTCGCCGTGGAGTCGGCGTCCGGGCCGCTGGCCGTGGCCGGGATCGCGCGGACCCTGCTGACCAACCGGCGCTGGCTGCTCGGGCAGGCGTGCAGTGCCGCCGGATTCCTGTGCCACGCGGTCGCTTTGCGGTACGGGTCGATTTCGACGGTGCAGGCATTGCTGGTGGTGCAGTTGCTGTTCGCGCTGCCGTTCGCGGCTCGGCGGCGCCGGATCCGGCTGCTGGCCCGCGACTGGGCGGGCACCGTCGCGGTGTGCTGCGGGCTGACAATGCTGGTGGCGCAATCCGTTCCGGTGGGACCGGTGCGTGCGGACCGGCTGCCGATCGCCGGGTGCCTCGTCCTTGTGGCGGTGGCTGTGCTGCTGGTCGCGGGCCGGGTGTTCGGCGGCACCCAGTGGCGTTCGGCGCTGACGGCGGTGGCGGCGGGATGGTGCTTCGCCGCCACCGCCGTGCTGATGGCTGTCGCGACTCCCGCGCTGCCGCAACCACATTGGGCGTGGCTCGGGGTGCCGTTCTCCACCGTGATCGGCGGCATCCTCACCCAGGAGGCCTTCGCCCGCGGGTCGCTCCCCACCGCGCTCACCACCATGACGATCACCGATCCGGTCCTCAGCTACGCCGCGGGGCTCACATTGTTCACCGCCTCGGCCTACCCGCGGGCGTTGCCTCTCACGGCCGCTGCCGTCACGGTGATCGGCGGTGTCGTCCTGCTGGCGAATTCGCCCACGCTGCATGACGAACGCGATACACCGGTCGGGGCCGCCGGGGCGGGAGACCCGGTGGGCGTGCGCGGCCGGGCGTAAGACCTAGCAGCGCTAGACAACGTGGCCGAGGGGATGTTACTGTCGCTCTACATTCTAGCGACGCTAGAAATTGGAGCCTAGGAGTAACCGACATGACCTTCACCAGCAACGAACAGCAGTTCCTCGCGGAGGCCGGGATCGGCCGGCTGGCGACCGTCTCGCCCGACGGTGTCGTGCAGAACAACCCGACCAATTACCGGGTGAACGCCGACGGCACGATCGATATCGGGGGAATGCGGATGCGTGCCAGCCGGAAGTATCGCAACGTCGAGGCGGGCAGCCGGGTGTCGTTCGTTGTCGACCAGCAGGTTTCCCTGGAGCCGTACGTGATTCGCGGTATCGAGGTGCGGGGCACGGCCGTGGCGCTCGCGGACGAGGAGCCGCCGTTCCCGCCCCAGGAGCGGGCGGTGATCCGGATTCACCCGGACCGCATCATCTCCTGGGGTATCGACGGCGGATCCTTCGACTTCACGAGTCGTGGCGGCGAGTAGCCGGGCCCGCATCGCCGTCACCACCTGCGTGCGGATCGTCAGGCGGAGCGTAGGGCAGGTTCGAAGTTCTCGTAGAGGTCCAGCATTCCGGTGACCGTGCGCGACCAAGGAAAGCGTTCGGCGCTGTGGCGGGCGGCGCGGCGGCGTTGTGCGAGGGGGAGGGACAGCAGGTCGCGCGTCGCGGTCGCGAGACCTGCTGGGGTGCCGTCACATGCGAGGCCGGACCCCGGGCTGCCGAGGAGTTCGCGGGCAGCGCCCGCGTGCGGAACGACCACAGGGGTGCCACAGGCGAGGGCTTCCAGCACGGCCAGGCCGAATGTTTCCGCGGGAGAGGGGCACAAGGCGATATCCGCCGCGGCGATCATGTCCGCCACCGCTTTTCGACCGGGGACATGGCCCTGGAAGCGCACCGGTAGTCCGGCGGCGAGATGCTCGAGGTCCGCGCGGAGGGGACCGTCGCCGACCACGGTGAGGTCGGCGTCGATTCCCTTGTGCCGCAGCAACTGTAGCGCTTCGATCGCGCGCTCGGGGTGCTTCTCGCGGGACAGTCGGCTCACCAGGATCAGCTGTGGCTTACCGGATTCGGTCGTCGGCCTGCCACGTTCGGCCGTCGAGGTAGCTGCCGGCCGGAAGGTGTCGAGGTCCACGCCCAGCGGAATGCGGTGCACATTGCGGGCGCCGATGCGGGTGAACTCGGCGCGGGCGAACTCGGAGGTGACGACGATGCGCTCCACCCGGGCCGCGAGCCGCCGATTGGCCAGGTCGGCGGCGGTGACGAGCGGGAATCCCGGTGGCACACGGGTCCGCAGGATGGCGTCGATGCGCTCGTGCGAGAACAGGACCAGCGGCACACCGGTTCGCCGGGCCCACGGCGCGAGCCACCGCATACTCAGCTTGTCGCTGCACTCCAGCACGTCCGGCCGCAGGTGCCGCAGGAGTGGGCGGGTGCGCCGGGCGGTGAGCACGTGATACCCGGCGCTGCCGAAACGTGGCCCCCGCACGGTGATTCGACGTCCCGCCGCCGTGTGCTCGTCCGCATCGACCAACCCCGGTACCACCAGCACGCGCTCATGCCCGGCGGCCACATACCCGCGCCCGATCTCGTCGACGCAGGTACGCAGACCACCCGAGGCGGGGGTGTAGAAGTTCGCCAGCTGGACTATCCGCATCAGCGGACCCCTGACGCCGAACCCGATCGTGTCCCACTGAAGACAGACCGGCGACGCGCGCATCGGCGTCGGCTGGTGCGCACGAGATTTCGAGGACGCGCGGAACAGATGGCCCCGAGTCGTAGGTGCTCGGGGCCGGGTTCTCTCCGGCGCCCCGCAGGTGCCCGGACGAGCGGTGTCGGGCGCCCGGCGCGGGAGGTCACCCGATCACCTCGGCGTAGGTGGTGGCGTTCGCGCCCGCCGAGAGTGCCGCGTCGATCGCGCGGAGGGCGGCCTCGCGCAGGGCGGGGCGGTGGAGGTCGTCGGGATGTAGTGCGATGCGGACGAAACCGCCGCGGGCCGCGGTCCGCCGGGAGAGCGTCTGCATCAGCCGCGCCGCGGTGCGCTCCCCGCCGCCACCCGGGCGCTGGGAAAGGGCGAATCCACGGATTCGTCTGCCGGAGCGGAGGTCTCGCACGCCGAAATGATCCGTGGTGTGCGAGAACCCCGCCCGCCGCAAGGACTGCTCGGCAGCGGGCGACGCCAGCCAGCCGGGCGGGGTGAATCCCGTGCTGTTCAAGCCCAACTCGCCCATCACCGTGGTGGCGCGGCGCAGCCGCATCTCGGCCGCCTCGGCGTCGAGCGCGGCGAATTCGGCGGCCCCGCGAGCGACCAGCCGGGCGATCGCGCGCCGCGGCAACGGACCCGTTCCCAGCGCTCGATGCTCCCAGCCGTGCACCATGATCTCGTCACCGCGCGCACGTCGCGCCCGCAGAAATGTCGCGTACTCCGGCGCGTCGGCCAAACTCGTTCCCCGCCACGGCCCCGGAATCACCAACAGCGACACCGGAATTCCGAACGCATCGGCATCCGCACACCACCGTTCGGTCTCGGCAGCGGTCGCCGGAGCCACGTCATGGACACTCACCACCAAGCGTGCAGGCACGCGCGCACGCTAGCAGCGCCCGGTTGCCACCAGCTGAACAGTTCCGGTCATCTTACGGGCCGATTGGGGATCGTGCGATGGCGGGCGAGGCCGAGTAGTTCGCCCGGGGCGATCAACGCACCACCCAGGCACAACATGGCGTCCGCCGATCGCGCGTTCTCGGGCGGGTACGCCGCTCAGGCGGGTAGGTGCTGGTGTAGCCAGGTGGTGAGGTCGGTGAGGACGGTTTCTTGTTCCGGCTCGTTGAAGACTTCGTGGTAGAGGCCGGGGTAGCGGTTGACGGTGAGGTCGGGGGTGGCTGCGTGCTGTTCGATGAGGTCGGCGCTGTCCGGGGCGGCGAGGGCGTCGGCGGTGCCGTGCAGGACGAGGGTGGGGACGGTGAGGCGGTCCAGGCGGTGGGACACGATCTCGGTGGCCCGGAGGATTTCCGCGCCGGTGCGGGCGGGGAGTTTGCCGCGGAATACGAGTGGATCCTCGTCGTAGGCGCGGACCACCTCCGGGTCGCGGCTGATCGCGGATGAATCCAGTTGCAGCACACCGAGTCCCGGCGTCAGCCGGCTCAGTACCGGAGCCAGCAGCCGTTGCAGCGGATTGCCCGCGGAGATGACCAGTGGGGGCGCCGATACCGCGATGCCCGCCACGTCCAGGGGCGCGCGGGTGGCGAGGTAGAGCGTGATCAGACTGCCCATGCTGTGCGCGACAAGGAATTTCGGCACGTCGGGGTGCGCGGCGCTCGCGGTTCGGAGGAGCGTCGCGACATTGTCGGCCGCACCGTCGACCGAATCGATGTTCGCCTTGGCTCCGGCGGAGCGGCCGTGTCCGATGTGGTCGGGGGCGTATACGGCAAAGCCGTTGTCCGCCAGCCATTTGCCGACATGCTCGTAGCGCCCGGAGTGCTCGGCCACGCCGTGCACGAGCACGACGACTCCCCGCGCCTGTTCATCCGGCAGCCAGGCCCGCCAGAACACGGTCCCGCCCCGCCCCTCGAACTCCCCGGTTTCGGTCCGCGTCATCGTTCCTCCGTCCGCCGCCCCGCACCGCCGCCCAGTCTCGCACGTTCCGGTCGGCCCGAGGTGCAGGTGCGCGGGACATGCCGATCGTCTACCGATTCGTCTCGGGGAGTGTGAGCCAGGCGAAATGCCGGGGGCCGTGCCTGCCGAGTCCCGGTACGAGTTCGGTCGGCGGGTTACGTCCGGCGGGTGTAGTGGTCCATCAGGCGTCGGTTGAAGTCGATGAGACGGGCGTAGTTGGTGCGGGAGAGGCGTTCGTCCGTGCCGTGGATGCGTTTCAGGTCCGCGGCGTCGAGGATGACCGGGGCGAAATTGCAGCGGGTGGCGGCGAGGCCGTCGTAATAGCGAGAGTCGGTGGCGCCGGGGACGATTCCGGTGGTGACGACCGCACCGGGCACCACGGCGCGGGCGATGTCGGCGACGATCTCGAAGGCGGGGCCGGGCCCGGTGATGTCCGAGGGCTCCGACGACATTCCCACCAGCTCGAGGTCGATTCCGCTGTCGCGCACCACGCGGCGGCAGTGCTCGAGCACCCCGGCCACCGAATCTCCGGGCAGAATGCGGAAATTCACCAACGCCTCCGCCGACTGGGGCAGGACGTTCGCCTTCACGCCGCCGCGGATGACGGTCGGCGCCGTGGTGGTGCGCACCAGCGCCTCGGTCTGCGGTCGCGCCGCCATCAGCCGTGTCACCGCGGCGTTCGCCTGCGGCAGCAGGCCCAGCGCCGCGCGGGGGAGCGTGGACAGGGCAGGGCGGATGCGGGTGAGCATGTCCGCGGTCACCGGTGGCATGCGCAGGGGCATCGGCCGGTCCTGCAGCCGCGCCACCGCCCGCGCGATCCGCCCGACCGCGGTCTGGCGGCCGGGCATCGAGGAATGCCCGCCGGGGTCGGTCACGGCCAGACGCACTGTCGCCCAGCCTTTTTCGCCGAGCATCAGAAAGGCGGTGGGGCGCCGCACGCCCGGCGCAATGCCGTCGGTCACCACGCCGCCCTCGTCGATCAGCAGATCCGCCCGCACCCGCAGCGAACGCAGATGCGCGGCCATCCGGGCGGCGCCCTCGCAGCCGAGCGCCTCCTCGTCGTGGCCGAAGGCGAGAAAGATCGTCCGGTCCGGCCGGCGGCCCGCGGCCAGCGCCGCCTCGACGGCTTCCAGGATCGCCAGTACCCGGCTCTTGTCGTCGATGGCGCCGCGACCCCACACGAACTCGTCGTCCACCGCGCCCGCGAACGGCGGATGGGTCCAGCGCTGCTCGTCGTCCACGGGCACCACGTCCAGATGCGCCAGCAGAATCGCCGCCGTGCCGGTTTCGGCGCCCGCCCAGCGATACAGGCGGCTGTGGCCGAAACGGGTGAGCTCCAGCTCCGCGTGCACCAGCGGGAAGCACTGCTCCAGATGTGCGGCCAGCTTGTCGAACTCGGCCTCGGCCGCGCAGGACGCGGGACCGGTGTCGGAGGAGACGGTCGCACAGCGCAGCGCCGCGGCCAGCCGTTCGGCGGTCCGGTCGTCTACGCCGGTCGCCGCGGGCGTGCTGGTCATCGGTTACCACGCTCGAGAGAGGAAACTGTCACCGTTGCATTGTTCAGCACGTGCGCCCCGGCGGCGAAGCACCACCGCGCCGCGTCGTCGCGTCAGCGCGGGCGCAGGTCGATCATCTTCCGCAGCCGGGCGCGGTCGCGTTCCAGACGCCGGGCCTCGTAGGCGATGGGGAAGTAGCGGATCCGCTCGGGGAGCATCGGTACTGTGCGGCCGATGACCCAGCCGAGTACGCGGAGTTTGCGTTCATCGGCGGGGGTCCAGGTGAGACCGAGTTTGCGGCGGGCCGATTCCGGGGTGGTGCCGACGGTGCAGAAGTACTGCATGCGGCCGATCGGCGCGGTGACGGCCCGCCACAGCGGCGCCAGCACGCGCGGCAGGAAGGTCGGCGGGGCGATATGGCGGATGACTCGCAGGTAGTCGTGGGCGACATCGGTTGCCACCAGATGGTTGTCGACCATCTCGTCGAACCACTTCTGCCAATCGCCGAAGGTCGCCGGAATCTCCTTGGGCGGCACCGAGAAATTGCGCATCAACTGCACGGTCTCGCGGTAGTACTCGTCCTTCTCCGCGGCGGTGAGTGGCTTGCGGGTGAAGTATCGGTTGCCCTCGGTGAAGGCGAATGTGCCGGTGTGCAGCACCCACGCCCACGGACCGGACGACAGCGCCTTGTGCTGGACGCCCGCGGCGTCGACCGTGTTCAGCGTCGCGTGCATCTTGCGCAGCCGGTCCGCCTCGGCCAGCGCCTCCTCGCCGCCGTAGATCCACATCATCACCGAGGCGAGGCTGCGCGTGGCACGGCCCATCGGATCGGTACGGAAGGTCGAGTGCTCGTCCACGACCGCGGCGATGGTGGGCTCCATGGTCTGCAGCAGGAACGCCGAACCGGCGGTGAGCGAGAAGGTGATCAGCCCCGTCTCGTCCCACATCTTGGTACCCGGGCGGAAGGGCTGCCGGGGCGGAAGTTCGCTGGCGGTGCGGTCGATCCGGGCTACCGACGCGGTCATGGTGATCTCCTCTGACCACTAGACAACATGAGAAAGTTACTACCGAATCATCTCACCCTATCTCGGGGTCGGCAAGGGCGGGAAAATTGACGGTGCGGACCACCTATTGGTGGAAGAATGGGGGTCTCGCTCGGTTGGCGGTGAAGGGAGTTTGTTGTGATCCACGTTCATCTTCCGCATTTCGAAAACCGTCCCTCGCTGCCCGCGCTCGGTGACCGTGCCCGCCGCGCGCTCGGCCGGTTCCGTGGTGCCGAGCGCACGCCCCGCCCCGCCGCCGATCGTCGCCCGGCCGTGTACAGCGCCTCCCTCGGCTGCCATCCGCACCTCGACCGCTGAGCCCGCACCTGAAATACCCGGGGTCGTGGATTGCGGGGCCTCGACCGTTGAGCCCGCACCTGTAGTGCCGGGTCGTGGATTGCGGGGCCTCGACCGCTGTGCCCGCACCTGTAGTGCCGGGTCGTGGATTGCGGGGCCTCGACCGCTGTGCCCGCACCTGTAGTGCCGGGTCGTGGATTGCGGGGCCTCGACCGCTGTGCCCGCACCTGTAGTGCCGGGTCGTGGATTGCGGGGCCTCGACCGCTGTGCCCGCACCTGTAGTGCCGGGTCGTGGATTGCGGGGCCTCGACCGCTGTGCCCGCACCTGTAGTGCCGGGTCGTGGATTGCGGGGCCTCGACCGCTGTGCCCGCACCTGTAGTGCCGGGTCGTGGATTGCGGGGCCTCGACCGCTGTGCCCGCACCTGTAGTGCCGGGTCGTGGATTGCGGGGCCTCGACCGCTGTGCCCGCACCTGTAGTGCCGGGTCGTGGATTGCGGGGCCTCGACCGCTGTGCCCGCACCTGTAGTGCCGGGTCGTGGATTGCGGGGCCTCGACCGCTGTGCCCGCACCTGTAGTGCCGGGTCGTGGATTGCGGGGCCTCGACCGCTGTGCCCGCACCTGTAGTGCCGGGTCGTGGATTGCGGGGCCTCGACCGCTGTGCCCGCACCTGTAGTGCCGGGTCGTGGATTGCGGGGCCTCGACCGCTGTGCCCGCACCTGTAGTGCCGGGTCGTGGATTGCGGGGCCTCGACCGCTGTGCCCGCACCTGTAGTGCCGGGTCGTGGATTGCGGGGCCTCGACCGCTGAACCCGCATCTGGAGCGCTGAGTCGTGAACCTCGGGAGTTCATTGCTGTGTGCCCGAAGCCTGGTCCGGCTCGGGGGACAGCGCGCGGCGCGCGAGGGTCAGCCAGCGGGATTGTGTTGCGCGCGTGGCGTTGTCGTCCGGCGCGGTGGTGAGCAGGAGGATCACGTCGTCGACCGTGACATCGGCGTAAAGGCTGTGGTCGCGATGGGCGGCGGCGATCAGCCGTGCGACCGCCGCGGCGGCATTGTTCCGGAGCCGGTGCAGGGCATCGCCCGCATGGTCGGTGACGGTGTGCCGGAGTAGCCGCTCCTCACGCAGTTCGACCGTGACCTGGTGGAGCAGGCGGACGATCTCGTCCAGCGCGGTGGATTCGCGGGCGCGCACGCGAGCGGCCGCGTCGTCCAGCGAGGCGGAGATCCGGGCTTCGAGTTCGGTGACGATCGCCTCGATCAGGTCCTGCTTCGTCGGATAGTGCCGGTACAGCGTGCCGACGGCAACGCTTGCGGCGGAAGCGATCTCGTCCATGCCGACCTGCGGCCCGCGAGCGATCACGAGGTCGCGGGCAGCGCGCAGGATCGCCTCCCGATTGCGTTGCGCGTCGGCCCGGCGCGGCGTTCGTGCGGTCATCGGAAGCTCCCTGTCGTCGGTCGCTCTTGACAATACATGAACGAGTAGTTCATTTTTAATATGAACAGTTGGTTCATCTTAGGAGCGGACATGTGGACAGAGGCGGACATGCCGGATCAACGCGGCCGGGTCGCGGTGGTGACCGGCGCGAATACCGGAATCGGGTACGAGACGGCACGGGCGCTCGCGGCCAGGGGCGCGACGGTCCTGCTGGCCTGCCGCGACCCCGAGCGGGCGGCCGACGCGGCCCGGCGCATCCGCGCGGCGGCGCCGGGCGCGACGGTCGAGACGGTGCGGCTCGACCTGGGGTCGCTGGAATCCGTCCGCACGGCGGCCGCCGAGATCCGGCGCCACGATCGGATCGACCTGCTGATCAACAATGCCGGAGTCACGGGCTTGGACGGTCACACCGCCGACGGCCTCGAGGTTCAGTTCGGCATCAACCACATCGGCCACTTCGCGCTCACCGTCCTGCTGCTGGACCTGCTCGCGCCGGGCGGTCGCGTCGTCACCGTGAGCAGCATCGGACATCGCTTCGGACGCTTCGACGAGACCGGAAAGCCTTGCGGCATCAGCCCATACGCGGATTCCAAGCTTGCCAACCTGCTGTTCACCTACGAACTGGATCGCAGGCTGCGCGCGGCGGGCCGCCCGGTGGCCGCGCTGGCCGCCCACCCCGGCGGCGCGAGTACCGAGGTCTTCCGGTATTCCCCACCGTGGTTCCGCATCCCGAACCTGGCCATTGCCAAGCTGTTCGGCCGCACCCCGGCCATGGGTGCGCTGCCGACCCTGCGCGCCGCCACCGACCCCACCGCCCGCGGCGGCGAGTACTACGGTCCCGGCGGACTCTTCGAGATCCGCGGACATCCGGAGGTCGTGCAATCCGCCGCGCGGTCCCATGATCCGCGGCTACAGGCAGCATTGTGGACGGCTTCGGCGAACACCACAGGCGCTCCGGGAACGCCGGAGCCCCAGCCGGACTCGGCTGGGGCTCCGTGAGAATGCTTGCGGTACGACGACTTACACGTCGAAGTACAGCTCGAACTCGTAGGGGTGCGGGCGCAGGTTGACCGGGGCGATCTCCTGCTCGCGCTTGATGGTGATCCAGGTTTCGATCAGATCCTCGGTGAAGACGTTGCCCTCGGTGAGGTACTCGTGGTCCTCTTCCAGCTTGTCGATGACCGACGCCAGGCTGGTGGGGGCCTGCGGGATGTTCTTGGCCTCCTCCGGCGGGAGCTCGTAGAGGTCCTTGTCGACCGGGGCCGCGGGCTCGAGCTTGCGCTTGATGCCGTCCAGGCCGGCCATCATCATGGCGGCGAAGGCCAGGTACGGGTTGCCCGAGGAGTCCGGCGCGCGGAACTCGAGGCGCTTGGCCTTCGGGTTGTTACCGGTGACCGGGATGCGCACGGCCGCGGAGCGGTTGCGCTGCGAGTACACCAGGTTGATCGGGGCCTCGAAGCCCGGGACCAGGCGGTGGTAGGAGTTCACCGTCGGGTTGGTGAACGCCAGCAGCGACGGCGCGTGGTGCAGGATGCCGGCGATGTAGTGCCGTGCCAGATCCGACAGCCCGCCGTAGCCGGCCTCGTCGTGGAACAGCGGCTTGCCGTCCTTCCACAGCGACTGGTGCACGTGCATGCCCGAGCCGTTGTCGCCGAACAGCGGCTTCGGCATGAAGGTGACGGTCTTGCCCTCGGCCCACGCGGTGTTCTTGACGATGTACTTGAACAGCTGCAGGTCGTCGGCGGCGGCCAGCAGGGTGTCGAACTTGTAGTTGATCTCGGCCTGTCCGGCGGTGCCCACCTCGTGGTGGCCGCGCTCCAGCTCGAAGCCGGCGTTCTGCAGGTTGGTCGAGATCTTGTCGCGCAGGTCGACGTAGTGGTCGTACGGAGCGACCGGGAAGTAGCCGCCCTTGTTGCGGACCTTGTAGCCGCGGTTGAGGGTGCCGTCCGGGTTGAACTCCGCGCCGGTGTTCCACGAACCCGAGACCGACTCGATCTCGTAGAAGGAGCCGTTCATCGCCGAGTCGTAGCGGATCGAGTCGAAGATGTAGAACTCCGCCTCGGGGCCGAAGTACGCGGTGTCGGCGATGCCGGTGCTGCGCAGGTACTCCTCGGCCTTGCGGGCGACGTTGCGCGGGTCGCGGCTGTAGGCCTCGCGGGTGAACGGGTCGTGCACGAAGAAGTTCATGTTCAGCGTCTTCGCCGCCCGGAACGGGTCCACGCGCGCGGTGCTGAAGTCGGGCAGCAGCAACATGTCCGACTCGTCGATCGACTGGAAACCGCGCACCGACGATCCGTCGAATGCCAGGCCCTCCTCGGCCAGGTCGGCGGTGAACGCCTTCGCCGGGATCGAGAAGTGCTGCTGCACACCCGGGAGGTCGGTGAACCGGACGTCGACGTACTCCAGCTCCTCCTCCTTGATGTACTTGATGACCTCGTCGGCCGTGCTGAACGCCACTTAGTACTCCTTACGGATCGGTTCCCAGCCTGTGCCGATTGCTGGGTGTCGCAGATGAACGCTATGGACGCGGTGTTTCCCGACAATCAAGACTGTGTTTCGCCAGTGTTACACGTACTGCTAGCCGCAGGCGTCTGCCCCGGACCGAGCGGATCGATACCGCGCCCGGGGCCGATCGACGCCCGACCAGCACGCATATCCTGCCATTACCCGGATACCGGTGTGCGCGAAGACCCGGCGAACATGTGTTGAGAACCACCCCGCGCGCGGTGTCCGGGGCGGAGAGCTTCCCGCGCGCAACCATCGGCTCGTGAGTCGCGCGGAGACAGCGCACCGCGTGGGCGATGCCCCCCGGGTGTGATGCGGTCGACTCCGACCCGCGGCCTAAGCTGGGGGCATGGCGCGAATCACCGGTTCCTGGTTGTCCGGACCCGATGCGGCCGACCCGGACCAGCCGGGTGCGGGCGAATATCCGGGGGAGCTGCTGGGGCTGCCGAAAGACGGCGCCGGGTCGCTGGTGTCATTGCTGCGGCGGATCGTCGCGCTGTTCGTCGACTGGTTCATCGCCATGGGGATCGCCGCGATCATCGCGCGGGGCGGGTCGATCAACACGCTCACGCTGCTGGTGTGGTTCGTGATCGGTGTCGTCACGGTGACGTTGTTCGGGTTCACTCCGGGGCAGTATTTCCTGCGCCTGCGGGTGATCCGGATCGATGCCGAGGCCACGGTCGGATTCGTGCGCGCCCTGGCCCGGCAGGTGCTGCTGATCTTCGTGGTGCCCGCCCTGTTCACCGACTCCGACGGCCGCGGCATGCACGACCGCGCCACCGGCACCGCCCTCGTCCGCGCCCGCTGACCGCGTGCATGCTCGCTCCACCGAGGGAGTTCCGCGACATACGAAGTCGGAGTGCGGAGTGCCGGGCAGGCATTGTGAAGCCCAGCGTCCTGAAGCGCCAGGACGGCATACGAAGGCCCGCGTCTGCAGTACTCGACGCGGGCCTGACGCGAGATTTCAGCGGCGGCGGATCGTGCGCTGCATTCCACGCATCTTCGCGCCGCTTGGCAGCGGGCCTTTCGGCAGAGCGGGGCCGCCGCGGGTCGCGAGCGCCGAGAGGCGGCCCTCGATGAGGTCCATGCGCTTGGTGTCGATATTGCGGGGGAGCTTGGTGAGGTAGCGCTGCAGGCCCTTGAGCGGGACCTGGCCCTCCTCGTTGCCGATGACGACGTCGTAGATCGGAGTATCGCCGACGAGCCGGGCGGTCTTCTTCTTCTCTTGCGCCAGCAGGGATTTCAGGCGCGACGGAGAACCCTCGGCGACCAGGATGACACCCGGCAGGCCGATCACCCGGTGCACGGCGTCGAGCTGAGTGGTCGCCGCGACGCCCTGGGTGACACGCCACTTGCCCTGCAGATTGTCCAGCACCCAGGCGGCGGCGCCCGCCTGGCCCTCCGCCTTGGCGTACACGTTGCGCTGTACCCGGCGACCGAAGATGATGAACGCCACCAGCGCGCCCAGCAGCAGACCCACCGGCAGGAAGAACCACTGCAGGTGCACGAACAGGCCGATCACGAACAGCACCACGGCGATGCCGAGGAACGCGCCGAGCATCAGCGGCAGCAGCAGCTTGTCTTCCTTGCGCTGCATGTTGAACGCCTGCCAGAGCTGCTGGCGCCGCTCCTTCGACGCCTGCTTGCGCGCCGCCTTCGCCGCGGCCTTCGCTTCCTTGGACGGCTTCCCGCCCTTACCTGCTGCCATGGACACCAGGATATCGGGAATGCCCGGTCGCTTCGGCGGGGGGACGCGGGGGGCCTCAGCCCGAGTTGTTCGACTCGGCTCGCAGGGCCTCGGCGCGTTGCGCGGGCATCGGCTCGTGGCGGAGGTAGGCGCGGGTGAACTGGGCGCTGCCGTGCGCGAGCGAACGCAGATCGATGGCGTAGCGGCTGAGTTCGATTTCGGGGACCTCGGCGCGAATCACGGTGCGCGCCCCGGTGGTCGGTTCGGTGCCGAGGACGCGGCCGCGGCGGCTCGACAGATCGCTCAGTACGGCGCCGACGTAATCGTCGGAGACGGTGACCGCCACCTCGGCGATCGGTTCCAGCAGGCTGATGCGCGCGGCCGCGGCGGCCTCCCGCAACGCCAGCGCACCCGCGGTCTGGAAGGCGGCGTCGGAGGAGTCGACCGAATGCGCCTTGCCGTCGAACAGTGTCACCCGCACATCCACCAGCGGATATCCGGTAGCCACCCCCTTGGCCGCCTGCGCTCGCACGCCCTTCTCGACCGACGGAATGAATTGCCGCGGCACGACCCCGCCCACCACCTTGTCGACGAACTCGATGCCCGAGCCCTCCGGCAGCGGCGCCACTTCGATCTCGCAGATGGCGTACTGGCCGTGCCCGCCGGACTGTTTGACGTGACGCCCGCGCCCGGAGGCGGTGGTGGCGAACGTCTCGCGCAGCGCGACCCGGTGCTCGATCGTGTCCACCTGTACGCCGAACCGCGACCGCAGCCGTTCCAGCGCGACCTCCCGGTGCGCCTCGCCCAGGCACCACAGCACCAGCTGACGGGTCTGGCCGTTCTGTTCCAGTCGCACCGCCGGATCCTCCGCGACCAGCCGCGCCAGTCCCTGCGACAGCTTGTCCTCGTCGGCCTTGCCGTGCGCGCGAATGGCCACCGGCAGCAACGGTTCCGGCATCCGCCACGGCTCGATGAGCAGCGGAGTGTCCTTGGCCGACAGCGTGTCACCGGTCTCGGCGTGGCCGAGCTTGCTCACGCAGGCGATGTCCCCGGCGATGGCCCGGCCCAGCGGGCGCTGCTGCTTGCCGAACGGCAGCGACACCGCGCCCACCCGTTCGTCGATGTCGTGATTGCGCTCCTGGACCGGGCCGTGCCCGCAGACGTGCACGGTCTCGTCGGCGCGCAGCGTCCCGGAGAACACCCGCACCAGCGACAGCCGCCCGACGTACGGATCGGATGCGGTGCGGATGACCTCCGCCGCCAGCGGGCCGTCCGGATCGCAGGACAGCGGGGCGGGGCGCTGACCGTCGAGCCCCGACGCCGACACGGGATGCTCTGCGGGAGTAGGGAATCCGCGCGTGATCAGCTCCAGGATCTCGACCATGCCCAGCCCCTCGCGGGCGCCCTCCGGCGGCGGCGCCGCGATCAGGACGGGATGGAAGGTGCCGCGCGCCACGGCCCGCTCCAGATCGGTGACCAGGGTGGTGAGATCGATCTCCGCGCCTTCGAGGTAGCGATCCATGAGGGTCTCGTCCTCGCTCTCGGCGATGATGCCCTCGATGAGCCGTCCGCGCGCCTCGTCGATCAGCGCCGCCTGGTCCGGGGTGGTCTCGGCCTGGGTGTGCGCACCCTGCGAATAGTCGAAGACGTGCGTGCTCAGCAGGTCGATCAGGCCGGTCACGGGCCGGTGCCCGTCGGCGCCCCGCGGCCCGTACACCGGAAGGTGCAGCGGCAGCATGCTTTCCGCCGCGCCGCCGCCGAGCAGCTCGCGGCAGGTCGCGGTGATCTCGTCGAAATCGGCGCGGGCCGCGTCGAGATGGGTGATCACCAGCGCGCGCGGCATGCCGACGCTCGCGCACTCCTCCCACAGCGCCATCGTCTGCCCGCCCACCCCCGCCGCGCCCGCGGCGGCCGAGACGACGAAAAGGGCCGCGTCCGCGGCGCGCAGACCGGCCCTCAGCTCCCCGACGAAATCGGCGTAACCCGGTGTGTCGAGCAGGTTTATCTTGATTCCGTCCCAGCCGATCGGTACCACCGACAGCTGGACGGACCGGTGTTGTCGCTGTTCGATGTCGTCGTAGTCGGAGACGCACGTGCCGTCCTCGACCCGGCCGGCCCGGGTGACCGCACCGGTGGCGACGGCGAGGGCCTCGACCACCGTGGTCTTGCCCGAGCCGCTCTGGCCGACCAGGACGACGTTGCGGATCGTGTCGGGGCGCTCGGCCGTGATGGTCGCGCCGTTGGCGCCTGCCGATGTGCTCGCTCGCTCGGCCATAGTCCGAGCTTCCCACCGGAGGCCGCGGCCTGTCAGCGATTCGTCAGATCCCGGCCGGGGTCAGGAACCGAAGCGGGCCAGCACCGAGGTGGCCTCCTGCGCGGCGGTGCTCTCGTCGCCGAGGTGGGCCATCTCGGCGGGCAGCTCGCGGCCGTGGCGCTGCATGGCCTGGGCGTACAACCGGCCCGCGCGGTAGGAGGAACGGACCAGCGGCCCGGCCATGACACCGGCGAAACCCATCTCCTCGGCGGCCCGGGAGTGCTCGACGAACTCCTCCGGCTTCACCCAGCGCTCGACCGGATGGTGCCGCGGCGAGGGCCGCAGGTACTGGGTGATGGTGAGGATGTCGCACCCGGCCTCGTGCAGGTCGCGCATCGCCTGCGTGACCTCCTCCGGGGTCTCGCCCATGCCGAGGATCAGGTTGGACTTGGTGACCAGCCCGGCCTCGCGGGCGGCGGTGATGACCCGCAGCGACCGCTCGTAGCGGAAGGCGGGGCGGATGCGCTTGAAGACCCGGGGCACCGTTTCCACGTTGTGCGCCAGCACCTCCGGCCGGGCGGAGAACACCTCGGCCAGCTGCTCGGGAATCGCGTTGAAGTCGGGGATCAGCAGCTCCACGCCGGTGTGCGGGTTGAGCCGCTTGATGGCGCGCACCGTCTCGGCGTACAGCCAGGCGCCGCCGTCCTCGAGATCGTCGCGCGCGACACCGGTGATGGTCGAGTAGCGCAGCCCCATGGTCTGCACGCTCTCGGCGACGCGGCGCGGCTCGTCGCGATCCAGCGCGGCCGGTTTGCCGGTGTCGATCTGGCAGAAGTCGCAGCGCCGGGTGCACTGCTCGCCGCCGATGAGGAAGGTGGCCTCGCGGTCCTCCCAGCATTCGAAGATGTTGGGACAGCCCGCCTCCTCGCAGACCGTGTGCAGCCCTTCGCGTTTGACCAGGCCCTTGAGTTCCGAGTACTCCGGGCCCATGGTGGCGCGGGTGCGGATCCACGACGGCTTGCGCTCGATCGGGGTCTCCGCGTTGCGGGCCTCGATGCGAAGCAGCTTGCGGCCGTTGGGCGCTGCGGCGTGCTGTGGTGCCGAGCGGTTCGATGTCGGGGTGTCGACGGAGGTCACCGAACCGATGCTACGCCGTGATCATTCGGCCTCGACGGGTGCTCCGTTCCCGGTAGCGAGGGGTGTGACCCGGGCTACATCGTGGTCGGCGACGGGCAGCGTGCCGTCGAGCGCGCGCAGGATCGCATCCGAGACCAGCGTGAGGGCCTCGGTGACGGTGACCTCGCGGCCCAGCTCTCGGCTCAGTGTCGTCACCCCGGCGTCGTGGATGCCGCAGGGCACTATCGTCTCGAAGCCTTCCAGGGCGGAATTGCAGTTCAAGGCGATGCCGTGCAGGGCGACGCCGCGCTGCACCCGCACGCCGATCGCCGCGACCTTCCGTTCCGGCTGCGCGGCCGTCGCCGGCACCCAGACACCGGAGCGGCCCGACACCCGGCCACAGTCGACGCCGAAGCCGGTGCACACGGCGATGAGGGCCTCCTCCAAGCGGCGCACGTAATCGACGACGTCGACCGGCTCGGCCAGACGCACGATGGGGTAGCCGACCAATTGCCCGGGGCCGTGCCAGGTGATCTTGCCGCCGCGGTCGACCCGGACCACCGGGCTGCCGTCGAGCGGCAGGTCACCCGGTTCGGTGCGGCGGCCGGCGGTGAACACCGAGGGGTGCTCGAGCAGCAGCAGCCGATCCTGGCCGCGGCCCTCGGCTCGCTCCGCGGCGATGGTGCGCTGAATGTCCCACGCGCTGTGATAGTCGATGAGGCCCAGATGCTCGACGAGCACGGGGGCGTCGTCGTAGCGGGCCGAGCGTGCGGCGCGGTGGCCGTCGGTGGCCGCGACGCCGGGCGGCGCGGGTTTGCTCGTAGGCTCGCCCCGGGTGGAAGGTGCGCTGGCAGGCTCGCTCACCAGAGCGAGGTTACGCCATGGTTACCGGCCTCGGGGACAGGGTCGGCGGGCAGTGTCAACTGCATCAACGTCAAATCCAGCCAGCGGCCGAATTTCTGTCCCACCTCGGGCAATTCGCCCATGACCCGGAAGCCGAACCGCTGGTGCAGCGTGATCGAGGTGGTGTTGGCGGACTCGATCGCGGCGATCACCGCGTGCACCCGGCCGGACCGCTCGGCCCGCGCCAGCAACTCCGTCAGCAGGGCGGTGGCGACGCCGCGGCGCTGATAGCTGTCGGCGACGTACACCGAATTCTCCACGGTCTGCCGGTAGCCCGATTTCGGCCGCCACTGCGAGTAACTCGCGTATCCCGCGACCGCGCCGTCGATCTCCCCGACGAGCACGGGGTAGCTACCGGCCCGGCGCTCGCGCAACCATGCGCGCCGTTCCTCGAGCCCGACCGTCTCGGTGTCCCAGATCGCGGTCGTCGCGGCGATGGCGTGGTTGTGGATCGCCAGGATCTCCGGCAGATCGGTCTCCCGCGCATCCCGGATCACCACACCGACCGCTCCGTTCTCACCCACCGGGAAAACGGTAGCGGTGCGCGGCGATCCGCAGTGGTCCGGGTCGGTCGCGGCCCGCTGATCTGGGAGTAGGTCCGGACGGGCGGGGTTGCCGACGTGTGCTGTGAGTGTCGTTGCGCCGGAGGATCTTCCGACTCGGTGGACAGTACGCGCCGCAGGACCCAAGATGCAGGGAGGTCGTCCGGGCAGCACGGCAGGAGTAGCACATGGCCGCGGGGGTGGTGGAGCAGGCGCCGGAGTGGATGCAGGGGGCCGGGTCACTGCTGGCGCTCGTGTTCGCCTCGATCGCGGTCGTCGTGGCCAGGCGCACCTATGGGATCGAGTCGGAGCGCGATCGGGTCGATGCCGAACGCCGGGAGAAGCAGGATCTATTCGAACGTCGCAGCCAGGCCGCGCGGATCTCGGCGTGGTGGGGCGAGAACGCGGACGGTGAGCCGGGTGTCTTCGTGCGCAATGCCTCCGAGGCGCCCGTGTATCAGCTGTACGCGACGATCCTGCCGGTCGACGGAACGGGCGAGGGCGCGAAGATCCAGCACATGGTGGTGCCGCCCGCGCCGGACCCGATCTTCCTCCGGATCTCCGCCGGGCCCGCAGAGCGGCGGCGCGCGGTGCGCCGGGTGATGGTGACCTTCACCGATGCGTCCGGGGTGCGCTGGCAGCGCAACCAGTACGGGCGGTTGCAGGAACTGCAGCCGCACGTGACCGTGGTGGCCGACGGCGTACGGTCCGAGGCCCTGTCGAACTTCAAGGACGACTTCCGCGACACCTACGGCGTCGGCGTCTCGTTCGTCACCGAGGGCCGCACCCTGACTCTCGACCGGATCACCGACGAGCTGGCGGCCATCCCGGACGCGGATGCCGCTGTCTACCCGCACGATTGGATCGGCGAACTCATCGAGCGGAACTCGATCGCGCCGATCCTGCTGACCGACGACCATCGCGCCGCGTTCCCCGCGTGGACGCTGGAGGCGCTCACCGTCGACGGGCGGCTCTACGGGATTCCCACCACCATCGACACCACGGCGCTGCTCCGGAACACCGACCTCGTCCCGGACGCGCCGTCGAGCCTCGACGAATTGCTCGAGATCGGTCTGGCGTTGCGGGCGGAGGGGCGAGTGCGTGAGCCGCTCGCCCTGCGGGTCGGCGCCGACGGCGAGCCGTTCCAGATGTGGCCGCTGTTCGCCGGTGCCGGGGGACGGCTGTTCGATACGACGGCAGACGGCTGGGACACCTCCCGGGTCCGATTGGCCACCGCGGAATCCGTGGCCGCCCTCGAGTGCCTGCGCGAACTGGGTGAGGCGGGCATGGGCGTGCTGCGCCGCTCCGTCGGCAAGGCCGAGGCGCTCGAACTCTTCGTCTCCGGCCGCGCGCCGTTTCTCGTCACCACCGCGGACGCGCTGAAACCGATTCGGGCCGCGCAGGTTCCGGTGGCGGTCAGCGCCGTGCCCGGACTCGACGGAGCGCGGGCGGAACCGGCCTTCACCGCGGTGCACGGGCTCATGCTGGCACGGCACGGCCGCAGCCGGGTGACCGCGCTCGACCTGTTCGCCGACTACCTCGCGCACGACGACGTGATGGACGCGCTGTGCCGGCACGTGGTCGCGCCGGTCGGCACGCACCGCGTACCCGACGATCCGGCGGTCGCGGATTATGCGCGACTGTGCGCTCGGGGTCGTCCGATGCCGTCGTTCCCGCAGATGAGACAGACCTGGGCGGCACTGGCCCGGATGGAGGTCGCGGTGGTGGCGGGCGGCGATCCGGAGGCGGCGGCCGTCGCGGCGGCGCGCGATATCGAACGGCTGTACCGATAGTCCGGGAATTACCGTGGATCAGGCGGATCTGCCTACGGCCGCGGCCAGGGCCTCGCCGATCGTGTTGTGCTGGAAGCGATATCCGGCCGCTTCCAGGACCGTGGGGATGGCGCGGGGACCGTGCAGGATCGCCTCGTCGGCGAACTCGCCGAGGGCCAGGCGCAAGGCGACGGCGGGGACGACGAACGGGGCCGGGCGGTGCATGGCGTGGCCGAGGGCGCGGTTGAATTCGGCGTTGGTCACCGGGGCGGGGCCGGTCAGGTTCACCGGGCCGGACACGGTGTCGTGGGTGAGGGCGAACACGATGCCGCCGATCTCGTCGTCGAGCGAGATCCACGGCAGGTACTGGCGGCCGTTGCCCAATCGGCCGCCCAGACCCAGCGAGTACAGCGGCTGCAGCATGCCCAGCAGGCCGCCGCGGCGGGCCAGCACGACGGCGCTGCGAAGCAACACCACACGCGCGCCCGCCTCCGCCGCGGGCTGCGTCGCACCCTCCCAGTCGCGGCACAGGGTGGCGAGGAAACCCGTTCCGGCGGAATCGGATTCGGTCATCACGCGGTCGCCGGTGGCACCGCCGTAGTAGTGCGCGCCGCTGGCGTTGACCAGCGTCGGCACCCCCGCGGCGGCGACCGCCTCGGCGAGCACGTCGGTGGGCGTGAGGCGACTGTCGCGCAGCTCCTGCTTGAAGCTGCCGGTCCAGCGCCGGGACCCGAGACCGGCGCCGCAGAGGTTGACCACCGCGTCCGTGTCCCGCAGCGCCGGCTGCGGCACCCGGGCGCGGACCGGATCCCAGGAGAACTCGTCGGGACCGGCCGCGGGGCGGCGCACCAGGCGAGCCACCTCGTGCCCGTCCCGTCGCAGCGCCGCCACCAGAGCCGTCCCGATCAACCCGGAGGATCCGGCGATCACGACCTTCATCGGGCCGTCCCGCTCACGGAGAATCCCGCGACCACGACCTTCATAGCGTCGTCCCGCTCATCCCGGACGATCCGGCGATCACGACCTCCATCGGGCCGTCCCGCTCATCCTGGGGGACCCTGCGATCACAACCTTCATGCGGTCACCGAGTCTCCTGTTACAGGCCCAGGTCGGCCTCGAACGCGGCTTCCTCCAGCCGGTGCCGGATGGTGGTGAGGAAGCGGCCCGCGTCGGCGCCGTCGATCAGGCGGTGATCGTAGGTCAGCGGCAGGTAGCACATCGAGCGGATGCCGATGAACTCGTTGCCGTTGTCGGCGATCGCCACCGGCCGCTTCACGATCGCGCCCGTGCCCAGCATCGCCGACTGCGGCGGCACCAGGATCGGGGTGTCGAACAGCGCGCCCTGGCTGCCGATATTGGTGATCGTGAAGGTGCCACCGGCCAGCTCGTCCGGCTTCAGGCCGCCCGTGCGGGCCCGGTTGGCGATGTCGGCGATGGCGCGCGCCAGGCCGGCCAGCGACAGGTCACTGGCGTTGTGGATGACCGGGGAGAGCAGGCCCTGCTCGGTGTCCACCGCGATGCCCAGGTGCACGGCCGAGTGGTAGGTGATCTCCTTGGTGTCCTCGTTGTAGGAGGCGTTGATGTTCGGGTGCACGCCCAGCGCCTCGACCGCGGCCTTGGCGAAGAACGGCAGGAACGTCAGGTTGACGCCCTCGCGCTCCTTGAACGCGTCCTTGGCGCGGGCCCGCAGCGCCGCGATATTGGTGACGTCGGCCTCGTGGGTCTGCGTCAGCTGCGCGGTGGCCTGCAGCGATTCGCGGGTCTTGACCGCGGTGATCTGGCGGATGCGGCTGGCCTTCTGGACCGTGCCGCGCAGCGCCTGCAGCTGCGGCCGGACACCGACCGAGGCGGCGGGAGCGGAGGACTGCGCCGGGGCCGCGGCCGGTGCGGCGGCGGGCTGGGGTGCCGCCGCGGGCTTGCTGCTCTCGGCGGCGGCGAGCACGTCCTGCTTGCGGATGCGGCCGCCCACGCCCGAGCCCTTGACCGATGCGAGGTCGACGTTGTTCTCGGCGGCCAGCTTGCGGACCAGCGGGGTCACGTACGGAGCCTCGCCGTTGCCGCCGGAGGCGGCCGGAGCGGGCGGCTGTGCCGGAGCCTGCTGAGGGGCGGGCCGGGGCGCGGGCGCCTGCTGCGCGGCGGCGGGTTGCAGTGCCGGTGCCTGCTGCGCGGCGGGTGCGGGTGCCGGTTGCGGCGCGGGCGCCGGAGCCGGAGCCGCGGGCGCCGGTGCGGGGGCCGGGGCTGGCGCGGGAGCAGCGGCGGGGGAACCGCTTCCGATGACGCCGAGCTGGCCGCCGACGGCCACGACGTCGTCCTCGTTCGCGCTGATCTCCAGCAGTGTGCCGGCCACCGGCGACGGGATCTCGGTGTCGACCTTGTCGGTGGACACCTCCAGCAGCGGCTCGTCCACCTCGACCTGCTCGCCGACCTGCTTGAGCCAGCGCGTCACGGTGCCCTCGGTGACCGACTCGCCCAGCTCGGGCATCTTCACCGGGGTGCCGCTCGCGGCGGACTGCGCGGGGGCCGACGCCGGTGCGGGCGCCGCAGCGGGGGCGGCGGCCGCGGGAGCCGGTGCGGGCTCGGGGGCGGGTGCCGGGGCGGCGGCTTCGGGGGCAGGGGCCGGCTCGGCTGCGGGGGCCTCGCCGGCCTCACCGATCACGCCGAGCTCGCCGCCGACCTCGACGACGTCGTCCTCCTGGGCCACGATCTTGGTCAGCACGCCGGCGGCCGGTGAGGGGATCTCGGTGTCGACCTTGTCGGTGGAGACTTCGAGCAGGGGCTCGTCGACCTCGACCGTGTCTCCTTCCTGCTTCAGCCACCTGGTCACGGTGCCTTCGGTGACGCTCTCACCAAGCGCTGGCATCTGGACGGAGAAGGCCATGTCCGTTGACTCCTCTAACTGCTCGACGGGTCTACAACAGTTCGTCTCTCGGCGGGCGCCCACCGCGATCGCGGCGGCTGCCCGAACTGCCACCGAACATTCTGTGTGGCACCGGAGATCCGTGTGTGGTTCATGTTCCGGGTCTCCATCCTTGCACTCGCCGCCGCGGCGCGTAGCACAGGGCGTGCCGTGTCCGGGGTGCTACCCCGTCCGGACCGGTGGCGTTCGCGGCGGGCGGACCCGGCTCGCGCCGCGCACACCGTCCTACTGGCAGTATCGATGGACCGGGTCCGAGCGTGTCCGGTTCTTGGAACGAGGAGGTGGGGCGGAGATGGGTTTGCTGGATCGTTTCCGCCGCAGCGGGCCGGGCGGTTCCGGTGCCGGCGATTTCCGCTATCTGGACGATTGGGTCCGCAACCACATCGGTGTCGAGGCCTACGTGGAACCGAAAACCACCGTGACCGATGTCACGGTGGTTCTTGTTGCCACGGATGGTGAATGGACGCGGCGGGTGGTCGGGGAGCAAGGCGCCCGGCGTCTGTCCGGCCGCCTCGGCATCCCCGTCTACGACGTCCGCCGCACCGGTTACCCCCAACGCATGCGAGACTTCGACGCCCGTCGCCGCATCGAACGCAAGCGCGCATTGGAACAGGAATTGGGGGAACCGTAGGGCGTCAGTCCGCGACGCGGGGTTGGGCGGAAGCTCGCGGCGGTGTCAGTCCACCATGGGGGCGTGGCGGAGGCTCGAGGTGTGAGTCCACGACGGGGGTGTGGCCGAGGCTCGAGGTGTGAGTCCACGACGGGGGTGTGGCCGAGGCTCGAGGTGTGAGTCCACCATGCTCTATGTGGCCGAGGCTCGTTCGCTCAGGGCGGTGAGGATGTCGGCGGCTTCCGCGCGGTGCCGGTAGTCGCCGTCGACGTGGGCGTAGCGGATGCGGCGATCGGTGTCGATGACATAGGTTGCGGGGATCGGCAGTTCGTCGTTGGTGGCGGTGAGATCGGCGCCCGCTGTCCGGTACAGCTCTCGAACATCCTCGGGCACGGTGAACACCAGTCCGAATGCGCGGGCCACGCCGTTGCGGTCGTCGAAGAGCACGTCGAACTCCAGGGCGTGGCGTTCGGCGGTGGTGAGCGAATCGTCCGGCGGCTCCGGTGAGATCGCCACCAGCCGGGCGCCGTGGGCGCGGAACTCCGGAAGGGCCTGTTGCAGCGTGTGCAGCTGCACATTGCAGTACGGGCACCAGCCGCCGCGGTAGAAGGTCAGCACGACCGGACCCTCGCGCAACGCGTCGGTGAGGGTGAAGGGTGTGCCGCGCTGATCGGTGCGGGTGAAGTCCGGAGCGAGTGCGCCGGTGGTGAGGGCGTCGGAGCCGAGACCGCTGAGACTTTCGGCGTGCTGCTGTGCTTGCTGCAGCAGCTCTTCCGGCAGGATGGCGGCGTACTGTTCCTGGAATCGAATCAGGTTGTGCGAGTAGCTTTCTGGCATGTCCTCGACGGTATGTCCGCACGGTCGCCGCGGCCATGACCCTGCGTCGCGAATGGATAGCAGCGCGTCTCATACACTGGTGTCGTGGATGTGCTGACCGACGTGCTGGCCGCGACCGGAGTGGGTGGTGTGGTCCTGGCCCAGTTGACCGCGGCGGGGTCGTGGGGTGTGCGGCTGGACGAGGTGCCGATGGCGGCCTTCCATGCGGTCGTGGCGGGCGATTGCTGGCTGCTGCGACCGGGTTTCGCGCCGTTGCCCCTGGCGACCGGTGATTTCGTGCTGCTGCCCACCGGCGGCGGGCACGCGCTGGCGAGCGCGCCGGATGCGCCGCTCACGCCGTATCAGCGGATCGCTCCGCCGCCCGGCCGCCGGGCCATCGTGCTGGACGGTCCCGGCCCCAGCACCCGAACCGTCTGCGGCGCTTACCATTACGACAACTACGGCTCGCATCCGTTGTTCACCCTGCTGCCGCCGGTGGTGCACCTGTCGTCGGAACAGGCCGCGCACCGGCCGGAACTGGCCGCCACCCTGACCCTGCTGGCCGCCGAGGTGGGCGCGGAGCGGCCCGGCACGCAGACCGTGGTCGACCGGCTGGTCGATGTGCTGTTCATCCACGCGCTGCGGGCGTGGACGGAGTCGCGCACCGAGGCGGCGGCGTCCTGGCTGCTGGCGTTGCGCGACCCCGAGATCGCGCGGGTCATGGCCCTGCTGCACGAAAACCCTTCGCACCCGTGGACAGTCGCCGAGCTGGCCGACCGCGTCCGGATCTCCCGCGCCACCCTGGCCCGCCGCTTCACCACCCTCGTCGGCGAACCGCCCCTGACCTACCTCGCCCGCTGGCGCATGGAACTGGCCGCCCGCCGCCTGCGCGACACCCCCGACTCCGTCGCAGCGGTGGCTCGCAGCATCGGCTACGCCTCCGAATTCGCCTTCTCCCGCGCCTTCAAACGCGTGCACGGCCAAGCGCCGACGGCCTACCGCCACTCCCGCCGCCACGCCTCCTGAGCTCCTGCCACGGGAGGTCTCCCACTCGCGCGCCGGGCGCCTGTCGCCGCGAAAGTGCTCCGCACCAGCCACATCGGCCCGCTCGAGCGGTGACTCTTCCGTTCACGCATCCGACCGTATCGGGCAGCCACTCGCCCGCACCGACCCTATCCGACTTCACTCGGCGTGGTGTTCGTGTGACTGGCGACGGGAAAGGCCCGGCCCGCGCGGATACTTCCACCTCGACGTGGCGGACTGCGCCGTCTCGACCACGAGGTGTCCGCGCGGGCCGAGGGGCTACTCGGCGGCGATGTCGTCCAGGACGGCGATGAGGGTGCGGACGGGGACGCCGGTGCCGCCCTTGCCGATGTAGCCGAAGGGGCCGCCGGTGTTGTAGGCGGGGCCGGCGACGTCGAGGTGGGCCCACTCGACGCCCTCGGGGACGAACTCCTTCAGATAGAGACCGGCCGCGAGCATGCCGCCGTTGCGGTGCGGGGTCACATTGGCCAGATCGGCGATCTTCGAGTTGAGGTCGGTGCGCAGCTCGGCGGGAAGCGGCATGGCCCAGCCGTTCTCGCCGACCTCCTGGGAGATGCGGGCCACGCGGTCGCGGAACTCGTCGGTGCCCATCACGCCCGGGGTCCGGGTGCCCAGCGCGACCAGTTGCGCGCCGGTCAGGGTGGCGACGTCGATGAGATAGTCGGGCTCGTCCTCGCCCGCGCGCACCATGGCGTCGGCCAGGATGAGCCGTCCCTCGGCATCGGTGTTGATCACCTCGACAGTGGTGCCGCCGTACTGGGTCAGCACGTCACCGGGCCGCTGGGCCGTGGCCGAGGGCATGTTCTCCGCCATCGGCACGGTGGCCGTCACCGTGATCGGCAGGCTCAGCCGCGCCGCCAGCAGCACGGTCGCGATGACCGCGGCCGCCCCGCCCATGTCCGAGGTCATGTTCTCCATGTTGGCGGCGGGCTTGATGGAGATGCCGCCGGTGTCGAAGGTGACGCCCTTGCCGATCAGGGCGACCTTCTTCGCGCCGCCGCGGTGGGTGATGCGGATCAGCCGCGGCGGCCGGGAGGAACCCTTGCCGACACCGATGATGCCACCGAAACCCTGTGCCTCCAGCGCCTTTTCATCGAGCACCTCGACTTCCAGCCCGGCGGCCTCGGCCAGTTGCTGTGCGCGCGAGGCGAATTCGGCGGGGTAGAGGTGACTGGGCGGGGTGTTGACGAAGTCGCGGGCGGTGGCGACGGCCTCCGCGGTGCACTGCGCCCGGAACAGCGCCTCTTCCCCGAAATCCGGCTCGGGAACGAGGAACTCGATGCGCCGCACCGGCTGTTCGTCCGGCTTGGGCGCGGACTTGCCCGAGCGGAACGGGGTGAAGGTGTAGGCGCCGAGGTAGAAGCCCTCGGCCGCGGCGCCCAGATCCAGCCCCGACAGTGTGGTGGTGGCGGTGTCCACGCCGGCGAGCGCGCGCGCCGCGACCCCGGCCGACTTGCGGATCTGCTCCGCGTCGAGCTTGTCCGCCGCGCCCAGCCCCACTGCGAGCACGCTGGTGACGCCCAGGCCCGCGGGGGCGGGGATACGGGTCAGCTCCTCGGCCTTGCCCTTCGCGCCGACGGCCCGCAACTGCTCGGTCAGCGCCGCGCGGACCTCCGCGCTCAGCACGTCCTCGAACGCGTCGTCCGGGGTGACCGCCGGTCCGTCGTCGGTCGTCACGAGCCCGATGACGAGCACATCGGTGTCGGCGCCGATGTCTACGGTGCGTGCCAGTTCCGGTCCGAGCGAACGATCTGCAACAGCTGTCATGCGGACAAGGCTACTGGTCGGGCGGATTTGTGAGCGTCGGGCAGGGTGCCGGCGGCGCGCTTCCGACGGCGCCGCGCGGCGCGGTGGGCGCCTCCGATCGGCCGTTTCCGGTGGGCGGGCGCCGGGCCGCGATGCCGTCGAGGAGCAGGGCAAGGGCGTCCTCGAACAGCCGGTCGAAATCCAGGTCGATGCTGTCGGTCGGCGCGGCGAAGTAACGGGACAGAGTCGGGTAGGTGTGCGCGAAGACCAGCTCGAGGGCCGTGGCGCGGAAGGTCTCGGCCGATCCGGCGCGTTCGGAGGCGGGGAGCAGCGCGAGGCCCTGGACCAGACCGGAGACCGACAGGTAGATCGAGAGCACAGCATCGCGGTCGATGTCCGGCCCTTCGAAGGCGGCGAAGAACCTTTCCAGACTGTCGAGCAGGGCCGGTCCCACCGGCGGCTGGGTCCGTGCGAGGACCGGCAGCATCCACGGATGTCGCCGGTAGAGCTGCCATTCCCCCCGGGCCTCGTAGCCGATGCGTTCCCGCCAGCCTACGAGATCCGTTGGCGGCGGCGGTATTTCGGCGATGACCAGTTCCGCCATCTCGGCGAGCAGGGTGTCGCGATCGGGGAAGTGGCGGTACAGGGCGGCGGTCGCGACCTGCAATTCGGTGGCGAGCCGACGCATGGACAGGGCGGACAGGCCGTCGCGATCGGCCAATTCCACTGCGGCGCGGACGATTCCGACCGTCGTGAGCCGTCGCGGCCGGGCCCGGCGCGGCGGTATCGCGGCGGTGTCGCGGCGCGCGCGGTAAGCGCGGGCCTGACACGCGCGTGAGCAGTACCGGCGTCGGCGGCCACGCCGCGGTTGCGGCAGCTCGCCACCGCACACCGCGCAGGCCGTTTTCATCACACATTGCAGTGTGACGAAATACTCGTATCACCGCTAGCCGCCCCATATGTTGGCGAACAAGCACAGTGTTCACTTTCGGGAGGTCAAATGCAGACACAGCTCACGGTGCGCCGCGCGGAACCGGCGGAGGCCGAGACGGTGGCGCGCGTATTCGCCGAAGCGAGCGCCGACGAGGCGGTCTCGGCATGGGTGCTGGACGGCCACCCGGACATCGCCGAGCGCTTCCGCGCGGAGTACGTGCCCGAGGTGGTCGCCCGCGCCCTGCGCGACGACGAGATCTGGGTGGCCGGCGCCGGCGACGACATCTGGTCGGTATCGCTGTGGCAGACGCTGCCGGATCTCGACCGGGTCCGGCAGGAGGCGCAGGAGGCGCGGCACCTGTTCGAGAACACTCCGCTCCCGCCGTTCCGCCGCATGGCGGCCGTCACCGCCGCCATCGCCGAACGCCACCCCACCCAGTTCCCGCACCGCTACCTCCAGGCGATCGTCACTCTTCCGCGGCACCGCGGCTCGGGCGCGGGCGGAGCCATCGTCGAGGCCCGCGTGAAAGCCACGGCGAGCGACGGCCTTCCCGCCTACCTCGAAGCCAGCACCGAACGCTCCGCCCGCCTCTACGCCCGCCACGGTTTCGCCCACCAGGGCGACCCGATCGCACTTCCGGAGAACGGCCCCACCCTCTATCCCATGTGGTTCCCGAATTGAGGGCTCCTGGTGGGTATCACCCGTTCGGTTTCCCGGTTGATGGCTCCCGGTGGGTGCTGCCCCTGTGGTTCTCCAGCTGAGCGCCGCCGGTGCGTGCCACACCGGTTGATCGCGCTGCCCGAGTACCGGAGGAATGCACTCGATAAGCTCGCTCGGGTGAGTGACTCGATGCTGCTGCGGGGCCCGATCCATGACGTGCATGTGGAGTTGGGGGCGAGTTTTGCGCCGTTCGGGGGGTGGGAGATGCCGGTGCAGTACGGGGGGACGGTGGCGGAGCATACGGCCGTGCGGACCGCGGTCGGGTTGTTCGATGTGAGTCATCTGGGGAAGGCGACCGTGCGCGGGGTGGGGGCGGCGGAGTTCGTGAACTCGGTGCTGACCAATGATCTGGGGCGGATCCGGCCGGGGAAGGCGCAGTACACGTTGTGCTGTACGCCGCGGGGCGGGGTGATCGATGATCTGATCGCGTACTACGTCGGCGACGACGAACTGTTCCTGGTGCCCAATGCCGCCAACACCGCGGCCGTGGTGGCGGAGATGGGGAAGGCGGCGCCGGACGGCATCACCGTCACCGACGAGCATCGCGGGTACGCGGTGTTCGCGGTGCAGGGGCCGCGCTCGGCGGAGGTGCTGGACGCGCTGGGCCTGCCGACCGCCATGGAGTACATGGCCTTCGCCGACGCCGAGTGGGACGGCCGCCCGGTCCGGGTCTGCCGCACCGGCTACACCGGCGAGCACGGGTACGAGCTGCTGCCGCGCTGGTCGGACGCCGAACCGCTGTTCCGGGCGCTGCTGGCGGAGGTCCGCGCCCGCGACGGCCAGGCGGCCGGGCTGGGCGCGCGCGACACCCTGCGCACCGAGATGGGCTACCCGCTGCACGGTCACGAACTGTCGCCGGAGATCTCACCGGTGCAGGCCCGCTGCGGCTGGGCCGTCGGCTGGAAGAAGCCGGAGTTCTGGGGCCGCGACGCGCTCGCCGCCGAGAAGGCGGCGGGCCCGCGCCGGAACCTGTTGGGACTCGTGGCACTCGACCGCGGCGTGCTGCGCCAGGGCCAGACGGTACTGCGCGGCGATGAGGTCGTGGGCGAGACCACCTCGGGCACCTTCTCACCCACACTCAAGGTCGGCATCGCCCTGGCCCTGCTGGACACGGCAGCGGGCCTGCAACCGGGCGACGAGGTCGAGGTCGACGTCCGTGGCCGCCGCCTCCGCGCGGAGGTGACCCGCCCGCCCTTCGTCACCCCCCACACCTCCTGAATCCACCGAGGTAGGCCTGGCATCGCGGGCGGAACGCCGGGTTCTAGGATCGGAATCATGACCGTTGCCGCACAGTTCACCCGTATCCCGCATCCCTCGCCCACCCCGGCGGCGCGGCGGCAGGAGATGCTGGTGGAACCCGGTTTCGGGCGCTTCTTCACCGATCACATGGTGTCGATCGACTATGTGGGCGGGGAATGGACCAATCCGCGGGTGGAGCCGTACGGCAGCTTGCAGATGGACCCCTCGACCATGGTGTTCCACTACGGTCAGGCCATTTTCGAGGGACTGAAGGCCTACCGGCACGGCGACGGCAGCATCGCGACCTTCCGCATCGACGCCAACGCCCGCCGCTTCCAGCGCTCGGCGCGGCGCATGGCGATGGCCGAACTCCCGGAGGAACTGTTCATCGAATCGATCCGCCAGCTGCTCGAGGTCGACGCCGACTGGGTGCCGGCGGCGGGCGGGGAGGACTCGCTGTATCTGCGGCCGTTCATGTTCGCCACCGAGGCGGGCCTGGGCGTGAAACCGGCCGAGGCATACAAGTACCTGCTGCTGGGTTCGCCTGCGGGAGCGTACTTTCCGCGCGGCCTGAAGCCGGTGCGGGTGTGGTTGTCCACCGAGTTCGTGCGGGCCGCGCCCGGCGGCACCGGCGAAGCCAAGGTGGCGGGCAACTACGCCGCCTCGCTGCTGGCCCAGAAGCAGGCCGCCGACCAGGACTGTGACCAGGTGGTCTGGCTCGACGCCTGCGAACACCGCTACGTCGAGGAGATGGGCACCAACAACCTGTTCTTCGTGTACGGCGCGGGCTCGCAGGCGCGGCTGGTGACCCCGGAACTGTCCGGCTCTCTGCTGCCGGGCATCACCCGCGACTCGCTGCTCACCCTGGCCGCCGATTCCGGTTACCAGGTGGAGGAGCGCAAGATCTCGGTCGACGAATGGCGCACGGGCGTGGAGTCGGGCGAGATCACCGAGGTGTTCGGCTGCGGCACCGCGGCGGTCGTCATCCCGGTCGCGTCGGTGCGCTCGGCCGAGGGCGAATTCACCATCGGCGACGGCGAACCCGGTGAGGTCACCATGGCACTGCGCGAGACGCTGACCGGAATTCAGCGCGGCACGTTCGCCGATATTCACGGCTGGATGCGCAAGCTGATCTGAGCCGGGTCGCTATCCCGGCATCAGCATGTGCCACTGCTCGAGCGTCTGCGGCCGCATCACATAGTTGCTGTCGCGCACCGTGGACAGCGCGGCGTTGGGCTCCTGCGAATACCAGTGGCCCGGATAAACGGTCGGGTCGCCCGATAGGCCCGCTAGATATCGGAGACTGCGGAACATCGCGTCGGAATCGCCGCCCGGGAAATCGGTGCGTCCGCAGCCGTCGACGAACAGTGTGTCGCCTGCGACGAGCCGATCCTCGAACAGGAAGCACTGGCTGCCCGGCGTGTGCCCGGGAGTGTGCAGCAATTCGATCTCGAACCCGCCGACGGTCACCTTGTCGCCGTGCGCGTGACCGGTCAGTTCGCTGGGCGCGATGTCGGTGACATTGGCGACCCACGGCAGTTCCTCGGCATTGACGTGCACCGGGACCTGCACCCGCTCCAGCAGTTCGCGCACGCCTCGCAAGGTGAATCCGAGCATTGTCCCGCCCACGTGATCGGGGTGGTGATGGGTGGCGAGTACGCCGCTCACGCGCAGCCCGTCGGCCTCGGCGATATCGACCAGATCGGTTGCGGCATATGCGGGATCCACGACCAAACACTCGCCACTGTCTCGGTCGCCCAGCAAATACGCGAAATTGCGCATCTGCGTGGCGATCGGATCGCCCACGGCCCAATCCCGGCCGGCCAGCAGCTGACGAAAATACAAACGGTCGGATCCCATGCGTATACCCTATGGCTCGGTGGCGACCGGCGTACCTTCGACCGACTGTGAGTCGTCACCGCATAGTGCGGGCGCAGTCGAAACGAAACTCGCACGGCGGAATCGCCGGTTCACCTGTGACGGATTGCGAAATCGCGCCGCGCCGACTGCGGCGGCGGCGCAGTCGATTTCGGTCAGTGCAGCAGCGGCGCGATGTCGTCGGCGGCCGCCGGACCGTAGGCGCCGCGCAGCCGTTCCAGCGCCTCGGTGCGGTCGAGCGTCCACTCCTGCGGGCCGTCGGTCTCCAGCACCAGCACCGCGATCAGCGAACCCAGTTGCGCAGCGCGCTCCAGGCCGAGCCCGGCGGTGTGGCCGGTGAGGAATCCGGCGCGGAACGCGTCGCCGATCCCGGTCGGGTCCACCTTCGACCGCTCGGGCACCACCTCGACGTTCACCTCGGTGCCGTCGCGGTCGACGATCTGCACGCCCTTCGCGCCCAGCGTGGTGACCCGGATGCCGACCCGCGCGCCGATCTCGTCCAGGGTCAGGCCCGTCTTCTGCCGCAGCAGGCCCAGTTCGTACTCGTTGGTGAACAGGTACGCCGCGCCCTCGATCAGCTGCCGCGCCTGCTCGCCGTCGAGCAGGGCGAGCTGCTGGGACGGGTCGGCGGCGAACGGGATGCCCAGCTCCCGGCATTCGCGGGTGTGGCGCAGCATGGCCTCGGGATCGTTGGCGCCGATCAGCACCAGCTCCAGCTCGCGGGTCTGCGACACCTTGGCGATCGAGATGTCACGGGCCTCGCTCATCGCGCCCGGGTAGAAGGTCGCGATCTGGGCCATCTCGGTATCGGTGGTGCAGATGAAGCGGGCGGTGTGCGCCGTGCTGGAGGTCAGCACCGCCGAACAGTCGACGCCGTGGCGCTCGAGCCATTCGCGATACTCGGCGAAGTCGGCGCCGACCGCGCCCAGCAACAGCGGCGACCGGCCGAGCAGGCCCATGGCGTAGCTGATGTTGCCGCCGACACCGCCGCGGCGGATGGCCAGATCGTCGACGAGGAAGCTCAGCGAGACGTGCTGGAGCTGATCCGCAAGCAATGCCTCGGAGAAACGTCCGGGGAAGTGCATGAGATTGTCCGTCGCAATGGATGCGGACACGGCGATGGTCACGGGAATCCTTCGGTGTCGGGTCTCGGGCGCACTGGTCTATTACCCATGAGCGGGCGAAATCAGTCGTCCGTAACGTACACCGTCGAACTGCGACCTCACCACCCCAGCGCACCGGAGTGTCTGGGTCGCCGGACCCCTTGTGCGGCAACGGAACTCATGGCACTCGGGCAGCAGTCAGCGCGGAATCCCACTGGGATTCCGCGCTGAGGTGGCTGCTCAGTTGAAGCTGTCGCCGCAGGCGCAGGAGCCGGTGGCGTTCGGGTTGTCGATGGTGAAACCCTGCTTCTCGATGGTGTCGACGAAATCGATCGCGGCGCCCTGGACGTACGGGGCGCTCATCCGGTCGACGGTCAGCTTGACGCCGCCGAACTCGGCGGTGAGGTCACCGTCGAGCGCGCGGTCGTCGAAGAACAGTTGGTAGCGCAGGCCCGCACAGCCACCGGGCTGCACGGCGATCCGCAGCGCCAGATCGTCACGGCCCTCCTGATCGAGCAGCGCCTTGGCCTTGGAGGCGGCCGCGTCGGTCAGCGTCACACCGTGAGTGGTGGTCTCGTTCTGCACAGTCATGAAGTCTCCTCGGGACCCGTGTTCAACCCGTGAACAGCGCACGGCTCGGAAGCTGTCAACGCCACTTCGCGGGTGGCTATTCCAATCTTGCCACTCGTGGTCGATGGCGCCCTAGTCCGTGTACCCCACCGCACCCCGGCGTCATGCCTGCCGAATGTGGCTGTCCGCTCTCGACGGTACTCTCGTCACGGCCGGAAACGACCGGTTAGCGGGGGGTGAACAGTCGACTATGGCACAGGACACAGCGACTCGGCGAACCGGATTTCCAGGGCGATGTGCCATCGAATAGCCTGGTCGGCGTGAAGTTCCTCCGCCGCGGCGATGCCAGCAAGACCGACGACCTCGCCGACGAGACCTCGGCCGCCCAGGCCGGCGCGTCCGGCGGCGACTCGGCCACCCCCTCCGAGCGGCCGGCCGCCACGGCCACCACCGGCAAGGGGCGGCCCACTCCCAAGCGCCGGGATGCCGAGAACAGGCGGCGCGGGCCGGTCGCGCCCGCGCCCATGACCTCGAAGGAAGCCCGTGCCCGCCGCAAGGCCGCGCGCGGCAGCCGGGCCGATCGCAAGGTGGCCTCGGCCGAGCGCCGCGCCGCCGCTGCCGACCGGCGCGCCCGCATGCTCGCCGGGGAGGACAAGTTCCTGTTACCGCGCGATCGCGGACCGGTACGCGCCTATGTGCGGGACCTGGTCGACGCGCGGCGCAATCTGGTCGGGCTGTTCATGCCGCTGGCGCTGGTGTTGATTCTCACCATGTTCCTGACGCCTGCGGTGCAGGCCTACGTCACGCTGGCCATGCTGGTGATGATGGTGTTCATGGTCGGCGAGGGTTTCCTGATCGGCCGGACCATCAACAAGCGGGTACAGGAGCGTTTCCCCGACGACACCACCTCGTCGTGGTCGCTGGGCTGGTACGCGTTCGTGCGGGCCTCGCAGATCCGCCGCATGCGCGCGCCCAAGCCACGGGTGAACCCGGGCGATTCGGTCTAGCCCGGCCGAAGAACGTGGCCGGGCGGGTTGGTCGAACGTGGCCGGGCGGGATGTTGGAGCGTGGCCGGGCGGGTTGGTCGAACGTGGCCGGGTGGGTTGTCGGAGCGTGGCTGGGTGGTTGGCCGAACGTGGCGGGGTGGGTTGTCGGAGCGTGGCCGGGCGGGTTGTCGGAGCGTGGCTGGGCGGGTTGGTCGAACGTGGCCGGGTGGGTTGTCGGAGCGTCGCCGGGCGGGATGGCCGAGCGTAGCCGGGTGGGATGTCAGAATGTGGCCGGACCGGACGGCGCAGGTTCCGGTGTGGTTCAACCGTGTTCGCGTATGGCGGTGATGGCGCGGAGTTCCTGATCCAGGCGCTGGGCGTCGCGGTCGTCCACGGCGCTCGAGCCCGTGGGCGGCAGGGTGAGCCCGTGATGCAGGAACACGCGCACAGCCAGGACGATCAGGAGAACGAAGAGGAAGGTGAGCAGCAAGGTAAGCATGGCAGTAAGTTTTCTGCCAATCACTTACTGCCACCAGTGGCAGTAAAGACATTGTTCGTAAATATCCGGCCAAGTAGACTCGTCGGATGCTGTCCAAGGTCGCCGCGGTGCTCAGCGCGAACGTCGCCATGTTCGAATTCGGCGTCGTCTGTGAGGTTTTCGGGCTGGATCGCCGCGACGACGGGCTGCCGTCGTTCGACTTCCGGGTCTGCGGTGCCGAGCCGGGGCGGCCGCTGCAGTCCAGTACGCCCGGGGTGACGCTCACTCCGGAACACGGCCTGGACGCGGTGGGTGATGCGGACCTGGTCGCGATTCCGGCGTTTCCCGTCGCACCGGACCACGAGTTCGATCCGCGCGTGGTGCGGGCGGTGCGTGCCGCCGCGGACGGCGGGGCGACCGTGCTGACCGTGTGCTCGGGCGCCTTCCTCGCCGGCGCGGCCGGGTTGCTGGACGGGCGCAAATGCACCACGCACTGGCGCTATGTGGGCCAGCTCGCCGAACGGTATCCCTCGGCCACCGTCGATCCGGATGTGCTGTTCGTCGACGAGGGCAATCTGATCACCAGCGCCGGTACCGCGGCGGGCATCGACGCCTGCCTGCATCTGGTGCGGCGCGAACTGGGCAGCGCGGTCGCCAACAAGATCGCCCGCCGCATGGTGGTACCGCCGCAGCGCGACGGCGGCCAGCGCCAGTTCATCGAGCAGCCCGTGCCGGAATGCACCACCGACAGTCTGCGCGACACACTCCTCTGGCTGACCGAGCACCTCGACCTCGCACACACCATCGAGGATCTGGCCGCCCGCTCGGCCATGTCGCCGCGCACCTTCGCCCGCCGCTTCGTCGCCGAAACCGGCACCACGCCGGTCAAGTGGCTCACCAACCAGCGCGTCCTGCTGGCGAAACACCTCCTCGAGGAAACCACCCTCGACCTCGAAACCATCGCCTCCCGTTCGGGTTTCGGCTCCGCGGCCCTCCTCCGCCACCACTTCCAACGCCTCGTCGGCATCGCCCCGACCGACTACCGTCGCCGGTTCGGCGGCTGAGGGCAACAGGCCCGAACCCGGTTGCCGCCCGGTCGACGCTTCGAGCGCTACAGGTGTTGTTCGCCGTTGTGCGGGATGCCGCCGTGTATGTGTTCGGCACTACACGGCACGTGTGGTCGACCGGTGTGCGGGCGCAGCCGACACGCGGCAGATGTTGTCTGTCGCCGGTGCGGTACTGCTGAGGTGAGCTGCGGGTGGAGGTGGGCGGGCGTGCGCGTCTCCGGAGGGGTCGGGTTGGTACCGTTCTGGCGTGGTGAAGGATGCTGGGGTGCGGACGCTGGTGCTCGGCGGGGCGCGGTCTGGGAAGTCGGCGTTCGCCGAGGAGCTGGCCGGGCGGGCCGGGGCGGTGCGGTATGTGGCGACGGCCGTGGTCGATCCGTCCGATGCGGACTTCGCCGAAAGGGTTGCGGCCCATCGGGTCCGGCGGCCGGGGGTGTGGAATGTGGTCGAGGGTGATCCGGTCGCGCTGCTCGCCGAACCGGCTGCGGTGACGCTCATCGACGACCTCGGCACCTGGCTGACCGGGCGCATCGATGCACGGTCGGCGTGGGAAGGACCCCGCGGCACCGTACGCCCCGACACCGACGACCTCGTCGCGGCCGTGACCGGCTACCGGCACCGGCTGATCATCGTGAGCCCCGAGGTAGGGCTCGGTGTCCTCCCCGCGACCCGTTCGGGCCGGTTGTTCCAGGACGAACTCGGCGAGCTGAACCAGCGCCTGGCGGCGGTATGCGACGAGGTGTACCTGGTAGTGGCGGGGATCCCGACCAGGATCAAACCGAACGCGACCGCCGCCGGTGCGCCGGTGGCAATGCTGGGCGCCGCGTCCTCCACGGGTGCCGTCGCGGACGACGCTGTGGGCGCCGCGTCTTCCACGGGTGCCGTCGTGGACGACGCCGCCCGCGCTGGGAGTGCACCTCCGTCGAGTGGCGAAGGTCCCGGCCCTGCCGGATCAGCGTCCGATGCCACGTACGGGAAGGCCGGGATCGGTACCGCGGCGGGCCCCGCCATCTCCGCGCAGGCGACGGCCGGGGAGTCCGGCCTTCCAGCGCAGGCCGGGGCCGTGGATTCCGGTACCTCGGCCCGGGCACGAGGCGCGGAGTCTGCTTCATCGGCAGTCGGTGGTGCGCATGCGGGCATGTCTACCTCCACGCCAGCCGGGCCTTACGATGAAACCCCCTCCAGGGCAACACATGCCGTGGCAGGGGGCGTGCTCTCGGAAGAAGTGGCAGCCGCGGGCACAGCCGGATTCGGTACGGATGTTGGGCCGGTTGCCTCGGTTGGTGATTCCGATGAGGGAGCGTGGATCAGCGAGTTCCCCGCTGTCGCACCGGAATTCGGGCCCGTGGTGGCGCCCGACGCGCAGGTACGGGGGCAGGCCGAGGCGCGGCAGTCGGAGTTGACCAAGCCGGGCGGGGCGCTGGGGCGGTTGGAGACGTTGGGGAACTGGGTTGCGGCCTGCCAGGGGGTGTGCCCGCCGCGGCAGTTCCAGCGGGCTCGGGTGGTGGTGTTCGCGGGGGACCACGGTGTTGCGCGGCACGGGGTTTCGGCGTATCCGAGCGAGGTGACCGCGCAGATGGTCGCCAACTTCCTCGCCGGGGGAGCGGCGGTGAACGTGCTGGCGCGGCTGGCGGACGCGACCGTGCGGGTGGTGGACATCGCCGTCGACGGCGACACCGATCCGTCGGTGTCGAAATACAAGGTGCGGCGCTCCTCCGGGCGCATCGACCGCGAGGACGCGCTCACCGAGGCCGAGGTGAACGCCGCGCTGGCGGCCGGGAAGGCGATCGCCGACGAGGAGATCGACGGGGGCGCCGACCTGTTGATCGCCGGTGACATGGGAATCGGGAACACCACTCCCGCAACGGTTCTCATCGCCACACTCACCGACACCGAGCCGGTGCTGGCGGTGGGTCGCGGCACGGGCATAGACGACGCCGCGTGGATGCGCAAGGCCGCCGCGGTGCGCGACGCCATGTGGCGGGCCCGCTCGCACCGCCACGACCCGGTCGTGCTGCTGCGCGTCGCGGGCGGCGCCGATTTGGCCGCTGCCGCAGGCTATCTCGCGCAGGCCGCCGCCCGCCGCACTCCCGTCGTCCTGGACGGCGTGGTGATCACCGCCGCCGCCCTGCTCGCCGACATGCTGGCCCCCGGCGCCCGGGCCTGGTGGGTCGCCGGGCACCGCTCCACCGAACCCTCGCACGCCCGAGCCCTCGACCGCCTCGGCCTGGACCCGCTCGTCGACCTGGATATGCGCCTCGGCGAAGGCTCCGGCGCCCTCACCGCCCTCCCCGTCCTCCGCGCCGCCGTCGCCACCCTCGCGGACATGGCCACCTTCGCCGACGCGGGCGTGAGCACCGCCGACGAAACCACCCGCGTCCCCTCCGAACCCACCCCCTGACCATGCGCCTCGATCGGCGGCACCACCCCGGCCCCCGACCCCCGAGTCGGCACTCCGCGAGTGAGCCGGCGCGGCGATCGGTACGTGGAGCGGGGTCGCGGGCGATGGAGGGTGCGGTGCTGGCGGCGTGGTGCGCTGCGGGTGAGTCGGCGCGGTGGTTGGTGCGTGGGGCATGGTCGCGGGCGGTGGTGGCGGCGTGGTGCGCTGCGGGTGAGTCGGCGCGGCGATCGGTGCACGGGGCGGGGTCGCGGGCGGTGGAGGGTGCGGTGGTGGTGGCGTGGTGCGCTGCGGGTGAATTGGCGCGGTGGTTGGTGCGTGGGGCGGGGTCGCGGGCGGTGCTGGCGGCGTGGTGCGCTGCGGGTGGGGTGGGGTCGCGGGTGGTGGGCGGGTCGATCGTTGGGGTGTGGGGGTGGTGGGGGTGAATTCGGTTCGGTTGGTGGTCTCCTGGTTGACGGTGGTGCCGGTGCGGGGGCCGGAGACGGTGGACCGAGTGGGGGCGGGAAGGGCTATCGGTCTTGCGCCGGTGGTGGGGGTGGTGCTCGGTGCGGGTGTCGCCGGGGTGATGTGGGTGTCGGGTACGGCGGGAATGAGTTTCGGGTTGGCGGGGCTGTTGGGGGTGGGGACGTTGGCGACGGCGACGCGGGGGATGCATCTGGACGGGCTGGCCGATACGGCGGACGGTCTCGGGAGTTACGGGCCGCCCGAGCGGGCGCGGGAAGTCATGAAGAGTGGCGGGGCGGGGCCGTTCGGCGTGGCCGCGCTGGTGTTCGCGATCGGCGGGCAGGCGCTGGCGTTCGCGGCGCTGGCGGCGGACGGTCGTTGGCTCGCGATCGCGCTGGCGGTCGCGGTGGGGCGGGTCGCGGTCGTCCTGGCTTGCCGCCGGGGATACCCGTCCGCACCGGGGGCCGGATTCGGCAGTTTGGTGGCGGGGACACAGTCGCTGCCGACCATCGGCCTCTGGACGCTGCTCGCGCTCGGTGCGGGCGTTCTCGCCACACCCGACCATCGCTGGCTCGGAGTACTCGCCGTAGCCGCGAGTCTCGGTATCGCCTGGATATTCGTCCGACACTGCGTACGCCGCTTCGACGGCCTGAACGGCGACGTCCTCGGCGCCACCCTCGAACTCGCCGTCACCTGCACCGCCGTCATCGCTTCGTGCGGGCGGTGACCTCTCCTGCCTGCACTACGACAAGGTCGAGACGATCGGCGGCCCTATCCGCGACGGTCATTCTTCCCACAGGACAACACCGGCAAGACTCTGTAGATACGCCTGACGACCGGCGCACGCGATTCCCGGGGCACCGGGCAACAGCGGTAAGAACTCTGCAACAGCGGTAAGACTCCGCAGATACGGCCCGGCGCACGCGGATGTGGATTCGGACGTCGGTGTCCTACTCAGGAGCGCGCCTCGATGCGGGCCCGGACCTCGGGACGGCGCAGCGGTGGGACGGACTTCGGCGGCACCTTGCGCTCGGGCAGGTCGGCGAGCAGGCGGGTGGTGGCCGCGGCGATATCGGCGACCGCGGCCTCCACCGCCGCCCGGTTCGACGCGGAGATGCTGGACAGGCCGCCGACTTTGCGCACGTACTGCAGCGCCGCCGCGTGAATTTCCTCGGCCGTCGCCTCCGGCTCCAGCCCCCGCAGCGCGGTGATGTTTCTACACATGCCCCGAGCGTAGCGCCGAGGTCGGACACCTAGCCGCCTCGATCGCAACAGCGCAGGGCTCGCGGCGGCCGGCGAATTCGGACAGGCCGCCTACAACCGCACCGGGTAGGTGGGCTCCTGGATCTCCGGCTTGATGCGGTTCTCGACGAAGATGCCGTGCCAGATCATGAAGACCAGGAGGGTCCACAGGCGGCGGCTGTGGTCGGCGGCGCCGGTGCGGTGTGCCTCCAGCATCGCCTTGATCGCGGACTTGTCGAGCAGGTGGTCGGTCTGCGAATCGGCGATCTGGGCGGCGGCCCAGTCGTACAGTTCGGGGCCGCGCAGCCAATGCCGCAGAGGGACCGGGAAACCCAGCTTGGGCCGGTGCAGCACGTGGGGCGGGACGATCGTCTCGAGGGCCCGGCGCAGCGCGTACTTGGTGGTCTCCTTGGTGAGCTTCTGGTCGAACGGGATCTGCTCGGCGACCCGGAACACCTCGGCGTCCAGGAACGGCACCCGCAGCTCCAGCGAGTTGGCCATGGTCACCTTGTCGGCCTTGACCAGGATGTCGCCGCGCAGCCAGGTGAACAGGTCCAGGTGCTGCATGCGCGCGACCGGATCCCAGCCTCGCGATCGCTGGTAGATCGGCGCGGTGACGTCCTGATGCGTCCACTCCGGGCGGAAATCGCGCAGCACCGCCCGCAGCTGGGCGTCGCTGAAACTGCGCGCGTTGCCGTAGTAGCGCTCCTCGAGCGGCAGCGAGCCGCGGTGCAGCAGGCTCTTGCCGCGGGTGCCGTCCGGAATCCGCTCCGACAACTTGCCCGCCAACCGCCGCACACCCCGGGGCAGATACTCGAAAGGCTTGAGCGACAACGGTTCCCGATAGATCGTGTACCCGCCGAACAGCTCGTCGGAGCCCTCGCCGGACAGCACCACCTTGACGTGCTTGCGCGCCTCCTTGGCGACGAAGTACAGCGGCACCAGCGCCGGATCGGCCACGGGATCGTCGAGATACCAGACGATTTCGGGGATCGCCCCGGCGAAATCCTCCGGGCTCACGGTGCGAATGTAATGCTTGGCGCCGATCGCCTCCGCGGTCTCGGCGGCCACGTCGGCCTCCGAATACCCCTCGCGCTCGAATGCGGAGGTGAACGTCAGCAGATCGGGATTGTGCCGGATCGCCAGCGCCGCGATGGCTGTCGAGTCGATACCGCCGGACAGGAACGAGCCGACGGTGACGTCGGCGCGCATGTGCTTGGCGACCGAATCCTCCAGCACCTCGGCGATCTCGCGATACCGCCGCTCCGCGCTGCCCGCCGCGAACGGCCGCACCCGGAACTTCGGCTCGAAGTACCGTGTGATCTGCGGCGCCGCACCCGGTTCCAGCGTGGCGTAGCACCCGGACTCCAGTCGGCGCACATCCTTGTGCAGCGACTCCGGCTCCGGCACGTACTGCAGCACCGTGTAGTGCTCCAGCGCCCGCACGTCCAGCTCGTCCGAAAGGCCCAGCGGCGCAAGCAGTTCCAGCAGGCTCTTCTTCTCGCTGGCGTAGGCGGTGCCGTTCGGGCCGGTGGCCAGGAACAGCGGCTTGATGCCGAACGGATCGCGCGCGAGGACCAGCCGCCGCGTCTCGGTGTCCCAGATCGCGAAGGCGAACATGCCGCGCAGCCGCGCGAACGCGTCGGTGCCCCAGTGGTGGTAGGCGGCGACGATCGCCTCGCCGTCGCCCTCGGTGGTGAACCGCGCGTCGTGCTCGGAGCGCAGCTGCTCGCGCAGTTCCAGGTAGTTGTAGATCTCCCCGTTGAACGCCAGCGCGTAGCGCTCCGGGCTGTCCGGCGGCCCCCAGCGCAGCGGCTGATGCGAGTGCTCGATGTCGATGATCGACAGCCGATTGAAGCCCAGGATGATGTGTTCGTCGTGCCAGGTACCGCGCTCGTCGGGCCCGCGGTGGCGGCCACACTGCAACGCGTCGTAGACCTGCTGCACGACATCGCGGGGGGGAATAGGGCGGGAACCAGCGCTGCTCGCCACGTCAGCTGTCAGAAATCCGAGCAGTCCACACACTGCGTCGAGAACCTCGTTTCCGGGATCGGGTGCGGGCGGGAGGAGCGAAACCCAGTCTCCGAGTATGCCGTACCGGGAGTCGGCGTGCTGTCCCGGTCGTCGGCCGCTTTCCGGTGTGTCGAATGCGACCCGGGCACAACGCGGTACCCGGTTTGGTCTACGCTGCGTAGTACTCGGGAACTCCCGGCCCGGATCGTGCGTTTGTGCCGGTCCGGTCCCGGGCCACCCGAACATGCTGGATACGCGCTGTCCGGCCCCACCCGGGCGGCGGCGAGTCGGAGAGACGACCAGGAAGGCGTTGAGCGTGGCGCACAAGGCGAGCGAAGCGATAGGGGCACGACCCGCCCGAGCCGGGCGGGGCCGCATCCTTCGGCGGGCCGGGCTGGCGGTGTCCTTGGGGATGACCGTGCTGCTCGTCTCGGGCTGCTCGATCGACAACCCCGTGCTTCGGTTCGGCTGGCCCACGGGTGTGACCCCGCAGGCGACCCGGATGCGCGAACTGTGGACCTGGTCCGTGGTCGCCGCGCTGGCGATGGGTGTCCTGGTCTGGGGCCTCACCTTCTGGACGGTGGCCTTCCACCGCAAGAAGTCCAGTTCGCCGGAGTTCCCCCGGCAGACCGGCTACAACGTCCCCCTGGAACTGACCTACACGGCGATCCCGTTCGTGATCATCGCGGTGCTGTTCTACTTCACCGTGGTCGTGCAGAACTACGTGCACGAGAAGGTGGACAACCCGGACGTCGTGGTCGACGTGACCGCGTTCCAGTGGAACTGGAAGTTCGGCTACCAGAAGGCCACGCTGTCCGGCGGCCGGGTCTACGACGGTGTCGACGCCAACCGGCAGGCGCTGAACCAGGAGATCGTCGAGGAGTACAGGGAGCGCAAGGTCGACGGCCACGCGCAGCCGGGCCCGAACAACGGCCTGCCCGCCAACGACATCTCCTACCTGCACTACGACAAGGTCGAGACGATCGGCTCGACCAACGAGATCCCGGTGCTGGTGCTGCCCACCAACCGGGTCGTGGAGTTCCAGCTCGCCGCGGCCGACGTCATCCACTCGTTCTGGGTGCCGGAGTTCCTGTTCAAGCGCGACGTGATGCCGAACCCGGAGCAGAACCACTCCGACAACACCTTCCAGATCACCAAGATCGAGAAGGAGGGCGCCTTCGTCGGCCGGTGCGCCGAGATGTGCGGTACCTTCCACTCGATGATGAACTTCGAGGTCCGGGCCGTCTCGCCGGACAAGTTCGAGCGCTACCTGCAGGCGCGGGAGAAGGGCGCGACCAACGCCGACGCGCTGGCGAGCATCGGTGAGTCGCCGGTGGCCGTGACGACGCACCCGTTCGACAGCAACCGCACCGCGCGCGAAGCCGCCCAGGCCGAGAGCAAGTGAGGAAAGAACTGACATGAAGGTCGAAGCACGCATCTTCGAGCTGCTCACGGTGTTCTTCATCATCGTGGCGATCGTCTACGCCTTCTTCACCGCGCAGTCGCGCACCGGCGTCGAATGGGCCGGTACCACCGCGATCGTGCTGACCGCGGGCCTGACCCTGATCGTGGGCACCTACTTCCGCTTCGTGGCCCGCCGGCTGGATCTGCGGCCGGAGGACTACGAGGACGCCGAGATCGCGGACGGCGCCGGCGACCTGGGCTTCTTCTCGCCCGGCAGCTTCTGGCCCATCCTGATCGCCGCGGCCGCCTCGGTGACCGCGATCGGGTTCGCGTTCTTCCAGTTCTGGCTGATCGGCATCGGGGTGGTCTGCATCCTGATCGCGGTGGGCGGACTGGTCTTCGAGTACCACCTGGGTCCGGAGAAGCACTAGACGCAGACGAACACGGCGCCCCGGTCGAATTCCGACCGGGGCGCCGTGCTGTGTTGCCGGTTACTCGGTGTCGTAGCGGCGGGCGCGTTCCGAGCGGCAGATGTCCTCGATGGCGGCGTCGATCTCGCGCAGCAGTTCGGGGGTGCCGGACTTGCCGGTGTAGGTCCCGGTGGGCCGCACGCGGCAGGTGAAGGTGATGAAACCGTGGTCCTCGCCGGACAGCTCGTGCAGGTACGGCGACCGCACACCGTAGGTCATGGCGGAGATGACGGTGAAGCAGCCGCTGCGCTCGCGGTAGTCGGTGAACAGGTCGTGCAGCCGGTGGAACACCGCGGTGTAGGTCGACAGCGGGGCGAACACCGCGACCCGGTGGGCCGGGCCGCGTTCGGCGGAGGTGATCACCGTGTCGGCGAGGAACTCCGCGTCGCGCAGGGTGAGTACCTTCGGCGCGAACATCAGCGCGCCGGCGGCGGCGTTGCGCACCGGCATACCGGCGGGGCCGCGGGCGGCGGAGGCGATGGCGCCCAGCGACTTCCGGGCCCGGGCGCCGAGTTCGCGGCGGGCGCGCAGCGACGGCGTGGCGGTGGTGGGGTGCAGGCTCGACCACTGCCCGAACCGCACGGTGCCCAGCTGCACGTGCCCGGTGCCGACCGGCCGCGAGACCCGCAGCGGGGAGGTGTCCACCCAGCGGCCGACCTGGAGCATGGCGTCGCCGGGGTTGCGGATCTCGGCGACGGAATGTTCGACGAAGGTGTCGAAGTCGAGGAAGCGGTGCGGGTCGGAGGCCAGCCAGGTGTGGTCCTTGTCGACCTCGACGGCCTCGAGGGTGAGGGCGGTGATGATGCCCGTGCGCCCCGCGCCGCCGAGGATGCGGCGGAAGCGGTCGGCGTGGTGGGTGCGCCCGCACGTGCCGAATCTGCCCTCGGGATCGACGTATTCGAGCGCGACGACGTTGTCGCTGAACATGCCGTAGCGGTGCGAGGCGGCACTGAGACCGCCGACGGCGGCGAATCCGCCCGCGGTGATCTCGCGATGGTCGCCGACGATGGGCAGCCCGAGGCCGTGCGCGGCGAGGGTGCGGTCGACATCGGACAGGCGCGCGCCGGCCTGCACTCGCACCAGCCGCGCGTCGGCGTCGACGGCCTGCACGCGGTTCATCCGCCGCAGCGACAGCACGACGCGGCGGTCCGGCGGGGCGAGGTCGTCCTCGTAGTCGCCGCCGTGTTCGCCGCGCTCGCCGCCGCGGACGGTCAGCGGCTGGGGCCGGGAGTCACGCACTGTGCGGACGACGTCGGCGGTGTCGCGGGGTAGATATTCTTCCGGCGGATCGGCCAAAGGGGTGCTCATACCGTCGCCTCGCTCCTGTTCGGCTCCGGCATGCGCACGGGCGCATGGTATTTCAGGACTCGCTCGCTGCGCACGCTCATGGCCCCACAGCTAACCACAGTCGCGCCCGTTCGTCTGCCCCGAGCCCGCGTCGTGGATGGGGACCCCGGCGCGTCGCCCACAACAGGTCGCCAGGGTGGGCGTCGAGTGATGAGCAACGGGGTGCTCGGTGGCTGAGCGGGGTGGAGTGATGGGCAGCGGCTGCCCGCTCGCAGGGCCGGGTGGAGTGTTGGGCAACGGCTGCTCGCTCGCAGGCCGGGTGGAGTGTTGGGCAACGGGGCTTGGGCGCGGGGTGGGCATCGAGTGTTGAGCAGCGCTGCTTGGTCGGGGAAAGGGGTCGAGTGGTGGGCTGCGGCTGTTCGGTTGGAGACCGGGTCGGTGTGGCGGGATGCTTGGGCGCGGGGCAGGTAACAAGTGTTGGGGCAACGGGGCCTTGGGCGCGGGCGGGCATCGAATGTTGAGCGACGGATGCTTTGGTCGGGGAACGGCTCGGTGTTCGGGTAGCGAGATGTTCGGTCGGAGAACGGCATCGAGTGTGGGGCAAGGACTGTTTGGTCTTGGAACGGGGCGAGTGTCCGGCAACGAGTGGTTGGTGGGAGGAACTGGCGCGAGCGTTGGGCGGTTTTGGAAGTGGCCGGATCTTGGGTGGTGAGTGGGCATCGCGCGGTGGGAGGTGGGTCGTTGGTTGGGGAGTGGGCATCGAATGTGGGGCAACAGGTGCTCGATCGCAGGGTGGCATCGAGCGTGGTGCAACGGGTGCTCGGTCGGAGAACGGAGGTGGGTGGTGGGGGATAACTGGAGTGAGTGTTGGGCGGGGGACGGTTTTGGCCAGGGCGTGCAGATGGGCCGCCACACCAAGCCGCAGCCGGCGCGTGGCCTGGACGAGGCGCACCAGGCCGGTCTGGTAGGAGGCGGGCGGGTCCTGGGTGGTCGGGGAAGTGGGTCGAGTAGTGGGTGGGTGGTCGGGGAAGTGGGTCGAGTGGTGGCGGTTGTGGTGGGGATCGGAGGGGGGTAATCAGGTGGGGCGGGTTTGTTTCGAGGGCGTGGCTGCTGTGGGAAGGGGAGCGGGTCGATGAGTACGGTTCTGGTTGCTGGGGGTAGTGGGGCGCTCGGTCGGCACATTGTGGAGCGGTTGCGGGTGCGGGGGCACGACGTCAGAGTCTTGTCGCGGCGGGAGGAGGTGGGCACGCATGTCGGTGATCTGGCGACGGGGGAAGGCGTGCGGGCGGCGGCGGAGGGGGCCGAGCTGATCGTGCATGCCGCTTCCGACTTTCGGCGGTTCGGCAGACCGGATGCGGCGCAGACCCGGAATCTGCTCGCGGTGGCGGGCGGGGTGCGGCAGCTGTTGTACGTATCGATCGTCGGGATCGATCGGATTCCGTTCCGGTACTACCGCAACAAGCTCGCCTGCGAGGAGCTGATCGCGAACAGTGGTGTGCCGCATACCATCCTGCGGGCCACGCAGTTTCACGACCTGATCGCCGCCGCGCTCGGGGCAGTCGAGCGACTGCCGCTGGCCCCGCTGCCGCTGGACTTCCGTTTCCAGCCGGTGGCCACCGGGGACGTGGCCGTGCGGGTGGCCGATCTGATCGAGGGCGAGCCGCTGCGCCGGGCACCGGATTTCGGCGGGCCCGAGGTGCTGACCCTGGCCGAACTGGCCGCACAGTGGCGCGCCGAACGCGGCCGGCCCCGCCGGACGCTGCGTGTCCCGCTGTGGGGCAGGGTCGCTCGCGGTTTCCGGGAAGGCGTCAATACCTGCCCGGACCACGCCGACGGCACCCAGACCTGGGCCCGCTACGTCGCCGGAGACCCGGGCGGAGCGTATCGCCTCCGAGGGTAGCGCGTCTGGCTGGGCAATGTGGTTGTTGTGCATAGATTTCCGGCACGACGGGCTACCATGTCCGGGCCCCGCGCCGCTGTGATCCAGCCGCGGGTGGCTCGGACGGTGTTGTCGTACTTCGGAACAGAGGCAAGCGCATGAACCACAAGCTCTGGCTGCTCGGGCGATCCGTCGTGGTCGGTGCTCACCTACTAGGCGAGAAGATCACCCGGCCCAAGGCGCGGTCCATCGACGACGTGCCGGTCTCGGGCGAGACGATCACCCCGGAATGGCTCACGGCGGTGCTGTGCCGTGACGTGCCGGGAGCGGAGGTGCTGTCGTTCGATAACGCCGACGGCAGCCAGGGCACGTCGACCCGGGTAGCGATCCGGGTCGAGTACAACGACGCGGGCGTGGCGGCGGGCCTGCCCACCGAACTGTTCGCGAAGACCACCACCGCGTTCAGTCAGCGGATCCTGCTGGGCGGCGGTCAGATGATCGAGGGGGAGACCCGCTTCTTCAGGGACTTCCGCCCGCGAGTCGATCTGGAGGCCCCCATCGGCTACTGGGGTGTCTCCGATCCGTCGTCGTGGCGGTCGATCGCGCTGATGGAGAACATCGCGGCGACGCGCGGCGCGGTGTTCAGCGAGCCGACCGCTCCCATCGCCCGCGACCAGATCGAAGACCTGGTCCGCAATCTGGCCCGACTACACCGCACGTTCTGGGCGGACCCGTCCATCGCGGTCCTGAACACCCCCGCCTACATGCTCGACGCCTATCTCGCCGCGATCGATATGAAGAAGCGCTGCGAGGTCGGCTTGCAGCGGGCGGCGGAGGTCGTGCCCGAGGCCCTGCACGGGCAGAGCGAGCGGTTGTGGGCGGGCGTGGAGCGCGCGATCGAGATCGCCACCCACGACATTCCCCCGACCCTGCTGCACGGCGACCCGCACATCGGGCAGACCTACGTGACCCGCGACGGCCGGATGGGCCATGTCGACTGGCAGGTGGTGATGCGCGGCGGCTGGGCACACGATTTCGCCTACGCCGTGAACTCCGGGTGCGAGCCCGAGGACCGCCGCGCGTGGGACCGCGACCTGCTGGCGGCCTACCTCGACGAGCTGGGGCAGGCCGGTGGTGCGGCGCCGTCCTTCGATGACGCCTGGCTGCTCTACCGCCAGCAGTCGATGTTCGCCTATGCCGCATGGGCTTTCACGATCGGCCGGGCGGCCTATCAGCCCAAGATGCAATCCACCGAAACATGCCTGACGCTGCTGAAACGGATCACCACGGCGATCGACGATCACGACGCGTTGACCGCTCTCGGTGTCTGATCGGCGGGCGATCACCTTCTCTCCACATTCGATCCGAATAGTCTGGAGTTATTGTTGAGTACCTCGCATTCCGGGACGCGCGGGCAGACGTGTCCCGTTATTCACAATTCACCGATAGATTCCGACGGCCCCCGGGTGGCCCTGTACTCACCCGAGTTCGCCGCCGACCCCCACGATGTCTACCGCGAGATGCGGGCGCAGTACGGCCCGCTGGCTCCGGTGGAGTTGGCGCCCGGCGTACCGGCCACGCTGGTGATCGGTTACCGCACCGCGGTGCGAATTCTCAACGACCCCGAGCATTTTCCCGCCGACCCGCGCGTCTGGCAGCAGTCCGTGCCCGCCGACTGCCCGATCCTGCCGCTGCTGGAATGGCGTCCGATGGCCAGCCGCAGTACCGGGGCGGATTTCGCGCGGTATCGGCAGGCGATCACGGCGGGCATCGACACCGTGGATCTGTACGCGCTGCACGGGATCGTGGAGGATATCGCGATTCCGCTGATCAACGGTTTCTGCCAGGACGGCCGGGCCGAGCTGATCAGTCAGTACGTGTATCCGCTGGTTTTCGAGGTCGTCAATTACATGCTCGGCTGCCCGCCCGAGATCGGGCAGCAGGTCGCCGCCGGTACGGCCGCGTTGCTCGAGGGCGTCGACGCCGAGGAAGGCAACCGGATCCTCGGGGAGGCGTTGATGAGTCTGGTGACTCTCAAACGCTCCGAGCCGGGTAACGACATCACCTCTGTGCTGCAACAGCATTCGTCGGCGCTCGACGATGTGGAGGTATCGCATCATGTGTCCCAGGTCTACGGGACGGGCATCGAATTCGAACTGAATCTGATCGCCAATACCCTGCTGGTGATCCTCACCGACGATCGGTTCGGCGACAGCGTGCTGGGCGGGAGCCTGTCCTCCCGCGACGCCCTGGACGAGGTGTTGTTCGACGACCCGCCGCTGGCGAATCTGCTGATCACCTATCCCCGGCAGCCGATCCTCATCGATGGCGTCTGGCTGCCGGCCCATCAGCCGGTCGTCATCAGCATGGCCGCCTGCAACAACGATCCCGCCATCCGCACGGGTGCCCTGACGGGCAATCGCTCCCATCTGGCCTGGGGCATCGGCCCGCACGCCTGCCCCGCGCAATCGCTGGCGTGCCTGATCGCCCAGGACGCCATCGACCAGCTCCTCGACGCGCTGCCCGAGATCACCCTCGACGTCTCGGAGGGCGCGCCCGCCTGGCGTCCGGGTCCCTTCCACCGGGCATTGACGGCATTGCCGGTCAGCTTCCCGCCCTCCGCGCCGCTGAACCTGAGTGGGTCGGGACACCGGGCTTGACCCCACAGGCCGTGCTCCGGTCGAACGGCCTCGCACCGAATCTTGTTCGGTGCGAGGCCGTTCCGGTACTCGCTTCGCCGGGCTTGTGCCGGGACTACTCGCTGGACGCGGGGAACGTGCCGCCTCGCACGCTCGCCGCGAAGGCGTCCCAGTCGCCCGGGGTGAAGACCAATGCCGGGCCGGACGGGTTCTTGGAATCCCGGACACCGACCAAGCCCTGTTCAAGGAAGGCGACCTCGACGCAGTCCTTGGAAGCCCCGCTGCGGCTGCTCTTGAACCACCGGGCTCCGGATAGATCAACGTTCACGCTGGTACTCCCTTGGTCTGCGGGACAGTGTCCTGCGGCCGATCTCGTTCAACGCTACATGCCAGATTCGTTCGTGCTGCCCAATACCGTTGCGCGCCGCCTTCTTTCGCCGAGACGAACGCTCGTGTAGTTCTCGGCGTCGCTGAACCTGAACGGATCGGCACGTCCGGCTTGACCCCGCGGACCGTGCTCCGGTCGAACGGCCTCGCACCGAATCCTGTTCGGTACGAGGCCGTTCGGTACTCTCTTCGCCCGGCGGTGCGCCGGAACTACTCACCGGAGGCGGGGAACGTGCCGCCTCGCACGCTCGCCGCGAAGGCGTCCCACTCGCCCGGGGTGAAGACGAGTGCTGGGCCGGACGGGTTCTTGGAATCCCGGACACCGACCAAGCCTTGATCGAGGAAGGCGACCTCGACGCAGTCCTTCGACCCACCGCTGCGGCTGCTCTTGAACCACCGGGCTCCGGATAGATCAACGTTCACGCTGGTACTCCCTTACCATATTGCGCAACAGCGCCCTGCTGCCGACCTCGTCCAACGTTACCTGCCGAATGCGTTCGTACGCTGCCCAATACCGTTGCACGACGCCAACTTTCTCCGAGTACATGTCGCCGGTGTAGTTCTCGGCGTAGACGATCGTCGGCTCGATCGGCGCACCTCGGCTGTCCTCCGGGAACTCGAGGATGACGAACGTTCCGATCAAGTCGCCCGTCGGCATGCCGGAAGCGAACGGCAGCACGCGGATGCTGACATTGGGCCGGGTGCCGATATCGGCCAGATGCTTCAGCTGAGCCGCCATGATCGACCCACCGCCGATCACTCGGCGGAGCACCGTCTCACCGAGTACCACGGTGAGCTGCGTCGGCTTGATCCTTCGAGTGATCAGGTGTTGTCTCCGCATCTTCATTTCGATGCGACGCTCATGTTCCTCGTCCGTGTCACCAGGATTCGAGAGCCGAGCCAGTGCGCTCGCGTAGTTCGCCGTCTGCAGCAGGCCCGGAACAAGGTCCGGTTGATAGGTCGTCAAGTTCTCTGCCGCCGACTCCAACCCCATGAACACACTGAAGTTCGCCGGAATCAGATCGCCGAACTCGTGCCACCACGACTTCTCCGCTGCCTGTTTGGCCAGACCGCGCAGCGCCTCGCCCTGTTCCGGATCGATGCGGTAGATCTCGATCATCGCATCCAGGTCGCGGTCTCGAATCTTCTGATTCTGACCCTTCTCGTATCGCTGCAACGTGCTCGTGCCCCAATCCAAAAGCCGGGAGGCGCTGTCCAGTGTCAGCCCGATCGCCTCGCGCGCCTCGCGGAGCAACCGCCCGAGCTCACGGCGTGTGATGCTGCTGTCCCCCATAGATTCGTCCCCTTTCCGATCGTCCGGTGTTGCCGATTCGGGAAGGTTCCGGCACGAATTCCGGCACATGTGCTGGGCTTTCGGCCGGATCCGAACGGTTTCCCGTTTCGCCTTCCCGGTCACTGCTGATTGGTGTGTCCTATTCCCACCACGGACGAGCCCGGTCCTCGGCACATATCTCCCCTGCCCTGGATGGAAATGTGCCGGGACTACTCGCCCCCGAACGACAACATCGACCGAAGGTCCCGAATGATGCTCAATGTACAAGAGGTACAACCGAATTCGTCTCGAACAAAATACATGTTCGACACGTTTCCGGTAGCGAACGTCTCGGCGAGTCGCGACGTGTCGCGGAAATACGGTGCGGGACGCGGGAATTCGAGCAAGCGTCCATATTACGAGCGTGTTATCGCCGTTTTCGGTCGGTCCGACTCCGGCTGTGCGCCGAAGAGCTGATCCGCCATCCGGAGCGAGGCATCGATGGTGTCGAAACCGCGTGGGAGCATGACGGTTTCGTAGGCGGCGACCGCTTCGGTCGGTGACTGTTCGCCGCGCGCCGCGGCGAGCAACTCTCCGGCGAGGGTCGCCGCGTCCCGCAGGGCGGTGTTCGCGCCGACGCCACCGGTCGGGGGCATGGTGTGGATGGCGTCGCCGAGCAGGGTGACGGGGCCGGACGGCCACGCCGGGACCCGTTGCCCGGCCCGCAACGCGATCGTGAAGAACGTGCCGGGTTCGGCGTGGGCGAAGATTTCCCGCAGCTCCGGATGCCATCCAGCGGTGGCGGTGAGCGTGAGCTGCCACAGCTTCTCCGGGGGCAGCGTGAACAGTTCCGCGTCCGGCACGCCGAACCGCTCCGGGCGTGCGAGCAGGGTGACCATCGTGTAGTCCGGCGCGCCGTCGACGTGGGAACGGTAGCGCACCGGCGCGAATCCGGCCCCGAATCCGGTGTCGTCGGAGACCCAGTTGAACCCGCGCCGGATCGCGGCCGGATACAGCGCCTCGGTCTCCGGCGTCAGCACCATCCGGCCGTAGACACAGCGGATGCCCAGATCCCGCACCGTGGCATGCGGGAGCAACTGCCGCCGCACTGCCGAGCCGACACCGTCGGCGCCCACCAGCAGGTCACCCTCGTCGGCGGTGCCGTCGGCGAAATGCGCTCGCACCCGGCCGGATTCGGTGATCTCGTATCCGGTCAGGGTGTGCCCGAATCGGACGTCGAGATCGGTGAGCAGACCCCGGCGGAAGACGTTGCGGTCGACATTGGTGATCTCGTCGTCGGTGAGACCGGGGAAGTGCTGCACCATCACCTGCTCCAGGCGGTGGGTGTACATGCCCAGCACGTCGTCGTTGCGGCCGCTGGTGCGGCGCACCAGGTCGAACGTCTGTGGCGGCAGGCAGGCGCGCAGTGCGGCGTTGCCGTCGGCGTCGATGTGCAGCCGGTAGCCCTGATTGCGGGTCTGCGGCGTGGGGTCCTGCTCGTGGACGGCGACCGCCAGCCCGCCCTGCCGCAGCGCCTGGGCCAGCGCCAGCCCGCCGACGCCCGCACCGGCAATGAGAATTCTTGGTACGTCAGGCATTTCGGGATCCTTCGTCCTCCGGCGGGTGCTGTCGCCCGCGCCACCATTTCATCGTCAATCGCTCGCACAACTCTGTCAAGTATTTGTTTGATTAGTTCATGTAGAGGATTGAGAAAAGCAGGCGGAGGTATGATCCGAGGTGTGTCCGTCCCGAAACCCCGCAGGTCCCCCAAGCCGCAGGAGCGGCAGCGCGATCCGGAACGCACCCGCGCGCTGATCCTGGACGCGGCCGCCGCCGAGTTCGGCGCGCACGGGTACGCGGGCGCGCGAATCAGTGCCATCGCCGCCCGGGCGGGCGTCAACGTGCAGCTGATCTCCTACTACTTCGACGGCAAAGAAGGCTTGTACCAGGCTGTTTCGCAGCAGTGGCAGGAGCGGCGGCGGGAGTTGGTGCCACCGGGCACGCCGCTGCCCGAACAGTTGCGCCGCTATGCCATGGAGGCGGTGCACAATCCGGACGGCGCGCGCCTGCTCGCTTGGAGCGGGTTGCAGTACACGGGGCCCGACAGCGACCCGGACCACGAACCGCGCGCGCGGATATTGGGCGAGAGCGTCGACGAGCTACGCGCACTGCGGGATTCGGGCCACCTGCCGGAGGAGGTGGACCCAGCGTGCCTGCTGGTCATGCTGATGGCGGCCGCGATGGCGCCGACCACGCTGCCGCAGGTGGTCGAGGGCGTGTGCGGCGTCGACCCCCGATCCCCGGAATTCCTGGCCCATTTCGCCGACCAGGCGGCGGTGCTGGCGCGGCTGCTCAGGCTGGAGCAGCTCCCCGGCTGATACCGCACCCGGGATGACGAGGGCGCGAAGAGTGCTGTTTCAATACTAGGTGAGGGCCGGGACCGCTTCGTCGGCCGTGGTCGTGGTCGCGGCCTTGCCGGTGGTCGCGGCGTAGTAGGGCGCGGCGATGGCCGCCCGCTCCCGCCACAGGTGGTAGAGCGCCATGGCGAAGATCGTGGTGCCGATGACGTTGGCGAAGAAGTGCCACCAGACGCGGTAGGTCCAGAGGCCGGGCCCGGCGTCGAGCAGGCCGAACCAGGTGGACAGACCGATCGCCTTGGCCCCGAACAGCACCGACACGGTGAGGGCGATGTGCTCGAGCCCGTGGATGCCCTGCATCAGCACGCCCATCCGCCCCCAGCGCCGCGCCCGGCTCGCCACCGCGTGCCGGGTGATCAGGGCGACACCGGCCAGCCCGGCGAGGAAGTGGAAGTTGCCGACCAGGTGCAGGATCTCCATGCCCAATGCGGGTTTCATATGGTCCACCTGGCCGAACCCGTTGGCCAGGGCGGTGCCCCACGGCGTCATCCAGCCCGGTTCGTTGGAATGCCCGACCCAGTAGGCGACCTGGGCGACGTGCTCCTGGAAGTGCCCGAGCTGCGCCAGCACGCCCAGTCCGACGACAGCGAGCCCGGTCTGGAACATCCACGGCCGCAACGGCTTACGCAGGCACAGGAACAGGACGGCGACCCCCGCCCACATCACCACCATCCAGACGACCATCCCGATGGCCCCGGCGACGGCCCATCCGCTGACCTCGGCAGTGTGCTGCATCTCCAACCGCCTTCCGGCTCGCCCGGCGACCGCGCCGATCGTGGCGTCCGATCGTTTGCGGCTCGAACCTACATCGGCGCAAGATCGTCCGTGCCGGTTTTCAGCGGCCTTGAAAAATCTCACAATTCGCCCGAAAATCCCACGGTGGGCTCGCCTGGAAAGATACGTGGCATGAGTGCCACCGGGGACGAGGTCCGCGCCTTTGCTCTGTCGTTGCCGGAGACGTCGGAGCAATTCGCCTGGGGTATGCCGATTTTCCGGGTGGCGGGCAAGCTGTTCCTGACCCTGCCCGAGAACGAGACGTCGATGGCCGTGCGCTGCCCGATCGTCGACCGCGACGAACTGGTCGTCGCCGAGCCCGCCAAATTCTGGATCGCCGCGCACGAGGCGAACAACGCCTGGGTGCGGGTGCGGCTGGCGGCGCTGGACGATCGCGACGAGCTGAAAGCCATCGTCACCGACTCGTGGCGGCTGGCCGCGCCGCGAAACCTGGTGGACGAGGCCGGGTGAGCGGGTTCGCTGGAGTTACTCCACGTCGACCGGAGGGCGAAATCGTCGTAGCGTCGATGTCGTGACTGTTCCAGAACACTTGCCCGGCACCGCGGGCGAGCTGCGCGCCGCCGGTTACCAGCCGCGCGGCGTCAAGACCGAGATCCGCGAGAACCTGCTGACCCTGCTGGGTTCCGGCGGCGATCCGTGGCCGGGCATCGTGGGCTTCGACCGCACCGTCCTGCCGCAACTCGAGCGCGCGCTGCTGGCCGGGCACGACGTGGTGCTGCTGGGCGAGCGCGGCCAGGGCAAGACCCGATTGCTGCGCACCCTCGCGGGCCTGCTCGACGAGTGGACGCCGGTGATCGCGGGCGCCGAACTGGGCGAGCACCCGCTGGAGCCGATCAGCCCGGCCGGTCGGCGGCTGGCCGCCGAACTCGGGGACGACCTGCCCGTCGCCTGGCGGCATCGTTCCGAACGCTACGCCGAGAAGCTCGCCACCCCCGACACCTCCGTCGGCGACCTGATCGGCGACGTCGACCCGGTGAAGGTGGCCGAGGGCCGTAGTCTCGGCGACCCGGAGACCATTCACTTCGGCCTGGTCCCGCGCGCCCACCGCGGCATCGTCGCCATCAACGAGCTGCCCGACCTGGCCGAGCGCATTCAGGTCGCGCTGCTGAATGTGATGGAGGAGCGCGACATCCAGGTGCGCGGCTACACCCTGCGCCTGCCGCTGGACGTACTGCTGGTCGCCACCGCGAACCCGGAGGACTACACCAACCGCGGCCGCATCATCACCCCGCTGAAGGACCGGTTCGGCGCCGAGATCCGCACCCACTACCCGCTGAGCATCGAGGCCGAGGTGGATCTGGTCCGGCAGGAGGCGGACCTGGTGGCCGAGGTCGGCGATCCGCTGATCGAGGTCCTCGCCCGGTTCGTGCGGCAGCTGCGCGAATCGGCCGCCATCGACCAGCGTTCCGGCGTGTCCGCGCGGTTCGCGGTCGCCGCGGCCGAGACGGTGGCGGCCGCCGCGCTGCGCCGCTCCGCGATCACGGGGGAGCGGCCCGCGGTCGCCCGCCCGGTCGATCTCGAGTCCGTGCCCGCCGTGCTGCGCGGCAAGCTGGAATTCGAATCCGGTGAGGAGGGACGCGAGCAGGAGCACCTGACGCATCTGCTGCGGCGCTCGTTCGCCGAGACCGCGCGCGAGCGGCTGGGCGGACTGAACCTGCGACCGCTGGCCGAGGCGATCGGCGACGGCAACCTCGTCACCACCGGCGAGCGGGTGCCCGGCCAGGAGGTGCTCGCGGCGCTGCCCGAACTGCCGGTGCTGCACGAGGTCGCCACCCGGCTCGGGGTGGGCGCCGAGGATTCCCCGACCCGCATCGCCGCCGCCGTCGAATTCGCGCTGGAGTCGCTGTATCTGGCCCGGCAGATCGCCAAGGACTCCGACGAGGGCACGACGGTGTACGGCCGGTGACCGTTCCAGCCTGTGAGGCATCATGACCCTGCCCGATCGCTATTCCTACGGCCCGTACCACGAGGGCCCCGATCCGCTGGCGCCGCCGCTGGACCTGCGCGAGGCGCTCGACCAGATCGGCCGCGACGTAATGGAGGGCAGCTCACCGCGTTCCGCGCTGGAGGAGCTGCTGCGGCGCGGCATGCGCGACACCAGCGGCCTCGACGAGCTGACCCGCCGGTTGTGGCAGCGTCGTGCGGAGATCTCCCGGCGGCACCGGCTCGACGGGTCGCTGCAGCAGATCCGGGAACTGCTCGACCAGGCCCTCGAGGCCGAACGCCGTGCCCTGTTCCCGGACCCGTCCGACGACGCCCGTTTCGCCGAGGCGCAACTGGACGCGCTGCCGTCGAGCACGGCCGCCGCGGTCGGCGAATTGTCGGAGTACACCTGGCGTTCGGAGACCGGCCGGGAGAACTACGCGAAGATTCGCGACCTGCTCGGCCGGGACCTGCTCGAATCGCGTTTCCAGGGCATGAAGCAGGCGCTGGAGAGCACCACGCCCGAGGATGTCGAGCGCATCCGGGAGATGATGTCGGATCTCAACGACCTGCTCGCGGCGCACGCCCGCGGTGACGACACCACCCGGCAGTTCGCCGACTTCATGGCCCGGCACGGCGAGTTCTTCCCCGAGAACCCGCGCGACACAGACGAATTGATCGATGCGCTCGCCGCCCGCTCGGCCGCCGCCCAGCGCATGATGAATTCGATGTCGGCCGAGCAGCGGGCCGAACTGGCCGAGCTGGCCGGGCAGGCGTTCGGTGATCCGCGCATCGCCGCACAGGTCGCCGCGCTGGACGCCAACCTGCGCGCGCTGCGGCCGGGCGAGGACTGGGAGTCGGCGCAGCGCTTCCGTGGGGAGGACCCGCTGGGGCTCGGCGAGGGCGCCCAGGCGCTACAGGACCTGGCCGAATTGGACGCTCTCGCAGAGCAACTCGGCCAGTCTTATCCGGGTGCGCGACTCGAGGACATCGACCTCGACGCGTTGGCCCGCCAGCTCGGCGACGACGCGCGGGTGGATGCCGCCCGGCTGGCCGAGCTGGAGCGGGAACTGCGCCGCCAGGGCCTGTTCGAGCGCGCGCCCGACGGCGCACTGCGTTTGACGCCCAGGGCGTTGCGGCGACTCGGCGAAACGGCGCTGCGAGATGTGGTGGGGCAGTTGCGTTCCCGGCGCGGCGAGCGCGACACCGCGCGGGCGGGGGCGGCGGGCGAGCCGACCGGTGCCGCGCGCGCCTGGCGATTCGGCGACACCGAGCCGTGGGACGTGCCGCGCACCGTGCGCAATGCCGTGCTGCGCTCGGCGTCCACGGGCAGTCGCACGGTGACACTGGACGTTTCCGACGTCGAGATCATGGAGACCGAGCAGCGCGCGCGGGCCGCCGTCGCGCTGTGTGTCGATACCTCCTGGTCGATGGTGCAGGACGGCCGGTGGGTGCCGATGAAGCGCACCGCGCTGGCGCTGCACCACCTGATCGGCACCCGATTCCGTTCCGACGCACTCGATCTCATCACCTTCGGCCGTTACGCGGGCACCGTCGACCTCGGTGAGCTGACCGCGCTGGAACCGGTCTGGGAGCAGGGCACCAACCTGCACCACGCGCTGCTGCTGGCCGGGCGGCACCTGCGCCGGCATCCGGACGCGGTGCCCGTGGTGCTGGTCGTCACCGACGGCGAGCCCACCGCGCACCTGGAACCGGACGGCGAGGCCTACTTCGACTGGCCGCCGGACCCGCGCACGCTGGGCGTGACGATGGCCCAGGTGGACGCCCTCGCCAAACTGGGCGCGTCGGTCACCGTGTTCATGCTCGGCGAGGATCCGCGGCTGGCGGCGTTCGTCGATCTGATGGCGCGGCGCAGCGGCGGGCGTGTGGTGGCGCCGGATCTCGACGGGCTGGGCGCGGCCGTGGTGAGCGACTACCTGCGGGGGCGGCGGGGGTAACCGGCCGGGCGAGATTTCCCGGTACCCCACTATTGAACGTGCCGTTAAACAACGGTACATTGTTCAGGGTAAGGGATGGCTCGTGCGGCTGCCTGGCCGCGGCGGTCGCCCATCCGTGAAATCTATTGCAGGTTAGGACGTTCCGATGTCTCGGAATCACACAACCGTACGTTCCCGGCAGCGTCTGTTCCGGGTCGTCGCCGCTCTGACTGTCGTCGCCGCACCCATCGTGGTCGCCGCGCCGGCGTTCGCCGCTCCCGAGGCCGGGGTGCCGCTCGTGGTCGAGCAGCAGCCCGCCGCCGCCCCCGGCGACGCGGCCGCGCAGGACATCCACGGCCGTGGCTGGGGCCACCGCGGCTGGGGCCATGGTGGCTGGGGCCACCGCGGCTGGGGTCACCGTGGCTGGTACGGCGGGTACTACCCCGGCTGGTACGGCGGATACAACCCGGGCTGGTACGGCCGCGGACCGTCGACCGGCAGCGCCTTCTGAGAGTGACCACCGGTCCCCGACGGCAGCGTCTTACGGCGGTGACCGTTGGGCCAGAGGACATAGTCTTCCGGCGGTGACCACCGGTCCTCGACTCCGACCCGCGCGGCCGGGCCCTCCAGGGCCCAGCCGCGCGGGTTTCCTGCTGTCCGGGAATGGATCGCGCGCCGCGGACGGTTGGCACGATCGACCCGACCGGTGGAGGAGTAGGCGAGTGAAGATTCGTTTCGGCGTCGGGACGAGTTCGGGCACCGGTCCGGAGGAGTTCGCGGCCCTCGTGGACCGGCTGGAGTCGGCCGGAGTCGATTCGCTGTGGCTGTCGGAGCTGGTGTATTCGAGGTCGGTCGATCCGTTCGTCGGCATGGCGTTCGCGCTGGGCCGGACCACTCGGCTGAAGGTCGGCACCTCGGTGGCGATTCTGCCGGGCCGACATCCCGTGCTGGTGGCCAAGCAGCTGGCCTCGCTCGCCGGGCTGGCGCCCAAACGGGTGCTGCCGGTCTTCGGCCTGCAACCGGCGCGCGCCGGTGAACGCGAGCTGTTTCCCGTGCCACAGGGCAAGCGCGGCGCGGTGTTCGATGAATCCCTGCGGCTGCTGCGGACCGCACTCGACCGTGACCGGTTCGCTTTCCAGGGCGAGTTCTTCACCGTCGGCGACGCCGGTCTCGGCGCCCGCCCCGCGCGGCCCCTCGACATCTGGCTCGGCGGTTCCGCGCCCGCGGCGTATCGCCGGATCGGCCGTCTCGCCGACGGCTGGCTCGGCAGCTTCCTGACGCCCGCCGAGGCGGCGGACGGCCGCAAGACGATCCAGGCGGCCGCCGCCGAGGCGGGCCGCGAGATCGAGGCCGACCATTTCGGTACCAGCGTGCTGCTGGCGCCGGACGGCCTGCCCGACGACCTGGCGGTCGCGATCGTGCGCCGCAGGCCCGGGGTGGACCCGTCGGATCTCGTCGCGGGCAGCTGGAAGGAACTGCACCGGCTGATCGACGGCTACCTGGAGGCCGGGCTGAGCAAGTTCGTCGTCGGCACGGTCGGGGAGACTCCGGTCGGCGAGTTCCTCGACGGATTCATCACGGAACTGCTGCCGCGGCAGAACTGAGCTTGCGCCCCATACCTTTTCGGGGCCGGCGCCGAGGGACGGAAGCGGCTCATGGTGCGTCCGTCCATCGGCGCCGGTTGTATCCGAGACAGTGCCCGGCAGGCCGCGAGGCAACCACCGGACACCATCCAGTAGTCGGACCTGCCCGCCGAACGGTTTGGTCGAATTTTCGCCGGGCCCGATTCCCCCACCTGTTCACATACCTTCCGGTGAGTACCCGACGAAATTGTAAGTACTTGTCCGGCGGCAGGGTATGGGCAAATCTGAGGTCAGCGCGCGCGAAACCACTCGTTTCGTTTTCGAAGGAGCTGACCGGCATATGACGACAACCTCGCGGACTCCCGTGACGGTACTGGGCCTCGGTGCGATGGGCGGTGCGCTGGCCGCGGCGTTCCTCGCGGCCGGGCACCCGACCACGGTGTGGAATCGCAGCGCGGGCAAGGACATCGAACTGGTCGCGGCCGGAGCGGCACGGGCCGATTCGGCGCGCGCGGCGGTGCGGGCCGGGGACCTGGTCGTGGTGGTCCTGCTCGATCACGCCTCGGTGCACGAGACCCTCGATCCGATCGCCGGCGAGCTGGCCGGGCGGGCGGTGGTCAACCTCACCAGCACCGCGCCCGAGGACGCGCGGGAGCTGGCGCGCTGGGCGGCCGGGCACGGCATCGACTATCTCGACGGCGGCATCATGGCCGTTCCGGACATGATCGGCGGCCCCGGGTCCAAGATTCTCTACAGCGGCTCGCAGCGGGTGTTCGACGAGCACCGGCCGACGCTCGAACTGCTCGGCGCCGCAGAGTATTTCGGTGACGACGCGGGCATGGCCTCGCTCTACGACTTCGCGCTGCTGGCGGGCATGTACATCATGTTCGCCGGATTCCAGCACGGCGCGGCCATGGTGCGCTCGGTGGGCGGCTCCGCCGAGGACTTCGGCAACCGCGCCGCGGCGTGGTTCTCCGCGGTGTCGTCGACACTGCCCGAACAGGGCCGCGTGATCGACAGCGGTGACTACGGCAAACCCGTGCAGGACCTGCGATTCACCAAGAAGGCGCTGGACGCGATCGTGCGGTCCGGCCGCGACGCCGGAGTGGCGCTCGACGTTCTGCGACCGGTGCAGGCGCTCGTCGACCGCCAGATCGCCGACGGGCACGGCGCCGAGGCCACCGAGCGCATGTACGAGGGGCTGGCCGGGCCGGGTCGCTGAACGGGGTCCGCCGAATTCCGGATTTGCCTGTCGTAACGGACAATAGAGTCCTACCGCGCAACGCGGACGACGTCGGCCGCCGCGGCGCCGATACCAGCGAAAGGTCGCAACCCATGCTAATTTCGCCTGGCATCGCCGCTGCGGGACCGACGCACGCCCGTGTGCGCGAGACGCTTTCGACGAGCGGTGAAGGGGACGGCGGTCGATGAGAATTCAGCCACGGCGGCAGATCCTGGCAGTCTGGCGGTCGATGCTGCGTACCTGTTACGCCGACGGCACGTGGGTCTGGGGCGGCCGCGACGGTTCCAATTCCATCAGTGATGCCGAGCAATTGCTGTGCCTGCTCTACCCCGCCACCGAGATCGCCAGCTTCGCCCTGGACAACCCCGACGAGCTGTCCGACGACGTCGAGGTGGTGATGGCGCCGCTGGGCCGGGGCGCGAAGATCGGGCTCAAGCTCATCGAGGTGCTGGAGGACTATTGGGCCCGCTACACCGGGCCCGACGGCGAACCGATCTTCTCGGCCGGCACCTACCTGCGCTCCAGCGACGACGCGCATCCGCCGACCGCGCGGCAGCGCGAGCTGGACGTGGTCGACTCCTACTCGATGTCGCTGACGCTGTGCCTGGCCACGCTGAAATTCCTGCGGGCGTTCCGGCGCTGGGTGATGACCCGTCCCACTCCGGCCAGGTCGATCGATGCGCGCATCGATGCGCTGGAGGAGCAGGTCGGCGCGCGGCTGACGGCCGCCATGACCGGCCTGGTGCGCAGTTTCGTCGTCAACACCGTGGACCCGAAAGACGAAGCGGGCCGGGTCATGCTGACCATGTTCAACCAGACCGGCGCTTCCGACGAGACAGTGGTCGCGTCGGTGAACCGGCGGCTCGATCGGCTGCGCGTGCGGCTGCGCCGCGACGTCACCCTGAGCCAGACCCCGGACATCGACCTCGAGGACGAGACACTGTTGTTCGAGTGCGGCTGGAGCTGGGGCGTCGCCCGGCAGGCCGCGCCCATCGAATTCGTCGAGGCCGCCATCGGTTCGCAGCCGGGTTACGCGGTCGGGCGGCCCTATCTGTACTTCACCGTGGTCGCGCTGGACGGTATCAACGACCTGACCTCGCCGCGGACCCGCGAACTGGACCTGCTCGACGCGCAGCAGCGGCGGCTCGCCGAGGCACTGCAGCTGCGGTGGGACCTGGCGCAGCGGTACTGGTCGGCCATGGCGCGCTACGGCGAGGGCCGCTGGCCGCTCGAGGACATTCCCTGGCGCACCTCCGACGGCGAGGAGTCCGACTACTTCAGTCTGTCGGTGTCCGCGGTGCTGATCCAGGACCTGATCAACCGGGAAGCCAGCGACGACGATCTCACCAGGGCCACACCGGTTTTCGACGAGCTGGCGCGCCGGGGCCGCATCATCCGCCGCCTGACCGAGGACGACCGCGCCCGCGACCTGCACGTGCCGGGCGTCCGGCTGTCGCTGCTGGGCAGCAGGGATATCGACAAGGGCCCGCTGCTGGAATGGACGGTGTCGGACTACGCGCCGGTCCTGCTCAAGCGAACCCTGCAGGCCGCCAGGCTGTCCGGGACGCTCACGACGCGGGATCGCCTGCTCGAACTCGCGCAGTCGACAATGGATCACCTGGAGCGCCGCGCCTTCAAGAAGGGTCGTGCCGAGGGCCTGTGGGACAACGCCGAAGAGGTGTTCAAGGTCAAGTCCCCACCCGGCTCGGCCCCGGCCCGGTCGAGCGAACAGCCGCCGTCCGCGGAATCGGCGGACGATGAGAATTCGCTGCCGTCCTGGTATCTGACCGAGCGCGTGATCGAGTGCCTCGTCGCGGCCGACCTCACCTTCCGGGAGCCGCCGCTGCGGTCCACCACCTCCGCGGTGCGCGCGCTGGAACTGCTCAACGAGGCCGAGCATCTGCTCAACCAGAAATTGCTGCAGCTCAGCGAACAGGACATGACGAAGAATCGCCTCGCCTTGGAAACCGTGCACCAGCAATTGGAACGCGCGCGGGCGGTGATCGACGAACGGCCCGGCACCGCGCACAGCCTGTGCGCGGAGGCGCTGCGCGAGTTGGACGGATTGGTGTTCGCCGACCAGGACGCGCAAAGGAGCGTGTAGCGCCGTGCTCGTTTTCTCGACCTCGGACAAGGGCGGCACCGGACGCTCGGTGACCAGCTGTAATGTCGCGTATCGGCTGAGCATCACGGGCCGCAACGTCGCCTATCTCGACTTCGATTTCGGATCGCCGACGTCGGGCGCCCTGTTCGAGGTCAACCGGATGGAGCGGGGCACGCCCGACAACGACGGGCTGCATGGTTATCTGCTCGGCGCCGGCGGAAAACTCACGCCGCGCAATGTCCGCTCGGAAACGGGTCGCGCGGAATTGCGCGAGCCCCGCCACCCCTACAAGCTGATGCTCTACCCGGGCGATCGCGGCGGCGCGGAATTCCTGACCGCCGACGACCAAACCGTGCGGCGGTGCGTCGAGTTGCTGGTGGCCTGCGAGCAGGAATTCGACGTGACGATCGTGGATCTCAGCGCCGGGCGCTCGGTGGCCCTGGAGATCGCCCTGCGCGCCACCGAGAAACAGCAGTTGCGTGGTGCGGTCACCCGATGGCTGGTGTTCCATCGCTGGACGCGCCAGCACATTCTGGCGACGAACGGCCTGGTGCACGGCCCGCACGGACTGCTGGCCACGGGCGCCCAGTGCGGCCACGATCCCGAGAAGCTGGCGGCCGCGATCCGTTATGTGCGCACCGCGGTGCCCTCGGCCAACGATCACGCGTCGGCGGACAGCGGGCCGCAGGCGGCGTGGCTGCGCGCGCAGGACGACGCGTTGCGTAAATTGGCAACGGCCAATCAGTTGGGGTGGAGTGTGGTCCTCGGTTCGACGCCGATGGAGCCGATGTTGCAGTGGCGTGAGCAGGTCATCCTCGACGCGGACGTGTCCGCGAAGATCGCGAACGAGAAAACGGTGGTGGCTTTTCAGGAGCTGGCCGGTGGTCTGACCGACGACGCGGTGTGGGAAGGGGTCTGACAGTGCCGGAGTCACCCGTGTACAGCGAGGCGACCGAAGAGATCCGGGTCGCCGAGGTGCCGTTGTCGCATCTGTCGATCGAGACCGGCCACTTCTACATGAACGAACTGATCAACGGGCAGGACAACATCCGCGCGCAATTTCGCGAGGTGGCCGATCAGGTCGAGTTCCATACCGCCTCGGCGCGCAAACGATTCGGGCCCGCCGCGCGGGTCAGCACCTGTTTCCTGATCGACGACTACTTCGCGCCGGACACCGACCCGACCCAGATCCTGGACAAACTCCTCGACGCCGCCGACGACTGCGGGCTGCGCATCGACTATCTCGCGCGCGAGGCCGGGTGCTGGGAATTCCCGATATATGTCGACGGCGTTCCGACGGGGTCGATGGTGAAGCTGGCGGAAACCATGGCCGCGCGAGTGGTGGCCGAACCGGCGGAGAACACGACGGGCCGGCGGCCGCCCGACGTGGAGTCCGGCTGGCTGTGCAACGGCCGCCGCTCCTCCGACCACGATCCCGCGCAAGCCATGCGCGCGCAGGAATACCGGCCGCCGCAAGCGTACGGCCGTCGCGTGCATTCGATATTCCTCGACACCGAGATGTGGGACAGCCCGATCGAGGGCGTCGGCGACAAGCACACCCGCTGGTCGTGCCCGTTCCTGGCGTCGATCTGGCAGCTGCTGCGGCTGGGCATGGTGCGCGTCGAGGGCGCGGCGCCGTTCCATCCCCAGCTGCGCAAGCGGGAGGAGGGGTGGGAGGACCACTGGTGGGAGATGCCGGCGGTGATCCAGCTGAACCCGGACGCGAAACCGTTCGCCGCGTACCGCTCGCTGTCGATACTGCCGCAGAACTACCTGGGTATCGAGCACGCTGTGCACGTGATCCTCGACCATCTCGAACTCGACGAGAAGGTCTGGGAGTTGATCGCGGCCCGCGGTGGGCGCGAACGGGTTCCGGTCGCGGTGCCGCGCGAGACCAGCAAACGGTTGTCTCACGTGCTGCTGGACGGGTGCCTCACATGACTCCCGCCGGCCCGGGGGCGGCCGAGACACCCGTCGCCCTACTCGGCGACATCCACACCTGCCTGCTGCCGTCGCGGACCGTGCTCGACACCTCGGCCGTGGTCGAGGTGCTGGACGCGGTGAAGCCCGGCAGCGGGGTGACGTCGCTGGAACGCCCGGTGCCGCTGGCTGTTTCGTCGCCGCGGGTGGAAGGCGTGGACTGCACGCTGGCCACCGCGTCGGGCCGGGCCGTGCACGGCATCGGCACCGTGCTGTCGCGCGTGATCGTGATCGGCGGCCGGGTGATGCAGAGTTCCACCCAGACCGCGGTGACCCAGGCGAGCGTGAACCAGCGTCAGCCCTGGGTGCACTACCTGGCCCGGGCGGGCACGGTCGAGGCGGTGACCGAACTGGGGCCCGACTCCGGACGCCGGCTCGCCGACGGCTATCTGCGCGGCAACGAGCCCGACCGGCTCGATCTGGCGGCGATCAGCGGCCGACTCGCGACGCTGGTCCGGATGGACACCCGGCTCGACCGGCAGGTCCCGATCCGGGCCGCGACCACCCGACTGCGCTGGGCCGTGGAGATCGCCGCCGCGCCCGAGCAGCCGCCCAGCTTCTCGTTCCGGCTCGACAACGACACGCTGCGCTCGGTGCGCGTCACCGTGGCGGCGCGCGATGTCGATGCGGCGCAGCGGTTCTGCGAGGATCTCGCCGTCCACGACTGGCTGCTCACCACCATCACGCAGCTGCTGCGCGACGCCGACCGCTTCGAATCCTCCAGCGACGCTTCGATATTGCTCGCGCCGATGCTGGAACAGCTGGTGCCGCTGTGGATGCCGGGCGCGCACACCCCGCCCCCGCTGCGGGCGCTCTGGGCGGAGCTGGAGGCGGCCCCGGGTTTCACCCGGCAGTGGTCGGCGCGCGCGGAACAGCTGCGCGACCGGATGATGACGGCGACGCTCAACGCGCTGCGTAACTCCAAGATCAGCAGCAACGACTGGTGATCACAGCCGGAACCAGCGCCGGACCAGCAGGGCGAAGAAGACCGAGGTGGTCAGCAGCCCGGTGTACGCCTCGACGACGAACACCAGCCGCTCCACGCCCTCGAGTCCGGCGGTGTCGTCGGGGCCGAGCGGGTTGAGGTAGTTGGTGAGGCACTCGTAGATGATCGTCATGGTCGACTGCGTCGACAGCGCGCGCACGATGGTGGTGAAGAACAGCAGCTGCAACGCCATCCAGATCAGCATCCGGAACGGCCGATAACCGTAGCCGCACAACAGGTCCGGGAACAGGTTCGCGACCCGGCGCCAGCGGACGGGCTGGGCGCGGCGGCGGGCGCGGGCCAACTCCAGGTTGCACCGGTCCTCGCCGTCGACATCCTCGTCCTGCCGGTACAGACTGGCCGCGCGCCGAAATGCCAAGGCGGCGTGGGCCGGAAGTACCGTGGTGAGGGTGTCGCCCAGGCGCTCGTAGATCTCGGCGAGGTTTCTGGTCTGCGCGCGGCTCAGCCGCAGCGGGCCGCGGTATTCGACCTCGGCGGCGAGCAGGGCGGCGAGCAGTTCGGGGGAGACGATCCGCTCGCCGCGTAGCGGTCGGGTGGTACGCGGCTGCCGGGCGGCGGCGTAGATGCGGCGGAACACGAGACTGTCGCTGTTGCGCCGGATTCCGGGTGGGTCGTAGCGGGCCACGACCGATTCGACATGTGCGGTAAAGGAATCCAGCAGTTGCTGTTCGTCGGTGCGGGGTGGTTCCGTGGGCGTTCCGGCGAGGAACTGGTCCACGGCGGCGGCGTAAGAGGTCGCGCGGCGTTCCACCCGCGTCGACATCGAGCGGACGAAAGGCGAATCCTGCTGTCGCTCGTCCACAGTCCGCAGGCCCCCTACAAAGATCGGCGCCGACCCCGGGCGCGCTTCCACGATAGCAACGTCGCCTCGAGGGCCGGTGTTTGTTGCTCCCGCGGGCGGGCACCCGGGCCGTATGACCCCCGACGATCACAAGCAACCACGGTCCGCGGGCTCGCCGTCGCAGGTCACCGAGAGCGACTTGCGCCAGTTACTCCAAACCGGCAGCCCCGGCACCCGACTCGTCCTGCTGGAGGGCCGAATTCAGCTCGTCCCCGGCGCCGCCGACGAATCCGACGGCCTCACCCTGATCACCCGCGGCGACCTGGCCGCCCAGATCGGCGACAACCCCGGCGAAGCTGAACTGACCGTAGCCGCCGAAACCCTCAACACCGAGATCCGGCTGCAGGGCGCCTGAGCCCGCGCTAATCGACAACCACGGCGTCGCCACCGCGGGCCGTGGGGGTGGTGTCGGGAATCGCGGTGTGGTTGTCGTGGGCTGGGCGCGTGGTGTCGTGGGCGGGGGTGTCGCCGCCGTGGGCTGTGTGGGTGGCGTTGTCGGGCGCGGTGGTGTTCCCGTCGCGGTGCGGGTGAGTGGGGCGGGGTGGGAGTTGGTGTTCGAGGAGGAGGGTCAGTTGGGTGCGGGCGTCGTCGAAGGGGTGGGCGCTCTTGAGGGCTCGGCTCTGGAGGATGGCGCCCTCGATGACCGAGAGCAGCACCCCGGCCAGGGCGTCGGCGGCGTGCGGTGCGGCACCCGCGGCGACGAGCCCGGCGGCCAGGCGATCGGTCCACTCGGTGAATGCCTGCCCGGCGGCGGCCTACACCGCGGGATCGAGTTCGTCCAGGGCGGCGGCCATCATGAACGAGCCCTCGCGGTACTCACTGGACTCCAGCGGATCGCGCCAGAAGGCGAACAGCTCGTCGAGCCACCGCGACACCGACGGCGCCTGCGCCAGCGCCTCGGCGGCGACGCTGACGTGCGAGTACACCACCCGCGACACGATCCGGGCGGCGGTCTCCACGAGTTCGCCCTTGCCGGCCGGAAAATGCTGGTACAGCGAATTACGTGAGGCGTTGCTGCGTTTCAGCAGTTCGCTGAGCCCGGCCGCGTGCACGCCGTGTTCCTGCACCGTGGCGATGGTGCTCGCGATCAGCCGGCCGCGCGGTCCGGTCGTCAACGGATCTCCTTCGACACTTGTGTGAACCGTTCGGTCCATGCTAGACGTAATCCGTGTGGACCGATTGGTTCACCCGGAGAGGATGCCCATGCCCGCCCACATCGCCACCGCCACCCCGGTCACCCACGCCGCCATGCTCGGTTTGGGCGTCTATCGACCGCGCCGGGTCGTCCCCAACGCCGAGATCGTCGATCGCATCGACTCCTCCGACGAATGGATCCGGACCCGCTCCGGCATCGCCGAGCGCCGCTGGGCCGAGCCGGACGAGACGATCGTCTCGATGAGCACCGCCGCCGCCCGCGACGCGCTCGCCGCGGCGGACCTGGCGCCGGAGAAGGTCGACGCGGTGGTGCTGGCGACCTCCTCGCAGATGGTGCTCGGGCCGTCGGCGGGAGCGGTGGTGGCGACCGAACTCGGCCTGCACGACACCCCCGCCTTCGACGTCTCGGCCGGGTGCGCGGGCTTCTGCTACGCGCTGGCCGACGCCGCGAGCCTGGTCCGGGCGGGCCAGGCCCGGTATGTGCTGGTGATCGGCGTGGAGCGGCTGTCGGATCTGCTCGACCCCGCCGACCGCAGCTGTGCGTTCATCTTCGCCGACGGCGCGGGCGCGGTCGTGGTCGGACCGGCCGAGGCGGAGGGCATCGGCCCGGCGGCGTGGGGCTCGGACGGCAGCCAGACCGCGGCGATCAAGCAGGACAAGGACTTTCAGGAGTACTTCGCCGAGGTCGCCGCCGCGGAGGCCGCCGGTGGCACCTCGGTGCGGCCCTACATCCGGATGAACGGGCAGGCCGTATTCCGCTGGGCGGTCACGTTTCTGGAGAAGGCGTGCCGCGACGCGCTGGACGGCGCCGGTGTCACCGTGGACGACCTGGACGCCTTCGTGCCGCACCAGGCCAATATCCGGATCACCGACGCGCTGGTCCGCGCGCTGCGCGTGCCCGACTCCGTCGCGGTGGCCCGCGACATCATCGAGACCGGCAACACCAGTGCGGCGTCCATCCCCATGGCCATGGAGCAGCTGCTGCGTTCCGGCGCCGCACGGCCCGGCGATACGGCGTTGCTGCTCGGATTCGGCGCGGGCCTGGCCTACGCGGGCCAGGTCGTGCACCTGCCCACCGTGCTCGCCACCGAAGACCGGGCGTAGGCCACGGCTTCACCGCGGAGTAACTTCGTGGCACCATGCCACGGAACGGTTTTCCGTGATAAGGGTACGGGGCGGAAAGCCCGCTTCTCGAGAGGAACCAGCCTGATGATGAAACGCACCGTCGCCGCGGCAACGGCAGCAGTTGCGGCCTCGCTGTTCGCCTTCGGCCCGTCGTGGGCGCAGGAACCGGTCAGCCAGTTCGTGGTGATGGAGAACCTGGCGGCGACCGCCCACGTCGACGACCCGGCCGAGAACACCTGCTACCCGGCCGTGATCACCGCCGAGGCGCCGCGCACCATGTACTGGCGCAACACCACCCCGTACTACGCCACCATCTACACCCGCGCCGAGAACGGCGGCGAGTGCGGTGGCCCGGTCCTGGCCCGGCTGCACCCGAACGAGGCCCCCGGCGTGCCGATCACGCTGACGGGCGCGATCATCGACATCCGGTTCTCGTCGTTCCAGTGATCGACGCGCACTGTGCTCCGGCGGCCGGGTCCGCCGGAGCACAGTGCGGTCCAGGCAGGGCCGTCGGACGGCTACGAGCGGTCGGCGGCCCGCGCGGGAACGAGAATCCCGATCAGTTGCCGTGCGAAATCGACTGCGTCGGTGCGTAGTCCGTTGTGGGCGCCGGGGAATTCGGTGACCGGGCGGCCCAGGCGGGCGGCGATTTCCGCGATCGGCCGGTAGGGCAGGCTGCCGCGGGTCTCGCGACCGGCGGCGGGTATCAGCCGGTCGGCCACCGGTGCCAGTGCCGCGTAATCCGGTGTGTAGGCGGTGAACTGGCGTAGCTCGTGTTCGAACATGCGGGGGGCGTTGGCCGCCAGCCGCTGCCACAGCTCGGCGGTGCGAGGCGGCAACTCGGAGATGTCCGGTGCCGGTTTCATCGCGCCGCCGATTCCGGTGAGGAAACGTGCCGAGGCGGCGGCGAGCCCCTCGGTCCGGAACAGTGTGTAGACCTCCTCGACCATGGCGAGATGCGTTGCGGCGTCGGGAAGTACCGCGAAGCAGGGCGGTTCGTGGGCGATCAGGGTGCGGATCCGGTCGGGGTGGCGGGCCAGCAGGTCCAGGCCGACGATTGCGCCGTTGCTGGTGCCGCAGACGAAGGCGGGTTCGTCGGTCAGCTGATTCAGTAGCCGGTGCGCGTCGTCGCTCTGCACCGCGACCTGCTGTTCTTCCGGTTCGCCCCGGTCGAGGGTGCTGCGCGAGTAGCCGCGCGGGTCGAGCGCGGCGACGGTGAAATGCCGCGCGAGCACCTCCGCCGCCTCGTCGAACACGCCCGCGTCACCACCGCCGCCGGGGATCAGCAGCAGTAGCGGGCCGTCGCCGCGCAGTTCGTAGTACAGCGTCGCGCCGGGGACGGCCAGGGTCTCGGATTGCATGAGACCTCCTTTCCTTGGACTATGAGGCTAAAACCTAATGGCATTAGGTGCAAGTTCGTGCCCGATCGACGGTCGTACTAGGGTTGGCCCGATTCGATGTCGGTAGGGAGGTGGAGGTATGTCGCCGCGGGCGGGCTTGACAGCGGAGCGAGTCGTCGGCGCGGCGGCGGAACTCGCCGACGAGATCGGCTTCGAGAACCTCACCCTCTCGGCCCTCGCCCGCAAGGTCGGGGTGAAGGATCCGAGCCTGTACGTCCACGTGCGCAACCTGCACGACCTGCGGGTCCGGCTGGCCCTGCGCGCGGGCGCCGAACTGAACGACCGCATCGGCGCGGCCATAGCGGGCCGCTCCGCCAAGGCGGCACTCATCGCCTTCGCCGACGCCTACCGCGCCTACGCCCTCGAACACCCCGGCCGCTACGCCGCCACCCAGATTCGCATGGACCCCGCCGAAGTCGGCGACGAGCCGGAACTGCTCCGCAGCATCGACGTGACCACCGCCATGCTGCGCGGCTACGACCTCGGTGAAACCGAGGCCCTCGACGCGGCCCGCCTACTCCGCGCCACCTTCCACGGTTTCGCGACCCTCGAGGCAGCAGGCGGCTTCGCCCACTCCCGCCCCACCGACGCCACCTGGCGCAGCATCCTCGAGGCCCTCCATCACACACTGTCGAACTGGCCTTCCGGAACATCGACCCGCACCTCGTGATGCTGCGCCCCGGCACACGGAATCATTTCCCGCGCAATATCTTCCATCGCCGCACCCGCCCCCTGTGACGACGGCACCGCGGCACCGCTCGGCTCTGCTACCCTGGCATTCGTGACTGCCGGGTCGGCCGTAGGCCGCACACAGACAGGTTTCCCGGCCGCGCGGTGAGCGCGGCGCGGGCCAGAGGCCCGCCCTCCGAACGCATCCCAACGATCTCTCGGGACTGCGGAAGGAGGTGAAATCAATGTCCCCTCATGAGGTTTCGCTTGCCCGATGGCAGGCATTCCAGGACGGGCACGGGGTTGGCACCGTCGTCGACGCGACCGTGGTCACGGTCGTTCCGTTCGGCGCGTTCGTCGAAGTCGCGCCCGGAATCCATGGCTTGCTGCACAAGGATTCCTGGGACCGGACCCCACGGGTCGGTGACTCGATACCGGTTCGTATCGCGGAGTGGGGACCACCGCGACTGAGCGTCACTCCCGTTCGGTAATACCTGGTGTGGGGCCAGGTTCAGGCTGGCCCCACACCGGCGATCATAGGCCGCTCCCCGCGGGCGGTCAGCGTGCTGAGACCAGGGCGGCGGAGATGGTGCCGGCGGTGGTGGCGGTGGCTGTGCCGAGTTGGGCGAGCTGGGTGGCGGACAGGCGGGTGTCGGGGCAGGTGACGAGGGCGGCTATGACGGTGTCGCCGAGGTGGATCGGGGCGGCGACGGTGACGACGGCGTTCTCGTCGCCGAGTTCGTTCGGTAGGTAGTCGATGGTGATGAGGTCGGCGATCATGGCGCCGAGGCGGTTGCGCAGCGGGTCGGTGACCGGGGAATTGCGCAGGGCGGCAAGGGCTTCCAGCATGGGGGCGGACTCGTCGGCCAGGCGCTCGACCGAGTAGCCGCGGTCGCGGACGGCCGCGAGCACGGCCTCGAGGCGGTCGCGGTGGGCGGGGTCGGCGCGGTCCAGCCAGGCGGCGCGCTCGAAATCGCTTGCCCACGCGACGAATTCGCGGGCCACCGGCGGGGCGAGGGGGAGCCGGCGGCCCGCGCGGATCCAGGGCACCGACGGCGTGCCGACCACCTCGGTGATGACGATGGCATCGGTGTCACGCTCGGCCAGGAACACCGGAGTGCGGCGGCGCGCGGACAGCGCGCGCATCGGCTCGGCGGCCAGCCGGCGCAGCGGGAACGCCGCCTCCGCGCGCCGGGCCACCGTCAGCAGGTTCAGGCCCAGTCCGTAGTTGCCGTCGTCGTCGCGGGCGGTCCAGCCGTCGGCGGTCAACTGCGTGAGCACGGCGTGCGCGGTGGCGCGGGACAACCCGGTGTCGCGCACGATCCGCGCGAGCGACAGGTGTTCGACGGGGTGCCGGGAGAGCAGCTCGATCACCCGCACCACGCGGTGCGTCGGCGGTGATGCGGCGGCCGCGGACCCGTTTTCTGAAACAGGTTCTTGACCGGCGCGGCCGGATCGGCCTATCGTCGGTGTCACAATATCGAACGATAGCGTCGAATATTCGACACTGCAACCCGTGCACACTGCCCGGGCAGCGGTATTCGGCGCGGTGAGTGGGTGAGCGTGTGATGCGGACGGGATACGAGCTGTCGCATCTGGCGGCCCTCGAGGCCGAGTCGGTGCACATCTTCCGCGAGGTGGCGGCGACCTTCGAGCGGCCGGTGCTGCTGTTCTCCGGCGGCAAGGATTCCGCGGTGATGCTGGAGCTGGCGCGCAAGGCGTTCTGGCCCGCGCCGCTGCCGTTCCCGCTGCTGCACGTCGACACCGGGCACAACTTCGACGAGGTGATCGACTTCCGCGACCGCACCGCGGCCCGCCTCGGGGCCCGGCTGCTGGTGGCGCGGGTGCAGGACGACATCGACGCCGGGCGGGTGACCGAGCGCCCGGGGCAGACCCGTAACCGGCTCCAGACCACCACGCTGTTGCGGGCCATCCGCGAGCACCGCTTCGACGCGGTGTTCGGCGGCGCGCGCCGCGACGAGGAGAAAGCGCGCGCCAAGGAGCGCGTGTTCAGCTTCCGCGACGAGTTCGGCGCCTGGGAGCCACGCGCTCAGCGGCCGGAGATCTGGAATCTCTACAACGGCAGACATCGTGCGGGCGAGCACATTCGGGTGTTCCCGCTGTCGAACTGGACCGAACTCGACATCTGGGAGTACATCGACCGGGAGGCGGTGGAACTGCCGTCGCTGTACTACGCGCATCGCCGCACGGTGGTCGAACGGGACGGAATGCTGTTGGCCGCCGGTCGTTTCCTGACGCCGCGCGAGGGCGAGCGTACCTTCGAGGCGACAGTGCGTTTCCGCACGGTCGGCGACGCCACCTGCACCGGCTGCGTGGAGAGCGAGGCCGCCGACCCGGCGGCGGTGATCACCGAGACCGCCGTCAGCCGGTTGACCGAACGCGGCGCGACCCGGGCCGACGACCGGATCTCCGAGTCCGGCATGGAAGACCGCAAGCGGGAGGGCTACTTCTGATGAGCCGCAATCTGTTACGGCTGGCCACGGCGGGCAGCGTCGACGACGGCAAGTCCACGCTGATCGGCCGGCTGCTCTACGACTCCAAGAGCCTGTTCACCGATCAGCTGGCCGCCATCGAACGGGTCAGCGCGCAGCGCGGCGACGCGGCGACGGATCTGGCGCTGGTCACCGACGGGCTGCGCGCCGAACGCGAGCAGGGCATCACGATCGACGTCGCCTACCGCTACTTCACCACGCCGCGAAGGAAATTCGTCATCGCCGACACTCCGGGGCACGTGCAGTACACCCGGAACATGGTGACCGGGGCGTCCACCGCGGACCTGGCGCTGATCCTGGTCGACGCGCGCAAGGGCGTGGTCGAGCAGACCCGGCGGCACGCCTTCCTGGCCACCCTGCTCGGGGTGCCGCACCTGGTGGTGTGCGTCAACAAGATGGACCTCGTCGACTGGTCGGAGCACCGGTTCGACGAAATACGCACGGAATTCGCGGATTTCGCGGCCAAGCTGACCGTCGGGGATCTGAGTTTCGTCCCGGTGTCGGCACTGCACGGTGACAATGTGGTGGACGCCTCGCCGCATACGCCGTGGCACGCGGGCCCGCCGCTGCTGCGTCATCTCGAGGACGTGCACATCGCCTCGGACCGCAACCTCATCGACGCCCGGCTGCCGGTGCAGTACGTGATCCGCCCCGCCGCCGGGAATGCCGAGGATCGCGCGCACCGCACCTACGCGGGGACGGTCGCGGGCGGGATCTTCAAGCCCGGTGACGAGGTGGTGGTGCTGCCGTCGGGCCGCAGCACGCGGGTGTCGCGCATCTGGGGGCCGGGCGGCGCCAAGGTGGACGAGGCGTTCACCGGGATGGCGGTGTCGCTGACGCTGGACGACGATGTCGATGTCGGGCGCGGCGACATGCTCGCCCGCCCGGGCAACCGTCCGCACCTCGACCGCGATATCGACGCGATGGTGTGCTGGTTCTCCGACGACACCACGCTGCGCCCCGGGGCGGAATACGAATTGCGCACGGCCGCGCAGACCACTCGCGTCCGGGTCACCGAGCTGGACTACCGCCTCGACGTGAACACCCTGCACCGCGTGCCGGGCGCGGACAGCCTGGCGCTCAACGACATCGGGCGGTTGACGCTGCGCAGCGGCCGGCCGCTGATGTTCGACAACTACCGCGACAACCGCCGGACCGGCAGCTTCATTCTCGTGGACGAGGCGACCGATCACACTGTCGCCGCGGGAATGATCCTGGCCCGCGACACCGGGCCGCGCGCGACGACCACCGCCGACGTGGTCTGGCACAGCTCGGCGGTCACCCGCGCCGAACGGCAGCATACGGGCGCGACGATCTGGCTCACCGGCCTGTCCGGCTCCGGAAAGTCCACCATCGCAGTCGAACTGGAGCGCCAATTGGTGGCCGCGGGCCGCCCGGCGTATCTGCTCGACGGCGACAACCTGCGGCACGGGCTCAACGCCGATCTCGGGTTCACCGATGCCGACCGCCGCGAGAACATCCGGCGGGTGGCGCAGGTCGCGGCGCTGTTCGCCGACGCCGGGGTGACCGCCATCGTCTCGGTGATCAGCCCCTTCGCCGCGCAGCGCAAGCTGGCCCGAGCGGTGCACGGGGACAAGGGATTACCGTTGCACGAGGTCTTCGTCGACACGCCGCTGGAGGTGTGCGAGCGTCGCGACCCGAAGGGCCTGTACGCCCGGGCCCGCGCGGGCGAACTCCGCGATTTCACCGGCATCGACTCCCCCTACGAGCGGCCCCAGCACGCCGACCTGGTCATCACCCCCGACCACGGCAATCCCGCCGACGTCGCCGCGCTGATCCGGCGCGAACTGCGACTGTGACAGTGCCGCAAGCCTTTCCGTACCGACACCTAGGAAGCAGATGTCCCATCCACCCACCGAGCCCGCCGCGGATCTGACCGAACCGCTGCGCGCGGCGATCGCCGAGGCCGAGAAGCTGGTCGCCACCGCCGAATTCATCCGCGACCAGCGCGATCTTGCCGAAGGTTACGACTATCTAGCGGGCAGCATCCAGGCCGTCATGCAGTTGTCGCGCGCGCACGGCACCAGCCACCCGTACTTCGTCACCTCCACGGGCCCGTACACCAAGATGGGCCTGGACAATCCCGACACGCTCTACTATCACGCGAATGTCGAGCCGGGCGCGGAGTACCTGATCACCGGCACCCGCGGCAGCACCGTCGATCTGAGCTTCCAGGTGCTCAAGGGCGACTACAGCGCCACCGACGTGCCCAACGGCGACGACGCCTTCGACGACCGCCGCCTCGACATCGCCGCGGACGGCAGTTATCAGTTGAGATTCGGTCCGCCCAAGGACAATCCGGGCCCGAACTACTTCGTGCTGGGGGAGGGCGCGTCGATGCTCGCCGTGCGCGAGGTGTACGGCGACTGGACCGCCGAGCGGCAGGGCAGCATCCGCATCGAACGGCTCGACACCGTCGGCACCGCGCCCGCCGCGCCGACGGCCGATCAGCTGCGCAAGCGTTATCGGGCGGCCGCGCGAATGTTGTTGCAGCGCATCCACACCTGGTTCAACTTCCCGAAATGGTTCTATCTGGATCTGCCGGTGAACACCCTCACCGAGCCCAGGCTCACACCCGGCGGCCTCAGTACCCAGTACTCCTCGGTCGGCCACTTCGATCTCGCGGACGATCAGGCGCTGGTCATCACCGTGCCCAAATCCGATATGCCCTATCAGGGGTTCCAGCTCGGCAGCCGGTGGTACATCTCGCTGGACTACGTCAACCATCAGACCAGCCTCAATTCCGCGCAGGCGCAGGTCGATCCGGACGGCATGATCCGGATGGTGGTCTCGGCACGCGATCCGGGCATCGCGAACTGGGTGGAGACCACGGGCTGCACACAGGGCATTCTGCAGTTCCGCTGGCAGCGCGTGGACCGGCCGCTGACCGCCGCCGACGGGCCCGCGCTCGAGCTGGTGCCGTTCGAGAAGGTCCGAGACCTGTTGCCGCACTACGAGCACAACACCGTCGATGAGGCGGCCTGGCGGGACCGCATCGCGGCGCGCCAGCGCGGTTTCGCGCAACGGATGCTGGGATGAGAGGAACTTCGATGAGTACCGCACTTCTGACCGACAAGGTCGTCGTCGTCAGCGGCGTAGGGCCCGGGCTGGGCCGTTCCATCTGTACCGAGGCGGCCGCGGCCGGTGCGAAGGTGGTGCTGGCCGCGCGCACCGAGTCGCGGCTGAAAGAGGTGGCCGCGCAGATCGAGGCCAACGGCGGCGAAACCCTGTGCGTGCCCGCCGATATCACCGACGACGAGGCGGTCGCCAACCTGGTGCGGCGCACCCTGGACACCTTCGGCCGGGTCGACGCCCTGGTCAACAACGCCTTCGCGGTGCCCTCGATGAAACCGCTGGCGCGCACGGATTTTCAGCAGATCCGCGACAGCCTCGACCTCACCGTGCTGGGCGGGCTGCGGATGACACAGGCGTTCACCGAACCGCTGGCGGCGTCCAAGGGCGCGGTCGTGATGATCAACTCCGCGGTGCTGCGGCACTCCGAACCCCGGTACGGCAGTTACAAGATGGCGAAGTCGGCGCTGCTCGCCATGTCGCAGACGCTCGCTTCCGAACTCGGTAAACAGCGGATCCGGGTGAACAGCGTTGCGCCCGGCTACATTTGGAGCGATCAGCTGAAGTGGTACTTCGGTGAGGTGGCCAAGAAATACGGCATCACCACCGAGCAGGTTTATCAGCAGACCGCCGACCGGTCGGATCTCAAGCGCCTGCCCGAACCCGACGAAATCGCCCGCGCGGTGGTGTTTCTGGCCTCCGACTGGTCCAGCGCCATCACCGGCCAGACCCTCGACGTCAACTGCGGCGAATACCACGCCTGAGCCCCGAGGACCGATTCTCATGACCGTTCGCACCGACGTGGGCACCGTCGAGGACCTGCACGCCTCGGCCACGAAAGCCTGCGGGCTCACCGACTTCGGCTCCGACGAGTACCGCGAGGCGCTCGGCGTGCTGTTGGAGTCCTACCAGCGCGACGCCGACCTGACCGAACTCGGCAGCAAGATGAACCGCTACTTCCTGCGCGGCGCCCTGGTGGCTCGCGCGTTGAGCGAGGCGGCCTGGAAGGCCAACCCGCAGTATGCCGAAACACCGGTCACCAGGCCGATTTTCGTGACCGGCCTGCCGCGCACCGGCACCACCGCGCTGCATCGGCTGCTCGCCGCCGACCCCCGCCATCAAGCGCTGGAGATGTGGCTGGCCGAATTCCCGCAGCCGCGGCCGCCCCGCGACACCTGGGCCGACAATCCGGTCTATCGGCAGCTCGACGCCGGGTTCGCCCAGCATCACGTCGAGAATCCCGAATTCATGGGCCTGCACTACATGACCGCCGCCGAGGTGGAGGAGTGCTGGCAGCTGCTGCGGCAGACCGTGAAGTCGGTGTCCTACGAATGCCTGGCGTACCTGCCGACCTATTCGCAGTGGCTGCGCACACAGGACTGGACCGACGCCTACGCCCGGCACCGCAAGAACCTGCAGCTGATCGGCCTCGGCGACGACCGCCGCTGGATCCTGAAGAATCCCAGTCACCTGTTCGCCCTGGACGCGCTGCTCGCGGTCTACCCCGACGCGCTGGTGATCCAGACCCACCGCGCCCCCGCGACGGTGCTGGCCTCGGTCTGCAGCCTGTCCGAGCACGCCGCCCGCGGCTGGTCCGACACCTTCACCGGCCGCCGCATCGGCGAAACCCAACTGGAACTCTGGTCGCGCGGCCTGCACGAGTTCACCGCCGCCCGCAAACGCTACGACCAGGCCCAATTCCTCGACATCGACTTCGCCGACCTCCGCGCCGACCCCCTCGGCACCGTCGAGTCGATCTACCGCTCCTTCGGCATCGAATTCACCGACGAGGCCCGCACCGCCATGACCGCCCTCGACGAGGAAAGCCGCACCGGCGACCGCAAACCCGCCCACCGCTATTCCCTGTCCGACTACGGCCTCAGCGAGGCCGAGGTGGAGGCCCACTTCCGCACCTCGTAGGTGTCAGAGCTGACGCTACGTTCAAACGGTTTCGCGCCATGCCGTCTCGCCTGCTCGGTCAGGAGACATTTACCGACCTACTCGTCGAGCTGAGCTGCTCGATCCCGCATCGCCGGTGCCGTCTCGGCCACGAACCACCGCGCATCCCTCACCGAACATTGATGGAGCGCGGCCGGGTCGTGAGCTCATCCCCGCAACCAGGTCGTGCGTCGTCCGCTATCGCGCGGCATCGCATGTCACACGCGCGGTGCTCCGGGCGATCTCACGGATGTCAACGCGCCCTGCGCTCCGCGTGACAGGGCGAGGTTGGGCTGTACCACGAGGAGGTATTCACCATGGCCGATCACGATGTCCGACTTTCGACCAACAACCTGCGTATCAACGGCATCGACCTGCATTTCGATGTCAAAGTCGACGGTGCCGTGCTGGGCACATTGTCGGTCTCCGAAGGTAGTCTCGACTGGCGGCCGAAGGGCCAGCATCGTGCGATTCCGATTCCTTGGACGACATTCGCGAATTGGGCGCAGGGCAACTAGCCGAAGATAGATTCCTCAGTTCAATCAGTATTGCTTGTGGTGTGGGTACGAAGATCGAGTCCTGAGTCGGCTTTGCGCAGACCTGCGCATCCCCCAGATCATCGGTTTCAACGCGGTAGCCCATGCTTGTTCAGGGACAGAGCCGTGCCCAACGCACCAATCCAGCGCCATGCAGAAGGGTGCATGATCATCGGCGATGTGGCGGTGGCACAGTGGACTCGTAGTGGCGTGAGGGCGGAGGAGTGGTCGATGAGTGGACGTGTCCCCAGTAAGTGGGAGGAAATGACTGCTGCCGATCCTGCGCATTCGGCGTGGTATGTGGAGCGGTTCCGGGCTTTGGCGGCCGAGGGGCGGGATATCGTCGGGGAGGCGCGGCTGGTCGATGCGATGGTGGGGCGGGGCGCTCGGGTGCTGGACGCGGGGTGCGGGGCGGGGCGGATCGGTGGGTATCTGCACCGGGCCGGGCATGTCGTGGTCGGTGTCGATGTCGATCCCGAGCTGATCGCGGCGGCGGAGCAGGATTATCCCGGGCCGACCTGGTTGGTCGGTGATCTCGCCGAACTGGATCTACCCGCTCGGGGGATCGCCGAGGGCTTCGATGTCATCGTGTGCGCGGGCAATGTGATGACCTTCCTGGCGCCGTCGACCCGGGAGGTGGTGCTGCGAGGCTTCGCCCGCCACCTCGCGCCGGCCGGCCGGGTTGTCGTGGGCTTCGGCGCCGAGCGCGGCTACGAGTTCCCGCAATTCCTGGCCGACGCCGAAACCGCCGGGCTCACAGCGGATCTGCGGCTGTCGACCTGGGATCTGCGTCCCTTCGCCGACGACTCCGATTTCCTGGTGGCGGTGCTGTCCCGCACGGAGTGAGCATCAGTGCCCGATGGTGGAGTTCGCCCAATCTATCACTGCCGCTTGATATTCGACGGTGTTGCCGGCGAGATTGACGGCGTGCCCGCTGCCGGGCAGTACGAAGGTGCGCAGTTGGGCCGCGGGGGCGAAGTAGGGTGCTTCCGCGGCGTGCAGCGTCGCGGAATCCGCGCACACCGCGTACTCGTGACCGCAGGACAATCTGTCCAGTCCGCCGTTGACGACCAGGACCGGCGCGTCGATGCGGCCGGACATGCCCGGCAGGGTGGACAGCAGACCGTCGGGATATTCGGTGAGCGAGAAGGGCTCCTTGGTCCGCTCGTCCCGCGCGAGCACCTCCGGGTCGATATTGCCGGGCGCGTGGAAGTCGTGCAGCCGGGTACCGGGGCGAGAGACGAGATAGCCGGAATCGTAACCGCGCCCGGCGAATTCGGGCTCCTCGATGGCTCGGTGATAGGTGGAGATGACCCCGAGCGTCTCGCCGATCTCGAGCGAATGCGAATATCCGGTCAGCACCACGCCGTCGACGTCGTGGTGGGCGCTGGCCTCCATCACCGAGGTTCCCGACGTCAGCGAGTGACCCACGGTGACGACCTTGCCGAACGGCTCGGCACCTGCCAGCCCCCGCCGCAGGCCCTGCACGATGCCGTGCAGCGCATCGGCGGTGGCCGAGGCGGTCAGGGAGAGGGCCGGTGGCCGGGTGCTGGCGCCGTTGCCGAGCCGGTCCACGACGAGTGTCGCGTATCCGGCGCGGTTCATCGCCTGCCGGAAGTTGTAGGTCTCCGGTTGGTACGCGAAATCCCAATAGGTGCCGTTGTAATTGGACCCGGACATCAGCACCATGACGGTATCGGTCGGCGTATCCGGTCGGCACAGGGTCGCGGCCAGCTGTCCCTGCGGAACCGGCACGAAGAAGGATCGGCAGGCATCCGGAGACGAGGTCTCGTCGGCCCGGGCCGCACTCCCCGCGAACGAGAGCAGTGCCGCGACAAGACATACCACCGCGGTCCGTGTCGAGGCTCGCACGCGGGGCTCCTTTCGTCGGTGACGCAGGTTAACTCCCGGCATTGCGACACGCAAGACTGCCGGCGCGCCTGCCACCGATCCGGCGAACCGCTCCGTAGCCGTACTGTATCTGCTGGAATACGCTGTCGCGGTTAGAGTTTGACGACGATCTTGCCGGTGTGTGCGTTCGATTCCATCAGGCGATGGGCGTCGCGGATGCTGTCCAGGCCGTCGAAGACCGCGCCGACGTGCGGTCGCAGCACGCCGTCGCGGATTCCGGAGGCGATCCAATGGTTGACGCGGCGGCGGCCGGCAGCGGTGGCGGACAGCTCCATGTTGGCGTAGCCGTGAACGCGCAGCGGCCAGTTCATCGGCATGGCCATCGGCCGTTGGTCGAGCCAGCCGTACACGACGATGGTGCCGTCATGCGCTGCGGCCGTGCTCAATTCGGCCAACCCGGGGCCGCCGACGGCGTCGAAGACGACCTGCGCGCCGACGCCGCCGGTGATGCGGCGGGTCTCGGCGACCACATCGGTGTCGGCCGCGGCGAGGACGTGCGCCGCGCCGTTGTCGAGCAGGTGCTGCCGCTTCTCGCCGGTCCTGGTCACCGCGATCGGGATGGCGCCGATACGGGCGGCGGTCTGCAGGGCGGCGATGCCGACGCCGCTCGAGGCGGCGGTGATCAGCACGTGGTCGCCGGGGCGCAGGCCACCGGTCTCCAGCATGCCGCCGTAGGCGGTCGAATAGGTGAGCCAGCTCGCCGCGCCGGTGACCGCGTCGAGGCCCGCCGGGCGCGGGACCACGGATTCCACCGGCAGCACCACGCGTTCGGCATATACGCCCGCTGCGCTCATCTCGATATTGGGCCCGGTCGAGACTTCCTGGCCCACAACGTATTCGGTGACCTCCGCGCCGACCGCCGCGACCACCCCGGACGCTTCGTAGCCGAGCCGCGAGGACGGCAGCGTCGGCTGGTAGTAGTAGGTGCCCGCCCGGAACAGGGCCTCCGCGCGGTTGAGACCCAGCGCTTCGATGCGGACCAGCACATCCCTCGGCCCGAGCGCGGGCAGCTCGAGGTTCTCGATGGTCAGGACGTCCGGGCCGCCGAGTTCGTGGAAGACGACGGTGCGGGCGGAGATCGTGTCGATTGTCATGACATCGACGCTATGCCCGCGTCGAGAGATGATCTATGCGTCAGCGTCTCGTGAAAATATCCATTCGTCTTGCCCCGGTGACACCGGATATCCTGCGGATATGGGTTTGGATGTGCTCAGCGGTGCCGTCGCGACCATGCGCACCGGCCGGCCGCACTCGTCGCGCCAGGAACAATTCGCCCCCTGGGGCATGCGCTTTCCCGCGTCGGAGGGCGCGGGATTCCATGTGGTCCTGCAGGGTTCGGCATGGCTGCTCCCGCCGCGCGAGGACGGCGAGCCCATTCCGCTCGGCCCCGGCGACATCGTCTTCCTGGCGCACGGGCGCGGCCACGCGCTGGCCAGCGACCCCGCCGTGCCGCTGCGCGAGATCCGGCCCCTGCCGGACGGATCCTGGCCGCGGCCCGTGCCCGAACCGCACGCACCCGACGCTCCGGTCACGGTATTGCTCTGTGGCGCATATCAACTCGATCGGCGACGGGCGCACCCGCTGCTCGCCGACCTACCCGACGTGGTGCACCTGACCCCGCGCGTCGGCACGCACCGATCGCTGCGCGCGGCGGTGGAACTGCTCGGCACGGAACTCGAAGAGGCACAACCGGGTTCGGACGCCATCATCACCTCGCTGCTGGACACCCTGCTGCTGTACATCCTGCGCGCCTGGTGGCTGGGCGCCCAGGAGGCCACCCCGCATCACGGGTGGGCCGCCGCCCTGGTCGATCGCCCCGTCGCCGCGGCGCTGCGCGCGATGCACACCAATCCCGAACACCCTTGGACCGTCGAGGAACTCGGCGCACTCGGCGGTCTGTCCCGCGCCGCGTTCTCCCGCCGCTTCACCACCCTGGTCGGCCGTGCCCCGCTCGCCTACCTGACCTGGTGGCGCATGACCCTGGCCGGACGGCTGCTCCGCTCCGACGACACCCCGCTGCGCGCCGTGGCCCAACGTGTCGGCTACACCTCGGAATTCGCCTTCGCCAAGGCATTCAAACGTGAGTACACCGTGGCCCCGGGCCGCTACCGCACCATGGCGACCGGGTAGCCGGCATCACTGCCAGGTCGCGGTGTCCGGGTCGATGCCGTCGGCGCGGGCTGCGGCGTCGACGACTCGGCGGAACCAGGCGGCCAGGCCGGGGCGAATGTTGTTGTAGTGCGCGGCGAATCCCAGGTCGGTCTCGAAGGTGCGGGCGAGGCAGACCTGCATCTGCGTGGTGAGGAGGAAGTACGACGCGGTGAATGCCTCGCGGTGGCGCTCGGCGAGCCGATTCGCCGCCGGGCTGCCGGGGGCGATGCCCGCGTCCATGGCGGCTCCGAGCGCGTTCTCGAGCTCGGCGACGGTGTCGGCGACGGACTGCCATTCCGCCGGGCCGCGGTCGGCCGAGCGTTCGGCGTACTGCCGCCACTGCGTCGTGTCGCCGTAGCGTTGCCGGGCCTGGGCGGACCAGCCGGGGTCCCACCGGGGCCCGAAGATCGCGGCCTGCTGCTCGGCGGACAGCAGCACGCCGCGCTCGTGGGCTTCGATCATCCGATCCAGTCCGGCGCCGAGCTGCTGGAGGCGGGCGATCCGTTCGGTGAGCTGGGTGCGCTGGGCGCGCAACGCGCCGGGCACGTCGGCGGTCGAGCTGTCCAGGACGGTCCGGATGCGGTCCAGGCCGAGGCCGAGCTCGCGGTAGACGACGATGCGGTGCAAGCGTTCCAGATCGGTGTCGGTGTAGAGCCGGTATCCGGCGGGCGTGCGCAGCGACGGCCGCGCCAGGCCGATCTCGTCCCAGTGGTGCAGCGCCCGGACCGTCACGCCCAGCCGCGCCGAGACCTGACCGACGGTCAGGCCCGCGGCGTCGGTGGTATCAGGCATGGTCCCCATTGTCGCCGGGCGGGGTGATTCCGATGGCCGCGAGGTTGCGCGCCTCCTGGCTCTCCGGATCGAAGGGCTTCGCCGCGGTGAAGACGATCCGCGCGTTCTCGGGGGTGAGGACCTCCACGTCACGGGTGTTCCACGGCGTATCCCGCGGACCGTCGACCGCGTCCGGCCGCACCGCCCGACAAGACTCGACAACCGATTCGATCTGGTCGAGCACGCACGCGAAACCGACGCTCAGTGCCGGCGCCTTCGTCGGAATCTGCTCCGCGGCGACGAGCAGGACGTCCTGGAACGCCCACCGGCGCAGGTGCACGAGACTGCCGGGGATGGTGAACAACTCGATGAATCCGAGGCCGCGAGTCCAGAAGTCCACCGACGCCGCCAGGTCGCCGGTCGGAATCTTCACGAACGCGGGCATTCCGTAAATGCCCCGAAACGGCTCCGGCGCAACGGCATCCGGCCCGGGCGTGGGCACGGGGCTGATCTCGAAAGCGTTGTAGTAATCACTCATGCCCACACCCTCCGGCCTCACGTAGCGTGAGAGTCAAGGGCCTCGGAGGCGAAATGTTCGGCGGCCGGGCCCGCGGGCTGCCACCATGGTGTCTGGTCAGGCCGACAGCGCCGAGCACAACAGGGGAGCCTCGATGTCACAGACGAGCACCACTTCCACCGGATCGCACGCGCAGACCGCGGAATCGGTGGACTACCGGTGGACGACGATCGTGACCAACGCCGACGGACAGCAACAACCACCCCGGACCGGTGCGGGCACGTTCGACACCGCGGACTCCTATACCGTGCGCATCCACGACAGCCACCCCGACGTCGCCGCGGGGGTGTTCGCCGAGGTGTGCGGCGAGCTGGTCGAATACCACCGCGACGAGGTGCTCGATGCCCGCGTCGACGGCCTGCCCGACCCCGTCGTGCCGGTCACGGTCACCACCACCGTCTACGACGCGGACGACAACGTGGTCGCGGTACTGACCGGGCTGCTGCGTCACGAGCCGGTCACCGAAGACGAAGTTCTCGATGCCGCAGTGACTTTCGGGCAGATCGCGGTCGCCGACGAACGCATCCGCATCGAACGCACTCGCCGTCCCGGCGGCATCAGCCATCGCGATCCGCTTCCGCTGGCGCTCGACCTCGATACGGCGTACGGGCCGGAGCTCGACGCCTACCCCGTCGAGAGTCCGGGCACCGGCATCGGCGAGACCGACCGTGCGCAGCTGCGGGAACTACGCGCCGCGGCCGCCGAACTGCGGGCCGAGGTGTACGACCCCGAGTACTGCAGGCACCAGCTCGCCGCCATGGAGACCGCCCGCGCCGAGGCCCGCGACACCGACCCGCCCATCGACTGGCACGCCCGCGTGGACCGGTGGCGACGGCTGCTGGAAATCTCCACCGAGGCATACCTGGACGCCGCCGGAATCGACACCGCCGCAGAGCAACTCCGCACCCGGCATTCCGCCCGCGACCTCGAGTAGCGTGTCCGGTCGCGCCCCAGCGGGTCGCGGATCGCTTTGCGTAGGCGGACCTGGTCTTGCATCGGAAGGTCGCGGGTCGGGTCGTGTGGGCGGGACTGGTCGTGCGTCGGAAGGTAGCAGGTCGGGTTGTGGAGGCGGGACTGGTCGCGCTTCGGAAGGCTGCGGGTCGGGTTGCGTGGGCGGGACTAGGGCTTGTATCGAAGTAGGTGCTGGCTGGCACCGCTGCGCGGTGCCAGCCAGTGGCGGAAGGCGTTGCCCGCGTTGGCATATAGGTGAGGTCTCCGGTATTCGGGTTAGCGACCAAACAAACCTGAATAGTGCCGGAGACCTCGTGGCCACAGTAGCGGTGACGGGGCGAGCGGATCTGACCGATGCCCAGTGGGCACGGCTGGAGCCGTTGTTGCCTCGCGGGAAGAAGGCTGGACGTCCGCCGACGTGGACGAGACGGCAGATCATCGACGGGATCCGGTGGCGCACGCGAGTGGGGGCGCCGTGGCGGGACGTTCCGGTCGAGTACGGTTCGTGGCCTGCGGTGTACGGATTGTTCCGGCGTTGGCAACGGGCCGGAGTGTGGGTATTGATCCTGAAGTTGCTACAGGCATTCGCCGACGCGGCCGGGCAGATCGTGTGGCAGGTGAGTGTGGACTCCACGATCGCCAGGGCTCATCAGCACGCGGCTGGAGCACGCCGAGACGGTGATCGGCAGGCAGAGCCGCCCGGCGGAATCGCAAGCGAGCCGACCGATCACGGACTGGGCCGGTCCAGGGGCGGCTGGACGACCAAGCTGCATCTGGCCTGCGAGCGAGGCTGCCGACTGCTGTCGGTGCTGATCACGCCCGGTCAAGCTGGAGACAACCCGCAGATGGTGGCGGTGCTGGACGCGATCGCCGTGCCCAAACCCGGCGGTGGCCGACCCCGGATACGACCGGATCGGGTACTGGCCGACAAGGCCTATTCCAGTCGCAGCAACCGGGAATGGTTGCGGCACCGCGGCATCGCAGTCACTATTCCCGTTCCGGCCGACCAAGCCGCGCACCGCCGCAACCGCGGCCGCACCGGCGGCCGTCCACCCGCGTTCGACTCCGTGATCTACCGCGACCGCAACGCGGTCGAACGGGGCATCAACCAGCTCAAACAACACCGTGCCGTCGCCACGAGATACGACAAGCTCGCTGTCCGCTACCTGGCCACCGTCCACATCGCCGCCATCAACCAATGGCTACGACACCAGTGAGGGCGGGCCAACCGGCCCCCCTCACCACTTCGATACAAGCCCTAGTCGCGGGACGGGACGAAGCGGAGGAGGACCGAGCCGCTCGCGGCGAAGGTGCGGTTCTCCACCAGGTCGAGGGTGACCCATCGGTCGAGCGTGGGGAAGAACGGTGTGCCGCTGCCGACCGCGACGGGGCTGACGACCACCAGGTACTCGTCCACCAGGCCGGCCCGGATCAGCGGTGCGGCCAGGGTGGCGCCCGCGACGTCCAGGATGCCGTCGGTCTCGGCCTTGAGCCGCTCGGCGACCTCGACCACATCGCCTCGCTCCAGGCGGGAGTTCCAGTCCACCGACGAAAGGGTTTGCGAGAACACCACTTTCGGCATCGCAAGCCACAATCGGGCGTACTCCGCCGTCACCGGAGTGATGTCCGGATCCTGTTCGGCCGTGGGCCAGTAGGCCGACATCAGCTCGTACAGCTTGCGCCCGTACAGCGACACCGCGGTCTCGCCCACCCGGTCGTTCCAGAACTGGTGCACTTCATCGTCCGGCTCCGACCAGGAAAAATCCCCGTTGCTGTCCACGATGTAGCCGTCCACCGAGACATTCATGCCGTAGGTCAGTTTGCCCATGCGGTACAGACTGCCCGGCCGCCGGAAACTCATCGGTCGGCGCGCGGCCGGTCAGCGGCGGTGCATGCCCAGGCGGCCCTCCAGCTGGATCAGCAGTTCGCCCAGTCGGGTGGCGAGGGCTCGACTCTGCTGCTCGGTGAGCGTGCGGATGTGGCACGGTACGAAGTAGTCGTCGGGCCGACGCACAGGCACGCGACCGCGAGACGAAGGAGCGCCACTCATGACCGATTTCCCCGATCTGGACGCCTTGCGGGCGGCGGTGGGCACCGAGATCGGCGTCAGCGACTGGATGACGATCGAGCAGGACCGCATCGACACCTTCGCCGACGCCACCGGCGACCACCAGTGGATCCACGTCGACCCCGCCCGTGCGGCGACCGGCCCCTACGGGCGCACCATCGCGCACGGCTTCCTGACCTTGTCGCTGCTGGTGCCGCTCACCAATCAGGCCGCGACCGTGGGCGGTATCCGGATGGGAATCAACTACGGGCTCAACAAGGTTCGCTTCATCACCCCGGTACCGGTCGGGGGCCGCATCCGCGCCCGCGTCACGCTCGATTCGGTGCGCGACATCCCCGGCGGAGTGCAGGCGGAGCGGACCGTCACCCTGGAACTGGAGGGCGCCGACAAACCGGCCTGCGTCGCCGAGAGCATCGTGCGCTACCTGATCTGAGCCCCTGAGGGCCCACCGTCAGTCGTCCGCGAACCGATTGGTGAAGGCGACCCACCGATCGAGCAGTTGTGCCGCCGCGCCGGAGTCGACGGTGCGCGCGACGCGTTCGAGGGCGGCACCCAAGGCGTCGTGGATGTCCCCGCCCGCGAGTTCCGGCGTCAGCTCGTGGGCGACGATCGCGGCCGCCGAATTCACCAGCACGGCATCGCGTACCGGCCCCGGCTGACCCGCCAGCATGTTGCGCGCGATGACGGCGTTGGTGTCGGCGTCGCCGCCGCGCAGCGCCTCCTGCGGCACCCGGGGGATACCGATCCGGGTCGGATCGATGGTGGTCTCGGTGAGGTGCCCGGCCGCGACCACCCAGACGTCGGTGGTGTCGGCCGTGGTGATCTCGTCGAGGCCGTCGTTGCCGCGCACCACCAGCGCGTTGCTGCCGCGTTCGGCGAACGCGCCCGCGATCACCGGTAGCAGGTCGGCGAACGCGCACCCGATCAGCCCGGCGCCCGGCTGGGCCGGATTCGTCAGCGGGCCCAGCACATTGAACACGGTCGGGATGCCGATCTCCTTGCGCGCGGGACCGGCGAACCGCAGCGCGGGGTGGAACAGCGGCGCGAAACAGAATCCGATGCCGACCTCGTGCACCGAGCGCGCCACCGCCTCGGGCCCGAGCGCGATCCGCACCCCGAGCGCCTCCAGCACATCGGCGCCGCCGCTCTTGGACGAGGCCGCCCGGTTGCCGTGCTTGACCACCGGAATCCCGGTCGCGGATACCACGATCGCCGACATCGTGGAGATATTGACGGTGCCCGACCGGTCACCGCCGGTGCCGACGATGTCGACCGCGCCGACCTCCAGCGACACCCGGCGGGCGTGACCGAGCATGCCCTGCGCCATGCCGGACAGCTCCGAGGCGGTGGGGCCCTTCATCTTCATGGCGATGCCGAACGCGGCGATCTGGGCCTGGGTGGCGTTGTCGGAGAAGATCTCGTCGATCGCCCACGCCGCCTCCTCCGTGGTCAGATCGACCCCATCGGTGAGGGCCCCGAGGATCTGGGGCCAGGTGCGCGCGCTCATCAACGTCTCCTGTCCGGATTCGCACATCCAGTGCCGCGTAGCAGCCTAGTGGGCGCGGCGATTTCTTTTCCCGGCCAGCCGCCCCGAGACCCCTGGTGACGATGGGTGCGCGAGCCCGCCGGACCGCTCCCGAACTGGGTGTTCGCGTGACACGCCGAGGAGGTGGTGAGACCTCGTCTCGCCGTGCGATTTCCGACACGCGACCCCAAGTTTCGTACCCGGCTTAGCCTGTCGTACTACGACGAGTCATACTTACCCGCGTGACGACCGCAGTAGGGACCCCAGGATCGGCCATTACTCAGCGTGTGCACTCGCTGAACCGGCCCAACATGGTCAGCGTCGGAACCATCATCTGGCTGTCGAGCGAGCTGATGTTCTTCGCCGGCCTCTTCGCCATGTACTTCGTCGCCCGGGCCCAGGCTCACGGCAACTGGCCGCCGGAACCGACCGAGCTGAACCTGAAGCTGGCCGTCCCGGTCACGGCGGTGCTGGTCGCGTCGTCGTTCACCTGCCAGATGGGCGTGTTCGCGGCGGAGCGGGGCGACGTCTTCGGGCTGCGGCGCTGGTATGTGCTGACCTTCATCATGGGCGCGTTCTTCGTGGGCGGTCAGGGCTACGAGTACATGAACCTCGTGCACGAGGGCACCTCGATCTCGAGCAGCGTGTACGGGTCGGTGTTCTACATCACCACCGGTTTCCACGGTCTGCACGTCATCGGCGGTCTCATCGCGTTCCTCTTCCTGCTGGTCCGCACCAGGATCAGCAAGTTCACGCCGGCCCAGGCCACCGCGGCGATCGTCGTCTCCTACTACTGGCACTTCGTCGACATCGTGTGGATCGGGCTGTTCGCCACGATCTACTTCGTCCGCTAGGACCTCCTGGTCTTCGACGAGCACCAGCCTCAGCATCAGTCGGTTCCGTCTACTTCAAAGGGACACAGATGAGTTCATCTCCTCCGTCAGCGCCAGATCCCACCAGCCCTGGGGTCGGCAGCGCTCGGGACAGCCAGGCCACCAAGACCCGCAAGCAGCGCCGGATGCGCCGTCGGCTGGCGGGCGGCCTGGTGCTGCTGATGGGTCTTGTCGGTGCCGGGTTCGCGGCGTCGGCGCTGACCCCTCGCGCGCAGGTCGCGACGGCGAACGAGGACCAGTCCGCGTTGATTCGCGAGGGCAAGCAGATCTACGACACCTCCTGCATCACCTGCCACGGCGCGAATCTGCAGGGTGTGCAGGACCGCGGCCCCAGCCTGATCGGCGTCGGCGAGGCGGCGGTGTACTTCCAGGTCTCCACCGGTCGCATGCCCGCCGCTGCCAACAGCTCGCAGATCGTGCGCAAGCCCGAGAAGTTCGACGAGCGCCAGACCGACGCGCTGAGCGCCTACGTCGCGGCCAACGGCGGCGGCCCCACCGTGGTACGCGACCCGAACGGCGAGATCGCGCAGGAGTCGCTGATCAAGGGTGCCGACCTGGGCCGCGGCGGTGAGCTGTTCCGGATGAACTGCGCGTCCTGCCACAACTTCACCGGCAAGGGTGGCGCGCTGTCGTCCGGCAAGTTCGCGCCGCCGCTCGGCCCAGCCAGCGAGCAGCAGATCTACACCGCGATGCTGACCGGCCCGCAGAACATGCCGAAGTTCTCCGATCGGCAGCTGTCGCCGGAGGAGAAGCGCGACATCGTCGCCTATGTCAAGGACCGCACCGAATCCAAGCCCGAGGGCGGCTACGGTCTCGGCGGCTTCGGCCCCGCGACCGAGGGCCTGGCCATCTGGGTCGTCGGTATCGTTGCCCTGGTCGGCTCGGCGATGTGGATCGGATCCCGCTCATGAGCGAGCGCGAGACCAACGAACAGGAGCGAAACGACATGGGGCGGCCTGAGGACGGCAAGCCTGGGGACGACCTGAACCCCACCGAGGAACAGCTCGACGCGATGACGCAGGAGGAGCTGGTCGCCCTCGGCACCAAGCGCGACGGGGTGGACGTCGTCTACCGCGCGCCGCGCTGGCCGGTTCCGGGCACCAAGGCGGAGAAGCGGGCCGAGCGGCAGGTGGCCTTCTGGTTCGCGGTATCCACGCTCGCCGCGCTGGCGCTCATCGGGGTGTTCCTGTTCTGGCCCTGGGAGTACAAGAGCCGCCACGAGGACGGCGCGGGCATCTACTCGCTGACCACGCCGCTCTACGGCATCACGCTGGGCGTCGCGGTGCTGGCGATCGGTATCGCGGTGGTGCTGATCCGCAAGAAGTTCATCCCGCAAGAGATCTCGATCCAGGACCGCCACGACGGCAAGTCGCCCGAGGTGGAGCGCCGCACCTTGGCCGCGCAGCTCAAGGACGCGGCCGAGACCTCGACGCTGGGCCGCCGCAAGATGATCACCCGCACCGCGGGCCTGGGCGCGGGCGTGCTCGGCGTCGGCGCGCTGTTCCTGTTCGTCGGCGGCTTGATCAAGAACCCGTGGGCCAAGGGCGACAAGTCCCCGCTGTGGGTGTCGGGCTGGACGCCGGACTACCCGGGCCAGACCATCTACATCCGCAAGGACACCGGCCGTCCGGAGGATGTCGTGCTGGTGCGTCCGGAGGATCTCGACGCCGGCGCCATGGAAACCGTCTTCCCCTGGAAAGAGGAGTGGCGGGGCGACGAGCACGAGACCCTGCAGTCGCTGCGCGGCATCCGCAACGCGGTCATGCTGATCCGGCTGCGCACCGAGGACGCGCAGAAGGCGGTCAAGCGCAAGGGCCAGGAGAGCTTCAACTACGGCGACTACTTCGCCTACTCGAAGATCTGCACCCACCTGGGCTGCCCGACCTCGCTGTTCGAGCAGCAGACCAACCGGATCCTGTGCCCCTGCCACCAGTCGCAGTTCTCGGCCACCGAGTGGGGTAAGCCGGTCTTCGGTCCCGCCGCCCGCGCGCTGCCGCAGCTGCCGATCACCGTCAACTCCGAGGGCTACCTGGTCGCCAACGGCGACTTCATCGAGCCGCTCGGACCGGCTTACTGGGAGCGTCGTTCATGAGCGAGCTTGCGAGCGAATCATCGACACAGCGTGCAGGGCACATGCGTGCACCGAGCGCTAGCGAGGTGCAGGCATGAGCCCGAGCAAGATTGCCGCACAGGCAAATGAGATGGACGAGCGCTACCGCGCGGCGGCGTTCGTCAAGCGGTCGATCAACAAGGTCTTCCCGACCCACTGGTCGTTCCTGCTCGGTGAGATCGCGCTGTACGCGTTCATCATCCTGCTGCTGTCGGGTGTGTACCTGACCCTGTTCTTCGATCCGTCGATGAGCGAGGTCGTCTACGACGGCGCGTATCAGCCGCTGCGCGGCGTCACCATGTCGCGCGCCTTCGAGACCGCCCTGGACATCTCCTTCGAGGTGCGCGGCGGCCTGTTCGTGCGGCAGGTGCACCACTGGGCGGCGCTGCTGTTCGCGGCGTCGATCATCATCCATCTGTTCCGCATCTTCTTCACCGGCGCGTTCCGCAAGCCGCGCGAGGCGAACTGGGTGATCGGCTCGCTGCTGCTGATCCTGGCGATGTTCGAGGGCTTCTTCGGCTACTCGCTGCCCGACGACCTGCTGTCGGGTACCGGTCTGCGCGCGGCGTTCTCGGGCATCACGATCGGTATCCCGCTGATCGGCACCTGGTTGCACTGGCTGATGTTCGGTGGCGACTTCCCGGGCGAGATCATCATTCCGCGCCTGTACATCGCGCATGTGCTGCTGTTCCCCGGCATCATCCTGGCGCTGATCGCGGCGCACGTGGCGCTGGTGTGGTACCAGAAGCACACCCAGTTCCCCGGCCCCGGCCGCACCGAGAAGAACGTGGTGGGCGCGCGCATCGTGCCGGTGTTCGCCGCCGACCAGGGCGCGTTCTTCATGTTCACCCTCGGCGTAGTCGCCATCATGGGCGGCGTGCTGCAGATCAACCCGATCTGGAACCTGGGTCCCTACAACCCCTCTCAGGTGTCGGCGGGTTCGCAGCCCGACTTCTACATGATGTGGACCGACGGCCTGGCGCGTCTGATGCCGCCGTGGGAGTTGTATCTGGGCCGCTACACCGTTCCGGCGGTGTTCTGGGTGGCGATGATCATGGGCCTGGTGTTCATGGTGCTGATCGCCTACCCGTGGATCGAGAAGCGGCTCACCGGTGACGACGCCATTCACAACATCGTGCAGCGGCCCCGCGACGTGCCGGTGCGGACCGCGATCGGCGCCATGGCCATCGCGTTCTACCTGGTGCTGACCCTGGCGTGTGTCAACGACATCGTGGCCTTCAAGTTCGACATCTCGCTGAACGCGACGACGTGGATCTTCCGCATCGGGCTGCTGGTGGCGCCGCCGCTGGCCTACTTCCTGGCCTACCGGATGTGCCTGGGCCTGCAGCGCAGCGACCGCGCGGTGCTGGAGCACGGCATCGAGACCGGCGTGATCAAGCGACTGCCGCACGGTGAGTACATCGAGGTGCACCAGCCGCTCGGCCCCGTCGACGGCCACGGCCACCCGATTCCGCTGGAGTACCAGGGCGCGCCGGTGCCGAAGAAGATGAACAAGCTCGGTTCGGCCGGCAAGCCCGGCCTGGGTTCGTTCCTCCGCGCCGACCCCGCCGAGCAGGCCGAGGAGCTCACCTCCTACGAGAAGCAGGAGCACCACAAGCAGCTGGAGATTCTGGCCGAGTACCAGGATCAGGTCAGTGGCAAGGGTGACAAGCACGGGCACTGAGTCCGGGTAAGCAACCGGCCCCGAGTCGATCGACTCGGGGCCGGTTCTTGTTGCCGTCCCGTCCGCGGTGGCCCGCGCCGGGCCTTACTCGATGGCGGGCGGGCGTTGTTCGTCAGTTATTCGCCGATGGAGAATCCGGCCTCGACGTCCGCCTGAGAGTAGGACTTGAACGCTATATGCGTGGCGGTACGCAGCACACCCGCCGTCTTGTTGATCCGTCCCGTCACCACCTCCGCGATCTGCTCATGGTCCCGCACCCGCACCACCGCGATCAGATCGACATCTCCCGCACACGAGTACACCTCGGCCACGCCGTCCAGACTGGCCAGCGCCTGCGCGGTCTCCGGAATGCGGGCAGCCTCGGCATGGATCAACACGATCGCGGTAATCATGGGTTCGAGTCTATTGCGCGCCGGGATGCGGGGACCTCGGCACCGCACCCGGAGTCCGGCTTGATCCGGCCCGCCTCGACCAAGCTCGAAACGCGGCGCTCTTACGCGCGCAGTCCTCCACTCGGCACTCCAGATGCATCTGCATGATCGCGTGGGCGTGGTGAGGCGTCAGCGGTCCGATCGGCGCGCTGTATGTCCACCAGAACGCGGACATTTCCCGCCCGCTCTGCCCCCGGTCGGTCGTCACGCGAATACACCTTCCCGCAACGCCGTCCAACGAGCGAAACTAAGCCGCGGAGAACACGTTTCGATCTCAGCGACGTACAGCACCGCGTTCAGCACAAGCGGGCTCAAATGCCCGGGTGACGGCGTGATCACCACATCGACATCAGCCGCCCGCACCTGGTCCACTAGCGGAATCACCGATGGCTCCGGCCAAACCACCACATACCCGAGATGCCGCGCCAGGCGGCGCACCTGGGCTCGGTCCCACATCGGAGCATCGGATACCTCGGTTTCTACCCAACCCAGCGCAGTCGGCTGATGGCGCATAACATTGCCTTTCTCATGGCGGTACACCGTGGCGGATCGTCGCTGTACGACTTGCGGCCCACTCGATTCACGCTGCGGAATCGCGTGCCCATATCGAGCAAACCCGGCCCCGCACCAGGCAAGAAAGATGGCAAGTCGACCGAAACCGGCTTGCCATGGCCATGCGGTGAGTCAGAATGAGCCAATGAGCAGGGGGCCGACCGACACAGCGAGCCGTGCGGCACAACCGACGGCTGCCGTTGCCGACGAACTTGCACGTGAAATCAAACGTTTGCGGCTCGACGCGGGTATGAGCCAGCGTGAATTAGCGGCCAGGGTAGGGTATTCACGCCAATACGTCTCCATGGCCGAGTGGGAGAACAGTGGTCTTCCATCAGCAGAGCTTGTCTCGGCTATCGACATGGCGCTGTGCGCCGGTGGCGAGTTGACAGCATTGCGTGCCGAGGCCGGATCGTCGCGCAAGCGAGCCGAAATCAGCACAACGTACCGCTCTCAGGCCGAAGCCACGCGGGAGATTCGGGGCCTGACTGTCAACGCCGACACGATCGACGTTATGGCAATCAGAGGATTGGGGATTCTTGGCCTCAATGGTTCGCTACTACGCGATTCGATACCGGAAGGAGCAAGAATTCGGGTGCTGTTATTGGACCCGGAGTCCGAAGCGGTAGCCGCACGAGCCGAGTCGATCGGAGAGTCGGTCGAGTCCTTTACGGCGGGCATACAGCTGTCGATAGCGCGCATCAAGGAACTCGCGGATACCGGAAGATCAGTCGCGATCTACACATACAGCCATGTCCCGGTGTGGCGGATTATCAAAATTGATCACGTTCTCTTCGTCTCGGCGTTCACGGTGAATCGCGAAGGTCACGCCGCACCCACACACCGCGTGGAGCCCAACGACCAGGGAGTGCTGCACAGCGCATTCATAAGTACGATGGAACAAGCTCTGTTGAGCGCGACCCGTATCATTTGAGCCGGTTGGAGTCGATTCATGATAGAAGCGGAATACAAAGCACGGCTCAGCAACCCGGAAGCGGTTCGCGCGAAGCTGCAGGAGCGAACCGGATCCGAGACGGTTTCCTACCGAGATGTATATTTCGACTGCGATGGCAAACTCGGTGGAGATGGTCGGGAATTCCGTTTGCGAACCATCAGTGGTGAGGACGAAACTCGACACCTGCTGACCTACAAGGACCCTGCCGTCGACTCCGAGACCGGCTCCAAACCCGAGTTCGAGACCGTAGTTGGCGAGCGGGAGCAGACCGAGGAAATCATCGCGCGGCTGGGGTACACACCCGTCATAGAGCTGACAAAGCGGTGCGAGAACTTCCGGTTCGTCAGCCATGGCCACGAACTGCTCGCGACATTCGTAACAGTACCCGAGATCGACGGCACATTCCTCGAGCTGGAGGCGCAAGCCGCTGAGAAGAACGTCGACGCCGTTCTGCGTGATCTCCGGGCCGTGCTGGCCGAACTCGGTGTCTCGGAAGAGGAGCTGACCACCGAGCTTTACACAGATGCCGTCGCGGAAGCACGCAAACGATCGGATTCATCGCATGATCGTTAACCCCTCCGCCTTTACTGTTCTGTGTTTCGGCGCTCGAACACTTTCGGCCAACGCGCGGAAGGGCCTGGTAGATGGCCTATTGACATTCGCTGGACTGGTCGGCTCCAAGAGCTATTGGGAGACGGGTATTCGATTATCGAGGAAGGTCTTGGGGGCCGTACGACAGATTTGGACGACCCGGAGCGTAACGATCGAAATGGGCTTACGTATTTTCAACGATGCCTGCGCAGCCATTCGCCGTTGGGCATAGTAATTATCATGCTTGGGACAAACGACCTCAAAGCCAGGTTCGATCGAAGCCCGGATAATATCGCCGCCGCGCTGGATAGTTACGTGGACTGCATTGCGAGCACGGCTTGGACCCGCACAGGTGGCGTGCCCGTAACCCTTTTGGTCGGCCCCATTCATCTCGATGCTACCAAGCCTGGGTTTGTCGAGAACAGTTCGGAATACAATGCTGATTCGGTATGCAAATCACGTGCGCTCGCCGCGGTGATAAGCCGCCTCGCTGACAAACGTGGCGCTCTGTTCTTAGATGCGTCTACCGTTGCGCACGCGGGGTACGATGGAACGCATCTGAGCTCTGAATCACACGAATCGCTTTCAAGGTTGATCGCCCAAGAAGTTCGTACAAGAAATTACCCTTCGGCCTGACCATAATATTGCCCACAACCTTTGTGGAGAACCTGCCATGATCGTTCGTGAATTCCTGTCATATCCAGCTGCTACGTCGATAGCACCGGTCGTGGCGTCCCAGCTCCTTTCTCGAGGCTTTTCGCCACGCTTGCATCACGCAGGCCCGAGCCTCGAAGAGTGGGAGGCCGAGCTGGCTCGATATGGCACCGACTACATGAGCCACGGCGCGGCGGTGATTCAGCAGCGGTTGGCAGCGGACCTCGCTGTGCTGCAACAACAGTGGGAGACTCTGAGGTTCCCCCGCTTTCACGGAGAGCTCTGACGTGGTCCGATAGGGGCCGGAAGGAGTTCATCAGTGGCAGCATCGAAGAAGTATCCGGACGAGTTGAGGGCTCGGGCGGTCAGGTTGTATCGGGATGCGGATCCCAAGCCGACGATCCGGAAGCTGGCCGCGCAGCTGGGGGTGCATCACGAGGCTCTGCGGAACTGGATCCGCCAGGCCGAAGCGGACGCCGGCGAGCGTAGCGATCGGCCGACGACCGACATGGCCGAAGAGAACAAGCAACTACGCAAGCGGGTCGCTGAACTCGAACGCGTGAACGCCGTATTGCGTGATGCGAGTGCGTATTTCGCGTCGGAGCCCGGCCAGACCCGGAGGTGATCGTGCGGTTCGTGAAAGATCACCCGCAGCACTCGGTCGAGCTCGTATTGCGGGTGCTGGGCATCGCGTCGTCGACGTTCTATGGATGGCTGGCCCAGGCCAAGAACCCCTCGCGGCGGCGGCTGGCCGACGAACAATTGCTGGCTGAGATCGTCGATATCCACACCAGCTCCGGCGGCACCTACGGATCGCCGCGAGTGCACGCGATGCTGCGCCGCCGCGGTATCGCGGTCGGCCGCAAACGAGTCGAGCGGCTGATGCGGCGGGCGGGGCTGCAGGGCGCGTTCCTGCGTAAGAAAATGGCGTATTCCCTCGACGCGGCAGGACCGCCGCGCCACGCCGGCACCGGATCTGGTCAACCGTGACTTCACCGCGGACACCCCGGACCGGTTGCGGGTGGCGGATGCGACGCGGATCCCGACCGGCGAGGGCGTGTTCTGGCTGGCGGCGGTCCGGGACGCGTTCTCCAACCGGATCGTGGGCTGGAAATGCTCCGACCGCTGCGACACCGAGCTGGTACTCGGGGCCCGGGAATACGCGGTGTGGGTGCGGGATGTGCGTGACGGACAACTGGTCCATCATTCCGATCGCGGCTCGACCTACACAGCCATTCGGTTCGCAAACAGGTTGGCCGACAACGGAATAGCCCAGTCGATGGGGTCGGTCGGAGACAGCTACGACAATGCGCTCATGGAGAACTTCTTCTCCACACTGAAGACCGAGCTGGTGTACCGGAACTCCTGGCGCACAAGGGAAGACGCGGAGAACGCCTTGTTCTCCTACATCGACGGCTGGTACAACACCCAGCGCATCCAGAAGAAGCTGGATTGGCGATCACCCGACGAGTACGAAGCCAGCTACCATCAACGGGTTCTGGCCGGAACCAGATAATCCGCTCTCCGGCTCGGCGGGGGAACCTCAGTGGGACCTTTACAACGAGATCGACGCGACCGAGCATTGCGTGATTCACGGGGACGCGTGGCAAGGGAACCTTGTCGTACCGCGTTCGACCGATCCTGTTCTGCTCGACCTCGACAAAGTATCGCTGGGTCAGCGCGAGTGGGATCTCGTGCAGTTGGCGGTCGACTACACGGACTTCCGGCGGATCACCGATAGCCAGTATCGAGACTTTGTCGATGCCTATGGAGGCTACGACGTAACCCGATGGTCGGGCTATCGTGTGCTCGCCGACATACAAGAGCTTCGGTGGGTAGGTTTCGCGATCGGTCGAACAGACTCCGGGCGAGCTGCTGCTGCCGAGGCCCATCACCGCATCGCGTGTCTGCGAGGATCAATACCGAAGCCCTGGACCTGGACGGCGCTCTGAACATTCGAGCCGAAAATTGACACCATTTCGGCTGCTGTGCGGTGGGCGATCGAGTTCGGGGCGATGGTGAGGGGGAGTCAGGGACCGACGAAGCTGTAAGTGGTGGTAATCCGGAGTTCGTCAGGGGGGTGTGTACCGGAGTTCTTACAGGGGAAGTGTGTAGCTGTGAGCGCCACGGCCCTCAGGTGTGGGAGGTGTAGTCCTGGCCCAAAGCCTCTGTGCGGGTAGCGGATTCGGCTCGGCCCAGCCAGGAGAGCCAGGTGCCTGCGCCGAGGCGGGGTTCGTGGTAGCCGTCGGTGGTGCGGACTATGCGGGTGCCGGGTTGGTCGAGCCAGCGGGTGATGAGGGCTGTTTCCTCCGGTGGGGCGCCGCGGAGGGGTGGGTAGCGCGGGTCGGAGAGAGGGTCGTGGTGCGGGGTGAGGTCGAGTTCCAAGCTGGGGTTTTCGGCCTGGGGGACCGGTGGGGAGGCCGGACCGTCGTCCGGTGTGTGGCGCGGGCGTGCCGGATCGCCCGGGGCCGTGTCGGATCTGGCGGGGAGGACGGTTTCGGCGGAGGCGACCAGGGATTCGACGATCGGCATGGGGGCGGTGCCGCGGGCGGCGGTGCCCGCGGCGGCCAGGCGGCCGTAGCGGACGACCGCGAATTCCCAGCCGCCGGAGCCGTCGGGGCGGGCGGCGATCAGTTCGGCGATGCGGGCCAAGGCCGCGAGGCGCTGGGTCCGGCGCAGGGCGCGCACGAGGGCGGCGAGGTGGTCGCGTAGCCGGGCCGCGCCCTCGAAATGTTCGGCGGCGGCGTAGTTTTCGATCCGGTCGCGGATCAGCCGCAGTGGTGCGTCGCTGCGGCCGGTGAACAGGTCGCGCACCGCTCGCGGTGCCCCCGCGTACTCGTCGGCGTCCCGCAGCCGTCCGTCGGCGCTCGCCGGGCAGCCGCCGACCACCGCGGGCGGGCAGTCGCCGCCGTGCCGGGCGTGCCGGGGGAGGCGCGCGGTGCAGGTGCGCAGGCCGCAGTATTCGGATACGAGGGCGGCCACCTCGGCGGCGTCGGCGCGGGAATGGAACGGGCCCAGCGCATCCCACGTCGGCGTGCGGGTGATCGCGAAGCGGGGGAAGGGCTCGGCGGTGAGCGTCAGCCACCAGGCCCGCTTGGGGAATTTCGAGCGCCGGTTGTACGGCGGCGTGTGCGCGACCAGCAGCCGCAGCTCGCGCACCCCGGCCTCCAGGCCGTGCGCACAGGGCACGTGGTCGACCCGGGTCGCCAGCGCCACCATCTCCCGCATGCGGGTGCGCGTTTCGGAGCCGGTGAAGTAGCTGCGCACGCGCCGGCGCAGATTCACCGCCGTCCCTATATAGAGGACTTCGTCCGAGGGCCCGCGGAACAGATACACCCCGGGGACCGCGGGCAGGTCGGCGGCGAGGAAGCGCTTGGACCGCTGGCGGCGGCTCACCTCGGGCAGATAGTCGATCAATTCGGTGAGGCTGTGCACGCCGAGATTGCCGACCCGCTCGATCAGCGCGTGCAGCACGTCCACGGTGGCGCGAGCGTCGTCCAGCGCGCGGTGGGTCGGGCGGGTGGACGCGCCGAGCAACTGCGCCAGCGCCGACAGGCGGACGGTCGGGGCCTCGTCCCGGGCCAGGATCCGCCGGGCCAACTGCACCGTGCACAGCACCTGGAACGCGGGCCACGCGGCCGCGCATCGCGCGGCCGCGGCCTTCAGGAATCCGGTGTCGAAGCGGGCGTTGTGCGCGACCAGGACTGCGCCCGCGGCGAATTCGAGGAATCCGGGCAGCACCGCCTCGATCCGCGGCGCGTCCAGAACCATCGCCGTCGTGATCCCCGTGACCTGGATGATCTGCGGCGGGATCGCGCACCCCGGATTCACCAGCGTGGCGAACTCGCCGAGCACCTCGCCGCCGCGCACCTTGACCGCGCCGATCTCGGTGATGGCGTCGCGTTCGGGGCTGGTGCCGGTGGTCTCCAGGTCGACGACGACGAAGGTGGTGTCGAACAGCGGCGTATCCAGATCGTCGAAGGCCAGCTGAGCCGGACGCGGACCGCCGGGCGTCGCATCGAATGCGGTCGGGGGCACGGCGTGCAGCGTAAGGCGGGGGTCCGACAGGTACGTCCCGGTGCGGCGATGCGCCTCGACCAACCTCGAGGTTTCGAGATGCGAGGTTCGGATTGCCGGATTATGCGGAAATGTGACCAGGGTCACATTCATTTAGAAAACGAATCAATCGCCGACGTGCCCTCGATAAGGTCCGTGCCCGGATTCGGGCGTGTCGCCGCATGTCGCCCGCGCAGATCACGCTACACAAACCGATCGGTTGTCTTGCTGTCGGAACGGCATCATCGACGTGCCGATTCCATGAATTAACGCCGCGTGCACCCGTGATCGAGCCGGACTGCCGCCACGCCCGTCGGCAGAAGCGAATCCGCTGGTAGTCGCGTTGCGTTATCTGTTCGTGATTGGTGCGAGATATGTCACAGTCCGGGAGCGTCGAATTCATGAATTGATCGCCATGTGTCCGGTCGCGGCTTTACAACGGACCGTTATGTGCTCGTAATCTTCCTGAGACCTCACGGAGTCCGACGCACCACCGGGTGCGGCGTCGTGGGGCAGATGAGGAGTACCGCATCATGGCGATCAAGCGACAGGTTCAGGGGCTGCCTCGCACGGCCCAGCGGGCCGTTGCGGCCGGAGCCTTTGGCGCAGCAACCCTCAGCGCACTGCTGCTGCCCTCGGCGCCCGCCTCGGCCGCGCCGGTCACCGTTCCGGGCGTCGGAAGCTTCGACGTGCCGGACGAGGTTCTCGCCCAGATTCCGCCGGGTGTCCTCCCCCCGGGCATCGAACTGCCCGGCTTCGCCCCCGCGCCGCAGCAGTCGGTCGGCCAGCGCGCCGCCGATGCCGCACTGACCCGGGTCGGCACCCCGTACGCCTACGGTGCCACCGGACCGGACGCTTTCGACTGCTCGGGCCTGGTGCAGTGGTCCTATCAGCAGGCCGGTGTCGACCTGCCGCGCACCAGTTATGCCCAGCTCGAGTCGGGTTCGCCGGTGTCGGAGAGCGATCTGCAGCCCGGTGACGTGGTGTCGTTCTACGGCGGCAGCCATTCCGGTCTGTATGTCGGTGACGGCAACGTCGTGCACGCCTCCACCTACGGCCAGCCGGTGTCCGTCGCGCCGATCTCGTCGATGCCCTACGCCGGTGCGCGCCGCTACTGAGTTCGCTCGTGATCGATTTGTGGCCTACTGGACACAGACGGTCGCCGTTCCGTAACCTTACCGAGACCTTCGTGAGTTCCACCTCCGCATAGCAGGTCATCCGCGGATCCGACGTCAGCGAGAACGGGGCACGGCAGGCAGTGACAGCGCACCGCAACAACCGAACCAGACGCCTGGTGGGTGGGTCACTGGCAGTAGGGGCCTTGGTGTTCGGAACCTGCTCCGGTGGCGGGGCAGGGGCCGACCCGGTGGCCCAGCCGACCAGCGCCAGCGACGCCGTGCAGCGGCTGATCGAGCTGTCGCATCAGGCCGAGCAGCTCAATCAGCAGGCGCTGGCCGCGCAGTCCGATCTCGAGGTCAAGCAGGGCGTCGCCCGCGACGCCGACACGAAGCTGGCGGGCGCGACCGGTGCGGTGGACGCCGCGCTGGCCGAGGTCCGCAAGTACCAACCGGCCATCGACCGCACCGCCGTCGCCGCCTATCAGGGCGCGCGCACCAACCGGCTGTTCTCGGTCCTGGTCAGCGATTCACCGCAGCAACTGCTGGACCAGATGTCGACCTTGGACGTCATGTCCACCCAGACCGCCGAACAGGTGGCGCAGTACAAGAAGGCGACCGACGCGGCCACCGCCGCACAGTCGGTGGCCCGCACCGCATCCGACTCCGCCCGCGCCGCCGCGCAGCAGGCCGACACGGTTCGCGCCGATCTCGAACGCAAGCGTGCCGAGCTGCAGGGTTCCATCGCGCAGGTGATCGGGGCGTGGGGTCAGTTGTCCGCCGGCGACAAGTCGGCGCTGTCGGGCACGTTGTTCCCGCCCGGCTTCGACCGGGACCGGCTGCTGAGCGGCCTGGTTCCCGGCAGCGGCACCAGTGCGCTGGCCGCGGGTCTGACCCGGGTCGGCGATCCGTACGTCTGGGGCGCCACCGGACCCGATCAGTTCGATTGCTCGGGCCTGGTGCAGTGGGCGTTCCATCAGGTGGGCATCAACCTGCCGCGCACCAGCCAGGCGCAGGCGGGAGTGGGCACACCGGTGGGGCGGCAGGAGCTGCAACCCGGCGATGTGGTGTTCTTCTATTCCGACGCTTCGCATGTGGGCATCTACGCGGGTAACGGCCTGATGCTGCACGCCTCGACCTTCGGCGTTCCGGTCGCGGTGGCTCCGATGGACTCGACCCCGTACCACTCCGCGCGTCGATACTGGATGGGAATGCAGTAATCACACCGAGGTGAGCGTGAGCGAGCGTAGCGAGCGAGCGAGTAACCGGGGGACCGGCCACGGCCGGAACAACGACAGCGCCGCGTGCGGGCGAGAGCGGGTCACGCGCTCGGCCGCCGTCGGGGCCGCGAGGTGACCGCCTGGGGGCGGGCCCGTGGCTGGTTCGGGGCGCGGCGGCGCTTCGAGTTCGTCGCCACCGTCGCGATGATCATCGCCCTGACCGCGGCGATCGGGGCGCTCCTACTGCTGCCCAAGGCCGCGCTGTCGCGGATGCGGCCGATGCCGGCGATCGCGGAGGCCGCCGCGCCGATCGACCCCGATCCGCAACTGGCGGAGCTGCGCCGGGTGATGGAGTCCTACGGACCCGTTGTGACACAGCAGGTTTCCGGCGACGACGGTCGGTTGTCGGCGGTCCTCGGGCATCCGCGCCAGCGCGGCGACATCGACACACTGGCCCGGGAGATCGGACCGGCCGTCACCGAGATCACCGAACTGTGGGGGCCGGACTGGGCGCAGACGGCGGTGGTGGCGATCGCGTCCGGGCCGGCGGAATTCGCGGCGCTGACACACGCGACGGGCATGGTGTCGCCGTCGGTCGCGGCGGCCTCGGTCGCGGACCCGTTCCTGCCGGGCACCCGGCCCACCGGACAGCGTGTCGTGTTCGGGCCGGATGCCGGGCGCAGGCTCGGATCCCAAGGGCTGCGGGATACGTTGCGGCACGAGCTGACTCATGTCGCCGCGCGGGCACGGACCGTCGACGGGTCGCCGCAGTGGATGCTCGAGGGCTTCGCCGAATACTCGGCCCGCCGTGACGAGCACGAGTCGTTCACGCAGCAGGCGCCGCTGCTCGCGGCCCGCGCCAGATCCGGCGAACTACCCGCCGAGTTGCCCGCCGACGCCACCTTCGCCCCCACGGCCGGTAACGACGCCGCGCTGGCCTACGAACAGGCCTGGTCCGCGAACGCCTTCGCGGCGGGCGAATTCGGCGAGCCCAAGCTGGTGGAACTGTATCGCCGGGTGGCGACCGGTCCGAAGGATGCCGACGCGCTCGACGCCACCCTGCGTGCCTGCCTCGGCGTCGGCTACCGCGACTTCGTCGACCGCTGGCGCGCCTGGCTCGAGTCCCGCATCGACTCCTGACCAGCGCTGTCCCGGCTTCGGCGCGTGGGGCGGGACCCATCGGCCCATTCCCCGCATGGGCGAGTGTGCTTGGCGCAAAGGTGTTTTCGCGGTCACCCACCCCGAGGTCAGGGGGCGGTTATGCGGCAATAGACTCGGGGCCCATGGCACGCACCCTGCTGGTTACCAACGACTTCCCGCCGCGGCCGGGGGGTATCCAGTCGTACGTGCACGCGCTGGCGCTGCAATTACCGCCCGACGAGTTGGTGGTGTACGCGCCGCGCTGGCGCGGTGACAGCCATCTGCGCTTCGATGCCGAGCAGCCGTTCCAGGTCGTCCGGCATCCGACGACGCTGATGCTGCCGACCCCGCTGGTGCTGCGGCGGGCCGCGAAACTGCTGCGCGACGAGCGGTGCGACACCGTCTGGTTCGGCGCGGCCGCACCGCTGGCCCTGATGTCCCCGCTGCTGCGGCGGGCCGGGGCGCACCGGATCGTGGCCAGTACGCACGGGCACGAGGTGGGCTGGTCGATGCTGCCGGCGGCGCGCCAGTCGCTGCGGGCGATCGGCGACCACACCGACGTGATCACCTACGTCAGCAAGTACACACGGCGGCGGTTCGCGGCCGCGTTCGGCCCGCAGGCGGCACTGGAGTACCTGCCGCCCGGCGTCGACACCACGGTGTTCCGCCCGGATCCGGCAGCGCGAGAAGAACTTCGGGCCCGCTACCGACTGGGCGACCGGCCGACCATCCTGTGCCTGTCCCGGCTGGTGCCGCGCAAGGGGCAGGACATGCTGATCCTCGCCATGCGCGAGATCAAGGATCGGATCGACGGCGCGGTGCTCGTGATCGCGGGCGGCGGTCCCTACGAGGAGAAGCTGCGGGGACTGGCGCAGGCCCTGGATCTTTCGGACGACGTGGTGTTCACCGGCCGGGTGCCGGCCGCGGAACTCGCCGCCCACCACACTCTCGCCGACGTGTTCGCGATGCCGTCGCGCACCCGCGGCGCCGGTCTGGATGTCGAGGGCCTCGGCATCGTCTACCTCGAGGCCTCGGCGACCGGGGTGCCCGTGGTGGCGGGCGACTCCGGCGGCGCGCCCGAAACCGTGCGCGAGGGACGCACCGGACACGTGGTCGACGGGCGCTCGCAGAGTCAGATCGCCGACGCCGTCGTCGCGATCCTCGCCGACCGCGATGCCGCCGCTCGCATGGGGGCCGCCGGTCGGAAGTGGGTGTCCGAACACTGGCGCTGGGACGTGCTCGGCGGTCGGTTGCGCACGCTGCTGGATGGGAGCGTGCGATCGAACCGCCGGTAGCCGGTGGGTTAGGCTCACCGGCATGAGCACTGTCCAGGTTGCCGATCAGACCTTCGTCGCCGCGCCCGGTACCGCGGTGGCCGAGGTGCTGTCCGACCGCGGCCGGTGGCGGCTGTGGTGGCCCGACCTCACCCTCGACGTCCGGGAAGACCGCGGCGACAAGGGAATTCGCTGGACCGTCGCGGGCCCGATGGACGGCACCATGGAGGTATGGCTGGAGCCCTGCCTGGACGGCGTCATCCTGCACTACTTCCTGCACGCGGAACCCGGTGACGCGTCCCGGTTGTCGGCGCGCGACCTGGCGGCGCTCAACCGGGCCCGGCGGGTCGCGGGCAAGAAGATGTCGTTCGAGATCAAGGCCCGCCTGGAGGCCGGCCGCGCCGCCGGAACGGCGCCGTGATCGCTCTCCGCTAGCCGCTCCGTCGCTCGAAACCTGTTCTCCCGCACCGCGAGTCGGAAAGGAAACGCTGCCAGTCATGGCCGACCGGACCCAGAGGTCGATCATCATCGACGCGCCGTCGGATCGGGTGATGAGCGTCATCGCCGACCTGGAGTCGTATCCGGAGTGGGTGTCCGCGGCGCGGTCGGTGGAGGTCGTCGACAAGTTTCCCGACGGGCGTGCCCGCACCGCGCGTTTCGTCCTCGACGCCGGTGTCGTGAAGGACACCTACCTGCTCTCCTACACCTGGCGCCCCGACGGCAAGGCGGTGAGCTGGCAGCTGATCAGCGGCGAACTGCAGAAGGCGCAGGACGGCACCTACGAACTGATCGATCAGCCCGACGGCACCACCCAGGTGGTGTACGAGCTGACCGTGGACCTGACGATCCCGATGATCGGCATGTTCAAGCGCAAGGCCGAGAAGGTGATCACCGATACGGCGCTCAAGGAACTCAAGAAGCGGGTCGAAGGCTGACGGGCCCGGTGGCGGCGGACCGGCCGACGGGACGGACCCGCCTCGAATTGTTCATCGGCAAGGGCGGGGTCGGTAAGACGACGCTCGCGTGCGCGACGGCCATGGCGCACACCAGGTCCGGGGAGCGAGTGCTGGTCGCCTCGCTGGACCAGGCGCACTCGCTCGGCGACGCGCTCGGGTTCCGGTTCCGGCACGACCCGGGCACCGTCGCCGGGGTGGCGTCGGTGCTGCCCGGGCTCGACGTCATCGAGATCGATTCACTGGAGTTGCTGGAGGATCGCTTTCGCGACGTGCTGCGCCTGCTGGGCAACGGCGGCGCGCACGACCACGGCGTCGACCTGTCGACGCTGGACCCCGCGGAGCTGACCGGGCTGCCCGGAGTTCAGGAACTGCTGATGCTCACCGAGATCGCGGGATTCGCGGACGAGGACGACTGGGACGTGATCGTCGTCGACTGCCCGCCCTCGGCCGATATGTTGCGCCTGGTCACCGCGCCGGAGACGCTGCTCAACTATCTCGACCGGGTGTGGCCGGCGCATGCCAGGGCGCTCAGCGCGGGTGGGCGGGACCTGCGGCGCGCGGTGCTGGCGGTGACGGCCGAACGGGTCGCGACCGCCGTCGCCGAGGTCCGCGATCTGCTGGCCGATCGCGGCCGCACCGGAGCGCGGCTGATCACCGGTGCGCAGCGGGTGGCCCTGGCGGAGACCGCGCGGGTGCGATCGGCCGCGGCGCTGCTGGGCCTGCGCCTGGACGAGGTGATCGTGAACAAGGTGCTGCCGCCCGTGCCCGACACCGAATCGGCGCATCCCGCGGTGCGGTGGTATCAGGCCCGCCGCGCCGAACAGTCGGAGGTGATCGAGGAGCTGCGGCGGCGGATGGCGGGCGTCCCGGTCTCGGTGTCGTACCACAGCGGGCCCGAACCGGTCGGGCTCGATCAGCTGACCGATTTGTCGTACGCGGTGGATTCGCGCGCGAACCGGGCAATACCGGAAGCAGACCCTATGCTTGGCGACACGACGAACACCGCGGAGCCGAGCGACATCGATATCGCGGACTCCCGTCCCGGCGAGCCGGTGGTGCGGCTCGAGTCGGGTGCGGGGCCGCGGTCGGTGTTCACGCTGCGGATGCGGTTACCCGTGGTCGACCCGGCGACATTGCGACTGGGACGAGTGGAGGACGATTTGATCGTGGGAGCGGACGGAGTGCGGCGCCGCATGCGCCTGGCCCCGGTATTGCGCCGATGCACGGTCGACGGCGCCGAACTCGACGGCGACCACCTGATCGTCCGCTTCCGCCCCGATCCCCAAGTGTGGCCGCGATGAGCGCACCCAACGAGGTTCCGGAATGAACGACTATCCCGACGGCCACACCCCGGGCGGCAGGCCCACCAACCACCGCCGCACCGGTCGCAGAAGGCCATGGTCCGACCGCGTCACCCCCGGCGGCCCCGATCGTGAGTTCACCCGCCGCCGCGATCCGGAAGCCACACCGCCCGCGGGCGGCGCAGGCGCCCACCCGCGTGACACCCCGGTCGGCCGCGACGACAGCGCGTCGAGTGGATCGGAGCGCCCGCGAGGCACTTCGTCAGCGGATCCGCGAAGCCATGACTCACGCAGTGGGCGCGGCGTACCGAACGACGAAACGGTCGGTGGGCGCGGGCCCGCCACGGGTTCGGGTGCGGCGCAAGGTGCCGAGCGGGATGGTCGCGATGGGGAAGCGGCTGGGGCGCGAGGGTTTTCGGGTTCGGGTTCGCGAGGTGGCGGGCAGGGGGCTCGGGGTGGGGAAGCCTCTGGTGCAGGCGGGTTTTCGGGGGCGAAGGAGCATCGGCACGAGGATCAGTTGGGGGAGCTGGTCGAGGAGTTGCGGATGTTGGCGGAGACGTTGTTGGAGCGGGTGGAGCCGGTGTTGCGGCGGGCCGCTGCCGACGGCCGGGTGGAGTGGGACGGGTGTAGCTGGTGCCCGATCTGCGCGGCGGCCGCGCTGGTGCGGGGTGAGCACCACGATGTGGTCGCGACGCTGGCCGAGCACGGCACGGCCGTCGTGACGGTGTTGCGCGAGGCGCTGGCGGGGATCCCGGTGGAGCCGGTCTTGCCGGATCCCGAGCCGGAAAGCGAAGCGCCACAGGGTGATCCGCGAGCACAGCCGTCCGGCACCCGGCCCGGGTACGTCTCGATTCCGGTGCAGATCAAGGTATGACGACCCGGAACGGGCGGAAGGCCCCGCTGACCGTCGGCATCGATGTCGGCGGCACCAACATCCGCGCGTCGGTGGTCGACGGGTCCGGCGAGGTGCTCGACACCGTGCAGGCCCCGACCCCGCACGCCGCGCGCGCCCTGGAGGACGGGCTGGCGCGGGCCGTGCGCGAGCTGCGGTCCCGGCACGAGATCGGCGCGGTGGGGCTCGCGGTCGCCGGATTCGTCGACGAGACCAGGTCCTCGGTGCGCTTCGCCCCGCATCTGCCGTGGGAGGACAGCGCCGTGGCGGACCGCCTGACCCAGCGGCTGGGCCTGCCGGTGATCCTCGAGCACGATGCCAACGCGGCGATGTGGGCGGAGTACCGGTTCGGCGCGGCGGCGGGCGCGCACAACGGCGTACTGGTGGCGATCGGCACGGGGATCGGCGCGGCGCTGCTGGTCGACGGGCGGCTGTATCGCGGAAGTTACGGTGTCGCACCGGAACTCGGCCACCTGCAGGTGGTGCCGCAGGGCCGGGCGTGCCCGTGCGGCAAGCGCGGCTGCTGGGAACGGTATTGCAGCGGAACGGCTCTGGTGGACACCGCCATCGAGATGCTGGCCACCGACCCGATGCGCTCCACCATCCTGGCGCGCGAGGTATTCGCCGATCCGGGCTCGCTGACCGGTCGCAAGGTAGCGGGCGCCGCCCACGACGGCGACCCGGTGGCCCTGCAGGTGATGGCCGATTTCGCCCGCTGGCTCGGCCTGGGCCTGGCGTTCGTCGGCGACATCTTCGACCCCGACCTGATCGTGATCGCCGGCGGCGTAAGCTCCTCGGCCGCACTGTTTCTCGACGACGCCCGCGAACACTACGCCGCCGCCGTCACCGGCGCCCGCCACCGCCCCCTCGCCCGCATCCGCACCACCCAACTGGGCGAAGCGGCGGGCATGATCGGCGCGGCGGAACTGGCCCGCGCGGCCCTGAACCCACCCGCCTCCACCACCCACCGCGAATCCACCGGAGTCGACAACGGGCCCAGCACGCCCCGTGCGACCGCCGCGACAGCCGAGCGGTCCGGCCGTGTAACGGGTGGGCAGCGTGAGGTGGAGCGGTCCGGTCGAGCGACGGGTGAGCAGCGTGAGGTGGAGCAGCCGGGCGGAGCGACAGGTGGGCAGCGTGAGGTGGAGCAGCCCGGCCGAGCGACGGTTGAGCAGCGCGAGGTGGAGCGGTCCGGCCGAGCGACCGGTGCGCAGCGTGACGCTGCTGCTGTGAGTGAGGGGCCGGGGCGTGTGGCGGGTGGGCAGCGTGACGCTGTTGCTGTGGGTGAGGGGTCGGGGCGTAGGGCGGATGGGCGGGGGGAGGATGCGGAGGAGGGAATCGGTTCCGAGACCGATGATCGGGAGGCGCGTTCCGCCGGTCGTTCTCGCGCGCAGCGGGGTGGGGTCAAGGCGTCGCAGCCACAGGCGAACAGCGGCAAGGTGACTCGTGCGCAGGCGAACGGTGGCGCGGGGCGGGGGGCGGGGAACTCCGGGGGCCGGGGTCCGGGGGCCAGGACCGGAACTCGGCGACGGTAATCGATTCCCCGGCAAGCGGTTCGGAGCGCGCGAGGCGGGTATGGCGGGAAAGAGGTGTCTCGCGGCGGGCGCCGGTCCGGGTGCCGGGTGCGGCCGTGCCGAATCGGCCGGGTGCGGCGCCCGGATCGGACGGCTCGCCACGAGACCCTCACCGGTCGCCTTGCCGACCACCGCCGAGCCTGCGCATCGCGGCCCTCGGGCGGTGCCGTCGCGGTCGGCGATCCGGTGCCGGCGAGCAGGCTCGCGAGTGTGAGTTCCGGCCGTGTGAATTCGTGCGTGCGGGCTTGGTCACAACTCGGCGGCGGCGGTAGAGTCGGCAGCGACGGAGGTGCCTGCAAGGAGGCCGGTCCCGTACAAGATCACTGGGAAAGGACGCGATGTTCTACTGGCTGCTGAAGTTCGTTCTGGTGGGACCGCTCTTGCACCTGATCAACCGGCCCGAGGTCGAAGGTGTGGAGAACATCCCGACAAGCGGCCCAGCCATTCTCGCCGGCAACCATCTGTCGTTCACCGACTGGCTGTTCACTCCGCTGCTGAGCCCCCGCCGGATCACCTACCTGGCCAAGGCCGAATACTTCACCACCCCCGGGCTGAAGGGCCGGTTGCAGAAGTTCTTCTTCTCCGGCACCGGCCAGTACCCGATCGACCGCAGCGGCGCCGACGCGGCCGAGTCCGCCCTCAATACCGCGCGCAAGCTGCTGGGTGAGGGTCGGCTCGTGGGCCTGTACCCCGAGGGCACCCGCTCGCCCGACGGGCGGCTGTACAAGGGCAAGACCGGTGTGGCACGCCTCGCCCTGGAGACCGGCGTCCCGGTGATCCCGGTGGCGCTGATCGGCACCGACGAGGTGTGCCCGCCCGGTCCGTTCCGGTGGCGCCCCCGCAAGGTGACGGTCAAATTCGGTGCGCCGATCGACTTCTCCCGTTACGAGGGCATGGGCGGCAACCGCTTCGTCGAGCGCGCCGTCACCGACGAGATCATGTACGAGCTGATGCGGATGTCGGGTCAGGAGTACGTCGACGTCTACGCCGCGAGCCTCAAGCAGGGCGTGCCCTCGGGCAGCCGCCCGGACGCCGACCGAGTCCCCGAGACGCTGGCGAGCTGAGACCCCTCGCGCTGGCGAGCTGGGATGCCTTGCGTTGGCGAGTTGGGATGCCTTGCGTTGGTGAGCTGGGACGGCTTGCGTTGGCGAGTTGGGATGCCTCGCGCTGGTGAGCTGGGACGGCTTGCGTTGGCGAGTTGGGATGCCTCGCGCTGGCGAGCTGAGACCCCTCGCGCTGGTGAGCTGGGACGGCTTGCGTTGACGAGCTAGGACGCCTCGCGCCGCCGATACGCCTCGATGGCCTCGTACTTGGCCAGGTTGTGGCGGGCATCGGCGAGCGCGTCGTGGGCGTCGGCGGGCACCGGCGGTAAGGGCGGACGCCCGGCCATCTCCCAGTGCTGCCGTAACTCGTTGGTATAGCGGGGTAACGCGCTGGGCAGATCGACCATCGAGCCCCACAGCTGGCACAGCACCACGTGGTCGTAGGCCCCGACCCAGGCCCACAACTGCGGTTCCACACTCGGCCGCGGCACCAGGAAACGGTAGAGATCGTCCCGGATCTGGGCTCGGCTGCGCCACAGCGGCGAGGCCGGTGACGGCAGCTTGGGCAGCACGTTGCGCCGCACCCACGGCCCGGCCCGGCCGGCGTCGAATTCGCTCGACACCGCGTAGTATTCGCGCCCGTCCTCGCAGACCACGCCGATCGAGACGAGGTCGATGATTTTCCCGTCCTCGATGAATTCGCAGTCGTAAAAGTATTTCAGCGCGATCGCCCCTCGTGGTCGGCCGGACATCTGGCTTCTCGAGGTTACGGGCCGCGCGAGTGGGTTCGTCCACGCCCCCTACCTCCGGGTTACCACAGGGTCGCGCGGGGTCATTATCCTGAGCAGGTGAACTGGACCGTCGACGTACCGATCGACCGCTTGCCGGAACTGCCTCCGCTGCCTGCCGAGCTTCGTCGGCGACTCGACGACGCGCTCACGCGCCCCGCCCTGCAGCAGCCCTCGTGGGATCCGGACCTCGCGTCGAAGATGCGCACCGTGTTGGAGAGCGTGCCGCCGCTGTGCGTGCCCGCCGAAGTGGAAGAATTGCGTGAGCACCTCGCCGAGGTGGCGCGCGGCGAGGCGTTTCTGCTGCAGGGTGGCGACTGCGCGGAGACCTTCGCGGACAACACCGAACCCCATATCCGCGGCAACATCCGCACGCTGCTGCAGATGGCCGTGGTCCTCACCTACGGCGCCAGCCTGCCGGTGGTGAAGGTCGGCCGGATCGCGGGGCAGTACGCCAAACCGCGTTCGTCCGACACCGACGCGCTGGGCCTGCGGTCCTACCGCGGCGACATGGTGAACTCGATCGCCGCCGACGCCGCACTGCGCGAGCACGACCCGTCGCGGCTGGTGCGCGCCTACGCCAATGCCAGCGCCGCGATGAACCTGGTGCGCGCGCTCACCGGCGCCGGCATGGCCGACCTGCACAAGGTGCACGACTGGAACCGCGATTTCGTCGCCAAGTCCCCGGCCGGCGCCCGCTACGAGCAACTGGCCGAGGAGATCGACCGCGGCCTGCGATTCATGAACGCCTGCCGCGTGCAGGATCCCAGCCTGCAGTCGGCGAAGATCTATTGCAGTCACGAGGCGCTGGTGCTCGACTACGAGCGCGCCATGCTGCGGCTGGCGGAGAATGCCGCGGGCGATCCGGTGCTCTACGACCTGTCGGCGCACTTCCTCTGGATCGGGGAGCGCACCCGTCAGCTCGACGGTGCGCATATCGCGTTCGCCGAACTGCTGGCCAACCCGATCGGTCTCAAGATCGGCCCGACCACCACGCCGGAGCAGGCGATGGAGTACGTCGAGCGGCTCGACCCGAACAACGAGCCCGGGCGGCTGACCCTGGTGGCCCGGATGGGCAACACCAAGGTGCGCGACGTGCTGCCGCCGATCATCGAGAAGGTGCAGGCCACCGGTCATCAGGTGATCTGGCAGTGCGACCCCATGCACGGCAACACCCACGAGTCGTCCACCGGTTACAAGACCCGTCACTTCGATCGCATCGTCGACGAGGTGCAGGGTTTCTTCGAGGTGCACCACGCGCTCGGCACCCACCCGGGCGGTCTGCACATCGAGCTGACCGGCGAGAACGTCACCGAATGTCTCGGTGGCGCCCAGGACATTTCGGACCTGGATCTCGAGGATCGGTACGAGACGGCGTGCGACCCGCGGCTGAATACGCAGCAGTCGCTGGAGCTGGCGTTCCTGGTCGCGGAGATGCTGCGGTGAGAACGATGGACCTCGAGCGTTGAACGTCGTCTTCCGTGAGATCGGAACCCTGCGCGTCGGTCCGGCGGATCGCCACATCCTGCGTTTGCTGCGCGATCGCGACCGCGACGGTGTCCCCTCGGAGGTGGTGTTGCGCGACGGCAGCCGGTTGCTGATCTTCAACATCTCCTGGGGTTTCGACCCGTCCGCCGAATCGGCCCAGGTCACCACGAATATCAGCCCCAGCGTCGGCGGTATGCCGGTGGATGTGTTCAGCACCTCGGCCGTGGTCGCGATCAACGATCCGGAGACCGGGACGCCGCTGCTCGCGGTGGCGTGACGGCAGACAGCGGGTTAAAAGTTAGCTGAATTGTTGCTGACCTCCGTCGGCTGGGTTAGGTTCTAAGGCATCCGTTGCCGGTGGCAACGGTGATTGCGAGACCTGCCCTGGGAGGACCGATGAAGGTGGTAACGGTAGCCGGAGAATCGCCGACCGGCGCCGATCGGCTCGGCTCCGGCCGCGGTCGATTCGCGGGACGAGAGCGGGCCGCCCTGGTGCAGCACGAACTGGTGATCGACGGGGTACCGGTATCGGTGGTGATCGAACGGCCGGAATCGGAGCGCTCGGTGTGGCGCTGCCGGGTGCGCATCGCCCGTGGTATCGGACGACTCGAGCAGTCGCAGGTGGTCGGCACCAGCGCGAACGAGGTGCTGGAACAGGCGTTGGAGTTGGTCGCGGCGCGCGTCGGGCTCAGCGTCGCCGAGGTGCTCGGCGGGGCGAGTGTGGGACCGGATCTGCCACTGGCGCGACCGACCCGCAACGGGCCGATCAGAAGGGCAGAACGACGAGCGTGACGGTGCTGCCGGGCTGGACGCTCGCTCCGGCGATCGGCGTCTGGACGCGGATGGTGCCGTGGTCGTTGGCGGTGAAGATATTGCTCAGGACCACTTGCAGCCCGAGCGCTTCCAGTTCGCTGCGGGCGGCCGACACGCTCTTGCCGACCACGTCCGGCAGCCGCACCGCGTTCGAGACGATCAGGGTGACCGAGGCGCCGGACAGCAGGCTGGTGCCGGCCTCGGGATCGGTGCCGGCCACCTGACCGGACTGGATGCGCGCGTCGAACGCGGATCTGGTGTCCTGCACCGTGATTCCGGCCCGCTCGAGGGTCGCGCGAGCCTCGTCCACCGTCTTACCGCGCACGTCCGGCAGCTTCACCGGCGTGGATCCCTTGCTGCGGTACACCTTCACCGTCGCCTCCATCGGCAGGACGGTGCCCGGAGCCGGATCCAGTTGTGCCAGTGTGCCTTTCGGTGCTGTGCTGGGTCTCTCGCCGCTGTCGACCGGTTTGAGTCCGGCGTCGCGGATGGCCTGGCGGACCCTGTCGATATTCTCGCCGGGCTGGAACTGCGGCACCTTCGGTTTGCCGCTGGAGACCAGCACCGCGACGGTGGAGCCCTTGACGACCCGGGCGCCGGCCGCCGGGTCGGTGCCGACCACGCCGCCGACCGGGATGGTGTCGGAAGCCTTGTCGCGCACCGTCGTATCGAATCCGGCGTTCTGCAGCACCACCGTCGCGCGGTCGGTGTCCATGCCCGCGATCGGCGGCACGGCGGCGTAGCGGCCGACGCCGAGCCACCAGCCGCCGAGGCCGAGTAGCAGCGCCAGCACGACCACGATGGCGGCCCAGATGTACATCCGGCGACGGGATCTGTCGCGATCGGCCTGGAAATCGTCGGCATAGGAGCGCTGCGGGGGCGGCGGCGGGCTCGGGTAGTCGGGCGAATAGTCCTCGGCCCGCGGTTGCGTCGCGGTCATCACCCGGGTGTGCTGCGGTTGCGGGGCCGGTGGTTCGGCGGCGAAGCGGGTCGTCGCGTCCGGTGCGGAGGCGGCGGGTGCCGGAGTCGGGCCGATCCGGTATCGCGAGGACAGGTGCTCGGCCGATTCCTTCGGCGCCGGTACCCGGTACGCGGGCAGGTGCAGCTCGGTGGCGATGCGCCGCAGTTCACCGGCCATCTCGGTGGCGTCGGCGAAACGATGCGCGGGCTCGCGGGCGGTGGCGTGCGCGACCAGTTCGTCGAACTCCGGCGGCACGCCGGCGATGAGCAGGCTCGGGCTGGGCACGTCCTTCTCGACCCGCTGGTACGCGATCGACAGCGAGGTGTCGCCCGTGAACGGGGTGCGACCGGTCAGCATCTCGAAGATCAGGACACCGAAGGAGTACACGTCGCTGCGGGCGTCGGCATTGCCGTCGGTGACCTGCTCGGGCGACAGGTAGTGGGCCGTGCCCAGGATGACGCTCGCCGAGGTCATGTTCGATCCGGCGGCCGCGCGTACCAGCCCGAAGTCGGCGATCTTGACCTCACCGGCATCGGAGATCAGCACGTTCTCCGGTTTGACGTCGCGGTGCACCAGGCCCGCGGCGTGCGCCACCCCGATCGCCTGCAGTACCGGCTCGGCCACCGCGTACACGGCGTGCGGTGGCATCGGACCGCGCTCGCGCAGCAACTCGCGCAGCGTGCCGCCCTCCACCAATTCCATGATCAGGAACGGGTGGTCACCGTCGACGCCCTGGTCGTACACGGCGACCAGGGACGGGTGCTTCAGCTTGGCCACCGAGCGCGCTTCGAATTCGAACCGGCTCAGGAACTGCGGGTCGCCGGCGAATTTCGGGTCCATCACCTTGATCGCCACCGGCCGGTCCAGCCGCGTATCCACCCCCCGAAACACCATCGACATGCCGCCGCGCGCGATGGGCGCGTCGATGCGGTAGCGCCCGTCCAGCATCTGGCCGATCAACTGATGTCCTCCGACTTTCACAAAGCTCTCACCTCTCGCCTCGGCTGCGACAAGCGAACGCCGCCCCCGTGGCGGCTGGTGTCGATGGTATAGGCGGTTACCGTCCGGGTGTCTCACGACGTGCGGGGACGAACGGTCTACCGTTGTCCGGGTGAGTGCATTCCCTTGCAGCGACGATGTCGTCCCGGAGTCGGTGACCCTGCTCCCGCTGCCCGAGGTGGCCGAGCAGCTCGGTCTCGCCGTGACCCGTGTGCATCAGCTGTTGCGCGACCACCAGTTGCTCGCGATCCGCCGCAACGGCGTCGCGGGGGTCCCGAAGGATTTCTTCGACGCCACCGGCGCCGTCGTGAAGCCCCTGCCCGGCCTGATCACGGTGATGCGCGACGCGAAGTACACCGACGAGGAAATCCTCGAGTGGCTCTACACCGAAGACGACACCCTCCCCGGCCGCCCCGTCGACGCCATCCACGGCCCGCTCGCCCGCGAGGTCGTCCGCCGCGCCGCCGCCGAACCCTTCTGACGCGGAAACGAAAGCCGCCCTACGGACAGGCGTCGGCCTGCTGGTGCTCGTCGGCCGGCTGTGAGGGCGGCGGCGGCGTGCGTCTGTTCGTCGGGCCTGGCCTGTCAGGGTCGGCGGCGGTCGTGCGCCTGTTTGCGGGCTGTGAGAGCGGCGGTCGTGCGCCTGTTTGCGGGCGGGCTGTGAGGGCGGCGGTCGTGCGCCTGTTTGCGGGCGGGCTGTGAGAGCGGCGGCCGTGCGCCTGTTTGCGGGCGGGGCCGTGAGGGCGGCGGTCGTGCGTCTGTTTGTCGGGTGGGCTGTGAGGGCGGCGGCGGGCCTGCGTCTGTTCGTCGGGCGGCCTGTGGGGGGCGGGGGCGGGGCGTGCGTCTGTTTGCGGGTGGGCGGTGAGGCGGTCGCGCTTCTGTTTGTCGGCCGGTCCTCGGGAGAGACGCGGTGGTAGGCGACTGCTCTTGTTCGACGGCCGGGCCTCGAGACCGGCGGTGGTCTGCGCCCTGTTCGCTGCCGGGCTACAGGAGGGTCGGGGGTGGTGTGGGCACTGTTCGCTGCCGAGCTACGGCAGGCCGGGACGCGGGGTAGCTATCGGCGGGTTTCGATGAAAGGCAGGAATGCGGGGGTGAATTCGCTTGCGGCGACCCGTAACCGGCGGTGGCGCGGGACGACGGCGCGGGTGGCGAATATCGCGTAGTCCGAGCGTTCGATTTCATCGAGGATCCCGGCGTACAGGGCGGCGGCGGTCCGGATGGCGGGGCGTACACGCGGGTACAGCAGGTCGATGCCGGGTTCGGCGCGGCGGTACAGGGCGCGGTTCGTGGCGATCAGGTGGGCCAAGGCGCGGCGCAGGCGGGCGTCGGTGCGGCCGGTGCGGTGGCCGTGCCGGAGCAGGTCGTCGTCCACGCCGAAGGCCGCCAGGTCGGCGGCGGGCAGGTAGATCCGGTCGCGGTCGAGATCCTCGCCCACATCGCGGAGGAAGTTGGTGAGCTGAAACGCCTCACCCAGCGCCGCGGCCGCGGGCTCCGCCTCCGCGCGCGGCCCGACCGTGCCCAGCACGGGCAGCAACTGCAACCCGATCGCCGCCGCCGACCCGCGCATGTACTCGCGCAACTCCGCCATCGTGGCGTAGCGGTTGCGGAACAGCGGCGAACCGGGGACGTCCATGCGCATGGAGTCCAGGAACGTCCAGAAGTGTTCGGGCGCAATGCCGTACCGCTCGATGGTGTCGCCGACGGCCCACAACACCGGCTCCCATTCAAGCCGCGCGGCGTGCGTGGCGGTGGCTGACCGGTGTGGCGCCAGCCGGTCGCGTAGCAGCTGCTCGATCAGATCGAGTTGGGCGGCAGTGTCTTTCGTGCCGTGGTCGACGATGTCGTCGACGGTGCGGGCGAAGGCGTAGAGGGCGTGTACGGCAGGGCGCTGCCCGGGGGAGAGCAGGCGGGTGGCGAGGAAATAGGTGCGGCCGTGGGCGGCGGCCACCGCGCGGCAGTGCCGGTAGGCGGCCGACGGCTCCGTGCCGCCGGGGCTCACTGCCGGGTTCTGCCGCTGTCGGCGCGCAGCCGCAGCGGATCCACCGTCCGCAGCGACAGCGCCGCCACCACCGCGACGAACGTGGCCGCGACGACGTGCGCGGGGTTGTAGAGCCCGATCGCGCCGCCGGGCTGGAACACCAGCATCAGCCAGGTGCATAGACCCACCAGCACCATCAGCGTCGTGGTCGACATCGCGAAACCGGCCGCCAGCGCCAGCGGCCACGAGTAGTACCAGGGCAGGGCCGCGGGGGAGAGGATGACGATCGCGACGAAGGCGATCAGGATGCCCAGCACCGCCTCCCGCTCGCTGTGCTTGAACCGCCACCACGTCCAGATCAGAATCGCCACCAGCGCCACCGCGCACAGGCCGCGGGTCCAGGTCAGCACCGACTCCACCCGCAGCGGCGTCACCCAGGTCACCATGTGCGCCATGATGGTCGGCAGCGACAGCCAGTTGATGATCTTCTTCGAGCCCGACAGCGCGGTGAGCCAGCCGATCCCGACCCCGGCGACCGCCGACGCCGCGGCGAACACCACCGCGAACACCGACAGGCCCAGACCACCGATCTTGGCGAAGGTCCACAGCGGATGCGGCAGCGGTCCCTTGTCCTCGGCCGCCCGCCGCTCCCGTTCGTGAATCATCCAGATCCACACCAGGAACGGCAGCGCCACGCCCGCGGTCGCCTTGATCGCCACGCCGATCGCGACCACCACGATGCCCGCCGCGTGATGGCGCTCCAGCACCAGTGCGATACCCGCGGCCATCAGCCCGACCATCAGCATCTCGTTGTGCACGCCGCCGATCAGATGGATCAGCACCAGCGGGTTGAGCACGGCGAGCCACAGCGCGACCGTCGGTTTGCCGCCCAGGTGCTTGGTCAGATGCGGGACCGCCCACATCATCAGCGCCAGGCCCGGCAGCATCACCAGGCGCATCGCCCAGGTACCGGCCACCACGTTGTCGCCGGTGACCGTGGTGATCCACTTGCCCAGCAGCAGGAAGATCGGGCCGTAGGGCGCGGTGGTGGTGGTCCATACCGGGCTCACGTTGTCCAGCAGCACACCGGGATTCACCACCGGGCCGACCGTGTACGGGTCGAAGCCGTCGCGCAGCAGCGCACCCTGCGCCAGATAGGAGTAGACGTCCGCGCTGAACATGGGCACGGCGAACAACAACGGGAAGATCCAGATGCCGACGACCGCGCGTAACTCGTTGAGCGTCACCGCGCTGCCGCGCTCGGCGGTGCCGATCGTGATCCGCCCCAGCCGAACCCACGCGACGATCATCGCCAGCACACCGATCCACACCCCGATGGTCGCCAAGGCGTAGCCGTGCCCGAACCGCAACCAGGACAGGTGCGCCGCCTCCAGCAGCGGATCGCTGCGCCGCACCGCGCCGGCGCCCAGGCCGCCGCAGGTGATCATCAGCGCGCCCCAGAAACCCAGCAGCGCCGCGTGTCCCTCCGGGCTACGGAGAAAATCGGCGGAGAAGTGCAGCCACCAGCGCAGGGTGCGCGGTACCGCCGGGGCGGCGGGAGTCAGTGCCTCGGTGATCGCTGTGTCCGCCATGGTGGCGGTAGTCGTGTCGGGGGTCGGCATAGGTCGTCGGGTCCCCCCGGGGAAGTCGGTGCGGTCGGGACCGCTGTCTACAAGGTCGGCCGCTAGTTTAATTGGTTGCGGGGAACACTAGCGCGTCGGTCGGCCGGTATCACGTCGGAGCGCCCCGCGACGAGTCCGTGTCCCCGTTTCACCACACGGCATCCCGCGTGTCGCTGCCCTCCGCTTACTCGGGTCATGCGGAGGAGACGCGCCCTCCGCAGACTAGGGCCACACGGACGAGACGCGCCCTTCGCGCACTCGGGTCGAGCGGAGGAGACGCGCCCGCCGCAGACCCGGGTCATGAGGACGAGACGCGCCTTCCGCGCACTCGGATCATGCGGAGGAGAAGCTTCCGCCGCAGACTCGGATCATGCGGAGGAGAAGCTTCCGCCGCAGACTCGGATCATGCGGACGAGACGCGCCCGCCGCAGACTCGGGTCATGCGGGCAAGACGCGCCCGCCGCACACTCGGCTCAGGCGGAGGCGACGTGGCCGGGCCGGTTGTGTCGTGCGGACGTCCGCGGCGGGTTGTCGCCGGTGATGCGCTGGGCGGCGAGTTTTCCCGACAGCACGGTGGTCGGTACGCCGACACCGGGCGTGGTGCCGCAGCCCGCGAGCACCACATTGCCGGGTGTGCGGGGGAGGTTGCGGGTGCGGAACGGGCCCGTCTGGCGGAACAGGTGCGCCGCGGAGAACGGGGTGCCGGCCAGCATGCCCTGGGCCTGCCAGGTGTGCGGGGTGTCGAGGTGGTCGACGGTGAAGTGTTCGGCGATGCCGCGGTAGCCGCGGCGTTCCAGCACAGCGAGCAGATCGCGCAGGTAGTCGGGGCCGATCTCGGACCAATTCAACGGAGCCGCACACAGATTCGGGCACGGCGCCAGCAGCGACAGTGGTTCGTGGCGGCCGGTGGGGCGGTCGATGAACAAACCCGGATCGGTGAGCGCGGGGCGGGTCAGCAGCAGCGAAGGGTCGCTCATCGGGCGGCCGCGACCGCGGCGGGCGGCGATCTCGGCGAATGTGGCGTCCCATGCCGCGCCGAAGTCGATGGTGTGGTGCGCCCGCACCGGCCAGGCGGCGGCGATCTCGGCGGGCACGGTGCCGTGCGCGACGACGGCCGAGGGCGAGGCACGCAGCGGCCGACGGCGGTGAATGCCGAAGCGGTCCAGCGCACCCAGGTCCGCGGTGAGCACCACCGCGTCGCAGTCGAACGCCCGGCCGTCGGCGGCGCGCACGCGGCGCGCCCGGCCGTCGGCGTAGTCGATGCCCGTCACCTCGGTATTCAGTTCCAGGCGTCCGCCCGCGGCGGTGAGGGCGGCGGCCATGGCCGCGGGGATCGCGCGCATGCCGCCCTCCGGGTAGTACACGCCCAGGCAGGTGTCCATGTGCGGAATCGCGCCGTACACGGCCAGCGCCCGCGCCGGCGCCAGGCCCGCGTAGAGGGCCTGGAAGGTGAACAGCCGCGCCAGCCGGGGATCGTCCAGGGTACGGTGCACCCGGGCGCCGAGCCGTCCGAACGCGCCCAGCCGGACCAGCTCGGCCAGTGCCCGCCGCTTCGCGGGCAGCCGGATCATGTCCAGCGGCGAATCGAAGTTGGTGTCCATGAATTCGCCGTACGCGCCGGTGTAGACGCGCCCCAGCCAATCGCGCAGGCGCAGATAGCGGTCGGCCTCCTCGGGCCCGCAGGCGCGGGTGACCTCGGCGGCCATCGCGCCGGGATCGTCGAGGACGTCGATGGTGGAGTCGTCGGCGAACCGAGCCCGGTAAGCCGGGGCCAAATGGTGGATCCGCGGACCCCGCACCGTCCCCCCGGCCGCGGCCAGGGCTTCATCGATCAGTCCGGGCACGGTGAGAACGGTTGCGCCGGAATCTATCTCGTAATCGGGCCCGCGATACACGCCGACCCGGCCGCCGGGATGGTCGGCCCGCTCGACCACCGTCACCGCCCGTCCGGCCCCCACCAGATACAGCGCCGCCGACAACCCCGACAATCCCGCACCGATCACAACAACCCGGTCCGTCGGCCCGGCAACCGTTCTCACCGCACCGCTCCTGCGATCAGCGGCCGCCGTTCCCTCGACCACGCCAGGTCTCCTCGCGCCCCCGCCCCACTCACACCGCGCGCATCGCCGCGCCGGGTAGAGCGACCCGGGCGGCTGTCCCCGCTGTGGCCGGTAGGACGGACCAGGCGGGTGACCCTCCAGCCCGCGCAGGGTGTTTCGCCGCGTGGGGCTGGACCCTGTGGCCGCGGCCCGGCTTCCCTCGCATCCGCCGGTCTCATGCGACGCGCTTCGTGGCGGCCAGCGCCATTGCCCGTAGTCGCTGTTTCGCCTCCGGGGTGGCGGAGCTGTGTTCGAGTGCCGACAGACCGCGCTCGGTGAGGTCGGTGATGCGGCGCTCCACCTCGTCGACCGCGCCGAGTTCGGTGATCAGGGCGCGCAGTCGCGTCACCGTGTCGGGGGAGAGGTCGGTGCCCAGTGACGAGCGCAGCAGTTCGGCCGCCGCCGGGACGGTGGCGTCGGCGCGGCGCAATGCCTCGGCGACCAGGACCGTGCGCTTGCCCTCGCGCAGGTCGTCGCCCGAGGGTTTGCCGGTGACCGCCGGATCACCGAAGACGCCCAGCAGGTCGTCGCGCAACTGGAAGGCGATGCCGATATCGGTGCCGAACTCGCGATAGGCGGCGATCAGCGCCGGATCGGCGTCGGCCAGCGCCGCGCCCAGATGCAGCGGCCGCTCGACGGTGTAGGCGGCGGTCTTGTAGCGGTTGATACGCAGCGCCGCTTCCACCGAATCGTCGGCGCCCGCCTCGCCGTGGATGTCGAGCAGCTGCCCGCCCATCACCTCGGTGCGCATCGCCGCCCACACCGGAGCGAACCGCACCCGGGCGGCGGGATCCAGCCCGGCCGCCGACACCATGTCGTCGGCCCAGGCCAGCGCCAGGTCACCGATCAGCACGGCCACGCTGATCCCGAAATGCGCCGAGTCGCCGCGCCATTCGCGCTCGCGATGGCGTTCCTCGAAATCCACGTGCACCGTCGGGAAGCCGCGGCGAGTGCGCGAGGAGTCGATGATGTCGTCGTGGATCAGCGCGCACGCCTGCACCAATTCCAAAGCGGCGCAGGCGATCAGCACCGGACCCGCCTGCGGCCCGTGGGGGTCGCCGCCCGCGCCCAGCCAGCCCGTCCAGGCGAACGAGGGGCGGGTGCGCTTGCCACCGCGCAGCACGAAATCCTCGAGCTCGGCGACCGCGTCGACGAACACCGGGCCCAGCTCGCCGACCAGCTCCCGGCGCTCGGTGAAGAACTCGACGAGCGCGGCATCGACGGCCGCGACCAGTGCCGCGGGGGCGATCGGGGCCGAACGGGTCGGGGTGGTCGGTCCGGCGGGCATAGGAACCTCCCAGTGATTCGACGCGTCGGCGTGCCGATCGTGCGGCTACAGGTAATTCGGGGCACGACCGTACCCCGGATGGAACCTTACCGACCTCCCGAATTCCGGCCGATGCGCCCAGGGCGCGCAGTGAGCGGCGCCACCCCACTTACACTGGTTCGGTGAGTTTCGACAACGTACGGGGACGCTCGACCCCAGGCCGAACGACCCGGACGCCGCAGGTTTCCGGAACTCCGTCCGTCGTGGGGCAACTGGCCCGGCGTCCCGACGGGACCATTCCGTTCTCGGTGGAGTTCAATCCGCCGCGCGACGCCGCGGCCGAGGCGCGGCTGTGGCGGGCCGCCCGCGAGTTCGAGCGCATGCATCCGGCGTTCGTGTCGATGACCTACGGGGCCGGCGGGTCGACCCGCGACCGCACCGCCCGGGTGACCGGCCAGCTCGCCCGCGAGACGACCCTGCTCACGGTGGCGCACCTGACCGCGGTCGAGCACAGCGTCGCCGAGCTGCGTTCGATCGTCGGCACCTACGCCGACGCCGGTATCCGCAACCTGCTGGTGCTGCGCGGTGATCCGCCCGGCGACCCGCTGGGCGAGTGGCGCAAGCACCCCGACGGCCTGGAGTACGCCGAGGACCTGGTGCGCATGGTCCGCGGCCTGGGCGATTTCCACGTGGGTGTGGCGTCGTTCCCGCAGGGCCACCACCGCTCCCCGGACCTCGACCACGACACCGCCTACCTGTGCGCGAAACTGCGTGCGGGAGCGGAGTATTCGATCACCCAGATGTTCTTCGACGTGGACCACTACCTGCGCCTGCGGGACCGGGTGGTGGCCTGCGACGCGGTCGAGGGCGCCAAACCGATCATCCCGGAACTGATGCCGATCACCTCGCTGCGCACCGTGCAGCGCGCCGAGGAGCTGTCGGGCCGTCCGGTCCCGGCGGCGCTGATGCGGCGGCTGGAGCGCGCCGCGGGCAACGACCCGGAGGCCAACCGCAACGACGTGCGCGCGGTCGGCATCGAGATCGCCACCGAGATCGGGCAGCGCCTGATCGATGAGGGCGCGCCCTGCCTGCACTTCATCACCCTCAACTTCGCCAAGGCCACCACCGAGGTGCTCACCAACCTCGGCTACACCGTGACGGCCGCCCCCGTGAGCGCCTGATCGGCGTTTCGCGGCCCGATTGCCGCGTGTGTGCCCCGTCCGGAGGTACCCTCACGTCCGACCGTGACGACGAGGAGAACTTCGATGGCCGTGTTGCGCAGTCTGGTTCGTGTCGCCGGCGCGATGAGCGCGTCCTTCGCCCTGGCCTGCGTCGGACCCTGGTCGGCGACGGCCGCTCCGCTCGACCCCGCTGCCGCCGTGGCCGGTGCGGGCCGGGTGGAGACCGCCGGTACCAGTGATTTGCTGGGTGCTTACCAGTCCGCCGTGGAGAGCCTGCAGCGGCTGGGGGTGCAGCCGTTCCTGTACCCCTCGGCCTCGGCGCTGTGCCACGCGGGCACCACCGCGGGGCTGGTGCCCGCGCTGGCCGGTGCGCTGCCCGGACCGTGGCCCAAGACGGCGGTGCCGACGCCGGGCCTGGACGTGTCGGCGGTGAAGTCCGGCCAGACCATGTTCGCGTTCGTGCCGTACGGACTGGACGCCGACGGCGCGGACACCTCCGGCATGCAGGTGGCCTGGCTCAACACGTCCACGGGTCGCGGCGGATTCGCGGCGATGAACCCGCTGACGCAGGTGGTCAAGGCGATGGTGCCGCCGAATGTGCCCGCCGAGGTCCGGCCGCTCGCCGAACAGGCCGTGCAGAACTTCTTCGCCGCCGCCCTGCCCGCCGGAGGCGTGCGCGCGGTGCCGGTGAACACCGGTTCGGGCACCGTGCTGGCGGCGGTGTTCGGTTCGGTCCGCAACGGCGAGCGCACCTGCTATTTCCTGCCGACCGTCGGGATCGTCCCGGTGTCCTGAGCGTCAGCCGGCGCGGGCGGGCAGCGGACGGCCCTTCCAGCTCAGCGCGCCCGCGCGGTGCAGGCGGTGCGAGCGCACCGACAGCCGCAGATAGGCCGCGATCGACAACGGATGGGCCAGGGCCGCAACCACATCCGCGGCCCGCAGGCTACCGCCCGACTCGAGCGAACGGGCCAGCAGCCGCGCGGTGACCGCGCAGGCGTAACCGGCGCGCCCGGCGGTGCGGGTGCGCCCGCGCCCGCACAGCGCGGCCACCGGCGGCACGAGAAACGCGAGCGCGGCCACCGCGCCGACGGCGGTGCTGCCACCGGCCGAACCGTAGGCCGACCACAGCCAGCGGGTGTACCCGGCGTCGAGATCGGCTGCGCCCCGGTACATCCGGGTACTCGCGACCCGGCCACCACCCACCAGGGCGGTGCGCTGCCCGGCCCGCCGCAACGCCCGCGACAGCGCCAGATCCTCGGTGACATCGGCGGCGACGGCGGCGTGCCCGCCCACGGCGCGATAGGCGGCCGCGTCGAAGACCAGGAACTGCCCGCACGAGACCGCCGTGGACGGTCGCAGGCTGCGGTTGGCGATCGCGATGGGCAGCGTCGCCGCCCAGGACCAGCACAGCAGCGGCTGCACCAGCGCCTCGGTGAGCGTCCCCGCCCGCTGCCGCGGCCACGGTGACACCGAACCCACACCGGCCCTGCGCAATTCGCCGACCGCGGCGGCGATCGCACCGGGCCGCAGCCGCACGTCGGCGTCCAGGAACACCAGCGCTCCGGCCGGTGCGCCGGAACCGGCCGAGATGCCCGCGATGTCGGCCAGGCGCGCGCAGGCGGCGGCCTTGCCGGTCCAGCCGGGCGCGGGTTCGGTGTCCGCGCAGATCACCGTGAACCGCTCGTCGCCACCCGCCGCCGCGGCGGCCGCCTCGTAGGTGGCGTCCGCCGACCGGTCGTCGAGGATCAGTACCCGCAACCGCGGAACGCCTTGCTGGGCACGCAGATCCGCGATCAGCGCGGGCAGCCGCCGGGCCTCGTCGCGGGCCGGGACGCACACCGTCACCGGTTCGATCACGGTGGTGGGCACGGCGTCGAGCTGCCGCATCGTCAGCCGGTTGAACGCCGCCAGCCCGGCGCCGACACCCGTGAGCACGGCGCCGGTCAGCACCGGACCGTAGAGCGCGCCGACCGATCGGCCCGCCGCGCTCGCGCCGCCCGCCCGCGCCGCTGGTTCACGTGTCCTGTTCATGTGACATCCAGCCTTTCACACGCGGCGACGGCTGTCTCGCCCGTTTTCGTCCTCGCACCGCCACCGAGGTGGACCGTATCCGGCTCGAAACACGGGCCGGAGCAAGGAGATTCGGCAGCGGGGCGTTACGTGTCGGTGCGCGCCCACGGCGGTGTGGGGTTGCGGCCCAGATACGCCAGCACGGCGACGACGGCCGCGACGGCGAGCGTGATGCCGCCGACGATACCGGCCCACCCCGCGAACGAGCGGGTGTTCGGGTCGGCGTACTTCACCTCGGCGCGCGGCGTGCTGACCTCGCCGGGCGGCAGCTTCCAGGACACGATCGAGTCGCCCTCGCGAGTGCCGTTGGTGGTGCCGACCCGGGACGGGAAGGCCACGGTGAACTGCACGTCCGAGCCCTGCGGCGGCACGGTGCGCAGATCGACCCGCCCGCTGAGGGTGACCAGGTCGCCGGTGCGGGTGAACTGCAGGTTGAACATGCCCTGCGTCTCCTCGGACAGCTGCCCCAGTTGCTGCACCTCGCCGAAGGTGAGGTCGTCGAAATAGACCTGGCTGCCCGCGTAGCCGTCTTGCGTGTACGGCTCCACCCTGACCTTGCTCGCCAGCGTCTCGGGAACCTTCAGCTCCGGGCCCTTGTCCTTGTCGTTGGCGGGCACGGCGGCCGCCACGATGCGCCCCGACACGCGGTCGTTCGACGAGACCCCCATCGACACCTGCAGGCGCAGGCAGCCCGCCAGCAACGGCATCAGCAATACCGTCAGCATCACCAGGGACCAGGCACGATGGCGGCGCCGGCGCGGCGAGCGAAGGCTCGTGCCGTCGGGCTTCGGAGTTGTCGGACTCGGCTGCACGGCTCACATCGTGCCATGGCACGCCGGTTGGTCCGGCATGCGACGGGCCGGTAGCCGCGCGGCGGCGGCAGGACGTGCGGTTCGGGGCTACACTCGCGGCCGCCCGGCCCGCCGTCAGCCGGGGGAGCGGGCGCCGGACCGGAATACGCTCGCCGCCAGGGGTATTCCGAGCAACCCGAGCCCGAGCAGGCCGTAGGCGGCCGAAGCGGGCAGGCCGAGGAACGCCGCGTGGGCCAGCGCGGAACCCAGCCACGTCCAGACGAAGACCGCGACCGGGACGGCGAGGGTGCCGGTCGTGGCGGCGTAGCGGTTGCCGAGCGACTCGAGCAGCACGGCCATCACCATCGCGACGGCGAACCAGCCGAGATAGTTGGTGTACGGAATCTCCGCCAGGCCCGGCAGTCCCGGATGCGGGGAGCACCAGGTCCACTGGCCGTCGGCGACCATCTGCGGATCCAGGAACAGGTCCCAGCCGACCGCACCGGCGGCGGTGAGCGGAACACGTACGGCGGCAACCGGACCCAGCCGATTCGCCACCACCCACACCGGATACAGCCCGCCGGTCCACGCCAGCGCGATCAGCAGCGGCACGTCCGCCACCGCCGGGCCCAGCCGGTCGTGCGCGTAGTGGTAGCAACCGAACGGGAATCCGGATGTGGTTCCGGCGATTTCGGCGGCCAGCCCGATGCCCGAGACGATCACCAGGAACCCGGCGGCGAAGCGGGGACCGCGGGTGAGCCGGGCGTGCGCGAGGGCGGTGATGACCGCGAGCAGGACGACCACCACGGTCACCCGGTCCCGGGCCGCGCCGATTGTCAGGGGGTAGGCGATCTGGGCCAGGACCAGCGCGATCGCCGTGAGCGCGGGTAGTCGCCGGACCGTCATCCCCGGCCGCGCCGCGACAGCCGGGGCCGCCGCAGGTCGCGCAGGGCCAGACGGGCGGCGCTGCGCCCGGAGGCACCCGACACACCGCCACCGGGATGGGTCGACGCACCGGTCAGATACAGGCCCGGCGCTCCCGGCACGCGCTGTCCGGACAGCTCCGGCAGCGGCCGCCAGAAGAACATCTGATCCAGCGACATCTCCACGTGCATCACATTGCCGCCGACGAGCCCCAGCTCGCGTTCCAGATCGGCGGGCGTCTGCACGAACCGCTCCCGCACCGCGGCGGCGAAACCCGGTGCGGCCGAATCGACCTCGGCGATGATGCGATCGCCCTCGCGCTCGGCGTGCGTGCTCCAGGCGCTGCCGTCGGCGAGCCGGTAGGGGTGCCATTGCGCCCACAGCGAAACCTGGTGCTGTCCGGGCGGCGCGATGGACGGGTCGAGCGCGCTGAAGCTCATCGCGAGCACCACCGGCCGCGGCGGCAGGTCACCGGCCAGGGCCGCGCCGTGCGCGAGGCGCAGTTGCCGCCGGTCGGTGACGAGCAGTTGCAGGCCGCGGGCGGACTCCTCGATCGAGGCGCCGGGGTAGCGGGGCAGGGCGTCGGTCGCGGCGCGGACCACCATGCCGATGCCGGGGCCGACCCGGATGCGCCGCCGCCAGTCGTCGAGCACCGCGGGGTCGAACTCACCGCGGCGCAGCAGTTCCAGCGTGGTCAGGATGTGGGTGCCCGCGATCACGGTGCGCGCGGGCAGGTTTCGGCCGGATTCGGTGCGCACCCGCCAGCCGTCGCCGTCGCGGCGCAGCTCGGTGACCGCGTCGCCGGAGCAGACGGCGCCGCCGTCGGACCGCAACCGCGCCACCAGGGCCGCGGTCAGCGCGCCGCTGCCGCCGACCGCGCGACCGGGCGGCAGCGTGTGCATCAGCGCCGCGAAGCCCACCATCGGCGCGGTGCCCGGTTCCGACATCGGCGGCCCGGACTGGGCGCCGAACCACGCCAGCGCGGCCTTGAGCCGCTCGTCGTGGAACCAGCTGTCCAGCAGCGCGTCTCCGGACTGCAGGAACTCCCGCGACAGGGCGCTGCCGCCCGCCCGCGCGTCAAGTCCCCAGAACGAACGGATGAGGCGGCCCGGGCCGGGCGGTCCCGCGAAGGCTCGCATCACCCTGCGGGAGCGCGGGCCCCAGACCTGGACGAAACGGCGGTACGCGTCGGCGTCGCGGGCGCCGCAGGCCGCCTCGACGGACGCGCAGGTGCGGTCCAGGTCGCGGTGGAACACCAGTGGCACCCCGGTGCCGTCGGCCGGCGCGGGCGCGAAACCCCAGGGGTCGCAATCGAGATAGCGCAGTCCGAAGCGGCCCAGCCCCAGCTCCTCGACGATGCCGGTGTGCCGGATCATGATGTGCGCCGAGGACCCTCGATCCACCTGATGGCCGGGAAACCGCGGCACCGTCGAGACCGCCCCGCCCAGTACCTCGTCGCGCTCGAGCACCTCCACCCGCTGCCCGGCGCGGGCCAGATAGCAGGCGGCGACCAGCGCGTTGTGGCCGGAACCGACGACCACCACGCCCGCATCCGTCACGGAGATTCCAGCGGCAGCCGACGGCCCAGCACCGCGAAACGCCGGGTGTCGCCGGAGAAGACGAAATTCCTGACCACATCGGTGAATCCCTGCCGCCGATACAGCCGCCAGGCCCGGTTGGCCTCGTGATCGACCTCCGGCGTGGACAGCAGCACGGCCCGCTCGGATCGGTCGCGCAGCAGCCGGACCAGCAGCGTCTCGCCGATGCCGCGACCCTGGGCGCTGGGATGGACGTGCAGTTCGGTGAGTTCGAAGTAGTCCGAGAGCAATTCGCGGGCCGCGTGCTCGGGCCAGCCCGACCGCCGCATGCCGTTGTGCACCTGCTGGTGCCACCACTGATGCGCCGCGCCGCGGTAGCCGTAGGCGACGGCCACCAGGGGTGCGGTGCGCAGGTCGAACCGGCCGTTGTCGTCGGGGATCACCGCGCCCACCGCCTGCCAGCCCGGCCGGGTGGTGTGCTCGGTCCACATCGGGGCGCGGTGATGTTCGGTTCCGCGCGGATAGTCCATGGCCGCCACGTACACCGCCAGCGCATCGTGCAGCCGGGCGCGTAGCGCGGCCACCGAAAGGTCGACGACGACGGGGGCGGGGGTGTGGTGCGGTCTGAGGGCGGTCATGTCAGCGCGGCGCGGCTCTCGTTCGAACGCGGAAGTTTGTCGGTGGTCGTCTCTATATTCACACTCAATTGAAACGTTCGAATACCTGTTCGGTCCGTCCGGTCGGCGATGCACTCGGCGGATCAAGGGTGTGCGAAGGGTTGGAGGTACCGCAATGGCTGGTCGGATCGGGTATCCCGGACGTCCCGGACGAGCGGGCGGTCTGCTGGACCGCGCCGACGGTCTGCTGCTGCAGTCGGCCGCCGAGGGGGACCCGCGCGAACGGTTCCGCACCGCGTACCTGGCGGCCCTGCGGGGCGCGGGTGCGGTGCTGGCGATCACCGGCGCCGATCGCGCGCCGCGGGCCCGTTCGCGCAACGCCTGGGTGCTGATGCAGCAGGCCGCGCCCGAGTTCGTGATGTGGGCGGACTACTTCAGTTCCTTCTCCGAGACCCGCGCGGCCATCGAGGCCGGGCTGGACCGCCCGGTCGACGCGCCGCGCGCCGACGAGTTCGCTTCTCGGGTAGGCGCATTCCTGCACGACGTGGAGGACCTGGTCAGTACGGCGGCGCGATTGCGCCCCGCCGAGGGCCGCCTGGGCGACGGCACGGCCTGAACATCGGCGAGTAGGTGGTAGTGCACAGATCGAACTCGTATCATTGGGGGCAGGTAGCCGCCAAGGTCGGCTACTTGTCGTCTACCCGGAGACGACCACCACGACAAGTGCCGGGGGAGGTACCGTGCCACTCTCCGAGCACGAGCAGCGCATGCTCGAACAGATCGAGAGCGCTCTCTATGCTGAGGACCCCAAGTTCGCCTCGACCGTCCGTGGCGGACGCCTACGTTCGGCCACGGGCAGACGCAGACTTCAAGCGGCGACTCTGTTCGTCCTCGGCCTGGTTCTTCTCGTCGCGGGTATCGCGCTGCCCGTGAAGCCGGGTGGGTTCCCCATCATCAGTCTGCTCGGCTTCATCGTCATGTTCGGCGCGGGCGTCCTGCTGTTGCTGGGTGGCTCGGGTCTGCCGGGCGCCGGCCGCAAGGGCGGCGACGCGCAGCCGGGGCCGGGCGGCGGCTCCGCCGCTCCCAAGGGCAAGCAGCGCAAGTCCGGCGGGTTCGCCGCCCGCATGGAGGACCGGTTCAGGCGCCGGTTCGAACAAGACAACTAGCGCCCGCAGCTTTCCCGACACGCCGTGCGATGCACGGCGTGTCGTTTTGTTGTGTGCATCTCATCAGAGACCTCCGGGTATCGCCGCACCCTCGTTTCCCAGTACCCCCCACAACCACCCACCGCGGCTCCCCACTTCCGCCCACCACGCCGCGAGGGCCTTCGCGATCTGCGGGTTTGCTGATGGTTGTCGGGTCGTCGGACGAATCGGCGACATGCGACGGGAGAACTCGGTGGAAACTCCCCACCTCGGTGATAGCTGATATGAGCTGGGTATTCCGCCGCGAGCCCGCCTAGATCGCCCCCGCTTTCGATTGAAAGTGGGGGAAAGTGGGGTAATGTGGGACGCGCACTGATGGAGGCCGACCAGACGAGGTGATCCAGCAGGAGGTGTCGAGACGGTGTTTCTCGGTACCTATACGCCTCGCCTGGACGACAAGGGGCGACTGACGTTGCCTGCGAAGTTTCGGGACGAACTGGCGGGAGGGTTGATGGTCACGAAAGGTCAGGACCACAGCCTTGCCGTGTATCCGAAGGAGGAGTTCGCCGCACTCGCGCGGCGAGCCGCCGCGGCTTCCCGGAACAATCCGCAGGCACGGGCTTTCGTCCGAGCCCTGGCGGCTTCCACGGACGAGCAGCGTCCGGACGGGCAGGGCCGGATCACGTTGTCGGGCGAGCACCGCCGCTACGCGAACCTCACCAAGGACTGCGTGGTGATCGGCTCGGTCGACTTCCTCGAGATATGGGACAAGCAGGCGTGGGAGTCCTACCTCGCCGAACACGAGGAGGATTACTCGCAGGCCAGAGACGAGTCGCTGGGCGGAATCTTCTAGCCCCGACGAGGCGAGTGCCCCGCGGCCTCTGCCCGACCAGGACCCTGACGTACTTCCCCAACGCCAGGTGCCGATGGTCGGTCAGAGACCACGGGGCATCCACCACACGACGTGTGAGTCCAATCGCGGGTGGCCCCTGTGGCGTGTGCGCCACGCCCGGCACCGCCGGCGACACCGTGAGGCAGGATCCGGGAGGTCGAGGTGAATCATGCGAACCAGACTCCCCGCCATGTGCCGGTCCTCCTGCACCGCGCCGACGAAATCCTCGGTCCCGCACTGGTTTCCGGTGGCGTGCTGGTCGATGCGACCCTCGGTCTCGGCGGTCATGCCGAGCACTTCCTGCGCACGTATCCGGCGATCCGGCTGATCGGGCTGGACCGCGACACCGAGGCGCTGCGGCTCGCCGGTGCGCGGCTGCGCCCCTTCGCGGACCGGATCACGCTGGTTCACACCCGCTACGACGGTCTGGCCGAGGCGTTGCGCACCGCCGGGCTGGGCGCGGCGAATTCGGTCCGGGCGATCCTGATGGACCTGGGGGTGTCGTCGATGCAGCTCGACGAGTCCGAACGCGGCTTCGCCTACTCGATCGACGCCCCGCTGGACATGCGCATGGACCCGACGGCCGAACTCACCGCCGCCGACGTCCTCAATACCTACAGCCACGGGGAACTGGCCCGGGTGCTGAAAACCTATGGCGAGGAACGGTTTGCGGGGCGCATCGCGAGCGAGGTGGTGAGGCGGCGGCAGCAGCGGCCGTTCACCACGAGCGCTCAGCTGGTGGAGGTGCTCTACGAGGCGATTCCCGCCGCCACCCGGCGCACCGGCGGCCATCCCGCCAAGCGCACCTTTCAGGCGCTGCGGGTGGAGGTGAACCGGGAGCTGGAATCGCTGGAGGCGGCGCTGCCCGCCGCGCTCGACGCGCTCGAGGTGGGCGGCCGCATCGTCGTCATGTCGTATCAGTCGCTGGAGGACAAGGTCGTCAAGCAGGTGCTGACGCGGCGCTCCACGTCGCGCACACCGGCGGGGCTGCCGGTCGAACTGCCGGGCATGGGACCGGAATTCAGGATTCTCACTCGGGGGGCGGAGAAGGCATCCGCGGACGAGGTCGAGGAGAACCCGCGGGCCGCACCGGTACGGATGCGGGCCGCGGAACGGATAGAGGAGGCCGGATGAGCGTGGCGCGATCGTATGCCGCACCCGACCGGCCGACGGGGTCTGACGCAGTAGGGGAGGCGGAAATATGAGCGTGCGCACACGGGTGGACGCGCCGCGGCGGGAGTCGTCCCGGCGGGCGGCCAGGACCGCGGAGCAGCGGGCCGCGCAGGTCATGCCGCGGCGCGGTGTGAAGGCCGCGCCGCAGCGGGTGGAGCAGGCCGAGCGGGTGAAATCCGGTGCGGCGCAGCGTGCTTACGCCCGGCGGCGCAATCGCGTCCAGGGTGGCCTGCCGCCGCTCCCGGGCCGGGCGGCCTCCGCGATGGCGGGGCGGCTGCCGTTCGTGACCGGCATCATCGCGCTGCTGGCCGGTGGCCTGATGGTCACCCTGCTGCTGACGACCCGCGCCGCCGAGGACAGCTATCAGCTCGGCGACGCGCGCCGGATCAACCGCCAGCTCAGCGACGAGCGAGCGGCCCTGCAGCGCGAGGTCGCCGCCGCCGACTCGGCCCCCGAACTGGCGAACCGCGCCCGCGAACTCGGCATGATCCCCGCCAAGGACCCGTCCCGCCTGCTCATCGCCCCCGACGGCACGATCACGGTGATAGGCAAGGAAACCCCCGAGCAGGGCGCCCCCGCCCCACCCCTGAACACCACGCCCTCCGCACCCCCGTCCATACCCAAACTCGTCCAGGCCCAAGGAGAACGCCTCGTCCCGGTAACCACCACCCCCCACCCCGCACCCCCCAACCCGCCCGCTGCTGCCAACCAAGCCGCCGGTGCGAACCCGGCTGCGGGTGCGAATCCGGCTGCGGGTGCGAGCGCTGGTGCTGGTACCGACCCGGCCGTGGGTGCGAACCCGGGTGCCGGTGCGAGCCCGGCTGCGGGTACTGACCCGGCTGCGGGCGCGAATCCCATTGCGGGTGCTGAGCAGGGTGGCGACTCGGCTGCGGGTGCCGATCAGGTGTCCGGGGTGAACCAGGCCCCGGCCGCGGGACCAGGCAGCGCGCCCGAAGGCGTGGCCGCAGCGCCGAACCAGGCGGGTGCGAATCAGCAACAGCAGGCTCCGGCCCAGCCGCCCGCCGCACCGGTCGCGGGAGGTCCGGTAGGGGCAAGCCAGGCCCCGGTCGAAAGCTCCCCCGTCGCTTCGGACCAGTCGGCCGGACAGCCCGCGGAACCTGTTGCCGGACAGCAGGTTCCGGCGTCGGTGCCGCTCGACCAGACCGTCCCGGTTCCCGCTGCCCAGTCCGTCGAGCCGCCCGTGGCGGGTGGGGCGGTGCGATGAGTTCGGCGGGTGGGCGGACCTCGGCGGCGCGGCGGGGGCCGGTTCGGCGGCCGCGCAAGCGGGTCCGGGGGGCGGAGAGTGCGGCGGATGCCTCGGCTCGGATCCGGTTCGGGGTGGGGCGGATCCTGATGATGGCGGCGCTGCTCGTGGTCGCGGTCCAATTGCTCTGGGTGCAAACCGTTTCCGCGCCGTCGTTGTCGGCGGAGGCGGCGGGGCAGCGGACCGTGCACGTCGCGGACGCGGCGCTGCGCGGCCCGATCACCGACCGCAACGGCAAGTCGCTGGCGTTCACCATCGCGACCAAGGAACTCACCTTCCTGCCGGTGCAGGTGCGCAAGCAGCTGGCCGAGGCGCGGGCGAAATCGGCCAAGGCGCCCGACCCGGATCAGCGGCTGCAGGCGATCGCCAAGACGCTCCACGAGAAGCTCGGCCCGGCCGCCCCGAAGGAATCCGACCTGCTGGCGAAACTGCGCAGCGACGAGACCTTCGTTCGCCTGGCCCGCGATGTCGACGCGCGCGTGGCCGCCGAGATCAAGGAGGAGTACCCGGAGATCACGGTGGACCGCCAGGACAGCCGCGACTACCCCGGCGGCTCGCTGGCCGCCAACGTCATCGGCGCGGTCGGCTGGGACGGGCACGGCGCCATCGGCCTGGAGTCCTCGATGGACTCGCAGCTGGCCGGTACCGACGGCTCACACACCTACGACCAGGGCTCCGACGGCGCCGTGATCCCCGGCAGCGAGCGCGACCGCCAGCCCGCCGTCGACGGCGCCACCGTGGAGCTGACCCTGGACTCGGATCTGCAGTACTACGTGCAGCAGCAGGTTCAGCAGGCCAAGCAGATGTCGGGCGCCCAGGACGCCTCGGCCGTGGTGCTCGACGCGCACACCGGCCAGGTGCTGGCGATGGCCAACGACAACACCTTCAATCCCGAACTGGAGCCGAAGGACTGGGGCTCGGCGCAGATGGGCAACCCGTCGGTCGCCAACGTCTTCGAGCCGGGTTCGGTGAACAAGATCGTCACCGCGGCCTCGGCCATCGAGTACGGCCTCACCGATCCGCAAGAGGTGCACCAGGTCCCCGGCGAGATCAGCATGGGCGGGGTCACCGTGCACGACGCGTGGGACCACGGCGTCACCCCGTTCACCACCACCGGCATCTTCGGCAAGTCGTCCAATGTCGGCACCCTGATGCTGGCGCAGCGTGTCGGCGAGGACCGCTACGCCGACATGCTGAAGCGGTTCGGTCTCGGGCAGCGCACCGGCGTCGGCCTGCCGGGTGAGAGCGGCGGCAACGTTCCGGCCCGCGATCAATGGTCGGGCTCGACGTTCGCGAACCTGCCCATCGGCCAAGGCCTTTCGATGACGCTGCTGCAGATGACGGGCATGTACCAGGCGATCGCCAACGACGGGGTGCGGGTGCCGCCGCGCATCGTGAAGGCCGAGATCGGCCCCGGGGGCAACCGCGAGGAGGAGCCGCAACCCGACGGCGTGCGCGTCGTCAGCCCGCAGACCGCGCGGACGCTGCGCGGCATGTTCCAGTCGGTGGTCCAGCGCGACCCGATGGGCGTGCAGCAGGGCACCGGGCCCGCCGGCGGCGTCGAGGGCTACCAGGTGGCGGCCAAGACCGGCACCGCCCAGCAGATCGACGCGAATTGCCGCTGCTATTCCGCGGACCGCTACTGGATCACCTTCGCCGGCATCGCCCCCGCCGACAATCCGCGCTATGTCGTCGGCATCATGCTGAACGCGCCGATCCGCAGCTCCGACGGCAGTGGCGGGCAGTCGGCCGCGCCGCTGTTCCACAACATCGCCTCCTGGGCGCTGCAGCGCGACCGGATCCCGCCCTCCCCGCCCGCCAAGCCCCTTGTCCTGCAAGCGATGTGAGAATGGTTCGCCTGATGCAACGGTTTCGTCGACCGGAGTGCGCCCGTGGAACCGGTCCGGCACCGTCCCGGCACCGGGAACAGGACCGGTGACCGAGCCGGGCGGACCGAACCAGGATGGCAGGGAACCCGCAGCGTCGGCCTGACGGTAACCTGACACGTCGATCCGTTCCGGGGGGAGACGGCACCGCAGAACCGCATACATGGAGAGGAGCTTCGTGCCCGTGCAGCCCAGCCCGCAGGCCTTGCGCCCCGCGGCGCCGCCGTCCACCGCGCTGCGAACGGTCGTCGAGCTCACGGGCGCGCGCCCGAGCGGCGATCTCGCCGACCTCGCGGTCACCGGCATCGAACAGCGGTCGAACGCCGTGCGGCCGGGCGATCTGTTCGCCGGTCTGGCCGGGGCGCGGGCGCACGGCGCCCGGTTCGCCGCCGCCGCCGTCGAGCAGGGCGCGGTCGCGGTGCTCACCGATCCGGCCGGAGCCGATCTGATCGGCGCGCTGGACGTGCCCGTGCTGGTCCACGACGATCCGCGCGCTGTGCTGGGTGAGCTGTCGGCGGCGATCTACGGCAATCCGTCGCAGCGGTTGCAGGTCCTCGGCATCACCGGCACCTCCGGCAAGACCACCACGTCGTATCTGGTGGAGGCAGGTCTGGCCGCGGCCGGACGGCAGACGGCGCTGATCGGCACCATCGAGACCCGCATCGGCGGGCGCCGGGTGCCGAGCGCGCTGACCACGCCGGAGGCGCCGCAACTGCACGCGATGTTCGCGCTGATGGTCGAACAGGGCGTGCAGGTGGTGGTGATGGAGGTGTCCAGCCACGCGCTGGCGCTGGGCCGGGTCGACGGGGTGCGGTTCGCGGTGGGCGCGTTCACCAATCTGTCGCAGGACCACCTGGACTTCCACGCCGACTTCGAGGACTATTTCGCCGCCAAGCGACGACTGTTCGAGCCCGAGTCACCGGTCGCCGCCCAGCAGTGCGTGGTCTGCGTCGACGACGCCTGGGGCCGCCGCCTGGCGCGCGAGGTGGGCGGGCGCGCGCCCGTGGTGACGGTGGCGACGGCGGCGAGCCCGACCGGCGAGGCCGCCCCCGACTGGCTGGCCCTCGGCGCGTCGGCAGACGGCGGCGAGCAGACCTTCACCGCGGCCCGGCAGGACGCGAGAATCCCGGTGCGGCTGCGGCTTCCGGGCAGCTACAACATCGCCAACGGCCTGCTGGCGGTCGCGGTGTGCGAGGCGGCGGGCGTCGCGGCGGAGACCGCGGCGGCGGCGCTGGGGCACGTGGACGTGCCGGGCCGGATGCAGCGGGTGGATCGGGGGCAGGACTTCCTCGCGGTGGTGGACTACGCGCACAAGCCCGCCGCGGTGGAGTCGGTGATCGCGACGCTGCGCGAGTACATCAAGGGTTCGGGCGGGCGGCTGGCCGTGGTGGTCGGCGCGGGCGGCGACCGCGACGCGGGGAAGCGCCCGCTGATGGGCGCCACGGCGGCCCGCGGGGCCGATCTGCTGATCATCACCGACGACAATCCGCGCAGCGAGGATCCGGCGGTCATCCGCGACGCGATTCGCGGTGGCGCGCTGGGCATCGCGGAGGCCGAACGCGGCGAGGTCGTCGAGATCGGCGACCGCGCCGCGGCGATCACCGCCGCCGTGGACTGGGCCCGACCGGGCGACGTCGTGCTGGTGGCGGGCAAGGGACACGAGACTGGGCAGGAGATTGCGGGTGTGAAGTATCCGTTCGATGACCGCGAGGTGCTGGCGGAGGCCCTTTCACGGAAGATGAAGGACCTGACGGTTTCATGATCGAGATGACTCTGCGGGAGATCGCGGACGTCGTCGGCGGCACGCTGCACGATGTACCCGACCCCGCGGTGACGGTGACCGGCGCGGTCGAATTCGATTCGCGCCGAATCAATCCCGGCGACCTGTTCCTGGCGATGCCGGGCGAGCACGCCGACGGCCACGACTTCGCTGCCGCCGCGGTGGCCGCGGGCGCGGCGGCGGTGCTGGCGGCCCGCCCGGTCGGCGTGCCCGCGATCGTGGTGACGCCCGCGGGCGCCGCACCGAGCCGCGCGATGGCGCTGGCGCACGACCGCGACGGTTCCGGCGCGGCCGTGCTCGCGGCGCTGGCGAAGCTGGCCCGGGTGAATATCGACCGCCTGGTGGCGGGCGGGCTGACCGTTGTCGGCGTGACGGGATCGTCGGGCAAGACCTCCACCAAGGATCTGCTGGCGAGCGTGCTGGCCCCGCTGGGTCCGGTCGTCGCCCCGCCCGGTTCGTTCAACAACGAGCTGGGCCACCCGTGGACGGCGCTGCGCGCCGACGCGGCGACCGGATTCCTGGTGCTGGAGCTGTCCGCGCGCGGACCAGGACACATCAAGGCGCTCACCGAGATCGCCCCGCCGACCATCGGCGTCGTCCTCAACGTCGGCACCGCGCACCTGGGCGAGTTCGGCAGCCGCGAGGCGATCGCCCAGGCCAAAGGCGAACTGGTGGAGGCGCTTGCGCCGTCCGGCGTCGCCGTGCTCAACGCCGACGACCCGAACGTGGCGGCCATGGCGAGCCGCACGCAGGCGCGGGTGGTGACCGTCGGCCAGTCGACCGGAGCCGATGTACGGGCCACCGGCGTCGTCCTCGACAGCGACGCGCGGGCCCGGTTCACCTTGCACGCCAAGGGTTCCGAGGTACCGGTCCGGCTGGCCGTGCACGGCGAGCACCAGGTCGGCAACGCGCTGTCGGCCGCGGCGGTCGCGCTGGAGTGCGGCGCCGACCCCGAAACGGTGGCGCGGGCGCTGTCGGGCGCGCGGATCGCCTCCGCGCACCGCATGGATGTGCGCACCCGCGCCGACGGCGTCACCGTCGTCAACGATTCCTACAACGCCAACCCCGACTCGGTGCGCGCGGCGCTCAAGGCACTGGTGAGCATGGCCAAGGAGGCCGACCGCCGAACTTGGGCGGTGCTCGGCGAGATGGCCGAGCTGGGCGAGGAGTCGGTCATCGAACACGACCGCATCGGCCGGTTGGCGGTGCGCCTGGACGTCGATCGGCTCATCGTCGTCGGCACCGGACGCCCGGCGCACGCGCTGCATCAGGGTGCGGTGATGGAAGGCTCGTGGGGTGAGGAATCGGTTCTCGTCCCCGATATCGAGGCCGCGATCGCGGTGCTGGACGACGAGATCGCGGCGGGTGATGTGGTGCTGGTGAAGGCGTCGAACTCGGCCGGGTTGTGGGCGGTCGCGCAACACCTCGTCGCGGCTCCCGGGGCAGGCACGGAGGCGGCGGTATGAGACAGATCCTGTTCGCGGCGGCGATCGCCCTGGCGGTGTCGATCCTGCTGACGCCCTTGCTGATCCGGATGTTCGCCCGGCGCGGATTCGGCCAGGAGATCCGCATCGACGGGCCCGAGAGCCATCAGGCCAAGCGCGGCACCCCCACCATGGGCGGCGTGGCGATCCTGGTCGGGCTGTGGGCCGGGTACTGGGGTTCGCATCTGATCGGCATCGGGTACGAGGCCGAGGGGCCGACCGTCTCGGGCCTGCTGGTGCTGTCGCTGACCACGGCACTGGGTGCTGTCGGCTTCATCGACGACTTCATCAAGCTGCGCAAGCAGCGCAATCTCGGGCTCACCGCGGCGGGCAAGTACCTCGGGCAGCTGTCGGCCGCGGTCATCTTCGGCGTACTGGCGCTGCAGTTCCCGGGCGCGAACAAGCAGACCCCGGCCAGCCGCCACCTGTCCTACGTCCGCGACATCACCACGGTGTCGATGGGCGTCATCATCTTCCTGGCCTTCGTCTGCCTGGTGGTGGTCGCCTGGTCGAACGCGGTGAACCTGACCGACGGGCTGGACGGGCTGGCGGCGGGGTCGATGAGCTTGGTGCTGGGCTCCTACGTGATCATCACCTTCTGGCAGTACCGCAACGCCTGCTCCACGCACGCCGAGGCCGGGTGCTACAACGTGCGCGACCCCCTGGACCTGGCGCTGGTCTGCGCCGCCGGTGCGGCCGCCTGCATCGGATTCCTGTGGTGGAACGCGGCTCCCGCCAAGATCTTCATGGGCGACACCGGCTCGCTGGCGCTGGGCGGCCTGCTGGCCGGGCTGTCCATCACCACCCGCACCGAACTGCTGATGATCGTGATCGGCGCGCTGTTCGTGGCCGAGACGGCGTCGGTGGTGCTGCAGGTCGCGGTGTACCGCACCACCCGGAACCGGTTGTTCAAGATGGCGCCGTTCCACCACCACTTCGAACTCAGCAAATGGGCAGAGACTACGGTGATCATTCGGTTCTGGTTGCTCGCGGCCATAGCGTCGGCAGTCGGACTGGGATTGTTCTACAGCGAATATCTCTCTCAGGTCGGGTAAAGCAGCGATGGTCGAACACACTCCGCGGGCCCTGCGTTCACCGGGCCCCATGCTCGAATTCCTGCGTGGCCGTGACGTTCTCGTCGCGGGATGGGGGGTGTCGGGCAGGTCGCTGATCGAGCCGCTGCGCGATATCGGGGCCCGGCCCGTGGTCACCGACGCCGGTGAGAAGGCGATGGCCGAGGCCGCCGAACTCGGGCTCACCACCGCCACCGGCGAGGAACTGCTCGAGCCCGCCGCGCTGGACCGGTTCGCGCTGGTCATCACCAGCCCGGGCTGGCGGCCGGACTCGCCGGTGCTGGTCTCGGCGGTGACGGAGGGCATTCCGGTCTGGGGCGACGTCGAATTCGCCTGGTGGGTGGATCAGGCCCGGTTGTACGGCCCGGCCCGCAAGTGGCTGGTGATCACCGGCACCAACGGCAAGACCACCACTACTCAGATGACGCACGCGATTCTGCGCGCGGCCGGTATCGCCAGCGTGGCCTGCGGCAATATCGGGCTGCCGATCCTGGACGCGTTGCGGCGCAATCCCGGTCCGCAGGTGCTGGCGGTGGAGCTGTCGTCGTTCCAGCTGCACTGGGCGCCGTCGGTGCGCCCGGAGGCCGGGGTGGTGCTCAATGTCGCCGAGGACCACCTGGATTGGCACGGCGGCCTGGACGCCTACGCCGCCGCCAAGGCGCGGGCGCTGACCGGCCGCGTCGGCGTGGTCGGCCTGGACGATCCGGTCGCCGCGGCGCTCGCGCGAAAGTCCAAGGCGCGGCGCACCGTCGGCTTCCGGATCGGCGTGCCCGCCGACGGCGAACTCGGCGTGGTCGACGGCAAGCTGCTCGATCGCGCGTTCACCAAGGCCGCCATTCTCGCCGAGACCGGCGACATCAGCCCGGCCGGACCGGCCGGCGTGGCCGATGCCCTGGCCGCGGCGGCGCTGACCCGATCCATCGACGTCGCACCGCAATTCGTGAAGGAGGGCCTGCAGGAGCACAAGGTGGGCCCGCACCGTGCCGCGCTGGTGCGCGAGCTGGCCGGGGTGACCTTCGTCGACGACTCCAAGGCCACCAACCCGCACGCCGCGCGCTCCTCGATCCTGGCGCACCCGCAGGTGGTGTGGCTCGCGGGTGGTCAGCTCAAGGGCGCGCACATCGACGACCTGGTCGAAGAGGTCGCCGACCGGCTGGTGGCGGCGGTGCTGTTCGGACAGGACGCCCCGGTCGTCGCGGCGGCGTTGGCGCGACACGCGCCCGATGTCCCCGTGGTGGAGCTGGGTTCGGGTGACGATGCTGGGATGGGTGTGGAACTCACGTCCGAGATCGATGGCGCGGACGCGGTGATGGCGCGAGCGGTGCGGCTCGCCGCCGGTTACGCCCGCCGCGGGGACACGGTGCTGCTGGCGCCCGCCGCGGCCTCACTGGACATGTTCGCCGACTACACCCACCGGGGACGCAGTTTCGTCGCGGCGGTGCAGGCGCTCGACGAGGAAGATATCGGGAGCCCGCAGTGACCGAGAAGGCGCGCAAGCCCACCGCGACCTGGTTCGGTGCCTGGCTGGCGCGCCCGCTGGCTGATTTTCATCTCGTGGTCACCATCGCCGCGCTGCTCACCACGCTCGGGTTGGTGATGGTGCTGTCGGCGTCCAGCGTCGAGTCCTACGCCGACGGCGGCTCGGCCTACAAGCTGTTCATCCAGCAGGCGCTGTTCGCGGTGATCGGCGCGGTGCTGTTCTATCTGGCGTTGCGATTGCCGCTGCGACGGCTGCGGCAGCTCTCGTTCCCGATGTTCGCCGGGTCGGTGCTGTTGCTGGTGCTGGTGCTGATTCCCGGCATCGGCTCGCAGGTGCAGGGATCGCGGCGTTGGTTCGATCTCGGGTTCGCCTCGGTGCAGCCGTCGGAGGTCGTGAAGGTCACGCTGATCATCTGGGGCGCGCATCTGCTCGCCGCGCGGCGCTCGGAACACGCGAACTACAAGGACATCATGGTGCCGCTGGTGCCGGCCGGTCTGCTGGCGTGCCTGCTGGTGGTGCTGGAGCCCAACCTGTCGACGACCATCGCGCTGGGCCTGATCCTGGCGGCGCTGCTGTGGTTCGGCGGGCTGCCGGTGCGGCTGTTCGTGACCATCGCGGTGTCGGGCGTGATCGCCGCGGGTGTGCTGGCGCTCTCGGCCGGATATCGGTCCGACCGGATGCGCGCGTTCTTCAATCCCGGCGACGATCCGCAGGGCATCGGGTATCAGGCGCGGCAGGCGCTGTTCTCGTTGGCCGACGGCGGCATCTGGGGACGTGGGCTCGGCCAGAGCCGCGCCAAGTGGAGCTATCTGCCCAACGCGCACAACGATTTCATCTTCGCGATCATCGGCGAGGAACTCGGATTCCTGGGCTGCGCACTGGTTCTGGGCCTGCTGGCGCTGTTCGCGCATACCGGGCTGCGGATCGCGAGCCGCTCGGTGGACCCGTTCCTGCGGCTGCTCACCGCCACCGCGACCTTCTGGATCACCGGGCAGGCCCTGATCAACATCGGCTATGTGGTGGGCCTGCTCCCGGTGACCGGTCTGCAGCTGCCGCTGGTGTCGGCGGGCGGGTCGTCCTTGGCGATCACGCTGTTGATGTTCGGCATCATCGCCAGCGCGGCCCGGCACGAACCCGAGGCGGTGGCGGCGCTGCACGCCGGGCAGGACGGCCGGATGAGCCGGTTGCTGCGGCTGCCCAGGCCGGAGGTGTACTCCACCGCGCGCGCCCAGGCCGCGCGGGGCCGCTCGGGTCTGCGGGCCGCGCCGCCACGTCGCGAACTGGGCGCGGGCGAGCGGCGCGGCACCGGTCGGCGGGGTGGCTCCGACCCGGCGCCGCGCCGCTCGATAGATTCGGATTCCGCCCGGCGCCGGGCGGCGGATACGGGCCGGCGCGAGAGCCGCACGACGAGTTCGTGGCGCTCGACGCGCGCTTGGGAGCCGAACTATCCGATGACACATGCGAGAGAACGGGGTAATTCGAGGTGACAACCGGCGGGAGCGTCAGGTCCGAGACGGAAAGACCTGGGGGACGGGCACTCTCGGTGATAGTCGCGGGCGGCGGCACCGCCGGACATATCGAACCCGCGATGGCGGTCGCCGACGCGCTGCGCCGGCTCGACCCCTCGATCCGGATCACCGCGCTGGGCACCGCGCGCGGATTGGAGACCGCGCTGGTCCCCGAACGCGGCTACCCCCTCGAATTGATTCCGCCGGTGCCGTTGCCGCGCAAGCCCTCCGGCGATCTGCTGCGGCTGCCCGCGCGGGTGCGGTCGGCGGTGGCGCGCACCCGCGCGGTGATCGACGCGGTCGAGGCGGACGTGATCGTCGGATTCGGCGGATATGTCGCGCTGCCCGCGTATCTCGCGGCCGGGCGCGGTGTCCCGCTCGGGCGGGCTCGGCGGGCGGTGCCGGTGGTGGTGCACGAGGCGAATGTCAAGGCGGGCATCGCGAACAAAGTGGGTGCGCGCCGCGCCGCCCGGGTGCTGGCCGCGGTGGCGAACTCCGGGGTGCGGGCGCCGGGCCGCGGCGACGCGGAGATCGTGGGCATCCCGGTGCGCGAGGCCATCGCGACACTGGACCGGGCGACGCTGCGGGCGGAGGCCCGCGCCCACTTCGGGTTGCCCGCCGAGGGGCCGGTGCTGCTGGTGTTCGGCGGCTCGCAGGGCGCGCGGCGGCTCAACGAGGCGGTGTCGTCCGCCGCGCCGCAGCTGACGGCGGCGGGCGTGTCGGTGCTGCACGCGCACGGGCCCAAGAACACCCTCGAGATCACGGGTGTCGATCCGCAGGGCACGGCGAAGTATGTCGCGCTGCCCTATCTGTCCCGGATGGATCTGGCCTACGCCGCCGCCGACGCGGTGGTGTGCCGGTCCGGTGCCATGACCGTGGCCGAGGTGTCGGCGGTCGGCCTGCCGGCGTTCTACGTGCCGCTGCCGCACGGCAACGGCGAGCAGGAACTCAACGCCCGCCCGATCGTGGCCAAGGGTGGTGGCAGAATCGTGCCGGATTCGGAACTGACCGGGAAATACGTGATAGACGAGGTGATTCCGCTGCTCACCGATTCGGTGCGGCTGTCGGGCATGGCCGCCGCGGCCGCCGGAGCCGGCCATCGCGAGGCCGCCGACACGGTGGCGCGGATCGTGGTGGAGGTGGCCGGCCGGTGACGACGGACAACACCGGCGAGCAGAATCCGCCGGGCCCCAGCGAACTACCGCCGCTGCTGCGGCGGGTGCACATGGTCGGCATCGGCGGTGCCGGGATGTCCGGCATCGCCCGGATCCTGCTCTCCCGCGGCGGTGCGGTCTCGGGCTCCGACGCCAAGGAGAGCCGCGGCGTGCTCGCGCTGCGGGCTCGTGGCGCTCAGGTCCGCATCGGCCACGACGCCTCCGCCCTGGACCTGCTGCCCGGCGGCCCGACGGCCGTGGTGACCACCTACGCGGCCATCCCCAAGACCAATCCCGAACTGGTGGAGGCGAATCGGCGCGGGGTGCCGGTGTTGCTGCGCCCCACCGTGCTCGCCGAGCTGATGCAGGGCCATCGCACGCTGCTGGTGTCGGGCACCCACGGCAAGACCTCGACCACCTCGATGCTGGTGGTTTCGTTGCAGCACTGCGGTTTCGACCCGTCCTTCGCCGTCGGCGGTGAGTTGAACGAGGCCGGTACCAACGCCCACCACGGCACCGGCGGCTTCTTCGTGGCCGAGGCCGACGAGTCCGACGGCTCGCTGCTGCAGTACGACCCGGACGTCGCGGTGGTGACCAACATCGAATCCGATCACCTGGATTTCTTCGGCTCCGACGAGGCCTACGTTCAGGTGTTCGACGATTTCGTGGCGCGACTGCGGCCCGGCGGGCTGCTGGTGGTGTGCCTGGACGATCCGGGCTCGCGCGCGCTGGCCGAGCGGGTCGCCGCGCGGCAGGCGGCGGGCGAGCTGGATATCCGGGTCCTCGGCTACGGCTCCGGCGAACTGCCCGGCTCGCCCGTCCCGGCCGGTGCCCGGATGCTGTCGTGGGAGCCGCGCGACGTCGGCGGCGTGGTCACCTTCCAGTTCGCCGACGAACCCGCCCCGCGCACGCTGCGGCTGGCGGTGCCGGGCCGCCACATGGCGTTGAACGCGCTCGCCGCGCTGCTGGCCGCCCGCGAGACGGGTGCCGCGGTCGACGAATTGCTGCAGGGCCTGGAGGGTTTCGGGGGAGTGCACCGGCGGTTCCAGTTCGTGGGCCGCGAGAACGGGGTGCGGGTGTTCGACGACTACGCCCACCATCCCACCGAGGTACGCGCCGTGCTGGGCGCCGCCGCCGAGCTGGTGCGGCAGGAGGCCGCCGACGGCGCCCGCTCCCGGCAGGGTCGGGTGATCGTGGTGTTCCAGCCACACCTGTACAGCCGCACCGCCACCTTCGCCACCGAATTCGGCGCCGCGCTCGACCTGGCGGACGAGGTGGTGGTGCTCGATGTCTACGGCGCCCGCGAGAAGCCGCTGCCCGGCGTAAACGGCGCGCTGGTCGCCCAGGCCGTCGGCAAGCCCGTGCACTATCAACCGGACATGTCGCGGGTCGGGCGCCAGGCCGCGAGCCTGGCCCGCCCCGGCGACGTCGTGATCACCATGGGCGCGGGCGATGTGACGATGCTCGGCGGACAGATCCTCGACGGGCTGCGGGTGCGGCCGCCGGCGGGACGGTGACCGGCGGGTGGATCGGCGGCGTGGACCGGCTGCGTGAGCTGCCGGTCCGGCGAATTGTGCTGTGGGGCCTGCCCGTCGTACTGCTGCTGATCGTCGCGATAGCCGTCTCCTATTTCACGCCGGTTTTCTCGGCGCGCACCGTGCGCGTCGAGGGTCTCGTCACGGTTCCCGAGGAGCAGGTGCGACAGGTCGTGCGAATTCCCGAGGGCCGATCGATGTTGCGTATCGACACCGACGCGGTGGCACGGCGGGTGGCGGGTATTCCGAAGATTCATTCCGCGCGCGTGCAACGACAGTTTCCGGGAACCGTGCGGATCACGGTCGAGGAACGCACCCCGGTGCTGTTCTACGACAGCCCGCAGGGTCCGCACCTGCTCGACGTCGACTGTGTCGAATACGCCGTCGAACCGCCGCCGCCGGGCGTGCCGAAGCTCTCGACCGAGCATCCGGGAAGTAGCGACCCGGTCACTCGGGCGGCCGTGGCGGTGCTCGACGCCGCACCGCCGGGACTGCGCGCACAGGTGGGAGAGGTTGTGGCACGGTCGGTTTCGAACATCGAACTGAACCTCATCGACGGGCGCACCGTACTGTGGGGTGGTGCGGACGATTCGGCGCGCAAGGCCGCGGTGGTGTTGCCGGTGCTGACCCGGCCGGGCACGGTGTTCGACGTGTCGAGCCCCGATCTGGTAACGGTAAAGTGAGTGATACCCGTTGTGCCTTCGGTCTTTTCGGTGACTGTCACCGGCAGCCGCCGAAAATCCGCGGGCGCGGGGAACGATTCCCGGCGCACGGGGCGGCCGTTCGCGATACGATGCGGGGCGGGCTCGGACGAGACGGATCACACAAGATTCTCACGCTCGTTTCGGCGCGCCTGCGCGCGGATTGCGGCGGGTGCGAATAGCGTTCCGCAGCAGTCGGATACTTGACATAACGCTAACCCTATTGTTGAGGTTTAGGGTTTGCCCGGTCGAAAGCCCGGGTTTGCTCCTACCGAACGGTCGGCGTTCTGCCGAGAATCCGAAAACGACAGGCTTTAGATCGAAGGAAGGCGAGAGCCCATGACGCCCCCGCACAACTACCTTGCAGTGATCAAGGTCGTCGGTATCGGCGGCGGCGGCGTGAATGCCGTCAACCGGATGATCGAACAGGGACTCAAGGGAGTCGAGTTCATCGCGGTCAACACGGACGCGCAGGCGCTGCTGATGAGTGACGCGGACGTCAAGCTGGACGTCGGCCGGGAGCTCACCCGCGGTCTGGGCGCCGGTGCGGATCCGGAGGTCGGCCGCAGGGCCGCCGAGGACCACAAGGACGAGATCGAAGAGGTGCTCAAGGGCGCCGACATGGTCTTCGTGACCGCGGGCGAGGGCGGTGGCACCGGCACCGGCGGCGCTCCCGTGGTCGCGAGCATCGCCCGCAAGCTGGGCGCGCTGACTATCGGCGTGGTGACCCGCCCGTTCTCGTTCGAGGGCAAGCGCCGCAGCAACCAGGCGGAGGCCGGGATACAGGCGCTGCGCGAATCCTGCGACACGCTGATCGTGATCCCCAACGACCGGCTGCTGCAACTCGGCGACGCGGCGGTGAGCCTGATGGACGCCTTCCGCTCCGCCGACGAGGTGCTGCTCAACGGTGTCCAGGGCATCACCGACCTGATCACCACCCCCGGCCTGATCAACGTCGACTTCGCCGACGTCAAGAGCGTCATGTCCGGCGCCGGTTCGGCGTTGATGGGCATCGGCTCCGCGCGCGGCGAGGGCCGTTCGGTGAAGGCCGCCGAGGCGGCGATCAATTCGCCGCTGCTGGAGGCGTCGATGGACGGTGCGCACGGTGTGCTGCTGTCGATCGCGGGCGGGTCGGACCTGGGCCTGTTCGAGATCAACGAGGCGGCGTCGCTGGTGCAGGAGGCGGCGCACATCGAGGCCAACATCATCTTCGGTACGGTGATCGACGATTCGCTCGGCGACGAGGTACGGGTGACGGTCATCGCCGCCGGATTCGACGGCGGCACCCCGGCTCGGCGCATCGACTCCTCGGGCCGTTCCACCATCGGCTCGGCACGCGCGGGCGAGATCGGCCAGACCACGACGCGCGGCACCGACTTCGGATCCACCCGGTCGACGGAATCGACCCCGGCCGCCGCGCCCGTGCAGCGCGGCCCCGCACCGTCCTACGAGCCCCGCCCGGCGAGCGACCCGACCGTCGCCCACAACTCCCGCACCCACATCCAGCCCCCGGACGAGGACACCGACGACGACGTGGACGTGCCGTCGTTCATGCGCCGCTGACCCAACCCACCCCAGCACCCGCTCCGCGCGCCGGAGCGGGTGCTGTCGTCTCCGCGTCCCCGGCAGGGTTGCCGCGACGAGACCACTAACCTCGGGGGTATGACGACTGTTTCGGTCCGGACCCGGCGGGTGACCACCACACGCGCCGGGGGCTTCTCGCGGGCACCCTACGACTCGTTCAATCTCGGCGACCATGTCGGGGACGATCCGGAGGCGGTGCGGCGCAACAGGATACGTCTGGCCGAGGGTATCGGCCTGGCGCCGGAGCGGCTGGTCTGGATGGAGCAGGTGCACGGGCGCAACGTCGAGGTCGTGGACGGCCCCCGCCCGGAACCGGTGCCGGTGACCGACGCGCTGGTGACCACGGTCCCGGGCCTGGCGCTGGTGGTGCTGACCGCGGACTGCGTGCCGATCCTGCTTTCCGACGACGAGGCCGGGGTGATCGCGGCCGTGCACGCCGGCCGGGTGGGCGCGCGCATCGGCATCGTGCCCAGGGTGCTGGAGGTCATGGTCGCCGCGGGCGCGAAACCCGAACGCGTCGGGGCATTCCTGGGCCCGGCGGCGAGCGGGCGGCAGTACGAGGTCCCGGCCGCCATGCGCGACGACGTGGCGGCCCACCTGCCCGGCAGCGCCACCACCACCGCCAAGGGCACCCCCGGCCTCGATCTGCGCGCGGGCATCCGCCGCCAGCTCGAGGAGGCCGGTGTCGGCGCCGTCGCCGTCGACCCGCGCTGCACCATCGAGGACCCGGCACTGTTCAGCCACCGCCGCGGCGCGCCCACCGGCCGCATCGCGGGCGTCATCTGGATGGAGACCGCGAGTTCTCCGGAATAGTTCTGCCCCTTCTTTCGGGGGCAGGTGAAATTCCGACACGCCCGGCGCATTCGTGATCCGTTTCGCATTCGAGGGAGCAGCTCTATGACGACCGAATCCGGCACCGCCGCCACGGCATCCGTCCGGGCCACCGAACTGTCCAGGGCCCTGGCCGAGCTGACGGCCCGGATCGAATCTGCGAGCCGGGCGGCGGGACGGGACCCCGCCGAGACCACGTTGCTTCCGGTGACGAAATTCTTCCCCGCCTCGGATATCGAGCACCTGTATGCCCTGGGCAGACGCGAATTCGGCGAGTCACGCGAGCAGGAGGCGGCGGCGAAGACGGCCGAGCTGCAACGACTTTCGGGCGTGCGCTGGCACATGATCGGCCGCCTGCAGCGCAACAAGGCGAAATCCGTCGCACGCTGGGCCTACGCCGTGCACTCGGTGGACAGCGAACGGCTCGTCGCCGCACTGGACACCGGGACGGCCGCGGCCCGCGCGGCCGGGCTGCGCGACACCCCGCTGCGAGTCCTGCTCCAGGTCAGCCTGGACAGCGATCCGACCCGCGGCGGTGTCGCCCCCGACGACCTGCCGCGCCTGGCCGAACAGGTGACCCAGACGGAACACCTCCGATTGGCCGGATTGATGGCGATTCCGCCCCTGGACGCCGATCCCGAGCCCGCGTTCGCCCGCCTCGCCGAACTGCATGCCCGGCTGCGCGCCGACCATCCCGAGGCCGGCGAACTGTCCGCCGGCATGTCCGGTGACCTGGAGATCGCAATCCGACACGGTTCCACGTGCGTGCGTGTCGGTACCGCCTTGATGGGCACCCGACCGATAACCTCGGGATAGCAAACAAACCTCATCAGTCACATTCGAAACATTATGCTGGGGACTGACGAGAACTGAGCAGGACTTCAACACCCCACGCCAACCGGGTGCCGTAGGAAGGTCGACCAGGATGAGCGAGCGCAGCGAGCGAGATGTCAGCGCAGCCACGAGCGTGCTCGTGCTGGGGTCGAGTGTGAGCGAGGTGGGAGCCGTGAGTGAGCGCAGCGAGCGAAGCATCGACGCAGCCACGAGCGTGCTCGTGCCGGAGGCGAGCGCAAGCGAGGTGGAGGCATGAGCACGCTGCACCGGTTCAAGGCGTACTTCGGCATGGTTCCGCTCGAGGAATACGAAGACGACTACGTCGACGACCGCGGTCCCCGGGGCATCGAGGACCGTAGCCAGCGCCGCCCGCGCGACTTCGGCGAATCCCGTTACGACAGCGGCCGTTCCCGGTTCGGCGACGACCGCTACGACGACGAGCCCGGCTACCCGGAACCGTCGTACAAGGCGCCGTACCGCCCCGGCTACACCGTCGCCCGCCGCGACGACTACGTCGAGGACTCCTACGCCGACGACCGCTACGAGCCCCCGCGCCGCCCCACCCGTATCGACGCCGGCCCGTCCGGCCGCGGGCGGGGAATGGACCGCCTCGGCGGCGGCACGCCGATGGTGCGCGGCACCACGCACGGCGCGCTGGCGGTCGATCCGGAGGTCGAGCGCCGGATGGAGGAGCGCCGACTGGAGGAACAGGCCCGTTTCGAGCCGGCACCGCGCCGCGCGCCGGTGTTCGAGGACGGAGGCCCCTTGTCCAAGATCACGACGCTGCGCCCGCGGACCTACGCCGAGGCCGCCATCATCGGTGAGCGGTTCCGCGACGGCACGCCGGTGATCATGGACCTGGTCGAGATGAGCAACGCCGACGCCCGTCGCCTGGTCGACTTCGCCGCCGGTCTGGCGTTCGCGCTGCGCGGCTCCTTCGACAAGGTAGCGACCAAGGTGTTCCTGCTCTCACCGGCCGACGTCGACGTATCGGCCGAGGAGCGCCGCCGGATCGCCGAAACCGGCTTCTACAACCAGAAATAGCCTCGCCGCGGGGGAGTCGCGCCGCGGCCGCGCCCCCGGTCGACACGCCGCGATCGGGGGACTGTGGCCGCGGTCCGACGGCGCGGGGAGTTTGCAGGACACCGATTCTGAGGCAAAGTGGTCACGTGGCCTTGTTCCAGGTGCTGTATGTACTCCTGTTCCTCTTCTGGCTGTTGTTGATCAGCCGAGTGATCGTCGAGTTCATCCGCAACTTCGCGCGGGACTGGCATCCGCGTGGCGTGGTTGCCGTCGTCCTGGAGGTGATCTTCACGATCACCGACCCACCGGTGAAACTCCTGAGGCGCTTGATACCGCCGGTGAACCTGGGGGGAATTCGCCTCGATCTGTCGATTATGGTGCTGCTTTTCATCGTGTTCATCTTGATGTCGGTCACGAGTAGTCTCGCGTAGCCGGTCCCCCGGGTGTGACAGAATGGGCCGAGAACAATAGCTTGCCAGATCTACCGCTAGATCTCCGTACGAAGCGTGAAGGGATCCTTCCATGCCGCTGACCCCAGCCGATGTGCACAACGTCGCGTTCAGCAAACCGCCGATCGGGAAGCGCGGCTACAACGAGGACGAAGTCGACGCCTTCCTCGACCTGGTCGAGCAGGAGCTCTCACGCCTCATCGAGGAGAACGCGGACCTGCGCCAGCGGGTTGCCGAGCTGGATTCCGAGCTGGCCGAGGCCAAGAAGGCGCCGCGCCCGGCGCCGCAGGCCGTGAAACCCGCTCCGCCGCAGCCCGAACCGCCCAAACCGGTCCCCGTGCCGCCGCCGGCGCCGGTCGTGCAGGCCGCCCCGCCCGCCGCGCCGAAGGACGCCGCGGACGCGAACCTACAGGCCGCGAAGGTGCTGAGCCTGGCCCAGGAAATGGCCGACCGGCTCACCAGCGACGCCAAGACCGAGGCCGAGAACCTGCTGTCGAACGCGCGGGCAAATTCGGAGCGACTCGTCAGCGATGCGCGTACCCGCTCCGAGGGCATGATCGCCGAGGCCCGCCAGAAGGCGGAGTCCATGCTGTCCGACGCGCAGACCCGCTCGGACAACCAGCTGCGCCAGGCCAAGGAGAAGGCCGACGCCCTGCAGGCCGACGCCGAGCGCAAGCACACCGAGATCATGGCGACGATCACCCAGCAGCGCAGCGTGCTGGAGAGCCGGATCGAGCAGTTGAAGACCTTCGAGCGCGAGTACCGGGTGCGGCTGAAGTCCTACCTGGAGTCGCAGCTCGAGGAGCTGGAGAACCGTGGCTCGGCGGTGCCGGTGGACGGCGGCGACACCTTCGACGGCGCCAACAACCACGCCCCCGCGTCGTTCGCCCAGGGCGGCAAGTAGTTTCGTCCGTTCGGATCTCCGCCGGCTCCGCGGCTGTGCCGGGTTCGGCGCGCCGCGCTTGTCGTGTGGTCTCGAGCCACCTGGCCCGCGTAGGGGGTGACCATGCTCGTCCTGACGCTCGTCCTGGCCGCCATCGGATTCGCCCTGCTGGTGACGGCGCTGACCACCGGATCGGTGATCTGGGCCTGGGGGTGCATCGTGGTGTGCGTCATCGGCGCGGTGCTGCTACTGGTGAGTGCGCTGTCGATGCGCGACTCCGACGACGACGATCAGTCCTCGCGTCCCGGCCGGCATGCCAAGCGGTGAGCATGGGGGGATGGGCCACGCCGGTGGGGCCCGGAAATAACATTGCCCACGCTGGCTACAATCAAACCTGAACATCGGCACTGATCCGGCGATCACCGGGGAGCCTTCGGAAGAACGGCATCGGGCCTGGTCCCGGCGCCCAGTAGAACCGAACGGGTGAGCCCGTCACAGCTCACGACGAGAGGTCGGGGCCCGAGCCGCACGACGGCGCGGCGCCCGGACAAGCGGGGTGGTACCGCGGTCTCGGCGCACCGGCGCCGGAATCGTCCCCGTGCCCACCGGTTACGCGCCCCACGGGCGCGTCGGCACGAGGAGACCGCTGCCCGACATGTCGGATCAGACATCCCCCAGCAACGCCGCCCCCGCGTCCGCCTATCCGCGCGCCGCTCTCGGCTCCGGCGGCCAGGTGTCGTTCCCCGACCTGGAGCAGCGCGTGCTCGACTACTGGGCCGCCGACGACACATTCCGCGCCAGCATCGAGAACCGTTCGGGCGCACCGGAGTTCGTCTTCTACGACGGGCCGCCGTTCGCCAACGGGTTGCCGCATTACGGCCATCTGCTCACCGGATACGTGAAGGATTTGATCCCGCGCTTTCAGACCATGCGCGGCAAGAAGGTCGAGCGGCGCTTCGGCTGGGACACGCACGGGCTGCCCGCGGAAATCGAAGCGGAGAAGCAGCTCGGTATCACGGACAAATCACAGATCGATGAGATGGGACTCGCGGAATTCAATGCCGCGTGCAAATCGTCTGTGCTGCGTTACACCAACGAGTGGCGCGCGTATGTGACCCGTCAGGCCCGCTGGGTCGACTTCGACAACGACTACAAGACCCTCGACCCCGACTTCATGGAGTCGGTCATGTGGGCGTTCAAGTCGCTCTACGACAAGGGGCTGGTGTATCAGGGCTTCCGGGTGCTGCCCTACAGCTGGTACGAGCAGACTCCGCTGTCGAACCAGGAGGCGCGCCTGGACGACGCCTATCGGATGCGGCAGGACCCGGCCGTCACGGTGGAGATGACGCTGACCGTGCCCGCCGACCATCCCCTGCACGAACTGGACGGCGCGAACGCGCTGATCTGGACCACCACGCCGTGGACGCTGCCGTCCAACCTGGCGGTCGCCGTCCACCCCGACATCACCTACGTGCACGTCGAGGGCGGCGACGGCAAGCGGTACCTGCTGGCCGCGGAACGGGTTTCGCACTACGCCCGCGAACTGGGCGAGCAGCCGCGCGTGCGCTCGGAGCATTCCGGCGCGGCGCTGGTGGGGCTGCGCTACCGGCCGCCGTTCGACTTCTTCCTCGGTCATCCCAACGCGCACCGCGTGCTCGAGGCCGACTACGTGACCACCGACTCCGGTACCGGCGTCGTGCACCTCGCCCCGGCGTTCGGTGAGGAGGACATGGAGGTCTGCGCGGCCAACGGCATCGAGGTCGTGCAGCCGCTGGACCCGGGCGGCAAGTTCACCTCGATGGTGCCGCCGTACGAGGGCCTGATGATCTTCGACGCCAACCCGGTCATCATCAAGGACCTCAAATCTGCCGGAAAGCTGTTGCGGCACGAGACGATCGAGCACTCCTACCCGCACAGCTGGCGCTCCGGCCGGCCGCTGATCTACATGGCGGTGCCGTCCTGGTTCGTCGCGGTGACCAAGTTCCGCGACCGGATGGTGGAGTTGAACCAGCAGATCACCTGGGTGCCCGAGCACATCCGCGACGGCCAGTTCGGCAAGTGGCTGGAGAACGCGCGGGACTGGAACATCAGTCGAAACCGCTACTGGGGCGCGCCGATCCCGGTGTGGGTGTCCGATGATCCGGAGTATCCGCGCATCGACGTGTACGGCTCGCTGGATCAGCTCGAGCGCGACTTCGGCGTGCGGCCGAAGGATCTGCACCGGCCCGCGATCGACGAGCTGGTGCGGCCGAATCCCGATGACCCGACCGGCAAGTCGATGATGCGGCGGGTTCCCGAGGTGCTCGACTGCTGGTTCGAGTCCGGGTCGATGCCCTACGCGCAGGTGCACTACCCGTTCGAGAACAAGGAGTGGTTCGAGGGCACGCACGACGAGAAGGCGCACAGCCCCGGCGATTTCATCGTCGAGTACAACGGGCAGACCCGCGGCTGGTTCTACAACCTGCACGTGCTGTCCACGGCCCTGTTCGACCGCCCGGCGTTCAAATCCGTGGTGGCGCACGGCATCGTGCTCGGCGACGACGGGCTGAAGATGTCGAAGTCGAAGGGCAACTACCCGGATGTCAACGAGGTGTTCGACCGCGACGGCTCCGACGCCATGCGCTGGTTCCTCATGGCGTCCCCGGTGCTGCGCGGCGGAAACCTCATCGTCACCGAGCGCGGCATCCGCGAGGGCGTGAGCCACGCGCTGCGGCCACTGTGGAACGCGTGGACGTTCCTGCAGCTGTACGCGTCGAAACCCGGTGTGTGGCGCACGGATTCGCCGCATGTGCTGGATCGCTACATCCTGGCCAAGCTGGCCGCGGCGCGCGAGGTGATGACCGAGGCGCTCGAGGTCTACGACATCGCCGGCGCCTGCGACGAACTGCGCACCTTCGCCGACGCGCTCACAAATTGGTATGTGCGCCGGTCGCGTTCGCGGTTCTGGGACGAGGACCGCGACGCCATCGACACCCTGCACACGGTGCTGGAGGTGACCACCCGGCTGGCCGCGCCGCTGCTGCCGCTGCTCACCGAGGTGATCTGGCGCGGGCTCACCGGTGGCCGTTCGGTGCACCTGACCGACTGGCCCGCTGCGACGGAGCTGCCGAAGGATCCGGAGCTGGTGTCGGCGATGGACGAGGTGCGCGCGGTGTGCTCGACCGCGCTGAGCCTGCGCAAGGCCCAGCACCTGCGGGTGCGGCTGCCGCTGTCGGAACTCACCATCGCCGCGCCGGACGCCGATCGGCTCGCGCCGTTCACGGACCTGGTCGCCGACGAGGTGAACGTCAAGCGGGTCGATCTGACCACCGACGTCGCCGCGCACGGCCGGTTCGAGCTGGTCGTCAACGCGCGGGCGGCCGGGCCGCGGCTGGGTAAGACCGTGCAGACGGTGATCAAGGCGGTCAAGGCCGGGGAGTGGACGGAGAGCCCGGCGGGTGTCGTCAGCGCCGCCGGGGTAGAGCTGCTGCCCGAGGAGTACACCCAGCGCCTGGTGGCCGCCGAGCCGGAGTCCACCGCCGCCCTGCCCGGCAACGCCGGTCTGGTGGTGCTGAACTCGGAGGTCACCGAGGAACTGGAGGCCGAGGGCTGGGCCCGCGACCTCATCCGCGATCTCCAGGAGACCCGCAAGTCCCTGGGCCTGGACGTCTCCGACCGCATCACCCTGGTCCTCGACGTCCCCGCCGCGCACAAGCAGTGGGCCGAGACCCACCGCGACCTGATCGCCGGTGAGGTCCTCGCCAGCACCCTCACCTTCGGTGACCCGGGCCCGGACGCCGCCGAAGTGGCTGGGGGCGTGCGGGTTTCGATCACCAAGGCATGAGATCCGGGCTGGGCGTGCTGCCGATGTCGTCAGCCCGCCCGCTCGTGCCGGTGGACCGCCAGCTGGATCTCCAGCAGGAGACGGTCGGGGGCGGAGGCGAGGTCGATGCCCATGAGCTGGGTGGCGCGTCGGATGCGGTAACGGAGCGTGTTGGGGTGGATGCGTAGTTCGGCCGCGGCGGCGCGGACGTCGCCGCGGTGGGTGAGGTAGGTGTCGAGGCTGGCGCGCAGGTCGGCGGAGTAGGCGGTGTCGTAGTCGACCAGGGTGTCCAGGCGCGGGTCGCGCAGCTGCGGGCGGTCGGCGATCAGGGTCAGGATCTCCGCGAGCAGCACGGTGGTGCGGGACCGCGCCAGCGTCGTGACCGGTTCGGCCGCAGGCAGGTTCGCGGTGCGGTCGAGCACGCGGTCCACCTCGGCGCGGGCCCGCGCGGCGTCGGCGAGCCCGGCGACGGGGGCCGCGATGGCCGCCCGCAGCGTCAGTCCGGACCCCTCGGCGAGCTGCTCGATGACCTGCCGGGTCCACGAGGTCACCCGGTCCACCGACCGGTGCTCGGGGAACAGCACGTACAGCCGATCGCCGATCCGGGTGGTCACGCAGTCCTGCCGGAAGGCGCTGGCGTGCAAGCGAAGTGTGACCGTGCCGCGATGTAGCGCCGCGGCCGCGGCGTCCGCGGAACTGTGCGGGGCGAACCCGACCACCGCGGCCTGCCCGTCGGCCGCCATGGCGAACGTCTCGGCGAAGGCGGCGAGGTCGATGTCGCCGCCGTGCGCGCCGAGCAGCCGCTGGATCAGCAGCGCGTCGGTGGTGGGGGCGTGGCGGGTGCGCCAGATCACCCGTGCCGCAATGGAAGCCGCTCCGCGCAGCACCCGGTCACTGTCCGCGCGCAGTGGCTCGGTGGCCTCCTGCACCCAGATCGTGCCGAGTACGGCCGGTGCGCGCGGCCCGGCGTGGCCGGGCTCGCGGATCCCGATCGCCAAGCGCCGCCGCGTCTCCCATTCCGGCTGGGCCGGAACCTCCACGGGGTCACCGGTGTTGCGCAGGCGGTCGAACACGCCCTCGCGCTGCAGCCAGTGCAGGTACCCGGCCGGACCCTGCCGCCCCAGCACCGACAGCCGGCGCACGGCGTCGGCGGAGGCGGTGCTGTCGGCCGAGTACGCGAGCACCCGGGACTGGTCGTCCTCGATGGTCACCAGCCCCCGGGTCGACTCGGCCACCGACTGCGCCAGCCCGAACAGGTCGGTGTCGAGCGCGGGCACGGCTTCGACCGACGTACGCGGCCCGTGCCCGGTGATCCGCTCGATCAGCGCGTGCACCATCTCCCAGCGCGCATGGGGATGCACCTCGACCAGAGCTATCCCGGACTCGTGCGCGGCCGCGCGCAACCGCTCCGACGCGCTCTTGGAGAACACCACCCGCGGCCGGTGCTCGGCCGGGCACCGCGCGCCCAGGTCGCGCACCCAGCGCGTGGCGTCGTCGTCGCCCACGCCGACCTGCAGGTACACCTCCGGCAGCGCTCGGCCCGGCGGCATGTCCACGGCCAGGTCGTCGATGTCCATGAACGCCACGGAATCGACCACCACGTCCTCGCCCCCGGGCGCGTCCACCAGCGTGGCGACGGAGCTGGTGAGCGCGGACAGCACATCCGACAGTGGTATGGCGTGGGTCACATTCCTCATTCAATCGGACGAAAGTATCCGGCGCAATTCGTCCGATCGACCAATCCGCTGCCGGAGCGGATGCGGTTTATTTCCGGCATGGACGCGATCACCACGGTCCCCGCGCCGTCCAACGAGCCCGTCAACTCCTACGCGCCCGGCACCCCGGAACGCGCCCGGCTGCGGGCCGCACTGCGCGAGCTGGCCGACACCCCGACAGAGATCTGCCACGTGATCGACGGCGAGCACCGCACCGGCGGCGGCGCCCGCGTCGACGTCGTGCAGCCCCACGCGCACCGGTCGGTGCTCGGCAGCTTCGGTGTCGCCGAACCGGCCGACGCCCGCGACGCCGTCGAGGCCGCCGTGCGCGCCGCTTCCGATTGGCGCGCACTGCCTTTCGACCAGCGCGCGGCGGTATTCCTGCGCGCCGCGGACCTGCTGGCCGGGCCGTGGCGCGAGACCATCGCCGCCGCGACGATGCTGGGCCAGTCCAAGTCGCCGTATCAGGCCGAGATCGACGCGCCCTGCGAACTGGTCGACTTCTGGCGCTTCAACGTCCACTTCGCGCGACAGCTGCTGGCCGGTCAGCCGGAATCCGGGCCGGGTGTGTGGAACCGCAGCGACTATCGGCCGCTGGAGGGGTTCGTCTACGCGATCACCCCGTTCAACTTCAGCGCGATCGCCGGAAACCTGCCCACCGCACCGGCTCTCATGGGCAACACGGTGGTGTGGAAGCCCTCGCCGACCCAGGCCCTCGCCGCGTATCACACCATGCGGCTGCTGGAGGCCGCCGGTCTGCCGCCGGGGGTGATCAATCTGGTGCACGGGCACGGCCCGGAGGTGTCGGAGGTGGCGCTGGTCGATCCGCGGCTGGCCGGTATCCACTTCACCGGCTCCACCCGCACCTTCCAGCACCTGTGGCGGGAGGTGGGCGCGCATATCGATCGCTACCGCGGCTATCCGCGGCTGGTCGGGGAGACCGGGGGTAAGGATTTCGTGCTCGCCCATCCCTCGGCCGACCCGGAGACGCTGATGACGGCGCTGATTCGCGGCGCGTACGAGTATCAGGGCCAGAAGTGCTCGGCGGCGTCGCGCGCGTTCGTCCCGCGGTCGATGTGGCATCGCGTCGGGGACGAGCTGATCGGGCGGATCGAGTCGCTGTCGTACGGCGATGTCACCGACTTCGTGAATTTCGGTGGGGCGGTGATAGATCGGCGCGCCTTCGACCGCAATGCCGCCGCGATCGAGCGGGCCAAGGCGACGCCGGGCGTGACGGTCGCGGCGGGAGGCTCCTACGACGACGCCGTCGGATACTTCGTCGACCCCACGCTGCTGCTCGGTGACGATCCCACCGACGAGATGTTCCGCACCGAGTACTTCGGGCCGATCCTGTCGGTGCACGTGTACGACGATTCCCGCCCCGGTGCGTTCGACGAGGCGCTCCGCCTGGTCGACGTCGGCGCCGCCTACGCGCTGACCGGCGCCGTCATCGCGCGTGACCGTGCCGCCATCGAGAAGGCAAGCGAGGCACTACGTTTCGCGGCGGGCAACTTCTACATCAACGACAAGCCCACCGGCGCGGTGGTCGGCCAGCAGCCGTTCGGCGGGGCCCGCGCCTCGGGTACCAACGACAAGGCCGGTTCGCCGCTGAACCTGCTGCGCTGGGTCTCCCCGCGGTCGATGAAGGAGACGTTCGTCTCGCCCGCCACGCACGAATACCCCCATCAGGCACCGGATTCGGAGCGGTCGTGAGTACGGGCGCCGGGATGCCCGTGGAGGCACGATGAACGCGTCCGCACTGTCCAATCCCTTGCGCCCGGCGTTGCTGGCGGCGGCCCGCTCCCGCCGGGTCGAACGCGGACTCACCCGGCTACCCGCCACCGGCCGCATCATCGATCGCTTCGTGGCGGGGGAGACGCGGGAGGCGGCGCTGTCCGCAGTGCGGGAGTTGTTGCGCGGCAAGAGGTTCGTCACCGTCGACTACCTCGGCGAGGACACCACCGACCCGGCGCGGGCCGACCGGGTCGTGCGGGAGTATCTCGGGCTGATCGCGGCGCTGGCCGCACTGCCGATCGGCTCGGCGTCGGGACCGCGCCCGCTCGAGGTGTCGGTGAAACTGTCCGCGCTGGGCCTGGCCCTGCCCACCGGCGGGTACGAGACCGCGCTGCGCAATGCCCGCGTCCTGGCGCGCGCCGCCGCGGCCGCGGGCATCTGGATGACCGTCGACGCCGAGGACCACGCGACCACCGGGTCGCGGCTGGACATCGTGCGCGAACTGCGCCGCGAGCACCCGGAGACCGTCGGCACCGTGCTGCAGGCGTACCTGCGGCGCACGGCCGGCGACTGCCGGGCTCTCGCGGACGAGGGCGCGCGGATCCGGCTGTGCAAGGGCGCCTACAGCGAGTCGGAAGCGGTGTCCTTCCGGCACAGGCGCGAAGTGGACGCGGCGTATCTGGACTGTCTGCGCATCCTCTCGGCGGGCAAGGGCTATCCGATGATCGCCACCCACGACCCGGCGATGATCGAGGCGGCCGCCCTGCTCGCGACCGCCGCCGGGCGCGACCGTGACGACCTCGAATACCAGATGCTGTACGGCATCCGCCCCGCCGAACAGGCCCGGCTGATCGACCTCGGCCAGCACCTGCGCGTCTACGTCCCCTTCGGAGACCAGTGGTACGGCTATTTCGTCCGCAGGCTCGCCGAACGCCCGGCGAATCTGATGTTCTTCCTCCGCTCGGCCGCGACGACGACCTGACGAGGTCGCGTACCATCACCGCGATCCGCACCGCACGATGAGGACCGCAGTGACCGACCCCGCACCCACCACCCTGTCCGGCCGCCCCGCGAGCAGCCCGGGCCGCACCATCGTGACCGCCAGCTTCATCGGCACTGCGATCGAGTTCTACGACTACTACATCTACGGCACCGCGGCCGCGCTGGTGCTCAACAAACTGTTCTTCCCGACACTGTCGTCGGTGGCGGGCACGCTGGCGTCGCTGGCCACCTTCGCCATCGGTTTCGTCGCGCGTCCCCTGGGCGCGATCGTCTTCGGCCACTTCGGTGACCGCATCGGCCGCAAGGCCACCCTCGTGGTGTCACTGCTGCTGACGGGCCTGTCCACGGCGTTCATCGGCGTGCTCCCGGGCTACGCGACGCTGGGAGTGGCCGCGCCCGTCCTGCTGGTGCTGCTGCGGGTCCTGCAGGGCATCGGCCTGGGCGGCGAATGGGGCGGCGCGGCACTGCTGTCCACCGAGCACGCGCCCCGGGATCGGCGCGGGCTGTTCGCGGCGGCGCCGCAAATGGGCTCGCCCGTGGGGTATTTCGTGGCGACCGCGGTGTTCTGGGCGCTGTCGGAAGGACTGCCGAAAGACGCGTTCGACGGCTGGGGCTGGCGGATACCGTTCCTGCTGTCGTTCGTATTGGTGGCGGTCGGGCTGCGGATCCGGCTGCGGGTGGCCGAGACCCCGGCATTCGCGAATTTCGTGGCCACCCGGCATGCCGCCCGGGTGCCGATCGCGGCGGTACTGCGGCGCTACCCGCGGGAACTACTGCTCGGCGCGGGCAGCATCGTGGTGGTGTACGTGATGTTCTACACGGCGTCCACGTACTGCCTCACCTACACGACGAAAACCCTGGGGGTGCCGCGCAATACGATGCTGGGGCTGACCCTGATCGCGGTGGTCGTGCTGGGCGCCGCGACGTTCATCGTCGCCCGCTGGTCCGACCTGGTCGGCCGCCGCGTGCTGATGCTGGGCGGGGCCGCGTTCGGCCTGGTGTGGAGTCCCGTGCTGTTCCCGTTGCTGAATACCGAGAACCCGGTGCTGATCGTGGTGGGCCTGTCCGGGGCGCTGCTGTGCATGGGGATCGTGTGGGGACCGCTGGGCGCGTTCCTGCCGGAGCTGTTCGGCACCGACGTGCGGTACACCGGGGCCGGTATCGCCTACAACCTCGGCGGCGTGCTGGGTGGCGGTGCCGCGCCGCTGATCGTCGCCCAGTTGGGGGAAACGCGCGGCACGGTCGCGGTCGGATGGTTCATGGCCGCCATGGCCGCGATCTCGCTGGGGTCGATCGCGGCCCTGCCCGAGACCCGGCACCGGGAACTCGACGCCGTGTGAGCAACTCCAGTCACATATCGCGCCGTCGGCGCTATTGATCTTTACAGCGTTCTGGATGACACCAGGTCAACAGAAGGGGCGAAACCAATGCTCTACCTGATCAGACCCACCGAGACCACGTCCTGGATCGACCTCCCAAGCCGCATCATAGATACCGTGCTGGAGCACGGGGAGCTGATCTCAGCGTGCTGGACTGGCGACCAACAGAGGAACTTGAGTTCTACCCCACAGTCGTTCGACTTGCGCTACGTCAGGGCCTGCCCTGCAGCACGGGGATCGTCTTGCGAGCTACCGATCTTGTCTCCTTTACGCGGCTGGGAGACCTGCTCAAGATCAAACCCGTGAAAACTCAGGACCTTCCGAGCGAAGATCTCATGGAGATGCTGTCGCTGTGGTGGCTCAGGTTATGATTCACCATTTGTCATCAAGTGACGCTTGACCTTTCGGTGTGATCGATGGTCTCGTTCCGTTCGATCTTTCGTCGAGGCGAGCGGGTGAGTGTGGACCAGCAGGCGTTGGTCGAGTACCGGTATCGAGCGGTGTGCGAGGTGCTCGGTGGCGCACCGATCGGGGAAGTCGCCGCCCGATACGGCACCACCCGGCAGTCGCTGCATAAGTGGCGCAAGCGGTTTCAGGACGAGGGCAAGCCCGGACTGACCGACCGATCGCATCGGCCGCACCACAGTCCATCGCGCATCGACGCCGATACCGAGGCATTGATCTGCCGGATGCGCCGGGAGAACCCCCGCTGGGGCGCCCGGCGGATCAGCCACGAACTCGCCCGGCAACAGGTGGCGAAGGTCCCCTCGCGGGCGACGGTGCACGGGATCTTGACCCGCAACGGGATGGTGAATCAGCAAGTCCAGCAGCATAAACGGCGGTATCGACGGTGGCAGCGGCAGACGCCGATGCACCTGTGGCAGCTCGACCTCGTCGGCGGGGTGCCGCTGGCGGACGGGCGCGAGTGCAAGGTGCTGACCGGTATCGACGATCATTCCCGGTTTGTGGTGGTCGCCGCGGTGCTCACGGCGCCGTCCGGGCGGGCGGTCTGTGAGGCATTCACCGCGGCCATGCGCCGTTACGGAGTGCCCTCGGAAGTGCTCACCGACAACGGTGCCCAGTTCACCGGTGCCCGGATCAAACCGCAGCCGGTCGAGGTGCTGTTCGAGAGGATCTGCCGCGAGAACGGCATCACCCAACGCCGCACGAAACCGCGGTCACCGACCACGACCGGAAAGATCGAGCGGTTCCACAAGACCCTGCGCGAGGAATTCCTCGACCACGTCTCACCGTTCGAATCGCTGACCGCTGCCCAAGCCGCGGTCGACGGCTGGATCGCTGGCTACAACCATCACCGACCGCATCAGGCCCTCGACATGGCCACCCCTGCGACTCTGTTCCGGCCCAACGGGCCCACCCGGCTCGACGTCCCCGACACCACCGCTGCCGGCGAAACCTCTTCGCCAATAACGACGATCGTGGAAGTGATCGAACCACCGACTCCCGCCGCCGAGACCGCGATCGAATGGGAGGTCCGCGTTCCCGCCGGCGGAGAAGTCAACCCTGGCTCCAGGGCGGCAGTCTGTCAGCCTGCGCCACTACACCGGCCGCGTCGTCACGATCTGGGCCGACTGCCGCAGCATCCACATCAGCCTCGACGGACATTTGATCCGCACTGTCTCCTCCCGGCTGCTGCCCGAACACCTCGCAGTCCTGACCATGCGCGGAGCACGCCCGGCCGGCCCGCCGCCCGCAAAGCCGGCCTTTCGGAAGGCCAACGGCGCCATCGTGATTCCTCCGGGAGAAGCGATCGAGGTCCGGCGCGTGGTCGATCGCGATGGCGCTACTCAGATCGCTGGGCACCACCACGTCGTCAGGTTCGCCTGGGCCGGACGACATGTCACCCTCCGCCTCGACGGGCATCTCATGCACGCCATCGCCGACGGCGCGCTGATCGGTACCTGGCCCTGCCCGATCAGCCGAGACCAGCTCGGCCGTGTCCGCGGCGCCAGCACCGTCACCGCACCACTGCCTCCGGCACCGCGACCCGCGGGATCCCTCCGCGCCCAACGCCGAGTTCACGAGTCCGGACGCATCCTCGTCGCCGGGCAACGGATCAAACTCGGGCCCCGCAACCGCGGCAAGCTGGTCACCGTCGTCATCGAGGACACCCACCTACGAGTCCTTCACGGTGAGGAAGAACTAGCAGTCCGGCCGCGCCGGACCACCAAGCCGATCACCCGTTTCTACGTCACCGGCAAAGGCGCCACGCCCGAGGATCGGTCAAGCATCAGCTGACGACATTCGGTCAAGCATCACCTGAGCCCCTCACATTGACAGATGCTCGCACCGGGCTGGAAGCGAAAGTCCCGCAAATTAGACGAGCGAGTAGCAGCATCCCTGGCCACGAAAATCGAGGAAGTCCGCAGCGAGTTGGAGGACGAACTCGCTAAGCCGGCCGCGCAAGAGTTGATCGATCACTGGCGGAGGTTGGGTGGAAGGTTGCCCGATCCGATCTAGGTCAATCCGCCGTGGTGGTCGGGGTTCGGGTGTTGAGAACCGATCGATTCGTCGACATCCCGATGGTGTCGTAGGCGCCGCTTACCGTCGACCTTGTGACCACGCAGATGGAGAAGCCCGGTGAGTCCGCCCAGCAGTGGGCGGCCGCCGCAGCGGAATTGTTGGATACGGTGCTTGAGGATCCGACCCTTGCCGACGACGACCGGCAGACAGCAGTGTTGTCCCGGGTGCGGGCGCTCCAGGCACAGGCACAGATCTACGCGACCCTAGAAGTCGCCCACCGAGTTCGTGGAGTCGAAACGTCCCTACCGTACTGAGCCGTCTGGCTGGCTGCCGGGTTCACCCATTCGCCGGAGTTCACCACCACCCAGAACGGCCGTTTCCGCACGGTGTCTGCGGTTGCGAAACACCCCCTCCGCGCCGGAGGTTGGCGGCCGCGAAGGCGCTGGTCGATCCGTGGGCATTCCGTGGCGTGGTCCGTGGGGAACTCCGGAGTATCGCGGGGTACCGCGCGTCGGCAAATCGGACGAGCGGATGACATCGGTGGCCGTACTCATCATCGAGAACTACCCGCGGAGAGTGACGTGCGCGCACTTGGACGGCAGTAGCGTGCACACATGGCGTCGGATGCGCCACCGGCCCCGGTCGGGAACGCACGCGACGGCGGGATGATAGCGCCGCCGCCCGAGTGATCGAGGGAGTGCGATGTCCGAAATCTCGGTCGATGACGAAACGAACTCGGTCGATGACCAAACGCCGCCGCGCCGCAAACGTCTTTCCCGTCGTCGCATCATCATCGGCGTGGTGGTGGTGCTCGGCGCCGTGACGGTCGGCTGGCTGGCCGTCCGCGACAACTCGCCAGTCGGCCACTTCACCTCGGCGGACGGATACGACGAGTATTTCCGTACCTATCACCGAGCCATGGAGCAGCTACCCCCGCCAAGTGCGTCGCTGGATCTGCGCACCGAATACGGCGTGGTTCGCGTGTATCGTTTCGACGGCGCGAACCCCGAGCAGCCTCCGCTGCTCCTGCTGCCCGGACGCTCGGCCGCCGCGCCGATGTGGGCCGACAACCTGCCGTCGCTGCGGAAACTTCGCACCGTCTATCTGGTGGATCTGCTCGGCGAGCCGGGGGCGAGCGTGCAGAGTCGGCCCATCGAAAACGACGCCGATCAGGCGGCCTGGCTGCACCAGGCCATCGAGCAACTTCCGGCGGCCAAGATCGTACTCGTCGGGGTTTCGATCGGCGGATGGACGGCGACCAATCTCGCGATCCGGCAACCGGATCGGATCAGTGGTGTCGTCGCACTGGATCCCGTCATGACGTTTGCACGGATGTCGTGGCAGGCGGTGCTTCGCTCGCTTCCGGCCTCGGTGTCCTGGTTCCCGAAGAGCTGGCGCGACGATTTCAACAGCTGGACCGCGGGCGGCGCCCCGGTCGAACAGGTGCCGGTCGCCGATCTGATCGAGTCCGGAATGCAGCACTATCACCTCGTCCTGCCCACGCCGACCACCTTCGACGATGCCCAACTACGCGGTCTGGCGATGCCGTTCCTCGCGATCATGGCCGGCAAGTCGGTCATGCACGACAGCGCCGAAGCCGCCGACCACGCCCGCCACGTGCTTCCCCACGGCACCGTCCTCGTTTACGACGACGCCTCACACGCCATCAACGGCGAGTATCCAGAGCGGATCGCCGCCGACGTCGCCTCGTTCCTGTCCGGGATCCACTGATCGCAAAGGATTACGAATCCCGACCATCTCGGCCCAGCAGCGGCCCCGGCGCGCGATACACGAAGGGGCCCCGATATCCGGGGAGGGCGGAGAGGTGGGGGCAGATGGCGGCGACCGTGACCAGAAGCCAGTCAACGTCGAACCGCAAGACTGGCCGCCAGCCGTGGCCTCGCCGGCACCGCACCATCCGCCGAGTGAGTGTCGAGAAATTGATCGATTTCCGACATCGAATACCGCGCCTGATCGTGCCGTTCCGAGCACAATCGAGCGATGCTCGGGAGGGTGAGCGCCGTTGGCGCCCAGGCACGTACAGCGGGAGCTACGCTGCGCAAGCAGCTGACCAAGGACGGACGAGCAGCACTCGGACAACGTGCTTGTCGGGCCCGATTGTTTCCCGCGGTCGCCAGCGCACTCGTCGTCGGTGGTGTCGTGGCGGCCATCGCGTACGCGGTACTGCTATGGATCACCCCGGCCACCAAGAACGAGGCCGCGCGGATCGACGTCGTCAAGGTGGCGCTGACCGTCGTAGCTGGCGTCGGCGGCGTGGTCGCGCTGGTGATCGCCTACCGGCGCCAACGCGACCTTGAGCAAGGCCGGTTCGTCGAGCGCTTTGGTGCCGCGGCCGCGCAACTCGGCGCGACCGATGTCGCGATCCGGATCGCCGGGGTCTACGCGATGTCCGGCGTCGCCGACGAATCTGACGGACTACGCCGCCAGCAGTGCATCAACGTCCTGTGCGGCTACCTCCGGCTGCCGTACACGCCTGAGCTGGGCGTCAATCATCAGACCAAGCGTGTACGGAAGCGCCGCGGGCGAGGCGGTTCGGGTGAGAACGAAGACCATTTCGAGTACCGGCAGAACGATCGGGAGGTCCGGCAAACGATCGTTCGCGCTATCGCTGACCACCTGCGGCCGACTGCCGAGAACAGCTGGTCCACAAGCGACTTCGACTTCCGGACCGCGCACCTCGAAGACGCCGACTTTGGGGACGCGACCTTCTCCGGCGCCACCAGGTTCGAGGATGCGACATTCACCGGCACCACCATATTCGTGAACGCGACGTTCTCTGGTGCCGCCGGGTTCTCGGGCGCGAGGTTCACCGGCGCCGCCGGATTCACGGACGCGACGTTCATCGGCGCCGCCATGTTCCGGGGCGTGACGTTCGCCGGTGGTGCTTCTTTCCGGAGGGACGGTTTCGGAACGAGATCATCTCGTTCGACAGCCCGAAGCAGTGGGGGCCGCCGGCGCCAACGTTCGACTGGGACGAGGACACCACCCAAAAACCAGACAACGTCGAACCGCAAGACTGGCCGCCAATCGTGGCCTCGGCCGCACCCCCGAATGGATGCTGAAAATCGTTCGTTTTCGACACCGGGCCAGCTCGCGGGAAGGCCCTGGTCGGCACCGGTGGGCAGCTGTCGGAGAAACGTGTTGAAAACGCCTGCTGTCCAACAAGTCCCGAACGCCGTTTCTCATTCAGTCGCGTGGCGGGTGGTTGAGCAGCTGCCCGGTCGTCGAGACTCGGGCGCCGCCGATCGGATCGAGGGCGTCACGGTCGAGCACGAGCGCCGGCGCCGTCCATGCGGAGCTGTGGCGCTGCCTCAAGTACCTGCGGCCCACCGACACCCTCGTGGTGCCCGCCCTGGGCCGGGCTCAGCCGTGCTGATGTCCGGCAGTCACAGCGGGTTACCAGCGAAGTTGCTGGGCGGAGGTGTCTACGCCGGAGTAACCGGCGGGAACTGTACTGAATTACTGAAGTCGGTAGAGTGTGGACCGCAAACACGGTTTACGTGCTTTGCTTGACAATGCCCCGGGCAATCCTGGGCAGTCGAGAAGGCCTGAGGTTCCCCCGCTTTCACGGAGAGCTCTGACGTGGTCCGATAGGGGCCGGAAGGAGTTCATCAGTGGCAGCACCGAAGAAGTATCCGGACGAGTTGAGGGCTCGGGCGGTCAGGTTGTATCGGGATGCGGATCCCAAGCCGACGATCCGGAAGCTGGCCGCGCAGCTGGGGGTGCATCACGAGGCTCTGCGGAACTGGATCCGCCAGGCCGAAGCGGACGCCGGCGAGCGTAGCGATCGGCCGACGACCGACATGGCCGAAGAGAACAAGCAACTACGCAAGCGGGTCGCTGAACTCGAACGCGTGAACGCCGTATTGCGTGATGCGAGTGCGTATTTCGCGTCGGAGCCCGGCCAGACCCGGAGGTGATCGTGCGGTTCGTGAAAGATCACCCGCAGCACTCGGTCGAGCTCGTATTGCGGGTGCTGGGCATCGCGTCGTCGACGTTCTATGGATGGCTGGCCCAGGCCAAGAACCCCTCGCGGCGGCGGCTGGCCGACGAACAATTGCTGGCTGAGATCGTCGATATCCACACCAGCTCCGGCGGCACCTACGGATCGCCGCGAGTGCACGCGATGCTGCGCCGCCGCGGTATCGCGGTCGGCCGCAAACGAGTCGAGCGGCTGATGCGGCGGGCGGGGCTGCAGGGCGCGTTCCTGCGTAAGAAAATGGCGTATTCCCTCGACGCGGCAGGACCGCCGCGCCACGCCGGCACCGGATCTGGTCAACCGTGACTTCACCGCGGACACCCCGGACCGGTTGCGGGTGGCGGATGCGACGCGGATCCCGACCGGCGAGGGCGTGTTCTGGCTGGCGGCGGTCCGGGACGCGTTCTCCAACCGGATCGTGGGCTGGAAATGCTCCGACCGCTGCGACACCGAGCTGGTACTCGGGGCCCGGGAATACGCGGTGTGGGTGCGGGATGTGCGTGACGGACAACTGGTCCATCATTCCGATCGCGGCTCGACCTACACAGCCATTCGGTTCGCAAACAGGTTGGCCGACAACGGAATAGCCCAGTCGATGGGGTCGGTCGGAGACAGCTACGACAATGCGCTCATGGAGAACTTCTTCTCCACACTGAAGACCGAGCTGGTGTACCGGAACTCCTGGCGCACAAGGGAAGACGCGGAGAACGCCTTGTTCTCCTACATCGACGGCTGGTACAACACCCAGCGCATCCAGAAGAAGCTGGATTGGCGATCACCCGACGAGTACGAAGCCAGCTACCATCAACGGGTTCTGGCCGGAACCAGATAATCCGCTCTCCGGCTCGGCGGGGGAACCTCAGCGAGCTGGGTCACAAACGCACTGGCGGCGCTGACCCTTACGCAACTTCACGGCGCTAGCTGCAGCCGCGTCCTTCGAGGGTGCCTTCGCTGATGAGGTCGGCGGTCATTCCCTCCATGGCGGCGATGACGTGGAACAGGAATCGCCCGGCCGGGGTGGTGGTGTCGATGCCTTGCTTGAGCACGACCAGATCGATGCCGCGTTCGTCGAGGTCGGCGGCGAGTTCGGTCATGTGCCGCACGGACCGGAACGGGCGCGAGAGCCGGGTGATGACGAGTTCGTCGCCGCTGCGTAGGTGGTCGAAGCATTTGTCCCACTCCGGGCGCTGCGCCAACCGGGGAAACGCGGCGCGGTTTCGTGTCGACATGCCCTTCGACCTGCGGGGGAGGCGCGGGGGAAGAATTAGTTCTTGTGGGGCTCAGGTGAATTGCGGTAAAACAGCTATGTCACGGCAACTTTAAATGTCACGTTGAGCTTGGATGTTCTGTCCGTTCGACCACGCTGAGAAAACCGCACTGCCAGGCAAGCTGTCCGGATGAGATGCCCGTGGGGAAGCGGTCATCCCGTGCACTTCGTGTGTGCTGAGTAGTCGCCGGTCGCTCGCCGTCGGGGTGGTGTGCGCCGAACCGAAGGGCGAGCCATGGCGACAACTCCATCGCGCAACAGCATCGTTCGACTGTTTCTCACCACGTTGACCGGCCTGATCGCCGTCTCGATCGCCGCCGGGACCGCCGCCGGCACCGACGACATCAGCGGCAGTTCCGGCAGTAGTTCGGGCTCGGGCTCCGGCTCGGCCTCCGGCAGCGCCAGCGGCTCGGCCACGCTGCCCGTCGCCAGCCCGCGGGCGGTGATCGCGCTGAACCTGGCCCAGACCCAGGTCGGCAAGCCGTACGAATGGGGCGCGACCGGGCCCCTCACCTACGACTGCTCCGGGCTGGCGGTGTGGTCGTTCCGGCACGTGGGCATCATGCTGCCGCGCACCACCTGGCAGCAGGCCACGGCGGGCAGCGCGGTACCGCTCGGTTCGATCCAGCCCGGCGACATCGTCATCGTCAATGCCGACGGGTCCCACGAGGGCATCTACGCCGGCGGCGGGCAGCTGCTCAACGCGCACTCGGCCGGTGTCGGGGTGGTGCTGACGCCACTCAGCGAATTCGACATCTACGCCATCCGCCGCTTCTACTGAGGTGAGCTCAGTCCTGCACCAGCCCGCGCAGCAGCGGACCGTATTCCGGGTGGGTCAGGGCCGAGGCGAACTGGGCGACCAGGTAGTCGGCCGGATTGCCGGTGTCGTACCAGTTGCCCTGGATGACCTGGCCGTACACCGCGTTGGACGCGGCGAACACGTTGATCGCGTCGGTCAGGTAGACCTCGCCGCTGCGGTGGGTGTACCACTCGGCGACCTGCTTGCGCAGCTCCTCGACGATGCCCGGGGTGACCACGTAACCGCCGATCGCGGCGAAGGCCGAGGGGGCGTCCTCGGGCTTGGGCTTCTCGACCAGACCGGTGATGCGCATCAGCCCGTTGTCGAAGGTCTCCTCGACCACGGGCACGCCGTAGCGCTTCGAGTCGGCCGGGTCCATCGGCAGCAGCGCCAGCACCGGCGAGTGCGTCTTGTTGTAGGCGTCGATGAGCTGCTGGGCGCGCGGCACGTCGGCGACGAACACGTCGTCGGGCCACAGCACCAGCATCGGCTCGTCACCCAGGGTGCGCGCGGCGTTGAGCACCGGCGTGCCGTTGCCGTAGGGACCGTGCTGGTCCAGGTAGGTGATGTGGCCGAGGCGGCCGAGTTCGCCGACCTCCTCCACCGCGTCGGCGTAGGCGGTCTTGCCGTCGGAGCGCAGCTGCGCCACCAGCGCCGGATTGGGCCGGAAGTGGTCCTGGATCAACGACTTTCCGGCACTGACCACGATCGTGATGTCGGTGATGCCCGAGGCCACCAGCTCGCGCACGGTGTGTTCGATCACCGGCTTGTCGCCGACCGGCAGCATCTCCTTGGGGATGGCCTTGGTCAGCGGGAGCAGGCGGGAACCGATACCGGCGGCGGGGATCACGGCCTTACGGATGCTCATGATCCGATCATCACATACTCGGGTCGCCGATCATGTCGGTAGTCGCGCGTAGATTCCCTGTCATGGACGCTGCCCCCGGCTCGGCTACGGCACGGCTCGTGCCTGGTCAGCGGGCATCGGCCGGGGTCGTGCGAGGTTCCGGCGGCGTGCCGGGGCGCGGCCGCGATTCGCAGGAACCCACCAGCAATTTGCCAGTCCGGGGAACCATTCCGGCACCGGGCCCTGCGGCGCTCGAGGCGTCGGCGCGGCGCTGGGTGCTGCACATCGATATGGATGCCTTCTTCGCCTCGGTGGAGCAGCTCACCCGCCCCACGCTGCGCGGGCGGCCGGTACTGGTCGGCGGTACCGGAGCGCGCGGGGTGGTGGCCGGGGCCAGCTACGAGTCACGGGTGTTCGGCGCGCGCTCGGCCATGCCGATGCATCAGGCGCGCCGCCTGGTGGGGGTGACGGCGGTGGTGGTGCCGCCGCGCGGGGTGGTCTACGGCGAGGTGAGCGGGCAGGTGTTCGAGGCACTGCGCTCACGCATCCCGATCCTGGAGACACTGTCGTTCGACGAAGCGTTCGGCGAGCCCGCCGAGCTGGCCGGGGCCACCGCCGGGCGGGTGCTGGAATTCTGCGAGGAGCTGCGCGCGCTGGTCCGCGAGCGCACCGGACTGGTCGCGTCGGTGGGCGCGGGCACCGGCAAGCAGCTGGCGAAGATCGCCTCCGGGCTCGCCAAACCCGATGGGGTGCGGGTGGTTTCACCGGTCGAGCAGCAGCAGCTGCTCGCCGCGCTGCCGGTGCGCAAGCTGTGGGGGATCGGCCCGGTGGCCGAGGGCCGGCTGCGCTCGCTGGGCATCGAGACCGTCGGCGCGTTCGCGGCGCTGCCCGAGCAGGAGGCGGTGTCGCTGCTGGGCGGCAGCGTCGGCGCGGCCCTGCACCGCCTGGCCCGCGGCATCGACGACCGCCCGGTCGCCGAGCGCGCCGAGGCCAAGCAGATCAGCGCCGAAACCACCTACGAGAGCGACATAGTCACCCTCGCCCAGCTCCACCCGGCGATCGAGGCGATGGCCGCGGCCGCGCACCGGCGCCTGATCGCCGACGGCCGCGCCGCGCGCACGGTGGTGCTGAAATTGAAGAAGGCCGACATGAGCATCGTGACACGCTCGTTCACCCTGCCCTACGCCACCGAGGAACTGGCCACGCTCACCGCCGCCGCGCTGCGCTCGGCCATCGACCCGGGCGAGCTGGGCCCGATTCGCTTGGTGGGCGTGGGTTTCGGCGGCCTGTCCACCGTCCGGCAGGAGTCGCTGTTCCCCGAACTGGACCAAGCCCTGGCGGCGTCGGGCCGTCCGGGCGCGGCGCGCGAACCGGATTCGGCCAGCGCCCTCGACGAATTCGTCGCGCCCGAACCCACTGTCGCCGCGGGGGTCCCGCCCGCCACCCGCTCCTTCACCACCGAATTCTGGTATCCCGGCCGCGATGTCGCCCACCGCGAGCACGGGCACGGCTGGGTGCAGGGTTCCGGACACGGCCGTGTCACGGTGCGTTTCGAGACACGCTCGACAGGACCGGGTCCGGCGTATACCTTTCACGCCGACGATGTCGACCTCGCCCCGGCCGACCCGCTCCTTAGTCTTCGTTGAATTTCGGCGGGTAGCGTGAGGCCACTCGTGCGGCGCCGCCGGTCGGGTGGCTGCTGTCACGTGCACGGTACAGACCAAACTCGAACGTAAAGGACGAGCATTGAAGCTTCAGATGACTGGACGCATCGCGGTCGCCACGCTGGCCGTCGTGGCCGCGCTCGGCATGTCCGCCTGCGGCAGCGGCGACAAGAACGAGGGTTCCAAGCCGAAGAGCTCGAGCAAGGCGGCTGCCACGTCGGTGCAGAACGTACCGCCGGTGCCGACCGTCGAGGAGCTGAACAACGAGCTGTCGCAGGCGCTGGACCCGAACGTCCCCGCCGAAGAGAAGATCCAGTACCTCGAGGACGGTCAGCAGGCCCTGCAGAAGGACCCTGACATGATCAAGAAGCTGACCGACGCATACCAGCAGAACAACGCCAAGATCGAGGTGACCAACGTCACATACCTCGGCGGCGACACCTTGACCGCGAAGGCCAACTTCTCCATCAACGACGGTGCGCCGAGCGAGGCCAGCGTGCCGTTCGTCGCGCAGAACGGCAAGTGGGTCCTGCAGAAGAGCTGGGCCTGCGCCGGGATCCAGAACCTCGGCCAGGCCTCGCCCGCCTGCTCGTAACGATCCGTACTCCGGCGGGGCCGATGTCCGAGGTGGCATCGGCCCCGTTCGCATGTCCGCCGGGCTCGCCGGGAAGCTAAGCGCAGGCTGAGAATCCCGTGCACGATTTCTCCGGTCACGAATCCGTCACGCTACGATCGGCCCCCGTGACGGACACGATGGTGAGGGCGGACGAGGCGCCCGCAGCGGGCGAGCAACCTCGGGCCACCCGGCCGCGGCACGGAGGGTGGGCCCAGCCGGTGGCCCTCATCGCCGGTCTGCTCGCGACCCTGTTCGCCGTCGCGATGCCGCTGCTGCCCGTTCACGTGGACAAGACGACGCTGTCGTGGCCGCAACAGGAATCGACCCGCAGCATCACCGCGCCGCTGGTGTCCTACGCGCCGCTGACCTTCGACACCACCATTCCCGGCGCGGCGCTGCGGCAACTCGCCGAGCGCGGCGGGCTGGCCGCGGCGACCATGCCCGCGACCGCACCCGATCTGGAGAAGTACGGTTTCGTCGCGCGGGTGCGGCCCGCGCAGGACGACCGGCCCGCGCTGTTCGAGGTGATACTGCGCAGCCAATCGATGTTCAGCGTGCCGCTCGCCGAACTCTCCGCCGCGACGCTGGTGGTGCACTCCGAGCACTCCTCGACCACGGCCGAACTGCGCGGCACCGGCGCGAAACCCACTGTGCTGTACGGCGATTTCCGGCCGCAGCTGGTCGGGGTGTTCAGCGATCTGCCCCACGCGGGCGGCGCCACGGTCACCGCGGAGGTCGACAGCCGGTTCTCGGTCGTGCCGACGATCGCCAAGCGCGCCGCCACGGTGCTGGCGGTGGTGCTGGCCCTGGTCGCGCTGGCGGCGCTGTTCCGGCTGGACCGGTTCGACGGCCGCCGGGTGCGGCGGCTGCTGCCGCAGCGGTGGTGGACGTTCACCCGCGTCGACACGGTCGTCCTGGGCGCGCTCGCGGTCTGGCATTTCATCGGCTCCACCACCTCCGACGACGGCTATCAGTTCGGCATGGCGCGCACCTCGCTGGTGTCGGGCTACATGGCGAACTACTTCCGGTTCTTCGGCGTGCCCGAAAACCCCGTCGGCACACCGCCGTACGACGTGATCGCGCACATGACCGAGATCAGCACCGCCAGTCCGTGGATGCGGCTGCCCACCCTGCTGGCCGGGGTCATCACCTGGCTGGCGTTGAGCCGGGAGGTGAACCCGCGGCTCGGGGTGGCGGTGCGCCACGACAAGGTGGCGGTGTGGACCGGCGCGCTGGGCTTCCTCGCGGTGTGGCTGCCCTACAACAACGGCCTGCGGCCGGAGCCGGTGATCGCCGTCGCGGTGCTGCTCACTTGGTGTTTCGTCGAGCGGGCGATCGCGACGCGGCGCATGCTGCCCTACGCCCTCGCCATCCTGATCGCCGCGTTCAGTCTCACCGCGGCGCCCTCGGGTGTCATCTGCCTCGCGCCGCTGCTGGCCGGGGCGCGCTCGGTGGTGCGGTTCGGTGTCGTCCGGGCTCGCGAACTGACGAATTCCGCTGCGGCGCCAGGAGATTCGCAGGTCTCGTGGTGGTCGTGGACCAAGGTGTACGGTGCGCTGCTGGCGCCGCTGGCCGCCGCCGGAACCCTGGTGCTGGTCTTCGCCTTCGGCGTCGAGCCGCTGTCGGCGATGTTCGAGATGAAGCGGGTGCACAACGCCGTCGGCCCGTCGGTGCCGTGGTACGACGACTACCTGACCTACCAGTGGCTGTTCATGCCCACCGCCGACGGCTCGATCGGTCGCCGGTTCGGCATCGTGGCGATGTGGCTCGGCCTGCTGGTGTGCGCGTTCGTGATGCTGCGCAAGGGCGGCCGGATTCCGTTCGTCGCGGCCGGACCGGCGAAACGCCTGCTGGGCATCACCTTCGGCGCGATGGTGCTGATGGCGACCGTCCCGACGAAGTTCACCCACCACAACGGCATCTACGCCGGCCTGGCGGGCGCGGTCGCGGTGGTCACCGCGGTGGCGGTCGGGCCGCGGGTGATGCGGGCGCCGCGGTACCGGGCGCTGTTCGCGGCGATCGTGGCCATCGCGATGGCGCAGATCTTCACCAGCGTCAACGAGTGGTGGTACGTGTCCAGCTACGGCATTCCGTGGTGGGATCAGGCACCGGCGATCTTCGGCGTGGGGCTGAGCAAGATCTTCCTGATCATCGCCGTGCTGTGCCTGGCGCTGGCCGCGTGGTGGCATGTGCGTGCACCGGAACCCGGTACGCCGCACCGTATTTCGCCGCGCGCCTGGCGGCTGGTGAAGATTCCGCCGCTGACCCTGGTGGCGGCGCTGATCGTGCTGTTCGAGGTGGCGTCGTTCGCCAAGGGCGCGGTGACCCAGTATCCGGCGTACTCGCTGGCGCGCTCGAACGTCGACGCGGTGCTCGGCAAGCCGTGCGGGCTCGCCAACGACGTGCTGGTCGAAACCGACCCCAACGCCTCCCTGCTGGCCCCGCTCTCGGGCGATCCGATGACCACGTTCACCGGCAGTTCGACGGAGTTCGTGCCCAACGGCGTCGGCGATCTCACCCCCGACGACCAGCCCGCGGGCAACAGCAGCAGTATCGCCAACGCCTTCAACGACAAGTCCGACGGCAGCGCCGGAACCCAACTCGGCGGCGCGCCACTGCCTTTCGGGCTGGCGAACGGGACGCCGGAACTCGGCACCGCGGGCCAGCGGGCTTCGGCCGAACTGACCACCGGCTGGTACAAGCTGCCGGATCCGGCCGACCGCGACGGCATCGTGGCGATCACCGCGGCGGGCCGGTTCCGCGCGATCACCCAGGACGGCTCGATCATGCCGGGCCAGCCGGTCGAGATCGAGTACGGCACTTCGGATTCGGCGACCTCCGCGCAGGCGCTGGGCAAGGTGACGCCGATAGATATCGGGCCGGCCCCGTCGTGGCGCAACCTGCGGGTGCCGCTGGACCAGATCCCGGCGCAGGCCGACGTGATCCGCATCGTCGCCAAGGACAAATCCCTCGACCCCAAGCAGTGGATGGCCCTGACCCCGCCGCGGATCCCGCAGACCCGGACCATCAACGAACTGATCGGCTCGAACGACCCGGTGCTGCTGGATTGGGCGGTGGGCCTGCAGTTCCCGTGCCAGCGCCCCTTCGACCACAAGGACGGCATCGCCCAGATCCCCGGCTGGCGCATCCTGCCCGACCGCCCCGCCGCCCACGACACCAACCTGTGGGAGAGCCACGACGGCGGCGGCCCGCTCGGCTGGAGCCAGCAACTGCTGCGCACCGAAACCCTGGCCACCTACCTGCGCGACGACTGGAGCCAGGACTGGGGTGAACTCCAGCGCCTGACCCCGAGAGACCCCGCCGCCGCCCTCGCCGACCCGACGGTCACCCAGGTCACCCACTCCGGCTTGTGGAATCCGGGCCACATCAACACCGCCTGGTGAACGGCGGGCGCGGTCAGCCTCGCAGCCGCTGGGCCTGTTTCGCGGTGAGGTCGGCGAATGCGGCGGCATCGATGGGCTGGGGCGCGGTCTCGGCGATCTGGACCACGCTGCTGCCCACCAGGACCAGCGCGGCGGCGGAGTGCAGCGTCAGGCCCTCGCTGGTGGTCTGCACCTGGAAGGCGACCGAGGCGTCACCGGTGCGAGGCTGGGCGAGGCCGCTGACGCGGTAGTCGACGGCGACGCCGTCCGCGTCGGTGCCCGAGTAGGTGGCGCATCGGCGCAGCAGGTCCTGCATCGCCGAAAAGGCTTGGGCCGCACCGTTGCCGGGGTAGCTCGCGGCGTCGATGTCGATACTGGCGAAATCGGGGGTCGCGTAACCGGCCGCGCCGCGCGCGCTCGCTCCGGCGTACTGCTCCCCGACGGCGGCCAGCACCTTGGCGCACTCGGGCGGATCGGTGCGAGACGTGTCCTGCGGCGTCGCACCGTTACCCGGCGCGCCGTCGTCGAGACGGGTGTATTCGGGTGGCAGGTCGGCCACGGTCAGCAGCCTGGTCTGCAACTGCGCGGGATCGGTGATCGGGGGCGCCGTGACCGGTGGCGGCTGTACCGTCGAGAACTGGTTCGAGGCCGAATCCTCGTGCTGGGAGGCGCATCCGGCCGCGCACAGCGCCGCACCCGCCAGCAGCGCGCCGGCTCGCGTCAGTCCCCCCATCGCACCTGCGTTCGGATGTTCTGCCGCAGCAGCACTTCGGTGCGCGGCTCACGGTAGGAGAGATGCCCGCCGATGGCCACCGCGCCCGAAACCGGCAGCGGCAGGCCGAGATCCACGGTGATGGTGCCGGTGCCGTGCATCAGATAGTCGACGATGTCCAGCGAGCCGGTGTTGCCCGGCAGTTGCCAGGCGTCGGTCTGCGGGGTCTGGGTGATGTCGAGGGCGATCGTGAGCAGATTCCCCTCGCGCTGGGTGAGCGTCGCCGTGGTCACCTGGTCGACCTCGTTGGGCTGCACGTCGTTGGACACCTGCTGGCGCACCGTCCATACCGCGCCCACGCCGACCGGGTCGGCCGGAAACGCGACGGACCGGTACACCGTCTGATAGAAGGTCCGCTCCAGGGCCGCGCGGGCGGCGTCGGCGGTGGTGGGCGCGGTCTCCAGCCGGAGCCGGGTGATGGCGCCCTCCGCGTTGATGTCGAACCCGGCGTGCGAACCGTCGGCCGACTGCAGTTCCTGTGCCAGCGACGGATCCGGTGAGGTGACCGCGCCCAGCGTCAGATCCACGCCCTTGCGGCTCGTCGTCGCCGTCAGCGGGACGATGAGCGCGGGCGGCGAGAAGTCGCGCAGCGCCTGATCGTTGATCTGCTGCTCGATGTGATGGTCGGTGCGCAGTGTCACCTGCTGTGCGGTGCCGATCTCGTAGCCCGGCCGCAGCAGCGAGCGCGGCTCGGCGCCGGGATCGACCACCGAGGTCACCGTGGCGGAGATCGGCACGGTGACCTCCTTGCCCAGACCGGTCGGCTCCACGTCGGGGTCGGCCGAGGACTCGGTGCTGTCGCTGCAACCGACACCCAGTGCCGACAGTGCGACCGACAGCACCACCAGCAGCACGCCCGACCGGACGGACCGGGCGGCCGAGGGAGGAGAAGACAACACCGTCACGCCGAACAGAGTACGACCGGTTCCTGAAAATCAGCTGGGACCGGACCGGTGGCCGGACCCGGTGCACCCGGCGACCGACGGGGCCGATATTCCTATAGGGGATGATGTCAGCTGTGAATACCGACCGGCCGAGCGATCAGCACCCCGACGAGCACGACGAGGACGACGTGGCCGCCACCGCGGTCCCCGCGCCCGCCCGCCGCCTGCCCGCCCTGCTGCTGGTCGCCGCCGTGATCTTCGCGCTCGACCTCGGCACCAAGGCCCTGGTGGTGGCGAAGATGACGCCGGGTGAGCCGATTTCGATCGTCGGCGAGGTGGTGCGGCTGACCCTGGTGCGCAACGCGGGTGCCGCGTTCTCCATGGCCACCGGCATGACCTGGCTGCTGACCCTGGTCGCCGCGGGCGTCGTGATCGGCGTGATCCGCATCGGGCGGTCGCTGCGCTCGCTGGGCTGGACCATCGGGCTCGGCCTGGTGCTGGGCGGCGCGTTCGGCAATCTGATGGATCGGTTGTTCCGCGCGCCCGGCCCGCTGCAGGGGCACGTGGTCGATTTCATCTCCGTCACCAAGTGGTGGCCGGTGTTCAACGTGGCCGACTCGGCGATCGTGTGCGGTGCGATCCTGCTGGTGGTTCTGACGCTGCTCGGCTTCGAGCCCGACGGCACCCGCGCCCGGCACTCGCACGGCGAGGCCGAGTCGGCGACGGGAGAGCAGGCATGAGGGAAACGCGCGCCATGCCGGTGCCCGACGGACTCGACGGCCTGCGCGTGGACGCCGGATTGTCGCGCCTGCTGGGCCTGTCGCGCACGGCCGTCGCCTCGCTCGCCGAGCAGGGGGCGGTGCAGATCGACGGCGTGCCGGCGGGCAAGTCGGATCGGCTGGTCGGCGGGGCGTGGCTGGAGGTCGAGTTCCCCGAGCCGAAGCGCGAGCTGCGGGTGGAGGCGACGCCGGTGGAGGGGATGAAGATCCTCTACGCCGACGACGACATCGTGGCCGTCGACAAACCGGTCGGCGTGGCCGCCCACACCGGTGTCGGCTGGTCCGGGCCGACCGTAGTGGGCGGGCTGGCCGCGATGGGTTACCGCATCTCCACCTCGGGCGCGCACGAGCGGCAGGGCATCGTGCACCGGCTGGACGTCGGCACCTCCGGGGTGATGGTGGTGGCGCAGTCCGAGCACGCGTACACGGTGCTCAAGCGGGCGTTCAAGCAGCGTACGGTCGACAAGCGGTATCACGCACTGGTGCAAGGACATCCGGACCCGTCCAGCGGCACGATCGACGCGCCGATCGGGCGGGCGCGCGGCAACGAGTGGAAGTTCGCGGTGACCGCGGACGGGCGTCCGAGCGTGACCCACTACGACACCGTGGAGGCGTTCCAGGCGGCGAGCCTGCTCGACATCCATCTGGAAACCGGTCGCACACACCAGATCCGGGTGCACTTCTCGGCGATCCGCCATCCCTGCTGCGGCGACCTCACCTATGGTGCCGACCCGCGGCTGGCGGAGCGGCTGGGGCTGGAGCGGCAGTGGCTGCACGCCCGCGCGCTGAGCTTCGCCCATCCCGCCGACGGCCGCTGGATCGAGATCACCAGCGAATACCCCGCGGATCTGGAACACGCCCTCGGCATCCTGCGCAATGCGTAACCGCCTGCGCCGGACCGTGTTCGCGGGCGCGGTGGTCGCCGCCTTCCTGCTGATCGTGGCGCTCGGCTGGGCGAATCCGCCACGCGCCGCAGTCGTGACCACCGACCGCCTGGGGCCGGAGACGGGCGAGCGTGTCGACGATTACCTTGCGCGAGCGCGGAATTCGCTGACCGGCGCGGGGGCCGACGACGCCGCCGGGTCCGACGCGGGGGCCGACGCCGGGGCCCACGCCGACAACGGGCCCGACGCGGGGGCCGATGCGGGGGCTCACGCCGACGCCGGGGCCCACGCCGACAACGGGCCCGACGCGGGGGCCGATGCGGGGGCTCACGCCGACGCCGGGGCCCACGCCGACAACGGGCCCGACGCGGGGGCCGATGCGGGGGCTCACGCCGACGCCGGGGCCCACGCCGACAACGGGCCCGACGCGGGGGCCGATGCGGGGGCTCACGCCGACGCCGGGGCCGATGCCGGGGCCCACGCCGACGCCGGGGCCGACGCCGAGGCCCACGCCGACAACGGGGCCGACGACGGGACCGAGCGCTGGGCGCTGGCGTCGTTCGGCACGGGCGTGACCGCCGACCGGCTTCCGGAACAGGCTGCGGGGCTGCGGATCTCGCAGGTCCTGTACCACGTGCCTCTCGACCGCGTGTACACGCCGGTGACGGCCGTCCCCGTCCCGGCCGGTGATGCCGCGGCGACCGCCTCGGTCCGCGCCGCCGCGGGCGCGATGGACTACGCCCGACCGGCCGACGACCGCGCCGCCCGCACCGCCGCGGTAGTGGCCGCCCGCCTCCACGCGGGCTGCCCCTGCGCCGTCGCCGTCGTAGTCCGCGGCACCCTCCCCCAACTCCGAGACCTCGCCTCCCACCCCGGAATCCGTTCGGTGGAAGCCCTCCCCCCGGACGCCGCCGCGGGCGCCTTCGCCGTCGTCCCCCTCCTCCCCGAACAACTCGACACCGCCACCCCCGGCCCCGACGACGGCCCGGTCCCCACCCCCTGAAACCACCCACCGGGGCGCTCTACAAGGCCCCGCCCACTTTCCCCATTCCGGCGTCGGCCACCTCTTTCTCTCCGGCGTGCGCCGCTTCCTTTCCGGCGTGCACCGCTTCCTTTCCGGCGTGCACCGCTTCCTCTCTGGCGTGCACCACTTCCTTTCCGGCGTGCTTTTCGCCGGGGTGCAGGCTCAGTTGCATGAGGACGGTGTCGATCCAGCGGTCGTGTTTGTGGCCGACGTGGCGTAGGCGGCCCGCGTCGGTGAAGCCGCGGCTGCGGTGCAGGGCGGGGGAGGACTGGTCGCCGGTGTCGGCGATGACGGCGATGACCTCGCGCAGGTCGCGAGCGCGGCAGGCGGACAGGAGTTCGTCCAGGAGGTTGCCGCCGAGGCCGCGGCCGAGGGCCCAGGGCGCGAGGTAGATCGAGTTCTCCACGGTGTGCCGGTAGGCGGGGCGCGTCTTCCACGGCGAGCAGTAGGCATACCCCGCGACGCGACCGTCCTCCTCGGCGACCAGGAACGGCAGCCCGGCGGCGGTGATCGCGGCGAAGCGACGCCGCCACTCGGCCACATCGGGAGTTCGCATCTCGAAGGTGGCGACGGTGCCGAGCACGTAGTGCGCGTAGATCTCGGCGATGGCGGGCAGGTCGGCCATCGTACCCGCCCGCACCACCCGACTTTTCGCTATAGGGGAATCGGTCACTACTATAGTGTAGGTGGATCTGGTGGCGCTCGGCGAGCGCATACAACGCCTCCGGCACGACCGCGGGCTCACCCTGCAGGCCCTGGCCGAGCTGTCGGCGGTGAGCGTGAGCATGCTCTCGGCCGTCGAGCGCGGCGACAAGGCGCCGACGGTGGTCGTGCTCGACCGCGTCGCGGCGGGCCTCGGAATCCGGTTGTCCGCCTTGGTCTCCGAGCCCGACGGCGAGCGGATGATCGTGCGCCGCGCCGCCGAACAGGATGTCGTGACCGAATCCGGCTGGCAGCGAACCATTCTCACGCCGGTGGTGCCCGGAGTGAACTTCGAGTGGATCCGCTCGACCCTCCCGCCGGGCAGCGTTCCCGGCGAATACCCTTCCTACGCACCGGGTTCCCACGAGTTCATCTACGTCGAGTCCGGCGCCGTCACCCTGACCGTCGACGGCGACCGCGTGGTGGAGCTGGCCGCGGGGGACTCGATCTACCTCGCCGCCGACAGCACCCTGCACTACGCCAACCACGCCGACGAGCCGTGCACGTACTATGTCGCCGCGCTCATCATGCGCCCGCGCAGTCCGCGATAGCCGGAAACGCCGCAGTCCGCGCCAGGCATGCCGGACCGGTGTCCGTTCGACGTTCTAGGCTGTCGGCATGTCGATCACCGAGCAGGCGGCGCGCGCCCCGGGGTTGTCCGCGGCCGAGGTCGAGCAACGCGTCCGCGACGGGCAGACCAACGACGTGCCGGACCGGGCCAGCCGCTCGGTCGCCGACATCGTCCGGGCCAACGTCCTCACCCGGATCAATGCCATCCTGGGCGTGCTGTTCATCCTGGTGCTGGCCACCGGATCGCTCATCGACGGCATGTTCGGCCTGCTCATCGTCGCCAACAGCGTGGTCGGCATCGTCCAGGAGGTCCGCGCCAAGCAGACCTTGGACAAGCTGGCCATCGTCGGCCAGGCCCGGCCGACGGTGCGGCGCGACGGCCGGGCGGACACGGTGGCGCCCTCCGACGTCGTGCTCGACGATCTCATCGAACTCGGCCCCGGCGACCAGATCGTGGTCGACGGCGAGGTGGTCGAGTCCGAACTGCTCGAGATCGACGAGTCACTGCTCACCGGCGAGGCCGACCCGATCGAGAAACCGGTTGGCGCGCAGGTGATGTCGGGCAGCTATGTGGTGTCGGGCGCGGGCTCCTACCGCGCCACCAAGGTCGGCCGCGACGCCTACGCCGCCAAGCTCGCTGCCGAGGCCAGCAAGTTCACGCTGGTGAACTCGGAGCTGCGCAACGGCATCGACACCATCCTGAAGGTGATCACCTACCTGCTGATCCCCGCGGGCCTGGTCACCATCTACAACCAGCTGTTCTCCAGCCACGAGTCCTGGCGCGCGGCGCTCAACGGCATGGTGGCGGCGCTGGTGCCGATGGTCCCCGAGGGCCTGGTGCTGATGACCTCGATCGCGTTCGCCGTCGGCGTGGTGCGGCTGGGCCAGCGCAAATGCCTGGTGCAGGAGCTACCCGCGATCGAGGGACTGGCGCGCGTGGACGTGGTGTGCGCCGACAAGACCGGCACCCTCACCGAGAACGGCATGCGCCTGTCGGAACTGCGCGTCGCGGGCGACGTGCCGGAGCCGGAACTGCGCGCGGTGCTGGCGGCCATGGCCGCCGACGATCCGCGGCCGAACGCCAGCGTCGCGGCCATCGCCGAGGCGCTCCCGGACACCCCCGGCTGGCCGACGACCGGTGTCGCCCCGTTCTCCTCGGCCAAGAAATGGAGCGGCTTCTCCTACGGCGAGCACGGCAACTGGCTGCTCGGTGCGCCCGACGTGCTGCTGGACTCGCAGTCGCAGGTCGCGGTGGCCGCCCAGGAGATCGGCGCGCAGGGACTGCGGGTGCTGCTGCTGGCCACCAGCGACCGCCCCGTCGACGATCCCGACGCGCCCGGCACGGTGACGGCGCAGGCGCTGGTGGTGCTGGAGCAGAAGGTCCGCCCGGACGCCCGCGCGACCCTGGATTACTTTGCCGGCCAGGATGTCTCGATCAAGGTGATCTCCGGCGACAATGCGGTGTCGGTCGGCGCGGTGGCCTCGTCGCTGGGCCTGATCGGCGGGAACGACGCCGTCGATGCCCGCACGCTGCCCGAGGATCGCGACGAACTCGCCGACGTGCTCGACCACCGGACCACCTTCGGGCGCGTCCGGCCGGATCAGAAGCGCGCCATGGTCGGTGCGCTGCAGTCGCGCGGGCACACCGTGGCCATGACCGGCGATGGCGTCAACGACGTACTCGCGCTCAAGGACGCCGACATCGGGGTGGCGATGGGCGCGGGCAGCCCGGCCACCCGCGCGGTGGCGCAGATCGTGTTGCTGGACAACAAGTTCGCGACGCTGCCGTACGTGGTCGGCGAGGGCCGCCGGGTGATCGGCAACATCGAGCGGGTCTCGAATCTGTTCCTCACCAAGACGGTGTACTCGGTGCTGCTGGCCTTCCTGATCGGCGTCGCCGGCATCGGGTCGCAGCTGTTCCACTACGAGCCGGTGCCGTATCCGTTCCTGCCCCGGCACGTGACGATCGCCGCCTGGTTCACCATCGGCATTCCGGCGTTCATCCTGTCGCTGGCGCCCAACAACGAAAGGGCGCGAACGGGTTTCGTGCCCCGCGTGCTGCGGCTGGCGATACCGTCCGGCGCGGTGATCGGCGTGATGACCTTCATCGCCTACCTCATCGCGTACCAGGGCCCGGAGCAGAGCGATACGCAGAAGGTGCAGGCGGGCACGACCGCGCTGATCACGCTGCTGATCATCGCGGTGTGGGTGCTGGCGATCGTGGCGCGGCCGTGGTCGTGGTGGAAGACGGTGCTGATCGGGGGCTCGGTCGCGGGCTATCTGATCCTGTTCACCATCCCGTTCACCAGGCACTTCTTCAAACTCGACCCGTCCAACGCGGCGCTGACCGGTACCGCGGTGATCTGCGGGGTGATCGGCATCGTGCTGGTCGAGGTGGCCTGGTGGCTGAGCGCCTCGCTGGCGGGGGAGAAGCGGCACCTGATGCCCGACTCGCCGGGAACGGCCGACTCGGAGCCCGCGAGGGCCGAAAACGGCTGAGGTCAGCGGTTTTTCGCGGAACCGAATTGGTCGTCTGCTATGGCGCGCCGGGAACGGCGGTGTCTCGTGTGTCGATCGGAAACACGGGTACCTTCGGCTGTATGGAGGTCCTGCTGCATCAGATCGATGCCTTCGCCGATGCGCCGTTCACGGGCAATCCGGCGGCGGTGATGCCGTTACCGGCGTGGTTGCCCGACGGGCTGCTGCAGCAGTTGGCCGAGGAGAACAATCTCGCCGAGACCGCCTTCTACACCTCCTCGCTGCCGCCCGAGGCCGAGCCGGCGCCCGACGGCGGTCCGGTCTTCCACCTGCGCTGGTTCACCCCGGCTGTCGAGGTCGACATGTGCGGGCACGCGACGATGGCGTCGGCCGCCCAGATCCTCGAGGACATGCACCCCGGCGCCGACCGCGTGCACTTCTACACCCGCAGCGGCTGGCTGACCGTCGACCGCACCGACGACGACGAGCTGGTACTGGATCTGCCCGCCGTCGCCTCGCTGGATGTGGTGGGCGATCAACAGTTGATCGAGGCCCTGGGCGTGCGCCCGCTGCGCACGCTCACCGGGCAGGACGAGGTGGTCGTCGTCGCGTCCGAGCGCGAGGTGCGCGGGGCCCGGCCGAATCTGTCGGCCTTCCCGAAACTGGCTCGCGGCGTGATCCTTACGGCGCCCGGCGACACCGCCGACTTCGTCTCCCGCTTCTTCGCGCCCGGTGTCGGCATCCCGGAGGACCCGGTGACCGGCTCCGCGCACGCCCAACTGACTCCCATCTGGAGTCGGCACCTCGGTCGCACCGAGTTCACCGCCCGCCAGCTCTCCCGCCGCGGTGGCCGCTTGCGCTGTGCCCTCGCGGCCAACCGGGTGCTGCTGACCGGCCGGTGCCATCGCTACATGGACGGCGTCGTGCGCCTGCCGGACTGATTCCCGCCCGGGGACGCCGCGTCCGAAAGCCGCTCGACAGATGGTGCCGATCGGAAGTACCGTTCGTCCGGTGCAGTTTCGGAGACCATCAGCGCAGGTGACAGCCGAATTGGGGGGTGAGGCCCGGCGGGGGCGGACGGCCGATTGGGGTGTGGCGGTCGGAGCGGGAGCGTATCTGTCGTGGGGTGCGTTCCCGGCGTTCTTCGGGCTGCTCGAATTCGCGAGTCCCGTCGAGATTCTGGCGCAGCGGATCCTGTGGACTCTGGTCGTGGTGACGGCCGTGCTGCTGGCGGCCGGGCGCATTCGGGAGATGGCCGCGATCGATGCCCGCACCTGGCGGCTGGCCGTGGTCGCGGGCGCGGCGATCGCGCTCAACTGGGGTGTGTACGTGTACGGGGTCACCTCGGGCCATGTGGTCGAGTGCGCGCTCGGGTACTTCATCAATCCGCTGGTCACGGTGTTGTTCGGCGTGGTGCTGTTCCGAGAGCGGCTGGCCCTGCCGCAGTGGGTGGCGCTGGTGCTGGGCGCGACGGCGGTCGTGGTGCTCACCGTGGACTACGGCAAGCCGCCGGTGATCGCGTTGATCCTGGCCTGCTCGTTCGCGACCTACGGGCTGGTGAAGAAGGTGATCCGGCTCGATCCGCTGCGCAGCGTCGCCGCCGAGGGTGTGGTGTCGGCGCCGTTCGCACTGGCCGCGGCGATCGCGTTCGCGGTCACCGGCAATGCCTCCTTCGGTGACGGCGCGGGACACACGGCCCTGATGATGGCGACAGGGCCGGTGACGTTGATTCCGCTGCTGCTGTTCGCCTTCGCCGCGGGCCGGGTCCCGCTGTCGACCATGGGCATCCTCCAATACCTCACGCCCGCACTGCAGATGGCGTGGGGCGTGCTGGTCGGCCACGAGGCCATGCCCGCGTCCCGCTGGGCCGGCTTCGGACTGATCTGGCTGGCGCTGGCGATATTCACGGCGCACGCGGTGCTGCGGTCCCGCCGATCGAGCGAAACCGCCACGATCACAGGGTGATTCAGGCGAGGTGGCGCGCCGCGACCCGTACTGGCGGGTCGTGCACCGGGGCAGTGGTTTGCCGACCGGGCCGCCGACGGTATACGTTCGTGGCGTGGCGGTGCTCCCGTAGGCCGAACTCGGTACCGGCCCGGGGTCGGGATCGTCACGAACATAGGAGAAATCCTTTGTCCATTCAGTTCAATCACACCATCGTCGGATGCCGCGACAATCGGAAATCCGCCGAATTCTGGGCCGATATCCTGGGTCTCACCGTCGGTGCGCAGTGGGGTCCGTTCGTGCCGGTCGTCGTGGCCAACGGCGTGACCTTCGACTTCGCGGCCGTCCCGCCCCACGTCACGGAAATCCAGCCCCAGCACTACGCCTTCCTGGTCTCCGAGCCGGAATTCGACGCCGGACTCGCGAAAATCCAGGAACGCGGCCTGACCTACTGGGCCGATCCCCGCCAGCAACACGAGGGTGAGATCAACCATAACGACGGCGGTCGCGGGGTCTACTTCCAAGACCTCGACGGGCACTTCCTGGAAATGCTGACCGTGCCGTACGGAGGCTGGCCGAAGTAGTCACCGGGTTTCTTCCCCGGTCCATGCGGGAACCCGGCCGCCCCTCATGCGGCCGGGCATCCCGCAAGGGCACGCTACTGGTTGCCCTGTAGTGCCTTCTCGACGAACTCGTTGGTGTAGGTGTCCTCGAGGACGATGCTGTCGCGTTTCGGGGCGACATTGCGCGAGTACCGGCTCAGGATGTTCAGGACATTCTGTGCCCCTTCGGGTTTCATCAGGCCGTCGCCGTTGAACATGCCGATCGAGTCGCGGATGGATTGGATGTAGAGGTCCTGGCCGCCTGCCGCGTACTGCGAAGGCATCTCGGCCGCGATGTCCTCCGGGGTGTGGGTCTCGATCCACTGGAGGGTCTGGACGAAGGCGGTCGCGAGCTTCTGGACGATGTCCGGATGCGACCGCACCGTGTCGCATTTCATGTACAGCGACGAGGCGGGGTAGAGGCCGCCGAGGGCGGCGCGGGTGCCGGACTCGGTGCGCATGTCCAGGAGGATTCGCGCATCACCGGATTTCACCATCTGCGCCACGGTGGGGTCGGTGGTCATCCCGGCGTCGATGCCGCCGTGGTTCATACCGGCGATGAACGTCTGTCCCGCACCGACTTTCACCCGGTCGTAGTCGGAGGTGGTCAGGCCCGCCTGACCGGCCAGCGCCTGGGTGAGGAAATCGGTGGACGAGCCCAGCGACGTTACGCCCAGCTTCTTGCCGCGGAAGTCGGCCGGTGAACGGATCTCCGCCGCCTGCGCCTTCGACACCAGCTGCACCTCGCCCGGCACATCGGAGAACTGGACGACGGTGCGCAGGCACTGCTCCTTGGCCTGCAGGTCGACGGTGTGATCATAGAAACCCACCACCGCCTGCACATCGCCGGTGAGCAGCGCCGTCTCCGCGCTGGCGCCGGACTGTTCGCCCATCAGCTTCACGTCGATGTCGTTGCGCGCGAAGTTGCCCAGCCGTTCGGTGAGCATGGCGGGCAGGTAGATCACCTTCTCCAGGCCGCCGACCATGATGGTGAGCTGCGGGCGGCCGTTCGCCATCGGGATCCGGCGGGAGTCCCGGCAGCCCGTCGCGAGCAGCAGGGTGCAGACCGCCAGCAGCACGACGGCAATATGCTTGCGATACTTCATCACTCATACCTCGTGTGCCGACTGTGACTGCGCCGGACGCCATTTCAGCAATCGCCCCTCCGCCATGCCGATGACCCATTCGGCGAGCAGCGCCACCACCGTGATGATGATCATGCCCGCGTAGATGCCCGCCGCGTCGAAAGTGCCCTGCGCGTTGGAGATCAGCAGGCCCAGGCCCTTGCTCGCACCGGCGTACTCGCCGACCACCGCGCCGATCAGCGCGAAACCGAACGCGGTGTGCAGGCTGGACAGGATCCAGGTGGTCGCGCTGGGCAGCACGATCTGCGACAGCACCTGCCACTGGCTCGCGCCCAGGATCCGGGCGTTGTCGATCACGTTGCCGTCCACCTCGCGGGCGCCGGTGAAGGCGTTGAAGAACACCGCGAAGAAGGTCAGCACCACCACCGTCGCCACCTTCGACTCCAGGCCCAGCCCGAACCAGATGATGAACAGTGAGGCCAGCACGATGCGGGGAACGGCATTGAGCGCCTTGATGAACGGCGCCAGCACCTCGGCCCAATAGCGGCTGCGGCCGAGCAGCACACCCAGCACCACGCCCGCCACGGCACCGATGGCGAAGCCCAGCACGGCCTCCGCGACGGTCGTGACGAGCTGTAGCCAGATCGAGCCGAACTGTGTTCCCTCGGTGAACCATTCGACGATGCGCTGCCAGATCAGCGACGGCTTCGAATAGAAGAACGGGTCGATCCACACCGTCGCCGTCAGCTCCCAGGAGCCCAGCCACAGCACGATCAGCGCCAACCGCAGACTCCAGGTCCGGAGCCGGGCGCGGCGAGCCTGGCCGCGGGCCCGGGCGAGGATCCGCTCCTCGGTCTCCGTCTCGACTTCCGGTGCGGCGGCGGCGGTTTCGGTGAGAGTGTCAGGCGACACGGTGCGCTCCTCTCGCGCGAGCGGCCTCGACCTGGTCCCGCAGCGTGCCCCAGATCTCGGTGTACAGCCGGCGGAACTCGTCGGTGAGGCGGACCTCCTCGACATCGCGCGGGCGGTCCAGGGTGACCGGGAAATCACCGCACACGGTGGCGGGGCTCGCGGTCATCACCACCACACGGTCGGCGAGCGCGATCGCCTCCTCCAGGTCGTGGGTGACGAAGACGACCGCGGCGCTGTGCCCGCGATCGGTGCCCGTGCCCGACCACACGCGCAGTAACTCGTCCTGCATCAGCTGGCGGGTCTGCACGTCCAAGGCGCTGAACGGCTCGTCCATCAGCAGGATCTCCGGCTCGTTCACCAGGGTCTGGGCCAGGGCGACGCGCTTTCGCATACCGCCGGAAAGCTGGTGGGGATAGTACTTTTCGAATCCGGCCAGGCCCACCTTGCCGACCCACTCCGCGGCGCGGTGCCGGGCTTCGCGTTTCGTCGCACCCTGCAGACGGGGCCCCAGCGCCACGTTGTCGAGGACGGTTCGCCACGGTAGTACGGCGTCCTGCTGGAACATGTAGCCGATGCCGTCGGGGATGCCGTCGACATCCTTGCCGCGCACCAGGGTTCGTCCGGCGGAGGTCTTCTCCAGCCCGGACACCAGCGACAGCGTGGTCGATTTGCCGCAGCCGGTAGGGCCGACCACCGCGACGAATTCGCCTGGGGCGACGGCGAAGTGGAGGTTCTTCACCGCGGTGTGGATGCCGCCGCCGGAGCTGGGGAAGCGTTTGGTCGCGGCGCGGAACTCGATACACGGGGGTGTGGGGGTGGGCATGAATACTCCTTCGGGCCGCGCACGATGTGAGGTGCGGCCGTGCGCACGACGGTAAGTGTCGGCGGTCACAGAGAGAAGGTTGTGCGCACTAGTGGCGCTAGCTGCGATTCAAGCGTTCTGCGCATTCTGTGCAGTATTGTTGGCCTTCGCTTCGCTGCGGCGAAAACCTTGTGGTCGGGCCCCAGGACTGTGGTGGTTGCGTTCGGGCGCGGGGGCGCCGGGGTGTACAACTTCGGGGGTGGGTGTGTTCGGCCGTGGGATGCGGTTGCGGACGCAGATCGTGTTGCTGCAGGTTGTGCTGGTTGCGCTGACGCTGGGTATCGCGTTCGGCGTGTTCGCTTATGTAGGGCAGCAGCGGTTGTCCGACGAGTACGGGCAGCGGGCTCTGGCCGTTGCGCGGACGGTCGCGATCGATCCCGAGGTGCGGGCGGAGACTTCTCGTTACTCCTCGGCTACCTCGGCTGATGCACGGACGCTTCGGGAGGAAGTCGCCGTAGGGCCGCTCGCGCGGATCGCGGAGGAGATTCGGCGGCGGACGGGGGCGTTGTACGTCGTGATCACCGATGACGCGGGGATTCGGCTGGCGCATCCGGATCCGGCGCGGCTGGGGGAGATGGTGAGCACCGATCCGTCGGCGGCGCTGGCGGGGCGCGAGGTGGTGATTCAGGAGCGGGGCACGCTGGGGGAGTCGGTACGGGCGAAGGTTCCGGTGCTGCGGCCCGACGGGGAGGGCGTGGTCGGTGAGGTCAGTGTGGGTATCTCCACGACCGCCGTGCGGGAGCAGCTGTGGGTCGATCTCGGTCGGGCCGGGCTGCTCGCGGCGGCCGCGCTGGTCGCCGGCGTGATCGGGTCGATCCTGCTGGCGCGGCGCTGGCACGGGCTGACCCTGGGGCTCGAGCCGCCGGAATTGGCGGAGTTGGTGCGCGAACAGGCCGCCGTGCTGCACGGGATCGGCGAAGGCGTGGTAGCCGTGGACACGAACTGGCGTGTGACAGTGGTGAACGACGAGGCGCGTCGGTTGCTCGGCATCGACGGCGCGAGCGGGCGGGCCGTGGACGACATCGGTCTGTCGCCGCGGGTGCTGTGGGTGTTCCGCGCGGCCGACGGCCGGCCGGTTCCGGCGGCGGTCGGCGATCGGCTGGTGGTCGTCACCGCACGGGCCGTCAGCCGCGACGGGCGGGAGCTGGGCGCGGTGCTCAGTGTGCGCGACCGCACCGATGTCGAGTCGCTGACCAGGCAATTGGATGCGGTGCGGGCCATGAGCACCGTGCTGCGCGCCCAGCGCCACGAATTCGCCAACCGCCTGCACCTGCTCAGCGGCCTGCTCCACGGCGGCCGCCCCGAGGAGGCCGCCCAGTACCTCGACGAACTGCTCGGCTCCGGCCCGCTGGGCGCCGCGCTCCCCGGCATGGACGCCGTGCACGACCACTACTTGCGAGCCTTCCTGGCCGCCAAGGCCGCCCACGCCCGCGAGAGCGGAGTCGACCTGCGACTCGGGCCGAACACCTGGGTGGGCACCGATCTCGTTGTCCCCGTGGATGTTACGACGGTCCTCGGGAACCTGCTCGACAATGCCATCGAAGCGGCTCGAACCGGCGGCCCCGCACCGGAGGGCGGATCCGATACCGGCTCGGCCGACGGCGGGCCGGTGCGGCAGGTGGAGGTGGAATTGGTCCAGGAGGCGGCGACGCTGCACATCACGGTGACCGACAGCGGAACCGGCGTGGCGCCCGGGCTGGCGGAATCGGTTTTCGCGGAAGGGGTTTCCACGCGGCCGGACAATGGCGCGCCGGGCGGTCGCGGGATGGGGCTGGCGTTGTCGCGGCAGGTCGCGCGGGCGCTGGGCGGGGATGTGGTGTTGTCGAGTCCGGGTGGGCCCGGGACGCCGCTGGGCGGGGCGGAGTTCATCGCCCGCTTGCCCGGGGTGCTGGTGGAGGGAGAAACCGCATGGGCACAACCGATCTGACCGTCCTGGTCGTCGATGACGACTTCCGGGTGGCCGACCTGCACGCCGGAATCGTCTCGGCGCTACCGGGTTTCGTCGTGGGCGCGACGGCCACCACCCTGGCCGCCGCCCGCGCCGCGATCGCCGGTGCCGCTTTCGACCTGGCACTGGTCGACGTCTACCTGCCCGACGGTGCGGGCCTGGATCTGGTGCGCGAGATCGACTTCGACGCGATGATGCTCACCGCCGCGACGGAGGCCGACACGGTGCGGTCGGCCCTCGCCGCGGGTGCGCTGGGCTACCTGGTCAAGCCCTTCGATCAGGCCGCGCTCGCGGCGCGGCTGGCCGGATACGCGCGCTATCGCCGCCTGCTCGCCGCGCCGGTGGTCACCGCCCGCGACATCGACGCCGCCATCGAGGCACTGCGCCCCGCCGGACCGGCCGCGCCACCGGCAGCGACGGCGTCGCCCACCAAGGACCTTGTGCTGCAAGCGGTTCGGGGATCCGCGTCGGCGATGTCGGCCGCCGAGGTCGCCGCGGCGACCGGTGTCTCCCGCGCTACCGCGCAGCGCTATCTGGCGAACCTGGTCGCCACCGGCGCGCTGCGGATGCGATTGCGCTACGGCAGCACGGGGCGACCGGAACAGGAGTATTCCGCCACCCCCCGCCGGTGAATCCGGCCGGTGGACTGGGTTGTACAGGCGCCACGAAAGGTATTCCGCCCATCCGCAGCGGGGATGAACAGCCGCGTGGGCCATGCCCGTCAGGCGGAGACGGCGACTCCGAGATATTGCGCACCCAGGAATTTCGGAGCCGACTCCTCGTAGAAGCGGTCCAGCTCCCGGATCTCGAAACCGGCGCCCTCGAGGGCGGACTTGATGTCGCGATTCAGATGGCATCCACCGAACAACGCCTTCTGCACCGGATTGAGGCGGTATTGCCAGACCTGCACCTTGGCGTCCGGCGCCAGGCCGTGCTCGACGAAATGCAAGGTGCCACCGGGTACCAGGACTCGCCGCAATTCGCCCAGGGCGGCATCGAGGTCGGGAATGGTGCACAGCGTCCACGTCGACAACGCCGTGTCGAAACTGTTGTCCGAGAACGGCAGCGACTGCCCGTCCAGCCCCGAGCGCCGCACCGGAACCGGCGACTCCGCCACTCGCGCCGCCGCCAGCCGCCACCCGGCATCGGCCGGTTCCACAGCAGTCACCCCCTGCACGACAGCCGGGTAATACGGAACGTTGTGCCCGGACCCGAACCCGATCTCCACCACCCGCCCGCTCAGCCCGGCGCACACCCGCCGCCGCATCCGCTCATTGGCCGGCAGCCCGCAGGCCATATCGATGATCCGCGGCAGCACCCGCTCGCTGTAGATTCCCACCCCACCACTCTGGCAACCTTCGCCGTCCGGCACATCCGAATCCGGCCGACGATCCGACGGGAACCCGCGATTTCACTCCGATCGGTGTCGGAGCGCCGTCAGCGGCCTCGCTGTCCTGGGTCGCCGGGCCGGGCCAGGATGAGTTCGGCAGCGCGGGTAACGACCTGGGCGCGATCGCGACCGGGATGGTCGGCGGCGAGGAAGGCGTTACCGATTGCCAGACAGAAGGCGAGCAGGGCGCGGACCTCGATCTCGTCTGGATCGGAGCAGTAGGCGCCGATCATCTCGCGCGCCAACCGCATGCGCTTGTTGTCCACGCGGCGCAGGCGCTCGGCGATGGCCCGGTCGCGCCGGGCCCAGTCGCGCAGCGCGAGGTCGACCGCGCGCACGTCGTCTGCCGACTGCAGGAATCTGCCCACCAGCCAACCCATGTCCCGCGCGGCGCCCTCCTTTTCGACCCGATCGATCTCCCTGTCGACACTCTGGTTTTCCCACGTGTCCAGCATCTCCGCCAGCAGCGCGTCCCGATCGGCGAAGTAGCCGTAGAAGCCGCCTCTGGTCACACCGAGCCGCTTGGCCAGGGCGTCGACACGTACCGCATCCACTCCGCCCTCTGCCAGTGCCCGCAAGCCCTCCTCGACCCATTTCTCACGCGGTGTGCGCAACGCGCCCATACCGTGCGCCGCCTCTCCGGGGTTGTGCAGTGCTGTATATTTGTCTAACCTCGAGTTATACACCACTGTATAACAGCTTCGGGGTGATCCATGATCAAGTTGGCAGGTTGGCTCATCACTTTGTGCGGGCTCGGACACACGCTGGGTGCCCTGACGCAGACCGTTCCCCACTATGCCGGGGACTGGTTCGGGTGGGCATTGTGGGAGGAACAGAACAAAGACCCCGTGGCGATGAGCCACACAACCGCCGCGTTCTGGTATTCGGTTTTCAGTTTCGGCCCGCCACTGTTCCTGGTCGGCCTGATCGTGTTGTGGCTGAACCGCCGCCGGATCGCCCCACCGTCGTTCGTCGCGTGGAGCATTGTGTGCTGGACCGTGATCACCGCGATTCTCTCCGGACCCTCACCCCTGCTGTTGCTGCTGATCGCATCCGTCCTCCTGCTGGCCGGCGCGCGCCGCGCCGCCCGCGATCGTAGCCACGCGAGCGGCTTCTCGAGTCGGCCCGCAGCCCGGCCTACGCCTGGATGACCTCGACTCCCACCAGCGCGTTCAACGAGTCACAGCTGGCCCAGGACTGGTTCTGCCCGTACTGCACCGGGCCGTACTTCCAGTAGACGAACGGGACGGGCCAGGCGACGCAGGTGAGTTTCACCTGGTGCCAGGTCGGTAGTTCACAAGTGGACATCCCGCCGGTATTGAAGATGTTGTAGACGTGACAGTTGGCCTGCCACACCGGTACGTCGGCCTGTGCCACGCCGCCGCCGACGAGGGCGGTGGTCGCAGCGGCGGTGGCGACAACGGCGCCGGCCGCAATTCGTTTCGCGGAAAACATCCCGAACCTCCTGAATGGGTGATGCCCGACTCATCGCACCGGGGTAGCCATTGCGTTACTGGAGGCCGAGGTGGGGCTACCGCGCCGGTGTCACCCGCTGCGCCAGCCAATTGCCGATGTAGTCCAGCACTTCCGGGGCGATGGTGGTCTCGATGGCCGGATATTCGGCGGGACTACCGGTTTCGGCCGGTTGCATCAGGTGATTGAGGCCATCGAAGACATGGATGTCGGCGTCGGGAGCGGCGGCCAGATAGCGTCGCGCCAGCGGCTCGCTCTGCGCCGGCGGCACCTGCCAGTCCTTGCCGCCGTAGCATGCCAGCACCGGGATCCGCAGCGCCGACAAGGCGGGCGCCGGATCGTAGGAGACGAACGAGGTGAAGTACACGCTGGTGAACTCGTCGACCTGGGCCGGGGACAGCCGCTGGTCCGGGGACCGCTGCGCGTTGCGGTCGGTGAGGTAGCGGCGCACCTGCTCGATGTCGCCGGTGCGCGAGAGCGTGGTGAGCGTGCTGACGAACGCGATCCGGTCGCTGATCTCCTCGGCCGAGGCGTCCTCGGCGGCCAGACTGATCCGGTTCTGTTCCATCAGGACCTCGGCGCCGCCCGCGGCCGGACCGGCCATCATGATCACGAACGCGACACCGGCGCCCGGCCGGGCGGCCACCAGCGGCGCGAGATATCCGCCCTCGCTGTGCCCGAGCAACCCGATCCGGTTCTCGTCGATATCGGCCCGGCCGCGCAGCTGATCCAGCCCGGCCACGACATCGTCGGCCAGATCGTGGTAGCTGGCCCGGTGGAGATCCCCGCCGGTGCCGCCGACCCCGCGGTCGTCGGTGCGCAGCACGGCGTACCCCGCGCGGGTGAGACTGTCGGCGAGCAGCAGGAACGGCTTGTGCCCGAGCAACTCCTCGTTGCGGTCCTGCGGCCCGCTGCCGCTGATCAGCACGACGGCCGGATACGGGCCCGGGGTCGCGGGCAGGGTCAGGGTGCCCGCGATCGTCACCGCGCCACTGGCGTAGCGAACCTCCTCGGACCGGTACGGGAACGGCGGGCGCGGCTCCTGCGGGCGCGGCACCTCGGGAACGGTCCCACGCTCGAAGGTCAGCGGCAGCGTCTCGCCGGACTGGGTGAACGTCCCGGTGATCGTGTCGGCGGCGCGGTCGTATCGCCCCTGGAAAGTGGGCGTGCCCGGCAATCGCGGAATGGTGAAGCGGACATCGTCCGGCACCCGCGACACCTGTTCGAGACGCCGCTGGTAGATGCCCTGCACCGGCACCGAGACGGTGTCGCCGTCGTCGCCGAAGGTCACCCCCATCGGTACCGGGTGTTCCGGGACGGGCAGCGTCGCGTGCCAATCACCGGCCAGCGACCGGTCCGCCGTGCTCGGTGCGGGGGTCGGCGTTCCCGAGGTCGAGCACGCCCCGGCCATCGCGACGACGAGCAGCAGCAATGCCAATGATCGCAACGATCGCATAACCCACGATAGCCATTCGAGCCCCCACGGCCGGGGCAGCTCCGGGAAAACCGCAGGATTACCGGGCCACGGCGGCCGCACCGGCGAGATCTCGGCGCGGTGAGGGGAAATCACCACTCGGACAACGGCATTGCCGCATTTCCGGCACACCCGTACCGTGGATGGTGTGAGCAGCGTCGCTTCCTCTTCCGATCCCGCGGAGCTTCCCGCCGGGGTGGCCGGTCACGCCGCCCCCGGTTTCGAGCCGCTGGTGCGAGCCTTCGCGCGGTTCGTCGGTGACCGCCCCGGCGCGGGCGGAGCCCTGGCGGTGCACCGCCACGGCGAGCCGCTGGTCGACATCTGGACGGGCAACGCCACGCCCGCCACCGCCTGGACGCACGACACCGGAGCCATCGTGTTCTCCGCGACCAAGGGCGTCGCGGCCACGGTCATCCACCGGCTCGCCGACCGCGGGCTGCTCGACTACGCGGCGCCCGTCGCGGAGTACTGGCCGGAGTTCGGCGCCGCGGGTAAGGACCGGATCACGGTGCGCCAGGTGCTCACCCACAGCGCCGGGCTGTCCGGCCTGCCCACCATCGCCACGGGCCTCGACGACGTCCTCGATCACGAATTGATGCAGCAGCGCCTGGCCGCCGCGAAACCCGATGCGCTGCTGGGCATTCCGGCCTACCACGCGTTGACGTTCGGCTGGCTGCTGGCCGGGCTGGGCCGCGCGATCACCGGCCGGACCATGGCCGAGCTGTTCCGCACCGAGGTGGCCGGACCGCTCGGCGTCGACGGCATCCATCTCGGCCGCCCGCCCGACGGCGCGCCGACCACCGTCGCGTCGATCGCCGGTTCGCGGCTGGCGGTCGTCGGCTCGCCGCTGGGCGCGCTGGTGCTCGGCCGCGCCTACGGGATCCCGGGCGCGCTCGGCGCGGTGGCCCGGTCGCTGTTCCTGCCCGGCGTGGAGGCGCTGCTGGAGGGCGACGAGCCCTCGATCCTCGGCACCGAACTGGCCGCCGGCAACGGCGTGTGCACCGCCGAGGCGCTGGCCACCATGTACGGCGCGCTGGCCTGCGACGGCATGGCCGGTGGCCGCCGGTACCTCTCGTCGGAGACGATCAAGGCGCTGCAGCGGGTCGAGCGCTACCGGCTCGACCGCGCGCTGTTCTATCTGCCGATGCTGTGGCACCTGGGCTATCACTCGCTGCCCGTCCCGGGCGGACGCGCGGGATTCGGCCATATCGGACTCGGTGGTTCGTTCGGCTGGGCCGAACCGCGCCTCGGTCTGTCGGTCGGCTACGTCCACAACCGCATGACCTTGGACAGGTTCGCCTGGGACCAGGTCGCCTCGGGCTGGGTGCTGCCGCTCGCGGTGCGCGGCGCCGAGGCCGCGGGGCGGCGCGCGGCCCGAGGCGGTCGCAGGCAGGCGGCGTAGTAGCGCGGTCCCCTATACAGTGCCGGGGAACGATTGTCCGCCCGCTTCACCGCCCCGGTGGAGCCGCCATGGATCGAGAGATATTTCGTGCGTACCACGATTCGCGCCGTCACCGCCGGCTCGATCATCGCCGCCGCCTTGTGCGCCGCCACCGCCACCGCCGGGGCCGACACCCCGCAGCCCGGCCTCCTCGAGCGGATCGCCGACCAGTTGCGCGACATCGGCACGGGATCGACCGCCGCCAACTGGCACTGCCAGTTCGGTTCCAGCAACGATCCGGCGTGCTTCCTGCCGTACTACGACTGACCGGGGACGACGCTCCCGCCGCGGTCCCGGGAGTGCTCACGACTCCTCGGACGCGGTGAGAGCCGTTGTCCCGTAAGGGTTTCCGGTTCAGGTGAGGTAGCGGTAGGCGGGGGAGCCGGGATCGAGCCGCTCACACTGGATGGGCGAGTCGTGCATGCGCTTCTGCAGCGGCTCCAGTCCGTCGGGGGAGCCCAGTTCGATACCCACCAGTGCCGCGCCGGTCTCGCGATTGTTGCGCTTGACGTATTCGAACAGGGTGATGTCGTCGCCGGGGCCGAGCACCTCGTCGAGGAAGCGGCGCAGCGCGCCGGGCTCCTGTGGGAAGTCCACCAGGAAATAGTGCTTCAGACCCCGGTGCACCAGCGAGCGCTCGATGACCTCGCCGTATCGGGACACGTCGTTGTTGCCGCCCGACACCAGGCACACCACCGTCGACCCGGGCGGGACGTCGATCTCGGCGAGCGCGGCCACCGCCAGCGCCCCCGCGGGCTCGGCGATGATGCCCTCGTTCTGGTAGAGCTCCAGCATGGCGGTGCAGATGGCGCCCTCGTCCACCTGCATGAGACGGAAAGAGCCCGCGCCCCTGGGAGATTCGGTGGCGGTCAGCAGCGGCAGCGAGCCGTGCGAGCGGACCCGTCCGCCGAACCTGGACACCGCGTCGTAGGGCAGCTGCCCGATGCGGCGCACCGCCGCGCCGTCGACGAACGGGTCGATCTCCGGCAGTGTCACCGGGCCGCCGGCCACCAGGGCCGCCGTCATCGATGCCGCACCGGCCGGCTCCGCGCCGAGAATCGCTGTGGCGGGCGATCTTTCGCGCAGGTACGTCCCGATTCCGGCCAGGCAGCCGCCGCCACCGACCGGCACGATCACCAGATCCGGTGTGCCGGTGAGCTGTTCGAGCAGTTCGGCGGCGATGGTGCCCTGACCGGCGGCGGTGCGCGGGTCGTCGAACGGCGCCACCATCGTCGCGCCGGTGCTCGCCACATCGTCGGCGGCCGCGGCGGCCGCGGCGTCGTAGGTGTCGCCGACGGCGATCAGCTGCACCAGCGGGCCGCCGTGCGCGCGGATGCGGTCGCGCTTCTGCTTCGGTGTCGTGGTGGGCACATAGATACGGCCCTGGATGCCCATCGCCTTGCAGGCGTAGGCGACGCCCTGGGCGTGATTCCCGGCGCTGGCCGCCACCACACCGGCGGCGCGCTCGGTCTCCGACAGCTGCACGATCAGGTTGTAGGCGCCGCGCAGCTTGTAGGAGCGGACCGCGGTGAGGTCTTCCCGCTTGACGTAGACGTCGGCACCCGAGGCGGCCGACAACCGCTCGATACGCTGCAGCGGCGTCGGCTCGATGATGTCGGAAATTCGCTTGGCGGCGGCATCGATCTCGTCCGCGCTCAGTTCGGGCAGCGGGCCGGTTACCTTTTCAGCGACATCAAGCGGGTTGGACACCCGAAACATGCTAGCCGGGCGGCCCCGGCGGCGAATGCCCACGGTCCTGCGGGCCGCGGCGGATCACCGCGGAGTCAGGACGAAAACGGGAATCTCGCGGTCGGTCTTCGTCTGATAGTCGGCGTAGTCGGGGTAGGCCCGCACGGCCCGCTCCCACCACACGGCCTTCTCGTCGCCGACCACCTCGCGGGCGGTGTAGTCCTTCACCACCGCGCCGTCGCGCAGTTCGACGTGCGGGTCGGCCTTGATGTTGTAGTACCAGACCGGGTGCTTGGGCGCCCCGCCCAGCGACGCGACCACCGCGTACTCGCCGTCGTGCGCCACGCGCATCAGCGGTGTCTTGCGGAGTTTGCCGGTCTTCGCGCCGCGGGTGGTCAGCAGGACGATCGGCAGGCCCTTGATGGTGTTGGCCTCGGTGCCGTTGCTGGCCTCGTACTTCTCGGCCTGTTCGCGGGCCCAGCCCGAGGTGCTGGGTTCGTACTCTCCGGTGAGTGGCATGCCCTGGAGAATGCCCGGCTACCTTCCGGATATTCCTGGGTGGAAATGTTCGATGGCCCGAACTTCGCGATCCGTGTAACCTGTCGACATGGCAGTGGTCGACCCTATCTCCCGTCCTGCGGCATCGCGGCGGACGATCGATATCGCGGGTACGCCCTGGCCGCTCTACAAGCTCGAGGCACTCGTACTCGGTGCCGTCGTTCTCGCGGTGCTCGCGCTGGTCACCGGCTCACCGCAGGTCGCGGTGCTGGCCGGGGCCGCGGTGGCGACGGTTCGCTGGGTCGTCGGCGCGGTGGGCACCGCCCGCTCGTAGCACCTCCGGTTCACCGAAACCGACGCCGGGTTCGGCGGCTGCGTGTTAGCGTTAACACGATGCGGCACTAATTGTCGGGGACCGCGATACCATCGACAGCCGTTGACAGGCAATCGCTTTCGGTGGCCATGAGGGGGCCGCCGAAAGCGGCCGCGCGAGCGCTAACCTGAATTCGGAACGATCGGGGTCGCGTCAGCACAGCGGCCCGGAAAGCGGGAATGTGAGTGAGCTTGCGAGCGTGAACGACAGCAACACCCGCGCGGCGCGCGGCTCCGGCGACAGGCCCGCGGTGATGACCGATGTCGCCAAGCTGGCGGGGGTCTCACATCAGACTGTGTCGCGCGTGCTCAACGACAGTCCCCAGGTGCGCCCGGAGACGAGGGAACGCGTGCTGGCCGCGGTCGCCGAACTCGGCTACCGGCCCAACGCGATGGCTCGTGGACTGGTGAGCCGGCGCTCCAAGGTGCTCGGCGTCGTCACCTTCGACACCATCCTGTACGGCCCGGCCTGCATGCTGCTCGGCATCGAAAGAGCCGCGCGCGCAGCCGGTTACGGCGTCAGCATCGTCACTCTGGAACGGGTCGACCGCGCCGGGGTGCTGGCGGCCGTGGACACCCTCGCCGGTCAGGGTGTCGACGGCGTGATCATCATCGCCCCCCAGATAGCCGCTGCGGCCGCCCTGCACAACCTGCCCGCCCGGCCGGTGGCGGTGGCCGTCGAAGCCGGTCAGGACGCGCCGCTCCCGTCGGCGGCCGTCGACCAGTTCGAGGGTGCCCGGCTGGCCGTGCGGCACCTGCTCGACCTCGGGCACGCGACCGTCTGGCACGTGTCCGGCCCGAGCGATTCGCTCGAGGCTCGCGACCGCCTCGAGGGCTGGCGGCGCACCCTCGCCGCGGCGGGCGCGGCCGTGCCCCCGCCCATCGGCGGCGACTGGAGCGCGCGCTCCGGGTACGAGGCGGGCCTGATGCTGGCCGCGCAACCCGGCGTCACGGCGGTCTTCGCGTCCAACGACCAGATGGCCCTGGGCCTGCTGCGCGCCTTCGCCGAGCGGGGAATCACAGTGCCGGAAGACATCTCGGTCGTGGGCTTCGACGACATCCCCGAGGCCGCCTACCTGTCCCCGCCACTGACCACCGTCCGCCAGGACTTCGACGAGGTGGGCCGCCGCAGCATCGGGCTGCTGCTGCGACTGGTGGAGTCCGAGGGCGCGGTCCCGGCGCCGTCGCCGGTGATTCCGTCGCTGGTGGTTCGCGCGAGTTCTGCGGCGCCCGAGCGGCATTCGGCGAATGGACGGGTGTAGCCCGCTGCTCTCGCCGGTCCTGGGTTATCCCCCCTCCTGGGAATAGCAGAGACTGAGACGAACGAGCACTTCGAGCGAACCGGGTGAGCAGATGAGGACAGCGGCGCGTCATGCCCGGGTGTGCTGCTGCTCGAGCGAGTCGAAACGACCGACATGAGTTCGTCGTTCTCCTTCGATGCCGATCAATTCTCCGGGCAGTCACCGATATTCGGGAGCGCGGGCGACGAGTTGGCGGCCGCGCTGCGCAATCTGCAAGCGGTGCTGACCAGCGAGGGTCGCTGCTGGGGCAACGACGAACCGGGGGAGGCTTTCGCGCATACCTACAGTCCGGACGCCGAGAAGACGGTGAAGAACCTCGAGACCCTCGTCGGGATGCTGCGGTATACCGGCGACATCGTGAATCACTCGGCGAAGTTGTTCGACAATCTGGACCTGGATACGGCTGCGAATGTAGGAAGAACCGGCGACTCGGCGATTCCGTCGGCCACCTTCGCACCGCCGAGTTCGCCGCCCACCGTGGACACCGGTGCACAGCCGACCGTCACGCCCACTCCTGCGCCCACCGCGTCGCCGGTGGTGCCGGGGACCTCGCCGGTCACCGCCGGTGCACCGGCCGGCCGGGACGTGCCGGGCGGTGCACCGGACGGTTCCGGCTCGCAGCCGGCGTCGTCGTCGAACAACGGCGCGAACCAGCCGTCCTCCTCCGGCACACCGAGTTCGTCGGAGTCGCCGAGCGGTTCGGCGAACTCGCCCGGTTCGAAGGGCACGTCCTCGCCCGCCGCTGCGGCCGCCGGCTCGTCGCGAGAGGAAGTCTCCGAGCCGCCGCGAGTGAGCGTCGCTCCCGCGAGTGCCCAGGCGGCGGCGGTGTCCGGTGCCGACGGTGAGTCGTCCGGCCCGATGGCGGCGGGACCGGCTCCGGGTTCGACCGGCGACAGGTCCGATCGCCAATCGGCTCAACCGCAGTCCGGCGCCCGGCCGCCGGGTGGTCCCGGGGGTGGGCAGCAGCCGCAGTCGCCGGGGCAGAGTCCGAGACAGCAACGTCGCGAACGCAAGAAAGACGAGAAGGACCGGAAGAAGACCGCGCAGGTCGCACCTCCCGAAACGGCGGATCGTCCACCCGTGGTGACCGACGATCCGCCGACCACGCCGGTGCGGCGGCAATGGGCCGAAACTCTCAGCACCCCTTGGTCGAAGCCCAGCCGTCAGCCGGCGGAAACCCGAAACGTCGATGCTTAGGAAAGGATGCCTCGGATGGATCGTCCGGATTTCGATGCGCTGAGCTCGGCCAACAACGAGATGAAGAAGCTCGTCGACTCGCTGCTGGATGGGCTGGACCAGCAGCGCGCGGACCTTCCGGGGGTCTGCGAACGGCTGTCGCAATCGCGTACGTCGGCGTGGTCTTCGGACAAACTGGTCCAGGTCACCGTCGACGCGTATGGAATCGTCGTCGACGTGCAGTTGACGGCGAACGCATTTCAAGCGGGACCGCCCGCCCGGCTCGCCCGCTCCATTACCGAAGCCGCGCGGGCCGCGGCCGAGGCGGCGCAGCATCGGCGCGCGGAGATCCTTGCGCCCATCACCGACACCGCCGGGGCACTGCCCGACCTTCCCGACCTTTTCCCCGGGGCGCCGAGCCTGCGAGAGGTTCGCGAGATCGTCGGCGCGGCCGCGCGCACCGCTCCTGGCGTTCGTCGTGACCGCGATTCCGAGGACGAGGACTGACAGCGTTCGCAGAGGAGCGTGCGGCGTCCGCACGATCGGAGAGTGTCGGAGGAGGATGAGGTGAGCGCGAACCGCCCGCTGCCCGGCTGGGTAGCGGGCGTGCACTCCCTCGAGTGCTGATGGGGCTGGAGATACCCCCGGAGATTCCGTCCTGGGTCGTGGCGGCGGTGGCGGGTCCGTGGCCGGAGGGGGACGAGGACGCACTGCGTCGGTTGGGCCACGCCTGGACCGAGATCGGTGATGCGGTCGCGCGGGCGGCGGAGCTGTCCGGCGAGGCGCGGTACCGTGCTGCCGGGGCGATCGAGGGACAGACGGCGGAGGCGCTGAAGCGATACGGCATCGATCTCGACAACGGCCTGAACAGTGCCGCGAAAGCGTGTTACGGACTTGCCGAGCAATGTTTCAACGACGCGCTGCAGACCGAGTACAGCAAGTACGTGATCATCGGCTCGCTGGCCGCGCTGGTGGTGCAGTTGGTCATCGACGCGTTCGTTCCGGGCTTCGGTCAGGTGCACGGTGCCGCGGCGACGGCGGCGACCCGGCTGACCGTGCGGGCCGCGTTCCGTGAGCTGATCACGAATCTCGGCACCGACGCCGCCCGGGCGGCCGCGGCCCGGTTGGTGAAGACGATCTTGTTCAAGGGTGTGACCCTGGGCGCGATCCAGGGTGGTCTGATCCCGTTCGGCGCCGAGGCCGTGCAGATGTTCGAGGGAAACCGCGAAGCGGGCGAATTCAACTGGGACCAGATCGGTTTGGGTGTGGTCGCCGGCGCCGCGGCCGGTGGTGTGGGTGAGTTCGTGGGTGTGCGCACCATGATGGGCCTGGAGCGCCGCTTCTTCAGCAACAGCGCGCCCGGGTTCCTGGGACGGGCCGGTGTTCGCTTCGCCGGAGCCGGTGCGGGTGGTGCCGCGGGTGCGGTGGCCGGGGTGGTGTCGCTGGTGCCGTTCACCGGGGAGCTCGATATGGGGTGGGACCACATTCTGCCCGGCGTCGTGGGCGGTGTGCTGGGCACCATGCCGCATGCCCTGCGCGGCCCGGCGGGCCCGGCGGTGGCGCCGAGAACCGACGGGGAGGGCGGGCCTCGTACGGGTGGGGAGCCCGAATCCGGTGGCGGACCCGGCGACAACGACGGTGGGTCGCCGCCCGCTGATCCGGACGGCGCGCAGCAACTCGCCGATGACGCGGAAGCGGCGGGTGACGCCGCCGCGCAGGCCGCCGCGGTGGATGTGCAGGCGGCGGCAGACCAGTCGTTGCAGCAACAGCAACAGCAACAGCAACAGTCCGGTGCGGATCACCGAGGCAGGGACCGCGAAGCGGCCGCCGCCGATTCGAAAGCCGCACCGCAGTCCAAAGTCGAAGCGCCGCAACAGCAAATGGTCGATCGGCCGGGCGGCGCGGATCGAGACGCCGCGCCGGCTCAGGGTGACCGCTCCGAGGCGAAGACCGGTGTCGGCGCCAAGGCGAGCCCGGAGACCGGAGTCGGCGCCAAGGCGGCCCCGGAGGCCGCGGCCAAGGCAGCGCCGGAGGCTGCGGCCAAGGGCGGGGAAGCCAAGTCGGCGGTCTCCGCCCCTCGGGTCGACCCACGAGAGATCCCGAAGGTTCCGGTCGACACCGGCCCCGGGGAGGGCGCGGGTGCTCGCGTCCAAGAGCAGACCGGCTCGGCGGACCAGCACGTCGCCGGTGCGAAGGAGAGCCACGAGCAGGCAGCGGGCGACGCTGTCCAGGGGCGTGACGAGGTTCAGGCCCGCGATGACGTGGTGGCGCGGGATGAGGCTCAGGGCCGTGATGACGTGGTGGCGCGGGATGAGGCTCAGGGTCGTGATGACGTGGTGGCGCGGGATGAGGCTCAGGGTCGTGATGACGTGGTGGCGCGGGATGAGGCCCAGGGTCGTGATGACGTGGTGGCGCGGGATGAGGCCCAGGGCCGTGATGACGTGGTGGCGCGGAACGAGGCTCAGGGTCGCGATGACGGGGTCTTGCAGGGTGAGGTTCAAGGGCGCGACGATCTTGTGTCGCAGGGTGAGACGCAAGGTCGCGACCATGCGCGGGGGCGTGATGCCGAGCCTGGACGCGATTCCGCGGAACCGGTCGCCGGTAGCCGCGAGGAAGCCGCTGCCCGGCACGATCTGATGCGGGCGCTGGCCGAGGACATGCACTCGGTCGTGGACGGATTGCGGGCGCGCCTGGAAGCCGCGGCAGCGGCAGGAGCCCACCGTGCCGACGGTGAATCCGCGCCGCGCCGAGACGATTCCGGTTCCCGCCGTGAGGAACCCGCGCGGCGATCGGAAGCGGATGATCGCCGTGACGGCGCCGCGCCGCGCCGGTCGGAAGCCGAGGCTGCGCGTGACGGTGCCGCGCCGCGCCGGTCGGAAGCCGAGGCTGCGCGTGATGGTTCGGCTCCGCGCCGATCGGACGCGGAAGCGCCGCGTGACGGGGCTGCACCGCGTCGTTCGGAGTCGGAAACGCCGAGCGACGGCTCCGGATCGCGGGCGCCGGAGGCCAGCCGCAGCGAATTGAACCGGGCATTCGCCAGCGATATGCGGTCGGTCGTGGACAACCTGCGCGCGCGGGCCGAAGCCGCGGCCGCGGCAGGAGCCCGGCGGCCGGACGGCGGAGAAGGCGCTACGCCCCGGCCCGAGGAAGGACCGACCGGGGGTCCGCGCCGCGACGACGGAGAACCCGGTCCCCGGCGGGAGGAGCCCGCTCGCGACTCCGAGGGCGAGACCTCACCGCCTAGCGGTGCGGCCGCCCGCGAAGCCGACGCCGCCCGCAACGAGATGAACCGCGCACTCGCCCGGGATATGCGCGCTGCGGTCGAGGACCGGGTCAACGCCTTGGAGCGTATGCGCGCACGCGCAGCGGAAGCGGCCGCGGCGGGCGGCCGCCGCACCGACGGAGAGTCCGCACCCGCACGCCCCGACAACGACGGATCGGCGCCGCCCCCCGCCGAGCCCGCACGTGGTCGCGAACCGGAAGTGCCCGCCACACCCCGCAGCCGCGAGGAGCAAACCCCCGCCGCCCGCCGCGAGGAATCCACTTCTCGCCGAAGCGAAGAGAAGGCCACGGCTGGGCGTGAGCAGGAGGCTGCGGCTCGGCGTGAGCAGGAGGCTGCGGCTCGGCGTGAGCAGGAGGCTGCGGCTCGGCGTGAGGAAGAGGCTGCGGCTCGGCGTGAGCAGGAGGCTGCGGCTCGGCGTGAGCAGGAGGCTGCGGCTCGGCGTGAGCAGGAGGCTGCGGCTCGGCGTGAGCAGGAGGCTGCGGCTCGGCGTGAGCAGGAGGCTGCGGCTCGGCGTGAGGAGGAGGCCGCTGCTCGCCGACGTGAGGAGTTGGCTGCCGCCCGGCGTCGGGCGGAGGAGGAAGCGGCCGTTCGTCGTCGTGCGGAAGAGGAGGCCGCTGCCCGTCGTCGTGAAGAGGAGGAGGCTGCGGCGCGTCGTCGTGCGGACGAGGAGGCTGCTGCCCGTCGGCGTGAGGAGGAGGAGGCCGCTGCTCGCCGTGAGGAGGAGGAGGCTGCGGCTCGTCGTCGTGCGGACGAGGAGGCTGCTGCTCGTCGTCGTGCGGAGGAGGAGGCCGCTGCGCGTCGTCGTGAGGAGGAGGAGGCTGCTGCGCGTCGTCGTGCGGAAGAGGAGGAGGCCGCTCGTCGTGAAGAGGCGGAAGCGGCTGCGCGTCGTCGTGCGGAAGAGGAGGCCGCTGCCCGGCGCAGGGAAGAGGAGGAGGCCGCAGCCCGGCGTGCGGAAGAAGAGGCCGCCGCTCGCGGTCGGGAGGAGGCCGCCGCCGCCCGTCGTCGTGCGGAAGAGGAAGCAGAGGTAAGGCGTCGCGAGGAGGAAGCCGCTGCCGCGCGTCGTCGTGCGGAGGAGGAGGCCGCTGCCCGTCGTCGTGCGGAGGAGGCTGCGGCGCGTCGTCGTGAGGAGGAAGCCGCTGCCGCGCGTCGTCGTGCGGAGGAGGAGGCCGCTGCCCGGCGCAGGGAAGAGGAGGAGGCCGCCGCGCGTCGTCGCGAGGAAGAAGAAGCCGCCATCCGCCGTCGTGTCGAGGCCGCGGCCGCGCGTCGTCGTGCGGCGGAGGAGGCCGAGGCTCGCCGACTTGTGGAGGAGGAGGCCGCTGCCCGTCGTCGCGCGGAGGAGGAGTCCGCCGCGCTGCGTCGTGCCGAGGAGGAAGCCGCCGCCCGCCGTCGCGAGGAGGAGGAAGCCGCCGCGCGCCGGGAAGAGGAGGAGGCTGCCGCTCGTCGTCGTGAGGAAGAGGAGGCTGCCGCTCGTCGTCGTGAGGAAGAGGAGGCTGCCGCTCGTCGTCGTGGAGAGGAGGAGGCTGCCGCTCGTCGTCGTGAAGAGGAGGAGGCTGCCGCTCGTCGTCGTGAAGAGGAGGAGGCTGCCGCTCGTCGTCGTGAAGAGGAGGAGGCTGCCGCTCGTCGTCGTGAAGAGGAGGAGGCTGCCGCTCGTCGTCGTGAAGAGGAGGAGGCTGCCGCTCGTCGTCGTGAAGAGGAGGAGGCCGCTGCTCGTCGTCGTGAGGAAGAGGAGGCTGCCGCTCGTCGTCGTGAAGAGGAGGAGGCCGCTGCTCGCCGACGCGAGGAAGAAGAGGCCGCCCGTCATCGCGAGGGAGAGGAGACGACCTCTCGGCCCGAGGACGACATACTCGAACATCTCACCCGGGCGGAACGGGACATCAAAGCTCTCGCCGACGAGCTGAAAGAATACAGATACGCGCTGCGGGCCAAAGAAGATATGGCGGCGCAATTCGACCGTCACTACCGAGACGCCGTCGCGGCCCTGGGCAAGGGTGATATCCGCAGTTTCAACGAGCACCTGGGCCAGGCTCGCGATGTCCTGAAGGCCGCTCGGGACGCATACCGAGAGGGCGATCTGCGCGCCGCCGAAGGCTTCTCCGAACGCAAACTGGTGCCGAAGCTGAAGCGAAACGAGAGCCAGCGTCGCTACACGAAGGACGAGTACATCCAACACTGGGAGAACAAGCTCGGCCGCAAGATGACCCCCGAAGAAGTGCGGACCATCGAACGAGGCTGTGTCGGTGTCAGTATGGTGCGACTGGGCCGTGACGACACCCTCCCCCCGATGAACCTTGTATTCGACGATCCGGTGGCCCAGGCGCGCGTCGCGGTGGCGGAAAAGGAATTGGCGGCCGGTGAGGCGGCGAACGGCCGGGTGAACGGGGCTCAATCCCATCGCCGCGTGCTCGAAGCCGAACTCGACGAGGCGCTGAAACAGCCGGGTGCGACGGAGGAGTCACCGAAGGTGAAAGCGGCGCGCGAAAAGCTCGAAGCCAAAGACAAGGAAATCGCCGAGTTGAAGAAGGCGGCACGGGAGGAGTGGGCCAAGCTTTCCGAAGAGAAGCGGAACGAGCTGAAAACCGAGCGGCAGGAAGCAAAGATCCGCGGCGGTGAGAAGACTTTCGAGCGGGTCTCGAGCTATGCGGAAAAATTCAATGAGATTCTGAGCCGCAAACCTGCCACGGTCGAGGAATTCATGCGGATGGTGAACGAAGACCCGCAGCTTTCGCAACTCAAAGGCATTGCCGACCAATTGCCGAGAGGTAGCAGCCCGTCGGAGTGGGAGGCTGTGATCTTCTCCAAGCACTTCTACTCCGGTGCGGACCGGGTGCACCCCGACGCGCAGAGATTCGCGCCGGACCCGGAAACCGGCCAGGTGGACATGGTCGGCAAACGTACGCCCGGAAAGAATGGGTACGTCAATTTCGACTACGGTTGGTACGATCCGCAATCGGATACCTGGCTGCACGCCAACCACATGGAACCGAAGACGCCGGCAGAGCGGGCGCGAATGGGGCCGATGGAGGTCTTGCAGAGTACGCCGAGGAAGTTCTATTCGAGCTACATCGACTTCGATAGTGCCGTGATCGGTATAGCCTTTGTTCGTAAGGCGTGACCGGAACACCCGAGTGAGGAATCATGAACTTCGAGGAATATCTCGACACACCCGTCACCCTGTACGGCATCGCCGAGAACTCCATGGCCGGTGCGGTGCTGGTGTGCGGCCCGGAGGCCCACGTCTTCATCGACGGGGTCACCGAATGGGGTGAGGACGTGAGACTCAAGGCGATCGAGCTCGACGGCGTACTGACCAGCGAGGGCGATGACGCCGACCTCGAACCCGACGAGACCGGTATCGCCCGACACGGCATCGGTCGCCACTACGTGGTCAAGGATGCCACCTGGGAAGTTATTTCCTGAACTGCGAGCTCGGCCGCGGGCCGCCCTGCGTGGGTGCTGGGCTACCCGTACCGTCACTGTTCCCAAATCTGGGAATGGACGACACTGGGCACAACCTGGCGTGAGGAATCGGGGGAGGGACTGATGAGGTCGGTCGGCTGTATTCGACGTGTCATTTGCCGCGCGCGGGGGTGTGCGCGTGAGCATCGGCGAGGGCTTTCATGAGCCGCGTACTCTCCTTCGGTTACGACGATTACGACGAATTCACCGCCGATTTCACTGAAACGGCGATCGCCGGTGATCGCCGGGTGCGAGGTCACCATTCGTCGCCTGAAACGCCGGCATACAACCCGTCGTATTCGGCGGGTAGCGCTGCCGCAACCGAGCCGGCGACCGAGAATGCGGACAGGCCGCCGGTCGACCGGACGTGGCCGTCGGACGAGGCGTGGACGCCGTCGACGTGCTGGTCCGAACGAGAATCCGCGGGCACCGACGTTCCCCGGACGGATGGGACGAGAACCGGCATCTGAGAAGGGGGGCGACTTCGCGTGGAACAACAATCGAATTCGAGCAAACGGCTGGTGACAGTGCCGGTCGGCTCTTGCGGAGTGGTGCTGGACGGGCAGCCGTCCCAGCCCGGAGATGACGGACCCACTCGCAGGTAAGCGATGACGCTCGAAATCCCCAAGGAGATTCCGCCCTGGGTGATCGCCGCGGTGGCCGGGCCGTGGCCGGAGGGGGACGAGGACGCGCTGCGCCGACTGGGCGCCGCATGGAAGGAGATCGGCGACGCGATCACCCGGGTGTCGCAGCTTGCGGGCGAGGCCCGGAACAGGGCCTTGGCGGCGATCGAGGGACTGACCGGCGAGGCACTCGAAAAACACGGCCTCGACCTCGACGGCGACCTGAAACACGTAGCGGCCGCTTGCTACGGGCTGTCGGAACAATGCATGCAGGATGCGCTGGCCACCGAATACAGCAAGTACGTGATCATCGGGTCCTTGGTGGCGTTGGTCATTCAATTGGGCGTGGATGCGTTCGTCCCGGGGGTGGGACAGGTGCACGGTGCGGCGGCGACGGCGGCGACCCGGTTGACGGTGCGCGCCGCGTTCCGCGAGCTGATCACACGGCTGGGGACGGAGGGTGCGCGGGCGGCCGCGGCGCGGATGGTGCGGGCGATCGCGTTCAAGGGCGTGACATTGGGTGCGGTGCAGGGCGGCGCTATACCCCTTGCCGCCCAAGCGGTTCAGATGACCGGGCCGGGGCACTATCGGAAGGAGTTCGACTGGAAGGACATCGGCCTGGGCGTTGTCTCCGGCGCCGCCGCCGGTGCCGCGGGCGAGTTCGTCGGCGTGCGGGCGATGACGGGACTGGAACGCCGCTTCGCCGGAAATGCCACCTCCGCGGCGCGGAACCGATTGCAGCAGACCGGTATTCGTTTCGCCGGCGCCGCGGCCGGCGGTGCTGCCGGTGCGGTGGCCGGAGTCGCGTCGGTGGTCCCGTTCACCGGTCAGTTGGACATGGGGTGGGACCATCTGTTGCCCGGCATGGTTGGTGGTGTGCTGGGTTCGATGCCGCACGCGCTGCGCGGTCCGGCCGGGCCCGCGGTCGGTGCGCCGGTCCGCGACGGGAGTGGACCGCCCGCCGGTGACGGACCGGGCGCGGGGGACAGGACGGGCGCGTCCCCGAATGGCGACGACGGGCCGCCGCCTTCCGCACCCTCCGGGGACGAGGGCCGTGGATCGGAAGGCGGCCGGGACGACGGTGCATCCGGCGGGCGGCACGACGATTCGGCCGATCCTGCGACGCGGTCGTCCGACGAGGAAAGCCCATCCGGCGCAGCGCGTTCGGAGGGCGAGCCGCCTCCGGAGGCGGTGGTTCGGCCCGAGAACGAAGCCGATCCGGCGAGCGAGGCGCGACCGGAGTCCGCGGCACGTCCCGAATCGGAGCCGCAGCCTGACGCGCGCGCTGACGACGGGCCTCGCCCGCAGCCGAACGAGGATGCCGAGGGCAGCGGCGGTCGCCGAACCGAAGCAGAGCCCGGCACCTCACGCGAGGAGAACGACACGGCGACACCTGTTCCCGGAGGCCGGGACGAAGACGTGCCGACGCGATCGTCGGACGAGGCCCAGCCCGAGACCTCGGCCCGGCCCGAGAACGAATCCGGTCCGGGAAGCGAGGTGCGTCCGGACAGCGCGGCCCGCCCGGAAAACGAACCTGCACCCGCGACCGAGGCACGCCCGGAAAATATGGCTCGTCCGGAGGACGAAGGAGAGCCGGTCGGTGAGGCGCGTCCGGAGGCGGTGGCTCGTCCGGAGAACGAAGGGGAGTCAGTCGGTGAGGCGCGTCCGGAGGCGGTGGCTCGTCCGGAGAACGAGGCGGTTCCGGAGGGTGAGGCTCGTCCGGAGACTGTGGCGCGGCCCGAGGGCGAGCCACGGCCCGAGACGGAGGTGCGTCCGGAGGACGGAGCCCGCTCCCGGCCGCGGGAGGAAGGCGAGGAGCCCGGGGGCCGTCGAACAGACGAAGAGTCCCGCACCCCCCGCGATGAATCCGGCACGGAGACACCGGTTCCCGTTCGCGGGGATGAGACGACTCCACCGCGCGGCCGAGACGGCGAGAGGACGCCGCCGCACGCCCGAGACCGTGAGGCCACTGCGCGCGGTCGTGACGGCGAACGGACTCCGCCGCGCGGCCGTGACAGCGAGACGGCCCCGCCGCGTGGCCGTGACAGCGAGACGGCCCCGCCGCGTGGTGATGAAGGCGAGGTCACCGCGCCTCGCGGTCGCGAAGCAGAGGCCGCAGCGGCGCGTCGGGGTCTGGACGAGACGACCCGTGATGCGGACGAGGCGACCGCCCCTCGCGAGGTGGACGATACGGCCGTCCCTCGCGAGACGGACGAGGCGGCACGCCGTCGTGTGGAGGAGGAAGCGGCTCGCCACGAGGAGGAGGCGGCACGCCGTCGTGCGGAGGAGGAAGAAGCCGCCCGCCGTGAGGAGGAAGAGGCGGCCCGCCGCGAAGAGGAGGAGGACCCGCCCACTGTCCCCACCAGACGGACCAGGTTGGGTGACGAGGAAGCGGCTCGGATGGCAGCGGGCGAGGAGCCCGGGGCACTGCGAGTCGAAGGTGATTGGTCGGATCGTGAATTCGTCCCGGATCTCGCGGGTCGAGGCACCGATACCTATTCGAAAGACCAAGTCATCGAGATGTGGGAGAACAAGATCGGCCGGAGGATGACACCGAGCGAGATCGCAACGCTGGAACTCGGGTGTGTCGGGATCACGAGCACGGTGGCCGGTCACCCGCTGCACCCGCCGAACAACCTGGTATTCAGCGATCCCGCCACCTATCGCCCCCAGTTCGACGCCGAGCGGGTGCTGGTACCGCTGGACCGGGCGAACAGTGATTTGAACAACGCGAAAATGTCGCTGCTCGATGCGCAGGACAGGCTGCGCGAGATCAACATGGCGCACAGCTACGATGCTTCGGTGCCCGAGGTGATCGAAGCCAGAAGGGTGGTGCGCGAGTGGACGAAATACGTGGACCAACTTCGGCAGGTGGCACGCGAAGAGCTTATGAAGATCGGCGACGAAGTCAATCGGCTGCAGGAGCAGCGGGCGATGGCGCAGCTCGAGCACAGCATGGCAACCAAGGATATGGTTCTGGGCTACAAGCGCGCATTCGAGGATATTCTGGAGCGGCAGCCGGCGACCAGGGAAGAATTCCTGCAGATGGTCGCGGAGGACCCGCAGTTGTCCGGGCTGCGCGATGTGGGCCGTTTCCTGCCGAGCGGCAAACCCTCCGAGTGGGACATCGTCGTTTTCGCGAAGCACTTCTATTCCGGACAGGAGCACGTCCGTGATCCCGCTGGGAATCCGCTCTACGAGCCCCGGACCGGTTGGCCGATCGCGCGGCCGACCGATCCGAACCCCGATATGTTCGCGCCCGATCCGGAGACCGGGCAGGTGGATATGTCGGGCGATCTATGCTGTGCCAAGGGCCCCGGCATGGGTAATTTCGACTTCGGTCTGTACCTGGAGGATATCGACGCCTGGATGAATGCGAATCATATGGAGTACCGCGACCCGGCGCAACGGCAGGCGGATCCGATGAAGGCATTCGTGCAGACGGACATCCGGTTCCACAACTACGGTGGCTACTATGACAGTGCGGTGATGGGACTCGTGTTCCGACGTATTGTACCGTGACAATTCGAGGTCCGCGGAACGCGACGAGGTGGGAAATGAATTTCGAAGCATATCTGGATCGTCCGGTGACCCTGTTCGGTATCGCCCAGAACTCGATGACGGGCGCGGTACTCCTGTGCGGCTCGCGCTCCGTGGTCTACATCGAGGGCGTGCGGGAATGGAGCGACACCGACGTCTCCAAAACCTTCGAAGTGTCCGGCACTCTGGTCGCCGCGGGTGATGATGCCGATCTCTACAGTCCCGAGGGCGCGATCAAGCACGGCATCGGCAGACACTATGTCGTGAAGGACGCCACCGTGGAGCGCCTGTCCTGAGCGCGGGCCCGACTCCCTAGTGCCCCGTCAGGCAACCTTCGGTAGGTAATCGGGGTGCCGGATCTTCGATCCGACGGCGAAGTCGCGGATCGGTTCGGCGTGCTGGTTGCGCCAGCGGATGTAGGTGCCGATCGCGTCGTCCTGTTCGCCGTGGCTGCGGTGGTCGGTGCCGTTGAGAGCGAAGTACCGCAGCGCGGAGAACTCGCACTCGATGCGGTTCAACCAGGACGAATAGGTCGGCACGAACACCAGTTCCACATCGTTGGCAGCGCACCATTGCCGAACCTCGCGACGCTTGTGCACCGAATAGTTGTCCGCGATCAGATACAACCTCTGGCCCGGCCATCGGCGGCGCAGGGATTTGAGAAAGGTCAGGAACTCGGTCCAGCGTTTCCGGTCGCGGATTCGGTAGAACAGCTGTCCTGTGCTCAGGTCCAGTGCGCCGAACATGTGCCGCACACCCTGGGTGCGGTGATAGGTCGCCCGCAGCCGCCTCGGCGTTCGCCGGTCGAACCAGCCGCGACCGGGCCGGGGTTGCAGATTCAGCGGCCCGAACTCGTCGATGCAGACCACGCGCCCGTCGGCGGGAGGATTGTCGTACAGGTCCAGGACCCGGTTCATCTTCTCGACGAAATCCGGGTCATTGCTGGCCTTCCAGGTCTTGGTGGCCTGCCACGACACCCCACCGGCTTTGAGGATCTGGCGCAGCGTTTCCCGGCTGATGTCGGCGATATCGTTGTGCCGCAACACCTCTACCAGTTTCGACAGACTCCACACTGAGAACGGCCAGCCCAGATCACGCGGGCAGCACCGGGCAATGGAACAGATCCGATCACGTGTCGCCTGATCGGTCTTCGCCGGCCTGCCCGCGCTCCATTTTGGGTCGAGCGCGTCGAAACCCTTCTCGTTGAAGTCGTGGATCACTTGCCGCACATACGATTCCGACACCTGCATCAGCTTCGCGATCATCGGCACCGGCTGATGCTGCGCCGAGGCCATCACCACGATCGCCCGCCGCATCCGCACCGGCTGCTTACTGCGGCGGGCGACCTGGGCGAGCTTGCGACCCTCCTGAGGGGTCACCGCTCTGACGAACACATCCGGCTTCCGCGCCACCGGGCACCACCTCCACCGGCAGCATCGTGCTGCCGGTGGGCACGATCAACTCGACACCCCGGCAGTTACTGCACGAACCTTCCCGGACGCGGCACTAGCCAGCCAGGCACCCCGGACCCAGCAACGCCTTCAGATCACCCATCAGCGCCGACGACGGGGACACCCGCAGGTTGTCGGCGACCTTGAGCATGGTCGTCTTCTCGCGGGAGCCGACGTGGCGGATGTGGACATTGGCCGTGCCGGGGTGGCTGGTCAGCACGCGCTTGAGGGCGGTGATCTTGTCGGGGGTGCACAGGCGGGTCGGGATGGTGACCGACAGAGGCTTCTCGACGCCGATCGAGGACAGGTCGGGCACCGCGAGGTCGTTGGCGATCAGCGAGACGCGGTCGTCGCGGGCCGAGACGCGGGCCTTCACCAGCACCACGGCGTCCTCGACGACGTCCATGCCGTACACCGAATAGGACTGCGGGAAGAACAGCACTTCGATGCCACCGGTGAGGTCCTCCAATTGCGCTGAGGCCCAGGGCATTCCGTTCTTGTTGATGCGCCGGGTGACCGAGGCGAGGATGCCGCCGATGGTGACCTGCGCACCGTCTTTCACATCGCCCTCGAGGATGGCCGGAATGGGAGTGTCGGCCTGGGCGGCGAGCACGTGCGCCACACCGTCGAGCGGATGGCCGGAGACGTACAGGCCCAGCATCTCGCGTTCGAGGGCGAGCTTGTGCTTGGTGTCCCACTCCTCGTCGGGCACCTTCACGTCGAAGACCGAGGACACGCTGTCGTCGCCGTCGTCGAGGCCGCCGAACAGGTCGAACTGGCCGATCGCCTCGGCCTTCTTGGTGGCCATCACCGAGTCGATGGCATCGGAGTGCACCAGCATGAGGCCCTTGCGCGGATGACCGAGCGAGTCGAAAGCGCCTGCCTTGATGAGGGATTCGGTGACCTTCTTGGTGCAGGCGACGGTGTCGATCTTGTTCAGATAGTCGGAGAAGTCGGTGAACTTCGACTTCTCCTTGCGCGCGGCGATGATGGAGGCCACCACGTTCGCGCCGACGTTGCGCACCGCGCCCATGCCGAAGCGGATGTCGTTGCCGACCGAGGCGAAGTTGTGCTCGGACTCGTTCACGTCGGGCGGCAGCACCTGGATGCCGAGGCGGCGGCAGTCGGCCAGGTACACCGCGGCCTTGTCCTTGTCGTCGCCGACGGAGGTGAGCAGCGCCGCCATGTACTCGGCCTTGTAGTTGGCCTTGAGGTACGCGGTCCAGAACGACACCAGGCCGTAGCCGGCGGCGTGCGATTTGTTGAACGCGTATCCGGCGAACGGGAGGATGGTGTCCCACAGCGCCTTGATGGCCGCCTTGGAATACCCGTTGTCCTGCATACCTTTCTCGAAGCCCTCGAACTCGGCCTCCAGGACCTCGGCCTTCTTCTTGCCCATGGCGCGCCGCAGAATATCGGCTCGGCCCAGCGAGTACCCTGCCACCTTCTGCGCGATCTGCATGATCTGCTCCTGGTACACGATCAGGCCGAACGTGTCGCGCAGGATGTCCTTCAGGGGCTCCTCGAGCTCCGGATGGATGGGTTTGACCTCTTGCCGCCCGTTCTTGCGGTCGGCGTAGTCGTTGTGGGCGTTCATGCCCATCGGGCCGGGGCGGTACAGCGCGAGCACGGCGACGATGTCCTCGAAGCCGGTGGGCTGCATGCGGCGCAGCAGGTCGCGCATGGCGCCGCCGTCGAGCTGGAATACGCCCAGGGTGTCGCCGCGGGCCAGCAGCTCGTAGGTCGGGACGTCCTCGAGCGGCAGATTCTCCAGATCCAGATCGATGCCGCGGTTGGACTTGATGTTCTCCAGGCAGTCACCGATCACGGTGAGGTTGCGCAGGCCCAGGAAGTCCATCTTCAGCAGGCCGATGGCCTCGCACGACGGGTAGTCCCAGCCGGTGATGATGGCACCGTCCTGGGCGCGCTTCCAGACCGGGATCGCGTCCATCAGCGGCTCGGAGGACATGATGACCGCGCAGGCGTGCACGCCGGCGTTGCGGATCAGGCCCTCCAGGCCGCGTGCGGTCTCGTAGATCTTGTTGACGTCCGGGTTGGTGTTGATCAGCTCCCGGACCTCGGTGGCCTCCTTGTACCGCTCGTGTTCGGGGTCCATGATCCCCGACAGCGGGATGTCCTTGGCCATGATCGGCGGCGGCAGCGCCTTGGAGATCTGGTCGGCGATGGCGAAGCCCGGCTGGCCGAACTGCACGCGCGCCGAATCCTTCAGCGCCGCTTTGGTTTTAATGGTGCCGAAGGTGATCACCTGGGCGACCTTGTCGCTGCCCCACTTGTCGGTGGCGTAGCGGACCATCTCGCCGCGGCGGCGATCGTCGAAGTCGATATCGATGTCGGGCATCGAGACGCGCTCGGGATTGAGGAACCGCTCGAACAGCAGACCGTGCGGGATCGGGTCCAGGTTCGTGATGCCCATGGCGAAGGCGACCAGCGAACCGGCCGCCGAACCCCGGCCGGGGCCGACGCGGATGCCGACCTCGCGGGCGTGGTTGATCAGGTCGCCGACGACCAGGAAGTACGCCGGGAAACCCATCTGGATGATGACGTTCAGCTCGAACTCGGCGCGGTCGATGTACTCCTGGGACACGCCGTTCGGGAAGCGCCACTCCAGTCCGCGCATGACCTCCTTGCGCAGCCAGCTGGCCTGGTCCTCGCCCTCGGGGACCGGGAAGATCGGCATCCGGTCGCGGTGGGCCCAGACCTCCTCGTAGGACTGCACGCGCTCGCCGATGAGGACGGTGTTGTCGCAGGCGCCGGGCACGTCGGCGTCCCAGATGGCGCGCATCTCCTCGGCGGACTTCAGGTAGTAGCCGCTGCCGTCGAATTTGAAGCGGGTGGGATCGGACAGCGTCTTACCGGTCTGGATGCACAGCAGCGCCTCGTGGTTGCTCGCGTCGGACTCGTGCACGTAGTGGCAGTCGTTGGTGGCCAGCGGCGGGATGCCGAGCTTGCGGCCGACCTCGAGCAGGCCCTCGCGCACCCGGCGCTCGATGGACAGGCCGTGGTCCATCACCTCGAGGAAGAAATTGTCCTTGCCGAAGATCTCCTGCCATTTGGCGGCGGCCTCCAGTGCCTCGCGCTCGTGGCCCAGGCGCAGGCGGGTCTGCACCTCGCCGGACGGGCAGCCGGTGGTGGCGATGATGCCCTCGGCGTACTGGGAGATGATCTCCTCGTCCATGCGCGCCCACTTGCCGAGCTGGCCCTCGATGGAGGCCAGCGACGACAGCTTGAACAGGTTGCGCAGGCCGGTCGCGTTCTCGGCGACCATGGTCATGTGCGTGTAGGCGCCGGAACCGGAGACGTCGTCGCTCTTCTGGCTCGGGTCGCCCCACTGGACGCGCTTGGTCTGGAAGCGGGACGCGGGCGCGATGTAGGCCTCGATGCCGATGATCGGCTTGATGCCCTGCTTCTTGGCCGAGTTGTAGAACTCCGAAGCGCCGTACATGTTGCCGTGGTCGGTCATGCCCACCGCGGTCATTCCCAGCCGCTCCGCCTCCTTGAACAGGGGCGTGATCTTGGCCGCGCCGTCGAGCATCGAGTACTCGGTGTGATTGTGGAGGTGAACGAATCCCGAGGCTGACACGCGACGATACTGCCCCCGCGTGCGGGGCTAGCGCAAGTTCGACGCGCGGTGTCGAGTGAAGTAAGTGAATTGCCATGTGGCAGTGGGAAAGTCGACCAAAGGGACGCCTCGCTGAGGCGCGCAGCGAACCCGTATCAACCTTAGCAGCGAGCACTGACAATTCCCGCACCAGGGTCTTCCGGATGGCATGGCCTCCGGCTTGGCGGAGAGACGTCTGGCTGAACGGTCATGGGACGACCGGATGACTGGTACCGTCGCATGGCATCCGATCCGTGATGGTCACCGTCCACCTCCGGGGGTATTGATGCGTTCGATGGGATCTACGACAGCACTCGCCGCGGCGGCCCTGGTCGCCGGCGCCACCGCGATGGCTACTGCCGCACCGGCTTCCGCTGACACCAACGGCGGCCAGTTCGCCCGGGTGTACGCGCTGGCGAATGGCCCCTGCGGGGCGATCGTCGACTCTTCGGTGAACGGGAACGCCTATTCCGGCGCCGCCGGGTTCACCGCCGCGGTCACCTTGATCGGCGTCGGCAACTGCTCGCTCGATGTCACCCTGAACTGGCGCAATGTCGCCACCGGCGAGACCGGTAGCAAGACGCATCGCGCCAACGGGCCCGGGTTCTGGAGCAACGACGGCCGTTCGGCGATCTTCTCGCCGGGCTACGGTGACTTCGTGGGCACCGTCACCGTCGGCGCGGCCCATGTCCCCGAACCCGGGGAACTCCGCTTCACGGTCCGCCCCTACGAAGGCTGAGCACATTCTCTGAGAACCATTGCGGCGCAGGGCGGATCACCGGCGGCGGGCGATGGTGTACAGCGTGCGCGCGGGTCCGGTCAGCTGCTGGGCGGCGGGCCAGACCGCGCGAAGGGTACGGGTGAGATCGGCGTCGGTGATCCGGGGCGAGGCCAGTGTCCCGGTGGCCAATTCACCGGCGACGGCCAGGGAGCTGAGGACCGCGGGCGCCACGCCGGAGGCCACGGCGGACTTGATGGCGGTGGTGGAGGACAGTTCGAGCGCGACCGCCGGGCGAACGCCGGGGACGGCGGCGGTGACCGCGCGTTCGAACCAGGTCCGCGTGCCCGAGCCGGATTCGCGCTGGATGAGTGGTGTGGTGGCCAGGTCGCGGAGCGTCACCGTGCCGCGCCGGGCCCAGGGGTGGTGCGGGTGCACGACCGCCACGAGGTGGTCGCGCGCCACGGGATGACTCTGCAGGCCGCGGGCGGCGCGCGGGCTCTCGATGAATCCGATCGCCGCGCGGCCGTCCAGCACCGCCGTGCCCACTTCGGTCGAGTTCCCGGACTCCAGCGCGATGGTGGTGTCCGGTGCGGCGGCGCGCATCCCGGTCAGCCAGCCCGGGAACAGGTACTCCGCCACGGTCTGGCTGGCGGCCACCCGCAACCGGGAATCCCGTTGCGCGCGAAGGGTATCGATTCCCGCGTCCAGCCGCGCGGCGGCGTCGACCACGCCGCGCGCCCATTCCGCGATCAGCGCGCCCGCCGCCGTCGGCCGCGAGCCCAGCGTGGTCCGTTCCAGCACCGGCACGCCCACCAGCTGTTCCAGGTAGCGGATCCGCGACGACGCCGACGGCTGGCTGATCCCGTGCGCTTGCGCGGCCCGGCCGAGGCTGCCCAGCTCCACCACCGACAGCAGGAGGTCGAGCGCGGTCAGATCGGGAACCCGTGGCGACAGCGGCATAGGTCGAGCCTATGCCTCCTCGGCAAATACGCGGCCGGCCGCCACTCGAGCAGGCCAGAGCGAGGCCGAAAGGCAAACCGGGCATAGAGCCGTTCTATGTACCCATCGGGACGGGCTGGCTACCGCGGGAACGCGCGGCCGGGAACGGTGAAGGCATGAAACGGTGGCGAGAATTCGGCAGTGGCGGGGCGGTGTCCCGATGACCGCGGTGGCGCCGGTGCGGTCCGATATCCGGACGGCGGACGAGTCCGCGCTGCGGCGGCTCGGCCCGAACTGGTTCGCGGTGGTGATGGGTACCGGGATCGTCGGTACCGCGGCGGCGAGTCTGCCCGTGCGGTTTCCAGGACTGCGGGAGGCGGCCACGGCGGTGTGGGCGGCGGCGGCGGTACTGCTGGTCGTGCTGGTCACGGCGTTCGCACTGCAGTGGCGGCGACATCCGGACGTTTCGCGCGGACATCTGGATCACCCGGTCATGGCGCACTTTCTCGGCGCGCCGCCGATGGCCCTGCTGACCGTGGGCGCGGGCACGCTGCTGCTCGGGACGGACGTGATCGGTGCGCCGGCGGCGGTCGCGATCGACTGGGCGCTGTGGTCGGCCGGGACGGTGCTGGGCCTGGCGACGGCGGTCGTGGTGCCCTATCGCATGATCACCCGGCATCGCCTCGCCCCGGACGCGGCGTTCGGCGGCTGGCTGATGCCGGTGGTGCCGCCGATGGTGTCGGCGGCCACGGGCGCGCTGCTGGCGCCGCACACACCGGCCGGACAGTGGCGGCTGACCCTGCTGCTGGCGTGCCTGGCCATGTTCGGCCTGAGCCTGATCGCGGCACTGATCACCCTCACCATGATCTGGTCGCGGCTGGTGCACTACGGCACGCCGCCGTCCGGCACCGTGCCCACGCTGTGGATCGGGCTCGGTCCGCTGGGGCAGTCGATCACCGCCGCGGGCCTGCTCGCCGACGCCGCTCCCGCCGCCCTGCCGGGGCCGGAAGCCGAAGGGCTGCTGGTGTTCTCGATCGGCTACGGGGTGCTCGCGTGGGGGTTCGCGATGCTGTGGCTGGCGCTGGCCGCGGCGGTCACCGTGCGCACGCTGCGCGCCGGCGCGCTCGAATTCGATATGACCTGGTGGGGTTTCACGTTCCCGGTGGGTACCTGCGTCACCGGCAGCGCCGCGCTGTACCACCACACCGATGCGGTGCTGTTCGCGGTCTCCGCTGTTGTCCTCTACCTGCTGCTGGTGGGTGCGTGGGCGGTCGTCGCCGCTCGGACGGCGGTTGCGCAATGGCGTCGGCGATGAGACGAATATGCGGGAACTATTAACGCTTGCGCGGCTCGTCGGCGATGAATCGAGTAGTTCGCTACGCAGGATCCGTGGAGTACGGGGCGGGAGGATCGGGATATGAAACGTCTGGTGGTGTGCTGTGACGGCACGTGGGGATCCGAGAGCAATCCCACGGTCAGCAATGTCGTCAAGATCGCGGAGTCGGTGCGCCTGGGGACCACCCTGGACACCGGCGAACATGTGGGACAGCGAGTGTTCTACGCCGACGGCCCCGGCTCACAGGGCTACCTCGCCGACAAACTGCTCGGCGGCGCGTTCGGGCTCGGCCTGAACGCGAACCTGTCCACGATGTACTGGCAGGTCGCACTGAACTGGGAGCCCGGCGACGAGATCTTCGTCTTCGGCTTCAGCCGCGGCGCCTACACCGCACGCAGCCTCACCGGGATGATCCACCGCCTGGGCCTGCTGAAGCCGGAGGCCATGATCGGCAAGCGGTATCCGCAGGCGCTGCGCATCTACCGGCAGCGCAAGCGGCATCCCGACGACCCGGATCCGCAGGAGTGGGTGGATTTCCGCGCGGAGCACTGCCACTATCCCGTGCCGATCAAGTTCGTCGGCGTCTTCGACACGGTCGGCGCGATGGGTGTGCCCCTGGTGACCTCGTGGCGGTACCGCTTCCACGACATGCGGCTGTCGCCGCACGTGCACTGCGCCCGGCAGGCGCTGGCCATCGACGAGCGCCGTCGCATCTTCGCGCCCTGCCTGTGGGAGGTCACCGACGAGGCGGGCGTCGAGCAGCAGCGTGCCGATCGGGTGAAGCAGGTGTGGTTCAAGGGTGGCCACACCGACATCGGCGGCGGCCATTCCGATTGCCGCCTCTCCGATCTCACGCTGCGCTGGATGGTGGACGAGGCCGCCGCGCAGGGGCTGCAGTTCGATCGGGAGCGGCTCGAGCAACTGATGGGCACGCCCGCCTTCGACAACGCGGTGCGGCCGCACAACGCGCTGCCCCTGCCGTACCGGATCATGAATCTGCTGGGCCTGCTGGTGAATCCGCGCAATCAGCGTTACTACCCGGACTTCTGGCGCCGACTGTCCGCACCCGACGACAAGAAGGTGTCGCTGTCGTCGACGGTCGAGATCTGCGACGACTACCGTCCGCCGAATCTCCAGCGGTGGCAACGGGAACTGAGCGAGCAGGGCCGGACGCTGCCGAGCGAGCTGGTGGAGAACGTGGTGGAGGCGCCCTGTCCGGAACTCGAGCAGCCGGTGAGCGCCTGAGCGGTCCCGGCGGCGGGCGCCGCTCAGCGCACCAGCAGGGCCACCGGCAGCCGCGTGAACAACTTCTCCAGTCGTGCCCGTCCGGAGAAGGAGTTCCCGGTGAGGCGATCGGTCCAGGTGCCCTCGGGCAGATCCAATACCGTGTCGCCCCAGCCGATGTCGGCCAGGCGCGCACTGTGCCGGGTGGTCGCCACGATCACCTGCGGCGTCCCGCCCGCGCGGCCCCGCGCGTAGGCGACGAGGTGGTCGGCGCCGTCGCCGGTGGCGAACAGCGGGGTGTAGGTGCCGCCGACGAAGCAGTCCGGCCGCTCGCGGCGCAGCCACAGCGCGTACGCCACCACCCACATCTTGGCCGCCCCCGAGGAATCCAATTCCGGTGTGCCGGTGAGCGATTGCAGCATCGCCAGCCGGTGCCCGAAGTCGACCGGGCGGCGGTTGTCCGGATCGACCAGCGAGTCCTCCCACAGCTCGCAGCCCTGGTATATGTCGGGGATCCCGGGTCCGCACAGCTGCAGCAGCTTCTGCGCCAGCGCGTCCGACCAGGCGTGCTGCGACAGCTTGGCCACCAGGGCGTCGAGTTCCGCGCCGACCGGGCCGTCGATCACCGCGTCCACCCAGCGGTGCAGCCGGGCTTCGAAGTCGGAATCCGGTTCCTCCCAGGAGGATTGGGTGCCCGCCTCCCGGACGGCCTTCTCGGCGAACAGATGCAGCCGCTCGCGCAGCCCGGGAACCGTGGCGGCCGGGCGGCCGTCGGCGGGCCAGATGCCGAACATGTTCTGCAGCAGGAACAGTGCCGTCGCGCCGTCGGGCGGCGGTGTGATCTCGTTCCAGGCCGCCACCGCCTTCGCCCAGGTCTCGGCGAACTGTGACAGTACCCCGATCCGGGCCCGCACGTCCTCGCCGCGCTTGGTGTCGTGGGTGGACAGCGTGGTCATCGTCGCGGGCCAGCGGTTGGCACGCTCGGTGTTGGCCAGGTGGAACTCCAGCAGCGAATGGCCGAAGCGTGACGGGTTGCCGCCCAGCTCCTGCAGCGAGACCAGCCGCGCCGCCTGATAGAACATGGTGTCCTCGACCGCCTTGGCGTTCACCGCCCCGCACACCTGATGGAATCGCACCGCCGCCTCCCCACCGGCGGACAGCGCGGTCACCAGCACCGAAAGGGGCACGGTGAGTTCGCGATTGCGCTTGCCGACCTTCGCGACGATACTGCCCGCCATGCCCGCCAGCGGCGCGTAGTCGGTGCGGCAGACCGGCATGAACGACAGCACCTCGACGGTCGCGTTGGTCAGCGCCAGATCGCTGGTGGCCGCGGCGTCGAAGCCACCGATCGCCGCGTCGCGCTTGATCGCCGCGACCAGCCGCCGCACCTCCGGCACCAGCAGCCGCTCGGCGACGGCTCGCTTGATCCGGTGCTCGTTGTTGCCGAACCAGGCGCCGTTGCTGCCGTGCCCGCAGTACTGCCGCGACAGCGCGGTCAGCGTCGGCTCGCCGGACGGGTCGACCAGCACGCCGCTCAATTCGCCCAGTGCGTCGTAGCCGGTGGTGCCGTCGATGGGCAGCGTGGCGTCCAGCGGCTCGCGGCTGGCGAGCACCTTCTCCACCAGCAGCAGCCGGTGCGGGCCGATGAGCCGCCGCAGTCTCGCCAGATACGCCGCGGGATAGGCCAATCCGTCCGGATGATCGACCCGGACGCCGTCCACCAGATCGTGCTCGCACCAGGCGGCCAGCTCGCGATGGGTGAGTTCGAAGACCGCCGGATCCTCCTGTCGCAGCGCCGCCAGGCTCGACACCGCGAAGTAGCGGCGGTAGGTGCAGATCCCGGCCTTCCAGCTGACCAGGCGGTAGTGCTGTTTGTCGTGGATGCGCAGCGCGTTCTCGCCGTCGGTGCCCGGCGCGATGGGGAAGCGCAGATCATGCAGCGCCAGCATGGGTTCGGGGCCGGAGCGGTCGACGGTGAGGGCGGCCGGATCGTTCTCACTCTGCAGCACCGGCAGCGCCAGCCGCCCCCCGGCGCCGTTGTTCGGACTCCAGTCGATGTCGAAGCAGTGCGCGAACTGCGACTTCTTGCCGTTGCGCAGCACATCCCACCACCACGGATTCTGCCGCGGATCGCCGACGCCGACATGATTGGGCACCAGGTCCACGATCAGCCCCATGCCCCGGCTGCGCACCTCGTCCGCCAGCGCCTTCAACCCGCCCGGGCCACCGAGCGCCGCCGACACCGTGGTCGGATCGGTGACGTCGTACCCGTGCGGCGAACCCGGCATCGCGGTCATGATCGGCGACAGATACAGATGTGAGACGCCCAGTTGCTGGAGGTACTCCGCGATGGTGCGGGCATCGGCGAAGGTCAGCGTGTCGGGGCGCAGCTGCAACCGGTAGGTGCTGCGCACCGGGGTGGCGCGGGCGATCGGGCCGGTGCGGTGGTCGGGAGTGGCGGGGAATTCTGTCATCTCGATTTCGATCATGCGGTACGGCGGAGCACGAGCAGGCAGCGAGCGGGCACCTCGACCGTGCTCGCCGCGGTGTGGGTGGCGCTGGTGAGTCCGGTGGGCATCGAGCAGTCGAGCGCGGTCGACCATTCGGCGCCGTAGTCCGGGCCCGGAACGGTGAAGTGGATGGGGGCGTCGTGGGCATTGAAACACAGCAGGAACGAGTCGTCGCGGACGCGCTCGCCGCGCGGACCCGGCTCGGCGATGGCGTCACCGTTCAGGAACACCGCCAGGGAGCGGGCGAAACCGGACTCCCAGTCGGCGGCGGTCATCTCCTCGCCGGACGGGGTGAACCAGGCGATGTCGGCGTCGGCGCCCGGAGCGGGGCGGCCGTCGAAGAAGCGGCGCCGCCGGAATACGGGGTGCGCGGCACGCAGCCCGAACGCGTGGGCGGTGAACTCGACCAGTTCCGAATTCTTGTGCGCCAGTGACCAATCCATCCACGACACCGGCGAGTCCTGGCAGTAGGCGTTGTTGTTGCCCTGCTGGGTGCGGCCCAGTTCGTCACCGTGCGACAGCATGGGCGTGCCCTGCGACAGCGCCAGGGTGGCGATCATGTTGCGGCTCTGGCGTTCTCGCAGCGCGTTGACCTCCGGGTCGTCGGTCGGGCCCTCCACGCCGCAGTTCCAGGACCGGTTGTGGTTCTCGCCGTCGCGGTTGTCCTCGCCGTTGGCCTCGTTGTGTTTGTCGTTGTAGGACACCAGGTCTCGCAGCGTGAATCCGTCGTGCGCGGTCACGAAATTGATGCTGGCGCCCGGGCGGCGGCCGGTGGCCTCGTACAGATCCGACGAGCCGGTGAGGCGGGAGGCGAATTCGCCCAGGGTGGCCGGGCGGCCGCGCCAATAATCGCGCACCGTGTCGCGGTACTTGCCGTTCCATTCCGTCCACAGGCCCGGGAAGTTGCCCACCTGGTAGCCGCCCTCGCCGACGTCCCAGGGTTCGGCGATCAGCTTCACCTGGCTCACCACCGGATCCTGCTGCACCAGGTCGAAGAAGGTGGACAGCCGGTCGACGTCGTGCAATTCGCGCGCCAGCGTGGCCGCCAGGTCGAATCGGAAGCCGTCGACGTGCATCTCCAGCACCCAGTAGCGCAGGGAGTCCATGATCAGTTGCAGCGTGTGGGGGTGGCGGACGTTGAGGCTGTTGCCGGTGCCGGTGTAGTCCGTGTAATGCTCGGGATCGTCCTCGCGCAGGCGGTAGTACGCCGCGTTGTCGATGCCGCGCAGCGAGATGGTGGGGCCGAGATGATTGCCCTCGCCGGTGTGGTTGTAGACCACGTCCAGGATGACCTCGATGTCGGCGGCGTGCAGTGCCCGCACCATGGCCTTGAACTCGGTGACCGCCGCACCCGCCCGGGCGTCGGCGGCGTATTCGCTGTGCGGGGCGAGGTAGCCGAAGCTGTTGTAACCCCAGTAGTTTCGCAGTCCGCGATCGAGCAGCAGCCGGTCGTGCAGGAACTGGTGCACCGGCATCAGCTCGAGCGCGGTGACGCCCAGGGACTTCAGGTGCTCGATGATCGCCGGGTGGGCGAGACCGGCGTAGGTGCCGCGTATTTCCGGCGGTACCTGCGGGTGGGTGTAGGTCATGCCCTTGACGTGGGCCTCGTAGATCACCGTCTCGTGATACGGGCGGCGGGGAGCGCGGTCGTCCGCCCAGTCGAAGAACGGGTTGACGACCACGCCGGTCATGGTGTGCCCCAGGGAATCCCGGCCGTAGGCGTACAGGGCGGGGTCGTTGCCGAACTCCCCGGCGAACGCCTTGCCGTAGGGATCGAGCAGCAGCTTGCTCGCGTCGCAGCGCAGCCCGCGCGCGGGATCGTAGGGGCCGTGCACCCGGAATCCGTACCGCCGGCCGGGCGCTACGGTCGGCACGTAGGCGTGCCAGACGTAGCCGTCGACCTCTTCCAGGGGGATGCGGGTCTCGGCGCCCGCGCGGTCGATCAGGCACAGCTCCACCCGCTCGGCCACCTCGGAGAACACCGAGAAGTTGGTGCCGGCCCCGTCGTATGTCGCGCCCAGCGGGTACGCGGTGCCGGGCCACACGCCCAGCGGTGCCGCGTCTGCGACCGGGTGGGGCTGAACCATGCCCCCGACCCTAATCGCAGCGCGGCCGGAGGCGGTGTCCGAGTGCCGGTTGCGGGCTCAGTCCGCCAGCCAGCGTCGTTCGTAGCCGGTACGGCGGGCCAGCCGGGCCAGGCCGCCGAGGACGAGGCGCTGGAGTCCGGCGGGCGCGGCCGGCGCGGAAGGTGTCGGCACGGCGCGCACACGAGTGCGCTGCCGGATGGCCGAAGCCGAGTGGGCGTGCCGGATTTCCGGCACAGTGGGTGCATGGACTACCTGGCCCGGGTGCCGGCGCCGCCGCTCGATCGGTACATCGACGACATCTACTGCCTGACCGGGGTGCCGCGCCATCGCCGGATGAGCGTGCCCCCGATGCCGTCGGCGCATCTGTTCGTGAATCTGGGCGAGCCCGCGCGGCTGTGGGACTCCGATCCGTCGGTGCCGCCCGCGGTCTTCGCCGACGGATGGTTCATGGGCGTGTGGACCCGGCGCTTCTGCTTCGACTACGGCAGCGAGGTCCGGCTGGTCGGGGTGCATTTCAAGCCCTGGGGGATGTCGCCGTTCATCGACGTGCCGGCGAGCGAACTGCGGGATCGATGGGTGCCGGTCGACGCGGTCTGGCAGCGGTCGCTGGACCGGATCCGCAACCGGCTGGGCGAGATCGCCACCCCCGGCGACATGCTGGAGGCGGTGGAGACCGAGTTGCGCTCGCGACTGGCGGACACGCCGCCGCACGGCCTCGACCTGGTACGGAACACGGCGCAGTGGCTCGCGACCTCCCACGGTGTGGTCCCGGTCGGTGCGCTGACCGAGGCCGCGGGTGTGAGTGCGACGCACCTGGCCGGGCAGTTCAAATCCCATGTCGGGGTGACGCCGAAGCAGATCGCGCGGATCTATCGTTTCGCGCGACTGATCCTGTCCGTGGACGCTCGGGAGCCGGTCGGCTGGTCGGAACTCGCCGCGACGGTGGGGTATTTCGACCAAGCCCATCTGGGCAAGGAGTTCAAGGACTTCACCGGGCACACGCCGACGGAGTACCTGGCGCTGCGCCGCCGATTCCCCGCCGCTCCCGGCTTCCCGCCGGACGGGGGCCCGATGCCCGTCGCGTGATTTTTTACAAGCCCGGCCGCCACCCGGTGCGCTTCGATCGATCGTGATCGAGAGCAAGCAGACTTGAGGAGGGCCTGTGGGCACGGTGATCATGCACAGCGTGGTGTCACTCGACGGCTTCATCGCCGACGAGAACGACGACGTCGGTCCGCTGCACGACTGGTATTTCAGCGGGGACACCCCGATCGTCGAGCGCGATGAGCGGCAGTTCGATCATTCCGGGACCGGGAGCGGTTTCCGCGTCTCGCGGGCGTCGGCGGAATACGTACGGCCGATGTGGGAGTCGATCGGCGTCATAGTGATGGGCCGTCGGCTGTTCGACCTGGTGAACGGGTGGGAAGGCGATCCGCCCGCCGGGGAGCACGTGGTCGTGGTGTCGCACCGGCCCAAGCCGGCGGGCTGGCATCCCGAGGCGTCCTATCACTTCGTCGACGACGTGACCGCGGCGATCGACACGGCGAACAAGCTCGCCGGGGAGCGAACCGTCAGTGTGAACGCGGGCGAGGTAGGCGGCCAGATACTCGCGGCCGGATTGGTGGACGAGGTGGCGATGGACGTGGCTCCGGTCGTATTCGGTTCGGGGCGGCGATATTTCGGCAGTGTCGGGGACCGGTATCGCCTGGCGGACCCGCACGTCGTCGTCCGAGGCGACCGGGTGCTGCACCTGAGATTCAAGGTGCGCCGCTAGCGTCGACCGCGGGCTCAGCGCAGGGTGCGCCGCCAGGTCTGGCCGGTGAGGTCCTTGCCGAAGCTGTGGTGCGGTTCGGTCTCGACGAGGTCGAAGCCCGCCCGTTCGTAGACGCGGCGGGCGGAGGTCAGGACGTCGTTGGTCCACAGCACCATGCTGCGGTAGCCCGCCGCGGTGGCGAAGCGCAGGCACTCGTCCACGAGGGCGGAGCCGACTCCGAGGCCGCGTGCGGACGGTTCGACGAGCAGCAGTCGCAGTCGTGCGGTGGTGTCGTCCTCGCGGACGCAGAACACACAGCCGATCGGCTCGCCGTCCCGGTCGGCGATCCAGGCCCGCTCCGCCTGCGGTTCGCGGGTCTCCAGATAGTCGGCGACGATCCGCGCGACCAGCGTCTCGTAGTCGGCGTTCCAGCCGTACTCGGCGGCGTACAGGGCGGCATTGCGCTGAATCACCCAGCCGTAATCACCGGGCCGCGGATCGCGGAGCAGAAACGGCGCGCCCGGCTGGTCGCCAAGGACGCGTTCGATGGTGCGCATGGCATCGACCAGGCGGTCGCGGTCGTGGGATGCCCGGCTGCCGAGCAGCGCGGCGACATCGCGGCTGGAGCGCTCGTCGAGGTCGGCGAAGGCGGTCTCGCCGTGCTCGGTCAGCCGGACCAGTCGGCGGCGCGCGTCGGTCTCGCAGCGTTGCCGCAGCACCAGCCCGGCGTTCTCGAACCGGGACAGGATGCGGCTGAGATAACCGGGATCCAGCCCGAGCTCCCGGCGCAACGCGACCACCTCGACCGGCCCGAAACGGGCCAGCTCGAACAGGATTCGCGCCTCGGTGAGCGAGAAGTCCGTATCGACGAGGTGCTCGTGCAGCACCCCGATCAGGCGCGTGTAGCGGCGATTGAATTCGCGGACCGCGGCGATGTGCTCGGCGGCCACGGACGCGGTGGCGGTGCTCATGTACCCGTGCCTCCCGGCGACTCCCTGTGGCCACCCGCCACAGATCTTTGACAAAGTCAAAGATTAACCGGCGGCCACGCCTCGTGGGCCGATTTCGCGGGACGATGTGCCCGTCGTGGTAACTTGAACGGCGTTCAAGCTTCCGGCGCGAAGGAATCCCGTGGCCCTGACACCCGACCAGATCACCGCACTCGACGCCGCGCACGTCTGGCATCCGTACGGCGGCTTTCCGGCGAGCACGGAACCGCTGGTCGTCGCGTCCGCCGCCGGTACGCGCCTGCGGCTGGCCGACGGTCGCGAGCTGATCGACGGGATGAGTTCGTGGTGGGCGGCGGTGCACGGCTACCGGCACCCGGTGCTGGACGCGGCGCTGACCGCGCAGGCGCAGCGGATGAGTCACGTCATGTTCGGCGGCCTCACCCACGAGCCGGCGGTGCGGCTGGCGCAGTTGCTGGTCGAGATCACGCCCGCGGGTCTGGACAAGGTGTTCCTCTGCGATTCCGGTTCGGTGTCGGTCGAGGTGGCCGTCAAGATGTGCCTGCAGCACTGGCGCGCGCTCGGCAGGCCGGGCAAACGGCGGCTGTTCACCTGGCGCGGCGGCTACCACGGCGACACGTTCACGCCGATGAGCGTGTGCGACCCCGACGGTGGCATGCACTCGCTGTGGACCGACGTGCTCGCCGAGCAGATCTTCGCGCCGGTGCCACCCGAAGACTATGTGCCCGAATATGTCCGGGAGCTGGAGCGGCTGTTCGCGGCGCACGCGGACGAGACGGCCGCGGTGATCGTGGAGCCGATCGTGCAGGGCGCGGGCGGCATGCGGTTTCACCATCCGGGATATCTGAACGAGCTGCGGCGGCTGTGCGACGAGTACGGCGTGCTGCTCGTCTTCGACGAGATCGCCACCGGATTCGGCCGCACCGGAACGCTTTTCGCCGCCGACCGGGTGGGGGTGCGGCCCGATGTGCTGTGCGTCGGCAAGGCCATCACCGGCGGCTACCTCACACTGGCCGCCGCGCTGTGCACCGCCGAGATCGCGGAGACCATCAGCGCCGGGCACGGCGGGCTGATGCACGGTCCGACCTTCATGGCCAATCCGCTGGCCTGCGCTGTCGCCGTCGCCTCGATCGAGCTGCTGCTGTCTCGCGACTGGCGGGGCGAGGTGGCCGGTATCGAAGCGGGCCTGGAAGCGGGATTGGCCGCGGCACGGGAAGTTCCGGGTGTCGTCGAGACGCGCGTACTGGGCGCGATCGGCGTCGTGGAACTCGACCACCCGGTCGATATGCGCAAGGCCACCCACGCCGCCGTCGAATCCGGTGTCTGGCTCCGCCCGTTCCGCAATCTCGTGTACACCATGCCGCCGTACATCAGCACGCCCGACGACGTGGCGCGGATCGCGGCCGGAGTGGTGGCCGCGGCCGCCGCATGACGGCCGTGCGGGTCGGACCACAGCTGTAGTGGAGGATGTCATGGAGCGTGCCGGGCGGGCGGTTGTGGTGGGCGGCGGCATCGGCGGGTCGGCGACGGCTGTCGCGCTCGCGCGGCGCGGCTGGCAGGTGGAGGTGCTGGAGCGGGCGGTGACCGGGGAAGGGGGATCGGGGTTGAGCCTGTGGCCCAACGGGTTACGGGCTCTCGACGTGCTGGGGCTCGGGGAGCGGGTGCGGGCGCGCGCTATGGTCGACACCGAGGGCGGGATCCGGGATCGCTCGGGTCGCTGGCTGTCCAGGACCGATACCGAGGAACTGGCCCGGCGTTACGGGGCGATGGTGGCCATGCACCGCGCCGACCTGTTCGGCATCCTCCGCTCGGCCGTGCCGGAAGGGTCGCTGCGCCTCGGCGTCACGGTGACCGGACTCGAGTACCACGGTGACGAGGTGACGGTGGCGCACAGCGCGGGGGTCTCGGAAGCGGACCTCGTGATAGGCGCGGACGGCATCCGGAGCAGCGTGCGGGAAGCGCTGTGGCCGAACGTTTTCCGGCCGCGCTGTGCCGGCTACACCGCTTGGCGCATGATCAGCCGCCCCGTGCCCGACCTGCGCAGCGGGGGCGAAACCCTGGGCCGCGGCGAGCGTTTCGGCGTCGCCCCGCTGCCCGACGGCCGGGCCTATCTGTTCGGGGTCGCCAACGCGCGGGCGGGCGAACGCGCACCGGACGGCGAATTCGCCGAGGTGCGCAGGCGGTTCGGCGCATGGCCGCAGCCGATCCCGGCCCTGCTCGACGCGGTCGACCCCGAGGCCGTACTGCGCCACGACATCTACGACCTCCCGTCGCTGAAGACCTTTGTGCACCACCGTGTCGCGCTCGTCGGCGACGCCGCGCACGCCATGACCCCGAACCTCGGCCAGGGTGCGAACCAGGCCCTCGAGGACGCCGTCACTCTCGCCGCCCTCCTCGACCGCCACCCCCTCGCCACCGCCCTGTCCGCCTACGACCGCTCCCGCCGCCCGCGTACCCGATCCCTCGCCCGCCGTTCCCGTCGACTCGGCGCCATCGCCCAGTGGTCCTGGCCCCCGGCGGCCCTGCTCCGCGACACCGCCGCCCGGCTCACCCCGCCCGGCGTCGCCCTGCGCGCCCTCGCCCCGGTCCTGAACTGGCAACCTCCGGAGTAGCAGACGTCGCCCCTTGCTCCTGAACGGCGTTCAAGTATGCTGCTGTGCTGTGAGTGTGGATCCGTTGGGCTGGATTGATGTGCGGGCCGGGGAGCGGGTGCGGGCCGGGTTGCGGCGCGAGCTGCGCGCCCGGGGGCCGCAGGCCGGTCCGATCGATCTGGCGTCGAACGACTACCTCGGCTTGTCGCGGCATCCCGAGGTCGTCGAGGGCGCGGTCGAGGCGGTGCGGACGTGGGGGACCGGGTCCACCGGGTCGCGGCTGGTGACGGGGACGACCGTGGCGCACGAGCAACTCGAGGCCGAGTTGGCCGAATTCACCGGGGCCGAGGCGGGGCTGGTGTTCGCCTCCGGGTACGCCGCCAATCTCGGTGTGGTGACGGCGCTGGCCGGGCGTGGGTCGCTGGTGGTGTCGGACGCGGGCAGTCATGCCTCGCTGGTCGACGCCTGCCGGTTGTCGCGGGCCCGGGTGGCGATAGCGCCGCATCGCGACGTGCTCGCCGTGGATAGGCTGCTGTCCGCGCGTACCGAGGAGCGGGCGGTGGTGCTGACCGACTCGGTGTTCAGCGCCGACGGGGATCTGGCGCCGCTGCGCGAGCTGCACCGCGTGGTCCGGGCCAACGGTGCGGTGCTGATCGTCGACGAAGCGCACGGCATCGGGGTGCGCGGCGACGGCGGCCGCGGGCTGGTGCACGAGGTCGGCCTGGCCGGGCAGCCGGACCTGATCGTCACCGCCACCTTGTCGAAAGCCCTTGCCGCCCAAGGGGGTGCGGTGCTGGCTCCCGAGCGGGTCCGCGCCCACCTGGTCGACGCCGCCCGCACCTTCATCTTCGACACCGGGCTCGCGCCCGCGGCGGTCGGGGCGGCGCGGGCGGCGCTGCGCCTGCTGCGGCGCGATCCCGCGATGGCGGGACGGGTGCGGGAGCGTGCCACCGCCATCGCTCGCATCGCCGCCGCGCCGCAACCGGATTCGGCGGTGGTGTCGGTGGTGCTCGGCGAGGCACAGGTCGCCTACGACGCCGCGCAGGCGTGCCGGGCGCGCGGCCTGAGCGTGGGTTGCTTCCGACCACCGTCGGTCCCGGAGGGCACGTCGCGGCTGCGGCTCACCGCCCGCGCCGATCTGACCGACGCCGAAATGGACTTCATCGCAACGACTCTCGCGGCCGTGCTGGCCGACGCGCGGGGACCGGTGCCGGTATGAGCGGGACGAGGAGGTAGCACGGCTGTGAGCGTGTTGATCGTGACGGGGACCTCGACGGAGGTCGGCAAGACGGTGGTGACCGCGGCACTGGCCGCCGCCGCGCGTGCCGCCGGACGGTCGGTCGCGGTGTGCAAACCGGCGCAGACGGGCGTGCGGCCGGGCGAGCCCGGCGACCTGGCCGATATCGCGCGGCTGGCCGGGGTCACCCGGACGCTGGAACTGGCTCGCTACCCCGACCCGCTGGCCCCCGACACCGCCGCCCGGCGCGCGGGGCAGCCGCTGCTGACGCTCGGTGACACCGTCGCCGCCATCGACGCGCTCTCGGACGCGGACCTGACGCTGGTGGAGGGAGCGGGCGGCGTGCTCGTCCGGCTCGGCGAATTCACTCTCCTCGACCTCGCCCAGAAGCTCGCCGCACCCGTGCTGGTGGTCGCCGCGGCCGGGCTGGGGACCCTCAACCACAGCGAACTGACCACCCGCGCCCTCGCCGCGGCGGGCGTCCCCTGCGCGGGCCTGGTGATCGGATCCTGGCCCGCCACGCCGGATCTCGCCGCCGACTGCAATCGGACCGACCTCCCCGAGGTGACGGGAGTGGAGTTGGTCGGCGCCGTCCCCGAGGGCGCGGGCCGGTGGCAACCGGAGCGCTTCGCCGACACCGCCCCGACCTGGTTCCAGGCGGGGTGGCGCGCACGCTACCTGCACTGATCCGCGCACGTTCGGAATACCGGGCGGGGGCCGTGATAGCCGCCGGGCACGGAATGTGGAACGGGCCACCGGGCGGGCATTGTCGATGATCATGCGGACCGGACCGTCCTACAGTGGATGGAGATGCTTCTGGAGGACCGGCACCCGACCACCGTCGCGGACTACGACGATGCGCGGCGGAGGGCCCGGCTGGCCGAAACCCGGTGGGGGCACGGCTGGGTGCGGTTGCGGCGAACCCGAAGGGTGCTGCTGCGCCTGGCCTTGGTGCCGATACTGCTGCTGATGGTCTTCGCCCAGTACCTCGCCGTCGACATCGCGCCGGAACGGGCGCGGCTGGCGCGCACCGAACCGGCCGTGCTGCCGGTCGCGGCGCCCGCCCCCGAGGCCCGCAACACCGCGGTGTTCGACCTGGTCGGTCTCGGCTCGCTCGACGCCACCGCCACCGCTCGCGCCTTGCCGTCGCTGACCCGGATGGGTTCGGTGTGGGCGGTGCGCTACGACAACACCGGTATCGACACCAAGGTGATCAGCGACCTGATCATCAGGGTCACCGAGGCCGCGCGCATCGACAACGTGGTGCTGGTCGGCCACAGCATGGGCGGCGTGATCGCCCTGGAGATCGGCAAGCACATCCACACCGGCTCCACCAAGAACCTGGCCGCCGTCGTCCTGGACTGCACGCCGATCGACCTCGACGCCGTACGCCCGGAAAGCCGCGACCAGGGCGAGGATCTGTTGCGCTGGACCGGCTGGCTGCCGGGCATCCGGGAGAGCCGCAGCCTGCGCCTGTTCGCCGAAACCTACGCTCGGCGTGACCGTTTCCTCGACCGCGACACCACCCCGCCCGGCATTCGCGGTGACCGGCTGTGGTCGACGGTGGGGGAGGTGTTGCGGCAGAAGATCGGCAATCGCGACGCGGCCAGCAACGGGCTGATCGAATCGCAGTTCCGCGCGATCGTGGCGGGCGGCGCGGTCGATGATCTGCGTGCTCTGGTCAAACCGGTGAGCGGCAAGTCGCGTCCGGCGGTGGTCTTCCTGCGCCCGAACAATCCGGAGCGGGATCCGATCGTGGATGTCGAGTACACCCATCGGGTACTGATCCAGCAGGTCGGCGGCGTGGACGGGAATCTGCTGACGGTGCTCGCGCACGGTACGGGGCACGCGAATCCCGTGCAGCAGCCGGGGGAGTACAACAAGGTCATCGCGCAGCAGGTGGTGCCGTTCGTGCGGCAGGTCCGCGATCAGGAACTGGTCATGGCGCGGTGATCGGTTTCACCGCACCGCGTCGTCGCTGCGCGGCCGAATTCCCGACGGCGGCAACAGTTTCCAGGTCTCCAGTTGTGCCCGGACCTGCTCGGCGGCGTCGATGTTGAGCGGCCCGCTGGTCCACATGGTGTAGGGCAGGTCGAAGAACCGCTGCTCGGTCACCGCGCGGAGCCGGTTGATGCCGGGCTTGGCGCGTAGCAGTTCCACCTTCTGAGCGAACGTCTGCGGCGGATAGTCGACGAACACCAGAGCGTCCGGATCCGATGCCGCCAGTCGCTCCCACGACACCCGGGTCCACGAGTCGGCCACGTCCTCGAGGACGTTGTGCGCGCCCGCGGCGTCCAGGATCGCTTGCGGCCCACCGAATCTGCCGCTGGAGAACACGGTGTCGCTCGCGCTGTCGAAGACGAAGACCCGCGGCCGCCGATCGGCCTGCGGTGCGCGGTGCAGGGCGTCGAGGCGGGCATCGAGGTCGGCGACCAGGCGGGTGGCCTGCTCGGTGCGGCCGGTGATCGCGCCGAGGTTGCCGAGATCGGTGCGCAGGGCCGTCCACGGATCGACGATGCCGCGCGCCTGCTCGCCGCTGCGCTGCCGGCAGCTCTCGGTCAGGATGTAGGCGGCAATGCCGTTCGCGCGCAACGACTCCGGAGTGAGATCCTTCGCCTCGGTGTAACCGTAGTTCCATCCGGCGACCATCACGTCGGGGCGTTGCGCGATCACCGTCTCCCGGGACGGAGACTCGGGGGACACCACGCGCAGGCGATCGACCGCGTCGCCGTAGTGGCGGCGCAGGGTCGCGGCGTCGTCGGCCTGCAGGCTGGACACCGCGGTCACCGCGTCCTGCGCGCCGAGGGCGAGCGCCATCGAGATCATGTTGCTGTCGTTGACGAACATGCGCTGGGCCGGTGCGGGGAAGCGCACCTCCCGTCCGCAGTTGCGCAGCGTGAGATTGCCGTGCACGGCCGGTGCGGCGCCGCACGCTGTCACCGTGAGAACCGTTGCGAGAGTGGCGAATATCGGAGCCCAGGATCTCATCGTCGTCCTTCTGTGGGTGGTGCGGGTCACGACCGGTCGGCCATCGTGTCGAGCAGCAGGTGGGTTTCCCCGGTGTCCGGATGGCGGACGCGCGCGGCTCGCACGCCGAACACGCTGCCGAGCACCTCCGGCGTGAGCGCGGACTCGGGCGGTGCCAACGCACCCGCACGGCCGTCGTGCAGCACCACGACACGGTCGCAGAAGCGGTCGGCCAGGTCGAGATCGTGCAGCGTGAGCACCACCGTCCGGTCCAGCGTGCGAGCCAGCGCCAGCAGCGCGAGGCGGTGGGTGACATCGAGATGATTCGTCGGTTCGTCGAGCAGCAGCACGGGGGTGTCCTGCACGAGCGCGCGAGCCAGCAGCACCCGCTGCCGCTCCCCGCCGGACATCCGATGTACGGGCCGATCGGCGAACCCCTCGAGATCCACTGCGCGCAGAGCGCTCTCGACGGCCGCCCGCTCCCGCGGACCGCCCGACCCCCAGGGCGGCAGATACGGAGTGAGGCCCAACGCCACCACCTCACCCGCCCGCAGATCATCGGGCGGCTGTTCGTCCTGCGCGACCGACGCGATCGCCCGCGCCCGCCGCCGCGCCGACACGCCCCGCAGGTCGATGCCTTTCACCAGCACCTGTCCCCGCCGCGGCCGAAGCAGCCCGGCCAGCGTGCGCAACAGCGTGGTCTTCCCGCTCCCGTTCGGGCCGACGATCCCGACGAGCTCACCGGCCGCCACCGTGAAACCCACCTCCGCCAGCACGGTCCGCCGCCCCGGGCCGCAGGCCAGCTCCCGGACCTCCAGCACAGGACCCCGGCCCGCCGCGGGCATCGCCTGACCCTCCGACACCCTCACGACGCACCGAATCGGTAGCGGCGGCGGCCCATCAGGAGGAGGAAGACGGGAGCGCCGATGAGGCCGGTGAGGACACCGACGGGGATTTCGGTGGGGCGGACGAGGATTCGGGCGGCGGCGTCGGCCACCACGAGGAACAGCGCGCCGCACAGGGCGCTCACCGGAAGCAGCGCGCGGTGCGGGGAGCCGACCAGCAGGCGGGCCGCGTGCGGCACCACCAGACCGACGAAACCGATCCCGCCGGAGACCGCCACCAGGACGCCCACCAGCACGGCCAGCCCGGCGAACAGCGCAATCCGCAAGGCGCGCACCGGGACTCCCACGGACGCCGCGGTGTCGGCGCCCACGGTCAGCGCGTCGAGCCAGCCCGCGGCCGCCGCCAGTGCCAGCGCCGCGGCCCCGACGACACCGGCGGGCAACGCGATCCGCGTCCAGTCCGCCCCCGCGAGACTCCCCAGCAGCCAGAACAGCACCGCCTGGGCGGCCGCCGGATCGGCGCTGCGAAAGATCAGGTAGCTGCTCAGTGCCGCGAAAGCCGACCCCAGCACGGTGCCGGTCAGCACCAGCCGCAGCGGTGTCAGCCCGCCTTGGGCGACCGCGATCAGAAAGACCATCGCCGCCGCGGCGAACGCGCCGAGCAGCGCACCCCCCGACAGCGCCCACACTCCGGCCCCCGCGAAGAACCCGGAGGTGATCACCGCCGCAGCCCCCACGCCCGCCCCGGACGACACGCCGAGCAGATACGGATCGGCGAGCGGATTGCGCACGAGCGTCTGCATGGCCGCCCCGGCCAGCGCCAGGCCCGCACCCACCACGGCCGCCAGCAGCGTGCGCGGCACCCGCAACTGCCAGATGATGGTGTCGAGACCGGGGTCGGCGACGGCGGCTCCGGTCACCCTCGCCCGCAGTACCTCGAAAACGGTTGCGGGCGGCACGGTTTCGGCCCCGCATCCGGTCGCCGCCACCATGGCGCACCCGAGCGCCAGCACGACGACGGGGACGACCACCGATGTCCGCGCGCGGATCATCGCCGATACTCCATGGGCACCTCGCGACCTCAGAGCGGTACCCGGCGAGGGAGGTCTGACTTCCGCGGTGAGCCCGAGCCCGCCCGCGGTCACAGTGGCGCGACCGTTCCGGAATTCCACCGGATTCCCGCACCCGCCGGGAATGACGAAGGGGACTCTACCGTCCGGTTTGTCCGGTCAGCGCACCCGGTCGCCCAGCAGATGCCGGACCCCGCCCACGAACAGCTGCAACCCGAAGTCGAAACGCTCGGTGGCGCTGGTGTTCTCGTACAGCGGCGACGACTCCTCCGGCAGCGCGCCCGCCGAATCCATCTGCATCCGCGACTGCTCGTCGACGGTCTCGCCGAGCACGTAGTACAGCAGGGTGTAGGCGGCCAGGTCGGCCTCCTCGCGGCCCATGCCGCCGCGAATCAGCGCGCCCGCCACCCGCTCGCGGCCCTTGCTGGTGGTCAGGCGCGAGGCATAGGTGGCCGATACCAGTTCCGCGCCGTCGCGGTAGGCGAGCAGGCACGAGCGCATCCGGTGTGCCAGCTCGCCCACCTGAGCGGACCACTCGCCGGCGGCGACCGGCTCGTCCAGCGGTGCCAGGATCCGGTCGGCGACCGCGCCGAGCAGCGCTTGTTTGTTGGGGAAGTGCCAGTACAGCGCGCCGGGCTGGACGTGCAGCGAGGTCGCCAGCCGGCGCATCGTGAGATCGGCCAGGCCGAATTGGTCGAGGATGGCGATGGCGCCGTCGACGACGTCGGTGCGGTGCAGTTGCACTTGGCGACAACCCTTTCGTGCTTTGACTCGGCCCCCACGCTACCCTAGCCTGAACACCGTTCAAGTTGCACGGCCGCAGCCCGGCCGGACGAAGGGATTCGTGCGCATGACCCAGGCACCCGTCAGGACCGACACCGACATTCTGGCGATCGCCCGCGAGCAGGTGCTCGACCGCGGCGTCGGCCTCGACCAGCAGCAGACCGCCGAGGTGCTGCGCCTCGCCGACGACCGGCTCGAGGAGCTGCTGGAACTCGCGCACGAGGTCCGCATGAAGTGGTGCGGCCCGGAGGTGGAGGTCGAGGGCATCATCTCGCTCAAGACCGGCGGCTGCCCCGAGGACTGCCACTTCTGTTCGCAGTCCGGGCTGTTCCAGTCCCCGGTGCGCGCGGCCTGGCTCGACATCCCCTCGCTGGTCGAGGCCGCCAAGCAGACCGCCAAGACCGGGGCCACCGAATTCTGCATCGTCGCGGCGGTGCGCGGGCCGGACGAGCGGCTGATGGCGCAGGTCGCCGCCGGTGTGGAGGCGATTCGCAACGAGGTCGACATCCAGGTGGCGTGCTCGCTGGGCATGCTCACCCAGGAGCAGGTCGACCAGCTCGCCGCCATGGGCGTGCACCGCTACAACCACAACCTCGAGACCGCCAGGTCGCACTTTCCGAACGTGGTCACCACGCACAGCTGGGAGGAGCGCTGGGACACCCTGCGCATGGTCCGCGAGGCCGGTATGGAGGTGTGCAGCGGCGGCATCCTCGGCATGGGCGAGACCATCGAGCAGCGCGCCGAATTCGCTTCGCAGCTGGCCGAATTGGAGCCCGACGAGGTGCCGCTGAACTTCCTCAACCCGCGCCCGGGCACCCCGTTCGGCGATCTGGAGGTACTGCCCGCGGCCGAGGCGCTGAAGGCCGTCGCCGCGTTCCGGCTCGCGCTGCCGCGCACCATGCTGCGCTTCGCCGGGGGCCGCGAGATCACTCTCGGTGACCTCGGCGCCAAGCAGGGCATCCTCGGCGGCATCAACGCCGTCATCGTCGGCAACTACCTGACCACGCTGGGCCGTCCGGCCGAGCAGGACCTGGATCTGCTGGGCGAATTGAAGATGCCGATCAAGGCCCTCAACGAAACTCTCTGAGCGGCAACCGTCCACCCGCCGGGACGGCACCGCTACCCGGCGGGCGGGTCCCGGTCGGGTATTGTCAGCAGCCCAGGAGCTGCACTTTTCGAGGTGGACGTGGACATCATGGAAGAGCGCTACAACCCGTTCACGGGTAAGCGGGTGGTACCGAACCTGGCCGACCCGATCCCGGCGGCGGCCGTGCTGGGTCTGGAGCCGCCGCGGTTCTGCGAGCAGTGCGGGCGGCGCATGATCGTTCAGGTGAGCCCCGACGGCTGGTGGGCGAAGTGCTCGCGCCACGGGGTGATCGATTCCAAGAGCCTGGACCATCGTTGATGGCCCACCAGAGCGCCGTCGTGCCGTCCGGTGCGGGCCGCCGCGAGGTGCGTGCCGTGCTGGGCGTGGTGGCCGCCGTGCTGGCGGTCAGCGCGCTCGGTGGCGTGGTCTGGGCGCTGCTGGCGCCCGCGGAGCGGGTGATCGTGGTGGAGCCGGGCCGGGGCGCGGCCCTCACCGGCGAGAGCGCGCACCGGTTCGACGCGGTGGCGATCTTCGTGTGCGTCGCTGTGATCGCCGGACTGCTCACCGCCGCCGCGGCGTGGCGGGTGCGCCGGATCCGCGGCCCGCTGCTGCAGGGTGGGCTGTTGTTCGGTTCGCTGGCCGGTGCCTGGCTGATGGCGTGGCTGGGGGAGCGGGTCGCCGAGTGGAAGTATCCGCACGTGCCGAATCCGCCGGTGCGCGCGATCGTCGAACTGCCGCCGCTGATCTCACCGTCGGAGTTCACCGGATGGACGCAGCTGGTGGTGCAGCCGCTGGTGGCCGCGCTGGTCGTGCTCGTGCTGTCGGCGCTGAACACCTCCGAGGACCTGGGCGCCGGGCCCGTCACCGCGGCCGAGCCCGACGGGGCCCGCGCGTACGCCTCGCAGATCAGCTACGGCCCCTACGGAACACCGGCCGCGCAGCCGTTCGAGGGCGCCGATTCCGGTTCGGCGCGTTGACGCCGGGCCGAAGCCGAAGCGTTGCCCGAGGTTTCCCTGCCCGCCGTAAGCTGAGGTCCTTCCGGCCTGACGCGCCGGGTTCGCAGGAGGAGGCGGCGGGTTGGGATTCACCGGTGGCGCACTCGTGGTCGAGGAACTCGACGCGGAGTCCTGGTGTGTGCGCGAGCCCATCGAATATCGCGGCGACCGTGAGACTTTCGTGGTTCCGGCCGGGTTCCGGACCGACTTCGCCTCGGTGCCCCGCGCGCTGGTCTGGTTGATCCCACGCTACGGCGCCTTCACCAAGGCCGCCATCCTGCACGACTACCTGTCCCGCGCCGCCGAGGTGAGCCGTGCCGACGCCGACGGGCTGTTCCGCCGCGCGCTGCATGAACAGGGCGTCTCGGTGCCGCAGCGGTGGATGATGTGGGCCGCGGTGCGACTGGGCTCCGGACTGCGCGGGGCCACCGTCGGCGATATCGCGAAGTTCCTGCTCGTCGCCATCCCCTCGGTGATCTTCCTGGTTGTCCCGGTGGTGATCGTCCAGCTGTGGCTGCTGCTGTTCTGGGTGGTGGAGGCTGTGTTCTGGACCTCGAGCCGGGTCACCGGCCGGGTCACCGGACCGGCCCCGAAACCACGGGTGAAGATGACCACCTGAGTTCGCCGGGCGGAGGCGGAAATTCGCTGGCCGGCCCGCTGCCCGCGCCGTTACCGTGGGGCGATCGAAGCGGAAGGAGGGCGGCGATGGACAACACATCCCGATCGGCGGATGCCCGGGGCGAGAAGACGGCCGAACGAGCCGATCTCGCCGCTTGGCGTCGGCGCCACGAGTTGCGCAGATCCAATGCCGCGCAACCGGTCCCGAGCAAGCGCCGGTACGAGCGCACGCCCAAGCACCGGCATCGCGCGTACTGAGCCGCCGAGACGACTCACGGTATCCGCGGGCCGGGCAGCCGTCCGTGGAAGCGGCCCCATATACGCCGAATCCGCCCGCAGTATCGAGCGGGCGGATTTCGACCGACAATCGAACGCCTTGCCGGGCAGGTTACCTGGCCTGCTGCTGCGGCGGACGCGGCACGAACGGCTGATTGATCGTCGTGAAGTACTGCGCGATGGCCGCGATGGCGATCGGCGCCGTCACGAGCAGCTGACCTGCGAAGGTGCCGAGGGCGCCGATGGCGATGATGCCGCCCACACAGCCCACCGCCGCGGCGGGAATGAACGGGCCGAACAAGCCGACGATGGTGGCGCCGGCGACGGTGGCGCCGGCGATCCCGCCCAGCACACAACCGACGAGACCGCCGCCGATACCGCCGACCACGAGGCCGATCGCGGCGCCGGTGGCGATGGTGTCCTTCAGACGGGTGAAGGCGGCGACTTCACGATCGTAGGGTGTAGCCCACTGGGCATGCTCCTCGAACGGCAGCGCCACCGGCCGGTAGCTGGCGTGCTCGAGGTCGAATTGCGGTGTGAGCGTGGCCTTCCGGCCCTGGATGTCGGCGGCGATGGGGAAGACGAAATCGTCGACCCGGAACTCCAGCGGGGTGCCCGCCAGCACGGTGCCGTCGGCGGCCTCGATCTCGAACACACCGTTTTCGACTTCCATGGCGCCGGAGTCGATCTCGACGATCGCCCGGTCTTCGGAGGTGGTAGCGGTGAAACCGACGGCTCCAGCGCTATCGGCTTGCGGTGTGGCGCCGACGGTTCCGGCGGTGAGTCCGGTCGCGGCTATCGCCAGCGTCGACGCGATGGCGATCTTGCGCAGGAACGGGGATCTTCTCGGGGGTGAGTGAAACGGCAGCAACGGGCGAATCTCCTGTGGGAGTTGTTTTCTCGATAGGCCAGCACTTTCTCAGCATCCTACTGAATGCATCCTGAAGATAGCTGAAACCGTTTTCAGGATCGAACTCGGCGCTGTTCAGCCACGGGGACGCAGCGCTGCGAACTCGTCGGTAACCCGGAGCTCGTCGTCGGTGAAACGATACACGGCCGCCGGCCGGCCGCCGGCCTTGCCGGGTGACGCGGTGTCGCCGGTGGGCGTGATCACCTTGCGGCGGCTCAGGACTCGCTGCAGGTTGGTGGTATCCACCTCGTACCCCAGCGCGGCGCAGTAGATTTCGCGCAGTGTCGACATGGTGAAACGCGAAGGCGCCAGGGCGAAGGCGATATTCGTGTAGGACAGCTTCGCCGCCAGTCGCGCCCGGGCATGGTCGACGACGGTGCCGTGATCGAAGGACATGTCCGGCAGCGCCGAGAGCGGATGCCAGCGAGTGTCCGGCGGCAGGTGCGGATCGGCGGTCAGCGGCACCAGTCCGAGATACGCCGAGGCGATGCGGCGCGGGCCCGGCACCCGGTGCGGATCGCTGAACACCGACAGCTGCTCGATGTGCCACAGCTCGCGCACGTCCACCTTCTCCGCGAGTTGCCGGCGCGCCGAGATGTCGAGGTCCTCGTCGTCGCGCAGGCGTCCGCCCGGGAGGGACCAGGTGCCGGTCTGTGGCTCCATCGCGCGCTCCCACAGCAGCACCGCGAGTTCGGTGTGCCAGCCCGGTGCGCACCGCGGCAGTTGCGGATCAACCGGGTGACTAACGGCCTGACCTGCGGACATGGTGTCCGGAAAGCGGCGAACCTGGAACACCGCGGTGAGCGATTCGTGAATGGTGCTACTATGGGCCACGTTTTCGATTCTAAGTCGAAAACCGGGTTGATGCGAATCGGCGAAGTCGCCGAGCGCATGAGGAAGGAGTCATGCCATGGCGACCATGACGTTTGCCGGGCACGTCACGGACGGTCCGACGGGGTACACGGGCGTAGCGGCCACCCCGGAGTGGGCGCAGGAGATCCAGCGCCTGGCGCGCGAGCGCAACGCGACCATCCTGGCGCACAACTATCAGCTGCCCGAGATCCAGGACGTGGCCCACCACGTCGGGGACTCGCTGGCGCTGTCGCGCATCGCGGCGGAGGCCCCGGAGGACACCATCGTGTTCTGCGGCGTGCATTTCATGGCGGAGACGGCCAAGATCCTCAGCCCCGGCAAGACGGTGCTGATCCCCGACCAGCGGGCGGGCTGTTCGCTGGCGGATTCCATCACCGCCGACGAGCTGCGCGCGTGGAAGGCCGAACACCCGGGCGCCGTGGTGGTTTCGTACGTGAACACCACCGCCGCGGTGAAGGCGCTGACCGACGTGTGCTGCACCTCGTCCAACGCCGTGGACGTGGTGGCCGCCATCGACCCGGATCGCGAGGTGCTGTTCCTGCCCGACCAGTTCCTCGGCGCGCACGTCAAGCGCGTGACCGGGCGCGAGAACATGCACATCTGGGCCGGCGAATGCCACGTGCACGCCGGCATCAACGGCGACGAACTGACCGAGCAGGCCCGCACCCATCCCGACGCCGAACTGTTCGTGCACCCCGAATGCGGTTGCGCCACTTCGGCGCTGTACCTCGCCGGGGAGGGCGCGTTCCCCGCGGACCGGGTGCACATCCTGTCCACCGGCGGCATGATCGACGCGGCCAAGGCCGCGAAGTCGAACCAGGTCCTGGTCGCCACCGAGATCGGCATGCTGCATCAGCTGCGGCGGGCCGCGCCGGGCATCGACTTCCAGGCCGTCAACGATCGCGCGTCCTGCAAGTACATGAAGATGATCACGCCCGCGGCGCTGCTGCGCTGCCTGACCGACAACCTCGACGAGGTGCACGTCGACGCGGAAACCGCCGCGCTGGCCCGCAATTCGGTGCAGCGCATGATCGCCATCGGTAATCCGGGCGGGGGCGAATGACCGAACCGAGCGCGGCGGTCTCCAGCACCCCGACGGTGGCGTGGGAAGCCGACGCCGATCTCGTGGTGATCGGCGGCGGGGTCGCCGGTCTCACGGCCGCGCGGACCGCCTCGCTGCGCGGGCTGCGGGTGCTCACCGTGAGCAAGGGTGGCCCGACCGACACCTCCACGCAGTACGCCCAGGGCGGTATCGCCGTCGTCGCGCCGGACGGCGATTCGGTGGACGCGCACGTGCGGGACACGCTGGCGGCCGGGGCGGGACTGTGCGATCCGGTCGCGGTGCGCTCGATCGTCGAGGGCGGCCGCGATGCGGTGGCGGCGCTGACCGATCTGGGTGCGGTGTTCGATCTGGGCCGCGACGGCCAGGTCTCGCGCACCCGCGAGGGCGGGCACAGCACGCGCCGCATCATCCACGCCGGCGGCGACGCGACCGGCGCGGAGGTGCAGCGCGCGCTGAACGCCGCCGGGCTGCCGGTGCTGTTCGGCGCCGCGGCGGTCGACGTCGTCACCGGGCCCGGCGGGGTCCGGGGTGTGATCGCGGTGTCGGACAAGGGTTTCGGAGTCGTGCACGCTCCGGCCGTGCTGCTGGCGACCGGCGGGCTGGGGCAGCTGTACGCCTGCAGCACCAACCCGCCGGGCGCGACCGCGGACGGCATCGCGCTGGCGTTGCGGGCCGGGGCGCTGGTGGCCGATCTGGAATTCGTGCAGTTCCATCCGACGGTGCTGTTCACGCCCGGCGGTCTCGGCAGGCGGCCGCTGGTCAGCGAGGCCGTGCGGGGCGAGGGCGCGGTTCTCGTCGATTCGGAGGGCCGGTCGGTGACCGCCGGGGTGCATCCGCGCGGTGATCTGGCGCCCCGCGATGTGGTGTCGCGTGCGATCGCCGCCCGGATGCGCGCGCTCGGCACCGATCACGTGTATCTCGACGCGCGGGCCATCGACGGCTTCGCGCGGCGATTCCCCACCATCACCGCGTCCTGCGTGGCCGCCGGGCTGGATCCACGCGCGGATCTCATTCCGGTGGCTCCGGCCGCGCACTACCAGTGTGGCGGCGTGGTCACCGACACCTACGGCCGCACCGCCGTGCCGGGTTTGTACGCGGCGGGTGAGGTGGCCCGCACGGGCCTGCACGGCGGCAACCGGCTCGCGTCCAACAGCCTGCTCGAGGGTCTGGTGGTCGGTGAGCGGGCCGGGGCGGCGGCCGCCGAACGCCTCGGGGAGCGTGCGCGGGTGTCCGAGCTGGGCGCCGTGACGTTCCCGCGTGCGGACCGCGGCGCGTTGCAGGAGGTCATGTCCGAGCACGCGGCGGTGGTCCGCGACGGCGAGGGGTTGCGGTCGGCGGTGCTGCGGCTGCTGCAACTGCTGTCGGATCCGATCGGGCGTGCGGCGGAACGGCCGGGGTCCGCCGCGGAGTCGTGCGAGGGCAGCGCGGAGGAGTCCGCCGGGGAGGTCACCGCGCCGTGCGTCGCGGTGCTGGAGGACGCGGCGCTCACGCTGACCGCTCGCGCCTTCCTGGTCGCCGCGACCGCCCGCACCGAGAGTCGCGGCTGCCACACCCGTTCCGACCATCCTGAAACCAGGGACGAGCTGCGCCGCAGCCTCCCCGTCCGGCTGGGTACCGACGGCCGCCCCCAGCTGGTCACCGAGGCGCCCGACGCACCGGCGTCGTTCGCCGTCGCCCCGGCGTCATGAGAACGGCGTTACCGCTGAGCGGTTCGAAACTCGTGGCGACCGGAGGCCCGGACCACATCCCGCACCCTGCCCGTCTCGAGTGCCGGGCGTCCCGGGCACTTGCCGGGACGGTGCGTGCGGGATGCGAAGGCTTGGAACATTGTCGACTCGGCTCGCGGACGGCCCGTCCGTCCGAGAGCCGGACCCGGAACAGGAGTGCACCATGGCATTGGACGCCGGACTGGACCGCGCGGAGGTCGTGCGGCTGATCCGTACCGCGCTGGACGAGGACCTGCGCTACGGGCCCGACATCACCACCGCCGCAACGGTTCCCGCCGAGGCCGTGGTGAAGGCGGCGATGGTCTCGCGGCAGCCGGGGACCGTGGCCGGACTCGACGTGGGCCTGCTGGTCCTGGACGAGGTGATCGGCGCGGGCGACTACGAGGTGACCGAGCGCGTCGCCGACGGGACCAGGGTGGCCGCCGGTGACGCGGTGCTGCGTCTGGTCGCGCCGACGCGCGGGCTGCTGACCGCCGAGCGCACCATGCTGAATCTGGTGTGCCATCTGTCGGGTATCGCGACGGCGACGTCGGCGTGGGTCGACGCGGTGGCCGGTACCCGCTGCCGCATCCGCGACAGCCGCAAGACCCTGCCCGGGCTGCGGGCGCTGCAGAAGTACGCGGTGCGGGTCGGCGGCGGGGTCAACCACCGCATGGGGCTGGGTGACGCGGCGCTCATCAAGGACAACCACGTCGTCGCGGCCGGTTCGGTGGTCGCGGCGCTGCGTGCGGTGCGCGAACTGGCGCCCGATATCGCCTGCGAGGTCGAAGTCGACAGTCTCGACCAGCTGGACGCCGTGCTGGCCGAGGACGTGGCACTGGTGCTGCTGGACAACTTCCCGCTGTGGGCCACCCAGGCCGCGGTGCAGCGCCGCGACGCCCGCTCGCCGCGGACCGAGCTCGAATCCTCGGGCGGGCTGACCTTGGCGGCCGCGGCCGACTACGCCCGCACCGGTGTCGACTACCTGGCGGTCGGCGCGCTCACCCACTCGGTCCGGGTCCTGGATCTCGGCCTGGACATGTAGGTCGCGCCTAGAGCCCGAATTCGGCGGGCGCCAAGCGCAGTACCCGGCAGCATTCGCGCAGGGCCGCGGCCTCGCGGAGGTCGAATCCGCCGTCGGTCGCGGCGATTTCGAGACCGACCCGGACGGCGGCGCGGGCCTGCGCGGGTCGCTCGGTGGCTCGCGCCACCTGCTGGAGCACGTAGGCGCGGCCGAAGGCGGGGTCGAGGGTGAGCCGATGCCAGTTGTCCTCGAACAGATTTCGCAACTCGTGCGCGGGGAAGTGGTACATCACCCCGCTGGCGCCGATGCGGTCCGCGACGCGGACCCGCTCGGCCGGATCGGCCGCGCCGCCGACGCTCACCAGTGCGCACACGCCCACGGCGGCATCACGAAATACGCTGTCGCGCAACGTATCCGACAATTGGTGTCGGTCGTCGGCAAGTGGCATCGGTGAACCCCCTGGCCCCGTCCTGTCGGACCCGAACTACAACAGGCCGACGTTAACAGAGATCGGCTCGTGCGAAAGCCCCCGATCTTGTGGGGAAATCCGGGTGCCCGGCGCTACCCGAGGAGTGCCACGGTGCGCTCAGGCACTGAGTTCGCGCTCCAGCGGGGTGCGGAATCGCGGAACCGCGCGGACGTCGCCGAACCACGCACGCATCCGCTCGGCCTCCGCGGCGATCAGCTCGCGCGCCTGCGAGCCGACGTCTTCCAGCAGCTTCCAGACGATCTCGCCGTCGGGGCGCTGGGCCCAGCCGCCGACGATGCGGCCGTCCCACCACACGGTGGGCCCCACATTGCCGTTGCCGTCGAACAGCGCCGGGCGGTGCGGGCCGAGGAACCAATCCCGCGACTGCCAGCCCATCGGCGTGGGGTCCAGCGCCGGGAGCAGCGCCGCCCACGGCTCCGGGGCGGGCACCGGCTCGAGGTCTCCGGCGAGCGCGACACCGGTGACGCCGTCGAGGTCCACCTCCTCGATATCCAACCGGGCCAAGGTTTTCCGCACCTCGGCGACGGTCCAGCCGGTCCACCATTTGAGGTCGGTGACCGGGGCCGGGCCGAAGGTGCGCAGCCAGCGGCGCACCAGCTCGTCGCGGGCCTGCTCGATCGGCAGCGTGGGAATCCCGCCGGGCAGCCAGTTCTCGATCGGCGCCCAGCTGTACTGGCTGCTGGCCCAGCTGCCGCCCGGCCGCCCCCGCACGATCTGCCCGGCGCAACCGAGCGTGACCAGTACCCACGTGGTGATGTTGGTGGGCTTGGAATACGGCTTGCCCGGGGCGGTGTCGACCTGCGTGCGCAGGCGCGGCACCGCGGCGCCGAGCTGCGCGCCGGTCGCGCTGCCGCGCGCCAGCAGTTCGCGGTGGGTCTCCTGTTCCACCTCCGCCAGCCACGCCGCGACATCGCCGTCCACGACTTCCTGCAGATAGCGGCCGTAGGTCCGGCGCTGCTTGGCGGCCAGCGCGTCCGCGACCGCCGACTGCAGTGCGGGCAGCAGATCCACCGGTGCCACGAACATGGTGCGCCGCATCGCCAGCAGCCGCAGCAAGGTGCGGTCCTCGTACAGCGCCTTCTCCACGTGCGCCGGCTCCAGCCCGCGGCTGCGCGCCGCGACGGACAGGAATACCGTGGCCGGATCGGTGGCATGCAATGCCACCATCGACTCGACGATGCCCGCTACCTCCTCGCCCCGCACCGCCGGAGCCAACCGGTGCCGCACACCCAGGCGAGCCCGCCGCTCCGCCACGCCGATCGAACGCATGAACGAATCCTATCCCGCCCCACCGACATCCGACTCGGCCCTGGCGTACCGAACCGGGCACGGTACGACCGAACCTGTGCCGTTCACCGGTTTCGTCGTGCGATGATGCGGCGATGAGGCGTCGAAACCGCTGGTGGGGGCTGGGTCTCGGACTACTCGGTCTGTGTGCGTCGACAATCTTCACGGCAGATCCGGCCGCGGCCGAGCCGGAATGCCCGGTGCGGGTCGAGGTGCGGCCGGTGACGTTGACCGTCGAGGGGGAGGCCGCGACGGGGCTCGTCTACGACCCCTTCCGGTGCGCGCCGGGCGATCTGGAGCCGCGGGCACTGATCGTCGGGGTGCACGGTCACAACAGCAGTTCCGCCGACCTCGGCGGCTACCTCACCGCCATCGCGCGCCGGACCGTTACGCCGCTGCTGGTCATGGACATGCGCGCCGCCGACAGCGAGTGGGTCACCGGTGCGTGGAACCTGCGCGCGGGACGCGAGGACGTGCTGGCCGCCACCCGCTGGTATCGCGACGGGCACCCGGCGGTCACGCGCACCGTGCTGTGGGGCTGGAGCCAGGGCGGCATCACCAGCGGACTGGTCGCGGCCGCCGCGCCACCCGGACTGTACGACTACTGGGTCGACAACTTCGGTCCCGCAGACGATTTCACCGCGTGGCTGGGCGCCGACCTGGCCGAGCCGCAACTGCGCGGCCAGATCGAGCGGGACGCCGGCGGCTGCTCACCGGTGGTCTGCCCGCAGACCTACGCGCAGCGGTCGCCCGCGCTGCTCGCGTCCGGCATCAACGTGCGCCGCAGTTTCCTCGTGCACGGCGTCGCCGACCGCGTCGTCCCCTTCCCCACGAGCGTGGAGATGCGCGCCGCGCTGGCCGCCGCCGGCAAGCCGTTGTCCATGTACACCATCGCCACCGGCCGCAACCTCGAAGGCGCCGTGGTCCCCGGCGACCACACGATAGGCCCGGCCTACTTCGAAGGCGGCTGCGTCGTAGAGCGCCTGCTCACCGACACCGAGCCGATCGACGGCCCCGATCGCGACTACGTCGTCGACGTCGCCCGAGGCATCGTCACCGCCCCACCCGCCCCACCGGGCGCGAAGTGCGCCGCCTGACCACTCCTCCCGCCCCGCCCGGCAAATGCGCCGCCTGTCCACGCCTTTCGCTCGCGCGGTGAGACGTGCTGCCTGACTACGCTGTCCGCTCGACCCGGAAAGGTGCGCCGCTCGATCACGTTTTCCGGCTCGGCTCGGTGAGGTGCGCTTCCTGTCTCCGCTGTCCGCTCGACCCCGGAAAGGTGCGCCGCTCGATCATGTTTCCGGCTCGGCTCGGTGAGGTGCGCTGCCTGACTACTCCTCCCGCATCGGAGGCGAACGTGTCCTATGACGGCGAACTCGCACGGCGGCTCGACCGCGCTCCCCGCCCGGCTGGTCGGCATCGCCGCCGGACGGGGACGCTCGCTGTGTGGTGGGGAGCGGTGCGGGCCGGACGCCGGGGGCGAGGTGTTTCGCGGTCGCGGAACAGGTTGGGGGCCGGGGTGGTTGTTCGACGCGAGGGTGGTGCGCTGGTGGCCGACGCGGCGGGCGGTGCATTGCCGTTCACTGACGAGGCAGGCGGCGCGTTGCCGCCCACTGACGAGGAGGCGTGATGGGCAAGCCCGCGGATCCGGCATATCACTGGGACGGCGCTGCGCTGGACCTGGACGCGTACCTCACGCGCATCGGGTTCGGCGGCGATCGCGTCCCGACGCTGGAGACGCTGCGGCGGTTGCAGCATGCCCACACCACCACCCTTCCGTTCGAGAACCTCGAGATCATCCTCGGGCGTTCGGTCCCGCTCGACCTCCCGACGGTGCAGGACAAGATGGTCCGGCGCCGCCGCGGCGGCTACTGCTACGAGCACGTGGGCCTGTTCGCGGCGGCGCTGGAACGTCTCGGCTTCGGCGTCACCGGCCTGCACGGCCGCGTCGTCATGGGCGCGCCGGGTGGACTGCGCCCCGCCTCACACGCGATGCTGCGGGTCACCGCGTCCGACGACGACCGGGTGTGGCTGTGCGACATCGGTTTCGGCAGCGGCCCCGCGGCCCCACTGGAGCTGAACCCGGACGCGGGGGAGGTGCGCGCGGGCGAGTGGCGCTTCCGCCTCGAGCGCTCCGAGGGCGAACTCGGCAGCGAGATCTGGACGACGTATCACTTCGCCCGTGACGGCTGGACGCTGCGCCACACCGTGACCATGAGCCCGCAGTACCGCATCGACTACGCCGTCGGAAACCACTTCGTCTCCACCTCGCCGCGATCGCCGTTCGTCACCCGCCCGTACGTGCAGCGCTTCCGGCCCGACGTGCACCACGTCCTCGACGGTGCCACCTGGCTGACCGAATACCCCGACGGCAGCTCACATTCGCGCGATCTGGATCCGTCCGAACTGCCCAAGACCCTGGCCGAGGTCTTCGACATCGAACTCGACCCGGCCGACCACGACACGCTCGCCGCCGCGCCGTGGCTGTATCACTGAACAGTCAGCACTGAACGGTCAGCACTGAAATGTCGCGGCGCGCAGGACCTCGCCCATTCCCGCGGGCCGAAGCTCCCGGCCGGTAGGGTCGGGCGAGTGCGCACCGGTATGAGACTGTTCGCCCTGTTCGCCACCCCGGTCCTGGCCCTGGCCGCCTGCTCGGGCAACAAATCCACCGACCGGCTCAACACCACCGTGCACACCTTCGCCGACGCGCTGAACCGCGACGACATCCCCGCCGCGGCCGCCGTCACCAGCGACCCGGCCGCGGCGTCCGGCGTGCTGGGGCCGCTGTACGACAGCCTCGGCAAGGACGTGCACTTCGAGGTCGACATGGTCGACAAGACCGACGACAGCGCCACTTTCACCCTCGTCGCCACCTGGAAACTCGGCCCGGGCGGGAAGAACCAGTGGACGTACCAGACCACCGGCAACGCCACCGAGTCCGGTGACAACTGGAAGATCCGCTGGAATCCGGCGACCGTCGCGCCCGGGCTGGAGAGCGGCCCGCTCGGCTACGGCACCGTCGCGCCGGACCCGCCCGCCCGCGTGCTGGACCGCACCGGCGCCGAACTGCTGACCCAGCAGGTCGTCACCCTCGTCAACGTGGCGCCCGGCGCCGACACCGAGGCCCTCGCGGCGCTGCTGAATCCGATAGAAGCCAGTATCACCAAGGGCGCGCTCGACACGGAACTGGCTGGGGCACAAGGTAAGCCGGTCACCGCGATCGCGCTGCGCCAAGCCGACCTGGACCCGATACAGCAACGGCTGGCGGCGCTGCCGAACGTCACCTTGGCACCGCAGACCCGGCTGCTCACCACCGACAAGGCGCTGACCTCGCCGACGCTGTCCGGGCTGTCGGAACTGTGGCAGACCGAGACCGACGCCGCCTCCGGGTGGGTGGTCCGCGCCCAGACTCCCGGCGGCGCGCAGCGCGTCGGCGGCCAGGACCCGCGGCCGGTCGCCGACATACCCGGCACCCTCGACATCGGCATGCTGCGCGACGCCGACGCGGCGCTGGAGCCGATCCCGACTCCGGCGGCCATGGTCGTCATGCAGCCCTCCACCGGAAACGTGCTCGCGATGGCGCAGAACCAGGCCGCCGACGCACAGGGACCGATCGCGCTGACCGGCCTGTACCCGCCCGGCTCCACCTTCAAGACGGTGACCGTGTCCGCGGCGCTGCAGGCCGGTCAGGTGACCCCCGACAGCCCGGTCGCCTGCCGGGGCACCGAGAACATCGAGGGCCGTCAGATCCCCAACGACAACAATTTCGACCTCGGTACCGTGCCGCTGCACACCGCCTTCGCGCGCTCCTGCAACACCACGATGGGGCGGCTCGCGGTGGGCCTGCCGCCCGACGGGCTGACCGCGGCCGCCGCGCAGCTGGGTCTCGGCATCGACTTCACCGCGCCGGGCATGACCACCGTCACCGGCAAGGTGCCCACCGCCGACACGCCCGCGCTGCGCGTCGAAGAGGGCATCGGCCAGGGCAAGGTGACCGCGACGCCGTTCGGGATGGCGTTGGTGGCCGCGTCGCTGGCGCACGGTTCGGTGCCCGCCCCGACCATCGTCGCCGGGAAACCCGGCACGTCCGATCGCACCCCGCAGCCACTCCCGGCCACAGTCGCCGACCAGGTCAAGACGATGATGCGCGAGACCGTGACCGACGGCACCGCCACCCGGCTGCGCGATATTCCCGACCTGCTGGGCAAGACCGGCACCGCCGAGTACATCGACGACAAGCACGCGCACGGCTGGTTCGTCGGCATCCGCGGCGATCTGGCGCTGGCCGTATTCGTCAGTGACGCCGGCAGTTCGGGCCCGGCGGTGGAGGCCGCCGGTCGGTTCCTGCGGACCCGGCCGTGAGAGGTGCGGGCGCCAGAGCGACGGTGGCCGGAAAGTGATTTGAGACACACTGTGTCTCAGGTGGATCGCGCCGTGATCTCATCCGCATCTCGGGCCATTCGTACATATTTCACACGTATCTCGCTCCGGCGACAGACCCGCCCGTCCGGCCCGCTACACTTGCCCGAGGAACGCGCGGGCAACCGCGCTCGGTAAGTCACGGATCGCGCAGAAACTCGGAGTAGTGCCATCGAAACCGGCCAAGTGATCGCAGGGCATTACCGCCTGGTCGAGCGGATTGGTAGCGGCGGCACGGGCGTCGTCTGGCGTGCCGTCGACGAGCGACTGGAGCGTTCGGTTGCGATCAAGCAGATCCTCACTCAGCCCAGCCTGCCGCCGGGCGAGAAGGACATAGTGCGGCAGCGTGCCTCCCGCGAGGCCCGCAACGCCGCCCGCTTCCAGCACCCGAACGCGATCGTCGTCTTCGACATCACCGACCATGCGGGCGACCCGTGCCTGATCATGGAATACCTACCGTCGCAGAGCCTGGCGGTGGTGCTGTCCTCGCAGGGCACGCTGCCGCTGCCGCAGGTCGCCCGCATCGGCGAGCAGGTGGCGTCGGCGCTGGTGGCCGCGCACCGGGCGGGCATCGTGCACCGCGACGTCAAACCCGGCAACGTGCTGCTCGGCGAGAACGGCACGGTGAAGATCACCGACTTCGGCATCTCCAAGGCCAAGGGCGACGTCACGCTGACCGCGACGGGGCTGATCTCCGGCACCGCGGCGTACCTGGCGCCCGAGGTGGCCCGCGGCGCCGAGCCGACCCCGGCCGCCGACGTATTCGCCCTCGGCGCAACGCTTTTCCACTCGCTCGAGGGTGAGCCGCCCTACGGCACCAATCCGAACCCGCTGGCGCTGCTGTACGCCGCCGCCAACGGCCAACTCGGTGAGCCGCGCAACGCCGGGCCTCTGACCGATCTGCTGCTGTCGCTGCTGAGCTTCGATCCCGAGGATCGGCCCAGCATGACCGACGTCCGCGACCAGCTGGCCGATTTCGCCGAATTCGGCGACGGCGCGGAGAGCACCCGCATGCTCGCCACGCATCGGCCCGCCGCCCGCCGCGCCACCCGTACCCTGGATCGCCGCTCCGCCCAGGCCGACATCTCCACCGCCGAGATGATGGCAACGGCCGCAACGATTTCCGAGCCCGACCTGCCACGCGTGCGCCCGGTTCCCAACGGCTCCCACCCCGAAACCCGCTCCCACCCCGTCCGCTCCGCCGAACCCCCACCCTCCGCCGGCGGCCGCAAGGCCCTGGTCTGGGGCGGAGTCCTCGCCGGCGTAGCAATAGTCGCCGCCGCCATGTACTTCCTGTTCTCTCCCGGCGGCACCAACCCCCCGTCGTCCGAGGCAGGTTCGGCCTCCACCTCCGCCCCGGCCCGCACCAGCGAGCCGAGCACGGGCGCCCTGGGTCAGACCAAGAGCGCGGGCACGGTGAACTCGAACCAGGCCATCGACGCGACCCAGGACTTCTACGAGACCCTGACGACATCGGACCCGAGCAGTGCCTGGAACCAGCTGACCCCTGCCGCGCAGCAGGTTTACGGAAGCCAGCAGGAATTCCGCACGTACTGGCAGCAGAATCGGGTGATCGGCTTCAACACGATCGACGTGCAGAGCGGTGGTAGCGCCAATGCCGACGGCTCGATCGATATCGGGGTCGCCAGCGTGACCTACAAGAGCGGACAGAACAACTCTGTGACCCTGCGTCTGATCAAGTCGAGCAACGGAAAGCTACTGATCGACAGCGACACCCGCGCCTGACCGGACACCCGGCGGGTGTGGCCGCCTCGCGCGGGTATCGCGAAAATGTTGTCCCGGTTAGGCTTTCAGCGTGGATACACGGGAGATGCTCAGGGCGGAGCGGGGCGAGTTGGTTTCGCTGCTGCGGGAGTTGTCCGAGGAAGAGTGGGAGACCCCGTCGCTGTGTGCGGGGTGGCGGGTGCGGGATGTGGTGGCGCATCTGCAGACCGATACCGTGTCGCTGGGGACCTATCTCGGGTTCACCGTGCGAGGGCGGTCGGTGGACGGGGTGAACGATCTGCTCGTGCGGGAGTTCGGGGCGCGGCCTACCGAGGAGCTGATTGATCGGCTCGACGGTGCGGGTGGGTGGTTTACGCGCATGGCGCCGGGGATCGCCTTGGCGGACATGTTCGTGCATCAACAGGACATTCGCCGTCCGCTCGGGCGGGCGCGTGAGGTTCCGGCGGAGCGGCTGGTGGCGGTGCTGTCGCATCCCGACCCGTTCGCGTTCCCGCGGCGCTACACCCGCGGGCTGCGGTATGTCGCCACCGATGTGGAATGGTCGCGGGGCAAGGGGCCGGAGGTGCGCGGGCCGGGGGAGGCCCTGGCGCTGGTCATGGTCGGCCGTCCCGCCGCCCTCGATGATCTGGAGGGTGACGGCGTCGCGATCCTCCGCGAACGCCTCGGCTGAACGGACTCGCCGCCCGATTCCGGCAGGCGGCACGAATCGCCTTGACAGCGAAGGTGTTCCACCCCCGTCGGCTCGCCGGAGATCCACCCGCCCTCGCGGTCTCCAGCGAGCGGAGCCGCGGTTCAGTCGCCGCGGGTGGCGTTGCCCGCGATGCTGGTCGGGCGGACGGCGATCGCCACGCGGACCTTGGCGTCCGGGGGCACCACCGAACCGTTGCCGTAGCGCTCGGACAGGCGGGTGAACAGAGCGCCGTCGGGGTCGTCGTCGATGCGGTCGACCACGCCGCGGACCTCGATGTAGTGATAGGGGTCGGCGGGGTCGTAGATGGAGATCGATACGCGGGGCTCGTGCGCCACGTTCCGGAACTTCTGACGGGAAGTGGTGTGGGTGAACCAGAGGAATTCGCCGTCCCACACGAACCACATCGGGTTCACCTGCGGCGCGCCGTCCGGCCGGGTGGTCGCGAGACTCGCGAAGAGCGGACGTTCCAGCAGGTCACGGGCTTTCCCGGAAATCTCGATGGTCGGCATGGGTCCTCCTGGGGTCGAAACGCGATCAGAACAGCCTGCCGATGGTATTCATGCCCCCGGCACCCGCGGCGGGCGGCCGGAAAACCGCTGGGCACGACCCGATAGTCTGGTAAACGGCCGGACGTCACCGGCACACACCGCGACCACCGGCACAGACCGCGACCACCGGCACAGACAAGGACTCCGCACCGCTATGACCTCCCGCATCGAGCTCGCCCGCGTCGATCTGCGCGGTCGCACTCCCTCCGCTGCCGAGCTGCGCACCGCGCTGCCGCGCGGGGGAGTCGACGTCGACTCGGTGCTGCATCAGGTGCGTCCGGTGGTCGAGGCGATCCGCGACCGCGGCGTCGCGGCCGCCCTGGAATTCAGCGCGAAGTTCGACGGCGTGACGCCCGCCGCGATCCGGGTCCCGGCCGCCGCATCGGACCGCGCGCTGGCACAACTCGACCCGCAGGTGCGCGCCGCGCTGGAGGTCGCCATCGAGCGCACCCGCCGCGTGCACGCCGACCAGCGCCGCACCGACACCACCACCGAGGTCGTCCCGGGCGGCACCGTCACCGAGCGCTGGGTGCCCGTCGAGCGGGTCGGCCTGTACGTGCCCGGCGGCAACGCCGTCTACCCGTCCAGTGTGGTGATGAACGTCGTTCCCGCACAGGCCGCCGGGGTGGAATCGCTGGTGGTGGCCTCGCCGCCGCAGGCACAGTTCGACGGCTTGCCGCACCCGACCGTCCTGGCCGCCGCGAAACTGCTCGGCGTCGACGAGGTCTGGGCGGTCGGCGGCGCACAGGCGGTCGCGCTGCTGTCCTACGGCGGCACCGACACCGACGAGGCCCCGCTGGCCCCGGTCGACATGATCACCGGCCCCGGCAATATCTACGTCACCGCGGCCAAGCGGCTGTGCCGCGGCCTGGTCGGCATCGACGCCGAGGCCGGACCCACCGAGATCGCGATACTCGCCGACGCCACCGCCGACCCGGTGCACGTCGCCGCCGACCTGATCAGCCAGGCCGAGCACGACGTACTCGCCGCCAGCGTCCTGGTCACCGACAGTGCCGAACTGGCCGACGCCGTCGACGCCGCGATCAACGCGCAGCTGGCCGTCGTCAAGCACCGCGAGCGCGTCGCGGAAGCGTTGTCCGGCAAGCAATCCGGCACCGTCCTGGTCGACGGCATCGAACAGGGCCTGCGCGTCGTGAACGCCTATGCCGCTGAGCATCTGGAGATCCAGACCGCCGACGCGCCCGCCGTCGCGGCGCGCGTCCGCAGCGCCGGAGCGGTATTCGTCGGCGCCTGGTCCCCGGTGAGCCTCGGCGACTATTGCGCCGGATCGAACCATGTGCTCCCCACCGCCGGGTGTGCGCGGCACTCGTCGGGCCTGAGCGTGCAGACCTTCCTGCGTGGCATCCACGTCGTGGAGTACAGCGAGTCGGCGTTGAAGGATGTGTCGGGGCACGTGGTGGCCCTGGCGAACGCCGAGGACCTGCCCGCCCACGGCCAGGCGGTCCGGGCCAGGTTCGAACAGCTCGACTGAATACCGCGATCATCTCCAGCCGCCTTCCAGCATGCCGGGCCCGGGGCCAGCGCCTCCACGATCGGCCCCCATCGCTCTCGGCCCCGGCTGCCCGGCGCGGCGCCACTGCCCGCGCCGCGAATCCGCCGCCGGTGGACCGATAGGCTGATAGCTGGATCGATGCGGTCGAAACCGAAGGATTGCCCACCCCCATGACACGAATCGACGCGGCCGGTGCGCCCGGATCGCGGATCACCCTGGCGGACCTGCCGCTGCGCGACAACCTGCGCGGCAAGAGCCCCTACGGCGCGCCGCAACTGACGGTGCCGGTGCAGCTCAACACCAACGAGAACCCGCACCCGCCGAGCCGCGCCCTGGTCGACGACGTGGCCGAGTCGGTCCGCACCGCCGCCACCGACCTGCATCGCTACCCCGACCGCGACGCCGTCGCGCTGCGCACCGACCTGGCCGCGTACCTGAGCCGTCAGACCGGCGTCTCGCTGGACGTGACCAACGTGTGGGCGGCCAACGGCTCCAACGAGATCCTGCAGCAGCTGTTACAGGCATTCGGCGGGCCCGGCCGCAGCGCGCTCGGTTTCGTGCCGTCGTACTCGATGCATCCGATCATCTCCGAGGGCATCGACACCGAATGGCTGGAGGCCGAGCGCGACGCCGACTTCTCCCTCGACATCGACTACGCGCTGACGGCCATCGCCGAGCGCCGCCCCGACGTGGTCTTCGTGACCAGTCCGAACAACCCCACCGGGCACAGCATCCCGCAGCCGGACCTGGTGCGCGTCCTGGACGCCGCGCCGGGCCTGGTCGTGGTAGACGAGGCGTACGCCGAATTCTCCGCAGCCCCCAGCGCCATCGAGCTGATCGACCGGTACCCGGCGAAACTCGTGGTCAGCCGGACCATGTCGAAGGCGTTCGCGTTCGCCGGTGGCCGCCTCGGCTATCTGGCCGCCGCGCCCGCGGTGATCGACGCGCTGCTGCTGGTGCGGCTGCCGTACCACCTGTCGGTCGTCACCCAGGCCGCCGCACGGGCGGCGCTGCGGCACGCCGACGAAACCCTCGCGAGCGTCGCGGAACTGGCCGCCCAGCGCGATCGGGTCGCGGCGGGGCTGCGCGAACTCGGCTTCGCGGTATCGCCGAGCGACGCGAACTTCCTGCTGTTCGGCCGCTTCGCCGACGCCCCGGCCGCTTGGCGGAAGTATCTGGACCAGGGCGTACTGATTCGCGACGTCGGCATCCCGGCGCACCTGCGGGTCACCGTCGGCCTGGCCGCGGAGAACGACGAATTCCTGCGGGTGAGCGAGAAACTCGCCGCGACGGAGCTGATCGGAGAATGACGACGACCATGAACCGCACCGCGCGGGTGGAGCGCACCACCAAGGAGTCCAGCATCGTCGTCGAGCTGAACCTCGACGGCACCGGGCAGACCGACATCGCCACCGGCGTGCCGTTCTACGATCACATGCTCACCGCGCTCGGTGCCCACGGCGGTTTCGATCTGTCGGTGCGCGCCGAGGGGGACATCGAGATCGAGGCGCACCACACCGTCGAGGACACGGCGATCGTATTCGGCCAGGCGCTGGGCCAGGCGCTCGGCGACAAGCGCGGCATCCGCCGGTTCGGCGACGCCTACATCCCGATGGACGAGACCCTCGCCCACGCCGCGGTGGACGTCTCCGGGCGGCCCTACTGTGTGCACACCGGCGAGCCGGATCATTTGCTGCACACGGTGATTCCGACCAATGGGCCCGGCGCCCCGTACTCCACGGTGCTGAACCGCCACGTCTTCGAGTCGATCGCGCTGAACGCCCGCATCGCCCTGCACGTGCGGGTGCTCTACGGCCGCGACCAGCACCATGTCACCGAGGCCGAGTTCAAGGCCGTGGCGCGGGCACTGCGCGCCGCCGTGGAAATCGATCCCCGGGTGACCGGGGTGCCGTCGACGAAGGGGACGCTGTGACGGTTTCGGTCGCGCTGCTGGACTACGGCTCCGGCAACCTGCACTCGGCCAATCGAGCCCTGATCCGGGCCGGCGCCGATGTCACCGTGACCGCCGATCCGGAGATCGCGCTGGCCGCGGACGGCCTGGTGGTGCCTGGTGTCGGTGCGTTCGCCGCCTGCATGGCGGGCCTGCGTGCGGTGCGCGGGGAACGCATCATCGGCAAGCGCCTCGCGGGCGGTCGTCCGGTGCTCGGCATCTGCGTGGGCATGCAGATCCTGTTCGAGCGCGGCGTGGAGTTCGGCGTCGAGAGCGAGGGCTGCGCGGAATGGCCCGGGACCGTCGACCGCCTTCCCGCCGAGGTGCTGCCGCACATGGGCTGGAACACCGTGCGCGCGCCCGCCGACACCGTGCTGTTCGCCGGGATGGACGCCGACACCCGCTTCTACTTCGTGCACTCCTACGCCGCGCGCACCTGGGAACTGCCCGACAACGGCACGCTCGCGCCGGCCAGACTCACCTGGGCCGAGCACGGCGGCCCCTTCCTCGCCGCCGTGGAGAACGGCCCCCTGTGCGCCACCCAGTTCCACCCCGAGAAGTCGGGCGACGCGGGCGCGCAGCTGCTGCGCAACTGGATCGGCTCGCTGTAGTACCTGCCGGTCAGGCCGCTTCTGTCCACGCCGGAGATCGCAGCCTCGGTACCTGTTCGACGCCGCGGCGTGCCGGGGACCGCGGCGTGGGTACCAAGTCCGATGCCCCCCGGCATGCCGGAGTTCGTGCCGTGGGTACCTGTTCCATGCCTCGGCGCGCCGGAGTTCGTGGCGTGGGTACCTGTTCCATGCCTCGGCGCGCCGGAGTTCGTGGCGTGGGTACCTGTTCCATGCCCCGGCGCGCCGGAGACCATAGCTGGGCGAATATCGGGCAATCACGGCTTATCGTCGTATCGACCTGAACTTCGGCACGGCGAAAGGGGCTGTGATGGGCGACATTCCGGCACTGCTGGCGACCGCGTTCGATCTGCCGACCTGGCTGCGATACTGGTCGGCGGGCTGGGCCGACAGCGGCTCGGCCGGATCCTGAGTTCCGGCGCGCTCAGTTCGCCGGTGGGATCTGATCCACCCGCCCGGCCAGCCAGCGGCCGTCCACATTGTCCAGGAACACGCGCATGCTGGAGCGGGTCGGCTGCGGCAGGCCCAGCGTGACATCGCTGCGGGTGGATTGGTCGACGGTCACCAGAATCTCCGCGTGTTCGGCGTCGGCGGCTTCGGTGCGGCATTCGACCGTCTTCGCCTCGGCGATGGTGTGCGAGCCGGTGGCCCGGGCCCGGCGGTCGGCGGCGGAACTTTCGAACTGCTCGCGGAACGCCCCCGTGGAGCGGTCCAGCACCCGACGGTCGTACTCGTCGTAGCGGTTGAAGTCGAAAGTGGTCAGCTGGCGGCCGAAGTCGCAGGCGGCCAGCTGGACCGGATCGGTGGGCGCCGCGGCCGCCGGCGGGGTCACGACCAGCGCGGACACCGCGACCGCCGCCGGCGGCAGCGTAATCGCGAAGTGGCGCAGCGTGATCCGGAACATGACGGGAATCCTTGCTCGTCGACGGGAAACGGGAACGGGCGTCCGCGCCGGAGCGGCGCGGTCACCTTCGTATAGCCCGGCGACGGGCCCGGCAAACCTGGCGACCGCGGTCGCCCGTCCGTGACCGGTGTCCTATTCGCGCCATCCCGGCGCCGGGACCTCGGGCGCAGCCCAGTAGGCTGCGAGCGTGAGTCTTGTCTTGCTACCCGCCGTCGATGTCGCCAATGGTGAGGCCGTGCGCCTGGTTCAGGGGGAGGCCGGCAGCGAAACCAGCTACGGTTCGCCGCGTGAGGCCGCGCTGGCCTGGCAGCAAGCCGGTGCCGAGTGGGTCCATCTGGTCGATCTGGACGCCGCCTTCGGGCGCGGCTCCAACCGCGAGCTGCTCGCCGAGGTCGTCGGCGAGCTGGACGTGCGCGTCGAACTGTCCGGCGGCATCCGCGACGACGATTCGCTGAAGGCGGCACTGGCCACCGGCTGCGCCCGGGTCAATCTCGGCACCGCCGCGCTGGAGGACCCGCAGTGGTGCGCCCGCGCCATCGCCGAGTACGGCGACCGCATCGCGGTCGGCCTGGACGTGCGCCTCATCGACGGCGAGTACCGGCTGCGCGGGCGCGGCTGGGTCAGCGACGGCGGCGACCTCTGGGAGGTGCTGGAGCGGCTCGAGCGCGACGGCTGCGCCCGCTACGTCGTCACCGACGTCACCAAGGACGGCACCCTCACCGGCCCCAATCTCGAGCTGCTGGGCGAGGTCACCAACGCGACCGAGGCGCCCGTGGTCGCCTCCGGCGGGGTGTCCACCCTCGACGATCTGCGCGCCATCGCGACCCTGGTCCCCGAGGGTGTGGAGGGCGCGATCGTCGGAAAGGCCTTGTACGCCGGGCGTTTCACCCTGCCCGAGGCGCTGGACGCGGTGCGCTGAGGGTATGAGTATCGATCGGGCCGGGCTGCTCGCCGTCGCCGGCGACGTACTGGATTCCGTCACCCCGCGTTTCGTCGAGGGCGTCGGCGCACCGAGCGCGGTCAGCAAGGGGCGCGGCGACTTCGCCACCGAACTGGATCTCGAACTGGAACGTACGCTGTCGGCGCAGCTGCGGGAGCAGACCGGAATCCCGGTGCACGGCGAGGAATTCGGCGGCCCCGAACTCACCTCCGGCACCGCCTGGGTGCTCGACCCGATCGACGGCACCTTCAATTACTCTGCCGGACATCCGCTTTCGGGCATGCTGCTGGCCCTGGTGGACGGCGGCGAGCCGGTGCTGGGCCTGACCTGGCTGCCGCTGCTGGGCCGCCGCTACGCCGCCGCCGTCGGCGGTCCGGTGCTGCTGGACGGAAAACCGTTGCCGCCCTTGGAGTCCGGGCGGCTGTCGGAGGCGATGATCGGTTTCGGCGCGTTCAACATCGACAGCCACGGCCGCATCCCGGGCCGCTTCCGGTTCGACCTGCTCGGCGCGTTGAGCCGATTGTCCGGGCGGCTGCGCATGCACGGCTCCACGGGAATCGACCTGGCGTTCACCGCCTCCGGCGTGCTCGGCGGGGCGGTCGTGTTCGGCCATCACCCGTGGGACAACGCGGCGGGCGTGGCGCTGGTGCGCGCCGCCGGGGGAGTGGTCACCGATCTGCGCGGCGAGCCGTGGACCATCACCTCGAAGTCTGTGCTCGCGGCGGCGCCCGGCGTGCACGGGGAACTGCTGGAACTGATCGACAGCGCGGTCGCCACGCGTCGCGGCGGCGATGCCGGAACTTCCGAGAGGGCGCAATGACACTGGCCGTACGCGTGATCCCGTGCCTGGACGTCGACGCCGGTCGCGTCGTGAAGGGCGTGAACTTCGAGAACCTGCGCGACGCGGGCGATCCGGTGGAACTGGCCGCGGCCTACGACGCGCAGGGCGCCGACGAACTGACCTTCCTGGACGTCACCGCCTCCTCCGGCGACCGCGGCACCATGATCGACGTGGTGACCCGCACCGCCGAGCAGATCTTCATCCCGCTCACCGTCGGCGGTGGTGTACGCACGGTCGCGGATGTCGACCGGCTGCTGCGCGCCGGTGCGGACAAGGTGTCGGTCAACACCGCGGCCATCGCCAACCCGGAGATCCTGCGCGAGATGTCGCAGCGGTTCGGGTCGCAGTGCATCGTGCTGTCGGTGGACGCGCGCCGCGTGCCCGACGGCACCGCGCCGACACCGTCCGGATGGGAGGTGACCACGCACGGCGGCAAGCGCGGCACCGGCCTCGACGCGATCGAGTGGGCGTCGCGCGGCGCCGAACTGGGTGTCGGGGAGATCCTGCTCAACTCGATGGACGCCGACGGCACCAAGGGCGGCTTCGACCTGCCGATGATCGAGGCGGTCCGCAAGGCGGTATCGGTGCCGATCATCGCCAGCGGCGGCGCGGGCCGGGTCGAGCACTTCGCCCCGGCCGTGCGGACGGGCGCCGACGCGGTGCTCGCCGCCAGCGTCTTCCACTTCGGCGATCTGACCATCCCGCAGGTCAAGGACGCGATGCGGGGCGAGGGCATCGTCGTCCGCTGACCGCCGGGCGCGGGCGCATTGATATAAAGGTCTGCATGAGTCTGGATCCCGCCATCGCCGCCCGCCTCAAGCGCAACGAGGCCGGGCTGGTCGCGGCGATCGCGCAGGAGCGCGGCACCGGTGACGTGCTGATGATGGCGTGGATGGACGACGAGGCGCTGGCGCGGACCCTCGCGACCCGTCAGGCGACCTACTTCTCCCGCTCCCGGCAGCAGCTGTGGGTCAAGGGCGAGACGTCCGGCCACACCCAGTACGTGCACGAGGTCCGTCTGGATTGCGACGGCGACACCGTGCTGCTGCTCGTCGACCAGGAGGGCGCGGCCTGCCACACGGGCACGCACACCTGCTGGGACGGTGACGTGCTGCTGACCGACCGATCCTGACCCGGCCTACTCCTCGCCGTTGTCCGCCGGATTCGGGCCGGACCGTCCGATGCCCCGGGCCAGACCGGCGTCGAGCTGTGCCACCAGCAGCTCGCCCAGTTCCAGCAACTCCTCGGTCCGGGTTTCGTCGAGCCCGTCGAACACCAGGCCGCGCACCGCCGACAGATAGCCGGGGCGGGCCTGTTCGACCTTGCGGTAGCCGGCGTCGGTCAGCACCGCGTGGGCGCCGCGTCGTCCGCGCATCGACTCGCGTGTGGCCCAGCCGAGCCGTTCCAATTTGGTGACCACATGCGACAGCCGAGATAGCGATGCATTTGCCTTGTAGGCAAGTTCGCTCAACTGCAGGCGATGGCCGGGCTCTTCGGTCAGTAGTTCCATCACGAAGTACTCGAAATGCGTTACGCCCGACTCACGTTGCAGCTGGGTATCCATCGCCGCTGGTAGCCGAGTCGTCAGCGCGACAAGAGTCCGCCAAGCTCGCTGTTCGATGGGATTCAGCCACTTCGTCACATCGCGCCCTCTCACTGCAGCCGCGTGACAAACGTTCGTTAGCTGAGCTAGCGATCATTGAAACTTCAAATCGGTCACCGGCGGACCACCAAGTTTGCCATGATTTCGCTCGATGGTCACGGCTCACGTTGATGACGTGACACCTATCACGTGTGCTCAGTGCAGGGGAGGGTCTTCCCGTGGGCCGGGCGGCCCGGGTGGCGGCGGTGCCGGCGTGGTGTCGACCGGCTGGGCGAGTCCGGACCGCTTGGCCGCGCGGTGGGTGCGGTACTTGCGGCGCACGACCAGGAACACCAGCAGCGCGAACAGGACCCCGGCGACGATGGCGGCGGTCAGCGACGCGCCGCGGAAGCCGGGCGCGTCCACGTCCAGCACGCGCTCACCCGCGTGCGCGGCGCTGCTGCCGCCCAGCACGATGGTGAGCGTCATGAGGTTAGGCAGCGCCGCGACGAGCGCCAGCACCGCAGCGGCGCCGGCGAGGAACCGGCCCGCTCGCCGTCGCCACGACAGCACCGCGAACAGCAGCAGAAGCAGCGGGATCAGGGTGCACAGGAAGCCCAGCGCCAGCCCGGACCAGATGCCCTGGGCGAAACTGCCGTGGCCGGACATGCTCGCGACGCGCTGCGCCCACCAGCGCGGAATGAACGCGGCGAGGATGAAATAGGCGACGACGAGCACCACGGCCACGGCCAGCAGTGCCAGGATCCGATTGCGCCAGGTGGTCGAGGCGGGCTTGTGGCCGGCCGTTTGCTCCACGCTCCGCGAAGTCATAGCGACAGCGTATGTGCATTGCCGGGTACCGGGGAACGACTCGGCCCGGCGTTTCGGATCAGCTGTTTCGTGAACGCAGGAAGGCCAGGGCGGTATCGGCGTGCACGTTCGCCCGGAGTTCGCCGGTGATCACCTTCAGCACGGTGCGGTCGGTATCGATGACGAAGGTCTGCCGCTTCACCGGCATGAGTTTGCCGAGCAGTCCGCGCTTGACGCCGAACCGCTCGGCGACCGCTCCGTCGCTGTCGGACAGGAGGGGATAGCCCAGCCGCTGCTTGTCATCGAAACCCGCCTGGGTGTCGACCGAATCGGTGCTGATGCCAGCGCAGGACGCGCCGAGGGCGGCGAATTCGCTTGTCAGATCACGGAAATGGCACGCCTCCGCGGTGCAGACCGGGGTGTTGGCGGCGGGGAAGAAGAACAGCACCAGCGGTCCGTCCGCGAGCAGGGCGTCGAGGGATCGCGAAATCCCGGACTGGTCGGGCAGATCGAACTGGGGAGCGCGCTGGCCTTCCTTCATAGGATGCGACAGTACCGGGCACGGTGGGCGCCCGGTACCGCGCGAGGGGTGAGCTCAAACGCCGAGGAGCGCGGCGACTTCCGGATTCTTGACCGCCATGACGTCGAGAATGCCGTGTGCCTTCAGGAACGGCCGCAGTTCCTTGATGCGATCGGAGTGCTCGGCGTACTCGTCGGGGAAACGGTGCCGGTCCAGGTTCTCGATCGCCTTCACATAGGTGACGAAGGAGGCCAGGGCGTTGTACTTGCTCGGATTCTGACCGCTGGAGTACTGGCCGAGATTCCCGGTCCGGGGTGGCTGACCGGGCGCGGAACCGTGCATCGGCGGGTGGCCTGCGTGGCGTGAACCCTCCGGTGCGACCGGCTGCGAGGGGTACATCTTCGTCGAACTCCTCTCGAAATGGGAAATACCGCGTGCGATTCGAGCCAGGAGGGTACCCGGGTGCCGGGTCCGCGGTTGCTCTTCGCCGTAGTTATTCGGGGCGAGCCGGGACCGGGCTGGCCGGGGTGTCCATATCGTGTCCTTTCCAACCTGGAATGATGGACGAATGCACGGCGCAGCCACCGACCGTCCGGGGACCACCGACACCACCACCCGCGAGCAGTTCCGCGCGCTCGCGGCCGAGCACCGGGTCGTGCCGGTGATCCGAAAGGTGTTGGCGGACTCGGAGACTCCGCTGTCGGCCTACCGCAAGCTGGGCGCCGAACGGGCCGGCACGTTCCTGCTGGAGTCGGCGGAGAACGGGCGATCGTGGTCGCGCTGGTCGTTCATCGGCGCCGGCAGTCCCAGCGCGCTGAGCGTGGCCGACGGGCAGGCCGTCTGGCTGGGCGCCGCCCCCGCCGACGCGCCCGCCGGTGGCGACCCGCTGGTCGCGCTGCGCGACACCCTGGAGTTGCTGCGCACCGAGCGGCTGCCCGGCCTGCCGCCGCTGACCGGTGGCCTGGTCGGCTATCTCGGCTACGACGCCGTGCGGCGTATGGAGCGGCTGCCCGAACTGACCGTCGACGATCTGCGACTGCCCGAGATGGTGCTGCTGCTCGCGACCGATCTCGCCGCGTTCGACCATCACGAGGGCGCCATCACGCTCATCGCCAACGCGGTCAACTGGAACGGCACCGACGAGCGCGTGGACGAGGCCTACGACGACGCGGTCGCCCGGCTCGACCGGATGACCGCCGCGCTGGCCGCCCCCGCCGCATCGACGGTCTCGGTGTTCGACCGGCCCGAACCGGACTACCGTCGCCAGCGCACCGCCGAGGAGTTCGGTGCGGGCGTGCGCCGGCTGGTCAAGGAGATCGAGGCGGGTGAGGCGTTCCAGGTGGTGCTGTCGCAACGGTTCGAGATGGACTACGACGGCAGCCCGCTCGACCTCTACCGGATGCTGCGCGCGTCGAACCCGAGTCCGTACATGTATCTGATGCACATCCCGGACGGCAGCGGCGGTACCGCCTTCTCGATCGTGGGTTCCAGCCCGGAATCGCTGGTGACCGTGAAGGACGGGGTCGCCACCACGCACCCGATCGCCGGCACCCGCCCCCGCGGCGCCGACGAGGAGGACGACGTGCTGCTGGAGAAGGGCCTGCTGGCCGACGCGAAGGAGAACGCCGAGCACCTCATGCTCGTGGACCTGGGCCGCAACGATCTGGGCCGGGTGTGCGAGCCGGGGTCGGTCCGGGTCACCGAGTACCGGCACGTGGAGCGCTACAGCCATGTCATGCATCTGGTGTCGACCGTGTCGGGCCGGTTGGCGGCGGGCAAGATCGCCCTCGACGCGGTGCGGGCCTGTTTCCCCGCGGGCACGCTGTCCGGTGCGCCGAAGGTGCGGGCGATGGAGCTGATCGAGGAGCTGGAACCGACCCGCCGCGGCGCGTACGCCGGGGTGGTCGGCTATCTCGATTTCGCGGGCGACGCCGACACCGCGATCGCCATCCGCACCGCCCTGCTCAAGGACGGCACGGCCTACGTGCAGGCCGGGGCGGGCATCGTCGCCGACTCGGATCCCGAGTACGAGGACGCCGAGTCGCGCAACAAGGCGATGGCGGTCCTCAAGGCCATCGCCGCCGCCCAGACCGTCCGCGCCTGCACCCCCGACCATCCCGACGGTGCACCGCGATGAGTTCCCCGAATTCAGAACCATCCCAACCACTTTCGCCTGCCTCCCGCAGCGAGGGCACGCCGTCGTCCGCCGGCCGCGCCGGGGCAGCGCCCGGCGCATCCGATCGGGCACCGGCTGCCGCGGCTGATCCGGTGTCGGGTGGCGCGGGCGCTGCCGAGCCCGTCGCGTCCGGAGCGGGCGAGGCACGGGCGGAGGGCGAGCCGCCCGCCGCGGCGAAGGCGCGCAGGTATCCGGTCGGCCCGGCGCTGCTGCTGCTCGTGGGCGCGGCGGCGCTGTGGGGCGCTTCGCGGATGACGTGGGTGACGCTGGAGTCCTCCGACGGCCTCACCGAGGCGCGCACCCATCATCTGAACGGGGGTGTGTGGTTCGGGGCGCTGACACCGTTGTCGCTGGTCCTGCTGGCGGCGATCGCCGCGGTCCTCGCCACCCGGGGCTGGTTGCGGCGGCTGCTCGGCGTGGTGGTGGCGGTGCTGGCGGCGGTGGCCGCCGTGCCCGGCTTCGCGCTGCTGACCGGACACACCGCGACGGCCGAGCGCGCCGCCCGGCTGGCCGAGCTACCGGCGCGCGCGCACGTGGACCAGGTGACGACGGCGACCTTCCCGGCCGTGCTGACCCTGATCGGCGCGTTGGCGGCGTTCGCGGCGGGCGTGCTGCTGGCCCGGATGCCCGAGACCACCGCGCGGCTGTCCGGCAAGTACGACAATCCGGTGTTCCGGCGCGCCGCGGCGGCCGATCAGGTTGCGGCGCAACAGGCCCGGGAGCGCGCGGCGGGTGACGCGACCACTCCGGAGGCGGGCACCGGCTCGACGGCTCCGGATCAACTGTCCGAACGGGTGCTGTGGGACGCCCTCGACGCCGGCGCCGACCCCACCGACGACGAGCCGGGAAGGTGAGCATTATCCCCTTCCGGATGGATGCGACGCAGAACACCCCGGCGTCAGAACCTGGAGTACAGCCATTTACCCTTTATCAGCATCGGTGAGACAGCGCCTGGGGGGATTCTCAGGCAGCAAGTCCGTCTCCCCAGAAAGGATTCGAGCCAGATGACGGTACTCGACTCGATTCTCGACGGGGTCCGCGCGGATGTGGCCGCTCGGGAAGCCCTCCTGGATTTCCAGGCCGTCAAGCAGGCCGCCGCCGCGGCTCCCTCGCCGCGCAACGCGTACGCCGCACTGCATCAGGACGGTGTCGGGGTCATCGCCGAGGTGAAGCGGGCCAGCCCCTCCAAGGGTGAACTCGCCGACATCACCGACCCGGCCAGTCTGGCCAAGGCCTACGAGGACGGGGGCGCGCGCATCATCAGCGTGCTCACCGAGGGCCGCCGCTTCAACGGTTCGCTCGACGACCTGGACGCCGTCCGCGCGGTGGTCGACGTGCCGATCCTGCGTAAGGATTTCGTCGTCGGCCCGTATCAGATCCACGAGGCCCGCGCGCACGGCGCCGACATGATCCTGCTGATCGTCGCGGCGCTCGAGCAGGACGTGCTCTCCTCGCTCATCGACCGCACCGAATCGCTGGGCATGACCGCGCTGGTGGAGGTGCACACCGAGGAGGAGGCCGACCGCGCGCTGGAGGCCGGTGCCTCGGTCATCGGGGTCAACGCCCGCAACCTCAAGACCCTCGAGGTGGACACCGACGTGTTCGCCCGCATCGCGCCCGGCCTGCCGACCGAGGTCATCCGCGTCGCCGAGTCCGGCATCAGCGGCACCGCCGATCTGCTCGCCTACGCCGGGGCGGGCGCTGACGCCGTGCTGGTCGGCGAGAGCCTGGTGACCAGCGGCGACCCGCGCGCCGCGGTGTCCGAGCTGGCGACCGCGGGGACGCATCCGTCCTGCCCGCGGCCGCTGCGCCGGGGTGCCGCCCGATGACCCGGACCCGGGAGTCGGGCGCGGGCGAACTGCCGCAGGCGAGCGTCGGTGTCACCCAGCGCAGCCACGAACCGGATCTCGGCGGCCACTTCGGCGCGTACGGCGGCCGTCACGTGCCCGAGGCGCTGATGGCGGTGATCGAGGAGGTCACCGCCGAATACGACAAGTGCCGCGTCGATCCGGAGTTCCTGAGCGAGCTGGACCGGTTGCAGCGCGACTACGCCGGTCGCCCCTCGCCGGTATTCGAGTGCACCCGGCTGGCCGAGCACGCCGGTGGCGCGCGCATACTGCTCAAGCGGGAAGACCTGAACCACACCGGTTCTCACAAGATCAACAATGTGCTGGGGCAGGCGCTGCTGGCCAAGCGGATGGGCAAGTCCCGCGTCATCGCCGAGACCGGCGCCGGTCAGCACGGCGTCGCCAGCGCGACCGCGTGCGCGCTGCTCGGCCTGGACTGCATCGTCTACATGGGCGCGGTCGACACCGCCCGGCAGGCGCTGAACGTGGCCCGGATGCGGCTGCTGGGCGCCGAGGTGGTGTCGGTGACGACCGGCTCGCAGACGCTCAAGGACGCCATCAACGAGGCGCTGCGCGACTGGGTCACCCACGCCGACGACACCTACTACTGCTTCGGCACCGCCGCCGGGCCGCATCCGTTCCCGCTGCTGGTGCGCGACTTCCAGCGCGTGATCGGGCTGGAGGCGCGGGCGCAGGTGCTGGACCGCACCGGGCGGCTGCCCGATGCCGTAACCGCTTGTGTCGGTGGGGGTTCCAACGCCATCGGCATCTTCCACGCGTTCATCGACGATCCCGACGTCCGGCTGATCGGTTATGAGGCGGCCGGTGACGGCGTCGAAACCGGAAGGCACGCGGCCACTTTCACCGGCGGGCGGCCGGGCGCGTTCCAGGGCGCCTACTCGTACCTGCTGCAGGACGAGGACGGCCAGACCATCGAATCGCATTCCATCTCAGCGGGTTTGGACTATCCGGGGGTGGGTCCCGAGCACGCGTTCCTGAAGGACATCGGCCGCGCCGAGTACCGGCCGATCACCGACACCGAGGCGATGGACGCCCTGCTGCTGCTCTCGCGCACCGAGGGCATCATCCCGGCCATCGAGTCGGCGCACGCGGTGGCGGGCGCACTGCAACTGGGCCGTGAACTGGGCGAGGGCGCGATCATCCTGGTCAACCTGTCCGGCCGCGGCGACAAGGACATGGACACCGCCGCCAAATGGTTCGGCCTGTACGGGGAGGACGACAAGTGAGTCGCCTGGGCAGCACCTTCGCCGACTGCCGCGCCGAGAACCGCGCCGCCCTGGTCGGGTACCTGCCCGCGGGCTACCCGGATCTGGTCGGCTCCATCGCCGCCTGCACGGCCATGGTCGAATCCGGTTGCGACATCATCGAAGTCGGCATCGCCTACTCCGACCCGGTGATGGACGGGCCCACCATCCAGGCGGCGGCCGAACAGGCGCTGCGCGGCGGTGTGCGGGTGCGCGACGTCTTCTCGGTGGTGGAGGCGATCAGCAATTCCGGCGGCAAGGCCGTCGTGATGACCTACTGGAATCCGGTACTACAGTACGGCGTCGACCGTTTCGCGCGGGATCTCGCCACCGCCGGGGGACTGGGGCTCATCACCCCGAACCTCATCCCCGAAGAGGCCGGTGAGTGGATCGCCGCCGCCCAGGAACACGATCTCGACCGCATCTTCCTGGTCGCGCCGTCCTCGACCGAGGAGCGGCTCGTCAAGACCGTCGAAGCCAGCAGCGGCTTCGTGTACGCCGCCTCCACCATGGGCGTCACCGGCGCCCGTGACGCCGTATCCTCGGCCGCCCCCGCCCTGTGCGCCCGCATCCGCACCCATTCCGACATCCCGATCGGCGTCGGCCTCGGCGTCCGCAGCGGCGCCCAGGCCGCCGAGATCGCCTCCTACGCCGACGGCGTGATCGTCGGCTCGGCCCTCGTCTCCGCCGTAGCCGAAGGCCTCGACCGGGTCCGAGCTCTCACCGCCGAACTCGCCCAGGGCGTCCGCGCCACCCCGGTCCCCTCGTAACCCGCTGCGGCCGGTGGCTGCTGTGCTACGCGGTCGATGCCTGTCGACGGCCGAAATCTGGTCGGACCCCGAGCTCGCGCATGATCTCCTTGCGCCGTCTCCCGGCGACGGTCCCGAGATCCCACGTCCGGGCGGCACGAAGTGAGGGCAATACGAGGTGACAGCTGGTGGCCGCATCTGGTACGCGGTCGATGACGACACGCGCACAGTGTGGATCACCCGGGCGGGCACGGCACATCCGAAGCAGACGGATCGGCGGCGTCGCTGACCGGAGGACTGCGGATCGGCGGTGGTCCGTTACGGTGGGCGCGTGACTTTTGCAGTCCTGGCAGACAGTGTTGTTGCGCACGGTGGGGTACAGGCGGCGGTGCTGGCGTCGATTCCCAGTCCGCCGCGCGGAGTGTGGTACGTCGGGGGCTTCCCGCTGCGGGCGTATGCGCTGTGCATCATCGTCGGAATCGTCGCGGCGATCTGGTGGGGAGAGCGGCGCTGGCGTGAGCGCGGCGGGGCGGCCGGCGCGGTGCTCGACGTGGCGATGTTCGCGGTGCCGTTCGGCCTGGTCGGCGGGCGGCTCTACCACGTCGCCACCGATTGGCAGAAGTACTTCGGCGACGGCGGCCATCCGATGAACGCCCTGAAGATCTGGGAGGGCGGCCTCGGCATCTGGGGCGCGGTGCTGCTCGGCGGCGTGGGCGCGTGGATCGGTTGCCGCGTGTACCGAATTCCGTTGCCCGCGTTGGGCGATGCGATCGCTCCGGCGATCCTGCTGGCGCAGGCGATCGGCCGCCTCGGCAACTACTTCAACCAGGAGCTCTACGGTCGCGCCACCGACCTGCCGTGGGGTCTGGAGATCTATCTGCGCTTCGACTCCGACGGTCAGCTCGACATGATGAACGGCGTGTCCACCGGCGTGGTGGAGAAGGTGGTGCAGCCGACCTTCCTCTACGAGCTGGTGTGGAACCTGATCGGCGTGCTGGTGCTGCTGTTGGTGGACAAGCGCTTCCGCATCGGCCACGGCCGGTTGTTCGCGCTCTACGTCGCGCTCTACTGCTTCGGCCGGTTCTGGGTGGAGCTGCTGCGCGACGACGAGGCCACCCACATCGCGGGTGTACGGATCAACTCGTTCACCTCCGCGCTCGTATTCCTCTGCGCCATCGCCTATTTCCTCCTGGCCACCAAGGGCCGCGAGGCCGCCGAGCAACTGCAACCGGGCGGATACCGTCCGTGGCCCTGGCAGTTCGGCGCCCTCCGCCGCGTAGGCGCGGAATCCGACAGCGCGACGACCGCGACCACACCCGCTGCCGCAGTGGCGGATTCGCCCGCACCCACGGAAACCGACGACGCCCCAGCGGAAACCGCGTCCGAGGGCACACCCGGCGACACGGAAACCGCTGCGCCGGAAGAGAGGAACGCATCGGACGAAGCCGCGGCAAAGTCTGCGGGCACCACCTCCGGCACACCGGCCGCCGATGCGTCGAGCGAGTCCGCTCAGGATGCGGTGAGCGAGTCGGCCGAGAGCACGACGGGCAAGTCCGCCGACGATGCGGTGAGCAAGTCCGCTCCGGGCGCAGTGACCAAGCCTGCTGAGGGAGCGCTCGGCAATTCCGCCGAGAGCACCGCGAGCACGGGTGCCGACGATGCGGCCGGCGAGCCTGCTGAGCGCGAGGCGGGTACGTCCGCGGAAGGCGCGGAGGGTGCGGCAGGCGACCCTGTGGCGAGCGAACCCGTCGACAGTGGGGGAAGTGAAAGTGCGGGCGATACCGGCAACGAATCCGCATCCCTGACCGATAACGGTGAGAATGCGGCAGACTCCGCAGCGACCGACGCGACGAAATCGTCGGAGTCGGGCAAGAATTGAGTCCGGTCCGCGGCAGCTACGCGGCGGGGCGGGGAGACCGGGCCGGTCATGCGGGCCCGAGTGAACTAGGAGGAACCGAGTGACCGACCCATACCAGCAGCAACCGGGGTACGGGCCGCAGTACGGCGCGCCCGGAACCGGCCCGGGTACCGGCCAGCCCATGGGCCAGCAACCACCCATGGACCCCTACGGCCAGCCGAACCCGTACGGCCAGCCCTACGGTCAACCCGGCGGCTATCCGCCGGCCCCGTACGGCGCGCCGGGAATGGACCCCGAGGCCCCCTTCGGCCGCAACATGTACGGCGAGCCGTACTCGGACAAATCGAAGATGGTGGCCGGGCTGCTGCAGATCTTCCTGGGAAGTTTCGGCGTCGGCCGGTTCTACCTCGGCTACCCCGGCATGGCCGTCGGCCAGATCGCGGTCACCTGGCTCACCTGCGGCATCGGCGGCATCTGGCCGCTCATCGACGGCATCATGATCCTCACGGGCAAGGTCCGCGACCAGTACGGCCGCCCACTCCAGGAGAACTGACCGACTCTCCCCGTCATCCCGGCGAAAAGCGTGCCGGGATGACGGGAGGGTGGGACCTGCCGAGGGCAGAGGCGGGGCACGGAAGTCCCGGAGCCCTTCGGGTAGCCGCGTAAGACCCGGAGCCCTCCGGATCGCCGCGTAAGACCCGGAACCCTCCGGATCGCCGTGCGGGGGCACGGAAGACCCCGCCCCTTCGGCTCGCCGTGCGCGTAATGCTGGGTGGGCGTTGTCGCTTGTCGTAGGCTGTGCCGGTTCCGTGCGCCCCGCGCGCGTCGTCCGCGCCCGCTGGAGAGGTACCCCATTGCGCCGCAAGCTGTTCGCCGTCGTGCTCGCCGTTGCCGCTGTCAGTGGGCTTGCCGCGGGGTGCGGTGGCAGTGATCCGAACGTGCTGAAGGTGGGGACCGAGGGCACGTACGCGCCCTTCAGTTTCCAGGGGCCGGACGGGCAGCTCACGGGCTACGACGTCGAGGTGGTGCAAGCCGTCGCCGGCAAGCTCGGCAAGCGGGTCGAATTCGTCCAGACCCCGTGGGACGCGATCTTCGCGGGCCTCGAGTCCAAGCGCTTCGACCTGGTCGCCAATCAGGTCACGGTGAATCCCGATCGCGACCGGAAGTATTCGCTGTCCCAGCCCTACACCACCTCCGACGGCGTGATCGTCACCCGCGCCGACAAGACCGGCGTCACCACCCTCGCCGACCTGAACGGCAAGGTCTGCGCGCAATCCTCGACCAGCAACTGGAGCAGGGTCGCGTCCGACGCGGGCTGCGAGGTGGAGGCCGTGGAGGGCTTCGTGCAGGCCATCCAGCTGTTGAAGAACGGCCGCGTCGACGCGACGGTCAACGACACCCTCGCCGTCGGCGAGTACACGAAGACCACCGGCGACAGCGGCGTCAAGGTGTCGGGCAGGACGGGCGAGACCAGCCACCAGGCCTTCGCCGCCCGCAAGGAATCCAGTGCCCTGACCTCCGACGTCAACGACGCCCTGAACGCACTGCGCGCCGACGGCACCCTGGCGAGGATCTCCGACAAGTACTTCGGAACCGACGTCAGCAAATAGCGCATGGACTCCGCCACCTGGGAGCTGATCCGGCACAACCTCCAGCCCATGCTGGAGGCGACGGTCACCAAGACACTGCCGCTCACCGCGATCAGCTTCGTCATCGGCCTGGCGCTGGCGCTGTTCGTGGCGCTGGCGCGGATGTCGAAGGTGTGGCCGGTGTCGGCGGCGGCCCGCTGCTACATCTCGATCATTCGCGGCACGCCGCTGCTGGTGCAGTTGTTCATCGTGTTCTACGCGCTGCCGCAGCTGAACATCGTGATCGACCCGTTCCCGGCCGCGGTGATCGCCTTCAGCCTCAATGTCGGCGGCTACGCGGCGGAGGTGATCCGCGCGGCGATTCTCTCGGTCGCCGCGGGCCAATGGGAGGCGTCGCAGGCGCTGGGCCTGTCCTACCCGCAGACCCTGAGTTCGATCATCCTGCCGCAGGCCGCGCGGATCGCGGTGCCGCCGTTGTCCAACACGTTGATCTCGTTGGTGAAGGACACCTCCCTGGCATCCACGATCTTGGTTACCGAGTTGTTGCGGACCGCGCAATTGGCCGCCGCGCCGACGTTCGATTTCTTCGCCCTCTACGGGGTCGCGGCGGTCTACTACTGGATCATCTGCCTGCTACTCGGATTTGCCCAAACACGCCTGGAAGAGCGGCTGGCACGGCATGTCGCGCGGTGACGCGCGCCATGTTCCAGGGGATTGATAGCGGAGGGTATGCCCAGTCAGCGGGCACCGCGCGGCAGGGCTAGGCTCGACGCGTGATGCGACGAACAAAAATTGTTTGCACCCTCGGACCGGCTACCGCCTCCGAGGACCGGATCCGCGAACTCGTCGAAAGCGGCATGGACGTGGCCCGGTTGAACTTCAGTCACGGCGAGCACTCCGACCATGCCGAGAACTATCAGAAGGTCAGGAAAGCCGCGGACCGATTGGGCCGTGCCGTCGGCATTCTCGCGGATCTCCAGGGGCCGAAGATCCGGCTCGGCAGGTTCATCGAAGGCAAGACCATGTGGGCGACCGGTGAGGAGGTGCGGATCACCGTCGACGACGTGGAGGGCACCCACGACCGCGTCTCCACCACCTACGCGCAACTGGCCGACGACGCCAAGCCCGGCGATCGTCTGCTGGTCGACGACGGCAAGGTCGGTCTGACCGTGGTCCGCGTCGACGGCCACGACGTGGTGTGCCGGGTCACCGAGGGCGGCCCGGTCTCGAACAACAAGGGCGTGTCGCTGCCCGGCATGGACGTGTCCGTTCCCGCGCTGTCCGAGAAGGACATCGCCGACCTCGAATTCGCCCTGAAACTCGGCGTCGACTTCATCGCGCTGTCGTTCGTGCGTTCCCCGTCGGATGTGGAACTGGTGCACGACATCATGGACCGCGTCGGCCGCCGTGTGCCGGTGATCGGCAAGCTGGAGAAGCCGGAGGCGATCGACAACCTCGAGGCGATCGTGCTGGCCTTCGACGCGATCATGGTCGCCCGCGGCGATCTGGGCGTGGAGTTGCCGCTCGAGCAGGTGCCGCTGGTGCAGAAGCGCGCCATCCAGATGGCCCGCGAGAACGCCAAGCCCGTCATCGTCGCTACCCAGATGCTGGAGTCGATGATCACCAATTCCCGGCCGACCCGCGCCGAGGCCTCCGATGTCGCCAACGCGGTGCTCGACGGCGCCGACGCGGTGATGCTGTCGGGTGAGACCTCGGTCGGCGAGTACCCGATCGACACGGTCCGCACCATGGCGCGCATCGTGCACGCGGTGGAGTCCGAGTCCTCCGCGCAGGTGCCGCCGCTGACCCACGTGCCCCGGACCAAGCGCGGCGTGATCTCCTACGCCGCCCGCGACATCGGCGAGCGCCTCAACGCCAAGGCGCTGGTGGCGTTCACCCAGTCCGGCGACACCGTGCGCCGCCTGGCCCGCCTGCACACCACGCTGCCGCTGCTGGCGTTCACGCCGCTGCCGGAGGTGCGCAGCCAGCTGGCGCTGACCTGGGGCGTGGAGACCTTCATCGTGCCGCCGGTCGGCACCACCGACGAGATGATCGGTCAGGTCGACAAGGAGCTGCTGTCGCTGAACCGGTACGCCAAGGGTGACCTGGTGGTGATCGTGGCCGGATCCCCGCCTGGCACAATCGGTTCCACCAACCTCATCCACGTGCACCGAATCGGCGAGGAGGACCACTGAGGTGAGTACATCGCTGGGCGAATCATCCGACACCGTCACGGGCGACCTGGGAGTGCTGCTCGGGTTGCTCGATCTGGAGCAGACCGGCGAGGACGTCTTCGTCGGCCAGCACCCGGAGAAGGTGTGGAGCCGTACCTTCGGCGGGCAGCTGGTGGCGCAGGCCATCGTCGCGGCCGGCCGCACGGTCGGCCCGGGACGCCCGGTGCACGCGGTCAACGCGCACTTCGTCCGCGGCGGTGACGTGAAGAAGCCGATCGAGTACCGGGTGGAACGCCACCGCGACGGCCGCTCGTTCGCGAATCGGACCGTCACCGCCCTGCAGGACGATCAGGAGCTGTTCGTCATGCTGGCGGCCTTCCAGGACTGGGCCAAGGGCCTGGAGCACGCCTCCCCGCTGCCGCAGGTGCCCGACCCCGACGGCCTGCCCCGCGTCGAGGAGTCCTTCGCGGGCCTCGAGGACCGGTTGCAGATGTTCGTCCAGGCCCCGCACCCGATCGACATGCGCTACACCAACGATCCGGCGTGGATTCTCAAGGGCACCGGCGGCACCCTCGACTACAACCGGGTGTGGATGCGCGCGGACGGCACGCTGCCCGACGATCCGCTGATTCACGTTGCGACACTGGGCTATTCGTCGGACACCACGGTCCTGGATTCGATCATCACCACGCACGGGCTGTCGTGGGGGTTCGACCGCATCGTCGCCGCGACGGTGAACCACTCGATCTGGTTCCACCGCCCGTTCCGGTTCGACGAGTGGGCGCTGTACGCGACGCAGTCGCCCGTGGCGGCCGGATCGCGCGGCCTGGCCACCGGCCACTTCTATTCGCGGGCAGGGGAGTTGCTGGCGACGGTGGTGCAGGAAGGCGTCATCCGCCACTTCCCGCCGCGCCGCTGACCCGCCGGGTCAGATCAGTTCGCGGTTCTCTTCCAGGTCGAAGCTTTCGCGCTGTAGCGCGTGGATGGAGTAGGGAACCGCGTCCTCGTTCGAAATGTCTTGCATCAGTTGCTGTTCCAGCGCGTTCAGGTTCGCCTCGGTGAGCAGGCTCTGGTCGCCGACCAGGCTCAGCGCGATCTCGTAGGTGCGGCGGTCGCTCGGGTCGGTGCCGGGATGGTCGAGTAGCCACTGACTTTCGAGCAGGGTGTGGGCGGGCTGGTCGGATTCGACCGGAAGCGTGAAGCGCCAAGCGAACACGTCGCTGTCGCCCACGTGGTCGTCGACCACGCGGCGCACCGTCTTCACGACTCGGTCGAGTGTTTCGGGTGTCACATAAACATGGAGCGAAACATCCGAAATGCGTTTCGGCATGTCTGAGTTCCTGTTCTTGTGTCGACCTGCGGTGGTGGAATGTCCCGGCGGGGAGTGTAGTCCCTGTACGCGCGAAATGGGGAGGACAGGTCCGTGTCCGGCGTTTTCGCCGCGACCTCAGGCATGCCGTCCGATCCGGTCGCCGACGATATATCGGGGCGGTTCGCGCCGCCCGCCCGGTAACAGCACCAAGCGCGGCCGTCCGCGCTCGTCGGTGCCGAGGTCGCGACGGGTGTGCAGGGCCAGCAGCAGCGGTACCAGGGCCTCGGCGATATGGTCGCCCACCTCGCAGTACTTCCGCGCCGACAGACCGACCGGGTCGGGAATGTTCTCCCGGCCGACCAGTGCGAGATCGTCACGGGCGCGGTCGATTTCGGCGACGGTGCGGGCGCCGCTGACCTTGGCGATGCGGTGGGCTTCCAGCAGCGTGAAGGTCCGCCACCGTGCCGCCGGCGCCAGCGCGACGATCTCGTCGCGGATCTGCTCGGTCATCGCGAGCACCAGATGGGCCCGTTCCACCATGGCGGGTTTCAGTTTACGGGCCTTGAAATTCGCCGGGTCGGCGCCGAGCCCGCTGATCGTCTCGGCGGCAACGGGATCCACTCCGAATCCGACGAGCGCGCGCGTCCCCGCGCTCTCCGCGGTCAGCCCGCGCAGGCCGTATTCGGCCGCGACAGCGCGCGTGAGCCGCTCGGCGATCACCGACCGGCACACATTGCCGTTGCAGACGAACAGGACGTGCATGCCAGGTACGGTAGAACGCCGAAAAGGAAACCAATAGTACGCAAAGTCCGAAATCCGCCTATTTCGTCAGATGTTCATCCGTGCGTAGCGGGTCGGCGGCGACAGTTCGCCGCGGCGATGTCGTACGAAGTAGATCGCGAATTGTTCTCATTCGGAATTGTCCGCGTAATAGGACTTCTCCCCGACGACAGGCGCCACCTTCGGCTCATCGTGCCGCACCCGCCCGCGAGCCGAGAACAGCCGCCCACGCATCGCGACGGTGGGCGCCACCCGCCCCAGCCCCGTCGGCGTGGTCATGTCGTCGTACATGGTGTCGATCCCGCCCCGCAGGAAGTACGCCTCATGCCAGAACCCGGTACCCCCCGAATCCCGCAGAAACCGCTGCCACCACTCCCGATGCGGATCCGACCGAGTCCACCGCTCCAAACTGTCCAGATCCCGCCAGTACTGCCGAGCCCCCCAGTGCGGCGGAAACAACGACCAGATGATGTCCTCATGCAACAACAGCCCATCGGGTCGATCCCTGTGCGACCGATATAGTTTCGGCCCCAATCCCAACAGCCGCACCACCCCGCGCGGCTTACGCACCCGCATCCCGAGGTAGATGACCACCAGATCCGGATACTCCGACAAATCCGCGGTCAGCCGATTCACCCGCATACGCGCCCTCCACTAGCCGACGGTTCGTTACGCCCGTCTGTTGGGAACTACGGGTGGGGAGAGTGCGGGGTTCGACTCGACGAGATTCGAATGAGATCTCTCCACGCGCCGTCTCGGTCGAAGCGATCGCGAAGCAGGCTGTGGGAGGGGAAAATCGGGGGTATGGGTGAGCTTGTGCTGACGGCGGAGCGACGTGCGGAACTCGCTGCGTTGCTGGGGGATGAGTTACGGCTGGCGAGCGAGTATCCGAAGGTGGCCGACTATCTGGACACTGCGCCGATGTTGCCGGGGAGCGGGGACGAGCGGGCCGATGCCGCATTCGATCTGCGGTTGGTGCATTACCTGACCGGTGGTCGGGCGGTCAGCGGGAATCCGTATTGGGACGTTGTCGCGCCGTCTGTCTGCGAGCACGACGGTCGGCGGGTGGTGAACGGTGGCCGGGCGACAGGCAGTGCGCGGCTCGGGTACGCGCAGACCGTCTTGCAGGCTGCCTACGCGTATGCGATTCCGTCGCCCGAGACGGTCGATTGGGTGGCTCGGGCCTGTCGGGGTCGAAGGGTGATCGAGCTGGGTGCGGGCCGGGGCTACTGGGCGGCGCAGCTGGCCGCGGCGGGTCTGCGGATCGAGGCGTATGACTCCGAACCGCCGGATCGCGCGGAGAATGTGTCATTCGTCCAGGCGGCGGGACAGTCGGATGTGTGGCACGGCGTCGGTGATCTCAAGGAGTTCGCGTCGCGATCGTTCAGCTCCGATGACGTGCTTTTTCTGTGCTGGCCTCCGGGGTGGGGCGACACGATGGCGTCGGAGGCGGTGGCCGCGTTCGAGGCCGCGGGCGGTGAGCGGCTGCTCTACATCGGTGAGCCGAAGGGCGGAAAGACGGCCGATGACGCGTTCTTCGATGCGCTCGCCGCCCGCTGGGATCTGAAAGACGAAGACGGGCAATTCGTTTCGTGGTGGAACCTGCAAGAGCGCGCGCAATTCTGGGCCCGCGACTGACGACGGAGTGCAGACCACGGCCCGACCAACCGCCCGGAATTCCGTGCACCAGCCCCTACTCGGTGCCGAGTGTGGGACTCGAACCCACACGTCCGTGAGGACAACGGTTTTTGAGACCGTCGCGTCTGCCAGTTCCGCCAACTCGGCGCACCGGTGGGAAATGATAGCGGGTGGGGGGTCGGTTGACCGAATCGGTGCCGGGGTGGCCGAACTCTCGCTGGGTAGATGGGTTCTGTGCGAGGTTGAACGGTACGCTTTAGGGCACTCGGGAGAGTGCGCCGGTTCGGCTAAAGGTGGGGCGGACGGGCGCGCGCTTCGGGTATTTGGCATCGGAATCACGAGGGGTCTATCTATGGGAACGACAGCAGGGGGCGCGGGCGCGAAGAAGGACGCGGCGACCGCCGCCAAGCGGGTGGTGGTCGCCGAGGACGAAGCGCTCATCCGGATGGACCTGGTCGAGATGCTCTCCGAGGAGGGTTATCAGGTGGTGGGTGAGGCGGGCGACGGCCAGCAGGCGGTCGACCTGGCCGAGGAGCTGCGCCCCGATCTGGTGATCATGGACGTCAAGATGCCGCGCCGCGACGGGATCGACGCGGCGGCCGAGATCGCCACGAAACGCGTTGCGCCGGTGGTGATTCTGACCGCCTTCAGCCAGCGTGACCTGGTGGAGCGGGCGCGCGACGCGGGCGCGATGGCCTACCTGGTGAAGCCGTTCACCAAATCGGATCTGGTGCCGGCGATCGAGCTGGCGGCCAGCCGGTTCCACGAGATCACCGCGCTCGAGGACGAGGTCGCGAACCTGTCCGACCGATTGGAGACGCGCAAGCTCGTGGAACGCGCCAAGGGCGTGCTGATGCAGACGCAGGGGTTGTCCGAGCCGCAGGCATTCAAATGGATCCAGCGCACCGCGATGGACCGGCGCACCACGATGAAGGCGGTCGCCGAAGTGGTGCTGGAAAATCTCGCACCGAAGTCCTGATGCCGAACTCCGGTGCCGCGGACGGCGGCGACCGACAAGATTTCGGGTGCTGTACCTGATCAATTTCGCCCATTCGGAAATATGTGTGCCGGGCGCGGCATAGCGTCGTGTGCGGTGGAGCGCTGCCGGGAGCGCCGCGCACGGAGCCGATGTGGCCCACGTCATCCCCGGTGCGCCCGCTTGTCGGTGCCGGTACATAGACTCGGGACCGTGACTCCAGCGACCACCGATCAGCGCCCGCACAGTGTGTCCGCAGCGACCCCGAGTTCCGCCGGTGAGCGGCCCACGCTGTTGTTGCTGGACGGGCATTCGCTGGCCTACCGCGCCTTCTACGCCCTACCCGCCGAGAACTTCAAGACCGTCACGGGCCAGACCACCAACGCGGTGTACGGATTCACCGCGATGCTGATCAACCTGCTGCGCGACGAGAAGCCCACCCACATCGCCGCTGCCTTCGACGTCAACCGCAAGACGTTCCGCACCGAGGCGTTCCCGGACTACAAGGCCAACCGCATCACCACACCCGACGAGTTCCGCGGCCAGGTGGAGATCACCCAGGAGGTGCTGGCCGCGCTCGGCATCCCGACGATGGCCCTCGAGGGCTACGAGGCCGACGACATCATCGCCACCCTCGCCACCCAGGCGGTGCCCGAGGGCTTCCGCGTCCTGATCGTGACGGGCGACCGCGACGCGCTGCAGCTGGTGAATTCCGATGTCACCGTGCTGTATCCGAAGAAGGGCGTCTCCGAGCTGACCAGGTTCACCCCGGAGGCGGTGGAGGAGAAGTACGGCCTCACGCCCGCGCAGTACCCGGATTTCGCGGCCCTGCGCGGCGACCCGAGCGACAATCTGCCGGGCATTCCGGGTGTCGGCGAGAAGACGGCGTCGAAGTGGGTGCGCGAATACGGCGACCTGGCCACCCTGGTGGACCGGGTAGATCAGGTGAAGGGCAAGATCGGCGACGCGCTGCGCGCCAACCTGTCCAGCGTCGTGCTCAACCGGCAGCTCACCGAGATGGTCAAGGACGTCCCGCTGCCCTACACCCCCGAGCAGCTGGCCCAGCAGCCCTGGGACCGCGACCGGATCCACCGCCTGTTCGACGACCTGGAGTTCCGGGTGCTGCGCGACCGGCTGTTCGAGACGCTGGCGCCGCCGGAGCCGGAGGCCGAGGGCGGTTTCGAGATCAGCGGCGGCGCGGTCGAGCCCGGCGCGGCCGCCGACTGGCTCGCCGAGCACGCGAAGGCCGGTGTGCGCCACGGTATTTCGATCGCGGGTACCGGCACCCCGGTGAACGGTGACGTGAAGGCGATCGCGATCGCCGCCGCCGACGGCGAGGGCGGCTACTTCGACGTCATCGGCCTGACCCCCGAGGACGAGCAGGCGCTGGGCGCCTGGCTGGCCGACCCCGCCACCCCGAAGGCCGTGCACGAGGCCAAGTCCGCTCAGCACGCGTTGCGCGCCCGCGGCTGGCGGCTCGCCGGTCTCACCAGCGATACGGCCCTGGCCGCCTATCTGGTCCGGCCGGGCCAGCGCACCTTCAACCTCGACGACCTCTCGCTGCGCTATCTCTCGCGCGAGCTGCGCGTGGAATCCGGTGACGATACCCAGCTCTCGTTGCTGGACGACGAGGGCCAGGTCGACGCCGAACTGGCCAAGGCCGAGATCCTGCGCGCCCGCGCCGTCTCCGACCTGGCCGACGCCTTCGACGCCGAACTCGAGGGCATCGAGTCCACCAAGCTGCTCACCGAGATGGAGCTGCCCCTGCTCGGTGTGCTGGCCGAGTTGGAGGAGGCCGGTATCGCGGTCGACTGTGATCGGTTGCAGCAGTTGCAATCCGAATTCGCCGACCGGGTCGCCCAAGCCGCCGAGGCCGCCTACGAGGTGATCGGCAAGCAGATCAATCTCGGCTCCCCGAAGCAGCTGCAGGTGGTGCTGTTCGACGAGCTGGACATGCCGAAGACCAAGCGCACCAAGACCGGCTACACCACCGACGCCGACGCGCTGGAGTCGCTGTTCGAGAAGACCGGGCACCCGTTCCTCGAGCACCTGCTGGCCCACCGCGACGCCACCCGGCTGAAGGTCACCGTGGACGGCCTGCTGAAGTCGGTCGCCGACGACGGCCGCATCCACACCACCTTCAACCAGACCATCGCGGCCACCGGCCGGTTGTCGTCCACCGAGCCGAACCTGCAGAACATCCCGATCCGCACCGACACCGGCCGCCGCATCCGCGACACCTTCGTCGTCGGCCCCGGCTACGAGTCGCTGATGACCGCCGACTACAGCCAGATCGAGATGCGGATCATGGCCCACCTGTCCAAGGACGCGGGCCTGATCGAGGCGTTCAACTCCGGTGAGGACCTGCACACCTTCGTCGCCTCCAAGGCCTTCGACATCCCGCTGTCGGAGGTGCATCCGGAGATGCGCCGCCGGATCAAGGCGATGTCGTACGGGCTGGCCTACGGCCTGTCGGCGTACGGCCTGTCCCAGCAGCTGAAGATCAGCGCCGAGGAGGCCAAGGCGCAGATGGAGGTGTACTTCAGCCGCTTCGGCGCGATCCGCGACTACCTGCACGACGCCGTCGACCAGGCCCGCAAGGTCGGCTACACCGAGACCCTGTTCGGCCGCCGCCGCTACCTGCCGGATCTGGATTCCAGCAACCGTCAGCGCCGCGAGGCCGCCGAGCGGATGGCTCTCAACGCCCCCATCCAGGGCACCGCCGCCGACATCATCAAGGTCGCGATGATCAACGTGCAGAGCGCGATTCGCGCCGCCGGGCTGCGCTCCCGCATGCTGCTGCAGATCCACGACGAACTCCTCTTCGAGGTCGCCGCGGGTGAACGCGAATTCCTCGAGTCGCTGGCCCGCGACCACATGTGCAAGGCCATCGAGCTCTCGGTGCCGCTGGAGGTCTCCGTCGGCGTCGGCCGCAGCTGGGACGCCGCCGCCCACTGAGCGGTGGCGTATCGGCGCGCGAGTGCCTCGGCCAGCGACAGGCAGGGCGCGGCGGCGGCGCGCGCCGCCGAGGCGCACGCGGTTTCGCCGAGGCGGTCGCAGCGCTGCGCGGTGTCGGTGCACACCCGGGCGGTCAGCTCGCACTGCCGGGGCGCCCACTCGGCGCGGCGGTCGAGCAGGTCGCCGGTGAGGCGGCACAGGTCCGAGCAGTCGCGCGGCGTCGCGATGTGGTGGGCGGTGGCATGCTCGCCGCCACGATCGAGCGACTCACGGATCTGATGCTCGCAGCGGCGGTGGCGGCCGAGCAGATGAGGGATCGTCGCCTGGACGGGTCCGGTCGGTCATCGGTGCCTCCGCACGGCTCGTGGGTGGCACCCTCGCCGACGACACGAAAGAGGTTTACCCAGTGTTTGCCATAGCTGTGATCAGGCTCTGTGACCTGGCCGCAAGCTCGGTGAACTCGATTGCCGGACTACGCATCGAGCGTTGGTGCGCCGTTCACCGACCATTGTGACGAAGTTACCCGTTGGTTCCGGCCCAATGTGGTTGCCAAGGCGGGGATTAGTCCATATTCTCGGTGCCGTGCCGAATCCCGCCGCAAGCCGCAGCGCAGCGCAGTTGGTCGCCGACCGCGACCGCGCCGCGCACCTTCCGCTAACCGCGATGGTGGCTGCTGCGCGACTTCTCGTAGTAACCCGCCGTAGCGGGGTCTGATTCGGACTGGCCTCCTCGCTGCGGCCATACAGATTTCTTGCGCTGGTCCCCTCTGTCATTTCAGACATTCAGCTCAGACGCGACTGTCCTGCGACACGACGAGACTTCGGGAAGACCTGGTTCAATGACCATCACTATCGACGCACACGACATCCTCACCGCCGCCCCCCAGGGCCTGCGGACCGAATGCGCGGGACTGTCTCCCGCCGAATTCCTCGACCGCTACTGCGAGCACTCCGGCCCGGTGAAGCTCAGCGAGTGGAGCCGCGCCGGGCATCGCCACGGCGCGCAGTACACCGCGACACTCGAGTTCGCCGACCGGCTGCGGACCGTGGTGTCGGCCGGCAGCCCGGTGGCCGCGCTCACCTCGGCCCTCTACGAGGAGGGCTACCCGATCGAGATCCTGCGTTTCCACCAGCGCCGGACCGAGGTCGGCACCGCCACGTTCGTGCAGTGCGAGTTCAACGGACGCCGCGGCTGGGGCGCGGCGATGGCCGCCGACGGGGCGGAATCCACCGCCCGCGCCATGATCGCGGTCACCAACAAACTCGGCGGCTGACCTCGAAAAGCGAAGCGCCGCATCGCTTCCGGCGCTCGGAGGCGATGCGGCGGCGCTCGATCGTCAGGCCTGTTCCTGCTGGGCCTGCTGTTCGGCGAGCTGCTTGCGGACCTCTTCCATATCGAGGGCCTTCACCTGGGTGACCAGGTCCTCGAGGGCGTCCGGCGGCAGCGCGCCGGGCTGCGCGAACACCAGCACACCCTCCCGGAACGCCATGATGGTCGGGATGGAGCGGATGTTGGCGGCCGCGGCGAGGCTCTGCTCGGCCTCGGTGTCCACCTTGCCGTGGACGACATCGGGATACTTGTCCGAGGACGCCTCGAAGGTCGGTGCGAACTGCTTGCACGGGCCGCACCAGTCGGCCCAGAAGTCGACGAGCACGACGTCGTTCCCGGTGACAATCTCATCGAAGTTCTGCGCGGTCAGGGTCTGGGTGGCCATGGGATCCTCTCGTCTCGTGGTTGCCCCGATACAACGCCGGGCAACTCCGTTATCTTCCGCTTGCGCGTGCGACCGGCCAGTCACGACGCTGATCGCCGTCCCACCGACGAATACCCACCACCGTAGTGGCGAAATCTCGATCGGCTGCCACCGCGTGCACGGCCTCGCCGAGTTGGTGGGGTTTCAGGCGGCGGGCCAGGGTGACGTGAGGGGTCCACGCGTCGGGTCGGATATTGGCCGGAATGCCGGGGCACTTGTCGACGACGGAGAACACGCGGCGCTGGAGGGCGAGCAGCGCGTCGGTGGGGACCACCAGGCGGACCAGGATGGGGTTGCGCGCGCCGAAGATCAGCAGGCCGCCGAGGCGGATGGGGAACGGGCGGAATTCCTGGGCGGCTAGCGCCTGGTCCAGGCGCGGCCAGATCTGCCGGGCCACGGCCATGGTGATGTGGGGTCGATGGTCGGGAGACGGGCTGGGTATGCCGGCCTCGGCCAGCAGCCGCCACTGCCGCCGGATCTCCGACTCGGCGGCCTCGTCCAACAGCAATTCGACCGACTGAACCATGACCTGGCACAAGATACGCCGGAGCCCCGGTGATCTTCCCGCGAATCGCAGGACCGAGGATGGGAGCGTGAGCGGAGCGAACGGACAGCTGCGGCTGGGCCTGATCGAGGGTGACGGCATCGGCCCCGAGGTGGTGCGCGCCGCGCGGGAGGTGGTCGACGAGGCGCTGGCCGTGCTCGCGGCACCGGCCGTGGACTGGGTTCCGCTGCCCATGGGGCACACCGCGATCGCGGAATTCGGCGAACCGCTGCCGGAGTCGACAGTGCGGACGCTGGACGAGCTCGACGCCTGGATCCTCGGTCCGCACGACAACGCCTCCTATCCCGCCGAGCATCGCGTCGGCGCCCCGCCCGGCGGCGCCATCCGCAAACGGTTCGGCCTGTACGCCAATATCCGTCCGGTGCGGGCGTTCGCGGGAGTGCGGGCCGCCGCGGACGATATCGACCTGGTGATCGTCCGGGAGAACAGCGAGGGCTTCTACGCCGACCGCAATATGGCCGCCGGGTCCGGGGAGTTCGCGCCCACCGCGGACATCGCCCTGTCGGTCGGGGTGGTGACCCGGGCGGCCAGCGAGCGGATCGCGCACGAGGCCTGCCGGTCGGCCGCGGCGCGGCGCGGCCGGTTGACCATCGTGCACAAGGCCAACGTGCTGCCGATGACCATGGGCCTGTTCCGCGACGTCTGCTACGAGGTCGCGCGCGAGTACCCGCGGCTGCGGGTCGACGACGAACACGTCGACGCGGCCGCCGCGCATCTGGTCCGCGCGCCCGCCGACTACGACGTGCTGGTGACGGAGAACCTGTTCGGCGACATCCTCTCCGATCTGGCGGGCGAGCTGAGCGGGTCGCTCGGCCTGGCCGCCTCGCTGAACTGCTCGGCGACCCGGGCGATGGCGCAGGCCGTGCACGGCGCGGCGCCCACGCTGGCCGGGCACAACCGCGCCAACCCGGCCGCACTGCAGCTGTCGGCGGCAATGTTGTTGCGGTGGTTGGGTTCCCAGCGCGGCGACGTCGTGCTGTCGCGGGCGGCCGACCGCGTCGAGCGGGCCGTGGCGGCGACGTTCGCGGCCGGTATCGCCACCGCGGACCTGGGCGGCCTGGCCTCCACCCGCGAATTCACCGAACAGGTGTGCGCCCGCCTGCACCGCCGATGACCGGTCCGCGGGCTCGGCGTGTGGGGCGGTGTCCGCACCGGCCGCGCATTAACCTTCGGTAACCGACCGACGCGTTCGGTCCCCATCGCCTAGATTTCGAACGGCGGGCGAATGCCGGATGTCGCCCACCAGAACATGGAGGGCTGCTGTGTCTGTTCGGATCGGTGCCCGCGGGCTGGCCCTGCGGGCAGTGGCTGTGCTGGCCGGCGGGTCGCTGGTGCTGGCCGGTTGTACGAGGAACACCGAGGACACCGCGCCGACCGCGGAGAAGGTCGAGGTCGAGAAGGTGGACGCGATCGCCGCGAAGCTGCCCGACAAGATCAAGCAGTCCGGCACATTGGTGGTCGGGGTGAACGTGCCGTATCAGCCCAACGAGTACAAGGACGGCTCCGGCAAGATCGTCGGCTACGACGTCGACCTGATGGACGCGGTGGCGTCGGTGCTGGGCGTGCGCGCCGACTATCAGGAGTCGGACTTCGAGAAGATCATCCCCTCGATCCAGGCCGGCACCTACGACGTGGGCATGTCCTCGATGACCGACACCAAGGAGCGTGAGCAGACCGTCGACTTCGTCGACTACTTCAGCGCGGGCATCCAGTGGGCGCAACAGCCGGGCAAACCGGTCGACCCGAACAACGCCTGCGGCAAGCGGGTGGCGGTGCAGCGCACCACCATCGAGGAGACCGAGGACGTGCCGAACAAGAGCAAGGCGTGCGAGGCGGCGGGCAAGCCCAAGATCGATATGGTGGCCTTCGACGAGCAGAGCGCGGCCGCGACGGCGCTGGCGCTCGGCCAGGTCGACGCGATGTCGGCGGACTCCCCGGTGACGGCGTACGCGATCAAGCGGAACCCGGACCAGATCGAGGCCGCGGGCCCGCTGTTCGAGTCGCAGCCCTACGGCTGGCCGGTGCCCAAGGGCGCGCCGCTGGGGCCGGTGCTGCGGGAGGCCGTGCAGCATCTGATCGATTCCGGCGCCTACCGCAAGATCGCCGAGAACTGGGGCGTGCAGGAAGGCGCGATCACCGAGGCCACCATCAACGGTGCGGTGCGCTGATGTCGGCATCCGGACCGGAAGACGCTGCCGCCGTAGCGGTTTCGAGCACCGACCCGACACCGATCAAGGCTGTTCCGCTGCGCCATCCCGGCCGGTGGATCGCGGCGGCGATCATCCTGGTGCTGCTGGGGCTGTTCGTCTACGGCGCCGCCACCAACCACGCCTACCGCTGGGACATCTACTGGAAGTATCTGTTCGATTACCGCATCGAGGCGGGCGTGCTGATCACGCTGGAGCTGACCGTGCTGGCCATGGTCATCGGTGTGGTGCTGGGCGTGGTGCTGGCGGTGATGCGGCTGTCGCCCAATCCTGTGCTGCGCTCGGTGGCGTGGGTGTACCTGTGGATCTTCCGCGGCACGCCGGTGTACGTGCAGCTGGTGTTCTGGGGCCTGTTCCCGTCGCTGTACAAGGTCATCGATCTCGGTGTCCCGTTCGGGCCGCAGCTGCTGCACATGAACATCCAGGACTGGCGGACGCCGTTCATCTTCGCGATGGTCGGCCTGGGCCTGAACGAGGCCGGGTACATGGCCGAAATCGTCCGCGCCGGAATCAATTCCGTCGGTGAGGGGCAGCGGGAGGCATCGCTGGCGCTGGGCATGTCGTGGGGGCAGACGATGCGGCGCACGGTGCTGCCGCAGGCGATGCGGGTGATCATCCCGCCGACCGGCAACGAGCTGATCAGCATGCTGAAGACCAGCTCGCTGGTGGCGGCCATCCCGCTGACCACCGACCTGTACGGCCGGGCCCGCGACATCTATGCGGTCAACCTGCTGCCCATCCCGCTGCTGCTGGTCGCCGCGACCTGGTACCTGGTGATCACCAGCATCCTGATGATCGGGCAGCACTATCTGGAGCGGTACTACGCGCGCGGAGCCAGCCGCCAGCTGACGGCGAAACAGCTGCGGGCACTGGCCGATGCCCAACTGGAGGTGGGCAAATGAGCTCTGCCGCAACCGATTCCGCCCCGATGATCCGCGCCCAGCAGGTGCACAAGAACTTCGGCGCGCTGCAGGTGCTCAAGGGCATCTCGCTGGAGGTGGCGCGCGGGGAGGTGATGTGCCTGGTCGGGCCGTCCGGGTCGGGCAAGTCGACGTTCCTGCGCTGCATCAATCATCTCGAGCAGGTCGATGCCGGGCGGCTGTATGTCGACGGGGAGCTGGTCGGCTACCGGGAGAAGGGCGGGCGGCTCTACGAATTGCATCCCCGTGAAGCGGCTCGTCAGCGCCGCGACATCGGCATGGTGTTCCAGCATTTCAACCTGTTCCCGCACCGCACCGCGCTGGAGAACATCATCGAGGCGCCGACCCGGGTGAAGCGGATCCGCAAGGCCGACGCCGTGAGCCGGGCGCGGGAACTGTTGGACCGGGTCGGTCTGGCGGAGAAGGCCGACGCCTATCCGGCGCAGCTCTCGGGCGGACAGCAGCAGCGGGTGGCCATCGCCCGCGCGCTGGCGATGGATCCGAAGCTGATGCTGTTCGACGAGCCGACCTCGGCGCTGGATCCCGAGCTGGTGGGCGAGGTGCTCGGTGTCATGCGCGAGCTGGCCGCCTCCGGCATGACCATGGTGGTGGTGACCCACGAGATGGGATTCGCCCGCGAGGTCGCCGACCACCTGGTGTTCATGGACGGCGGGGTGGTGGTGGAGTCGGGGCCGCCGCGCGAGCTGCTGGCGACCCCCCGGCACGAGCGCACCCAGGCGTTCCTGTCCCGTATCCTCTGACCTCTTCCGCCGCCGCCGGTATTCAACTACATTGTGTAGTAGATATCGGCGAGTGGGTGGAGGACGTCGTGAACGCGCAACTATCGACCGAGCGCCGGAATACGTTGGCGCGGTGGAGTTTTCTGCAATGGGCGGTGTTCGTCGTCGGGGTGGCGCACATCGCGTGGGCGATCGCGGGGTGGATCGCCGAACCCAGCTTCGCGGTCGGTGAGCACGCGCCCGCGACGCCGGTGCTCGGCATGGACTACAACGGCTGGCACGCCGTCGCTGGTCTGCTGCTGTTCGGTCCGGCGCTGGTCGCGGCGCTGCGCAAACCCTGGGCGGCGTGGTACTGCGTGATCGCCGCGCTCGGTGGCGGATTCGGCGTCGGTTTCTGGGCGTTGTTCTCCGACCACGTCCTGATGCTCAGCTTCCCGCATCACCACATGGACGCGATCGAGCACATCGTCACCGGGGTGGTGCTGCTGGGCCTGGTCGCCGTGCAAGCCGTCCGGGACGGCGGCCTGCGGTCCGTGCTCGGCCTGCGCTGAGGCGGTCGCGCCGGCGCCGGTCAGTCGCGGCCGGTGGGGCGTTCCTTGCGTCGCGCCAAGGCGATACGCAGTTGGCCCAGGAGGACTTTCGCGGCGGGGGCGGTCAGCCGGTCGGTGCGCCATGCGAGCGCGAGCTGCCCGCGCAGCTCGGGTTCGACGATCGGGATCGTGCGCACGCCGAAGGCGGCGGCCTCCTCGGGCGTGAGCGCGGGCACCACGGCCGTGCCCAAGCCCCGGGCGGCCAGTCGCAGCAGTAGCGGGGGAGCGGCGGCCTCGAAAGCCACATTCGGTGTGAACCCCGCTGCGGCGCAACCGCGTTCGAGTACGCCACGGATGCCGGTGCCGCGCACCAGGCAGATCAGCGGGCGGTCGCGCAGGGCGTGCAGCGGCAAGGCATCCGGCGGGTCCGGCTCATGTGCGGCGACCGCCGCGACGAGGGTGGTTTCGAGCACGACCTCGCGGCCGACGCGGGGATCGAGGTCCGCGCCGGTGAGTCCCACCAGTGCGATGTCCAGCGCGCCGCGTTCCAGCTCGTCCAGCATCAGATCGGAACTGGTTTCGGTGAGGGTGATCTCGACCTGCGGATGGTCGTCGTGGAAGTCGGCCAGGATCGCCGCGAGATCGAATTCCTCGGTGGCCGCGCCGGAGATGGTGCCCAGGCGGATGTGCCCGCGCAGCAGCCCGGTGAACTCGTCGGCGGTGTGCCGGACCCGCTCGGCGGCGGCGAGTGCGGAACGCGCGTGCGGCAGCACGGCCGCACCGGCCGCGGTCGGGGTCACCGTGCGCCCGGACCGGTCGAGCAGTTGCTGGCCGAGTTCCCGTTCCAGCTGCCGGATCTGCGCGGACAACCCCGGCTGAGCCAGATGCAACCGTGCCGCGGCGCGGGTGAAGCCGGCTTCCTCGACCACGGTGACGAAGTAGCGCAACTGCCGAAGCTCCATAACTGACGATTCTAGTTAGCAGAAGATCTATCTGTTTCACTTCTCACCGCCGCGGCGGCATCGTCGATGACATGACGAACACGGATCTCCCCACCCTCACCGGCCCCGTCTTCCGCCCCGGCGACGCCGGATACGACGCCGAGATCGCCGGATTCCAGACCGCCTACACCCACCGCCCGGGCGTCGTCGTCGGCGCCGCGCACGCCGAGGACGTCCGTGCCGCAGTGGAATACGCTGCGCGCCACGACCTTCCGATCGCGGTACAGGCGACCGGCCACGGCCTGTCGGTGGCCGCCGAGGGCGGCGTGCTGATCAGTACCCGCCGGATGACCGCCGTCTCCGTCGACGCCGCGGCCCGCACCGCGCGGGTGGCGGCCGGGGTGCAGGCCGGTGCGCTGATCGACGCCGCCGTGGCGCACGGGCTGGCCCCGCTGAACGGCTCGTCGCTGTCGGTCGGCGTGATCGGCTACCACCTGGGCGGTGGTCTGGGCATTCTGGGGCGCACCTTCGGCTACGCCGCCGATCACGTGCGGGCGATCGAGATGGTCACGGCCGACGGCCGGTTGCGCCGCCTCACACCCGGCGATCCGCTGTTCGGCGCGGTGCTGGGTGGCGTCGGAAACTTCGGTGTCGTCACGGCGCTGGAGATCGAGCTGGTGCCGGTCACCACCGTCTACGGCGGTCAGCTGGTCTTCGACACGCACTTGGTCGAACCGGCGCTGGAGGGCTGGCGGCTGTGGACCCAGGACCTGCCCGAGGAGATGACCTCGGCGATCACGATCATGACCATGCCCGACGTTCCCGCCGTGCCGGAACCGATCCGCGGCCGCTACCTCGCGACCGTCAACGTCGCCTACACCGGCCCGGCGGCCGACGGGGAACGGCTGGTCGCGCCGCTGCGCGAGATCGGCCCCCGCCTCGCCGACGACCTGCGCCCGATGCCCTACGCGCAAACCCACGGCATCTACCGGGATCCGGACTTCCCGCACGCCTACGCCGCCACCAACGCGCTGCTGTCGGAGCTGACCGCCGACGCGGCCGCCGCCTTCCTGGACTCGACCGGGCCGCAGTCGCCGGTGCCGGTGGTGGCCGGGCTCCGCCACCTCGGCGGTGCGCTGCGACGGCCAAGCGCGGCCGATATCGCCGTGGATCACCGCGAGGCCGAGTACATCGCGCGGTTCATCACCGCACCCGAGTCCGGCGGCACGGCCGTGCGCGATCGGCACGAGCTCATCGGAAAAGCGTTGGCGCCCTGGACCATCGGGCACAGCCTCAACTTCCTCTACGGCGCGCCGGAGTGGGCGGGCGCCGAACAGACCCGCACCGGATACCGGCCCGAGACCTACGAGCGGCTGGCGGCCCTGAAGGCCGAGCACGATCCCGCCAACCTGTTCCGCCTCAACCGCAACATCGTTCCGGCGTCCTGAGGCCAGGCTCCATGCTATTGTCGTGATATCACTTAGATATTGGGAGGATGTCATGGAGCTTCGTCCGGCTTTCCGGGTGAACGGGTTCCTCATGGTGCTGGTGCTGGTCGTCATCGGCGGCGGTGCCCTGGTCGGCGCCATCGCGGCGGCCGGCGCCGCCTCGGAGGGGAGCAACCCCGGTGCCGCCGCCGGTGCGGTGGCCGGGTTCGTGGTGGCGGGCATCGCGCTGGTGCTGCTGAGCGGCCTGACCACGGTCGGCCCCAACGAGGCCAAGGTGCTGCAGTTCTTCGGCCGCTACATCGGCTCGGTCGCCGACCCGGGCTTCTTCTGGGTCGTGCCGCTGACCGGCAAGCGCCGAATCTCGTTGCGGGTGCGCAACTTCGAGACCCAGACGTTGAAGGTCAACGATTCCGACGGCAACCCCGTCCAGATCGCCGCCGTGGTCGTCTACCGGGTGGTGGACAGCTTCAAGTCCGCCTTCGCCGTCGACGACTACGAGGAGTACGTGCAGACGCAGTCCGAGGCCGCCGTCCGGCACCTGGCCACGGTGCACCCGTACGACTCCGACGACCCGGCCCGCACCAGCCTGCGCAACGGCGCCGAGGTCGCCGAGGAGTTGACGACCGAACTGAGCGAGCGGACGGCGCTGGCGGGCATCGACATTCTCGAGGCCCGCATCACGCACCTGGCGTACGCGCCCGAGATCGCCCAGGCCATGCTGGTCCGCCAGCAGGCCGCGCAGGTGGTGGCCGCGCGCAGTCGTATCGTCGAGGGCGCGGTCGGTATGGTCGGCATGGCGCTGGAGCGGCTGACGGCGGAGGGCATGGTCGACCTCGACGAGGAACGCCGGGCGACGATGGTGTCCAACCTGCTGGTGGTGCTGTGCGGGGATCGGTCCGCGCAGCCCGTCGTCAATGCCGGATCGCTGTATTCGTAATGGTCAAGCGCGAGCCGAAGAAGGTGCTGCTGCGGCTCGATCCGGCCGTCCACGAGGCCGTGGCCAAGTGGGCGGCCGATGATCTGCGCAGCGTGAACGCACAGATCGAGTACGCGCTGCGGCTGGCGCTCGAGCAGGCCGGGCGAGCGCCGAAGCGCCGGGGATAGAACAGACCGACTGACTGTTTTGTCCAGTACAGATCACCAACAAGTCACGTATTGGGCACAAAACGCACAAGGACGTGCGATTATGCGTCGAATCGGTAACGTGTGGGCGTGCCTATCGCGTTCGAAACCGGCGGACTGCAGCAACTCGATCCGAGCACATGGGGTAATCCGGCGACCGGTGACCTCGTCACGCTCATCTACGTCGATGCCGTCCCCGATCTTCCGGCTCCGCTGGAGGATATCGACGCCCTGCGCCGCAAGCTCACCGAACAGCAGGCCGAGTTCGGCTGTCTCATCGAGGCGTACACCATCGCCGTGGCAGGCCAGCCCGCGCTGTTGCGCCTGGAGAAGTTTCCGCTCGCGGACGGAGGTGGGCTGGGCTTCACCGCCGGAATCGTGGTGCCGAAGGCGACCTGCAGCGCGATTCTGAAGATCATGTGCCGCGAGACCGGGCGCTCCGGTACGCGGGAGGCCGCGATCGTGCCGAAGGTCGGCTTCCAGAACATGTTCCGGCCGCACCCGTACGCGCCCGAGGTGCGGGGCAAGCTGCCCTACAACGTCGCCGACGACGCGCAGTGGGATTCGCAGTTCCCCGACCATCCGCTCAGCCGGGCCCGCCGCTGGATCTCGCTGGCCAGCCGCACGGCCCGCATCGACCCGCGGTTCGCGGCCCTGCCGCCGTTCACCGGACCCGCCACACCGGACGCCTTCGCCGATCTGTCGGCCGCCGCGGAGGAGACGCCGGCGCCTGCGGTGTCTTCCGGGCCACCACTGTCCGGGCCACCACTGTCCGGTTCGGCACCGTCCGGCCCGGCACCGTCCGGTTCGGCACCGTCCGGCCCATCGCTGTCCGGCCCGTCGCTGTCCGGTTCGGCACCGTCCGGTCCGGGGCCGTCTGGTCCGTCGCTGTCTGGTCCGGGGGCGTCTGGTCCGGCACCGTCCGGTCCGGGGCCGTCTGGTTCGTCGCTGTCTGGTCCGGGGGCGTCTGGTCCGGGAGCGTCCGGACCGGGGCCCTCGGCGGCGGTGTCTCCGCCCGGAACCGCCGCGGGCGCGGCGGAGACCGCGCCGATCCCGAGTGCCTCGGCGTTGGGCAAGGCGCCGCGCAAGCCCGCCGCACCCGCGCCGGCGACACCTACGCCGGGGAGCATTCCCCGCCTCCCGGCCAGCGCTGCCGCCTACGCCGCGACCCCCAGCGCCGCCAAGACGACGGCCATGCCCCCGTCGGTGGATTTCTCGCAGCCGCCCGCGACCGACCGCGCGACGGCCTCGGCGCGCACCGACAACGGCTGGACGCCGCCGGACGATGACGCGCGACCCGCGACGTCCTCGAACGGCAACGCCTCCGACGCCGCCGAAACCACCGCCATGCCCGCCGGAATCCCCCTCGGCAGCCTGCGAACCTCCGACAACTCCGCCGAGACCACCGTGCTGTCCACCGACCCCGACGACGCCCACCGCCCGGACCATCCCGAGAACCCGTGGCACGTCCCGGAATCCTCGCCCGAACCCAAACTCCCCGCGGACCAGACCACCGCGATCCCCGCCCGCCCCGCCCGCGACTCCGACAGTCCCCGTGCCGAGACCGACGAGCGCTTCCCCGGCGCAGCGGACGAAACCACGGCCCTACCTTCCAGCCGCGCATCCACCTACGACCCCCCACCTCCCGAAACCGTCTCCGCAGGCGCCGAAACCCGCCCGATTCCCAAGGGCTGACCGCACAAGCGGAAACCCACCACCCGCCCGCGTTATTTGCGGGCGGGTTTCTCGGTGACGAAAATGGCTGTGCCCGGGAAGATCCGGCCGCGTAGGGGGCTCCATTGGCCCCACTCGCGGTCGAGCCATTCGGGCCAGTCGGGCTCTATGAGGTCGATGAGGGTGAGGTCGGCGGCGACGATCTCGCGGACGCGGTCGCCGAGGGTGCGGTGGTGTTCGACGTAGGTGGGGTCGCCGTTGCCGTCTACTTCCACGTAGGGGGAGCGGTCGAAATAGGAGAGCTTGGCGAGCAACCCCTCCGGCCCGGGATCGTCGGGAAAGATCCAGCGCATGGGGTGGTTGACGGAGAAGACCCAGCGGCCGCCGGGGCGCAGTACCCGCGCCACCTCGCGCATCACCCGGGCCGAGTCGGCGACGAAGGGCAGCGCGCCGAAGGCCGAGCACGCCAGGTCGAAGGAGGCGTCGGCGAACGGCAGTGTCTCGGCCCCGGCCTGCACCAGCGGGACCCGGGGGCCGCCGCGGGCCATCGCTGCCAGCCCGCGCCGCAACATTCCGGCGGACAGGTCCAGGCCGACGGGTTGCGCGCCATTTGCCGCCAGCCACCGCGAGCACGGGGCGGAGCCGCAGCCGATTTCCAATATCCGCTTATCGGTGATGTCGCCGAGCAAATGCCAGTCGCCCTCGTGCAGCCCTTCCGGACACCAGATGAATTCGCCGTCCGGGGAATCGACGCCGAGGAACTCGGCATGGGTGTCGTGGTATTGCGCGGCGTCGGCGTCCCACCACCGCCGGCTCGCCCGCTGGCTCGCGGCGGAGTTCACCTCGGCGCGAGTGACGGCGACCGTGCCGAGCAGGGCATTGGCCTGCGCATGGCGGTCCGCACCGGCCGAATCCGATCCCTGTGCGGTCACGGTTTCGCGCACGGCGTGCACATCGGGATGATCTTCGGGCATCATGTCAGAGTAGCCACGCGGGCAGGGGGACCCTTGTTTGCTTGCCACAACTCACGTCGCGTACGCTGATTCCCGCGAGTGCCCGCCGTACTTGCGTACCCGAGGCGCACGCGTGCTGTGAGTTTATGCAATGAGTACAGCGTTGTGCTGTGTCGCAGCGATGTGCTGCACACGCCGACGTTAGTTCCATCGCTGTGAGTTCACAGCAAAACCGAAAGCCCACATGTCCACTACCGACCACAATCCGTCCGGAGCAACCCAACACATGCCCACCACTGTCACCTCGCCGCAGGTAGCCGTCAACGACATCGGCTCCGCCGAGGACTTCCTCGCCGCCATCGACAAGACGATCAAGTACTTCAACGACGGGGACATCGTCGAAGGCACGATCGTCAAGGTCGATCGCGACGAGGTCCTGCTCGACATCGGTTACAAGACCGAAGGCGTCATTCCTTCCCGCGAACTGTCGATCAAACACGATGTCGACCCGGCCGAGGTCGTTTCCGTGGGCGATGAGGTCGAGGCCCTCGTTCTCACCAAGGAGGACAAGGAAGGCCGGCTGATCCTGTCGAAGAAGCGGGCTCAGTACGAGCGGGCGTGGGGCACCATCGAGGAGCTCAAGGAGAAGGACGAGGCCGTCAAGGGCACCGTCATCGAGGTCGTGAAGGGTGGTCTGATCCTCGACATCGGGCTGCGCGGCTTCCTCCCCGCCTCGCTGGTGGAGATGCGCCGGGTCCGTGATCTGCAGCCGTACGTCGGCAAGGAGATCGAGGCCAAGATCATCGAGCTGGACAAGAACCGCAACAACGTGGTGCTGTCCCGCCGTGCCTGGCTGGAGCAGACCCAGTCCGAGGTGCGCAGCGAGTTCCTGCACCAGCTGCAGAAGGGCCAGGTCCGCAAGGGCGTCGTGTCCTCCATCGTCAACTTCGGCGCGTTCGTCGATCTCGGCGGTGTCGACGGTCTGGTGCACGTCTCCGAGCTGTCCTGGAAGCACATCGACCACCCGTCCGAGGTCGTCGAGGTCGGCATGGAGGTCACCGTCGAGGTGCTCGACGTCGACCTGGACCGCGAGCGGGTCTCGTTGTCGCTCAAGGCGACTCAGGAAGACCCGTGGCGTCAGTTCGCCCGCACCCACGCCATCGGCCAGATCGTGCCCGGCAAGGTCACCAAGCTGGTGCCGTTCGGCGCGTTCGTGCGTGTCGAGGAGGGCATCGAGGGCCTGGTGCACATCTCCGAGCTGGCCGAGCGCCACGTCGAGGTGCCGGACCAGGTCGTCACCGTCGGCGACGACGCCATGGTCAAGGTCATCGACATCGACCTGGAGCGGCGCCGCATCTCGCTGTCGCTGAAGCAGGCCAACGAGGACTACAACGCCGAGTTCGACCCGTCGAAGTACGGCATGGCCGACAGCTACGACGACCAGGGCAACTACATCTTCCCCGAGGGCTTCGACCCCGAGACCAACGAATGGCTCGAGGGCTACGAGAAGCAGCGCGAGGAGTGGGAGAACCGCTACGCCGAGGCGGAGCGTCGCCACAAGATGCACACCGCGCAGATGGAGAAGATGGCCGCCGACGCCGCCGCCGAGGCCGCGAACGGTGGAGGCTCGTCGAACTACTCTTCCGAGAGTGGTGAGCGGTCCGCGTCGTCGTCGTCCTCCTCGCAGTCGGAGCCGGCCGGTGGTTCGCTGGCCAGCGACGCACAGCTCGCCGCGCTGCGTGAGAAGCTGTCCGGCAACGCGTAATTCGCACAGCTGACGAAGGCCCCCGGTCCGCTCGGACCGGGGGCCTTCGTCGTGCTCGGCCGTGTGACGGCACGGTGCCGGTGACTGTCAGGTGCGGTTCACCCGTGCGCCACCGTCGTGCCCGGCGTGGGTCGTTATGCTCCACGGCGTTGGTGAAACTGTTCCTTATCGCAGCGGCGGAAGGTCGAGTCGGCGGATGGGTTTGTTCGAAGGCGTCAATCGGCGGGAGTTCCTGGCGAAAGCATTGGCCGCGGGCGGGGTGGGCGCGCTGGCCGGGTGGGCGAATCCGATCATCGAGCGGGCCTACGCCGCGGATCCGGCGGGAATGGGCGGGCTCGGGGATATCGAGCACTTCGTGCTGTTGATGCAGGAGAACCGTTCCTTCGACCACTATTTCGGGACGCTGTCGGGGGTGCGCGGATTCGACGATCCGTCGCCCGCCTGGCAGCAGTACGGGTACGCGCCGGGCGTCGGACCGACCCCCGACGGCTACCTGCTGCCGTTCCGGCTCGACACCACCCGCGGCGCGAGCCTGGACGGTGAATGCGTCAACGATCCGGACCACAGCTGGGCGGGTATGCACGAGGCGTGGAACGGCGGGGCGAACGACCGCTGGATGCCCATGTCGATCGCCAGCGTCGGCGTCGGAAACGGGCCCGCCGCAATGGGTTATCACACCCGTCAGGACATCCCCGTCCACCACGAGCTGGCCGACGCCTTCACCCTCTGCGACCACTACCACTGCTCGGTCCTGGGCCCGACCGACCCGAACCGGCTCTACTGGATCTCGGCCACCATCGATCCGGACGGTTACGCGGGCGGTCCGCTGGTGGAGACGCCGCCGCTCATTCCGCAGAACGCCTACAGCTGGCGGACCTTCCCGGAGAACCTGTCCGAGGCCGGAGTGAGCTGGAAGATCTACAACAACCGCGACGTCGGCCCCATCTCCTCGGTGATCCTGGACGGCATGATGGGCTGCTTCACCCAGGCCGCCGACCCGAATTCCGAACTGGCGCAACGGGGTAAGGCCCCGGTCTACCCGCAGGATTTCGCCGCGGACGTGGCCGCGAACCGGCTGCCGTCGGTGTCGTGGGTGATTCCGCCGCTGTTCAACTGCGAGCATCCGGCGTTGCCGCCGGCGCTGGGCGCGGTAGGCATCATGCAGGTGCTCGACATCCTCACCTCGAATCCGGCGGTGTGGGAGAAGACGGCGCTGATCGTCATGTACGACGAGAACGGCGGCTTCTTCGACCACGTCACCCCGCCGACGCCGTCGCCCGGCACGCCGGGGGAGTTCCTCACCGTCGACCTGAATCGGGTCCCCGCCGCGAAGGGCATCGCCGGTCCGATCGGCCTGGGTTACCGGGTGCCGTGCTGGGTCGTCTCGCCGTATTCGCGGGGCGGGCTGGTGTGTTCGGATACCTTCGACCACACCTCGCAATTGCGTTTGCTGGAGCGCCGTTTCGGCGTCGAGGTGCCCAATTTGACCGCCTGGCGGCGCGGTGTCACCGGCGATATGACATCGGCATTCGATTTCGGTTCCGCGCCCGACGCCGTGCCGCCAAGGATCACCGATCCGAATTCCCGCACCCGAGCCGCGCTCGCGCAATGCGGCCCGAATATCGCGCTGGGCACGGCGGGGCAGGGTGCGCCTTATCCGGTGCCGTCCAACAGCATGCCGGTGCAGGAACCGGGCACGCGCCGCCGCCCGAGCGGAATGGTGTAGAGCGCGAGATCAACTCGCGGTAGCGGGCACCCACTGAGCCGCGGCGTCGGCCGTCCGCTTGCGGATGGCGGCCAGGCTGTGGCGGGCCGGACTGATCAGCGCGGTGAGCCACGGGCGCCGGAACTGCGCCAGCGCGGCCGCGACCTCCGGAATCTCGATGCAGTGCATCGTGCCTCGCTTGCCCAGCCGGTGGCGACCCGTCTGGATGTTTCTGGTGCCCAATGGTGTTCCTTTGCTTGCTTTGGTACGGCCTGGATCGCCTGCGGCGAAACAGTAGCGGAACAAAAGTGTGCGGCTGCGTATTTTGCGCGACTTTAGTCCCGGCGTGTCGGAAAGTTGCCGACCGCAGGTCCGGAACCGATGGAAAAAGTTGCGAATTGATATCGCCGCCATCACGGATTGAGAAAACTGCCCGCGGCGAGGTGAGAGTTATTGCCGGCGTGGGTAATCCGACCGGATTGCCGGGGCCACCACATGCCGGGGCCGAGCCGGGATGCGAGACTGAGCGAATGTTGCGTATCGGTCTCACCGGAGGCATGGGAGCGGGCAAGTCGACGGCGGCGCGGCGATTGGTCGCGCTGGGCGCGGTGCTCATCGACAGCGACGCGATCGCGCGCGAGGTGGTGGCGCCCGGCACCGAGGGACTGGCGGCGCTGGTCGAGGCGTTCGGCCCGGGCATCCTGGCCGCGGACGGCAGCCTGGATCGCCCGGCGCTCGCGGCTCGCGCCTTCGCCGACGACGAGTCGCGCCGGACCCTCAACGGCATCACACATCCGCTGGTCGGTCGGCGCACCGCCGAGCTGATGGCCGCCGCGCCCGCGGACGCGATCGTGGTGCAGGACGTGCCGCTGCTGGTCGAGAACGGACTCGGCGCGGTGACGAATCTGGTGGTCGTGGTGATGGCCGAGATCGAGACCCGGGTGCGGCGGCTGGAGGAGTTCCGCGGCATCGCGCGCGCCGACGCCCTGGCCCGGATCAAGACCCAGGCCACCGACGAGCAGCGGCGCGCCGCCGCGGACGTGCTGCTGGACAACAACGCCGGCGCCGCCGAGCTGGAACGCCAGGTGGACGCGCTGTGGGAGGACCGGCTGGTGCCGTTCGAACGAAATCTGCGCACCCGGACCCGGGCGTCGCGCGGCGAGGTGCGGCTGGTCGGCCCCGATCCGACGTGGGAGGCGCAGGCGCAGCGGCTGATCGCGCGGCTGGCGGTCGTGTGCGGTGCCGCCGCCCGGCGCATCGACCACATCGGGTCGACGGCCGTGCCGGGACTGCCCGCGAAGGACGTGCTGGACATCCAGATCACCGTCGCCGATCTCGCGGCCGCGGACGGCCTGCGCGAGTCGCTGGAGGGCGCGGGTTTCCCGTGGATCGAGTACCTGACCGACGATCCCAAGCCCGGCACCGATCCCGCCGAGTGGGGTAAGCGCGTGCACGTCAACGCCGACCCCGGCCGTCCGGTGAATGTTCACCTGCGCGTCGACGGTTGGCCGAACCAGCGGTGGGCCTTGGCTTTCCGGGACTGGCTGCGGTCGGACGCGGCGGCGCGGGAGGAGTACCTGGCGGTCAAGCGGAAGGCCGAGGCGGCCGCGGCGGGCCGTACCGGCGAGCCGGCGATCCAGGCCTACCTCGATGTGAAGACGCCGTGGTTCGACGAGGTCTACCCGCGGGTGCTCGCCGCGCGGCCGGGGGAGTGACCGCTACAACCAGGTGAGCCGGATGTCCAGCGCGCGCAACCAGCGGTCGAAATCGTAGCCGTGCCCGGCGATCCCGTCGATGGCGACGGTGGCGGTCTCGACGGCGCGCTGTGCGGTGGACAGGTCCAGGTATCCGGCGGCGTGCGCGGCGAGCAGCTCGTCGACATCGAGCAGTCGCGCCTCGCGGCCCGTGCGGACCACGATGTCGAGGTAGTGGTCGACCGATTTCCAGGCGCCGGTGTCGGTTTCGCCGAACTCGCCGATGTCCAGGTAGTAGTCCTGGTCGCGGACGTATCCGGGATTGAAGTGGAAAATCGTGGCGCGCAACGAGAGCCGGGGCAGCAGCCACGACTCCAGGTAGTGGAACTCCGGATGATCGGCGGTCCGGGCCATGTACAGGCCCCACGGCTCGAGGCGATATCGTTCGACCGGCCGCACGAACCCCTTCGGGTCGGTGTTGGTCGATGCGGCCAGGTCGAAATACTCCACCTTGGGCCGGTGCAGATCCACAACTGGTGCCTGGGACACAGCCCGAATTTACCGCTCGATCGCTCGCGCCGCGCGGGGACCGCGTGATCCGGCCCACCGGCGACTCACAGCCAGGTCAGTGTGATGCCGCGAGAGGCCAGCCAGAGCCCGAAGTTGTGGTTGTGCGAGGCGATGCCGTCGACCACCGCGGTGGCGTGCTCGAAGGCGTGCTGCGCGGTAGCCGCATCGATGTATCCGGCGGCGTGGGCGGCGAACAGCTCGTCGACGCCGCGCAGTTCGCAGATCCGGCCGTGCCGCGACTCGATGTCGAGATAGTGATAGATCGCCCGCCACCGCTTCGGTTCGATCCGGGTGAACTCGCCGATGTGGATGTGGTAGAGCGGGTTGCGGTCGTGGGCCGCGTTCACGTGGTTCATGCTCACCCGCAGCGACAATTGTGGTAGCAGCCACGTCTCGGTGTAGCGGTCCGGCGGGGTGTCGGCGGCGCGCACCAGATACAGGCCCCACGGCTCCGCGTGGTAGTGCTCGACACTGTGGACGAAGCCGCGGGCGTCGGTCTTGGTGAGGTCTGCCAGGTCGAAATACTCGGTGTGCGGACGATGCGGTGGTCTCGCCGGGGCGGGAATCGCGTCGGAGTCGGATCCGGAAATGCTGCGGCGTTTGAACTGCATGGGGGCAACTCCGTTGAGCGCGGTGGAGCGCCGGTCTCGGAGGTGGTCCGCGACGGTGTTGCTCGCGGGCATTGCGACGCGTGAGGAGCGGAAACCGGCCATGACACTGCCCTTCTCGACTGTCGGACCGGATCAGAGTACACCCGGGCAACCCCGCGCGGAGGGTCGTGAGCAGACCGGAATTGTCCTGTCACGGTTTCGCCATCATCGATGAGCTGCCTTGCGGCACCGGACATTTCGGACATCCGAGGGCGGGATCGGTGTGCTGCGCGGAAGTTGCCCGGGTAGCGTCCCCGGCGCACAGCAAACGTCCGGACTCGGTGCGGTTTCGGGTGGTCTCATCGGTGCCGGAAGTTTTGCGCACCAGGATGACTCAGGGACAGATCGGCGAATAGTATTGTGCCGTAAAGCCTTCCGCTCGAGTTCAGGCGGTCGTCGAGATGTGCTCCGCCCCACCGTATTCCGCGCTGTTCCGGGGAGCGGCGGTTCGTCGGTCCGTCGTCCCGCGGCACGGGTACCGGTGGGTGGGACCAGGGTTGCGACCGCGTCCGGCACGAGGCGGCGGCGTTCGGGTGGGGCACCGAGGGCGCGATGCCTTCGGCGGGCTGGTGCCATGTTCGCGACCGTCAGCCCGCGCAGCTCCCGACGGGCACCGGCGACAGCGAACTGGGCACGCGATCGTGGGCCGGCAGCGACCGACCGACCGCGGTCACCTTCCGGCCCCGGCCCTGCCAGGGGGAGCCGACCGGCACGGTGTTTGTTGTCGGTGCCTCGTCCTAGTCTGGTAACCATGGCTTTCGCAACCGAGGTCCCCGCCGAGGGCAATACACCGCTGGCGCATTCGGAGTTCCGGCCCATCGGTGAGATCGAGCGGGCCGACGGCCGGTTCCAGGTGGTCAGCGACTACCAGCCGGCGGGCGACCAGCCCGCGGCGATCGCCGAGCTGGAACGCCGGCTGGAGTCGGGGGAGCGCGACGTGGTTCTGCTCGGCGCCACCGGCACCGGCAAGTCCGCCACCGCGGCCTGGCTGATCGAGCGCCTGCAGCGCCCCACGCTGCTCATGGCGCCGAACAAGACGCTCGCCGCGCAGCTGGCCAACGAGCTGCGCGAGATGCTGCCGAACAACGCCGTCGAGTACTTCGTCTCGTACTACGACTACTACCAACCCGAGGCGTACATCGCCCAGACCGACACCTACATCGAGAAGGACAGCTCGATCAACGACGACGTCGAGCGCCTGCGGCACTCGGCCACCCAGAACCTGCTGTCCCGGCGCGACGTCGTGGTCGTGGCGTCGGTGTCGTGCATCTACGGCCTGGGCACGCCACAGTCCTATCTGGACCGATCCGTCCAGCTCGAGGTCGGCGGCGAGGTCGACCGGGACCGCCTGCTGCGGCTGCTGGTCGATGTCCAGTACACCCGCAACGACATGGCGTTCACCCGCGGCTCGTTCCGGGTCCGCGGCGACACGGTCGAGATCATCCCCTCCTACGAGGAACTCGCGGTGCGCATCGAGTTCTTCGGCGACGAGATCGAGGCCCTCTACTACCTGCACCCGCTGACCGGCGACGTGGTCCGCCGGGTCGACCGGGTGCGCATCTTCCCGGCCACGCACTATGTCGCGGGCCCGGAGCGGATGGAACGCGCCGTACGCGATATCGAGCAGGAGCTCGAGGAGCGCCTCGCCGACCTGGAACGGCAGGGCAAACTCCTCGAGGCGCAGCGCCTGCGCATGCGCACCCAGTACGACCTGGAGATGATCCGGCAGGTCGGGTTCTGCTCCGGCATCGAGAACTACTCGCGCCACATCGACGGCCGACCGGCCGGTTCGGCCCCTGCCACCCTGCTCGACTACTTCCCCGACGATTTCCTGCTGATCATCGACGAGTCCCACGTGACCGTCCCGCAGATCGGCGGCATGTACGAGGGCGACATGTCGCGCAAGCGCAATCTGGTCGAGTACGGTTTCCGGCTGCCCTCGGCGGTCGACAACCGCCCGCTGACGTGGGAGGAATTCGCCGACCGCATCGGCCAGACCGTCTACATGTCCGCGACGCCGGGCCCCTACGAACTGGGCCAGACCGGCGGCGAGTTCGTCGAACAGGTCATCCGCCCGACCGGCCTGGTCGACCCGCAGGTCGTGGTCAAGCCCACCAAGGGCCAGATCGACGACCTGCTCGGCGAGATCCGGCAGCGCACCGAGCGAGACGAACGCGTCCTGGTCACCACGCTGACCAAGAAGATGGCCGAAGACCTGACCGACTACCTGCTCGGCCTCGGCGTCCGGGTCCGCTACCTGCACTCCGAGATCGACACCCTGCGCCGCGTCGAGCTGCTGCGGCAGCTGCGGCTCGGCGAGTACGACGTGCTGGTCGGCATCAACCTGCTGCGCGAGGGCTTGGACCTGCCCGAGGTATCACTGGTGGCCATCCTCGACGCCGACAAGGAAGGCTTCCTGCGCAGCTCCACCAGCCTCATCCAGACCATCGGTCGCGCGGCGCGCAATGTCTCCGGTGAGGTGCACATGTACGCCGACCAGATCACCGACTCCATGCGGCAGGCCATCGACGAGACCGAGCGCCGCCGCGCCAAGCAGATCGCCTACAACGAGGCGAACGGCATCGAGCCGACGGCACTGCGCAAGAAGATCGCCGACATCCTCGATCAGGTCTATCGCGAGGCCGACGAGACAGAGGTCGAGGTCGGCGGGTCCGGCCGCAACGCCAGCCGCGGCCGGCGCGCCCAGGGCGAACCCGGGCGGGCCGTCAGCGCGGGCGTCTACGAGGGCCGCGACATCGCGAACATGCCGCGCGCCGAACTCGCCGACCTGGTCAAGGAGCTGACCGCTCAGATGATGAACGCGGCCCGCGAGCTGCAGTTCGAGCTGGCCGGCCGGCTCCGCGACGAGATCGCCGATCTGAAGAAGGAACTACGGGGCATGGACGCCGCCGGGCTGAAATGAGTTCAGTTCTGGGTCGCCAGCCACTCGTTCACGCGGCGCTCGGCCTCCGCGCGCGAGACGTCCTCCACGCGGGTCATGCACACCCAGCGGTGCCCGAACGGGTCGATGACGGCACCGTAGCGGTCGCCGGTGACGAAGGTCTGCGGGTCGTCGACGCTGCGAGCGCCGTGCTCGCGGGCCCGCTTCGCCACCAGATCGACATCGTCGCAGTAGTGCACGATGCTGGTGTGCACCCATTCGCCGTTCGGGGGCCGCAGGCCGTGCTCCGGCACCGGCATGCCGACCTGGATCGTCGAGTCGCCGATCTTCAACTCGGCGTGCGCGGGCTGCCCGTCGGGCAGGTCGTTGCGGCTGATCACCTCGGCGCCGAAGACGGCGGAGTAGAAGTCGAGGGCCTTGTTGCCGTCCGGGACGGCCAGGAAGCAGGTGATGGAGTGGTAGCCCTCGGGAATCGGGTTCACGGTGTTCGTCATGACCACTACCTTCGCCGCTCGCGCGCCACGGATCTTGTAAGAACGCGACAGCACGGAGCGTGGTCGTGACGGGCACGTCGGAGCGCCCGGAAACCCTTGTGCCGCAAGCTGTCCCGGTGCCGCCGCCGGAGGTAACCAAGGGTATCCTGCACCCGCGCGAGCAGGAGCGGCACCGCAGCCTGGTGCGGCTGCCGGCCGGGCCGCGCACGGCCACCTTCACCGAGTGGTACTGGTCGGTGCGGTGGGATCTGCGCGGCCGCGCGCCCTATGTGGCCGAGGTCCTGCCGTACCCGTGTGTCAACGTCACCTTCGAGCGCAGCCACAGCCGTTCCGGTGGCTGGGTCAACGGTGTCTGCACCACCAAGTTCACCCGCGAACTCGCCGGTGCGGGAGAGACATTCGGGCTGAAGTTCCGCGTCGGCGGCTTCGGCGCCTGCACCGGCGTCGATGTCGGCGCGCTGCGCGACACCGCGGTGGAACTCACCGAGGTACTGCCGGAGGCCGCCGGTCTCACCGAGCGCGTGCTGTCCGCACCGACCGACGAGCAGCGCCGCGACCTGGTCGAGGACTTCTTCGCCGGAACCGTGCGCCACGCCGGGGACGACGCGGCCTACCGTCAGGTGCTGCGCATCGTCGCCGAGATGGAGGCCGACCGCGACCTGACCAGGGTCGAGCAGGTGACCGAGCGCTTCGACGTGCCGATTCGCACGCTGCAGCGATTGTTCCGCCGATATGTGGGCGCCGGCCCCAAATGGGTACTACGCCGCTACCGCCTGCAGGACGGAGCACAGCTGCTGGCCGAGGGCCGCACCGCCGACCTGGCGTCGCTCGCCTTGGACCTCGGGTACTTCGACCAGCCGCATTTCTGCCGCGAGTTCGCCAAGGAGGTCGGGATGGCGCCGCTGGAATACGCCCGCACCGCGCTGGTGCCGCAGTCGGCGCCGGGAATACCCGGTGGCCAAAGTAGTTGAATGCTGTATTACCGACGACCGAAGGAGTTGGCAATGAGCGTTCTGATACTGATCGGACGGATCCTCTTCGTCGTATTGTTCCTGGCATCCGCGGTCGGGCATATCACCCAGGCCGAGGGCATGGCCGGGTACGCCCAGAGCAAGGGCGTCCCGGCGGCCAAGCTCGCGGTGCTCGCCTCGGGCGTCGTGCAGCTGATCGGCGGGCTGAGCATCCTGCTCGGGATCTGGGCCGACCTGGGCGCGCTGCTGCTGTTGATCTTCCTGGTGCCGACCGCGGTGCTGATGCATCCGTTCTGGAAGGAAACCGATCCGCAGGCCAAGCAGACCGAGATGATCCAATTCAACAAGGATCTGGCGCTCGCCGGTGCGGCGTTGATGTTGTTCGCCTTCTTCGCACACGTATCGGATCTCGGATTGACGATCACCGGCCCGCTTTTCCATCTCGGCTGACCCGCCGCACCGCTATTCGCGGCAATAGTCGGATTACCCGGCGAACGACCAGCGTGGGCTCCGGCCGCGCAATTGTGAATCCTCACCAACCGTTCCCGACCTGCTCCGGGCCGGGAACGGCGGTCCGGGGTGGGTGCGGCGAATACGCCGTTGTGACGAAAATCCCAGGGGCACAAGACCGTTCGGTCCGTGTCGAGGATCATGCCGCTTCGTTCCGATACCGGAATCGCTGCTGGTCGTGCGGGCCTTTTCCCGCGGCCGCCGCGCGAATGTGCGCCGGGCGTTACTCGGCGCGCGAGTGTGATGTGTTGCGATTTCGGATAATTCCGGCCTGACACCGGTTATTGTCTAGCGCAGTTGCCGCGCGGCGCCCGCCCTCCGGGCGAAACGCGTCGGCATCCGACCCGTTGCACGTTTGGAGGAGAGATGACCGCCTACCGGTCCATTGTCGTCGGTACCGATGGCTCGGACTCGTCGTATGTCGCCGTCGAGAAGGCCGCCGCGCTGGCCGGCGACGCGGGCGCCACCCTGTACGTCGCCTGCGCGTACTACCCGACCGACGACCGCGACGTCGCCGCCGCGGCCGACGTGCTCAAGGACGAGGCCTACCAGGTGCGCGGCTCCGCGCCCACCAACGAGATCCTGCGCGTCGCACGCGACCGGGCCACCGCGGCCGGCGCCGCCAACATCATCGAGAAGGCCATCGTCGGCGAGCCCGTGGAGGGCCTGCTGACCCTGGTGAAGGAGGTGGAGGCCGACCTGCTGGTGGTCGGCAACCGCGGCCTCAACACCCTGACCGGGCGGCTGCTCGGCTCCGTGCCCTCCGATGTCGCCCGCAAGTCCCGCACCGACGTGCTCATCGTGCACACCGTGCGCTGAGCCTGCCCGACCCCCTTCTGCCCGAACCACCCTTGTGCCGCCCCACCCGTCGGTGGGGCGGCACAAGCGTTCTCAGGCCAGGCGGCGCAGCACGTCCGGGAGGTCCGCGGTGTGCACGACCGACAGGCGCTGGGTCGCGCGGGTGAGCGCGACATAGAGGTCGTTGAGCCCGCGCGGGGACTCGTCCAGCACGGACTGCGGCTCGACCAGGATCACCGCGTCGAACTCCAGTCCCTTCGCTTCCGACACGGTCAGCACGCGCACCGCATCGCTCGCCAGGTGGGAATGGTCGGCGACGCGATCGTGCGGGGTGAGCACCGCGGTGATGCCGGGACGCTCGGCCTCCGCGGCGACCAGCGCGGCGACCCGGCCCACCGCGTCGCCCGCGTCCACTCGGAAAGCTTGTGGCGGACAACCGGATTCGCGCACCGAGCGCGGTACGGCGGCATCGGGATCGATCGCGGCCAGCACGTCGGCGGCGACCGCCATGATCTCGGCGGGGGTGCGATAGTTGACGGTCAGCTCGGTCAGCTTCCACCGCTTGGCCACATACGGCTCCAGCATCCGCTGCCACGACGAGGCGCCCGCGGGATCGCCGGTCTGCGCGACATCGCCGACGACGGTGACCCAGCGATTCGGGATGCGCCGCATCACCATCCGCCACGCCATCTCCGACAACTCCTGCGCCTCGTCGACGATCACGTGCCCGTAGGTCCAGGTGCGGTCGCCCGCGGCGCGTTCGGCCGTGGTCTGCCGGGTGCCGACGTGCTGGCGCTCGGCGAGCTGGCTCGCATCGATGAGGTCGTAGGCCATCAGGATTTCCGGGTCCATCTCGTCTTCGAGATCCTGTGGCGCCGAACCGGTCAGGATGTCGAGGGCGTCCTGGGCCTCCGCGAGCTGGGCGCGCCAGCGGCGGCGAGCACGCTCACGTTCCTCGGCGTCGTCGACGCCCAGCAGTTCGGCCAGCTCGTCCAGCAGCGGAGCGTCGGCGGCGCTGAAGCGGCCGTCGTCGGGCCGGTACAGCTCCTTGCGGTCCTCCGGCGACAGGTCCGCGGCGGCACGGGCCAGCCGGTCCGGGTCGGCCCACAGACCGGCCAGCACCTCCTGCGGCGACAGGATCGGCCACAGCTTGGCGATCTCGCGCTGGATCTCGGCGTCGGCGCGCATCTCGTCGCGGATCTCGGTGAGATCGGCCTGGCTCAACAGATTCCGGCCCCCGGTCAGATCCTGGCCGAGCACCTGGGCGAGCTGATCGGTGAGCGCGTCCACCACCGACGCCGCGAAGATGGGCCGGGCCAGGTTGTGCGGCCGCCGCGAGGAACGGGCGCGGCCGCGGGCCTTGGTGACGATCTTGCGGTCGAGGGTGAGGTCGTAGCCGTCGAAACTCAGCCGGACAGGTTCGCGCGGGACCTGCTGCCAGTCCCGGACACCCTTCTTGAGCACCTCGAGCATCTCGAGCGAACCCTTCAGCTCACCGGCGCGCAGCGAATCGGGAAGGGCCGCGCGCACTCCCGGGTACAGGTCGCCGATCGTGGACAGCAGCACCCCGGTCTCGCCCAGCGACGGCAGCACCTGGCCGATGTAGTCGAGAAAGGTGGTGTTCGGCCCGATGATCAGCACACCGGCCTTGTCCAGCTGCTGGCGGTAGGTGTAGAGCAGGTAGGCCGCGCGGTGCAGCGCCACGGCCGTCTTGCCGGTGCCCGGCCCGCCCTGCACCACCAGCACGCTCTTGTGCTCGGAGCGGATGATGGCGTCCTGCTCGCTCTGGATGGTCTCGACGATGTCGCTCATGTGCCCGGTACGGGCGGCGTTGAGCGCGGCCAGCAGCGCGCTCTCGCTGCCGACGCCGGTCTCGTCGGATTCGACCGCCCCGGCCTGGCGGGCGGTCTCGAGATCCAGGAACTCGTCGGTGACCGCGGTGACCGTGCGGTTGCGCGAGCGGATGTGGCGGCGGCGCGTCACGCCGTCGGGCTGGGCCGTGGTCGCCAGATAGAACGGGCGGGCCAGCGGTGCGCGCCAATCCAGCAGCAGGGTGGCGTAGTCGTCGTCCTCGTCCAGGATGCCGAGGCGGCCGATGTAGCGCTGCTCGCCGCCCTCGCCGTCGGTCTGCGCCAGATCGATCCGGCCGAAACACAGGCCGTGCTCGGCGGCGTCGTACTTGGCCAGGTCCTCGCTGTAGAGCTGGGTGAACGATTCGCGTTCGCTGCGGGCCTGCGGAGTGCCCCCCGACTCCAGCAACACCGTTTTCAGGCGGCGCTGGGCGTATTCGCGCATCGCGTCCAGGCGCTGGTAGAGCCGGGTGAGATGCTGCTGTTCGCGGTCGAGTTCGGCTGCGCGGTCGGTTGCCGGGCGATCCTCGGTGAGGCGGTCGGGCAAGACGTCAACTCCTTGTCACCACGGTCGGCCGCGTTGTGGCCGCGCAAAGGAAAACAGAGTTGTCGAGTCTAGTTCGGGTTCGGCGCGCGCGCCGTAATCGCAGGTGAGGCGTTCGGCACGGGACTCGTTCGCGCCGGTGTCTCAGGAGGCGTGCGTGTTGTTCGGGCGCCGCCCGATCGCGTTGTTCTCCCGTCCGGTGGCCGGCTTGGCTCGATACATCGCCAGATCCGCGTCGTGGAGAACGGCTTCGGGGGTGCGGGTGTCGCCGGGATGCAGCGGCGCCACGCCGATGGAGGCGTCGACGTGGATGCGGTGCCCGCGCGCGATGATCGGCTCGGCCATGCTCTGGCGCAGCCGCGCCACCAGCGCCTCCAGATCGTCGGGCAGGGTGTTGCCGGACAGCAGCACCAGGAACTCGTCGCCGCCCAGCCGCCCCACCACGTCGTCGTGCCGCAGGCTGCGCTGCAGGCGCTGCGCCACGATCTGTAAGACGGTATCGCCGATGGCGTGGCCGAGGGTGTCGTTGATGTTCTTGAAACCGTCGAGATCGATGAACAGCACGGTGGCCACCGGCAGATCCTCGCTGGTGCCCAGTGCCGCCGCCAGCCGCGACAGCACCAGCGACCGATTGGCCAGCCCGGTCAGCGGGTCGTGCGTGGCCTGGTACTCCAATTGCCTGCGGCTGGCCCGGAATTCGGTGACATCGTTGAACGACGACACCGCGGGCGAATCCGGGTCGGCGGGATTGAGCAGCCGGCTCGACCCCGACAGCCAGCGGCGCTGCCCGTCCGGGCGATCCACCCCGAACACGTAGCGCGTGATGGTCTCGCCGGTGGCCAGCGTGCGCGCGACCGGATGGCGGATCGGCGGCAGCGGCTGGGCGTTGGCGTCCAGCAGCGCCAGCGGCAGCGCGTCGATCCGCGTGCCCACCAGATCGTCGCCGTCGTGCCCGAAGATCCGTTTGGCGGCGGGATTGATCGACTCGATGCGCCCGTCGCGATCGATCACCACCACGCCCTCCTCCAATTGGGAGACGACGGTGGTGAAGTGTTGTTCGGCGCGGCGCTGGGCCGCCTCGGCGCGGCGCTGGGCGGTCAGGTCGTGGATGACGACCTGATACGCGAGATGGTCGTGCCAAGCCGTCAGCACCGATACGGTCTCCACGTCGACCGGTCGCCCGTCGCAGCGGATCAGGGTCATCTCCGCCGGATCGGAGGCATCGCCGGTGGCCTCCAGCCGACCGATGCGCTCGAGCATTCCGGGGATCGATCGAGGGTCGACGAAGCGCGTGACCGGCTGTCCGACAACCTGATCGGTATCCTCGGCTTCAAGTAGCCGCACTATTGCTGGATTGGCAAATACGATGATGCCGCGCTCGTGCACCACCACCCCGTCCGGACTGTGCTCGACCAGGGTCCGGTACCGCTGGGCAAGTTGTTCGGCATCGACGGGATCGTCCCGGTCGCCACCCACCTCAACCACACGTACCCCCTGATCATCGAAGACTTGCGTCAATGGCACACGGGATCATTCTGTTGTCCGGCGTGTAGCAGATCACAGCGGAGACGATATTGGATCTGTCACAGTCCGGGCACTTCGTCGGGCGCTGATTGGCGATCATTACAGCTACCGGTTTGCTCAGTGATGGCGGACTATTCGCTATCGGGTCCGGGACCGGTGAAGGAGCGATGCGATGCCAAGCACCACCACTCCGCAGCCCGCGGAACAACATCAAGATCATATGACGATCGCCGGCATCGGTGTCGTCAGTGGTTACGGCTGGGGACGCGAGACACTCTGGCAGGGTCTGCTGAGCGGAAAACCCGCGGCCCGGCTGCATCCAGGGTACGGCCCCAACCGCGACGAGCGCGCGTGGGTTGCCCTACTACCCGACGGCGGCGACCCCGCCGTCAGCCCCAGCCGCTACGCGCGGGCCATGCACGAGTCGGCACGAGAGGCGATCGCCGACGCGACGGAGCGGGGATGGCGCCGCGGCCGCACCGTGGGTTTGCTGCACGCGATCGTGCTGGGCGATGTCTACGACTGGCACGATTTCTATGTCGTCGACGACGGCCACCGGCGGTCCCGCGACTATCTGCGATTATTACCCTCGACCCCGATCTCGGTACTGATGCAGGAGTACGGCTTCCACGGTCCGTCGATGAACGTGTCGGCGGCGTGCAGTTCGGCCAACGTTGCGCTGATCACCGCGAAGCTGTGGCTGGACCAGGGCTTCGCGGACGATGTCGTCTGCGTGACCACCGACCTGTCGGGCAGTCCCGACATGGTCGAACATTTCGTGCGGATGGGCGCCGCGGTGGCCGACGCCGCCCCGCTGGACGCGTGCCGGCCGTTCCAGGAGGGCAGCCGCGGGTTCAGCTTCGGCGAGGCGTCGGTGGCCTTCGTGCTGACACGGTCGGCGCGGCGGCCGTACGCGACCGTGCTCGGCGGCGCCATGACCAACGACGCGTACCACGTCGTGTCGGTCGAGCCGAGCCTGACGCAGATCTTCGAATGCACCCGTCGCGCATTGGATTTCGCGGGCGTCGATCCCGCCGACGTGACCTATTACAACGCCCACGGGCCCGGCACCCGGCAGTGTGACATCGCCGAGACCACGCTGCTGCGCGACGTGTTCGACGACGTTCCCCGGGTGTACTCGATCAAACCGCTGACCGGGCACTGCATGGGCGCCTCGGCCGGGGTGGAGCTGGCCGCCGCGGCGCTGGGCTACGAGCGCGGCGTCGTCCCGGCCCCGCCGATCGTCGCCGCTCCGCATCCGCGACTGCTCGACGGCCCGACGCCCTTCGAGGGCGGGCTCACGGTCAAGACGGCGCTCGGCATGGGCGGGCACAACTCGGTCCTGGTGCTCGGACCGGTCTGATCGGCACGGCATCGGCCGGGTGCTGTCCGGCGTCTCACACCGGCCGCCCGGCGGTGGGCACGTAGTCTGGACAGGTGCGGTGCCCCGCCGGGCGCCCGGGGTCTCGCGAGCCGCCGCCGATCGTCGCCGCGGCCCCCGCTCTCGTCGGTGACCGCCGAAATCCCTGGTCGGCGTCGCGTTGCCCGCTCGGCGAGCGAACTTGTCGGTGGGTGTGCCTAGCATGACGGCGGGGGTACTTCTGGACGCCGAAACACGATGGAGAAGGGACGGCCTGTGGCGGATCGCCTGACGGTGCGCGGAGCGCGGGAGCACAACCTCAAGGGAGTGGACCTCGACCTGCCCCGCGACAGTCTCATCGTCTTCACCGGGCTGTCCGGGTCCGGCAAGTCGAGCCTCGCCTTCGACACCATCTTCGCCGAGGGGCAGCGCCGCTACGTGGAGTCGCTGTCGGCCTACGCGCGCCAGTTCCTCGGCCAGATGGACAAGCCGGATGTCGACTTCATCGAGGGCCTCTCGCCCGCGGTGTCGATCGACCAGAAGTCCACCAACCGCAACCCCCGCTCCACGGTCGGCACCATCACCGAGGTCTACGACTACCTCCGCCTGCTGTACGCGCGCGCCGGCACCCCGCACTGCCCGGTCTGCGGCGAGCTGATCGCCAAGCAGACCCCGCAGCAGATCGTCGACCAGGTGCTGGAGATGCCGGAGGGCACGCGCTTCCAGGTGCTGGCGCCGGTGGTCCGCACCCGCAAGGGCGAATTCGTCGACCTGTTCGATCAATTGAAGACACAGGGCTATTCGCGCGTGCGAGTGGACGGCGTGGTGCATTCGCTGACCGAGCCGCCGAAGCTGAAGAAGCAGGAGAAGCACGACATCGAGGTCGTGATCGACCGCCTCACCGCCAAGCCGAGCGCCAAACAGCGCCTCACCGATTCCATCGAGACCGCGCTGCGACTGGCCGACGGCATCGTGGTGCTGGACTTCGTCGACCGCGACGAGCACGCCCACGACCGCGAGCGCCGCTTCTCCGAGAAACTGGCCTGTCCCAACGGCCATCCGCTCGACATCGAAGATCTCGAGCCGCGCTCGTTCTCGTTCAACTCGCCCTACGGCGCCTGCCCCGACTGCACCGGCCTGGGCATCCGCAAGGAGGTCGACCCCGATCTGGTAGTGCCCGATCCCGACCTGAGCCTGGCCGCGGGCGCGATCGCCCCGTGGTCGCGCGGGCAGACGGCCGAGTACTTCACCCGGCTGCTGTCCGGCCTGGCCGAGTCCATCGGCTTCTCCATGGACACGCCGTGGAACCGCTTGCCCGCCAAGGCCCGCAAGGCGGTGCTGGAGGGCAGCACCGATCAGGTGCACGTGTCCTACACCAACCGCTACGGCCGCAAGCGCTCCTACTACGCCGATTTCGAGGGCGTGATGCCGTTCCTGCAGCGGCGCATGGACAACACCGAGTCCGAGCAGATGAAGGAGCACTACGAGGGTTACATGCGCGACATCCCGTGTCCCGTGTGCCGGGGTGCGCGGCTGCGCCCGGAAATCCTCGCGGTCACCCTGAATTCCGGTGCGGGGCGCCGTTCCATCGCCGAGGTGTGCGACTTCTCGATTCGCGACTGCTCCAAGTTCCTGAACTCGCTCGAGCTGGGGGAGCGGGAGGCGGCCATCGCCGGGCAGGTCCTCAAGGAGATCCAGGCGCGGCTGGGCTTCCTGCTCGATGTCGGCCTGGAATACCTGACGCTCTCGCGCGCGGCGGCCACGCTGTCCGGCGGTGAGGCGCAGCGCATCCGGCTGGCCACCCAGATCGGCTCGGGCCTGGTGGGCGTGCTGTACGTGCTGGACGAGCCCTCGATCGGGCTGCACCAGCGCGACAACCGGCGGCTCATCGAAACCCTCTCGCGCCTGCGCGATCTCGGCAACACGCTGATCGTGGTCGAGCACGACGAGGACACCATTCACGCCTCCGACTGGGTGGTCGACATCGGCCCGATGGCCGGCGAGCACGGCGGCCAGGTGGTGTACAGCGGTCCGTACCCGGGCCTGCTCGCCGACCGCAACTCGCTGACGGGCGCGTACCTCGCGGGGCGCGAGCGCATCGAGGTGCCGATGGTGCGGCGGCCGGTGAACAAGAAGAAGCAGCTCACCGTCGTCGGCGCCAACGAGCACAATCTGCGCGGCATCGATGTGGACTTCCCGCTGGGCGTGCTGACGGCCGTCACCGGTGTATCGGGTTCGGGCAAATCCACCCTGGTGAACGACATCCTGGCGACGGTGCTGGCGAACAAGCTCAACGGCGCGCGGCAGGTACCGGGCCGCCACACCCGGATCAACGGCCTGGACCATCTGGACAAGCTGGTTCAGGTGGACCAGTCGCCGATCGGCCGCACCCCACGCTCCAACCCCGCCACCTACACCGGCGTGTTCGACAAGATCCGCACCCTGTTCGCCGCGACCACCGAGGCGAAGGTGCGCGGCTATCAGCCCGGCCGGTTCTCGTTCAACGTCAAAGGCGGCCGCTGCGAGGCATGTTCGGGCGACGGCACTTTGAAGATCGAGATGAACTTCCTGCCCGACGTCTACGTCCCGTGCGAGGTGTGCCACGGCGCCCGCTACAACCGGGAGACTCTCGAGGTGCACTACAAGGGCAAGACCATCGCCGAGGTGCTGGACATGCCCATCGAGGAGGCGGCCGAATTCTTCGAGCCGGTCACCTCGATCCACCGCTATCTCAAGACCTTGGTCGATGTCGGTCTCGGGTATGTCCGGCTGGGGCAGAGCGCACCGACGCTGTCCGGCGGCGAGGCGCAGCGCGTGAAGCTGTCCGCCGAGCTGCAGAAGCGTTCCACCGGCCGCACCGTCTACATCCTGGACGAGCCGACCACCGGCCTGCACTTCGAGGACATCCGCAAACTGCTGGGCGTCATCAACGGCCTGGTGGACAAGGGCAACACGGTCATCGTCATCGAACACAACCTGGATGTCGTCAAGACCGCCGACTGGGTGATCGACATGGGCCCCGAGGGCGGCTCCGGCGGCGGCACCGTCATCGCCCAGGGCACCCCGGAAGACATTGCGGCAGTACCGGAAAGCTACACCGGCCAGTTCCTCCGCACCGTCCTCTCACCCGCCCCCGAAGAGCCCGCCCCCGCGAAGACCACCAAAAAGGCCCCCGCCAAGAAGCCCGCCACACGCAAACCAGCCGAAGCCGACCCCAAACGCGCCGCAGCCGCCCGCCGCAAGGCAGCAGCCCTCCGCTGACCTGCCCGCAGCCGCGCGCCGATCGGCCGTGGGGGAGTGCGGGGTGTGGGGCGTGTCGGGTTTGACCCGTTGTGTACTGACTGGGTCAGCCGCCGAAACCTCCTGCGGCGGCGCCGAATTCGGGGCCGCCGGAGCCGTGGCGGCGGAGTTGGCGGCGGCGGAAGAACACTTCCTCCACCGAGACCGCGGGCATGGCGGCGCGGAGCACGGCCAGGCGCGGGTCGGCGGTGCGTTCGTCCAGGTGGCGCTGCAGGCCCACACGGCGTTCGTCGGGCAGGGCGGCCCACACCCCGCCGATGTGGGCTCGGACGTCGGAGTCGGAATCGGCGACCATATCGAGCAGCGCCGTCCACACCCCCGCCTCGGTGGCCCGCGAAGGCAGCTGCGCCACCATGGCCGCGGACACCTCGGCCAGCAGCCGGGCGACATCGCGCCGCAGGTCGACATCGCCGTGCGCGGTCAACTCGAACAGTCCCCGCCAGCTGCGCGGCCCGACCGGCCCCTCCAGCGCGGCGACCAGACCCGACAGCGTTTCCCGTTCGGCCAGAACGGGATTGGCCGCCAGCCGGTCCAGCGCCACCGAACTCAGCGAGGCGGTGAGGGCCAGGAACTCGACCGTGACCCCCGTGCGCTGAGCGTTGGTGACGAGCGTGCCGATCGACTCCGGTGACCCGATGCTGAACAAGATGTCGCCGACCGCGGCGATCACCTCGGGCTCACACCGCGCGAACACCGACAGCGCCGCCGACTGCAGATCCGGCGACCCGGCCAGCACGGTATGCACCATGCGCGGAATACGTTGCGCCGGACCGTTCAGCAGCTGTCGCACGACGGCGCTGACGCTCGCCGAGGAGTAGGCGAACGCCGCGGAGAAGATCAGCCCCTCGTCGTCGGGCACACCCTGCTCGACCGCCTCGATCAACGACGGCGTGGCATAACCCAGGAACGGCCCGGCGGTGACGTAATCGCGGCGGCGCAGGATTTCGTTGACGACCGCGACGACCGGTTCGGGTGGCGCGTCGGAGGCGAGCAGGCCCACGGTCGCGGGATCCAGATACGGCGTGCAGTCGGTCGCGTAGTCGGTACTCAGCAGCGACATCGTCTCCACGGCCTTCTTCGGATGGTCGATCCCGACCGCCCCGGCCGCGCGCCCCGTCATCATCGGCGGCACGATCCGCTGCACCAGCGGCATGGAGATCGTCAGCGGGATGAACGGCACCAATTTGCTGATGCGCCGGAAGGTTTCGGCATGCTCGTCGAAGATGATCGCCGCCATCCGCTGCTGGAGTTCGTGCAGATGTTCGGCGCCCAGCCGCTCGAGATGCGCCAGCCGATGCGGCGACACGTGCAGGGTGCGCGCCAGCAGGATGATCTGGGCGCGGGTGACCAGTTCACTCATCAGTCGACGGCGTCTCCGAACATGATCCGCTTCGTCACCCCGCGCAGTGGCTTCGGCAGCGCGCCGACCATGCCGTCGATGGATTCGGCGAGCGCGGTGCGTTCCTGCTGCCGGGCGGAGCGGAACAGCGTGAGCAGGTCGGCGATCTCCCCGTCGGACAGGAGGTCCAGCGCCGCTGTCGGGCCGCGCAATTCCTGTTCGAGGTCGTTTCTGGCGGTCATGCTGCTCCTGTTTTTCCCGTTGCGGCAGCTGTGGGTACCCGCGAAGACATCCGTCGAATCATATGGGCGGTCCCCGGCCGTGTGTGTGAAACGGGAGATTTTGTATTGACTTGGAGCAGTGGATCGTTCGCGCAATCCGGTGACGGGCGAGGGTACCCGCTCAGTACACGGGGCCGGTGTACTTCTCACCCGGGCCCTTGCCCGGCTCGTCGGGGTGCGCAGACGCCTCGCGGAAGGCGCGCTGCAGCGACTGCAGGCCGTCGCGGATCGGCCCGGCGTGCGGGCCCAGGTACTCCACCGACGCGGTGACCAGACCGGCGAGGGCGGTGATGACGCGGCGGGCCTCGTCCAGGTCGAGGCGCGCGCTGGTGTCGGGATCGTCGTCGGCGAGGCCGAGCTTCTCGGCGGCCGAACTCATCAGCATCACGGCCGCGCGACTGATCACCTCGACCGCGGGGATGTCCGCCAGCTCCCGCACGGACTCGTTCGACGACGCCTCACTCATGCCCGGTAGCATCGCATCCGAGACCGACGTGCCTGGTCGCGGGGGCGGCCGATTGGGAGTTGCGGTACCCCGGATGTTAAGCTGGCAGCCGACGACCGCCCCGGTCCGGTTACTGCAACAGGTTCGGGGCCATAAGTGGAGCCCGACTCCCACCGCCGGCCGGCGACACGCCAGGCCCGACGGTCCGGTCGCCCATCGTTGCCGATGGGTTTCTCGCGCGGGGTTTTCCCAGCGTGGGGTCGATGCGAGAGGTCTCGCGCCGACGACCGGTCGACATCGGGCCCCGTGGCGGTGAAATACCGCACCGGGGCTTTCGTGTTGGATATGGGGTTGCAGTTATAGCGCGCGGTCGTTGGACGACACCGCTTGACCTAGGAGGCCCCATCAGCACTGAGACCCGCATCAACGATCGCATCCGCGTGCCCGAAGTTCGGCTCATCGGACCCGGTGGCGAGCAGGTTGGGATCGTGCGTGTTGAAGATGCACTACGCGTCGCGCAGGAGGCAGATCTCGATCTGGTCGAGGTCGCGCCGGACGCGCGACCGCCGGTCTGCAAGATCATGGACTACGGCAAGTTCAAGTACGAGACGGCGCAGAAGGCGCGCGAGTCCCGGAAGAACCAGCAGCAGACCGTGATCAAGGAGCAGAAGCTCCGTCCGAAGATCGATGACCATGACTACGCAACCAAGCGGGGCCACGTGATGCGGTTCCTCGAGGCCGGGTCGAAGGTCAAGGTGACGATCATGTTCCGCGGCCGCGAGCAGTCGCGGCCGGAGCTGGGCTTCCGGCTGCTGCAGCGGCTCGCCTCCGACGTGGCCGACCTCGGCTTCGTGGAGACCTCCGCCAAGCAGGACGGCCGGAACATGACGATGGTCCTCGCGCCGCACAAGGGTGCGAAGACGCGGGTGAAGGCGCAGCAGACGGCATCGCAGTCGCAGCAGGGCACCGCGGCCGGCGGCGGTTCCGCCGGTGCGCCGTCGCGGCCCACCCCGGGGCCGGCGCCCGCGCCGGAGGCCGAAGCGGCCGCCCCGCAGTAGAACCGATACAGCACCGGTGGTAGTGCGGCTCCGCGCTGCCACCGGCACGAGACAGATTGAGGATTCCATGCCGAAGATGAAGAGCCACAGCGGCGCGTCGAAGCGCTTCAAGGTGTCGGGGAAGGGCAAGCTGCTCCGGCAGCAGGCCAACCGCCGCCACCTGTTCGAGTACAAGTCCAGCCGCCGGACTCGTCGTCTGGAAGGCACCGTCTCTGTCGCCAAGGCCGACGTCGCGCGCGTCAAGAAGCTGCTCGGTATCTGAGTAAGCCCCGCCAACCCCGACCACCCGGGCGCCGCGAGCGCCCCTCGATCGAACAAGGACTGACCAGTGGCACGCGTCAAAAGGGCCGTCAACGCTCAGAAGAAGCGCCGTTCCATCCTCGAGGCCTCCAAGGGCTACCGGGGCCAGCGCTCTCGCCTGTACCGCAAGGCGAAGGAACAGCAGCTGCACTCGCTCACCTACGCCTACCGGGACCGCCGGGCGCGCAAGGGTGACTTCCGCAAGCTCTGGATCGCCCGCATCAACGCGGCGGCCCGCGCCAACGACATCACCTACAACCGCTTCATCCAGGGCCTGAAGGCCGCCGGTGTCGAGGTGGACCGCAAGATCCTCGCCGAGCTGGCAGTCTCGGACGCCGAGGCGTTCGCCGGCCTGGTCGCGGTGGCGAAGGCGGCCCTCCCCGCCGACGTCAACGCCCCCGCCGCCTGACCTCGGCTTGACACCCGACTTTCCGAAACGACCCGCGGACGCGCCCCTCTCGGAGCGCAACCCGCGGGTCGTTTCGGCTGTCAAGCTGCATCGGGGCGCGCAACGGCGCAAAACCGGCCTGTTTCTCGCCGAGGGCGCCAATTCCGTTGCGGCGGCATTGGATACGGGGCGAGTGGAGGAGCTGTTCTTCTCCGGCCGCGCTGCCGAGCGAGAACACGAACTGGTGGCTTCCGCGGCGGCGCTGGGGGTGCGGACGACGCTCGTAAGCGACCGCGCCGCTGAGCAATTGGGGGAGACGGTGACCCCGCCGGGGTTGGTCGCGGTGTGCCGTCAGGTGGATGTGCCACTGGCACAAGTGCTTTCGGGTACCGGTGCGGACGTGACGTTCGAATTGGCGGACACTGCGCCCGAACATGGACCTGCCGCAGGTGAGTCAGCGCGCACACCACCAACCGGTCCGCGATTACTGGCAGTCCCGGTGGAAATCTCCGACCCCGGCAACGCAGGCACCCTCATCCGCGTCGCCGACGCGGTAGGCGCGGACGGCGTCGTCCTCTCCGGCGATTCGGTCGACCCCCACAACGGTAAATGCGTACGAGCCTGCGCCGGAAGCCTTTTCCACGTCCCCATCGCCCGCGAACGTGACACCGACACGGTGCTGAACAGTCTCCACACCGCCGGAATCACCATCCTCGCGACCACAGCCCGCGGCGAAGTAGACCTCGACGAAGCCGACGACATCCTCCACCACCCGGTAGCCTGGCTCTTCGGCAACGAGGCCCACGGCCTCCCCTCCTCCGTCGCCACCCAGGCCGACCACCGCATCCGAATCCCCATCCACGGCCGAGCCGAAAGCCTAAACCTCGCCGCCGCAGCCGCCATCTGCCTGTATGCGAGCGCTCGGGTGCAGCACCAGAACTGACCCTCGACGCCATCCAATTGAAAGACACATGTCTGCCCACCACAGGGCGGACATAGCGAAAACCGACTCGAACCGGACCTACAGCGGGGTGAACAGGGAATTGCCCCAACCGACTGTGCGTCAACAGGTAATCTGGTCTTCCTCATCTTTAGCGCCTCATCCAATGATTAGCCGAGCGCCTCCCAGCTAGGCCATGGCCTCGAACCACGCTGTCCTCGAATGCATGCGAGCCTGGATAGAGCTTGTTCGTACGCGATTGGGTTTGTGGTTGATGCGCTCTGCACGGCCATCGTGGTCATCCGGAATTCCCGGATGTCTCGCAGTAGCTCGAAACCTGCCCACGCTGTGACGTCATACCCATAGACATTGCAGAATTCGCCGTACTGTTTCGCGCTGATCCAGCCGAACGACGTCCGCTTGATCGCTGTATGCGCCAAGTCCCACTCAGGTGGTCCTACCGATGTTCGTTCCAGATCGAGCAGGATGACCCGGCCGTCGTCGGTGGCCACGACGTTGCCCACCCAGGCATCCCCGTGGACGACGCACCACGGCATGCCTGTCGGCAGCTTCTCCCACCGTTGACGCAGCTCCGCCAAGTGCTCGCGCATCCAAAGTCGGTCATTGTCCGACAGAAAGGTCGCGCTATCGATCCGCTCGTCCAGGCGTACGAACGGTGCGAGCTTGCCGAGGTTGAACGCGGTGGGCGGTGCCAAGGCGTGCAGTTGCTTCAGCGCTCCGGCTACCTGCGCGGGTGAGCCACGGTGGTGGGGTGGCAGCTCCTGCCAGAAGGTAACTGCCCTCTCCTCAACTTCCACCGGCTGCTCAATGCCCGGCGCAACCTGGACCGCGTTGACGCCTGCGGCCTCCAGCCACCGGGCAACCGCCACCTCGCGTGCAGCGGCGGTCTGCTGTCCTGGCCGACTGATCCGTACCACGGTGCCACCGGGTAGCCGGTAGATGGCGTTCTCGCTCATCCGCAGGAGTTCGGCGTCGGCCGGATCGACCCCGGCCGCCAGGCATGCCGATCGGAGGATTGTGGACAGCTCGGCGCCGGATGCGTTGCTCATACCCCCGCCACGACGGCATCGATCCGTGCTCGCAGTTCCTGAACTTCCGTGATAGTGCGGCGCTGCTTGGCGAAGCCCGTCAGCTCGCGCAGGTCATCAGCGGCCCGCCGCGAGCGGATATGCCCGGCATCAACCAGAGCGGCCGTACCGAAGGCAGCGGCTTCCTGGGGATCGCCGGTAGCCATCGTGAGTGATGCCAGCTTGATCCCGGAAATAGCGCGGGAGCGCACGTAGGTGTCGGTGTGCCCGTGCACGGCGGTCTGGAGGCGCTGCTTGGCTTCGGTGGCGAACCGACCCTGTACGGCGAGGTCGAACAGCGCGTGGCCGGTGTCGCCGGAATGCTGGGCGGCGTCGTAGTACGACATCCACGGCGGGTCATTCTCCGGCGAGGCTTCGAAAAATGCCTCGTCCGCCTGCCCGACTGCCCACATGGCTTCTTCGACGCGGTGCAGCTTAGCCAGTGCCCGCGCTCTGGCGGACTGCAACATGGCGCGTTCGGTGGCGGTCAGCCGGTCTGAGCGCACCATCGCCAGTTCGATGTAGGTCAAGCCGTCGTCGGGGTTGCCGCACCAGATGGCTTGCCGCGCCATCGAAGACAGCACTTTGCCACGGAGGTGCCAGTCGCCCGCCTCTTCGGCGCAGGTCCATGCCAGCCGGAACATGCTGCGGGCGTCGGCATGGGCGTAGGCGTCGAAGGCCATGAAGCCCGCGGTGTGGCCGAGGAAGCCGACCGCGCTCTGAAGTTCGGTCCGGTGCTTGTCCGAGCAGTGGGCATTGAGCAGGCTGACGGCGTAACGCAGTTGCGCGCCAACGGCTTCGCGCACCAGCCCGCCCCCGTAGGCGTGATCCCATGTGCTGAACTCGTGTGCGGTGCGGCGGATCTGATCGATCTCCGTCGCGCCCACTGTCGAGGGCACGGGCGTGGGCTGGATCGTGTTCAACAGGTCGATCAGGGGCGCGGCGACACCTGTCACCGTGACACCAAGCGCGGCGCGGAGAAAATCTTGGCGCTTCACGTCATCGAGCGTAGCGGCGGACGCGCCGGGCAGCTTGAACCACAACAGATCACCGGGAATGCCGAGCACTTGCGCCCAGCGGATGAGCTTCGACAGGTATTCGGGCGGTGGACCTTTCTCCAGGCGGCTCAGCTGGGCTTGCGTCAGACCAAGCCACCCGGCGACGAGTTCTTGCGGCAACGTCCGGCCGTGATACGGATGCGTCCGATATGCCGCGATCACCCGGCCCATGTGCCACGTCGCGAGCGCATCACGTATCTGATCGGTTTGCCAGAACCCGAACGGCACCTGCGGCGGGTGCGCCATCTCCTCACGAAAAGTCGCTTCGCAGGACCCGCAGTACGGCTGCCCGTTGTAGCTGTTCAACCGGTTACCGCAGCGCGTGCAGTACCGCTGCGGTTTCGGTGCCCGCGCCATCGGTTGCCCCTGGGTGTGATCGGGTTGAACGCCGTTTTCCCTGGTCGAGCGGAGACTACCACCGGACGTCGGTGGTGACTATACGTTCCATGTATATCGCAAAACCGTTGGTCGAATTGGTAATGCGTCCGTACATCGGCCCGGCGAGACATTCGTGCGTATGTCCCGAATGCGTAGTGGTGGAGCGGCATTCGGCATACCGGCGGAATGTCCCGATGGGCGACGGTAGTCCAGGTATCCGGCATCAAGCCGACGCCTACTCTTCCGGGCGCGCCGATCCCAGCGCCGGGACTGGTGGCGAAAGCCTTTGGTGCCGGATACCTCCGTAACTTGGCGCTACCTCAGGGAGGTCCCCGGATGCCGTTCAGCACACTCGCGATACACCAACTCGCCGCCATCACGCAGCAGGAAACCCACCTAACACCTGACGCGCCTTTCACTATCGACCAGGCGCACAGCATCGTGCAGTTCCATATGGACTGCCGGGCGAAATGCTGCCCGCCGAAGGCCGCGACGCTCCACGCTCTGACCGACGGCGGCAAGGTCGTCCCCTCGGCGAGCAAACCCCGATGAGCGTCGCCATGATGAACGAGCAACCATTGTTCCCGAACGCCGAACATCTCCGGCGCGCATTCCGGGGTGACGCGGTGGCCTTGCCGTTGCCCGGTCTGGCCGATGCGGCCTCCGCCATGATCTCGGTGCACCACCAGCGCCGCGAAGCGTTGCAGCAGCTGCATGCGCCAGATGCCCTGTCTGCCAATGCCCTTCGCCAGGCGGTCCGGGAGTTCACGGCCGCCGAAGCGCAGCTGACGACGCTCGCGACTGCGATCGACCAGAGTGTGGTCAGAGTGCTCCGAAGCCGCCCGCACGTCGCCGGTGTCTGGCACACCGAAACGGTTGGGTCGATCGTCTCCCGCCTCGCGGAGCTGTGGCTGAACTACCTCGACAGCCAAACCCACGAAGACGCCTACCGGGTAGCCCGGATCAGCGACGCCTACAACTGCCTGGTTGCCGAGCTGACGACGGGGCGGCGACTGCCGCCGGATATGTGAACGGGTATCGCGATGCCAGAACCCTTGGAACACAAGATGTTTGTACAGGCAGACGGCATGCTGGCGGAGTTCATGTGCCAGGTGCACCTACTGGAGCTGACCCCTGAACGCGCCGAGGAACTGCGGTACATCCATCGATTCCATCACCCGGACGAATGCCTCGTGCACCTGCAAGCGACATACCAACTGCTGATCGAGAATGATTGCTGAGCGATGAGCCAGGGTCCAGCCTTCGAGCGTGTGGTGGCCGGACCGGTATTTCGGGGGAATTGCCCACAAACCACGAAGGTGGCCTCACCTTGCCGCCCCTAAGACCTGGTCCGGACGAGTTTGTAGATGTCAGATGAACCGAACCGGGTACATCGGACGATCTCCTCGAATGCGGTCGTGGGGCTGCCGGCACCAGTCTACTGGTGGAGATGACGCTCAGATTGTGGTGTATTCGTCGCTGGGTTCGTGGTGGATCTGTCGCCGGGCTCGTGGTGGATTCGTCGCCAACTCTGTGGTGGATTCGTCGCAGCGTAGTGCGGCAACATATCAACCTGGGGGTCTTCGTAGTAGAGGTGGGCGTAGCGCGTGGTGTAAATGAGTTGCAGGCCCGCCCATGCCGTGAGGACTCCGCACAGTGATGTCGCGGCCGCGGCGGGGCCTTCTCGCCATCCAGCGGCCACAGGGTCAGGCAATGGCCATCCCGGCGCGAGCGTGGCGGGTCGGCCCGGGCTGGGAAGTGGTGAGGAGATCGCTGAGGCGGGGTGCGGGGACCAGGTTTGCAGTGCCTCAACTCACCGGCGATGTGTGGGGCGGGAGGTGCGCGCGCCGAGTTCTCCTGCGGCCATGATGAAACCGCCGAGGGCGAAGATCGCGAATCCGGCGCCGGGCGTGCTCTGGGACGTGTGCTGGGCGATGCCGATCATCATGATCGCCCATCCGAATGCCGCGATGGCGCCACCGATCCACAGGCATGCCTTCGTCCAGCTCGGCGCACCGGAAAGGTCGTCCGGCTGGGGAGCATAGTGGTCGTAAACCCACAGATCGCCTGCCGCGGTATGGCCGTTGCCCGTTCCCCGCAGCACCGTCCGGCCACCTCGGGCGGTGTGGGTCACCGTGGTGTGCCCTCTTGCTTGATCGAGTCGATCGCGCAGGTCTGCCAGTTCGCGCTCGAACCGCTCATCGGCATCGGCGGCCCGCTCTATCGCGGTCGCGACGCGCTGGCGCGTCCGAATGCTGTCCGGATTCGCGGCGAGATCGTCGACGGGGCCGCGCCCGAGCTTGCGAATCACTGCCTGGGAGAGCGCGGCCAATCCCTGATCCAGTGAGTTGTCCACAAATCTGTCGCCGGCTCCCTCGATTGCCGAGGCCAAGTAGTTGGCGATCATCGTCCCGTCGATCATGCCCATCTCCTCCGTAGCCACCCGGGGCATTGCAATCACCTAATCGTCGTGGCGAGTACCTGTGTTTCACGGGTGTGGTCACGAATTTGTTTGTGAGAGTAGGTAATTGGCGACCACTGGGTCTGCTGTCGAGAAGCCGATGATGTGAATCGCGAAAGACGAGAGCGGGGTAGGGGTGAAGCGAACGAACGTGCCCGGGCGCACGACACCCGGGCACGTTCGCGGCTCGGCCACGGAAGGCTTTGCCGCCGTGGGAGTTACGGCTCCGGGTACCCCAGTTCGATGTCGTGCCCACCCGATTCCCCGGACCGCAGTGCGACGGTCGAGGTCGTCTCCGGGTACCCCGAGGCGATGAGGGTGTAGTCCCCGTTACCCAGGTTGGCGAAGGTGTAGGTGCCGTCCGAAGCCGTTGTGGCCGTGCCGATGACGGCGCCTGCGGTGTCGACCAGGGTGACGCGGGCGTCGGGGAGGGGGCGGTCGGCGGCGTAGACGGTGCCGTGGAGGCGGGCGCCTCGGGAGAGGGTCAGGTCGAGGCGGGTGATGCCTTGGCCGTGCACCTGGGCCGAGACGGCGACGGGCTGGAAGGCGTTGGCGTTCACCGCCACGGTGACCGGGCCGGGGATCAGGTCGGCCAGGTCGTAGCCGCCGTCGGGCCCGGACGAACCGGCGGCCATCACCTCGCCGCGGCTGTCGGTGACGATGACTACCGCGTCGGCGACGGGGGCGCCGTCGTCGGCGGCGCGCAAGGTGCCCGCCAGGCCGCTCATGCCGCTGAGCTGGAAGTCGTAGGCCAGTGGACTGCCGTTGACGGTGATCGGTGCGGCCTGTGGCTGGAAGCCGTCGGCGGAGGCGATGAGCACGTACGCGCCTGGCTCGGGGGCGTCGAGGCCGAAACGGCCGTCGGGGTGCGCGAGCGCGCGGCCGACCTGGCGTCCCGCAGGGGAGATCAGGGTGAGCGCGGCGCCCGGGAGGGGAGCGCCGTCACCGGCGCGCACATGCCCGTACACCGCGGCGTCGCGCACCGATTCGATCGGCATCGTCGCCGCGTCGCCGACCTGGGTCAACTCACTCACGGTGGTCGGGGCGGTGGGCGCGGCGCCGGAGGTGCGCAGCGCGACCTCCTTGATGAACAAGGTCAGCAGGAACGCGATGAACGCGACGGGCGCGGCGTAGAGGAAGACATCCGCGATGCCGTGCCCGTAGGCATCCTCGACGACGGTGCGCACCGGGCCCGGCAACGCGGCCAGATTCGGCAGTTCGTTACCCGAGCCGCCCATCGCACCCGCGGCGGCGGGGCCCAGCTCGGCCAGGCCGTCGGTGATGTGCTCACGCACCTGGTTGGCCATGACCGCGCCGAGCGCCGAGACACCGATCGCGCCGCCGAGCGAGCGGAAGAACGCCACCAGCGAACTCGCGGCGCCCAGATCCTTCGGCGCCACCTGATTCTGCGTGCACAGCACCAGGTTCTGCATCGTCATGCCGATGCCCAGGCCCATCAACGCCATGTACAGCGCGACCAGCCAGTAGTCGGTGTCGTAGCGGATCGTGCCCAGCAACCCCAGACCGGCGGTGACCAGTGCGCCGCCGCACACCAGCCACGCCTTCCAGCGCCCGGTGCGGGTGATGATCTGGCCGGAGACCGTCGAGGCGATGAACAGGCCGCCGATCATCGGAATCGTCATGACGCCGGACATGGTCGGCGATTCGCCGCGCGCCAGCTGGAAGTACTGGCTGAAGAACACGGTGCCCGCGAACATCGCGGTGCCGACCATGAGCGAGGCGGCGGAGGCGAGCGTGATGGTCCGATTGCGGAACAGGCGCATCGGCACGATCGGCTCGGCGGCCCGGAACTCGACGAGCACGAACACCACCGCCAGCACCAGTGATCCGAGCACCATGGCGAGGGTCTGCCAGGACATCCAGTCGTACTTGTCGCCGGCGAAGCTGACCCAGACCAGCAGCAGGCACACCGCCGCGGTCACCAGGAACGCGCCGAGCCAGTCGACCTTCACCTCGCGCCGGGTGAGCGGCAGGTGCAGCGTCTTCTGCAACACCACCAGCGCGACCACCGCGAACGGCACGCCGACGTAGAAGCACCAGCGCCAGCCCAGCCAGCTGGTGTCGGTGATGACGCCGCCCAGCAGCGGCCCGCCGACGGTCGCGACGGCGAAGGTCGCGCCCAGGTATCCGCTGTAGCGTCCGCGTTCGCGCGGCGCGATCATCGCGGCCATCACGATCTGCGCGAGCGCCGACAGTCCGCCCGCGCCGATGCCCTGCACCGCGCGGCAGGCGATGAGCATCCCGGCGTTCACCGACAGCCCGGCGACCACCGACCCCGCGATGTAGATCAGCAGCGCGATCTGGACCAGCGCCTTCTTACTGTAGAGGTCGGCCAGCTTGCCCCACAGCGGGGTGGTGGCGGTCATCGCGAGCAGCGCGGCGGTGACGACCCACGTGTAGGCGGTCTGCCCGCCGCCGAGGGTGCCGATGATCTTCGGCAGCGCGTTGGAGACGATCGTCGAGGAGACGATGGCGGCGAACATGCCCAGCAGCAGCCCCGACAGGGCCTCCATGATCTGCCGGTGCGTCATCGCGGCCTCGTCCGGTGCGGCGACGCCGGGGGCGGCGTCGTGCGCGGTGGTTGTCGCCATCGATTCTCTTTCCGGACACGGGCATACGACGGCCGGGCGAGTAATCGCGGGGCCCACCGTGACCGCGTCGAAGCTGTGTGGTGGATCAGTAGTCAAGAGCAACAAGTTGCTTGCTGCATCTAACTATAAACGGAGAGCGCCTCCGTTGTCACGGTGGGGTGGTGTGGCGTACGACGCGCGGTCAGTCGTCGCCGAAGGAGTTCAGTAGTTCCTCGGCCCACGCGGCCGGAACCGCGTCGGGTCCCACCACCTGCATGGCGGTCATGACGGTGAGCAACATGCCGTTGGCGATGAATTGGCGAGCCTGGACGGGCGGTGCGCCGGTCAGGTCGCGGATCAGGCGGTAGATGCGCCCGAAACGGTCGCGCACCTCGTTGCCGATGGCCGGATCGGAGCTGGCGGCGAAACCGTGCAGCAACACCAGCAACAAGGACCGGTCGGCCAGGAATGCCTCGTACCCATTGGCGAGCGCTGCCATCGCCTGCTCCGGTCCGGCTCCGGGCTCGACGCCTTCGTGCGCCGTCCGGAAGACCTCCTCGATGCGGTCGCAGACCAGATGCGAGGTGGCGACGAACAGCTGCTGCTTGCTGCCGAACAGGCGGATGACGTAGGGCTGCGAGACCCCGGCCAGCCGGGCGATCTCATCGGTTTTCGTTGCGGCGTAACCGGATTCGGCGAATGCGGTGACGGCCGCGTCCAGGACCTGCGCGCTGCGTTCGCTCGCGGTCAGTCGGGTTCGGCTCGGGGGCACCGTCGTTCCTCCTCTGGCTGGGATTGCCGCGCTTCGATGTGAGGGAAGGGTAGCTGTTGACATGTTATCAGCCGATGCATACTCTTCACTCATAAGGTTATCAGTGGATAACAACAAGGAGTGGACGCATCATGACCAGCACCTTCGAGACGACCGAGGTGGCGACTGCCGCGCCGCCGCGCCGCACGCCGCCGTTGGCAGCGGTGCTCGCCGCGGTCGGCATCCCCACGTTCATGGTCACGCTGGACAACCTCGTCGTGACCAACGCGCTGCCGGTGATCCGCACCGAGATGGGCGCCTCGCTCGGCGATCTGCAGTGGTTCGTCAACGCCTACACGCTGGCGTTCGCGTCGCTGCTGCTCACCGCCTCCGCGCTGGGCGACCGGCTGGGCCGGCGGCGGGTGTTCCTGGCCGGGATCGCGGTGTTCACCCTCGCCTCCGCCGCGTGCGCGCTGGCGACCGAGCCGTGGATGCTGATCACCGCCCGTGCCGTGCAGGGCCTCGGTGCGGCGGGCGTCATGCCGCTGTCGCTCACGTTGCTGTCGGTGGCGGTGCCGGAGCGGATGCGCAGCGCGGCCATCGGCATCTGGGGTGGCATCACCGGACTCGGGGTGGCGGTCGGCCCGGTGGTCGGCGGCGCGGTGGTCGACGGCCTGAGCTGGCAGTGGATCTTCTGGCTCAACGTGCCCATCGGCCTGGCCGTGCTGCCGTTCGTGGCGCGGGTGCTCGGCGAATCCTTCGGCGGCAGTAGGCGTTTCGATCCGCTGGGCCTGGTGCTGGCGGCCGGGGGCGTGCTGGCCGTGGTGTGGGGCGTGATCCACGGCGCCGACGACGGCTGGACCTCGGGTCCCGTGCTGACCGCGCTGATCGGCGGCGGTGTCCTGCTGGCCGCGTTGATCGGCTGGGAGCTGCGCACACCCGACCCGATGCTGCCGCTGCGACTGTTCCGGTCGCGGGCGTTCCGGGTCAGCAACACGACCACCTTCACCTTCTCGGTCGGGGTCTTCGGCTCGATCTTCCTGCTCGCGCAGTTCTTCCAAGTGGTGCAGGGCTATTCGCCGCTGGAGGCCGGTGTGCGGACGCTGCCGTGGACGCTGGCGCCCATGGTGGTCGCGCCCATCGCCGGGCTGATCGTCGACCGGGTCGGTGCGCGCACCCTGCTCACCACCGGCCAGGTGCTGCTGGCGGCGGCGCTGGCGTGGATGGCGGCGGTCACGACCGTCGAGGTCGGTTACGGCTCCTATGTCGGGCCGTTCGTGCTGGCCGGTATCGGCATGGGTCTGACCTTCGCGCCGAGCGCCACGGTGGTGATGGCCAGCGCGGCCCCGCAGGACCAGGCGATGGCATCGGGCACCAACAACACCCTGCGCGAGGTCGGCGTGGCGATGGGCGTGGCGGTGCTGGCCTCGGTGTTCGCCTCGCGCGGGTCGTACCTGAGCCCGCAGAGCTACGTCGACGGCCTGGTGCCCGCAGTGTGGGTGGGCGCGGCGATCGTGGCCTTCGGTGCGCTGGTCTCGGCCCTGCTGCCGCGCCGGATCGAGCCCGTGCGATAGCCGCCCGCTGTCGCCGCGAGAGATAAAGGAAAGACCGTGTTCCAGACACTGCTGATGATGGCCGTCCCTACTCTGCTGTTCCGTCTGCTGGGCGCGTTCGGCGTTCGTCGCTTCGCCACGTGGCGGGTGGCCCTCGCCCACGGGCTCGCCGTGCTGCTGCTGTGCACGGGGGCCGCCCACTTCGTTCCCGACAGCATCGACGTCATGCCCAGTCACGACGACCTGTCAGCCATGGTCCCGCCGGCCCTGCCCTTCCCGGGCGCGCTGGTCTACCTCACCGGCGTACTCGAGCTCCTGGGCGCGGCGGGCTTGGTCAGCGCCCGGACTCGGCGGTTCGCGGGCCTGGCCCTGGCGGTCCTGTTCGTGGTGATGCTCCCGGCCAACATCTACGCGGCGGTCGAGGACATCCCGCTCAACGGCGAATCCGCCACACCCCTGTGGTTCCGCGTTCCCGAGCAGGTCGTCTACATCGCGATCGCCTTGTGGTCCACCAACGCCCTCGCGCCGTTTCGGCAGGCTGCCCGAGCCCGCTCGCGAACCCCGGCGTCCGCCTGACGCCGCGACCGAGACGCCGACGATCCCGGCGCTCGCCGTCCGGCTGGACGCGCGCGCCCGACGACGTTTCGACCCACGACACCTGTGCGCCGCCACAGGTGTCGTGGTGTGTCACAACCGTTGTGCGCAGTGGTGTCCGGGCTGGTAGGTACGGACGGAAATGCCCGTGAGGCGGGCTGGGTGCAGTGCGTACGATTCGACCAGCGACAATGTGGGGTAGGTAAACCTCCGACACCCGTACCAGCCAGGGGAGAGACGAAGCATCGTGGCCGACGAGAACGCACGAGCCGAGCAGACCGCGGCACTGAGCGAGGAATCGCTGTCCGCCGCCGCAGCAGCAGCGGAGAAGGCGTTTGCCGCGGCGGCCGACCTGGATGCGCTCGCGGCCGCCAAGACCGAGCATATGAGCGGCAAATCGCCGATCGCGCTGGCGCAGCGGGCCGTCGGCGGCTTGCCCAAGGAGGAGAAGGCCGATGCCGGTAAGCGGGTCAACGTGGCCCGCTCGCGGGTGTCGGAGGCGTTCGAGTCCCGGCGGGCCGCACTGCTCGCCGAGCGCGACGCCGCGGTGCTGGTGGCCGAGGCCATCGACGTGACGCTGCCCGCCGCGCGCGGGCCGGTCGGCGCGCGGCACCCGATCACCATCCTGTCCGAGCGGATCGCCGACGTGTTCGTCGGCATGGGCTGGGAGGTCGCCGAGGGCCCGGAGGTGGAGACCGACCACTTCAACTTCGACGCGCTGAACTTCCTGCCCGACCACCCCGCGCGCACCATGCAGGACACCTTCTACGTCGCGCCCGAGGGTTCGCGGCAGGTGCTGCGGACGCACACCTCGCCGGTTCAGGTCCGGTCCATGCTGGAGCGGGAGCTGCCGATCTACATCGTGTGCCCGGGCCGCACCTTCCGCACCGACGAACTCGACGCCACCCACACCCCGATCTTCTCCCAGGTCGAGGGCCTGGCCGTGGACAAGGGGCTGACGATGGCCCACCTGCGCGGCACCCTGGACGCCTTCGCGCGGGCGCTGTTCGGGCCCGACACCCGAACTCGCATGCGCCCCAGCTACTTTCCCTTCACCGAGCCCTCCGCCGAGGTCGACGTGTGGTTCCCGGACAAGAAGGGCGGGGCCGGCTGGGTCGAGTGGGGCGGCTGCGGCATGGTGAACCCGAAGGTGCTCATCGCCAGCGGCATCGACCCCGAGGAGTACAGCGGGTTCGCGTTCGGCATGGGCATGGAGCGGACCCTGCAGTTCCGCAACGGCATCCCCGACATGCGCGACATGGTCGAAGGCGACGTGCGATTCACGCTGCCCTTCGGCATCCAGTCCTGACCGTCCCGATTCGAGCGACGCCGCCCCCGCGCGCGGCGGGAGTCTCACCAACGAGGAAGCGAAACGTCACGTGCGAGTAGCGCAGTCCTGGCTGACCGAAGTCTTGCAGCGCACCACCCCGGAGTGGTCGGTGACCCCGGAGGAACTCGACGCCGGATTCGTCCGCGTCGGCCTCGAGGTCGAGGAGATCGACACCCTGGAGCGCATCACCGGTGGCCCCGACCATCCCCTGGTGGTGGGCCGGGTCGCCGAGATCACCGAGTTGACCGAGTTCAAGAAGCCGATCCGGTTCTGCAAGGTCGACGTCGGCCGCCCGGAACTGCAGGAGATCGTCTGCGGCGCAACCAACTTCGCGGTCGGCGACCTGGTGGTGGTGGTGCTGCCGGGCGGCGTTCTGCCCGGCGGTTTCGAGATCAGCTCGCGCAAGACCTACGGGCACGTGTCCAACGGCATGATCTGCTCGGTCGCCGAACTCGGCATCGGCAAGGATCATTCGGGCATCCTGGTGCTCGAGCCCGGCACCGCCGAGCCCGGCGCCGACGCCAATGACGTGCTGGGACTGGACGATACGGTGGTCGAGCTGGCCATCACGCCCGATCGCGGCTACGCCTTCTCGGTACGCGGACTGGCCCGCGAGCTGGCTTGCGGCTTCGACCTGGAATACGCCGACCCGGCCGTGCGCACGCTGCCCGACGACGAGGCGGACGCCTGGCCGGTCCGGCTCGAACCCGAGTCGCTGTGCACCCGTTTCGCCGCGCGCCGGGTGACCGGTATCGATCCGGCGGCGGTCAGCCCGTGGTGGTTGCAGCGGCGGCTGCTGCTGTCGGGCGTGCGGCCGATCTCCCCGGCCGTCGACGTGACCAATTACGTGATGCTGGAGCTGGGCCAGCCGCTGCACGCGTTCGACGCGGCAAAGCTCAACGGCGGCTTGGTGGTTCGCCGTGCTCACCGCGGCGAGACGCTGCGCACGCTGGACGAGTCCGAGCGCGTCCTCGACGCCGAGGACGTGGTGATCGCCGACGATTCCGGTGTGATTTCACTGGCCGGGATCATGGGCGGCGCGACCACCGAGGTCGGCGCCGAGTCCACCGAGATCCTGCTGGAGGCGGCGACCTGGAACCCGGTGGCGATCGCCCGGACCGCGCGCCGGCACAAGCTGTCCTCGGAGGCGTCACGGCGGTTCGAGCGCGTCGTCGACCCCGAACTGAACGTCGCCGCTCTGGACCGCGCCGCCACGCTGCTCGCCGAGATCGCCGGTGGCACAGTGCAATCCGAACTCACCGACGTGCGGGTCGCGACACCGGCGCCGGAACCGATCCGGATGGACCTGGATCTGGCCGACCGCACCGCGGGCGTGGTCTACCCCACCGGGACCTCGGCCCGACGGCTGGCGCAGGTCGGCTGTGCGGTGGAGATCGACGTCAGCGCGTCCGGGCACGGACAGCTCGTGGTCACCCCGCCGAGCTGGCGGCCCGACCTGAACCAGCCCGCCGACCTGGTGGAGGAGGTGCTGCGTTTGGAGGGTCTGGAACAGATCCCCTCGGTGCTGCCGACCGCGCCCGCCGGTCGTGGTTTCACCCCCACCCAGCGCCGCCGCCGGGCGGTGAGCCGGGCGCTGGCCTTCGCGGGTGCGGTCGAGGTGCCCGCCCCGGTCTTCCTGCAGGAGAACGTCTTCGACGAGTGGGGACTGGACGCCGACGATCCGCGCCGCCGGACCCTGCGGGTACTCAACCCGCTCGACGTGGAGCGCGCCGAGTTGGTGACCACGCTGCTGCCGGGTCTGCTGGAAGTGGCCGCCCGCAACATCTCCCGCGGCGAGCGCGACCTCGCGATCTACAGCATCGCGCAGGTGGTGCTGCCGTCCGGCGAGACCCGTGCCGTGGACCCGCTGCCGGTGGACCGGCGGCCCACCGACGAGCAGATCGCGACCCTGGAGCAGTCGCTGCCGGACCAGCCGGTGCACGTGGCGGCGGTGCTGACCGGCCGCCGCGAGCCCCGTGGCCCGTGGGGTCCCGGCCGCGCCGCCGAGGCCGCCGACGCCTTCGCGCTCGCCGACGCCGTCGCCGCCGCGGCGGGGGTGACGCTGGAGCGCCGGGCCGCGGCCTACCTGCCGTTCCATCCGGGCCGCTGCGCCGAACTGGTGGTGGACGGCGCGGTCGTCGGCCACGCGGGCGAGCTGCATCCCGCGGCGCTGGAGCGGTCGGGCCTGCCGCCGCGCACCTGTGCCCTGGAACTGGACCTCGACGCGCTGCCGCTGCGCGAAACCCGGCTCGCGCCAGTGGTTTCCGCGTTCCCGGCCGTGTTGCAGGACGTGTCGGTGTCGGTGGAGAAGACGACCCCGGCGGCCGCGGTCGAGTCGGCGCTGCGCACCGGCGCGGGCGAGCTGCTCGAGGACATCGCGCTGTTCGACGTGTACGAGGGCGCCCAGGCGGGCGAGGGCCGCAAGTCCCTCACCTACGCCCTGCGTTTCCGTGCCGTCGACCGCACCCTCACCGAGGACGAGGCCAGCGCCGCCCGCGACGCCGCGGTGGCCGCCGCCTCCGACGCGGTGGGTGCCGTCCTCCGCGCATAGGTCCTCGGCCGCGCGGGATCCGCCGATGCGGGTCGGCGCGGAGTCGCTTCGGCGTTTCCCGGTGTCATCGCGTGCGCGGTCGGCTACCGTGATCGGCGTTTCGTCTCAACGGGTTTCGAAGGGCGACTGTTCGGAGGGCGACGATGCTGAGCCGGCGCGCACTGCTGCGGGGTGCGGCGGTGGCCGGTGCGTCGGCGGCGGTCCCCGTGCTGGGCGGTTGCTCCGACAATCCGGACGCGCTGACCTTCTTCTTCCAGGCCGCGCCCGCCGAGGCGAAGGTACGGATGCGGATCATCGAGGCGTTCGCGCGGGTCCGGCCCGATATCGACATCCGGGTGCAGATGTCGGGCATCGACCCGCAGCAGCAGATCCTCACCTACTGCGCCGGCGGCAAGTGCCCGGACGTGTTGATGCAGTGGGAATCGTATTCGCGGTTCGCCGAACTCGGTGTGCTGCAGGACCTCACCGTCATGCTCGACGATGACCCCGAGTACGCGGCGAGACTGCGCGCCGACAGCATTCCCCAGCTGTACGAGACGTTCGGATTCGAAGGCGGTCAGTACGCGCTGCCGGAACAGTGGGCCGGAATCTTCGTGTACTACAACCGGAAACTGTTCGAGCAGGCCGGGATCGCGCCACCTCCGGCGCGGTGGGAAGACCCCTGGACCTTCGCCGAATTCCTCGACGCCGCAACCGCGTTGACCGAACGCGACGCCTCCGGACACACCAGGCAGTGGGGTTTCGTGGATGCCTGGCCGGTGCCGCGCTGGTCGGGGGCGATCTTCGGCATGAACAACGGCGCCGAATGGTTCACCCCGCCGATCGACCCCACCCGCGCGCACATCGACGACGACCGGTTCATCGAGGGATTCCAGTTCTACGCGGATCTGTCCGTGCGGCACCGGGTCGCGCCGCTGGCCGCGGACATGCTGTCGGTGTCCGCATCGATGTCGGCGCTGGACCTGTTCACCCAGGGCAAGGCGGCCATGGTGCTGACGGGGCACTGGCAGTACAGCGGTTTCGCCGCCGCGCCCGATCTGGATTTCGACGTCACGGTGCTGCCGGTCGGACCGCACGGCCGGGCCGCGAAATCCGATATCGGCACCACCGGCCTCGGCATCGCCGCGTCCAGCACGAAGAAGGAACTGGCCTGGGAGTTCGTCAAGTTCGCCACCGGGCCGGAAGGGCAGCGGGCCGTCGCGGCGTCGGGGCTGTTCGTGCCGGCGCTGCGGTCGGCGCTGGAGTCGCCGGAGTTCGCCGCGGCGCACACCTCGATCCGCAATCTCGAGGTGCTCACCGGTGGCCCCGCGCACTCGCACCACCTGCCGGTGAGCCCGCGCTGGCCGCAGGTCGACGCGGCCTGGCAGCGGGCCACCGACCGGGTGCTGCGCGGCGGGGCCCCGGCGGCGTGGTTCAAGGAGGGGCTGGCCGGGGAACTCGACCGGCTGCTCGCGGGAGCGGTGTCGTGAGCGCGGAACTGGACGCGGGCCGTACCCGCCGCGGCTCCGCGCTCACGCGCCGCAAGGCCGCGGCCGGACGGGCCTTCATCGCGCCGAATCTGCTCGCGGTACTGGTGTTTCTGCTGTTTCCGCTGGCCTTCTCGCTGTATCTCAGCTTCCACCACTGGAATATGTTCGATCCGCCGGAGTACATCGGGGCACGGAATTATCGGCGGCTGTTCAGCGACGGGCTGTTCTATCGGGCGCTGGCGAACACCGTGATCTTCACCGCCGCGACGCTGGTGCCGACGATCGTCGTCAGCCTCGCCGTCGCGGCAGCGTTGAACGCGAAGGTCAAGGGGATCGGATTGTTCCGCAGCGTGCTGTTCCTGCCGCTGGTGGCCTCGACGGCGGCCATGACCATCGTGTGGGGCTTCATGTTCAACACCGACGGCGGCCTGTTCAACACGGTGCTGGGCTGGTTCGGTCTCGGACCGGTGCGCTGGCTGATCGATCCCGGCTGGGCGCTGGTGTCGCTGTGCCTGGTGAGTATCTGGAAGAGTGTGCCGTTCGCGGCGGCGGTGCTGCTCGCGGCGATGCAGGGCGTGCCGGAGGACCTGTACGAGGCGGCGCGCATCGACGGGGCGGGCGGGCCGCGGCGGTTCTGGTCGGTGACGCTGCCGCTGATCCGTCCGGCGCTCGGGTTCGTCTTCGTCATCTCGATCATCAATTCGTTTCAGGCATTCGATCAGGCCTATGTGCTCACGGGCGGCAACGGCGGGCCCGAGACGGGCACCTATCTGTTCGGAATCATGTTGTTCCAGAACGCTTTCGCGTTCAACGACCTCGGCTACGCGTGCGCGCTGGCGTGGGTGGTGTTCCTGCTCCTGCTGGCGCTCACCTACCTGCAGCTGCGGCTCGGGCGCAACGACACGGAGGCGGACTGATGGGCACGGCGGCCCGGTCGCGCCGGGTGATCGTCCGCCGCACGGCGCGCGGACTGCTGATCTATCTCGTCCTGACGGTGATGGCCTGGTGCGCGCTGGTTCCGGTGCTGTGGGCGCTGTCGGGGTCGTTGAAGAAGCAGGGCGAGGTGTCGGGGTCGGCGCTGGTGCCCGCCGATCCGCAGTGGTCGAACTACCGCTCGGTCTTCGAATTCGTGCCGTTCGGGCGGATGTTCCTCAATACCGTGCTCTACGCCGGCTGTGTCACCGCCGGGCAGGTCCTGTTCTGCTCGCTGGCCGGTTACGCGTTCGCGCGCCTGCCGTTCCGGGGCCGGGACGTGGTGTTCCTGGCCTACCTGGGCACCCTCATGGTGCCGTTGACCGTCACCGTGATCCCGCAGTTCATCCTGATGCGCACCTTCGGCTGGGTGGACAGCCCGCTGTCGATGATCGTGCCCGGACTGTTCGGCAGTGCCTTCGGCACCTACCTGATGCGGCAGTTCTTCAGCACGCTCCCAGCCGAATTGGAGGAGGCGGCGATCCTGGACGGCTGCTCCGTCTGGCAGACCTTCTGGCGAGTGCTGCTGCCGCACACCAAACCCGCGGTCCTGGTGCTGGCGGTGCTCACCTGGGTCACGGTGTGGAACGACTTCCTGTGGCCGCTGATCATGTTGCAGCGCACCAGTATCGCCACGCTCAATCTCGGTCTGGTGTGGATGCAGGGCCAGTACACCGCGCACTGGCCGGTGTTCATGGCGGCCTCGCTGCTGATGCTCGCGCCGATGCTGATCGTCTACGTCTTCGCCGACAAGGCTTTCGTGCGGGGAATCGCCACCGCCGGTCTGGCGGGACGATGAGGTAAGAAGGGAACTATGCGACACCCGGCCACCGCCCTGCTGAACGCGCTGACGTTCCTGCCCGAACGGCAGGTCACGGTGACACCGCGGCGGCTGGGGCTCGAGTACGACGATCTGTACTTCACCGCCGCCGACGGCGTGCGGGTGAACGGGTGGTTCGTGCGGGCGAAGCAATCCGTGGGGCACATCCTGTTCGCGCACGGCAACGCGGGCAATATCGGCGACCGGTCGCCGGTGCTGGCGCTGCTCGCGGCGGCCGGGTTCGACGTCCTGGTATTCGACTACCGCGGTTACGGCCGCAGCGCCGGACGGCCCAGCGAGCACGGCGTCTACCTGGACGCGCGGGCGGCCCGGACGGCCCTGCTGGACCGTCCGGGCGTGGACCCGAACAAGGTGTTCTACCTCGGCAAGTCGCTCGGCGGCGCGGTGATGATCGAGCTCGCGACCGAGTTCCCGCCCGCGGGCCTGATCCTGATGTCGACCTTCACCGGCCTGCGCGACGCGGCCACGGCGGTGTACCCGTTCCTGGCGAAGCCGTTCGTGCCGAACGCTTTTCCGAGCCTGCGCCGGATCCGCTCGCTGCGCACCCCCACGTTGATCATGCACGGCGACAACGACGAACTGCTGCCGGTGCAGATGGGGCGGGCGCTCTACGCGGCTGCCGCCGAACCCAAGTCGCTGAAGATCTATCCGGGCGCCGGTCACAACGATCTGATCATGATCCCCGGCTGGAGCGCCGACATCGCGACCTGGGCCCGCGGCGTGCTGACGGAGAACCCTACTGCAGCAAGGGATTAGCCGGGTCCCGGCGGCAAACCCACCGCTCGGTGCCGTCCGCTGCCGCCGAACTCCGCTCGAACCCGGCCTTCTCCAATACCCGGATCGAGGCGGGGTTGGTCGTCTCGACGGTGGCGAACACCGTGAGGACCCGTGGTTCGGTGAACGCGAGCCCGGTGAGCAGACGGGTGGCCTCCGCCGCCAACCCGCGCCCGCGCCGCGAAGGCACTGTGCCGTAACCGATTTCGACCGCCCCATGCCGCGGCGGCCAGAACGGCCCGATCGACCCGACCACCAGCCCGCTGTCGCGCTCCAGAATCAGCCGATGCCCGAATTCTCCCCTCCACTCCGGATTCTCGGCGATGAGCCCGGCGATCACGCGATCACCGTCAGCGGGAAAGTCGGCAGCCCAGTGCGCACATCGGGCCTTGTCGCGAACGGCGGCGAGATCGGCCTCGCTCCAGGGCCGCAGCAGGACGTGTTCGCCGATGAGGTCGGCGGCGAAGGAAGTATTGCCGGACATTTGTCTCTCCAGATCGTGGGTAACGATCCGGCCCGCGAGCGTCAGTGACGGGCAGGCCGGACCAGGGTACGCGAAATGCAGCCGCTGACGGCCATATTCATCGACCTCCCTCGATCCGTGCGCGCGGACACACCGCACCACCTGTAGCAGCGTAGCCCGGACTCGTATCGGCTGTCACCACGATGTGCCCCGGTTCTGGGCTCAATAGGTACGGGAGCTGTCGGGCTTGATCTTCTGCGCCTCGATCAGCGTGGCCCAGGCGAAGCGCTTGCGCGGGCAGTCGTCCACCGAGCAGGCGCGATGCATCTGCATGATCGTGTGGGCGTGCTGGTCTGTGATCGGCGCCGCGGGAGCGTCATGAGTCCAGTCGAATCTACTCATGCTTGCCTCATCTCAAAGGTGGAGTGTGACCAGCGTGCGAAACTTATTCGGGGCAAGCCGTTTCGACATCGGTGATGCACATGAGCGCGTGCAGTTGGACGACGTCGAGGTGGGTTGGCGACGGCACGATGACGGCGTCGACGTCGGCGTAGCGCACCTGGTCGACAAGCGGTAAGGCGGAGGGGGCGGGCCAGTACAGTCGGAAACCGAGTTGCCTTGCGAGCCTGCGAACTCGGACGATCTCCAGATCGGACCAATCGCCGATCACCGGGTCTATCCACGCGAATGCCGTCGGGTATGCCCTCATGTCCCGCGCTACCTCCAGTTCGTCGTTTCGGAAGGCACTGCCGCCGAGGGAAGCGGAGTCCATCGAGACGTTCGACCGGCCCGCCGCAAACTCCTGAGTCGGCGAACGTCGGCGCACGTACCCTTGGATTCATGTCGGAGACCAGCGAGATGGCGGCGCTGTTGGCGGCCTTGCCGGATGCGGAACTGCTTGCGGTGGTGCTGGCGGCGAGCGCCGGGCGGCCCGGGCTCGAGCCGCTGCGCCTGATGGCCGCGGAATTGGTTGCGCGCGGTGGTCATGTGGACGCGGAGTTCGATGTGACGTCCGACACCACGTTGCCGGACGTGCCTTCGGTGTCTGAGACGTCCGGGCAGGTTATGCCGAGTGCGGAGGTACCCCTACCGCCCACGGGTAGTTCCGAGGTCGGTGGTTACTCCGGATCCGGCGTCCCTACTTTCGAGTCAGTTCGGGATAAGGTCGAGCAGCGCTTCGGCACCGCGCAGGGGATGAGCGACCTCACGTCGCAGACGCCGGCGGGCCGCAGCGTCGAAGAACAATGGGAGGCGCGGGACAAGGCCGCGCGGGAACGCCTGGACCGGATCCGGAAGTCGGTGCGCCGCAACGATTCCGGATGATCGGGCGAACCGGGAACGGATAGAGGGTGGATGCGATGACCGAACCGCGGGAGATCGCCGAACGGCTGCTCGACGCACAGGTGGAGTACCTGATCGGGGAGGTGTCGGGCGAGCGATTCGCCGAGGTCGTCGCCCGTGACGTGACGGCGGTGATCGATGTCGCCGACACCATCGTCTTCCGCGACGTGGTGACCGTCGACCAGGCCAAGCGCACCGTGCGCAAGGTGGTCGACCGCAGCGACAGCCCGCTGGTGCGAGATCTGGTCGGCGTGCTGTCGGACGCCCTCTACGAGCACATCGCCGCCAATCACGACTACACGCTGGGCGATGTGGTCGAGCGCGAGCCGGTGGAGGCGCTGGTGGCGAAGATCCTCGGCATGCACGGCGCCCAGGAGCGGCTGCTCGACCGGCTCAGCGAGGCGCCGACGGCGGGCCCGGTGGCCGCGAAATTCACCGACATGCTCATCGACGACATTCTCGAGGCGAACAAGAAGATCGTCGGCAAGGTGCCCGGCGTGAACTCGCTGATGTCGATCGGGCAGTCGGCGGTGAAGTCGGCGCGCAAGGCCGCCGAGGGCAGCCGGGTCGGCGCCCTGGCCGAGAAGGGCACGCTCTACGCGCTGAAGCGGGTGACCAACGCGGTCCGCGAGACCCTCCGCGACGCGCCGGTGCACGGCGCCGCCATGGAGTTCTGGGACGTGCACGCCGGTGAGCCGGTCAGCGGCCTGCGCGACTACCTGAGCAAGGGCGACCTGCGGCAGCTCGTGCTGATGGTGCACCGGATCGTGGTCACCACCCGCAACAAGGAGTACGTCGGGCTGCTGCTGGACGAGTCGGTCGAGGTGTTCTTCGCCAAGTACGGCGACCACACCCTGGCGGGCCTGCTCCCGGAGCTGGGCGTGACGCCGGACGACATCGCCGAGGAGATCCTCGCCTACGGCCCCGCGGTGATCGAGGCGGCCAAGCGAAACGGCGTGCTGGCCAAGCTGATTCGCGAGCGGCTGGAGCCGTTCTACACCTCGGACCAGGTACTGGGCATCCTCGCCGACCGCTGACCCTCGCCCCGGTCCACGCGCATAGCAGAATGTGCACCGCATCGGGTGCACGATTCCCCCCGCGAGAGGAGCGTTGTGGTCATCGGCAACAGCGGAAGCGCCGACGGCGGCGCGGGAGATCGGAGCACGAGAGGTCCGGCCGGTCGTTCTGCGGACGGTGCCGACGCCAATGGCCCCGAGAACATGGTGGGTCGGACGCGGGGAACCGTCGGGAAGGCGGCCGCGAAAGCAGCTGCCCGGACGGCGGCCGGGACGGCGTCTGCCGGGGAGGTGGTGGCCGGGTCGGGGTCTGGCGGGGAGGTAGTGCCCGGGTCGGCGTCTGGCGGGAAGGTGGTGCCCGGGTCGGCGTCTGGCGGGAAGGTGGTGCCCGGGTCGGCGTCTGGCGTGGTGGCCGGGTCGGCGTCTGCCGGGGAGGCGGTGGCCGGGTCGGCGGCTGTCGGGGAGGTGGTGGCCGGGACGGCGGCTGCCCGGACGGCGTCTGGTGGGAAGGCGGCGGGCCGGGTGCGTGGGATGGATGCGGTGGCGGTCGAGGCGCTGGGGGATCGGGTGCTCGGCCCGGAGTACAAGTCGCTGCCGTCGGTCGCGTGGGGCCGTACGGCGCGCGAATTCCTTGCCACCGCACCGTATCTGGAGGATTTCGCCACCCCCGTGCTGACCGTGGAGCGGGCGGCGCTGGATTCGAACCTGGCGGTGATGGCCGACTGGGCGGCCGCCGCGGGCGTGCGGCTGGCGCCGCACGGCAAGACCACCATGTCGCCACAGTTGTGGGCCGAGCAGCTGGCGGCCGGGGCGTGGGGGATCACGCTGGCGACCGCCTGGCAGGCGCAGGTCGCGCGCTCGTTCGGCGTGGCCCGCATCCTGCTCGCCAACGCGCTGGTCGATCCGGTCGGATTACGCTGGGTGGCAGGGGAATTGCGTCGCGACCCCGGCTTCGAGTTCGTGAGCTGGGTGGACAGCGTGCCCGCCGTCGAACAGCTGGAGCAGTGCCTACCCGCCGGTGCGCGGCTCCCCATCCTGGTGGAGCTGGGCGGTCCGCACGGCCGCACGGGGGCGCGGGGCCTGGACGAGGCGCTGGCCGTCGCGGACGCCGTATCGCGTTCGGAGCGCCTGGAACTGGCGGGTGTCGGAGGCTACGAGGGGGCGCTCGCGCACGACCGGACGAGCGACGCCGTCGGCGCCGTGCGCCGCTATCTCGACGAACTGGTAAGACTGCACGGCGCGCTCGCAAGTCGTTACGAGCGACCGGCGATCGTCACCGCGGGTGGCAGCGCCTATCCGGATCTCGTCGTGGAGCGGCTGGCCGGGCTCGCCGATGAGCAGGGCGCACAAGGCATTCCGGTCACCGTGGTCCTGCGTTCCGGGGCGTATCTGATCCACGACGACGGCTTCTACTCCGGCATCTCACCGCTGACCGCGCCACACACCGGTCGCCCGCTCCGGGCGGCGATGCACGGCTGGGCGCGCGTGGTGTCGCGGCCGGAGCACGGGCTGGCGTTGCTGGACGCCGGACGGCGAGACCTGCCGTTCGATTCGGGACTGCCGGTACCGCAACGAGTATCGAGCGGCACGAAGGTGCCGCCCGGCGCCGCTGTGTCGGCCCTCAACGACCAGCATGCCTTCCTGCGGCTGCCCGCCGGAGGTGAGGTGCCGGTGGGCAGCGTGGTGCGGCTGGGCCTTTCGCATCCGTGCACGGCGTTCGACAAATGGCGGCTGATCCCGGTGATCGACGACGCCGAAGCCGCCCGGCCGCGCGTCGTGGATCTGCTGCACACCTTCTTCTGAGCGACGGTGTTCGCGACCGTCAACCGAGCGCCGCGCCGGTCTCCTCGCGATCGGCTGCGGTGTCCTTGCGATCGGCTGTGGTGTCCTGGGGACTGCCTGAGGCGTCCTTGCGACTGGCGTCGGTGGCATTGCGACTGGCGTCGGTCTCGTCGCGACTGGCGTCGGTGTCCTTGCAACTGCGGAAATGCGCGCCCGGCCGCTGTACCGATCCGCGGCGTCCGGCGCGCGGCGGGAGGGACGGCGCACTCGCGCGTCCGGTAGCGGTGCGCGGCCGGTGCGGTGTGGGGCGCGGGGCGGGCACGCGGTGATTCCCGACGCGATAGGTGAGCAGAATTCCGATGGCGACCGCGGCGACGATGAGAACGGCCAAGCGTAGGAACAGCAACGGACTCTCCTGGCGGTGCGGCGAGCTGGACGCCCGTTGGCAAATCTGGTGGGCGTCCCGGTGGCGACTCGGGTTTCACTTCGAGATTCCCTGTCAGCAGATGAATCGAAACGTGGAGATCGTCGTTACCGCTTTCGCTGTTACGTTTCGGCATCCTCCGGGCAATCGAAGTCTGCGACCCCTGGCCGTGAATGAGCTTGCATGATCGTGCATAATCATCACATGGCGGATACCTCGGAGGGGCCCGTGCTGCGGGTCGCGGTGGCTGGTGCGAGTGGATACGCGGGCGGCGAAGTGCTGCGCCTGCTGCTGGAGCATCCGGCCTACCGATCCGGGCGCCTCGAGATCGGGGCGCTGACCGCGGGATCCAATGCCGGCGCCACGCTCGGGGAGTTGCAGCCGCATCTGCTGCCGCTGGCCGGTCGCCTCCTGGCCGAGACCACCCCGGACGTCCTCGCCGGGCACGACGTGGTCTTTCTGGGGCTGCCGCACGGGCAGTCGGCGGCCATCGCGCAGGCGCTCCCGGAATCGACCGTGATCATCGACTGCGGCGCCGACTTCCGGCTCACCGACCCGCGGGCGTGGGAGCGGTACTACGGCTCTCCGCACGCCGGGAGCTGGCCCTACGGGCTGCCGGAGCTGCCCGGCGCGCGGGAGCGGCTGCGCGGCGCCACGCGGATCGCGGTGCCCGGCTGCTATCCGACCGTGTCGAGCCTGGCCATGGCGCCCGCGGTGGCGGCGGGCATCGTCGAGCCGACCGTGCACGTCGTCGCCGTCACCGGCACCTCGGGGGCCGGACGCAAACTCGATGTGGGCCTGCTCGGCTCGGAGGTGATGGGTTCGGCACGCGCCTACAACATCGCCGGCGCGCATCGGCACACCCCGGAGATCGCGCAGAATCTGAGCGCGGTCGGCGGCGGTCCGGTGCGGGTGTCGTTCACCCCCGTGCTGGCACCGATGCCGCGCGGCATTCTCGCCACCTGCACCGCCGTCACCCGTGTCGGCGCCGAGCGGGCCCGCGAGGTCTACGAGAAGGCCTATGCCGATGAGCCTTTCGTGCATCTGCTGCCCGAAGGCGCACTGCCGCAGACCGGTTCGGTCATCGGCTCGAACGCGGTCACGCTGCAGGTGGCCGTCGATGCCGACGCCGGACTGCTGGTGGTGGTCGGCGCGATCGACAATCTGACCAAGGGCACCGCGGGCGGCGCGGTGCAATCGATGAACCTGGCACTGGGTCTCGACGAGACCACCGGACTTTCCACCGTAGGAGTGGCACCGTGACATCGACCGACATCGCCGGCGGCAAGCTGGTCCGCACGCAGGGTGTGACCGCCCCGCTCGGCTTCCGCGCCGCCGGTATCGCGGCGGGCATCAAGGCCAGCGGAAACCTCGATCTCGCGCTGGTTTTCAACGAGGGCCCGGAGTACGCCGCGGCGGGCGTCTTCACCAGCAACAAGGTCAAGGCGGCGCCGGTGCTGTGGTCGCAGCAGGTGCTGACGGGCGGGCACCTGCGCGCGGTGATCCTGAACTCCGGCGGGGCCAACGCCTGCACCGGACCGGGCGGCTTCCAGGACACCCACACCACCGCCGAGGAACTGGCGAAGGCGTTGAGCAACTGGGGAACCGAGACCGGCGCCGGTGAGATCGCGGTCTGCTCCACCGGCTTGATCGGCGACCGGCTGCCGATGGACAAGCTCGTGCCCGCGATCACCGAGATCGTGCGGGAGATGGGCGGCGGCCTCAACGGCGGCACGGACGCGGCGCACGCCATCATGACCACCGACACCGTGCCCAAGCAGGCCGCCTTCCACCACCGTGACAAGTGGAACGTCGGCGGCATGGCCAAGGGCGCGGGCATGCTCGCCCCCTCGCTGGCCACCATGCTCGTGGTGCTCACCACCGACGCCGTCGCCACGCCGGAGCAACTGGACCGCGCCCTGCGCAACGCGACGAAGCGCACCTTCGACCGGCTCGACGTGGACGGCTCCTGCTCGACCAACGACACCGTGCTGCTGCTGGCCAACGGCGCCGCCGAGGTGACCCCGAGCCAGGCCGAACTCGACGCCGCGGTGCTGGCGGTGTGCGACGATCTGGCCGCGCAGCTGATGGCCGACGCCGAGGGTGTCACCAAGCGGGTCCTGGTGACCGTGACCGGCGCCGTGGACGAGGACGAGGCGCTGGCCGGCGCCCGCACCGTGGCGCGGGACTCGCTGGTCAAGACGGCGCTGTTCGGCTCGGACCCGAACTGGGGCCGGGTGCTGGCGGCGATCGGCATGGCGCCGATCACCCTGGACCCGCAGCGGATCTCGGTGTCGTTCAACGGGAATCCGGTCTGCGTCGACGGCACGGGCGCGCCCGGCGCCCGCGAGGTCGATCTGTCCGGCGCCGACATCCACGTGGTGATCGAGCTGGGGCAGGGCGCGGGCGAGGCCACCATCCGCACCACCGACCTGTCGCACGGGTACGTGGAAGAGAATTCGGCGTACAGCTCATGAGTACGCCCCTGACGCAAGGGCTTTCGGCCCTGGACAAGGCGCACGTGCTCGCGGGCGCGCTGCCGTGGCTGCAGAAGTTCCGCGACAAGATCGTCGTGGTGAAGTACGGCGGCAACGCCATGGTGGACGACGATCTCAAACAGGCCTTCGCGGCGGACATGGCGTTCCTGCGCACCGTCGGCGTGCATCCGGTGGTGGTGCACGGCGGCGGCCCGCAGATCAGTGCGATGCTGCGAAAGCTGGGTCTCGAGGGCACCTTTCGCGGCGGCTTCCGTGTCACCACCCCCGAGGTGCTGGACGTGGTGCGGATGGTGCTGTTCGGTCAGGTCGGCCGCGAGCTGGTCGGGCTGATCAACGCGCACGGCCCGTACGCGGTCGGGATCTCCGGGGAGGACGCGCGGCTGTTCACCGCGACGCGGCGCACCGTCACGGTCGACGGGGTGGCCACCGATATCGGTCTGGTGGGCGATGTCACCTCGGTGAATCCCGACGCGGTGCTCGATCTCATCAGCGCCGGGCGCATTCCGGTGGTGTCGACCATCGCCCCCGACGCCGACGGCGTGGTACACAACATCAACGCCGACACCGCGGCGGCAGCGCTGGCCGAGGGAATCGGAGCGGAGAAGCTGGTGGTACTCACCGATGTGGAAGGGCTGTACACGAATTGGCCCGACCGGTCCTCGCTGACCACGCACATCGACAGCACCGAACTGGCGGCCCTGCTCCCGAGCCTGGACGCCGGGATGGTGCCGAAGATGGAGGCGTGCCTGCGCGCTGTGCAGGGAGGCGTGCCGACCGCGCACGTGATCGATGGGCGGGTACCACATGCGGTCCTGCTCGAACTGTTCACCGGGGAAGGCATCGGAACGATGGTGACCCCGCCCGACACAGGAACGACAACGCCATGAGCACACAGGAATTGCAGCAGCGCTGGTCGTCCGCGCTGATGAACAACTACGGCACCCCGAAGCTCGCGCTGGTGCGCGGCGCCGGCGCGGTGGTCTACGACGCCGACGGCAACCGCTATGTCGACCTGCTCGGCGGCATCGCGGTGAACAGCCTCGGGCACGCGCATCCGGCGATCCTGGAGGCGGTCACCCAGCAGCTCGGCACGCTCGGGCACGTATCGAATCTGTATGCCACCGAGCCGGTGATCGAACTGGCCGAGCGGCTGCTGGCGCATTTCGGCGACGGCACCGGCCGCGCCTTCTTCTGCAACTCCGGCACCGAGGCGGTCGAGGCGGCGTTCAAGATCGCCCGGCTGACCGGGCGGCGCAAGATCATCGCCTGCGACGACGCCTTCCACGGCCGCACCATGGGCGCGCTGGCGCTGACCGGGCAGCCGTCGAAGCGCACGCCGTTCGAGCCGTTGCCCGCGGGCGTCGTGCACGTCCCGTACGGCAATGCCGACGCGCTGGCCGCGGCGGTCGACGAGGACACCGCCGCGGTGTTCCTGGAACCGATCCTGGGCGAGAGCGGTGTCGTGGTGCCGCCGCTGGACTACCTGGCCGAGGCCCGCGTCATCACCTCGCACTTCGGGGCGCTGCTGGTGCTCGACGAGGTGCAGACCGGGATCGGGCGCACCGGAACGTTTTTCGCGCATCAGGCGGCGGGCGTGGTGCCCGACGTGGTCACGCTGGCCAAGGGCCTGGGCGGCGGGATGCCGATCGGCGCGGTGCTGGCGCAGGGCCCCGCGGCCGAGCTGTTCACGCCGGGACTGCACGGCACCACCTTCGGCGGCAACCCGGTGTGCGCGGCCGCCGCGCTGGCGGTGTTGCGCACCATCGACGAGACCGGCCTGCTCGCCCACGTGGAAGCGGTCGGCAAGACGCTCATCGACGGCATCGACGAACTCCGCCACCCGCTGATCGATCACGTGCGCGGCGCCGGGCTGCTCATCGGGATCCAGCTGACGCATGACGTTTCGGCGCAGGTGGAGGCCTTCGCGCGGGCGTCGGGCTATCTGGTGAACCCCGCCAAGCCCGACGTCATCCGGCTGGCGCCGCCGCTGGTGCTGACCGAGGGACAGGCCGAGAACTTCCTGTCCGCCCTGCCCGTGATCCTCGACGCCGCGCTACGGGAGGCAGACCTGTGAGTATCCGCCATTTCCTCCGCGACGACGACGTCACGCCCGCCGAGCAGGCCGAAATCCTCGCTCTGGCAGCGGAATTGAAGAAGTCGCCGTACGCGCACCGGCCGCTGGAGGGTCCGCGCGGGGTCGGGGTGATCTTCGAGAAGAACTCCACCCGCACCCGGTTCTCCTTCGAGGTCGGCATCGCCCAGCTCGGCGGCCACGCCGTGGTGGTGGACGGCCGCGACACCCAGCTGGGCCGCGAGGAGACCCTCGCGGACACCGGCCGGGTGCTCTCGCGCTACGTCGACGCGGTGGTATGGCGGACCTTCGCACAAGAGCGCCTGGACGAGATGGCCTCGGCGGCAACGGTTCCGGTGATCAACGCGCTGTCCGACGAATTCCATCCGTGCCAGGTACTGGCGGATCTGCAGACCCTCACCGAGCGCAAGGGGACGCTGGCCGGGCGGCGGCTCACCTACCTCGGTGACGGCGCCAACAACATGTCGCACTCGCTGCTGCTGGGCGGCGTGACGGCGGGGCTGCACGTGACGATCGCCGCGCCCGCGGGTTTCGAGCCCGCCGAGCAGGTGGTCGAGGCCGCCCGCAAGCGGGCCGCCGAGACCGGCGCGACGATCACCGTCACCGACGACCCGGTGGCGGCGGCGACCGGCGCCGACGCGCTCGTCACCGACACGTGGACGTCGATGGGTCAGGAGAACGACGGCCTGGACCGGGTGGGCCCGTTCCGCCCGTTCCGGCTCGACGGTGCGCTGCTGTCCCACGCCGCCCCGGATGCCGTTGTGCTGCACTGTCTTCCGGCACACCGCGGCGAGGAGATCACCGACGAGGTGCTGGACGGCCGGCACAGCGTGGTCTGGGACGAGGCGGAGAACCGCCTGCACGCCCAGAAGGCGCTGCTGGTGTGGCTGTTGTCCCGGCGTGCCGGTGATCCCCGGTGACCGAGCGATCCGGGCGGCCGGTGCCGAAGTCCCACCGTGCGGCCGCGCGTACCGGAGACTCTCGGCCGACCGCGGTTTCCGAATCGGGACGTGGCCCTGCCCGGCGCGGCGAGGTGGCATCGTGAGGGCGGGCAAGGCGGGGGCGAAGGCGGGCCCCGCGATCGCGCGGACGCGGGCCGGGCGGCAGCAGCGCATCGTGGAGTTGTTGTCCGCCAACGCGGTTCGCAGTCAGATCGAACTGGCGGCGCTGCTGGCGGCGGAGGGCATCGAGACCACCCAGGCCACGCTGTCGCGTGATCTCGACGAACTGGGTGCGGTGAAACTTCGCGCGGCCGACGGCGGCGCGGGGATCTATGTGGTCCCCGAGGACGGCAGCCCGGTCCGCGGCGTCACCGGCGGCACCGACCGTTTGTCGAAGCTTCTCGGCGATCTGCTGGTCTCCACCGACCACAGCGGCAACATCGCCGTGCTGCGCACGCCGCCGGGCGCCGCCCACTTCCTGGCCAGCGCCCTGGACCGCGCCGCCCTGCCCGAGGTGGTCGGCACCATCGCCGGTGACGACACCGTCGCGGTGATCGCCCGCGAACCCCTCACCGGCGCGGAACTGGCGGCCAAGATCGAACAGCTGGCCTGAGTCAGCGGTTGGCCAGCCCTGGTTATGCATGGGATTGCATCGTCATGCATAATCATTTGTCAGTGGCGGGAGCCGCCCGGGGGAGGCGGGCACACAGACTTGGATACGCACGAAACCTGAGGAGCTAACAGATATGGCCGATCGCGTCGTACTCGCCTACTCCGGCGGGCTGGACACCTCCGTTGCCATCAGCTGGATCGGCAAGGAGACCGGGGCCGAGGTGGTCGCGGTCGCGATCGACCTGGGCCAGGGTGGCGAGGACATGGAGGTCGTGCGGCAGCGCGCGCTCGACTGCGGCGCCGTCGAGGCGATCGTGGTGGACGCCCGCGACGAGTTCGCCGACGAGTACTGCCTGCCGACCGTGCAGGCCAACGCCCTGTACATGGGCCGCTACCCGCTGGTGTCGGCGATCAGCCGCCCGCTGATCGTCAAGCACCTGGTGGAAGCCGCCGAATATCACAACGCCTCCACCGTCGCGCACGGCTGCACCGGCAAGGGCAACGACCAGGTGCGGTTCGAGGTCGGCATCGGCGCGCTGGCGCCCGACCTGAACGTGATCGCCCCCGTCCGCGACTACGCCTGGACTCGGGAGAAGGCCATCGCCTTCGCCGAGGAGAACAGCCTGCCGATCACGGTCACCAAGAAGTCGCCGTTCTCCATCGACCAGAACCTGTGGGGCCGCGCGGTCGAGACCGGCTTCCTCGAGGACCTGTGGAACGCGCCGACCAAGGACGTCTACGACTACACCGTGGACCCGACGGTCAACTTCGAGGCCCCCGACGAGCTGATCGTCACCTTCGACCGCGGCGTCCCGGTGGCCATCGACGGCCGCCCGGTCAGCGTGCTCGAGGCCATCACCGAACTGAACACGCGCGCGGGCCGCCAGGGCGTGGGCCGGCTGGACATGGTGGAGGACCGCCTGGTCGGCATCAAGAGCCGCGAGATCTACGAGGCGCCGGGCGCCATCGCGCTGATCGCCGCGCATCAGGAACTCGAGGCCGTCACCGTCGAGCGCGAGCTGGGCCGCTACAAGCGTCAGGTCGAGCAGCGCTGGGGCGAGCTGGTGTACGACGGCCTGTGGTTCTCGCCGCTCAAGCGCGCGCTGGACGCGTTCGTGCGCGACACCCAGGAGCACGTGTCCGGCCAGATCCGGATGGTGCTGCACGGCGGCAACGTCGTCGTCAACGGCCGCCGCAGCGAGGAATCGCTCTACGACTTCAACCTCGCCACCTACGACGAGGGCGACACCTTCGACCAGTCGCTGGCCAAAGGCTTCGTCCAGATTCACGGCCTGTCCTCCAAGGTCGCCGCCCGCCGGGATTTGAGCAAGAAGAAGTAGCGCCGCCCGAGATCCGCGCGTGCACGTTCCGATGATCGCGAGACGAGGAGACGACCACCGATGACGCAGGGCGGCAGCACCAACGAGGGCGCGCTGTGGGGCGGGCGATTCGCGTCCGGCCCGGCCGCGGCGATGGCGGCGCTGAGCAAGTCGACCCACTTCGACTGGGCGCTGGCGCCCTACGACGTGCGGGCGTCCAAGGCGCACGCGCGGGTGCTGCACAAGGCCGGTCTGCTGTCCGACGACGATCTCGCGGGCATGCTGGCGGGGCTGGACCGGCTCGCCGCCGACGTCGAGTCGGGGGCGTTCGGTCCGGCCGAATCCGACGAGGACGTGCACGGCGCGCTCGAGCGCGGGCTGATCGAACGCGTCGGCGCCGAACTCGGCGGCCGGCTGCGGGCGGGCCGCTCGCGCAACGACCAGGTGGCCACCCTGTTCCGGATGTGGCTGCGCGACGCGGTGCGCCGGATCGCGGCCGGGGTGCTGGACGTGGTGGACGCGCTGGTGGCGCAGGCGGCCGCGCACCCGGAGGCGGTCATGCCGGGCAAGACGCACCTGCAGGCCGCGCAGCCGGTGCTGCTCGCGCATCAACTGCTCGCCCACGCCCACCCGCTGCTGCGCGACGTCGACCGGTTGCGCGATTTCGACAAGCGAGCGGCCGTGTCGCCCTACGGTTCCGGCGCGCTGGCCGGGTCGTCGCTGGGCCTGGATCCGGAGGCGATCGCCGCCGATCTGGATTTCGATGCGGCCGCGGCCAATTCGATCGATGCCACATCGGCACGGGACTTCGCCGCGGAGGCGGCGTTCGTGCTCGCCATGACCGCGGTGGACCTGTCGCGTATGGCCGAAGAGGTGATCATCTGGAGCACACCGGAATTCGGCTACATCACGCTGGCGGACGCCTGGTCCACCGGGTCGTCGATCATGCCGCAGAAGAAGAATCCGGACGTCTCCGAGCTGACTCGCGGCAAGGCCGGCCGTCTGATCGGCAACCTCACCGGCCTGCTCGCCACACTGAAGGCGCAGCCGCTGGCCTACAACCGCGACCTGCAGGAGGACAAGGAGCCCCTGTTCGACTCGATCGCCCAGCTCGAACTGCTGTTGCCCGCCATCGCGGGCCTGATGTCGACCTTGACCTTCCACACCGACCGCATGGCCGAACTCGCCCCCGCCGGATACACCCTGGCCACCGACATCGCCGAATGGCTGGTGCGCCAAGGTGTTCCGTTCCGCGTGGCGCACGAGGCCGCCGGTGGCTGCGTCCGCGCCGCCGAGGCCCGCGGCGTGGGCCTGGACGAGCTCACCGACGCGGAGTTCGCCGCCGTCGACCCCGCCCTCACCCCGCAGGTGCGCGAGGTCCTCACCGTCCAGGGTTCGATCGCCTCCCGCAACGCCCGCGGCGGCACGGCAGGCGAACGGGTCGCCGAGCAACTGGCGGAAGTCCGCGCCGCCACCGCCACCGCCCGCGCCTGGCTCGGCTGAGCGGAGCGCCGGTTATCCTGCGGCCATGACCTTCCTGCTGCTGGTGCTGGCCATCGCGTCCGAGGTGACGGCGACGGTGTCGTTGAAACTGTCCGAGGGGTTCAGCAAGCTGGTGCCCTCGATCGTGGTGGTGGTCGGGTACGCGAGCGCGTTCTTCTTCCTGTCGCAGGCGTTGAAGCGGGGAATGTCCATCGGGGTCGCGTACGGGGTGTGGTCGGCCATCGGGGTGGCGGCCGTGGCGACCATCGGGGCGCTGTTCCTCGACGAAGGGCTGACCCTGGTGCAGATCGGCGGGATCGGGCTGGTGATTCTCGGCGTGCTCGCCCTGGAACTGGGCGCCGCGCACTGAATCGTCAATCCTGCACGCGCACCGGATAGCCCGCGGCGTCGAGGGCGTCCAGCACGTCGTCGCGGTGGGCGGTGCCGCGGGTCTCCAGGGTCAGCAGCACCTCGACCTCGTCGATGGCCAGCCAGGCCCCGGTGCGCGAGTGCACGACGTCCAGCACACTCGCCCCGGTGTCGCCGACGGCGGCCAGGAGCTTGCCCAGGCTCCCGGGGCGGTCCGAAATCGTCACGCGCACAGCGAGATAACGCCCGGCCGCGCTGAGCCCGTGCCCGATGAACCGGGTGAGCAACAGCGGGTCCACATTACCGCCGGACAGAATCGCGCACACCGGGCCGCGCAGGTCCAGCTCGTCGGCGCGGGTCATCAGTGCGGCGACCGCGGCCGCCCCGGCCGGTTCGACGATCAGTTTGGCGCGCTCCATGCACAGCAGCAGCGCACTCGACAGGGCGTCCTCATCGACGGTCACGATCGAGACCCGGTCGACGACGTGCGCGAACGGCACCCCGCCCGGCAGGCCGACCGCGATGCCGTCGGCCATGGTCGACATCCGTTCCAGCGCAACGGGTTCACCGGCCGCCAGCGACTGCGGCCAGGCCGCGGCCTGTGCGGCCTGGACGCCGATCACCCGGACCTCGGGCGCCAGGTGGCGCAGCGCGACGGCCACTCCGGCGAGCAGGCCGCCACCACCGGTCGGCACGATGACGGTGCCCACCTCCGGCATCTGCTCCAGGATCTCCAGCGCCACGGTGGCCTGGCCCGCCACGATGTCGGGATGGTCGAACGGATGGATCAGGGTCGCGCCGGTCTGCTCCGCGAAATCCATTGCCGCGGTGAGTGATCGGTCGATGCTGTCGCCCACCTGGTGCACGGTGGCGCCGTAGGCCCGGGTGGCGGCCAGCTTCGGCAGCGACGCGCCGATGGGCATGAACACCGTCGAGTCGATGCCGAGCGTCGTCGCGGACCAGGCGACGCCCTGCGCGTGATTACCGGCGCTGGCCGCCACCACGCCGCGCCGCCGGTCGTCGTCGGGCAGGTTCGCGATCCGGTGATAGGCGCCACGCGGCTTGAACGACCCGGTGCGCTGCAGATTCTCGCATTTCAGCCGCACCTCGCGCCCGGTGCGTTCCGACAGCACCCGCGACGCCACCACCGGCGTGCGCCGGATGACCGGCCCGAGTTGCTTCGCCGCCGCCTCGATCCGATCCAGCCCGATCAGCTCCATGGCCGCCATGCTGCCAGAGAACTCCCGATCGTTTCGTGATCGTCACATCGGCGACCGCTGCCGACAACACCGCGGCCATAGCGTCGCGACATGCCTCCACGACGACGCTCGGCGTTACTCGCGAAGCTGGTGGTCGACGAACCGGGTCGGCCGCGGATCATCCTCGGGGAACTGCGGCGGGTGATTCTCGACGGCGCGGTGCCGCCGGGCACCGTGATCCCACTGCGTGAGGTGGCCGAACTATTCGACGTCAGCCACATTCCGGTCCGCGAAGCGCTGAAGATCCTGATCGGTGAGGGCCTGGTCGCGCACGAACCGCATGCGGGATACACGGTGGCGCAGTTGACCGCGAGCGAACTGCGGGAGATGTACCTGGTGCGGCAGGCGCTGGAGGAGGCGTCGCTGGCCGCCGCCGTCAGCCACGCCACCGCCGCGGATCGCGCGGCGCTGCTGGAGGTGAACGCGGCGCTGGAACAGGCCATCCGCGAGGACGATCCGGTCGGCTACCATCGCCGGTCGCGCCAGTTCCATCTCGCCCTGACCCGGCCCTCGCGCATGTTCCGGCTGCTGCACCTGCTCGAATCCGCTTGGAACGTCACCGAACCCGTGCAGTCGATGGTGCACGTGTCGCGGGCCGACCGAGTGCGGCTGCACACCGATCACGCGCTCATGCTCGACGCCTTCCTTGCCCGCGATGTGCAACGGCTGCTCACCGTCGCGCAAAGCCACCACTCCCGGCTCGAGTCGGTATTGGCGACCCTACCCACCGGCACCGGACTGCTCGCACCACCCGACGGCGTCTCGTTCGCGCGGCCCTAGCGTTGACAGCACCGGGGCGCTACTCGACCTCGACACTCTCGATCACCCCGAGCACCCCGGACAGCCAGGGCGTATACCGCTGCGGATCGGCGACCATGGCGTCGGCGAGGTCGCTCGGCCACACCCAGGCGTGGTCGGCGATCTCCGCCGGATCGGGGCGCGGGGGTGCGCCGTCGAATCGGCCGACGAGGACGTGATCCCACTCGTGCTCGACGCGGCCGGTGCCGGGATCGGCCGCCCGGTAGGTGAACGTGCCCACCTCCGACAGCGTGCTGTAGATCCCCAGCTCCTCCACGAGCCGATCCACCGCGGCATCGGCCGGGTCGCGGCCCGGCGCCGGATGGCCGCAGCACGTGTTGGTCCACAGCAGCGGAAACCGGGTCTTGACCGCGGCGCGCTGCTGCAGGAGCACCCGCCCGTCGGCGTCGAACAACAACACCGAGAACGCGCGGTGCAGGCGGCCCGGCGCGGTGTGCGCCTGGGACACCGGGCAGGCGCCGATCGCGCGGCCCTGCTCGTCCACCAGTTCGACGGGCAGGGCCTCGCGGTCGATCGTCGAGTCGATGGTCACCTACCTACCTTATCCGCGGCGATCAGCAAATACTGGAAACTTCCCTCCCGATAGGCGGTGAGGAACGGCTTCTCCACACCGGTCGCGAGTTCGGAATGGGTGCGCAGATCCCAGTACGGGATGGTGGCCGGGGTCAGGTCGGTGACACCGACCGGCACCAGGCCGTTGGCGGCCAACGCCCGGAAGTATTCGCCGCGCGGATGGATCATGCAGCCGTAGTGCGCGTCGATCCAGCTCACCGACGACGACTTACCGCCCGTCACGTCGTTGGAGCAGCCGGTGATGCAGACGTAGCGCCCGCCCGGTTCCAGCAGCCGCGCGAACTCGCCGAACAGATCGTGCAGGTCGACGTACATGGTCGTCTCGTTGGTCCAGATGCCGCGCATGCTGCCCGAATCGAATCCGGTGTCGAGCATGTTCTTGAAGTGGAACTGCACCATATCGGCGACACCGCGGGTGCGGGCCTGGTCGTTGGCGAAGCCGACCTGGTATTCCGAGATCGTCACGCCGTCCACCCGGCAGCCGAAGCGCTGGTTGGCCATGATGCTGGTGCCGCCGCGCCCGCAGCCGGCATCGAGCAGCCGGTCACCGGGGCGGACGTCACCGAGATGGTCGAGCAGCAGGTCGGCCTGCGCGGTTTCGAGCCGGTGCAGTTCGCGCACGATCCGGTCCTGCCGGGTGTCGTCCGGGCCCTCCAGCACCGACCAGTCCGGCTCGCCCACCCCGTAGTGGTGGTGGTAGAGCCCGTCGACCTCACCGAGTTTGGTGTTGACCCGGTCGTCGTTGGGATTGTTGTTCCAATATTCGGAGACCGAGCGCTGGTAACTGCTGTGCAGGACACCATCGGTCTCGCGGTCGAGCATCGTCATCGCAGATCATCCTCTCGAACCTGGTAGTGCCGGGTCGTGCGCGAATGAGATATCGGAAACGGTCGCGTCAGCTCTGGTCGTGATAACGGCGGCTGTCGGCGTGCCAGGCGCGGTTGCCGCCCATCCAGCCCCACAGGCCGCCCAGGAAGCGCCGCAACTCCGGGGAACCCGCGGCGGCGAGTGCCGCCGCCTCCCCTTCGAAGCGGTGCACCAGTTCGTCGTGGATCTCGGCCGTGCGCCGCACCGCCTGGCGGCGCGGGCAGTTCTCCTCCGCCGCCAGCACCGTCGGCAGATTGAACTCCCGGCCGTTCGACAGGTCCTCGCGGGCCATCGAGTACAGGTCGTTGACCATCTGCGCGGCGAGCGCGGCCGTGGTGACCACGCGGCGGACGCGCGGATCGGTGTACTCCGCCGCGCTCAGCTCGTAGCCGCCGAGCACGTCGATCGGCGCCATACACGGCAGGAAGCTGTGCGGCTGGCGGTTGGCGAGGTACTCCCACACCGGTGGCATCCGCCCGGCCAGCCGCCAGCCCGCCTCCGCGCCGAGTGCGATGAACCAGCCACCGATCTCCGTGCGCAGCCGCGCCAGCTGCGCCGGCGTGGCGTAGTGCGACAGGTGCTCGAACGAGGTGCGGAACGCGCGCAGGATCGGATCGGCCTGCAGCGCCCGCTCCAACCGCTCCTGGTACTCGGCCGGAAGGTGCACGGGATCTATTGCGGCCGCGGCCATTTCGAGTCGCGGCCCCAGTTCGGCCTCGGCGCTGGACGGGGTGCCGTCGGGCGCGCGGTCGTCGGCGTCCTCCTCACAGTAGTAGTCGTCGACCGACCATTCCGACACCGCGCATTTGGCGGCGGCGAGCAGCCGGTCCGGGTCGTCGCAGTCCGGATGCGCGAGCATGATCAGCCGTCCGAAGTCGGCCTTGCGCAGCTCGTCCAGATTGTTCTCGTACAGGCCGATGCTCTCGGCCCACACCAGGATTCCCTCGTTCACCGCTGTGGCGAGCGCCGGATTGTCGCGCAGGGGTGGCGGGCAGTACAGCGGTGGGATGTCGCGCTCGTCCTCCGCCGCACCTGTGCCTTCGGCGGACGGCTCGGCGTGGGAGGGTTCCCGCGCCGGGGCCGCCGTCCGGCGCGGGAACTGTGCGAGATCGGTATGCCCGGACAGCAGGCGACTCAGCCGGGACCCGCCCGGCTCGCCCGCGGGCTCCGGCGCACCCGGCGAGCCGGAGCGGGACCGGCTCGCCCCGCCGTCCTTGTCGCCTCGCGGCCGTAACAGCAGGCCGGACGCGCCGAGCCCGGTGGGCCCCAGCAGCCGGTGCGGTGTGACGGAATCGACCATATCCGCGAACGGTGCCGAAACCGGCTGGGCCGCAGGGCCTTTCGAACTGTCCGGCAGCGGTAGGGCGGCCGGGGGAGCGTGATCCAGATTGGTCAGAAGTTTGGCGACGACCGCGGCCAGCTCACCGGTGGCAGGCGGGGCCGCGGCGCGTGACAGCACCGACATGACTGCTCACTTCCGTCAGTCGTGCCGGGCGACGAGGACATTGTCGAGGATCCCCAGCGCGTCGGGCACCAGCACGGCCGCCGAGTAGTAGCAGCTGACCAGGTAGGAAATGATCGACTGGTCGTCGATGCCCTTGAAGCGGACGTTGAGGCTCGGCTCGTACTCGTCGGGGATGCCGGTCTGGTGCAGGCCGATCACGCCCTGCTCCTTCTCGCCGGTGCGCATGGCCAGGATCGAGGTGGTGTGCTTGTCGCTCACCGGGATCTTGCCGCACGGGTAGATGGGCACGCCGCGCCAGGCCGGGATGCGGTTGCCGTCGATCTCCACCGGGTCGGGATAGATGCCGCGGCGGGTGCATTCGCGCCCGAACGCCGCGATCGCTTTCGGGTGTGCCAGAAAGAGTTTCGTGCTGCGGCGCATGCTCAGCAGCTCGTCCATGTCGTCCGGGGTGGGGGCGCCGGACTCGGTGTAGATGCGCTGTTTGAGATCGCAGTTGTGCAGCAGGCCGAAATCGCGGTTGTTGACCAGGTCGTGTTCGCGGCGCTCGTGCAGGGCCTCGATGGTCAGCCGCAGCTGCTGTTCGATCTGGTTGTGCGGCTCGTTGAACAGGTCCGCGACGCGGGTGTGCACCCGCAGCACGCTCTGTGCCAGGCCCAGCTCGTACTCGCGCGGGGCGGCGTCGTAATCGACGAAGGTGCCCTCGAGCAGCGGCTCGCCCGAGTGCCCGGAGGAGATCTCGATATTCGCCTCGCCGTGGTTGTTCTGTGGCCGCGCCGGCGCCGACGCGAACCGTGACAGCTGTTCGCTCAGCGCCGGTATCTCGTCGCGGGTTCGTTCGAAGGCCGCGCGGGGCAGCGCGAGCAGGGTGGTGCGGGTGACGGTGGTGAGCGTGACCGGCCATATCGCGTCCTCGTCGGTGAGCACGTCCTCGCCGAAATACGAACCGCCGCCGAGGATGCCGACGCGGGTGGTCTCGCCGTACTCGCCGGTGCCGAGCTTGCTCAGCTTGCCGTGCACGATGAGCAGGAGCTGGTCGATGGGGTTGCCGAATTCGGCGACGACCGTGCCCGGTTCCAGGTCGTGCTGCTCGAACTGCCGGGCCAGCGCGCCGAGCGCCTCCTCGTCGTCGAAGCCGCGCAGCGGCGGCAGTTCCTGCAGCTCCAGGGGGATGACCCGGGCCTGGCCGCCGTCGACGGCGAATTCGACCTCGCCGTTGCCGACGGTGTGGGTCAGACGGCGGTTGACGCGGTAGATGCCGCCGTGCACCTGGACCCACGGCAGCGTGCGGGTCAGCCAGCGGGAGCTGATGCCCTGCATCTGCGGTTCGGATTTGGTGGTGTGCGCGAGTTGGTGTGCGGCACTGGTGGACAGGCTCTTCTGCACGTGATTCGCGGTCTGTGCCGGCAGTTCGATGGTCATGCTGTGGTCCTCACCTCGTAATTGCCACGACGACGGCGACGGCGCCGGTGGTGGAGACAGGGCGATACGGCAGGCCGGGGGCCTGCTCAACTAGACACTCGAGCGAAACTGAATGCGCGACAGCGCGTTTCCAGCGAATCGATAGTAAGTCCCGGCACCGACAGGATGTGGCGGAATTCGCGAACCGAGGTGAAAAACCTTGTGCCATAACGAATGGTGATCGTTCGGCCGTCCGGTCAGCGCCTCGGCGCGTCGGCTTCGATCGTGCCCGGCGCGTCGCGCGCGGTACCTGCGGTGCTGCGCGAGGAGCGGGGCCGGAGCCGGCCGTTGGCTTCGCAACGAACCGGCGAACCGCTCGTAACGAACGGGCGAACCGCCGCTTGCCGGATGCGTCCGTTCCGGCGCCCGCGAAGTAGGCTGATGATGTGGCAAGCTCATCTGGACACGCAGGGGTCTGTGACGGGCGTCACGTGCAGGGCGAGGGCTGGGAGTTTCCGTGAAGTTCGATACGAGGTTCGTCGCGCGGTCGGTGCAGCGGTTGGTGGCGACCGCGCAGAACGGGCTCGAGGTCATCCGCTTCGGGGGGCTGGCGCACGACGTGGAGTCGTCGCCCTACGAGGTGACCGAGCGCAAGCGCATGTACCGGCTGCGGCACTACTTCCCCGACGACACCACCCCCGGCCGTCCCGTGGCGCTGCTGGTGCCGCCGCTGATGGTCAACGCCGACATCTACGACGTGAACGCCGAGGGCGGTGCCGTCGGCATCCTGCACCGCGCCGGAATCGATTGCTGGGTCCTCGATTTCGGGTCACCGGCCAGCGAGGAGGGCGGCTGGCAGCGCGACCTGGCCGACCACGTGCTCGCCCTCGACAGCGCCATCGACACGGTCAACGAACTGACCGGCCACGGCGTGCACCTGATGGGCTATTCGCAGGGCGGCATGTTCGCCTACCAGACCGCCGCCTACCGCTACGGCAAGGGCGTGGAGAGCATCGTCACCTTCGGCAGTCCGGTCGATATCGTGGCCGGCCTGCCGTTCGGGCTACCGCACGGGCTGGTGTCCGACGTCGCCGATTTCGTCGCCGACCACGTCCTCACCCGGCTGCCCATCACCGACTCCATGGTGCGCCTGGGCTTCCAGATGCTGGACCCGGTGAAGACGGCCAAGGCCCGCATCGACTTCCTGCGCCAGCTGCACGACCGCGAGGCGCTGCTGCCCAAGGAGCGCCAGCGCCGGTTCCTTGAGCACGACGGCTGGGTCGGCTACTCCGGTCCGGCCGCGGCGGACCTGCTCAAACAGTTCGTGACGCACAACCGGATGATGCTGGGCGGCTTCGTGATTCGCGACCATCCGGTCTCATTGGCCGAGTTGCGCTGCCCGATCCTGGCGTTCGTCGGCGAGGTGGACGACATCGGCCAGCCGGCCGCCGTGCGCGGCGTCCTGCGCGCCGCGCCGAACGCCGACGTGTACGAGGCCACCCTGGTCGCCGGGCATTTCGGCCTGGTGGCCGGATCGACGGCGACCAGCCAGACCTGGCCGCTGGTGCGAGATTGGGTGAACTGGCTCAGCGGCCGCGGCGACCTGCCCGCCCAGATCGCGCCGATGTACGAGCACGCCGCCGCCAACCGCCCGCGCTCGGCGGCGACCCGCGTGGTGCACACCGCCGCCGGGCTCGCCGAGACCGGCGCCGGACTGGGCGCGGCGCTCGGCAGCATCGCGAGCAGCACCCTGCGCGGCTCGATGGAACTGACCGGCGAGGCGGCGCGGGCGCTGCCGCGGCTGACCCGGCTGGGCATGATCCAGCCGCACACCCGGATCTCGCTGGGGCGGCTGCTCGCCGAGCAGGCGCGCCGGGCGCCGTTGCGAGACCTGTTCCTGTTCGACGACCGCGTACACACCAACGCCGCGGTCAATGTGCGCATCGACAACGTGGTGCGCGGCCTGATCTCGGTCGGTGTGCGGCCGGGCACCCGGGTCGGCGTGCTGATGGAGACCAGGCCGAGCGCGCTGGCCGCGGTGGCGGCGCTCTCGCGGCTCGGGGCGGTGGCCGTACTGCTCGCGCCCGGCAGCGAGTTACCGCGCGCGGTCGAGCTGACGGGCGCGAAGACGATTCTGGCCGACCCGGAGAACCTGCGCGCGGCCACCGGGACCGGCGCCCGGGTGCTGGTGCTCGGCGGCGGTGACGCTCGCGGCCTGGATGTGCCGCCGGGGTGCGAGGTTACCGATCTCGAGCAGATCGACCCGTCCCGGGTGGTGCTGCCCGGCTGGTTCCGCCCGAATCCGGGGCTGGCGCGAGAGCTGGCGTTCGTCCTGGTCACCGGCACCGGCGACAAGCTGGACATCAAGTACATCACCAACCATCGCTGGGCGGTGTCGGCGTTCGGCACGGCCGGTTCGGCCGATCTGGATCGCGGCGACACGGTGTATTGCCTCGCGCCGCTGCACCATTCGTCGGGTCTGCTGGTGAGCCTGGGTGGCGCGGTGGCCGGGGGCAGCCGGATCGCGCTGGCCCGCTCGCTGGATCCGGCGCGCTTCGCCGAGGAGGTGCACCGCTACGGCGTCACCGTCGTCACCTACACCTGGACGATGCTGCGCGACATCCTCGACGCCGACACCTTCCCCAACGGTCACTCGCATCCGATCCGGCTGTTCATCGGCTCCGGCATGCCGGCCGGGCTGTGGCGGCGCACCATCGAAAGATTCGCTCCCGCACGGGTTCTCGAGTTCTACGCGTCCATCGAGGGCGATGTGGTGCTGGCGAACGTGGCGGGCGCCAAGATCGGCAGCAAGGGCCGCCCGGTGCCCGGCGCCGCCCGCGTCGAGCTGGTCTGCTACGACCCGGAGACCGACGAGATCCGCACCGACGCACAGGGTTTCGCGCGCCGCGCCGCCGACAACGAGGTCGGTCTGCTGATCGGCAAGGCAGCCGACACGGTCGACATCTCGCGCGGTGGTCTGCGCGGGGTGTTCACGCCCGGCGACGCGTGGGTGCCGACGGAGAACCTGTTCCGGCGCGACCGCGACGGCGACTACTGGTTGATGGATCGCCGCGACACGGTCATCAGTACCGCCCGCGGCCCGGTCTTCACCCAGCCGATCGTGGACACCCTCAACGACGTCGCCGCGGTCGATCTGGAGGTGGCGTTCGGGCTGCGCGCGGGAACCGGTGCGGGCGAGCGGACGCTGGCCGTGGCCGCCGTGAGCGTCCGCCGCGGCTACCACCTGGACCCCAAGGACGTCACGGAGTGCCTGCGCGCGCTCGATCCCGCCCAGCGTCCCGACCTCATCTTCGTCGTCGACGAGATCCCCCGCAGCTCCACCTACCGCCCCTCCACCCGCGCGGTCCAAGCCGCCGTCCGCCTGGAGCCGGGCGAGCGCACCTGGTGGTACGACCGCACCACCGAAACCTACGAAATCCTCACCCCCGAGTCCCTGGAGACCCTGCTCGGCTGAATCGATCCGCCCGGCGGCGGGTCCGCGTCAGACCTGGAACGCGGTGACGGCCTCGATCACCCGGGCGACCTGGTCGTCGCCGAGGCCGGGCCAGAGCGGGAGGCGGATCAGGGTGCTGGAGAATTCGGCGGTGCGGGTGCACGGGTGCGGGGTGCGGCCGAGTTTCAGCCCGGCGGGGCTGGAGTCCAGCGGGACGTAGTGGAACGGGGCCGAGATGCCTTGGGCGCGCAGATGATCGATGAGGTCGTCGCGGCGCCGCTCGGTCGGGGTGCGCAGGTAGTACAGGTGCGCGGTGTGCTCGCGGTCCGGCGGTACCTCCATCAGGCGCACGTCGTTGCGGGCGGCCCAGTCCGGCAGCCCGGCGGCGTAGGCGTTCCACACGCGGAACCGGCCCGCCTGGATCCGATCGAACTCGGCCAGTTGCGCGTCCAGCACCGCCGCGTTGAGTTCGCTGGGCAGATAGCTGGACCCGATGTCCTGCCAGGAGTACTTGTCGACGGCGCCGCGCAGGAACCGGGCGCGGTCGGTGCCCTTCTCCCGGATGATCTCGGCGCGCCCCATCAGGATCTCGTCGGTGAGCAGCACCGCGCCGCCCTCACCGCAGTGCACGTTCTTGGTGTCGTGGAAGCTGAGCGCGCCCGCGGTGCCGATGCTGCCCAGCGGCCGCCCCCGCCAGGTGCCGCCGAGCCCGTGCGCGTTGTCCTCGACGATGGCCAGCCCGTGCGCGTCGGCCAGCGCGAGCAGCCGGTCCATCTCCGCCGCGACGCCGCCGTAGTGGATGACCACGATCGCCTTGGTGCGTGCGGTGATCGCCGCGGCCACCGAGTCGGCGTCCAGATTTCCGCGCTCGTCGATGTCGGCGAAGACGCAGACGGCCCCGCGCAAGGCCATCGCGGTCGCGGTCGAGGTGAACGCGAAGCTGGGCACGATCACCTCGTCGTCGGGCCCCAGTTCGAGCAGCAGCCCGGCCATCTCCAGCGCGTGCGTGCACGACGTGGTCAGCAGCGCGTGCGGGGCCCCGGTGATCTTCTTCAGCTTCGCGGTGGCCGCCGCGGTGAACGGACCGTCACCGTGGCTCTGGTCCGACGACAGCACGGCCGCGAGATTGGCCAGTTCCTGCGCGGCCCGGTAGGGCCGGCTGAAGATGATGCGGTCAGTGCTCACCCGGGTCGTTCCCCCCGATCGCTGCGGTCGTGGACAGGGCCGGCGCGCGCTGCTCGGCGGTGCCGGCGTCCGGGCGCGGTGTGGGCGAATCTACCGTCAGATAAAGGGGTTTGCCCACCAGCACGTGCAACGCCACACCCAGATACTCGGCGATGAGACCGAGCGAGAACAGGATCGCCCCCGAAACCAGCAGCAGCACAACGATGGTCGAGGCCCAGCCCTCGGGGTTGTCGCCGGGCCCGAACACGGCCTGCGACACGATGATCGCCGCGTAGACCAGCCCGGCCAGCGCGAGCGTGACGCCCAGCATGCTGACCAGCCGCAGGCCGCGAGTCCCGCTGCACAGCACCATCTTCCAGAACAGCGAGAACAGCCGCCGGTAGTTGTAGCCGGATTCCTCCCGCCCCTCCGACCGCAGCACCACCGGCGCCTGCGCCGCGTTGTCGACCACCCAGGTCAGCGCCACGTCCAGGTACACGCCGTTGGAGGCGACCTCGGCGAGCTGGCGCCCGATGGCCCCGCGGATGAGCCGGTAGCTCTCGAACCGGGTGGAGTCGGGGAAGGCGAACACGGTGGCGAGCACCAGTTTCGCTCCGCGCGAGGTGAGGTTGCGGAGGAATCCGTGCGGCCGGGTGTTGGTCGGCTTGGAGTAGACCAGATCCGCGCGCTGCGCCAGCGCGGTATCGATGAACGAGCCGATGAAGCCGGGATCGTGCTGGCCGTCCTCGTCCATGGTGACGATCCACTCGCCGCGCGCGGCCGCCATACCGGCGATGGTGGCGGCGTCCTGACCGAAGTTGCGGCTCAGCCACACCACCCGCACCCGCTCGTAGTCGCGGTCCAGCTGCCGCAGCACCACATCCGACCGGTCCGGCCCGTGATCGTGCACGAGCACGATCTCGGTGACGGCGAAGTTCGCTCCGGCGGGAGTGGTGGTGGGCTCGGCCAGCCGGTGCAGCTCGGCGACCAGTCCGGCGATGGTCTCCTCGCCCCGATACACCGGCACGACGACCGAGACCGCGTGCGTCGGCCCGGGGTGGCCGTTGGACCGCGCCGGTTCGGTAGCGGCAGAGGGAATCGGCATCAGCTGGTTCGACTTTCGGGGACGACGGTGCGCGCCGGAACTCCTCGTTTCAGTACAGAGCCCGAATCGCGGTGAACTCTAACACGCAGCGTGGTGCGGTCTCCGGTGCGGCGAGGCATCCCGACATCATCGCCGCCGAACAGGTTCATGCCAACCGTCACGGCGCCCTGTAGGGTCTGGAACTCGTGGTGCAAAGTGCAGTGTCGACGGCGCCGGCCGAACTCTCTGCGGCGGCAGAACCTTCCGTGGCTCCGGAACCGGCCCCGAGCGACAGATCGCGCCGGGACGTGTTCCGCTGGGGGGCGGTCACCGCGCTCGGCGTGATCCTCGGCTATGCGGCGGTGCTGCTGGCCGACGCCCGCCACTTCTTCACCGACGACACCGAATCCCAGTACACCCCGCTGTGGGTGATGCTCGGCCGCTATCTGCGCGAGGGCAAGCTCCCGGTGCTGATCCCCGAGCAGTGGATGACCGGCAACTACACGATGGAGGAGGCGGGCCTGTTCAACCCGCCGCAGCTGCTGATCGATCTGATCGCGCCCTCGGTCGACAATCTCGCGGTCTACGCCACGGTGGTGAAGCTGATCTTCGCGATCATCGCCGCGCTCGGCGTGTACCGGGTGTGCCTGGCCTACGGCGGCCGGGTGCAGTGGGCGGCGGTGGCCGGTGTGGCGTTCCCGCTCACGGGCTGGTTCCTGTTCTTCGACCAGGCCAGCTGGATGACCTCGCTGACCGGTACCGCGTGGATGGTGCACGCGTGGGCGTCGGCGGTGCGGTACGCGCGGGGGCGGGGCGGGCCGATTCCGGTCTTCGTGTTCCTGTATCTGGCCATCTCCGTCGAATACGTCTTTCCGGCGGTGGAGTCGGCGCTGATGCTCGTGGCGGTCGCCGTGGGCGAGATCGTGTATCAGCGCAAGTGGCAGCCGGTGGCGCGGTTGACGGCGGTGGCGCTGTGCGCGGGCCTGGCGGGTCTGCTCACCTATCTGCCGAGCATGCTGTCGGCGAAGGTGAGCTGGCGCGGCACTGCTCAGATCAACAACGACCAGTTCCTCACGGTGCCCTGGTCGGAGTCGCTGAACGCCAGCCTGCCCTCGGCGGTCCCAGCGCTCAACTCGTGGTGGGGTTATATCCAGCCGCTGCCGATGACCTACATCGCCTGGTTCCTGATCCCGGCGCTGGCGTTCATCGACTGGGGACGCGCGCGGGCGGCGTGGCGCGAGCTGACGGCGGTCGCGCTGTTCGCGATCATGTTCCTGATGTGGGCCGCCGGGCCGGGCACGGTGGGTCCGCTGCGCTGGCCCGCGCGGGTGCTGCCGATGCTGGCGCTGGGGCTGCTCGTGCTGGTGTGTGTGCTGCTGGGCCGCTTCGGCACCACGTCGAATCGGCGCCATCGCGCGGTCGCGGGCGCTGTACTGATCGGACTGTTGTGGGTGCGAACGTTCTCGGCGCATCCGCACGCCGTGCTGTGGCACGTGCTGTCGGCGGTGGTGGTGGCCGCGGTGGGCGCGGCCGTGGTCTGGCTGGCACGCACCCGCGGGACGGCCGCGGCGGCGCTGCTGACCATGGTCGCCATGTTCCCGATCGCCTATGCCCAGGTGCACAGCGTCCAGCCGAATCCGATGAGCTGGAATCTGCCCACCAACCGCTCCGCCGCCAAGGCGGTGTTCCCGAAGTTCGACGGCATCACGCTGCAGCTCGGCGACCGCGGCCTGCTGCAGCCGGGGGACCGGACGCTGGACGGCGCGTACGGCTCGCTGGCGTTCGGTAACTACGCCAAGGACGTCGAGCAGGACTACGTCAACGGATACACCCCGAACGGGCACTACTGGTTCGGCGAAATGTTGTGCATGCGTTGGGATTCCAGTGTCTGCCCCGACGCCTACCGGCGGCTGTTCACGCCGGAGCCGACCACCGGTCGCACCGTCGCGGACCTGATGAAGCTGGACCGGGTCGTACTGCAGAAGGCCATGTTCCCCGATGCGGGCAGCCAGCCGGCTCCCGAGGGCTGGATGTGGGTCGACGCTCCCGGGCACGAGAAGTACATCCGGGTGCTCGAGCGGATCGGTGGGCCGGTCTCCACGGTCAACGGCCGCGTCGCCGACGCGCACGAGGTCACCGCGACCTCGCTGTCCGAGTCCGAGACGTCGAGCGAGGTGCGGGTGTCCTCGGCCGCGGGCGGCCGGGTGGTGTTCGCGCGGCTGGGCTGGCCGGGGTACCGGGTGACCCTGAACGGCAAGCAGATCCCGTTCACGACCGTCGCGAAATCCTTTGTCGCCGTAGACATTCCTTCCGGCACCGAGAACGCGGTACTGGACGTGACCTGGCGGCCGCCGGGCTGGAAGATCGGCATCGGCACCGCGGTGCTGGGTGTGCTCGGCCTGGGCGTGCTGCAATGGCTCCACCTGCGGTCGCGGCGACGGGACGAGCCCGCCCCCGCGCCCGCCGGTCCGCCGGAGGGGGATACGCCGACGACCGCCGGTTCGCCACGGGCGGAAGCGCTTCCGTGAGCATGACGGGCTGGGAAGGACGCGGACAGGTGTCGCAGCTGCTGCCCGAGGGTGATCCGGGTCGGCCGCGCCGTCCGGAGTCCGGCACGCCGCCTGCCGACGACGGTTCGAACGCGCCGACGGGCGGGCAGCCGCTCGCGCCCGGGCTGCTGCTGCGGCTGATCCGGCGGCAGGAGATCGCCTTCGCCGCTGTCGGCGGGGTGAACACGCTGCTGGGCATGGTGCTCACGGTGGTGTGGCTGAAGGTGCTGCCCGACAGCTGGCCGCCCGCGACGGCCGTGGCCCTGGCCTACTGCATCACCATCGTGTTCGCCTTCGTGGCGCATCGGACGCTGGTGTTCCGGGTGCGCGGGCACGCGCTGCGCGATTTCGTCCGGTTCGTCCTGGTGAATTCGGGCGGGATGCTGCTGAACATGGCCGGCGTGCAGCTGGCCGTCGGCGTCGCGCACCTGCCCGAGACGCCGGCGACCGTGGCGGTGATGGGTCTGGTGGCGGTGGCGAGCTTCTTCGGGCACCGGCACTTCTCGTTCCGGCGGCCACCGCGCCGCCCCGCGGTGACCGGCGGGTAGGTTGTCGGTCATGGCGGAGGAAACCTTGGATCCCACCCTGCTGAGCCTGCTCGCCTGCCCGCAGGACAAGGGGCCGCTGTCGCTGGTGCACGATCGCGACGGCAACACCGTGCTCTACAACCCGCGCCTGCGGCGCGCCTACCCCGTCGACAACGGGATCCCGGTGCTGCTCGTCGACGAGGCGCGCGAGGTGAACGCGCAAGAGCACGAGGCGTTTTCGGCGCAGGGCTGAATTCTCCGCGCGGACCTCACCGAGGCGGCAGCTCCAGGTCGCCGGTGAGATAGCGCTGAATCGTCGGGCCGACGACGACGGCCAGTTCGTCCGGGGTCATGGACGCCAGCGGTTCCACGCAGACCACCTTGCGGGCGATCAGCAACCCGATCATCTGCGAGGCGGCCAGCAGCACCCGCGGCACGCCGGTGCCCGGGGGACTGTCCGCACGTTCGCGCACGTCTCGCAGGACCACTTCCAGCAGGAACGCGCGTGCCAGCGCCGGGTCGTTGCCGCCGCCGAGAATGCTGCGCAGGGTCGCGACGGCGTGCACGCCGATCGGTGAGTCCCAGATGCCGAGCACCGTGCGCACGATCGTCGCACCCAGCTGCTCGGTGGGCGCCGCGGCGATGCGGTCGCGGATCAGCGCCGGGTCGAGCGGCAGATCCAGTGCGGCGGTGAGCAATTGCTGTTTCGTGCCGAAGTAGTGGTGCACGAGGGCGGGGTCGACGCCCGCCTGTCCGGCGATGGATCGGATCGACGCCTTGTCGAAACCCACCTCCGCGAACCGGATTCGTGCCGCGTCCAGGATCGCCTCCCGCGTCCCGGACTGTCCGGGCCGCCGTCCGCTGCGCCCGGAACCGCCGTTCGCGCCGGGACTGTCCTCGCCCGTCACGCCGTCCGCCGCCGTAGCGTGGCGGCGCCCAGAGCCAGTGCGACAGCGGCGAATCCGGCCACGACGCCCAGATCCCGCCACATCTCGCCGGTCGCGCCGGGATGCCGGGACACCTGCTGCAGCGCGTCGACGGCGTAACTCAGCGGCAGCAGATTGCTGATCACCTCCAGCCAGTCCGGCAGCTGGCCGCGCGGCACCAGCAGCCCGCACAGGAAGAACTGCGGCCCCACCACCAGCGGCATGAACTGCACGGCCTGAAACTCGGTGCGCGCGAACGCACTTGCCAGCAGACCGAGCGCCACCCCGAGCATCGCGTCCAGCACGGCGATCAGCAGCACCAGCCACACGCTGCCCTCCGAGCGCAGCCCCAGCAGGCCGAAGGACACCAGACAGGCCAGTCCGGCCTGGGCGGCGGCCGCGGTGGAGAAGGCGGTGCCGTATCCGGCCAGCAGGTCCAGCTTCGACAGCGGCGTCGTCATCAGCCGCTCCAGGGTGCCCGAGGTCCGCTCGCGCTGCATCGCGATGGCGGTGATCAGGAACATCACGATGAACGGCAGGATGCCCAGCATGCTGATCCCGACGCGGTCGAACAGCCGCGGGGCGCCGGGCATCGCCGGGGTGTCGCGATAGACGAAGTACAGCAGCGACATCAGCAGCGCCGGCACCAGCAGCAGCATGGCGACCGTGCGATGGTCGGCGCGCAACTGCCGCAGGATGCGCGCGGAGGTGGCGGTGTAGCAGCGCAGCGGGGCTGTCGTCGTCATCGGGGCTCTCCCATTCTGATCAGGGCGAGGAAGGCGTTCTCCAGGCTCGATTCGCCGGTGTCGGCGCGCAGTTCGGCCGGGGTGAGCTGGGCGAGCAGCTGTCCGTCGCGCATCAGCAGCAGGCGGTCGCAGTGTTCGGCCTCGTCCATGACGTGGCTGGAGACCAGCAGCGTGCGGCCCTGGGCGGCCAGGGCGTGGAACTGCTCCCAGAGTTCCACGCGCAGTACCGGATCCAGCCCGACGGTCGGTTCGTCGAGCACCAGCACCTCCGGATCGGCCACCAGGGCGCAGGCCAGTGAGGCGCGGGTGCGCTGGCCGCCCGACAGCTGGTTGCCGCGCTGGCGGGCGTGCCGGGTCAAGCCGACCGCGTCGACGGCGGCCGCGACATCGTCGGCCGAACGTCCGTACAGCGCAGCGAAATACGAGACGTTGTCGGAAACGGTGAGGTCGTCGTAGATGCTCGGCGCCTGTGTCACGTATCCGACGCGGGCGCGCAGCCCGGCGCTGCCGGCTTCCTCGCCGAGCACCCGCACGCTGCCCGCCTCGATCAGCTGCGTGCCGACGATGCTGCGCATCAGGGTGGTCTTGCCGCAGCCGGACGGCCCGAGCAGGCCGGTGATGCAGCCGCGGGGCACGGTCAGTGAGACGTCGTGCAGGACTTCACGTCCCCCGCGGTGCACCCGCAGGTGCTCGACCGCGATGGCGGGGGACGGATCCGGTGCCGTCATGGGTCACCCTCTTATTCATCGTGCGTTGAATTCACTGTGTGATGAATTGTGCGCCGGATGCGGTTCGGGCGCAACCCCGGCTCTGCCCCAGACCAGGGCCTCGATCGCCGGGGTCTCGCCGGACCGGTCAGCGCGGCCGCCGAAGGGATCGCACGGGGAGCGGATTCGACGTACGGTCGGTGGCGTGGCCGGTTGCGTGGCGCAGCCGATTGCGACGAAGGGGGAGCAGTCGATGACCGGAACCGCACCGGCGCTCACGGTGGCCGAACGCGTGGTCGATGGTGTGCGGTGCGCCGTGCACGACAGCGGGCCGTCCGAGTCCCCGACGGCCGTGGTGTTCGTGCACGGGAACCCGGGACCGATGGACGACTGGGCGGAGCTGGCGCCGGAGATCGCCGGGTTCGCGCGCGTGATCGCCATGGACATGCCGGGCTTCGGGCGCTCGGAGCGGCCGAAATCGTTCGAGCACAGCGTGCTCGGGCACGCGCGATTTCTCGGTCTGCTACTCGACGACCTCGGGGTCGAGCGGGCGCACCTGGTGCTGCACGACTTCGGCGGGCCGTGGGGACTGCGCTGGGCACTGGACCACCCGCGGCGTCTGGCCAGTCTGACCATGATCAACACCGGCGTCCTCGACGGATACCGCTGGCACCGGTACGCGAAGATCTGGCAAACCCCGGTGCTCGGCGAGCTGTTCCAGCTGGCCGGTACCCCGCGCGCCATGCACGCCGCGCTCAACCGCGACAACCCCGTCCCGCTGCCCCGGGCCTACGTCGACCGAGTCTGCGGCTATGCGGACTGGGGCCACAAGCGCGCGGTGCTCCGGCTCTACCGCAACTCCCGCGACCCCGCCGCCGCCTTCCCCGAACGACACCTCGGCCTCACCGCCGACACCCTCCCGACGTGCGTGATCTGGGGCGCCGGGGACCGCTACATCCCGGTCCGCTTCGCCGAACAACAGCGAAACCACTTCCCCCGGGCCGAAATCCACATCCTCGAGGGCCTCGGCCACTGGCCGTTCATCGACAACCCCCAGGCCGTCCGCACGTTCCTATCCGCATTCCTGCGCAAACACGCCGGAGCATGAATCTCGGCCGCCGACCGAAACGTCGATCTCATGCACCGTACCGGCGCTGCCGGTCGGCGAAATTGCGTAGCGCCCGCAGGAAGTCGATCTCGCGGAAGGCGGGCCAGTACGCCTCGCAGAAATAGAGCTCGGCATAGGCGCTCTGCCACAGCAGGAAGTTCGACAACCGCTGCTCTCCGCTGGTCCGGATCACCAGATCCGGGTCGGGCTGGTCCGGGGTGTACAGGTGGGCGGCGAGATCCTCGGCGGTGAGGCTGTCGGCGATGTCCGCCAACGACTTTCCACTACCCGCGCTCTCGGAGAGCAGGTCGCGGAACGCATCGACGATCTCCTGCCGGCCGCCGTAGCCGATCGCCAAGGTGACGTGCGCACCGGTCGTGCAGGTACGAGTGGCTTCGACGGCCTGTTTCAGCGCGCGGGCTGTGGTGTCGGGCAGAGCATCGGGTGATCCGGCGATGTGCAGCTGCCAGCGGGAGCCGGGGTGGCCGAGCCGATCGGTGACCAGGTCCTCGACCACGCGCATGAGGAAGTCGATCTCGTCGTCGGCTCGATTGCGCAGGTTCTCGGTCGAGCACAGGAACACCGTGACATACCGGATGCCCAGATCTTCGCACCAGGACAGCACGTTTTCCGCATGCTCGGCACCGTATCGATGCCCCAGCCGGGTGTCGGAGAGACCCTTGCTGCGGGCCCAGCGCCGGTTGCCGTCCATGATCAACCCGACGTGACGGGGTAGCCGTGCGCCCGCGAGCTGCCCCCGCAGCCGGCGGGCATACAGGCGGTACGGCAGGTCCGTGACGCGCATACGCAGTCTGATCCTTTGCTGGAGAAGGGAATCGCCTCGATGCCGGCGAGGCCGACGACGGGTGTGAAACTACCCATCGCATCCCCCGCGACGGTGGAGTCGGCGTGGCGACCTTGTGGAGATTTCGTGCAGCCCCCGGCGGGTTCTCATCGCAGCCGTCGCGTGCGGGGCCGGCTGTTGTTCGGAGATCCAGTGGAAGCGGTCGGATCGAAGGTGACGTGGATCACAAAGGAGGCTGTCACGTTTCCCGCGGCTGCCCTGTCCCATAGGCGACTCACCACCAACGACCGCTTGGAGCTGATCATGAAAACCCACGAGATCGTCGTGCTCGGCGCCGGGTACACCGGCATGCTGGCCACCGTCCGGCTGGCGCATCGCACCCGGGGCCGCGGCGTGCGCATCACCCTGGTGAATCCTTCGGAGCGCTTCACCGAACGGCTGCGGATGCATCAGATCGCGGCGGGGCAGGAGCTGGCCGATCGCCGTATCCCGCGGCTGCTCGCGGGCTCGGGGGTGGACTTCCGCCGGGCCGCCGCGACCGCCATCGATCCCGCCGCGCATCGCGTGACCCTGGACGATGGGACCGACCTCGCCTACGACACGCTGGTGTACGCCCTCGGCAGCGTCACCGACACCGCTGTGGTGCCGGGCGCTGCCGAGCACGCGTGGACGCTGAACGATCCGCGCCTGGCACACCGCTTCGCACGCCGCCTGGCCGAGGTCGCGGCCGATCGCGGCACCGTCACCGTGGTCGGCGGCGGCCTCACCGGCATCGAAGCCGCCACCGAACTCGCCGAGAGCCGTCCGGAACTGACGGTCACCCTGGTCGCGGCCGATGCGCCGGGGTCGATGATGGGTGATGGTGCCCGGGCCTACCTGGACGCCGCGCTGGATCGCCTGGGCATCATCCGCAAGGTCGGTGTGCGGGTGACCAAGGTGCTGCCCGACGCCATCAGTCTGTCCACCGGCGAACTGATGGCCTCGGACCTGACCCTGTGGACCGCCGGAGTACGCGTGCCCCGGCTCGCCGCGGATGCCGGAATCGCCACCGACGCAAAGGGTTTGGTCGTCACCGACGGTACCCTCCGTTCGGTGTCGCACCCCGACGTGTATGCCGTCGGCGACGCCGCCGCGGTGCGCCAGGCGTGGGGCGAGATCCACGGCACCTGCCAGAGCGGGATTCCCACCGCCGCCTACGCCGCCGACGCCATCGCCCGGCGACTGCGCGGCAAGAAGGTGCGGCCGTTCCGCTTCGGCTACTTTCATCAGCCGGTCAGCCTGGGCCGCCGGGACGCCGTCATCCAGTTCACCCACGCCGACGACACCCCCAAGCGCTGGTACCTGACCGGCCGCACGGCGGTCTTCTACAAGGAGAGCGTCAGCAGCAGCCCGATCCCCGTCTACTCGATGAGCAAGCGGATGAACGTCCCGGTGGCGCTGTCCAAGGGCGGCCGGGCCACCCGCTGAGCTTGCCGATCGGCCGCCGCCCGGAAAGCATGAGACCATGCCGGACCATGTGAGCACCGACCCGTTCGTCGCGCACCGGCGACTGCTGTTCGGCACCGCCTACCGGATGCTGGGCAGCGTCGCCGACGCCGAGGACGTGCTCCAGGACGCCTGGCTGAAATGGCACGCCACCGACCCCGACACGATCGACCATCCGAAGGCGTATCTGGTGCGTACCGTGACGAATCTGTCGCTGAATCGGCTCACCTCGGCCCGTGCCGTGCGCGAGACCTACGTCGGCCCGTGGTTGCCCGAACCGCTGCTCACCACGGCCGACGCCGCCGCGGAAACCGAGACGGCCGACACCGTGTCGACCGCGATGCTGGTCGTACTGGAAACCCTCGGCCCGGTCGAGCGCGCCGTGTTCGTGCTGCGCGAGGTCTTCGGCTTCTCGCACGCCGAGATCGGTGAGTTCCTCGACCGTCCCGAGTCGACGGTGCGCCAGATCGCCCACCGCGCCCGCGCGCACGTCCACGCCCGCCGACCGCGCTACGACGCCGATGCGGCCACCCGGCGTGAGATCACGGAGAAGTTCCTGACGGCCGCGCACGGCGGCGACGTCAACGCGCTGATGGCCCTGCTCGCCCCCGATGTCACGCTGTGGAACGACGGCGGCGGCAAGGTCACCGCGGCCCGCCGCCCGCTGCACGGTCCCGACCATGTCGCGCGCTGGATGCTGGGCGCCATGGCCAAACCCACCTCGGCCGGTGCGCGGCTGGCGCCGGCCACCATCAACGGCGAGCTCGGACTGCTCGTGCTGGTCGGTGATCGGCCGGTCGGAGCCCTGAGTTACGACATCCGCGACGAGCGTGTGGAGAACATCCGTTTCCAGGTCAACCCGGACAAGCTGAGCGGCCTGCGCGGCGGCGTGGACATGCGCTGAGTGGGAAGGTGGGGCTATGTCCGGGGGTCGGTCGCCGGGGCGGGCATGACGCTGGTCATTGGGACACAGGGTCTTTCGTCATCTCCCACGCGAGAACGCTCGGATTGTGCCGGTCGTCCGAGTTAGGGTGATCCGCACTGGGGGAGAGCCCCGCTACTGATGAGAACTGTTCTGCGGTAAGGAATTTCGAAATGATTACGAACAAGCGGCGCGCCGCGGGACGGACCCCCTTCGGATTGGCGCCGCTGCTGTTCGCGGGCGCCGTCGCCACGTCGGCCTTCGTCGCACCCACTGCGACCGCCGCTCCCGTCCAGAACGTGTGCGGTGCCGGCCAGTACGAGAACGTCGACCACACCTGCGTGCAACGCCCGCAGCAGAGTTCCACTCCGCCGGACGGCGCCACCGCACAGTGCAAGGACGGCACCTACAGCTTCAGCCAGCACCGCCGGGGCACCTGCTCCGGGCACGACGGCGTCGACCGCTGGTTGTGACCCGCCCCCGGATAGGGACGCGATGAGGGATCGGCCCGGCACGCGGGGTGCCGGGCCGATTCGTCGGACGGGTGCGATTGGCCCGGCGCGGCATGGTTCTGGACAATGGACCGCTGTGTCTGCCGAGGAACTTGCCGTCGAACCACCCGCGGCCGCGCGCCGCCTGCTCGGCGCGACGTTGTGGTCCGGTCCCGTCGCCGTCCGAATTGTCGAGGTGGAGGCGTACGGCGGGGACCCGGCCGGGCCGTGGCACGACCCGGCCGCGCACTCCGGCCGCGGCCGGACCCCGCGCAACGCCGTCATGTTCGGACCGCCCGGCGTGCTGTACGTCTACTTCAGCTACGGCATGCACACCTGTGTCAACGTCACCAGCGGACCCGACGGCGTCGCCAGCGCCGTGCTGATCCGCGCCGGTGAGGTGATCGCCGGGCACGAGACCGCCCGCGCCCGCCGACCGGCCGCCCGCACCGACGCGGGCCTGGCCAAGGGGCCGGGCAATCTGGGCAGCGCTCTGGGCATCACCTTGGCCGACTACGGCACTCCACTGTTCGATCCCGACTCGCCGATCCGGCTGGAACTGGGTCCGGAGATCACCGAGTCCGCAGCCGTCGCGGTGGGGCCTCGCGTCGGCGTCAGCCTGGCCGCCGATCGGCCGTGGCGGCTCTGGCTGACCGGCTCCCCGGCGGTGTCGGCCTATCGGCGCAGCCCGCGGGCACCGAAACTGGAACGGCCGGCCTGAGCGCGGTTCACCGCGCCGCCTCCGTCCGGAACTCGGTGTACAGCTTCCACAGCACCTCGGCCGATACCTCCGTGCCGGTTTCGTCGGTGTGACGCTGCACCGCGCGGGCGAACTCGATCTGCTCGTCGCGTGCGAGGGTGATGCCGTACTCGGTCTCGAGCAGGTAGGCGATCCCGCCCTTGCCGGACTGTGAATTGACGCGGATCACCGCCTCGTAGGAACGGCCGACGTCGGCGGGGTCGATCGGCAGATATGGTACCTCCCAAGCGATTTCGCGCTCGTCGGCGTGCTGCCGCGCTGCCCGGGCGCGATGTTCGGCGAAACCCTTCCGGATCGCGTCCTGGTGCGTCCCGGAGAAGGCCGTGTACACCAGATCGCCCACATACGGATGCCGCGGATGGACCGGCAGGCGCGTGCAGTACTCCACTGTGCGCCGCACCTGGTCGATATCGGAGAAGTCGATCCGCGGATCCACGCCCTGCGCATGCAGATTCAGCGCCAGCGTGGCGATGTCGACATTGCCGGTGCGCTCACCGTTGCCGAACAGACAGCCCTCCACCCGCTGCGCCCCGGCCAGCACCGCCAGTTCGGCGCACGCGATGCCGGTGCCCCGGTCGTTGTGCGGATGCACCGACAGCACCACGCTGTCCCGGCGGGACAGGTTGCGATGCATGTACTCGATCTGGTCGGCGTACACGTTCGGTGTCGCCACCTCCACGGTCGCGGGCAGGTTGAGCGTCACCGGACGCTCCGGCGTCGCGTCCCACAGCGTGGTCATCGAATCGCACACCGCCAGCACGAAATCCGGCTCGGTGAGGATGAAGACCTCCGGGGAGAACTGGAACCGGACGTTGGGCAGGTGCCCGGCCAGTTCCCACACGTCGCGCCCACCGGCGTGGATCAGCTCGGCCACCTCGTCGCGGGTGCGGCCCAGCACCACCTGTCGCCACCGCGGCGCCGTCGCCGTGTACAGGTGGATCACCACGTCGTTGGCGATGCCGTCGACCGCCCGCACGGTCCGCTCGATCAGATCGCGGCGGGCCGGAGTGAACACCACCAGCGTGACGTCCGCGGGCGCCAGCTCCGCATCGCGGATCAGCCGGACGAAATCGAAGTCGGCCTGTGAGGCGCTCGGATACCCGACCTCGATCTCCTTGTAGCCCATGGCCACCATCAGCTCGAAGAAGCGGCGCTTGCGGGCCGGATCCATCGGCTCGGCGAGGGCCTGATTACCGTCGCGCAGGTCGACGGGGACCCACAGCGGCGCCTCGGTGATGCGGTTCGACGGCCATCGCCGATCGAACTCCGGGACCGAAACCCGTTCGTGCACAGCTCGATACCGGTGTGACGGCATGGTGGAAGGGCGCTGGCGATTCCAAGGAAACATGATCGGCGTTGCTTTCGCGTCGGAGGTGTGACCGGCGCAGCCCAGCAACCCGCGGGCAGGGTGCCGGTCGATCAGACCCCGCCGCGGCGGCCGAGGAGAAGCAGTCCCTGTCCCATGTGGCTTAGACTAACCAGAAACAACTCCTCAGACAAGCAGAGAGGTAGACGGGCTTTGGCGCACGTACAAAGGCATCCGCTGGCCGCTCAGGCCGCCGAGGTCCTACTCGGCCGGATCCGCGCCGGCGAATGGCCGCTCGGCCACAAGCTGCCGGGGGAGACCACGCTGGCCGCCCAGCTCGGCGTGGGCCGGTCCACCTTGCGTGAAGCCGTCCGGGAGCTGGCAGGTCGCGGTGTGCTCGAAAGCCGCCAGGGCGCAGGGGTTTTCGTCACCGCGCTGGAGGTGACCGAGGACTGGGACACGCTCCTGCGCCGCGCCGACATCGTCACGGTGATCGAGGCCCGCATCGCCATCGAAGCGGAGGCCGCGGCGCTCGCGGCGCACCGCCGCACGCCTGCGGACCTGCGCGTGATGTGGCGGGCCCTGGCCGCTCGCGCCGAAGCCGGTCCCGCGGTCGAGAGTCTCGTCGACGCTGACACCGCCTTCCACCGCACGGTCGTCACCGCGGCCCACAACGACGTACTCACCAGCATGTTCGACGCCTTCGTCCCGCGCTCGCGGCACGCGATGATCGATATGCTGCGCATGCGCCCGCTGCCCGACGAAGGCGCCGACCATCGTGCCCACGAACTCCTGCTCGACGCCGTCCGCGCCCGGGACAGCGCGGCCGCGGCCACGGCGAGCCGGGTGCATCTGACCTCGTTGAAGGCTGTTTTCGCTTGAGCCTCGATCCGGCACGTCCCGGCGATTCGCAGGCGTGATCGGGTTCCGGCGTGTGGTGGCCCGGTGCACGGGGGACCGCAGGGCGTGGGGAAAGATAGGGCGACGTGAGCGTCGACATCATCGATGAACTGAGCTGGCGTGGGCTGATCGCGCAGTCCACCGACCTGGGCGAGCTGCGATCCGAGCTGGCGAAGGGACCGATCACCCTCTATGCCGGTTTCGATCCGACCGCGGCGAGCCTGCACGCCGGGCACCTGGTGCCGCTGCTGACGCTCAAACGATTCCAGCAGGCCGGTCATCGCCCGATCGTGCTGGCGGGTGGGGCAACCGGACTGATCGGCGATCCGCGCGACGTCGGTGAGCGGGTGATGAACTCGACCGACACCGTCGCCGCCTGGGCCGACCGCATCCGCGGCCAACTCGAACGTTTCGTCGACCTCGACGACTCGCCGACCGGCGCGATCATCGCGAACAACATGGACTGGACCGGCCCGCTGAGCGCGGTCGACTTCCTGCGCGACATCGGCAAGCACTTCTCGGTGAACGTCATGCTCGCCCGCGAGACGGTGAAGCGCCGCCTCGACGGCGAAGGCATCTCCTACACCGAGTTCAGCTACATGTTGCTGCAGGCCAACGACTACGTGCAGCTGCGCCGCCGGCACGACTGCCGGTTGCAGGTCGGCGGTTCCGACCAGTGGGGCAACATCATCGCGGGCGTGGAACTGAATCGGCGGCTGGACGGCGAGCACGTCCACGCCCTCACCACACCGCTGGTCACCTCGTCGGACGGCAAGAAGTTCGGCAAGTCCACCGGCGGCGGCAGTCTGTGGCTGGATCCCGAGATGACCAGCCCGTACGCGTGGTACCAGTACTTCGTCAACACCGGTGATGCGGATGTCGTGCGATACCTGCGCTGGTTCACCTTCCTCGACCGCGAGGAACTGGACGAACTCGAGCGGGCAACCGAGGAACGTCCGCACGCCCGGGAAGCGCAGCGCCGGCTGGCGGCCGAGATGACAACGCTGGTGCACGGCGAGGCGAACACACACGCGGTCCAGCTGGCCAGCCAGGCCCTGTTCGGGCGCGGCGATCTGCGCGAACTGGACGAGTCGACCCTGGCGGCGGCACTGTCGGAGGCCGCTGTCGACGGCACGGTCGCGGAGGCCGGCGACGGCGCGACCATCGTGGACCTGCTGGTGGCCGCAGGGCTGTCGGACAGCCGCGGTGCGGCGCGGCGAGCGGTGAACGAAGGCGGCGCCTCGGTGAACAACACCCGCATCTCCGACCCCGAATGGACCGCCGCGGACAGCGACTACCTGCACGGGCGCTGGCTGGTGCTGCGGCGCGGGAAGAAGAACTTCGCCGGAGCCCGGCGCGCCGGTCGATGAAGATCGCCATGACCTGAGTCACACCGGTGTGATTCAGGTCGGGCGTACCCCCGACCTCGCCTTCCTGACCTGCGGAAATGTCGAGCGTCTTGGGGATTTGACGATCCGTTATCCGACACGTAACTTATTCCAGGTCAGAGCGACACGGACGCCGACCCGGAGCCAGCAGGCCCGGGACACGAGGTAGGACGGGGAGCGCCTGGCGGTCGGCAAGACTGTTCGACACCCCGAGCTTGACTCGACGGGTGAGAGTGGTTAGGCTGGAAAAGTTGCCTCTAGAGAAGGTCGAAGAAAATCGGCCGGATCTTGGGTGCGTGTGTTCTTTGAGAACTCAATAGTGTGTCGATGAATGTCAGTGCCAATTATTTTGGTTCCTGTTTCTCATACCCCCGTGTGAGGGCAGGACATTTTTGTCAGCTATTTTCCGGCTGGCGTTTTTAAGTTAGGTTTTCGGACTCTGGTTCGAGATTTCTTCCGATTGCGCTTTCGAGCGTGGTTGTGAGTCTTCAACGGAGAGTTTGATCCTGGCTCAGGACGAACGCTGGCGGCGTGCTTAACACATGCAAGTCGAGCGGTAAGGCCCTTCGGGGTACACGAGCGGCGAACGGGTGAGTAACACGTGGGTGATCTGCCTCGTACTCTGGGATAAGCCTGGGAAACTGGGTCTAATACCGGATATGACCACGAGTCGCATGGTTTGTGGTGGAAAGATTTATCGGTGCGAGATGGGCCCGCGGCCTATCAGCTTGTTGGTGGGGTAATGGCCTACCAAGGCGACGACGGGTAGCCGGCCTGAGAGGGCGACCGGCCACACTGGGACTGAGACACGGCCCAGACTCCTACGGGAGGCAGCAGTGGGGAATATTGCACAATGGGCGGAAGCCTGATGCAGCGACGCCGCGTGCGGGATGACGGCCTTCGGGTTGTAAACCGCTTTCGACAGGGACGAAGCGTGAGTGACGGTACCTGTAGAAGAAGCACCGGCCAACTACGTGCCAGCAGCCGCGGTAATACGTAGGGTGCGAGCGTTGTCCGGAATTACTGGGCGTAAAGAGCTTGTAGGCGGTTTGTCGCGTCGTTCGTGAAAACTTGGGGCTCAACCCCAAGCTTGCGGGCGATACGGGCAGACTAGAGTACTGCAGGGGAGACTGGAATTCCTGGTGTAGCGGTGAAATGCGCAGATATCAGGAGGAACACCGGTGGCGAAGGCGGGTCTCTGGGCAGTAACTGACGCTGAGAAGCGAAAGCGTGGGTAGCGAACAGGATTAGATACCCTGGTAGTCCACGCCGTAAACGGTGGGTACTAGGTGTGGGTTTCCTTCCACGGGATCCGTGCCGTAGCTAACGCATTAAGTACCCCGCCTGGGGAGTACGGCCGCAAGGCTAAAACTCAAAGGAATTGACGGGGGCCCGCACAAGCGGCGGAGCATGTGGATTAATTCGATGCAACGCGAAGAACCTTACCTGGGTTTGACATACACCAGACGCCGGCAGAGATGTCGGTTCCCTTGTGGCTGGTGTACAGGTGGTGCATGGCTGTCGTCAGCTCGTGTCGTGAGATGTTGGGTTAAGTCCCGCAACGAGCGCAACCCTTGTCCTGTGTTGCCAGCGGATTATGCCGGGGACTCGCAGGAGACTGCCGGGGTCAACTCGGAGGAAGGTGGGGACGACGTCAAGTCATCATGCCCCTTATGTCCAGGGCTTCACACATGCTACAATGGCCGGTACAGAGGGCTGCGATATCGTGAGGTGGAGCGAATCCCTTAAAGCCGGTCTCAGTTCGGATCGGGGTCTGCAACTCGACCCCGTGAAGTTGGAGTCGCTAGTAATCGCAGATCAGCAACGCTGCGGTGAATACGTTCCCGGGCCTTGTACACACCGCCCGTCACGTCATGAAAGTCGGTAACACCCGAAGCCGGTGGCCTAACCCCTTGTGGGAGGGAGCTGTCGAAGGTGGGATTGGCGATTGGGACGAAGTCGTAACAAGGTAGCCGTACCGGAAGGTGCGGCTGGATCACCTCCTTTCTAAGGAGCATTTGCACTGTCCGGTCCGAGGAGTCGGATCTGGAGGTGCCAGAGCCGCTTATGTTCCCGAATGTGGAACTGCGGTGCTCATGGGTGGAACGCTGACATGTGCCGGTCTTCGGGCCGGATGTAGTCGACACACTATTGGGTCCTGAAAGAACAGACGTTCTTTCTGGGAAATCATGACGATCCGTTCGGGTTTTCGTTAGTACCGCGCAGCGTGCTGTGGCTGGCTTCGAGGTTCGATCCGATGCGGGTGTGTTGTTTGAGAACTGCACAGTGGACGCGAGCATCTTTGTTTGTAAGTGTTTAAGGGCGTTCGGTGGATGCCTTGGCACCAGGAGCCGATGAAGGACGTGGGAGGCTGCGATATGCCTCGGGGAGCTGTCAACCGAGCTGAGATCCGAGGATTTCCGAATGGGGAAACCCAGCACGAGTGATGTCGTGTTACCCGCATCTGAATATATAGGGTGTGTGGAGGGAACGTGGGGAAGTGAAACATCTCAGTACCCACAGGAAGAGAAAACAATTGTGATTCCGTGAGTAGTGGCGAGCGAAAGCGGATGAGGCTAAACCATGCGGATGTGATAGACGGCAGTCGTTGTCCGTGTGGGGTCGTGGGAGCATTCTTCTTGCTACTGCCGTAGTGAGCGAGAGTCAGAAAACAAGCTGTTAGTCGAAGTGGCCTGGGACGGTCCGTCGTAGAGGGTGAGAATCCCGTAGACGAAAACAGTTTGTCTCTCGTGAGTGTTTCCCGAGTAGCAGCGGGCCCGTGAAATCTGCTGTGAATCTGCCGGGACCACCCGGTAAGCCTGAATACTACCTGGTGACCGATAGCGGACTAGTACCGTGAGGGAAAGGTGAAAAGTACCCCGGGAGGGGAGTGAAATAGTACCTGAAACCGGACGCTTACAATCCGTCAGAGCCTTCTTTGTGGGGTGATGGCGTGCCTTTTGAAGAATGAGCCTGCGAGTCATCGGTGTGTGGCGAGGTTAACCCGTGTGGGGGAGCCGTAGCGAAAGCGAGTCCGAATAGGGCGTCTGAGTCGCATGTCATGGACCCGAAGCGGAGTGATCTACCCATGGCCAGGGTGAAGCGTCGGTAAGACGACGTGGAGGCCCGAACCCACTTAGGTTGAAAACTGAGGGGATGAGCTGTGGGTAGGGGTGAAAGGCCAATCAAACTCCGTGATAGCTGGTTCTCCCCGAAATGCATTTAGGTGCAGCGTCACGTGTTTCACACTGGAGGTAGAGCTACTGGATGGCCTAGGGGGCCTACAAGCTTACCGAAGTCAGCCAAACTCCGAATGCCGGTGTGTGAGAGCGTGGCAGTGAGACTGCGGGGGATAAGCTTCGTAGTCGAGAGGGAAACAGCCCAGATCGCCGGCTAAGGCCCCTAAGCGTGTACTAAGTGGAAAAGGATGTGAGATCGCTGAGACAACCAGGAGGTTGGCTTAGAAGCAGCCACCCTTGAAAGAGTGCGTAATAGCTCACTGGTCAAGTGGTCTTGCGCCGACAATGTAGCGGGGCTCAAGTACACCGCCGAAGCCGCGGCACTCCAGCATGTACATTCCCTTCGGGGCAGTGGTTGGGGTGGGTAGGGGAGCGTCCTGCAGCCAGGGAAGCGCCGGAGTGATCCAGGTGTGGAGGCTGTGGGAGTGAGAATGCAGGCATGAGTAGCGAAAGACGAGTGAGAAACTCGTCCGCCGGATGACCAAGGGTTCCTGGGCCAGGTTAATCCGCCCAGGGTGAGTCGGGACCTAAGGCGAGGCCGACAGGCGTAGTCGATGGACAACGGGTTGATATTCCCGTACCCGTGTATCCGCGCCCAATGGCGAATCAGTTGTGCTAAGCGCCCTGAACTGGCGGGATCTCCTTCGGGAGACCTAAAAGGGATGCGCGTGACCCTGGCTGTAGTAGTCAAGCGATGGGGTGACGCAGGAAGGTAGCTGGGCCCGGTGGTGGATTACCGGGTGTAAGCCTGTAGGGCGAGGCATAGGCAAATCCGTGTCTCATACAGCCTGAGAGGTGATGCGTAGCCGTTTGAGGTGAATTCAGTGATCCTATGCTGCCGAGAAAAGCCTCTAGTGAGTTGGTACACGGCCCGTACCCCAAACCGACACAGGTGGTCAGGTAGAGAATACCGAGGCGATCGAGAGAACTGTGGTGAAGGAACTCGGCAAAATACCTCCGTAACTTCGGGAGAAGGAGGGCCCGGTCCGGTGAACGCCCTTGCGGTGGGAGCTGGGTTGGGTCGCAGAGACCAGAGAGAAGCGACTGTTTACTAAAAACACAGGTCCGTGCGAAGTCGTAAGACGAGGTATACGGACTGACGCCTGCCCGGTGCCGGAAGGTTAAGAGGACCGGTTAGCCCTTTCGGGGGCGAAGCTGAGAATTTAAGCCCCGGTAAACGGCGGTGGTAACTATAACCATCCTAAGGTAGCGAAATTCCTTGTCGGGTAAGTTCCGACCTGCACGAATGGCGTAACGACTTCTCTGCTGTCTCCACCACAGACTCGGCGAAATTGCAGTACGAGTAAAGATGCTCGTTACGCGCGGCAGGACGAAAAGACCCCGGGACCTTCACTATAGCTTGGTATTGGTGTTCGGTACGGTTTGTGTAGGATAGGTGGGAGACTGTGAAAGCGGCACGCTAGTGTCGTGGGAGTCGTCGTTGAAATACCACTCTGGTCGTATTGGACTTCTAACCTCGGACCGTGATCCGGTTCAGGGACAGTGCCTGGTGGGTAGTTTAACTGGGGCGGTTGCCTCCTAAATGGTAACGGAGGCGCCCAAAGGTTCCCTCAGCCTGGTTGGTAATCAGGTGTTGAGTGTAAGTGCACAAGGGAGCTTGACTGTGAGACAGACATGTCGAGCAGGGACGAAAGTCGGGACTAGTGATCCGGCACCGGCGTGTGGAAGCGGTGTCGCTCAACGGATAAAAGGTACCCCGGGGATAACAGGCTGATCTTCCCCAAGAGTCCATATCGACGGGATGGTTTGGCACCTCGATGTCGGCTCGTCGCATCCTGGGGCTGGAGTAGGTCCCAAGGGTTGGGCTGTTCGCCCATTAAAGCGGCACGCGAGCTGGGTTTAGAACGTCGTGAGACAGTTCGGTCTCTATCCGCCGCGCGCGTTAGAAACTTGAGGAAGGCTGTCCCTAGTACGAGAGGACCGGGACGGACGAACCTCTGGTGTGCCAGTTGTTCCGCCAGGGGCATGGCTGGTTGGCTACGTTCGGAAGGGATAACCGCTGAAAGCATCTAAGCGGGAAGCCTGTTCCTAGATGAGGTTTCTCACCACTTCGAGTGGGTAAGGCCCCCAACAGATTATTGGGTTGATAGGCCGGAACTGGAAGCGCAGTAATGTGTGGAGGTGACCGGTACTAATAGGCCGAGGGCTTACCAACGAAGGTGTTACGCGTCCACTGTGCGGTATCTGAAACAACACACGATGTGTGTGGATAGTTTCATAGAGTTACGGCGGTTATAGCGGTGGGGAAACGCCCGGTCCCATTCCGAACCCGGAAGCTAAGCTCACCTGCGCCGATGGTACTGCACTCGACAGGGTGTGGGAGAGTAGGACACCGCCGGAACATACTTCCCGAAAAGGGGGCCCATACCGTGGGTCCCCTTTTCGTCGTTCCGGGGCCGGTGCCGTGTGGCGGCGAGGCCGCCGGCGCGTGGTTCAATTCGAGAACGAAGCATGAACAGAGAAAGGGATCACCGTGTCGGAGCACAACGACGGTCGGAAGCCCTTCCGCCGCAGCAGCGGGTCCGGCCAGGGTGCTGGCTCCGGACGTCCCGCGCGCGAGCGGTCGGGCGAGGACCGGCCGTACGAGCCTCGGTCCGGCCGCGGCGGTGATTCCGATCGCGGCGGCCAGGACCGCCGTCCGAACAGCGGCGGAGGTTTCCGCCGCAGCGGCGGTCAAGGCGAATCGGGCCGTGGCGCAGCAGGTTCCGGCCGCGGCGCGGGAGAGAACAGAGGCGGCTTCAAGCGCGGAGCGGACCGCTCGTACGGCGATAATCGTGGGCGATCCGACCGTGGTGACGACCGGCGGGGAGGTGGCGACCGCCCGGACCGGCCGTACCGCGACAGCCGAGGTGGCGACGATCGTCGTGGTGCGCCCGATCGCCCATACGGCGACCGGCGCGGCAATTTCGATCGGGGTGGCGGTCGGCCCGGCGGTGACCGTGGCGGCTACACCCGTGGCGAGGGCCGCGGTGGCTTCGATCGACCTGCGGGCGACCGTCGTGACAGCGGTGGACGCGGTGGGTTCGGTCGTGCCGGGGAGAAACGTGATGACACCGGGCGTGGCGGATTCCGGCGCGGGGGCGACCGCCGAGCAGATGCCGGTCGGGGCGGAGACGAGCGGGGTGCGGCAGCCGATCGAGAGTTCGGCGACCGGAACCTCGACCGCGCCGACAGCGGGCCCGGCCCGGAGCGTCGGCGCGGCGGTGAAGGCGCGCATGCCGCGGGCGGTCGCGGAGCCGATCGGCGCGACGCGCGGCCGGAGGAGCCGGCGCTGCCCGACGACGTCGAGGCCGGTGAACTCGATCCGGCGGTCCGCCGCGATCTGCTGAGCCTGGACAAGAACAATGCCGAGACGGTGGCCCGTCATCTGGTGATGGCGACCCGCCTGCTCGAGGAGGACCCGGAGCAAGCGCTGGCGCACGCGCGGGCCGCGCGGCAGCGGGCCGGACGGATCGCCGTGGTCCGCGAGACCGCCGGTGTCATCGCCTACCACGCCGGTGAATGGGCGGAGGCGCTGTCGGAGTTGCGGACGGCGCGGCGGATGTCCGGTGGGTCCGGTCTGCTCGCGGTCATGGCGGACTGTGAACGCGGTCTGGGCCGTCCCGAGCGGGCCATCGAACTGGGTCGCAGCGACGAGGCGCGCAGGCTGAAGGGCGACGAGGCTACCGAACTGCGGATCGTGGTCGCCGGGGCTCGCATGGATCTCGGCCAGTACGACCAGGCGGTCGTGACGCTGCAGACCTCCGAACTGGACCCGGGGCGCACCGGTTCGGCCGCCGCGCGTCTGTTCTACGCGTACGCGGAGGCCCTGCTGGCCGCCGGTCGCGGCGACGAGGCCCTGACCTGGTTCCTCAACGCCGCCTCCGCCGATCTCGACAGCGAGACCGACGCCGAGGAGCGCGCCGACGAACTCGCCGGTGGCGCAACCGATGTCGAGGACGAGTAGGGTTCCGAGGTTCGGAGTGGGTGGAGCTGTGACGCGGTTGAGGGACGGGTTCGGCGCGCTGCTGCTGGATCTGGACGGCACGCTGTATCGAGGGAGCCGGGTCGTTCCGGGGGCGCCCGCGGCGCTGCTGGACGGGCCCGATTCGCAGGCGCTGATGTATGTCACCAACAACGCGAGCCGGTCGGCCGCGTCGGTGGCGGGGCACCTGGCCCAGCTGGGCTTCGCCGCGACCGCCGACGACGTGGTGACCAGCGCCCAGGCGGCCGCGCACGTGCTGGCCGGGCGGCTGAGCCCGGGGGCCACCGTGCTGATCGTCGGCACCGACGACCTGGCCGCCGAGATCGATCGGGTCGGATTGCGGCCGATCCGGCGGTTCGAGGACGCGCCGCCCGATGCCGTGGTGCAGGGGCATTCGCCCGAGACCGCCTGGCCGGATCTCGCCGAGGCGGCCTACGCACTGCGGGCCGGTGCCCTGTGGGTGGCCGCCAACACCGATGCCACACTGCCGAACGAGCGTGGTCTCGCGCCCGGCAACGGGTCGATGGTCGCCGCCCTGCGGACCGCTACGGAGCGAGAGCCGATCGTCGCGGGCAAGCCGTACGCGCCGCTGCTGGAGGATGCGCTCGACCGCGCGGGCACCCGTGCCGCCCTGGTCGTCGGCGATCGTCTCGATACCGATATCGACGGCGCCCATCGCGTCGGGTTGCCGTCGCTGCTGGTGCTCACCGGTGTCAGTACCCTCGACGACCTGCGCAAGCAGGCGCCCGACCAACTCCCCACCTACGTCTCCGACTCGCTCGACGCGTTGAATCACCCAGTGGCGCAAGCGGTTTCGGTCCGCGCCGCCGAGGGTGACCTCGCCGACCGACTGGCCGACCTGCTGCGGCAGCATCCGGGTCGAGCGATTCCGATCGCCGCCTGACCGGCCACCCGGGTGCCTGTCCGGATCCGCCGAGACGATCGTCGCGCGTCGACATAGCTTGCCCGATCGGCGCGATGGCTCGGTAATCCACGTGAGTCTGTGGTCCCACGGTCGTACAGTCGGCTCATGATCGACTGCCCGGAGTGCGGATTCACCTATGATCCAGCGACCGCGGATGCTGCGGCGCAGGCGATTCGAGACGGAATCGACGAGGTGGCCGGGTTGCTGCTGCGGCCGGACGAGGATCCGCGGCCGCGGCGGCGGGACACCCTGTGGTCACCGCTCGAGTACGCCTGCCACCTGCGTGACACGTTGCTGGTGCAGCGTGAGCGGGTGCTGGCGGCCCGGCGCACCGACCGGCCCGACTGCACGCCGATGGGTCGCGACGAACGCGTCGACCACGACGGCTACGCCGATCAGGACCCCGCGGATGTCGCCCGCCAAATCACCGATGCCGCCCTCATGTTCACCAACGTGCTCGACCGCCTCGACGCCCCGGCCTGGGACCGCATCGTCATCTACCACTACCCCGAACCCGGAACCGAGCGCTCACTGCGCTGGGTAGCCGTGCACACCGTCCACGAGGTCCGCCACCACCTCCTCGACATCCGCCGCCAGCTGCCCTCGCCATAGCTCCGCCACGGCGGCGGGCGATGGCGGCGAGTTCGTGGGCGGCGGTGGGGAGTTTGAGCCACCATCTCTCGCCGAAGCGGTAGTCGGCGGCGGGGGTGAGGCGAGCGGCGAGGTCGGGGCGTTGCAGGAGAAGGTAGCGGCGGGCTCGGGCGGCGTGCATGGGGTCCGAGGCGATCTTGACGCGGTCGGCGTGTTCGATCAGCGGGGTGGTGAATTCGATGTTCTGCCAGGTATTTTCGGCGTTGGTCTCGGTCCGGATGCGGTCGGCGCGGATGCCGAAGGTGTCGCGGGTCCAGCGCGCCATCACCTCGGCCTCGGACCAGTCGCGCCGGACCGCACCCCCGGTGAAGACCAGCGTGCCCTCGGCGCGGGGATCGAGAGACCGGGCGGCGATCCGGCAGCGCCACCGCTGGAGTGGATGTGTGCTGCCGTCGTGCTTGGCGGGGTAGCCCAGTACGACGACGGCTTCCGTTCCGCCGGGAGGTACCGGGCGTCGCGGCAGGTACTGCCGCGACGCGCGCCAGCTCAGGAATTCGGCGACGCCGATCGCCGCGGCGAGGCCCAGCCCCGCCGCCACCCATCGGTTCGTCCCGAGCCGATCACCTCGCACCCGCCAATTGTGCCAACCGCCCCGCCGAGCATGCGCACGGACTCGTCCCACAGGCGTTCCGCGTTCCCCTCGTCGAGGGCAGAGGGTGCGACGCCGTTCATGAACTCCGCGGTGACCGGTGTCAGGACGGGCGGGCGATGGCACGCCCGGAATCCCGGTCGGAACGCGTGTTCGAATCCGAATTCCGGTAGCGTTGTCGGCACCATGACTACCCCGATGTCTCGTCCGCACGAATCCGGGGCGCACGGGCCCCGTCCGGGCGTTCCGCTGCCCGGCCAGCACCTGGCGGGCGCGAACCCCGCGGAGTTCGCCGACCCGCAGCAGGTGCGCTCGGAGATCGATGCGCTACTGGCGGAACTGGCTGCGGGAGCACGCGGTTCGGAGTCGGCGGGCCTGGCGGCCGCGCTGCCGACCTCGGCGAACGCGGGCACCGACATCACCCGGCGGGCTCGCATTCTGGAGCAGGCACACGAGGTGCTGGTCCAGGCCCTGGCGACGGTGGACAAGATCTGAGTTGGCCAGGCGCGCGCGGGTGGACGCCGAGCTGGTTCGCCGCGGATTGGCGCGGTCGCGGGAACACGCGGTCGAGCTGATCGGCGCGGGCCGCGTCCTGATCAACGGCACGGTCGCGGCCAAGCCGGCCACGGCCGTGGAACCGGGTATCCCGCTGCTGGTGCGTGAGGAACCCGACGAGGTGCGGTGGGCCTCGCGGGGCGCGCACAAACTGCTGGGCGCGCTCGCGGCGTTCGAACCGGAAGGTCTGGCCGTCTCGGGCCGCCGCTGCCTCGACGCCGGCGCCTCGACCGGCGGCTTCACCGATGTGCTGCTGACGCGAGGCGCTCGCGAGGTGGTGGCGGTGGACGTCGGCTACGGCCAATTGATCTGGCGGTTGCAGAACGACGAGCGGGTGCGTATCCACGATCGCACCAATGTGCGGTCGTTGACGCCCGACGCGATCGGCGGGACCGTCGAACTCGTGGTCGCCGATCTGTCGTTCATCTCGCTGGGTCTGGTGCTGCCAGCCTTGGCACAGTGCTGCGCGCCCGGAGCGGACCTGTTGCCCATGGTGAAACCGCAATTCGAGGTCGGCAAGCAGCGAGTAGGCTCCGGCGGCGTGGTGCGTGATCCGGGATTGCGGGGTGAGGCGGTGCGCGAGGTGGCGGCCGTGGCCGCGAACCTCGGGCTGGCGACCCGCGGCGTGGTGGCCAGTCCGCTGCCCGGACCGTCCGGCAATGTCGAATACTTCCTGTGGTTGCGCAAGGAATCCGGCGACCACGTCGCGGTGCCGGATGTCGCGGCGCTGGTGCGGCGGGCGGTCGAGGAGGGGCCACAGTGAAACGGGACATTCTGCTCGTCGCGCATCCCGGCCGACCCGAACTCACCGAGACCGCGCACCGGATGGCGAAGATCTTCGAGGACGCCGGAATCGGCCTGCGCCTGCTGGAGGACGAGGCCGACAGCACCCGGCTGGACTGCGACGAGACCGGCACCCCCGACGGCTATCCGGTGCAGGTCGTCTCGCACGGCCCCGACGCCGCCGTGGGCTGCGAGATGGTGCTGGCGCTCGGCGGTGACGGCACCTTCCTGCGCGCCGCGGAGCTGGCCCGCGCGGCACGGGTGCCGGTACTGGGAATCAATCTGGGCCGCATCGGTTTTCTCACCGAGGCCGAGGCCGAGCATCTGGACGACGCGCTGGCGCAGGTGGTGCGTGGCGATTACCGCATCGAGCGGCGGATGACGATAGATGTCAGTGTTCGCGTCGATGATGTAGTCGTGGAACGTGGATGGGCCCTCAACGAGGCCAGCATCGAGAACGCCGCCCGGATGGGCGTGCTGGAGGTGGTGCTGGAGGTCGACGGCCGCCCCGTGTCCCAATTCGGCTGCGACGGGGTACTGATCGCGACCCCGACCGGCTCCACCGCCTACGCGTTCTCCGCGGGCGGCCCGGTGGTGTGGCCGGAGCTGGAGGCGCTGCTGGTGATCCCGAGCAACGCCCACGCCCTGTTCGCGCGTCCGCTGGTGACCAGCCCGGATTCGCGCATAGCGGTGGAAACCGTTGCCACGGGCCATGATGCGATCGTTTTCCTGGACGGCCGCCGGACGCTCGCGCTGCCGAAGGGCGGCCGGTTCGAGGCGGTGCGGGGGACCGAGCCGGTGCATTGGGTGCGGCTGGATTCCGCGCCCTTCGCCGACCGGATGGTGCGCAAATTCCAACTGCCCGTGACCGGCTGGCGAGGTCGGTCGCCGGAGCGGTCGGGCCGAACGGAGAGCACGAGTGCTGACAGAGATCAGGATTGACGGGCTGGGCGTCATTTCCACCGCCACAGCGCAATTCCACGCGGGGCTGACCTGCCTGACCGGCGAGACGGGCGCGGGCAAGACGATGGTGGTGACGAGCCTGCACCTGCTCGGCGGAGCGCGCGCCGACGCGGGCCGGGTGCGCCAGGGCGCCGCGCGAGCCGTGGTGGAGGGCCGGTTCACCGTCGACGAGGTGCACGACGGCGCCCGCGACGAGGTCGAGAAGGTGCTGGAATCGGCTGGGGCGCAACGCGATGACGACGGCAGCATCATCGCCGTGCGGACCGTCGGCAGCGACGGCCGCTCGCGCGCGCATCTGGGCGGGCGCAGCGTGCCCGCGGCGGTGCTGAACGATTTCACCGCCCCGCTGCTGACCGTGCACGGCCAGAACGATCAGCTGCGCCTGCAGCGCCCCGAACAGCAGCTGCGTGCTCTCGACCAGTTCGCCGGTGCGGCGATGGACGGATTGCTGCGCAAATATCAGCTGGCCCGCCGGACCTGGCTGCAGGCGCGCGCGGAACTGCTCGAGCGCACCGAGCGCAGCCGCGAACTGGCGCTGGAGGCCGACCGGCTGAAGTATTCGCTGGACGAGATCGACGCCATCGCACCGGAACCCGGCGAGGACGACCGCATCGTCGCCGAGGTGCGCCGCTTGTCGGATCTGGATTCGCTGCGCGAGTCGGCGACCTCGGCGCACGACGCGCTGGCCGGTCCGGCCGACTCGCCCGGCGAGGGCGCGGGGGCGCTGGATCTGCTCGGCGCCGCGCGGGCCCGGCTGGAATCGGCGGAGGATCGCGCGCTGGCGGAGCTGGCGCCCCGCCTCGGCGAGGCGATCTCGGTGGTGGTCGACGTCACCACCGAACTCAGCACCTACCTGTCGGATCTGCCGTCGGATCCGAGCGCGCTGGATTCGCTGCTGAACCGCCAGGCCGAATTGAAAACGCTGACAAGGAAATACGCGCCGGACATCGACGGCGTGCGGGCCTGGGCCGAGGAGGCGCGCGGCCGCCTGGACTCGCTCGACGTGTCCGACGAGGCGCTCGCCGCGCTCGCCGCCGAGGTGGACAATGCCGCCGACCAGGTGCGCGAGACGGCGAAGAAGCTGTCCACGGCGCGGGCGAAGGCCGCCAAGAAGCTGGCCGCCGCCGTGAGTGCCGAGTTGTCCGGCTTGGCGATGGGCCGCGCCAAGCTCGAGGTCGTGGTGCGGCCGGTGCCCGCCGCCGCACAGGATTCGGCCCCGATCACGTTGGACGGCAAGGAATTACACGCCGGGGCCGCCGGTGTGGACGAGGTCGAGTTCCGGCTGTCGGCGCACTCGGGGGCACAGTCGCTGCCACTGAGCAAGAGCGCGTCCGGCGGTGAGCTGTCGCGCGTGATGCTGGCGCTCGAGGTGGTGCTGTCCAGCTCCGAGCACGGTGCCACCATGGTGTTCGACGAGGTCGATGCCGGGGTGGGCGGTCGCGCCGCGGTCGAGATCGGCCGCCGCCTGGCCCGGCTGGCCCGCACCCATCAGGTCATCGTGGTGACCCACCTGCCGCAGGTGGCCGCCTTCGCCGACACCCACCTGGTGGTCGACAAGGTGGACGACGGCAAGGGCGTGAACAGCGGCGTCCACGCCCTCACCAACGACGAACGAGTAAAGGAACTGGCCCGCATGCTCGCCGGTCTCGACGACACCGAAACCGGCCGCGCCCACGCCGAGGAACTCCTCGAAACCGCCCGTACCGAAAAGGACAGTACGCCCGCGGCCAGTTGAGGATTACTTGGCGGCGGCCTTGCGAGCCGCGCTCAGGAACGGGCTGATGAGCCCCTTCAGCAGCAGCTGGGTCAGCGCCGCGGGGACGGGGACCTTGGGGTCGGAGTCCATGCGGTAGGTGACCAGGGTGCCGCCGCCGGGAGCGTCGGCGAAGGTGATGGTGCCGGTGTGGCTGCGGACCGGGGCGCCGGCGACGATCTTGTACGCCATGCGCTCGTTGGGTACCAGCTCGGTGGTCTCCTCGGTGATGCCGACGCCGCCGACACCGACGCGGTAGCGGGCGCCGACTCCGGCGGGCTCGGGCGAACCGGGCTGCTTCAGGGTGAACTTCACGGGCAGATACCCGTTGAGGCTGTCACGCTCGGTGAACAGCTTGTACACCACCTCGCGCGGGGCGGGAACGACGGTGTCGAGGGTGGTGCTTGCCATAACTTCTCCTTCGCGCGTGCGTGCCCGTGCGGGCCGCCGGTGTGCCGTGTGGCACAGCATATCGGTACCCCGCCGCGGCCGTAGCTGGCGCGTCGCTGGCATCACAGTGACGAATCAGGTAGCGGAATGCGGCGCGCCTCCACCACGGGTTGAGGGTTTGGGCCCATCATCGGACGTCATGAAGATGCTGGCACTGTTGTCGAGGAGCACCGAAACGCTGCCCGGTGTGTCCGGGATAGCCCGGGTCGACCGCAACACCCGGCGTCTGCTCAAGCGGGTCGGACCGGGCGACGTCGTGGTGCTCGACGAGATGGATCTGGATCGGCTCACCGCCGACCGGCTGGTCGAGGCGGGTGTGGCGGCGGTCGTGAACGCCTCGCCCTCGATTTCCGGGCGCTATCCGAACCTGGGCCCGGAAGTGCTGGTGGCCAACGGGATCCTGCTGCTGGACGCGGTGTCCTCGGATGTCTTCACCAAGATCAAGGACGGGGTGAAGGTCCGGGTCGACGAGGGGGTCGTCTACGCCGACCGGCTCACCAAGAAGGTGCCCGAGGCGCTGGTCGAGGGCATCGAACTGACCGAATCGGCGATCGCCGAGCGCATGATCGCCGCCCGTAACGGCCTGGCCGACCATCTGGAAGCTTTCGCGGGCAACACGATCGAGTTCGTTCGCACCGAAAGCGCCTTGCTGATCGACGGTCTGGGCATGCCCGACCTCGAATTATCCATGCGCAAGAGGCATGTCGTGGTGGTGGCCGACGGACCCGACCATCGAGACGACCTGAAATCGCTCAAGCCCTTCATCAAGGAGTACGCGCCGATCCTGGTCGGGGTGGGTCGCGGCGCCGACACGCTCACGCGCTGCGGCTACCGGCCCGACCTGATCGTCGGCGATCCCGAGGAGATCACGGCGACCACGCTGAAGTGCGGCGCCGAGGTGATCCTGCCCGCCGACACCGACGGGCACGCCAAGGGCCTGGAACGCATCCAGGACCTGGGCATCGGCGCCACCACCTTCCCGTCGTCGGGCTCGGCGACGGATCTGGCGCTGCTGCTCGCCGACCACCACGGCGCGTCGCTCATCGTCACCTGCGGCGCGGCCGCCTCGCTGGACGACTTCTTCGACCGCAGTCGCCGCGAGTCCAATCCGGCGACCTTCCTGACCAGGCTCAAGACCGGATCCAAGCTGATGGACGCGAAGGCCGTGGCGACGCTGTACCGGCATCACACCTCGGGCTGGGCGGCGGCGCTGCTGGTGCTGGCCGCGCTGATCGCCTTGATCGTCGCTCTGCTGGTCTCGCAGCACACCGGGGGCGAGGCGCTGAACTGGGCGCGCGACACCTGGCAGCACGCCGAATCCTGGGCGCGTGGGCTGCTGGACCGAAAACTCTAAGGGGGACAAGTGTTTTCGCTACGACGGCACGCCGTTCCGATCGCCGCGGTCCTGCTCGCGGTCGCGGTCGGCGTGCTTCTGGGCGCACAGCTGCGCGGTGGCCCGTCGCAGACCGACCGGAGCGACCGGCGCGCGGGTGCGCTGGCCGCCGAGAACGGCGAACTCACCGACCGATTGCGGTCCGCCGACGCCTTCATCGCGCGGTCTGCGGGACGGTTGCTGGGTGGGACGCTGACCGACCGCACGGTGCTGGTGTTCACCACGCCCGACGCCGACGCCGCCGATGTCGAGGCGGTCACCAAGGCGTTGACGACGGCCGGTGCGGTGGTCGGCGGCACGGTCGCGCTGACCGACGCCTTCGTGGACTCGGGGCAGGGCGACCGGCTGCGCACGGCGATCACCAACATGATCCCGGCGGGCGCGCAACTGCCGACCGGTGCCGTCGACCAGGGCAGTCTGGCCGGTGACCTGCTCGGGACGGCGTTGCTCACCGATCCCGGCAGCGGGCAACCCCGCGCGACGGATCAGGAACGCGGGCTGATCCTCGACACGTTGCGGGGCGGTGGCTTTCTCACGGCCGACACGGTGCACCCCGCGCAGCTCGCCGTGGTGGTGACCGGTGCCGGTGCGCGGGCAGAGGAGAACAATCGCGGGTCGATCGTCGGCCGGTTCGCCGGTGGGCTGAAAGGCCGCGGCGCGGGTGTGGTGCTGGCCGGACGGCCGGGCGCTGCCGCGGGTTCGGGACCCATCGCCGTGGTGCGTGGTGACTCCCAGCTCGGCGCGGCGGTCACCACGGTCGACAATGTCGACTCCGAGATCGGCCGCGTCACAACGGCACTCGGGCTCGGCGAGCAGCTGCACGGCGTGATCGGCCGCTACGGCACGGGAGACAGGGCGAGTTCCCTGACCGTCGCCGCCGCGCCGCAGTGAGGCTCGAGGCCCCGCGCGGCACACATCCGGACAATCGTGCCGACGACTCGACCACCGCAGCCGTTGCCGGGGCCAGCGGGGTCGGTGTGCCCGCAGCGCCGGATGGGGCGCAAGTGACGAAGGAACTTCCAGCCATCCCGCGGCTACCTCGCGTGGCGTCGATTCGCCGGCGCTTTTCGTGTTAACGTGAAGTCCCGTGGGTCAATCACGGATTCCGGCGCTCTCTCCCCATCAGACTGCCACCAAACTCATCTTCGTCAGCGGTGGTGTCGCCTCCTCCCTGGGCAAGGGACTTACCGCCTCCAGCCTCGGCCAACTGCTCACCGCGCGCGGTCTGCGCGTGACGATGCAGAAGCTCGATCCCTATCTCAACGTCGATCCCGGCACCATGAACCCCTTCCAGCACGGTGAGGTGTTCGTGACCGAGGACGGCGCGGAGACCGATCTCGACGTCGGCCACTACGAGCGCTTCCTCGACCGGGATCTGTCGCAGGCCGCCAATGTCACCACCGGTCAGGTGTATTCGTCGGTGATCGCCAAGGAACGCCGCGGCGAGTATCTCGGCGACACCGTCCAGGTGATCCCGCACATCACCGACGAGATCAAGAGCCGCGTGCTGGCCACCGTCGGCCCGGACCTGTACGGCCAGGTCCCGGACGTGGTGATCGTCGAGATCGGCGGCACCGTCGGCGATATCGAGTCGCAGCCGTTCCTGGAGGCGGCCCGGCAGATCCGCCACGAGGTGGGGCGGGAGAACGTCTTCTTCCTGCACGTCACCCTGGTGCCGTACCTGGCGCCGTCCGGTGAGCTGAAGACCAAGCCGACCCAGCACTCCGTCGCCGCGCTGCGCAATATCGGTATCCAGCCCGACGCGCTGATCCTGCGCTGTGATCGCGAGGTGCCGCCGGGGCTGAAGAACAAGATCGCCCTGATGTGCGACGTCGACGTCGACGCCTGTATCTCCACCCCGGACGCGCCGTCGATCTACGACATCCCGCGCGTGCTGCACCGCGAGGGCCTGGACGCCTATGTCGTGCGCAAGCTGGGCCTGCCGTTCCGCGATGTGGACTGGACCGTGTGGGGCGATCTGCTCGACCGGGTGCACAACCCGCGCGAGCACGTCACCGTCGCGCTGGTCGGCAAGTACGTCGATCTGCCCGACGCCTACCTGTCGGTGACCGAGGCCCTGCGCTCGGGCGGCTTCGCGGCCAAGGCGAAGGTGAACATCCGCTGGGTGCAGTCCGACGAGTGCGAGACCCCCGCCGGCGCCCAGCAGCACCTGCACGACGTCGACGCGGTGCTCATCCCCGGCGGGTTCGGCATCCGCGGCATCGAGGGCAAGGTCGGCGCCATCCACTACGCGCGCACCCGCGGCATCCCGCTGCTGGGGCTGTGCCTGGGGCTGCAGTGCATGGTGATCGAGGCGGCCCGCTCGGTCGGCCTCACGGACGCCAACTCCGCCGAGTTCGAACCCGACACCGAGCATCCGGTGATCTCGACCATGGCCGACCAGCAGGCAGCCGTGGCCGGTGCGGCCGATCTCGGCGGCACCATGCGGCTGGGCGCGTATCCCGCTGTGCTGCAACCGGATTCGGTCGTGGCGCAGGCGTACGGCGCCACCGAGGTGTCCGAGCGGCATCGGCATCGCTTCGAGGTGAACAACGCCTACCGCGACAAGATCGCCCAGAGCGGCCTGCGATTCAGCGGCACCTCCCCGGACGGGCATCTGGTCGAGTTCGTCGAACTGCCCGCCGACCGGCATCCGTATTTCGTTGCCACCCAGGCACATCCGGAGTTGAAGAGCCGCCCCACCCGCCCGCACCCGTTGTTCGCCGGACTGATCAGCGCGGCGCTGAAATACAAGGCGGCCGAACGGCTTCCGGTCGACATCGAGGGTGACATCACCGTCGACGAGGGGGAGCGGGTCGCCCGGTGACCACCACTCCCGGCAGCCACGACTTCGAGACGGTCGCCAGCCGCACGGTGTACTCGGGCGCGATCCTGGCGCTGCGGCTGGACCAGGTGGCGATGCCGGGCGGGCGGGTCGCCGAACGCGAGGTCATCGAGCACCACGGCGCCGTCGCCGTCGCCGCGCTGGACGACGACGGCAACGTGGTGCTGATCAACCAGTACCGCCATCCGGTGGGCCGCCGGTTGCTCGAGCTGCCCGCGGGCCTGCTCGATCAGCCCGGCGAGGACCCGCTCGCCGCGGCCCGGCGCGAACTCGCCGAGGAGACCGGCCTGGCCGCCCGCGAATGGTCGGTACTGGTGGACGTGGCCCTGTCGCCGGGGTTCACCGACGAGTCGCTGCGCATCTACCTGGCCACCGGACTGCACGAAACCGACCGTCCCGAACCGGAACTGGAGGAGGCGGACCTCGAGATCGTGCGTTTGCCGCTGGACGCGGCGGTGCGTGCCGCGCTGTCCGGCGAGATCGTCAACGCGACCGCGGTGGCGGGCGTGCTGGCGCTGTCCACCGCGCGCGCCCGGGAGGTTCCGCTGCGCCCGGCCGACGCGCCCTGGCCCGGGATGCCGACGGCGTTCCTGCGCCGCAAGGCCCGCGAGCACGAGGCGCGCGACGCGGAGTAACGGAACCGGTCGGTGTCGGGCCGGGCGGTGAAAGCGCATGCGACTCATGCAATCCGAATCTCGCAGATCCCGAGTTGCCGCCGGGTTCCTGGTCTCGCGCCGCTCTGGTATGCATGTGGGTATGCGCGAGGCGAACCCGGTGCCGGTCACCCTGGATCCGCGGGTGGCCGCCCGGGCGCGTGAGGTCGTATGAGACGCGGTGAAGTCTGGCGGTACGCGCCGGTGCTGCCCGACGGCACCCCGGCGCCGCGCCGCACCACCGTGGTGGTGGTGTCGGACCCGGCGGTGATCACCTCGCCGTACCGCTGGCTGCACGTCGTCCCGTTCGCCGAGGCCGACCCGGGGCACGTGCTGACCATCCACACCTGCCACGGCTGGGCCGACGCGCTCGAGTTCCACCGGGTCTACCGGGTGTGGCTGGCCGAACTGGCGGGCGAACTGTCCGCCGAGGAGATGGACGCGCTCGACACCCGGCTGCGAGCCGCCCTGAGCCTGTAGCGGGGCCCTGTAGCGGGGCGGCGTTGTAGCGGGGCACAGACGGGCGAGTTGTCCGTCCGTCGCCCGCGGGCGCGTGTCCGGTCCGGTGTGACGCCGGGTGCTGCTGCCATGATGTGATCCGTGACTGTCCCGCCGCACCGGATCGTGCCCCGGCGGGCGGTGCCCGCGGGCGGGATTCGGCCGCGCGGGTGGGATACGGTCGCGCGGGACGCGGCAGTAGGGAGCGACGGGTGTTGCAGCGGCAGATCCAGGCGTACCTCGACCATCTGACGGTCGAGCGCGGCGCGGCGCGCAACACCTCCAGCGCCTACCGGCGCGACCTCGAGCGATACCGGGAATTCCTGTCCCGGCGCGGGATCGACGGGCTGGACCGGGTCACCGAGAGCGATATCGCCGACTTCGTGGTCGCATTGCGCGCCGGGGGCGACGGTTACCCGCCGCTGGCGGCCAGTTCCGCCGCCCGGGGCCTGGTCGCGGTGCGCGGGCTGCACCGGTTCGCCGCCGCCGAGGGCATCACCGCGGGCGATGTCGCGCACGCGGTCAAACCGCCGACCCCGGCCCGCCGATTGCCGAAAGCCCTTCCGTACGACCAGGTTTCGCGGCTGCTGGAGGCAGCGGGCGGTACCGGACCGGCCGACGGGGGGCCGCGGGGACTACGCGATCGCGCCCTGCTCGAGCTGCTGTACTCGACCGGCGCCCGCATCTCCGAGGTCGTCGGGCTCGACATCGACGACATCGACACCGCGGACCGCGCGGTCGTGCTGCACGGCAAGGGCGGCAAGCAGCGCATGGTACCGATCGGTCGTCCGGCGCTCGCGGCCCTGGACGCCTATCTCGTCCGCGGCCGGCCCGCATTGGCCTTGCGCGGCAAGGGAAATCCGGCACTGTTCTGCAATGTCCGCGGCGGCCGGCTGTCGCGGCAGAGCGCCTGGCAGGTGCTGCAGGACGCGGCGGAGCGCGCGGGAATCGGCGCCACGGTCTCGCCGCACACGCTGCGCCATTCGTTCGCGACGCATCTGCTCGACGGCGGCGCCGATGTCCGGGTCGTGCAGGAGCTGCTGGGCCACGCCTCGGTGACGACCACCCAGATCTACACGTTGGTGACCGTCAACACGCTGCACGAGGTGTGGGCGACCGCGCATCCGCGCGCGAGGTGACCCGTTCCCGGCCTGTGGCATATTGTTTCCTCGGGTTAGCTGTGCGGCGGATCAGGAGGCAGAATCATTTCCAGCTACAGGCTGCCGGACGGGCGGATTCCCGTCGTACTCTCCGCCGAGAATTCCGACCTGCTGACGCGTGAAGCGGTCGCGGTGCGCGCCTATCTCGACGAACACCCCGATGCGGGCGCCGATCAGATTTCCGCCGCGTTGCTGCGGACCCGAACGGTCCGGCCGCACCGCGCGCTCGCCATGGTCTCCGACCGCGATGAGCTGCGCCGCGCCCTGGACGCCGTCGTGTCGGGGGAATCCGATCCGGCGGTGGTGCGCGGCGAGCGACCGGCCACCACACAGCGCACCGCATTCGTCTTTCCCGGGCAGGGCAGTCAGCGGCCGGGCATGGGACGGATCTACTACGACCGCTCGGCGGCCTATCGTGCCCGGGTCGACGAGTGCGCGGTCATCCTCGGTGACGAACTCGGAGCGCCCGAACCGCTGCACTATCTGCTCGTCGAGGACGACCAGTACACCGACGACATCGGCGTGCTGCAGCCGGCGCTGTTCATGCACACCCTCGGCTTGGCCGCGATGTGGCTGGCCGCCGGCGTCACCCCGGTGGCGACCATCGGGCACAGCCAGGGTGAGCTGGCGGCGGCGGTGGTGTGCGGCATGTCCACCGTGCGCGACGCGCTGGTGGCGACGAAGGTGCGCGCCGATCTCATCGCCGAGCACGCGCCGCGGGGCTACACCATGGCGGTGCTCGGAGTGGACGTCGCCGAATGTGAGTCGATCATCGCCCGCAACATCGGCTGGCTGAAACTGTCGGTAGTGAACTCGCCCCATATCGTCGCCGTCTCCGGACACCGGGCGGCGGTGCTGGAGGTCATCGAATCCGTCCGGGCGAGCGCTCGATTCGCCAAGGAGATCCGCGTCGACTACCCGGCGCACACCGATGTCGTCGCGCCCTACCGGCGGCTCGCCGTCGAGGGTGTGCGCGAGCACCTGTACGAGTGGACCTTCGACGACTCCGACATTCCGCTGTTCGCCTCGACCATCGGCGGCCGGATGCCGCCGGGACTGCCGCAGGCGGACTTCTGGTTCCTGAACCTGCGCAACCGGGTGCGGTTCGACCAGGCCACCATGGCCGCCGCGGACAGCGCGGACCTGTTCGTCGAACTGGCCGACAACCCGATGCTGGCGCTGGCGGTGCAGGAGAATTTGGTCACCGCCCGGGCCGCGAAGAACGCTGCCGAGCAGGAGAACCTGACCACCGCCCGGGCCGCGGAGAACGCTGCCGACACAGGGTTCGGGCTGGTCGCCACCTCCCGCCGCGAGGCCGAGGACCTCACCGAGTTCACCCGCAACCTCGCCACCGTCGCCGTGCGCGATGTGCGCTTTCGCTGGGACCTGCTCACCGACGGCGCGGTCGCCAAGCCCGGTCCCGCCGCACCGCAAGGTTTTCCCAGGCGCGCCGTCTCCGACACGGCCGACACCGATGCGGACATTCCCGACTGGATCGTGCCGCCGCACGAGATTGCCGACTGATCTCGCCGGTGCCGGTCGCGGCCACGATTAGTGTTGACTCCGATGCGGTATTCATGTTCACACTCGATGCCGGACCGTGCTGCGGGCATGTTCACAGAGCGTGTCCGAGCATAGGTCTTGCGCTCGCAAGCGGTAGCGTCTATGGGGTCTGGATGCGACCCTGGGTGACGTCGGGTGGGAACACTTCCCGCGGCGCTCGGCGGGGCATTTGGGCAGGAAAACTGAAGGAGCAGCGGATATGACGACAGCCGACGCGGCCGAACCGCCGATCAGAGCTGCGGCAGAACCGCTTTCACAGACCCGGCCAGGCTCGCGCATCGAGCAGGCGGCCCAGACCTTGTGGGAGGCGAAGGACATCGTGGCGGACGGCACGGAACTCGGCCCGACCGGTCGCCCCCTGCGCGAAATTCCGGAACCCCCGCCCGTGACCGGGGACGGCGACGCGCTGATCGTCGCCATGTGCAATCAGAAGGGCGGGGTCGGCAAGACCACCTCCACCATCAATCTCGGTGCCGCGCTGGCCGAATACGGGCGCCGGGTGCTGCTGGTCGATCTGGATCCGCAGGGGGCGTTATCGGCGGGCCTCGGCGTCGCGCATCACGATCTGGACCTCACCGTGCACAATCTGCTGGTCGGTGGCCGCGCGAGCGCGGACGACGTGCTGATGAAGACCAAGGTCGACAACATGGACCTGCTACCCAGCAACATCGATCTGTCGGCCGCGGAGATCCAGCTGGTCAACGAGGTCGGCCGGGAGCAGACGCTGGGCCGCGCGTTGGCTCCGTTGCGGGGCAGCTACGACTACATCCTCATCGACTGCCAGCCGTCGCTCGGGCTGCTCACCGTCAACGCGCTGGCCTGCGCCGACGGCGTGATCATTCCGATGGAGTGCGAATACTTCTCGCTGCGCGGACTCGCGCTGCTCACCGACACCGTGGAGAAAGTGCGGGACCGGTTGAACCCGCGCCTGAGCCTGTCCGGCATCGTGGTCACCATGTTCGATGCTCGATTGCTGCATTCGCGGCAGGTGATGTCACGGGTGGTCGAGGTGTTCGGCGAGCTGGTGTACGACACCGTGATCAACCGGACGGTGCGCTTCCCGGATGCCAGCGTGGCCGGTGAGCCCATCACCACCTGGGCGCCGAAATCGGCTGGCGCGGAAGCGTATCGGGCGATGGCACGGGAAGTCATCCACCGGTCGGGCCGGTGACGGAGACCATCCGGTCAGCAGTTCAGGACTTGCCCGCCCCCGCCGCGCCGGACGATCCGGACAGATCGGCCGGATTTCATCTGCGGCTGAGCAACTTCGAGGGTCCGTTCGACCTGCTGCTGCAATTGATCAGTCAGCGTCGGCTCGACGTCACCGAGGTGGCGTTGCATCAGGTCACCGATGAATTCATCGCCTACACCAAGATGCTGACGGCGAGCCTGGATGCCGATCCGACGCTGCGTGCGGACAAGATCCTCGACCAGACCACCGAGTTCCTGGTGGTGGCCGCCACGCTGCTGGATCTGAAGGCCGCGCGGCTGCTGCCCGCCGGTGAGGTGACCGACGAGGACGATCTGGAACTGCTGGAGGCTCGCGACCTGCTGTTCGCGCGGCTGCTGCAATACCGGGCGTTCAAGCAGGTCGCCGAACTGCTGGGGGAGCTGGAACAGGCGGCGCTGCGGCGGTATCCGCGGGCGGTGTCGCTGGAGGAGCGATTCCTCGACCTGCTGCCGGAGGTTACCCTGGGGGTCGACGCCGCCGGTTTCGCCGAGGTCGCCGCGGCGGCGTTCCGGCCGCGGCCGACGCCGAAGGTGGGGCTGGACCATCTGCACGCCCACGCCATCTCGGTCGCCGAGCAGGCCGCGCTGGTGCTGGAGATGCTGAAGAACCGCGGAGCGGGCGGCTGGACCACGTTCCCGGAACTGTGTGCCGACTGCGACGTACCGATCCAGATCGTCGCCCGCTTCCTGGCCCTGCTGGAGCTCTACCGAGGCAAGACGATCGAATTCGACCAGCCCGACCCCCTCGGTCCACTGGCGATCAGCTGGGTCGGTGAACCGGAGGACCAGCCCGCCCAACCGCTGACAATCGACGAGGACTACGGGTGACGAACGACAGCGCGGCTACGAACCCCGCCGGCACGGAAGCAGCAACTCCAGATCCCGGCGCGGGCGGTGTCGCCGCAACGGGCGTCCGGACCGACTCCTTCGCCTCATCCGAACGCTCGGCCTCATCCGAACGCTCCGCCTCATCCGGACGCTCGGCGCCGATGCGGCAAACCGCAGCGGAGATCGCGGCGGAACTCGTGCGTGCCGCGAGCGATACGGCCGACACCACCGACACCGCTGTCACATCGGAGACCACTGCTGCCGGTGAACGCGGTGCCGACACGCGATCCGCCGATGTCAGGGCGGCTGATCTCGGGACGGCTGTCGGCACCGAGCCGTTCGGTGGTGGGCAGGCGCATGGTGATGGCAGGGGCGAGGTGGCTGACGGTGGGTTCGACGCTCGTGTCGATGTGAGTGACGACACTGCGGGTGAGGCGCCGGAGGTCCTCGATGACGAGGAGTTTCGGTCGGCGCTGGAGGCGATGTTGCTGATCGTGGACGCGCCCGCGCCGGTGGAGTTGCTGGCTTCGGCGCTGGACGACAGTGAGCAGCGGGTGGAGCGGGCGTTGCGGGAGATGTCGGCGGAGTTGACGGCGCGGCGCAGCGGTATGGACCTGCGATTCGTGGGCGACGGGTGGCGCTACTACACTCGAACCGACTTCGCGCCGTACGTCGAGCGGATGCTGCTGGACGGGGCGCGGTCCAAGCTCACCAGGGCCGCCTTGGAGACGCTGGCGGTCATCGCCTATCGTCAACCGGTTACGCGAGCACGGGTCAGCGCCGTGCGTGGAGTGAACGTCGACGGCGTGATCCGGACCCTGGTGGCACGCGGCCTCATCGCCGAGGCCGGGACCGATCCGGAGACCAACGGCACCCTGTACGTCACGACCGAGCTGTTCCTGGAACGCATCGGGCTCGCGTCGCTGGCGGAACTGCCGTCGCTGGCGCCCCTGCTGCCGGGCGTCGACCTGATCGACGAGATCAACGAGAGCCTGGACACCGACCCGCGGTACGCCAAGCTGAGGAAACCCGCCGAGGCCGATATCGACCTCGGCTCAGAGGATTGACAGGACAACGTGAATACACCCGCTCGCCGAGATGGCACACCGGATCCCAGAAAACGTAGTGACGAGCCACCCCGTGGCTCATCCCGCGGACGCGGCCCCCAAGGCGCACGCGGCGACTCCGGCGGAAACTACGGCCGCCGCGATGGCAACGGAAGTGGCTACTCCGGCCGCGGTGGAAACACCGGCGGCGGTTACTCCGGGCGCGGGGGAGACGCGGGTCGTGGTGGGGACAAGCGCGGTGGCTATTCCGGCCGAGGTGACAGCGGCGGCTACGCGAGCCGCGGCGACCGATCCGGCGGTTACTCCGGGCGCGGCGGCTCGGATCGGCCAGGCCGAGGCTACGGCGCGGCCCAGGACGATCGCCGTGATTTCGGTGGCCGGTCCGGTTCGGATCGATCCGGCCGCAACGACTTCTCGCGTGGCCGCGGGGAGGCCTCCGGTGGCACCAATTCCCAATGGCGAGGCGGCTATTCGCAGGATCGCGGCACCTCGCAAAGCCGCGGCTATTCGCAGGATCGCGGTGGGAGCTCGCAGGGCGGCGGTTATTCGGGCGACCGTGGTAGTGCCCCGCAGGGCCGTGGTGGGAGCCCGCAGGGCCGTGGTTATTCGGGCGACCGTGGTGGCAGCTCGCAGGGTCGCAATTATCCGCAGGATCGTGGTGGCAGCTCGCAGGGTCGCGGTTTTTCGCAGGATCGTGGTGGCAGCTCGCAGGGCCGTGGTTTTTCGCAGGATCGTGGCAGTAGCTCACAAGGCCGTGGCTACTCGAACGACCGTGGCAGCAGTTCGCAAGGTCGCGGTTATTCGCAGGACCGGGGCGGTAGTTCGCAGGGGGGCGGCTACTCGCAAGAGCGTGGGGGTTACTCCGGGGCGCGGGGTGGGGGCGAGCGGTCCGGATTCCGTGGTGGAGGGGATGAGCGTGGTGGTTATGGGGCCGGACGGGGGCGTCCCGGGCAGAGCGGCCGGGGCGAAAGCCGTTCGCTGGCAGGCAAACCCAGCATCGGCGGTGGTCGGCCGCTGACGCCCAAACCGGCGCCGAGCCGCAAGCCGAAACCGCAGCGCAAACAGCCGACTGTGCTCAGCTTCGCCAAGCCCGCGCGGCACCAGCATGTCGAGCCGGAGGAGACCGGGCCGAAGAAGCTGCCCTGGGGCGAGGGCGAGCGACTGCAGAAGGTGCTCGCCAAGGCCGGCGTGGCCTCCCGCCGCGCCGCCGAGGAGCTGATCGAGCAGGGCCGTGTGGAGGTCGACGGCGCGATCGTCCGTGAACAGGGCTTGCGCATCGACCCGAATACCGCGGTGGTCCGCGTCGACGGCGTACGCATCGTGGTCCGCGACGAACAAGTGTACCTCGCCCTGAACAAGCCGAAGGGCTACCAGTCGACCATGTCCGACGAACTCGGCCGCCCCTGCGTGGGCGATATCGTCGCCGAGCGGGTGATGGCCGGGCAGCGCCTGTTTCATGTCGGCCGCCTCGACGCCGAGACCGAGGGTTTGCTCCTGCTCACCAACGACGGCGACCTGGCTCACCGGCTGATGCATCCCTCGTTCGAGGTCAGCAAGACCTACCTGGCGACCGTGCAGGGCGAGGTCCAGCGCGGCATCGGCAGACAACTGCGCGACGGCGTCGAACTCGACGACGGCCCGGCGCGCGTCGACAAATTCCAGGTGCTGGAGGTCGGCGAGGGCAAGTCGCTGGTCAAGGTGGTGCTGCACGAGGGCCGCAAACACATCGTGCGCCGGTTGCTCGACGCGGTCGGTCATCCGGTGATCGCGCTGGTGCGGACCAACATCGGCCCGGTCGCGCTCGGCGACCAGCGGCCCGGCACGCTGCGGGTGCTCGGCCGTGACGAAATCGGGAAGCTCTACGAGGCGGTGGCGTTGTGAACGGTGTGCAAGCAGGAGGAAGCGTCGTGGACGGTACGCGGATTCCGGACGAGCTGTCCCGGGCGACGCTGGTCGTCGCGATGGACGGCCCGTCGGGTACCGGGAAGTCGAGCGTGTCGCGCAAACTCGCCACCCGGATGGGTGCGCGTTATCTCGACACCGGCGCGATGTACCGGGTGGCGACCCTGCGCGTGCTACGCAACGACGTCGATCTGTCCGACGCGGTGGCCATCGCGACCGCCGTGAAGGATCTGCCGTTGACCATCGGCACCGATCCCGCACACGAGGTGATCGAGCTGGACGGCGAGGACGTCTCCATCGAGATCCGCGGCAACGAGGTGACCAAGGCGGTCTCCGCGGTCTCGGCGGTGCCCGAGGTCCGCGAGCAGCTGGTCGCGTTGCAGCGGGAGATCGCCGTGGCCGCCGGGCGCATCGTCGTGGAGGGGCGCGACATCGGCACGGTCGTGCTGCCCGACGCCGACGCCAAGATCTATCTGACCGCCTCGGCGGAGGCCCGGGCGTTCCGGCGCAATCAGCAGAACATCGCCGAGGGCCGCGGCGACGACTACGAGGCGGTGCTGGCCGACGTGCAGCGCCGCGACAACCTGGATTCCACCCGTGCGGTCTCGCCGCTGCGGCCGGCCGCCGACGCGGTGCTGGTCGACACCAGCGAGCTCACCCGCGAGCAGGTCATCGACGAGCTGTATCAGGTTGTGGCACAACAAGTTTCGGCGGGAGGCGGGCAATGACGCAGGAGACCTTCGCCACCGACGGCGTCTGGTCGGACGAAACCGACTGGGAGATCGCCGATCTCGACGGTGACGTGGCGGCGCAGGAGCAGCTGCCGATGCCGACGGTGGCGGTCGTGGGCCGTCCGAACGTCGGCAAATCGACTCTGGTGAACCGGATTCTGGGCCGCCGCGAGGCCGTGGTGGAGGATGTGCCGGGTGTGACCCGCGATCGCATCTCCTACGAGGCGTCGTGGGCAGGCCGGCGGTTCCTGGTGCAGGACACCGGCGGCTGGGAGCCCGACGCCAAGGGGCTGCAGCAGTCGGTGGCGCGGCAGGCCGAGCTGGCGATGCGAACCGCGGACGCCATCCTGCTGGTGGTGGACGCGACCGTGGGCGCCACCGCGACCGACGAAGCGGTGGCGAAGGTGTTGCGCCGCTCCAAGACTCCGGTCATCCTCGTCGCCAACAAGGTGGACGGCGCGAAGCTGGAGGCGGAGGCCGCGGTGCTCTGGTCGCTGGGCCTGGGCGAGCCGCGGCTGGTGTCCGCGGCACACGGCCGGGGCACCGGTGACCTGCTCGACGACCTGCTCGGGGTGCTGCCGGAGACGCCGCGCGAGGACGGTGTCGTGGTGGCGGGGCCGCGCCGGGTCGCGCTGGTGGGCAAGCCGAACGTCGGCAAGTCCAGCCTGTTGAACAAGCTCGCGGGCGACGAGCGTTCGGTGGTGCACGACGTGGCCGGGACCACCGTCGACCCGGTCGATTCCTTGGTCGAATTGGGCGGCAAGCCTTGGCGTTTCGTCGACACCGCCGGTTTGCGGCGCAAGGTGGTCAATGCCAGCGGCACCGAGTACTACGCCTCGCTGCGCACCAAATCGGCCATCGAGGCGGCCGAGGTCGCCGTCATGCTGATCGACGCCTCGCAGCCGATCACCGAGCAGGACCTGCGGGTGATCAGCATGATCGCCGACGCCGGGCGGGCACTGGTGATCGCCTACAACAAGTGGGATCTGGTCGACGAGGACCGCCGCTACCAGCTCGAGCGCGAGGTGGACCGCGAGATGGTCCAGGTGCCGTGGGCCCAGCGGGTCAACATCTCGGCCCACACCGGCCGCGCGGTCCAAAAGCTGGTCCCCGCAATGGAAACCGCGCTGGAGTCATGGGACAAGCGCATCCCCACCGGCCGCCTGAACACGTGGCTCAAGGAAGTGGTAGCGGCCACCCCGCCCCCCATGCGCGGCGGCCGCCTTCCCCGCGTCCTGTTCGCCACCCAGGCAACGACGCGCCCACCCACCTTCGTCCTGTTCACCACCGGCTTCCTGGAGGCGGGCTACCGCCGCTTCCTGGAACGCCGCCTCCGCGAGGAATTCGGTTTCGACGGCTCCCCGGTACGCATCTCCATCCGGGTCCGCGAGAAGCGCGACCGCCGCAAGCGCTGAGCCCTAACGCGATTCGATGCGGGTCGGCGCCTGGGGGAGCGCCGACCCGCACCGACACGCGGACCGCAGCAAGCATTGAGACATCGCGGGTCGACATCAGGTAGATACCTATACCGTGATATGCGCATCTACACATCAATCCCCGCTGTGCCGGGCGGACGCGACTTGCAGACCCTTGGGCCACGCCGAATCGAAGCATGCGCGGTGCGCGCAGACCGGGCATCATGACGCCCGCCGAATCGGTTCGGCGGCTGCCGATTCCGCTGTTTCGCGGCTGCTGATCACGATGCCTCGATCGGCGTGAAATCTCTCGAACACAGGTATGGGCAGTGATGCGGATTCGGAGTTGCTGGTGTATCCGGACGGGTCGTGGAACCGGACGACTCCGTCGTGGACCGCATGGATCAATACGAGATGACCCCCTCGCAGCGGATTCTTGGTGGCCGGGTCGCGAATCTCGGGTGATACCGAAGCGATCATGACCCGCCCGGGACCGATCCGGCGGGCGGACACCTCGATCGTGGTGCGCTCGACCAATTCGCAGCGAAACCCGAACTGCGCATCTATCCACGCCATGAAGGGCCGGTAGAACAGTCCGTGGACCTTGCCGGAGGGCTCGACTGTGTAGCAGCCCCGATCGAGAGCAAGCGTCAGTAGTGCGCCCATCGACAGCCGGGTGTCGGTCCAGCCGTGTAGCAACGACTGTAGACACGCCAAGCCGCAGAGCTTCCGGGACCAGAACAGGTATTCGGCACGCGAACTGTACCCGTCGGAGCGCCAGTCGTACCGGGAGTCGATATCTCGCAGGACCGCTTCCACGGTCGAGGGATCGGTTCGCCGCACCACGACGTGGTCGTTACGCTGCCTACTTCCCCACTGTGAGAAGTAGGGCAGGCCGTCATTCATTACAGCACCGGCTCTCTGTGTCGTGCGGGCCCTGCGGGAATGGGGGCAGCGTGCAGCGATCGATTGTTCGATGTGATCGGAAAATCGAAGTAGGTGTCCGGATATGGTTCGCTGTCGAGGGTGTAATGCCACCATTCGCGATCGTATGAGCGGAAACCGCTGCTTTCCATGATCCAACGAAGCTGACGACGGTTTCTCGCCGCATCGCGGCTTATTCCCACCGCTCCGTGATGCGATATCACGTCCATCAGATCGTGGCCGCCGCCCATATGTGCCAATGCGCCCGTAGGCAAGTGATAGAGCGTGAGGTCGACGGTACTGCCTCGGCTGTGCGCGGATTCGACGGCGACGTATCCCTTGCCGATCAGCTCGGATCGGGTGATATTCGGGTAGTGACGTGGTTTGGTTCGGCCGTCCTCCGCCTGTCTCGACCAATGGAGGAAGCTGTCCACGGCTCGTCGCGGTCGATACCCATCCCACAGAAGTAGGCCGAAGTCGAGTTCGACGGCTTGCGCTTGCGCCCGCGTCAGTGCTTCGCACAGGGCCTTGGTGCCGACGATGCGATTCGCCAGATATCCGGTCACCGGTTTGCCGGTGAAGTTGTCCCAGGTGGCGTACTTGGCGTCCCAGCGAATGCCGGGCACCAGTTCGTCCACGAATACGAAATCGGCATTCATCATCGGCCCTCGTGCAGTGTCATCGACACGAGCCGGTCGATCAGGTCGGGCAGCGGAAGGCCCGCGGCGGCCATCATCCTGGGGTAGCGGCTGTAGGAGGTCATACCGGGGAAGGTGTTGACCTCGTTGAGGACGACCCGCCCGTCCTCGGTGAGGAACATGTCCACCCGGGCAAGGCCTCGGCAGCCCAGCGCGCGGTAGATGGTCTCGGCGGTCTGCCGGACGCGTCGGCGCAGATCGTCGGAGATGTCGGCGGGGACAATGAACGTCGAGTTCTCGGAACCGGTTTCCGGTGAGCTCTCCTGGTGGATCCTGAAGAAACCGTGCGAGAGGGCGACCCGGTCCACTTCGCCGATTACCAGGTCCGGTCCATCCCCGAGGATCGCGCAACCGACCTCATGGCCCGGCACCGCCTCCTCGATCATGACCTTCGAGTCGTACCGGCGGGCCGCCGCCAGCGCGGCGGCCAACTCGTCCTTCCCGGCGACCTTGCTGACGCCGAACGAGGAACCCGAACGAGCCGGCTTCACGAAGACCGGATACGTGAGCTGTTCGGCATCGACGTCCCCGCTCGCCGCGACCACGAGGAAGTTCGGCGTGGCGATTCCCGCGCTGCGGGCCACGAGGTAAGCGAGGGACTTGTCCATGCACAACGCGGAGGCGGCGACACCACAACCGACATAGGGAAGTCCGGACAGCTCCAGCAAGCCCTGGATCGCACCGTCTTCGCCGAGCTTTCCGTGGAGCACCGGGAGAGCCATGTCCAGGCGGACGGTTTCGTAGCCCGCGCGCCTCCGGACGAGCAATCCATGGACGCTTCGATCCGGTGCCAAGACGGCGGGACGGCCACCATTGTTCTCCCAATCCGCGTCCGGCCCGTCACAGAGCATCCATGCACCGGATCTCGTAATTCCTATCCAGTACGGCTCGTACCTGCCGGTATCGAGGTTGTTCGCGATTTCGTTCGCCGATTTGACGGATACCGGATGCTCCTCGGACGATCCGCCGAAGATGACGCCGATCTTCACTCTATTCATGTGCTGCGGTATCCATTTCGAAGTTCACGAGATCGATGAGGCTGTTCTCGACGATGTCCGCCAGGGCGTGATCTGTGTAATACGCGATATGCGGACTGATCAGCACATTGGGGAGTCTTTGCAGACGCAGCAGGGCGGCATTGTCGATGTGTTCGTTTCGGCAGTCGGCGTAGAAGATCCCTTCCTCTCCTTCGAGGACATCCAGGGCCGCACCGCCCAGCCTTCCGCTTTCCAACGCCGACAGCAGACCGCTGGTGTCGATCAGCGAACCGCGCCCGGTATTGACGACAAATGCTCCATATTTCATCCGGTCGATCCGTTGCCGATCGAGAAGATGATGTGTGGTCGTGGATAGGGGCGTATGGAGCGTCACGATGTCACTGTTCACCAGTAACTCGTCGAGCCCGGCACGACCGACGTGGACGGTGGGGCGAATATCGTAGGTCAGTACGCGGCAGCCGAAGCCGCGCAGCCGATCGATGACCGCCCTGCCGATGCGCCCGGTACCGACCACTCCGACGGTCAAGTCGCGCAGTTCTCTACCTCGGGTGTCGCTCGGCCGATAGTCGTGAAGTGCGGAGCGACGGAGTACCGATTTCACGCCGCGCACCAGCATGAGCATCGACATCACGGTGAAGTCGGCGACGCTGTCGGGTGAGTAGGTCACGGTGCCCACGGAAATACCGACGCGGTGGGCGTATTCGACATCGATGTGGTCGTACCCGACACTTCGGGTGGAGATGTACTGCACGCCTGCTCGGCTCAGAGCGGCAAGCGTCGCGTTCGTCACCCGAGTCCTGTGGCCGACACTGACAGCTCGGTTTCCGAGCGCCAGATCAACGGTGTCTTCGGCGACCGGCGCCGCAGTGAGCGTCGGCAGTACGCCGAAACGAGGGGCCAGCTGTCGGAACAGGACGGCCTCGTCCGCGCCGCACCCGTAGATCGTGGCTCGTACCGATGGTCCGGCCGTCGCCGGTGGCCGGGAGCGTGAGATCGCTGGTTCGCTGGAGCTCATGCCTCTCAGTCAAGCCAGCGCGACGTTGCCCGCGCGTATCGAATTTTCGATATGCCCGCGATATGGCCCGAGCCGCTCGGTTCCTGCCCGGACTTCGATGTGCCGCACAGGGTTACACCCGTGCGTCGGCCGGGAGCGAGTCAGGGGGTGGCGGCTGCGAGGGCCTTGATTACCTCGGCGGCTACGACGGCGTGGCCCGAGATGTTGAAGTGGATGTTGTCGGCGGACATGACGGTGGGGCGGTGGCCGACCGGGTGCCACCACAGGTCGATCAGAATGGCGTCGTGGCGGGTGGCTACGCGGCGGATCACCTGGTTGAGCAGGTCGAGGCGTTCGTGGAACGGGCGGAGCTGGGGGATGTGCTCGGGGACGGCGTCGGCGATGGTCATGGTGGCGAGGCGGGCGCCGATTGCTTTGCCGGCGGCGAAGATTCGGTCCAGGTTCGCTTCGGCGGCGTCGTAGTCGGGGGTGTCGGTCCACAGGTCGTTGCCGCCGCAGGCGACGTAGAGCAGGTCCGGATCGAAGGCCAGGGCTGTTTCCAGTTGCTCGTCGAGCACCTGGCGGGTGGTGGCGTTGATGCGACCGGTGTTGAGGAACTCGACTTCGCCCACGGCCGCGCGCAGGACCTGGATCACCCTTGGGGCCCAGTACATTTCGCGGTAGCCGGGGCTGGGGTCGCCCGCGCCGTGCGCGGTGCTGTCGCCGACGAGTGCGATGCGGCGCCACGGTGCGGCGCGGAGCAGATCGACGGCCACCTCGTCCGAAATGCAGTCGGGGTCGGTGGCCTCGGTGTAAGCCTGCTCCGGGGCCGCGCCGAGGTCGCGGTCCGCGGCCGCGGTGGTGGACCCGCTTGCCTCCGTCATGGGCTTCTCCTTGGTCGCTGAGGTGGGCTTTCATCAACCGCACGAACGTGCGTGCTCTGTACGCTACCGGGCGCGTGGGCTGAGGGTCAAGGTACCCGTGGTTGCCGGGCCTGACCCGCCGATAGGGGCGTGGATAGGGGTTTACCTGCTCGGTCGATGAACGGCAGGCTCGGAGGGCGTCGGCGAACGGTCGTGCGGTAAATGCTGCCGAGAGGTGCCTTCGCATCGGGACTCCAGGAGGAGCAGTGAAGGATCTGAAGGAACGGACGGTGCTCCTGACCGGGGCGTCGGGCGGTATCGGGAAGCGCGTGGCACGCCGGCTGGCCGCGCAGGGCGCGCGCGTCGCCCTGGTGGGACGGCAGGCCGACGTACTCGGTGCGCTGGCGGAGGAATTGCGCGAGAGCGGCGCCAAGGCCGAGCCGATTCTCGGCGATCTGGCCGATGCGGCCGGTCTCGACGATCTGGTCGACCGGGCGGAGCGCGCGCTGGGTCCGATCGACGTGCTGATCAACAACGCGGGCGTCGAGCTGGCCGCGGCGTTCACGAAATACGAACCGGCCGAGTTGAATTGGATTGTCCAGGTCAACCTGATGGCGCCGATGCTGCTCACCCGGCGCGTGCTGCCGGGCATGGTCGAGCGGGGCGGCGGGCATGTGCTGTTCGTGTCGACCGGCGCCGCCAAGGTGGCGCCCGCGTTTCAGGCGCCCTACGCCGCGACGAAGGCCGGGCTGGTCTCGCTGGCCCAATCACTGCGCGCCGAGTACCACGGCACGCCGATCGGATTCTCCGTCGTGTTGCCCGGTTTCGTGAAGGGCGATGGCATGTACCAGGTCTGGGTCGACCAGGGGGTGCGGGCCAGCGCGCTGCTCGGCTCCACCACCGTGGACCGGATCGCGGGGAAGATCGTCGGGGCGGTGCGGCGCAACAAGTCCGAGGTGCTGGATATGGGTATGCCGGTGCGGTCGATGTTCGCGACGACGCAGCTGTCGCCGGCTTTCGCCGACCGGATGGCCCGGCGGATGTCGCCGGTGTTCCGTAAGCAGGCATCCGTACGAGACCGGCTGTAGCACAGCATGTTCCGCCGTGGGCCCGGACCTCGCAGTCTCGGGCCCGCGGCGGGGGTGATGGTCAGCGGCAGGGCGAGCCCTGGAAGGCGCCGATGTCGATCGCGTCGGCCAGTGCCCGGTGACCCTGCGGGTTGGGGTGCACCAGCGTGGGTGAGACCAGATCGGGGCGCTGCGCGGCGGGATCGTCGGGGTCGCGCAGTACGGCGTCGAAGTCGATGACGGTGTCGGACAGCTGCTGGCTACGGATCCAGTCGTTGACCCGCTGCCGGACCGGTTCGGCGTTCGGGGCGAGGCCACCGGCGATGAACGAACGCACCGACGGCGGAATCGTCGCCAGGTGCACCCGGAGTCCGGCCGCATGCAGCCGGCCGATCAATTCGGCGTAGGCCGCCGCCAGCTGTTCGGGATTCTGCGTCGGCGGAAATGCGAGATCGTTGGTGCCCGAGGCGATTATCACATCGGAAATTCCGGCGGTCTCGATGACGTCGTGCTGCAATCTGGCGGAGGCGCCCGGGCCCGTTTGCGGGATTGTCTGATTCCGCACCACGCGATTGCCCCAGATACTCGAATTCAACACGGTCAGTGGAATTCCGGCGGCATCCAGGCGGTGTTGCAGGAAATCCGTATACCGGAGGTTGCGGTCGACGAGGGAAGCATCCTGCGGCCCCTCGAAATATGTCGCCCCCGCATATCCGGTGCTGATGGAATCGCCCATGGCCACGACGCTCGAGCGGTCCGGCGCGGCAAGCACATCGATGCCTCCGGCGAACAGCACGCTGGTGGTGCGCAGGCTCAGCGCCGCGCCGGTGGGGTCGGCGGCGTGGTCGCCGGAGCCGGGCGGGCCGTAGTAGCTGGTGGACAGGCCGACGATGTTCTCCGTGGCCGGGGCCGACAGACCGGGCACGTACACACTGATCGCCAGCGGCTCGAAGGCGGCGAACGACAGCGGGACCGGGTCGCTGACCAGCTCGGCGCCGGGTGCCACGGTCGCCGACACCTGCCCGCCGAAGGTCACCGGGCGCAGTGACGCGGGGTCGACCGCGGCGCCCTCGGCCTGCTTGGCGACGGTGACGGTGCCGAAGGTGATCGGCAGCGGGCCGAGCCGGTTGGTCAGATGCAGGCGCAGTGTCGCCCCGCCCAGGTGCGGGGTGACGACCATCCGGTAGGTCTGGTCGAACAGCGACACGGTCGGGGTCAGGGCCATATCCGATACCGGCGTGGCGTCCGATGCGGCCATCAGCCAGCTGCCCACCCAGCGTGGGCTCGCGCAGTCGGCGGCCGGCGGATCGGCGAGGGCGGGGGTGGTTGCGGCGGTGACACCGAATGCCAGCGTGAGCGCCGAGACCACGCTGCGGACATTGCTGGAAACGGCACGGCGGCGCGGATTTCCGAGGCGATTCATGAAGCGACCTAACTGTGTTCTCCGGCATTGCGGAACACGAATGACGTTGTGCCGGAGTATAAGCAGACCTCTGCGCCGGTGTCCGCCCCGGTATGCGGGGATAGGGGCAGGCTAGGGGTTACCGCCGATCGCGGTCGCGGCAACTATGGAAGACGTTCGCGGCCGGACAATTTCGTAACCGGCCGCGGTGGCGATCTTTGCCGGAATTCGGGAGACGGGTATGGCGACAGAAGAAGAACTCCGCACCTATCTCAAGCGGGCGGCCATCGACTTGCACAGGACCCGGCAGCGGCTGCAGGAATTGGAGTCGCGGGCGAGCGAACCGATCGCGATCGTCGGGATGGCGTGCCGCTATCCCGGCGGCGTGGCGTCGCCGGAAGACCTGTGGGACATGGTGTCCGGGGGGCGGGACGTGATTTCGGGCTTTCCCGGCGACCGCGGCTGGGATATGGACGGATTGTACGATCCGGACCCCGATCACGAGGGCACCTCCTATGCTCGCGAGGGCGGGTTCCTCCAGGGCGCAGCGGATTTCGACGCCGCGTTCTTCGGCATCAGCCCCAAGGAGGCGCTCACGATGGAGCCCCAGCAGCGGCAGCTGCTGGAGGTGTCGTGGGAGGCGCTGGAACGATCGGGCATTGATCCGACGGCCTTGCGGGGCACCCGGACCGGGGTGTTCGCCGGCATCATCGAGGTGCAGTACGGCCCGAGTATCGCCGAGGATCGCAGCGGTCTGGCCGGGTTGATGATGACCGGCCGGACCAGCAGCGTCGCGTCGGGGCGGGTGGCCTACGTGCTGGGCCTCGAGGGCCCGGCGGTGTCGATCGATACGGCCTGTTCCTCGTCGCTGGTGGCGCTGCACGACGCGGCCCGCTCGCTGCGCTCCGGTGAGTGCTCGCTGGCGCTGGCCGGCGGGGTGACGGTGATGCCGACGCCCGAGGCGTTCATCGCGTTCTCCCGGCAGCGGGTGATCTCCCCGGACGGCCGCGCCAAGGCATTCGCCGCGTCGGCCAACGGCACCGCGTGGTCGGAAGGCGCGGGAATGCTTGTGCTGGAACGGCTCTCGGACGCGCAGCGCAACGGCCGCCGGGTGCTGGCGGTGCTGCGGTCCTCCGCGGTGAACTCCGACGGCGCCTCCAACGGGCTGACCGCACCGAACGGGCCGTCGCAGCGGCGGGTGATCGAGGCGGCGCTGGCCGGCGCCCGGCTCGGCGCCGCCGACGTGGACGTGGTCGAGGCGCACGGGACCGGCACCTCGCTGGGCGACCCGATCGAGGCGCAGGCGCTGCTGGCCACCTACGGGCAGAATCGGCAGTCGCCGCTGTGGCTCGGCTCCATCAAGTCGAACATGGGGCACACCAGTGCGGCCGCGGGCGTCGCGGGCGTGATCAAGATGGTGATGGCGATGCGGCACGCGTCCGTGCCGCCCACGCTGCATGTCGACGAGCCATCGCCACACGTGGATTGGACGGCCGGGGCGGTGCGGCTGGCGACCGAGGCGCAGCCCTGGCCGCGCAACGGGCGTCCGCGCCGGGCGGCGGTGTCGGCGTTCGGAATCAGCGGCACCAACGCGCACGTCATTCTGGAGGAGGCCGAACAGGTCGATCCGGCGGCGGGGGAGGAGACCGAACCCGTTGTGCCGCCGATGATTCCGTGGGTGGTCAGCGGTGGCACCGAGAGTGCGCTGGTCGCGCAGGCGGCCCGCCTGGCGGCCTGCGTCGCCGAACATCCCCGCCACACTGCCGTCGACGTGGCACACACGCTGGCCACCGGCCGGGCCCGGCTGGCGCATCGCGCGGTGCTGCTCGGCGCGGACCGGGCCGAGTTGCTCGGCGCGCTCGACGCGCTCGCCGCCGACCGGACCGCGCCGAATGTGATTCGCGGGCAGTCCGTTCCGGGTGCGAAGACGGCCCTGCTGTTCCCCGGGCAGGGTGCCCAGCGGGTCGGTATGGGCCGGACCCTGTACGACCGGTTCCCGGTGTACGCCGCGGCGTTCGACGAGGCGTGCGCGCAGTTCGACAAGCGGTTCGATCCGCCGCTGCGCACGGTGGTGTTCGCGGAACCGGAGACGCCGACCGCGGAGCTGCTGAGCCAGACCTCCTACACCCAGGCCGCGCTGTTCTGTGTCGAGGTCGCGGTGTTCCGGCTGCTCGAATCCTATGGTGTGCGGCCCGATCTGCTCATGGGGCACTCGATCGGCGAGGTGACCGCGGCCTACCTGGCTGGGGTCTGGTCGCTCGCCGACGCCGCGAAACTGGTGGCGGCCCGCGGCTTGTTGATGCAGGCCCTGCCGGAGGGCGGCGCCATGCTGTCGGTGCCGACGGGCGAGGAGGTGGTCGCGCCGTTGCTGGCCGGCCACGCGGACCGGATCGCCGTTGCCGCGGTCAACGGGCCCGCGACGGTGGTGGTGTCCGGCGATGAGGACCTGATCGACGAGGTCGCCGCGGCGTTGGGCAAGGACGGATACAACACGCGGCGGCTGCGGGTGAGTCACGCTTTCCACTCGCCGCGCATGGACCCGATTCTCGGCGATTTCGCCGGTGTGTGCGCGGGCTTGACCTATCACCCGCCGACCGTCCCGATCGTGTCCAATGTGACCGGGGAACTGGCCGATCCCGCGGAGCTGTGCAGCCCGGAGTACTGGGTGCGGCACGTGCGGGAACCGGTCCGGTATCTGGCCGGGACGCGAGCGGCGCGGCGGCACGGGGCCACGGTGTTCCTGGAGACCGGGCCCGGCACGACGCTGACCGCCCTCACCCGCGACGGACTGGACGAGGACGAGATCGACGAGGTGACCGCCGTTCCCGTGCTCGATCCGAAGCGTGACGAGGTCGAATCGCTGCACGCCGCGCTGGGCGCCGCCTTCGTCTCCGGCACCGCGGTGGACTGGGCGGCGGCGCTGAGGGGTACCGGAGCCCGGACGGTGGAGTTGCCGACGTATGCCTTCCAGCACCGGCGGTTCTGGCTCGACAAGCCCACCGGCGCGGGAGATCTGGGCGCGGCCGGGCTCGGGGCGGCCGACCACCCGCTGCTGGCCGCGGCGGTGCCGCTCGCGGACGGCGGCGGCGTGATGCTGACCGGCCGGTTGTCGGTGGCGGCGCAGCCGTGGCTGGCCGATCACGTCGTGGCCGGGAACGTGCTGGTGCCCGGTACGGGGTTCGTCGAGATCGCCTTGTACGCAGGGGAACTGGTGGGTGCGCCACGCGTCGGTGAGCTGGTGTTGCAGGCGCCGCTGGTGCTGGCCGAATCCGGTGGCGCCGACGTTCAGGTGATCGTCGGCGCGGACGAGGCGGGAGATCGGAGCATCGCCGTGTACTCGCGCCCGCACGGCAGCGACGAGCCCGCGTGGACGTGTCATGCCACGGGGACGTTGGGCGCGGCCGAAACGATCTCGGACAGTGGCGAATTCGCGGTGTGGCCGCCGAGCGGGACGACCGCGGTGGAGGTTTCGGAGGTGTACGAGACGCTCGCCGACGGCGGCTACGGGTACGGTCCGGCCTTCCGCGGCCTGACGGCGATGTGGCGGCGCGGCGAGGAACTCTTCGCGGAGGTCGAGCTGCCCGAGCCGCTGCGCGCGGACGCGGCCGGATTCGGCATCCACCCGGCACTGCTCGACGCCGCGCTGCACGCCATGGCGGTCGCCGCGATCACCGACGGCGCCGAGACGGTGAAGCTGCCCTTCGCGTGGGAGGGCGTTTCGCTGGCGGCGGTCGGCGCGACGGCACTGCGCGTCCGGCTGGCCCCGGAGGGCGCCGATCGCTTGTCGATCACGGCCGCCGATCCCCGCGGGGCGCTCGTCGCCGCCGTATCCGCGCTCTCGGTACGGGCCCTGTCTGCCGACCAGCTCACCTCCACATCCATCACCTCCGACCTGTACGCGCTCAACTGGGTCGCCATGCCGCACACCGGAGCTTCCGGCATCTGGGAAACCATCGAAGTGTCCGGCGCCCAGAGCTTTACGGCCGAGCGCTGCGCCCGGGGCAGTGCCGACGACGCGATCGTCGTGCGCTGTCTCCCGGCGCGCGAACGGACAGGGGTGCCGACAGCCGGCGGTGCCGCGAACGTCGGCCGTACGAGTGCCGGCGGGAGCACCGGTGGTGCGGAAGACCCTGCGGCGCAGGCTTTGGCGACGGTGAACCGGGTGCTGGCCGAGGTCCGGGCGCTGTGGGCGGATCAGCGGTTCGCCGCGGCGACGGTGGTGGTGGTGACCAGTGGCGCGGTGTCGGTCGAGGGCGGCGAGGAGGTCGGCGATCTCGCGGCCGCGCCGGTGTGGGGGCTGTTGCGCAGTGCGCAGGCGGAGTATCCGGAACGGGTCGTGCTGGTCGATGTGGACGACCCCGATGCGTATCGGGCGGCCGCCGAGGCTGCGCTGGCGCTCGAAGCGGAACCGCAGGTGGCGATGCGGCGCGGGACCGCGCACGTGCCGCGACTGGGCCGGGCCGGCGCCGACACGGTGGGCGGCGCGGAGCTGATCGGCCGTAGCCCGTGGCGGCTGGGCGCGCTCGGGAAGGGCACGCTCAACGGCGACAATATCGTGCTGCGTGCCGATGAGAACGCCACGGCCGCACTGCGATCCGGCGAGGTGCGGGTGCGGCTGCGTGCCACCGGCATGAACTTCCGCGACGTGCTGATCGTGCTCGGCATGTATCCCGACCCGGACGCGCCGATCGGCGGCGAGGGCGCGGGCGTGATCGTGGACGTGGCCCCGGACGTGACCGAGTTCGCGCCCGGCGACCGGGTGATGGGCCTGTTCGCGGGCATCGGCGACACCGTGGTGTCGGACCGCTCGATGGTGGTGCCGATGCCGGAGGGCTGGACGTTCGCGCAGGCCGCGGCCGTACCCGCGGTGTTCGCCACCGCCTACTACGCGCTGGTGGATCTGGCCGAGGTGGCCGCGGGCGAGACCCTGCTGGTGCACGCGGCCACCGGCGGTGTCGGCATGGCCGCCGTGCAGCTGGCCCGCCATCTCGGGCTGGAGGTGTACGCGACGGCGAGCCTGCCGAAATGGGACACCCTGCGCGCCATGGGATTCGACGCCGGTCACATCGCGAACTCCCGCACCCTGGAGTTCGAGCGGCAATTCCTGACGGCCACCGGCGGCCGCGGGATGGACGTCGTGCTCGACTCGCTGGCCGGTGAGTTCGTGGATGCCTCGCTGCGGCTGCTGCCGCGCGGGGGGCGTTTCGTGGAGATGGGCCAGACGGATGTGCGCGATCCCGGCGAGGTGGCCCAGACGCATCCCGGCGTGCGGTACCGCGGCTTCGTGCTGATGGAGGCGGGACCGCAGCGGCTGCACGACATCCTGGTGGAACTGCTGAAGTTGTTCGAATCCGGTGTGCTGCGGCCGCTTCCGGTGACGCCGTGGGACCTGCGTTGCGCACCGGAGGCTTTCCGGTACCTGAGCCAGGCCCGGCACGTCGGCAAGAACGTGCTCACCGTCCCCACGGCACTGAACCCCGAAGGCACCGTCCTGATCACCGGCGGCACCGGCGTGCTGGGCGCCGCGGCGGCCAGGCACCTGGTCACCACGCACGGTGCGCGCCATCTGCTGCTGTTGAGCCGCAGTGGTCGAACCGCTTCCGGTGCGGAGCAACTGGCGGCCGAGCTCAGCGAACTGGGTGCGCACGTGGAGATCACGGCCTGTGACGCCGCCGATGCCGACGCGTTGCGCGCAGTGGTCGCCGCCGTCCCGGCCGGGCACCCGCTCACGGCCGTCGTGCACGCGGCGGGCCTGATCGACGACGGCCTGTTCGCGGAGCTGACCCCCGACCGGGTCGCCACCGTGTTCCGCGCCAAGGCGCAGGCGGCGTGGAACCTGCACGCGGCCACCGCGTCCCAGGAGCTGGCGGCGTTCGTGCTGTACTCCTCGGTCGCCGGTGTGTTGGGCGGTCCCGGGCAGGCCAACTACGCCGCCGCGAACGTCTTCCTCGACGCGCTGGCCGCGCACCGGCACCGCCTCGGGCTGCCCGCGTCGTCGCTGGCGTGGGGCATCTGGGAGCAGGCCAGCGGCATCACCGGTCATCTCGGCGAGCAGGACTTCGCCCGGATGCGCCGCGACGGCCTGCTGCCCATCCCGACCCCCGAGGGCCTGGCGATGCTCGACAGGGCGCTGGTGCTGGGCCAATCGCTCACCGTGGCAGCGCGTTTGGACGCGCCGACCATCCGCGCCGCGGGCGCCCAGGCGCCGGAGGCGCTGCCGCCGGCCCTGCGCGGGCTGCTGCGCGGCACCCGGCGGACCGCCGAGTCCGACGCCGCGGGCGAGTCGTCGAAACTGGCGACGGCACTGGCCGGGCGCGCCCGCGCCGATCAGGAGGCGCTGGTACTCACCACGATTCGCTCCCATGCCGCCGCCGTGCTCGGGCACGAGTCACCGGAGGCGATCGGCGCGGAGCAGGCCTTCACCGACCTCGGGTTCGATTCCCTCGGAGCGGTCGAATTCCGCAACCGCCTGAAGTCGGCGACGGGGCTGAAGCTCACCACCACCGTGGTGTTCGACTACCCGACGCCGCTGGCGCTGGCCCGTCACATCCGCGACGAGCTCGTGCCCACCGAGGATCCCGCCGCCGCCATCCGCGCACAGATCCAGACGCTCAGCGACACCTGCGGCAGCGCCGAACTGGACCCGAACGCGGTGGCCGACATCGCCGCCCGGCTCGACGATCTGCTGCGGCACCTGCGCGGCGGCGCACTCGACGACATCCTCGACGACCTCGACGCCGCCGATGACGACGAGTTGTTCGAGTTCATCGACCAGCCCGCCACTCCCACCAACTGAACGGAGATCACCGATGGCTCTTCGGATTCCACTGCTGCTGGCGGCGGCGCTGACGACCGCCGCGGCGCTCGCCCCGGCCGTCGCGGCCGACGAGATCGTGCGGCCCGATCGCGTCCCGGCCGCCGACCGGCAGTGCGACGCGGGCCAGCGCGCCGCATCCCTGGCCGCCGACCAGCGGCGGGTGCTCGATCGGCTGGGCTCGCTGCGCGTACTGAACGGCCCGCAGGACGTGGTGGCGCTGGCCGCACTGGGCGGCTGGGGCCCGGACTCGCACGGCTGGGTGCAGTATCGCGGGGTCGGGGTGGGCCTGCTGAATCTGCCGCGCTCGCTGGACATCATCGCCAAGCAGATCGACGGCGTCACCGCCGGGACGATCACCCGCGACGCGGTGACCAGCGGGCAGCCGACCGGACTGTTCTACCGCTCGCTGAATCCGGCTGCGGTGCACGACGATCCGTACACGCCGTCGTTCCCCTACGAGCTGGTGGGCTGGTTCTACGGCGCGGTCTACACCCCGGGCCTGACGCCGATCGAGCACGGGCTGTGCGTCTATCCGACCGACTGGGGATTCCACGAGCGCGGCGTGCACGCCTTCCCGACCTTCGATATGGTGACCCAGCCGCCGGCCGAGGACTGGGTGGGGCAGGAGCCGGGCAGCATCCCCGCGGCGCTGCCGAACCCGCCCGGCCTGGTGCATCCGCGGGCCTGGGACCTGCATGTGTGGCTGGTGCCCGGCAGCGACACCCCGATCACGGGGGCGGTGAACACCGCGCAGGTCGTCGTCGGCCACGACGGCGGCATCCCCGGCTCGTTCCCGTACCCGGGCGGACCGACCTCGGTGGGCCCCGATCTGCCCGAGCACCATGGCCATCATTGACCGCGGCGGGGACATGGACACCACCGTGCTGATCGTGGGCGCCGGCGGCTGCGGTCTGACGGCGTCGATCTTCCTGTCCGAGTTGGGCATCGACCATCTGCTGGTGGAGCAGCGCCCGGACACGGCGCGTCTGCCCAAGGCGCACTACCTCAATCACCGGACCATGGAGATCTTCCGGCAGTACGGCCTGGCCGAGGAACTCGAGACGGTCGGCGCGCCGCTGGAGAAGTTCGGCGCGGTGTGCTGGCAGACCACGCTGGCAGGGAAGGGGCCCTTCGACGGCCGGGTGATCTACGAGATGGACGCCTTCGGCGGCGGGGAACTGCGGGAGAGCTGGTCGGCGGCGAGCCCGGTGGCCGCGACCAACGTGCCGCAGATCCGTTCGGAACCGTTGCTGCGCACAGCGGCCGAGCAGCGCGCGCCCGGGCGCGTCCGGTACGGCTGCGAACTGGTGGAGTGGGCCGAGCGCGACGACCGGATCGTCGCGACCGTGCGCGACGCGGACGGCGCGCGGCACACCGTCACCGCCGAGTACCTGATCGCCGGTGACGGCGGCCGGACGCTGGGTCCGTCGCTGGGTGTGCGGTTCGACGGCTGGCCGCGGTTCCATCACGTCACCACCGTGCACTTCACCGCCGACCTGTCCCGCTGGCAGCGCGACGGCGCGCTGCTGACCTACTTCGTCAACCCCAAGCGTCCGGAGTTGTCCGGGGCCACGCTCGTCGAAATGGGGCCCACCTGGGGCAGATTCAGCGAGGAGTGGGGGCTGCACTTCACCACCGGACCCGACGATCCGGCGCGCTCGCAGCGCGACGCGGTGCTGGCGCGCATCCGCGACACCCTCGGCATCCCGGATCTGCGGGTGCGGCTGCACAAGGTCAGCAACTGGACGGTCGACGCCGTCAACGCCCAGCGTTACCGGCACGGCCGGGTCTTCCTGGCCGGTGACGCCGCGCACAAGCTGCCGCCGGCGGCCGGGCTCGGCCTCAACACCGCCATCCAGGACGCGCACAACCTGGCCTGGAAGATCGCCGCGGTGCGGCGCGGGCACGCCGGTCCGGGCCTGCTGGACACCTACGACACCGAGCGCCGCCCGATCGGCCGCCGCAACCTGGACTGGGCGGTGGGCATCATCGCCAACTCGGAACTGATGAGCGAGGCCGCGCTGGGCCTGGGACCCCATGTGCCGCAGTGGATGCGGCCGACGTTCTTCAACACCTACTTCGAGGACTCCGCGCGCGGCCGCACCGCCCGCGCCCGCGCCGCGGAGGTGCTGCGCACCCATCGGATCGATTGCCAGGCTATCGACATCGAGATCGGCGCCGCCTACGAGGACGGTGCGCTGGTGCCCGACGGCACGGTCGCGCCGGAGCCGGAACCCATGGGGGACAAGCACGTTCCGTCCACGCGGCCGGGACGTCGGCTGCCGCACGCCTGGGTCGAGCACGACGGGGCGCGCCGCTCCACCCTGGACCTGGTGTGCGCGGGGGAGTTCACGCTCGTGGCCGGTCCCGCCGGAGGGGCATGGGCCGCGGCGGCGCGTGCGGTGCGGGAGCGGGCGGGTCTGCCGTTGCGGGTGGCGCAACCGGATTCCGAAAACTGGGCGCGGGTGCGGGAGATCAAGGCCGATGGCGCGCTGCTCGTGCGCCCGGACCAGCACGTGGCGTGGCGCAGCCCCGGCGCGAGCACCGACCCCGGCGCCGAACTGAGCGCAGCAATGAACCGAATCACGTTCCGCTGAAACGAAAATGGAGTGATCATGGCCGAAACCACGACCTACGACACGATTGTCATCGGCGGCGGTCCCGCCGGTTGCGCGTACGCGCTGACCATGCTGCGGCGCGGGTACCGGGTGCTGCTGCTGGAGAAGGTGCGGTTCCCGCGCTTCCACATCGGCGAGTCGTTCCTGCCCTACACCGTGGAGATCCTGGACCAGCTCGGGCTGCTGGACGCCGTCATGGCCAAGCCGTACGCGTTCAAACCCGGGGTGGAGCTGACCGGGATCGCCGGTAACGCCCGCCGCATCGACTTCGGCGAGATCGGGGACGGCCGCCGCACCTGGGCCATCCAGGTCGAGCGCGCCGAGTTCGACAAGACGCTGCTCGACGAGACCGCCAAGGCCGGCGTCACCGTGCTCGAGGAGGCGGCCGTCATCGACGTGGACGTGGCCGCCGACGGCCGGGTCACCGGCGTCACCTACACCTACGACGGCGAAACCCACCACGCCACAGCGCCTTACCTCGCCGACGCGTCGGGCCGGGCCGGGGTGATCGCCAAGAAGCTCGGGCTGCGGGTGCACGACAGCCGGTTGAAGATGGCCGCGGTGTTCAAGCACTACGGCAATCTCGACGAGAGCCAGAACCCCGGCGTGGAGGGCGACACCCAGCTGGGCATCCACCAGGACGGCTGGATGTGGGCGATCCCGTTGCGCGCCGACGCCATCAGCGTCGGCGCCGTCGCGCCCATGTCCATCCTGCAGTCCGACCGGCCCGAGGCGGTGTTCGACGAGCATCTGGCTCGCGTGCCGCGGATCCAGCAGCGGCTGCGCGGCGCGACCGTGCTGCGGGAACTCAAGGGCGAACGGAACTTCGAGTACCACTCCGAAAGACTCTGCGGCCCCGGCTATTTCCTGGTCGGCGACGCGGGCAGCTTCACCGACCCGGTGTTCTCCGGCGGCGTGCTGCTGGCCCTGGCGACCGGCCGCAAGGCGGGCGAGCTGGCGGCGGATCGGTTGGCGGGCAACGTCTCCGACGACGACGCCACCACGAGCTACGAATCGTTCTTCAAGACCGCCTACGGCACCTACTACCGCCTGATCTGCGCCGTCTACGACAACCGGCAGCCGGTCATGGGGCAGGTCATCCTGGACATGGCCGCCGACCTGGACCCGAAATGGCATGTGCGGCTGGTCAGTGGCGACTTCTGGACCCAGGAGAGCCCGCTGGTGAACCGGCTGCGGGCGGAGCCGGACTGGTCGCTGTTCGCGCCGTTCGACCTGTACCCCGATTGCCCGATCTATCCGCGCACCGCGGACTCCAGGACCGTGGTCCCGGCCTGACCACCGAACCCCGCGCGCGTCCGCGACCACGGTCGCGGACGCGGTGAAAGGTGTTGACCCATGCCGTCGTTTCTCGAGCTGACGCTGCACTTCTTTCTGCAGATGGCGGTGATCCTCGCGGCCTACCGGCTGCTGTGGCCGGTGCTGAGACGGCTCGGGCAGATGCAGGTGGTCGCCATCATGGCCGCCGGATTCCTGCTCGGGCCCTCGGTGCTGGGCGCGATCTGGCCCAGCGGGCAGCGGTGGCTGTTCCCCGCGACCCTCGCGGTCGGCGGGCAGACGATTCCGCATCCGTCGCTGACGATGATCTACGTGGTGGGGCAACTGGGTCTGGTGCTCTACATGTTCTCGGTCGGGTCGTCGTTCCGGACCGGGATTCTCACCGACCACTTCCGGGTGGCGGGCGCCACCGCGACGGCCGGGCTCACGGTGCCGCTGCTGTTCGGCGCCGTCACCGGGTACGTGCTGTTCCAGCACGGCGACTTCTTCACGGGGAAGGTGGCGGCGTGGCAGGCCGCACTGTTCCTCGCGGCGGCCGTGGGTATCACCGCGTTTCCGGTGCTGGCGTGGATCATTCACGACTCCGGGCTGCACGACACGCGGGTCGGCACCATGACGCTGGCGTGCGCGGCGTTCGACGACGCCTGGTCGTGGATCCTGCTGGCGGTCGTGGTCGCCAGTGCCCAGGGCAATATGAACAGTGCCGTGCTGGCCTTCGTCGGTGGCGGAGCGTTCGTGTTGTTCATGCTGACCGTCGGGCGGCGGCTGCTGCGGGTGCTGAACGGCTGGGCCGAGCAGGAGATGCGCGCCGATCCCGCGGGCGGGCTGCCGCTCGGGCCGTTCACGGTGGTGCTGCTGGTCGTGCTCGTGTGCGCCTGGTTCACCGACTGGACGGGCATCTACTCGGTGTTCGGGGCGTTCCTCGCCGGGGTGGTGATGCCGCGCGGGCAGTGGCTGGACCGGGTGCGGGAGCGGACCGAGCCGCTGGTGGCGTATCTGCTGCTGCCCGCGTTCTTCGTGTACGCCGGGCTCAATACCAAGTTGAGCCTGCTGCTGCATCCGGTGGCGATCGTGGCGGCCGCGGCGGTGCTGGTGGTGTCGTTCGCGGGGAAGTTCGGCGCGGTGTCGCTGGCCTCGCGGTGGCAGGGACTGAGCTGGCGGGAGGCGGGTGCGATGGGCGCGCTGGCCAACGCGCGCGGACTGATGGAGCTGGTGCTCATCAACATCGGCCTCACCCAGGGACTCATCACCCCGACGCTGTTCACCATCCTGGCGATCATGACCATCGTGACGACGTTCGTCGCGGGCCCGCTGTTCCGGATGTTCGAACGCAATGCCTGGAAGAACGGGTTGGTCTTCGGCGCGGGCGGCGAGACCGCCGCGGTCCGGGTGGCGGTGTGAGTCAGCTCACGCTAGGTTGAATCCGCTTGGCACCCAACCGAAGAGAGTCCCCATGTGGAGCATCGCCGTCATCGCCGTGATCAGCGCCGCCCTGATCGCCGCCGCCTTCGTCGCCTCGTTCCCCGACTGAGCCCACCCGATCAGGCGGCGCGCGGAATCTCCAGATACGCCCCTTGGCAGAGCAGTTCGCGTTGCACGAGCGCCGCGCTCGTCCCCGCCCCGGCCGCGTGCAGGGCCGCGCCGATCCCCGCCGCGTGGCCCGTGGCGAAGGCGGTGCCCATGACACGCAGGGAGGCGCCGGCGTAGCGGTCGGCGTCGACCGTGCGCCCGGCGGCGAAGAGGTTCGCGGTGTCGATGCTGCGGACCACGCCGAAGGGAATGTCGTAATGGGCGTCGCCGGAGATGAACTGCCACTGCGGAACTACGCCCGGGCCGGGGTGGTACTCGATCGGCCAGGCGCCCATCGCGACCACCTCCTCGTGGCGGGCGGCCCCGAGCACCTCGTCGGTGCTGAGCCGGTAGTGCCCGAGCAGATGGCGTGATTCGCGGGTGCCGATCTCCGGGCCGGTCGTGACGATGTGCGCGTCCGCGCAACCGGGGAGGGTGCGCAGCACGGCGAGGTACTCCTGGGCCTGGGCGCGAGCGTGTGTCTGGGCGCGGGTGAGCTCGCGCGCATCGCGGGCGTCGTAGCCCTCGTCCACCACATAGGTGACGATGTCGCCCGAGATCGGCAGGCGCGCAACCAGTCCGCGCTCGGCCAGCACGTGTGCGCCACGCAGTTTGGCGGCGGCGACGGCGGTGGCGAGCGTTTCGCGGGTGACCTCGGCCGCGCGCGGAATGCCGCCGAACCGCACACCCAGCGTGCCGTTCTGGACCAGACCGCCGTTGCCGTACCGGACCGCGGCGCCGCCGAAGTTCGCCAGGTCCGCCTCGCCGGTGGCGTCGACGTACGCGGCGGCCCGGATCGTGTGCAGGCCTTGATGATCGGCGAGGTGGACCGCGCCGATCACCTCACCGTGGCGGTCGGCGCCGACGAGCTGGCTGTCGAGCCGGACGTCTACTCCGGCGTCGTGGCAGATCCGGTCGAGGACGAGTTTCACCGACTCGGGGTCGAATACCACGGCGACAGAGGTGAATCGGGTCGGTGCGGAGACCGCGCCGAGGCGGCGCAGCCCGCGCAGCACCTCCTCGGCGACGCCGAACACCACCTGGCGCGGTGGGTCGGCGCGGGTGTAGATCCCGCAGTAGGTCAGTACGTTGCGGAGCGTCGCGGCGCCGCCCAGGCACGGGCCGCGCTCGATCAGCAGGGTCCGCGCCCCGGTGCGGGCGGCGCCGACGGCGGCCGCCACGCCCGCCGAGCCGCCCCCCGCCACCACCACGTCGTACCGGTCCGTGCTCGTCATCGCAAAACCCCGTCCCCGCTGTGGAATCGGCCGATGTGTCATGTGCGCAGTCCGTCCGAGCGACGGTCGATGAGGTCGAATATCTCGTCGTCCCCGGCTATTTCGATGAGGTCGACGGTCGCGTCGGGCTGGTGGCGGTGCAGTGCCGCGGCCAGCTTGGCGGCGAGCCGTTCCAGATCGGCGCGGGGAATGTCGGATTCGGCCACCCGGTCCAGGTCGCGTTCCAGATCGGCGACGAGATTGCCCGCGGCCGCCGTGGGCGGATCCATGCGGCCGCGTAGGTGCTCGGCCAACGCGGCCGGGGTCGGATAGTCGAAAATCGCGGTGGGAGAGATCGTCACACCGGTCGACCGGCGCAGCTGATTGCGCAGCTCCACGGTGGTGAGTGAGTCGAAGCCGAGATCGGCGAAACGACGATGACCGTCGAACGCCCGGCCGGGGTCGTGATCCAGAACCGCGGCCACATGCCGCGCCAGCAACTCCAGCAGCAGGCGGTGCTGCTCCTCGACGGTGTGCCCGGCGAGGCGGGCGGCGAAGTCGGCGGGTTCGGGCGCGGCCGTGGCGGCGGCGCGGCGGCGGCGCACGAGCCCGCGCAGCAGCGGCGGTGGATCGGTGACGGCGGCGGTGTCCAGGCGGATCGGGACGGTGACCGGCAGGCTGCTGCGCATCGCGGCGTCGAACAACCCCAATGCCTGGGCGGTGGTGAGGGTGCGGAAGCCGCCGCGCTCCATGCGGGCGCGGTCGCGGGCGCCGAGATGTGCGCTCACCGCGCTCTGCTCGGCCCACAGCCCCCACGCCAGCGAGCTGCCCGGCAGCCCGTCGTGCTGCCGTACGGAGGCCAGCGCGTCGAGGAATCCGTTGGCGGCCGCGTAATTGGCTTGCCCCGGGGTGCCGAGAACGCCTGCCGCGGAGGAGAACACGACGAAGGCCGCGAGATCCTGCGCGCGGGTGAGTTCGTGCAGGTGCCAGGCGGCGTCGACCTTCGGGCGCAGCACTCGCGCCAGCTTCTCGGGGGATTGACCGGCGAACAGGGCGTCGTCGACGGTGCCCGCGGCATGCACGACGGCGGTGAGCGGGTGCGGTGCGCGAAACCGGCGCAGCAGCTGTGCGACGGCCGCGCGGTCGGTCACATCGCAGGCCACGATCTCCACGTGGGCGTCGCCTGCGGTCAGTTCTTTCGCCAATTCCATGGCGCCGGGGGCGTTTTCGCCCGCGCGGCTGGTCAGGAGCAGGCGGCGGATGCCGTAGTGGGACACGAGGTGGCGGGCCACCGCCGCGCCGATCATGCCGGTGCCGCCGGTGATGAGCACCGTGCCCGCCGGGTCCAGCGGGCGCGGGCAGGTGAGAACCACCTTGCCGATGTGCCGTGCCTGGCCGACGTGGCGCAGTGCGGTCACCGCGTCGCGCACGTCCCAGCCGGTGATCGGTGGCGGGGTCAGCACGCGCCTGTCGAACAGTGTTACGAGGTCGGTGAGCATGGCCCGGATGCGGTCGGGATCGACCTCGCTGATCAGGAACGAGTGGTAGCTGACACCGGGGTGGCGTTCGGCGACGGTCTCCGGGTCGCGCACGTCGGTGACGCCCATCTCCACGAACCGCCCGCCGCGGGGTAGCAATCGCAGCGACGCGTCGACGAAATCCCCGGCCAGCGAGTCGAGGACGACGTCCATGCCGCGGCCGTCGGTGACGGTGCGGAAGTGTTGTTCGAACTCGAGGGTGCGGGAGTTGGCGAGATGGTCCGCGTCGAGACCGCGCTCTCGCAGCACCTGCCACTTGCCGGGACTCGCCGTGGCGAAAACCTCCGCGCCCCAATGCCTTGCCAGTTGGGTCGCGGCGGTGCCGACGCCGCCGGCGGCCGCGTGCACCAGCACCGATTCCCCGGCGCGGAGCCCGGCCAGATCGGCCAGCGCGTAGTAGGCGGTGAGGAATACGACCGGGACCGCGGCGGCCTGCGCGTAGGTCCAGCCGTCGGGGATGCGGGCCACCAGGCGGTGATCGGTGGTGACCGTCGATCCGATGCCGTCGAACAGGCCCATCACCCGGTCTCCGGGCGCGAACGCGGTGACCCGGGAACCGACTTCGAGCACCGTACCCGCGCCCTCGCCGCCCAGCACGGCGTTCGGGTCCGGGTACATGCCCAGCCCGATCAGGATGTCCCGGAAATTCACTCCGGCGGCGCGCATGGCGACCCGAACCTGGTGCGGTGCCAGGGGTTTCGGTGTTTCCGCCGCTGGTCGCAGGGTCACCGTGTCGAGCGTGCCCGGCTCGGTGACGACCAGCCGCCACGGGTCACCGCGCAGCAGGTCCGGGCCGGCGGGCGCGGCGAGGCGGGACAGGCGTGGGACGAGGAGTCCGCCGTCGCGCACTGCGAGTTGCGGTTCCCCGGTGGCCAGGACGCGGGCGATCAGCGGGGTGAGCTGCGTGGTGCCGAGCACGGCGGGTGCCGCGCCGTCGGCGTCCAGTAGCACGATCCGGTCCGGGTACTCGGCCTGGGCGCTGCGTACCAGGCCCCATACCGCGGCACCCGCGAGATCGGGTCGTTCGCGAGCCGGGTCCGTGGCGACGGCGCCGTGGGTGAGGACGACCAGCGTGGTGTCCGGTTCGTCCACGAGCAGCCGTTGCATCCGGGCGAGCGTGTGCGCCACGTGGTTTCGGACCGTAGCGGCTACCGGCTCGGCGGAGTCGGCATCGGCCGGTAGGACGATCACGCCGGGCTGCGCGCGAGCGGAGTTCCCGTCCGCCGCGGAAGAGGCAGGGGGACGGTCGGTGCCGGCGAGGCGGACCTCGACCGGGAGCGGATCTCCGCTCGGTTCGGAGGCCGGGCCCCAGTGGACCGCGTAGAGCGGCGGACCGGCTGGAGTGACGGAAACGGCTGGGGCCTGGCGTAGTTCGAGTGAGTCGACGGTGATGACGGGTGCGCCCGCGGGGTCGGTGGCCGAGAGCGTGATCCGGTCCGGTGCCGGGGTGCAGAGTCGGACGCGGAGTTCCGTCGCGCCCCGGGCGGGGAGTTCGATGCCGCGCCAGGAGAACGGCAGGCGGACCCGAGCGTCGCCGCCGAGCCCGTCCCGTGGCCCGGTAGCCGGTACGGCGGCGTCGGCGAGTGCCACGAGCGCGTGCAGAGCCGCGTCGAGCAGGGCCGGGTGCAGTCCGAATCGACCGGTGTCGATGTTCTCGGAAAGCGCCACGCGCGCACAGAGATCCGAGCCGTCGCGCCACACTTCCCGCATGCCCTGGAAGGCAGGGCCGTACCGCAGTCCGGCGTCCGCGAGTCGCCGGTACAGCTCCTCGGGGGCGAGCGCGACGGCTCCCGGCGGTGGCCACGCCGCGGCCTGCGCCACGCGGCGCGGCGCCGTCTCGCGCGAGGACTCCTCGGCGAGCGTGCCCTCGGCGTGGGTGGTCCACGGTCCGTTGTCGTCGCGGGCGTGGACTGTGAACGCGCGGCGGCCCTCGGCCCCCGGCGGTTCCACTCGCACCTGGACCCGCACGGGTTCCTCGGCGAGCACGAGCGGCGTCACGACCGTCAGGTCCGCGATACCGTGCGAGCCCACCTCGTCGGCAGCGCGCAATGCCAGCTCCACGAACAGCGTTGCCGGGGCCAGCACCTGGCCGCCGATCCGGTGATCGGCCAGCCACGGCTGGTCCCGGACGGACAGCGTGCCGGTGAGGACGGTCGCCGCGCCGTCGGGCGCCGCCACGACCGCCGCGAGCAGTGGATGGTCCGCGGCGGTCAACCCGGCGGCGCGGACATCGGCGCGCGGAGTGTGCTCGAGCCAGAAACGTTGGTGCGCGAACGCGTACGTCGGCAGGTCGACGACGCGCGCGCCGGGGACGAGGGCCGCCCAGTCCACCGCGGCGCCCGCGACATAGGCCTCCGCCACCGCGGTCGTGATCGCCTCCGGCTCGGGCCGGTCGGGGCGCAGCAGCGGCGTCACCACCGCGTCGTCGTCGGCACCCGCCACCAGTGAGGACAGTGCCGCACCCGGGCCGACCTCGGCGAAAACGGTGACCCGGCCCGTGTCCCGGAGCCAGCGCACGCCGTCGGCGAAACGCACCGGCTCGGCGACGTGCCGCACCCAGTAATCCGGCGTGCGCACGGCGGCGGGATCGGCCGGTAGCCCGGTGAGATCGGAGATGATCGGCAGTCGCGGCGGCCGGTAGGTCAGTGCCGCGCAGACGTCGGCGAAATCCTCGAGCATCGGGCGCATGCGGGGGGAGTGGAAGGCGTGGCTCACCCGGAGCCGCTTCGCGGTGTGGCCGCGGGCCTCGGCGGCGGACGCGATCTCGTCGATCGCGGGTTCGTCGCCGGAAATCACCAGCGCCGCCGGGCCGTTCACGGCGGCGATGGCGACCCGGCCCTCGTACGGGGCGACGAGTTCGTCGGCGGTGCGTTCGTCGGCGGTGACCGCCAGCATCGCGCCGCCGGACGGCAGCCGCTGCATCAACCGGCCGCGCGCGGCCACCAGGGCCGCGGCGTCGGTCAGCGACCACACCCCGGCCAGGTACGCCGCGCTCACCTCGCCGATCGAATGGCCGAGCAGGAAATCCGGTGCCACGCCCCAGGATTCGAGCAGCCGGTAGAGCGCGACCTCGACGGTGAACAGCGCGGCCTGAGTGAAGTCGGTGCGATCCAGCAGGACGGCGTCGGGGTGATCGGCGGGCGCCCAGGCGATCTCGCGCACCGGACGCTCCAGCTTCGGGTCCAGCAGCCCGGCGACCTCGTCGAAGGCGTCGGCGAACACCGGATAGTGGGCGTGCAGCTCACGCCCCATACCCGGCCGCTGCGACCCTTGCCCGGGAAACAGCAAGGCAGTCTTGGCCTTCGGGTGCGCCGTCCCACGCACGACCCCGGGCGAGCGCCCGTCCGCGGCCAGCACGCCCAGCCGCTCGATCAGCTCGTCCCGGTCCCGCCCCAGCACCACGGCCCGCCGCGCGAACCGGGACCGCGTGGTCGCCAGCGAGAACCCGATATCGCCCGCCGCCACCTCCGGCCGCCCCCCGACGTGCTCCGCCAACCGACCGGCCTGCCCGATCAACCCCGCCTCGGTCCGCCCCGACAACGGCCACGCGACCGGACCCGCCTGCGCCCCGACACCTTCGCCGTCCGCCACCGTGGCCGCCCGCGCCACACCTGGATCGGCAACGCGCGGCGTGATCGCCCCCACCGCACCTCGTGTGGTGGTCGGCGGTGACATCCCGGGCCCCGTCTCGCCGGTGATGCCCGGCCGTGTCGCGCCGTGGTCGGTGATGTGTGGCCCCGCCGCAGGCCGTTCGGTGCGGACCGTGATCGGCTGTGTCGGGCGCTGTTCGGTGGTGTGTGGCTGTGTCGTGCCCGGACGTGCCGCGGTGCGGCGGGTGGCGGGTGGCTGGATCCCGGTCGGGGCGGGCTGGTGGGCTGGGGGCTGCTCGAGGATTATGTGGGCGTTGGTGCCGCTGATGCCGAAGGAGGAGACGGCTGCGCGGCGGGGGTGGCCGGTGGTGGGCCAGGGTTGGGGTGTGGTGGGTAGGTGGAGCGGGGCCTCGGTCCAATCCACGTGGGGGGAGGGGGTTTTCGCGTGCAGGGTGGGGGGTATGGTGCCGTGGCTCATGGCCATGACGGCTTTGATCACTCCGGCCATTCCGGCGGCGGCCTGGGTGTGGCCTACGTTCGATTTGGCCGAGCCGAGCCACAGGGGCCTGGTCCGGCCGGGGCCGTAGGTGTCGAGGAGGGCTTGGATTTCGACCGGGTCACCCAGGCGGGTGCCGGTGCCGTGGCCCTCCACCATATCGATGTCGTCGGGTCGCAGCGCCGCCGCCGCGAGCGCCTGCCGGATCACTCGCTGCTGGGCGGGGCCGTTGGGTGCGGTGAGACCGTTCGAGGCGCCGTCGGAGTTGACCGCCGAACCGCGCAGCACCGCGAGGACCCGGTGTCCGAGCCGCCGCGCGTCCGACAGCCGCTCCAGCACGAGCACCCCGACGCCCTCCGACCAGCCGGTGCCGTCGGCTCCCGCGCCGAAGGCCTTGCAGCGCCCGTCCGGGGCGAGCCCGCCCTGCCGGGCGAACTCGGCGAACACCTTCGGTGTCGACATCACCGTCACACCACCGGCCAGGGCCAGCGAGCATTCGCGCTGCCGCAGCGCGTGCCCGGCGAGGTGCATCGCCACCAGCGACGAGGAACACGCGGTGTCGATGGTGACCGCAGGGCCGTGCAGTCCCAGCGCGAAGGCGACCCGCCCGGACACCACACTGCCGAGGCTGCCGGTGCGCAGATGCCCCTCGACGCGTTCGGGCACCGCGCCGAGCCGATCGGCGTAGTCGTGATACATCACGCCCGCGAACACGGCCGTCTGAGACCCCCGCAGTGCGAGCGGATCGAGGCGCGCGTGTTCGATCGCCTCCCACGACGCCTCCAGCAGCAGCCGCTGCTGCGGATCGGTGGCCAGCGCCTCCCGCGGCGAGATCCCGAACATGTCCGGGTCGAAATCCAAAGCGGTATCGAGGAATCCGCCCACTCTCGGGTAGTCGCCGCGCTCGGCGCGGTCGTCGTCGCGCCAGCCGCGATCCTCGGGGAAGCCGGTGATGCCGTCGCCGCCGGCGGCCAGGAATTCCCACCACTGGTCGGGGCCGTGCACGCCGCCGGGGAAGCGGCAGCTCATGCCGATCACCGCGATCGGTTCGTCGAGCCGCTCGGCGAGCCGGGAGTTCTCCCGCCGCAACCGATCCCGCTCCACCAGGGCGGCGCGCAGGGCCTCGGTCAATTCGGCGTTCGGGTTGGTCATGCCGTCCCCTGGTCGTCGTCGAAGAAGTCGTTGCCGTCGGTCCAGAAGTCGGTGGAGTGCGAGCGCGACGCGCCGCCGTGCGCCATGCGGATCAGGTCCGCGGCGTCCATGTGCAGGATCGATGCGGACTCCCCGCCCGGGTCGTCGGCGGCTTCCGGCGCGGCCTCGGGCAGCCGCCGGACGGGTGCCGCGCCGGCGTCGGCGTCGTCGTCGGCGGCGGCGGTCAGTTTGGTGTGCAGGTGCGCGGCGAGGGCGTCCGGTGTGGGATGGTCGAACACCAGGGTCGCGGGCAGGCGCAGGCCGGTGGCGGCCGCCAGCCGGGTGCGCAGCTCCATTCCGGTCAGCGAGTCGAACCCGAGCTCGGTGAAGGTGCGGTCGGTGGTCGGCAGGTCGCCGGTGTGCCCGAGCACCGCGGCAACCAGATCGTGTACCAGGTCGTGCACCAGCTCCTGCCGGTCGGTGCCCGGCAGCGAGGCGAAACGTGCTGGGAAATCCGGCATGTCGGATGCCGGATGCTCGGGCCGGGGCCGGAACTCGCGGCGCGGCCGGGCCAGAGCGCGCAGTGGCGGCGGCGCGGCGGCCGGATCCAGCCGGGTCCGGTCCAGCGCGGCCAGCACCGGGACCGCGTCGTCTCCGGCGCATCCGCCGTCGAACAGGGCCAGCCCCTCCGCATCGGACAGCGGCAGGATGCCCGAGCGGGCCAGCCGCGCCCGGTCGGCCGCCCCGAGCGCAACGGACACACCGGTGCTGCGGCCCCACAACCCCCAGGCCAGCGCGGTGGCCGGTAATCCTTGCGTGTGCCGCTGCCACGCCAGCGCCTCCAGCCAGGCGTTCGCGGCCGCGTAGTTGGCCTGTCCGGCCGCGCCTATCAACCCGGCGACCGACGAGAACAGCACGAACGCCGACAGGTCCAGTTCGCGGGTGAGTTCGTGCAGATTCCAGGCGCCGTCCACCTTCGGGCGCAGCACCCGTTCGAACTGGTCCGGGGTGAGCGTCTCCAGCAGCCCGTCGTCGACGCTGCCCGCGGCGTGCACCACGGCCGTGAGCGGCCGCTCCGCCGGTATCCCGGCCAGCACCCGGGCGAGCGAATCTCGGTCGGACACATCGCATTCGGCGGTGGTCACGGTGCAGTCGGCGGGCAACCCGAGGGCATTCGCATCGATCGGACCGCGGCTGAGCAGCAGCAGGTGCCGCACGCCGTGGCGGACGGTCAGATGGTTGGCCACCAGACCCGCGAGCACCCCGCTCGCCCCCGTGATCAGCACGGTGCCCTCCGCCCGCCACGGCGTGCCGGTCGCGGGTTCGTAAGCGGGCACCAATCGCGGGACCACCACATCGCCTGCGCGCGTGGCGATCTGGGGCTCGGCGGCGGGCAACGGCCCCGCTGGGCTGCCGTCGGAGTCGACCAGCACGAACCGGCCGGGATGCTCGGACTGGGCCGACCGCACCAGCCCCCACACCGCCGCCGCGGCCGCATCGGTGACAGCGGCGCCACCCACCGCGACCGCGCCGCGCGTCCGGATCGCCAGCATTCCGGTGTCGGTCTCGCGCAGCCAGGCGCGCATCCGGTGCAGGACCGTCTCCAGCGCCGACCGCACCCCCGTCGGTGTCGGGTCGAATTCGGGCAGCTCGAACCAGTTCAGCTCGGACCACGACAGGCTGCCGCCGCCGGGCGCGGGCCGGATCCAGCCCAGCCGGTAGCGCCCGTCCCCGGCGTTGGCGGAGCCGATCTCGACCGGCCGCAGCACCAGGGCGTCCACCGACAGCACCGGGCGATCGGCGGTGTCGAAAACCTGCACGGCCGACTCCGGTCCGCCGGTCAGCCGCGCCCGGATCGTGCCGGTGGCCGGACCGAAGTAGCGAATACCGCGCCAGGAGAACGGCAACCGGAGCGGTCCGGAGGTGACCGCGAGCGGATGCAGCGCGGCGTCGAGCACCGCCGGATGAATCCGGAAGCCGCCGGTGCGCACACCCGCCGGAGCCGCGACGGCGGTGAAGTGCTCGTCGTCGCGCGCGTACAGTTCCCGTGCACCGCGGAAGGCCGGACCGTAGTGGTAACCCGCCGCGGTCAGCTCGCGATACCGCGTGTCGAGGTCGACCGGTTCGGCGTTCTCCGGCGGCCAGCCGTGCAGCGAGGGGTGCGTGCCGTGGTCCGGCGCCGCCGCCGCGACGGCCTCGGCGTGCCGGACCCAATCGCCGTCAGGGATGCGGGAATGGATCGTGACCGTGCGGCGGCCGCTCGCATCGGCCGCGGCCATCGCCAGTTGCACGGCGGCCGCGCCGGTGTCGGGGACGGTCAGCGGGGCGAGCAGGGTCAGTTCCTCGAGGTAGTCGAGCCCGGCGTGATCGGCGGCCAGCAGAGCCATGTCGAGGAAGGCCGTCGCGGGCAGCAGCGCGGCGCCGTGCACGACATGGTCCGACAGCCGTCCCACGTCACCGGATACGGTGCCGGAGAACAGGTATCCGCCGTCGGCCAGCGCGAGGCAGCGGTCCAGCAGCGGGTGACCTGTGCGTTCGCGGTCCGCGCCGACGGTGTCCCCGGCATCGAGCCAGTAGCGGCGGCGCTGGAACGCGTAGGTGGGCAACTGCACCGGCGGGGTGGCCGCCGCCGGATACCACCGGATCGGCGTGCCCACGGTGTGCGCGGCGGCGAGTCCGGCGACGACCGCCTCGGGTTCGGCGCGCCGGCTCGGCAGCAGCGGTGTGGTCGTGACGGCGGTGTCGGTCGCGAACGCCTCCCGGGCCAGCGCGGTCAGTGTGCTGCCGGGCCCGGCCTCCACGAATACCCGCACATCGTGGTCCTCGCGCAGCCGTCGCAGGCCGTCGAAGAATCGCACCGGCTGCCGCACCTGGTCGACCCAGTACCGCGGATCGCGCAACCGGGCCGGATCCGCCAGCGCGCCTGTGACATTGGAGATGATCGGGATCGACGGCTCGTGGTACTCGACGCCCCGGCACACCTGCGCGAACTCGTCCAGCATGGGCTCGACCAGCGGCGAGTGGAAGGCATGCGCGACCCGCAGCCGGGAGGTGCGCCGTCCCAGCGTCTCCAGCGTGGCCGCGATCTCGCCGACCGCGGCGTCCGCGCCGGACAGCACGACCGCCGCCGTCCCGTTGATCGCCGCCACCGACACCGCGTGCTCGCGCCCGACAAGTAGCGGGGTCACCTTGTGCTCCGCGGCGGCGACCGCGATCATGCTGCCACGGCCGGGCAGCCGGTCCATCAGCCGCCCGCGCGCCGCGACCAGCGTCGCCGCGTCGGGCAGCCGCCACACTCCGGCCAGGTAGGCGGCGGTGAGTTCGCCGATGGAGTGCCCGATGAGGAAATCCGGTCGCAGTCCCAGGGATTCGGTCAGCCGGTACAGGGCGACCTCCACCGCGAACAGCGCCGCCTGCGTGAAACTGGTGCGGTTCAGCAGTTCCGCGTCCGCGCTGCCCGGCTCGGCGAAGACCACCTCGGCGAGATCGGCCTCCAGATGCTCGGCGAACTGCGCACTCACCTCGTCGAAAGCCTTGGCGTACACCGGGTTCGACACATGCAGCTGCCGCCCCATCGCGACGCGCTGGGCGCCCTGACCGGGGAACATGACGGCCGTGCGGACCGGGCCGCCGGACCCGCCGCCGCGCACCACGGCCGATGACTGCCCCCCGGCGGCGAGGGTGTCCAGCGCGGTCAGCAGTTCGCCGCGATCGTGACCGAAAACGACGGCGCGACGGTCGAAACGGGTCCGGGCCGTCTCCAGCGCCCGACCGATCTCCGCGGCCGGGACGTCGGGGTGGGCACGGACGTGGCGGGCCAGCTCGGCGGCCTGACCCGCCAGCGCGGCGTCGGAGCGGGCCGACAGCAGCCAGGTCGTCAACGGCGGCAACGGAATCGGCGCGGTGAGCGCCGCTGGCTCGGGCAGCGGCGGCTGTTCCACGACGACGTGCGCGTTGGTGCCGCTGATCCCGAACGACGACACACCGGCCCGGCGCGGACGGCCGGTGTCGGGCCAGTCGTGCGCCTCGCGCAACGGCCGCACCGCGCCCGTCGTCCAGTCCACGTGCGGCGTGGGTTCGTCGAGATGCAATGTGGCAGGGAGCATTCCGTGCCGCATGGCCATGATCATCTTGATCACTCCGGCCACTCCGGCCGCGCCCTGGGTGTGCCCGAGGTTCGACTTCACCGAGCCCAGCCACAGCGGGTCGCCGTCGCGGTCGCCGAACACCTCGAGCAGCGCCCGCACCTCGATCGGATCACCGAGCGTGGTGCCGGTGCCGTGCCCCTCGACCGCGTCGATATCGCCGGGCGTCGCACCCGCAGCGGCCAGCGCCTGCCGGATCACCCGCGCCTGCGCGGCACCGCTGGGCACGGTCAACCCGGTGGAGTCGCCGTCGGAGTTCACCGCGGACCCGCGCAGCAGCCCCCACACCGGATGGCCGCGGCGCTGGGCGTCGGAAAGCCGTTCCAGCACGAGCACTCCCACGCCCTCGGCGAAACCGGTGCCGTCGGCCGCGGCGGCGTAGGGCTTGCAGCGGCCGTCGCGGGCCAGCCCGCGCTGTCGGCTGAACTCCAGGAAGCTGGCGGGTGTCGACATCACCGTCACCCCGCCGGCCAGCGCCAGCCCGCATTCGCCGGCGCGCAGCGCCTGCACGGCCTGATGCACCGCCACCAGCGACGACGAACAGGCGGTGTCGACGGTCACCGCGGGCCCGGTGAATCCGAAGCTGTAGGCGATGCGGCCGGACAGCACGCCCGCGGCACTGCCGGTGCCCAGCTGCGCCTCCAGTTCACCGGGGACCGTGCGCAGGCGGCTGGCGTAGTCGTGGTACATCGCCCCGACGAACACGCCACAGTCGGTGTGGCGCAAGGCTTCCGGATCCAGCCCCGCGTGCTCGAACGCCTCCCACGCCACCTCCAGTAGCAACCGCTGCTGGGGATCGGTGGCGAGCGCCTCGCGCGGCGAGATGCCGAAGAACTCGGCGTCGAAATCGAAAGGGGTGTCGAGGAATCCGCCGCCCGCGGCGGTGATGGTGCCGGGCCGGTCGGGGTCATCGCCGAGCAGCGACTCCGGATGCCAGCCCCGGTCGGGCGGGAAGGGCCGCACCGCGTCGCGCCCGGCGGCCACGAAATCCCACAGCTGCTGCGGCGAGCCGATACCGCCGGGATACCGGCAGCCGATCCCCACGACCGCGATCGGCTCGCGCTGCGCGGCCTCCAGCCGGTGCAGGTGCGCGCGGGACTCCAGCAGGGCGGTGGTCGCGCGCCTGAGGTAATCGCGCAGGGTGGCTTCGTCGGTCATCGGAGGACTCCTCCCGGACGGTGCGTGGACGGTCGGCGAGCGGCGTGCTGGTAGCGGCTCAGCGTGTTCCGAGTTCGGCGTCGAGCAGGGCGAACAGCTCGCGGTCGGTGGCGCCGGTGACATCGGGGTTGGCGGCGCCCGGCGCGCCGGTGAGCTGGTTGAGCGAGGCGCGCAGGCGCTCGCGCAGCTCGGCGCGCACGGCCGGCTCGAACGGGGTATCGCGCAGTGCGCGTTCGAATTCCGCGATCAGCTTCAGCACGGGCGGCCGCGCCCCGGCGGCGGTGATCCGGTCGCACAGCTGCCGGACCAGCCCACCGACCGTGGCGTGATCGAACAGGGTGGTGGTGGGCAGGTCGAGGTGGAAGGTGGCGCCGAGGTGACGGGCCAGCTCCACCGCCGCCAGCGAGCCCAGGCCGATGTCGCGCAGCCGATCCTCGGCGGCCGGCACCCGCGGCGCGCCGCGGATGGTGCGGGCGAGGCTCGCCGCCACGACGTCGAACACGACGCGGTATTGCTCGTCGGGCGGCAGCGACGGCAGCGCCCGCAACCACGCGGGCGGCGTCGTGGAAGGTGTTGCGGTGGAGGGCTGTTCGTCTGGCGACCGATCGTCCGGTTCTGCGGCGAACACGGCGTGATCCGCGTCGGCCAGCGCCGCCCGGATGACGACCTTGTCGATCTTGCCCATCGCATTGCGCGGGATCTGCTCGGCATGCACCACTCGCGTCGGCAGCTTGTAGCCCGCCAGCTCGCGCTCGGCGAAGCGCCGCAGGTCGGCCAGCGTGGGACGGAGGTCGGCGTGGCCGCTCACGATCGCGACCACGCTCTCGCCCTCGTGCGGATCGGGCATCCCGACCACCGCCACATCGGTCACGCCGGGACAGCGCGCCAGCACCTGCTCGACCTCGGCCGAGTACACGTTGTCGCCGCCCACGATGATCATGTCCTTGCGCCGGTCGACCAGGTACAGACAGCCGCCGCGGTCCAGATAGCCGATATCGCCGGTGCGGAACCAGCCGTCGGCGAACGCGGCCGCGGTCGCCTCGGGGGCGTTGCGATACCCGCTGGTCACCGTCGGCGCGCGCAGGCACACCTCACCGGGCTCGCCCGGCGCGACCGGTGTCCCGGCGGCCGGGTCGATGATGCGAATCTCGGTGTAGGGCAGAGCGAGTCCGGCCGACGAGGCGTGCTCGGCGGTCCGGTCGGCGGGCAGGCAGGTGACGAACAGCGTCTCGGTGAGCCCGTACGCCTGCTGCAGCGCGATGCCGCGGTCGAGGTAGCGGCCGATCAGCGGTGCGGGCGCGGGCGCACCGGCGGTGACCGCGGTGCGCAGCGCCGACAGATCCGCCGCCGGGAAGCCGGGCAGGGCCGCGACCGCAGCGAACATGGCCGGTACCGCGAAGACGGTGGTGACCCGGTAGTCGACCAGATCCGCCAGCATCCGCGGGGCCTGGAAGTCGCGGCGCAGCACCACCGTTCCGCCGCGCAGCAGGGTGCGCAAGGTGAAACAGCCCAGTGGCGCGGTGTGGAACAGGGGAGCCACGACCAGGGTGACGTCCAGCGGTGCCGCGGGCGCCACCATGTCCAGGTTGAGGCCGTTCCACCACAGATTCCCGTGCGTCAGCCGCACACCCTTGGGCCTGCCCGTGGTGCCCGAGGTGTAGGCGAGCATGGCGGGCCGATCGGCCGGGCACGCAACCGGGTCGGCGACCGTGTCACCGGTGGTCGGCGGCAGTACTTCCCAAGCGCCCCCGGGCTTTTCGTCCGGATCCTGTCCTGGGTCGCCGGGCACGAGCAGCAACCGGGCGGCGCTTCCGGCCGCCTCGGCGATCTCCCGGTGCCCGGGTTCGACCACGAGGGTGTGCGGCGCGCAGTCCGCGAGGATCACCGCCACCTCCGCAGCGGTCAGCCGCGAATTCACCGGCACGAACACCGATCCCAGCCGTGCGGTGGCGAGAAAGGTCGCAAGGAAGGCGACGCTGTTGCCGCCCAGGTACACCACGCGGTCGCCCTCGCCCGCGCCACCGTCGGCCAGCGCCGCGGCCAGCCGCCGGGACTGCCCGGCGAGCACGTCGTAGCTGTAGGTGCCGCCCTCGTACACCACCGCGACCCGGCGCCCGGCCTGCCGGGCCAGGGCGTCGACCCGAGCCGCCGGGCTCAGATCCACCGTTGCCGTCATCGAACCTCCCGCTGTCATCGCGCACCGCCGCCTGTCACGCCGGTAGCGCGGCAGTGAGATCGGTGCGAAACCCGGTCCGCCGCGCGAACTCGGCGATGCCCTCCAGATGTCGTGGCCCGAGGTCGAAGTCCAGCGCGCCGGTGTAGTAGCGCCGCAGCGTGTCCGCGTCGAATTCCTCCCAGCGCGCTGCCCGCTCGCACAGCTCGTCCATCTCCGCCAGCGCCACATCGCGGGCCGCCAGCAGGTCGGCGTGCACCCGGCGCACGGAATCCGGTTCGCGCACAGCGAATTCGCGTCGTACACCGAGCACGGCGAAGACGAACGGCAGCCCGGTCCACTCCCGCCACATCCGGCCCAGGTCGTGCACCACCAGGCCCCGCTCGGGCGCCTCGAACAGCGCCGTGCGCAGCGCGACGTCGCCGATCAGCACCGCGGCCGGGGCCTGGGTGAACATGAGCGCCGGATCGGGCGGGCTGACGAAGAATCGCGGCCGCACCCCGACGTAGTCGCTGAGCAGCAGCCGGGCCAGCCGCACCGAGGTGCGGCTGGTCGAACTCAGTGCCACCGGGACGCCGTCGAGCCGGTCCAGCGGCACCCGGCTCACGATGAGACACGACATGACCGGCCCGTCACAGCCGATGGCCAGATCCGGAAGCAGCTCCAATTCGTCTGTGTGCGAAAGGTATTCGACCAGACTGATGGGGCCCAGATCGAGCGAACCGGCGGCGAGGGCGTCGCTGAGGTCGTCGGGGGTGCCGCGCACCAGATCCAGTTCGATCAGGTTCCCGGTGCGGGCCAGCCCCCACAGGATGGGCAGCCAGTTGAGGAAGTCGATATGGCCGACCCGCGGACGTTGCCGCACGGTCGTGCGGTGCCGATGGCGGGCACCCGGGCCGGACACTGAGCGCATAGGCCCACTGTTGTCCAATCACCCGGGAGCGGTAACCCCTACGCGTCCCCTAAGCTCGCCGGTCGGCCGCACGACTGTGCGGCGGCACGGGGATCCGTTCGGGGTCGGTGGCGTGCTCGCGCAGCAGCCGCAGCATCGCGGTGCGGGCCCGGTCGAACACGGCCGTGTCGTCGAGCAGCGTCGAGTCGGCCACCGCGCTGCGCTCGATGGCCGCTAGCTCGAAGGCCAGCTGCGCCGGGTCGGTCGCGGCGGTGATCTCGCCCAGTTGCTGGGCCTCCACGATGGTCTGGCGGTGAAAGTCGTGCCACTGCTGCCACACCGAGACGATGGCGTCGCGCACCCGCCCGGGTCGCGACCCGAACTCGGAGCCGACCGACAGGAAGAAGCAGGCGCCGTCGGCCGCGGCATCCCGGCTGGTGTGGTCGAGCCAGGCCTCGCACAGCGTGCGCAGCCGCTCGATGCCCGAGGGCCGCCGCAGCGCCGGGCCGATCACCTCCGCGATGAAGGTCGACTTGGCCTCCTCGATCGCGGCCAGCTGGAGTTCCTCCTTGGACCCGAACAGCCCGAACACGCCGCTCTTGCTGGCGCCGAGGGCGGTGGCGAGCCGGCCGATGGTGAGCCTGTCCAGGCCCTCCACCGCGCCGACCTGGACCGCTTCACGCAGGATGGCACGGCGGGTGTCGTGGCCGCGTGCCGGGCGAGTCTCCGTCATCGACCCGTGTCTCCTTTTCACAACCCCTGGCTGGTACCCCTCGCTAACCATCTTAGCCGAACGATCGTTCGGCCAGACTTGCCGGTCCGGGCGAGAATTCGTGGGATTTCGATGGAAGAGCCGTGCAGTCCGTCTTGACCTGACCGAACGATCGTGCGTTAATGATCCCGCACGAACGTTCGGTTCAACAGACTGTGAGGTCTTCCCGATGTGCCCTCTCGTGATTCCCCGGCAGGTGGACGATGACTGACGACGTCGCCGACAAGGTCTCGACCCAGGCGTCGGCATACCCCCTCCCCGCAGGAGCCCGCGCGCCGATCGAGCCGCGGCGGGTCCTGCTGATCACCTCGGTGGCCACCTTCGTGGCCTTCCTCGACATGTCCGTGGTGAACGTCGCGTTCTCGGACATCTTCGAGAGCTTCCCCGGCACCGCGCTGCCGACACTGTCGTGGGTGGTGTCGGGATACGCCGTGTTCTTCGCGGCTGTGCTCACCCCCGTGGGCCGCTACGCCGACGTGTTCGGCCGCAAGGCGGTCTTCCTGTGGTCGCTGCTCGCGTTCACCATAGCCTCCGCGCTGTGCACCGCGGCGCCGACCGTCGAATTCCTCATCGGCGCAAGGTTTTTGCAGGGCCTCGCGGCCGGTGGCATGATCCCCGCCGCCCTCGGCCTGGTACTGGGCGCCTACCCGCCCGAGCGCCGGGTCGCGGCGGTGGCGGCCTGGGCGGCGGCCTCCTCCGCGGCCGCCGCCTTCGGTCCCGCGCTCGGCGGGCTGCTGGTGTGGGCCTGGGACTGGCGCGCGGTGTTCCTGATCAACGTCCCGGTCGGCCTGGTGGCCTTCGTGATCGGCCGCAACTGGCTGCCCGAGATCAAGCCCGAGGTGCGGGAGCGGCCCGATCCGCTGGGCGCGATACTGATCGCGCTCGGTGTCGGCACGGTCGTGGTCGGACTCACCCAGGGTGGCGAATGGGGTTGGCTCAGTGCCGGTTTCATCGCCGCGACGGTGGGCGGACTGGTGCTGCTGGCCGCCGGGATCCTGCGCTCGATGCGGCACCGGGTGCCGGTGTTCGAGGTGCAGCTGTGGGCCGACCGGAAATTCGCCGCCGCCAGCGCCGTGTCGTTCCTGTTCGGCATCGCGATGTTCGCCTGGCTGCTGGCCTGCCCGCTGTACACCATCGTGGTCTGGAAGTACTCGATCTGGGAAGCGGGACTGGCGAATTCGCCGGGCGCGTTCACCGCCGCGATCGGCGCCGGTGTCGTCGGCAAGTCCAAGCATCCAGACATCCAGCGGCTCGCGACGATCGCCGGTGCGGTGCTGTTCGGCGTCTCCGGGGTGCTGTTCGCACTGCTGCTGCACGAGCAGACGCGGTTCCTGGCGGTGTGGCTGCCGGTCGGGCTGCTGTCCGGGCTGGCGATCGGGCTGCTGATGACCGCGGTGTCCTCGGCGGCGGCGACGTCGGTGCCGCAGGAGAAGTTCGCCTCCGGGTACGGCATGAGCATGACCGCCCGGCAGATGGGCGGTGGCCTCGGTATCGCGGCGTTCGCGGCGATCACCACCACTGTCACCACGGGCTGGCTGGACGGGCTGCACGCGGTGTTCTGGTTCGCCGCCGCGGCGATGGTGCCGGTGGTGCTGGCGGCCCTGCCGATGACCGACGCGCGGCCGGTGGGCGCGGACCGTGTGTGACCGAACTCATAGCATGAATTTCAGGGCCCCGAGCGGGACCGGCGCAGGCCGCCGCTCGGGGCGGAAAGGCGGCTGACGCCGGCAGCGCGCAATTCGAAAAATCTATCGATCCCGACCGGGCGTATCGGAATATCCGATACGCCTGATCGGCGTGTGCGCGGAAGTCGCCATTTTTCCGGCAGACGTGCATAATTTACGATGAACAAGTTCTTGTTCGGGTCGCTCGGCCGGCGGGGGGATATCGAGACAATGTGGGTGAAACATGGGATCTTCCGGCGAATTCCGCTGTCGCGGAACACGGTTCGCGGGGTAGTTACCCGAAATCGCTGTGAACACATTCGGCCGTTCACGCGATTACCATGACGAGCGGTGGACGCCGGGGTCCTCGTACCGTATCCGTTACCGGCCGCACAAATCAGCGACCGGTCTGTTGGGTAAGGGTGCTTCCCTTGGTAGCAGTTGAAAGAATCGCAGAATCGGAACAGAGAATTTCGGGTGGGACCGTTTCTGCCGGGGGGCGCGGTCGAACCTGGTCGGTGCCGGCGGCATTGGCCTTCCTACGCCGCGGCGGCGTCGGACGGGTTCGAGTGGCGCAACTGCTGGCAGTACTGGATCAGCCGACCGCGCTGTGGATCATGGCGCGCGTGCTGGACGCGGAACCGGCCGTGGTGCGAGCGCTGGTGCGCGATCTCACCGCGGCGAATCTGGTGGCGTACGCGCAGTTCCGGCGGCGCGACGTCCGCGACGCGGTGTTGCGCGAGGCGCCGGTCGCGGTGCGGCAGCGGCTGCACCGCCGGATCGCGCAGGTGCTCGAGGACGGCGGAGCGCCGGCCGTGCGGGTGGCCGATCACCTGCTCGGCGCCGACGACGTCCGGATGCCGTGGGCGGTGCCGGTGTTGCGTGCGGCCGCCGAGGACGCCATCGCCGACGACGAGATCCACCGCGCCATCGACTATCTCGAATTGGCCTGCCGCCTGTCCGGCGATGACGCCGACCGCGCGGTCATGCTGATGATGCTGGCGATGATCCGCTGGCGGCTCAACCCGTCGACGTCCAACCGCAGCTTCGCCCGGCTGCTGGTGGCGGTGCGCGGGGGCGCGATGCCGGTGGCGTGCCTGCCCATGGCGGCCCGCTACCTGCTGTGGCACGGCCGCACCGGCGACGCGGCGGTGGCGCTGCGGTTCCTGCGCGCCGCCGCCCGCGCCGGGGACGAGACCGGCGTCGCGGGCTGGTCGGCGCTGCGGGAATGGCTGGCCTGTCATTATCCGGGCCTGCTGGACGGGGCCGAGGACCCGGCCCGAGTCGCCGAATCCGACCGTGCCGCAGCGTATCTGCGCAGCGGCTGGGCCGAATCCGACGCCGACGCGGCCCGCCTGCTGTCGGACGTGTTCACCCACGGCGCGTGTGACCACGCCATGGCGCGGGCGCAGCGGCTGGTGCGTGCGCACCGCCTCGACGACACCACCTTCGGCGCGCTGCTGATGGTGCTCGACGGCATGGTCTACAGCGACCGGCTGGATTCGGCGGCGATCTGGTGCGAGTCGCTGATGCTGGAGGCGGCGGCGCGGCGGGCGCCGGCCTGGCAGTCGATCTTCGCGATCTGGCGGTCGGCGATGTTCGTGCGCGCGGGCGCGCTGGACGCCGCCATCGGGCACGCGGGCAGCGCGCTGGGCCGGGTGCGCGGCGAAAGTCTGGGCATCTATGCGGGTTTGGCGGTCGCCGGCCTGGTAGAGGCGTCGACGGCGGCGGGGCGCTATCGCGAGGCCGCCGCCTACCTCGACACCGAACTGCCCGACACGGTGCCGTTGTCCCGGATCGGCCTGCACTATCTGCGCGCGCGGGGCCGCTACCGGCTCGCCCTCGGCGAGCACGAGGCGGCGCTGGCGGATTTCACGCTGTGCGGCGAGCGAATGCGGCGCTGGCGCATGGACATTCCGGGCATAGCGGCCTGGCGCAACGATCTGGCCGAGACGTATGTGGCGGCCGGCGACATGGCCGCGGCGCGCCGATGGGCGGCGGCGCACGTGCACCACATTCGCGGCGCCACCCGGCATTCCAGCGGCGCGACCTCGTTACGGTTGGTCGCCGCGACCAGCGCGCCCGCACAGCGGGTGGGGCTGTTGCGCAAGGCGACCGAAATCGCCGGAGCGGGTCCCGACAGGCTCGAATTGGCCACGGCGCTGGCCGATCTCGCGCAGGCATACCTCGACATCGGGGAGCGGGATCGGGCGCGCACCGCGACGCGCCGGGCCCTGCGGCTGGCCGAACAGTGCGGCGCGGAACCGTTGCGGGCGCGGCTGGCGGGTGCTCGCGCGCCGGGCCTGCACTCGGTGCCGCCGACCGACAATCCGCGCGGGGCCCTCGACACGCTGAGCCCGTCGGAACTGAAGGTGGCGCGGCTGGCGGCGGCCGGGTGCCGCAATCGCGACATCGCGCGGGATCTGCACATCACCACCAGTACCGTCGAACAGCACCTCACTCGCGTCTATCGCAAGCTCGGCGTCACCCGCCGCACCGACCTGGCGGTCGTGCTCGGCGGGAGCGAGCCGGAGCGGACGGAGGCGGTATGAGCCGGCGTCACTGCTGCAGGATCTGCTCCAAGAGCTTTTCGCCCTCCAGCAGCAGGAGGAACAACCCGTAGTAGATCGTGAGCATAGTGAATAAGTGTGCAACACGACGCCCGGGCGGGTGCGGGTTTGGTCGGGAGATCAGCCGCGGCCCCGGTCATCGCGGTACGCCGCGCCTCGCGAGGCCGGGGCCGTCACCGCCTGGGCCGCGGCTCCGGCCGCCCGGGCAGGCCCGGCTCGAATAGCGCGGGCGGCCAGGTGAATTCGGTCTCGGCCAGCACCTTCGCGATCTGCTCGGACGGCATCGGGTGGTGGAAGAACCAGCCCTGCGCGGTATCGCAGCCCATGTCCAGCAGCCGCTCGGCCTGGTGCTGGGTCTCCACGCATTCGGCGGTGACGGTGAGGCCCAGCTGATGGCTCAGATCGATGATGCTCTGCAGCACCAGCAGGTCGCTGCGGCTGGACGTGCCGGGCGTGCGGATGCGGTGGATGAACGGCCCGGCCAGCTTCACCACGTGCAGCGGCAGTCGGCCGAGGTAGGCCAGATTCGAGTAGCCGGTGCCGAAGTCGTCGATGGCGATGCGCACCCCGGCCTCGGCGAGCGCGCGCAGGGCCTGCAGCGGCCGACCGGCCGCGTGCATGAACGCCCGCTCGGTCAGCTCCAGCTGCAGCCGGTGCGGGTCGATCCCGGTGTCGTCGATGGTCCGCCGCACCCGGTCCAGCCAGGTCGGGTCGGCCACCTCCGCGGCCGAGACATTGACGCTGAGCACCGGCGTGCGCGGGCCGTAGCTGTCGTGCCAATCGCGTGCGGCGCGGCAGGAGTCGGTGAGCACGACCGCGCCCAGCGCTCCGATGTGCCCGCCGTCCTCGGCCAGCTCCACGAACCGGGCCGGGGTGAGTACGCCGAGATCCGGATGCCGCCAGCGGACCAGCGCCTCCACCGCCACCGGCGCCCGGCCGCTGAGCGCGACGATCGGCTGGAAGTCCAGGAAGAACTCGCCCCGGCCCAGCGCCGCGGGCATCGCCGCGGACAACTCGGCGCGGGTGTGCTCGCGGCGGCGGCGGTCGGCGTCGAACATCGCGTAGCGGCCGCGGCCGTCGGCCTTGGCCCAGTACATGGTGGTGTCGGCGGCCTGCAGCAGCTCGTCGGTGCTGGTGTGCCCCGCGCGCTGTACCGTCACCCCGACGCTGGCGCTGACATTGAGCCGATGGCCGTGGATGTCGAAGGGCCGGGTGAACGCGTCCAGCACCGTACGGGCCAGCCGCGCGAGGTCGCCGCCGCTGGCCGCGCGGGGCACCAGGACCACGAACTCGTCGCCGCCCATGCGCGCCACCAGATGATCCGGCTCGGTGATGCAGGCGCTCAGGCGCGCGGCGGCCTGGGTCAGCAGTTCGTCGCCCGCGGCGTGACCGAAGGTGTCGTTGACGCTCTTGAAGTGGTCCAGATCGACGTAGCAGAGCCCGACGCGGGCGTCCGGATCGGCGAACGCGGTGGTGAGCGCGTCGAAGAAGCGGCTCCGGTTGGCCAGCCCGGTGAGCGGGTCGTGGTGGGCGCGGTAGTGCAGCCGCTCGCGCAGCACGCGCTGCTCGGAGATGTCCTCCACCAGCACCAGCGTGTACTGCGGCAGGCCCTGTTCGTCGCGGATGAGCGACACGTTGATATTGGTCCATACCGTGTGGCCGTCGCGGTGCCGATATGCCTTCTCCAGCTGCACGTTGTCGTGGTCGCCGCGCAGCACGCCCGCGTACAGCTGCCACATCTCCGGGGGGTCGTCGGGATGGGTGAGCTCGGCGACGTTGAGTTCGGCCATTTCCTCGGGCCGGTAGCCCAGCAGCGCGGCGAAGGCGTGGTTGACCTCGATGATGCGGCCGGTCATATCCGACAGCCCGGTGCCGATCCCCGCCTGCGAGAACACCGCCCGCAACCGCGCCTCACTGGTGCGCAGCCGCTGTTCGGCCAGCTGCCGCGCGGCCAGATCCGCGGCGTGCACGCTCTCCTGTTCGCTCAGCAACCAGGCCCGGAACGCCCGCACATAACCGGAGGCGAAGGCGGCCAGCACCTCCGCGGCCCGGTGCGCGTTCACCCCGGTGGCCGCGAAGTGGGTGCTGAGCACGGCGATGCTGCGGCCCAGCACCTCGTCGCCGACGAAATGGGCGCGCGCCAGCCGGCCGCCGGCCTCGGCCGCGCGTGCGGTGCCGCCGGCGTGCGACACCGCGTGCAGGTCGGCGGCCAGTCCGGTCAACAGGTCGCGTACCTCGGCGGCGCTCAGCGGCACGACGTGATCGCGGGCCCCGCCACCGAGTGCGGCCGCCCACCGCTCGGCCAGATCGGCGTGCAGGACGTCGTCGGACCCTTCCCACGCCATAAATTTCGATCCTAGTCGGCGGCGTCGCCGCGTGTGAACCGCACACGTTTCGAAGGTTGCTCGAATACGATTGCGATGCTTCGTCTTCCGGTGCAGAGAGGTTTTGCGATGACCAGACCGAGTTGGGCGCCCGAGGGAATCGATCTGGACCGGCCCAGCGCCTCGCGAGTCTACGATTTCTTCGTCGGCGGCATGCACAATTTCGAGATCGATCGGGTGCTGGCCCGCCAGATCGAATCGTTCACCCCGAACGTCGCCGAAACCATGCGCGCCAACCGGGATCTGCTGCGCCGATGCGTGCGCGACCTGGTCGACGCCGGGATCACCCAGTTCCTCGACCTCGGTTCGGGCATTCCGACGGTCGGCAACGTGCACGAGGTGGCGCAGGCGCGCAATCCCGAGTCGCGGGTGGTCTATGTCGATATCGACCCGGTCGCCGTCGCGCACAGCCAGGCGATCCTCGCCGGGAACGAGCGCGCGAGCGTCGTGCAGGCCGATATGGCCGATCCCGAGACGATTCTCGGTGACCCGGAGGTGACCCGGCTGCTGGACTTCGGCCAGCCCGTCGCGGTGCTGTTGCTCGGGGTGCTGCACTTCGTGCCCGATGACGCCGACCCCGCCGGTTGCGTGGCGCGGCTGCAGGAGGCGGTCGTGCCCGGCAGCTACATCGCGATCACGCACGCCACCGCGGACGGGCAGCCCGCGGAGGTGCTGGAGGCGCAGAAGCTCTCCGGCCGCACCTCCACCGAGATCGTGCTGCGCGGCAAGGACGAGATCGCGGCGTTCTTCGGAGACTGGACCCTGCTCGAGCCGGGCCTGGTGCACCTGCCGCTGTGGCGGCCCGAGAACCCGGCCGACGTCGGGGAGCGGCCGGAGCTGTCCGGTGCGTACGGGGGTCTCGCCCGCAAGGAGTGAACGACGGCCGGAAGGACTGGTCCGGGCGGTCGTGCTGGATGGAAGCAATTGGTGCCGAGCCGTTTTCGCGGATCCGAGGCCGACCGCCGCGGCGGCGACTGTAAGGTGTGAGCGCCTCGACGTAATTGGAAGGACTGTGGTGCGTACACCTTTGCTGATGGTTGTGTTCGGACTGGCGCTGACGGCCGGTGGGCCGAACGTGATAGCGGCGGCCGACCCGCTGCCCGGCATGAGCGCCGCGCCGATCGCCGAACCGGTGGTGCTGGGCGCGGACGCCGACGGCCAGGCTGTCACCCTGTCGTCCGGTCAGGAACTGGTGGTGGCCCTGCCGGACACCCCGTCCACCGGCTACCACTGGCAGGTCGCCGACCTCGACCAGGCCGTGCTGCGGCAGGAGGGTGAGCCGCAATTCCGCCAGAACCCGGGCGACCTGATGCCCGGCGGCCCCGGCAACTCGGTGTGGGCCTTCACCGCCGGGGATCGCGGCGCCACCCACCTGACCCTGGTCTCGGTGCGCCCCGGTGACCCCGCCCCGGCGCAGCAGTTCTCGCTCGACGTGACCGTGCACTGAGCCTGCCGCACAACGACATCCGGCCCGGGCCGTCTCCTCAGGACACCGCCACCAACCGGGCCGCGTTCGCCGACACGTCGTCGGCGGCCGCGTTGGCGGTGAGTTCGGCCCGGACCCGGTCGCGATAGCGGGCCAGTTCGGCGGCCTTGGTGGCCTCGTCCCAGTCCAGATGGCCCGCGACGAGGTCCGCGACCACCGCGGCGGCGGCCAGGCCGCGGTCGGGTACCTCGATGGAGATGCGGGTGCGGCGGGTGAGGATGTCGTCCAGATGCAGCGCGCCCTCGTGGGTGACCGCGTACACCGCCTCCACGCCGAGATAATCGCCGCCGCCCGGCAGCCGCATGCCCAGCTCCGGCGCGGTGTCGATCATCGCGAGCAGCTCGGTGGCCAGCGAGCCGTACCGCTCGAGCAGATGCGTCACCGTCTCGACCGGCAGGCCCGCCCGGCGCGCGACCGTCCCGGCGTCGGCGCGCAATTCGTGATAGCCGACCGCGCCGAGCACCGGCAGATTCTCGGTCACCGACGGCGCCACGGCCCGGCCGAAGCCCGCCACCGCGGCGTCGACGACATCGGCGGCCATCACCCGGTAGGTGGTGTATTTGCCGCCCGCGATCACGAACAGCCCCGGAACCGGTTCGGCCACCGCGTGTTCGCGCGACAGCTTCGCGGTGTCGTCGGAGGCGCCCGACAGCAGCGGCCGCAGCCCGGCGTAGGTGCCGACGATGTCGTCCTCGGAAATCGGTTCGCGCAGTAGGGAATTGACGTGATCGAGGATGTAGCGCACGTCCGTCGCGGTTGCCACCGGGTGGTCGCGATCCAGCGACCAGTCGGTGTCGGTGGTGCCGATGATCCAGTGCTCGCGCCACGGGATCACGAACAGCACGCTCTTCTCGGTCTTCATGATCAGGCCGGTGTGCAGGTCCAGCCGGTCGCGCGGCACCATGATGTGCACGCCCTTGGACATGCGCACCCGGAAGGGGAAAGGCACGCCGGTCATGGCGTTCATCTCGTCGGTCCATACGCCCGTCGCGCTGATCACGCTGCGGGCCCGCACGTCGTAGCTGCGCCCGCTCTCGAGATCGGTGACCGTCGCGCCGACCACCCGATCGTGCTCGCGCAGCAATGCCGTCACCTTGGTTCGGGTCAGGACGGTGGCGCCGTGCTGGGCGGCGGTGCGGGCCAGCATCATGGTGTGCCGTGCGTCGTCGACCTGCGCGTCGAAATAGCGGATGGCGCCGGTGAGGGCGTCGGCGCGCAGCGCGGGCGCGAATTCCAGTGCGCGCGAACGGCTCAGATGCCGGTGCATGGGCAGTGCGCGGGCCCCGCCGAGGGTGTCGTAGAGCGCGACGCCCGCGCCGATGTAGGGCCGCTCCCAGTGCCGCCGCAGCGGGAACAGGAACGACACCGGATGTACCAGGTGCGGGGCGAGCCGGTTCAGCAGCAGGCCGCGCTCCTTCAGCGCCTCTCGTACCAGCGCGAAGTCCAGCTGCTCCAGATATCGCAGCCCGCCGTGGATGAGTTTGCTGGAGCGGCTCGAGGTGCCGGCCGCCCAGTCGCGGGCCTCGACCACGACGGTGGTCAGGCCGCGCGCGGCGGCGTCCAGCGCGGCCCCGGCGCCGACCACGCCGCCGCCGATGATCAGGACGTCGATGTCGTCGCGGCCCAGTGAGCGCAGCGCCTCGGCCCGGTACTGCGGATCCAATTGTGTTGTCACAGCGGTATTTCTCTCTCGTGTTCGGTACGGGTCAGTCGTCGACGTCGACCCAGTCGAGCGTGCGGGCCACTGCCTTCTTCCATCGCGCGTAGCCGCGTTCGCGTTGCTCCTCGCTCGATGTCGGGGTCCAGCGCTTGGATTCCTGCCAGTTCTGGGCCAGTTCGTCGACGTCCTTCCAGAAGCCGACCGCGAGCCCGGCGGCGTAGGCGGCGCCGAGCGCGGTGGTCTCCGACACCACCGGCCGCGACACCGGCACCCCGAGGAAGTCGGCCTGCAACTGCATGCACAGCTCGTTGGCGGTGACACCGCCGTCCACGCGCAGCACGTCCAATCGCACGCCGGAGTCGGCCTGCATGGCCTCCACGACATCGCGGGTCTGATAACAGATGGCCTCCAGCGCGGCGCGCGCCAGATGCGCGTTGTTGCTGTAGCGGGACAGGCCGACGATGACGCCGCGCGCGTCGGAGCGCCAGTAGGGCGCGAACAGGCCCGAGAACGCCGGGACGAAGTACACCCCGCCGTTGTCGTCGACCTGTCGCGCGAGCGATTCGCTCTGTGCCGCACCGGAAATGATGCCGAGCTGATCGCGCAGCCACTGGATCGCCGAGCCGGTCACCGCGATCGAGCCCTCCAGCGCGTACACCGGCCGTTGCTCGCCGAACTGGTAGGCGACGGTGGTGAGCAGTCCGTGCTCCGAACGCACCATCTCCTCGCCGGTGTTGAGCAGCAGGAAGTTTCCGGTGCCGTAGGTGTTCTTGGCCTCGCCGGGCCGGAAGCACAGCTGGCCGACGGTGGCGGCCTGCTGATCGCCGACCACGCCCGCGATCGGCACCTCGGCCTGGAACGGGCCGTCGGCCGAGGTGGTGCCGAACAGGCCCGGATGCACCGAGGGCCGGATCTCGGGCAGCATCGCGCGCGGCACTCCGAACAGTTCCAGCAGTTCGTCGTCCCAGTCCAGCGTCTCGAGGTTCATCAGCATGGTGCGGCTGGCGTTGGTCACGTCCGTGACGTGGTGGCCGCCGCGCGGGCCGCCGGTGAGGTTCCACAGCACCCAGGTGTCGGGGGTGCCGAACAGCGCGTCGCCGCGCTCGGCCGCCTCCCGCACGCCGGGCACGTTCTCCAGGATCCATCGCAGCTTCCCGCCGGAGAAGTACGTCGCGGGCGGCAGACCGGACTTGTGCCGGATGGTGTCGGCGTGACCGGCGCGCTCGAGTTCGCCGACGATGCGGTTGGTGCGGGTGTCCTGCCACACGATGGCGTTGTAGAAGGGCCGCCCGGTGCGCCGGTTCCACACGATGGTGGTCTCGCGCTGATTGGTGACGCCCACCGCCGCCAGGTCCTCGGCGGTCAGATCCGCGTGTGCCAGTGCGGTTTTGATGACGGTGCTGGTGCGCTCCCAGATTTCGGCGGGGTTGTGCTCGACCCAGCCGGCGCGCGGCATTATCTGCTCGTGCTCGAGCTGCCAGCGGGTGACCTCGTTGCCGCCGTGATCGAACACCATGAAGCGGGTGCTGGTGGTGCCCTGGTCGATGGCTCCGACATACCGGGTCATCGTGGGTCCTTTCGCGGAAGTGATGGGGGAGAGGGGGATAGGGGATCAGAAGGCGACGGCGGCGACGAGGCCCGCGAGTGCGCCGCCGACCAGCGGGCCGAGCACGGGCACCCAGGCGTAGGCCCAGTCGTTGTATTTGCCTTGCGGCGCCGTGGTTTCCGCGTCGTCGGCCGACCGCGCGCCGACGGCCGCTCCGGCGGGAACCCGCATCGCCGCGGTTCGCGTCACCGGCAGAACCGCGTGCGCCAGCCGCGGGCCCAGATCACGCGCCGGATTGATCGCGTACCCGGTCGGGCCGCCCAGCGACGCGCCGATGCCCACCACCAGCAGTGCCGCCGCCAGCGGGCCCAGTCCGCTCGGGGTGTGGCCGATGCCGATGATGACCAGCACCAGCACGAAGGTGGCGATCACCTCGGTCGCGAAATTCCATCGGTAGGACCGGATTTCGGGGACGGTGGCGAACACGCCGAGCTTCTTCCCGGCGTCCGGCTCGGCGTCGAAATGCTTCTTGTAGGCCAGATAGGCGGCGGTCGCGCCGAGGAACGCGCCGACCAGTTGCCCGGCGAGATAGGCGATCGTGGTGGCGGCGGTGATGTCGATCCCGGGCGCGTACTCGTGCGCGCCGCTGAACAGGATCCCGACGGTGACGGCCGGATTGAGGTGGCCCCCGGTCTTGTAGGCGACGTACACGCCGCCGAATACGCCCAGCCCCCAGCCGAAGTTGATCAGCAGCCAGCCGCCGTCGAAGCCCTTGGTCCTCGCGAGCAGCACATTGGCGACCACGCCCACGCCGAGCAGGGCCAGCACACCCGTGCCCAGCGCCTCGCTGAGGAAGATCGACCCGAAGTTCACCGCTGAGCCTCCGTCCGCTGTCGGCCGCCCCGGTGCGACCGTCCTGGCCGCGACGCTACGGACGCGGCGCTGCCTCGAACACCGTGATCGTTCGACAATGTCGAACAGGACGGGTGGAGCGTGCTCGTGGCGAAGGCTACCGTCCGGACGTGGTCGGCTGGGTACGGCCCAGGTCACACCGCGTGGTCGCGGATCGGCGTACCGGTGCCGGCACCGGCTGCCCACCGGGTGGCCGGGTCGGTGCGCGTGTTCGGCGTCGTCGAATCCGCAGTGGCGAGTTAGGTTGCGTGCATGCCGGGTCCGATTCAGTCGATCGAGCGCGCGGCGGCCGTGCTGCGGCTGCTCGCCCGCTCCGGTCGTCTCGGGGTGGGGGAGATCGCCGGGGTGTTGGGCTTGGCGAAACCGACCGCGCACGGCATCCTGCGCACCCTGCAGGGCGTGGGATTCGTCGAGCAGGATCCGGGCAGCGGCAAGTACGGGCTGGGCCCGCCGCTGCGCGGGGTCGGCACCGGCTACCTCGATCCCAACGACCTGCGCTCGCGGGCGATCAACTGGGCCGACGCGCTGGCCGCCCGGACCGGCGAGGCCGTGCGGATCGCGGCGCGGGCGGGTGGCGACGGGGTCGTGGTGGTGCACCATGTTTTTCGGCCCGACAACACCGCGCAGGCTCTGGAGGTCGGCCAGGAACTGCCCGCGCACGCCACCGCCCTGGGCAAGGTGCTGCTGGCCGCCGACGCGGACCTGGCCGCGCAGGTGCTGCGCGTGGCGCCCGTGGCGCTGACCCATCGGACTCTCACCGATCGCGGCGCGCTGAACCAGGAGATCGCCGCGGTCCGGCAGGCCGGATGGGCCGCGGAGATCGAGGAGTTCCGTTCCGGCGCAGCCGGTCTCGCCGCTCCGTTGCGCTCGCACGGCGGGCTCGTGGTCGGGGCGATCGGAATCGCGGGGGCGGTGGACCGGCTCTGTGACGCCCGGCTGCGGCCGCGGGCGCGGTTGGTCGGGTACGTACGCGAGGCCGCGGGTGCGGTGTCGCGGGAACTCGGGGCGCAATGACCGCCCGCGCGGCCCGCCGTGGCGGTGTGTCCAGGACGGAATATGGTGCTGCTCAGCAGATTTCGACAGGAAGTGGCCGCGCATGACGCAGCGATACGTGCTGGCGATCGACCAGGGCACGACCTCGAGCCGGTGCATCCTGTTCGACCAGCGCGCCCGGCTGGTGGGTGTGGCGCAGCGCGAGCACCGGCAGTACTATCCGCGGCCGGGATGGGTCGAACAGGACGCGGCCGAGATCTGGCGCAATGTGGAGCGCATCCTCCCGCAGGTGCTGCGGGACGCGGGGGTGGGCGCGGAACAGGTTGCGGCAGTGGGGATCGCGAACCAGCGCGAGACCACCGTGGTGTGGGATCGGGAGACCGGAGTCCCGGTCGGCCGCGCGATCGTGTGGCAGGACGTGCGCACCGAGGAACTGGTTCGGGAGTTGGCGGGCGCGCCCGGCGCCGAACGCCTCCGGGCGCTCTCCGGACTGCCGCTCACCACCTATTTCGCCGCGCCGCGGCTGCGGTGGCTGCTCGATACGGTGCCCGGCCTGCGCGAGCGGGCCGAACGCGGCGAGGTGCTGTTCGGCACGATGGAGAGCTGGCTGATCTGGAACCTCACCGGCGGCGTGGACGGTGGCCTGCACGTCACCGACGTCACCAACGCCAGCCGCACCCTGCTGATGGATCTGGCCACTCGCGCGTGGTCGCCGGAGTTGTTGCGGTTGTTCGGGATTCCCGCCGTGATGCTGCCGAGCATCCAGCCCTCGACCGCGTCGTTCGGTACCGTCCGCCACCCGGTGCCGGGGTTGCCGATCGCCGCCGCGCTGGGTGATCAGCACGCGGCGTTGTTCGGCCAAACCTGTTTCGCCCGTGGGGAAACCAAGTGCACCTACGGCACCGGCGGCTTCCTGATGATGAATACCGGCACCGAACTGGTGCGCTCCCGGCACGGCCTGCTCACCACGATCGGCTACCAGATCGCCGACGAGCCGGTGTACGCGCTGGAGGGGCCGATCGCCATGACCGGCTCGCTGGTGCAGTGGGTGCGCGACAACATCGGGCTGGTCGCCACCGCGCCGGAGATCGAAACCCTCGCGCGCACAGTCGAAGACAACGGCGGCTGCTACCTCGTCCCCGCCTTCTCCGGCCTCTACGCCCCACACTGGCGCAGCGACGCCCGCGGCCTGCTGATCGGCCTCACCTCCTACGTCACCAAGGGCCACCTGGCCCGCGCGGTCCTCGAGGCCACCGCCTGGCAGACCCGCGAGGTGGTCGACGCCATGAACGCCGACTCCGGCCTGCAGGCCCGCGCCCTGCGCGTGGACGGCGGCATGACCTCCGACAACCTTCTGATGCAGATCGTCTCCGACGTCCTCGACATCCCGGTCATGCGCCCCTTCGTCGCCGAAACCGTCTCCCTCGGCGCCGCCTACGCCGCAGGCCTGGCCGTCGGCTACTGGCCGGACCTCCAAGGGCTACGCGGAAATTGGCGAGTAGCCGCCCAATGGCTGCCCCACATGAACCCCCACCTCCGCGCCGCCGAGTACGCCAACTGGCAACGCGCCGTATCCCTCACCTTCGGCTGGGCCCGCCCCTCGCATATGCGGGATGCTCCCACACGACGAACCGAGCCCCGATAGTCATGGAGTCGCGGAGCGCGCGCCCCGCCCTCCGCGCATGCGGCGGGCGGGGCGTGGCCGGATCAGACCAGGCAACCGTGGGTTTGCAGGTCGGCGTAGACCTCGTCGGAGACGGTCAGTGACGTGCCGGGCTGCACGCCGGCCAGGACGCTGAGGCCGATGTTGTTCTGGAGTGAGCAGCCCAGCAGTTCGGTCGTGATGGTGATGGTCTCGTCGGCGTGGGCGACGCCGGAGCCCAGTACGGTCGCGCCGGTCAGGGCGAGGGCGGCTGCGCCGGTCTTGACGAATCGCATCGGGGTTCCTCCTCAATTCGTGGATCGGATGCGGTGAATGTCGGTCGTTTGTCCAGGTAAATCGGGTTTCCGGCCGACGTTCGCCGCGATTGCGGGCCCAAGAATAGAGGGATGCCGCGCGCATCTCCCGAGCGACTCGCTCAGCGCAGGTCGCGGGCGAGGCGGGTCGCGCCGATCGCCATATAGGTGGCGGTGAGGGCGACCAGGGGCGCCGATGCCGAGCGGGCGACGTCGCCGCGGGCGAGATGGCCCGCGCCGTGGGTGGTGTCGAGGATGTCCACCATGAGGGCGAGGCGCTGCCAGCGTGGCCGCTCCGTCGCGGGCGCGGTCAGATAGCCGAGGCCCAGTGCCACCGCTCGGGCGCCGAAAATCCTGGTGAGGTAGACCGATTCGGGCGAGAGCCGGATGCCGAGCGCGCGGCCGAGCTGACGGGGCGCCAGCAGGGCTGCCGCGCCCAGCGCGATCCGCCCGGCGGCCAGGCCCCGCAGTGCCGCTGCCAGGGTGCGGTCGGTGCCCGATTCCTGAGTCGATGTCATGGTTCGAGCATGCCCGCCGCCGCTCGCCGCGGCGATTACCCGAGAGGTAAGAACCGGACAGTTTCAATCATTGATTGAAACATTGCTTGAAAGTGTGCTTGACTGGCCCGCATGAGCGAGAAGGTCGCGGCGATGGGCACCCGTGAGCGGTTGCTCGCCGCCGCCGAGCGGTTGCTGCTCACCGAGCGTTACAACGACGTCTCGGTGCGCGCCATCTGTGCTGCGGCGCAAGCGAATCCGGCTGCGGTGCACTACCACTTCGGGTCGAAGGAAGCGCTGGTGTCGGCGCTGCTCGAGGACCGGCTGGGACCCTTGTGGGCCGACCGGCTGTCGACCCTGGCCGCGGCGGGCGCGTCGGTCGCCGAACTGGTGGAGGCGGTGCTCGAGCCGTTCCTGGAACTGTCCGCCGATCCGGTGGGCCGCCTGCACCTGCGGTTGCTGGCTCAGTTCGTCCTCGGTCGGCACGGTGCGGACTGGCGCCAGCCCTGGTTCCGTATCGACGCGTGGGCCGGTCTGCTGCCCGGCCTGCCCGCCGCGGACGGTGGCCGCCGCTGGATGCTGGCCTTCGAAATGATCATCATGCGATTCGGCGGTGCGCACGAACGCCCGCCGTCACCGCGATCGGTTGCCGCCCTGCGCGATTTCGTCATCGCCGGACTGACCGCGCCCGCGGGAGGCGACCGATGACCGACATCTTCGCCCCCGCCCGCCTCGGCCCGATCACGTTGCGCAACAGGGTGATCAAGGCGGCGACGTTCGAGGCGCGCACGCCCGACGCGCTGGTCACCGACGACCTGATCGAATTCCACCGCGAGGTCGCGGCGGGCGGGGTCGGCATGACCACCGTCGCCTACTGCGCGGTCGCGCCGGGCGGCCGCACCGATCGCCATCAGCTGTGGATGCGCCCGGAAGCCGTTGCGGGACTGCGGAAGCTGACCGATCGCGTACACGCCGAGGGCGCGGCGGTGAGCGCCCAGATCGGGCATGCCGGTCCGGTCGCCAATGCCGCGTCCAACCGCGCGCCCGCACTGGCGCCCAGCCGGATGTTCAGCCCACTCGGTATGCGCCCCATGCGTGTACCCGATGCGGCCGAGATCCGGGAACTGATCGGCGCGCACGCCGAGGCGGCGCGCCTGGCGGAACAGGCCGGATTCGACGCCGTCGAAATACATTTCGGCCACAACTACCTGGTGAGCGCGTTCCTGAGCCCGCTGCTGAACCGGCGCAAGGACGGTTACGGCGGGTCGGTGGCCGCCCGCGCCCGACTCGCTCGCGAAATCGCTCGCGCGGTAAGGGAAGCCGTCGGCGACCGCTTGGCGGTGACGGCGAAGCTGAACATGGCCGACGGTGTCCGCGGCGGCCTCACCGTCCCGGAGTCGCTCCAGGTCGCGAGCTGGCTGGAGGCCGACGGCGTGCTGGACGCGCTGGAACTCACGGCCGGTAGCTCGCTGCTGAACCCGATGCTGCTGTTCCACGGCGACGCGCCGCGGCGGGAATTCGCGCGGGCCCTGCCGAGTCCGGCGCGGTGGGGCATGCGAGCGGTCGGGCGGGTATTCCTGAAGGAATACCCGTACCGCGACACCTACCTGCTGGACTGGGCGCGCCAGTTCCGCCGCGAGCTGTCGATGCCGCTGATCCTGCTGGGCGGGATCACGGATCTGGACGGCATGACGACCGCGCGGGCGGAGGGCTTCGACTTCGTGGCGATGGGCCGGGCCCTGCTACGCGAGCCGAATCTGTTGCACCGCATCAGATCCGACCAGGCCACCCGATCGGCCTGCATCCACTGCAACCGGTGCATGCCGACGATCTACGAGCGCACCCGCTGCGTCTACCGGCCCGATCGCACGGTGCCGCTGCCGTCGCTGTCGGGGGACAGCATCGAAGGAGAGCACACATGACGGGACGACTGTCCGGACGCGTCGCGCTGATCAGCGGCGCGGCCTCGGGGATGGGCGCCGCGCACGCCCGCGCCTTCATCGCCGAGGGCGCGAGCGTGGTGCTCGGCGACATCGCCGTGGACGCGGGCAAACAGCTCGCCGACGAACTCGGCGAGCGGGCGGAGTTCGTGCCGCTCGACGTCACCCGTTCGGGCGACTGGGAACTCGCCGTGGCCGCCGCGGTGGCGACCTTCGGCAAGCTCGATGTGCTGGTCAACAATGCCGGGCTGCTCGACGGCGGGGCGCTGGGCGACTACACCGAGCGGCAGTGGCAGCGCATTCTGGCGGTCAACCTCACCGGGCCGTTCCTCGGCCTAACCGCCGCCCGCGACGCGCTGGTCGCCGCCGCGCCCGCGGCGGTGGTGAACATCTCCTCGGCCGCGGGCCTGCAGGGCGTGGCGGGTATGCACGGCTACACGGCGTCGAAGTTCGGACTGCGCGGCCTGACCAAATCGGCCGCGCTCGAACTCGCGCCGTTCGGCGTCCGGGTCAACTCGGTGCACCCCGGCGGCATCGCCACACCGATGATCGGGGCCCAGCCCGGCACGGTCACCATCGACCGCTCCGCCAACACCCTCACCAGACTCGGTGCCCCCGAGGAGATTTCGGCCTTGGTGGTGTACTTGGCGAGCACGGAATCCAGCTACTGCACCGGCGCGGAGTTCGTCGCCGACGGCGGCATGACCGCAGGCTCAACCTTCGGCTGACCCGAGCCCCGGCTCGGCCGCGTCCGGTGGTTCCGGTAGTGCCAGGGTGAGGGCGCCCAGCCCGAAGGCCACCACCGCGATCGCCGACAGCATGGTGATGCTGCCGTTGAGGGTATGCGCGCGGAAGAACACCGTGCTCAACACGGCCAGGCCGACCGCGTTGCCGATCTGCTCGATGGTCGGCAGCGCGCCGGATGCCTCCGCCATGCGCTCGGCGTCCAGCCTGGCCAGCATGATCGGCTGCAGCAGGGCGGCGAAGGCCCCGACCCCGAAACCGGAGACGAACACCGGGACCACCGCCAGCGCCAGGCTCACGTCACCGTCGGTCACCCACAGATAACCCGCGGCGATGGCCACGCAGCCGCCGAACACGACGATGCCCGCCGCGAGCACCCGCACCCCCCACCGCTTCACGAACAGCGGCGACAGCAGCGCGCCCGCACCGGCTCCCAGCGCGAACGGCGTCATCGCGATGCCGGTGCGCAACGGAGTCCAGTGCAGCACGTCCTGCAACATGATGGAGGCGGCGAACACGAACGCGGTGAACAACCCGAAGAAGATCGTGACCAGCACCGACCCCACCCGGAACCCGCGGTCCGCGAACAGATCCAGCCGCACCAGCGGGCCGTCACCGCGCCGCGACCGCCGTCGCTGCTGGGCCACGAACACCGCCGCGACCACCAGCGCGACGGCGATCATCACGACATGCGCGGGACGCCAGCCGTTCTGCTGCACATCGGCCAGCGCCGACAGCAGCAACAGCAGGCTGACGGTCGACACGATCGCGCCCGTCAGGTCCAGACCCTCGCGCTCGGAGGACGGGCCCAGGTGCAGGAACCGGTGGGCCAGCACGAATGCCAGCACCCCGAGCGGCAGGTTCATCAGGAAGATCGCGTGCCAGCCCGAGCCGCCGATGTTCATCGTGATGAGCACGCCGCCCACGATCGGTCCGAGCATGCCCGCGAATCCGGCCGTCGCGCCGTAGAGCGCGAACACCTGCTGATGGCGTTCGCGGGGGAAGCTGGCGGTCAGGATGGCGATGGTCTGCGCCGCCATGCCCGCGCCGGTGATGCCCTGCGCGACCCGGGCGACGATCAATTCCGTGGCGCTGGTGGACATTCCGCACCACAGCGAGGCGGCGGTGAACCCGACCACCGATATCAGGAACAGCCTGCGGCGGCCCACCAGCGCGCCGATGCGGGCAGCGGTGAGCAGCGTACACGCGAAGGCCAGCGAGTAGCCCGCCACCACCAGCAGCTGCGCCGACTGCGAGGCGCGCAGATCGCGGCTGATGTCCGGCAGCGCGGTGTTCACGATGGTCACATCGATCATCTGCATGAACACCGAGATCAGGCAGCCGGCGAAGGCGAGCCAGGCGGCCAACTCGCCGCCGGGCCTGGTGGTGGTATCGGCCTCGGTCACGACCATGCCTCCGGTTCCGGACAGTTGAAACACGTCAGTTCCCGAGTGGGACTGTGGCAGAGGGGAATACGGCTGTCGCCCGTTACGCGCGAAGATTCCCCGATCACACAGCCCGCGCGGGCGGCGGTTGTGAGCCGGACCAACGCGTGGTGACACTCACCGAGTCGACGGCTCGGAGGTGTCGTCGCGGGTGAGCGCCGATTCGAACATCGGCCAGGAGTTGTGCAGATCGTCCTGCCAGTAGCCCCACGAGTGGGTGCCGTTCTCACGGAAGTCGAAGATGGCGGGAACCTGCAACTGCCGTAGGCGCTCCTGCAGCTGGTGGGTGCAGACGTTGGTGACCGCTTCCAGCGGCGCACCGAAGAACAGCTGGTACATCAGTTGCATCGCGTCGCCGTGGGCACCGGGCAGATTGTCGCGCGGGCCCGGCAGGCCGTTGCCGGTGGAGACGTAGATGGACGTGCCGCGGAGCCGGTCCGCGTGCAGGTACGGATCGTTGGCGGCCCACGCCGGGTCGCTGGGCGGGCCCCACATGTTGGCGGCATTGCCGCGCTGTCCGGTGACGACCGCCTGCACCATGGCCTGACCCTGCGGGTCGCTGGTGCGCACGCAGCCGCTGTAGGAACCGATCGCGCGATACAGCTGCGGAGCGCCGATGGCGAGCTGGAACACCGAGGTGCCGGCCATGGAGATGCCCGCGATGGCGTTGGCGCCGCTGCCACGGAACGCGGCGTCGATGATCGGCGGCAGCTCGCGGGTGAGGAAGGTGGACCAGCGCTGGCGGCCCAGCACCGGGTCGTCGGCGCGCCAATCGGTGAAGTAGCTGCCCGCGCCGCCGAACGGGATGACGACGTTGACCTGCTTGTCGCGGAAGAACTGGACCAGGTCGGTGGTCTCGAGCCAGTTGCCGTCCGACCCGCCGTTGGCGCCGTTGAGCAGATAGAACGTCGGCGCCGGTCGGTCGGGATCGGCGGCGCGCAGCACGGTCAGCCGGGTGACGGTGTTCATCGCGGCGGAGTGCACGCCGACATCGAGCACGCGCTCGGAGATCTGGCGGATGTCGGCGATGCGCGTGCCGTCCTCGGCGGTCAGCGGTGCGCCCGCGACGGGCTCGGCCACCGCGATGCCGCCGGCGGCGAAACCGTTGACACTCAAGGCCGTAACGAGCACGGTGGCCGCCGTGAGCAGGCCCCGTGACAGCCGCTCGGACATCATCGCACTCCGATCTGGACGCCGTGACACGCCGCCGCTGCGCGAACGGCGGGGTGACCCCCGAACCCATGTCGAGTCAACCGCATGGTGACGGCGTTGACCAGGGGCTGCGGCCGATATTGTGGCGCTTCCCAGACCGTTCGCAGTGCGAATTGACCGAATTCCCAAAGGCGGTCGCGGTGCCGGGTGAGTGTGCCTCAGACGACGAACACGCGTTCCGACGGCGGCAGCCGGTCGAGGGTGGCTGAGATCTTCGCGCACAGCCGCGCGGGACGATCGGTGTCGGTGGCGGATTTGCCGCTGGTGAGTATCGCCCCGGCGAGCGCGCGTTCGGGGTCGGCCCAGCCGTACTGGGTGGTCAGACCGCTGCGGCCGAAGTGTGAGCGGGTGTGCGCGCCGAATTTCGATCTACGCCCGCCCAATTCGAATCCGGCGCGGCTGACCCGCCCGGCCACACCCGGCAACCACGCGGCCGGGCGCACCGCCTCCCGCAGGGTATCGGGCTCGATGATGCGGACGCCGTCGAGTTCGCCGCCGCGCGTGAGGATCTCGTAGAACCTCGACAGCTCCGCGGCGGTGGTGACGAGATTGCCCGAGGGCAGCTCGGCGGTGAGGAAGGCGCGGTTGTCGGCCTCGGACACCGGTCCGCTCAAGCCGCCGCCGAGGGCCTTGTGCGCCAGCAACTTCCACACCTTCGACGGTGGCGGCCCGGTCCGCACACTGGGGACGACTCGGTCCACGTCTTCGGGCCGGACGCCGAAATTGGTCCAGCGGAAGCCCAGCGGGTCGAGCACCCGCTCGGCCAGATGCTCGCGCATCGAGCGCCCGGTGGTTCGCCGCACCAGCAGCCGCTGGATCAGGCCGCTGGTCATGGCGTGGTAGACGCGGAAACGGTTCGGACGCCAGCTGGGCACCAGATCGGCCAGCGCCCGTGCGGCCAGTTCCTCGTCCAGCACCAGTTCCGCGCCGCGGTAGGGCGGCGTGATGAACGGCACGCCCGCCGAATGCGACAGCACGTGCCCGATGGTGATGGTGGACTTGCCGTTGGCGGCGAACTCCGGGATGTAGCGGCAGACCGGATCGTCCAAGGCGAAGACGCCCTGTTCGATCAGCATGAACATCAGGGTCGCCGAGACGCCCTTGGCGGTGGAGAAGCCGCAGAACGGCATGTCCGGCGTCACCGGGATCTTCTCCGCGTCCGGCGCGTCCTGCGGCGCGTTGCCGCGGAAATGACCGATCGCCCGGTTCAGCACGATCTTGCCGTTGCGGCGCAGACACACCTGGATCGCGGGCGTGGTCCCGAGCCGGTACCAATCCACCACCTCGGCCCAGAGCGACTCGACGGCGGTGGGAGCGACCCCGGCGGCGGCGGGATCGTCCTCGGGGCCGGTCGTCGTCACCGAGTCCACGTCGGCCGGAACGGTCACCATCGGGTTGGTCATTTCAGCCAGCATAGCCACGGGCCGTGCACCCGGGCCGCGGGCCGGTACCGTCTGGAGCTGCCGCCACTCCCGGTCTACCGGACGTAGTCGTGCTCGCCGCGCCCGAGGTTCCGCCAGGTACACCCGACTGAACCGCTGGGTACAGCTCGGCGGATATGCTGCAGGTATGGCAGCGGGTACGGCGTCGCGCGGGCGGATCGACAAGCGGCAGGCGATTCTCGCCGCCGCCTTCCAGGTCTTCGCGCGGAAAGGTTTCGAACAGGCCTGCGTACAGGACATCGCCGCGGCGGCGGGGGTCGCCAAGCCGACGGTGTACAACCACCTCACCGACAAGCACAGCCTGCTGCGCGAGTCGCTCACGGTGGTCGCCGACGAGGTGGGCGCGGAGTGCGTCGCCGTGCTCGATCGCCTGCGCAGTCCCGGCTCCGATATCCGCGCACTACTGGAGGACGTCGCGTACCGGCTGGTGCGCATCTGCAACGACGATCGTTCGCGGGCGCTGCGCCGGCTCGCCTACGGGCAGGCCGCCGTCAATCCGGAGTTGGTCGAACTCGCCCGCGAGCGCACCGGCCTGCGCACGCTCGACGCCCTGTCCGACCGCCTGGCCCGCCTGACCCTGTCCGGCCACCTGGGCACCGCCGACCCCGCGACCGCCGCCGAACAGTTCCTCGCGCTGCTGACCGCCCCGGTGGAGAACCGCTCCCGGATGGGCACCAGCCCGGTCCGCACCGCCGAACTCCGCGCCATCGCCACCGCCGCGGTGCACACTTTCCTCGCCGCCTACGGTCCCCGCGAGCACTAGCGGCCGAGACCGGAAGTGGTTGTCCCGCATCGGGTTACGCGACCACGGCCAGCAGTGTCGTCGCGGCGGCGGTGAGTTCGTGGTCGCCCTCGAGCTCGCAGCGCCGCCGGGCCTGCTCGACGGTGATGCCGCGGCTGCCCAGCCGCCAGACCGTGTCCGCCGCCATCCGCACGACCGCCGCCGCGGCGTCGGTGCCCGCGGCCGTCAGATCCCATGCGGCGCCGTCGCTGACCACGGCCCACGTGCCGCCGGCCGCGCCGGTGACCTCGATCAGTACCGCGGCGCCGGGCGGGCGGGGATGGTCGCGCAGGGCGGCGGGCAGGGCGTGCAGGAACGCGACCACCACCGGCCGCAGCAGCTCGGCGTCGTCGGCGCCGGGGCGGGCCACCGCGTCGCGGATCTGCTGCTGATGCACCCAGAACTCGGTGTAGTCGCGGGCGATGTCGAGCCAGGCCGGACTGGTGGCACCGCCCGCCCACGACACGTTCAGGTGCGCTGGACCCACGAGATCGGTTGCCGCCCAGACCTCGTCGAGCTGCGGGCCCAGGTGCGCGAGCAGGTCGGTCATCGTGCGCGGACTGCACTGCCGCAGCGCCGCGACGAACTGCTCGTTGGTGCGAGCCAGGTAGGCGGGCAGGGTCTCACCGTCGGCGAACACGGCTCCCGGGTGCCCGTCGCGGCTGCCGGACAGGCGGCGCAGATAGTCGTTGAGGATATGCGCGGCGATGTCGCGCACCGCCCAGCCCGGGCACACCGTCGGCCTCGCCCAGTCGGCCGGTTCGAGTGACTCGAGGAGGCTGATCAGTTCGCGCCGCTCTCTCGGGAACAGCGGCCGGGTGTCGAGTGGGATCATGCCCGCCAGTGAACCGCCGACGGGCGGCGCGGGGCGAATGGTTTTCGGCCCGGGTCAGGATACGAGGGCGGGTTCGAAGACCGACCAGGAGTCGTGCAGGTCCTCCTGCCAGTAGCCCCACGAATGGGTGCCGACCGGGCGGAGATTGAAGGTGGCGGGAATCCCCAGGCCGCCGAGGCGGTCACGCAGGCTCAGCGCGCAGCGGTTGGTGATGGCCTCCAGCACGCCGCCGCTGATCAGCTGCCCGATGAGTTTGCCGGAGTTGCCGTGGATCCCGGGGCCGTCGAGAGTATCGAGCGGCCCGGGAAAGCCCGATCCGTTGGACACGTAGATCGCGGTGCCGCGCAGGCGTTCGGCGTGCAGGAACGGATCGTTGGCCGCCCAGCTCGGGTCGTTCGGCGGGCCCCACAGGTTGGCGGGGTTACCGCGCCAGCGCAGCACGACCGCGTCGACGAACGCCTGCCCCTGCAGGTCACTGGTCTGCACACAGCCGCTGTAGGAGCCGATCGCGCGATACAGGCCCGGGGCGGCGAGCGCGAGCTGGAATACCGAGGTGCCGGCCATCGAGATCCCCGCGACGGCGTTGGCGCCCGTGCCGCGGAAGGCGGAATCGATGATCGTCGGCAGTTCACCGGTGAGGAAGGTGGTCCACCGCTGCCGCCCCAGCACCGGGTCGTCGGAGCGCCAGTCGGCGAAGTAGCTGCCGTTGCCGCCCATCGGCACCACCAGCGTGACCTGTTTGTCGCGGAAGAACTCGGTGATGTCGGTCTGCTCGGTCCAACTGCTGGCATCCGCGCCGCCGCTGGCGCCGTTGAGCAGGTACAGCACGGGCGCCGGGCGCGAACCGTCCGGTGCGGGACGGACTTTCACGGTCAGATCGGTGGTCATGGCCGCGGAGTGCACCCGCAGGTCGAGCATGCCGTCGGCGCTCTCGGTGGCGGCGACCAGGCGCGAACCGTCCGCCGCCGGAAGCGCGGCGGCGGTGAGCGCGGGGATGTCGACCGGCTCGGGTTCCTCGGCCCCGGCGGGCGGCAGCGGCGACAGCCCGGCGAGGAGCAGCGGCGCGAGCAGCAGCCCGAGACGCGCCCGGGCCCGCCCGGCGGACCGTGTGCCACGACTTCTCACCGGCGCCTCCATTACCTTCGTGCGATCAGGTTCGATGCCACGGTAGATCCGGATATTCCACGGCTACAAGCGGTTACGCGCCGAATTGGGACGACCGGTCGGGTGGCTCGCCCGATCCTGGGGAAGCTCACAAGATTCGGGGCCGACGGTGGTGAGACCCGCCCACCTGCCGTTTACTCGTCACCACGTTACCGGCGAGTTACGCCGCCGGTGCGTCGATTTCTCTTGCGCCACACGAATCGAGGTATCCGTGGTCAATTTCGGTTTCTTCGACGATTGGCATCCGGAGCCGGGCAGGCTGACCAGTTGGACGGCCTCGCCCAGGTCACGGGCGACGGTGCGGCAGGCGCCGGTGCACGAGGCCCGGCCGTCGTACCAACAGGAGGCGTATCTGCAGGCCGCGCACCGCAATTCCGGCGCGGATTTCCGGGTATCCCGGTTGTGCATGATCGCGTTCGATATCCCCGGTGCGCCCGTCCGTGCCGCGATGACGCGGACGGTGAATGCCTTTCTGCGGCGGCACGATACATTCTCCAGCTGGTTCGCCCTCGATTCCGACGGCCGTTTCGTGCGCCATGTGGCGGCCGCCGAGGATATCGAATTCGAGGCCACCGAGCACGGCGAATTCACCGACAGCGCGGCCATTCGCGCGCATGTGCAGGCAGAGACGCCGGGCCCGGAGGCATGGGACTGTTTCAGCTTTGGCGTCATCGAACGCGACCACTCGTTCACCGTCTACGCGGCCGTGGACCACCTGCACACCGACGGGGTGGCGCAGGCGCTGTCGTGTGTGGATCTGCTCACGCTGTACGGGCGCGAATTGTCCGGCGGCCAGGTGCCGATCGCGGAGGTCGACGGACATATCGCGCACTGTGCCCGGGAACGAGAGCGCAACGGCCGACTGACTTTGGAGTCGCCGCAGGTACGCCGCTGGGTGGAACTGTTGCAGCGCAACGACGGTGACGTGCCGTCGTTTCCGCTGGAACTCGGCGGCAGCGGCGGGTACACGACCGGCGCCGTGGTGACCGTGCCGCTGATGAGTGAGGCAGAAGCACTCCGGTTCGAGCAGGCGTGTGTCGATCACGGCGGCCGCTTCCACGGCGGCCTGTTCGTGGCGCTGGCGATCGCCCAGCTCGAATTGACCGGAAAGGACTGGTATTTCGGGTTCAGTCCGGCCAATACCCGCAGTACGCCGGGGGAGGCGGGCTCGATCGGCTGGTACACCAACCTGATTCCGATCACCCTGGCCATCCGGCCGGACGACACCTTCACCACGCTGGTCGGCCCCGCGCAGGAGTCCGCCGAGCGCGCGAAGGATCTGCTGGACGTGTCGCTGCACCGGGTGCTGGAGCTGGTCACACCCGACCTGGGCATTCGCACCCGGCCGGGCTGGGCGGCCCCGATGCTGTCCTACGTCGATGTCCGCAAGATCGCGGGCGCGGAGATGTTCGACCAGATCAACGGCGGCCTCTTCGGCAACAACGCCTCCGCGGGCGAGGTGTACACCTGGGTGAACCGCTTCCACGATCAGACCAAGCTCAGCGTGCTGTTCCCGGACACCCCGCAGGCCCACGAGTCGATCGACCGGTACGTGAAGGCGGTGACCTCGGTCATCACCGCGGTGGCCGCCGAGGGAGACTACGGCATCCGCGCCGACACGTGGTCATGAGTCCGCGACGGCACGACGGCGGCGCGCTGCCGCGTCCGCCGACGGACGTCCAGGCCGGAATCCGTCCGGGCCATGGCGTCCGGACGCCGGTGCCGGGGGCCGGCCGGAGGCGACGGTGACGACGACGCCCGGAAACGTGCCTACCGCGGCTGCCGCCCGGTCCGATGCGGTGGGCACAGACGCTTCGGAAGCCTTGCCGCCGTTCGCTTTCCGGCCGATGCTCGCGATCGCGGGGGTGGCCGCGGCCGTGCTGCTCGCGCGCGCCGACCGGTACGACTACTTCGGTGACGAGCTGTATTTCCTGGCGGCGGGTCGGCGCTTGGCGTTCGGGTACGTCGATCAAGGTCCGCTGCTACCGCTGCTCGCGTGGGCCGCCGATGCCCTGGCACCGGGATCACTTGTGACGCTGCGGTTCCCGGCGATCCTGGCGACCGTCGCGGCGATCGTCGTGACCGCCGCGCTGGCCCGGGAGTTCGGCGGGCGGCGGGCGGCGCAGGTGACGGCCGCGCTGGGCTACGCGACCTGCCCGTTCCTGGTGACGCAGGCGGCGACGCTGTCGACCTTCGCGCTCGACACCACCCTCACCGCGGCGCTGGTGTGGCTGCTGGTGCGCTGGAATCGGATTCGCGATGATCGGCTGCTGCTCGCCGCCGCGGTCGTGGCCGCCGTCGACATCCAGGTGAAGCTGCTGATGCCGGTGTTGCTGCTCGGGATCGGCGTGGGCATCGCGCTGTGCGGCCCGCGCGAACTGCTGCGCCGCCGCGCGCTCTGGCTGTGCGCGCTCGTGCTCGGCGGCGCGGCGCTACCAGGGTTGCTCTGGCAGGCGGGGCACGGCTGGCCGCAGGTGGCGATGGGCGGGGTGATCCGCGCGGAGCAGCAGGCCGCGACCGGTGGTGTCCCGGGACTGCCGTTGCAACTGGTCCTGCTGGTGGGGCTGCTGGGCGGGATCCTCGCCGCAGCGGGACTGTGGGCGTGGACGCGTGCGTCCGCCACGTCCGCCGCGGCGTTGTACCGCAACCGATTCGCCGCCGTGACCGTGCTGTGCCAACTGCTGTTCCTGGTGGTCACCGGTACCCGGCCCTACTATCTGGCGGGCCTGTTCCCGGTGGTGTTCGCGGCCGGTGCGCTATGGCTGTTCGACCGCGAGACCCGTTGGATGCCCACGGCCGTAACGGTTTCCGCTCTGGTGTCCGCCGCGATCGTCGGCACGGTGCTGTTCGTGCTGCCGCTACCGGCCGGAGAACTCCGGCAGCCGACCGAGACGCAGGGTCAGTTGTCGGCCCGCCTGCGCATGTTCGGCACCACCGGCTGGGACCGCCTGGAAGCCACCGTGCGCGACGCCTACCGCGACCTGCCGCCCGAGGCGCGGTCGCGCGCCGTGATCGTCACGCACACCTATTGGCAGGCAAGCGCTCTCGACCGCCGCCGCGCGGACCTGCCCCCGGTGTACAGCCCCGACCGGGGCTTCGCCCACTTCGGGACGCCGCCCGAAACCGCCACGACCGTCCTGTATGTCGCCCCGGCGACGGCCGAACCCGAACTGCGCCGGACGTTCTCCGGCGTGCGGCCCGTGGCCCGCCTCGACGACCGGCTCGGTTTCCCCGGCATCGACCGCAAGCTCACCGTCTGGCGCTGCGACCGGCCCGTCCGGTCCTGGGCCGATACCTGGCCGGCCCTGACCACCAACGTGCTCGACGCGGGCATCTGACGCGCACAAGGAGATTCGATGTCGCTCACGGCCGACACCACGGGTATCACCTGGTTCCGGGGCGAATGGTCGCTCCCGGAACTGACCGAACGCAAAGGGAGCCGGACGATTTCGGTCGTCGTTCCGGCGTTGAACGAGCAGGAGACCGTCGGCGGCGTGCTGGCCTCGATCCGGGGCCTGGTGGGCACGCTGGTGGACGAGCTGATCGTGGTCGACTCCGGTTCCACCGACGCCACCATCGCCCGCGCCCGCGCGGCGGGCGCCACCGCCGTCTACACCCGCGAACAGGCGTTGCCCTCGCTGCCGCCGCGCCCCGGCAAGGGCGAGGTGCTGTGGCGGTCGCTGGCCGTCGCGACCGGCGACCTCATCGTGTTCATCGACTCGGATCTGCGCGACCCCGACCCGCGCTTCGTCCCGTCGCTGGTGGCGCCGTTGCTGTTCGACGACCGATTGCGGCTGGTGAAGGGCTGCTACCGGCGCCCGCTGGGCCACGACCCCTCCGGCGACGCCGATGGCGGCGGCCGCGTCACCCAGCTGGTCGCCCGGCCGCTGCTCACCGCGCTCGCCCCCGACCTCGCCGACCTCGTGCAGCCGCTCGGCGGCGAATACGCCGCGACCCGCGACCTGCTCACCGCCGTGCCGTTCGCGCCCGGATACGGCGTCGAGATCGGCCTGCTGCTCGACACCTGGCGCCGCCACGGCGCGTCCGCCATCGGGCAGGTGGACCTGGGCACCCGGGTGCATCGCAACCGCCCCACCCACGAACTCGCCGTGATGAGCCGCCAGATCGTGGCCACCATGCTGGACCGGCTCGGCATCGGCGACTCCGGCACGGGCCTGACCCAGTACCGGCCCGACGGCGCGGGATGGCGGCGGCACACCACCACGGTGTCGCTGGAAGACCGTCCCGCCATGGCGGATCTGCTCTCCTACGACTGCTCCCTGCTCAACCAGTGACCCTCCCGCCATCACCGTCGATGAAGGATTTATCGTGACCGGACCCCACGCGCGCGTCGCACCGATGCGGCGCGCGCTGCTCGTGGTGTTGCTGCTGGCCGTCGCGCAGCTCGCGAATCAGACTGTGGCGCACGGGCAGCCGCCGGTGACGATGTCGGCCGACGGCTCGCGCCTGGACCGCATCCAGACCCATCCCGGCCGCTTCCTCGACCTGTACGTGTACTCGGCCGCGATGAACATCGTCGTCCGCTCCCGCGTGCTGCGCGCCCCCGACGAGCAGACGCCCGCGCCGACGCTGTACCTGCTCAACGGCGCCAACGGCGGAGTGGACGGCAGCTGGTACGACGAGACCGACGTCGCCGAGTTCTTCCGGGACGAACAGGTCAACGTCGTCATCCCGATCGGCGGTGCGGGCAGCTACTTCGCCGACTGGCGCTCCGACGACCCGATCCTCGGCCGCCAGCGCTGGGCGACGTTCCTCACCGCGGAGCTGCCGCCGATCGTGGACGCGGCTCTGAACGGCAACGGCGCCAACGCCATCGCCGGGCTCTCGATGGCCGGCACCTCGGTGTTCCAGCTCGCGCTGCGCGCGCCGGGGCTGTACCGGGCGATCGGTTCCTACAGCGGCTGCATACAGACCAGCAATCCCGGCGGACAGGCCATGGTGGCGGCCGTGGTGGCGCGCCAGCGCGGCAACGTCGCCAACCTGTGGGGCCCGCCGTCGGATCCGGCGTGGGCCGACCACGACCCCTACCTGCACGCCGACCGGCTGCGCGGGACGGCCGTCTACGTCGCCACCGGCACCGGCGTCCCCGGCGCGCTGGACACCCCCGAGGGCACCCGCGGCGACCTGTTGCAGCTCACCTGGCAGCTGATGTTCGGCGCGCCGCTCGAGGCGATCGCGAACGTGTGCACCTACCAGTTGCGAGACCGGCTGCGGGAGTTGGACATTCCCGCCACCTTCGACTTCCGCCCCACCGGCACGCATTCGTGGGGCTACTGGCAGCAGGACCTGCACAACTCGTGGCCGATGTTCGAGGCCGCGCTGGCCCGCCGGGTGCGTTAGGTCTCATCGTGGGCCCGGGTCCGGATTGTGGACCGTCATCATCGGCGCCGCAGCACATTTCGGGCATCGCCGCGGTGTCGTAGCCTGGCCGACCGACGGTAGGGACGCGTCGGATCGGAGGAGCGCGATGGTCGGCGACGCCTTCGGTGTCAGCTCGCGGTACTGGGAACCGCCGTCGGAGCGGACCGCCGAGCTGCTGCGGTCGGCGGTGGAGATGGTGCTGGACCACCCCGAGCTGATGTACGAGGCGATGGACGACGCCTCGCTGGCCGCCGCCAGCCCGGCCATCGCCGCCGAACCGGCGCTGGCCGAGGCGGTCCGGGCCTGCGTGCGCGCCAATCTCACGCACTGGTGCCTGGCGAATCTCGCCTCCCCGGGAATGCCCGTGGCACCGAATCTCGCCGCGGAGAACGTCGAGATCGCGCGTGCGGTGGTGCGGCACGGTTTCGACGAAATGCTGGTCACGAATTTCCATGCCGGGCAGAATGCGGCCATCCGGAAATGGACCCAGCTGGCGTTCTTCGTGAGCCCGGATCCGTACGAGGTGCGCGAATTGCTCGACGTCGTCATGGGTTCGATATTCGCTTTCATCGACGACACCCTGGCCGGTGTGTTCGAGCTGATCCAGCGCGAGCGCCGGGAACTGGCCGACGTCGACCACACCGAGCGGATGGAGACGCTGAATCTGGTGCTCGGCGGGGCGCCGATCAGCGCGGGCCGCGCCGGTGAGCGGCTGCGGTACGAACTGGACCGCACGCATCTGGCGGCGATCGTGTGGAGCGACTCGTACCCGGCCGCACCGGAACCGCTGGAGCAGGCCGTGAACGCGCTCGCGCAGGCCGCCGGATCGGTGCAGCCGCTCACCCTCGTGCCCAGCCCGTCCACGTTGTGGGTGTGGCTGCCGACCACGGAGGTGCCGTCGCTGGCCGAGGTGCGGCGCGCGATGACCGCGCCCGGCGTGCGCATGGCGATCGGCTCGGTCGGCGCGGGGATGGCGGGATTCCGGCGCGCCCACCTGGATGCCGTTGCGGCGCAACGGCTCCTGCGCCGCCTGCCCTCGGGGGCGCGGCTGGCGACCTACGACGAGGTCGAGGTGGTGGCGCTGGCCACCGGCGGCGACGAGGAGCGCGCACGCGAGTTCGTCACCCGCACCCTGGGCAATCTGATCTCCGCCGACCCCGAACTGCGCGAGACGGTGCGCGTCTATCTGCACGAGGGTTCGAACACCACCCGGACCGCGCGGGCGTTGTTCACCCACCGGAACACCATCGTGCACCGGCTCGATCGCGTGCGCGCGCTGTTGCCGTATCCGCTCGAACAGCGCCCGCTGCAAGTGGCGCTGGCACTGGAGATCGTCCGGGTGCTGGGCCCCGCCGACGGGCGCTGACGCTGCCGCGCGGCCGTCCCGGCGGCGCACCGGCAAGAGTGCACAACGTTTCGGCGCAGCGGTGTGCACTTCGACCTGTTCCCGTCGCGCGGTTCGGGATAGAGTTTCTCCCTGGCGAATTACGCCGTGCAATTGTGTGCCCTCGCAGCGTCGAACGGGGAATGTCATGACCATCCATCGATGGCCGGTTGGGGAAGTGCTACAGCGAAATTCGGCGAGCGATAGTGAATTCTCCCAATCGGGAGGGCGGTCGTGACTGTAACCGACGGTATCGCGAATCCTGGAATTTCCGCCGAGGGGCACGGGCTCCCGAATTATCCGGCGCTGTCCCGCAAGATCGTGGACGGCCTGGACCTGTCCGCGGTCGCGGATCGGGCGCGCTCGGACCCGGGTGTGCGCGGTGATCTGCTCACGGTGGTCCGCTGCAGCATGGAGGCCACCGTGGCGGCGGCTGCCGCGGACGCGCGAGTGCCCGAGCGCGCGGCGGCCCGGCTGGAGGCGATCGCGGCGCGGTGGGCGGATCGGGAGCTGCCGGTCGAGACGATCCAGCACGCGGTGCACGCCGCCGTCGAGGCCGTCACCGAGTCGGTGGTCGGTGACCGCGCCCGGCTCGAGATGGCGGCGCGCCTGCACGGCGCGGGCGTGGTGCTGATCGAGGCGCTGCGGACCTTGTCGACCGCGGTCGCGCGCGGCTACGTCAACGAGGTGCGGGCCATGACCGGCGAACGACGGGTGGCCTCGCAGACCCTGGTGTCGGCGCTGCTGACCGGTCGCCTCGATTCGATCATGTTGCGCCGCAACGAGGTCGAGCTCGCCGAGACCTACCTGGTGGTGGCGGTCGCGCTGGGCGCGCACCCCGACGAGCACGATCCGCGCCTGGACGGCGGCGTGGTGGCGCGCCGCAAACTGCGCCGGGTGCAGGCCGAACTGGCCCGCGAGCCGGGGCCGCGGGTGCTGGCGCTGCTGAGCGTCGACGGCGGCACGGCGCTGGTCCCGGCGGCGGCCGACGCCGCAGCGGCCGACGAGCGGCTCGCCGCGCTCGTCGACCGGCTGGCGCAGGCCGCGGACGCGCCGGTGACCGCGGCGTTCGTCGCGGCGCCGAACGACCGGATCCCGCGCGCCGCCGATCGCGCGCATCAACTGCTGGACCTGGCGCTGCGGCTGGACCGCGGTCCCGGCCTGTACCGTTTTCGCGATCTGGCCTGCGAATATCAACTCGTGCAACCGGGTCCGGCGAACCGCCACCTGCGGTCGCTGCTCGACCCGCTGCAGGACGAACCCGAACTGGTCGACACCGTCGACGCCTTCTTCGCCGCGCAGTGCAAACGCGAGTCCGCGGCCCGGCGGCTGGGCATCTCGGTCAGCGCCGTGCGCCGCCGCCTCGACCGGATCGCGGCACTCACCGGCCTGGATCCGGACGCGCCGACCGATCTGTGGTATCTGCGGGCGAGTTTCGTCGCGCGCATGGTCGAGCCGGGACAGGTCGGCAGCGCGCTGTGAATCGTGGGGGCCCGCGCGCGGGCGACACTGGTAGTCACCACAAACCCGGTCTGCGCGCGGATGCGGGCTGTTAGCGTCGGTGCCAGGAGGTGGCCATGACCGCAGAGCGGCGGTTCGATGTCGACGTGCTGATCGTCGGTTCCGGATTCGGCGGCAGCGTGACGGCGCTGCGGCTGGTGGAAAAGGGATATCGGGTCGCGGTGGTCGAGGCCGGCCGCCGCTTCTCCGACGCCGATTTCGCCGCCACGAATTGGGATCTGCGCCGCTATCTGTGGGCGCCGCGGCTGGGTTGCTATGGGATCCAACGCATTCACCGGCTGCGGGACTGTTTCATCCTCGCCGGCGCGGGTGTCGGCGGCGGATCGCTGAACTACGCGAACACCCTGTACAAACCGGGCGCGGCCTTCTTCGGCGACCAGCAGTGGGCCGATATCACCGACTGGGACGCGGAGTTGAGCCCGCACTACGACCAGGCCCGGGCGATGCTCGGGGTGGTCCCCAATCCGCACACCACCCCCGCCGACGAGATCATCGAATCGGTGGCGCGCGACATGGGCGTCGGCGACACGTTCGTTCCCACGCCGGTCGGCGTCTACTTCGGCGAGCCCGGAAAGACCGTGCCCGACCCGTATTTCGGCGGGGTCGGCCCGGAGCGCACCGGCTGTGTCGAGTGCGGCGAATGCATGACCGGCTGTCGTCACGGCGCGAAGAACACCCTCGTGAAGAACTACCTCGGTCTGGCCGAACGCGCGGGCGCCGAGATCCACCCGCTGACCACGGTGACGGCGCTGCGGCCGCTGCCGGACGGCAGCTGGCGGGTCGAGACCCGCCGCACCGGCGCGTGGGTCCGCCGCCGCCCGCGGACGTTCGCGGCCCGGCACGTGGTGCTCGCGGCGGGCACCTGGGGCACCCAGCGACTGCTGTTCGCGATGCGCGATTCCGGTGTGCTGCCGCACCTTTCGTCCCGGCTGGGGGTACTGACCCGCACCAACTCCGAGGCCATCCTCGGGGCGGGCCGCACCGAGGTGAACCCGGAGCTGGACCTCACCGCGGGCGTCGCCATCACCTCGTCGTTCCATCCCACCGCCGACACCCACATCGAGCCGGTCCGCTACGGCAAGGGGTCCAACGCGATGGGGTTGCTGCAGACCTACCTGGTCGACGGCGGGCGCCGGACGCCGCGCTGGGCACGGGTTTTCGGGACCGCCCTGGCGCATCCGGTGCTGACGGTGCGGCTGCTGCGGACTCGCCGCTGGAGCGAGCGGACCCTGATCCTGCTGGTCATGCAGAGCCTGGACAATTCCATCACCACCTACACCAAGCGCGGCCTGTTCGGCCGCCGCTACACCAGCAAGCAAGGGTACGGCGAGCCCAATCCGGCGTGGATTCCGCCCGGCCACGAGGTGACCCGGCGGGTCTCGGAGAAGCTCGGCGCCACTCCCGGCAGCACCTGGCCGGACGTCTTCGGCGTGCCGATGACGGCGCACTTCATCGGCGGCTGCGTCATCGGCGCCGACGCCGACCACGGCGTCCTCGACCCGTACCACCGGGTGTGGGGTTATCCCACGCTGAGCGTCATCGACGGCTCGGCGATCTCGGCCAACCTCGGGGTGAACCCGTCGCTGACCATCGCCGCGCAGGCCGAGCGCGCCGCGTCGCTGTGGCCCAACAACGGCGAGGAGGACACCCGGCCGCCGATGGGCCATCCCTACCGCCGCGTTCCGGCGGTGCGCCCGCGGAATCCGGTGGTGCCCGCGGGCGCGCCCGCGGCGCTGCGCCTGCCGCTGTACGTGGTTCGCGATTCCGGCGCGGATACGGTCGGCGGCCAGTCCGCCTGACGGTGTGCCTGCGCGGCGAAAGCCCTTGCCCGAGTGGGGGTTAGCGGTTGAGGTCGGCGAGCGCATCGAGGATCAGCCGCCGCGCCCGGCGCCCGTGTACCGCGGACCGCTTCAGCTCCTCGAACATCCGCGCGTACAGGGTGCATTCGGCGGGCTGGGTGATCTGGATGTTCGCCGTGGGCGTCTCGACCGCGACCAACTCGTCGTCGAAGATCCAGAATCCGGTCGAGGCGACCGCCGCCCGCTCGGTCATGAGCGGGATGATGCCGAGGGAGATGTTGGGCAGCGCCATCAGCTCCAGCAGCCGGCCCAGCTGCCCGGCCTGCACCTCCGCGGTGCCGAACCAGGTGCGCAGCGCCTGCTCCTCGAGCAGCACCACGAATCGCTTGCCGCCGCGCTGCAGGATCCGCTGCCGTTGCATCCGTACCGCCACCGCGTCCTCGACGTCGTTCGGGGTGCCGAGGAACCGCACCCAGAACGACAGCATCGCCGCGGAGTACTCGGCGGTCTGGAACAGGCCGGGCACGACGTTGTGCTCGTAGACGCGAAACACCTTGGTGCGCTCGTATCTTTCGAGCGTGTGCGCACCGAGCACGCGCTTCATGCCCGCGCGGCTCTGCCGCCGGAACTCCACGTACGCCTCGTCGACGGTGCGCAGGGTGGCGACCAGATCCGGGATCTGATCCTCGGCGGCGCACGCCCGGCACCACAGCCGGATGTCGCGGTCGGTGGGTGACTGCACGCCGTTCTCGATCTTCGACACGCGGGCGAAATGCCAGTCGTTCGCGGCGCCGAGTTCGCGCACGGTCAGGCCCGCGGCGTGCCGGAGTTCGCGGAGTCTTCTGCCCAGCGCGCGGCGGGCCTCCTGCGCGCCGCTAGCGGGGCCGGTAGTCACGGTGCGGTACAGCCAGCCGCCACACCGTCTCGAAGGCGGTGCGGCACAAGCGGATATCGTCCGGTGCGGTCGAGGTGACCTTGCCGGCCGCGTGGCCGTCACCGGTGTAGTGCAGGAAGATCACCATGCGCCCGTCGAGCAGGTAGAAGTCGTTGCCGGGAATCGCGACGGTGGACACCAGCCGCCGCGGGACCCAGCGAATGTCCTCGCCCGCGTCCACCATCGGCTGGGCGATGCTGTGCGACCACCGCTGATAATCGCTGAGGGGTTCGGAGACGATGCGTGCGCGCCGCACCGTCCGGCCCGCGGCGGCGTGCCCGCGGAGTGTGTCGCACCAGTCCGCCAGCCAGTCGAGGTCGTCGGGCTCGCCGTGCGCCCACTTGGCCATGTGTGGCAGTTCCACCGCGGTGCCGTAGGCGTCGCGGGTTTCGAGATGGGCGGCATCGGACTCGAATTCGGTTAGTAGCCGGTCGAATTCGTCATCGCTGATCGTGGTCACTATCTCCCTGCCCGAAGAACGGAACTAGCCTGTCCGGGATCTCGACGCACGTCTCGCCCTCGGGAATGCCCATGCGGGCGAGGGTTTCGGGGTCGGTGACGACCCAGCCCTGCACCACCCAGGACTCGCGGTCGGTGCGGTAGAGCGTCGGCGAGCCCGAAGGGTTCGAGCCCGGATCCTTGGCAACAAACGTCAGACGCATGGCGAGCCCCTACCTACTTGTTGCGAGATGTTGCGAATGTCGAATCATCTTCTCGTCCGGGATCGGACCCGTCAACCGGTCCGGCGTTCGTGCGCGCCGAACGCCAGTTGTCCTGTCGCGGCTGAGTTCTCGGGCATCGACGTGGCGTTTTCGCAAGACTGCGAGGGAATTGTCGCAACATTTCGCAACAAGCTTCCCTCCGGTGACACCGCACCCATACCGTTGGTGACGGCCCGTCGCCAGGAAGACGCCGCGAACGGCATCGGCCGGCCGACATTCGACACCACGACCGATGCCGAATTGCTCCCTGGCGGTGGGCTCTCCAATGGCCGGACCGATCGAGGGTGGACGATGGTGGTGTTCGACTGGTGGCGCGAAGACGCCGACAAGCAACAGCCGGAAGACGAGCCGGAGCACGCCGACCGCCTGCGGGCCCAGCGGCGACGCGAGCAAATCCTGGCGGAGGACGCCCGGGCGGCCGATGCGGGCCTGTGGCCCAACGGCTGGCCGCACGAAACCCCCGACCATCCGCTGAGTGTCCATGAGGCGCAGAAGATCATGCAGCGGCATCGCGGCTGCAGCACCGACGAATGCCCCCGCAAGGCGGCCGCCTGGCAGACGCTGGTGGAGGCCGGAAAGATCAAACCCGACTCCAGCCGCGTGGTGTAGCGAGACGGACGGACCGTCGCCGTCAGGCGGCAGCGTATCCGCGGATCCGGGGGTGAAGGCGGTGTGGCTATTGACAGCCCCCGATGGCGGGATGCTATACCTTAGGGGAGGCTTACCTCGTTAGTTGAGGCTAACCTCGCCGCCCTTGTCCCCCGCGCTACCGAGGCCCGCCGTGTACGTCTGCATCTGCAACGCCGTCTCCGAGAAGGACGTGCGCCGCTGTGTGGCCGCGGGTGCCTGCTCGACGCGGCAGGTGAAGAAGGCGTGCGGCTGGCAGCCCGGCTGCGGTTCGTGCACCGCGCGGCTGGCGGAGGTGATCGACCGGGCCCGCGTCGAGGCGCCGGTGGCCGAGGCGCCTGCCGCCTGACCGACACTCAGGTCTGCCTTACCGGATCGCCGTTTGTGAGCTGTGACACCATCACGCTATGGAAGGCGACAAGGAAATCATCGGGCTGCTCAACGAGCAGTTGACGGCCGAACTCACGGCGATCAACCAGTACTTCTTGCACGCCAAGATGCAGGAGAACTGGGGCTTCACCAAACTCGCCAAGCACACCCGCTACGAATCCATCGATGAGATGAAGCACGCGGAGGTGCTGACCGACCGCATCCTCTTCCTGGAGGGGCTGCCGAACTACCAGAAACTCAACCCGCTGCGTATCGGGCAGACCGTTCCCGAACAGCTGCGCGCGGACCTGCAGATCGAAATGGAGGCGGTCGACCGCCTGCGCCGCGGCATCGACCTGATGCGCTCCCGCGGCGACGTCACCTCCGCCCGCGTGTTCGAGGCCATCCTGGAAGACGAGGAGCACCACGTCGACTATCTGGAAACCGAACTCGACCTGCTGGAGAAGCTCGGCGAACAGCTGTACCTGCAGCGCTACACCGACACCCCCGAGGGAGACTGATCGCCGCGGGCGGGGTCCGCGACCTCGCCCGCGCGGTCACACGGCCGCCGAGGGCAGGGTGCGGGCGAGCTGGTCGCCCGCGGCCTGGGTGCGCTCGAGGATCTGCTGGGCGCCGCCGACCGCGCGATCGATCTGGTTGAGGAAATAGGTGTCGCGCTCGACGCCGCCGACCGGGACATCCGCGCCGCGGTTGAGGGTGGCGACCGTATTCGCCAGGGCGGTATGGCCTTCGGCGGAGGAGGTGGCGGCGACGCGGACGGCGTCGGCGACGCGGCGATCGTTCGCCGCGGTGGTGGCGACCGTGTCGTCCAGGGTCCGGCGGCCCGTATCGTAGTTGGGAATTCCGCTGCGGTCCTGCGGTGCCCGCAGCGTCGAGGTCGAAGCGACCGGCGCCGCAATGTATTTCGAGGCCGGACCGGCCCCGCCGAGCACCGACGAGGCATTGCCGAAGAAGTCCGGCAGCTGGTTGTACAGATTGTCCACCTGCGGCGCCACCGCACTCGGCTTGCGCAGTTCGGGCAGTTCCTCGGCGTTCGCGCGCGACGGTCCGTGGTTCAGGATATGGCGCGCCCATCCGCTTCCGGCGCCGGCCAGCACGGCCTGCGGGATGCTGGGTCCCACGGTGTTCTTCAGCTTGGCGAACGTGTTGACCGGTATCCAGCCGGCGCGGGCGTCGCGGGCCACCTTGTCCAGTAGCTTCGCACCGATCTTGCCGCCCAGACGGCCGCCGAGCCCGCCCATCAGGGCGCCGAACGCGGTGCTGGTGAAGGTGTCCTGCGAATTCTCCTTGTGCACCTTCGCGTTCAGATATCCGCCGATCGCACCGCCCACCGCGCCGCCGATCATCCCGCCCAGCGGTCCCGGAACCAGTATCGCGCCCGCCACCGGCAGGCCGACGGTCAGGACGACGTCCGCGAAATCCATTGCCGCACCCCATGCTCCACAGGCATGCCACCATTTTCCCTCTTCCCGCGGATGGGGAGGCCGCCCGATCGGCGGGTTCGGCGGCGTGCTTGCCTGATGCTCGTGTGGTCGAAAGCGGTCCGGGTCGGTGTCGAGGTAGTCGCGGGGATGGCGACGCTGGTCGGCGCGGTGGGGGTGGCGTTGCACTTCAGCCCGTCGTGGTCTCGGCCGCTGGTGCTGGCGGCCTCGGGCGCGCCGTATCTGATGGGTGCCGCACTGGTCGGGGTGGCAGGGTTCGCGGCCGTGCGGAATCGGGTCGGCGCGGCGGTGGCGGTCGTTGTCGTCGTGGTGGCGCTGTGGACGCTCGCTCCGTTGTTCGTCGGGCGTTCGAGTGCCGACGACGGTCCCGGGGTCACGGTCATGCAGGCCAACCTGCTGTTCGACGGCGCGGATCCGCGGGCGCTGGTCGAGGAGGTGCGGTCACGTGACGTCACGGTTCTGACGGTCGAGGAACTCACTCCCGCGGCGGTCGAGGCGCTAGGCCGGGCGGGGCTCGACCGGCTGCTGCCGCATCGGTTCGTCGCACCGGGCCGCAACGCCGCCGGTACCGGTATCTGGAGCGCCTACCCGCTGTCGGACACCGTCGAGTACGACGGGTTCGTACTGAATCAGCTGTCGGCGACGGCGGCGCTCCCCGACGTGGGCCCGGTGACGGTGTACGCGTTCCACCCGGTGCCGCCGGTGTTCGGTACCCCGGTCTGGGGCGACGAACTGGCCCGGCTGCGAGACATTCTCGGCCGTTCGCCGGACCGTCCCGCGCTCGTCGGCGGCGACTTCAACGCCACCTACGACCACTCCCAGTTCCGCTCGATGCTCACCGGCCGCTTCGCCGACGCCACCGAACAGGCGGGCGCGGGACTGCTCCGCACCTATCCCACCGACAAGCGCTGGCCGGCGTTGATCGGGATCGACCATATCCTCGTGGCCGGTGGTCGGGCGGTCGCGGCGGAGACGGTGTCGCTGCCGGGGGCGGACCATCGCGCGCTGGTGGCGCGGATCCGGTGGTGATCGCTCACCACCAGCGGAAGATGGGCCGCAACTGCCGTTCGAGTTCGGGTGCCAGGGACCGCGAGTAGGTGGCGGTGAGATGGTGCTCGTCGTGGTAGAGCAGCACATTGCCGACCACGACGGGGCAGATCTCCGGCTCGCAGACCGCATCGCTGAGGTCGATGGGGAAGACGTTGGGATACCCGGCGGCCGGGACGGCGGCCGGGTTGACCGGGTCGAGGGCGTCGGCGCGCGGCATCCCGCAGCCGATGCGGTCGCCGCCCTGGGCCAGGCAGTCGATGGCGCGATAGCGAATTCCGTTGCGGCGCAACCAGGGTGTGTCGCGGACGGCGACGACATTGAGTCCGCGCTCGGCGAGCTGGGTCCACACGTCCAGGTAATCGGCGGGGGTCTCGTCGCCGGTGGTGTCGCGTGGCCGCGTGCCGGTGGTGAACACCCAGTCGGGACGTTCGGCGCCGAGACGATCGATCACCTCCCGCGACCAGTCCCGGCAGTCCGGGATGCGCTCGCCCTTGTACATGGTGTCGGCCGAGACCGTCAGCGGGCAGCCCATCTTCAGATACACGACGATGCGGAAGGAGTGCCGCAGTCCGAGTTCGTGTAGCGCGGGAATCCAGTGCTCGGCATGCGAACTGCCCACGACCGCCAGCGTCCGATGGGCGTCCGGATCACCGTAGGCGCAGGTCAGGACCTCGCGAGTATCGAAGTCGGCGATGCAGCCGTCGCGCGCCGGATAGGCCCGGTCCCCGGGCGCCTCGGTGATCGACGGCCGCATCGGGGCATCGACTGCCTCCGCGCCCGCGGCGAGCTGTTCGGCGCCGGGATACCGGACGGGATCGAGCACACCGACCGGACGCGGCGGATCGACGCCGACGACCACGAGCCAGACCGTGGCGAGCAGCGCGACCGTCGCTCCCGCCGCGGTGACCGCCGACCCGGCCCGGCGGCGATAGACCGCGGAGGTGCGGGGAGCGGTGGCGCGCAACCGCAGCGGCTGTTCGACGAACCGGAACGTCGCCCACGCCGCCGCCAGCGACAGCGCGATCACCACGAGTCCGTCACCCACTCCGGCCGTGGGCCTACCGCGTTCGGTGAGGAAGTAGATGAGAATCGGCCAGTGCCACAGGTACAGCGCGTAGGCGATGTCGCCGAGCCGGGTCATCGGCTGCCAGGTCAGGACCCGGTTGGGCAGTGGGCGGTCCGCCGGTTCCGCGGTGTTTCCGGCGATGATGAGCGCCGCGGCGGCAGCCACCGGCAACAGCGCGGCCGGTCCCGGAAACAGTCCCGCGCCGTCGAGCAGCCAGCCGCACGCCAGGACCGCGACGATGCCGAACGCCGCGAGCACGGTCCGGGCCCAGCGCGGCGGCGCCAGCCTGGGCACGACGACGGCGAGCGCGGCCCCGGCGAGCAGCTCCCACGCCCGCGCGGCGCTGTCGTAATAGCTCCAGCCCTGATGCGCGGCGGTGCCGTGCGCGGCGTACGCGAACGACAGCACGGCCGCCGCGGCGGCCGCCACGACCGTCACCCGCGGCAGCGTGCCCGGCCGCGCGAACCGCGCCGCCAGCGCGACCAGCACGATCGCGGCCAGATAGAACTGCCCCTGCACCGACATCGACCACAGGTGCTGCAGCGGGCTGACCGACGGATCGGCGGCCGCGTAGTTCGACCACGACAGCGCGAGCTGCCAGTTCTGGTAATAGCACAGCGAGGCCAGCGTCTGGTGAGCCAGCTCCTCCCACTGGGTGTACGGGCGCAGCAGCACCGCCGCGGCGACCGCCGCCGTGAGCACTGTCACCAACGCGGGCAGCAGCCGCCGCGCGGTGCGGCGCAGCGTCGCGACGACACCCACCGAACCCGCGGCCGCGCGGCGCAGCAGCAGCCCGGTGAAGAAGTATCCCGACAGCACCAGGAAGACATCGACGCCGCCGGACACCCGGCCGAACCAGATGTGGAAGATCACCACCAGCGCGATCGCGACACCGCGCAGCCCGTCCAGGTCGTGCCGGTACGCCGCGACTCCCGAGCGTCTCGTCGCTCGGATTTGCTGGGCGCGTGCGCCGATCGACATCCGCTCCGGCCGCGCCGTCACCGCGGACGCTGCGGGCCGGGCGCCGGGCGCGCGTCGCTCAGCGTGTCACGGCGGCCCGGTGCGGTGTGAACAGCGATCGGAAGGGGCACGATATTTCTCTTATCACGGTGCGCGAACAGGGGTCCAATCCAGCACGGTCCGTAGCTGCGAGTTCGCCGCCGTCCCGCGCTGGGGTATGGCCGGAGTGCGGCACTCCGACAACAGGGTAACTGCCCATTCGCTACAGACGTGTTACGCCCGTACCCCACACCGCAGCTCACCGCCGTGCCGGATGGTGCCCGGGTGGCGCGAACGGGCGCGCGGGTGCTTCGATCGGGACATGACCGACAGCACCGTGGAAGCACGCATCGTGTCCGCCGATCGGGAGATCGCGGCTCCCGCCGAGCGGATCTTCGAACTCATCGCCGATCCGGCCCAGCAACCGCGCTGGGACGGCAACGACAATCTGTCGGAAGCCGCTGCGGGACAACGCCCGAACGCGGTCGGCGACGTCTTCGTGACGGCGCTGACCAAGCCGGGCGTGGTCCGGGAGAACCACGTGGTCGAGTTCGAGGAGGGACGCCGGATCGCCTGGCGGCCCGCCGAACCCGGCCGGCGGCCGCCCGGGCACCTGTGGCGCTGGGAGGTCGAGCCCCTCGGCGCGGAGCGCGCCCGCGTCACCCACACCTACGACTGGACGCGGCTCACCGACGAGAAGCGCTTGGACCGCGCCCGCGCCACCACCGCCGACCGGCTGCGCGCGTCCCTGGACCGGCTCGCGGAACTCGCCGAGAACGGCTGACCGCCGCTACTCGGCGGCGCGGTAGGTGCGCGCCACCAGAGCCGAGCGCAGATACCACAACCCGGCCGGCTGGGTCGGATCGAATCCGGTCAGCTGGGCGACTCGCTTCAGCCGGTAGTCGACCGTGTTGGTGTGCACGTGCAGCGCCCGCGCGGTCTGTTGCCGGTTCAGGTTGGTGCCGATGTGCTTGCGCAGGGTGCCGAGCAGTTCGGGGTGGTCGTCGAGCACGTCCAGCAGCGCACCGAGGTATTCGCGCCCCGGCCCGGGACGGGTGAGCTGGTATTCCAGGGCGAGGTTGTCGAAGCGGTAGAGCGCCGGCGGGCACCCCAGGCGCTGCACCATGTCCAGCAGTTCGTGGGCGCGCCGCGCGGCCCCCGGTATGTCGGCCGCGGCCGCATCGATCACCGCGGCGGTCACCGGAACCTGCGCGTTGCGCGACAGCACCGTCACGAACTCGTCCAGATCCCGCTCGGCGATGACGGTCGCCGGGATCAGCACCGTGCCGCCGTCGACGCTCAGCAGCGACAGCGCGGTGTCGCCACAGCGGTCGGCCAGCGCGGCCTGCACCCGCCGCAGCTTGCGCCGCGCCACCACCTGACTGTTGAGCGCGGGATTGCGCTCGTCGGGGTGAGCCGGAACCGCCAGCGCGACAACGTGATACGCCTCGGCGATCTCGATACCCGACTCTCGGGCCATCACCGACGTCGGGTGTCCGGCCAGCAGCGCCGAGGTGAGTGTGTGCACCGCGGTGTGATGCTCGCCGACGACCCCGCGCAACTCCTTGACGTAGGCGCGGGACACGGTGGCGTTGATGGTGTCGAGGACATCGAGCAGGCGCCGGGACGCGCCCTTGAGGCTGTCGAAGTCGTCGGGTGTGGCGCGGTCCAGGATGAGGTCGAAGCCGAGCCGGAAGCCCTCGTGCAGCGCGTGCTGGATGGTGTCGATCGGGATGCCCTCGCGGGCCCAGTTGGCGGCGGCCTGTTCCAGCCGGGCCGTCTTGTCGGGGATGTCGGTGCCGTCCAGCATGCTGATCGCCAGCTCCAGGCAGGCGCGGGTGACAGCGGTGATGTCGCCGCGCAGCGCGTCGCCGGGCAGCGTCCCGCACGGCGCGACATTGTCGACGAAGTGGCCTACCATCTTCCGCGCCAGTGCCCGCACGTCCTTGAGTGGCGAGGTGACCGGTTGCCCCGAGACAGTCAGGTCGTGGTGCTCGGTGCCGGTAGCAGTCATCGTGGATCCCCTTCCGCCGCCGCGCGTCTCGCGTAGCACCCCACGGTAACGCTGCGGTCACGGCGGAAAACCGAAGTGGCCCAGGTTCTGTGAACGCGCGGGGAGCCGCGCGCCGCGCACTGTGAGCGGTCACAAGGTCGCGCCGTCGGCGGCGGGCGCCGATCGCGGCGGATTCGGCGTTCGCGGACGGTCGCGCGCGTACCGTGTCGTACCGTCGAAGGCAGGTATCGACCGGCGGAAGGAGTGGGATGAGCGCGGAGCCACATGATGCGGGCCGGCACGGCAGACCCCGCCCCGGTGTGCACCGGGCCGCCGACGCCGCTCACGACGCCGCGGTGCGGGCGGGTTTCGAGTCGGCGCTGTCGGTCGTGCGGGCGGCGGAGGCCTCGGGCGTCTCGACGCTGGACTGGTTCGAATACGCGGCGGTGCACTGCCGCCACAGCGGAGTGTCGGTCGATGCCGTGCACCGCGCCGTGGCGGGCGGCATCGCGGAGGGGCTGGGCGACAACGACGTGTTCGGCGCCGGTCCGGAGCGCGTCGATACCTCGCTCGCCACGCTGCGGGAGTTGCTGACCACCACGGTCGACCGGATCTACCGGAGCTGAGCCCCGCCACGAGGGGTTTCGATCGCGGTGCGCGCAACCCGTGAGCGCACCGGGGGTGGTGGGCGAGGGTGAAGCATGACTTCCACCGCTGTGCCTTCCGTGACCGACGCCGAGCTGGACGCGGTCTTCACGCCGATCTACGAGCGGATCGCCGTCGGCGCCGTCGACCGCGAGGTCGACCGGCAATTGCCCTATGACGAGGTGGCCGAGCTGCGCGCCGCGCGGTTCGGCGCGCTGCGGGTACCCACCGAGTTCGGCGGCTACGGCGCGAGCGTGCGGCAGTTGTTCCGGCAGCTGATCGAGCTGGCCGCCGCCGAATCCAATATCCCGCAGGCGTTGCGGGTGCACTTCTCGTTCGTGGAGGACCAGCTGCTGGCCGAGCCGGGCCCGGTGCGTGAGCGGTGGCTGCGCGCCGCGGGGGAGGGGGTGCTGGTCGGCAATGCCATCACCGAACCCGGTGTCGGGGCCGTCGACCGCTACCGGACCCGGCTGACTCGCGACGGAGATCGCCTGCTGCTCAACGGGATCAAGTACTACAGCACCGGCTCGCTGTACGCCGACCACATCCTCACCGCCGCCGACCGCGACGGCGAGCGGGTCGGTGTGCTGGTCGACGCGAAGGCCGACGGGGTGCGCCAGCACGACGACTGGGACGGCTTCGGTCAGCGGCTGACCGCCAGCGGCACAACGGAATTCACCGATGTCGTGGTGTCGGAAGAGAACGTCCTCGGTCCCGGCTACGGTGTCGCCGGTCCCACCTACGCGACCTCGTATCTCCAGCTGGTGCAGCTGGCGGTGCTCGCGGGTATCGCTCAGCGCGCCGAACGCGATGCCCGCGACTGGGTCTCGCGCCGCACCCGTACCTACACCCATGCGACGGCCGATCTGCCCCGGCACGATCCGCTGGTGCAGCAGGTGATCGGCCGGCTGTCCGCCGCCGCGTTCGCCGCCCGCGCGAGCGTGCTGGCCGTCGCCGACGTGCTGGACGAGGTGCTGGCCGGGGATGCCGGCGACGAAAAGGGGTTGGTGGCAGCGGAATTGGCCGCCGCGCAGGCGCAGCTGACGGTCATCGATACGGTGCTGGCGGCGACCAGTCAGCTGTTCGAGGTGGGCGGGGCGTCGGTGACCTCGGAGCGGCTGCGCCTGGACCGGCACTGGCGCAATGCCCGCACCGTTTCGGTGCACAATCCGGCCATCTTCAAGGCCCGCGCCATCGGCGATCATCTGCTCAACGGCGCGGACCTGCCGTTCGCGTGGAGTGCCGGTGAGCGCAGGACCGAGGGCGGTGCGCGATGACGCGGCGCATCCGGTTCAACGCGTTCGACATGAACTGCGTGGCCCACCAATCCCCGGGACTGTGGCGCCATCCCGACGACCAGTCGCATCGGTACAAGGAGCTGAGCTACTGGACCGACCTCGCGGTCCTGCTGGAACAGGGCCGCTTCGACGGCATCTTCATCGCCGATGTGCTCGGCACCTACGACGTCTACGGCGGCAACGACATCGCGGCGCTGCGGCAGGGCGCGCAGATTCCGGTGGCCGACCCGCTGCTGCTGGTCTCGGCGATGGCGGCGGCGACGACACATCTCGGCTTCGGGATCACCACGGGAACCGGGTTCGAGCATCCGTATCCCTTCGCCCGCAGGCTGTCCACGCTCGACCATCTCACCGGCGGCCGCATCGGCTGGAACGTGGTGACCGGCTATCTGCCCTCGGCCGCACGCAATTTCGGCGCCGCCGACCAACTCGATCACGACGAGCGCTACGACCAGGCCGACGAGTACCTCGAGGTGCTGTACAAGCTGTGGGAGGGCTCGTGGGAGGACGACGCGGTAGTCCGCGACGCCGCCCAGGGCGTCTATGTCGATCCGGCGAAGGTGCACCACATCGGGCACCGCGGCCGTCACTACACGGTGCCGGGCATCCATCTGTCCGAGCCGTCGCCGCAGCGCACGCCGGTGATCTACCAGGCGGGCGCGTCGCCGCGCGGGGTGCGGTTCGCGGCCGAGAACGCGGAGGCGATCTTCGTCGCCGCGCCGTCGAAACGCGTCCTGACACAGACGGTTTCCGCCATCAGAGACGCGCTGGAGGCGGCGGGCCGCGACCGGTGTGCCGCGCGGGTCTACGCCCTGTCGACCATCATCACGGGGGCGACCGACGACGAGGCGCGGCGCAAGCACGAGGAGTATCTGTCCTACGCCAGCATCGAGGGCGGGCTGGTGTTCATGTCGGGCTGGATGGGGATCGACCTGTCCCGCTACGACCTCGACGATCCGATCGGCCAGGTGGAGAGCAACGCCATCCGGTCGGCGGTGGCGGCGTTCCAGGAGTTCGACGACGACGGCCGGGAGTGGACGGTGCGCGACATCGGCCGGTGGGCCGGAATCGGCGGCATCGGGCCGGTATTCGTCGGTTCCGGCGAGACCGTGGCCGACCGTCTGCAGGAATGGGTGGCCGATACCGATGTCGACGGGTTCAACCTCGCCTACGCGGTGACCCCGGCATCATTCGAAGACGTTGTGCGGCACGTGGTTCCGGTGCTGACCGAGCGGGGCGCGTATCCGCGCGAGTATGTGCCGGGGACGTTGCGCAACGCGCTGTTCGGCGCCGGTGACCGCCTGCCCCCGGAACATCGCGGCGCGCGGTACCGACTCGGCGGGCCCGGCTCGACGGCGTTGCCCGACACCGAGTCCCGGCCGGGCGCGGCGCTCGCCGCGGAGGGACCGATCTATTCCCGCTGATCGCAATACTCCACCGCGCACACCCTGAACCGGAGGATTTCGCTATGACGACACAACCCCGCTCCGAATCCACCCGCTCGGCCGCGATCATCGGCGCCGGGCAGACCGGTGTGACCGCCGCACTGGGCCTGCTCGACGCCGGATTCGAGGTCACCGTCTACAGCGACCGCGACCAGCGGTCGCTGCGTGACGACGTGCCCGCCACCGGCACCGCGCTGATCTTCGGTGAGGCACAGGCCGCCGAGGCCGCACTCGGTCTCACCAGCTACGCCGACCGCGCGCCGCTGCACAGCGGCCTGACCGTCCGCATCGCGGCGCCCGACGCCGAACTCATCGAATTCGACGGCGCCTTCGACGGTTACACCGGTCTCGCCGTCGACACCCGCCTCAAAGCCGACGATCGGCTCACCGCCTTCCAGGAGCGCGGCGGCCGCTTCGTGGTCGAGGCGGTGACGCCGGAGCTGCTCGACGGCATCGCCGCCGCGCACGACCTGACGCTGGTCGCCACCGGCCGCGGCGGGCTGTCGGAGCTGTTCCCGGTCGACTCGGCACGCACCGTCTACGACGCCCCGCAGCGCACCCTGCTGACGGTCACGGTGACCGGACTCGGTTTCGACGAGAACGTCTTCGCCCACCGCAGCCCCGCCGGCGGCGCGCGCAGCGGCTTCTCCATCCGCGCCGACCAGGGCGAGGGCTGGTGGGGACCGTACCTGCACAAGGACGTCGGGCCGAGCTGGGCGTTCCTGGGCTGGGCGCGGCCGGGCAGCGACTGGGAGAAGCGTTTCCGCGCAGCGGATTCCGCCGAGTCCGCGCATCGGATCGTGCAGGACCTCTACCGCGATTACCTCGACTGGGACCTGCCCGAGGTGCAGGCCACACAGGTCATCGCGGAGGACCGGCATTCCTGGCTGCGGGGCGCGGTGCGGCCGGTGTTCCGGGCCGGGTTGGGGCACACCGCCGGTGGCCATCCCGTCGCCTCGCTCGGTGATACCGTCGTCGCCTACGACCCGATCGCCGGGCAGGGCGCGCAGAGCGGGCTGGTGCAGGCGCAGCGCCTGGTCGCGGCCGCCGCGACGCACAGCGGTCCGTTCGATGACGCGTGGATCACCGAGCAGCACAACGGTTTCCTGGCCGCGCGGGCCGAGGCGGCCGCACACGTCACCCGCCTGTTCCTCAGCGATCCGGAACTGGCCGACATCGGCAACCTGTTCTTCGCCGCCGCGGCGGTCGACGCGCGGTTCGCCTCCGCGCTCGTCGGGCTGCTGCACCGCCCGCAGCCGTTCCAGGGGGTCACCACCGTGCCCGCGGCGGAGGAATTCGTCACCTCGGTCACGGGTGTGCCCGCATCCGAACTGCTGGCGCGCTTCCAGCCCGCGGGGCGGTTCTCGCGGTCGGAGTACGCCGCGCTCACGGCTTCCAGGTAGCGGTGGGCGCTGATGCCGAACCCGTTCATGCCTTCGTTCGCCACGAGTGATATCCACCACTGCCTCGGGGGCGCCGGTCGGTTCGTCGGCGCGCGGCGCCCGGCTGTTCGCGCTGGTCGATCGAGTTCGCAACGGCGCCTTCCCAACCCGCCCACCTGGCGAGAGAAGCACCGAGCGGTGCGGTAACCACGCGATCGCCGCCGAGCGGCGCACGGCGCGGGGCGGTAGTTTCGGAGTCGAGCCGTAGCGACAGCGCTCATTCGGCGACGCCGCCGGGATCGCCGTCCGGCCTGCGCCGTGGCGAGAATGGCTTTATGCTCGGTCGCGTGATCGAGATGTCCACGGACACAAGCGCTTTCGCCGTTCCTTCGGTTACCCGTATGTTGCTGTGCGCGGACGGGTCGACCACCCTGCTGCTGGAGGCCCTGGTCGGTCGGCGGCTGTCGGTGGAGGTGCTCGACCAGCACGAGGCGGCCGCCGGTGAGCTGTCCGAGGCGGTGCGTGCGGCGCTGAGCTGTGCCGAGACCGATCAGGTGATCGTGCGCCGGTCGGCGCTGTACGCCGATACCGTTGCGGTGTCGGCGAATTCCGTGGTCATCGCCGGGTCCGATCAAGGGCTCGTCGGGCTGCTCGCCCAGCAGCGGATGCCCATCGGTCACAGCCTGGCGGCGGCCAATCGGCATCTCGGGCGCACCGTGCTGGCGGCCGGGCGGACGATCTGGCCCGCCGACGACGACGCGTGCGGAATTCCCTGCGCCTGCAAGGAAAGCGTGTTGCTGGATCACACCGCGACGGCGGTCGCGTATCTGCACGAGCGGTTCAACCCGGCCTATGTGCCCGTCGGGGCGGGCTGATGCGGGTCCTGGTCGTCGGCGCCGGAATCGCCGGGCTCACAACGGCATTGAGCCTGCACGAGCACGGGATCCGGGCGACGGTCGTCGACAGCGTCCGCATTCTGCGGCCGCTCGGCGTCGGCATCAATCTGCTGCCGCACGCCACCGGGGAACTCGCCGCGCTCGGACTCGCCGAGCGTCTGGGTGAACTGGCCATCCCGACCGCGGAGGTGCTGCACGTCGACCGCTTCGGCAACGAGATCTGGCGCGAGCCGCGCGGTGTCGCCGCCGGGCAGCGCTGGCCGCAGTACTCGGTGCACCGGGGCGAGCTGCAGGACCTGCTGCTGGACGCGGTGCGCGACCGGCTCGGTCCGGATGCGGTGCGGACGGGCCTGCGCTTCGTCGCCGCCGTCGAGACCGCGGCCGGGGTGCGCAGCCGACTGCGCGAGCGTGACAGCGACACCGCGGTCGAGCTGGAGACGGACCTGCTGGTGGGCGCCGACGGCCTGCACTCGGCCGTGCGCGCGCAACTGCACCCAGGGGAGGGACCGCCGCGCGGGAACGGCATCCGGATGTGGCGGGGCGTGACCATGACCCGGCCGTTCCTGTCCGGGGCGTCCATGGTGTTCGCGGGCAGCAACCACGCGGCGAAATTCGTCGCCTACCCGATCTCGGCCGCCGCCCGGCGCTCGGGTCGGGCGCTGGTGAACTGGGTGGCGGAGGTCCGGTTGCCGGACGCGGGCACGCAGGTCGCGGACTGGAATCGCACCGGCCGGGCCGCGGACGTGCTGCCGTTCTACCGGGGCTGGAGTTTCGACAACGTGGACGTCGAGGAACTCATCGGCACGACCGAGCACATCCTCGAATACCCGATGGTGGATCGGGACCCCTTGCCGCATTGGACCTCCGGGCACATCACCCTGGTCGGCGACGCCGCGCACCCGATGTACCCGATCGGTTCCAACGGCGGATCCCAGGCCATTCTCGACGGCCGGGTGCTCGCCGCCGAACTCGCCCGCACCGGCGACCCGCGGCAGGGCGCGCTCGCCTACGAGTCCGCGCGCCTGGCCCCGGTCAACGACATCGTCCTCGCCAATCGCGACATGCCGATGGACCGCATCCTCCGCGCGGTCGCCGAACGCGCCCCCGGTGGCTTCGACCGCATCGAGGACGTGCTCACCCCGGCGGAGCTGGCCGAGATCACCCAGGGCTACGGCCGCACCAGCACCATTCGCTGATTCCGGGCGGGATGGGATCGGGGCGATTCAAACTCTGGTTCGGGGGTGAGCGTGGTGTTGAAGTGTGTCTACATCTCGTCTCGACAATCGGCTGGAGCAGCAATGACGACCGAGAACATCGCCGAACAGGTGCGGTTCGCCTACTGGGTGCCCAATGTGAGCGGCGGGCTGGTCACCAGTGATATCGAGCAGCGCACCAGCTGGGACTTCGAGTACAACAAGAAGCTCGCGCGGACCGCGGAGCGCAACGGGTTCGAGTACGCGCTGTCGCAGGTGCGGTATACCGCCTCCTACGGTGCGGAGTACCAGCACGAGTCGACGTCGTTCAGCCTGGCGCTGCTGGGCGCGACCGAGCGGCTGAAGGTGATCGCGGCCGTGCATCCGGGGCTGTGGCATCCGGCGGTGCTGGCGAAGTTCGGCGCTACCGCGGATCACCTGTCCGGCGGGCGTTTCGCGATCAATGTGGTGTCGGGCTGGTTCGCGGGCGAATTCCAGGCGCTGGGCGAACCGTGGCTCGAGCACGACGAACGGTACCGGCGCAGTGGCGAATTCCTCGAGGTGATCCGCAAGATCTGGACCGAGGACAACGTGAACTACGGCGGCGACTTCTACCGCATCCGCGACTTCACCCTGAAGCCCAAGCCGCTCAACACCCCGCAACGCCCGAATCCCGAACTGTTCCAAGGCGGTAACTCCACCGCGGCCCGGCGCAACGGCGGCCGCTACGCCGACTGGTACTTCTCCAACGGCAAGGACTTCGACGGCGTCACCGAGCAATTGGACGATCTGCGCGAGGTGGCCCGCGCGCACGACCGCGAGGTGAAGTTCGGCCTGAACGGTTTCATCATCGCGCGCGACACCGAGAAGGAAGCGCGCGACACCCTCCGCGAGATCATCGACAAGGCGAATCGTCCTGCGGTGGAAGGGTTCCGGGACGCCGTGCAGCAGGCGGGCGCGTCCACCCGGGACCGGACGGGCATGTGGGCCGACTCCACCTTCGAGGACCTGGTCCAGTACAACGACGGCTTCCGCACCAAACTCATCGGCACGCCCGAGCAGATCGCCGAACGCATCGTCGCCTACCGGGACCTCGGCGTCGACCTGATTCTCGGCGGCTTCCTGCACTTCCAGGAGGAGATCGAGTACTTCGGCGCCAAGGTGCTGCCGCTGGTGCGCGAGCTGGAGGCGGCCCGCGCTCCCGCCGCGGCCGCGAGCCGATGACCGCCGTCACCGCCGAGCGCATCGAGTCGGCCGCGCACGCCCGCGCGGTGGCCCGCCGGCTGGCGGCCGACTTCGCCACGGGGGCCGCCCGTCGCGACCGCGATCGTGAACTCCCGCACCGGGAGATCGATCGGCTGGCGGCGAGCGGCCTGCTGGCCGTGACGGTTCCGGCCGACCTCGGTGGCGCGGATCTGCCGCCGAGCGCGGTCGCGGAGGTGGTGCGGATACTGGCGACCGCCGATCCGAATATCGCCCAGATTCCGCACAGCCACTTCGTTTACGTGAATCTGCTGCGGCTGGCCGGATCCGAAGCGCAGCGGCGGCGCTATCTGGGGCAGGTGCTCGGCGGCGGCCGCATCGCCAACGCGCAGTCGGAACGGACCAGCGCCACGGTCGCCGAGATCGGCACCACCGTGCGGCGGGACGGGGGACGGTTCCGCATCGACGGCGTCAAATACTATTGCACCGGTTCGCTTTTCGCCGATGTGCTGGCCGTGCTGACCCGGTTGGACGACCCGGACGAACGCAGCGGTCTGACGCCGGGTGAGTACGTCGCCTATCTGCCGGTCGAGTCGCCCGGCGTGCGGATCGTGGACGACTGGAACGGAATCGGGCAGCGCACCACCGGCAGCGGTACGGTCTCCTTCGACGGGGTGCTGGTGGACCGCGAGCAGCTGGTCGCCCGCTCGGCCGCCGTGCGCGCCCCCACCGGATACGGCGCCTTCGCGCAACTGCTGCACGCCGCCATCGACGCCGGCATCGCCCGCGGCGCCCTCACCGCCGCAACACAATTCGCCCGCACCGGCAGCCGCCCGTGGTTCGAGGCGAATGTCGAGCGAGCGATCGACGACCCCCTGCTGATCCAGCGATTCGGCGAACTGTCGGTCGCGGTGACAACCGCGGAGGCGACCCTGACGGCCGCCGCCGCAGCAGTCGACGCCGCGGTCGGTGGTGGGGGCGGGGCTCGCGGGAGCGCTGCGGGCGGGACGGGGACGGCAGCTGGTGGGCCGTTCGGTGGGGAGGATGACGCGGTCGATCCCGTGGTGGCGGCATCGCTCGCGGTCGCGGCGGCAAAGATCGTCGCGGACCGCGCTGCCAACGAGGTGTCCGCCGCACTGTTCGAGGTGTGCGGGACTCGTAGCGCCGCAGCGGATCTCAACCTTCATCACTTCTGGCGTAATGCCCGCACCCACACCCTCCACGACCCGGTTCGCTGGAAGTACCACCACCTCGGCCGCGCCCTGCTGCACGACACCGCGCCTCCGCTGCACGGAGTGATCTGAGCCGTACGGACGCGGGTCCCGCTACCCGCGCCCGTGGCGCGATTCGTAGGAGGCCCGTTCCGCCTCGGCGCGGCGGCGCCGGCGGATGTCGGCGAGGTCGGGGTCGAGGCCGTGCTTGAGCAGGCGGTGGCGGCGGTAGACGTACATCAGGGCGACGGTGAAGTAGATCAGCGGGATGTACAGCAGCGCCATCATCGACACACCGATCCACAGCGGGCCGGGTACCAAGAGGAACAAGCACAGCACCGGCAGCACGGGGACGAGGAAGCGCAGCAGGTAGCGGCGGGCGGCGCCGCGGCCGGTAAGGTCCGCGAGCACCCAGGCGCGCATCGACTCGGGCAGCGTCGCGCCGGCGATGTAGCGCAGACGCTGGATCGGGTCGGGGGTCTGCCCACTCACGAATGTCTCCCTGCCTCGGCGGCCGTGCGGGCGGCCTGGTTCACCCGGGTGAGAATGTCGCGCAGTTCCTCCAGATCGGCGAGACTCACACCGAGTCGCTCCACCACCGCGGGCGGAATCCGCTCCGCCTGCCGCCGCAGCGCGCGCCCGGCGGCGGTGAGATCGATCTGCAGATTGCGTTCGTCGCGCGGGTCGCGGCGACGGCTGATGAGACCGGACGATTCGAGCCGCTTGAGCAACGGCGACAGCGTCGGCGAATCCAGGTGCACCGCTTCGGCGATGGCGCGCACCGACATCGGCGCCTCGCCCCACAGCGCCAGCATCACCAGGTACTGCGGATGGGTGAGACCCATCGGCTCCAGCAGCGGCCGGTAGACCGCGAGCACCGACCGGTTGGCGACGGCCAGCGCGAAACACACCTGCCGGTCCAGGCGCAGCGGATCGTCGTCTGTCGTCGGCCCCGGACTCGTCACGACGCAAAGATTAGCCCGGCAATGATTAGCGCACAAACTATTAGCGCGAGAGCTGTGCCACAGCGGTTGTGCTCAGGGCGAGGACAACCCTCCCCGAGCCGAGCAGCGCTCCCTAGGCTGCCCCCACGTGACCCTCACCCAGCGGACATCGTCCGAGGCCGCCCCGGCCGCGACGGCGCCCCGTTCGGTGGCGCTCGGCAGCATGGTCGGCACGACCATCGAGTGGTACGACTTCTACCTCTACGCCACCGCCACGGCACTGGTGTTCAAGCCGTTGTTCTTCCCGAACGTGTCCGCCACCGCGGGCGCCCTGGCCTCCTTCGCCACCTATGCCGCGGGCTTCGGCGCGCGGCCGATCGGCGCGATCATCGCCGGACATCTTGGGGATCGGTTGGGCCGCAAGGCCGTTCTGGTCGGCGCCCTGCTGCTGATGGGCGTGACCACCGCCGCGATCGGCGTGCTGCCGACCTACGCGCAGGTGGGGCTGCTCGCCCCGGCGTTGCTGGCGACGCTGCGGGTGTTGCAGGGGCTGGCCGTCGGCGCGGAATGGGGTGGCGCGGCGCTGCTTTCGGTCGAGCACGCCCCGCCGGGGCGGCGTGGCCTCTACGGCAGTTTCACTCAACTCGGTTCGCCCGCGGGCATGTTGCTGGCGACCGCGGTCTTCTACCTGGTGCGGGAGGTCACCGGCGAGGACGCGTTTCTCGATGCGGGATGGCGGATTCCGTTCCTGCTGAGCGCGGTGCTGGTGATCATCGGGCTGCTGATCCGGGTGCGGCTTACCGACGCCGCGATCTTCGGCAGGCTGCGCGAGCGCGGTGACATCGCACGGCTCCCGGTGGTGGAGGTGCTGCGCACCCAGCCGCGAAACGTTCTGCTGACCATCGGTTTACGACTGTCACAGATCTCGCTGTTCGTGCTGCTGACCACCTATTCGCTGAGCTATCTGCAGGACGAGTTCGGGAAGGGCAGCTCGGTCGGGCTGGTGGCGGTGCTGATCTCCTCGGCGCTCGGTCTGGTCAGTACGCCGCTGTGGGCGTGGCTGTCCGATCGTGTAGGCCGCAGGCGCCCTTACCTTTTCGGCGCGGCGGGTGGTCTGGTGGCGCTCGCGCTGTTCTTCCTCGCCGCCGAGAGCGGGTCGAAGGTCGCTGTGGTGGTGGTGATCGTGCTCGGCGTGAACGTCATGCACGACGCCATGTACGGGCCGCAGGCCGCCTGGTTCGCCGAATTGTTCGACACCCGCGTGCGCTACAGCGGCAGTTCGCTCGGCTACCAGATCGGCGCGGTGCTGTCGGGTGGCTTCGCTCCGCTGATCGCGGCGGCGCTGCTGACCGCGGGCGGCGGGAGCCCGTGGCTGATCGTCGCGTATTTCGCGGTGCTGTCGGTGCTCACCATCGCGGCGGCCGGATCGGCGCGCGACACCTATCGAGACGAGATCGGAGCGATACCGTGAGCCGCATCTACCTCAACGCCTTCGACATGGCTTGCGTCGGACATCAATCCGCGGGCCTGTGGCGTCACCCCGACGACCAGGGACACCGGTACCGGGAACTGCGGTACTGGACCGAACTCGCGCGCACGCTCGAGGACGGCGGTTTCGACGCGCTGTTCCTGGCCGACGTGCTCGGCGTGTACGACGTGTACGGCGGTTCGCGCGACGCCGCGGTCGCCGACGCGGCACAGTTCCCGGCGAACGACCCGACCCTGGCGATCTCCGCGATGGCGGCGGTGACCGAGCGGCTCGGCTTCGGCGTCACGCTGTCGCTGACCTACGAGCAGCCGTACGCGCTGGCGCGCCGGATGTCGACGCTGGACCATCTCACCGGCGGCCGGGTCGCGTGGAACATCGTCACCTCCTACCTGGACAGCGCGGCCCGGAATCTGGGCCTGGACAAGCAGATTCCGCACGACGAGCGGTACGCCGTCGCCGACGAATACCTCGAGGTCTGCTACAAGCTGTGGGAGTCCTCGTGGGAAGCCGACGCGGTGGTGCGCGACCCGCGGCGCGGTGTATTCACCGATCCGGCGAAGGTCCACGACATCGAGCACAAGGGCCGGTACTTCACCGTGCCGGGCCCATTCCTGTGCGAACCCTCGCCGCAGCGCACGCCGGTGCTGTTCCAGGCGGGCGCGTCGCCGCGCGGCGTGCGGTTCGCGGCCGCGCACGCCGAGGCCGTGTTCATCTCGGGACCTACGCCCGAGATCGTGCGCGGGCCGGTGCGCCGATTGCGCGCGACCGCTGCCGAATTGGGCCGGGATCCCCGGTCGATCAAGGTGTTCGCCATGGTCACGCCCGTGGTCGCGGAGACCCGCGAGCAGGCCGACGACAAGCTGCGGTCGTATCGGGAGTTCGTCAGCGCCGAGGGCGCGCTCGCCCTGTTCGGCGGCTGGACCGGCGTCGACCTCGCCGAACTGGACCCCGACGAACCGCTGCGCTATGTGCAGACCGACGCCAACCGGTCGGCACTGGCGTCGTTCACCACCGCGGACCCCGATCGGACCTGGACGCCCCGGGAACTGGCCGACGCCATCGGCATCGGCGGCCGCGGCCCGGTACTGACCGGCGCGCCCGGTGAGATCGCCGACGAACTCGAGCGCTGGGTGGCCGAGGCCGACATCGACGGCTTCAACATCGCCTACGTGACCACCCCGGGCACCTTCACCGACTTCGCCCGCCTGGTCGTCCCCGAACTCCGCCGCCGCGGCCGCGTCCCCGAAACCACCACCCCCGCCACCCTGCGCGAAAAGCTGGGTGGCACAGGCCCCCTGCTGCCCCCGGACCACCCGGGCGCAGCCTTCCGCCGCTGACTCCGCGGCCGCCGGTCCAGCCTGCCCTGTCCAGAGGTAGCGCGAGCACGGGCGGACCGTTGCGGCACGGCTATCCCGACGTAGCGCGAGCACGGGCGACCCTCGCGGCACTCTGTCCGCCCGCCGGGGCGGTCGTTGCCCCCGACCGCTCGGCCGCGCAAGGTCGGGGCCGGCGCCCTCGGTCCGGTGCTTCCCCGGTTTGCTGCCGAATCCGCCTCGGGTGGTGCGCTGCCGGCTGTCGGTGTGCCGGGCACGGACGGCGCGATTACGCGGGAGCCGCCTGCGGAGGCGGGCGAGCGCATACGCTGAGCTTCGTGGAGTTGCTGGTAGGAATTGATCTCGGGACGGGGAGTAGCAAGGGGGTTCTGGTCCTGCCGGACGGGGTGGTGCTCGCCGAGCATCAGGTCGCGCACGAGATATCGCTGCCGCGGCCGGGGTGGGCGGAGGTCGATCCGGTCGGCATGTGGTGGGCCGAGGTGTGTGCCATCAGCCGGGCGCTGATGGCGGCGGCGCCGCCCGGGTCGCGGATCGCCGGGATGTGCGTCAGCGGCGTAGGGCCGTGCCTGGTGCTGTGCGACGGCGAGCTGGAACCGGTGCGCCCGGCCATCCTCTACGGCATCGACACGCGGGCCTCGGCGGAGATCGCGGCGCTCACGGATCTGTTCGGCGCCGAGGAGATCCTGCGGCGCGCGGGCAAGTCGTTGTCGAGCCAGGCGGTCGGCCCGAAGATCGAGTGGGTGCGCAACGCCGAGCCGGAGGCGTTCGCGCGGGCCCGGCGCTGGTACGGCGCCAACTCGTTCGTCGTGGCGAAGCTGACCGGCGAATACGTCCAGGACCACCACACGGCCAGCCAATGCGATCCGCTGTACGCGATCCGCGACTTCGACTGGAACGCGGACTGGGCCGGGCGCATCCTCGGCGACCTGCCGCTGCCGCGCCTGGTGTGGCCCGCCGAGGTGGTCGGCACGGTCACCGCGGCGGCCGCCGAGCAAACCGGGATCCCGGCGGGAACCCCGGTGGCGGCGGGGACGGTCGACGCCTACGCCGAGGCGTTCAGCGTCGGTGTGCGCAATCCTGGGGATCTCATGCTGATGTACGGGTCGACCATGTTCCTGGTGCAGGTGCTGGAGAACTTCCACACCAACCCGGCGCTGTGGACCACGACCGGCGTCGAACAGGGCACCTTCGCGCTCGCCGCGGGCACCTCGACGGCGGGCAGTCTCACCCAGTGGTTGCAGAAGGTCACCGGCGGCGCGCCCTTCGATCAGCTGATGGCCGAGGCCGCGGCGGTGCCGCCGGGCTCCGAGGGACTCGTGGTGCTGCCGTACCTGGCCGGCGAGCGCACGCCCGTCTTCGACCCGGACGCGCGCGGCGTGGTCGCGGGGCTGACGCTGCGGCACGGTCGCGGACATCTGTTCCGGGCGTCCTACGAGGGAATTTCCTTCGGCATCCGGCAGATCCTGGAGATGTTCGACGACGCCGATTCGCCGGTCACCCGCGCGGTCGGGGTCGGCGGCGGCCTGCGCAGCCCGGTCTGGACGCAGGCCCTCAGCGACATCACCGGCCTCACCCAGCTGCTCCCCGAACAGGCCATCGGCGCCAGCTACGGCGACGCCCTGCTGGCCGCGATCGGCGTCGGACTCGTTGCCCCCGAAACCGATTGGGCCCGCATAGCCCGCGAGGTCCCGCCCGACCCCACGAACCGCGACCTCTACAACGACCTCTACAAAACCTGGCTCCAGCTCTACCCCGCCACCCGGGACCACGTCCACCGCCTGGCCGAATTCGGCTGAACCACAAGCTTTCCCAGAGTCTCCCCGTAGTGCCGGCTGCTGTCCGGCTCGATCTTCCCGGCAGCGATCAGCGTCCGCCACGCGGCCTGCTTGCGCGGGCGTCCGCCACCGAGCAGGCCCGATGCTGCTGCATGATCGTCTGCGCGTGCCGAACCGTCAGCGGTGAATACGGCGCATCGTGCGTCAATAGAAGGCACTCACCGCGACAAACCAGATCTGGCCTCCCGAATCGGCGTCGGCGGCGAAGGTGGCGGCGATCGGGCGATACGAGAGTGCTTGACGCGTAAGGTCGGCAGGGTGACGGTCGCAGAGGAATTCCTGTTGCTCGCCTATCGCGACGACACCGGCAAGCCGCGCATCGGCGGCACCCAGCTGAACGCCGCGCTGGCGGGCGCCGCGATCGTGGAACTCACGCTCGCCGGTGCCCTGCGCCTGACCGAGGCCGACGAACCCGGTCACAAGAAGGGCCGCCTGATCGCCACCGGCACACAGCCGGACGATCCGCGCCTGGCCGAACTCGTCGCCGTCGCCGACGGCCGCACACCCAAGGTCGCCGTCGGCAAGGTCGCCGGCTTCGGCGGCTGGCGCAACCCCTCCCAGAACCTGCGCGAGGCCCTGCTCCACGACCTCGCCGACGCGGGCCACCTCACCGCCGCCACCACCAAAACCCTCGGCCTGTTCGCCACCACCACGTGGACACCGAACGCCACCGGCGACAAACCCGCCATCGAGCGCCGTGTTCGCGCCGCCGTCGTCGACGGCGCCACCCCCGACGACCGCACCGCCGCCCTCATCTCGATCCTGCACGCCGTGGACCTGCTCCCCAAACTCTTCCCCGACGCCGGCAAACGCGCGCTCAAACGCCGCGGCAAGGAAATCAGCGACAGCGAATGGGGCGGCCCCGCCGTCCGTAAGGCCGTCCAGGAAGTCCAAGCCGTCACGGTCGCCGTCATAGTCGCCACCACCTCGGTCACCACCTCGGGAAGTTGACGCGGTGCTCACTACCGCTGAAACGGCGTTGCTCAGCCGGCCGGAGATATCGGCACAATTTGCAGACCGCCGACGAAGCTGTCGATATCCGGTTGGTACAAGTCCCGGTCGGCGGCCGTAGCCTCGACCGACATTCGGACCGGGTACAGGAATTCGCCTGCGAGATAATCGAACCTGAGGAACTCGTGGTAGTGGTCGACTCCCTCGGCACCGGATGCGGGCAGAATTCCGGTGGACCGAGTACCACCCCCACCACACACCTGAACGGCCTCGGACCGCCACTGCCGCCAATCGCCCGCGATCGAACTGAGCACGGTCACGTTGTCGGTAGCTCTGCGCGGAGTGGACACGCCCAGGGTGACGCTCGCGCTACCCATCCGTCCCACCCGCCGATCGGCCCGCCGCAACACCAAATCCTCCCCCTCCACCGGCACCACCTGCCAATCCCTCAGCTGCGGAACCTGAAGCGCGAAGGGCACATCCGGCCGCACCTCGGCCGTAAAGACGGACCCGTTCGCCGCACTGGCATCGCAGGCAGTACGAATCGGCGGAGCCGTCGCCGTCGTCCCCGCCGAATCCGACCCCGCCCCACCGCATCCGGCCACACTCGTCGCCACGATGCCCGCCAAAACCAGCAGCCGAACCCTCATCACGCTCGCCAGCCTATCCAGCCGACCACCCATGCGGCTGGCTCCGAACCCGTTCGACATCTTCGAGCTCGGACGAGCTCCCGGCCTGTCGCGGCACCGCAAGCCCACGACCGCGATCGGCCACGAAGCGGCGAATACGGTCGTCTGGCGGAGGTCCCTGACCGCCCAGGCCGGACCGCTTCGATTCACGCGAGGGGAAGAAGCATGCAGGACATGTATGTGGTGACCCACCCCCATGCCGAGCACACCGCCCAAGGTGTTGTCGGCGGTTGGTTCGACTCGCGGCTCGCGCCGGGTGGGCGGGAGGATGCCGGACGTGTGGCGATCACGCATTTGCGACTGGACGATTACCGGCGCAATCGGAGCGTCGTGGCTCTTGCCGACACCTGGCAACTGGGTAGCTGGCGATCGATTCTGCGGCAAGGGGTTTCGTCGCTCAGGCGGATGTCACCCTTGCGAGCGCGTCCAGTGACTCCTGCATGAGATCGGCCAGATCCCGGCTGTCGGGGTCCTCGATCCACCGCTCGTAGGAGATTTTGAAGACCGCGATGCCCGCCTCGGCGGCGAGGCTCGCCGCCGGATCGGGAACACCGCGGCGGCGCAGGGCGGCCGCCAGCGCCGCGGCCAGGGTGGCCAGCTTCATCAACTCGCGTTCCTGCAATTCGGTGTTGGCGGCGATGGCGGCCTGGCGGCGGCGGTTGAAATCCGGGTTCTGCCGGAACAATTCGGCGGTGGCGCGCAGGGCGGTGCCGATCGCGGCGAGCGGCGGCGTCGACGCGGGGGCCGATTCCAGGCTGCCGACCATGAGATCGCGCAGCGCGTCCTGGCCGGAGAACAGCACCTCGCGCTTGTCGGCGAAGTAGCGGAAGAAGGTTCGCTCCGTCAGCCCGGCGCGCTGGGCGATCTCGGCGACGGTGGTCCGGTCGAACCCACGCTCCGCGTACAGCTCGAGTGCCGCCTGGACCAGGCGGCCGCCGGCGTTGGGTTCCCATCGACTCATACCCCGATCCTATTTGTCGACAGGAACTGACATCAACGTGCGCGGGATTCGGCCTGGTCCCTGGTGTAGCTGCGCGCGACAAGGGCGGAGCGCAAGTACCACAGGCCCGCGGCGTGCGTGGGGTCGAAACCGGTCAGGCTCGCGATGCGCTTGAGTCGGTAGTCCACGGTGTTGGTGTGGACGTGCAGCAGCCGGGCGGTCTTCTGGCGATTGAGGTTGTGCGCGATGTGGGTGCGCAGCGTTTCGAGCAGTTCGGGGTGCTCGTCGAGCGGGACGAGCAGCGAACGCAGGAACTCCAGCCCCGGACCCGGCCGAGTCAGCTGGTACTCGAGCGCCAAGTCGTCGAATCGGTAGAGGCCCGGCTCGAGATCCAGGCGGGTGACCATGTCGAGCAGCTGATGCGCTTGGTCGGCGGCGCTCGGAATGTCGTCGGTCGCGGCGGTGACAACGGTCGCGGTGACCGGGACGCGGGCGGCTTGGGAGAGGGTGGTGATGAGGTGGTGGAGGGTGTCGGTGGGTGTGGTGTGGGGGAGGAGGAGGGTGCCGCCGTCGGTGGAGAGGAGGTGCAGGGGTGTGGTGTGGGTGGTGGTGGCGAGTTGGGCTTGGAGGCGGCGGAGTTTGCGGCGGGCGACGATTTTGGTGTCGAGGAGGGGGTTGTGTTCGTCGGGGTGTGGGGGGATGTGGAGGGCGAGGGTGTGGTAGGTGTCGGTGATGTCGATGCCGCATTCGCGGGCCATGGTGGTGGTGGGGTGTCCGCCGAGGAGGGCGGAGGTGAGGGTGTGGACGGCGGTGTGGTGTTCGGTGACGACGGTTTTGAGTTCGCGGACGTAGGCGGTGGAGACGGTGGTGGTCATGGTGTCGAGCATGTCGACGATGAGTTTGGCGCCGTGGATGAGGTTGTGGTAGTCGGTGTGGGTGAGGGTGGTGTGGGGGTGCCGGTGGTGGTTGTGGTGGTGTGGTTGGTGGTGTGGTTGATGACGAGGTCGAAGCCGATTTTGAAGCCTTCGTGGATGGCGTGGTGGATGGTGTCGATGGGGACGCCTTCGCGGGCCCAGGTGGCGGCGGCGTCGTGGAGGCGTTCGGTTTGCTGGGGGAGGTTGTGGCCGTCGAGGATGTTGATGGCGAGTTCGAGGCAGGTGCGGGTGATGGTGGTGATGTCGCCGTGGATGGCGTCGCCGGGGAGGGTGCCGCAGGGGGCGATGTTTTCGACGAAGTGGCCGACCATGTGTCGGGCGAGGGTGCGGACGTCTTTGAGGGGTGAGGATATGGGGTGTCCGGATACGGTGAGGCCCGGTCGGTCCGGAGTGGCTACAGACATCGAAAGACTCCTTTTCCATCCCCGTGACGGCGTCGCGCGGCCCTTCGGCGACCACCGTCTGGTGGCACTAACTTAACTCGCCAGTAACCTATGTGGCCGGTGGTGACCCCGGATCTGTTCGATCGAGTAACGCCGATGGCGTCGCATGGTGATTCATAACAAAGCGGATGGTTCGCGGACCGCTGTGAACCGTCCCAACCGGTCAGGTGACCAGCGTCGCTATGACCCAAAGTTTGCTGGGCGATTCGATAGCGTCGCGTGCCGCACCTACCGTCGGCACTGCACTGACAACATCATCGTCGGCACGTCCCACGGGAGGGAAACACCATGGACGCGGACGGTTCCGGCGACGAGCGGGACGGCCCGAGGTCACGCCCGCGTACCGGGAAGGATCCTGGAACGTTGATACAGGTCGGGCTGCAACTGGCGTTGGTGTTGCTCGATGCCTCCGATTCGGCAACCTCAGATCTGCTGGTCAAGCTCGAGCAGGCGGCCGCCGAGTGCGCCCGCAGCGCGGTGCCGATCGATACGGTCCAGCACGCGATCCACGAGAGCATCGCCGTCATGATCGAACAGTTCCGGGCGGATCCGCACTGGGCGGGCGGTGCTATCGATCCGTCCGCGGTGGTGCGGGTGCTCGACGTGCTGACCTCCGCGGTGGCCCGGGGATATCGCGGCGAGCTGCAGGGGGAGTAGGACGCCGCGGCGGTGTGCGATCGTGACGATATGCATCTGGTGGTGGCGAATCGGGGCGAGATAGCGGTCCGGCTGTTGCGAACCGCGCGGGATCAGGGATTCACGACGCTGGTCCTGCACACCGGCGAGGAGGCCACCGCGCTGCCGGTGCGGCTGGCCGACGATGCCGTGCAGCTGCCCGGCGAGGGTGCCGCGGCCTACCTCGACAGCGTGGCGGTGGTGGCGGCCGCCCGCAAGGCCGGACCGGGTGCGCTGGTGCACCCGGGTTACGGATTCCTCAGTGAGAGCGCCGATCTCGCGGCGGCCTGTGCCGCGGCGGGTCTGGTCTTCGTGGGCCCGGCGCCGGAGGTGCTGCGTGTCTTCGGCGACAAGGTGGCCGCCCGCGCGGCCGCCGAGCGCGCCGGGGTGCCGGTGCTCGCCGCGACCGCCGCGGGCGCCGGTCCGGCCGAGATCGCGGCTCTGCTGGCCGAGCACCCGCGCGGCATCGTGATCAAGGCCGCCGCCGGTGGCGGCGGCCGCGGCATGCGGGTGGTGCGCGCGGCCGTCGACGTCGAGGACGCGTACCGCCGGTGCCGGGCCGAGGCGCAGACGGGCTTCGGCGACGGAACCCTCTACGCCGAGGCGCTGGCGCCCCGGGCCCGCCATATCGAGGTGCAGGTGGTCGCGGACGGTGCCGAGGCCGCCGCGCTGGGTGACCGCGACTGCAGCGTGCAGCGCCGCCACCAGAAGCTGATCGAGGTGGCGCCCGCGCCGAATCTCGATGCGGCGCTGCGGTTTCGGCTGCACGATGCCGCGGTCCGGATCGCCGAGACGGTGGGCTGCCGCGGCGTGATCACCGTCGAATTCCTGGTCGACGGCGCGGACGCCTGGTTCCTCGAGGTCAACCCCCGGTTGCAGGTCGAACACACCGTGACCGAGGAGGTGTTCGGCGTCGACCTGGTGGCGGTCCAGCTCGACCTGGCGCGTGGCCGCACACTCGCCGAGCTGGCGCTGCCGGATCGTCCGCGCGGCTGGGCGGTGCAGGCGCGGGTGAACGCGGAAAGCATGACCGCACAGGGCGATCCGCTGCCCAGCACGGGTGTCGTCGCGCAGTTCGCGCCGCCGTCGGGCCCCGGTGTGCGAGCCGATACCGCGTGCTTGTCCGGCCTGCGGCAGAGCGCGCGATTCGATTCACTACTGGTGAAGGTGATCGCCCGCGGCTCATCGTTTCCCGCGGCCGTGCGGCGGTGTTCGGATGCGTTGGCGGAGACCGTGATCTCCGGAGTCGGCACCAATATCGGTGTGTTGCGGGCCGTGCTCGACCGTCTCGCAGCACCGGTCACGACCACGTGGTTCGAGGACCACCTCGACGAAATACGCGCACGCGCAGCGGAATACGGCCCCGGTGTGGAGCCCGGCACCGTTGCCCCCGACGATTCGACCGTGCTGCTCGCCGACGAGGAAGCCGTGCGTGCGCCGATGGGCGGCACGGTGATCGCGCTGGCGGAGCCCGGCACCGTCCATGCCGCCGGCGCGGAAGTGGCTGTGCTGGAGGCGATGAAGATGCAGCACGTGGTGCGCGCCGAACGCCCGTTGCGGGTGCTGCGCCGCGCGGTCGCGCCGGGCGCGGTGGTCGACGCGCACGCCGTGCTGCTGACCTGGTCCGCGGCCGAACACGACGGTGAGGTGAGTGAAATCGGCGCGGTGGACCCGGATTTCGTGCGTGCCGACCTGGCGGAGGCGCTGCGACGGCACGAGATCGGCCGGGACGCGGCGCGACCGGAGGCGGTCGCCAAACGGCACCGGATCGGGCGCCGCACCGCCCGCGAGAACATCGCCGACCTCGTGGACCCCGACAGTTTCGTGGAGTACGGCGCGCTGACCGTGGCGGCGCAACGTCAGCGGCGCAGCCTCGAGGAGCTGATCGAGCGGACGCCCGCCGACGGTCTCGTCGCCGGTGTCGCGACCATCGGCGCCGACCGCTTCGGCCCCGAAACCGCACGCGCCGTGGTGATGTCCTACGACTACACGGTGCTCGCGGGCACCCAGGGCGTGCGTAACCACGCCAAGACCGACCGCATGCTCGAACTCGCCCGCGAACAGCGCCTGCCGGTCGTGCTGTTCGCCGAGGGCGGTGGCGGGCGGCCCGGCGACACCGACCACGGCGGCATCTCGGGACTGGACGTCACTACCTTCCGCGCGATGGGCGCGCTGTCGGGCCGGGTGCCGCTCATCGGCATCGTCTCCGGCCGCTGCTTCGCGGGCAACGCGGCCCTGCTGGGCATGTGCGACGTCGTGATCGCCACGCCCGAGGCCAATATCGGGATGGGCGGGCCCGCCATGATCGAGGGCGGCGGGCTCGGGCTGTACGCCCCGGAGGACATCGGGCCCGTCGAGGTGCAGCGCCGCAACGGCGTCGTCCATGTGGTCGCCGCCGACGAGGCCGAGGCCGTCGCCATCGCCCGCCGGTACCTGTCGTACTTCCAAGGGCCGGTAGACGCATGGGAGGCGCCCGATCCGCGGTCGGCGCGGCACGTGGTTCCCGAGAATCGGCTGCGCGCCTTCGACATTCGCGCTGCGGTCGCCGCCGTGGCCGATCTCGGATCGGTACTCGAGCTGCGCCGGGACTGGGGTGTCGGCGTCGTCACCGCGCTGATGCGGGTGGAGGGCCGCCCGTTCGGCGTGATCGCCAACGACTGCCGCCACCTCGGCGGCGCCATCGACGCGCCCGCCGCCGACAAACTCGGCGCCTTCCTGCGACTGTGCGACGCCCACGGTTTGCCCATCGTTTCCCTCTGTGACACACCGGGTTTCATGGTGGGGCCGGAGGCGGAGAAGGACGCCACCGTGACCCGGTTCAGTCGATTGTTCATCGACTCGGCCGCGCTGCGGGTGCCGTTCGGGACGATCATCGTGCGCAAGGGCTACGGTCTCGGCGCCCAGGCCATGGCGGCCGGATCGTTTCGCGCACCGCGATTCGTCGTCGCCTGGCCCACGGGTGAGATCGGCGGCATGGGCCTGGAAGGCGCGGTGCGCCTGGGATTCGCCAAGGAACTCGACGCCATCGCGGACCCGGACGAGCGGCGCGCGGCGTTCGAGAATCTGGTCCGGCTGGCCTACGACAGCGGCAAGGCACTCACCGCGGCGACCGTCGGCGAACTCGACGACGTGATCGATCCCGCCGACACCCGGCGCTGGATCCGGACGTTGCGCTGAGCCGGGGGACTCGAGCGTACGTCCAGTCTGTCAATCCCCCAACGCCCCGGGGCCCTGAGCAACGTCCACATATGCCCTGAACAGCTGTGTTACCTCAGGTTACATATATCACCCCCTAACCTGCCCGATCCGCATGTTCTTTCGGGTGCTTCGCGGTATGTTTGCTGAGCGCGAGCCGGTTCCCTTCGGCTCGTACTCGTCCGTCCGGGCGCGGACGGACGATCTCGGATAGCCGGCGCCGCCGGTTCGGGTGCCTCGTCATCCGGTCGGCGGCGTCGGCGCCGGGGAGAGATCCCGGACGGAAATACCAAGCGCTTGTTAGGCTTTCGCGTCCCGCTGCGGGATTCGCAAGGAATGTCGCTTCGGGTGGCGGCGTCGCGCCGGTGCGGTTAAGCTCGTGCCCAGTTTTTCGAATCCGCCTGTCTACCTGGATGTTTGACCATGTCCGGGGTCAGAGCGCGCTGGTGGATCTCTCCTTGTGGTCGGGGGCTGGAGTGCGGGAGTTGGCAGTGGCTTCGCCGAGCGTCGATGCCGGTATACGTACCGGTCGTTCCGCCTATGTGGCGCCGGCGGTGAGCGCGGTGGTGGCGGGCGGCCTCGCGGTCGCGACCGTCCTCGCCGCACCCGCCGACGTCCGCGTCCCCGCGGCTGTCGGCGCCGCTGTCGCCGCGGTCGTGCTCTGTGCCGCTGTCGCCACGGCCGCGTACTATCGCGAGCGCGCCGCCGCGTACCGTGCCGCGGCCGAGCGGGCGCAGGAGGCCATCGCGGCCGCCACCGCCGAGGCCGCGGCCCGTGTCGCGGCCGCCGAGGGAACGGCCGAAACGCATGCGCGCGAGGCGCAGCGCAGCGAGGCGCGCCGGGCCGCGGCGCTGGCGGCCTTCGCCGGTGCCGCGGGCCGCATGCAGGCCATCAGCACCAGCATGCTGGCGGAACTGCGCGAGATGGAGCACCGCCACGGCGACCCGCGGGTGCTGGCCGACCTGCTGCACCTGGATCACCGCACCGCCCAGGCGGGCCGGCTGGCCGACAGCGTCGCCGTGCTCAGCGGCGCGCGGACCGGTCGGCGCTGGGCCAAACCCATTGCGATGGAATCGATTCTGCGCGGCGCCATGGGCCGGATCGCCGGATATCAGCGGGTCCGGCTGCGCGCCGTCGCCGGCGCCGGGATCGCCGGGCACGCCGCCGAGGGTGTCATGCACGCCCTGGCCGAACTGCTCGACAACGCGTGCAACTTCTCCCCGCCCACCACCGAGGTGCACGTGTACGCCGCCGAGGTGCCCGCCGGAGTGGTGGTCACCATCGAGGACAGCGGCCTGGTCATGAGCGAGTCCGCGCTGCGCCGCGCCGAGCGGGCGGTCTCCGGCACGGACGCCGAAGGCCGTGGCGGAGTGGACCTTTCGTCGCTGAACGGGACGCGGCTGGGCCTCGCGGTGGTCGGCCACCTGGCGCGCAAGCACGGTCTCACGGTGTCGTACCGGCCGTCGGCCATCGGGGGCACGGCGGTGGTCGTGATCGTCCCCCGAGATCTCATCACCCTGGTCGACCGCACCACCGTGACCGGCACCCACGCCGTGGTGGCGCTGGGCGACGAGACCCGCCGCCTGCCGAGCCGCCGCGACGCCCGCACCGCGTCGGCGCATGCGGGGCATGCTCGGTCCGCCGACACGACGGTCGGCGGTGCTTCCTCGGGTCGTGCGCCGACCGACGAAACATCCTCCGGCAGAGCATTGTCCGGCAGCGAATCGCCTCGCGGAGGCTCGAGCGACGAGTCGACCCGCGACAGCGCGCTGCCGGGCAACCGGCTGCCCAGGCGCCGCCGGGGCGACACGTTGGCGACGGCCCATCCGGAGGGCCTGCCGAATCCGAATATTCCGGCGAATCCGGCCGGGCCGAGCCGGGAGGCAGCGTCGCCGCCAGCGAAACCGTCCGCACTGGGCGCCTTTCAACGCGCCCTGTCCGGCCGCGACTCCGTGACCGAGACCCCTTCTGTTGCAGTGGAGAACGATCTATGACAACGTCCGCCCCCGCGCAGCTGGGCTGGCTGCTCGAACAGCTGCTCGCCCGCACCCCGCAGACCCGCCACGCCCTGCTGCTGTCCAGCGACGGGCTCAAGATCTGCCATACCCCGGAGCTGTCGGCCGACAAGGCCGACCAACTCGCCGCCATCGCCGCCGGAATCCAGAGCCTCTCGCACGGCGCGTCCGCCGAATTCGGTTCCGGCCGGGCCGGTGTGCGGCAGTCGATGACCGAGTTCTACGGCGGCATCCTGTTCATCGTCGAGGCCGGTATGGGCGCGCACGTCGCGGTCGTCGCGGCCGAGGACGCCGACGCCGGCCTGGTCGGGCACAACATGCGCGAGCTGGTGGAACAGGTCGGGGAGTACCTGGCGGCCGCCCCGCGCGACCGGGGTGTGCCGTGACCGGCTCGATCCGAGACGAGAACCCGGACCGCCTGTACACGTTGACCGGAGGGCGCAGCAAGCCCGACATCGAGGCGTTCGATCTGGTGACTCTCGTTGTGAGCGAATGCGATCCGGCGCCCGGTATGCAATCGGAGCTGGCCGCGATCCTGGACCTGTGCCGGGCCCCGACCGCCGTGGTCGAGATCGCCGCGGAGCTGCGCCTGCCGGTCGGCATCGCCACCATTCTGCTCGCGGACCTGCTGGCCGCGGGGAAGATCACCGTGCGCCACCCCCGGCCCGCCGCCGAGCTGCCCGGCACCTGGGCCTCGGTTACCGATGCCGCCACCCTGGAGAAGGTACTCGTTGGACTTCGTAAGCTGTGATCCCGCACCGGCTCGGGCCGACGCACCGCTCAGCGGCACCGCGCGGCACGGTCTCAAGATCGTCGTGGTCGGCGGGTTCGGCGTCGGGAAGACGACGCTGGTGCGCTCGGTCAGCGAGATCCGCCCGCTGCACACCGAGGCGGCGATGACGGATGCCGGTGTGGGCGTGGACGTCGCGCTCGGCGTGCCGGGCAAGACCACCACCACGGTCGCCTTCGACTTCGGCCGCATCACCCTCGACGACGAGCATGTGCTGTATCTGTTCGGCGCGCCGGGCCAGGAGCGGTTCTGGTTCCTGTGGGACCGCCTGTTCGCCGGATCGCTGGGCGCGGTGGTGCTGGTGGATCCCCGCCGCATTGCCGACTGCTGGTACGCCGTCGACCGGCTGGAGCATCAGGGCACGCGATTCGTGGTGGCCTGCAACGACTTCGGCATCGAATCGTTCCGGCTCGACGAGGTCCGCGATGCGCTGGACCTGGACCCGCACGTGCCGCTGCTGGGCTGCGACGCGCGCTCCCGCGAATCGTCCAAGCGCGTGCTGATCACCCTGGTCGAACATCTGCACGCCGCCGCCCGCACCCCGGAGACCGCGTCATGACCGTGCCCGAACTGGAGGCGGGCGCCACCGGCTGCCCGATCCGCACCGAAGCCGCGCTGGTCCCGCTCAGCGGACCGCGTTTCCACACCGACCCGCACCGGCTCTACACCGAGATGCGCGGCGACCACGGGCCGGTGGTCGCGGTCGAACTGACCGGCGGCATCCCGGCCTGGCTGGTGATCGGCTACCGCGAACTGCACCAGGTCACCAGTGATCCGGAGCTGTTCCCGCGCGACGTCGGGCTGTGGAATCAGTGGCCGCACATCCCGGCGGACTGGCCGCTGCTGCCCATGGTCGGGCAGCCCATGCCGTCGATCTACTTCACCGCGGGGGCCGAGCATCGCCGCCACGTCGAGATGGTGGAACCGGCGCTGGAGACGGTGGACCCGTTCGAATTGCGCCGCACCTGTGAGGATCTGGCGGATCGCCTGATCGACGCCTTCTGCGGGCGCGGTGAGGCCGACCTGATGGCCGAGTTCGCCGAACTGCTGCCGGTGCTCGCGCTCGCGCGGGTGCTGGGCATCCCGGACGCGGAGGCGCCCGAGCTGGCGTGGACGATGAAGACGCTGGCCGACGGCGGCGCCGAGGCGCAGGCGGCGTACCAGCGTTTCCACGAGCTGATGCGGCAGCTGGTGGCGATCAAGCACGAGCGCCCCGGGCCCGACCTGGTGTCGGTGATGCTGCGCTCGCCCGAGCCGTTCACCGACGAGGAGTACGCGCTCGACCTGCAGGCCATCATCGCCGCCGGGCATCTCCCCAGTGCGGACTGGCTGGTGAACTCGCTGCGGCTGATGCTCACCGACGAGCGCTTCGCGGCGGCCTTCGGTGGCGGGCGGCGCAGCGTCGGGCAGGCGATGAACGAGGCGCTGTGGGAGGACACGCCCACCCAGATCCTCGCCGGTCGCTGGGCCGCGCGCGATACCCGGCTGGCCGACAAGGTGATCCACCGCGGTGACATGCTGCTGCTGGGACTGGCCGCCGCGAACGCCGACCCGCACGTGCGCCAGCACATCGCCGACACCGAGCCCGCGCATTCCGGCAACAGCGCGCACTTCGCGTTCAGCCACGGCGAATACCGCTGCCCGTTCCCGGCGCAGCAGATCGCCGAGATCATCGCCCGAACCGGTATCGAGGTGCTGCTGGACCGGCTGCCCGATATCGAGCTGGCGGTGCCGGCGGGCAGCCTGGTGCGCCGCCCGTCGCCGTTCCTGCGCGGAATGACTTCGCTCCCAGTCCGTTTCACTCCCGTTCGCGCGGTCGGAGGTTTGCCGTGAGCGCACAATGTCCCTTGGTTGTCGACCCGATGATCGGCGATCTGGCCGGGGAGACCGCCCGGCTGCGGGCGGCCGGTCCCCTCACCCGGCTCGAATTGCTCGGCGTGCCCGCGTGGACCGTCACCGAGCACGCCCTCGCCCGGCAGCTGCTGGTCGATCCGCGGCTGGTCAAGGACATCGGCGCATGGTCGCTGTGGACGTCGGGGGCGGTGACCCGGCAGTGGCCGCTGATCGGCATGATCGACGCCGGGCGGTCCATGTTCACCGTCGACGGCGCCGAGCATCGCCGATTACGCATCAAGACCACGCAGGCCCTGACGCCGCGGCGACTACACGCGTTGCGGCCCATGATCGAACGGTTCACCACCGAACTGCTCGACGACCTGGCGGCCGCCGCCACCGGTGACGACCCCGTGGATCTGAAGGCCGTGTTCGCCTACCCGCTGCCGATGCGGGTGATCAGCGAACTGATGGGGGTGCCGCGCTCGGACCATCCGATGCTGCTGGACGCCTACAAGAAATTCTTCTCCCTGCTGACCCCGCAGGACGAGCGGCTGCGGGTGATCGAGGACCTGGACGTCTACTACTACGACATGGTCCGCGAGAAGACCGCCGACCCCACCGACGATCTGACGACCGCGCTCATCCAGGCCGACGAGGGCGGGGAGCCGCTGACCGAGGAAGAGGTGGTCGGCAATCTGAAGGCCCTGGTCGCCGCAGGGCACGAGACGACCGTCAGCCTCATCCTCGCCACGGTGCGGGCCCTGCTGACCCACCCGGACCAGTTCGAGCGGGTCCGTAGCGGCGACATCGAGTGGAAGCAGGCGATCGAGGAGACGCTGCGCTGGGACGGCCCGGTGATCCATCTGCTGATGCGATTCGCCACCGAGGACATCACCGTCGGCGACACGGTCGTCGAAAAGGGCGAGGGGGTGGTGATGTCGTATCGCGCGATCGGCCGCGACACCGCCGTGCACGGCGCCGACGCCGACGAATTCGACCTGACCCGCCCCACCTCCGGACGCAATATCTCCTTCGGCTACGGGCCGCACGTGTGCCCCGGCGCCGCGCTCGCCCGGCTGGAGGCCGCCATCGCGCTCCCGGCCCTGTTCGACCGTTTCCCCGCGTTGCGGCTCGCCGGGCCGGTCGAGGAGATCCGCAATCTGCCGGTGCTGACCCAGAACGATCTCGCGGAATTTCCCGTGCGGTTGGGCTGACCCGGGATTCGTGCCGTGATGCGGGCCGGTTGCCGTGACAGACTGGTGCCCGTGAGCGAGCTGGTGAACGAATTGTCGACACGAGGAACCGAGTGCGGCGCGATCGCGGTCGTGGGCGCGGCGTGCGGTGCGGGGGAGGCGGCGTGGTGAGTGAGTCGACGAATCCGCCTGCGGCACAGAATGATTCGAGCAGGCCGCTACCGGACCGCGGGATGGTGATCGGCACCGGGCTGCTCTGGCTGGCGAAGTGGTCGGTGTGCATCGTCGCGGTCGCGGCGGGTGCCTGGGTGCTGGCCTACCTCGTCGCCAAGCTGTGGGTGGTGGTGTTGCCGGTGCTGCTGGCGCTGGTCGTCGCGACCGTGCTGTGGCCGCCGACCCGCTGGCTCACCCGCCACCGCTTCCCGCCGGCCGCGGCGGCCGCGACCGTGGTGCTCGGCTTTCTCGCGCTGTTCGCCGGCATCATCGCGCTGATCGTGCCGTCGGTCGTGGACCAGGCGCCGGAGCTGGCCGATCGGTCCAGCGCCGGTATCCACCAGGTGCAGGACTGGCTGCAGGGGCCGCCGCTGAACATCCGGCAGGAGCAGCTGGATTCGGCGGTGGACGCGATCGTGAACCGGCTGCAGTCCAGCTCCGAGCGGATCGCGTCGGGCGTCTTCAGCGGGGTGAGCACGGCCACCTCGACCGTGGTCACGCTGTTCCTGGTGCTGATCCTGACGTTCTTCTTCATCAAGGACGGGCCGCGGTTCCTGCCGTGGCTGCACGCGCTGCTGGGTAGCCGGGGCGGTCGTCATTTCGAAGAGGTGCTGAACCGGGTCTGGGTCACGCTGGGCGGGTTCATCCGGACCCAGGCGCTGGTGAGCCTGATCGATGCGGTCTTCATCGGGGCCGGTCTGGTGATCCTGCACGTGCCGCTGGCGATGGTGCTGGCGGTGATCACCTTCATCGGTGGGTTCGTGCCGATGGTCGGCGCGTTCGTCGCCGGGGCGCTGGCGGTGCTGGTCGCGTTGGTGGCCAACGGCTTCACCACGGCGCTGATCGTGCTCGGCATCATCATCGCGGTGCAGCAGATCGAGGGCAATGTGCTGCAGCCGGTGCTGCAGAGCCGCAGCATGAAGTTGCACGCCGTGATCGTGCTGCTCGCCGTCACCGCCGGTGGCTCGATCTTCGGGATCGTCGGCGCGTTCCTCGCGGTGCCGGTGGCCGCCGTGGTGGCCGTGGTGGTCCGCTATATCGGCGAGCAGATCGATCTGGTCACCGCGCCGCCTCCGGGGGAGGAACCCGACAAGGTCGTGGCGAGCTCGGATTGAACGTATCCGTCATCGAAAAATGAACAGGTACAGCCGATTCCGGGCATCGGCCGGCGCTGCGCGCTCTACACTCGCGGCGTGACCATTCCGAGCGAATCCATCGGCAGTATCCCCCGTCCCGCCGACCTGCTCGACGCGTTGGCGGCGTACCAGTCCGGCGACCTGGACGCCGCGGCCCTTGCCGAACGGCAGCGGCGTGCCGTCGCCGAGACCATCGACAGCCTGGTCGCCCTCGGCTCCCGCGTGGTGACCGACGGCGAGCAGGCCAAACCCAGCTTCGCCACCTATCCGATCACGGGCCTGCCCGGCCTGGCGCCCGACGGCGCGGTGATCCCGTTCGCCGACGGGCATCAGCGGCAGCTGCCCCGGCTCACCGCGGGGCCGTTCCGCTATCAAATCTACGCGGAGCGTTATCTGCGTGCCGCGCAAGAACTTTCGCCGGTGCCGGTGAAGCAGGCGGTGATCGCGCCGTCGGCGTTGAGCCTGCTGTATCCCGCCGACGGCATCGAGGGCTATCCGCGCGAGGCGTTTCTGTCCGACCTGGCCGACGAGGCCGAGCGGGATATCCGCGGCTGTCTCGACGCGGGCGCGCACCGGGTGCAGCTGGATTTCACCGAGGGCCGGCTGTCGCTGAAGCTGGATCCCAGCGGCGGCGTGCTGGACAGCTTCATCGAGTTGAACAACACTGTGCTGCAACGCTTCTCCGCCGACGAGCGGGCTCGCATCGGCGTGCACACCTGCCCCGGCGGTGACCAGGACTCCACCCACAGTCTCGATGTCGACTACTCGGCGCTGCTGCCGAAACTGTTGCAGCTGCGGGCCGGAGCGTTCTATGTGCAACTGGCCAGCGAGCCGGACCCGGACAAGGTGCTGGCCGTCATCGCCGAGCACCTGCCCGCCGACGCCACCGTCTTCGTGGGCGTCACCGACCCGATCGATCCGGAGGTGGAGACCGCGGAGCAGGTCCGCGATCGCGTGCTGAGCGCCGCGCGCTACCTGCCGGTGGAGCGGCTGGGCACCTGCGACGACTGCGGTTTCGCGCCGTTCGCCGACGATATCTCCACCTCCCGCGAGACCGCGTTCGCGAAGATCCGGGCCCGCCTGGAGGGGACCGCGCTGGCGGCCGAACAGTTGGGCGTCTGATCGGGGGTAGCGAGGCGCGGTGCGGCGGCGTGCGCGGGTCCTACCGGGCGCGGGGCGTGGTGAGGGTCGCGGCGTAGCGGCTGAGCCGGTCCGGCCGCAGATCCTCGCGGGCGACGCCGGGGTCGCCGTATCGGAAGACGCCGTCGTGGGCGAGGGCGGGTAGGCGCGGTTCGTCGAGCTGTTCGGCGGCGAAACGGTACAGTTCGGGCAGTTTCGGCAGGATCACCCCGTAATCGATGGTGCGGGCCGCGCGGCCCTCCAGCGCGAGGATGTCCCGGATCGTCATGCCGTGCAAGGGATAACGCTCGGGGAACACGTTGCGCAGGTCCAGGAACATGCGCACGGCGGCGCCGCGCGGATCGGCGAGATGCCGGGCCGCGCGCCCGAGCCGGCCCACTGCCAGCTCGGGTCGCTCGGCGAGGGCCTGGGTGAACAGCACCCGCACCAGCGTCACGTTCATCATGAAGCGTTCGGCCGGTAGCTCGGCCGCGGCGAGCGCCTCGCTGTCCAGGTAGCCGGTGACCACGCTGCGGTTGTGCGCCCGGTACCAGGTGGCGGGAGAGGGCGCGGTGAGGAATTCGAGCCAGCCCCGCACCTCCGGCACCGTCGCCTCGGCGCCCGCGTCCCACAGCAGCCGAGCGGCCAGCTTGTCCCGCAGCAGCCGATCGTTGATCGCCCGCCACCACGGGCTGCCCGACACCGGATGCAGCACCCCGCGCCCCAACTCCCAACGCAGAAAGGTCAGCTCGGCCCGCTGATACCCCGGCACCCCATCCGGATAGAACCCCGCCGCCAGCCGCAACCGATCCTCCGGCCGCGAATGAGCAACCGCAACCTGCGCATCCGCAAACCCGGTGGCCTGATCGAGATCCATTGCGGCCTACTGTACCGCCGCGCCGACCCCGTCCCGCGCACGTGTCGGCTGTCTGCGGGCTCGGTTGGTGGCGGGGTCAGATCGAGTGGGCGTGGTCCTTTGCGGGGCGGGTGGGGGCGGGATCCTCGGGGAGGGGATCGGGGGGTGTGGGGTGGGTCTGCTTGCGTCGCAACCAGGAAGGGGACCACCAGCTGGTCTCGCCGAGTAGTTTCATGGTGGCGGGGACGAGGAGGACGCGCAGGATGGCGGCGTCGATGAACAGGGCCGTCACCATGCCGACCGCGATGTACTGCATCATCACCAGGTCGGACAGGGCGAAGGCGCCGGTCACCACGAGCAGGATCAGGGCCGCGGCGGTGATGATGCGGCCGGTGCTCGCGACACCCGTGCGGATCGCCGCGGTGGTGGGCGCGCCCGCCGCGCGTGCCTCGACGATACGGGCCAGCAGGAAGATCTCGTAGTCGGTGGACAGCCCGTAGATGACCGAGATGATCAGCACCAGCACCAGCGACATGATCGGCTGTGGCGTGAAACCCAGCAGCCCGGCGCCGTGCCCTTCGACGAAGATCCAGGTCAGGATGCCGAGCGTGGACCCGAGGCCGAGCAGGTTCAGCAGGCCCGCCTTCAGCGGCAGCACCAGCGAGCCGAAGGTGAGCACCATCAGCACCGTGGTGGCCAGGAAGACCAGTGCCACCATCAGCGGCATGCGCGCGAGCAGCGCGTCGACGCTGTCCTTCTCCACGGCCGGTTGGCCGCCGACCATGAGCACGGTGCCGCTCGGCAGCGGCATCGACCGCAGATAGTCGATGGTCGCGTCGGCGTCGGCGTCGGCGGCGAGCACGGTGTTGGTGGTGAAGACGCTGGACTGCGCCGGTCGTTGCAGCAGCGCGGGGAACGGCGCGGCCAGTCCGGGAGCCCGATTCGCCTGTGCCAGAACCGAATCGGTGGTGCGGGGGTCGTAGGTGATCAGCACCAGGTCGACCGGGTCGATCTGGCGCAGCGGGAAGATCTCGTCGAAGTGCTGCTGCGCCAGTCGGGTCGGGTGATCCGGTGGCAGGAACCGTTCGCTGATGGTTCCGAACGTCACGTTCGCGACCGGAGCGATGAGCAGCAGCAGCGCCGCGCACACCGGAACAGCCACGGCCAGCGGCCTTTTCATCACCCGCCCGGCGATCCGGCCCCAGATGTTGCCGTCGCGCACCGCATCGGGGGGCCGCACCCGGCGGAACCGGTCGAAGCCCAGCCAGTCCACGCGGCGGCCCAGCACGGCGAGCAGCGCGGGCAGTACGGTGACGGCGGTGAGCGCCGCCAGCGCCACGGTGACCATCGAACCGTAGGCGAACGAACGCAGAAATCCCTGCGGGAACAACAGGATTCCGGCCGCGGCGCAGATGACGATGGTCGCGGAGAAGATCACGGTGCGCCCGGCGGTCGACACGCTGCGCCGGACCGCGTCCGCGACATCGCGCCCGGCGGCGAGTTCCTCGCGGAACCGGCTCACGATGAACAGTCCGTAGTCGATGGCCAGGCCGAGTCCGATCATCGAGACCACCGGTGACACAAAGGAATTCACTTCGGTCACGGTGGTGAGCAGTCGGATGATCCCCCACGCCGCGCCCACCGTCAGCCCGCCCACGATCAGCGGCAGCGCCGCCGCCACCACGCCGCCGAACACGAAGAACAGCAGCACCGCCACGGCCGGGATGGCGAACAGTTCCATCCGGTGCTGGTCGTGGGTCATGGTGTCGTTGAGCGCGCCCGCGACCGCCTGCCCGCCCGCTACTTCCATCCGGATGCCCGGAATGTCGAAGGAGCCCTTCACTTTCCGGAAGTTGCGCATCGTCTCGGTGTCGCTGCCGCCGCTGATGGCGACGGAGGCGAACGCGTGCTTGCGGTCCGCCGAGCCGAACAGGTCCGGCAGCGTCATCCCGGTGTCGGTGGGCCAGTACGCCCCGTTGATCTTGGCGATCTCGGCGGGATGGCGCTGCGGCAGGCTGTTGAGGCTCTCCACGACCGTGCGCGCGAACGCCGGATCGTCGATGGTGCCGCCCTCGGGAGCGTGGTACAGCAGGATCACGTCGGCGCTGTGGTCATGGCCGAAGACCTGGTCTTTCACCCGCGCGGCCCGTGCCGACTCCGAGGTCGGATCGTCCCAGCCGCTGGAGCTGAGATGGTCGCCGAGCCCGAGCCCGTAGCCGCCGAGGGCGAGCAGGCCGAGCCCGGTCACCACGATCACCGTGAAGCGCCGCCGTACCACGATCTCTGCCCAGTGCGCGAACTCGGCGAACAATCCGGCTCCCTACCTCCTCGTGCGGTTCCAGGGACAAACCATAGGGCCGGGACGGTGACGCGCGGACGATCGCGATCTTCCGTTAGGTCAGATCACAGTAGCGGACAAGCGGTTTCGTCGAGTTCTACAGAGATCCCGCGGGAGGCGCGCCGAGCCCGGCGGGCGTCGTACATGCTGGGGCCGATCAGGTCGGCTGTTGCGACCTATACAGCGTATCGCCAAGAGAAGCGGCGATCACAAACACCCCGAATCCGGGAGGATGTGCGTTGTCGGATATAGCAATTGTGGGTATCGGCTGTCGGTTCGCGGGCGGGATCGACTCGCCCGGCACCTTCTGGGACTTCGTCGTCGAGAAGCGTGACGGCGTCGTCGACATTCCCGCGGACCGGTGGGACTACCGGCGCTATTACGATCCGGAGCCCCGTACACCGGGCCGCGCGTACACCAAGCGCGGCGCGTTCATGACTGTCGACCCGTGGGAGTTCGACCCCGATTTCTTCGGCATCTCGCCCCGCGAGGCGACGGTGCTCGACCCCCAGCAGCGATTGATGCTCGAGGTGACCTGGGAGGCCCTCGACGACGCCGGTATCGCGGGCCGCGCGGCCGGTGGTTCGGTGGGCGTCTACGTCGGTGGCTTCGTGGTGGACCAGTCGGTCATCGGCGTGGTCGGCCCCGCGCTGTTCCACACCGATATGCACACGCCGGCGAGCGCGTCCTACACCATGCTGTCGAACCGGATCGCCTACGCGCTCAACCTGGTGGGCCCCGCGATCACCGTCGACACGGCGTGCTCGTCCTCGCTGGTGTCGTTCCACCTGGCCTGCCAGGGCCTCGAGAACGGCGACTGCGACGTGGCCCTGGCGGGCGGCGTGAACGTGATGCTGCAGCCGGAGACGTTCGTGCTGATGTGCAAGGGCAGCTTCCTGGCCGCGGACGGCCGCTGCAAGTCCTTCGACGCCGCCGCCGACGGCTACGGCCGCGGTGAGGGCGCGGGCATGGTGGTCCTGAAGAAGCTCGACGCCGCGGTGCGCGACGGCGACCGCATCTACGCGGTGGTCAAGGGCACCGGCTCCAACCAGGACGGGCGCACCACCGCGATCACCGTGCCGAACGTCGATTCCCAGGCCGCGCTCGCCCAGACGGTGTGCGACCGGTCCGGACTGGCGCCGGAGTCGATCACCTACCTCGAGGCGCACGGCACCGGCACCCTGGTGGGTGATCCGGTGGAGCTGCGCGCGCTGGGCCGGGTCTTCGGCGCGCCGGCCGGACGCAGCGGCACCGTCGGTGTCGGCTCGGTGAAGGCGACGATCGGGCACACCGAGGCCGCCGCGGGTGTCGCCAGCGTGATCAAGGCCGCGCTGGCGATCCACCACCGCACCCTGCCGCCGCAGGGCTGGCTGGACAAGCCCAACCCGGACATCCCCTTCGACGAACTGGGCCTGCACATCCAGACCGAGGCCCAGCCGCTGGCCGCCGACGCGCCGGAAATGACCGTGGCGGTCAACGGTTTCGGATACGGCGGCACCAACGCGCACGCCATCCTGCAGGAGTACCGCGCGCAACCCGCCCCCGCGCCGGCCCCCGCGCCGCGCCGTCACTACGGCATCCTGCCCATCTCGGGCCGCAGCACCGGCGCCGCGCGCGCCCTGGCGGGCCGCTTCGCCGACCTGATCAGCGCCGGCGCCGACCCCGAGCACCTCGCCGAGGCGGCCTGGACGCGGATGGCGCACCACCACTTCCGCACCGGTGTGCTCGTCGGGGACACCGACGACCTGGTGCACGACCTGCGCCAGTACGCGAACGGCGAGGGCCGCGACGCGTCGCGCACCATCGTGTCCCGCGCCGCCGAACCGGTGTTCGTCTTCTCCGGCATGGGACCGCAGCGGTGGGACATGGGCCGCGAATTGCTCACCGCCGGAGGCGTTTTCGCCGAGACCGCGAAGGAGATAGACCGCGAGTTCCAGGCGCTGTCGGGCTGGTCGATCATCGAGGAGCTGCTGCGGCCGGAGGAGGAGTCGCGGGTGACGACCACCGCGGTCGCGCAGCCGGCCAACTTCCTGGTACAGGTGGGCCTGGTCCGCGAGCTGGAGCGGTACGGTATCAGGCCCGCCGCCATCGTGGGCCACAGCGTCGGCGAGGTGTCGGCGGCGTATGTGAGCGGGATGCTGTCGCTGTCCGACGCCGTGCTGGTCGCCTACCATCGGGCCCGGCTGCAGGCGGCCACCGCCGGAACCGGCGGCATGCTCGCGGTCGGGTTGTCGCCCGAGCAGGCGCGCGAGCTCGTCGACGGCGATCCGCGCGTGGACATCGCGGCGATCAACAGCGCCAGCGGCGTCACCCTCTCCGGTGACGAGGAGCGGCTCGACGAGATCGCCGAAAAGCTCACCCAGGACGGCGTTTTCGCGCGCCGCCTGAAGGTGGAGGTGCCCTATCACAGCCGGTTGATGGATCCGATCCTCGACGAACTGCGCTCGGCGCTGGCCGGGCTGTCCCCGCGCATCCCGACCGTGCCGCTGTACTCCACGGTCACCGGCGGGAAGGTCACCGAGGGCGACTGGGACGGCGACTACTGGTGCGCGAACGTGCGTCAGCCGGTGCGGTTCGCCGCGGCGATCACCGAGCTGCTCGGTGCGGGCAGCCGCGTGTTCCTGGAGGTCGGCCCGCACCCGGTGTTGTCGGGTAATGTGCGCGAGGCGCTGTTGAACGCCGACGTCACCGGCACCACGGTGCCGACGCTCGAGCGCGACCAGCCCGATTCGGCCAGCCTGCGCCGCACCCTCATCGGCCTGCACGCCGCGGGTGTGCTCGACCGCGACTTCCTGTTCCCGCCGGAGCGCCCGGCCACCCCGCACGTGCCGGTGCCGCGCTACCCGTGGCAGCGGACCCGGCTGCACGCCCCGCTGCCGCTGTTCGAGCAGGCGCGGCTGGGCTCGCCGGGCACGTACGCCATGCTCGGCGACCCGGATGTCGAAGGCCGCCAGAACTGGCTGCTGCAGGTCGGTTCCGAATTGCTGCCCTGGCTGGACGATCACGTCGTCAACGGGGTGCGCATCATGCCGGGCGCGGGCTACCTGGACGCCGCGCTGAGTGCCGCGGCGACCCAGATCGGCGCGAAACGCGTTGCGGTGGAACAGGTCCGGTTCGTCGCACCGCTGATCATGGGTGCGCCCGACGTGCCGCTGATGTCGATCACGCTCGAGGAGGCCAGCAGCCGGTTCATGATCCGCTCGCGCAGCGCGACCGGCACGGCGTGGACCGTGCACGCCACGGGGCGGGCGCTGACCGGCAGCCACGAGCCGATCAAGGCCGCGGTGCCGACCATCGATGTCGGGATCGATGTCGACCCGGAGATGTTCTACTCCGGTCTGGCCGCGGCGGGCCTGCAGTACGGCCCGACCTTCCGCCGGGTGACCTCCGTGCGGGTCGGCAAGGACACGGTGCTGGCGACCGTGGACGGCACGATCGCCGCCGACTCCGGGCACCTCGCCCATCCGGCGGTGGTCGACGCGGCGATGCAGAGCGCGGCGTTGCTGTTCGCCGACGAGCGCATCGACGAGGGCGTGATGGTGCCCGTCGGGGTGGCGGCCGTGCGATTGCTCGCCGAACTGCCCGAACGGATCACCGTGGTCGCGCGGCGCAGCACGCACGCCCGGCTGCGCGCCGACGTCGACCTGCTCGACGACGAGCAGAACCTGGTGATGCGCCTGACCGGACTCCAGATCGGCGCGCTGAAACCGGGTGACACCCCGCTGCACCGGATGGCCGAGTTCTACTACGCCGACACCATGGAGCAGCGCGACCCGATCGACCCCGCGGCGCTGCGCGAGGCGGGAACGGCGAGCACCGTCGTGGTGGCGCTCGGAAACAGCGGGCGCGCAGGTGAACTCGCGGCGGCGATCCCGGGATCGCGGCTGTACGTGGTGGATTCGGCCGATCCGGAGTTGGAGACCGGGCTGGTGGCGAATCTGACGGCCGCCAAGGCCGACGATACGCAGCGGGTGCACGTGTGCGTCGTCGCCGCGGGCACGCAGGAGCCGGCGGATCTGGCCGATCTGAGCACGCTGTGGACCTTCAAGCGCATCGCGGTCGCCGTGGACGAATTCGCCAACCCGCCCGTGGAGGGCGAATCGCCGCAGAGCGTCTTCGGTGACGGCGCCGTGCACGTCACCCTGGTCACCGAGCGGGCCTTCACGCTGCCCGACAGCGCGGTCGCGCCCGACCCGGCGCAGTCCGCGCTGGCCGGTGCGCGCCGGGTGCTGCTCAACGAGCAGACCCCGCTGCGGTGGCGCCTGATCGACATCGACGCCGAGACCTCGATCGCCGACCTGGTCACGGAACTGGCTGTGCCGGGCGCGTTCTCGCACGACAACACCGACGAGGTGCTGCTGCGCGACGGCGTGCGCTGGGCCCCGGTGGTGACCAAGCCGCTGCCGCAGCGGATGGAGGAACTCGATACCGACGCCCCGCTGACCGACCCGGAGGCCAACTTCACCCTGGAGTTGCCGCGCACCCGGCTGCTGTCGGCGCTGGCCTGGCGCGAATGCCCGCGCCCGGCGCCCGGCCCCGGCGAGATCGAGGTCCGGATGCAGGTCATCGGGCTGAACTACAAGGATCCGCTGAAGGTCATCGGCTTGCTCGGCGAACGCGAGCTGGCGCCGACCTACTTCGGCACCGTGCCCGGTATGGAGGGCGTCGGCACTGTCGTGCGGGTCGGCGCGGAGGTCGACCACGTCGCGCCGGGTGATCTGGTGGCGGTGGCCGCCAAGGGCATGATGCGCCGCTTCGCGCTCATCCCGAAGGAACTGGTGGTCGTGCTGCCGCCCGATTCCGATCCCGGCTACTGCACCAGCACCATCGCCTTCGGCACCGCCGAGTACGGGCTGCTGGACCTGGCCCGCCTCGAGCCCGGCGAGACGGTGCTGATCCACGGTGCCGCCGGTGGCGTCGGCACGGCGGCCATCCAGGTCGCCAAGGCCCGCGGGGCGCGCATCATCGGCACCGCGAGCACCGACGAGCGGCGCGCCCACGTGCTGTCGCTGGGCGCGGACTACGCGCTGAACTCGCGCTCGCTCAACTTCGTCGACGACGTGCTCGAACTGACCGACGGCGCGGGTGTCGAGGTGGTGCTCAGCAGCGCACCCGGCGAGATCCTGCGGCAGAACTTCAACGCCGTCGCGGAATTCGGGCGCATCGTGGAGGTCGGCAAGGCCGACATCTACACCGGCGGACTGCTGGAGCTGGCCAACTTCGACAAGAACGTGGCCTACTTCTCGATGGACCTGGACCGCCTGGTCGCGGTGCGCCCGCAACGGCTGGCGAACCTGCTGGAGCGGGTCTACGAGAAGGTCACCGACGGCACCTACCAGCCGCTGCCGTACCGGATGTTCGAGACCGAGGAGGTGGGCAAGGCATTCGAGGAGACCATCCGCTCCACCGGCCTGACCCGGATCGCGCTGCGGATCGACTCGCCGGAACCGCCCGTGCGGCCGTACCTGCCGGACGTCGAAATACACTGCGACGCAACCTATCTCGTCACCGGTGGCTTCGGCGGCTTCGGCCTGGCGACCGGCCGCTGGCTGACCCTGCGGGGTGCGCGCCGGCTGGTGCTGCTGGGCCGCAGCGGCGCCACCACCGAGGAGTCGCGGCGCCAGCTCGAGGCCTGGCGCACCGTCGGCGTCGAGGTCGTCGAGGAACGGGTGGACGTGACCGATGCCGAGGCGGTCGCGGCGATGGTGGCCCGGGTGCACAGCGACGAGCATCCGCTGCGCGGGGTGTTCCACGCCGCCGGCGCGGTGGCCGACAGCCGCATCAGCAAGCTGGAACGCGAGCAGCTGGCCAAGGTGTATCTGCCGAAGGTGCACGGCGCCACGGTCGTTCACGACGCGATCAAGGCGGCGGGCATCGAGCTGGACATGTTCGTGCTCTGCTCCTCCGGCGGCTCCATGTACGGCATCTACGGCCAGTTCAGCTACTGCGCGGCCAATGTCGCGGTGGAGCAGCTGGCCGAGCAGTGGGCCCGGGCCGGGGAGCGGGCGCTGTGCATCGGCTGGGGCCACCTGTCCGGCGCCACAGGCGGTATGGCCGCCGACGAGACCGCCGTGAAGTACCTCGACCTGGTCGGATTCGGCCCGATCGACATGTCCGACGCCACCGCGTACATGGAGCAGACGCTCCGGCTCGGGGCGACCCGCGCGGCGATCATCCCGACCGATTGGGGCAAGCTCACCGGTACGTTCCCGCAGCTGACTCGGACCGGCCGGACCATCGCGCTGGCACAGGCCTCCGCCAAGGACACCTCCGAACTGGCCCAGCTGCACGCCGAGCTGGCCGCGATGGAAGAGAGCAAGCGTGGCCCGTTCGTGGCGCGCAAGATGGCCGAGGAACTGGCGGTCGTCATGGGCGTGCCGGTGGACTCGATCGACATGACGGTGCCGGTGCCGGAATTGGGCCTGGACTCGCTGATGGCGGTGGAGCTGGGTGCCCGGGTCACCAAGACCCTCGGCATCGATCTGATGTCGTTGCAGATGGGCCGGTCGTTCAGCCTGGAGCAGGCCGGGCCGAAGGTCGCCGAGCTGATCCTCGCGCACGACCCCGGCCAGGCGCAGGCGGTGCCGGATGTGTCGGGTATCGCCGCGGCGGCCGACGGTGCCCCGGCGAACGGTTCCGGCGCCGACGGGTCGAACGGCAATGGATCGAACGGCAATGGATCGAACGGCAATGGGGCCAACGGCAGTGGGTCCAACGGCAACGGCGCCACGGCCCCCGACGCCCCCGTCGCCGCGACGGTCGGCTGACGACCGGCCACGCCAACCCCTCCGGGCGACGGTGCCACGGCCCGTGGCACCGTCGCCCGGAGGGGAGACCGCCGAACGAGCAACACCGCCCGCAGTATCGAGAAATAGAGGTTTCGCCGTGGTCAATTTCGGGCTGATCGACGAATGGGAGCCCGCCCCCGGTCGACTGGTCAGCTGGGTGGCCGCACCGGACGCGGTGGACCGGGCCAAGCAGGCGCCGGTGCACCCGGTTCCTCCGTCGCACCAGCAGGAACAGTATCTACTCCTGGCCGATCGGCACGCCGCGGCGGATTTCCGGTTCTCCGGCCTGTGCCTGGTGACCGCCGAGATCCCCGCGGCGGACCTGGATCTGGCGGCGATGACACGGGTCATCAACGCTTTCCTGTTGCGGCACGACACGTTTCGCACCTGGTTCGACATCGAGCCGCCCGGCACCGTGCGCCGCCACCTGGTGCCCGCCGACGTGGTGAACTTCGTCCCCGTCGACTACGGCCGCATCGACGATCCGGCCGCCATCCGCGAGCACGTCCAGAAGACGACTCCCGGCCCGTTCCAATGGGATTGCTTCACCTTCGGCGCGATCTCGCACGGCGAGACCACCACCGTCTATCTGGCCGCCGACCACCTGCACACCGACGGGCTGGGGCAGTACATCTCGTGCTTCGACCTCGCTCAGCTCTACGCGGCCGAGGTGTGGGAGGGCTCCGACGAGCTGGCCCCGGCGGCAAGCTATCTCGATTACTGCGCCACGGAGCGGTCCTACACCGAGCGGTTGACGCTGTCCTCGCCCGGCGTGCGCAAGTGGATGGAGCTGCTGCGCGGCAACGACGGCGAATTGCCTTCCTTCCCTTTGGATCTCGGCAAGCGCACCGACATCTACAACCGCAGCGCGCATCGCAGCGTGCAGTTGCTGACCAAGGCGGAGAGCGACCGCTTCGAGCAGATCTGCCGCGCCAACGACGCCGAATTCGTGGGCGGCGCCTTCGCCGCCGCGGCACTGGCCGAACGCGAACTCGTCGGCAGCGACTACTACTTCGGCATGACGCCGGTCAGCACCCGCACCTCCGCGGCCGAACGCGCCTCGGTGGGCTGGTACGTGACCCTGGTGCCGGTGGCGTTCCCGGTCGGCGCCACCATGCCGTACACCCGTGCGCTGACCGTCGCGCAGCGCGCCTACGAGAACGGTATCCGGTTGGCTCCCACGTCGTTTCACCGCGTCGTGGAGCTGCTTCCCGCGGACTCCGAGATCAAGGCCCGGCCCGGCTGGTCGACGCCGATGATCTCCTACGTCGACGCCCGCGACTTCGTCGGTCACGAGTTCTTCGGCGAGGTGACCGGCGGCATCTACGCCAACCGCGCCGCGTCGGAGGAGGTGCTGATCTGGATCAACCGCTTCCCGGAGGAGACCACGCTCAGCGTCATCTACCCGGATACCCCGGTGGCCCACGACTCGGTGCGAAGGTATGTCGAGGCGATGAAATCGGTATTCGTCGGGATGCTACGCGACGAGCTCCACCAACCCGCGTAGCTTCGAGGTCATCGGCTCGGTCGGGAAGGCCAGCCGCACCAGCCGGTGCGGCGGCGCCACGTCGAAGTAGGCCATCGACGGCGGCACGATGCCGCCGATCACCTTGTCCAGCAAGGTGTTCACGTGCGCGAACCCCGCCCGCAGCCGCACCGGGCGGCAGGTCGACCGGCCCGCCGGCACGTCCAGGGTGGTCTGCTTGCCCACCCGCGTGGTCAACGGCCAGTGCATCGAGAACGCCAGCCACAGGTCCACCGATTCGGTGGCGCCCTCGGTGAAGTCCAGCCCGCGCAGCAGGGTGAGGCCGCCGACGAGCGGCATCACATTGGCCGGAAAGGGTGCGACACCGTCGAATTGCAGATGGGCGGTGTCGACGAAGGTGGCCTCCTCCCGCGAGACCACGGTCTCGCCGGAGCGCGTCTCGGCGCGGTAGCTCTCCGCCCGCAGCCGCCCGTCGATCCGCTGGAACCGCTGTTCGACGGTCATCGTCAGATCGGCGCCGACGCGGGCGTCGACGGTCGAGTGGTAGCGATCGGGCTCCGACGACACCACGCTGGTCAGCTCGAACCGCTCCGGCCGATCCGCGAAGCCCACGCTGTAGACGGACTTCTCGCCGTCGGGTATCCCGGGGTCTCGGAACGCGGTGTACACATGCGGATTGAATCGCGCGGTGCGCGGGCGGCAGTGACGAAACAGACATTCCCTGGATCGTTCACAAACATCCGATGGCCGGATGGTTGCGGCCGACAACCGAATCCGGCCGCCCCGCCGGGCGCCGAGTGTGATCCACCGCACCCGTCCGACCGCCCCGACCGGCCCGAATCCGGTGCTCTGCGTCATCCGGCGGTCACGTCACGGTAATATCGATGAGTCGCCGCTGCGTGAAAGCGGCGTTCGGCCTGATCGAAGGTTGGTGAATTCGCCGATGTCGGTTTCGATGTTCGACGAGGTGCTTCCGCGCGGCGAACGGGATGGTGTAGGGCTACGGGTCGGCGCTATCATCGCGCGCCACGGGGAAGTGTTGCTGCTGGAACCGCACAGCACGGGCCCCATCCGGCCCACCCGCAAGTTGCCGGGCGCCACCGTGGAGCCGGGGGAGTCCGTGACGGGCGCGGTCATCCGCGGCGTGCGCGAGGAGACGGGGCTGACGGTCACGCACATCGGTGCGCACGTCGGCGATTTCGACTATCTGTCACCGGCCGGCAAGCCGGTGCGGCGGCTGCACTTCGTGGTGGACGTGGCGGCCACCGAGCCGATCGTGCTCGGCGCCCACGCCGGCTATCTGTGGGCGCCGCTGGACGGCGACCTGCACGTCACGTCTTCGATCCGCAAGATCCTCGACACCTACGGGGATCTGGTCGGCCCCTGATCCGGGTCCACGTGCCGACGCGCCGGGTCACAATTCGGCGAGCTGCGCGACGGCCGGTGCCATGCCGTCGATCCAGGCGGCGGGCGAGCCGGTGGTCGGCGTCACGATCACGGCGTCGATCCCGAGCGTCGCGTAATCGGCCATGGCCCGGACGAATTCGTCGCGGGTGTCGAGGGTAGGCCGCGGGTTGTTGGCGACGACGGTCTTGCGGATGGTGGCGTAGTCGCGGCCCGCCTCGTCGCAATGGCGCCGCAGGACGTCGAGCTTGTGCCGCACGTCGGCCGGGTCGGTGGCGAACAAATTGCAGGCGTCGCCGTACCGTGCGACCAGCCGCAGCGTCTTGCGCTCGCCGCCGCCTCCGATCAGCACCTTGGGACGGTTGATCGGCTGTGGCGCGCAGAGGGTTTCGGCCAGCTGGTAGTACTTGCCGTCGAACGGGCCGTTGTCGGCCGGGTCCCACATCTGCGCGCAGATCCGCAGCGTCTCCTCGAGCCGCTCGAATCGCTCCGCGATCGCCGGGAACGGCACGCCGAGTCCGTGGTGCTCGCGATCGAACCACGCGGCCCCGATGCCCAGCACGGCCCGGCCGCCCGACAGCACGTCGAGGGTGGTCACGATCTTGGCCAGCAGTCCCGGATGCCGGTAGGTCACACCCGTCACCAGCAGCCCGAGCTCGACGGTCGAGGTGTGCGCGGCCAGGTAGCCGAGCGTGGTGTAACCCTCCAGCATGTTCGACTCCGCCGGCAGGCCCGTCGGCTCGATCTGGAAGTAGTGGTCCATGAACGACAGCCAGGTCGCGCCGGAGGCTTCCGCCGCCGCGCCCACTCTGGCCAGTTCGCCGGCGATGGCCGTGGTGCCGCCGTCGATATCGAAGATCGGTACGTGGAAACCGAGTTCCATCGGGCTCTCCCGGTGTTGTTCCGACAACTGTCGAGGAGCACGCTACGACCTGGAGAGAACTCCAGGTCAAGCCTCGAGATTTTAGTTGTGCACAACTTGATTGCGAGCTAGAGTATTGGACATGACCAATCCGCTGGCGCTCGATCGGCAGGTGTGCTTCCCGCTCTACGCCGCCTCGCGAGCGATGACTGCGGTATACCGCCCGAAGCTCGAGGCGCTGGGCCTGACCTACCCGCAATACCTGGTGATGCTGGTGCTGTGGGAGCGCGACGGCCGCAGCGTGGGGGAGTTGTGCGCGGAACTCAACCTGGACTCCGGCACGCTGTCGCCGCTGCTCAAACGGTTGCAGGCGAGCGGTCTGGTGGAGCGCACCCGCTCGGTGGCCGATGAGCGCCGGGTCGAGATCCGGCTCTCCGACCGCGGGCGCGAACTGCGCGAACAGGCCTGCGGCATCCCCGCGGAGATGGCCGAGGCGATCGGGATGCCGATCGAGGAGATCGAGGCGCTGCGCGACACGCTGCGCCGGCTGACACACGCTCTGACCGAACACACCCACCCGAAGGAGACCTGAGATGAAGACGCTGTACACCGCGGAGGCGCTGGCCACCGGCGACGGGCGCAACGGGCACGCGCGCAGCACCGACGGCAAGATCGACGTGAACCTGTCGGCCCCGACATCGATGGGCGGCGACGGCGAGGGCACCAATCCCGAGCAGTTGTTCGCGGCCGGTTACGCCGCGTGCTTCCACTCCGCGCTGCGGCTGGTCGGCAAGCAGGCCGGGGCGAACATCGACGACTCCGCCGTCGGCGCGAAGGTCGGCATCGGCCCCGACGACGCCGGGGGCTTCCAATTGGAGGTCACGCTCGAGGTGACCCTCCCGCACCTGCCACGCGACGAGGCGCGGCAACTCGCCGACCGGGCGCATCAGGTCTGCCCGTACTCCAACGCCACCCGCGGCAATATCGACGTGACCGTGCTGGTCGCCGAGGACTGAGCACCTGCTCCATCAGCGCGCGCTGCCGACCCCGGCCGGTTCCGGCCGCACCGATTTCGGCGCGGCCGCGACGGGACGGCGGCGCTCCCACAGCCGCGCGAGCACGATGGTCACCGCGACGTAGGCGAAGCCGAGCAGGATGTCGAAGACGTAGTGCTCCCCGCCGTAGACCAAAGTGAAGGCCATCGCCGCCGGGAACGCGGCCAGCGGCACGCGCAGCCACCACCGGCGCGCCAGCGGCCACAGGGTCACGGTCACCAGCAGCGCGAATCCCGCGTGCAGAGACGGCAGCGCGGCGACGTAATTGCCGTGCGACTCCAGCCATTGCGCGCTGATGTCGGGCGACACCACGCCGAGCCCGAAGCCGGAGATGCGCCGCACCTGCTCGGCGATCGCGCCCTCGCGCGAGGCGAACCACGGCGGCGCGGCGGGCACCAGGATGTAGGTGATCAGGGAGAGGTAGGACAGCAGCAGGATCCGGCGCATGTACCGGGTCCACAGCGGCCGCGAGTAGAGGTAGAAGATCCCCGCCACCAGCCACGGGACGATGAAGTGGGTGGTGTAGACGATGCCCACGATCGGCGTCCACCAGGGCGGCCCGTCGCCTGCGAGATGCTCCTGCAGCCAGACGGTGGGGACGGTGCCGTGGAACAACCACCGGTCGACGGCGACGAGTTCGTCCATCCGCAGCGGCATTCCGAGCTTGTCGGCGATGTCGCGGGTGTAATCGTACACCAGCAGCGCGCCGATCAGCGGCAGCCAATCGACGAGCATGCGCAGGTGCTCGCGCCAGGGCCGATCGATCCGGAACGCCGCGATGCCGGTGAGGATCCACGCGGCCTCGGTGAGGCGGCTGCCGGGAATCAGTCCGGTGAGGACGGCGGCGACCAGGCCCGCCAGGTACCCGTACCGGACCACGTTGCGCAGCACGGGGTGGGCCCGGCGGCTCTCCTCCACCCGAGCGTGAGACTGCGTGGGCGACTCGACCATTCAGCCAGTGTTCCACTTGCGTTCATCTCATCCGGAAGCATCCCCGCGGTGCGCCGCAAGTGGAAGTCGTCGAGTGTCGTACGTGCCGTTTTCGAAGGCGATGGCCCGGGTGCGGTCACATCACGATGTCGACTACGCCCGCGACCAGAGTAATGAGGCCCAGCAGCGCCCCCGCCAGGACGACCAGCCGCCACCGGGCGTGGTAGGTGGCCGCCTCGTCCCGCAACTGCTGCGCGGTGCGGGTGGAGATGACGAAATGTCCGCTCGCGCCGGGTTTCCCGATCATCAGCGGGCCGCTCCTGTCGTGCACCTCGCCGAGAATGTAGAGTCGCTGCCCGACCGGGATGATCCATTCGGTGTATTTGTAGCCGATCGTGCCGTCGCCCCCGCCGAGCACCCGATCCAGAATCCCGCCGAGCAGATCGCCGGAACTGTTCTCGCGATACGGTTCGAAGCGATCCACGGTCTTGACGGCGTGATCGGGGTCGGTGCCGCCCGGGTCCACGCCGAGGGTGCGGCCCTCGTCGTCGATCACCGCGAAACCCTGCCACGAGGTGTGCTCGGCGACCTTCTCCGTGCGGCGCTTGCGTTCTCGTTTCCCGTCGCGATACCGGAATTCCTCGTAGTGCCGTTCGACCCGGTAGCGGTACCAGACGCACTCGGCGCGTGACAGTTCGGCCTGCAGCGGCCCGTCCGGATGCGGATGTGCCACGCCCGTGACCTCGCTGATCCGCCGGAAACCGCCGCGCGCCCCCAACTCGTCGGACACCTCGCGGAACTGTTCCAATTCCGGGATCGACAGCCGCTCCGCCACGGTCATCGCCACCAGCCGCGCCCGGGTGCGATGCAACTGGAACATCCCCGCCCCGGCCGCGGCGAGCAGGCCGGCCGTAGCGATGAACCACCACATCGAGACTCGTCCTCCAGGCCCCCGAGCCGCCTGCCGGCGCAGCGGGAATCGTTGCGTGCCCACCGCAGTATAGGCAATCCGACCGTCCGTTCCGGACGGCCGGGATCGAATCGGACGGGCGAAACGGTGGCGTCGCTGCGGCGGACCGACGGTTGTTCTGACATTGTGGTCGGGTGGTGAGTTTCGTGGTGCGTGCTGCGGCGCGCAGCGACCGTGGTCTGGTCCGGACCGGTAACGAGGATTCGGTGTATGCCGGGGCGCGGCTGCTGGCGCTGGCCGACGGCATGGGCGGCCATGCCGGTGGGGAGGTCGCCTCGGCCTTGATGGTCGCGGCCCTGGCGCCGCTGGACGCGCAGGCGCACGCCGATCCGGTGGCGGCGCTGGACGCGGCCGTCCACGCCGGCAACGCCTCGATCGGCGAACGTGCCGCCACGACGCCGGACCTGGAGGGCATGGGCACGACGGTCACGGCGATGCTGTTCGGCGACAACGGCTTCGGCCTGGTGCACCTGGGTGATTCGCGCGGCTACCGACTACGTGGCGGCGAGTTGGCCCGGATGACCCGCGACGACACCTTCGTGCAGTCGCTGGTCGACGCCGGCCACCTGACGAGCGCCGAGGCGGCCTCGCACCCGCGTCGATCGGTGATCCTGCAGGCGGCGACCGGCGCCGACATCGCCCCGACCCTGACCTTCCACGAGGCGCCGATCGGCGACCGCTACCTGCTGTGCTCCGACGGCCTGACCGACCTCGTCGAGGACCCGACCCTGGCCGAGACCCTGCGCGAGTACGCCGGTGTGGACGAGTGCGCGGACCGGTTGATCGGTCTCGCGCTCGCCGCGGGCGGCTCCGACAACGTCACCGTCGTGGTCGCCGACATCGAAAGCCCGCCCGCGCCGTAGCGACCGGACGGCGCGCTGCCGCAACGGTTTCCGTCGTTGAGCTCACGGCGAGCACAACCATCGTCCGCGGACGAACGGGCTCCTAGCATCACCGCTATGACAGCCGACACGGGGACGCCGCTCAACGACATCGTCGAGGCCACCGCGACCGCGGTGGCCGCCGATCCGACGCAGGCGCTCGTGGTGTTCCGCGCCGCCGGGACACCCGAGGGCGCGGTGGGCAGCACGATCCGGCTCGGCGGGCACACCGTGCGCGTGGACGAGCCACCGGCGCTCGGAGGCGCCGACACCGCGCCCAATCCGGTCGAGGTATACCTGGCGGCGCTGATCGCCTGCCAGGTGGTGACCTACCGGTTCTGGGCCCAGCAGCTCGGGATCGCCGTGGACGACCTGGCCGTCGACGCCGAGGGCGACCTCGACGTCCGCGGTTTCTTCGGGTTGGACGACAGTGTGCGGCCGGGCTTTCGGTCGATCCGGGTGACGGTGCGGGTCAGCGGACCCGAGTCCGCGCAACGGTACGAGGAATTGCAGCGCGCCGTCGACGCCCACTGCCCCGTGCTGGATCTCACCACCGGCCGGACCCCCGTGCAGACCACGCTGGTGACGTCGTAGCCGCCGGTCCGGCGTTGTTGCGCGGACTTCGACCGGCTTGTTAGTGTCCGCGCGTAACGTTCTCAGGGCGGGGCGGAATTCCCCACCGGCGGTGATGGCATCCGGACGGTCCGGCTGCACGAGCCCGCGAGCGCCACGGCCACGGCCGTGGGTCGAGCAGATTCCGGTGCGATCCCGGAGCCGACGGTCACAGTCCGGATGAAAGAGAACGCGGCCTCGCCAGCGCCCGCCCGCGGGTGTTGCCTGTTCGCGTTGCCATGCCCTGGGTGACATCGCGAACAGGAGGAACCATGTCACCCACTTCCCACCGCATCGCCCTCGTCGCCGCCCGCTGGCACGCCGACATCGTCGACCGGGCCGTGGCGGCCTGTCGCGCCGGTCTGGCCGAGCGCGGATTCGCCGACGTCGAGGTGATCGAGGTGCCCGGCGCATTCGAGATCCCGTTGCGCGCCAAGCGTTTGGCCGCCGGTGGCCGATACGCCGCCGTGGCGGGGTGCGCGCTGGTGGTCGACGGCGGCATCTACCGGCACGACTTCGTGGCCGCGACCGTGGTGGACGCGCTCATGCGAATACAACTCGACACCGACGTGCCGGTGTTCTCGGCGGTGCTCACCCCGCACCATTTCCACGAGCACGCCGAACACGTCGCCTATTTCGCCCGCCACTTCGAGATCAAGGGCGCAGAACTGGCCAACGCCATCGCGTCGACCCTGAGCCTGGACGCCGCCGCGGCCTGAAGGTTGCTGCCGGACTTCGTTTCCGGCCTCGTCGCGCTGCCGAGCCGATTCGGCCCGGCAGCGCGACGGTGACTGTCAGCTGGCCTTGTTGTACGCCTCGATGATGTCGGCCTGGACGCGGCCGCGGCTGGACACGTTGTAACCGTTCTTGCGAGCCCAGTCGCGGATGGCCGCCGTCTGACCGCTGTCGTTACGCGGCCGAGCGGCGATCTTGTTCTTGCCCTTGGGAATTCGGCCCACCTTGCGGGCCGGTTCGATCCACTCTTCGAACACCTTGCGGAGCTTGCCCGCATTGCGAACGGACAGATCGATTTCGTACTCCACACCGTCGATGCCGAAGCGCACGGTCTCCTCGGCTTTGGATTTGCCGTCGTAGTCGTCCACGAGCTCGACGATGACCTTCTTTGCCATACGGTAACCCCTCCAATGCTCGCAAGAATGTATGTGCCGTAACGCTAGCTCGCCGCGAAGATAATTACGAATCCGTTCCCATTTGTGGGACGTAACAACGATTCGCGGCGTGTCATTCGAAGTGTCGACCGCGCCGCCGTGACGTGGCCGGTCGTGGCCGAAGCGGTCGAATCGGACGGCGGCCCGGCGGCCCGGTGCCGGTCGGTTCCGCGCTGTGATCCCGGTTGCCGCACGGGCTTGCGATCCGTGCTCGGGGTGGCCGGGACCGATCCGGACCGGCGGCCGTGGCCGGAATACTTGTGCGCTACCACAGTTCGGTAGCGGGATCTTCGCCGAGAGCGTAGTTTCCACTGCTACGGACGCGCGCGCGAGTGGTCGGGCAGAACGGCCGCGCGGGCGGCGATGGCATTGCGAAAATGAGCTTAGGAGTTTGCGGGGATCATGGCGAGTTTTGCGGACCGGTTGAACAAGTTGTTCGCCACTGTTCATCCCCCCGGACGCCCGCCGCTCAGCAATGCCGAGGTCGCGGCGAATCTCGCCGCGGCGGGACAACCCGTTTCCAAGCCGTACCTCTCGCAGCTGCGGTCCGGGCAACGCACGAATCCCTCCGCCGAGACGATTGCGGCGCTGGCGAAGTTCTTCAAAGTGGAACCGCAGTATTTCACCGACGACGTCTACGCCGCGCGCGTGGACCACGATCTGGAACTGCTCTCGCAACTACGCGGATACAACTTGCGCAGGCTCTCCAGTCGCGCGTTCGACCTCTCCGAGGAATCCCAGAATCTCCTCGCCGTCATGGCCGACAAACTCCGTGCGAGTGAGGGTCTTTCGGAATTCCACACCGACCCGGCCGACCGCTGACCGATCGTTTCGTCAGAGGATGAACGAGGCCGCTCCGCCGGAATTGCCCTCCGGCTCGGCGAGCAACTGGCGCAGGCGCGGCCGGTTCGACTGATCCAGCGCCAGGGCCGCCATCCACAACCAGGCGGTGATGTTGTCGGGGATCCGCCAGTCCTCGCGCGGCGCGGAGGGGACGTGGATCCGGACCGGCTCCAGGTCCTGCAGGTGCCGGGGCACCACGGCCCACCACTGGCGGCCGGTGGCATCGATGGTGACGGCGGCGATGAGGTCGTCGGTGCCGGGCAATTGTTCGGCGGCGGTGTGGATCTGGGCCGGGATGTGCCGGTTCTCGTCGCGACCGTCCAGTTGGTCCGCGAAGACGATGAACACCAGCCCGAACCCGAACATGTCGGAGCCCAGGTTGCGGCGCAACTGCGCGGCGCTGGCATGGATCGGGTGCGGGTCGAGGTCGGAGTGGTCCTCGGTGAGCTGGGCGGGCACGAAGTCGGCGGCGATACTGGCGCCGTCGTAACGGAATCCGCACAGCATCGGCATCATGCCGCCGGGCATCGAGAGCATGAAACGGGAGGTGATCTCCTCCACGGATTCGGCGCCCGGGTATCGGATTGTCGTCATGCGATCGTGTCCTTCACTGGTCCCCGCCGTCCCGATCCGCGGCCGCGCTGAACAATGCTGTGACAGTAACGGCTCGGACCGCTGAGTTTGTTCCGTGTCGCATGTCACCCGGCGCCGTCAGCGGACGGTGGCGAAGAAGGCGCGCAGGTCGGTGGTGAAGAGGTCCGGTTGTTCGAAGGCGGCGAAGTGTCCGCCGCGGGGCATCGTGGTCCAGTGGGTGATGTGGTAGTTCGGTTCGCACCAGGAGCGCGGGGAGCGGCCGATTTCCTTCGGGAAAGAGGCTATGCCGGTAGGGATTTCGACGCGCGCACCATGGCCGAACGCGGCCGAGCTCTCCCAGTACAGGCGCGCGGCGGAGGCTCCGGTGCCGGTGATCCAGTACAGGGTTACATTGTCGAGGATCTCGTCTCGGGTCAGGGCGTTCTCGGGGTGGCCGTCGCAGTCGGTCCACGACCAGAATTTTTCCACGATCCAGGCCAGTAGCGCGACCGGTGAGTCGACCAGGCCGTAGCCGATGGTCTGCGGACGGGTGGACTGCTGTTTGGCGTACCCGCAATCCCAGCGCCGGTAGTACTTCAGGGCGGCCAGCGCGTCACGTTCGGCCTCGGTGGGATCGTGCAGCGCGCCCTCGGTGGGGGTGGCGATGGGCATATTGGTGTGGATCCCGACGCAGTGCCCCACATTGCGGCCGATCTCCGTCGTGATCGCGGCGCCCCAGTCGCCGCCCTGAGCGCCGTACCGATCGTAGCCCAGCCGGGTCATCAAGGTCTCCCATGCCGCGGCGATGCGCGCCGCGTTCCACCCCGTGCCGGTCGGCTTCCCGGAGAAGCCGTACCCCGGCAGCGAGGGGCAGACGACGTGGAAGGCGTCCGCGGCGCGGCCGCCGTGTGCGGTCGGATTCGTCAGGGGCGCAATGATTTTGCCGAATTCGACGATGGAGCCGGGCCAGCCGTGCGTAATGATCAGGGGAAAGGCGTCGGGGTGGGGCGAGCGCTGATGCACGAAATGAATGGGCAGCCCGTCGATTTCGGTGACGTATTGATCGAACTGGTTGAGCGCCGATTCCGTTGCCCGCCAATCGTATTCGGTGGCCCAGTAGTGGGCGAGCTCCCGGGTGTAGGCCAGCGGGATGCCCTGGCTCCAGTCGTCGACGCACTCGGCCTCGGGCCAGCGGGTATCGGTGAGGCGGCGGCGCAGGTCGGTGAGCACGTCATCGGGGACGTCGATCCGAAAACGTTCGATATCGGTCATGGTCCCATTCTGGGGGAGCGCGGTGCGGCATCGGCGGGCCATGGATCTCGGCTCGACAATCCGTAACCAGTTGGTTACGCTTTGGGCGTGGACAAGGTGGCGGGCGCGATCGCGGACCCGGTTCGGCGGCGAATCCTGGAACTGCTGCGCGAGCAGCGGCTCACGGCGGGCGCCATCGCCGAGCAGTTCGACATCAGCCGCCCCGCGGTCAGCCGGCACCTGCGGGTGCTGCGCGAGAGCGGCCTGGTGCACGACGAACTGGTCGGCAGGCAGCGGTACTACCTGCTCGACGCCGCGCCGCTCGCCGAAATCGCGGACTGGATAACGAGTTTTGCGTCGCCGCCGGGCTGGGCGCGGCACCTCGACGCGCTGGAGACCGAGGTGTACCGCACCCGCCGTGAGCGCCGCGCCACCGGAACCACAGCCGAATCACACAAGGAGGAGACCGCATGACCCCGAAACCCACCGGCCGGTTGCTGGCCGCCGAACAGGGCCGCGACCTGGTCCTCACCCGCACCTACCGCGCTCCGGTCGATGATGTGTGGGCCAGTGTCACCGAGTCCGACCGCACCGCCCGGTGGTTCGGTCCGTGGACCGGCGAGCCGGGCCCCGGCCGGACCATCAAGGTGCAGATGGCCTTCGAGGAGGAGCAGCCGTGGATGGACATGCACATCGACGCCTGCGAACCGCCGCACCGGCTCGGCGTCTCGGCCGTGGACGACTACGGCGCGTGGCGGCTGGAACTCGAGCTCACCGAGTCCGGGGGCGTCACCGAGTTGCGTTTCGTCCACCATCTGCTCACCGCGGACGAGATCGCTCAGGTCAGCCATGTGGGTCCCGGCTGGGAGTACTACCTCGATCTGCTCGGCGCGGCCCGGGACGGCACGCCGCATCCCGACTTCGCCGACTACTTTCCGGGGATGGCCGGGTACTACGAGGATCTGGCGGCGCGCGGCTAGCGGTCGCTGGAAACCGCTCCGCCGCTGAACATCCTCCGATACTGCTGGGGACCGATCCCGACGTGACGGCGGAACACGGCGCGGGTGTTGGCGGGATTGCCCAGGCCGACCCGATAGCCGATGCGATCGATGGGCAGCGTCGTTGTCTCCAGCAGCTCCCGGGCGCGATCGATGCGCGCGGCGGTCAGCCAGGCGTGTGCCGACGTGCCGGTTTCCGCACGGAATCGGCGGATGAACGTCCGCCGGGAAAGCCCGGCGCGCCGGGACAACTCGTCGAGGGTGTGCCGTTGGTCCAGGGTGGCCGACATCCATTCCCGGACCGCGGCGAGCGTCGTCGCGGTGGGTTCGGGGCGGAACCGCTCGGTGTACTGCGCCTGACCGCCCTCCCGGATCGGTGCGGCGACGAGGTCGCGGGCGCGTTCGTTGGCCGCCGCGGCGCCGAAGTCCTCGCGGATCACATGCAGACACAGGTCCACGCCGCTGGTGACGCCCGCCGAGGTCAGGATGTCGCCGTCGTCGACGAACAGCCGGTCGGCCCGGAGGTCGACATCCGGGTACCGGCTGCGCAACAGCGCCGCCGCGCGCCAGTGGGTGGTCGCGGGACGGCCCGCCAGCAGACCGGTGGCGGCCAGCGTGAAAGCGCCGGTGCAGATGGACAGCAGCCGCGTCCCGCCCGCGTGCGCCCGGCGTACCGCGGCCACCACCGCGTCCGGCGGCGGGCGATCGAACGACGCCCAACCGGGGATGACGGCGATATCGGCCTGTTCGACGGCATCCAGCCCGGTGAGCGTCTCGCAGCACAAGCCCGCGGCCGCGGTCGGCACGCGCGGCGTCGCCGCACACACGACCACGTCGTAGCGCGGATCGGAGCCGAACACGTCGACCGGGATGGCGAGGTCCAGCATCACGACGTCGGGTACGGCGATCACGGCGACGCGCGGCCGTCCCCCTCCTTCCGGCACGGCCCGATCCTAGCGCCGATTGGCACCCGGGCTACTCCTGTAGCGCGCGGCCCGCCAATAGCGTTGCCGCCATGAGTTTTTCGATCTCCCTACCGGACGGCCCACTCGCCGACACCGTGCTGGCCGTCGTGCGGGCACAGGAGTCCGAACCGGTCGCCAACCACAGCATTCGGAGCTTTCTGTTCGCCGAACTGCTTGTGCGGCACGAACATCTGGAAACAGATACGGCATACGATCGTGATCTGCTGTTCGCCGCGACCGTACTGCACGACCTCGGGACCGGAACCGCCGCGCCGGGCCGGGCCCGATTCGAAGTGGAAGGCGCCGACCTCGCCGCGCGAGTGCTTACGGACGCGGGTGTCCCGGCCGCCGCGGTGGACCGCGTCTGGGAGGCCATCGCCCTGCACACCTCGCCCGGGATCGCCGAGCGCCGCGGCCTGCTGGCCTATCTCACCGCCGAGGGCAGCAAGATGGACATCGGCTTTCGCGCCGACGTCACCGCGGACCGGCTGGCCGAGATTCACGCCGCCTATCCGCGAGAGCACATGGTGCGGGCGCTCACCGACGCCATCGTCGCGCACGGTGGCCGATCCGCGGACGCCGCGCCGATCTACTCCATGGCCGAGCTGTTCCGCGGCGAACGCGACGCCACCGGCCGCACGCGGTTGGAGATCCGCGTCGCCGGGCAGCGGCCCTGGGGTGATTAGGTGATCAGCGGGCCACCCGATCAGCCCAGGCTCCGGGTAGGGTCCGGGCCGACACGTCCGCGATTTCCAGCAGGCGCGTCCGGGGAGTTCCCAAGCGGCTCAGATGGATCAGGCCCTGCGCCACCACCACGATGTTGGCGCTGTGTGCCGCGAGATCGGACTCCGTCATGTCGCGGCGGGCGCTGCGGCGCAGCCGTTCGGCGACGCCGTGCTCCATGGCCGCGGTGGTCCGGGCGCCGATCGCGACCACGTCGGGCATGCGGGTGCCGAGCTGGGCGATGCTGTTGAGCATCAGGCAGCCGCGCCGATCCGGTTGTGCCGCACAGTCGTCGACGATCGCGGCGAGCAGCGCGCGCACCGCGTCGCGGGCGGAGCCGGGCGCGGACATCACGACCTGGCGCACGAACCGGGCGCGGTGCTCGCAGTAGCGCTCGAACGCGGCGAGGAACAGGCCGCGCTTGTTGCCGTAGGCGGCGTAGATGCTGCCGTTGCCGACACCGGTGGCCCGCGAGACGTCCTCCACCGAGGTGTCGTCGAAACCCTGCGTCCAGAACAGGTCGGCCGCGGCGTCGAGCAGGCTCGACTTGTCGAACTGTCGCGGCCGTCCCATGCGCTCACCGTAGCAATCGCGATGCGAGACAGCCCACACCACTTGTTCTGGAGGCGTGCCTCCAGAATGATGGTGGTCATGTCAACCGACTCCCTCCGCCGCCGCGTCGGCATCCTGGTCTTCGACGGTGTGAAGATGTTCGACTTCGTGGGCCCGGCGGAGGTCTTCGTGGAGGCGAATCAGGCCGCTCCCGGCTACGACGTGGTCTTGCTCTCGGCCGACGGGGCGAATGTGCAGACCTCGATCGGGGCCCGGATCGAGGTGAGCGGTGCGGCCGGCGAGTCGGGCCGATTCGACACCGTCGTCATCCCGGGCAGCGAGCTGCCACCGGCCAAATTCATGACACCCGAGGTGCTCGCGGCGGCGCGGCACCTGTCGTGGAATACGCGCCGGCTCGCCTCGATATGCAGCGGCGCCTTCGTACTCGCCGAACTCGGGCTGCTCGACGGCCGGCGTGCCACCACACACTGGAAGTTCGCGGCCGACCTCGGGCGGCGCTATCCCGAGGTGACGGTGGACGCGGACGCGATCTTCGTCCGCGACGGCAACCTCTACAGCTCGGCGGGCGTCGCGGCCGGTGTGGATCTGGCACTCGCGCTGGTGGAGGAGGATTACGGCGCCGACGTGGCACGGCGGGTCGCACAGCTGATGGTGGTGTACATGCAGCGCGGCGGCGGCCAGTCGCAGTTCTCGGCGTCGCTGACCGGGCCGGTGCCGCGCAGCCCGCTGGTCCGCAAGGCCGTCGACCTGATCTGTGCCGATCCGGCCTTCCCGCACACGGTGCAGACCTTGGCCGCGCACGCCCAGGTCAGCGTGCGGCATCTGACTCGCTTGTTCCGCACCGAGTTGGAGCATTCGCCCGCGGAGTACGTGGCGTTCATCCGATTCGGCGTCGCCCGCGACATGCTGCACGCCGGGCGCAGCGTGACCGAGGCCGCGATGATCGCCGGTTACGGTAACAGCGAGGCGTTGCGGCGGGCGTTCGTGGCCCGGCTCGGCATCTCGCCCCGCAAGTACCAGCAGCGGTTCCGGTCGACCGGGTCGGCGTCCGGGGGCGGTGCGCCCGTCGTGGCCGCGGTGTCCTGAACGGGGGTTTTCACGTCCCGTGGGGAGGGGCGCGCGGCCGGTGCTCCGGGCCAGACTCGACGTCGACCCGACGACCGAAAAGGAACGACGATGACAGGTAACCCCTTGGGAATCTCGCTGGAGCAGGCGGCGCAGGAGTTCGTCGACGCGACCTCGCAGCCCCCGTTCCTCTATCAGCTGCCGCCGGAAGAGGGGCGTAAGGCCGTGGACTCGGTGCAGGACTCGCCCATATTCAAGCCCGAGATCGACGAGGAGTGGATCACCGTCGAGGGCGGTCCCACCGGCTCGGTGCGGGTCCGGATCGTGCGGCCCCAGGGCGCCACCGAAACGCTGCCCGTGATTCTCTACACCCACGGTGCCGGTTGGGTTTTCGGCGACGCGCACACCCACGACCGGCTGGTGCGGGACCTCGCGGTCGGCGTGCACGCGGCCGTCGTGTTCCCCGAGTACGACCGCTCGCCGGACGTCCGCTATCCGGTGGCCAACGAGCAGTCCTACCGCGTCGCCCAGTGGGTCACCACGCACGGCGCCGACAAGCGGCTCGACCCGGCCCGGCTCGCGGTCGCGGGCGACTCGGTCGGTGGCAATATGGCCATCGCGCTGACCCTCATGGCCAAGGAGCGCGGTGACGTCTCGTTCCGCCAGCAGGTGCTGTTCTATCCGGTCACCGACGCCGGGTTCGACACCGAGTCCTACCACCGGTTCGCGACCGGGTACTTCCTGACTCGCGAAGGCATGCAATGGTTCTGGGACCAGTACACCACCAGCGCGGCGGACCGCGCGCAGATCACCGCGTCGCCGTTGCGCGCCACCACCGAGCAGCTGGCCGGGCTGCCGCCCGCGGTGGTGATCACCGCCGAGGCCGATGTGCTGCGCGACGAGGGTGAGGCGTTCGCGGGCAAACTCCGCGCCGCGGGCGTCCCCGTGACGCAGACCCGCTACGGCGGCATCATCCACGACTTCGTCATGGTCAACTCGATGCACGACACCCAGGCCGCCAAAGCCGCTGTGGCGCAAGCCGTCGCGGCCCTGCGCGCCGCGCTGTACGCGGAGTAGTCCGTGGCGGGCCGGGTCAGCCGGCGGTGAAATCGTCGATGAGCCGGGCCAATTCGATCGGGCGGTCGCCCTGCACCGAATGCCCGGCTCCCTCGACCACCGCGACCCGCGCGGCCGGTTGCCGGCGGAGCAGTTCCGCCACGTCGGCGTCGTCCACGACCGGCGAGCGCTCACCGCGCACCAGCAGCAGCGGCGCGCGTACGGCCGAGACGTCGTCCCACAGTGCCGTGAGGTCGAACGAGCCGTCCGCCGTGGGGCGGAGCCGGTCGTATCGCCAGACCCAGCGGCCGTCCTCGCGCTGCCGCGCGTTGTGCAGGATGCCACGGCGCAGCGACGAGACGGAGCGTCCCGGATTGTGCTCGACGGTGCGCTCGAGAATTTCCTCGAACGACACGAAATCCGCTGGGCCCTGGACGAATGCGACCACGGCCGCCGTCTTGCCCGGATGGTCGCCCGCACCCGGCGTGGCGTCCACGACGACCAGCCGCCGCACCAGGTCCGGATGGCGGGCGGCCAGCCGCAACGCGGTCAGCCCGCCCAGTGACATGCCGACCACCGCCGCGGCCCGGGGCGCTGCGGCCGCTACAGCGGTCGCGACCGCCTCCGCCAGCAGCTGCGGGGTGTAGAGATGGTCGCTTCACCAATCGGAGTGGCCGTGGCCCGGCAGATCCAGCGCGAGTAGCGGACGGCGCAGCGCCAGTGCCACCGTGTCCCAGGTGTGCGCGTTCTGCGCGCCGCCGTGCAGCAGCACCAGCTCCGGCTCGCCGTCCCCCCACCGCAGGCCACTGATCCGGCGTCCGGAGCCGATATCGATCGCGACCCGTCGCACTCGCGGGGGTCCGGTCCAGGGGAGTCCCGCCTCGGCCGCGTTCTCGGCGAACAACCCGAACTCGTCGTAGTCCGACATACGGGGAGTATGCGTGAGTGCGGCCGCTCGCGCAGGGGAAGATCATCCCTCCCGTGCGCGAGCGTGACCGCCACTCAGCGGACACGGTCGTAGACCACGGCGATCTCGCCGAGGTCGCCGGTCTCCTGTTGTGCCAGTGCCCATTTCGTGCCAGGCAGGCCGTCGTCGAACAGCCGCGCTCCGCCGCCCGCGATCTCCGGGGTGACGATGAGGTAGAGGCGGTCGATCAGATCGGCCGCGAGCAGCGGCTTGATGATGCTGGCACTGGTATTGACCAGGATGTCGCCCGAGCCGCTGGCCTTCAGCTCGGTAATGACCTCGGCGGCCGGCGCGTTCACGATCCGGGTGCGCTCCCATGGCGCCTCGGTCAAGGTGGTGGACAGGACCACCTTCTCCGTGTCGACCAGCCACTTCGCGTACCCGCGGTCTCGCGGATCGGCATTGTCGTCGGCGGCGACCGTGGGCCAGAAACCCAGGAACCCTTCGGCATTCAGCCGGCCGAGGACCGCGGTGGTCGCGTTCTCCCAGATGCGGGTGAGATGGTTGCGGGCCACCTCGGTGACCGCGTAGGGCACGATCGCGCCCATGTCGCCGGGCCCGCCGGGGCCGCTGTAGCGGCCGTCCAGGGTCAGGGCGATATTGGCGGTCACCTTGCGGTCGGTCGAGTTGCTCATGACTGTGCTTCCTTCGGTGTGTCGGTTGTCTTGCTTCGGGGGGTGCCGACTGCGTCGGCGAGCTTGTCGAGGACTTGACCCCAACCGGTTTCGATACCGGCGATGAAGGGGACGGCCTCGACGGCCGTATCGGTGATTCGCAGGTCCAGCCGCAGCCGGGTGCCTTCGGGGACATCGGTGAAGGCCAGGTCGTAATGGCCGGTGAACGAGACCGCGCCGCTCGGGTCCAGGACCGCGAGATCGAACGCGAGGTGGTCAGGCGGCGTCGCGTCGCGGACCTGTCCCTCCGAGCGGTAACGTCCCTCGGCGTCGCGATAGTCGAGAACCACGCGACCGCCCGGCTCCGGGTCGATCTCGCAGTCGACGATGGTCATCGACGGGGGAGCCCACCAGGACGCGAGCAGGTCGGGCTCCGCCCAGTGCCGCCAGAGGACCTTGCGCGGCGCGGGGAAGACGCGGTCGAAGGCGAACGTGCGCTCGTCGGCCCAGCGATCCTGTTGCGCGCGAGCGGTTTCCGCTTCGATGGCGGCGTGGTAGCGGGCCAGGACATCGCGCTCACCGGCATTCGCCTCGACGGTGTCGATCAGCTCCCGCAGCCGCTCCTCGAAGGAACGCAGCGGCGCCGCCTCCGCCGCCCAGATGCGGCGCTGGCCCAGGGGGGTGACCGAGACCAGGCCCGCGCGACCGAGCGTCTGCAGGTGCTTGGTGGTCTGCGGCTGGCGCAGCCCGGTGAGTTCGGCGAGCTCGCCGACGGACCGGGGTCGCTCGGCGAGGAGCTCGACTATGCGCCACCGGGCGCCGTCTCCGAGTGCTGATGCGATCTGCTCCATGGCAGAAAGTATTCACTATGAAGAATATTCGTGTCAAGGAATATTTTGAACCCCCCTGTCCGTGGCGGCCAAACAAGGCTTCGAGCTGCGGGTTCGGTGAATCGTCGGAGGAATTGTCTAGGCTTGCTGACGGATCAACCGTGGAAAGGAATCCCGTGTCCGAGCCTCCGCTGCCGCCCGCGTCCGCCGAGCTGCCGCACCGGTCCGCACCTGCGGTGATGCCGCCGCGCAACACCCGCGGGACCGGCCCGCGCCGGGACAGCGACCGGGCGGTGGTGTGAGCACGCCCGGTACGGCCATGCGCGCCCTCGTATTGGATCGTCCGGGCCCTCCCGACACGCTGCGTCTCGCCGAAGTGCCTGTGCCCGAGCCGGGTCCGGGTCAGGTGCGGGTCCGGGTGGAGGCGTGCGGCCTCAACCCGGTCGACTACCAGGTCGCCGCCGCCGGCCATCTCGACTGGACGTGGCCGCACGTCCTCGGCCTGGACGTCGCCGGCACCGTCGACGCGGTGGGGGAGGACGTGACGGCCGTCCACCCGGGCCAGCGCGTCGCCTACCACGGCGACCTGCGCCGCCCCGGCGGCCTCGCCGAATACGCCCTGGCCGACGTCCTCACCGTGGCCCTGATCCCCGATTCCGTCGACTCGGCCTCCGCGGCCGCCCTGCCCTGCGCGGGAATGGCCGCCTACCAAGCCGTATTTCGGCGATTACAGGTCGCCGGCGGCGATACGGTGCTCGTCACCGGCGGCGCCGGCGGGGTCGGCGGATTCGCCGTCCAACTCGCCTCGTGGGCCGGAGCCCGCGTCATCACCACCGCCTCCGCCCACAACGCCGATCACGTCCGCTACCTGGGCGCGACCGACGTCATCGACTACCGCACCGAAGACGTGCCCGCTCGGGTCCGCGAACTGACCGACGGGCGCGGCGTGGACCGCGTCGTCGACACCATCAGCCCCGCCTCCGCCACCGCCCACCTCGCCCTGCTGGTCCACGGCGGCGGTCTCGCCGCGGTCGCCGGCCGCCCCGACCTCGCCGCCGTCCCCCCGTTCACCCTCGCCCCGTCCGTCCACGAGATCGCCCTCGGCGCCGCCCACGGCTACGGCGACCACCGCGCCCGCGCCGACCTCGCCATCATGCTCGGCGACCTCCTCGCCCTCGTCGCCGAAGAAGACCTCGACCCCATGGTGACCAAGACCGTCACCCTCGACGAAGTCCCCGCCGCCCTCACCGAACTCGCCACCCGCCACACCCGAGGCAAGCTGGTCCAAACCTTCGACTGACCCCACCACCACGCCGATTTGGTGACACCAGGGGGTCCTGAGGTAATCTCATCGAGCACTCGCGAGAGCGAGCGCAACGGGCTGTGGCGCAGCTTGGTAGCGCACCTGACTGGGGGTCAGGTGGTCGCAGGTTCAAATCCTGTCAGCCCGACAGAAAGAAATCCCCTCCGACCTGCGTCGGAGGGGATTTTTCATTGCCGGACTATCCGGAGCCTTGGGGCCAATCTGGGGCCACTCGGCGTATCCGGCGGGTACTCCGGTCCTTCGGGCCCGTTCGTGAGGAATCGCGACACCCGCTGCCCGTCGCCCTGAAGAGATTTGATGTTGGGATGCAAGTACCGCTGCGTGATTCGCGGATCGGTGTGCCCCGCGATTGCTTGGAGCCGGTGCAGTGGTACTCCGGCGTCGGCGAACCAGGTGAGTCCGGTGTGCCGCAGGTCGTGACGTCGAAGATGCTCGTAGCCGAGCTTCGTTACGACCTCATCCCAATGGGTCGCGTCCCGGAGTACGCCGGTGGCAATCCGACCGCCGCGCGGACCAACGAACAGCCGCGCGTCCAACAGGGCCTCGCGGCGCTCCTCCGCACTCGCGTCCCGCAGCGACGGGTCCGAGGCCACCCGCTCGCGGGCGTAGCTGATCCGCCGGAGGATCAACGGTCGTATCTCCTCGATCAGCGGAACTGACCGTGCCCGTTTGCCTTTCGTCCGCTTGTCCTGCATCCCGCCAGGGCCTGGCGTGGTCTGGCGCCGCAGGGTCCAGATCCACGTATCCGTGTCGATGTCACGAATACGGCAACCCGATACCTCGCCGATCCGGCTGGCGGTGCACGCCGCGAACTCGACCGCATCACCCCAGCCCTGATAAGTGCCGGCCGATGCTGCCACGAGCCCCTTCGACAGCTGCTGTAGCGCGTCCCAGTCCGGCAACGCGAGGGCACGCGGGTCATCGATCTCATCCTCGGTCTTCACGAGCTGCCGTTGCCAGCCGGTGACGTTGACCCGGTTCCGGTCGAGAATTTCGTCTCGTACCGCCTGGTCGAGGACCCGTGCCAACGCTGCGAGCGTGTTCTTGATGGTCGATTCGCTGCACCCGGCCTTGATCCATTTCGTGACGGCCCGGTCCACAACACCTGTCGTCACCATCGTGAGCGGCAAGTGACCCAGGGACTTCACCACCCGCAACCGCCAGCCGGGTCCGTACACATCCAGCGTCTTCGGCTCAGTCCCACTCATCGCGATGTCCCAGTGGGCATTTCCGTATTCGGCCAGCGTGGCACCGGCCGTCTTCGGATGGACTCCGCGGGCGGCGGCCTGCTCGATATGTTCGATCCAAGCCCGCGCTTCGCCCTCGGTCGCGAATGACTCCGATTTCGAATCACGCCGCTTGGTAGCCGGATCGGTCCACCGCACCCGCGCTCGGCACCGACCCGCCTTACCGCGAAGCTCGACGTAGCCGGTGACCGATACGCCGAGCGGAACCGCGTCCACCCGGCCGTCCATCACGCAACCCTCGGGTCGACGCGCTTGCTGTCCAGGTACTCCAGGACGTCAGCACCGCTGTAGCGAGTAGTCCGATCGGAAAGCGTCACGAACGGCGGCCCCTGCGGCGGGCTAGCCGTACGCCAGCGCCGAAGACTCGATGGGTCGACCTTCAGCACGACCGCGATCTCCTCCGTCGTGTACCAGTCGGTGGCAAGCAACCGAGTACGGTCGGTGTCCATCGTGAAAGTCCTATCCGTGGGTTCGGGGTGTCGCGTGGTGGCGGTGCGCAGTGCGCAACTTGCCGAGTGGTGCGCACCGGGTGTCGGGTCGTGCGCACGGAGTGTCGGGTTGTGCGCATCGGGTGTCGGGTAGTGCGCACCGGCCGTCGCGTCTGGTGCGTAGGTGTCGTTCCCGGTGCGTTCGGTTTCGGGTTGGTGTCGCATGATGTGTCACCGTCCGAATCGGGTTGTCGCGTCGATGAGCGTTCCGGTCTGCCCGAGGTCGGGGTGCCGGGTGAGGTCGGCGAAGCGGAGGGCGTTAAACCGCAGGTCGGGCATGTCCGACAGGGTGTGTCGCGCGGTGGTGCGCACGGTGTCGGGTGGTGTCTGGCCGTCGCAGACGTAGAGCAGTTCTGCGCACCGGTCGATGCGGGCGTGGTGCGCAGCGGTGCGCAAGCGGCGTGCGAGTTGGTGTGTGGTCAGGTGCCGACTGGTGTCGACCTTGACCGCGACGCACCGGTCATCGCGCAGCAGGCACCCGTCGTAGGGGTAGAAGCGCGGTCCCGGTGCGTTGTGGTGTCGCAGCATCCGTTCGGAGTCCCAGTCCTGTCGCCCGCACGCACCGAGCGCGACACGGGTCCGCGCGACCATGCGACAGTGGTGCGCCCACATCGGCGAGGGCCGCCAGTCACTCGGCCGCCAGCCCAGCGCCCACGTCGCGGCGGCGCGGGTCGGCACCACCCATTTCGGTCCGGCGAGGACCTCAACAAGCGGGTGGACCTTGCCCGCCGAACGCAGGCGCCGGGCGATCCGGTACGCCTCCTTGAGGCCGATGCCGAGGAACTCGGCCAGGACGTCGAGTTGCATGCCGCGCATTTCGGCGAGCGCGATGAGCGCGTGGAGTTCGCGGTCGGTGAGTCGGGTCATGATGCCTCCCCGGTGAGGTGAATGTGGTTGCGGCGGCGGCGTTTCGCGGCTTTGGCCGCGTTGCGGTCGGCGAGGAACTGGGTCCATTCGTCATCGAAGTCACCGATGGCGATGCGGGGCAGCAGCCGCGCCAATTCGGCCGGCAGTCGCTCCACGGCCGCGTTCACGCCGTCGAGGACTTGCGCCGACCGGCACAGGTAGACCAGCCCGACCATCGTTTCCGGCTCGTCCGGGCGCGCAGCAGCCCGGATAGCGCCCTGCAACGCGACATCCATTGCCGTGCTGGACTTGCGGGACAGTTCGACCTCGACGGCCCACCAGCCGTGTACGCCGTCGACGTCACCGAGGAACCGGCCGTCATGGATGTGCGGGACCTCTGTGCGGCCCCGCCCGCCGCGCGAGGCGGCCGCCGCCGCGCCCGCGCGGTGCCACAGCACCCGTTCGGAGATCCAGCGCTCCAGGTCGGTGCCGACGAGCATGATCCGCGCCTGCGCGACCGCGCGATGGTGCGCGGCCTTGTCCGGCGACGGCCGCCACTCCCGCACCGGAAACCCCAGATGCCGCGACGCGGTCACCCTGGTCGGGATCACCCACTTGTCCCCTGCCACAACCTTTTCCAGGTCCCGGACCACCTTGTCCTTGCGCAGCTGGCGGACCAGCAGGTAGGTGCGTTTACGGTCAGTTCCGAGGAACCAGCCGAGGACGTCGAGCTGCATGCCGCCCATCTGCGCCAGCGCGGTCACCGCGGTCGACTTCCGCTCGGTCGACACCGGGGCCGCGCTGCCGCGCAACCGCTGCACGCTGCTACGCGGCAGACCCACACGGCGGCCGATCTCGGCATCCGAATGACCAGCCCCGCGCAGCACGGCGACGTGCCCGAGGACGGTTTCGACCTGCCGGGCGGTGACGCCCAGCGTGGAGGCGATGGCGCGGTAGCCCTTACCGTCCTCCCACAACCCAGCGATGATGCGGTCGCGGTCGGCGGCGGTGCGGCCGCTGACGGTCCCGCCTCGTCCTTTGTGGTCATCGGTCATCGGCTGCGCCTCCGATCGGTGAGTTTCGTGACGTTCGGCGCGGAACCGCGCTCGTTGCCACGGTCCGAGTGGTCGAGAATCCGGGCCGACAGCCGAAGTCCGGGATGCGGGTAATCGGCCTCGGTCGCGAGACGCCACGACGGCGATTCCGGTGCGGGACTGTGGATCTCGCGTTCCTTGACCGGTGCGTTCTGGTCGACCCAGGACATCAACGCCCGCATCCGCGCCTTCGCATCCCGTGCGGAAGTTTCGTAACCGCCGCCCGCCGGGGAGGCCGTGGTGTTACGAAACTCGCCCGCCGATCCGCGCTCGGTGTCCAGGGCATTGCGGATCGCTGCCCGGTCGGACAGCCGTCCCGCGCCGGTAGCCCAGTCCTGCACGACCCTGGGGTCTACCTGGGCGCGCTGCGCGAGTTCCTCCACCGACAATCCCGCGCGGTCGAGCTGTTCCCGCACATACGGCGACGCCTCCGGAGTCGACGACTCCGCACGCCGGTAGTCGATAGCGCGGCGCAGTTCCTCCGACGCGGTGACTCGCGCGTTCGGCCACAGCTCGACCTCCCGCACCCCCACCGCGGCCGCGACCGCGAACTGATGGCGCGGGTAGGGCACCCGGCCGGTGGAGATCCACCGCTGCACGGTCTTCGGATCGACCTCGAGCCTCGCCGCGAGCTGCTCAGGTGTCATACGCGCATCAAACAACGCACGCCGCAACCGCTCGTTCCCCTGACGCTCCGGTGTTTGGGTCATCGCGACCGCCCCCGATCCGCAGCGTTGTTACGAGGCTGGGCAGCGTTCCACTCGCGGTACCAGGCCGCATGCTGCTCGATCAGCTCATCGGTGTCGCGGCTCATCGCGAGATACACCGCATCGGCATTACGGCGGGCCCGGACGCGTTCGCCCCGGTCCGGATGCGCCGCCGCAAACACCCGTTCGGCGGCATCGGCCACCGCCCGCACCCGCGCCGCGCGTTCCCGCTCACGACTCGCATCGACCTGCCGGACACCGGCAACCAATCCGGCAGCTGCCGACCCGACGTGCCGCGCCGTACGACCGGCATCACGAGCGATCTCATCGACCTCGGACGACCGCGGCGCATCCGCTGCGTTGTCATCCAGGCCGGACCATCGATTTACACTGGACATGCTTCAGGGACCTTCCTATGGATCTGAAGTGCGGAAATGCTGAAGCGGGCTGCAACCCGCTTTGGTGCTGGGCTCCCCGGTAGCTGGACACTGCCGGGGAGCTTTTTCAGTACAACCCGCATGCTAGCAGGCGAACGTCATGCGAGCTAGTACACGGCTCAAACGCTATGGAAACGCCAGGTGGTAGACTGGATTCGCCAACTAGCTCGCTACCGCGAGGGAGGATGTTGCGAATGTCGCCGAGCCTGGACCGGCCCGCGCCGCCATATGTACAGATCGCCGAGCACTTTCGAACCAAGATCAAGAACGGCGAGCTTCCCGAAGGAGCCAAACTGCCGTCGGTTGCGGAGGTCTCGCAAGGATGGCAGGTAGCGTCCGCAACGGCCGCAAAAGCGTTGAACGTCCTGCGCGCAGACGGATACGTGCGAAGCACCAACCAGGGAACGTTCGTTTCCATCGCGCACAAACAGACCACGGGCCCTGACCGACTGGCCATGTTCCGGGCCACCGGCAACGGGTACCGGTCGGGTGAGTCGGTCGAAGTGACAAGCGCGGAGGTCGTGACCGCGCCTGCCGACGTCGCTGAAGCCCTCGGAGTGCCGGAGGGATCGCCGGTTGTCCGTCGCCGACGTGTCTACCGCGACGATCTGGGAGTCGTCACAGTGTCGACGTCCTGGTTGCCGGGCGAGTTGGGTGACGCCGCGCCAGAACTCCTATCGACCGAGCCGCTCCCCAAGATGACGTTCGGGTTGATTGAGGATCGAACTGGCCGCCGCGCCGTTAGCCGTCGCGATGTCATCTCGATTCGGCCGGCGCCCTCCGATGTCGCTGAGATCCTCGGAGTTGATCCCGAATCGGAGCGCTTGACCATGACGAATCTCTACTGGGACCAGAACGGAGACCCGACAGAGTTCGCTGTCGACTACCTGGGGCCGGGCCGCGAACTGAGCGCTGAGCAGCGATTCGACTGACACCGCTCACCACAAGCCGCATTGCGGATGGTGGGAGAGGCCCAGGTGGAGCGATCCTCCATCTGGGCCTCTCTTTCTGGCCGGGAACTACCCGGGAATTGCTCGGGAATTGCTCGGGAACTGCTCGGGACAGAAATTCGCGTGTTTGGTCCGGGCACTTGCACGCTCCCATGCCCTCTGATCTGCGCCTTCGGCGCAGGGCTCTTCTCACCACTGGCCGAGACTCCCCCTCTCTAAAGAGACAGAGAGGGGGAGTCTCGGCCAGTGGTGAGAAGAGCCAGTGTTGGTTGAGAGGGGCTGGGGAGAGTGTCAGAAGGGATAACCACAAGAAGGGGGTTTGGGTGCCGTGCGTTGCGTTGAGTGCGTGGTCGCGTTGGGATTGTCCGCCTGCCTTCGGCGGCGTGTTCGCGCGTCAGGACGCGCTCAGTGCGGTGGTTCGGTTCCGCGTAAGCGATGGGTTTGCGGTGGTTGCGTCAGTTGCGAGGTATTCCCGCTTTTCGGACGCATCCCGGAAGTAACGACCACAACGAGGGGGTAAGCCGTCAGGGGAGATGTCGGTACGGCATCATTGTCCAGTGTGGAACTGGTGGCTTGAACAAGGCTGGCAGGCGCGAGGGACTGTCGTGGCGCTTGCCGGAGTATGTGTAACGCTCGGCCTTGGAATCTATAACGCATACATGGCGCACAAAGATCGTGCATGGAGCCGCAAAGCCGAGTTGCGATCTGACCAGAAGGCGCTCCGTGAGCGGCTTCGCGGCGAGCTAGAGAGGATCGATGCGGCAGTTGCGGGGATCCCTGAACTCAAGATGGGACTGAAGGGTCTTCCGAAGATTCCGGAGCCACCGGCCGACTGCTACACCTGGGAGCAAAGCTTATTGACCGTTGATCAGCGGATAGCAGATCAACGGTTCGCTGGTGAGCTTCAACCAAACGCAGCAATCGTTGGTGCCTTCCTCCGAACGTGGAGAGAAGCTGCGCAGCTGCAAAGCGAGCATTTGGCCAACCTAGCCCGCTCGACCACGACTGACAGTGAGTTGATGACACTCCGACCAGCGGTCGAAAAGAAATTCTTACTACGAGACGAACGCGCTCAGGCCGAAAAGGCCATACGCGACGCGATTGCGTCGATCGATGCAGTCCACTAGCACGCTGTGGGAGCCGGTATTGATGCCTATGCATCAACAAGGCATCACTGGGGCCAATTTGGGGCCACACGTCATGCGTCGGGGTGCACAACCAGCACATACGGCGTGCAGGGGAACTACGAATAACGCGCTTGACGTGCGCAGACATCACCATGATGAGTCTGGGGGTCAGGTGGTCGCAGGTTCAAATCCTGTCAGCCCGACAGAAAAGGCCCCTTCCGGCCGAGGTCGGAAGGGGCCTTTGCCGATTGTGAGTGCCGCTCGATTCGAGCGTGTCTCACAAAAATCTCACACTTTCGGCGGCCGGTCGCCACGTGCCCAGCGTTCGAGGACGTCGCGGTTGTCCGGTACGACCTCAGGTGCGTCGATGTAATGGATCCGGGCGATGTCCTTGGTGTTGCCGAGTTGTCGGCCGGCGCGACCGGCGTCCTCGTGCGCGTGGTCGATCGCCGTTCCGGCGCCCCGGCGGAACGTGCGTGGCGTCACCCAGGCGAAGTTGTTGCCGCGGGCCGCACGTCAGATCCTGCCGAAGTTGTTGGGATTGCGTGGGTTCCGGTGCGCGAGGGGAACAGCGTCGTCGGCTACCGGTGGGCAGTAGCACCGAATAGTGAGGGTGCAAACGGTCCTTCGGGGCGGGGGCTGGGCAGGTTGGAGACGTCTCTCGGCATGCGTTCCGGAAGACGAAGCCGCGCAGTGCAAGGAAGCGCAGACCGCCAACCACCGCCATGACACCGACGACCGCCGCCGCCTGCGTGATCTCGCCGATGCCGGGCGCCCAGAACTCGAGACCGGCCAGTGCCGCCGTGCTGATCAGCAGGCCGAGCAGCGCCAACCCGCCGCCTTCCCACTGTGCGGTGAACCAGCCGACCCGCCCCGCCGCACGGAAGGTGAGCTGCCGGTGCAATTCGTTCGCGATCATCGTGCTCACTATCGATCCGATGATATTGGCGACCAGTGGACCACTCTGCGTCATGGCAACGAACAGCAGGACATAGGCGATGTTGCTGAAGCCGCCGACCAGGGCGAAACGGGTCAACTGGGCCAAAGTGTGTGCACTGCCCAGGTACCGTCGCACGCGGTCGAGCCATTCCGCGCCCGGCATCGGGTGACGGACGGTCCAGAACGTCGGGGCGACGCTGTCGAGAATCGCCATGTCCCCATACGTCTCCCGCGGCCCGGAAGCCGCAATTGCCATGCTGTCCACCCGGATACAGTCGCCAGTCCCGCTGACACCGGCCTGACACAGACCTGATGTACCCACCGGAACGGCGCTCGGCCTGGTCACGCGATCACCCTCCCGGTGCCGACGGGCCAATCATTCCAATTACAAGTAGAAGTATACGTATATGGGATCCGGTGTGTGCCCGGCCGTTGGCTTTCCCGTTGTCGCGGCGAGGTCGCCTGGACCTGGTACGCCCACTCCAGCCGGGACACCCGCGTCGACGACGAGGCAGCGCCAGGGATCACTCCGGGCACCTTGGTGTGGTAGCGCTACACCCGGCGGGTGGCTGCGCGGGGTGACCGCAGGGCGGACAGTCCAGGGGTGGTTCCAGCATCCGGCGAACCGACGGGCAGCTTCGGACTTGCGGGAGAACGGACACCGGCCCGGCAGCAGATGGTTACGGTGACTTCCATACTGTCGCGCCTGTGGCGCACGTCTAGCTGTTCGTCGAATAGGTTGTGCCGCAGGATGTTTCGCCGTGTCGGGCAAGTGCGATCGCCTGGGCCTCGAATAGGTTGCGGCACTGCACTTCCCGGCGTTGCAAATAATATTCACAGGACCTTCGGTGGCGCTCCTGGTACGTTTTGTCCTGTTTTTGCCCTATGTCAGACAACAACTCAGGGGAGCTGTATGCCTGCCATGAGCTTCATCACGCCGCACCGTGCGCTGGTGCTCGGTTACGGATCACTGCTCGCGACCGTGGCGGGCTTCGTCAATGCCGTCGCCATCCTGACCTTGGCGATCCCGGTCGCCAACGTGACCGGCACGACCACCCAGCTGGGGATGGACGCCGCCAGCCCATGGATGTTCGAAACCAGCTTGCTGGTCACGATCATCATGGGATTCCTGCTGGGAGCGGCGGCGGCCGGCGCGGTTCTGGCACCGGCGAGCAGCCATGCCGGGGGCCGGCACAGTGCCGTCATGACCGGCGAGGCGTTGCTGCTCGTGGCGGCCTTCGTCTGGTCGGGGGACCTGCTGTCGGTCTTCCTGGCCGCGCTGGCATGCGGCCTGCAGAACGGGACGACCTCGAGCTTGCGGACGATGCAGATCCGTACCACCCACTTCACCGGTACCGTCACCGACCTCGGCCTGCTCATCGGACGATCCCGCCGCCACAAGTTCGACACCTGGCGGGCGACGGTGCTGTCGGCCACCGTCGTCACATTCATCGCCGGAGGCGTCGCGGGCACCATCGTGGGCAGCCGGGCCGGTGAGGCGGCGCTGCTGCTGCCCGCCGCGGTCTGCGTCATGATCGGAGTTGCCGGACTCGCCTACGACCGCCGAAGACAGCTCCTCGCACCCCCGAGCGAACCCGTAGCGGCGCTACCCGCATACCGCGACGAACCGGAGCTTCGCCGAGCCTCGTAACACCGGCGACGTGCCTGTGTCGGCGGCAGGAGGACGTTCTCGCGTGCCCGTCGATCACCAACGGGCGCAACGCTTTCCCGCCGGGACCCGCGTACGGTCTGCCGATCGTCACGACATGCTCGGTCCCGGCGTGGCGGACTCTCCGCTCGGTCACGACCTCACCGGTATCTCTCTCCAGCCCTGCCAGTGATCGACATGCTGATGGTGGTGACGATCTGCGGCAGCCCGGCGGCGTCGGCTGGTGCTCCGACGCGGGGAACCCGAGTTCTGCCGGGATCGACAGCCGCATCCTGTCGGCACGCAGATAGCCTCGGCCCCGATCCGCGCCAATGTCTCGTACAACGCCGCCACCGTCGGTGGACTGCCTCCCGGTCGCCACGCCACGCCTCGCGCCTGCGAGCCGCGTCCGTGGCTCGCCCGCACCACGCGGATGTGGTACATCCGACACATGCCTTCTCTTACTCCTGAAGCGGCCTGGAAATCTCTGCGTGACGGCAACGACAGGTTCGTCTCCGGCGCCCTGCAGCATCCCGGACAAGGCGCCGCGGATCGTGCGAAACTGGTTGCCGGGCAACAACCCTCGGCGATCCTGTTCGGGTGCGGCGACTCGCGGGTGGCCGCCGAAATCATCTTCGACCAGGGTCTGGGCGACATGTTCGTGGTCCGCACCGCCGGTCATGTGATCGACTCCTCGGTGCTGGGCTCGATCGAATACGGCATCGCGGTGTTGAACGTGCCGCTGATCGTGGTGCTCGGCCACGACAGCTGCGGCGCGGTCCGCGCGACCATCGATGCTCTCGACGGCGGCGCGGTGCCCGGCGGGTTCATTCGCAGCGTCGTGGAACGAGTCACCCCGTCGGTGCTGCTCGGCCGACGCGACGGCCTGACCGGTGTCGACGAGATCGAAGCCCGCCATGTCGTGGAAACCAGCCGCCTGCTCGCCCAGCGCTCCACCATCATCTCCGAGCGAGTCGCCGCCGGAGAATGCGCGATCGCCGGGGTCACCTACAAGCTCGCCGACGGCCGCGCTCAGCTGCGCGGAGTTCTCGGCGACATCGGTGAGAACACCGCACCCATCGCACTCTGACCGACCTCCCCGGACATCACACTCAGGACACGTAGCGGGCGCGGCCGAGTGCCTCGGACGAGGTCGGTGGCAGTACCTGGTGTCCCTGCCACGGCTCACCCCACCCGTCGCGCACACCGACCGGACAACGCGGGGCGGCGACCGACGCGCGGACCGCCGCCAGCGCGCACACGAGCGCCGCGACCTCCTCGGCGTCGGGCCGCCCCCCGAGGATCCGGATCGCCGCCGGTGCCGCCCGTTCGGCCTCGCCCGCACCGTGCCGCACGCCGCCGTAGTCCGCCACCGTCATAACACCGCTCCTCACCGCCGCGCTGCCACCGACCGCAGCACCCGGCCGGCCGCGGGACCCGGCATCCCGCCCGCCACATTACTAGAACTTGTTCCAGTCCAATGGCTGCTCGGCGTGGCTGTCTCTATCAATGGGAGGTCGCTCGGCTCGGCAGTGCCTGCCGCGAAGCTCCTCGTTTCTGCTCGACTCGTCTACTCGTCGCGCGAGCGCTGCCCGACGTCCCCGCAGGTGATGTAGCGCGTGGCTGTCGTTCCGAAACCGTGACCGTTGCGTCTCTCTGATCACGAAAGCCCCTGTGCGCCAATAATTAACGCCCCGGCACGGTCGCTCGGGCATGGCCACACAGAGGGACGACGCTCGCGCCGGGGGACACGAGGGTGGCGGCGGTAGGTCACGCGTGGCGTGCGCGGCGACTGCTTCTTGGATGCGTTGACCACCAACAGATCTCCGCGCCGCAATCCCCGCAGCAGCCGAGGTCCGTCGATGCCGAGATAGGCGATCGCCGCGGCGCGGGGACCCGCGGTGGTCAGTGTGGCGCTGATGCGTTTCCACGGCGTCGATCCGACGAACTCGGTACCCACGGACCGATCATGGCACCGCACCGCACCGGGCAGGGCTCACACCATTCGCTTCGCATGATGGCTGCCCGCACACGGTGCCGGGCCCACGTGGCCGCCGTGGTCGTCGACCGTCGGCCGAAGATCTGCGCCCAGGGCGGCCCTGTTTGCTCGGGCGCGCTGTCACGAAACGACGTTCGAACCTCGGTAGCATCGGACCGGCGCTGGTATCAGCCGATCGGCGTGGGAGTTGTCATGGCGGCTCCGCGGTGTCGGAGTCGGCTGGGAGGGACCAGGACTCGAGATGCGTGTACGTGGTGGCGGTACGACGCCGGAGCGCGACCGACCGCGGCGTGTCGAGGCGTTGCCGCACCCGGGGCTGCGGGGGTTGCTGGTGCGGCGCTATCACGGCTACCCGTGTACCGGCTCTCCGCACGAGCGGGGAAGTATGCCCGCCGGTACCGCGGTGCGGCTGGTGGTGAAGCTGGCCGATTCCCCGCATCGGCCGCCCGAGTTCGTCCTCGGTCCCCGCGACCGGTGTTTCCCGGTCGAAGGGCCTTGCGCGCCTTCGTATCTCGCGTTCTCGCTGCATCCCCTCGCCGCATGCGCCGTGCTGGATACTCCTGGAATCTACTTGCGGGATTGCCTGCTCGATCTGTCCGACCTCACCGGCCGTCGGTTCCGCGACACCGTCGACCGGATCCGGGAAAGCCGGTGCTGGCAGGATAGATTCGGGCTGCTGGACACCTTTCTGCTCGAGCGAGCCGACGAGGGTCGGCGGCCGCCTCGGGAGGTTGAGCGGGCCTGGTCGCTGCTGACTGTAAGCGGTGGGGCGATGACGATCGGCCCTATCGCCGACGAGGTGGGATGGAGCCACAAACACCTGATCGCGAGATTCACCCATCACGTCGGGCTGACACCGAAAACGGCGGCCCGGCTGATTCGGTTCGACCGATTGCGGCAGCGCCTGCTGAGGTCCCCGCGACCACGGCTGGCCGACCTCGCCGCCACCTACGGATACGCCGACCAACCGCATCTCACCCGGGAGTTCCGCGAATTCGCCGGTGAAACGCCGCTGCAGTACCACCGCCGCGAGATCGCCGCCGATCGGTCGTGAGCCGACGCGACTGCGGTCCCACCCTCAGACGGTGATCTCGCCGAACCGGATCACCCGTGCGGTGGCGGTGGCCGTGGCGAGAACCGCGCCGCCGGAGTCGGCGAGGGACGCCTCCAGTTGGGCGATGTCGCCCTCGCGGTGGACCACGCGCCCGCGGCCGGCGATCCGTCCCGGGCGCACCGGCCGCAGGAAACGCACATTCAAATCGAGCGTCGACTGGAATTCTTCCGGGCCCAGCGTAGCCAGCAGAACGGGACCGACAGTGTCGTAGAGCATCGCCGCCAGAAACGCGCCGAGCACCTGCCCCATCGGATTGGTGAAGGCCTCGGTCGCGGAGAAGGCGAGCTCGATCGTGCCCTCCTCGGGATCGATATCGACGAACTCCAACCCGAGGGTGCGCGCCGCCGGAGGCATCGGCGCCTCACCGCGGACGCCTGCCCAGAACTCACCCGGTCGGCCTCGACCGACCATCAGCACTCGTTCATTCGTCATACACCAGACCGTAGGAAGGCACCGCGACCGACGTCTTGAACAATTTTCACCCGGATCGACGATCCGGCGGCAAGCCCGAAGTCCTCGGTGACCGGAAGGCCGCAGCGGTTGTTAAGGGCTCGGCAAGGCGCCGGGGTGACAGTCGACTGAGCCCGGAACTTGCCGGGTTTGCCGATACCGGAAGGAGCACCGTCTTGGGTCCACGATGTGCGCGGCTCGTGGTCGCCGCGATCGCCATTGTGTTCGTCTCGGCCGGTTGCGCGGTGAGTGACGACGCCTCTGCCCGGCAGGACACGACCGCGGGAGCGTCGACATCGATCGCGCCGATACCACCACCTGATCCGACAGACTATCCCGCGCGTGCCGTCGCGATGCCGACCGGCCAGCAGATCGCCGACCTACCGGCCGAGGCCCGGGCACAGGTGCTGTGCGCCGCCGCGACCTCGCAGCAATGGCAGGCGATCCTGGGTGAACCGCCGATCCTGCGTCGACTCGAGGACGGCTCCTGCGGCGTGTACACGACCGGACTGCGGGCACGGCTGGCGATGACCGAGGCCGCGATCGGCAACCCACGATCGCCGATCGCGGGCAGGCCGGCCACGGGTGAGGTCAAGACCGCCACCCGAGATCTGGTCGCGGGCACGGAGTTGACGGTCCTGCTCGTCGACGATCTGCCCACCGGCCTGAACTTCAAGCCTCGGCTCTATCTCACGATGTCCCCGGCTTCGGGAAACCACCGGGTCGACAGTACCGAATCGCTCGCCGTCCGAGCCGCCGAATCCGTTGTCCCCCGCCTCATCTCGCCGGGACCGCGGCTTCCCGGATACCAGGTGTTCGTCCCGACGCCGACGACGCCCGGCGTCGGCATCTTCGATCTCGCCGTGCAGGTTCGGACCAATCGGCTGTGCACTGTGGCACTCGACGTCCTCGGCCCACTGCCACCGCACGCCACCATCGCACCGAACGACGACTACTGCATCGTCGGATACACCGGCGGATCTCCCGACGAACACTCCGGACGATACGACCCCTGGTGGTCCTACACGATCATGTTCGACCCCCAAACAGCCTTCACCGGAGTGCAATCCGTGTCCCCGGGGCAGCTCCTGCCCCTCGACGAGGGCGCCTACGCGGCCCGGCTCACCGCAGCGCCGGGACAACCACCACTGCGCATCAGCACCAGCGGAGCCAACACCCCGCTACCCGTTCCCGCCCGCGAGTTCGCCCAACGAGTCGTGACCACACTGCTGCAGCCCTGAGGCCCCGGCGGATCAACGACCGCCCTGGTGATGCTGTGACGTTGGTCTATCACCCCTCGAACCCGCTCAGCTATGGTCATCGCCCGCGACCGTGGACCGACAAGACTCACCGTGGCCTCGAAACCCGATGTGGCCCAGCTGCTATCCACGGCCGGACCGGCGATTTACTGATACGAGGGATTATCTGGTGACGATTGATGGGCCTGGGGTATCTGCGATCGTTGATCTATCAGACGGAACCGGTGCCGGTGGGCCGAAGGTGTGCCTGGCGCATGGCATCCATCTCGCCCGACATGATTGGTTCGGCCGCCCTCTCAGGGAATCCGCGACGTCCGCTCGAGGTCGTCCGGGACTCGGCCGGCGCGCCTGCCGAGGTTTCGTTTCGATACAAGACAAGCAGGTCAGCCGCGTGATTGCCTGTCGGACATGAGAAAACTGATCGAATTCGACCACGTCTCTATCGATGGGCGATTCTCCGGTGACGACTGGTGGGCCGCGCAGATGAACGTCGCCCCCAACGACAACCATTTCGCGTATCAGCTCGGGCTGCTGGAGTCGGCGGTCGGGCTGGTGCTCGGACGGCTGACCTACGAATCCTTCGCCGAGACCTGGCCGACGATGACCGGCGACCTCGCCGACAAGGTGAATTCGCTGCCGAAGTACGTCGCCTCCACCACGCTGACCGAGACCACCTGGAACGCCGAGGTACTTACCGGCGACGCGGTGGAGGCCGTGGCGAAGCTCAAGGAGTCCGGCGAAGGCACCCTGGTGAAGTACGGCAACGGCCCGTTCAGTCGCGCGCTCGCCGAGGCGGGGTTGCTCGATGAGTTGCATGTGGGTGTCTCTCCGTTCGTCGCCGGGTCCGGTGAATCGCTGCTGTCGGGCATCGGCACCACCGCCATGGACCTGGCCCGGGTGACCGAACTCGGCAACGGCGTGGTGGTACTGGCCTACACACCGAACCGATAACCGAATAGGGCGGAAGGGTGCGCAGCGGCCGGGACTCCGCTTGTGGGTTCGCAGCGTTCGGGTTCACAGGTCGGCTGGTCGGTACCGCGACCAGACGACACCGGATCGGTACGGCGTCGCGGCGATCAGCTCGAGACGGATGGGGCCGACGCCGCGGAGGAGCTGTGGCCCGGTAGGCCAGATGTGCGGGTTGACCCAGAACCAGAATTCGTCGACCAGGTTGTGCTGAGCGAGGGTGTGCGCCAGCTCGTTGACGATGACTTTTCCCATGCGCCGGTCCTTCTCGACGATTCGGTGGGTATGCCGGCCCGACAGTGCCGCCAATGAGGTCTCCCCGGACGGGTTCATGACGGTGGTGCTGATGCCGGGGAGCAGGAATCACCGGAGCCGCGACGGTCGACCTCGATCAGCTTCGGCATGCCTCGCATTGAAGCCGAGCGGGATCCGCTGGTCTTGTATCGAACCGAATACGGCTGTGAGACGTCCTCGGGGCGAGGTGACCGGCGGACTGAGCTCAGAACGCCAGCGGCGAGACGCGGGCTCGCAGCTCGGCCGGGGTGTGGCGGGTCGCCCAGCGCATCGCCCGGGTGAGATGCGGCTGGTCGTAGTAGCCGCCGACGGCGACCGCGTCCGCGATCGATCCTCCGTCCGTGAGAAACCGCGCAGCACGTCGTGCCTGCTCGATACTGGCGAACTTGCGGTGGGAGATACCGACGGCCCTTCGGAACCTGAGCTGTGCCGTCCGCTCCGACATGGCTCGTGGTCGTTCGCCGTGCCGGATCGCGTCGATGAGCGGATCGAAGACCAGCAAACCCGCATGCGCGAGCCTGCCGACGAAGACATCGACGTTCTGCTCGGTGGGCATCTCCCATTCCTGGTTATCCAACACGACGCGGTCGCCGGAAGGGGTGGGTACCTGCGCGTCCCGGTGGTCGGCCAGGCGATAGGGCGGATAGAGGGGCAGATACGCACCGGGTTGCAGTTCTACACCGAAGAACTCCCAGCCCTCCGGGCACGGCATCCGGGTGGCCGCAGACTCCGGGCCGTGTACATGCACCTCCACCAGGTGGCCGTAGCGCGCAAACGAGATCAGGGTCGAGCTCTTGACCACGGAATTGAAAGCCGTCGTCGCCTCACAGTGCGCCGACCACACCCGGCGCACCAGGGGGATTTCGCCAGCGAGCGTGTCGAAGACCAGACCCATCAGCGTCCTTCGGTGCGTCTTGGCTTGTGGGAGACTCGGTGGCCATGTCCCGCGGATATCGAACGATAACACCGGGCATATGTCTCATTTACCGCATGATTGCCAGGCAGGCGAGACGCGGAGACTCCCGGGACGACAGGGAGCCCGACAGCGCGTGTGAAGAGCCCCACCCGTGGCGAGGCTGTCTCGATCCGAGCCTTCGATGCCGATCAGGAAATATCGGGCCGGGAGAGGGTAGCGCGGATGAGTTCGGAGCGAGTCCGTACGCCAAGCTTTTTGAAGATCTTGCTCAGGTGATAGTCGATCGTGCGTGTACTGAGGAACAATTGATCTGCGATTTCGCGATTTGTAGACCCTTCCGCGACCGCGTGTACGATTCGCACTTCCTGGGAGGTCAGCGAACCAGCGCCAGGGGATTTCACCGACGGCGCTACGGCCTTCCCGGCCGCGCGTAGCTCGGCGCGGGCGCGGTCGGCCCAACCGGCAGCGCCGAGTGCCTCAAACGTCTCGAGTGCGGACTGTAGTGGCCGACGGGCCTCTGCCCTGCGCCGGTGCCGGCGCAGGTACTCGCCGAACAGCAGCTGGGTCCGAGCGGTTTCCATCGGCTGCTCATCGCTTCGGTGCAACGCGAGCGCGCGCCGGAACGCGGCCTCGGCGTCCTCGGGTCCAGCCAGCAGCGCCTCGCATCGCGCCGCTACTGCGCTGCGTTCGGGCGCGCCTGCCGCGGACCGGCGAAATGGCTCCAAAGCGTCGACAGCCAGATCGGGTCTGTGCGCTCGAACTGCCGCCTCGACCCAATCGGGCGTATACATCGACAGCATCTCCGGCTGAACGGAGTCGTATGCCGGTCGGAAATGGTTCAACGCCGAATTCGCGTGGCCGGCCGTCAAGTCCAGCAGTCCGAGCGCCCGCTTGGCCGCGGCGACGACAATCGCGAGCCGGCGCGGGATCGCCTCGGCCAAGACCTCGCCGGCCAAATCACGTGCCTCCCGCTCCTGTCCCCTCGAGGCCGCGAGTACGGCCAACGAGCTGCGGTGCCAGCAGCTGACGTTGCGTTGGCCGATCTCGTCGGCAAGGCGATGGCCCTCGCTCGCGGCAGCCTCCGCGGCCCGGAATCGCCCGCGCGCGATGTCATCGATCACGCCGCGTTGCAAGGCCCAGACCAACAGCCCGACTGCGCCGGTGTCCCGGGCACGCTGGACGGCCACCCGATTCAATCGCCGACCCCGCTCGCGGTCACCCATCGCCCACAGCAGTCCACTTGCCCAGTTCAACATCACCGGATCGGTGAGCAGCTCAGCGAGATCCTTTTCGCGCGATGTCAATCCGTGCGGTCTCCCGGTTCGCGCCCGACATGCTCCTCGCAACAGCAGCACCAGTGTGTCGGCAGCCCGCTCGCCGGATATCGGCAATTTCTCGGCGATGCTTCCGACGTGGCCCCATTCGACGGGCAGGTTCGCGTGAAAACCGGCTTCGCCGAACAGCATCAGCAACGAAACCGCTTGCAGTGGTTCAGCTTCCGCCATCGTCGGCAACAGCGAGCGCAACATCGCGACCGCGTCTCCCGGCATGCCGGTCTGCAATTCCATCGAAGCCCGCAGCCACACGGCGTCCCGGCGTAATGACTCCTCAGGCCGCCCTTCCCGGTCCATCAGCTCGAGCATCAGCATCGCGCGGTCGAAATCCCCGCTGTTCCACCACCCGGTCGCCGAACGGAGATACCGCCGGGAACGACGCGGCCCAGGCGTGCTCAGCTCTCCGGCGCGGGCGAGTAGCGCGGCCGAGGTAGCCACACTGACCTCGACGCGACCGGCGGCCCGGTCGAGTTGTCCGGCGACCACGTCGTCCGGACCATCGACCGCCTGTCCGAGGTGCCACGCGGAGCGTTCGACGTCCATCGCTGCCGACTGCATCGCCCCAGCCAGCACGCGATGCGCATCCCGACGGTCCGACGCGGTGGAATCGTAGTAGACGGCCGAGCGGATCAGAGGATGACGAAAGGCGATCAGCTCCGTCTCGGACCGGACGAGTTCACCCAGTCGAGCCAGCTCCGCCACCGGCGCCGCCTCGAACTCGGCGGCTGCCAGTTCCAGTATGCCGCGCCGCACCTGACCGGCTGCCGCGATCAGCAACAGCAGCCGCTGAACGGGCCGAGAATGCCGACGCACCCGTGCGAGGAAAGCCGCACGCAATGTGTGCGCCATGGGCACCGGCGCCGCTGGCGATACCCCCGCACGGATGGCATCGCTCGGCAACTCGATAATCGCCAACGGATTGCCGGCCGTCGCATCCAGCGCAACTTCCTGCTGGGCCGGCGACAGGCGCACTCCGCGTCGCTCCACCAGCAGACGGGTCGCGGCCGCACGATCCAGTGCGCCCAATGGCATGTCCACGGCGTCGGAGAAGGTGACGGCCGATCGTTCGCCCGTTCTCGATGCCAGCACCAACACGATCGGCTCCGTGTCCAGCCGCCTGCCGACGAACTCCAGAACACCCGCCGAAAGGTGGTCGGTCCAGTGCACATCGTCCACCAAGCACACCACCGCTTCGTCGGAGGCCAGATCCGACAACAGCGACAGCGTCGCGAGACCGACCGCAAATCGCTCGGGAGCCGGGCCCGCGGCGAGTCCGAACACAATCTGCAGTGCATCGGATTGCGGAGTCGGTAACCGATCGATGCGGTTCAGCACCGGCAACAGCAGTTGATGCAACGTCGCGTAGCCGAATTCGGCCTCGGTTTCCACACTCGTCGCACGCAGCACCGAGGCACCCGATGCCGCCGCCGCGAATTCGTCCATGAGTGCGGTCTTGCCGATGCCCGGTTCCCCGGTCAGATCGACCGCAGCGCCATGTCCGGTGCGCGCACGATACAACAGGCCGGTAAATACCTCCTGTTCTCTTTCGCGACCATACAACATACGCAGTGCCCGTGTTATCCCATGCGGATGGAAGTGACCTGCGTGAGAGTCGTCTCGGGCAATAGCCCGTCGATCGAGATGTGGTCGGATTCGATCAGCCTCCGCATGTCGGCAGACAACCATCCGGCAGGACCGTCTGTCTTGTACGGAAACGAATGCTCAGCGCACATTCCGTCCGCTGTCCGTATCTGCGTTATCGGCGGGTAGTTCGGTCGCGGTCCGGCTGTGGTTGCGGATCGGCATGATGGAGGTCAGCACGATCAGTACGGAGCCGAGCGCGGTGATGCCGCCGAGCATGGCCGCCGCGCCGAGGCTGACGCTGGCGACCTCGCGGATATTGGAAGTGCCGTTGCCCGACAGCAGGTCACGCAGCCCGCCGGTGCCGGAAGTCTCGACCAGGGTCTTGAACGGCTGGCTCTTGCCGTTGAGGTACAGCAGCGTGCAGAACACCGAAAGCGCTTGCCCCGCACTGGATCCCAGGACCAGCAGGGCCAGTGAGGCGCTACCGTCGCGCAGGTACAGGCCGACCGCGAAGATCGTCGTGATGGCCGCCGCGGCGGTGAGAATGCCCCAGCCGCCGCTGATGTGGGCCGGGTACGCGCCCTCGCCCCAGGTATCGGCGGTGTTCGAATCGGTGGTGCCCTGCGTCCGGCCGAAGGCGTCGGCCAGGATGCGGCCGTTCGGCCCCTGCGCGGTGAGCCAGGGCTGGAAGAGCAGGACGGTGGTGGCGAGGCTCAACGCTGCCGCACAGAGGAAACCCCAGTACACACGTACGTCGCGAGCGGTCGTCGCGAGATCGCGTGCCTGCCGCCCGTTCTCGGGTCGACGAAGCTGAACTTCATCGCTGTGCCGTGGGATTGCCTGAACCATTCTTCTGAGCCCGAACCCTTCTTGCCGAATACTCAGATGAATCGCCGCGTACTTCGGCGTGCCGAGTTGTCAGCTCGGCTCGTCCGGCAATTATCGCGCAATTGTACCGAGGGTGTTCGGGTCGATGGATCGGTAATATCGCCGGTCTCCCCGTATCGGCCACCGTGCGTCGAACGAGACCGGTCGGCATACCATTCGCCCTCGCGAGATCTCAGGCGACCGCCTCGACGCCGACCGGGATCACCAGCTCCGGCAGCGCAACCTAGCCTGCGCTGTCGAGACGTGGAACGTCCCGGTCGGTCGAGGGTGACGTCCGGGCCCCGTTACGAGACTCCCGTCCGTACCAGTTCCTGTTCGTCGCGGTCGGTTTGTGGTTCGGGTGTGCTCGGTGGTGTGAGGGATTGGCGTTGGCGGTCGTAGGCGAGGCTGGCGAGGGCGATGCCGAGACAGATGGTGGCGGGCAGCAGGAGTGCGGCTTCGCCGATCCGGGAGGCGGCGAGGGTGCCCGCGGCGCCGCCGGTGATGAAGGTGACGACGGTCGCGGCCAGGACGGTGGCTTTCCAGCGGTCGATGCGGTGGTGGCGTGCGCGTCCGATGAGCAGGCCGAGGTCGGTGACGGTGCCGGTGAAGTGGGTGGTGCGGATCTGCATCGTGCGCAGGCTGGAGGTGGTGCCGTTCTGCATGCCGCAGGCCAGCGCGGCGAGGAACACCGACAGCAGGTCTCCCGACCAGGCGAAGGCCAGCACCAGCAGTAACGCCTCGCAGGTCATGACGGCGCTGTGCCGGGCTCCGGCATGGGTTTTCGCGGGCGCCAGGATCGCGCCGGCCGCTGCCGCGCCGAGCAGGAATCCGACGATGATCGCGACGAGCAGGCTGGTTTCGAACATCCACGGGTTGGCGGCGTCCATCCCCAGTTGCGTGGTGGTGGCCGTGACGTTGCCGACCGGAATGGCCAAGGTCAGGATGGCGACGGCGTTGACGAAGCCCGCGACGGTCGCGAGCAGTGATCCGTAACCGAGTACGAGCACACGGTGCGGTGCGGTGAAGAGGCTCATGGCAGGCATACAGCTCCCCGAGTTGTTGTCTGACATAGGGCGAAACAGGACAAAACGTATCAGGGTAACCTCAGAAAAGCCTGTGAAAATTCCCCGTCCACCCCCGAAGGCGCAGGGTGGCAACGTAATCCGGCACCGCAAACCGCGTCCGGTCACGGCGACGCCGGGCTCGAACGGCCGCGCAGGGAACGGACGGCTGCCCCGATGCCCTTCCGGTCGTAGCTGTTGACGGGCAGGGTGGCGCCGTGGGCATGCCGGACGATGCCGTCGGTGTCGACGAGGAGGGTGCCGGACTGCTGCATCGAACCGAAGACCTTGCGCGTCAGCCCGATCGACTCGTGCGGCGTTCCCGCGGAGCCGACCAGCACGGGGAACGGGATCCCGCACTCGGTCTGCCACGCCAAGCCGAGGTCGCGGCCCTCCGGCACCACTATGGCGATAAGGATGTTGTCGGCCTCGAACTCCGCGCGCCGCGCAACGAGATCGCGAACGTGCCGGTTGCAGATCGGGCACGACGTAGACCGCATGAAATACAGCAGTACGCCGTGCCCGCCGCGGTGGTCGGACAGACGCCAGGGCTGCCCGGCGGTGTCTTCGAGTTCCATTGCGGGCGCGGTTGAACCGGATGTGAGCATGACGGGACTTCCTTCGATTCGGTGGCGGTAGTCGGGCGGACTACGGGTTGCGCTTGAGGCTGTCTCGCAGCGCGGTGCGGGCGCGGTGCAGCTGCGACTTCATCGCCGCGGTGCTCAGGCCGAGGGCCTCGGCCGTCGCGCGTCCGGGATAGCCGAGCACATCGCGCATGATCAGGACCCGACGCTGCAGATCGGGCAACTCGGTGATCGCCCGGGTGAGCTGGTCGGCGTCGAGGCGGCGCAGGACTTCGTCCTCGGCGGAGGCGACGACGTCGATCGCGACGGCGGGGCCCTGCGGTTCGTGGACGAGCAGGCGCCGGGCCCGGCGCAGGCATTCGTTGCGAACGATACGGAACGTCCACGACGCGAGAGCCGTTGTGGCGCGCAGCGTCCCGATCTTGCGATACAGGGTGATCAAGGCCTCCTGCGCCGCGTCCTCCGCATCGTCGGACGACGCGCACAACCGCCACGCGAAGCGCCGCACGTGCGGATGGGCGCCCTGCACTATCGCCGCGATCGCTTCCTGGTCACCGCGCTGGGCAGCGGCGACGAGCTGCTCACCGGCCCACCCGTGCCGCACTCCGGTCACCTTCTCGGGGGCATTCGGTTCGATTCTCACCACCATAAGAGCGTCCCCGCCCCGGAAAGGATTCGAACCGATTCCGCCGAGCGCTGTTCGTGGCTGCTCAGGCGCCGAGGCTCGCCGCGTCCGGGTCAGCCGCCGGTGAGTTCGGTGGCGCGTTCGGCGATCGCGGTGCCGAGTTCGGTGGTGGTGGCGCCGCCGCCGAGGTCGGGGGTGCGGATGCTGCCCTCGGCGAGGACCTCGCAGACGGCGCGGTCGATGGCGGCGGCCGCGCCTCGCTCGCCGAGTTGTTCCAACAGCATCGCGGCGGCGAGGATCTGAGCGACCGGATTGGCGATGCCCTTACCCGCGATGTCGGGTGCGCTGCCGTGCACGGCCTCGAACATGGAGGGAGCGTCGCGCTGCGGGTTGATATTGCCCGAAGGCGCGAGGCCGAGCCCGCCGGTGACGGCGGCGGCGAGGTCGGAGAGGATGTCGCCGAACAGGTTCGAGCCGACGATCACGTCGAGCCGGTCGGGGTGCAGCACGATTTCGGCGGCCAGGGCGTCCACGTGCATCTGACGGGTCTCGACATCGGGGTACTCGGCGGCGATGCGCTCGAAGACGCTGTCCCAGTAGGGCATTGAGTGGATCAGGCCGTTGGACTTGGTGGCCGAGCACACGCGTCGGTCGCGCTCGCGGGCGCGGTCGAAGGCGTAGCGGATGATGCGCTCGCAGCCGACGCGGGTGAACACCGACTCCTGGAGCACGAACTCCTCCGGCCGTCCCGGGTTGTGGATGCCGCCGATTTCGGAGTACTCGCCCTCGGAGTTCTCCCGCACGATCAGAATGTCCAGATCCGCGGCGGTGCGGTCGCGCAGCGCGGATTCGGTGCCGGGCAGCAACCGCACCGGCCGCAGATTGACGTACTGGGAGAACGCGCGCCGCAGCGGGATCAGCAGACCCCACAGCGAGATGTGGTCGGGCACACCGGGAAACCCGACGGCGCCCAGCAGGATCGCGTCGAATCCGGCGAGCCGCTCGGGGCCGTCGGCGGGCATCATCGCCCCGGTGCGCAGGTATTGTTCACAGGACCAATCGAATTCGGTCCACTCGATACCGGGCAGCACCGCGTCGACGACCTTCACCGCCTCCGCGGTCACATCGACGCCGATGCCGTCGCCGGGGATGGTCGCGATGCGGTAGGTCGTCACAGCTGTACTCCGATGTACTTGGTCTCCAGGAACTCGTCGATGCCGGTGAGTCCGCCCTCGCGGCCCAGGCCAGACTCCTTGACCCCGCCGAACGGGGCGGCCGGGTTGGACACCACACCCTGATTCAGCCCGACCATGCCGGTCTCGAGGGCCTCGCACACGCGCAGGCCGCGCCGCAGGCTCTCGGTGTACACGTAACCGACCAGACCGTAGGGGGTGTCGTTGGCGCGGCTGACGACCTCGTCCTCGGTGTCGAAGGGGGTGACACTGGCGACGGGGCCGAAGATCTCGGTGTGGCACATCTGCGCGTCGTCGGGCACATCGACGAGAACCGTTGCGGGGTAGAAGTTTCCAGGACCGTCGAGCGCCTCGCCGCCGAGCAGCACCCGCGCACCGCGCGAGCGGGCGTCGGCCACCAGATCGGTCACCTTGGCCACGGCGTCCGCGTCGATCAGCGGGCCGACGACCACACCCGGTTCGGTGCCGCGGCCCAGCGGCAGCGCCCCCATCCGCGCCGCGAGCCGTTCCGCGAAGTCACCGATTACGCCGCGCTGCACGAAGATCCGGTTGGCGGCGGTGCACGCCTGCCCGATATTGCGCATCTTGGCCGCCATCGCGCCGTCCACGGCCGCGTCCAGATCCGCGTCGTCGAAGACGATGAAGGGCGCGTTGCCGCCGAGTTCCATCGAGGTGCGCATGACCCTCTGCGCGCACTGCTCCAGCAACTTCTTGCCGACCGCGGTGGAGCCGGTGAACGACAGCTTGCGGGAGCGCTCGTCGAGGATCATCGGCGTCATCACCGCGCCGGGGTCGGAGGTGGTCACCACATTGACCACGCCTGCGGGGACCCCGGCGGCCCGCAGGATGTCGGCTAGGGCCAGCGTGCACAGCGGAGTCTGCTCGGCGGGCTTCACCACGCACGTGCACCCGGCGGCCAGTGCCGGACCGATCTTGCGGGTGCCCATGGCCATCGGGAAGTTCCACGGCGTGATCAGCAGGCTCGGCCCCACGGGCTGGCGGGCGACCAGGAACCGGGATCCCCCCGCCGGGGCCGTCATGTATCCGCCGTCCAGGCGCACGGCCTCCTCGGCGAACCAGCGGAAGAACTCCGCGGCATAGGCGATCTCGCCGCGCGCCTCGGCCAGCGGCTTCCCCATCTCGAGGGTCGCGATCAGGCCCAGGCGGTCGGCGTCGTCGAGCAGCATCCGGTGTGCGCGCATCAGGATGTCGCTGCGCTCGCGCGGTGGCGTGCGGGCCCAGTCGGCCTGCGCGGCCGCGGCCGCCTCGAGTGCGGCCAGCCCGTCCACCGGCGCGGCGTCGGCGACCTCGCACAGGACCTGCCCGGTCGCGGGATCGGTCACCGGCATGGTCTGTGCCCCCGCCCGCCACTGCCCGCCGATGTAGAGGCCGGTGGGCACGCTGTCGATGGCCGCTCGTTCGTCGGCGCTCAGGCTCGCGCCGGGTCGATTCGAGATCGCGTCGATCTGCGTCACCGCGTGCTCCTCACCCTGGTTCGCTGTCGGCCACATCAGCCCATTGCTGCGGCCCCGCTCGCCATGTTATGCATATTGTCGACAATCAGACAATAGACAATCCGTGCGGGCGCGCACCCTCCGGAAGGCGGATCACGATGACGGCTCTCTCTCCCGTCCTGAAGCAGGCCACCCCGGTCACCGTCGACCACGGCGAGGGCTGCTATCTCTACGCGTCCGACGGCCGCCGCTACCTCGACTTCACCGCGGGGATCGGTGTCACCAGCACCGGGCACTGCCACCCCAAGGTGGTCGAGGCCGCGCAGCGCCAGATCGGCAGCCTGATCCACGGGCAGTACACGACCGTGATGCACAAGCCGCTGCTGCAACTCACCGAACGGCTCGGCGACGTGCTGCCGGCGGGGCTGGATTCGGTGTTCTTCGCCAACTCCGGCAGCGAGGCCGTCGAGGCGGCGCTGCGGTTGGTGCGCCAGGCCACCGGCCGGCCGAATGTCGTTGTGTTCCATGGCGGTTTCCACGGCCGCACGGTCGCCGCCGCCACCATGACCACCTCCGGCACCCGGTTCTCCGCCGGTTTCAGCCCGCTCATGGCCGGGGTCCACGTGGCGCCGTTCCCGACCGCGTTCCGTTACGGCTGGAGCGAGGAGCAGGCCACCGACTTCGCGCTGCGCGAACTGGACTACCTGCTCACCACACTGTCGGCCCCCGCCGAGACCGCCGCGTTCATCGTCGAGCCGGTGCTGGGCGAGGGTGGGTACATCCCCGGCAACACCCGCTTCTTCCAGGGGCTGCGCGAGCGCGCCGACCGGCACGGCATCCTGCTGGTCTTCGACGAGATCCAGACCGGTTTCGGCCGCACCGGAAAGTTCTTCGGCCACCAGCACTTCGACGTGCGGCCCGACATCATCACCATCGCGAAGGGCCTCGCCAGCGGCTTCCCGCTGTCGGGCATCGCCGCTTCCCGCGAGCTGATGGCCAAGGCGTGGCCCGGCTCCCAGGGCGGCACCTACGGCGGCAACGCCGTGGCCTGCGCCGCCGCGTTGGCGACCATCGACGTCATCGAATCCGAAGGGCTGGTGGACAACGCCGCCGAACGCGGGCGGCAACTGCTGGCCGGTGCGCGCACCCGCGCCACCAAGGCCGTGGGCGACGTCCGTGGCCTCGGGCTGCTGGTCGGCACCGAATTCACCACGCCCACCGGCGAACCCGACACCGCGACCGCGGCGACCGCGCAGCGCCTCGCCCACGAGAAGGGCCTGCTGCTGCTGACCTGCGGCGCCTACAGCAATGTGGTCCGCATGATCCCCCCGCTCATCGTGAGCGCCGAGCAGGTCGACGAGGCGCTCGGCATCTGGTCCGCCGTGCTGGACGAACTGTAGGGAGACACCGACATGGCCCGCTACATCACCATCACGCTCACCAAGGCCGGCGTCCGCTGCCGCGCCCGCCTGCTCGACGACGAGGCGCCCGGGACCTGCGCCGCGGTCTGGGACGCGCTGCCCCAGGAGGGAGACGCCTTCCACGCCAAGTACGCCCGCAACGAGGTGTACACGCTGGTGCCCCGCCTCACCGCCGCCCCTCACCGCGAAAACCCCACCGTCACACCGATTCCCGGCGACGTGTGCCTGTTCGACTTCGAACCGTGGGAGATCGGCAACCCGGCCTACGGCTACGAACCCGGCTCCGCGGCCCACCACGCCCAGGGCGCCACGGACCTGGCCCTGTTCTACGGCCGCAACAACCTGCTCATCAACGGCGACCAGGGCTGGGTACCCGGCAACGTCTTCGCCACCATCGAAGACGGCCTCGCCGAGATCGCCACCGCCTGCAACAACCTCTGGCTGCGCGGTGTGGAAGGCGAAACCCTCGCCTTCGCGAGGGCCTCCGAGTAGTAGCGGCCTGCGCCGACGATGCGAACTGCGTGGGTCTGCTGTTCTGAAGAGCGGCAGAGTTGGGTTACCGTATTGTCCGGCTGAACATCGCGACGAGGGGGAAATCCACGTGCCTTCCCGGCCCACTACCCGGTGGCAGGTTTCCGGGTACCGATTCCTGGTGCGCCGCATGGAACATGCGCTGGTGCGTCGAGACGTGCGCATGTTGCACGACCCGATGCGGTCGCAGTCGCGGGCCTATGTCGCCGGTTTGGTGCTGGCGCTGGTCGCGCTCGCCGGCGCCGGGGTGCTGGCGCTGCTGCGGCCGCAGGGCCAGATCGGCGATCACAAGATCGTGATGGGCAAGGACTCCGGACAGATCTACGCCGTCGTCGACGGCACCGTGCACCCGGCGCTGAACCTGGCCTCCGCCCGGCTGGCGGTGGGCGATCCCGCCAAGCCGGAGTCCGTCAAGGAGTCGGAGCTGGCCAAGAAACACCTCGGCGCGCTCATCGGCATACCCGGTGCGCCGTCGTCGCTGCATTTCGACACCGGCGGCAAGGGCCGCGCGTGGACGGTGTGCGACCAGATAAAGAACGACGGTTCCGCCGCGGTGACGTCCACCGTGATCGCGGGCACGCCCACGCTCGGTGACGTCGCGTCCGTGGCCGGTCACGGGCAGGCGCTGCTGGTCGCCGGGAAGAACGCCACGTTCCTGATCTACGACAACAAGCGCGCTCGCGTCGACACGACCGACCCCGCGGTGGTCAACGCGCTGCATATCCGCGACACTCCGGCCCGCCCGGTCAGCGAGGGCCTGCTCAACGCGATTCCGGAGACGTTGCCGATCATCTCGCCGAAGATCAACGACCCCGGCGGGATGCCGGTGCACCCGGTGGACAGCCACCGCATCGGCGATGTGGTGCACCTGTCGACCGACGACACCTACTACGTGGTGCTGCACGACGGGCTGCAGCACATCTCGGCGCTGACCGCGGACATCATCCGCAACGCCAGTCCCACTGCGTCGCAAGGCAATACCGAGATCAGCGCGTACACGCACTCGCACACACCCACATCCACCGAGTTGCCCGTCGCCGACTACCCGGACTCGGCGCCGACCATCGTCACCGCCACCGATGCGCCCGTGGCCTGCCTGCAGTGGAAACCGCTGCCCACCGGCACCACGAACACCGGCGGCGGCAAGCAGGCCGAGCTGGCTCTGATCACCGGCCGCGGGCTCCCGCTGCCGGACGGCACTCGCCCCACTCAGCTTGCCCAATCCGGCCAACCCGGTCTGGTCGCCCAGTTCTACACCACCCCCGGTTCGGGAATGTTCGTGCAGACCACCGGCATCGAGCCCGACAGTCAGCGCAAGGACAGCCAGTTCTATATCGCCGATACCGGCGTCCGCTACGGCATCAAGGACGCCGATGCCGCCAAGGCTCTCGGCATGGACGCCGAGAAGGCCAAACCCGAGCCCGCTCCCTGGCAGATCGCGGGCCTGCTGCCGGGCGGACCGACCCTGGGTCGCGAGGACGCGATGGTCGCCCACGACGGCATAGCCCCCGACGCCAACCCCGCCCCCGCCCTGGTCAAACCGAGCCAGAACTGAGCCGGGCGGCACAGCGCCCGGCTCGCCGAGTACATCCTCGCTGCACGAGAACCCCTCGGCGACAACGGATTCGGCGCATCCCCGGATAATATTCCGGCCGGGGTGTCGATCGGTGCGAACTCAGCAGGCCGAACGCCATTGCGGTTGGTGGATGACCGGGCATCCGGTGGCGGGCGGGCCACCGGATGCCGGGGCGGACGGGCGCATGTGGGTCGTCAGCCGCCGAAACCGGCCAGCGCCGAGGCCAGGTCGGACACCTCGAGCGCCTTCATGGCCCGGTCGCGCACGTCGGGACAGGTGCGGGTGGTGACGTCGTCGACGATCGACTTGTCGCGGATCACCTCGTCGTTGAGACCGTCGTTGCGCGCGGCCCAATTCTGTACCGTGCCGTTGAAGCTGACCTTGCCGACGACCGAACCCTGGTCGCGCCAGTTGTCGATTTCCGGGGCGATCATGTCGCACAGCTGCTGGGCCGCCTCCGGAGTGACCTTGTCCTCGTCGGAACCGGTGGTCGTCGTCGTGCTCGGCATCGTCACCGGAGCGGTCGTGGGTGCCGACGTGTCGGTGTCGTCATCGTCACCGCAGGCCGCCAACATCGCACTCGCCGCCATCAAACCGACCACCACCGCCGAACGCATCCGCCTGCTGTGGTGAGTGAACATGTGCCGCCTCCTTCGAACAGGGAACATTACGTCGGCGTTACCCTGTTTCGTCCGTTTGATGCGGCGGCACCGAAAGCCATACCCAGATACCCCGCGTGCGTGATCCGACCGGACCCACACCAGGCCCCGCGGTCGATCACCGCATGGTTCGGAAGTGCCCGGCGGATCTGTCGACGGACGAGATCCGATTCGGTCGAACGCCATGACGACGACCTCGCCGGGGCCGGGCACAGTCATCGGCCGGCCGCGCCGATCAGCTGGTTCGGATCCCGAGTGCGGCGGTGGCGCGGTCCGCTGCGGCGAGGGCGCTGTTGATGGAGATCTCACCGCGCATTCCCGGCGCGGCCACCATGTCGCCGACGAGGTAGACGTCGTTGCCGCGGTCGATGGCGGGGCGGTCGCGCCAGGTGTGGCCGGGCAGGTCGAGTGCGCCGGTGCGGTTCTTCGCTGCCGCGGTGCGGTGAAAGGTGGTACGGCTACGCCAGTTCGGGATGGTGAGGTCGGCGAACGCCTCGAGCCGGCGATGCGCGTCCGGCGCGGATTCACCGGCGCGGACGGGCATCTGGAGCTGGTAGAGCGACTCGCCGGGCGGTGCGATGGTGTCGTCCTGCATGGTGTAGCTCTCCTGGAAGCCGCCCTCGTCCAGATCGAAGACCACGGTACGGTCGCGCCGGGAGGCGGTGACGGCGACGTCGAGCAGCACCGTGTGGCCGCTGCGCCAGTCCAGCGTGGCGTCGTCGAGCAGGCGGCGGGCGGCGTGCAGATCCGTCGCGACGATCACCGGTCCGCCGGTGGGCAATTCCTCCACCCGGGCATCGGTTTCGATCACGACACCGAGTTCGGTTGCGCGAGCGGCCATATCGTCGATGACGCGCTGCCACCCGCCGCGCACCCACCGCACCGCGGGAACGGTGGGCCCGAACGCCCGCCGGATCAGGCCCCAGACGAAGGCCGCGGACAGGCGACCGGTGTCGGCGTCGTAGGTGACCACGCTGATGGCGTTGGCCAGCCGTGTCGCGGTGCGCTCGCCCCATCGCGATGCGGCCCAGCCGTGGAAGTCGACATCGACCGGCGCCCGCAGTCCGACGCGCGCCTGCGCGCGAATCATGCCCAGCGGCGGCATCTTCCGGATGCGCCCATCCACCCGGAAACCGATGCGGCCCCAGTCACCGGGCCCCGGCCATCCCAGATCGGCGACGAAACCGTGCCGCTTCAGCCATGCGTAGTGCGGGCCGTCGGCGTAGAAGACATGGGCGCCGTCGTGCGCCACGTGCGGCGACGGCGTGGCGCGGGCGCGACCGCCGAGGCGGTGATGCGCCTCGAAAAGCCGTACCCCAGCGCCGGTTTCGGCGGCCGCGATCGCCGCGGTCAGCCCGGCGAGCCCACCCCCGATGACGGTGATGTGTGCGTTCATGCTGTCCCCTCCTCGTCCGCGCCCGCCCCTCACAGGCGGGCGACGACCATTTCCGCGGCCGCGCGCAGATAGCGGCCGCAATCGACCTCGGTCGGATGCTGCCCGCCGAAGGTGTCGCTGATCAGCCAGTAGTGCGCGATGGCCCCCACTGGCCGCACTCGCCCATTTGCGTGCGGACCGCCTCGATCAGCAGATCGTCCTTCGTCCGGAAATGCCGATACAGGGCGCCCGTTCCGCCGGAAAGCCCTGCGGCCTTTTCGATTTGGGACACCGTGGTCCGCGCGTACCCCTGTTCACCGAACAGGCGCAACGCCGCACCGATGATCCGATCCCGCGTCGAGTCACTCATGCCCGCCCCGAAAGTAAGCGCTTACTTACGCCCAAGCTACGACGGGCCACCGGTCCAGGCAACCCCTTCTCGGGCCCGCCAAGAATCCGTGAGGGAATCGGGTGATGCGGCGGCCCAGGCGTCAAAGGCGCGTATAAGGCTCGGAAACGGTGCGGGGGACGTACCTACCATGCCCGAATGGTGTGTGATGGTGCGTTGGTGGCGTCCGCGTCCGGTGTGAAATGACCCTGCCGACGCCGTGGCAGGCGAAGCGGGACCCCGGTGTTGCGACGGGGCCGGTGCGGGGAGGCGTGCGGTGCGCGCGAACGACTACCCTGCGCGCGAAGGCCGCCGTGTTGCGAGGCAAGTGGGGATTCCTGGTGGCGGTCGGCGCGAATATCGTCACGTTCGTACTGCTGTTTCGGCCCTGGCTCACCGTCGACGGCGTCGACGGGACGGCACGTGCGAACGCTTTCGGCCGGATCGAGGCGACCACCAGTTATATGGGGGCCTGGTCGAGACCGTCACCGTTCACGGCGAGTATCAGCGGCGCCTGGGCCGTCCTCGTCGGTGCGGCCATCGTGGTGCTGGCGACCGCCGTGGCGCTCGATCTCCGGCTGCGATCGCGGATGGTCTCGCTGGTCGCCACGGTCGCGGCGGTCGCCGTGGCGGTTCTCGTGCTGGTGGTGATGTGGCACCTCGACAGCCGTGCGGCACAGTTGTACGAGATGACCTCTCGCAGCTGGGATGTGGGCGGGCAGATCGGCTCGTGGATTCAGTGGGCCGTCAACGACGGTGATCTGGTCCTGCCGGGCGCCCGCTTCTCCGCACCGTATTCCACGACCGCCTTCACACCCGCCGCGCTGGCGGCCACCGCCACGTCCCTCGGCGCGGCAGTGGTGGCCGCCGCGCAGTGGTGGGCGGCTCGCACGGCCGATGCGGGATCGATGTCTATCCGGGTCCGAGGTCAGCGCCAAGACCCAAATTGATGCGGCTCGTGCCGGGACGGTGTGGTCCGGTTACGTGTCTGCCGACGGGTGTGACGGCAGACCGCGCGCGGGACGTCGCTGTAGAAGGAGTTCGTGATGAGCGGCGCTGCGCCGAATGCGGGGGATGTCAGCATCAGGCTCGGTCCTGTCGCACGCTGTATCCCCGCCACCACGCAGACGGTGGCGCAACTGCCGGAACTGGCGACGCGGACCGCGGCGCAGCGGGCGCACGCACTGAGTCTCGGCATCGACAGCGTGCCGGTCGCCGGGGACACCGCGGCCGCGGATCTGGCGCATACCGCCGCCGAGGCCGCCCTGCGCGAAGCCGGTCTGGCCGCCGCCGACCTCGACGCCCTGCTGCTGGTGCAGGGCCGCGCACCGGACTACCTGCTGGCCTCGGAGGCGACGGCGCTGCAGCACCGGCTGGGCGCGACGGGCGCGTTCACCACGAGCATCGGCGATCTCGGCTGCGTCTCGGTGTCCGCGGCCGTCGAAATGGCCGCGGCCCTGCTGCGCGGCGGCGGCCGCTATCGCACTGTGCTGGTGGTGGCGGCCGCGATCGCCCCGACCCGGGCGCGGTACCGGTCGCCGATGACGATCCTCGGCGACGGCGCGGCGGCCGTGCTGCTGACCACCGACGGCGCGGGCCGCTACGAATTGGTCGACCACATCGTCCGGAGCAACGGACAGTACGCGGATCTGTTCCGCATCGACTACCGCGACGTGCCCACGGCCGACTGGACCGAGGCGTGCGCCGACGAGGCGGCCTACTCGTTCCGGCTGGCGGTGGAGAGCCGCAACCGGTTCGCCGACCTGCGGGCGGAGATACTGGACCGGAACAACCTGGGGCACAGCGATATCGCGGCATACCTGATGCAGAATCTCGGCGCCGGGGCCGTCGAATTCTGGCAGCAGGCCCTCGACGTGCCGATCGATCCGGTCTGCCGCGGCAACCTCGCCCGCTACGGCCATCTGGGACCCGTCGACGTGCTGGTCAACGCCGAGGACGCGGCGCCCGCGCGGGCGGCGGGTGACTACACGATCGTGCTGAACTCCGCCCCGGTGGCGGCCTGGAGCATTGCGCTGCTGCGCCGACTGCCGGATCCGCAGGAGGTGCGGTGGAGCTGGTGAGGATCGCGCACCTCGGGGCCGAAAGGGCGGAAATGTCATGACCATCGCGGACGAGACGAGCTACCGGCAGTCCGGCAGATGGGCAGCGGACCGGGAATACTGGGCGGTCCGGCTCGCGGACGCCCCGCCGCCGGACACCGCACTGCCGCTGGGGCCCAACGGTTTCCAGCCGAGCGCTGGACACGAGAACAATCGGCGGCGCCTCACGCTGGACGCGGCCGCGCTCGCGCCGATCGCCCGGCGCAGCGGCGGCGGCACGGCGGCCGTGCTGCTCGCGGCACTGGCGGCGTTCGCCCACCGGGTCACCGGGGAGCGGGACATCGTGGTGGCACTGCGGCAGGGCGCGACGATCACACCGGTGCGGGCGAGCGTGGCTCCGGAGTGGACGCTCGGCCGTCTCGCGGCACAGCTCGGGCGGGAACTGCGGTCGGCCCGTCGCCACCGCTACCTGCCCGATTTCGACGCCCCGTGGCCCGCGGGCTGGAGCCTTGTCGCGGTGCAGGAGTCACCGGACGGCGGCGACGAGTCCGCCCCTTCGGACGAGGCGCACGCGGGTGCGCTGCGCGCCCGGCTGGACGACCGGGACCCCGGCCGATGGACCGTCACCGCCGACGGCATCGCCGAAGACCTGCCGCGGCGCTACCTCGACGTGCTCGACCAGCTTGTGCGAGAACCGGAACGGCCGATCGGCGCCGTCGACATCGCCGACGCCACCGAACGCCGCTGGGCGACAGAGCTGTTGAACGAGACGGCACACCCGCTGCCCGCACCGCACACCATCGCGGCGGCCTTCGCGCGGCAGGCCGACCGCACGCCGCACGCCACCGCGCTGGTCACCGACGACACGACCGTCACCTACGGCGCGCTCGCCGCCCGCGTGCATCGCTTGGCGCGCTGGCTCGTCGCGACCGGAGCCGGTCCGGAAACGGCTGTGGTGGTGGCGATCCCACGCTCGGTCGACCTGGTGGTGGCGCTGTACGCGATCGCGGCGGCGGGCGCGGTCTATGTGCCGATCGACCCGGCCCATCCCGGTGCCCGCACCACGCACATGCTGGACACCGTCCGGCCGCTCTGCGTGCTGACCCGCTCCACCGACGAGATCACCGTACCCGCCGGGGTGGCCACGGTGGCAGTGGACACACTCGACACGTCCGCGTATTCCCCTGCGGCGCTGCGCGATTCGGATCGTCGCGCTCCCGCGCATCCGGACCATACGGCATACGTGATCTTCACGTCGGGATCGACGGGCGTGCCGAAGGGGGTGGCGGTCTCCCAGGCGGCGATCGTCAATCACCTCGAATGGATGATCGCCCGGTACGCGCTGGGACCGGACGAGGTATACCTGCAGAAGACCGCCACGACGTTCGATGTGTCGCTGTGGGGCTTCCTGCTGCCGTTGCGGGTCGGCGCGACCGTGGTGCTGGCCCGCTCCGGCGGTCGGCGCGACCCGCAATATCTGGCCGAGCTGATCGAGTGGCACGGCGTCACGGTGACCGATTTCGTGCCGTCGCTGCTGTCGGCCTTCCTGCGGCAGGTGGAACCGGCGCGGCTGGCATCGCTGCGGCAGCTGTTCGTCATCGGCGAGCAGTTGCCACCGGCCGTGGCGGCGGCCGCGGGACCCGATGTGGCCGTGCACAATCTGTACGGGCCCACCGAGGCGGCGGTCGCGGTGACCGAGCATCGCGCGGAACCGGCCGACACCGTGGTGGTGCCGATCGGTGGTCCCGCCTGGAACACCCGGGCGTATGTGCTCGACGCCGGTCTGCGCCCGGTCCCGGCGGGTTTTCTCGGCGAATTGCATCTGGCCGGAATCCCGCTGGCGCGCGGCTATCAGGGCCGTGCGGCGGCGACGGCCGAACGGTTCGTCGCCGACCCGTTCGGAGCGCCCGGCACCCGCATGTATCGCACCGGCGACCTGGTGCGGCGGCGGCCCGACGGCACACTGGAATTCAGTGGCCGCGCCGACTCGCAGGTGAAGCTGCGCGGTCAGCGGATCGAGCTGGGGGAGGTGGAGCAGAGCCTCGCGGCACACCCGGACGTCGAACGGGCGGTGGTGCGGGTGCGCGACGGCGACGCGCGCAGCGACCGGCTCGTGGCGTACGTGGTCGGCAGCCGGGACGTGTCGATCGAGGCGGTGCGGGCATGGCTCGCCGATCGCCTGCCCGCCTACATGGTTCCCGATGCCTTCGTGCCGCTGGACCGCATCCCGATCACCCCGTCGGGAAAGCTGGACCTGCGCGCCCTGCCCGCACCGCAAGTCGACCGCCCCGACTACCGCGCCCCGGAAGGACCGGCGGAGACGGTGGTCGCGGCATCGTTCGCCGACGTCCTCGGAATCGAGCGGGTCGGTGCGCACGATTCGTTCTTCGCGCTCGGCGGCGACAGCATCATGGCGATCCTGCTCGTGGCCCGAGCCCGCGGGCGCGGGGTCCGGTTCAGCGCGCAGGACGTGTTCGAACAGCGCACGGTGGCCGCGCTCGCGGCCCTCGCCGCCACGACACCGACGGACACCGGCTCCCGAATCCTCACCGAACTGCCGGGTGGGGGCGTCGGGGACATGCCCCTACCGCCGGTGCTGCGGCACCTGATCGACCACGGCGTCGGCGACGGCCCGACCCAGTCGGCGACGCTGCGGCTGCCGGTCGGCGTGGACCACGCGACGCTGGCGGCGACCCTCGCCGCCGTCGTCGACCGTCACGACATGCTGCGGGCCCGGCTGTACCGGCGTGCGGGCGGCGGGACGGCCGTCGCCACGTCGCCGGAGACGGGGGACTGGCGTCTGACGGTCGCGCCGCCCGGCGCGGTGGACGTCGCGGCACTCGTGCACCGGGTCGAGGTCGATCCGGCGGCGGACACCGAGGCGATCCGCGCGCTGCTGGTGGCGGAGCACGACGCGGCGCTGCGGCGGCTGTCGCCCGCGGCAGGGGTTGTGCTGCAAGCGGTCTGGCTCGACCGTCCCGGCGCGGCCGGGTGGTTGCTGCTGGTCGTGCACCACATCGCCGTGGACGCGGTGTCGTGGCGCATCCTGGTGCCCGACCTGATGTCGGCGTGGACGCAACTGCGATCCGGCGGACCCGCCGCCCTGCCCGCGCCCACCACATCGATGCGCCGCTGGGTGCACGCACTCGCCGCCGACGCGCAACAGGGCGCACGCGCCGCGGAACTGCCGCTGTGGCGGCGCATTCTCGACGCCGTCGAAACCCCGTTGGGGGCAAGGCCGTTCGACCCGTCGGTGGATCGCGCGCAGGATGTGCGCTCGGTCCGGGTGCGCGTCGCGGAGGCGGCGACCGCGGAGCTGGAGGTCGTCGCCGAGCGCTTCGGGGCCGATACGCAGGACGTCCTGCTCACCGCGCTGGCGCTGGCCTTGGCCGCGTGGCGGCCGGAGGCGGCGGCGCGGCACCGGGTGTGGCTCGAGGGGCACGGGCGCGAAGCGGTCCCCGGCGCCGAATTGTCCCGTACCGTCGGCTGGTTCACCACCGTCTACCCGGCGCTGCTCGACGTGAGCGGCCTCGATGCCGCCGATGCGCTGGCGGGCGGCCCGGCGGCGGGGGCGGCACTCAAACGGATCAAACAGCACCTGCGCGAGCTACCGGATCGCGGCATCGGCTACGGAGTGCTGCGGTACCTCGCTGCGGGAGCCGCCGAGGAACTCGCCGCGCCACCGGCGGAGGTCGGGTTCCGTTATCTCGGCCGCACCGGCGCGCTGACCGGCGACGCGCCATGGCTGCCCGATCCCGACCTGTCCGATCTCCCGGAACCCGTCGCCGACGTACCCGCCATGGCGGGTCTGGACGTGGCGACCGTGATCGCCGGTGACAGTCTGCACACCGTCTTCGCGTATCCCCGAACCCTGCTGGGGGACAAAGACATCGAGGCGCTGACCGCGCTCTGGCAGCAAGCGCTGGCGGGCTTGGCCCGGCACGGCACCGCGCCGGGTGCGGGCGGCCGCACACCGTCCGACTTCCCGCTGGTCCGGGTGGGCCAGGACGAGATCGAGCAGTGGGAACGCCGCTATCCCGGCCTGGCGGACGTGTGGCCGCTGGCTCCGCTGCAGGAGGGCCTCTACTTCCACGCCGTGCTGGCGCAGTCGTCCGTCGACGCTTATCACGTGCAAACGGTGTTCCGGCTGTCCGGCGCCGTGGACACCCGACGGCTGCGCGACGCGGTGGCCCGCATCCTCGATCGGCACGCCGCGCTGCGGGTCGCGGTGCTCACCCGCACCGAGGGCGCCGCGGTCCAGATCGTGGCGGGCGCGGTCCGGGTGCCCTGGGCGGACCTGGACCTGCGCGACACCACCGACCCGGCGGCGGAGTTCGCGAAATTCGCCGCGGCGGATCGCCGCCGGCCGTTCCGTCTCGACGAGCCGCCACTGCTGCGCTGCGCCTTGATCACGCTCGGCGACAACGACTTCCGGTTCGTGGTGACCACGCACCACCTGCTGATGGACGGCTGGTCGATGCCGCTCGTCGCCACCGAACTGCTGATGCGCTACGCGGCGGGCGCAGCCCCCGCGGCCCTCCCGCCGGTACGCGGCTACCAGCATTTCCTGGCGTGGCTGCAGCGGCAGGACAGCGACAGCGCCCGACGGGCCTGGCAGGCGGCCTTCCAGAACGCGACGGGTCCGACCCTGCTGGCGCCGGAGCAACGCGCCCGCCGGATCACCTCGGTGGCCGACACCGTGGAGTTCGGCCTCGATGAGACGCGCAGCGAGTTGATTCGGAAAGTGGCTGCCGCACACCAGGTTACGACCAACACGGTGCTGCAATGCAGCTGGGGTCTGACCCTGGCGCTCACCACCGGCCGCCCGGACGTGGCGTTCGGCACCGCCGTGTCGGGCCGACCGGCGGAACTGCCCGGCGTGACCGAAATGGTCGGGTTGTTCGTCAATACCGTGCCCGTCCGGGTGCGGCTCGACGCCACGGAGACGGTCGCGGAACTGCTGGTCCGCCACCAGCGCGAACAGGCGGACCTGGTGGCGTACCAGTATCTCGGGCTCGCCGAGATACTGGCCGCGGCCGGTCGCCCCGCGCTGTTCGACACGCTGCTCGAGGTACAGTCCTACCCGCTCGACGCCGCCACCCTCACCGCGGCGAACGGCCCCGACGGGCTGGCGGTCACGGGCGTGGAGGTCAACGACGGCACGCACTATCCGCTCACCCTGGTGGCGTGGCTGGACACCCGGCTGCGTGTTCGGGCCGGATACCTGCGAGAGTGCTTCGACGAGGCGACGATCCGGGAACTCACCGACCGGTGGATGCGGGTCCTGTCGGCGATGATCGACGACCCGGACGCGCCGATCCAGCGGTTGCTCCCCGCCGAGGCGCCACGCATCGACCCCGCGCCGAGCGCTTCTGCTGCTGAGCCGCCGCCCTACGAGCCGCCGCGCGGGCGGCTCGAAGCGGCGGTGGCGGCGGCGTACGCCGAAGCGCTCGACGTGCCGCGGGTGGGCCGCGACGACGACTTCTTCGCCCTCGGCGGGGATTCGCTGAGCGCCATGCGCATGGTGAGCCTGCTGCGGGCCCGCGCCGGGGCGGAGGTTCCGATCGGGGAGATCTTCACCGCGCCGACCGTGGCGGCACTCGCCGCGCACGCCCGGCCCGCGCCGAGGGATCGCGGTGTGGTCCCGATGCCGCGACCGGAGCGCGTTCCGCTGTCCCACGGCCAGCGGCGGCTGTGGCTGGTGCACGAATTGTCCGACGGCGCACCGATGTACAACATCCCGCTCGCGCTGCGGCTGACCGGACCCGTCGACCTGGACGCCATGCGGGCCGCGCTGCGCGATGTGGTGATCCGGCACGAGGCGCTGCGGACGGTGTGCGCGGTGGCGGACGGGGTGGCGTATCAGCGCATCCTGGATCCGGCGGACGTGGAACTCGCGCTGCCGGTCATAGAATCCGGTGCGGCGAGCCTGTCCGCGCGGCTCAGCGCCGCCGCGCGCCGCCGGTTCGATCTGGCGAAGGATCTGCCGATCCGCGCCGCGCTGATGCGCTGTGGCCCGGCCGATCACGTGCTCATCGTCGTGCTGCACCACATCGCCGCCGACGGCTGGTCGATGGTGCCGTTGGCTCGCGACGTGGCCACCGCCTACACCGCCCGGTGCGCCGGGAGCGAACCCGCGTGGGATCCACTGCCCGTGCAGTACGCCGATTACACCCTGTGGCAACGGGAACGGCTCGGCGCCGATGACGAACCCACTCCGCTGCTGCGCGGCCAGCTGGAATATTGGCGCACCGAATTGGCGAATCTGCCCCAGCCGCTGCCGCTTCCGGCCGACCGTCCCCGGCCGGAGATCGCGCGGGGCGGCGCCGGGCAGGTCGGCCTGACCATCGACGCGGACCTGCTCGCCGCGGTGGAGGCCTACGCGGGCGCCCGGCGCGCCACCACGTCGATGGTGCTGCAGGCGGCGCTGGTCGTGCTGCTGCACCGGCGGGGCGCGGGCACGGACATCACCCTGGGCGGGCCGATCGCCGGACGCAACGACCCGGCGCTCGGCGATCTGGTCGGCTTCTTCGTCAACACCTGGGTGCTGCGTGTGGGCGTGTCGGGTGAGGTGTCGTTCGCGACAGTGGTGGACCGCGTGCGCGCGAAAGCCCTGGCCGCCTACGACAATCAGGACGCGCCCTTCGAACGGCTGGTGGAGCTGGTGGCGCCGCGGCGCTCGACCGCGTACCACCCGCTGTACCAGGTGATGTTCGCGTGGCAGAACACCGCCGTGCCGCAGCTGACGCTGCCCGGCCTGCACGTCGAGCCGGTGCCGGTCGACACCGGCGCCGCCAAGGTGGATCTGTTCTTCGGCCTCACCGCACCGGCTCCGGGGCAGCCGGCCGTCGGGACCGTGGAGTACGCGACCGACCTGTTCGACCGCGGCACGGTCGAAGAGCTGGCCGCGCAATACTGCCGGTTGCTGGCCGACCTCGTCCGGCAGCCGGACCTCGCATTGCACGCCCTCGACACCGAACCGGTGGGCGACGAGCGCGCGCGGCCGCTGACCGCCGCGCAGCGCGAGATCTGGTTCGGCCAGCAACTCGATCGCACCGGCCGTCGCTTCGTCGTCGGTGGCTATCTGCACATCCGTGGCGAACTCGACCACGCGCTGTTCGAGCGCGCGCTGCGGCACACGGTCGCCGGTGCCGAGACGCTGCGGGTGCGCATCGCGGTCGGCGACGACGGGCCGGTCCAGGAGCTCATGGACCTCACCGACTGGCCGTTGCACCACAAGGACTTTCGTGGCACCGCCGAGCCGTTCGACGCCGCTCGGGCCTACATCGCGACCGAATTGGACCGGCCCTACGACCTGACCGCCGCCCCGCTGTTCGATCACGCGCTGTTGCGGGTCGGCGAGGCGGATCACCTGTGGTTCCTGCGTTTTCACCATATCGTCGGCGACGGCGGCGGCATGGCCGCCTTCACCAAGCGGGTGTCGGACACCTACCGCGCGCTGTCTGCCGGTACCTCGGTGGCGGACACGGTGTTCGACCGGCTGGACGCCCTCGTGGAGCAGGACGTCCGGTACCGCGGATCGCACCGGTTCGACGCCGATCGCGAGTTCTGGGCCGGTCGGCTGGCCGGGCTCCCCGAGACGGCCGTGCTCGCCGAGGATGCCGTGCAGGGCAGTGCCGACGAATTCGTCCGGCACACCGGCACGCTCGACGCCGGCACGTGGCGGGCGCTGCGCGACCGTGCCGACGCCTACGGGGTCCGGTGGCCGGTGCTGGTACTGACGGCCACCGTGCTCGCCCTGCACGCCGACACCGGCGCTCGCGTCGTCGTGCCCGGTCTGACCGTGCCCGCGAAACGTTCCTGGCACGCGCTGGGCATGACCGCGAACGTGGTGCCGCTGCGTGTGGCGGTCGATCCGGGTGCGCCGCTGTCGGCGCTGGTCGCGGCGGTCGGCGCGGAGAGTTCGGCGGTGCTGCGGCATCAGCACTACCGGCAGGCGGACATGCGCCGCGCCGGGATCATCGACGGGCGGCCACCGCACGGGCCGGTGGTGACGATCATGCCGATGGATCTGATGCGCGAGTTCGGCGGGAATCCGGCTGTGCCCCACCAGGGTTCGCCGGGCCGCACCGACGGCGTCACGATCGGCGTCTACGACAACGGCGAACCCGAACTACGCCTCGACCTGGACTCGGTCACGGCGCGGCACACCCCCGCCAATCTCGCGGCCCACCACGCCCGGCTCCTGGACCTGCTGTCCGTGCTCGCCACCGCCGATCCCGACACTCCGGTCGGCCGACTGCCGTTCGGCGACGCGCCCGCGTCGGTGGCCGTCGCATCCGCAGGCGAGCGCGAGAACACCGCGGAGCCGACCACTCTCGTCGATTGCCTGCTGCGCGGTGTGGAGCATTCCGCCACGGCGACGGCCCTCGTGCACGGCGCGGAGTCGATGTCGTACGGGGAACTCCACGAGCGGTCGCAGCGCTGGGCGGCGCGGCTGTCCGCCCGTGGCGCGGGGCCCGGGATGCTGGTCGCGGTGTTGCTGCCGCGCGGTATCGACCTCGTCGTGGCGATCGTGGCGGTGCTGAAGTCCGGCGCGGCCTACGTCCCCCTGGATCCCCGGCACCCGGCCGCGCGTCTGCGGCTCATCCTGGACGACACCCGGCCCGGAATCGTGGTCACCGACCGGGACCACGCGGCCGCGCTGGCGGGCGAGCAGACCTTGGTGATCGATGCGCCCGGCGAGCCGGAAGTGCTGCGAGACAGCGCTTTTCGGCCGAACCCGGACAACCCGGCGTATGTCATCCACACCTCCGGCTCCACCGGGCGGCCGAAGGGCGTGGTGGTCACGCATCGGTGCGCGGCACGGCTGCTCGCGTCGACCCGGTCGCTGTTCGACCTCGGCCCGGCCGACGTGTGGACCCTGTTCCATTCCGTCGCCTTCGACTTCTCGGTGTGGGAGATCTGGGGTGCGCTGCGGCACGGCGCGACGCTGGTGATCGTGGACGAGCGGATCGCACGGTCGCCGGACGACTTCCTCGATCTGCTCGTCACCCACCGCGTCACCGTCCTCAATCAGACACCCGCCGCGTTCGATCTGCTCACCGCCGTCGTTGCCGCCAGGCCGGCGCGCGCGGCGGAACTGGCGCTGCGTCTGGTCGTGCTCGGCGGCGACAAGACCGACCCGCGCCGGCTGGCGGGGTGGGCGGCGGCGGTCGGCCGTGGCGGCCCGCGACTGGTGAACATGTACGGCATCACGGAGACCACCGTGCACGCCACCGCGCACGAACTGGCGACCGACGCCGACCGCGGGCCCGAAAGTGTTGTCGGGCAGCCCCTTCCGGGTCGGCGAGTGCGCCTGCTCGACGCGGCGCTGCGCGAGGTGCCCGCGGGCCTGCCCGGCGAGATCTACCTCGGCGGTGACGGCCTCGCGACCGGCTACCTGGGGCGGTCGGGCTTGACGGCGGCCCGGTTCGTCGCCGATCCGGCGGGCCCGCCCGGCGCCCGCATGTATCGCAGCGGGGATCTGGGCCGGGTGGGCGGTCGCGGGCTGGAGTACCTGGGCCGCGCGGACCGGCAGGTCAAGATCCGTGGGTTCCGCCTCGAGCCGGGTGAGGTCGAGGCCGCCCTGTGCGCGCTGCCCGGGGTGACGGCGGCGGTGGTCCGTGCCGAGGAACGCGCGCCGGGGGACCGGCGGCTGGTCGCCTACGCCGTCGCGCCCGGCGCCGACGCGGGGGTGCTGCGCGACCGGCTCGCCGCGACGCTGCCCGCGCACGCGGTGCCGTCGCTCGTCGTGCCGGTGGACGCCCTGCCGCTCACCGCGAACGGCAAGATCGACCACGCCGCGTTGTCCGCCCTGCGCACCGCCGCCGGTCGCCGCGGCCGCCCGGCCGGTGAACTCGCGAAGACCGTGTACGACCTGTTCGCCGACACGCTCGGGCGCGACGACTTCGGTCCGGGCGAGAACTTCTTCGCACTCGGCGGCGACTCGCTGCTGGCGGGCCGGCTGGTGCTGCGGATCCGCGCGGAACTCAACGCCGACATCGATGTCCGGGACCTGTTCGACCGGCCGACCGTCGGTGGGCTCGCCGAGGCGATCGAGCAGGCGAAAACGACCGCACCGCAGGGGTTCGCGCTCGGCGGTCCGCGACCGGATCGCATTCCGCTCTCGGCGGCGCAGCAGCGATTGTGGACCCTGTACCGGCTCGACCCCTCGTCGGTCGCGTATCACATCCCGGTCGCCGTGGAACTGACCGGCGCGGTGGATCTCGACGCGCTGCGGGCCGCGCTCGCCGATGTGCGGGCACGGCACGAGAGTTTGCGCACCGTGTTCACCGAATCCGGTGATGCGCAACTGATTCACGACGGCTCGCCGGAACCGATGTCGATCGAGACCGGCGAGCCCACTGTGGAACGACTGACGGCCGAGGCGGTACGTCCGTTCGACCCGTGTGTCCGGCCGCCTTGGCGGGCAACCGTATTCACCGGTGACACGAGTACCGTGTTCCTGCTCGTACTGCATCATCTCATCGCCGACGAACACTCCCTGGGCGTGCTGGCCGCCGACCTCGGGACCGCCTACGCCGCGCGCCGCGCCGGGCAGGCCCCCGAATGGCCGCCGCTTCCGGTGCAGTACGCGGACTACGTGGTGTGGCAGCACGCCACCCTCGGCGCCCCCGACGACCCGCACCCCGCGCTCGCGGCCGAACTCACGCGGTGGCGGCACACGCTGCGCGACCTGCCCGAACACTCGCAGTTGCCGCTCGACCGCCGGGCGGCGGCGCTCACGCAGCGCGGTGACACGGTGCCGCTCGAATTCGACGGCGACATCCGCGACCGGATCGCGGCGCTGGCGGCCGCCCGGAACGCGACGCCGTTCATGGTGCTGCACGCCGCGGTCGCCTGCCTGCTCGGCCGGGCGGGCGCGGGCACCGACATCGTCGTGGGCACGGTGACCTCGGGACGCGACACGGTCGGCCTCGACGAACTGATCGGGTTCTTCGCCGAAACGGTGGTCCTGCGCACCGACCTGTCCGGACGGCCGGGCTTCGCGGCGGCCGTCGATCGGGCGCGCGAGGCCGACCTGGCCGCCTTCGCGCATCCGGTGCCCTTCGACCGCGTCGTCGCGGCCGTTCGGCCCGAGCGCACGGCGGGGCGGCACCCGTTGTTCGAGGTCATGGTGACCCTGCGGCCGGAACGGGCCGCCGTCGACCTGGCGGGTCTGACCTGCCGCCCGATCGAGCTGCCGCGAACACACGCCAAGTTCCCGCTGCTGTTCGAGTTCGCCTGGGGGACAGGGACAGTGGGCGGCGTACTGGAGTACAGCACCGATCTGTTCGAGCGGACGACGGCCGAGTCGCTGGCCGCGGGTCTGCGGCGGCTACTGGCCGCCGCGCTGGCCGAACCGGACCGTCCGGTCGACGAGCTGCCGTTCCTGGCCGACGGTGAGCGACTGCGGTCCGCGCCGGTCGCGCCGCCACCGGCGGTCCCGGCGTCGGCGGCGGTGGACCCCGTGACCGAGACCCTGCTGCTCGAACTGGCGCGGTCCGTGCTCGGCGTCGACGACCTGGGCGTGCACGACAGCTTCTTCCGCTTCGGCGGCGACAGCATTCTCGCCATCCGGCTGGTGAACCGCGCGCGGAGCAGTGGGGTGTCGCTCACGCCCACGGACGTGTTCGAGCGGCAGACCGTCCGCGAACTGGCCCGGATCGCGACGGCGGTGTCGGCCCCGGCCGACCCGCTGGCCGGTGTCGGGCCGGTAGCGCCGACGCCGATCATGCGCGACCTGCTCGACAACCCCACGCCCACCGACGGTTTCGGGCAGTACGTCGTGGTGCCCGCGCCGGACGACGCCACCGCCGACACGCTCGCCTCGGCACTGCGACGCATCGTGGACCGCCACGACGCCCTGCGCTTGCAGGTGATCGACGGACGGCAGCTGGTGGTACGGCCGCCCGGCGCGGTGGCGGCGGCGAACTTGTTGCGGCACAGTGCCGTCCAGGATGCCGAAGCGGCTCTGCCGGACGCACTCACCGGCGCGCGGGACCGGCTGCGGCCGTCCGAGGGGGTACTGCTGCAGGCGGTGTGGCTGGACGCGCGGCCGGGCCTGCTGCTGATCGTCGTCCACCATCTCGCGGTCGACGGCGTCTCCTGGCGCATTCTGATACCGGAGCTGGCCGCCGCGCATCGCGCGGTGACCACGGGCGTGGAACCGGCGTTCGCGCCGGTCGTCACGCCGCTGCGGACCTGGACGGCCGCGCTGGCGGAGCAGCCGGTGCCCGCGGCGGAGACGCGGTGGTGGCGCCGGACGGTGGGACAGGTGGCGAGCGGACTGGCAGCTCATCGGCTGGACCCGGCCCGCGATACGGTCGGCAGCGCCGAAACACTCACGGTGACAGTGGATGCGGCGCAGACCGCCGAACTGCTCACCCGCGTCCCGCATCGGTTCCGGGGCACGGCGGCCGATATCCTGCTCGCCGCACTGTCGGCCGCGGCCCACCGCGCCGTGCCCGACGGGCCGGGTGTACTCGTCGACGTCGAGGGACACGGCCGCGACCTCACCGACCCGAGCCTCGCGGCGCTGGACGTTTCGACCACCGTCGGCTGGTTCACGGTCGTCTACCCCGTGCGGCTGTCGGCCGGTGTGCCGGACTGGGACGCCATGGTGCGCAACGGTTCCGGCCTCACCCACGTGGCCAATACCGTCAAGGAAGCGGTGCGATCCACGCCCCGGCGCGGCGTCGGCTACGGCATGTTGCGCCACGCGCAGGACGTGCCGCCCGAGATCGCGGCCGCCCGGGTGCCGATCGGGTTCAACTATCTCGGCAGGCTGGGCGGCGACGCCGGGGCGCTCGGCGTGCGATTTGGCAGTACGGCCGATGCGGCCATGGCGCTGCCCCACGCGCTCGAAATCAACGCCGCCGTGCGGGAAACGCCCGACGGCCCGGTGCTGCAAGCCGAATGGACCTGGGCGCCGAGTGTTCTGGACGCCGCCACGGTGTCGGGGCTGGCCGCCGACTGGACCGCGGCGCTCGCCGCCTTCGCCGCGCACCACACCGATCCGGCGGGCGTGCCGCGCACACCGTCGGACTTCCCGCTCGCCGAGGTCACCGCGGCGGAACTGGCCCGGCTGCGCGACGCCTTCGGCGAACCGTCGGACCTGCTGCCCGCGACACCGTTGCAGTCCGGGCTGTTGTTCCACACGCTCTATCAGCGGACCACCGATGCTCCCGAGGACGTGTACGTGGTGCAGCTCGTCCTCGGCCTCGAGGGAGATCTGGACGAACAACGTCTGCGGGCGGCCACCGTCGCGCTGCTGCGCCGCCACCCTCACCTGGGCTGCGTCTTCGCCGTCGAAGGCGCCGACCGGATCGTCGCCGTCGTCCGCGAAGCGGCCGAACCGGACTGGCGCACGGTGGATTTCACCGCCCTGCCCGAGCGCGATCGCGCCGTGGCCGGCGCCTTGCGGGCCGAACGCCGCCGGATCGACCCGGCCACCGCGCCGCCGCTGGCGTTCTGCCTCATCCGGATCGGGCAGCGGGAGTGGCGGCTGGCGTTCACCCACCACCATGTCCTGCTCGACGGCTGGTCGGTGGCCAATGTGCTGCGCGAGACGATCCTGCTGTACCTGGGCGCGGAACTGCCGCCCGCGCCGCCGTTCCGCGACTACCTGCGATGGCGGTCCACCCGCGACCGCGGCGCGGCCCGAGCCGCGTGGCGGACCGCGCTGCGCGACTGCCGCCCGACCCGCGTCAGCCGCGCCGGCCGGTCCGGCTGGTCCGAACAACCGGAAGTGCACGAATTCGTACTGCCGGACGAGCTCGCGAAGCGACTGCCCGAGCGCGCGGCCGAGGCCGGGCTGACCCTCAACACGCTGGTCTCGGCGGCCTGGTCGCTGGTGCTGGCGCACCTCACGGGCAGCGACGACGTCGTCTTCGGCACCACCGTGGCGGTGCGTCCGGCCGACTTGGACGCCGAGCGGATGGTGGGCCTGATGATCAACACGGTCCCCGTGCGGGTACGGCTGCGGCCGGGCGACACCCTCGCCGAACTCGCCGCCGGGCTGCAGGCGGCCCGGGCCGCTCTCTACGAGCACGACCACCTCGGGCTGCACGAGATCGAAGAGGTCGCCGGCAGCGCCGAATTGTTCGACACCTCGGTGGTTTTCGAGAACTATCCGGTGCAGGTCGACGATCTGGGTGACACCGGACTGCGCGCGCGCATGGTCGACGTCTTCGACCGCCCGCACTACCCGGTCGCGCTGGTCGTGGTGCCCGGCGCCGAGCGCACGGTCTTCCGCCTGGCGGTGCGGCCGCGGCAGCTGGCCTGGTCCGGTTCCGCGGCGGACTGGTGGGATCGCTTCCGGGCGGCCTGCGCTGCGCTCGCCGACGCTGCGGAACGGACGGTCGCGGGCACCGATCTGCTGCGCGGCGCGGAGCGGAGCCGCGTGCTCGAATGGGGGCACGGGCCGGACGTCGACTTCGAAAAAGACTGCCTGGCAACCACGTTCGAGAAGACAGCCGATCGGTACGCCGACCGTGTGGCGATCCGGTCCGGCGACACCGAGCTGACCTTCGCGCAGCTGCGCGGGCGGGTCCGCCGGCTGGCGGGTTATCTGGCGCGCCACGGCGTCGGCCCCGGCGCGGCGGTCGGCGTCAGGCTGGAACGCTCGGCGGAGGTGGCGGTGGCGTTCCTGGCCGTGGTGCGGCTCGGTGCGCTGATCGTGCCCTTGGACCACCGCTTTCCGGCGGACCGGCAGCGAAACATTCTGCGGCACAGCGGAGTCGGCGTACTACTCGACGCCGCGACCTTGGCCGCGGCGGACGAGACGCCGGAAACCGAAGGGTTGCCGCCCGTTCCGGTGGACATCCCGGCCTGCCTGATGTTCACCTCGGGGTCGACCGGCGTGCCGAAGGGTGTCGTCGTCACCCATCGCAATATCCTCGCGCGGGTCCGGGAGCTGGCTCGCAGCGGCGACGTGGGGGAGCGCGTCCTGTTCCACTCGCCGCATTCCTGGGACTTCGCCGTCCACGAGGTGTGGTGGCCGCTGCTCACCGGCCGCAGTGTGGTCGTCGCTCCCGCCGGTGACCTGGACCCCGCCGCCTACGGCCGGATCCTGCGCGACGGCGGGGTGACGACCGCCTCGATCGCCACCGGGCTGTTCGAAGTCCTCAGCGAACACTGCGCGGCGGAACTGGCCCGGGTGCGGCTGATCGTCGCGGGGTCGGCGCTCGCGCCCGCGGCGGTGGCCAGGGTGCGGGCGGTGCGGCCGGACGCTGTCGTGGTGAACGGTTTCGGCCCGGTGGAGGCGACGTTCATCGCGCTCGCGCATCCGGTTTCGCCGGACGAGCCGGACGGTGCGGTACCGATCGGCCGGCCGATCGCGAACAGCTCGGCGTTCGTGCTGGATTCGATGCTGCGCCCGGCCCCGCCGATGGTGGTCGGTGAGATCTATCTGGCCGGGGCGGGTCTGGCGGACGGCTACCATCGCCTGCCCGGTGCGACCGCCGAGCGTTTCGTCGCCTGCCCGTTCGGGCCGCCCGGCTCCCGCATGTACCGGACCGGCGACCTCGGGAGCTGGGATCGGCACGGAGTCATGCGCTTCCACGGCCGATCGGATCGGCAGGTGAAGGTGGGCGGCTTCCGGGTGGAGCCCGGTGAGGTGGAGGCTGCGCTGCGGCGCAATCCGGCCGTCGCGGCGGCGGTGGTGACCGCGCGCACCGGGCCGGGCGGTGTGACGCTCGCCGGGTACATCGTGCCGCGCGGCAGCGTGGATCCGGTGCGGGTGCGGGCGGAACTCCTCGACGAACTACCCCGATATCTGGTGCCGTCGGTCGTCGTGGAGATCCCTGAATTGCCGTTGACACCAACGGGAAAGGTCGATGTCGACGCATTGCCGGAACCTCCGCGCGGTGACAGCCGTGCGGCGCGCTCGCCTCGGCAGCAGCTGCTGGCGGAGCTGTTCGCGGCGTCTCTCGGCGTGAGTGCGGTGGGTGTCGACGACGATTTCTTCGCGCTCGGCGGAAATTCGCTGTCGGCGATGCGGCTGGTGGGCCGGATCCGGGCCGCGCTCGGTGCGACGGTGTCGCTCCGGGACCTGTTCGAAGCGCCCACGGTGAGCGGGATGGAACGCCACCTCGGCAACCGGTCCACCGAATCGGCGCCCCCCGTCGACCTCCCCGCGTCGCGGCCCGCCGTGTTGCCCTTGTCGCCTGCGCAGCAACGGTTCTGGACCGTCAACTACCTCGGCGGGCAGCGGCCCGACTACCTGCTCGCCGCGGCCGTCGAGATCCGCGGCGACCTGGACGCGGCGGCGCTGCGGTCCGCCGTCGGCGATCTCGTCGCCCGGCACGAGATGCTGCGCACCGTCCTGCCCTACACCGAAGACGGTCCCGCGCAACATATCGTGCCGGTCGACGCCGTGCGGATCGGCCTGCCGGTCCGCGAGCTCGAAGCGGCGGAACTGGACGGCGTGCTCGCTCGCGAACTGGAGCACGGCTTCGACCTGCAGACCCAGCTCCCGTTGCGCGGCAAGCTGTTCCGGCTCGCACCGGACCGGCATGTGCTGTTCGCGATGATGCATCACGCGGCCGTCGACGGTGAATCCCTCGCCGTCCTGCGCCGCGACCTGGCCACGGCCTATGCCGCGCGCCTGCGGGGCCACGCACCCGAATGGCCCGGTGCCGCCGCGCAATACGCGGATCACGTGCTGGCTCTGCGGGCGCGGCTGGGTGACGAGGCGGATCCCGGGTCGGTACGCCACGCCCAGGCCCGGTATTGGCGCACCAAACTGTCGGATCTGCCCGAGGAACTGCCGCTGCCGTTCGCCCGGCCACGCGCGGAGCTGACCAGCCGCGCCGCGGCCACGGTGCCCGTCGACCTCGACGCGGCGGCGGTGGCACGAGTCGCACGCGCTTGCGCGGCGACGCCTTACACGGTGGTGCACGCCGTGCTCGCCGCCGCGCTCAGCTCCTCGGGTGCGGGCCGCGACGTGCCGATCGGCGTGGCGGTGAGCGGGCGCGACAGCGCGGAACTGGACACCATGGTCGGCTGCCTGATCGATCTCGTGATCGTGCGCGTCGACACCGACGCGGGCGGCCGCGCACTCGTGCGCGCGGTCCGCGACGACCTGCTCGCGGCGGTCGACAATCGCGACTACCCGTTCGACCGCATGGTCGAGCAGGTGAACCCCCGCCGAGCCCCGCATCGCCACCCGCTGGTGCAGGTAGCCATCACCTATCGCGTCGAATCGCCCGACCCGCAACCTTTCCCCGACGCGCACCCGTACCCCCTCCCGGCGCCGTCGACCGAATTCGACATCCTCCTGGAACTGACCGAACGCCCCGCGACCGCCGGACCGGGCTCCCTCACCGGCACGCTGATCTACCCGGATCAGCTCTTCGACCGTCCCACGATCGCCCGCCTCGCCACGACCATGCGCGACCAGCTGGCGACCCTGCAAGCCGAATGCGAACACGGGGAAAAATCTGTAGTGGTGACTGTAGACATCCCGGATTCGAGGGTGTAACTTCTGTGGTGCGAACGAAGAAGGAAGTCTCCGATGGCACGGGAGGTGACGAACTACCCGTGAGATTGAGAGGACGGCGGGCGGCTCGGAGACCAGCAGGATCGACGGTCTCGTCGCCCGCCGGACCCGCAAGGTGAAATGCAAGGAATTCGAAGAAACGCCGTGAGCAGAAGGGAGCTGTTATTGCCGGGTCATCCGCGAGGATGTGTGGTTCGGGTGGTTCCCGGCGTTTCGGATACATGTCGGAAGTTCAAACCAATTCCCCCTTTCAGTGCCCCGGCGCCCCAGGCGCCGGGGCACTCCGACGTACGGAGACCGCGCGATTTCTGATCCCACCAGCGACAAGTTCGACGACGACGATTACCCCGCCTACACCATGGGCCGTGCCGCGGACATGCTCGGCACCACCCAAGCGTTCCTGCGCAGTCTCGACGAAGCGAAACTGATCACCCCGCAACGCTCACCCGGCGGGCACCGCCGCTACTCCCGCGCCCAATTGCGCATCGCCGCCCGCGCCCGGGAACTCATCGACCAGGGCACGCCGCTCGAGGCCGCGTGCCGGATCATCAGCCTCGAAGACCAACTCGCCCGAGCTCAGCGACACCTCGCGGCATCCGATCAGACCACCACGCCCGACCGCGACCGATAGCAGCCGGAAGACGGTTGCGCGCCGGTAAGCGGCGATTGCCTGTCCTCCACGCTCGAATGTGACCGATACCTGCCCGACGAACAGCGTCGGCGGCAGAGCACAGCCGCCGCGGGAATCGCCCGGAACGATTCGGCGCGTCCCGGATCCTGCCGTGCGGAGGGTAAGCGGGTAGCATCACCGTAAGCGCTTCTGGCCGAATCGCGACTCTCCGCCGTCCGAACAGGATCTCCCTACCTCGGTGCGGCATCGAAATACCCGCGAGACAAGGGAATTCGTCGCGGCAAGTGAGAAGTGGGTGCAAGAGTGAGTAGCACGGACGACAGGTCGCAGAACCTGTTCAGTCACCTCGACCGGCCGGTCGAGACCGATTCGGTGCCCCCCGGCGGCGCGGCGTACCGCGTGGAATTCAGCGCCGCGGACACCGACCACACCGCGGGCGGCGACGCCCAGGTCAGAGGGTAGTCACGATCTTGCCGTGGACGTGCCGTCCGGCCTGCCGGGCGACGGCCTCGCGGATCTGCTCGAGCGGGTAGGCCGCGGCGATCGGCACGGTGAGTTCGCCGGAGCGGATGGCGTCGGTGAGGTGCGCCAAGGCGTCCGGCCCCGCATCGGATTTCGGCGCCCCGGCGGCGCGTGGTGATCGCCGCCAACCCGGAACTGCGGGAACGCGAGGCGCTGAAGGGGCTGCGGCTCACCGCTGCGATGATCGAGTCGCTCGAGCGGCGCGGCGTTGCGCGCCTGACCGCGCGAGTGGCCGCGGAATTGGGCGCGCTGGCCTGGGACCTCGCCTACGAGCGCTGGAGTGGCCCGGCCTGCGACGAGGAGTTCGGCGAACTGGCCCGGCAGGCGCTGACGGAAGTGCGGGCGGCCGGCTCCCGATGCTGAGGAATCTCGGGCCGAGAAAAGCGAAACCCGCGCCGTGGCGCGGGTTTCGCGGGTTCTACCGATTCCGGCTAGATTGCGCGGACGCTCTGAGCCTGGGGACCCTTCTGGCCCTGCCCGATCTCGAACTCGACACGCTGCCCCTCCTCGAGGGACTTGAAGCCGGAGCCGGAAATCTCGGAGTAGTGGACGAAAACGTCGGGACCGCCACCGTCTTGCGCGATGAACCCGAAGCCCTTTTCGCCGTTAAACCACTTCACACTGCCTTGCGACATACTTTGTCTTAACTTCCTGTTGCGAGCCGGGCGATCACTTCAACAGCCCGTACCCGTCCCCCAGCATGCCACACTTCCCGTCCGGAGGGGGAACAGCGCGGGGTGAGCTGCGCCTCCTCGACCGGCTTATGGTTACTGGGTGAAACGAACGGCCCGGTGAGGAGTGGGATCGGGCAGTACGTCGCTGCGCTCACACCCGGGGCAGTATGCCTTCCCGGGCGGCCGCATCGACAGTGGGGAGACGGCGGCCGCCGCCGCTGTCCGGGAGCTGTCCGAGGAACTCGGCGTCCATGTGCCGCCCGATCGGGTCCTCGGTCGGCTCGACGATTTCGCCACCAAGTCCGGGTACGTGATGTCGCCGTTCGTGGTGTGGATCGGCGACGATGTCGAGTCGATACGCCCGAATCCCGACGAGGTCGCCCACGTGTACGCCGTGACGCTAGCGGAAATCGATGTGGACCCGCTGTTCGTCAGTGACCCGGCCGTGGCGGAACCCATTGTGCAGTGGCCTTTTCGGGGCGCCCTCGTGCACGCTCCGACCGCGGCCGTCCTGCATCAGTTCCGCGAGGTCGTCCTGCACCGCCGCCACACCCGCGTAGCACATTTCGGACAGCCGGTATTCGCCTGGAAGTGAGCGGCGGCCGGTCCGGCTTCCGCCCACACCGAGGACCGACAGCATCCACGCCGAACTCGCCCCCGCGGCCGGTGAACGCTACGTCGAACTCCGCGGGTGACCGTGCCGCGCCACGGCGCCCGACTGCCGGCCGTCAGCTCTCGCCGTCGCGAGATTCCGCCGCCCGCCGGGCCAGGACACGCGTCCCCGGCCCACTGGCGGCGCCGGGCCCGGGCAGCGCTGTCACGTTCGCGGTCCGCACCGGTTCGTGGCACGCCGAGCAGCAGACCTGCGGGGTGAACTCCGCGCCGCACTCGTCGTGAATCACACGCACCGGCGGCCCGCCCGGCGGCGTGACCCACTTGTCGCCCCAGGCCATCAGCGCCAGCAGCACCGGCACGAGGTCGCGCCCGGCCGCGGTGAGGTGATATTCGTACCGTGGCGGACGGTCCCGGTATGCCCGGCGTTCCACGATGCCGTCGTCGACCAGCGTCTCCAGTCTGCGGGTGAGCAGGTTGCGCGAGATGCCGAGATTCTCCGCGATGTCGTCGAATCGGTGCAGGCCCAGGTGGAGATCTCGCACGATCAACAGGGTCCACCATTCGCCGACCCGTTCCAAGGACTGCCCGATCGAGCAGTGCATCTCCGCGAAGCTGGTCCGTTGCATGTCTCCGAGTCTAGAGGGTTGATTCATTGAACTCACCTGGCGTACCGTTGCCGCTCGTAGGGTTCAATGAAAGGACTTACTGATGCCGTTCGTGGAGTTGTTCGTCCCCAAGGGTTCGCTGGACCAGGAGAGCCGGGAGGCGATCGGTGGTCGCCTGGTGTCGGAGGTGATGCTCGCCGAGGGCGCGCCGGATACCGAGGCGGCGCGGTCGATCTCGTGGCTGGTGGTGAACGAGATCGACGCCTGGTTCGTCGGCGGGCGGCGGCTTCCTGCCGGGGAGAAGCCGAAATATGTGGTGCGAGTGGGTGTTCCGGCTGGTTCGATGAACGACGACAAGCGTGCCGACATCGTGCGGCGGGTCACGAAGGTGCTCGCGGACGCCGACGACGACCCGGCGCGTTTCACGCAGGCCGCCACCGCGTGGGTGCACATCAACGAGGTGCCGGAGGGTAACTGGGGTGCGCGCGGCGAGATCGTGCGAATCGAGGACATCATGGCCGTGGTGGCGGGCGGCCGGGCATAGTGGTGCGATGAAATACGTGCTGCTGATCTGTGATGACGAATCCGTCTCGCCGAGCAACGAGGAAATCGCGGCCGACCCGGCGCACCGCGCGTGGGATGCGGATACCGACCGGCGGGCCACCCGGCTCGGGGGCGCGCGGCTGCGTCCGGTGGCGGACGCGACGACGGTGCGGGTCCGCGACGGCGAAACCCTCGTGACCGATGGGCCGTTCGCCGAGACGAAGGACTTCATCGGCGGTATCGACATCATCGACTGCGCAAATCTGGACGAGGCGCTGGCGATCGCGGCGGGTCACCCGTACGCCCGCCACGGTTGCATCGAAGTCCGCCCCGTCTGGGAATGACCGCACCGGACGCCGTGCGCGCCGCGGTCGAGGCGGCGTATCGCGAGGAGTGGGGTCAGGTCGTCGCGACCCTGATCGGGGCGACCGGCGACTGGGACCTGGCCGAGGACTGCGCGCAGGAGGCGTTCGCCGCGGCCCTGGCCGCCTGGCGGCGCGACGGCGTTCCCGATCGCCCGGGCGCCTGGCTGACCACCACGGCCCGCAACCGCGCCACCGACCGTGTGCGTCGCGACACCACCGGCCGCGCCAAACTGCGGGAACTCGCCGTGCTGGCGCGGCAGCGGGAAGGCGGTGCGGGAGAAGCGATTCCGGACGAGCGCCTGCGGCTGATCTTCACCTGCTGCCATCCGGCGCTGGCCCTCCCGGCTCGCGTCGCGCTCACCCTGCGCACCCTGGCGGGCCTGACCACCGCCGAGATCGCGAAGGCGTTCCTGACCACCGAGACCACCATGGCGCAGCGGCTGGTGCGTGCGAAACGCAAGATCGTCGAGGCCGGGATCCCGTACCGGGTGCCGCCGGCGGATGTGCTGCCGGAGCGGATGTCCGCGGTGCTCGCCGTGCTGTACCTGATCTTCAATCAGGGCTACGACGAGCAGGACGGGCCGCGGGCGCTGGCGGGCGAGGGCATCCATCTCGCGCGGGTGCTGGTGCGGCTGTTGCCGTCCGAGCCCGAGCCGCGCGGGTTGCTGGCTCTGCTGCTGCTCTCGGAAGCCCGGCGGGCGCACCGGACCGTCGACGGTGTGCTGGTTCCCCTGGAGGAACAGGACCGATCCCGTTGGGACAGTGCGCTGATCGCCGAGGGCGTCGCGACGCTCGAGACGGCGCTGGCCGCGCAGCGGCCCGGTCCGTACCAGGTGCAGGCCGCGATCGCCGCGTGCCACGCCACCGCACCCGACGCCGCGGCGACCGACTGGCGGCAGATCGCGACGCTGTACGCCGAACTCGCCCGCCTGACGCCCTCGCCGGTGGTCGACCTCAACCACGCGGTGGCGATCGCGATGGCCGAGGGAGTCGCCGCGGGTCTGGCCCGGGTCGACGAGATCGCGGGCTCCGGCCGCCTCGACGGTTATTACCTGCTGCCGGCCACCCGGGCCGACCTGCTCCGCCGCGCCGGGCGGCGGCGCGAGGCCGCCGCGGCCTACGAGCAGGCGCTCGCCCTCGCGCCCACCGATGCCGAACGCCGATACCTCACCGGCCGGTTGCGAGCGCTCTGACCTGCGCGAAGGCTCGCACGCAAAAATTCTTCGAAAAAGTTGGGCGCCGGTGTCGATTCCGGTCGACCTCGTTCGTCGGTGGGCAAAACCCACCGAACAGAGAGGTGAGACAGATGTCGCACACCGAGCCCCTGACCGCCACCATCACCGTCGACCACACCCCGGAGGAGGTCTTCGCGGCCGTCACCGACGTGCGCGGATGGTGGAACGCGAACATCATCGGCGCCACCGCCGCCCTGCACGACGAGTTCGTCTTCACCGACGACTCGAAGTACCCGGGCGAGGCAGCCCGCTCCGGTGACGGAATCCGCTTCTGCCGCTTCCGGATCACCGAGGTCGTGCCCGGCGCACGCATGGTCTGGCACGTCGTCGACGCTCATCTCGACTTCATCGCCGACCACGACGAGTGGACCGGCACCGACGTCGTCTTCGACATCACCGCCACCCCGGCCGGTACGACGCTGAACTTCGCCCACCGCGGCCTGACATCCGAATCGGAATGCTTCCAAGCCTGTTCCCGCGGCTGGACCTTCTACATCACCAAGAGTCTCCCGCAGCTGCTCGCCACCGGCACCGGTGACCCGATCGCGAAGTACTGATCACCCCGCGCAACGAGAGGACACGGATCATGACCTTGATCGAAAAGCCCGCGCGGGCAACGATTCCGGACTCCGGCCGAGCCCGGCGCGGACTCCTGCTGGGGCTGGTGTGCGCGGCCCAGTCCATGGTGTCGGTCGACATCGCCATCGTGAATGTGGCGCTGCCCTCGATCCAGCGCGATCTCCATGTCGGCAACGACGGCGCGCAATGGGTCGTCGTCGCCTACGGCCTGCTGCTGGGCGGCTTCCTGCTCATCGGCGGGCGGATGACCGACCTGCTGGGGCAGCGGCGGATACTGCTCGCCGGGTTGGGCCTGTTCACCGGTGCCTCGCTGCTGGCGGGACTGTCACAGAGCCTCGGGCTGCTTGTCGCCGCGCGCGGATTGCAGGGTCTGGGTGGCGCGCTCGTCGCGCCCGGTGCGTTGTCGTTGCTCGCCGTCACCCTTTCCGGAAGGGCGGGAACGCAATCGGGCCCTCGGCGTCTTCGGCGCCGTCGGCGGGGCGGCCGGGACGTTCGGCGTGGTCGCCGGTGGCCTGATCGCCGGTGGTCCGGGCTGGCGCTGGGCGTTCTTCGTCAACGTTCCGATCGGGCTGGTGCTGCTCGGCGTCGTCGCCGCGGGCCTCGTCGCCGACCGCGCCCGCGACCGCGCGGGGCGGCTCGACCTCGCCGGGGCGGGCGCGGTGACCAGCGGGCTGCTGCTGTTCGTCTACGCGCTGCACCATGCGGCGACGCACGGCTGGACCGCGGTGTCCACGCTCGCATGGGGTGTCGCGGCGGGCGTGGCGCTGGCGGCGTTCGTGATGATCGAGGCGCGGGCCGCGGCGCCGCTGGTGCCCGCGGCGGTGGTGCGCAACCGCACGCTGGTCGGCGCGAACCTCACGGCGCTGTTCGGGTTCGGCGCGTTCTTCTCGTTCATCTTTCTCGGATCACTGTTGATGCAGCAGGAATTCGGCTACTCGCCCGTGCGGACGGGGCTGGCGTGGTTGGCGACCACTACGACCGTGTTCGTGACCTCGACGGCCGCGGGACGCCTCGCCACAGCGGTGCGGGTCCGATGGTTGCTGATCATCGGCTCGGCGCTCATCGCGGTGGGAATGCTGTGGCTGACCCAGGTGGCGGCCGGTGCCGGATATCTCGCCGGGCTGCTCACCCCGTTCCTGCTCGCCGGGCTCGGCTTCGGGCTGTGCGTCCCGTCGTTGCAGATCGGCGCGCTGGCCGGGGTCGACGAGGCGGAAGTCGGATTGGCCGCCGGTCTGATCGAGACGATGCGGGAGATCGGTGGCGCGGCCGGTGTCGCCGCGGTCTCGACCGTGCTGGTGACCGGTACCGGGCTCCGCGGATTCCACGCCGCGTTCGCGATCACCGCGGTCCTGGCCGTCGCGGGAATGGTCGCGGTCGTCACCACATTCGGGTGCGGTACGCCGCCCCGCTGCCGTGTTTAAGTGCATTGCAAGGTAGCCGCTAGGGGCCGTGCGCAGAATCATCGGGCAAACCACTGCTGGACAACACTCGCGATACGGGGCCACACGATATGCAGATGATTCCCGGCTGGCACGAGAGCGACAACAGCGACTCCGGCGCGGCGACGCCGCTCGACGAGTACAGCCTCGGACTGATCTCCGCGCTGGAGTTGCGACCCGACGCTCGCCTTCTCGATATCAGTACCGCCTCGGCGGGGCTGGCGGCAGCGCTCGCGCGGACCTACCCCGCGGCCCGGGTGAGTACGGCGGACCATCGGACGCTTGCGGCCGGATGCCGGATTGCCGCGGTGGGCCCGAATTCGCCGTCGCGGCAACGTGGTCGGCGATTCGATCTGATTCACTCCCGGCTGACGCTCGGTAAGGCCGCGGCTCGCAACACCATTGTGGCGACCGCGGCCACCATGCTGCGCCCGGGCGGCGTCCTGATGCTCACCGAGCCCTATCAACTCGACGACGCCGCCGCGCCGGACGCCGTCCTGGGCCGAGTGCTGGCGGCCTATCACGATCACGCCGTGCACACCGGCGCGGCACTGACCTGGATCCGCACCGTGCCGGCGCTCCTGACCAGACTGGCACTCACCGACATCCAGGTACACGCGCTGCCGATCCGCCTCGGCGGCGGCACCCAGGATCAATGGTGGAACGGCATCGAATCCACCCACGACCACCTCGACGTATCACCCGCCGACCTCCGCGCCGCGCACCACATGTCCACCGCACCCGGCTGGCTGGACATCCCCCAAATCCTGCTGACCGTCATCGCCCGAACCCCTCGACACAGCGGCCCCTGCTCCGCCCACCCGGCATTCCCACGGTGATTCGCCGCCCGGGCTATCGTGGTCTCGCGTGACCCATACCGCGATCGAGATCACCGCCGACCTGATCCGGGACCTGTTGCGCGACCAGCATCCCGACTTGTCCGACCGCTCGCCGGCCCTCGGCGCGCGAGGCTGGGACAACCAGCTGTGGCGGCTCGGTGAGGACCTCGCCGTGCGGTTGCCCTGGGCCACCGAGTCGGCGGATATGTTGTTACGCAAGGAATTCGAGTGGGTGCCCGCCCTCGCACCGCGCCTGCCGCTGCCGGTCCCCGTTCCGCAGCGCCTCGGTGAGCCCTCCGAGCGATTCCCGCGGCCCTGGATCGTCACCACCTGGGTGCCGGGCGCGCCCGCTGACCACTCGCCCGCCACCACCGCGGAATCCGCCGACACCTTGGCCGCGTTCCTCACCGCACTGCACCGGCCCGCCCCCGCCGCGGCGCCGACCGGCCGCGGCCGCGGGGGACCACTCACCGACTACGCCGAGCCGTTCGAGCGGCAACTGACCGAGGCGACCCGGGCGGGGCTGATCCCCGACCCCGACGCGGTGCGCGCGGTCTGGGCCGATGCCGTCGGCGCGCCCGCGTGGGCGGGCCCGCGGATCTGGCTCCACGGCGATCTCCATCCCGCCAATGTCCTTACCGCACAAGGCACTCTCTGTGGAGTGATCGATTTCGGTGACCTTTGTGCGGGCGACCCGGCCTGGGACCTCGCCGCGGCGTGGATGCTGCTACCGGAACACACCGTCGACCGCTTCCACGCCGCCTACCAACCGGCCGCCGACGCCGCCACCCTGCGTCGCGCGCGCGGCTGCGCCGTCCTGCGAGCCCTCGCGGGCATCCTCATCGGAGACGCCGGGACCCACGGCCGCCCCGGCGGCAAACCCACCTGGGGCCCGCCGGCCCACGCCGCACTCGACCGTCTTGTGGCATCGGCCGGGGCAACGCATTACCGCCGCTGACGACGTTGCCGGGTGATGTGGTGGGCGGATGGCTCGTGGCGGAAGGGATGTGCGCCTGCGTCGAATGATCGGCGCAGGGGCGGTCGGCTGTCAGCCGAGCGGGGTGGTGTCGGCCGGGTGGGATTGCAGGAGGCGGGGGCGGTGTCTGCCGTCCTTGGGCCAGGTGTGGGAGCCGGGTTTGCGGGCCTCCTTCACCAGGTGGGAGACGCTGGCCGCGCAGGAGAACTCCTTGAGTTTCCTGCCCGCGAAGCCTGCGAAGTAGAGGCGCATCGCGGTGTCGTCCTTGTGGGCGAGCTGGAAGATGCCCGCGCGGCGGCCGAAGCTGACGCACATGGCGGGGAACGACAGGTCGATCGGCTCGGCCTGGTTACCCGCGATCCGGTCGAGCACGGTGTCGGCGGCGTGGGCGCCCAGGCATCCCGCGGCGTAGGCGCTCATCCGGAACGGCACGCCGGAGGGCGCCGACGAATCACCCGCCGCGACGATCCGCTCGTCGTCGATACTGGTCAAGGTCTCGTCGGTGAGCAGCCGCCCGGCGGAGTCGGTGCGCAGACCGCTGCGCTCGGCCAGGTCGGGCACGCCGAATCCGGCGGTCCAGACGGTGACCAGGCTCTCCCGGGCGCGTCCGTCGGCGAGCACCACGGCGTCCCGCGTCACCGCGGTGACCGCGGACTCGGGACCTTCCAGCACGCTGACACCGAGCGCCGCAAGGTATTTGCGAGCGGTGCGCCGGGCCTTCGGGTGCAGGTACGGGCCGAGGACGCCGCCGCAGGCCAAGGTGACGTCGCGGCCCCGCTCCGCCAGCTCGGCCGCGGTCTCGATTCCGGTCGGCCCGCCGCCGACGACCGTCACCGCGGCCGTCATCGGGGTGTCGAACAGCACCGACCGCAACCGCTGCGCCGCCTCGAAAGTGGCCACCGGGTAGGCGAATTCGTCCGCACCCGGCACTCGCGGCCCTCCGCTGCCGCTGCCCGCGGCGTAGACCAGATAGTCGTAGCCGATCGTGCCGCCCTCCGCCAGCGTCACGCTGCGCTCGCCAGCGTCGATCCGCGTCACGCTGTCCACGACCAGCCGCACGCCGTCGGCCAGCACGGTCGTGTAGTCGACGACCGCGTCGTGCGTGCCACCCACCAACTGGTGCAGGCGCAGCCGCGGAACGAAGACCGAGCGCGGATTGACGACGGTGACTCGCACGTCGGCGCGCTGGGTCAGCCGATTCGCGGCCATCACCCCGGCATAGCCGCCGCCGATGACGATGACATCGATGTGCCCGCTCATGGTGTCTCCTTCGTTCAGGGGTCGAGCACCAGACACCGCGGCCGCCGGGCCTATGACAGGCTGTGACGGGCATCACCCGGATTCGCGCGGGCGGCACACCATTCGATATCCAGACTCTTCATAATGAAGAATGAAATTTCCGGCACTGCGAGAGGACTGGCATGAGCGCTTCGGTCCAGGACGAGCCAGCGGCGAATCTCGATGACCCGCACTACTTCCGCGATATAGAAGCCATCAAGCGGCTGAAGGCACGCTATTGCCGCCATCTGGACACCAAGGACTGGGCGGCATGGCGGAGCCTGTTCACCGATGATTTCGTCGGCGACACGTCCGAGGCGGGCGGCCGCGTGATCACTGGCGCCGACGCCTTCGTGGCGTTCGTGATCGCCACCCTGGGCAAGCCGTCACGTATTACCGTGCATCAGGTGCACGCGCCGGAGATAGAACTGATATCGCCCACCGCCGCTCGCGGCAGCTGGGCACTGCAGGACATCGTGGCGCTGGCTCCCGGCCTGCGCCTGGTCGGCTACGGGCACTACCACGAAACCTACGAGAAGGTCGAGGGCCGCTGGTACCTCGAGACCTCCACACTGACGCGGTTGCGCGAAGACCTCTGCACCCCGTTCGTCTCCGTCCGGATACCGCCCCGGCTGCGCGATGCGGCGGGGGCGGCCGTGGCACGGAGGTCGGCGAAATGACCGGCACCGTCCTCGTCACCGGCGCCTTCGGTCAGGTCGGCAAGCGCTGCGCGGAGATCCTGCTGTCGCGCGGCCGCACCGTTGTCGCCACCGACCTGCGCACCGAGGCCACCTCGGCGGTCGCCGACGGCATGGCCGCCCACGGACATCCCGGCACGCTGCACACCGCCTACGCCGATCTGCTCGACGACGCGGCCGTCGGGGCGCTCGTCGCCGAACACCGGCCCGGTGCGATCGTCCACCTCGCGGCGATGTATTCGCCGCGGTCCTACCGGAATCCGGCCCTGGCGAGGCGGATCAGTGTCGACGGCACCACCGCACTGGTCCGGGCCGCCCGCGCGCTGCCGGAGCCGCCGCTGCTGGTGTACGCCTCCAGCGCCGCGGTGTACGGCTCACGCAATCCCTACCGCTATCCCGAGCTGATCACCCCGGACACTGCGGTGCGTCCGATCGACCAGTACGGCGAGGACAAGGTGCTGACCGAGGCGGTCGTCACCGGCAGCGGACTGCCGCACGCGATCCTGCGCCTGGCCGGAGTGCTCTCACCCGACGGCACGGCCGGCCTCAACGGTGACTACCTGCTGCTCATGCGCGCCACCCCCGGTGACAACCGGCTCCACGGCGTCGACGCGCGCGATGTCGCGACCGCGTTCGCCAACGCCGTCGACCGCCGCGCCGCCATCGACGGCAAGATCCTGCTCATCGGCGGCAACGACACCTACCGGCGCACCCACCGCGACGTCGAGGACGACATGCTCGCGGCCATCGGCATCGGCCGCCTCGGTGCCTCCGCGAGCCTGCCCGGCGATCCCGCCGACGACCGCGGCTGGAGCTTCACCGGCTGGTTCGACACCACCGGATCCCAAGCGCTGCTGGACTATCAGCACCACGACTGGCAGCAGACCGTCGACTGGATCGCCGAGAGCCGCCCCCGCGCGACCCGGATGGCGCTGCGAGCCGTCGGACCGGCCCTGCGCCCGATCCTGCGGACACTCCTTGCGCTGCAACGCCGTTCGGAACGCCGCGGGCCCTACGCCGATCCCTGGAAGCTCATCGCCGCCAAATACGGCCCCGGCGCCCTCGCCTCCGGCACCGCCGAGGAGATCGACCCGGCTCGGTAGCATGCGACGCATGGCCATCAAACTCGAGAATGTCGGCATCGCCGTGCGCGACATCGATGCGGCGATCGCGTTCTTCACCGACCTCGGCCTCACGCTCGTCGGCCGTGACACGGTCAGCGGCGAGTGGACCGACACCGCCGTCGGCCTCGACGGCAACCACGCCGATATCGCGATGCTCCAGACGCCGGACGGTCACGGCCGGCTCGAGCTCTTCGAGTACATCCATCCCGAAGCGATCGAGTCGGAGCCCGCTCGTCCCAACGATATCGGCATGCACCGCGTCGCGTTCTCGGTCGATGACCTCGACCAGGCCCTCGAGACAGCCGCGAAGCACGGTTGTCATCCGTTGCGCGGCGTGGCGACCTACGAGGACATCTACCGGCTCACCTACGTCCGCGGCCCCAGCGATATCCTCGTGATGCTCGCCGAGGAGCTGAAGAAGAACTGACGGCGCTCACGGCACCGTAGGGCCGGGCGAACCCATACGCTGCCCGGTTCACCCGCGGTAGGCCGTGGTCTCCGCGAGGTCGGCGGCCGAACGCATGAGCTGCGGCACGATGGTGCCGAAGGCTTGCGCTTTGGGGTTGTTCCCCGCGCGCTGGAAGCCTTGCTCGAGCACGATGGCGAGTTTCCAGCTCGCCAGCACCAGGTAGTAGTCGAGATCGTCGACCTGGCGGCCGGACACCTCGGCGTAGTGCGCGACGAGCCGGTCGCGAGAGGGCATGTCCCGCAGGTCGACATAGCTGGACTTCGCGGCTTCGTCTGAGTGGGTGTCGGCGGGCCAATCACGCAGTGCCCAGGCGAGATCCAGTTTGGGATCGCCGATCGTGCCCATCTCCCAGTCGACGATCGCGGCGAGCCGCGCGGGCCCGCCGTGGCGATACATGACATTGGCCCACTGGTAGTCCCCGTGCATCACCCCGGGCACGAAATCCAGTGGGCGATGGGTATTCAGCCAGGCGGTGGCGACGTCCATGCCCTCGAGGTCGCGGCCCTTGATCCGATCGAACACGCCCGTCCAGCGCCGCACCTGCCGATCGTGGAAGCCGTCGGGCCGGCCCAGGTCACTCAGCCCGCGCGCTCGCCAGTCCACCCGCGACAGCAGCGCGATGCCCTCGACCAGCTGATACGCGAGCCCGGCCCGGGCCGCGGCGTCACCGCCGAACGGTTCGGGCCACGCCCGCTGATGCTGCATCGGCGACCATCCGTCGACGTAACCCATCAGGAAGAAGGCCCGGCCCAGCACCTCCGGATCGGTGCAGACGGCGACCGCGTTCGCGTGCGGCACATCGGTGCCGTCGAGCGCCTCGGTGATGCGCCATTCGCGCAGAATCCCGTTGTCGCGCTCCGCCGGGGCGGCGGCGGGCGGAATGCGCAGCACGCTGCGATGGTCGCCGCGGCGCAGGTCGTAGATCTCGTTCTGTGCCCCGCCGGACAGCTGTGTGACGGTGAGGGGCGCCCCGGCGCCCGGGATACCGGTCCGGTCCAGCCAGTCGGTGAGCCGCGTGAGGTCGAGGGTGGTGGTTTCGGCGGTCTGCTCGGTCATCGGTTTCCTACTTCGTGTTCCAGGAATTCCGCGTATCTGGCCAGGGCCGCTTCTCGTTTCGCCGGAATCCATTCGGAGGGCCACAGTCCGGCAGCGGGGGAGTAGTCGCGCAGCACCTGCCTGGCGACGGTGGTCTTGTGTACCTCGCTGGGTCCGTCGGCCAGACCCATGACGGCCGCGCCGTGGATCATGCGCATGAGCGGGACTTCGTCGGTGACGCCGAGCGCGCCGTGCACTTGCATTGCGCGCCAGGCGATGTCGTGCAGCACCGCGGGCATCGCGACCTTGACCGCGGCGATGTCCTTGCGCACCTTCCGGTAGTCGTTGTGCTTGTCGATCTCCCACGCCACGTACAGCACGAACAGGCGGAACTGCTGCAATTGGACGTAGGAATCGGCGATGAACCCCTGCACGAACTGTTTGTCCGACAGCCTGCTGCCCGCGGTACGCCGGCTGAGGGCCCGCTCGCACATCATGTCCAGCGCCTTGCGCGCGAGGCCGATGGTGCGCATGGCGTGGTGGATGCGCCCGCCGCCGAGCCGGGTCTGCGCGATGACGAAGGCCTGCCCCGCCCCGCCCAGCAACGCCGAATCCGGCACCCGCACATTCCGATAGTGGATGAGCGCGTGCTGACCGGCGGCCTCGGGTTCGCCGTAGAGCCGCACGTCGCGGACGATCTCGATGCCGGGGGTGTCGGCGGGCACCAGGAACATCGACATCCCTTGGTACGCACCGGCGTCCGGGTCGGTGCCGGCCATGACGATGAGGAACTCCGCGGTGCGCGCGTTGGAGGAGAAGTACTTCCAGCCGTTGATGAGCCAGTCCGACCCGTCGCGGACGGCGGTGGTGGTGAATTCGCGCGGGTCCGCGCCCGCCTGCGGTTCGGTCATCGAATAGCAGGAGAACAACTCGCCCTCCAGCAGCGGCCGCAGGTATCGCTCCTTCTGCTCCGGCGTGCCGTAGTGGGCGATGATCTCGGCATTGCCGGTGTCGGGCGCCTGGCAGCCGAACACGATCGGCGCCCAGGACGACCGGCCCAGAATCTCGTTCAGCAGAGCCAGTTTCACCTGCCCGTGCCCCTGGCCGCCCAGCTCGGGACCCAGGTGCGTCGCCCATAGTCCCTGTTCGCGCACCCGCTGTTTCAGCGGCGCGATGGCCTGCCGGCGGCCCCCGTCCAAGGGCGCGAACTGCTCGTGCGGCCAGGCCAGATCCAGCGGCTCCACCTCCTCGCGCACGAATCCGTCGGCCCAGTCCAGCTTTGCCTGGTACTCGGGCTCGGTCTCGAAGTCCCACGCCATGCGCCTCGCCTCTCCGATGAAGAACGCTATTTCTGAGAGTCAGAATAACGTTCTTGAGAATGAAAGAGCAATTATCAGATTCGATGAACGCGAGTCTCGCAGGATAGTAACTTAGTTACCGGAGGTGGTCGCATCGCCTCCCGGAGAGGAGCGGGCGGGATGGGTGAACCGCACGACTCGGTCACGGACTCCGCCCTGGGGCAGGGCGAGCAACGCATCCGGGCGACGGTCGTGGAACTGCTCGAGTCCGAGGGTTACGACGCGATACAGGTGCGCGAGGTCGCCCGGCGGGCGCGAGTCTCGCTGGCCAAGATCTACAAGCTGTACGGCACCCGTGACGAGCTGATCCTCGCGGCACTGGATTGGTGGATCGCCGAGAACTGCTACGCCCGGGTACCCGAATACGTTGCCCGCCCGCACGAATCACTGCACACCGGGATGATGCGCGTGCTGCGCCCGGTCTTCGAGCCCTGGGAGGACCATCCCGGCCTGCTCGCCGCCTACTTCCGCGCCCGCGCCTCGGCCGGCGGGCAGACCTTGATGAGCCGGGGCATGGACGCCCTGTTCCCCGCCGCCATGGCGGTGCTCGCCGACGTCGACATGGATTTCATCCACGACCTCTACGCGATCGTCAACAGCCTGGTGTACGGGCTGATGGGCCGGTACTCGGCCGGGGAGATCGCGGTCACCGACATCGTGCCCGCCATCGACCGCGCCCTGTACTGGATGACCACCGGTTATGCCGCTACACGCTGACCACTTCGTCCGATTCGAATCAGCACACCCGGGAGGCACCATGCCCGACACGCAACCCACCGTTTCCGCAGCGCCCCAGGGGATCTCGCCGGATTCCGGCGTCCCGCTCTACTGGGATCCCTTCGACCCGGCCATCGCCCGCGACCCGTATCCGATCTACCGGCGGCTGCGGGCGGAGGCGCCGCTGTACTACAACGACAAGCACGACTTCTACGTCCTCAGCCGCTGTAACGACGTCGACCGCGCCCTGCTCGACTGGGAGACCTTCTCCTCTTCGCGCGGCCCGATCCTGGAAATCATCAAGGCGGGCATCGAGATTCCGCCCGGCACCCTGCTGATGGAGGACCCGCCCGCGCACGACATCCACCGCGGACTGCTCAAGAGCGTGTTCACCCCGCGGCGGGTGCTGTCGCTGGAACCGCAGATTCGCCAGATGTGCGTCCGCTCGCTCGACCGGCTCACCGGGCGCGACCGATTCGACCTCATGACGGCGTTCGCCAACGAGGTGCCGATGCGCGTGATCGGCATGCTCCTCGGCATCCCCGAAGCCGATCAGGAGTCGGTCCGCGACCGCGCGGACGCGAACCTGCGCACCGCGCCGGGGCAGCAGATGGAGATCTCGGATCAGGCGATCCCGAATGCCGATCAATTCGCCGAGTACATCGACTGGCGCGCCGACCACCCCTCCGACGACCTGATGACGGAACTGCTGCGCGCGGAATTCGTGGACACCGCGGGGGTGACGCGGACATTGACCAGGCAGGAGATCCTGACCTACATCTCCGTGGTAGCGGGTGCGGGCAACGAGACCACGGCCCGGCTGATCGGCTGGCTGGGTTCGCTGTTGGCCCGATTCCCCGACCAGCGCGCCGAATTGGCCGCCGACCCGCGGCTCATCCCGAACGCCATCGAGGAGACGCTGCGGTTCGAACCCACCGGGCACGCGATCGCCCGGTACGTCACCGCCGATGTCGAACTGTACGGCCGCACCGTGCCGGCGGGCAGCGCGATGATCCTGCTGATCGCCTCGTCCAACCGCGACGAGGATCGCTGGCCGGACCCGGACCGGTTCGACATCCACCGCAAGATCAGCAACCTGCGGACGTTCGGGTTCGGCACCCACTTCTGCCTGGGTGCGGCGCTGGCCCGGCTCGAGGCCAAGGTCGCGCTGGAGGAACTGCTCGCCCGCTTCCCGCGCTGGGAGGTCGAATGGGACCGAATCGCCTTGTCGTCGACCTCCACCGTGCGCGGCTGGGAGACGCTGCCGATCATCATCGGGTGACCCGCGCGCGGCGAATGTGGTTGGGGTGGACGCGACTTCCCGCGTGCGGGTGACCGGGTTCACGGTGGTTGGTGTGGACGGGCTGCGCCGGGCCAGCAATCATGTGGCGTGTTGTCGGTTCGAGCAGGAGTGAACACCGGTGAACATGCCTCATCTGACGGTGGAGACCTCGACGACCCACAGTGTCGAGCCGGGGGAACGGACCGAGTACTGGGCCGAACTCATCACCTCTCACCACCGGCGCCTGTCGTACGAATTCCCTGGCGGCAGCGACTTCCAAGGGCGGACGAAACTGGCTCGCACCAGTAAGTACCAGCTCGTGGGCTGGCAGTCCGACGATGTCACCTATATCAGAACGCCCAAGAACATCCGCCTCGACAGCGACGACGACTTCCGGCTGCTGCTCACCTTCGACGGCCGCGCCGACTTCTGGGACGACAACGGGGGTGCGCAGCTGCCGAACGGCGCCGGGTGCCTGGTGTCGCTCGACCGGCCGTGCGGGTACGCGCTCGCGCACGGCAGCGGCGTCCTGATGACCATTCCCCGGCACGAGTTCACGCATCGCCTCGATGTCGCCGACGCGCTGCTCGGGCGGCCGATGGACCTGACCACGGGGCTGGGGCGGGTGGTGACGGGCATGCTCACGGGGCTGCTCGACGAGTCCGCCACGCTCGACGGGTACCAGTTCGACGCCGCCTCGTCCCACATCGTCGATCTGCTGTGCATGCACGCCCGCGCTCAGCAACTGACCAGCGCGGGCCATCCCGACAAACTGGACGAGGCGATCCGCGACTACGTCCGCTCACACGTCACCGATCCCCGGCTGTCCGCTTCGTCCATCGCGCGGGCGCTCGGCTGGTCGGTCCGGCAGATTCAACTCGTCCTGCAGCGTTCCGGAACCACGCCGCGGGAACTGATTCGGGAGGAACGCCTGCGACTGGCGAACCGGCGGCTGAGCGACCCGTCGTACCGGCACCAGAGCATCGCGTCGATCGCGTCCGGTCTGGGTTTCGGCTCGGCCAGCGCCTTCAGTACCGCGTTCCGGGAGCGTTTCGGCGTCAGCCCGCGCGACGTCCGGTACACCATCCAACCCTGAGAGGTCCACCAGCACCGGATCGGCGGATCGTGCGCATAGCGGCAAGATCGTTTCGCGCACGCGAAACCGGCGCCGATCGCCGGCGACTAGCGTCCGAATCGCCGATGAGGGCGGCATACCCGCGGTGATCGCGAGGAGGATGAGGTGCGTGAACCGGACAGACGAAAGCTGCCGGAGTTTCCCGCTGCGGTGTGGATCGTTTCGATCACCACATTCCTGAGTCGAGCGGTGGGCTTCCTCGCTCTGTTCTCCACGGTGTTCTACCAATCGATCGGGCTGAACGCCGCGGCGTTGTCGCTGGCGTTGTTCGCGGCCGGTTTCGCCGGTGTGCTCGGGTCGCTGGCGGGTGGCTGGTTCGCGGGCCGGTTCGGGTCGACCGATGTGTTGATCGCCGGTTCGATACTCAATGTTCCACTGTTGTTCCTGCTCGGAATCCTGTCGGCGCAACCTGTTTCGGCCATCGTGGTGGCGTCGCTGAGTGTCGCGGTGACCCAATCGTTCGCCGGGCCGGCGGCGGCTCTGGTGACGGGTTCGAGCTACCGCGGCGATACGGTGACGGTGGTCGCCTTCCACCGGATCTTTCTCAGCAGCGGTGTCACGGTCGCTCCGATCGTGGTCGCGATGGTGGGCGAGGACAACTTCCCGATGCTGTTTACGCTGTCGGCATTCGGTTCGCTGCTCACCGCGGTGCTGCTGCTGAGTGAGCGCACGCGGCTGCGTGCGGCGGAAACCGTTGTGGCGCCGACGGATTCGACCGGGTTCGAGCAACCCCGCACCGGTCGCCGCGGTTCGCGAGCCGCTCGGTTGTGGGCGGTGATCGTCGTATTCGGCACGGCGATGGCCGTCTACGCCCAGAGCATGAGCGGGATACCGCTGTCGGTGGACCGGATCGCCGGTGGCGGGCATCTGTACGGCGTGCTGATCGCGGTGAATTCGGTGTTCATCATCGCTTTCGAGTTGCCGCTCAGCTTCGTGACGGCCAGGTTGAGGTGGAACTACGCGCTGGGCATCGGCATATTCGTGACCGGGGCCGGGCTCGCGGTGTGTGGTTTCGGAACCAGCTGGACCGTGTGCATCTGCGGATTCGTGCTGTTCTCCCTCGGCGAGGCCATCTTCATTCCGCAGGCGAGCGCGGCGATAGCGCGGCTGTCGTCTCGATCGGACAACCCCAGATATCAAGGGTATCTGTCGGCGGCCCAGTCGATCGGTTTCGCGGTCGGTCCGGGCATAGGCGCCTTCGGGGTACTGCACGACCTGTCGCTGTACTGGGCTCTGGTCGTGCAGATTTCGGTGGTCGCGGGGGCGGTGGCGGTAGTGGCGGGGGTTAACGAGAACAGGAGTCCGGTCCGTGTCGGATAACTCGGTTTTGATCGTGGACCCGGTGAGTTCGGGCAAGCTGTATCCAGCCGTGCTGGCGGAATACGGCATCGAGACGATACTGCTGGATACCGCGCAGGCGCTGGTGTCGGGCTTCCGTACCGCGCCCACGCCGGGCGCACTGGATTTCGAGGCGGATTTCGGGTCGTCGTACGAGCGGCTGCTCCGGATGTGCCGGGACCGTTCGGTGCGGTACGTCATCGCCGGTTCCGAGCCCGGCGTCGAATTATGTGAACGGCTGCGCGGCGACCTGCCCGATTGCCCGGGCAGCGATACCACGCTGCCGATGCGGCGCTGGGACAAGCAGTACATGTTCGAGGCGCTGGCGGCGGCCGGTGTCCCCAGCCTGAATACGCGCTCGGTCGAGACGCCGGATGCCATCGCGGCCACGGCGTTCGCGGAGCTGCGTGGCGGCCGGAAGCTGGTGGTCAAGCCGGCCCGCGGGGCGGCCTCGGTGGACGTCCGATCGGTCGAGACCCCGGCGGAGCTGACCGCCGCCGTCGCCGCGATCACCGACGGCGCGGGGCTGTTCGGGTCCGGTTCGGCCGCCCTGATCCAGCAGATGTATCCCGCTCCCCGAATCGAATATGCCGTCGACACCTTCTCCACCGAGCACGGCCACGAACTGCTGTGCGTGAGCGTGTACGACAAATGGGTGTCGGCGTCGGGTGATTTCGTCTACGAGCGCGGGCGGTGGCTCGAGCACGACGATCCGGTGGTGGGTGAACTGGCGGAGTACGCGTCGCGGGTGCTCGACGCCCTGGGCGTGCGCGTGGGCCCCGCGCACATGGAGATCATGTCCGGCTCGCTGGGACCCCGGCTGATCGATTTCGGCGCTCGGGCGCACGGGATCGGCCATCCGCAGCAGACCTATCAGCTCACCGGTAACTCGCAGATCCATCGCGAATGCGCTTATATCGCAGAGCGTTTCGGGCTCGGACGGCCGGCGGCGGAGCCCCGTTCCGGCTATGTCCTGGCGCAGCGCGGCGCACTCGTGCTCTTCAGCATCGATCGGGCGTCCCGGTATCTGGGCGGAGCCGACGCCGAGCTGACGGGCCTGCCGGGTGTGCGGGAGGTCCGGATGGCGGCCGAGCCCGGCAGAACGTACCCGGCCACCCGGTCCATGATGGATTCGGTGGCGCTGGGGCTGGCCTTCGTCGTCGCGGACGACGCCGACGAGCTGGACATCAGGTGCGCCGATGTCCGCAAGCGAGTCGGCGACTTCTTCACGCCCGCTTGATCTTTCACGCGTGGGTTCGAACCGGCTCCGGATGTGGTTCGGGCCGTGCGGCCGAGCGGGGAAGCAGCAGCGGGGTGGCGAGGATCAGCAAGCCCGCGGCGGCGATCGCGGTGCGGGGCGTGGTGACGGTGGCCAGCAGGCCCCAGAGGGCGGTCAGGGTGGCGATGCCGGTTTTGGTCGCGATCGACCAGGCGGACAGGGCGCGGGCGACCCGATCGTTCGGGACCTGGCCGAGGCGGTAGGTGGCCAGGACCGGGTTGTAGACGGCGCAGCAGGTGATCAGGCCCAGTTCGACCGCGACGACGAGGACCAGCCCGGGCAGACCGGGACCGACGAACAACAGCCCGATCAGCCAGCACACGCGAAAAGCCCCGGCCGCGAACAGGATTCGGTACTGCCCGTAGCGGGCGACGAGCCGGCGGGCGAGCCGGGAACCGACCAGGCCGCCGAGGCAGGGCGCCGCGAACGCGAGCCCGTACTGCCAGGGCGCGGACCCGAGGTGCCCTAGCATGAGGACCGCCATCAGCGGCTGGGTCGCCATGATCAGGCCGTTGACCAGGACCGCGTTGCACAGCAGCGGCCGCAGGGTCGGGTGGGTCAGCAGGTAGCGCCAGCCTTCGAGGAGGTCGGCGGCGCGCAGCCGGTGTCCCTCGACGCGCGCCGGGCGCGGCTCGTCCTTGCTGATCGCGCGAATCCCTGCGGCGGAGAGCAGGAAACTGATGGCGTTGGCGACCACGGTCACCACCGGTCCGAACAGCCCGACGGCGACGCCGCCCAGTGGCGGTCCGAGCATGGTCGCGGTCCAGTTCGTGGACTCGAACCGCCCGTTGGCCACCAGCAGATCCTCCCGGCGCACCAGCGTTTTCAGGCAGGCGCCGCTCGCCGCGGTGAAGGTGATGTCGGCCGCGGCCACCACGACCGACACGATCAGCAACTGGACGAAGGTGAGCCGCCCGAGGAAGTACGCGGCGGGCACGCTCATCAGCACCGCGAACCGGATGAGGTCCATCGTGATCATCACCGGCCGCTTGCGCCGGAACTCCACCCAGGGGCCGAGCGGCAGGGCGACCACCACCCCCACCGCCAGGCCCGCGGCCGCCAGCCCCGACACCTCGCTCGGACCCGCGTGCAACACCTGGATCGCGATCAACGCGAACGCGTCGAAGGCCAGCCACGTCCCGGCAGCGCTCGCCACGTACGCGGCCCAGAGCCACCCGAATTGCCGCCCCAGCGACTGCCTGTCCCGCATCACCCGCGCCGGCTCCATTCGCTCCGAACCACCTTGCGTCGAGCCGACATCGAAGCCGACCGCCCGTGGCCGGGTCAAACAACCGTCCGCCCGGCTCGCCACAACCGGGGGTTGTACGGCCAGGTGGCGGCGGGCGAGACCCCAGCAGCACGCCGACCCTCGCCCGGAACGGAGGTCCCAGGGCCCGGCCGCGCTGGTAGGCCGGAAGTGCTCGGGCAGAATGCCTTTCGAGCGGCGTTCAGCCGTTCGGCTGTCGTATCACCGGCCCCGGCACGCGTTGCGGCGGCGGGAAATGGTGGAGACCGAGGAGTGGGATCGGGCGCCGCAGGTCGATCATGATTCCGACGGGGAAGGCGCGTTCGCGTTCCAGGACCGGACCGAATTCCGGGACCAGGATCGCGATCGTGACGGTGCAGTCGCCCGGACCGAGCGCGGCCAGCCGACCGTCGCGGACGGTGGCGGTGAGGGGCCGCAACACCAGCGTGGCGCCGAGTTCGAGGACGAACTCGCCCACCGTGTTTCCGTCGACGGTGATGTCGAGGCGTGGGCGGCAGGTCCGCACGATCTCGTGCTCGAACAGCTCGACCTGTTCGGTTCCGCCCGCCCTGGTCCGCAGCGCCGCGTCACGTAGCTGCTCGTATCGCCGCCAGCCCGCGACCGCGACGCCGCCGATGTCGACTCCGAGCAAACCGTCCACGGCCCTGGCGATCTCGTGCAGCGCCGCGGCGCGCAGCATCGCGGTCGCCACGGGCGCGCGGCGCAACGCCACATCGTCGACACCGCTGTCGCGGAGCCGCTCGCCCAGCTCGCGCTCGACGACCTCGCGCGCGGCGTACCCGAAGAGCACCGTGCGGGCCGTGATCGTTGGGGGATCGGTCATCGCGAAACCTCTTTCACGCAGACGGTCGGCTCACCCGCGCTGAGCCGGACTCGAACAGCTGGGCCGGTGAGTTCGCGAACCCGGAGATACGGGTTCGCGTCGGCGGCCACCCGCACGCGCACGCGGGGCGGGTGCGGTTCGCGCGGGGTACGGGCCACGCGCCTGCGCCACCAGGCGACGAGCATCGCCCCGACCACGACGGCGATCAGCAGCACGACGACGAGCGGACCGCCGATATCGTTGTCCGCCTCGGGAATATCGACCGGCTGCGCGGCGATCGACGGTTGCTCGCCGGTCGTCCCCACGCCGGTGGGCGGTGTGGTGATCGCGGTCGTCGGTTCGGTGGTCACGGGTTTGCGCGTGGTCACCGGCGGCCGGGTGGTCGTCGTCGGCGTCGTGATCTCGACCCGCGGCGCGAAGATCGTGATCGGCGCGGCGGCCGAATACCCGCCACAGGAGACCTGGACGGCGTAGGAGCCCGGCTCGACCGAGGCGCCGACGGGGAGGGAGACCGCGAACGATCCCTGGTCGACCATCGCGGTCTGTACCGCCCCCGACCAGCTCGGCGAGACCTGGGCCGTGATACACCGCCAGTTCTCGCCCGACACGGTGACCTGGGTGCCGCGTTCGGCTCTGGACGGGATCGAGAGGGTGGGATCGGGGCGCGCACAGATCTGCCCGACCGCACTGGGGTTCGTGGCGCACGACTCCACCGGACTGCTGGGCGGGATCGGCGTGGGCGTCGACCAGGCCGCCGCCGCTGTCGCACCGAGAATTCCCGCCGCAGCCAGCGTGCCGAGGAACGCTCGCATCGCGCTGCTCATGACCACCTCCGGCGCGCCGATCGCCGAGAATTGATCCGCGCGCGGTATCCAGACTCGGCCGCACGCGAGCCGCGGGCACGAGTACCCCGCTACCTGTTTTCGCGGGTGCGGCGGCGTCAGCCGGTGATCATGCGGTGCAGCGCGGCGAGATACAGCCGGGTCGCCACTGCTTCCGGCGCCTCGGTCAGCGGGTCGGTATAGGTAGCCGCTCCCGGCAGGCGCGCGCTGTAGGCGCGCGCCGCCGCGAACAGCACCGCGGTCAGCCCGGTCGAACGCTGGATGGGGGATTTCACCGCCCACGCGAGATGCTGTGCGCCGGAGGGCAATTGCTTCTCACAGGCGATGCGGAGGGCGAGTTTGTCGAAGCGCACGCCGTCGTTGTCGCCGAACAGGGCGGGTGGGGCGAGGGTTTCGGAGACGCGCCACCATCGGACGGTCTGGAACACGTGGACCAGCCGGTCGGCGTACTCGTCGAGCAGAGCGGGGTAGAAGTGCGGCACCAGCCGGTCGCGACGGAAGTTGGCGGCGGATTCGGCGCGCACGATTGTGTCGAGTTCGGCTCGGGCGGAAAGGGATTCGACAGGCTGGGTGAGCGCGCGGCCACCGGCGAAGATGGCGTCCGCGCCGCTGCCCGACAGGATCGGGCCGATATCGCCGCCGAATCCGCGGCGGGCGGCGAGCAGCGGGATTCCGGCGGTGACCTCCCAGAGCTCGGAGGTGCCCAGCCGTGCCATGGTCTGCTGCGCCAGGCGGACGACCTCGTCGTGCGAGAGCCGGATGACCTCGTGCGTGAGTCCCAGCGCGGTGGCCGCCGCGACCGCGTTCGTCTCGTCGGAGGCTTCGGCGGTCACGATGGTGACCGCGTGCGGCGCGTGGCCGAGCGCCGCGGCGACGGCCGCGACATAGATCGAATCCACTCCGCCGCTGAGCAGGATCACCGGTTTTCCGGGGAATGCCTCGCAGACCGCACGCACCCGCGACCGCGTCTCCGCCGCGATCACCTCCGCCGCCGCGTGCGGGTCCGCCAGCGTGCGGGCCTGCGGACGCGGCGTCGCGATGTCCCCGAGCAGATCGGCCACGAACTCGATCGGTGTGCTGGTCTGCGGCGGCGACTCGGGCCGCGGATATCCGAACTCGCGGCACGGCGAGCCGTGGGCGGCCGGGGACCTGGGCGGGCTGTGTCGCAAGGTGTTTCACCAGTCGTCGGGGATGTCGTGGCGCCCGGCGCAGCGAGCCCGTGTCCAGCATGCCGGATTCGCGCGCGACCGGCAGCGTGGTCATCGCCACACGCGGTGTGCCCGGCGATCAGAGCGTCGCCAGCAGGGCGATGGCGATGCCGAGAAACAGGATCACCACCGCGACGACGACGGCGATCATGGCGATGCCGGTCGGCGGGAACGCACGCCGCGTGCGCGGTTCGGGAGCGGACAGCCCGGACGTCTGCGGAGTGTCGGGCGGGGTCGCGCCGGGGCGCACACCACCGCCTTGCTCCAGGTCCGGGACACGGTCGGGATCGGGATCCATGGACATGGCGGCACATCCCTTCGATTCGACGACAGCTGTCTCTGCGTCCTACCCCGCCGGGCATCGGCAACACCCCGGCGCGGCGGTTTGGACCCGCGTGCGCCGGGTAGCTCGCCGATAGGTTGCTGCTCGTACTCCAGCGGAAAGGTGTGGCCGATTATGGAATTCCTGCTGATATTGCTGGTGATTCCCGTGCTCGTCGCCATCGTGCTGATCCGGCGGAAGAAGGCGTCCGGCAGCGCCGAGGACCCGCCGCAGATCATGGGCAACGAGGGCAGCCGCAAGGCCGACATCTGACATCGGGTCAGCCGATGTAACGCCGTGCGCGGGAACGTGATTGGGGTTCCTCGAGCAGCAACAGCCCGGCCTCGACGTGCTCGGGCACGACCTTGCGATGGCGCAGCACCCAGGGCAGCGAGGCGGCCGCCTCCAGCACCGCGCCGAGTGTGGCCGCGTCCTTCGGCGCACCCGCCAGCACCGCGCGAGTGCGGCGCACGGCGCTGCGGACCGGGCGGCGCAGCCACAGGGTCCACAGCGTATTGCGAATGCCGAGCTGCCGCCGTCGCGTCGCGTCGCGGCTGACGGACGGCTCGTGGTGGATGATCATGTCCTCCTCCCACATCATCCACCAGCCCGCCGCGGCCAGATCCAGCGCGAGCAACTCCTCCTCGCCACCGAGCCACATCCGTTCGCAGAACCCGCCGACCTCGCGGAACGCCGAGACCCGGAAGATCGACAGGCCGGCCATCACGCCCAGCAGCGCGGGGCCGGGCATCCAGACCGGCGCGGCGACGGGGGAGTCGCGCAGTTCGGGCGTGAGCGGGTCCTCCTCGAGGCCGGGCGCCACGAGACATCGCCCGGTGACCGAGCCCAGCTCCGGGTAGGTGTCGAGGAGGTCGGCGCCGCGGGTCATCGCACCGCGCTGCCAGCGGGTGTCGTCGTCGCAGAACGCCACGTAGGGCGTGGTCACCTGCTCGACCGCGCGATTGCGGGCGATCGCGCCGAGGTTGTCCGCGAACGCGAGCAGCCGCACCTGCGGGAACTCCCGGCGCACCATGGCCGCCGTGCCGTCACCGGAACCGTTGTCCGCGACGATGATCGGGCCGCAGTCCACGAGCCGGGTCATGTGCCGCAGGGTCCGCCGCAATTCGTCGCGGCGGTTGTGCGTGATGATCACCGTGCTCACCCTCGGTCCCGTCATGACGATTCCTTTCCGTCGCGCAACAGCGCGATCTGCGACTCCACGTGGCCGGGCAGCCGCCGTCGTTCCCGCAGCGCCCGGGGCAGCCGGGCGGCCACGCCGAGCGCCACCTGCGCGCTGCTCGGGTGGCGCACCGCCGACCAGCCGACGGCGGCCAGCTCGCGCACGCATTCGCGCGCGGGCCGCCGCATCAGGGTCGTGAGGACGGCATTGCGTTTCTCGAGATCGCGGCGGGCGCGCGAGGGCATTCGCCAGGCCGAGGGCATGTGCCGGCTCACGACATCCGGCGAATAGCACAGCAGCCAGCCCGCCGCGGCGAGGTCGTAGGCCAGCAGGGTTTCCTCACCGGCGAAGTGCAGGACGGGGGAGAAGCCGCCCGCGGCGAGGAACGGTTCGCGCCGCACGATGGCCGCGCCCGCGAGGAAGCCGAGCACCGAGGGTCCGGGCGCTCCCGGGTCCGTGCCCAGCGGGCTCTCGTGCATCAGCCGATTGACCGGATCCTCGCGCTGTTCCGGCCCGACCAAGGTGCGTCCCGCCAGCAGGCCGAGCTCCGGGTGCCGGTCGAACAGGCGCTCCGCGGTGGGCAGCGCGCCGGGCGCCCACCAGGCGTCGTCGTCACAGAACGCGACGAATGGGGTGTCCGCGCGCACGGCCCCGTGATTGCGCGCCACCGCGCCCTCGTTGCCGGGCAGTTCCAGTACCTCCAGCGCGCGGAATCGGCGGCGGAAACCGGTCGCGGCGCGCACCGTGTGGTCGTCGGACGCGTTGTCGACGACGACCACCGGCGGCTGCGGGTCCGCCTCGGCGAGCCGATCCAGGGTGGTGGCGAGTTCGTCGGCCCGGTTGCGGGTCGCGATCACCACCGTCGTCCTGGACCCGGCGGCCGCGGCGGCCGTGTCCCCGGACAGGGTCAGAACACCGCCTTGGTGACCGCGTCGGGGCCGCTGTACGACTGCCGCGGCAACTTCTCCAGCGTGCCGACGACGTTCTGGTCCGCGCCGTTGTTGCGCGCCGCCGCGACGAGGCCGTCCCGGTCGCAGGGGTAGTTCACGCCGTGCAGGGCCTTCTGCAACGCGATGGGGTTGAGCTCACTCATGGCAACTCCTTCGTGTCGATTCGTATTCGCCTGCCGCCCACGCCGTACCCGGTTGCCCGGCGCACAAACGGCGCCTGCTCAGCGGCCGTTGCCGATCACGGTGAAACCGTCACGCTCCAGTCGCTCGGCATCGAGCAGGTTGCGGGTGTCCACGACCAGGCGGCGGTCCGAGAGGGCGCCGAGGCGGGGCCAGTCGAGCTTGGCGAATTCCGGCCATTCGGTCGCGACCAGCACCGCGTCCGCGTGCTCTGCCGCGTCGTAGGCGTCGTCGACGACCCGGACGACGCCGGGCAGCGGCAGTTTCCGCGCGTCGTCGGGTGTCACGGTGGGGTCGTAGGCGCAGACGTCCGCGCCGTGGTCGACCAGCGCGGCGGCGAGCCGCAGCGCGGGCGAGTCACGCAGGTCGCTCGTGCCCGCCTTGAACGTCAGGCCGAGCAGGGCCACCCGCACGCCCGCCAGCGAACCGCCGGACCGGCCGACCGCGTGCGCGAGCGTCGCGACGGCGCGATCGATCTGGGCGTGGTTCGCCTCGACGGCCGCCGCCAGGACGCCCAGCGAGACCTGCTTGTCGCGCGCCACGTGCAGCAGCGCCTGGGTGTCCTTGGGCAGACAGGAACCGCCCCAGCCGGGCCCGGGACGCAGGAACGCCGCGCCGATCCGCGGGTCCGAGCCCAGGCATTCGCCGACGAGTTCGATATCGGCGCTGACCTTTTCGCACAACTCCGCCAACTCGTTGACGAACGACAGCTTCGTCGCGAGGAACGCGTTGCTGGCGTACTTGGCCAGCTCGGCGCTCTCGAAGTCGACGATCTGCACCGCGGACTCCAGTCCCCGGTACAGCCGCGCGACCCGGGCGCCCACGGCGGGGTCGGCGGCGCCGACGACGATCCGGTCGGCGTGCAGGAAGTCGTACACCGCGTGGCTCTCGCGCAGGAACTCCGGATTGCTCGCGACCCGCAGGCCGTAGCGCTCGGCAGCCTCGGCGGCGGCGCGGGTAGTACCCACGGGCACAGTGGATTTGAGCACGATGATCGAGCCCGGGCGGAGCAGCTCGAACAGCCCCGCGAGCACCTCGTGCACGGCGCTCAGATCGGCGGCGCCCGACGGGGTGGCCGGAGTCGGCACGCACACGAAGACGATTCCGGCGTCCGTGAGCCGATCGAGCCGCCGGTCGAACGACATCCGCCCGGCCCGGATGCCCTGGCGCAGCAGTGGTTCCAGGTCGGGCTCGTGTAAGTCGGTGCGGCCCTGGCGCAGTCGTGCGACGCACCGCTCGTCGACGTCGACGGCCGTCACGGTGCAGCCGAGGTGCGCCAGGCCCGCGGCGGTGGTGGTGCCCACGTATCCGGTGCCGACGACACCGATCCGTTCATCCGACATGGCCGGCCTCCATTGCGGTCGAGGCGAGTTGGGTGTCGACGGCCGCGACCACCTCGGGCACGGTGAGGCGCAGCAGTCCGGGGTCGGGGTCGTCGCCGAGTGGGTCTCCGGTGGTCCCCGGCCACAGCACGCGGTGCCGGGCCGAGCCCGCGGGCGGGCCCCACCACTGTGGCGGGGTCGGGCCGAACAGCAGCACCGACGGCGTGCGCACGGCGGTCGCGAGATGGCCGATGCCGGTGTCGCCGCAGACCACCAGTGCCGCCGCGGCGACCAGGGACGCCGTGTCGGCCAGATCGAGTTTCCCGGCGAGCACGTGGCTTCGCGGCACGCCCGCCGCGGCGGCGACGGCCACCGCAGTCTCCCGCTCGGCCGCCGAGCCGGTGAGCACCACCGGCAGGCCCGCGCGCCGCAGATGCAGGGCGACGGCGGCGAACCGCTGCGGCGGCCACCGCCGGGCGGGTGATCCCGCGCCGGGGTGCACGACCACGACGCCACGCCAGTTCCGCGACGGGAGCGGATCCAGGTACAGATCACCGGGGTCGGTGTCGATGCCGGCGTACCCGAGCAGCCGGCACCAGCGGTCGACCTCGTGCATGTCCTGGACCCAATCCGGCCCGGGCACTGCGGGATACGCGCGGTGCCGGTGGGTCAGCAGCCGCTCCGGGTCGGTGCGCAGCAGGCTCGCGATGCTCTGCGGGCCCCGGCCGTGCAGGTTCACCGCGAGGTCCGCCCCCGCGGGCAGGTCCTCGCCGAGCCCGGCGGTGGGGCGGACGGCGTCGACGGCACCGGTCAGCTCCGCGAGCGTGGTCAGCTCGACCGGCGCGGCCAGTACGATCCGCTCGCCGGGCCGCGCCCGGCGCAGCGCCCGCAGCGCGGGGACGGCGGTCAGCAGATCGCCGATGCCGAGCGCCCGCAGCACCAGGATCACGGCCACGAACTCTCCGTCGAGGCCGCCACCACCAGCTCCCGCACCTCGCAGCCCGCAGGCTGCCGCAGCGCGAAAAGCACTGTGTCGGCGACATTTTCGGGCCGGTTCAGCACGGCGTCCGGCGGCGGCTTGTACTGCTCGTCGCGGTCGTCGAAGAACGCCGTGTGCATGCCGCCCGGCACCAGCAGCGTCACCCCGACCTCGCCCGCGGTCTCGGCGGCGAGCGCGCGGGTGAAGCCGACGACACCGAATTTGGACGCGCAGTAGGCGGTGGCGTCGCCGACCGCCTTCAGTCCCAGCGTGGACGCGCAGGTGACCAGCCGTCCCCGGGAGGCGCGCAGATACGGCAGGGCCGCGCGGGCCACCGCGGCCGTGCCGAGCAGGTTGACGTGCACGACCCGTTCCCAGTCCTTGGTCGAGACGGTGTCCAGCGCGCCGCAGCTGTCGATGCCGGCCGCGGTGAACACGCCGTCGAGGGTGCCGCCGGCACGGTCGACGAGGGTGCGCACGGCGTGCTCGGCGGCCTCGGAGTCGGCCAGATCGACCTGCTCGTAGGCGACGCCGTCCGCGGGCGGCTGCCGGTCGAGTACCAGTGGCGTGCCGCCCTCGCGGCGGACCGCGGCGACCGTGGCCGCGCCGAGTCCGGAGGCGCCGCCGGTGATCAGGACGTTGCCCAGCGGAGTGGTCGTGCTCATGATCGGTCCTCTCGTCGTGGTGAGATGAGATGTGCCGGAACGGGTTACGCCGTCGCGCGGGCCGCGGCGACGAGCCGGGTGGTCGAGTAGCCGGGCAGCACCGGCACCAGCACGATCTCGCCGCCGTGCCGGTGCACCGTGTCGGCCTCGGGCAGGTCGCTGCCCGCGTAGTCGTCGCCCTTGACCCACACGTCCGGCCGCAACCGCTCGAGCAGCCCGGTCGGCGTCGGCTCGTCGAAGACGACGACGGCGTCCACGGAGGACAGCTCGAGCAGCACGCGCGCCCGGTCGTGTGCCGGGACCACCGGGCGGTCGGCGCCCTTGCGGCCCCGGATCGACTCGTCGGAGTTCAGGCAGACGATCAGTGCGTCGCCCAGGCTGCGGGCCTGCCGCAGCAGCGAGATATGGCCCGGATGCAGCAGATCGAAGCAGCCGCCGGTGGCGACCAGCCGGCCGCCGGACCGCCGCACCCGCTCGGCCAGCGCGAACGGATCGTCTCCGGAATCGTCGCGCCGGTCGTCGGCGGGCGGTTCGGCCGCGGCCGGTGCGCCGCCGTCGCCGACGAATGCCGCTGCGGCACAGACGGCTTCGTGCACCGCCTCCGGTATCCGCTCACCACGCCCCAGCGCGGCCGCGGCCGCGACCGCGAACCGGTCGCCCGCGCCGCAGGTGTCCGCGCCCGGCGCCACGCGCAACGAGTACGGGACGGGCGTGGTCAGCGTCGTGTCGGTGCCCCGGTCGTAGCAGACCGCACCGTCCGGCCCGACCGTGACGGCCACGGCGTCGGCGCCCCAGCGCATCGCCAGCAGGCGGGCGCGGGCGTCGGTTTCGTGGTCGGGTGCCAGACCGGCCGCCTCGCTGTGGTTGGGGGTGACCAGGCGCACGCCGGGCACGGGCCGCTCGCCGCGCGGATGCGGGTCCCAGACGACGGGCACCCGGGTGGCCGCGTCGGCGAGCAACTCGCGCAATTCGGGGTTCGCCACCACGCCGCGGCCGTAGTCGGCCACCAGAACGGCGCTGGAATTGCGCAGCGCCCAACGGATCTCGTCGGTGAGCGGCAGTGCCGCGGCATGCCCGTCGCCGGAGTCGATGCGCACGATCGACTGGCCGTCGGCGCGCGCCCTGGTCTTGCACACGGTGTCGCCGACCAGCGGCAGCGCCAGCACGGTGACCTGCGGGGCCAGCAGCTCGCGCAACCGATCGGCGGCCGCGTCCGTACCGAGCGCGGTGATCAGTACGACGCGCTCGACGGCAGCCCGGCGCGCCAGGATCGCGGCCAGCCCCGCGCCGCCCGGGCGCTCGGACCGGTGCGACTCGTCCAGGACCGGCACCGGCGCCTCGGGGCACAACCGCCGTGCCGTGCCGTCGATATCGACATCCAGCAGGGTGTCACCGACGATCACCAGCGGCCGGCTCACGGCGTCACCGCCAAGACCGTGTCGAGCGCGTCGCACAGCGAGTGGATGAGCACCAGATGCATTTCCTGCACCGTGGCGACGCTGGGCGCGTCGACGGCGATGGCGTCGTCGCACAGCGACGACAGCGGATTGGGCGCGGGTCCGGTGACCGCCCAGGTGAGCACGCCCACGTCGGCCGCGGCCTTGGCGGCGGCGACCACCGCGGGACTGGTGCCGCTGGTGGAGAACAGCATCAGCACGTCACCCGGGCGGCCGTGCGCGACGACCTGCCGGGCGTAGAGCTGTTCGGCGCCGTAGTCGTTGACGATCGCCGTGCCCGCCGAGGTGTCGGCGTGCAGGGCGATGGCCGACAGCGGGCGGCGTTCGTCGCGGAATCTGCCGACCAGTTCGCCCGTCAGGTGCTGCGCCTCCGCGGCGCTGCCGCCGTGCCCGCACGCCAGCAGCCGCCCGTCGCGGGCATAGATATCGGCGAGCTGCTCGCCCCAGCGCCGCACGCGCGGGGCCACGTGCGCGTTGTCGTCCAGCGCGGTGGCGAGCGAGGCGAAATGGGCGCGGATCGAGTCGGCGGGCCTGCCGCCGCCGGTGGTGTCGGGTGGGGCTCCGGATTCGGTCATGGCGTCCTGTCCTTTCCTCGGGTGCGCGTCAAACGCCTGACGGCGGAGACGATTTCGTCATCGGAGATGCCGTCGAGGCAGGGGTGGCCGCGAACGGGGCAGACCCGGGCGCGGCTGCCCGCGCAGGCCGCCTGCTGGTCGCCGAGCAGCACGTGCGGCACGCCGTAGGGCGCCCAGCGCGCGGCCGGTACGACCGGTGCGAACAGCGAGACGACCGGCGTCCCGACCGCGGCCGCGACATGGGCGGGGCCGGTGTTGGGCGCCACCACGGCGCGGGCCTGCCGCATCACCGCCGCGAGGGTCGCGAAATCGGTCTTTCCGCCGAGATCGGTGGCGTCGGCGCCCGCGACCTCGGCGGTGAGTTCCCGTTCCGACGGCGCGCCGGTGACGAGGACGCGGTGCCCGGCGGCGACGAGCGCGGCGGCGGCCGACCGGCTGCGCGCGGCCGACATCCGCCGCGCGGGCACCGCCGCGCCGGGATGCAGCACGACATAGCCGGGTTCGCCCGCCAAGCCGCGAATATCGGGCAGTGCCGGGCGAATTCGCAGCCGTCCGTCGTCTTGCGGATCGGGGGTGAAGCCCGCGGCGGCGGCCAGCGACAACGCGCGCTCGGGCTCGGGAATGTCGTCGTCGACCAGATGACGCACGTCCAGCAGCGAGCCCGGATAGTCCACGCTGATCGCCGAGATACGCCGCACCCCGGCCATCCGCAGCACCAGCGCCAGCGGCAGCGGGGACTGGTGGAACGAGGTGAACACCACCGCTTCGTCCAGGTCCAGCGCGCGCAGCCGGTCGATCAGCGCCGTGATCGCCTCCTCGGTCAGTTCCGGCGGCTCGAGATCCACCCAGGGCGCGTGGTATTCGACGATCTCCGCGACGCCGGGCAGTAGTTCGGCGGCCGCCCGCCCGCGAGGCCCGCACAGGAACACGACCGGGCCCGCGTGCCGGGCGAGGGCGCGCACCGCCGGTCCGCACAGCAGGACGTCTCCGGCGCTGTCGAGTCGCGCCGCCAGCACCCGCCCGGGCCTCATCGCGCACCCGCCAGCGCCAGTTCGACGGCCGATTCCAGGTCGGGGGCGACCAGCGCGGCCGACTTGGCGCGAATGATCTCCTCCGGCAACGTCTTCGCCGTCGGCACCAGGATGGCGCGGGCGCCCGCGGCGAGCGCCGCCTCGACGTCCGCGCCGATGTCGCCGACGACCACGCACCGCTGCGGGGGAACCCCGAGCGCCGCCGCGGCCGCGGTCACCAGGCCGGGTTTCGGTTTGCGGCAGGCACAGTCGTCGTCGGCGTGGTGCGGGCAGAACTGCCAGGTGTCGAACGGGCCGAGCAGTTCCTCCACCCGATCCATCACCGCCCGCAGCTGTTCCGGGGAGATCAGCGCCCGCGCCACACCGGACTGGTTGCTCACCACACCGAGCCGCACCCCGGCCGCCCGCAGCCGGTCCAGCACCTGCCGCGAGCGCGGAACCGGCTGCACCAGTGCGGGATCCGACAGATAGGGGACATCGACGATAAGGGTGTCGTCGCGGTCGAACAGCAGTGCCAGCGGCGGCGTGGCGACCGGCCGCGGGCGGCGCGCCCGGCGCGCGACCTGCCACTCGCCGCGCAGCCGATGCCAGCATGCCGCGGGCGGAATCAGCACACTGGTCACCACCATCGCGGTGATCTCCGGCAGGGTGCGCGGCCCTGCGGCAATGCGCCGCGCGGCGAATTCGGTGGTGCCCGTGAGCCACAGCGCGGTGGCCGCGGCGGCCGGTCCGCGCCGGCGGAGCAGCGTGCAGGCCACCGCCGCCAGCCCGGCCGCTGTGACGGCCGCGTGCCGCCTCAGCCGCCCGCCGCCCTCGCCGATCTGTTGCCGCCAGGTCGGCCCGAACTTGTTCCGCAGCAGCGCGTTGTCGGCGTTGCCCGCCTGCGCGCGCAGCGAGGACAGCAGCGAACCCGTCGCGGGCGGGTGGGTGGTGACGCGGGCGCCGGCGGCGATGTGCCTGCCGGTCCGCACGATGCGCAGCGCGAGATCGGAGTCCTCGCGGTAGGCCCGCCGGAACCGCTCGTCGAAGCCGCCGACCTCGGCGAGCACCGCCCGGCGGTACGCCATGTCCGCGGTGATCCAGCGCGAGGTGGCCAGTGCGGCGGTGCCGCGTTCGGCGTCGGTGGGCAGCCGACCGGCGGGCAGCGGCACCCAGATCCGGGCCTGGGATCCGGCGGCGTCGGGCGGCAGCGGCGTCAGGTCGTCGGCCAGGCGCGTGCGCCAGTCCGCCGCGGGCACCACGTCGTCGTCGAGGAACACGATCCATTCCGAATGCGCCGACCGCCAGCCGACATTGCGGGCGGCGGCCGGACCGCGGCCCCCGGACCGCACGACGCGCAGCGGAATGCCCACGTCGGGCAACGGAAGTGGAGCGTCCGGCCCGGCCCGGTCCGGGGGGCGGTCGTCCACGACGACGATCTCCGCGGGCGCCGGCCCCTGGGACCGGTCGACGGCGCGGAGCACCGCCGTCAGCCCCGCGCGCCCGATGGTGGGGATCACGATCGTGTAATCGAGTGCCGCGCTCGCCATGGGTTACCGCCGAACCACGAACGGACCGATGGCGAGCAGGTCGATCGGCGCGGAGCCGAAACACTCGAGTGCGTCGCGCGGCGAATCGACCATCGGACGGCCCGCGGTGTTGAGGCTGGTGTTCACCACGACGGGCAGCCCGGTGCGGTCGCCGAACCGGCCGATGGTGTCGGCGAGCAGCGGATGGCCGGCCCGGTCGACGGTCTGGATGCGGGCCGTGCCGTCGACATGGGTCACCGCGGGCAGCCGGTCGCGCCACGCCGGATCGACGTCGTGCACGAACAGCATGTACGGGCTGGGCAGCGGTCCGCGGCCGAAGATCTCCGCCGCCCGCTCGGCGAGCACCATGGGCGCGACCGGCCGGAACTGCTCCCGGCCCTTGACGGCGTTGAGCCGCTCCAGATTCGCCGCGTAACCCGGATGCGCGAGCAGCGACCGGTATCCGAGTGCGCGCGGACCGAATTCGGCCCGGCCCTGGAACCACGCGACGATGTCGTTGCGGGCGAGCGCATCCGCGACCGTGCCCGCGAGATCGGCGGGCCGCTCGTAGCGAATGTGCGCCTCGCGCAACGTTTTCTCGATCTCGGCGTCGGAGAAGCCGCGGCCGAGTGCGGCGGTGGTCATCGGGTCGATCGCCTCACCCGCCTCGGCGGCGATGGTCAGCGCCGCACCCAGGGCCGTACCCGAGTCGCCCGCGGCGGGTTGCACCCAGACGTCGTCGAACGGCCCGGCGTCGTAGAGCGCGGTGTTGGCGACGCAGTTGAGCGCGATGCCGCCCGCGAGGGTGAGTTTGTCCGCCGACGTGGCCGAGTGCAGCCAGCCGCACAATTCCAGCAGCACCTCCTGCAGGCGCAGTTGTACCGACGCCGCGAGGTCGGCGTGCTCGGGCCGCATCGGTTCGTCCGGGGCCCGCCGCGGCGCGAGGTCGTCCCAGTCGATCGGCTCGGTGCGGAATCCGCCGTCTCCGGTGCTGAACACCTTGTCGCGCAGCGTGTTCAGAAAGCGCGGCGTTCCGTACGACGCCAGCGCCATGACCTTGTACTCGTCGCTCGAGCGCGCGAAGCCGAGATGGGTGGTCAGGTCCTCGTACATCAGGCCGAGCGAATGCGGCAGCGACTGGGTGGCCAGCACGTCGAGCTTGCCGTCGCGGTATTCGCCCGCCAGCATCGAGGTCGACTCGCCGCGGCCGTCCAGGGTCAGCACCGCGGCGTCGCCGAACGGCGCGGCCAGCCCGCAGGACGCCGCGTGCGCGACGTGGTGCCGCACGAACCGCACCTTCCCGGGGTCGAGTCCGGGCAGCGCCGTCGCGAGGAAGTGCGGGGCGCGTTCGGCGTACTGGGTGCGCAACGGCTCCCAGCTCGGATCCAGCCCGCCCAGACCGTAATCCACCTGGCTCGGGTCGTAGGAGTAGCCGACGGCGTCGATCTCGCCGGGCGTCAGGCCCGCCTCGGCGAGGCACCACGCCGCCGCCTGCGCGGGCTGCTCCCACGCGGAGAACGGCACCGGGCGTTTGCCGTGTTTGCGACGGCTGAACCGTTCCTCCTCGGCGGCCGCCACGATCTTGCCGTCGACGACGACCGCCGCCGCCGAATCGTGAAATATGGCATTGATTCCCAGTACACGCATCGAACACCTCCCGTGGGTGCTAGCAGGGGCCGTGCCCACCGGCGATCTACCCGGCGGTTACCGCGGTAAACGACGTCCGTTCCCGGCGCTCGGCGAACCACGACAGCGTCCGCCGCAGTCCCTCCGCCGCGTCGACCGTGGGCTCCCAGCCCAATTCCGCACGGGCGAGGCCGATGTCGGGGCATCGTCGGCGCGGATCGTCGATCGGGATGTCGAGCCGCCGGATCGGGGAGCGGCCGCGGCCGAGTCGCTGGATGAGCGCGGCGATCTCGTTGACCGTCATCTCCTCCGGATTGCCGATGTTCATCGGGCCCGGATGCCCGGATTCGGCCAGGGCGAGCAGTCCGCGAACCGTGTCGTCGACGTAGCACAGCGAGCGGGTCTGTTCGCCGTCGCCGTTGATGGTCAACGGTTTCCGGTCCAGCACCTGCTCGATGAAGGCGGGCACCATGCGGCCGTCGTCGGCGCGCATGCCCGGTCCGTAGGTGTTGAAGATCCGGGCGATGGTGGTGTCGGCCAGACCCTCGCGGCGATACGCCGACACCAGCGCTTCGGCGTACCGTTTCGCCTCGTCGTAGACGCTGCGCGGGCCCACGGGATTGACGTTGCCCCAATAGTTTTCGCGCTGCGGGTGTTCGGCGGGGTCGCCGTAGACCTCGCTGGTCGAGGCGAGCAGCAGGCGGGCGCCGTGGCGGCGGGCCAGCTCGAGCGCCGCCGCCGTGCCGTCCGCGCCCGCCTTCAGCGTCTGCACCCCGAGGCGGGCGTAGTGGACGGGGGAGGCGGGGGAGGCCAGATGCGCGACCAGGTCGACCGGCCCGATCTCGGGGAGCGGTTCGGTCACGTCGCAGCGCAGGAACCGGAAACTCGGATGGCCGTCCAGCTCTTCGATATTGGCCGGGTCGCCGGTGGCGAAGTTGTCCAGCCCGACGACCGCCGTGCCGCGTCGCAGCAGCGCCCGGCACAGGTGCGCGCCGATGAATCCGGCGCACCCGGTGACGACCGCGCGGCGGAATGTGTAGCTGCTGTTCATATCTCGGCCTTTCACGACTTGGTCCGCCCGGCGACGGCGGTGCGCGCCACGGTGTCGGGTAGGACGGCGGTCGGCTGGACGCTGTGGTAGACGCGCAGGGTGTCGGCGGCGATGCGATCCCAGGAGTACCGCGAGCGGGCGCGGCGGTGTCCCGCGTGTCCCATGGCCGCGCGCTGCTCGTCGTCGGCGAGGATCTCCGCCACCGTCTCGGCCAGCCGGTCCGAATCCCGCGGCGGCACAAGGCGTCCCGTCACTCCGTCCAGCACGGTGTCCAGCAGGCCGCCGACGGCGGAGGCCACCACGGGCGTGCCGCAGGCCATCGCCTCCAGCGCCACCATGCCGAACGGCTCGTACCACGGCGTGCACAGCACCAGGTCGGCTGAGCGCATCAGGGCGGGCATGTCGTCGCGCGACACCGGGCCGAGCAGCCGCACCCGGTCGGCGACGCCGCACCGCCGCGCGATATCGCGCAGGCGCTCGGCCTCGGCGTCGTCCTCGAGTCCGCCGCTGGGTGAGCCGCCCGCGATGAGCAGTTCGGCGCCGGGGAGTTCGGGCAGCGCCAGGATGGCGGTGTCGAAACCCTTGCGCGGCACCAGCCTTCCGACGGCGAGCAATCGGTGGCCCGCGGCCCGCTCCGGCCGCGGGCCGGGAACGAAACGACGCAGATCCACCCCGCAGGGCACCACCGATGCCCGCGTGGTCGGCAGTCCCAGCCGCGCCAGCTCGAACACCTCGTCACTGCAGGTCGCCGCTACCCGGGCGGCATTCTGCGCGACCATGCGCTCGGCGCGGATGCGGCACTCCGGGCTGGTGTCGTCCTGCCCCTGATAGCGCTTCTTGACCACGCCGAGGGCATGGAAGGTCTGCACTACGGGTACCGCTGGTTGCCGCGCGGCCTGCTCGGCGGCGATCCCCGACATCCAGAAATGCGCGTGCGCGACATCGGGCCGATCCTGTAACCAGCGCTCGCGCAGCCATTCCCCGAATTCGCCCATGTACGGGAGCAATTCGTCCTTGGGCAGCGGGCCGGGCGGTCCGGCCGGGACGTGCACCACCCGGTAGCCGTCGGGCGTGTCCACCTGATCCGGCAGCGCCGGGTCGTCGCGCCGGGTGTACACGGTGACCTCGGCGCCGCGCCGCACCAGCGCGGCCGACAGCTCCGCGACATGCACGTTCTGTCCGCCGGCGTCGACGCCACCGATCGCGGCCAGCGGGCTGGCGTGTTCGGAAACCATCGAGATCTTCATGGTGCGTACTCCCAACTGTCGACGGATGCGAGTCGCTGCGCGGCATGCCCCGAAAACGTCTCGCCGAGCAGGTGATCCCAGTTCGCCAGGAACGTGGTGAGCCCGTGGTTGGCCAAAACCCAACGCCGGGCGGCCGATCCGACCACCCGGGCCCGTTCGGGGTCCCGGACGAACTCGCCGATCGCGTCGGCGAGCACGCGCGGGTCGGCGTCGACGACACCCACGTCGTCCGGGAACGTCGCCGCCGCCTCGGTCGCCGCCAGCGCGACGATCGGCATGCCGAGATGCATCGCCTCCAGCACCGACAGCCCGAGCGAGGTCCACCGTGGCGTGTGCACGAACACCCGCCGCCGCGCGACCGCGCTGTGCAGCGACGCCTGCTCGAGATCGCCGAGCCCGCGGACGCGGCTCGCCGGTACGTCGAGCGCCGTGTGCAGATCGTCGGTGTCGATGCCGAAGACGTCGATGGGCGCGGCGGCCGACAGTGGTGCGAGCAAATCGGTGCCGGTGACGCGCATCCGGCGGACCGGCTCGTTGATCATCGTCACGGCGTGCGGCAGCGCGCCGCTGTAGCGGTACCCGGGATCGACGATCCCGTGCCGGACGACCGTGGTCGGGCAGACCCCGTTGTCCCACATCACCTCGTTGAAATGGGTGACGTGCACCAGCGGGATGTCCGTGCGGTCCGCCAGCACGTGCCGGGTCGAGGCGGCCGGGCCGCCGGGCGCGTTGTGCTCGACGTAGATCGCGGGGAGGTCGATACCGGGCCGCAGGCCCAGCCAGCGCTCGGTCAGCTCGAGTTCGTGCGGCCGCTGCAGGATCACGAGATCGACGCCCATATCCCGCAGCAGGTCGGGGGAGACGTCGATCGCCGAGTCGGGCCACGGCCGCCCGCACCGCCCGCGGCCCCACGGGCCGCCCTCCGGGAGCCGCGGCAGCAGATAGGTGTGCCCGCCTCGCACGAACGACGTGGTCCACGACCCGTGCACGTGCCAGACCAGGATGCGGAGCGGCTGCAAACAACCTGCGTCGTATTCGGTCACGCTGTGCGGTTGCCCTCTCGGGCGTGTCGAAAACGTCGCACCGACCCACTTGTCGATCTCGAATCTTCGATGCGCGCCGAAAAACCCCCGCAGGTACGCGCAAAAACCTCGCCGGACGGCGTTGCCGAGCCCGGCGAGGTGGGATCGTCCCGGAGCGGCCGCCGTGGTTGCTACCTATTTGCGGCCGACCGGGTTCAGATCAGCTGGCCCTAGCCCAGTACCGGACGTCGCGGCACTGGGTGAGGAAGTCGGTCACCGATGCGCCGGAGGCCGCCAGGTCGACGACGCCCGCGTCGAGGGTGCCGCCGAGTCCCGCGGCGGCGAACAACGCGCCTGCCTCGCGGTGGGCGATGAACTTGCAGTGGGCGTAGGCGTCGCTGACGAAGTCGCGGGCCGGCGCCAGCCCCGCGAGTTCGGCAGCCGCCTTGTCGGTGGCGAGGATGACGACGGCGTCGTAGAGCACCGAGGGCGCGCCATCGATCTTCTGGTCGGCCTCGACACGCTCACCGTCGTCGGTGACCACACCACCGACCTTCGCGGCGACGATCTCGAGCATGGCCTGTTCGGCCTGCACCGCCTGGCGCAGTTCGGACAGCAGTTTCGCGTCGGCGCCGTCGGTCACGAGCACGCCGATCTTGCGGCCCGCGAAGGTTTCCGGCCCGTTCAGCAGGATGCTCAGTGCGGGTGACGGCTCCAAATCGTGGCGCGGCTCGCGTGCGCACCGGGCCGGTTCCGGCAATTCGGGCAGGCCCAGTCCGTCGGCGACCGCCTCGGCCAGATCCTCGTCGACATTGCGCAGCGCGGCGACCACGCGGGCGCGAATGTCCACCCGGTCGCACTTGCTCAATTCGAAAACGAACGCGTCGATGATGTGCTGCTGTTCGACGCTGGTCTGGCTGGCGAAGAACTGATGCGCCTGGCTGTAGTGATCGGCGAAGCTCTCGGCGCGCAGGCGGCGCTTCGGGCCCGCCTCGGTATCGGGGTAGGTATGGAACCCCCGCTTCGGGTCCTCGCGCGGGCCCTTGATCTCGTCGGGCCAGGAATTGGGTTCGTAGTTGGCCCGCGTGGTCGGGTTGACCATCGCCATGTGGCCGTCCTGCTGGAAGGTCGCGAACGGGCACCGCGGCGCGTTGACCGGCAGATGGGTGAAATTGGGGCTGCCCAGGCGCTTCAGCTGCGTGTCGAGATACGAGAAGTTCCGGCCCTGCAGCAGCGGATCATCGGTGAAGTCGATGCCGGGAATGATGTTCTGCGTGCAGAAGGCGACCTGTTCGGTCTCGGCGAAGAAGTTGTCGACCACTCGGTCCAGCACCAGCTTGCCGACCCGGCGGACGGGGACCTCTTCCTCCGGAATGATTTTCGTCGGGTCGAGGATGTCGAAGCCGAACCGGTCGGCGAATTCCTCGTCGAACAGCTGCATGCCGAGTTCGTACTCGGGAAAGTCGCCCGCCTGGATCGCGTCCCACAGGTCGCGGCGATGGAAATCGGGGTCGGCGCCGTTGATCTTCACGGCCTCGTTCCACACCACCGACTGCAGGCCCTGCTTGGGCTTCCAGTGGAACTTCACGAAGGTCGACTTGCCCTCGGCGTTCACCAGGCGGAACGTGTGGACGCCGAAGCCCTCCATGAACCGGAACGACCGCGGAATGGCGCGGTCGGACATGATCCACAGCAGCATGTGGGTCGACTCGGGGGTCAGCGAGACGAAATCCCAGAAATTGTCGTGCGCGGTCTGCGCCTGCGGGAAGCCGCGGTCGGGTTCCTGCTTGGCCGCGTGGACGACATCGGGGAACTTGATCGGGTCCTGGATGAAGAAGACCGGAATGTTGTTGCCCACCAGGTCCCAATTGCCCTCGCGGGTATACAGCTTCACCGCGAATCCGCGCACGTCGCGCGCCAGGTCGAACGAGCCCTTGTTGCCCGCCACGGTGGAGAACCGGACGAACGCCTCGGTCCGGCGGCCCGCCTCCTGGAAGGGATCGGCCCGGGTCAGCTCGGTCAGCGGCTCATAGTTCTCGAAATAGCCGTGTACGCCGAACCCGCGGGCATGCACCACCCGCTCCGGAATGCGCTCGTGATCGAAATGAAAGATCTTCTCGCGGAAGTGGAAATCCTCCAGCAATGCCGGACCGCGCTCGCCGGAGCGGAGTGTGTTCTGATCGTCGCCGACGACCACACCCTGCTGCGTCGTCAGCCGAACATCATCCCCCTGCGCCTGCTGATGCGTCTCGCCACCGTTCCCTGGCTGATCTGCACGATTTTCGGTCATTCCGCGGCCTCCTGCCGGTGTACGCCGAACCGATCGGACATCGGAGCCCTACCCGGCGCGAAGGTGAACAAACGTGGCGGCATCGCCGACGTCCGCTCAACACAGGTCGACCTCGCCCCACAGACGGCGGATCGGGCAGGGACGTCCACCGCCCCCGGGCTCAGGTCCAGCGCGACCTATCGGCCCCGACCCTCCTCGAACCCGACCGCAACGCCGCCTGTTGGTCTACGCAACTCATACCGTGCAAGGCTTTCGAAGAGCACGAGCGGCAGCCCCACACGAGACACTTCCTGTCCGAGCGCGACAGTTACATCTCTTCTGTCCGAGTCGAATTCCTGACCCCAGCCGCCGAGAACGGTCTCCCCATCGTGGGTTGAGCGCGGTCTGCGCAAGTTATGACAGATTCCCAATATTGATGATCGCGGTCGTCACGAGTTCTTCCTCGGGTCGGCGCTTCGACGCCTACTCCGTTTTCGAGTATGCCGAGAGCAACGCACCGACGACTTCCGGTGTCGTCTCCGCCACCGCGCTGGCGGTCAACGGCCCGCCGTTCCGGGCGCGGTGCGCGACCATCGCCGCCCTGCCGTGAACGTGCGCCGCGACCTCTCCGACATCGAGCGAGGAAAGTCCCGCTGTCATCAGCGCGGCGGCGATTCCGGCGAGTACATCACCGGCTCCGGCGGTCGCGAGCCACGGTGGTGCTTCCGCTTGGCTGGCCGCGAATCCGGAGGGCTCGACGATGATCGTCGTCGGGCCTTTCACCCACACCGTGGCGTCGAGCGCGCTTGCGATGACGTGGCCGTAATGCATTGGTCTGGACTCGATTTCGAGTTGCGCGGCTTCACGAATTCAGTGCACGAACCAAGACGTCGAAACGGGGTGCGTCGGGCCAGTGTGGACGCATGATGCCGATGCGGTGCCAGCCCCACTTGCGGTAGCGCTCGTAGGCACGCTCGTTGTCCGGATCGACCAGTAGCGTTGCGCGAGTTTCCGGGCGTGCGCTCAGGAGTTCGTCGTGTAGGGCGTGGGCGATACCGCGCCCGGTGTGTTCGGAGCAGACCATGATCTCGCTCAGGGCGAAAGTGCGGGTGCCGTCCTCGGCGATGAACGCGTCCCGGTCGATGGTGGGATCGTCCAAATCCAGTGCGTCCCACCATCTTGCGTTCACTTGCAGTGGCCATCCCCAGGTCTGCCCTGCGGGCTCTCCCTCGATGCGTGCCACGACCAACTCGAACCCGGGGCTGCGAGTGTACGCGTCGAACCGCGACATGAACTCGGTCGGGGAATGGAACAGGTCGCCCGAGGAGATCGCCTCGACGTACGACCGTAGGTAGATATCCTCGACGAGGCTACGTAATCCCTGTGCTCGGCGTGCGTCGTAATGATCGAATGTCAACGTGTCACGAAAGCTCTTGGTCATACGGGGAGGACCCTCTTCCTGAGTGCGTCGTACCGATCGCAGAAGTCGCTGCCGATTGCGGTCTCACCCGCAACTTGTCGGACCGGCTCCAGGGCGCGCAACGTTCTCGTGGAGGAGACCGTGGAAAGCCCCTCCAGTACGGGAAGACCCTGTTCGATCGCTCCACGAATATCACCGATGTTTACTCGGCTGGCGGCGGACCAAGCCCGCACGTTGAGGGAGTTGCGGTGACCGGTCAGGCGCGCAGCCATGGCCGTATAAAGGTCCGCTTCCCGAACGGCCTCACCGAGGTCGCCGTAACCACGCGCTTCATGGCCCGCGACTTCCGAGTGCGTAACGAAACGAATCCACTGCGGACACTGCGATGTCGGCTCGAATTGCGCAGCGGCGTCCATCTCCCGCCATGCCGTGGCTATCGCCCTGCCGAACGCGGCGCGATCACCCAGCACACCTTGCGCTGCTGCCTCCCGAACGGCAATCAAGGCATGGATTCGCCCCGGTGGCCGCCCTCGCATCAAGTCTCGGGCACGATCCGTCAGCTTGACCGCCTTGTAGGGACTGCCCTCACCGGATCGGGCTAGCGCGATCGACTGGTTCGCCGTGTTCAAACAGGTATGCGCGATGAGGTCAGCGTCGTCGGCTTCCGTTCCCAATGCCATCGCATCCGCGTAGCATCGCCGTGCAAGTTCGTGACGATCGGCGTCGAATGCGAGCCAACCCGTCAGTACCGCCAACTCTCCTGCGGCACTGGCGAACGCGTTGCCGGTTGCCGTGTCGTAGGCGCAGGTGTCGAGTATCGACTTCGCATGCGCCAATCGGTGGACGGCGAAGTCGACCAAGCCCGCACCGCCTATCCGTTGGTCTTCTTCACCTAATGCATCAATACCCTGCCGCAGTCTGCGAACGTCGGCCATGCCGATTCGTCCCGGGGCGTCCGGAACCAGTGCCGCCACGCCCGCCACGGCCGCGAGCTTGCCGAATTCTCGTCGTCTCACGTCGTCATCGACTTCCCACGTTCTCGGCCCGGACAGAGTGGGATCCGGACCGGCCGACATCTCTTCTGCGGTTGTGCCGCTATGAACAGGATGCCCGCCGATGTGTGGTCGTGCACGGAGAATCTGCGACCAGAATCTTTCTCGCTGTGCGGGCTTCAGTTGTGCGTACGCGGTATCGAGCGCTTCGGCGGAGCGCCCTTTCACCGGGCGCCCTTCGGCTGCCTTCTGTTCCCACTTCTGAATCGTCTCGACCTTGAACCCCAAGGCTTCGGCGAACTCCTCCTGCGTCATCCGCAGGGCGGCGTCGCGCAACGCGCGGACCTCGGTCCTGGTCCATGTACTCACGATCATCGCCGCCCCCTGGTCGTCGCCTCCACGCTCGGTAGGGGAAGCGTACGACCTTCGTACGAGCTTTGTGGCTGGGATCACCCACAGCACTCCGGAACCCTTGGAGCAGGCCATTTCCGCATCGGCCACTTCATCACAACAGGGAGGTCTGCGTGCCCATAACGAGGCTGCGGTGATCGACGGTGAGCGCACGACGCGGGTCGACGGGCTCCTGGCCGTATGGCGGCCCACTCACGACTCGAGGAAGGGAATCGAGGTGCTGGCAGTGCACGACACCGGAGCGCCCCAGGAGGTGGTGACGTTCGCTCCGGGTACCGATCTGGCGGAGGCGCGGGCGCAGCGTCCGGGATGGGATCGGTTGTGGGACAAGGTGAGACACGAATTCTGGCGTGAGGTCGCTTCACCCGCAGGTGGCGCCGTGCTGTCGGCTCGCGCCAACAGTCACCCGTCGCATACTGCCCCCGGGTGGCGGAGCGGGGACGTGCGATGAACCCGGACCGCGAGCTTCCGCAACGACCCCGGAAACCGGATATCGGCAGGCCGCCCACCCTCACCTACACCGCCAGCCCCGACACAATCGCGAGATTCCTTGTGGCGCTGCGGAAATGGGACCCGTCGTGCACCGTCGAGGTCGCGCCGGTCGATGGCGAGCGGGCTTGCCCCTCGCGGCCGCTGTGGTGCTTGCGGGCGTGGACGAACTGATCGGCGCACCGCCACCCGCCATGAACGGGGCACGTTGGTGTGCGCGACCCACATCGTGGAAGGCGAACCGCTGGTGGCCAGCCCGGCCGCAGCCTTGCGCAACAGCCGGTCCGGCCGCCCGGTCGCCAGTTCTTCGCCACCACCGCCTGCACGTCAGCAGCTCGGTAGGCCGTCCAACTCGTAGTCACCTTGCCCATTCCATCAGACGCTCGCATGGATCAGCGCTGATTCGCCCTGTGCTACAAAGCGGTTTGCGAAGCTCGGTGCAAGTCGGTGTCGGCAGTCGGATGGGACCGGAGCCATCCACGCCCTGGTCGTCGCTGTCGGTGCATGCGTGCGCGGCACCCAGCTTCTTCGGAGTAGGCATGCAAACGGCCGAGCGAGCTGAGTGAGCGGCTGACGATATGCCGGTACCGTGAACAGTCCCGGACCGGCCGGCGGTCCGGGACGTGCGTTCAATTGCTGTAAGGAGATTCGATGTTCGCGCTCGTCGTGAGGTTCGACCTGCAGGACGCGGCAAAGGCCGAGGGATTCGACCGGTTGGTCGCCGAGACGGTAGCGGGCATCACCCGCCATGAGCCGGGCACGTTGGTGTACGCGACCCACACAGTGGAAGGCGAACCGCTGGCCCGCGTTTTCTATGAGGTGTACCGCGACCGCTCGGCTTTCGAGGAGCACGAGCGGCAGCCGCATACGAAGCACTTCCTTTCTGAGCGTGACAATTATGTTTCGTCTGCTCGAGTCGAGTTCCTTACTCCAACAGCCGCGAAAGGACTTCCCGCCGACGGCTGAGCTACAGCCTGTTGGTGATTCCACACCACACGGCGAAACCATGCACGGCATCGATAGTGCGCGCCTCGGCGCGTGCCAACGCCCGCACCGTCTCGTGCACCATGGGGTTGTATCTGGTCTGCGAGGGTGCGATGGCGCGGGCTGTGTGAAGGGCTGCGAGTGACTTCATTCGGTCACCGTGGAGCAAGTACGCCCGAGACAGGTCTATGTAGTGGTGCCCGGCTCGTTCCTTCGGCGTACCGGTAGGGATGACGAGACCGTTGGACCGATTCAACGCTTCGGTGCCATCCAAACCTTCGACCGCAAGCGCCACCGCCCAAATGCCGACATTAGTCGGCCCGAATGACAGGATGGGATCGTTGTCGTCCCCGACTCTGATCGCCGTTTGGTGTGCCTCTGCGAGGTGGCTGTCGGCGAGGTCACGCCTTCCGGACCGTGCAGCGGCCAGGCCGGACTGTAGATGCAAACCACCCCATGCGGTCAAATCCCGGCGATGGCCGGCACTCAGGCGCGGTTCCACGCTGGCGCGGCAGCGCTCCAGGAACACCAACGCTGCTGTCCAGTTCCCGCCGGACGTGAGGATTGCCGCGCGATGGAACTGACTCGTGGCAATCCAGAGATAATCGTCGGCTTCGCTTGCAGCCCACGCCAAGCGATCAATTGCAAGAGCGGCGAGGTCGGTGTATCCGAGCTTGTGTGCGAGGCTGTGAGCAGAATAGTACAACTCGCAAAGTAATACGCACGCCTGATCACGCGTCGTGCCGTGGCTGCGGTGTACAGCCGCACGTACCTCCCCGAGTAATGGTGGCAGCGCGTCACTCAATTTGTGAAACGCCGCTGCACGACGGTAATGACCGACCTGTTGCACGTCCTGGGCGATTTGCTCGAGTGCCCGAATTTCGAGTACTTCCGAATTGTCCAGGTCGTAGGCCGCGAGTTCAGTTCGCAGCACTGCCACCGCGGCGTGTACTCCGCTGTCCTGACCGGGTGTGGGAGCGTACGGCTGACCTGTCAGGTCTGGAACGCTCACCCGGAGTGCCTTGGACACAGCGCCGAGGAAAGCCGCAGAAGCTGGCACAGCGCCTCGTTCGACGGCCCGTACGAGACTGTGTGAAACGGCCGCTCGGGCAGCCAGTTCGCGTTGGGTGATTCCCGCCAGTTTCCGTGCCTGTGCGACTCGGGAACCGGCACTGCCACGGTCCTTCGGCATCTTGTTCACCATCCTATTCAACGCTCTCTGTGGTTCCCAGCGTGCCAAAAAGTTTGGCACCTCGCCGACTCGAAATTCGGAAAAGTCTGTGGTGTCCGAGCAACCGTGCCGGCCTACGGCGATCTTCTGGAGCCGTGCCCACCAAAATCGAGGCGAGAGGAAAGCATGGAACCTGACGAACCGAACGACAGGCCAACCGCGGTCCGCTTGGTGCGTGTCGACGTATCGGGTCTCGAAGTAGCCCAACACGCGAGAATGACGGAACGTCATATTGCTGGGTTCTCCGGCAGTGCTGCCCGGGGACGTGCCGCCGCGTGCGACATTTCATGTCGGCCAGTGCCTTTGGAGTCGGTGACGCCTTCCGCTCCGGATCTGCAGACACTGCTGGCCGTGCTCGATGGGCTGGCCGCCGCTGATCCTGATGCCCATCTGCTCGCCGTCCGGCTGTCTACTGGCTCGCTTCAGGCTGAGGAACGCTCAGATCAGAGCATTCGCCATGGGCGGGTTCATGACTAGGGGTGAATCCCCCCGGTGAGTCCGGAGACTTACTGGTGTGACAGCCCGGCGGGTTGCTGGGCTGGATTCTGAGCGTAGTGGGCAGCCTCCATCTCCGCCGGTGGGATATCCCCGCAGTACTGGTAAAGGCGTCGGTGATTGAACCAATCCACCCATTCGGCGGTGGCGAACTCGACATGGTCGAGGGTGCGCCAGGGCCCGCGGGGTTTGATCAGCTCGGTCTTGTACAGACCGTTCACGGTCTCGGCGAGGGCGTTATCGAAGCTCGAGCCCACCGCGCCTACGCTGGGCTGGATCCCGGCCTCGGCGAGCCGTTCCGACAGCGCAATAGATGTATATTGCGATCCCCTATCCGTATGGTGCACAACATCTTTCACGCTCCAGCCGGAACGTTCCCGAGTCCAGATCGCGTGCTCGATCGCATCGAGCACCAACCCGGTGGTCATCGACGTCGACGTCCGCCAGCCGAGAATACGGCGCGCATAAGCGTCGATCACGAATGCCACGTACACCCACCCGGACCACGTCGACACATACGTGATGTCGGCGACCCAGAGCCGGTTCGGCGCCGCCGGCGCGAACTTGCGTTGCACCAGGTCTGCGGGCCGCTCGGCGGCCGGATCGGCGATCGTGGTGCGTTTGACCCGGCCCCTGGTTACCCCGCGCAGCCCGAGTTCGCGCATCAACCGCTCGACGGTGCAGCGGGCCACCTGGTGACCTTCCCGGTTCAGCTGCAGCCACACCTTCCGCGCCCCGTAGACACCGAAGTTCTCACGGTGCACCCGGGAAATCTCGACCTTCAGCTCCTCGTCGCGTTCCTCACGCTTCGTGGGAACTCGCTTGCGATACTCGTAATACGTTGAGGGGGCGAGGTTTACGCCAAGCTCGCACAGCGTGGCGCAGATAGACTCCACACCCCACACAAGGCCGCCGACTTCCCGGTGGCCCTGGTGTTCGGTGACGAACCTGCAGATCAGCGCTGTGGCCGGTCTATCTCGGCCGCGAAGAAAGCAGACGCTGCCTTCAGAATTGCGTTGGCGCGCTTGAGTTCTGCGTTCTCGCGCCGCAGCCGCTTCAGCTCGGCCGACTCCTCAGTCGTGACGCCCGGGCGGGCGCACTCGTCGATCTCGGCTCGGCGCACCCACGTCCTGACTGTTTCCGGATGCCCGACCCCCAGCAACTCGGCGACCGCGCCCATCGCGGCCCACTCCGACGGATGCTGCTCCCGGATCTCGGCGAACATCCGCACGGCCCGCTCACGCAACTCGGCCGGGTACTTCTTCCTCGACGACACGACTACATCCTCTCCAAGAGATGAAGTCTCCGGACATGCCGGGGGGATTCAGGGAGGTTTGCGTGTCCATAACGAGGTTGCGGTGATCGATGGCGAGCGCACGACTCGGGTCGATGGACTCCTGGCTGTGTGGCGGCCCACTCATGACACCAGGAGGGGAATCGAGGTGATGGCAGTGCACAGCACCGGAGCGCGTCCGGGTGCGGTGAGGTTTGCTCCGGGTACTGATCTGGCGGATGTGCGGGCGCGGCATCCGGAATGGGACCCGTTGTGGGACAAGGTTAGACACGAGTTCTGGAAGGAGATCGCTTCGCCCGTAGGTGGGGCTGCGGTATCGGCTCGGGTCACTGATCACCAACCGCAAGTCGAGCCGTATGTCCCAGGTCGCTCTCGGAGGGGGGAGATGCGATGAACGTGGAGGGCGCGCTTCCACAACGCCCCAGGAAATCGGATCGCGGCAGGCCGCCCACCCTCACCTACACCGCCAGCCCCGACACAATCGCGAGAGTCCTTGTGGCGCTGCGGAAATGGGACCCGTCGTGCACCGTCGAGGTCGCGCCGGTCGATGACGAGCGGGCTTGCCCCTCGCGGCCGCTGTGGTGCTTGCGGGCGTGGACGAACTGATCGGCTCGCCTCGCCCGAGCCATTGACAAAAAAATTTGTCGGTGAGAGGGTGGGGACATGCACGACGTGGCGGTGATCGAGGACCCGGAGGCGGCCGAGGTTTCGTTGGACCCGGTTCGGGCGCGGCTGCTGGCCGAGCTGGCGGAACCGGGGTCGGCGACGACGCTGGCGCATCGGGTCGGGCTGACCAGGCAGAAGGTGAACTATCACCTGCGGGCGCTGGAGCGGCACGGGCTGGTGGAGCTGGTGGAGGAACGGCGCAAGGGCAACCTGACCGAGCGCATCTTGCGGGCTACTGCGGCTTCGTATGTGATTTCGCCGAGTGCGCTGGCGCCGGTGGAGCCGGATCCGGAGCGTGCGCGGGATCAGTTGTCGGCGCGGTGGTTGCTGGCGGTGGCCGCGCGTTTGGTGCGGGACGTGGGCGCGCTGATCACGGGCGCGGCCGCGGCTCGCAAACGGGTGGCGACCTTCGCCCTCGACGGCGAGGTCCGGTTCGCCTCGGCGGCCGACCGCGCCGAGTTCGCCGAGAAGCTGACCGCGGCGGTCACCTCGCTGATCGCCGAGTACCACGACGAGTCCGCGACCGGCGGGCGCGCACATCGCCTCGTCATCGCCGTGCATCCCGCAGTTCGACCACAAGAGAAGGGCTGATTCATGTTCGTTCCCGTAACCAGCATCCCCGTGGATGACCAGGACAAGGCGTTGGCGTTCTACACCGACGTGCTCGGCTTCGTGAAGAAGACCGACATCCCGGTCGGCGACGCCAAATGGCTGACCGTCGTCTCACCCGACGCGCCCGACGGTGTCGAGATACTGCTCGAACCGGACTGGAACCCCGGCATTCAGCTCGAAGGAAAACCGGCCGCGCAGGTGTACAAGAAGACGCTCTACGAGGCCGGGATGCCGTACACCATGCTCGGCAGCACCGACTTGCAGAAGGACTACGAGCGGATGAAGGAGCACGGCGTCCGGTTCACGCAGGAGCCGACGAAGACCGATTTCGGCGCGCAGGCGGTGTTCGACGACACCTGCGGCAACCTCATCGTCCTCACCCAGCAGGACTGACCTCGGTGGACGAGCGCCGCCTGGCGAAGGAGATCGAACTCGCCGTCACACCCGACCAGGTGTGGCGCGCGATCTCCACGCCGGAGGGCATGTCGGTCTGGTTCGTGCCGCACGCCGACGACGCCGGTGAACTCGAGGCGGATTTCGGCGGCGGCAACACCCAGGCAGGGCAGGTGCTGGAGTCGGAGCCGGGCCGGCGGGTCGTGTACGGCGCGCCCGGCCCGGACGGCACGGTCCCGATGACCATCGAGTTCCTGGTCGAGGGCAGAGCGGATGGCGCCACGGTACTGCGCCTGGTGCAGAGCGGATTCTTCGGTGACGACTGGGAGGCGGAGTACGACGGTTTCGGCAAGGGCTGGGATATGTTCCTGCACAACTTGTCCGAGTACTTACGGTACTTTCGCGGGCTGCCGGTGGCGAATGTGGTCGCCACCGTTTTCACCTCGCTGTCCGTCGAGGCGGTGTGGCGCGAGCTGATCGCGCGCCTCGGCGCGGATCCCGCGCTGGGTGACCGGGTGTGCCTCGCACCGGCGGGCCTGGAAACGATCGAGGGCGTGGTGGATCTGCGGGACAAGCTGCTGCTGGGCATCCGCACCGAGCAGGGTTTCTATCGCTTCATGGCCGACGACCGGCGCCGCATGGTGAGTTCGGTCCAGTACTTCTACGGGACCCCGGTGGACCGCGAATCCCGCACGGCTGCATGGCAATCCTGGCTCGATGGGCTCTAGTCAGCCGAAGGGCACGCCGCTCGGGAACAGGCTGGTGTCGGAGGTGACGACGCCGTCCGGGTCGCCGGCGTACTCGCCCGCGCAGTCACCGGCGAGTGCCGTGCGGACCTGATCCAGCACGACGGGCAGCACCGGCTCGAGGGTGTGGTCGACGCCGCCGTTGCCGAGCGAGGGGAACGGCGTCATCCGGCACTGGCCGCCGTCGAGGCGGCCGTCGGTCCATTCGCGTGCGCTGCGCACGGAGAAATAGGCCGTATCGCCCGGAGTGTCGTCACCGGCATTGAGCGCGATCATGAAATCCGTGCCGGGGCACACCTCCGGCCCGATCGGCTGCCCGCACGCTCCCGGCGAACCGTATTGCGGTGCGCCGATGGCGATGTAGGTGTTCACCGCCTCGTGCCCGCCGAGCGCTCGCAGGTAATAGCGGCCGCTGACCGCGCCCACGCTGTGCGTGACCAGGGAGATCGGCACACCCCGGGTGCGCCGCGGCGGCGGAATCCACTGCGCCCGCGATGTTCTCGGCATCGGACGCCATCGAGAAGCCCTTCAGATCGAGCACGATCGGCAGGTAGCCGTCGGCTCAGAGCGAGCTGACCAGCTCCGCCACCTCGCGGGCGCACCCGTGCGCGATCGTCACGCCCGAGCCGCCGTGGCCGTAGTTGTGGATCACGGGCGTGATACCGCTTGTGGCGGAGTCGATTTCGAGGCGCACCTCGTCGCGGCCGGGGCGCAGGCCCACAAGTGTCTCGAGGACCTCTGCCTCGGCGAGTTCCGGCACCAGGTCGCGGCAGCGGCTCAGGATCGATTGCGTCAGTTCGGGATCGGGGGAGCGGTCCCAGGCTCCGGCGTCCAGCGTGCCGCCGAGGATGCAGTCGTGGGTGCGCGGGTGCACGTAGGCCCGGCCCAGCGGATGCGCCTCGTCGCGCACCGATATCGAGACGCCCGGGTTGGCGACGCGCACGATCTGGCCGCGAATCGGGTACATCCCGGTGTCGCCGGCCAGTGGCCCGGCGCGCAGGCCCGCGCAGTTGATCACGACATCCGGTGCGAGATCGGCGAATTCGTCCAGCCGCTGCACCGTCCGGCGCACCTGCCGCGCGCCCGCCCGGCGCACCTGGTTCTCCAGCCACGGCAGATAGAGCGGCATCTCGAGCAGCGGGACGGTGAACCGGTAGCCGAACCGGTAGCGCGGTGGGAGCTCGTCCCCGCGCGCCCGGCGGAACGCGCGCACGGCCGAGGACCACGGCGGGGTCGGCGGCTCGTCGCGGTAGACGGCGAGCGACTCGCACATCCGCGCGCCCGGAACACCGGCGCGAGCCAGGCGCTCCAACTGCGTGAACGTTTCGGCGCTCCAGGCTGCGACGCGGTCGGCCGGACCGGCCGCGGTGGGAAACCAGACCGCGGCAGCGAGAAAGGACGTCGACGAACTGACCGGCTCCGCGCTCACCACGACGACCTCGTGGCCGCGGCACAGCAGCTCGGACGCCGTTGTGAGCCCGACGATTCCGGATCCGACCACCACTGCGCGCACACCGCTCACTCTAACACCATTGAGTGAGCCGTTGAATGACGATACATTGTTCAGCGTTACGATCCGAGACCGCGGGAGGCCGCCATGACCGACGCGCTACGGGACGAGGACGCCGGCTACCACAAGAGTCTCCGGCCGCGCCAGCTGCAGATGATCGCGATCGGCGGCGCGATCGGTACCGGCCTGTTCCTCGGCGCGGGCGGGCGGCTGGCCGACGCCGGGCCCGGGCTGGTGCTGGTGTACGCCGTGTGCGGGGTGTTCGTCTTCTTCGTGCTGCGCGCGCTGGGGGAACTGGTGCTGCGGCGTCCGTCGTCGGGCTCCTTCGTCTCCTATGCCCGTGAGTTCTACGGCGAGAAGCTGGCTTACGCGGTCGGCTGGATGTACTTCTTCCACTGGTGCATGAGCGGCATCGTGGACATCACCGCGATCGCCACCTACATGCACTATTGGTCGGCCTTCCGGTCGATTCCGCAGTGGTCCATCGCGCTGGTGGCGCTGGCGGTGGTGGTGGCGATCAATCTGGTGTCGGTGCGCTGGTTCGGCGAGCTGGAGTTCTGGGCCGCGCTGATCAAAGTCGTTGCGCTGGTGAGCTTTCTGGTGATCGGCACGGTGTTCCTGGCGGGGCGCTTCTCGATCGAGGGGGACAGTACCGGGCCCGCGGTGCTGCGCGAGCACGGCGGACTCTTCCCGACCGGGCTGCTGCCGCTGGTCGTCGTCACGACCGGGGTCGTCTTCGCGTATTCCGCGGTGGAACTGGTGGGTACCGCCGCCGGGGAGGCGGAGCATCCGGAGAAGATCATGCCGCGCGCGATCAACTCCGTCATCGCGCGCATCGCGCTGTTCTACGTCGGTTCGCTGGTGCTGCTCGGATTGCTGTTGCCCTACACCGCGTTTCGCGCGGGGGAGAGCCCGTTCGTCACGTTCTTCGCGCGCATCGGGGTGCACGGCGCGGATTCGGTCATGAACCTGGTCGTACTCACGGCGGCCTTCTCCAGCCTCAATGCGGGCCTGTACTCGACGGGCCGGATTCTGCGGTCCATGTCGATGAGCGGCAGCGCACCGGCCCGCGCGGCCGCCCTGTCCGCGAACGGCGTTCCGTACGTGGGGATTCTGGCGACCGGAGCGATCGCGCTGACCGGCGTCGGACTCAATGCCGTTGTGCCCGAACGCGCCTACGAGATCGTGCTGAACATGTCGGCGCTCGGCGTGATCACCGCGTGGGCGGCAATCGTACTGTGCCAGTTGCGATTGTGGCACTGGTGGCGCAACGGCCGCGCCGAACGCCCCGCCTTCCGTCTGATCGGTTCCCCCTACACCGGCATCGCCACCCTGATATTCCTCGCCGGAGTAGTGGCCCTGATGGCGTTCACCGGCGGCACCGAGCAACGCAGCGCGATCATAGCCGTCCCCCTGATCATGGCCCCCGTGCTGATAGGCGGCTGGTTCCTGCGCCGCGGCCGAACCACCGGCCCGGTCCCGGCAACGCCCGCCGACACGAGCGCCACCGATCACCTACCGATGTGAGGTCGTGGCGGTCGGTCCGTGTGCGACCGCAGCCGCGCCCGCCGTGATCACGATGTTCGCGGCGGCGACACATGCGATGGCCGTGGACGGTGAGGTGGCGTCGATCAACAGACCGGCGAGCGGTGTCCCGGCTGCCATACCGACCGTCAACGCCGAGGAGTGCAACCCTAGAGCCGTGCCAACGACCGCCGCGGGACTCGTCACGCTGATCCGCTCGACCCCGGCGACTACCGGTACCGCACAACAGAATCCGGCAGGGACGAGCAGAGCGATATAGGACCACCACGCATCGGCCAGAGCGAGCGGCAGTGTTGTCGCGCCGAGGCAGAGCGACAGGACGAAGAATCCGGGCAGGCGTGGCAACACCCCATAGAGGAAGCCCCCGGCCGCCGACGCGACGGCCCACACACCGTACATCGCGGGGACGGCCGCCGACCGGCCACCGGACTCGAGCGACGCGATCAACCACAGTTCGGTGGCGACGGCGGTCATCGCGGCGGTCGCGGTCGCCGCCAAGACGGCCGCCAGGCGGTGGTCGAACCACGTGCCGCGGCGTGGCCGCCCGTCTTCCGAGTCTCGTATCGACGGTGCCGTGGAGGGGTTCAGCAGCCACAGGCCGACGCCGGTGAGGATCCACCCGGCACCGAGTGTCCACAGGGCCAACAGGGAAGAGTGCAGCACCAGCGCGACGCCGACCACGGGCCCCAGCACATAGGCGAGATCGGTCGATACGGCGTCGAGGGCGAAAACCGGTCGGCGTTGCGTCACCGGGGTCGCCGCGGACAGCGACATCCGCACGATGGTGGTAATGGGCAGACCCGCCGCGCCGCCGACGAACACGGCCATCACCAACACCGGTACCGGCAGCCACGGCGCCGACAGCCAGAACACCGCTTCAGTCGCGGTGGTCAGCGCAACCGCGGTGCGCACTCCGCGGCGGTCGATCAGCCTGCCCGTCAGTGGCGCTCCGAGGGCACTGCCCGCCGTGGCCGCCGCCGCGACGAGGCCCGCGGTCGCATACCCGGCGCCGACGCCTGTGACGACGTGCAGCGTCAAGGTGACCAGTGCCGCCGAACTGGGAATGCGGCCGAGGACGCCGATGACCAGGAGGACCCGCACGGGCCGTCGTTCGAGCACCGCTCGATACGTCCGTAGTCCTGATAGACCCTCTGTCGCAGTGCTTTTCATCGCAGATCCGTCGTGGTCCGAGCCCTAGAGCACCAACGGGCTGCCGCCGTCCACGGCGAGTACGGTTCCGGTCACGTAGGTGTTTCGGGCGAGAAAGACGACGGCGTCGGCCACGTCCGCCGGTTGCCCGATACGTCGGGCCGGAAGAGCGGCGGCCGTGCGATCGAACACCCGCTGTCGTTCGGCCGCGGGTAGCCGTTCCCACCACGCGGTGGCAGTGACACCGGGCGATACGGCATTGACCCGCAGCGGTGCGAGTTCGACTGCGAGAGTGGGGATGACGGCGTCCATCGCGCCGTCCGCGGCGGCCCACAGCGAATCACCCGCGGCGGCGGTCCGCGCCGCCGCGCCCGTGAGCACGGTGACCGACCCGTCCGGGCGCAGCCGGGGTAGCGCGATGCGCAGGGTTTGAATGTGGGCGAGGAACTTGTCGTCGAAGTGGCGGCGCCAGATGTCCATGGTCATCTCCCGGAACCACGTCGAGACTTCGTCACTGCCGAAGGACAGCACCAGATGGTCGATTCGGCCGACGCGGGTGAGGAATCGCTCGACCCGGCCGGGGTCCCTCGCGTCGAGTGCGGCGCCCTGTACGCGCCCGGCCGCCAAGGCGGTGACGGCCGAGCCGAGCCGCTCGGTGTCGCGGCCGGTAATCCATACGCTCGCACCGGCTTCCAGGAAGGCGCGGGCGGTCGCGAAACCGATGCCCGCGGTGCCGCCCATGACTACCACGGTGTGATCGTGGAGCGAGCCGGTCGTCGTCATAAAATTCTCCTGGCAGCCGGGCGGGACGGTGCGATCTACCGCCCCGCCCGATCGATTACCGTGCTGTGCTCTCCGCGCTGACGAGCATCCGAGCCTCCGGTTCGGAAATGCGCACCCCACCCGTCTTCGCCTCCCATTCGGGATGGTCGCTCGAGGGCTCGAGCGGGATGTAGCCGCGCAGCTTCTTCTGGGTTTCCACTATGACCTCCATACGGCGGTATCGAATACTCGGTATTCAGTTGTGCCCGAATCGACGCTGTTACAACGTATTCGGGTATCCGAGCGCTTCGAGCCGGTAGCGCGCGGCTACGTCGGCCCGGCGCTCGGAGATCTCGCGCCGACTACCGGCTTTCGGGACGAAGACGTTGTTCCAGCGGTCGCCCTCGACACTCTCGAACAGATGGACCGTGGGGAGCAGGCCCTTCGACATATGCGGCCTGGCCTGGAACAGCAGCAGATCGCCGGTCGTGACCCGCACCGGGGCCGATGCCACCTCGAGGAACGGGCCGAACAGCTCAGGGAATAGATCGTTGATTTCGATGACCGTCCGCCCCGCCCGCTTCTCGGCCTGAATGCGCTCGGTGATGTCGCGCACCTGCGCGAAGCTCCGTACCGGGCTGAACTGCGCCGAGCCCGAACCGCGCAGCGTCACATGGACATTGAATCCGTGGATGTCGGTCGCCGGAGGATCCGCCAGGCTGCCGGGAAAATCGGTATGTGGTCCCGCGTCCCCGACGCCGATGGACAGCCCGCCCTCCGGCGCGGCGAGCCGCGCGGCCGCCACGTCGGGGGATCCCGTAATCGCGCGGGCGACCGCGTCCAGGACCTCGCACACTATGCGGGGATAGGCCATGCCGCTGCGGGTTCCGTATGGCAGCACATCACTCAACTCGGCGTTGTCGAGCCGCCGCATCAGGTCGCTGCTGTTGCCTGCTGCGGCGGCCACGATCGGTTCGGTCTGTTCCCGCGCCAACACCCCCGGCACCCGCAGCGCCGCTGGCTCACCCACGGCGTCGCAGACGATTTCGGTCTCGATGCTCAGCTCATCCAGCTCCGCCGCGACGCGTTCGATCTGCCGGGTGAGCGCATCCGATTCCAGCGGGGGGATCCGGGTCCTGGTCATCGCTCGCTCCTTCGATAGGGCTGCGTCGGCCGCGGGCTGAGCACAAACAGAATCGGGTTGATGTCGGCTCGGATATGTTGTCGCCGAACGAGGTTCGAGGCCGACGGCGTATGACGAAGGTAACGAGGGTGGGCGCGGCCGCACATCGGTGTATCCGGCCGTGAGTAGGTGATTGTTAAGTACCGGGCGGGATTCGGGCTTGTCTCAGGGGTTTCCGGTCAGCAGACGTCCGGCCTCGTGCTCGATATCGTCGATCAGGTCGGGTGGGATGTGATCGGCGATGTCGCGGCGTGAGGTGATGGACAGTTTCTGCATCAGAGTGTTCATCTGGGCGTCGACGGTGCGCACCGAGGTGCCGCGGCGTGCGGCGATCACCGTGTTCGGCAGGCCCGCGGCGGCCAGGAGTGCGACGTGCTGTTCCGCTCTCGACAAACTGGTCCAAAGGCTTTCGTCGCGGTCGGCGGGGTGGGCGGCGGTGTGTGGCCGGGCGGTCGTCAGGGTGCCGCGTGCCAGGCGCTCGACGGTGCCGAACTCCGGCGGCATCCGGGCGCCCTGGCGGAACGCCGCGTCGAACGCCTCGGCTCCGATGACCCGCCGGGCCGCGTCCAGCGCGCGCTCGGTGCGCTCGGCGAAGTCCGGCAGCTCTTGCATGCCGAGGTCCAAGGCGTCCTTCAGGGCGCCGACCACACCCGCGAGGTGGGCCGCTTGCCGCGCCCACGCGGCGCGGACGGCGTGCTCGGTATCGGGTGACGCTGTGGCGATGAGCGCGGTGAGTGCCCAGATGCGCAGCAGGATGACCATGCCGAGCTGATTGCCGATCACCGTCCGGTACGACAGCATCTCATCGATGGATTCCAGCGCTGCGGCGCCACGTCCCTGTTGCAGGGCGACCAGCGCCGTCGCGGCATCGGCCCACATCATGGCCCACCGTGAGCCCGTTTCCGCGGCCAGCTCACGCACGCGGCGAATCGGTTCGGCGCTGCCCCGCCCGGGCAGCAGGGCACTGGCGGCGGCCATGGCGGCCACCTCGCACTGCCCCGCCATACCGGTTTCCCCTGCGGCGCGGTAGTTCTCGGCGGCGCGGGTCAGTGTGTCGACGGCCCGCGCGTCCTTGTGGATCAGCCACAGTGCCAGCCCCCGCGCGAAGCCCACCGCCCCCGGCAGCTCGGCATCGTCTGATCGGGCTTCCTCGCCGCAGGCCGAGAAGCACTGCGCCAGATAGTCTTCGGTATCCTCACGTAGCCCCTGCCGCACCGCGTCGGCGGCCAGCAGCGCCGTGGCCGTGATCCGGAACTCGGCCCGGTCGGCGCGGGACCGCTCGGCCGCCAGCGCGCGCTCGGTCAGCGAACGGAGCTCCCGCAGCGAGCTCATCACCGCGGGAATCGGCAAGGCGTGCAACGCGAAACACATGTGCAACCCGAGTGCCGCCGCGTCCGGGATAGTGGCGGCGGCGCGAATCGCGCTGAGTACGTTCGGCCATGCCGCGCGGATCCAGTCGAGAGCGGCCCGCTCGTCCGGCCCGAACCAACTGACCGCCACGGCGGCGAGTTCGTCGTGGAAGTACCGCAGGTGACGTGCGGCCAGGCGCCCCGGCTCGTCGGCCGTGCCACGCTCGCCGAGACGTCGGTGCGCGAACAGCTGCAGGCATTCCAGCATCGAATACCGGACGGTCGAATCGTGCCGGTGCGTGGCGATCAGCGACTGATCGACCAGCCGGTCCAGCAGCTCGCGGATCTCGCCGCGGCGCAGCCGGGTCGTGTCGCCGGATTCGTGATCCGGGTCGTCGGCGCACACCGCCTCGACCGCCTCGGCGGTGACACCGATATCGGGATCGACGGCCTCCGGATCGAGCACCCCGCCCGCCGCGAACACCGACATGCGCTCGAACAGCAGGCGCTCCTGATCCGTGCACAGCTCGTAGGACCAGGCGATGGCGTCGCCGATGCCGCGGTGCCGCACCGCGTCCTCGGGCCGCGGCGATCCGTGCCGCCATGTCATCCGCTCGGCGCGGCGCTGCTCGTCGTTGAGTTCCGCGAGAATCACCGACAGCGGACGTCGCCGCGAGCGCGCGGCGGCCAGCCGGACGAACAACGGGTTGTGGTGCATGTGCCGGCAGATCGCCCGTGCGATCTCGATCTGCGCGGGCTCGGTGATCGGCCGCCCCTGCGCCTCGGCGCGGTGCAGGAACAACCCCAGCGCCTCGTCGGCGGTCAGCGGCGGCAGCTCGACGAGATGTTCGTCGGTCCGTCCGATCGGGCGGCGGCTGGTGGCCAGCACGGTCAGCGCCGGAGTCGTCCGCAGCAGTTCGCCGATCACCGTGTCGACGCTGTCCAGTACGTGTTCGCAGTTGTCGAGCACCAGTACCGGCGCACCCGGCCGCTCGGCACCGGTCTCGTCGCCGAGGGCGACCGCGATCGCGTGCCACGCCGATTCCGCCGACGGATCGGAACCGGCCACCGAGCGCGCGATCTCGTCCACCACCACGGCGACGCCGCTGTCCTTCGGCACCCGCGCCAACCGGACCCAATAGACCGGCGCCGACCGGACCTTGCCGTAACGGCGGGCCACCTGCACCGCCAGTTGGGTCTTCCCGGACCCGCCCAACCCGGTCAGGGTGATCAACCGCGCCGGGCCGAGCAGCAGCGTGACGCTGCGATCGAATTCGGTTCGGCGCCCGACGAATTCGGCGGTGGGAACCGGGACGGTGACGTTGCGGTTCATGCCCCGCCGCGCCCGCCGGTGCGGGTGCCGCGCGGTTCGCGTTCGCGTTCGCGCTCGACCCGGTCGCGATGCTCGGCGGGGACCAGCGGGAGGATGTCCTCGCGCGAGCGGATCATCAGTTTGTGCAGCACGGCCGCCATCTGCGCGTCGACGGTGCGGTAGGAACTGCCGCGCCGAGTCGCGATCGCGGTGTTCGACCAGCCCGCTGCCGCCAGCACCGCGACATCGCGTTCGGCGTCGGTGAGCAGCTGCCAGGGGGTGGGACGTTCGCGGTGTGCCGATCGGTCGGCCGGGAGTCGTCGCATCGTCAGGGTGCCGAGCGCCAGCCGCGGCACCTCGGTCAGAGGCGGACGCAGCGCGGTGCCCTCGTCCCAGGCGGTGTCGAAGTCGTGCTGCCCCAGCACTTTCCGGGTGAGTTCGGCGGCGCGGTCGGTCTCGGTGGCGAACGGGCCGAGGTGTGCGATGTCGACGCCGAGTTCGTGCCGCAGCGCCGCGGCCCCGCCGAGCAGTCGCGCGATCTCGATCGCCCGTTCGGCGGCTCGCTCCGTATCGGCCCGCCCGCGGGCGGGGAGCAGGCGCGCCAGGGTCCAGGCGCGAATGTGCACCGCCCACACCGTGCCCCAGGAGTCGCGCATCTCGACCTGTCGCGCGAGGGTGGTCCGGCCGCGCGCCAACGCCTCGTGCGGATCGCCGTGCGCGGTTTCGGCGATGGCCCAGGCGAGTTCGGCCCAGGACCGCGCCCACTCCGCGCCGGAGCGGGTGGCGGCGTCGAGATGGCGGCCGGTGACCTCGAGCGCCTGCGCGGACGTGCCGAGGAAGGCCGCGGCGAGCGCCTCGAACATTTCGGCCATTGTGGCGCTGCCGAAATCGTTTGCCGCGGTGAACTTCTCGCGTGCCCGCGCCAGCACGGTCAGGGCGCGGACGTCCACATGCGTCAGCATCAGCGCGCACCCGGAGGCGAATTCCACCGGCGCGGGCAGGCCGACATCGGTGACCGGATCCGCTCGCCAGGCCGCGGCCCGGTCCGGGTCCGGCACGCAGGCCGCGACGCAGCGCTCGAGCATCTGCTCGGCCTCCCCGGGCAGGCCCTGGCACAGGCTGAGAAAGGCGATCGACGCCATCACCGACACCTGCAGCTCCGCCGCTTCCGGTCCGGCGACGCGCGCGGCCGCCAGCGTGCGCTCGGCCAACCGGCGCGACTCCCGCAGCGAACCCTTGAAGAAGGGCACGCGCAGTCCGACCATCCCCGCGACGATCTGCATGCCGACCACCGCCTCGCCGGGCGTGGCCAGACTGCCCTCGACGGCGAGCAGCAGGTTGTCCCAGGCCGCGCGGGCCCAGGCGAGCAGCGCGCGCTCGCGGTCGCTGAACCAGCTCACCGCGGCTTCGGTGACCCGGTCGCGGTAATAGCGGCGATGCCGGTCCGCCAGCCGCCGCGGTTCGTCGGCGGCGCGGTGCGTTAGCCGCTGCCGCGCGAACACCCGGAAGCTTTCCAGCAGGGAATATCGCACCGCGTCCGCGGCCAGGTGCGTCGACACCAGAGATTGATCGGCGAGGCGTTCCAGCAGGCCCTCGATCTCCTCGCGGTCCAGCTCCGCGCCGGTGCTGTCGGGGCCGGAGCAGATCGCCTCGATCGCGTCCAGGTCGGCGCCCACGTCGAGGGCCGGGTCGCCGTCGTCGGGGTTGTTGTCGTAGCCCGCGGCGAACACCGACAGCCGTTCGAACAGCAGACGCTCCTTCGGGCCGCACAGATCGAACGACCACGCGATGACGTCGGCGATGCCGTGGTGCCGTTCGTCGGCGCCGGTCCGGGCGACGGCCGACCAGCGCAACCGGCGATCGCTCGCCGCGCCGGTGAGATCGCCGAGGATCATCGACAGCGATTGGCGGCGCAGCCGGGCGGCGGCGAGGCGGATGTGCAGCGGGTAGTTGTGCAGATGCGCGCAGATCTGCTCGACCTCGGCATCCTGTGTCTCGTCGAGGATGTGACCGGTCAGCGCGGCGCGGCGGCGGAAGAGGGTGACCGCCTGCCTGCGGGTGAGCGGCGGGATCGCGACCAGCTGTTCGTCCACCCAGCCGATGGGTTCGCGGCTGGTGGCCACGATCGTCAGCCGCGGCACGGTGTCGAGTAGTTCGGTGATCACCGCGCCGACCTCCGCGAGCAGGTGCTCGCAGTTGTCCAGGATCAGCACGGTCTGGGCGGTCCGGCCGATGCCGTTGGCGCGGCCCAGGGTGTCGATCAGCGCCTGCCACGCCGACCTGCCCGAGAAATCTGTATCGACCACCGACCGGGCGACCTCGTCCTCGACGGTCGCGGTGTCGGCGCCGCGCGGCAGCCGGGCCAGGTGGACCCAATGCACCGGGGTGCTGCGAGCCTTGTGGAAGCGCTGCGCCGCCTCGACCACCAGCCGGGTCTTGCCGATGCCGCCCGCGCCGACCACGGTGATCAGGCGCGCGGAACCCAGTAACAGCGTCGCGATCCGTTCCAGTTCGCGCTCGCGGCCGATGAATTCGGGTGCGGCGGTCGGCGGAGTTCCCACCCGGTGCGGACGGTGCGGTGGCATATCCAGCCACTTTAGTAGGCGACCGCCCGGCACCGCGGACAGAACGGGTAACCGCGTACGGGAGCGGATACCTACCTACGTGCCCGCACCGGATCTACCGATGTCCCGGGCGCGCCGCCGGGCCACGATGCATGGGTCGCCGATCCGCGGCGGCCACGAAACTCGAAGCCGAACAGTGAGATACGCCCAGTGGTTGCCGCAACGCCGCATCCGGGCGGCACCGGCCCGGACTCGTGTCACATCCGAGTGCGGTTCGACAGCCCGCCGATCGTCTTCGACTACCAGGACGATCGCGCGGTCGCCGCCCGCTTCTCCGCCGCCGTCACGAAGTCCGGTGCGCGGGTGACCATCGATTCCGACCTCCGCGACAACCTCCCCCCGCTGCCATGCAGACGACTGTGGACCTGAGCGGTCGGCGTTGGCCAGCGCGCGTCGGATGGTCCTGAGCCGTCGGCGGTCGGCGGGGGGAGGCCGGGTGGTCCTGGGCGGTTGGCGGTCGGCAGGGGGAGGCCGGGTGGACCTGCGCGGTTGGCGGTCGGCGGGCGGAGGCCGGGTGGACCTGGGCGGTTGGCGGTCAGCAGCGGGAGGCCGGGTGGTCCTGCGCGGCTGGCGGTCGGCAGGGTGAGGCCGGGTGCACCTGCGCGGCTGGCGTTGGCCAGGTCGAGGCCGGGCTGGGACTGGGCGGTCGGGCCGGTGGTCCTGGGCGGTGGCGTTGGAGAGTTGGGCCGGGGGCCGCAGCGGGCGTGGTGTTGGGCAATGGTGTCGAGAGGAAACCGATATGAGGCGTATACGGATACTGGGTGCCGGTGAGTGCGGATTGCCGTTGGCGCATCGGTTGCTGGCCGGTGGCGCGGAGGTCACCGTCGTCACCGACCGCGACAGCGAGGCGATCCTGTCCGGGTCGGTCACCAGCACACAGGTCAAGTTTCCGCCGACGCTGGACCTGGAATCGGCTGTGGGACTGGACTGCTGGCGATCCACCGCGCCGCAGATCGCGGGCATCCGATTCACCATGGTGGCCGACCGCGCGGTGGCGGTGCAGTGGTCGGGGCGATTCACCCGACCGGCGCGCAGCGTCGACCAGCGTACGGTCTTCGGCCGCTGGTTGCGGGCGTTCGCGGATGCCGGTGGGCAGCTGGTGATCGCCGCACCGGCCGTCGCCGAGATCGACCGTGACACAGCCGATTACGATCTCACGGTGGTCACCCGCGCGAATCGCGAGCTGGCCGCCTGTTTCCCGGCGGACCCGGCCTGGGACGTACCGCCGCGTCCGCAGCGGCAGCTGGCGGCGTTCTATCTCGACGGCGTCGTGCCCGACCCGGACGAGCTGGGCACGTATGTGGCGCTGCCCGGGACGGGCGAGGTGATCTCCTACCCCGGCCTGACCGGACGACCCGGTGCCGAACGTCGTTGCGAGATGGTGCTTTTCGAGGCGAGGCCCCGCAGTGAACTCGATGTGTTCGGCGGAGTCGGCGATCCCGGCGAGCGGCTGCGGCTGGCCCGGCGGCTGCTGGACCGGTACCTGCCACCCGCCCTCGCGGACCGGTACCGCGACGCCGAACTGACCGACGCCGGGGCCACACTGGTCGGCGCGGTCACTCCCGTGGTGCGCCGCCCGGTGGGAACGCTGCCGTCGGGCGCCGCCGTGCTGGGCGGCGGTGACGTCGTGTGCCGCATGGACCCGGGCGGCGCCCAGGGCGCCAACAGCGCCGTGCAGTGCGGCTTCCGGTACGGCGAGGCGATCCTGCGGCACGGCGACGGCCCCTTCGACCGGGACTGGATGAACGCGGCGGCCGAGCCGTGGCTCACCGAAATCGCCTACCCCGCCGCGCGCTGGACGACGACCGTGCTCGACCCGCCCGCCCCGATGCAGGATCTGATGCTGGCGGCGGCCCACGATTCCCGGCTGGCCGACATCTTCGCCGACACCTTCGCCCGCCCGGCGAACCTGACCACGCTGGCGGCCGGCACCTGACCTACACCGGCGGCCGCGCCGGCGGGAAGACCACCGGCAGCGCGGTCAGGGCCCGATGGAAGGGTCCTGGCCGCCAAGCCAATTCGGTGGCCGGGACCGCCAGCGCGAGGTCGGGCAGCGCGTCCAGCAGTTGGTCGACGGCGTCCTGCGCGATCAGATAGGCCGCCGAGCGCGCCGGGCAGGCGTGCGGGCCCGCGCCCCACGCCAGGTGCGAGCGGTTACCGGTGTGGTCGCCCGCGCTGACCAGCGGGTCGTTATTGCATCCGGCCAGGCTGACGACGACCGGCTGGTGCGCGGGCAGCCAGTTGTCCTCGATGAGGATCGGCTGGCGCGGATAGGTGACCGAGAAGTTCGCCATCGGCGGATCGTCGAACAGCACCTCGTCCAGTGCGTCCCGGGTGGACAGGCTGCCGCCGATGACATGACCGGCGAACCGGTCGTCGGTCAGGATCAGCCGCAGCGCGTTCCCGATCAGATTCTGCAGCGGTTCGATGCCCGCGCCGTACAGCACGACGATCTGGTGGATCACCTCCGCGTCGTCGAGCGCGGCGGAATGGGCCAGCAGCCGCGAGGTGATGTCGTCGCCGGGCTCGCGCCGTTTCAGCTCGACAAGTTCCAGTACGGCGGCGGCCAGCAACTGGTTGCCCTGTTCGGCGTCGTCGCCGTCGAACACCGCGACCGTGGCGGCAGCGATCCGCGCACCGATCTCCGACGGACAGCCCAGCATCGCGTTGATGACGGCGAACGCGAGCGGAAACGCGTACTGCGCCACCAGATCCGCCGATCCGGCGGCCTCGAAATCGGCGATCAGCTCTCCCGCGATCCGCTCGACCGTGGCATGCAGCGCGTGGAGGTCCACCCCGTCGATGCTGTCGGTATTGGCGCGGCGGTAGCGGGCGTGTTCGTTTCCCGTACTGCGCATGGCGTTCGGCCGCCACTGCAGTACCGGCAGCACCGGGCAGTCGGCCGGAACGGTGCGTTCCCAGCCGCGCGGATCGGCGGGGAAATGTTGCGGGTCGTGCAGGATCCGGATGGCGGTGCGGTAACCGATGACCAGGGTGGCCGGTACGCCCGGCGCCAGCTCGATCGGCACCAGCGAACCGTATCGGGCGCGCATCGACCGGTACGCCGCGTGCGGGTCGGTCGCGAATTCGGGCGCGTACAGCGGCACCCGCTCCCGGTCGAGCTGGACCGGCGAACCGTGGTGCGAAACCGGTTCGGCGGCAGGACGGTTCGATGAACGTGGCACTGTCAACTATGGCTCCGATACGGTGCGAATTGCCCGAGGCGGCAGGAGCGTAGGCACGTAGGGCCCCGGCGGGCATCGGTAGATGATAGGTGTGTCATGGGCATTCGGAGCGTGTCCGGGCAGGTCGAGGCCGCGACCGTGCGGTGTCGGCCAGGACGATCAGGGTGTGTCCTCGACGTGTTCGCGCACCCACGACAGGAATTGCCGCACCTCGGCGTGCGGAAGTGACAGCGCCGCGGTGCGAGGTCGGCCGAAACTGCGCAGCGCCTCCTCGACGAGCGGGCGGACAGCGGCATCCGACTCCGCGATCTGTTGCGCCGCTGTGCTTTTGGCCACCCACCGGCCGGTGCGACAGAAGACCACCGCGCGGCAGCCGTTGAGCACCTGATTGTCGGCCAGGTGCCCCTCGTCCTGCGCGTGTGCGCGAACCGAGTCCCGCACCGCGGCCAATTGCGTGGAGCGGGTGGGCGCGGCGAGGACTTCGGGCACGGGGCGACCGTAGAGCAGCCGTCCGGACTGGCAGGCGATCGCCCGGTCGATGACGAACCAGAAGGCCGGCGCCCCGGACGAATCGAAATCGGCCCGGTAGGGCAGCAGCGGGCCGCAGTTGAGATTCAGCCGGAATCCCGCCGCGCCGGACGGCCGACTCGCGAAATCGCTGTCGTACAGCACCAATTCCAGCCCCGCGGCCGGGCAGTCGAGCGCCGACAGCGCAGCCGCCAGCTCGGGTACGGCTCGCGCGGGCAGCGCGGGCTCGGCGATCACGGTGACGTCGACATCGCTGCGCCCGTGCCGGTAATCGTCGAGCGCGACGGAGCCGACGGCGAAGACGCTGACCAGCCGCCCTCCGCACACCTCATGGGTGCGCCGCACCAGCTCCGCCAGGTACGGGCGCAATTCGGCCGGAAGGGACGGTGATTCCGCGAGCGGGTAGGCCATCGCGACAGCATCTCGCGAACGTCCGACCGCGCGACGCGGCGGGTCCGCCGTGCGCACCGGCCACGGAGTTGGCCATTTGACCGGCAAATCCGGCGTGGATGTGCAATCTTGTCAGCGCCCAACGATATTGCCGCCGGGTCGGGGCCTCACGGCGGCACGCATCGGGAAGGGGGTGCGGTGGGCGATGGCGGTGCAGCGCAAGACGCGGCACGGAAGATCGCGCGGTGTGGCGGCGGCGCGCGGCGGTGATACGCGCGTGCCCGTGTGGCCCGGGATGATCGCACCGGCTCCGCCGCGGCCGCCCGCCCGCAAGCACGGCCGGCGCGGGGTGCTGGTCGGGTCGGCCGCGACGGTCGGCACCGTGCTGGTGATCGGTGGACTGGTATTGAGCCGGGTCGATGCCCGGGCGCCGACCCCGCCGGGGCCCGTCGTCGGCACGGCCGCTCTCGGCCTCGGCGGCGGGGCGGAGTGCGAGCCGGTCCGCACGGCGGATCTGGTCCGCGGCAACGGCGTCGGATCGACCGAGTCCGGGCCCGACGCGATTCTGGCGTTCCAGCACGCCTATTACGTGACCCGTTCGGGCACCGCGGCGCGGGCGGTCACGGCACCCGGCGCCTGGGTATCACCGGCCACCGTGATCGACGTCGGCATCGCCACCGTGCCCGTCGGCACCCGGCACTGCGTCGAGATCGTGCCGCAGCCCTCGGGCGCCTTCTTCGTCACCGTCACCGAAACCCGCCTCGACCGCTCGACCCGCATCTACCGCCAGTTCGTCACCGTCGGAGGCCCGGCCGGGACCATCCTGATCACCAGGATCGACCCCGTACGCGCCCCGCGCTGACGCTCGTCAGGCAGATCGCGCCGGTACTCCCGCATGCTCCGGCCGGAATCGGCTGCCGGGCGTGAACCCAGGTCAGGAGCCTGCACCCGTGCCACGGCGAGGTGAACATGGCCGGGGAGCCGAAAGATTCGAATGGATGCGCCCCAGAACGCACGGTGTCTACCCGAGTACGCGGCGTGTCAGGTGGTGTGGGCGGGTCGTGGTGCGGGTGTATGTCGGGTGGTGCGGTGCGGGGGCGCGTCGGGTGGTGTGGTGTGGGTGTATGTCGGGTGGTGCGGTGCGGAGGCGCGTCGGGTGGTGGGGCGGGCGCGTGCCGGGTGGTGTGTGTCGGGTGGTGTGGTGCGGGGCGTGTCGGAGGGTGCCGGAGGTGCATGCGGTGGACCTGGGCGTGAGATGTGTCGGTGTGGCGCGCCGTGGCGCAACGGCACGGCAGTGGGGAGGCGGCCGGTAGCCTCGGGCCGGGACAGGACAGTCGACTTGAACGGGGCAGCGTATGGACGACGAGATCGAGCAGCTGCTGGCGAAGCTGGATTTGGCGGCGAAGGTGCGGCTGGTGTCCGGCGCCGGCATGTTCCGGATGGCCGGCGATGCCGCGATCGGGCTGGCGGAGATGCCGGTGTCCGATGGGCCCTCCGGTGTGCGGGGCGAGTTCTGGGACGAGCGCGACCCGTCGGTGAGCCTGCCCTCCGGCACCGCCCTGGCCGCCACCTGGGACCGGGAGCTGCTCACGGAGATCGGCGGCCTGATCGCGGCCGAGGCCCGGCGCAAGAACGTCTACGCGGTGCTCGGTCCCACCGTCAACCTGCATCGATCACCCTTGGGCGGCAGGCATTTCGAATGCTTCTCCGAGGACCCGATGCTCACCGCCGAGATGGCCGCGGCCTACGTGCGAGCGGTGCAGCGGCACGGCGTGAGCGCGTGCCCGAAACACTACGTGGCCAACGACTCCGAGACCGATCGCTTCACCGTCGACGTGCGCGCCACCGACCGGACCTTGCGCGAGCTGTACCTGTATCCGTTCGAACGGGCCGTCCAGGCGGGGGCGTGGATGGTGATGGCCGCCTACAACTCCGTCGGCGGCACCACCATGACCGAACACCCGCTGCTGGACGAACCACTCAAGGGCAGTTGGGGTTTCGACGGCGTGGTGGTGTCGGACTGGACCGCCGTGCGCTCCACCGAGGGCGCGGCGCACGGCACCGATCTGTGTATGCCCGGCCCGCCCACGGTCTGGGGCGAGCCGCTCGAACAGGCGGTCCGGTCGGGCGCGGTCGCGCAGGAGGCGATCGACGAGAAGGTCCGCCGCATCCTGCGTTTCGCGCGCCGGGTGGGCGCACTCGACGGCAAGCCCGCTGCCACACCGATTTTCACCGAAGAGCAGCAGCGTCGGCTGGTGCGACGGGCGGCCGCGGACGCGATGGTCCTGGTGCGCAACGACGAGCTGCTGCCACTGCGGCCCGGCACCACGGTCGCGCTACTGGGACCGTCTGCCGCCGAGCCGCGGCTCATGGGCGGGGGCAGCGCCACGGTGATCCCGGCGCACGCCACGACGCCGCTGGACGGCCTGCGCGAGGTCCTGCCGGTGACCTACACCCCGGGAGTCCGGCTGTCGGACAAGCTGTCCCCGGCACCGCTGGCACTGATCACCGACCCGGAAACCGGTACCCCGGGCCTGTGCCTGCGCTACCTCGACGGCGATACCGTGCTCGACACCCAGCACCGCGCCGCCGGGAACCTGGTGCTGTTCGGCGACCCCGCGGCCGAACGGGCGACCGGGGTGGAACTGCGTGCCCGCCTGCGAGCCGACGCGGCGGGCGACTGGCGCATCGGCGTGGGCGCGCTCGGACAGGTGCGGCTCGAACTCGACGGCGCCACCGTGGCCGAGGGTGAGGTCGCGTTCGAGGGTTCGGATCCCGTTGCGGCCCTGCTGGATCCGCCGCAGCGCGAGGTGACCAGGACGCTGGCCGCGGGCCAGGAGGTCGACATCCGCATCACCGTCGGCAACCTGACCGCGATGCCGGGGCTGGGCGTGTTCCTCGGTATCACGCTGGGTGCCGCCCGGCCGCGGCGCAGCCCGGACGAGGAGTTCGCGGCCGCGGTCGAGGCCGCGCGCGCCGCGGAGGTGGCCGTGGTCGTCGTCGGCACCACCGAGCAGATCGAGAGCGAGGGTGTCGACCGCACCACGCTGCGCCTGCCGGGCCGCCAGGACGAACTGGTGGCCGCGGTGGCGGCGGCCAATCCCCGAACCGTGGTGGTGGTGAATTCCGGTGCGCCCGTGGAATTGCCGTGGCGCGATGACGTGTCCGCGGTACTGCTGTCCTGGTTCCCCGGCCAGGAGTTCGGCGCGGCGCTGGCCGACGTGCTCACCGGCGCCGCCGAGCCCGGCGGCCGCCTGCCCACCACTTGGCCCAAGACCATGGCCGACGTCCCCGTCCTGAACACCACCCCCGCCGCGGACGGCACGCTGGACTACGCCGAAGGGGTGCACATCGGGTACCGCGCCTGGCTGCGGGCCGGCGTCGAGCCCGCCTACCCGTTCGGGCACGGGCTCGGCTACACCACGTGGGAGGTGCGCAATCTCGACATCTCCGGGCGCACCGCCACGGTCACCGTCACCAATATCGGTGAGCGCGTGGGTAAACAGGTCGTGCAGGCTTATCTCTCCCGCGAGCACAGTGCGATCGAGCGCCCATTGCGCTGGCTGGCGGCCTTCGAGACGGTCATCCTCGAAGCCGGGGAGTCACAGCGGGTGGAACTGGCGTTGCCGCAGCGGGCCTTCGAGCACTGGACCGACGACGGCTGGAAGGTCGAGCCGGGCGCGTTCACGCTGCAGGTCGGCACCTCGGTCATCGCGCTGCCGCTGATGGCGGAGGTCGTCGTCACCTGAGGTAGCAAACTGGACGCACGTCCAGTACGCTTCGCCGAACGGAACACGCAGTACGGCGACGGCTTCGCTACCGATACCGGCCGCCGTCATGGAAGCAAGGAGCCACGGTGGCGGTTTCCCGGCGATCGATGCTGGCGGGTGGCACGGCCGCGGCGGTGGCGGCCGGTGTCGGGAGTGCGAATCATGCTGCGGCGCAACCGCTCCGACGAGTGGCCGGTGAGCACGACTATCTGGTCGGCTGTGGTCTCGCCGATGTCACCGGCGCGGTCGCCGGGCAGGGCATGATGGGCTACTCCGAACTCGACCAGATCGCGACGGGGCTGCTCACCCGCTGCTGGGCGCGGGCCTACATCATCGTCGACCGGGCCACCGGCGACCGGGTGGTGTTCGTCAACGCCGACATCGCCTGCCTGTTCCAATCCGTGCACCTGGCGGTGCTGGGGCGGCTCGCCCAGCGCTTCGGTGGCCTCTACACCGAGCGCAATGTCAACCTCAATGCCACGCACAACCACAACTCGTGCGGCGGCACCGCGCGGGAGTACGCGTATTCCCTTGCCGCCTACGGCTTTCAGCAGAACTCGCACGAGGCGGAGGTGGCCGGGATCGTGGCGGCGATCGCGGCCGCGCACGAGCGGCTGGCGCCGGGCACCGTGCTGCTCGGCCACGGCGAACTGCACGACGCCAGCGCCAATCGCTCGCGCGAGGCGTTCGAACTCAACCCCGCCGCGGACAAGGCGGAGTTCCCGGGCGGCATCGATCCGCGGGTCACGGTGCTGCGGTTGCGGCAGGGCGGCAAGGACGTCGGAGCGATCACCTGGTTCGCCACCCACGGCACCTCGCTCACCGACAAGAACACCCTGATCTCCGTCGACAACAAGGGCTATGCCAGCTACCGCTGGGAACACGACGAGATGGGCGTGCGGCACCTCGACGGCGCACCCGCCTTCGTCGCGGCGTTCGCGCAGACCAACGCGGGCGACATGACTCCGAACCTGAACCTCACCCCGTGGCATCCCGGCGGCCCCACCGACGACAACCGCGCCAACTGCGCGCTCATCGGCGAACGCCAATACCTGTGCGGCCGTGCGGCGTTCGACTCGGCCCGGCCGATGGGCAGCGGCGGCGTCGACGCGGTGCTGCGCTACGTGGACATGGCCGACGTCGCGATCGACGGGGCCTACACGCCCGACGGCAAACCGGCCCGCACCGCCCCGGCGATGATGGGCGCCGCGGCGGCGGCCACCAGCTCCGAGGACAACTGGAAGACGCAGCTGGCGTTCCTGAGCGAGGGCGACAGCAACCCGATGGTCGCGGCGCTCGGCGGCATCGACGCACCGATCGAGCAGTGGATGCGAGATGCGCAGGCGCCCAAGCTGATCGTGGCGCCGCTGGGGGTGCTGCCGCCGCGCCCGTGGGTGCCCCAGGTGGTGCCCATCCAGATCATGCGGATCGGGGATCTGGTGCTGGCCTCCGGCCCGGCGGAGTACACGGTGGTGTCGGGGCTGCGGATCCGGCAGGTGGTCGCCCGCGCTCTGGCGGTGCCGGTGGAGAACGTGCTGGTGCAGGGCTACGCCAACGGGTACAGCGGCTACGTGACCACGCCCGAGGAATACGTCTCGCAGCAGTACGAGGGCGGCGAGACGCTCTATGGCCGCTGGACGCTTCCGGCCTACATGCAGGAATTCGACCGGCTGGCCCGCGCGCTGGCCGCCCGGGTCGACCCCGGTCGCGGCCCGGCCCCGCTGGACTGGGCGTCGGGCGCACAGCCGAATCTGCTCGCGGCGGTACCACCGGACGTGCCCCCCGCGGGCCACGCCTTCGGTGACGTGCTGGTCGCGCCGCAGCCGGAATATCGTGCGGGGCAGACGGTTTCGGTGGAGTTCGCGGGCGCTCACCCGAACAACGACTTCCGCACCGGCGGTACCTATTTCGAGGTCCAGCGCGCCGCGGGCACCGGCTGGGTGCGGGTTCACGACGACAACGACTGGTGCACCGAGCTGGAATGGTCGCGCCCGGACGGGCAGCCCGCGGCGTCGGTGATCGCGATCCGGTGGACAGTGCCGGACGCCGTGGCAGCGGGCCGCTACCGCATCCGGTATTTCGGTGACAGCCGCGACGCCGGGGGAGCGCTGACCCGATTCACCGGGACCACAGCGGAATTCACCATCACCTGACCGCGTCCGGGTCCAGCAGCCGGGCCAGATGCGCGGCCATGGTCTGCCCGGCGGCGTGCAGCGGCTCGGCGGAACGCAGCGTGCGGCCCAGAACGAACGCCCCCTCGAGGGCGCTCAACATCGCGAAGGTGAACTCGCGCGCGGACTCCGGCGTCAGCCCGCGCCGCACGAAGTACTCGGCGCCCTGCGCGACCCAGGACTCGACCACCTCGGCGGCCACCGCGCGCAGTTCCGGTTCGCTGTCGGCGATCTCGCCCGCGACGGTGCCGACGGGGCACATGTTCATCCAGCCGGAGGCCGCCATGTCGGCCGCCGCGGCGGCGAACGCCGCGGGCACCGCCTCCCGCAGATCCTCGTACGGGTCCATGAGCAGCGGCAGCAACTGGATGTAGGCGGCGCCGCTGGTGCGCAGCGCCTCGGCGGCGATCTGCTGCTTGCCCTCGGGGAAGTGGTGATACAGCGACCCGATCGGCGCCCGGGCCGCCGCTGTCAGCTGCTTGACGCTGGTCGACCCGTACCCCTGGCGCCGCATCAGTTCGGTCGCCGCGGTGAGGATGCGCGCCCGGGTACTGGTTGACATCTGCTCGCCCATACCACCACACTAGAGCACACGCTCTAGAGCGACCGTTCTAACGGAAGGAATCGGCCGTATGCCTGTTATCGAGGTTCCCGCGGGCCCCGTGCATTACCTCGAGCACGGCGAGGGGCCGCCGGTGGTGCTGCTGCACGGGCTGCTGATGAATCACACGGTCTGGGACGCCGTAGCGGAGCTGCTGCCCAGTGGCTTCCGCTATATCCGCCCGGATCTGCCGCTGGGTTCACACCCCGAGGCGATGCATGCCGACGCCGACCTGTCCATGCGCGGGCTCAACGTGTTGATCGCGGATTTCCTCACCGCATTGGATCTGCGGGAGGTCACGCTGGTACACAACGATTGGGGCGGCGGCCTTTTCCTCACCGCCTACGGGCTCGACGAGCGCGTGTCGCGGCTGATCGTCACGCCGTGCGAGGCATTCGGGAACTTCCCGCCCGGCCTGCCGGGGAAGATGGCCGTGGTCGCGCTCCGGGTGCCCGGAGCGCTGCCGATCGCCTTGCGGCAGTTGCGGAACGGATGGCTGCGGCGCTCGCCGTTGCTGTTCGGCTGGATGGCCCGCTCTCGGATCCCCGACGAGTTGGTGCGCGGCTGGACCGAGCCCGGCCTGCGTGACCGCCGGATCGGCCGGGATGTCCGCAAGTACGGCCGGTCGATGCCGGACGAACGCGAGCTGATCGCGAATACCGAAGCGTTACGGGAGTTCTCGGGCGAGGTCTTGGTGCTCTGGTCGTCGGCGGGAAAGGTGATGCCGCGCGCGCACGGCGCCCGCCTCGCCGAACTGCTGCCACGCGGACGGCTGGTCGAGATCGACGACGCGTACGTCTTGTCGATGCTCGACCAGCCCGCTGCCGTCGCCGCGGCGATGGCGGAGTTCCTCGTCGGCACTCAATAGTAGTGGCGGCGTCCGCCCACCGGCCGCCCGGCGCCACCCAGCAGCACCAGTACGAGCCCGGCCACGGCGAGGATGACGCCGATGGTGACGAGGACGGGGAAGCCGAGCAGATATCCGGCGATGACGAGCAGGATTCCGGCGATGATCATGGTGATCCCGTTTCGGTCGGGGCGTCAGCTCTGCGGCTGCGCATGGCGGGTAGCGGACTTCGGCTGCGCGCCGGGCCGGCGCAGGAAGCGGTTCCAGGGCCGGGTGGACGTCGTGGAATCCCCTCGCGCGGAGGCGATTTCGCGACGAGAGCGACGCAACTCCCGGCGCACGGCGGCATTGCGCCGCGCGGTGGTCAGCGCGCCCGCCAGCACCAGCATGAGCCCGAGCATGCCGACCGCGCCGACCGCGGCGCCGGCGGCGAACAGCTCGCCCTGCGAACCGGTGAAATGCTGGTCGAAGACCGTGAAATCGGTGGACAGCGGATGCGCGGTGCCCAGGTTGGCGGACACCGCCGCGACGCCGACCGCGACCGCGGCGATCAACACGATCAATCCGATGAGAACAATCATGGCAATCCCAAGGTTGTCGGATGGTTTGGGCTCGCAATTCCCGCCGCCATATGGTTCAAACGAGCTCGCCGGTCCCGCCCGCCACGGAGTTTCGGCCGCGCGGACGCGGATACGCCGGGAACACAACCACATCCGATCGCGGGAGATACCCATGAGCACCTACACCTTCGAACTGCCCGAGTTCGGCTCCGACGCCGAGGTCGCCGAGCGCACCCTGCGCGGCCTGGACACCGTCAGCCACGTCGACACCGACCCGGGTTCGGAAACCCTCACCGTCACTTCGAGTCTCAGCTACAGCGAGATGCTCGGGGTGATCCGCGATTCCGGCATAGCCGCCCGGTGACAGGTGGGCCACCGCATCGAAACCGCGGTCCATTACGGTGAGCAGGTGCCGAGGAATCCGCTGTCCGCCGTGGGGCGCGCCATCGCGCGCCGTCCGTCGGTGATGCGCGCCGCTCCGGCCGTCGTGCGCTTGGAGCGGCTGGTCCGGCGGCTCAGCGGCGGCCGCCGCGGTGTCCTCGACATCGCCGGACTGCCGTCCATGGAGCTGACCGTCACCGGGCGCAAGTCCGGTTTACCGCGCACGGTCTCGCTGCTCTACGTCCCCGACGGCCCGGACACCTACCTGCTGGTCGGTTCGAACTGGGGACGCCCGGGGCATCCCGCGTGGTCGGCCAACCTCGATGCCGCCGAGCATGCCGAAATACACAGTGGCGGAGAACGTTTCAAGGTCCGGGTGCGCCGCCTCGCGGGGCCCGAACGCGACAGCGCCTGGCAGCGCGCCGTCGCCTACTGGCCCGGTTACACCATGGAGCAGCGACTCGCCGGGCCGCGCGTGTTCCGCATCTATCAGCTGTCCCGCATCTGATCGGCAACCGCCGCCGACGCGGCGTTCCCGAACTCGACGATCCGCGCCGCGGCGGGGGTATGATTACCGCCTGGCGTGGCGGGCCGGAGCGTCCGACCGGCCCCGCACCGCCGCCTATAGCCGCCGAGCATCGGAGTCGATCCATGATTTCGGAACCCGCGCGCATCGGCCGTGTGGATTCGGGCGTAGCCGATCGCGGGCCGACCGCGCTACGCATCGCGGTCGGCGGGCAACTTCGCAGACTACGCGAGCAGCGCGGCATCAGCCGGGAGGCGGCCGGCGAGCACATTCGCGGCTCGCACGCCAAGATCAGCCGTCTCGAACTGGGCCGCACCGGTTTCAAGGAACGCGACATCCGAGACCTGTTGACGCTGTACGGCGTCGGCGACGCCGAGGAGCGGGAGGCGTTCCTCGGCGTCGTCCGCAAGGCCAACGAGCCCGGTTGGTGGCAGCGCTTCGGTGATCTGCTGCCGCCCTGGTTCGAAACCTATCTGGGGCTCGAGCACGCCTCGCTCGCGATCCGGACCTTCGAAGGGCAGCTGGTTCCGGGTCTGCTGCAGACCGAGGACTACACCCGCGCGGTGATCGCCCTGGGCGACGGGCAGGAGGACGCGTCGCGCCGGGTGGAGCTGCGCCGCCGTCGTCAGGAGGTGCTGGATCGCCCCGGCGGTCCGACGCTGTGGGCCGTGCTGGACGAGGCGGTGCTGCACCGCGCGATCGGCGGCCCCGAGGTGTTGCGCGGGCAACTCGAGCACCTCGCGGCGATGTCGACCCGCAACAACGTGACAGTTCAGGTGCTGCCCTACGCCGTCGGCGGGCACGCGGCGGCGGGCAGTTCGTTCACGATGCTGCGCTTCGCCGAGCCCGAACTTCCCGACGTCGTCTATCTCGAACAGCTCACCAGCGCACTGTATTTGGACCGCTCACGGGATCTGGAGCTGTACCGGCAGGTCATGGATACGCTCAGTGTGCAGGCCGCGACTCCCGAGAAGTCGCGAAAGTTGTTGCTGGAGGCTGCCGCCCGGCTGTGAGGTGCGGGTGGAGTGCTCGACGAACACGTCCGAGGAGCGGTGAGCACGATGGACGATCCGGATCGCGGGGCGGTGCGGCAGCGCACGCGGGCGCTGGCGGAATTGTCCGAGTTGCGCACGATGCTGGGGCGGTTGCCGAGAGACGATCCCGGCTACGACGAACTCGCCGTCCGCAAGGAGATCGCGGCCGCGGAGGCCCTGAATCTGGGCATCGCCGCGGTGACGGTGCAGCGGATCGGCCTGTTCGACGATCTGGAGATGCGCCGGGTGCGCGGCGAAGCGGCCGAATTCCGCGACTACGACGCGGATCTCGCGCAGGAGTACTGAGCCGGTCGCCGCACGATTCCGCACCCCGCGTGGACTGCGGGGTGCGGAACCGTACGGAGAACCTAGCGGCGGCCGAACTTGCCGCGGCCGCGTGACCCGGCCACCTCGGCGCCGCGGTCCTTGGCCTGATCCGCCAGCGCGGCGGCTTCGGCAGCCGCCAGTGCGGCGCGCTGCCGGGCGATGGCGGCCACTTCCGCCCTGCGCTCGCGGGCCGTCCGCGCCAGCTGCCTGCCACGTTTGCGCGTGCGGCCCTCGAGGTCGGCGCCGTAGTGCTGGGCCGTATCGCCCCACTCGGCGCCGCGCTGCTTGGCCAGCTCGGTGAGTTCGGCGCCGCGATGCTTGGCCCGGTCGGCCCAGCGGCCGCCGCGGTGCTGCGCGGTCTGCGCCGCGGCCGCTCCCCGCCGTTTGCCGCGTTCGGCCCACTCGCTGCCACGCTCCTCGGCGGTGTCGACCAGAGCGCTGCCGCGCTGCTTGGCGACTTCGGCGAGTTCGGCGCCCCGGTGCTTCGCCCGCCCGGCCCACTCGTAACCATGCTCCTTCGCCGGAACAGCCAGCTCCGAGCCACGCTGCTTGGTCACCTCGGCGAGCTCGGCCCCACGGTGCTTGGCCACCTCGGCGAGTTCCCCACCGCGCTGCTTGGCGACTTCGGCGAGTTCGGCGCCGCGATGCTTGGCGCGTTCGGCCCACTCGGCACCGTGTTCCTTTGCCGGGACGGCGAGTTCGGTGCCGCGTTGTCTGGTTACCTCGGCGAGTTCCCCACCTCGGTGCTTGGCGACTTCGGCGAGTTCGGCGCCGCGATGCTTGGCGCGTTCGGCCCATTCGGCACCGTGTTCCTTTGCCGGGACGGCCAGCTCCGCGCCGCGCTGCCGCGCCACCTCGGCCAGGACCGCGCCCTTGTCGGCAGCGGTGAGTGCCAGCTCGCGGCCGTGCGCCGCCTGCTGTTGCAAGCGGTCGCGCAGCGCCTCGCCCGAGGTGGGGCCGACGAACGGCAGGGCCGCGGCGGCCTGGCGGGCGGCCCGCCGGCCACGCCAGCCCAGCGACGGTTTGCCCGCGGTGTCGGCCGACGCGATGATCAGCCCGCCCAGCAGGCCGAGGTCCTTCAGGAACGCGACCCGCTTGGTGGCGCGGCGATCCGGATCGGGCTCGTTCCAGAAATCCTGTTCGGTGACGGTTGCGGGCACCACCGTGCACGCCAGCACCAGTGCCGACAGCCGGGGCAGCCGCCCCATCGCCAGCAGCACACCGGCGCCCACCTGGGCTGCGGCGTTGACACGCACGATCTGGCCCGGCTCGCTCGGCAGTTTCTCGGCCAGTTGCGGCGACAGGCTCTGCTGACCACGCGACACCAGAGACGCGGCGGCCTTGGCGCGCGGCTCCGGATGCCTCAGCGTGTCGATCCCGTCGACAACGAAGTTGGCAGCCAGCAGCGGTCGGGCAAGACGGCGGATGATCATGAAGACAACCCTTTCCCTCGACGGCTGTTCCGGCGATTCCCGCGGTGGGGTGGGTCAAACTCGGTCGACCGGATCCACGAGGAGGATCGTAACCACCGGACCGGTCGGTCCGGGTTTGCCACGCGGGTCAGGGCACCACGGTGACGGGCCAGCGCCCGGCCTTGACCAGCCGCACGGCGACCGATCCGATCAGCCGGTGCCCGGTCTTCTCCGACGCGCCGACCACGACCGCGTCGGCCTTGAGTTCGTCGGCGGCTTCGGCCAGCCCGGCATACGGGTCGCCGCGGCGGGTGAGGAATTTCCATCGGACCGCGTACACGTCCCGCACCCGCTCGGCGTGCTGCTGAATTTCGCGGGCCAGCTCCTCGGCCATCTCCGCGGTCACCGCTTGCACATCGGCCCCGTAGGCGCCCGCCATCGCCATCCACGGCTGTACGTAAATCATTGCCAGCAGCGCGTTCTGGCGGCGGGCGAGCCCCGCGGCGTAGGCGGCGGCCCGCCAGGACGCGTCCGAGCCGTCGATCCCGACGAGGATCACGTTCGGTCCGTCGGTGCCCAGCTCGAAGCCGGACGACGCGCTGGGCGCCCACTCCGGTGTAGTTTCCTCCGCCACCCTTCCGAGCGTAGATCAGACGGCCCGCCGAGCTCGGGGACTAAGGTCGCGGCCATGACCGAACCATGGGGGCCGATCGCCGTCATGGGCGTCTCGGGCGCGGGCAAGTCCACGGTGGGGGAGCGGCTGGCCGCGGCGCTCGGAGCCGAGTACGCCGACGGCGACGCCTTCCATCCGCCCGCGAACGTGGCGAAGATGGCCGCCGGGGTGCCGCTCGACGACGCCGATCGATGGCCCTGGCTGGATCTGGTCGCGGCATGGCTGGCGGATCACGCCGAGCAGCCGGACGGCCCGCGGAATTCACCTCGCGGCGTAGTCGCTTGTTCTGCACTCACACGCGCCTACCGAGATCGCTTGCGCGCCAAGGTTCCCGCGCTGCTGTTCATCGAACTCGACGTACCGCGCGGGGAACTGTTGCGCCGATTGACCACGCGCAGCGGCCATTTCATGGGCGCCCAGCTCTTGGACTCGCAGCTGGCCACCCTCCAGCCCCTCGCCCCGGACGAACCGGGAGCCAGGATCGACGCCACCGGTGACATCGACCGGGTGGTCGAGCGGGCGATCAGGGCCACGGCAGGTGGGTGGACGCCGGACACGCTGTGCCCCTGACCTTCTCGCCGAACGGTCAGTGTTCCAGTCGGCGCAGGAGATCGTGGAGGGTGCGGAGATCGCCGGGGGAGAGGGCGGCCAGGGAATCCGGTGCGGGATCCGGAGTGGCCAAGGCGTCGGCGAGGACCGCCAGGCCGGATTCGGTAGCGGACACCAGTTTCGAACGCCGATCGGCCGGATCGGTCTGGCGCCGCACCAGGCCGCGTTCCTCGAGGTCGTTGATGACGACGGTGGTGGCGGGGGCATCCATGGTCGCCGCGCGGGCCAGTTCCTTGAGGGTCATCGGGCCGCCTTGCCGGAGGCGGCGCAGGATCCGAATCCGGCTGAACGGCATGCCCGTTCGCTCCACGACCGCCCGCTTCCACTGGTCGCGGGTGTCGGTGACCAGGTGGGTGAGCAACCGCCAGACCTCGTCCGGAGTGGGCGGGGATTCCGGTGGCGCGGTGCGGGTCTCATCGGACACTGGTGGGGACCTTCTCTTCGAGCAACGGTGCGACCCGGTCGCGGGAGCGCTCCGCCCACCGGGTGTTGGCGGCCACGCCCAAGCCGATGATGCCCGCGGCCAGCGCGGCCACCACCCACCACAGGCCCGCGCCGGTCAACAGGCCACACAATGCCACACCGATGCTGACCCCGACCTGGCGGCTGGTGGACGCCACCGCCGCGGCGGCACCGGCGCGATCGTTGGGCATCCCGCTCACCGCGGCGGTCGTGATCGGTGCGTTCACCAGTCCGAAGCCGATGCCGAACACGGCGAACATGACGATCAGCTGCCAGAGCGCGGTATCCGCGCGCAGGGTCGTGAGCAGCACCGCGGCCAGCGCCATGAACGTCCCGGCCACGAGCAGCGACGGGCGCGTCCCGTACCGGCCGACCAGCCGCCCCGACAGCGGGGAGCAGATCAGCACGCCGAGTGCCATCGGCAGATACAGCAGACCGGTGTGCACGGCCGAGAAGTGCCGCGTCCCTTGCAGATACAGCGACGCGCTGAACAGGAACGCGCCCAGCCCGGCGAACGCGCACACCGCGGTCACGGTCGCCGAGGTGAACGGGACACTCCGGAACAGGCGCAGGTCGATGAACGGCGACGGGTGCCGCGACTCGTGGAAGACGAACGCCCCCAAGGCGATCACGCTCACCACGAACACCAGCGGCTGCCGCTCGATGAGCCCGAACACCAGCGTGAACATCACCACGATCGCCAGCACCTGACCGATCCCGTCGATGCCGCGCACCGTGCGCGACTTCGATTCCGGCACGAAGATGGTCGTGAGGACCAGCGCGACGGCGCAGATGGGCAGATTGACCCAGAACACCGACTGCCATCCCAGCGCATCGATCAGCCCGCCCCCGACCATCGGCCCGAGCGCGGTCGAGATGCCGACCACCGCTCCCCAGACCCCGACTGCCCGCGCCCGCTCGACGCGGCCGGTGAACACGGTCGTGATGATCGACATCGCCACCGGGTTCAGCATCGAACCGCCGACGGCCTGCACGAACCGCGCCCCGATCAGGCTCTCGATGTTCGGTGCCAGGCTGCACAGCAGCGATCCCAGGGCGAAGGTGACCAGGCCGAGGCGGAACACGCGTTTGCGGCCGAAGCGGTCGGCGGCGGCCCCGGACAGCATCAGCAGGCTGGCGAGGGTGAGCGTGTAGACGTCGACGATCCATTGCAGCCGGGACAGCGGCGCGGCCATATCGCTGCGAATGGTGGGGATCGCGACGTTGACGACCGTCGCGTCCATGGACGAGATGAGCAGGCTCAGACAGCACGTGACCAGGACGATCGTCTTCCGGCGCGCGGTCGGTCCCTCGATAGTTGTAGGCACACAATGATTGTGTATTCACAATTATTATCCGGCAACCCGTCGGTGGTGTGGCCTGACTCACCGCTGCCGGTTGATCTCGCCCGGGGCGGGTAAGGCGGACACAAGTGGCCAACCGAGGAAGGAGTCATCCCGTGGCACAACCCATCACCACGACCCTCGACCCCGAACAGCAGCGCATCGCGGGGGAGGCGCTCAACGGCGCCGTCGTCGACCTGATCGATCTGACGTTGATCGCCAAACAGGCGCACTGGAACGTGATCGGAGAGCGTTTCCGCACCGTGCACCTGGCGCTCGACGAACTGGTCGAGGACGCCCGCGACTTCACCGACAAGGCGGCGGAGCGAGCCACAGCGATCGGGGTGAGCCCGGACGGCCGGGCCAGCACGGTCGCCGACTCCTCCGGAGCCAAGGGCTTCCCGGGCGGCTGGCAGCGTGACGTCGATGTCACCGACGCGATCATCGGCAACCTCGCCGCGGTGGTCCAGCGGATGCGCGGCCGCATCGAGGCGACCGAGAAGGCCGATCCGGTCACCCAGGATCTGTTCATCGAGATCACCGCGCGACTCGAGCAGCTGCACTGGATGTGGGAGGCCCAGCAGGGCTGAGATCGCTTCGCGGCTCGGCCGCGCGCGTCGCGCACGAGCGCGGTAGCGTGCCGACCATGATGACCGACCGCACTTCGGCGGCGCCCGGCGCGCCACCGCTCGCGACCGCGGGTGACGAAGAAGGCTACAAACGCGGACTGAATCCGCGCACCATTCAGATGATCGCCATCGGCGGCGCGATCGGCACCGGTCTGTTCTACGGCGCTGGCGGCGCCATCGAGCAGGCCGGGCCGGCACTCATCCTGTGCTATCTCGCCGCCGGATTGGCGATCTTCGTGATAATGCGCGCCCTCGGCGAACTGCTGACCTACCGCCCGGTCTCGGGCAGTTTCGCCGAGTACGCGAACGAATTCCTGGGCCGCTTCGCCGGTTTCGTGACCGGCTGGACCTACTGGGCCGTGTGGGTGGCGACCTGCATGGCCGAGATCACCGTTGCCGGTAAATACGTGAAGTACTGGTTCGCGATCCCGGAATGGGTGACCGCGCTGGTCGTGCTCGGTGTGCTGTTCGCGGCGAACTTGATCTCGGTAAAGCTTTTCGGTGAGGGCGAGTTCTGGTTTTCCGCGATCAAGGTGACCGCCATCGTGGCCATGATCCTGATCGGCATCGGCGTACTCGTCTTCGGTTTCGGGCATACCGACCATTCCACGGTGACCAATCTCTGGTCGGAGGGCGGTGTCTTTCCGAACGGTTTCGGCCAGGCCATGCTGGCATTGCAGATCGTGGTGTTCGCCTATGTCGGCGTCGAATTGGTGGGCGTGACGGCGGGCGAGGCCGCCGACCCCCGGCGCACGCTGCGCAAGGCGATCAATACGCTGCCGCTGCGCATCGGCCTGTTCTATGTCGGGGCGTTGATCATCATCATGTCGGTGGTGAGCTGGACCGAATTCCACAGCGGGCGTAGCCCGTTCGTCGAGGTGTTCTCGCAGATCGGCATACCCGGCGCTGCGGGCCTGATCAATTTCGTGCTGCTGACCGCGGCGCTGTCCTCGTGCAATTCGGGGATCTACTCCACCGGCCGCATGCTGCGCAGCTTGTCGCTGCGTGCGGAGGCGCCGACCGCGCTGTCCGGGCTGAGTCGCCGGCGGGTGCCGTACGCGGGCATCGTGGTGTCGGCGGCGATGATGGTGATCGGCGTGGTCGTGAACGTGATCTCGCCGGACAAGGCGTTCAACTACATCACCTCGGTCAGCACCATGGGCATCATCTTCGTGTGGGGGATGATTCTGGTCTGCCACCTGCTCTATCGCGCCAAGGTGCGGCGCGGGGAACTCCCGGCCAGCGACTACCGGCTGCCCGGTGCCCCCGTGACCACCGTGGTGGCGCTGGCCTTCCTGGGCCTCGTGGTGGTGCTGCTGTTCTTCACCGACAGCGGGCGCACGGCGCTGATGGTGGGTCTGGTGTGGGCGGTGCTGGTTTGCGCCGGATACCCGCTCGTGAACCGGCTGGTGCGCCGCCGCGAAACGGCCTGACCCGATGCGACGGGCCCGCGTACCGGAGCGGGCCCGTCGCATCGGATCAGCGGCCGATCGTGCCCGCGCCGATGCCGAGGAAGACGAGCGTCACCGTCATCAGGAACCAGCCGGCACCCTGCCAGATCGGCCAGGCCCGGTGCCGTTTCCACACCCGATAGGTCTGCACGAACGCCCCGAGCGTCCCGAGCGCCAGCACGATGCCGGGCGCGGCGATCATGGTGCCGCGTGCGGCGGTATCGCAGAACGCGGTGTCGGCGTCGGCGCACGGCTCGCGGCGCCCGGCCCACTGCACCACCGCCACGCACACCAGCGCCGTCACGACGAGCACGGTGCCCACATACCCGGCCGCCCGGCGGTACATGCCGGGATCGTGCCACCGCTTCTCCACGTCATCCACCATCCGAACCACCTCCCTGATGCAGCGACTACCCGCTGGCCGGGTCCATACCCTCGCGGGTCAGAACAATCCGCCGCCTGCGCGTAACCATCACGGGTCAGAACGATCCGCCGCCTGCGTGTAGTTGCTGGCCGGTGATCCAGCCGCCGTCGGGGGAGGCGAGGAAGGAGACGACGGCGGCAATGTCGGCGGGTTCGCCGATGCGCCGCAGCGGGGTCTGGGCGGCCAGGTGCGCGAGCCGGGCGTCGTCGATAGTGGCGACCAGGGCGTCGGTGCGGGTGGCGCCGGGCAGGACGCTGTTGACGGTGATGCCGCGCTCGCCGAGCTCGACGGCGGCGATGCGGACCAGCTGTTCGGTCGCCGCCTTGCTCGCCGAATACAGCGCGGCGCCGGGCCGGGCGGTGACCGTCGTGCCGCTGGAGATCACCACCACCCGGCCGCCGTCGCGGAGCCGGCGGGCGGCCTCGCGCATCGCCAGGAACGTGCCGCGCGTGTTGACGGTGAACAGTAGATCAAAGTCCGCGTCGGGCGCGTCGGCGAGCGGAGCGAATCGCGCGATTCCGGCATTGGCCACCAGCACGTCCAGCCCGCCGAAACGGTCCTCGGCGGTGTCGAACAGCCGTCGCAGTTGCCCGGGGTCGGCCGCGTCGCCCGGCGCGGCCACCGCCCGCCCGCCCGCGGCCGTCACCTCCGTCACGACTTCCGCCGCGGCCGCGGCATTCTCGCGATAGTTCACCACGACGTCCGCGCCGTCCGCGGCGAGCCGCCGGGAGATGGCCCGGCCGATTCCACGCGAGCCACCGGTCACCAGTGCGACGGTCATATACCCCTCCGTAATAAGAGATCATGGATAGTCGAGATGCTCGACCAATCGGTCGAGGATGTCAACTGTCGATGGACTACACTGAGCCGCGTGAGCGGCGCGAGATCCGATCTGACGACGGCGGTGATGACACTGCACCGCGAGACGGCGGCGCTGTACGCCGAGATCGCGCGCCGGTTCGAACTCACCAGCCAGCAGACTCAGGTGCTCTGCTTGCTGGACCGGCATCATCCCTCGTTCGGCGAGCTGGCGACGCTGCTCGGCTGCGACAAGACGAACGTGACCGGCGTGGTCGACCGCCTGCAGCGGCGCGGCCTGCTCGCACGCGAACCCGACGCGCGGGATCGGCGGATCACCCGGATCGTGCTGACCCCCGCGGGCGCCGAGCTGCGTGGCGAGGTGCGTGAGGCGATGTCGGCGGCAATCGCGGAGCGTTTTCCGGCGCTGGTCGCCGCGGACCGCAACCGGTTCGCGCCCCTGGCCGATCTGCTGGGCGGCTGATTCCCCGGGCGAGTTCCGTTTTCGCGTGACGCGGGGCTATATGTATACGTATACTGCAATTATGTTCGATCCCCTGAGCCTCGTCGCGGGAGCCGCGCTGGTCGGTGTCGGCTGGGCCTGCGGTCGTCTCGGCGGGCGGCGGGCCCGGGCGGAGCGCAAACCTGGCGCGCTGTGCGGTTGCGGTCACGACCTGGCGATGCACGATCGCGAGTCCGGCACCTGCCATGCCGAGACCTTCCGCAAGAACGGCTACGGCATGCGCGAGTGGGCCACCTGCACGTGCCGCCGCTACACCGGCCCGACCCCGCTCGACGAGGTGTTCGCGCCGCCGATCATGCCGCCCTCGCCCTGAGCGCGGGCCAGTACCGCCGCGATACCGTCGAGGACGACGTCGAGCCCGAACCGGAAATCCTCGGCGGCGATATCCCGGCCCGGTTCGGTGGGCTCCGGAAAAGGTGCTGCGGCAAATAGTTTCGCGGCATACGGGTAGCGATCCGGGTCGACCAGCCGAGCCAGGGTGGTGCCGTACTCGAATTCGACCGCGGCCTGGTCGCGTTCGCCGCGTCCGGCTCGCATCTGCTGCTCCTGCAGGCAGGCCTGGCGGACGTAACCGTCCAGCGGCATCAGCAGACCCAGCTTGGTGGCCTCGTTCAGTGTCGCGCCGCGCAGTGCGCGCAGTTGCACGTCGACCCAGGCGATCGAGTGGGGGCCGCGTGGCGGTCCGGTGAGCGGCACATGCAGCAGCCAGCCCCGGCGGGTATAGCAATCGCGCAGGGCGAGCGCGCATTCGGTGAGCGCGGTCCGCCACAGGCGGGGCGGATGGTGGATGTCTGGCGGGGCACCGACGGCCCGGTCCGCCATCAACTCCAGCAGGTGCTCTTTCGAACCGACGTGGCGGTAGAGCGCCATCTTGGTGAAACCCAGTGCCCGCGCGACCTTTTCGAGCGTCACCGCGGCGAGCCCCTGTCCATCCGCGAGCTCGATCGCGGCCGCGACGACGGTCTCCACATCCAGCGCGGGCGGTCGGCCCTGCCGGTGCGGAACGGGCAGCCGCCACAGCCGCGCCAACTCGGGCGGGACGGCCGCGGCGCCCGGCTCCCTCATTCGTCACCTCCTGGCACGGAATCCATCCTGGCATCGGCCGTGTCCACAGGATAGTATCCCATGGAAAGTATCTATCGGATATTAACTCTCGCGACCTGGTCGCCGGGGGAGGAAAACATGCCTCACCAGCGCATTCACGATGTCGACGCGCTGCGCGGATTCGCGCTGCTCGGCATCTTTCTCGTCAACATCACGTTCATGGCCTCGGCCTATCCCGGCAATCTCGTCACCGATCCGGCGTACTCCGGCGCGCTGGACGAGGCCGTGCGGATGGGACTCGAAGCACTGGTGAGCATGAAGTTCTACCTGCTGTTCTCGTTCCTGTTCGGTTACAGCTTCACCCTGCAGCTGGCCGCCGCCGAACGGGCCGAGGCGGCGTTCGTGCCGCGCATGCTGCGCCGCATCGCGGGATTGTTCGTATTCGGCGTGCTGCACACCGTGTTCCTCTACGGCGGCGACATCCTGACCACCTACGTCGTGGCCTGTCTGATCCTGTTGTGGCTTCGGGATATTCGCGACCGCACGGCGCTGCGGACATCGGGCTGGATCTACGCCGTCGTGCTGGTGTCCACCGTCGCCGCGGGACTGTTCGTCGATACGGCGTCGTTCTTCCCGGCCGCCGACCAGGCCCGGGCCGAGGCCGCCGACCAGACCGCGGCGATGCTGGGTGGCTGGGGCGATATCGTCGGTCAGCACCTGTCCGGCCTGGGACTGCTGGTGGCGCAGGCACTCTCGCTGCAGGGCCCGACCGCGCTGGCGATGTTCCTGCTCGGCATGGTCGCCGGGCGGCGCGGACTGCTGGCCCGCGTCCGCGGTGACGAGCCGGTGCTGCGCCGGACGCAGTGGATCGGTTTTCCGCTCGGCCTGGCCGGTGGGCTGGCCTACGCCTGGGGCGGCGGTCCGTCCGATACCCTCGCGGCAGCGGCGGGCATCGCCAGCGCGCCCCTGCTGTCCGCGGCCTACGTGGCGACCCTGCTGCGGCTGCTGCACCACCCCCGAACCGCCTGGCTGCGCGGTGCACTGGCACCGGCGGGCCGCATCGCCCTGACCAACTACCTGGCCCAATCCGCCATCGGCCTGCTGCTGTTCACCGGAATAGGCGTGGGCGCAGCGGGTTCGGTCTCCCCAGCCGGCCTGGTCGCGGTCGCACTCACGGTCTTCTGCGCCCAACTGGCCCTGAGCGCCCTATGGCTCCGCCGTTTCCGCTACGGCCCCGCCGAGTGGCTCCTCCGCCGTATCACCGTCGCCCACCCCTCGCCCGCCACGACACCACCCCGACGCACGCCTGAGACGCCCGCCAAACCATCCCGGTAGGGCGTACCGCCTGGTGAGAGCTGAAAAAGACTGGGGTGTAGCGGTATTCGAACGGCTTGTCAGGGGTGGAGTGCGGTGTCCGGATGCTGGCGGGGCCGTCGGGGGGTAGGTTGTCGATCATGCGTACCGAGGGAGATACGTGGGATATCAAGACCGGTGTGGGGTCGACGGCGCTGTTCGTGGCCGCCGCGCGCGCCCTGGCGGGTGACGAGCCGGGAGCCTTGGCGGAAGATCCGTTCGCCGAGGACTTCCTGCGTGCGGCGGGTGCCGAATGGTCGGCGCTGCTCGACGGCGATGTGCCCGGACACCCGCTCACCGAGACCGAATTCGGCAAGGATTTCCAGGAATTCCAGGCCGCCCGCACCAAATATTTCGACGACTACGCCCGTACGGCCGCGGCGGACGGGATCCGGCAGGTGGTGATCGTGGCCGCGGGCCTGGACGCCCGCGCCTACCGGCTGCCCTGGCCCGACGGCACCGTGGTCTACGAGCTGGATCGGCCGCAGGTGCTGGACTTCAAGCGCGCGGTGCTCGCGGGCAACGGTGACGAACCGCGTGCCACGCGCCGCGAGATCGCGGTGGACCTGCGCGACGACTGGCCACGAGCGCTGCGCGACAACGGGTTCGACCCCTCGGCGCCCACGGCCTGGCTGGTCGAGGGCCTGCTCGTCTATCTGCCCGCCGACGCGACCGAGCAGCTGTTCGACACCATCCATTCACTCAGCGCGCCCGGCAGCCGCGTCGCCGTCGAGCAGATGGATCTGCTGTCGGAGTCGGCCGCCGCCGCGTTCACCGAGCACGCCGACGAGACCGAGCACGGCCGCAACGAGTGGATTCGCCTGATCTACAACGAACCCCGCAGCGAGGCGACCGGTTGGTTCGGTGCGCGCGGTTGGACCGCCGAACGCGTCGACGTCCCGGATTACCTGCGCGCCAACGGGCGTCCGGCCCCGGGCCGGCAGGCGGACGGACTGGTCTCGACACTGGTCAGCCTGGTCACCGCCGTACGGTCCTGACCGCGCGGGCGGTCACGTCCCGATGATCGCATTCATGATGGTGCCGGCGCTGGTGGCCAGGACGCCGCCGACGAGGGCGCCGGCCACCATCTTCGGCGATTGCATCGCGCCGCCGTTCCACTTCTCCCAGGCGAATCTGCCTCCGGCATAGATGATCGCCGTGGTTCCGGACAGCAGGACGAACCAGGTGAAGTAGCGAACCAGCTTCAAGATCTTGTCGGCGGCCGGAGGAGTCTCCGGCGTCGGGTTGGTCACCTGCGCCAGGATGAATTCGTGTGCGGCTTGGACGATCATGATGAGCTCGTTCCGCGCGACTACAGTCCTCTTACTCCATGGTGGATACCCGGCCAGGCCCGGAATCCGCACGGATCCGTTGCCCGCGCGTGGAATTGGCGTTCAGCGGGCTTGACGCTACTCGTCGTCCAGGCCGGCGGAGAGGTACGCGGCCGCCGCGACCCACTGTCGGCATCCGACATGGCGATCGTGGGCGCGCAGAATGCTGCGGGCGCGGCGATAGGTGAGGTTGTGGGGTTCGTCGGCGCAGTCGTCGGAGGGATCGGCGCCCGCGGCGGAACTCCGGGTAGCGGAATGCTGCAACGTGTGAGTCATGGGAATGCCTTCGGCCGTTCGCGGAGGGTAGAACTGGCGACGCTGGCGATTGCTGGCGCGGGGCTCCCATACGATCCGGCGCGGTCCGGCCATCCTCGTCGAGAGGAAGTCTATGCGGCTGTGACAGACGGATGCAAGTACATCTGCACAGTCGTAGCGACGTGTCGAGCGGCTTCCGTCTGCGCCTGCACACTGACGGTCATTGTTGCCCCGCTTGCATTCCCGGCCACGTGATTCGGACATAACCGACCGGTCGGAACAATGATTTCCGCAGCTCATCCGGCTGCCGTGCCGGTCGGCGGGTCAAGATCAAAGTCTTTGCCGCTCTTGCTGTTCGGGTCTGTCGCAAAGTCTCGATCGCGGGCAACTGGCGTGCTATCGTCTCACTGTCGGTTTCAACTGTAAGAACATTTGCGCGAACAGATGCAAGCACTGACCCCGCCGCGCGAGGCGGCGTCACCGAGCAGGGAGACAGCAATGACCGATACGACGGCGATGGGCGTTGGTCGCCCCTCCGATCTGAGTTGGCGTAAGAGCACGTTCAGCAACCCGAGCGGAAACTGCGTCGAGGTGGCGGATCTAGCGAACGGTTTGGTCGCCGTTCGCAATTCGCGCGATCCCGAAGGCGCAGTTCTGGTCTACACACGTCCGGAAATCGACGCATTCCTGCGCGGCGCGAAGAGCGGGGAATTCGACGACCTGGCGAGCTGAGCGGTAACATTGGCAACCGGCGCGGTGCGGTCTGCGACGGGTTGGTTGTGACCTCACTGCCGATGATCGTCGAGCATCGGAGTAGGACTCATGATCGGTCAACCCGTCCGGATCGGCCACGCGGAATCGCTTGTCGCCGAGCGTGGTCCGACCGCGCTGCGGATCGCGGTCGGCGGGCAGCTCCGTCGGCTCCGCGAGGACGCCAACATCACCCGGGAGGCCGCGGGTGAGCACATTCGCGGCTCGCATGCCAAGATCAGCCGCCTGGAACTCGGGCGAACCGGATTCAAGGAACGCGATATCCGCGATCTGTTGTCGCTGTACGGCGTCGACGATCCCGAACAACGGGAAATGTTTCTCGAGCTGGTGCGCAATGCGAACCAGCGGGGCTGGTGGCATCGCTACAGCGACCTGCTGCCGCCCTGGTTCGAGACCTACCTGGGCCTCGAACACGCGGCCAAGTCGATCAGAACCTTCGAGGGCCAACTGGTTCCGGGTCTGTTGCAGACCGAGGAGTACATGCGCGCGGTGGTCGCGCTCGGCCACGAGAACTCCGAGACGGCCAGGCGCGTGGAGTTGCGCAAGCGTCGCCAGCAGATCCTCGACCGGCGCGGCGGGCCCACCCTGTGGGCGGTTCTGGACGAAGCCGTCCTGCACCGGCCCATCGGCGGTAGCGAGGTGCTGCGGGCGCAGATCGAGCACCTGATCGAGATGTCGAACCGCCCGAACGTGACGATCCAGATCCTGCCGTATGCCGCCGGAGGTCATGCGGCGGCGGGCAGTTCGTTCACCATGCTGCGGTTCGCCGAGCCGGAACTGCCCGACATCATCTATATGGAACAGCTGACCAGCGCGTTGTATCTGGACCGGGAGCAGGACCTGGAACGGTACCGCCAGGTCATGGACCGGCTGAGCGTGCAGGCCGAGGCGCCGGCCCGATCACGCGTCGTGATGCAGGAAGCGGCCGCCTCGCTGTAGACGAGGCGGCTGTACTCCGTCACTGCCGAATGAAGCTGGAAGCGATACGCCAGAACGCTTCCGGGTGCATCGAGTGGAAATCCCAATCGTTCACCTGTGCGTGGGCGGTGGTGACGATACGGTCGATATCGAAGTCGTCACGCGTGGCCGCGCCGGTGGACTCGACCGCGTTGATGACGAATCGTGTCGCGGTCTCCCGCGAGTAGTTATGTTCCTCGGCCCGGCCTCTATCGATAAGTCCGAGTCGGCCGAGACCCATTGGCTGGTTCATTCGAGCCCCTGACGCCCGGCCGTGAGCTGAACCGATGGTGAGAATTGACCTCCGGTTCACCTGACGGCTCACTGGTAGTCCCCTGTACTGCCTTGCACGTCGAGTCTAAGTCGGTGTAGCGAGCATATGCAAGTGCATCTGCAACATCGAATACGCACTCGCAGAGGGCATTTCGAGTGCTGAGTAGTTGCTATTCGTTGCCGCGTCATCTGACGGATGGAAAATTCGCAACTTTGTGACGGACTTTACCGGTCTGCTACACGCGAGCTGGATAGCGACGATGGTACCCGGCAGGTCGGCTTGCGAGGCGCACCTACCGATCTTGGTGTCCGGTTCCAAGTATTTGCGGACCTGCCCGGAACGCCGCCGCGGCCGGGCGAATTCGCCGAATTTTCCCGGAGCGAGCCGCGCGTATCGGCACCGATCCTGGGCAATCGCGAAGCGGGGGAACCCATTTCGAACAAGGAGGTAGCATGCCAACGCTGCGACGAGCCCTGATCGCGGGAGTGTCGGTGCTGGCCGCGGGCTTCGGCGCCGCGGGAGCGGCGCACGCGGAAGCCGCGCTGTCGCAACCCGACCGAGACTTCCTGATCGCGGCGCATCAGAGTCATCTGACCGAGATCGCCGCCGGCGGGCGCGCCACCGCGCTGTCGTCGTGCCCCTCGGTGCGGGAGCTGGCACCCGCGCTGGTGGCCGACCATATGCGGCTCGACCAGATGGTGACCGCGACGGCCGCGCGCAACGGTGTGGCGCTACCGGCGCTGCCGAATTCCGCTCAGACGCAATCGCTCGCGGACACCGCGCCGCGGACCGGCCGCGATTTCGACATCGCGTGGTTGCGGATGCAGGAGCAGGGCCATCTCGCCGCCCTGCGGAACGGGCAGCAGGAGCTGGCGGCGGGCCGGGCGCCGGACGTGCGCGGTGTGGCGGAGCAGGCCACGCCCCTCGTGGAAGAGCACCTGACCGAAGTGCGGGCGGCGCTCGCGAAGTGCTGAGCCGTCCCGAGGGCACGGACCGCCGGTGCTACCGGCGGTCCGTGCGTGTTTCCGGCTGCGCGCGAAATATGCTGTGCCGCAGCGTCAATGACCGCCGGGGTCGCGCAGACGACCGCCCGCGCGGGCCCGGATCCGGTGGTGTTCGGCGGCCACCAGGGCCACGCCCGCGATCAGGCAGACCGCGGTGACGACGGCGCCGATCACGGCCCACCCTTCGAAGCCGTAGCCCGCGGCGGTGAGCGTGGCCGCCAGCGCGACCAGCCCGATGCCGAGCAGCGTCAGCCCCGGCCAGTTGAGTGCGTCGGCGACGGACTCACCGGCGCGGGAACGGCTGGTGCGCTTGGTGTCGGGGGAGTAGCGGCGTCGGCGGCCCGAGCCGGGTGCGTCGGAAAAGGTGGCACCGGTCGGTTCTTTCGGAGTGTGGGACATCAGCGCTGTCCTTCCTGTGCGAGGGTGGTGCGGTCGCCGGCCAGGCCGGACAGCAGTCGATCCCAGCGGCGGACGAATTCATCGATCCCGAAATTGGCCTGCGCCCACTGCCGCGCGGACTTTCCCGTGATCTCGGCGAAGACCGGTTCGGCGAGGAACTGGCGGATCGCCTGGGCGAGGATGTCGGGATCGGTGGACACCACACCGGCGTCCGCGGGAATGGCCGTGGCGGTCTCGGTGGTGCCGACGGCCACGATCGGCATCCCCAGATACATCGCCTCGATCACCGACACGCCCAGCGACGTCCAGCGCGGGGTGTGCGCGTACACGCGATGCCGCCCCAATTCCCGGTGCAGCGCAGGCTGTTCCAGCTCGCCCATGCCGCACACCCGGCCGGGCGGGCGGTCCACGGCCGCGGCCGCGTCGGCGGTGCCGACACCGAACACGTCGACCGGCGCGGCGTCGGAGAGCGGGCCGAGCAGATCGGTTCCGGCGATGCGCCGGCGGCGCACCGGCTCGTTCACGATCGTCGCCACCCGCGCCAGCTCCCCGGTGTACAGGTGCCCGGGGTCGGGCACGCCGTGCGGGATCACCTCGGTCGGGCAGCGGCCGTTGTCCCACATCAGCCGATTGAAATGGGTGATGTGCACCAGCGGGATGTCGGTGCGGTCGGCGAGCGGGTGCCGGGAGAGCGCGGCGTGCTCACCGGGTGTGTTGTGCTCGACGTAGACCGCGGGGATCTCGGTGCCCGGCGCTCGCCCGAGCCATTCCCGGGCCAGATCGAACTCGCCCGGCCGCTGGAGCACGACCACATCCACCTCGGCATCGGCCAGATCGGCCGGCGCCACTTCGATCACCCGATCCGGCCACGGTCGCCCGCGTCGGCCCAGCGCCCATTCACCCAGGGCCGGGTCCGTCGGCAGCAGATAGCGGTGCGGACCCTGGACGAAGGAAGTCGTCCAGGGTCCGAGAACGTGCCAGACCAGCACGTTGAGCGGCGCTACGGGGGGATCGGTGGGAGCGCTCATATCGGCCGGGTGCCCGGCGACCGCGGGATGAAACCGCTCGGGTGGTGTACGCGGGGACAGGCCGGGTAGGCGGGGAACGAAGACGAGGCCAATCGAGGCTAGGAGGTTCCGATGACCACCGCACGCGACCTCATGACCCCGGACGTGCAGTGCGTCCGGTCCAGCGACACCGTGACCGAGGCGGCCCGCATGATGGCCGACCTGGATGTCGGCGCGCTGCCGATCCGCGGCGAGGACGGCCGACTGAAGGGCATGCTGACCGACCGCGACATCGTGGTGAAGGTGATCGCTCGCCGTAAGGATCCGCTCGGCGTGGACGCCGGTGAACTCGCGGAGGGAGCTCCGGTCGTGGTCCACGCCGACGACGACGTGTCGGCGGTCTGCACGGTGATGGCCGAACGCCAGGTGCGCCGCGTGCCGGTGCTCGACGGCGATCGCCTGGTCGGCATCGTCGCACAGGCTGACGTGGCCCGCGCACTGGGCAATCCGGAGGCCGGGAAGGTCGTCGCGGCCGTCTCCGAGGAGTAGAGCGGCTTCAGGATCGGGCCCCCGCGGCCTCGGTCGCCAACTCCGGTGCGGGAGTCTCCTCGCCCGGCACGGTCAGCTCGTAGACGGCGAAGGCGGCGCGGATGACCGGTTGCGCGACATTGCGCACCCGGACGCCGCCCGGTGTCGTACCGCTCTCGCACCCGGCGTGCGCGTGGCCGTGCAGCGCCAGATCCACCCCGCCCTCGTCGATCGCCTCGCCGAGCAGGTACGAGCCGAGGAAGGGGTAGATCTCCCGCGGCTCCCCGTGCAGCGTGTCGCTGACGGGGGAGTAGTGCGTGAGCGCCACCGTCACGTCCGTGTCCAGCTGACGCAGCGCTACCCGCAGTGAATCGGCGAGATCGACCGTGTGCGAGGCGAATTCGCGCATGATCCGTTCACCGAAGACGCTGGCGCATTTGCCCGCGAAGCCACCGCCGAAGCCCTTGGTGCCCGCCACCCCGAGGGTGCGTCCGCCGATGGTGACAGTGGCGGCGGTGCCCTCGAGCACGCTGATGCCGTGCTCGGTGAGCAGCGTGGCGATCTCCCGCTGAAAGTCGCTGTGATGGTCGTGGTTGCCGAGCACGGCGATCACCGGTACGCCCACGTCCTGGAATTCCTCGGCGACGACCCGGGCCTCGTCGAGGGTGCCGTGCCGGGTGAGGTCACCGGCGAGCAGCAGCACGTCGGCGCAGCGGGGCAGCTCCTCGAGGGCCGGGCGGAGCAGCCCGGCCGAGTCCGTGCCGAGATGGACGTCGCCTACCGCGGCTATGCGCATGGTGAACCTCCTGTGGCGGAAGAGTTTTCAGTCCAGCTGCTCGCGGCCGGTCGGCGCCGCGTGACTGGTGACGCGAACATCGTTGTGCACGCGCAGTTTTGGGACATGCTCGCGGACGACCTCCTGCAGGTGCTCGCGGCACTGCGCGCTGGCGACGTCACCGCTGAGGACCACCACGTCGCCTCGAATCGTCACCTGCACACCGAGTTCCGCGGTGCGCGGATCCTCGGCGAAGGCGCGGCGCAGGTTGGCCACCAGGTACTGCGGCAGCATGTCGCTGTCCGGATCGGTCATCATGTCTCCTTTGTTGCTGACCCCCAGGTCGTCCAGCAGGCCGAGGAATGCCCGCGCGTACGGCGACATCTCGGTCTCCTCCCGCACCCGCGGCCAGTCCACCTGCTCGCGCAGCCCGCGGGCGATGCGCAGCAGCCCGGTGAGATCCAGTCGGTGCGGATCGAGCACCATGAGCTTGTCGATCATCAGATCGGTGCCGCTGACCACGGGCGCCGCGGTGGGACCGATCCGCATCCAGGTCGTCCGGCCGAGCAGCGCGTCGTTGACGGGGCGGTAGTTGGGCCGGAAGATCAAGTCCACCAGGGTGTCTCCATCGTATGCCTTGGTCAGCCAGTCCTCGGCCGGATCGACCGTACGCAGTCCCGCGTCGGTCAGTGCCCGGCAGGCGCGGCCGACATCGGCGGGCTTGACGAAGATGTCGACGTCGTGGTCCGACGGCGGCCCGCCGCGGGCGTACACCGCGCACCCGCCCGCGACCGCGAACGGGATCTCGGCGGCGAGCAGTGTGTTGACGACCCGGGTGAGGGTCCGCAACAGCTGCTCGATCGTCATGGCCATGGTGAGGACCTACCCGGCGTGGCCGGGGCTAATCGCCGGCGCCGGTCGCCGGGTGCGTGGCCGGGCCCTCGAGCAGCGACCCGTCGGCGGCGAAGCGCGAGCCGTGCAGCGGGCAGTCCCAGGTGCGTTCGGCGTCGTTCCAGGCGAGGATGCCGCCCAGATGCGGGCAGACCGCCGAGATGCTGCACGTCCGGCCGTCGACCGTGCTGACGGCGGTGGGGGTGAGCCCGCGGCGTTCGACGCGCCCGGTACCTTCCGGTGGCGGCCCCTGCTGCTCCTTCCGCGACACCAGCGCGGTGGCCCAACCGGCCGAAAGTTGTACTCCCACAGCGCCGTTGTCGCGTAGCAGGGCGGGCAGCGCGGCCAGCTCGCGCGGGCTCCAGGTGGTGAACGCGTGCGCCCACGCCGGGCGTTTGCCGACCACCTCGGCGGTGAGCACGTGCGCGGCCGCGACGGCGTTGGTCAGCCCCCACTTGGCGTAGCCGGTGGCGACCAGGACGCGATGGTTGCCGGGCAGGATGGGACCGGCGTAGGGCAGCTGGGCGCCCGCGCGGTAGTCCTGGGCCGACCACCGGTACAGCGGTTCGGCGGAGGGAAACCAGCTGCGGGTCCAGTCCACCACGTCGTCGGCGTGCGCACGGGCCGAGCGGGTGCGGCCGACGGTGTGCCCGCTGCCGCCGACGAGCAGCAGGGTGCCCTCCGGTGTCGGTGCGTACCGGATCGAGCGCGTCGGATCGTCGGCGCTGAGGTACATGCCGCTCGGTATCGGCTCGGTGACCCGGAACGCGGCGGCGTAGGAACGCTGCGCGGTGACCCGGGCGAAGAATCCGCCGCGGTCGAGAATCGGTGTGCCGGTGGCCAGTACGACGGTGCCGGCGGCGACGTCGCCGTGGTCGGTGTGCAGGACGTGGTCACTGCCCGAATCCGGGCCCCGGCCCTGCACCCGGGTGTCCTCGAAGATCGGCACGCCGCGCGCGTCGAGGTCGGCCGCCAGCGCGTCGATCACCTCGACGGCGTCGAGTTGCGCCTGGTTGTCCAGCCGCACCGCGCCGTGGTTCGGGAACGGCACGTCCAGGTCGGCGGTGAACGTCGTCGGCAGCCCGGCCTTGCGGGTCAGGTCGAGTTCGGCGCGGATCAGGTCGGTGCCGTCGGGGGTCTGGACGTAGGTGTACGCGGGCTCGCGTTGCACGGCGATGCCGTGGTCCTCGCAGTAGCGCAGCAACCACTGCTGCGCCTCGCGATTGGCCGTCAGGTACTCGTGCAGCAGGGCGATGCCGTACTTGCGGCCGATCGAACTCGCGCGCGTGCCCTGCAGCAGGCTGACCTTGCCGGTGGTGTTCCCGGTGGTCACCGCGCCGAGCCGGCGGGCCTCCAGCACCGCGGTCGCCACGCCCTGCTCGGCCAGCAGCAGCGCGGTGGTCAGGCCGGTCAGCCCGCCGCCGATCACCAGGACGTCGAAGCGGCGGCCGGGCGTGAGGGGTGGATGAGCCGGGGGACGGGTCTTGTGCAGCCAGATCGAAGTCATGCGTCCGGATAGCCGGGAGGTGTGGTCCGAAACGTCCGCGCGGGTGGACCGGCCGATTGCCGATTGGCTGCCCGTGGTCCGGGTAGGCGATCAATGCGACGCGGCCAGTCCTATCAGTGAAAGGGGCGATGATGCCGAAAACCGATCAGCGAGGCGCGCCCAAGGCCACCGAGTTGCCCAGCACTCTGCGCAAATCCGACGAGCACGCACAGCGGATCTTCGCCGAGACGCATGATTCGGCGCTGCGCGAATACGGCAGCGGACAACGCGCACACCGGGTGGCCTACGCCGCCCTGAAGCATTCCTACGAGAAGGTCGGCGACCACTGGGAGGCCAAGGAACGCCGTGGCCCGTCCGATGAGCGGGCCGAGAGCGGCGGGCCGAACGCCTCCGGCCGCACGGCCGAGGGCGTGGACGCCAATGCCTCCAAGCGGCACCTGCTCGACATCGCCGGGCGGCTGGAGATCTCCGGCCGCTGGCAGATGACCAAGGGGCAGCTGGTGGAGGCCATCGAGAAGTACAACCGCCGGGCGCGGTCCCGCGGTCGCGGGAAGCGAGCCCCGCAGTGACCGCGGCCGGTGCCGCGGGCAGCGCACCGGCCGAACGGGATGGGACATGGAACTGGCAGGCGCGGCACGAGACACAGACAGCGGCTGGACCGCAACTGGTCCACACTCATCCAGGAGACCCGCGTCGTGCAGACCGGAATGCAGCTGCTGACCGGTTTCCTGCTGACCCTGCCGTTCCAGTCCCGGTTCGAGGAGTTGTTGTCGACGCCGATGCGGTGGCTGTACCTGGCCATCGTGGCGGCGTCGATCGCGGCCACGGTGTTTCTGGTGGCGCCGGTGTCGGCGTATCGCATCCTGTTCCGGCGGCACCGGCTGGCTCGGGCGGTGACGGCGGCCCATCGGTTCGCGATCGCCGGGCTGGCATTGCTCGGCTTGGCGTTGACGGGCGCCGCGGTGTTGATCTTCGACGTGGTGGCGGGGTGCCCGCGGGCACGGCGGCGGGATCGGCGTTCGGCTGCTGTTCGTGGTCGTGTGGGTGGTGCAGCCGTGGCAGCAGCGCCGCCGGACCGGTCCGTCCGATCCGTAGTGCCGATCGTGGGATGAATCACGCTGGAGCGCAGCGTGTTTCGTCGGCAGGTGCCCGGGTAGGCCGAAGACGTCAGTGATACCGACATTCTGGAGGTGAATGTCATGTCCGAACACGACAAGGGTGGCGCTCAGGAAGGCATCGAGGGCGTCGTCGAAGGTGCCAAGGGCAAGGCGAAGGAAACCGCCGGCGCTCTGCTCGGCAACAACGAACTGCGCGAGGAGGGCCGGGCCCAGCAGGACCGGGCCGATTCTCAGCGCGAGGCCGCCAAGCGCGAGGCGCAGGCCGAGAAGGAACGCACCAAGGCGGAGGCCGACGAGCAGCGCCAGCGTGCCTACCAGCGGGGTGACCGCTGACCCCAGGCGTCTTCCCGCCGCATACGACAGTTGCCCGGCCGTCCGGCCGGGCAACTGTTCTGTCTGGGGCATCTCTGTCCGGGCATGGATGTCCGGGCATCGAAAGCTCTGCCGCGCTGGTGGTTTTGGGCAGACGCGCCCCGATTCACGCGTGCTGTTGTAGATCCCGTGCCGGGACGGTGCCGGAGATCGCTCCGGACCAGACGAACTCGGCCGCCGACTCGACCGCGCGGCGCACCGCGTAGGCGAGGCCGTGGCCGGTGTGCAGCGCGGTCGCGGCCGTGACGGCGAACATGTCACCCGCGCCGTACGCGTCCGGGCTGCCCTGCACGCGCAGTTGCCGGGGCACCGGAATCGGGAAGTGCTCGCGCGCGCCGTGCCGGTAGAACACCGCTCCGTGCGCGCCGAGGGTCACCGCGACGGCGCGAGCTTCCCAGCGGCTCACCAGTTCTCGTGCTCGGATGCCGGAATCGAGCCGACCGGGAACCAGCGCCGCGGCGTGCGAGCGGTCCGGCGTCGCCAGTGCCACACCGGGAACCGGCGCGCCGCCGTGCGGGTGCGGGGCCCAGACGATCGGAATCTGCCGGGCGCGCTCGGCCAGCAGCGCGCGAATCTCCGGCTGGGCGGTGACGCCGTGCCCGTGATCGGCCACCAGGATCGCCCCCGCCGAGCGCAGGGCGGCCCGGGCCGAGCCGGGCAGCGGATCGATACCCGCACGCCCGCTGCCGGATCGAGTCCGGGCCACCGCGGCGGACGGTCGCGGGCGCGGTACGGACTGCCCCGCCGCACGCACTCGCTGCCGGCGCACCGTGCTGCCGTGCAGCAGTAGCTCGGCGACGCGCACGCGTCCGGCCAGCAGCCGCCGCAGCCGTTCGGCCCCCGCGTCGCTGCCGAACGCGCCCACCAGCACCACCTCGGGGGTCGTGGTGGCGGCCAGCAGGGCGGCGAGACCTGCGCCGCCGGGGCGGGTGCGGCGCGAGACGAATTCCACGACCGGCAGCGCGGCGTCGGGGCCGGCGCGGTCGGCCCGGCCCATGATGTCGATATCGAGCAGGACGTCCCCGACCACCACCAGCGGTCCCGAGCGGGTCATGGGCCTACCTCCTTGACGAAACCACAAGCGGTGCAATGCGAAACGACCGGCGTACCGGAACGGGCTCGGGTGCGGGTGTCGGTATCCGAGGCGGTGTTCCGGCTGTGATCGGCGGGGTTTGCTCGCGGATCACAGCTGCGCTCCTGTGCTCGGCATGCCCCCGGCGCCCCGATCGAAACTGCCGGTGACGGCCGGGTGTGAGAGGCGCGGACACGGGTACGGCCCGAATGGGAACCGTTCCCCGAGACGAGGAGTGATCCGACCATGCCCACCGAGCAACAGGACGTCGTGGAGCTGCTGAAGGCCCAGCACAACCAGATCAGGCAGTTGATCGACCGGGTGCGCGCGGCCGACGGCGCGGGCAAGCGGGAACCGTTCGAGGACCTCGTGCGGTTGCTCGCGGTACACGAGAGCGCCGAGGAGGAGGTCATCCATCCCGCCGCGCGCCGGGTGTACGTCGCCGAGCACGTCGTGGAAAGCCGGCTGCGCGAAGAGGAGAAGGCCAAGCAGGCCCTGGCCGAACTGCACGAGCTCGGGGTCGAGCACCGCGACTTCGACGCGAAGTTCGACGCCTTCGCCACGGCCGTCATCGACCATGCCGAGCATGAGGAGCGGGAGGAATTCGAGCGGCTGCGCGAGGACGCGTCCGCGGCCGAGCGGGCGGGCCTGGCGACCGCGGTGCGGATGGCCGAGGCGACCGCGCCCACCCGGCCGCATCCGGGCGCGGGCTCCGCCGCGCCCGCCAACATCCTGGTGGGTCCGCCGCTGGCGATCTTCGACCGCGTGCGCGACACCGTGCGCGACTGGGTGCGCAAGACCCGCGGCTGAACGACGACGGCAGTGAGGAGTGGATGCGGTGGCGAACGCGAATGATCTCGAGGGCGTCGACGCGTGGTGGCGGGCGGCGAACTACCTGTCGGCCGGGCAGCTGTACCTGCTGGACAATCCGCTTCTCACCGAGCCGCTGCGGCCCGAGCACCTGAAACGCCGGTTGCTCGGGCACTGGGGCACGGTGCCCGGGCTGACGCTGACCTACGCGCACCTGAACCGATTGATCCTGCGCGACGATCGGTCCGTCCTGTTCGTCGCCGGTCCCGGCCACGGCGCGGCCGGACTGAACGCCGCGGCCTGGCTGGAGGGCAGCTACGGCGCCCGGCATCCGGGCGCGGCGCGCGACGCGGCGGGGATGCGAGAGCTGTTCCGGCAGTTCTCCTTCCCGGGCGGAGTGCCCAGCCACGCCTCGCCGCATCTGCCGGGCTCCATCCACGAGGGCGGCGAACTGGGCTATTCGCTGGCGCACGCGACCGGTGCGGTACTGGACAATCCGGACCTGACCGCGGTGTGCGTGATCGGTGACGGTGAGGCGGAAACCGGGCCGCTGGCGACGAGCTGGAACGCCCCGGCCTTCCTGCATCCGACCCAGGACGGCGCGGTGCTGCCGATCCTGCATCTCAACGGCTACAAGATCGCCAACCCGACCGTGCTCGGCCGGATGCGCCGCGACGACGTGACGGCGCTGCTGCGGGCGCACGGCTGGGCGCCGACGGTGGTGGCGGGCGACCATCCGGTCAAGGTGCACGAACAGTACGCGGCCGCGCTGGAATCCGCCTTCGAGCGCATCGACGACATCCGCGCGGGCGCGCGCGCCGAGCGGCCCGCGATCATCCTGGAGACGCCGAAGGGCTGGACGTGCCCGGCTCGGGTGAACGGGGTCGCGGTGGAGGGCACGGCGCGCTCGCACCAGATCCCGCTCGACGCGGTGCACGACAACCCCTATCACCGTGCGCTGCTGGAGGAATGGCTGCGCTCGTACCATCCCGAGGAGTTGTTCGGCGCGGACGGCGTTCCGGTCGCGGCGGTGCGGAAGCTGTGCCCGGAGGGCGAAACGCGCATGAGCGCGAATCCGGTCGCGCACGCTCGCGACAGCGTGGACCTGCGCCTGCCCGACGTGGCCGCGCACACCGTGGACGTCGGCGCGCCCGGCACCCGGCACGCGGAGGCGACCAAGGTGCTGGGCCGGTACCTGCGTGACACCCTGACCGCGAACCCGCGCCGGATGCTGTTCTTCTCGCCCGACGAGCACGCCTCCAACCGCTTGGACGCGGTACTCGAGGTGACCGGGCGGCGCTGGCAGCTCGAGCCCGGACCCGCCGACGAGCAGCTGGCACCCGACGGCCGGGTGTTCGAGGTGCTGTCGGAGCACCTGTGCCAGGGCTGGCTGGAGGGTTATCTGCTGACCGGGCGGCACGGGGTGTTCTCCACCTACGAGGCCTTCGCCCACATCGTCGACTCTATGGTGGTGCAGCATGCGAAATGGCTGCGCGAGGCCTCTCGATATCATTGGCGCACAACGATTCCCAGTCTCAACTACCTGGTGACCTCGCATGTGTGGCGCCAGGACCACAACGGCGCCTCGCACCAGGATCCCGGCTTCATCGACCATGTGCTGAGCAAGCGCCCGGAGGTGGGCCGGGTATACCTGCCGCCCGACGCCAACTGCCTGCTGCACGTGTTCGACCACTGCCTGCGCGGACGCGGCCGGGTGAACGTGGTGGTGGCGGGCAAACAACCCGCATTGCAATATCTTTCGGACGAGCGCGCCGCCGAGCACGTGAACCGCGGTCTGGGCGTGTGGAATTGGGCGAGTACCGAGGGCGCCGGCAAGCCGGACGCCGTACTGGCCTGCGCCGGTGACGTGCCGACCCAGGAGGCCCTCGCCGCGGCCGCACTGCTGCGAGAGCTGGTGCCCGACTTGGCGATTCGTTTCGTCAATGTGGTCGATCTGGCGCGGCTGTTCCCGCCGGACCGGCACCCGCACGGCATGCCCGATCGGCAGTACGCCGAGATGTTCACCACGACCAGGCCGGTGGTGTTCGCCTTCCACGGCTACCCCTGGCTGATCCACCAGCTCACCTATCGCCGCCCCGGCCACGACCAACTGCACGTGCACGGGTTCCACGACAACGGCACCACCACGACGCCGTTCCAGATGTGCGCGATGAACGGCATCGACCGCTACCAGCTGGCGCTGGCCGTGCTGGAGCAGGTGCCGCGGCTGGCCGACCGGCTCGGGCGGCTGCGCGAGCACCTGCTGCACCTGCTGCACGCCAACACCGTGCACGCCGAGCGCGTGGGCGCCGACCTGCCCGAGATCACCGACTGGACCTGGCCCGGAGACCCGGATCACCATTGAAACCGGTTTCATACGCGTGTATATCTGCCTGAGGCAGCAAGATCAGTCGCCGTGGCGACCGGAACGGGCAGGATGACGCGGTGAGCGAAACGTACGGATACTTCGATGCCGAGGGCGAACTGTTCACGCCCCGGCCGCTGGCGGCCAGTCAGTGGTCGGCACAGCAGATCGTGGGCCCGGCGCTGTGCGGACTGCTGGCCCGGTCGCTGGAGAAGGAGTACAGCACCGACGGATTCGCGCCGGTGCGGCTGACCGTGGATCTGTTCAAGCCCGCCCGCATGCGCCCGCTGTCGGTGACCACCACATCGGTGCGGGACGGTAAGCGCATTCGCGTGGCCGACGCGGTGGTGCGGCAGGACGGGGCCCCGGCGGCGCGGGCGTCGCTGGTGCTGCTGCAGCCCTCGCAGGAGCCGCCGGGCCGGATCTGGAAGCGCGACTCCCCGCCCGTGCCGCCGCCGATCGAACTGGCGCCGCCCGCGACCGGACCGGCCGCGCCGCTGTGGCGCAGCGACGGGTCCGACGGCTGGTCGCGGAGCTTCTCCGAGCACGAGAACGCCGGACGCAAACGTAGCTGGCAGCGCCCGATGCCGGTGCTCGCCGGCGAGCCGCTGTCGCCGTTCGTGCTCGCGGCGATGGCCGCCGAACAGACCAGCATGGTGACCAACTGGTCCGACGCGGGCGTCGGCTTCATCAACACCGACCTGACCGTCGCGCTGTCGCGCCTGCCGATCGGCGGCGAGGTCGGCCTGGAGGCCGACAACCACCTCAGTGAGCAGGGGATCGCGGTCGGCGCCGCGACGCTGTTCGATCGGCACGGCGCGTTCGGCACCGCGCTGATCACCGCGGTCGCCAACGCGCGGCGGCAGATCACCGCCGGTCACCTCGACGAGGTGATCGCCGCGTCCGGCGGCGCGGCGGTGCGCTGAGCGCATCCGTCGACCGGTCAGATCGTCCGGCGGTACGCGGCCCAGCGGCGGGCGGCGTCGCGCAGGCCGTGGGTCCAGAAATTGGGGTTGCGGTTGGCGGTCGCGGTCCATTCGGCGGCCAGCGCCGTCGCGAACGTCCGCAGATCGGCCGCGTCCGCGCGATGCCAGGCGGGTACCCGAGCCGCCCAGCGCTCGGCCGCGGCCGGTTCGTGACCGGCGAAGATCAGCCACACCAGCCAGCAACCGGGGTCGATCCAGGATGCGCCGCGGGTCGCCCACGGCCAATCGACCAGCCGCGCCCCGCCCTCGCCGACCAGCACATTGCTGTAATTCCAGTCGGTGTGCAGCAGCGTCACGCCGGCGAATCGGGCGCCCTGCCCGGGATCCTCGAGATAGCCGCCCCAGCGCACCTCGGCGTCTTTCAATTCCAGCTCCGGGGGACAGGGCAGCCGGCCCAGTGCGGCCATCGCCGCGGCGGTGGCGGCCAGGTCGCTGTCCACCCGGTAGTTCGCGAAATGCCCTGCGATGTACTCGAATCCGAGCAGATCCCAGCCACCGGCGGCGATCTGCCAGTGCAGCCGGGGGCCGATCGGCCCGACGTGCGGGCCGAGTACGGCCTCGCGGTGCTGGGTCCACACCTCCGGGTCGTCGATGCGCATGCCCTTCACGAAGGTCCGGCCGCCGTCGGTGTCGATCACCGCGGCGAGATGGCTGCTGAATCCGGCGATGATCGACTCGGCGCGGCGGACCGGTCCCGTCAGCGCCTCCACCGCGGCCCGGGTGACCTCGGGTAGCTGTTCCCAGCTGCGGCGCTGCGCCGAGAACTGCGCCCGATCGACTGTCACCCCCGAACATCTACCGCGAAACGACCACGCTAGCAAGCGAACTCGTCTACCGAGCCGGAGCTGTTCGTGCAGGTGAGCGTGCATCGGGTACGAGCAGTGGTCCGCCATCGGCGCGTGCGGGACGGCGCCCGCCCGGCGGCCCGCCGTGGCGGTTCGGTAGGGCCTGAATGCCGCCGCGGCGACCGTCGCCGCCCGATACCCGCACGGGGTGGTTTATCGCTCCGCGTGCGTGCAAATGCGGGAACGAGCACGATTGCTTCCGGACATCGCCGACGGCTGGACGGAGGTCGGAATGGGAAATGCCGCAAGGATATTCGTGAAAATCGGATGAGGGCCGAACGCGCCGGTGGGTGATTCGTCGCGCCGCGGCGGTGACAGCGCGCGTGTGGCGTGGCAGACTGTAGCCAGGTTGAGACTACAGCCGACCCTGGTTCGCACGCGGAGGCCGTTCGCGTGAGCCGGAGACAGACGGTCAGTAGGAACACCGGCTGTTATCCGGCCCGCTCGGGTCATCAGATCTCCATGTCGGACAGGGCACGCCCATTGCACGGGAGGCTCTAGTTATGTCTGCGATTGCCGTTCTCCAACGTCAAACCGACGCGGCGAATCCGGACGGTGTCGGGCCGTCCCCGGCACACGTTCGCGATCAGCGGCGGCACTATACGGTTGTCCGCGTCGAGGGGGAGCTGGACGCCGCCGTGGCCGCGATGTTCGGCAAGTCCCTGGACCAAGCCGTCGGCTCCAGCACCCGCGCGGTCGTCCTCGATCTGCGCCGCACCCGTTTCCTGAGTATCCGATCGGCGCGGTCGCTGGCCGCCGCCAAGACCGCCGCCGCCGAAGCCGGTGTCGACCTGCGTCTCGTCTGTGGCCGCGCGGAGATCGAGCGCGTCCTGAAGATCACCGGCACCCGTCCGCTGTTCCGCTTCTACGCGACCATGCAGTCCGCGCTGGAGGGCTAGCCGGCGGAGCTTGCCGCGGGACCGGGTCCGGCTCGGTCCCGCGCATATCCGTGGAATCGGTGCTGACCGTGCGCGAACGCGGACGCGGCGAGTAGCACCGGCGGGGTTTCGGGGCGGGGGCTCGGGGTATGCGCGCAGTGAACGGCCTCCCGAGCAGAAAGGTTCGCCTGTGGATTCGCGATCCGAGTCGTCGGCGGCGGTGCGGATGACGGGTCGCGGGGTGCTGCGGGGAGGCGGCACCGACGAAAAACCGGAGAACTACCGACCGGCGGTGTACGGCCGGGCGAAGGCTGCCGATATCGTGCAGTCGAAGCCGACCGGCGCGCAGGTCCGTCATGCCGTGCACACGGCCGCGCTGCACACCGATCCGTATCCGACCGACACCCGGGAGGAATACGTCGGATCATGGACCTGAAGGCGAACGGTTGGCGCAACGGTCGGGGTCCGCGGGTCCCCGCCGGGTTCACCGGTTGGGAGGAGAGGCAAGTGTCGATGAGCGAATGGGTTTCGAGGTCTCCCGTGCAGACATCGAGTGTGGGTATCCGGGTGCCGGCCGACTTGAATCAGCTCACCATGCTGCGCGCGCTCGCGGAAACGGTGGCGCTGATCGCGGATTTCGCGTTGGACGAGGTGACCGACATCCGGGTCGCGCTGGACGAGATCGCCACCGCGCTGATCGCGGAGGCGGTGCCCGACTCGGAAATCGACTGTGCGTTCGCTGCCGACGACGCGGCGATGACGGTGCGGGTGTCCGGCCTCGCCGCGGTGGACGACGCACTCGACGAGGACGGCTTCGGCTGGCACGTCCTGCAGACCATCACCAATTCCATCACCGCGCGGACCGAATCGTTCGACGCGGACGGCAACGGATATCCCGTGGTCGTCGAGTTCACCAGGGCGCGAGGTGAGGCCGATGGCGGATGAACGCGGACGGCGTCACCGCGGCGGTGACAGCTACGACAACATCGAACCGGAATTCGAGGCGCTGGCGGCGCTCGGCGAGCACAGCGCGCAGCGGGAGGCATTGCGCGAGAAGATCATCGGGCTCTGCCTGCCGCTGGCCGACCACATCGCCCGCAAGTTCTCCGGGCGCGGCGAGAACTTCGACGACCTGCTGCAGGTGGCCCGGGTCGGGCTCGTCCAGGCGGTGGACCGCTTCGACGTGACGCGGGGCTCGTCGTTCCTGTCGTTCGCAGTGCCGACCATCATGGGTGAGGTCCGCCGGCATTTCCGCGACAACACCTGGGCCGTGCGGGTTCCCCGGCGCACCAAGGAGATTCAGCTGTCGATCGGGGGCGCCATCGACGACCTGGCGCAGCGGCTGGGCCGGCTGCCCAAGGCCCGCGAGATCGCCGCCGAACTCGAGGTCGACCTGGTGGAGGTCACCCAGGCCCTGATCGCGGGCAACGCCTACCAGCTGTCCTCGCTGGAATCGGTGTCCGGCGACGACGGCGAGAACACCCCGCTGCCACTGCGCGAGGTACTCGGTGAGGCCGAGCCGCGCTACGACCGCGTCGAGGAATTCATGGCCGTCAAGCCGCTCATCGCCGACCTGCCCGATCGCGAACAGCAGGTTTTGATCATGCGCTTCTTCGAGGCCAAGACCCAGACCCAGATAGCCGAGGCGCTCGGCATCTCTCAGATGCACGTCTCCCGCATTCTCTCCAAGACCCTGACCTGGCTGCGCGACGAGGCACTGCGCGACTGACGGAGTCGGCCGATCGGTCAGCGGGCGGTAGGACCGGGCGGGACGGGGTCGTGCGGCTGCGGCGGACGTTCGAAGGTCGGATTCGGGTCGGGCGGGATCGGGTGCGGCACCGGACCGGGCAGCGGCGGGCGCGGCTCCGGACCCGGTGGTTCCGGATTCGGCCGGGGCGGTTCGGGATAGGGATTCGGCCTGGGTGGTTCGGGATTGGGGTTGGGCCGGGGCGGTTCCGGATTCGGGTCGGGGCGGGGTGGCTGGGGGTCCGGCGGGTGTCCCGGGAGCGGCGGTTCCGCCGGTGGCCCCGGCGGACGTGGGCCGCCCGGATCGGGTTGCGGGGGAAAGGTATTCGAGACGGGGCCCTGCGGCGGGGGATACGGCCCGTTCGGTGCGCCAGGGTACGGCGGGGGCGGCTCGGTGCCCGGCATGGGCCCCTGTGGTCCCGGAACCGGAACGCTCTGCCCGGGACGGGATTGCGGATCCGGGGGCTCGACATCGGGGCGCGGGTCCTCGAATCCCGGACCGGGCAGCGGGTCGGTCGGCCCGGGGCCTGGAATCGGTTCGGGTGCACCCGAATTCGGGATCGGTCCCTGCGGGCCCAGGTCGGCGACCGGTCCCTGGGGGCCGTGGCCGGGGAGCGGATCGGCCGAGCCGGGGTCCGGGAACGCGTCGGTCGCATCGGGGCCCGGTTGCGGGTCGGGTGGACCGGGTTCCGGTAGCGGGTCCGGGGTTCCGGGCTCGGGGATGGGGCCGGGCGGCTCCGGTATCGGGTCCGGCGGCGGGGTCTCGGGGTTCGGGGGCGAAAACGGGTCCGGCGGAACGGGATCCGTGGGAGTGGGGATCGTCAGCTCGGGCCGGGCGGTGAGTTCGGGGTCGTCGTCGGCGGGCGGCTCGGGATCGCGCCATTCCTCGGCGCGGCTGGAGCGATTGCCCCGGATCGTTCCCTGCAGTTCGTGCGCCAGCTGGTCGTCCTGGCGCGGACCGTGCTTGCTGTTTCCCCTGTCCATCTCGTACCTCCTCAACCGTGTCGCGGCGATGCGCCGGCCCCGTCGGGGCGCATCCCCCTCGGTCGGCTCGTCGCGAACCGCCCGGCGCCGCCGTCGCTGCTGCCGCGCCGCGTCCTCGGAATCGCTGCTGCCATCGAGGTAGACCGACGCGAAGGGCCTTCGTGGTCGGCCAGTTCTCGAAGACTCATGTTGACCACGTGGGCCGGTTACCCGGCGATCGCTCACGCAATCATCCGCGTCCGCGGGCCCGGCACCAGCGGGTTTGTGCCCGCGCGCGGCGGGTAGCCGGGGAGCGCCCGACAATGCCGCGCGCGAGCGCGGCGTGGAGCGCAGAGGAGGACCGCATGGCGGAATCTGTCGTCGACGACGGCCTGTGGGACGAGTTCCACACGGCGGTGAACATGTCGTCGCGGGAACTGCGGGATTGGCTGTACACCGACGCGGCCGGCCCCGAGGCCGAGCCGCCGCCGGATCGCGACGGCACGCCGCTGGGGCAGCGGGTGCTGGCCATTCTCGGCAAGCGGCGCACCGACCTCGACGACCACGACGCCGCGGTGATGCGCACGGTGGTCGACCGGGTGCGCGACGCGCGGGGTGTGGAGCCGGAACCGGAGGCGGGGCGCCCGCAGTGGCGCCACGAACTGATGTCGATCGGCCACGACCCCTTGCGCACGGAATGAGAGGAGCCGCGCATGCCTGACCCCGAGCCCGCCGACGGCTACCGGGTCACCACCGAGCCCTCGGTGATCCGTTCCTGGGCCGAGCATCGCGGCGCACGGCCCGCGGTGGCGTCGGATCCTGGGCGGCCGGACGGCCCCGAGCCGCTGCGCATCAATTTCCCCGGCTACCGCGAAGACGGTCTGCGCGAAGTGTCGTGGGACGAATGGTTCCGGCTGTTCGACGAGCGCGAGCTGGCGTTCGTATTCCAGGAGCAGACCGCCGAGGGTGGTCCGAGCAGTTTCTACCGGCTCGATGCCCGTCCGGCCGAGCCGTGAATTGTGTGCGGTCCCAACAACTTCGAGTACCGGCTATGACAGCGACCAGAGCTGGGCGCTCCGTTCGCGGGCGTAGCGGCGCAGCCGTACGGTGAGTGCATGCGGCGCGAGAGGCGCCGCCGGTGAACACCGTCGTTCCCTCCAACGTGCGCTCGCTGGTAGCAACCCGCCAAAACTCCTGCCGGCGAGCGCCGACCGTCGCACCGCGCGGACGCGGCGAGCGGGAAACCCCATGACTCCCTCCTGCTCCGACCCCAACGCAGCCGCCGAGCGGCGGTACGCCCACCGGACGGATACCGCTCATCATCCGTCCGGTGGGCATGTCTTCGCACTCGTACCCGATGCACGGAATCGGCTCGGGACAGTACTACCCATGCGGCGGCTCGTGCTATGCCGCGCGTTGATGTCCCTGCGGCGGTACGCGCTCTGCCGCATGTCGATGCCCATGCGGCGGCTCGTGCCCGTGTCGCGGGTCAATGCCACAGACTCCGGCAGGGGAGAGGGCGCATGCCGGGGCGCACCTTCGTGTCGATCGTGACCGCCAAGCCCGAGTGCACGGCGGCGGCCGCGAATTCCCATGCCTCGGAGCGGGTGGCGGCATACTCCAGCACCAGCTCGTCTCCGGGGTCGGAGCCGTCGAAGTAGACGGTCACCCGTCGGGTGGGCGCCTCGGTGACGGTGTCGGGAGTGTACATAGCGGTGCTCCTTCTCATCCTTCCGCGCCGTTGCCGGTGCCGATGGATCAGGCAACGGCGCCGAGTTCGAAGGTACGTTCGTGTTACCGCCGCAAACAGACTTCCGCGCGAATTCGTCTCGCAACACAGCCTCATGTCGGCAACCGTTGTGATTTCTCAGGATCTGGGATCCGGTTGGGCATCCGCCACCGGGTTCGAATAGTGTTCTGCGGCATGGGGAAGTTCGCAGTCCGGCGCGCGATGGGTGCGTGCGCCGGAAGCCTGCTGTTGCTGATCGCCGGGGCGGGGGCCGCGGCCGGAGCGCCGTTCTATCCGGCCTCCGATCCTGATCCGTTCTATGCCGCGCCGGAGGACGTGGCCGGGCACGAACCGGGCGATATCCTTGGCATTCGCGCATTGCCGCCGCTGCCGATCTTTCCGGACACCGACGTCTGGCTGATCAAGTTCCGCTCGACCAATTCCGAGGGCAAGCCGATCGCGGCCACCACCACCGTGTTGTCGCCGCGCAACCGGCCCACCGACGGCCCGCTGCTGTCGTACCAGACGATCATCAACGGGCTCGGCACCGAATGCTCGATCTCGCACACGCTCTACACCACCGATCCGGACCTGATGGTGCGCGAGGCGCCCGCCTACAACGTGGTGCTGCAGCGCGGCTGGACCATCGCGCTGCCCGACCACCTCGGCCCGCAGTTCGCTTACGGCGCAGCGAAATTGGGCGGGCAGATCACGCTCGACGGCATCCGGGCCGTGCAGCGGGTGCAGCAGCTGCGCGTCGAGCACAGCCCGGTGACGATGGCCGGGTATTCCGGCGGCGGCATGGCGACGGCGTGGGCGGCCGCGCTCGCGCCGAAGTACGCGCCGGAATTGCAGATCGCGGGCGCAGCCGCCGGTGGCGTGCCGATGAACCTGGTGAAGATGCTCGAGGGCCTGGGCTACGGCGCGCATCCGGTGTTCGGGCTGGCCTTCGCCGCCGGTGTCGGGCTGGAGCGCGAATACCCCGACCGTTTCCCGATCTCCGATCAGCTCAACGACCAGGGTGTGCGGCTCGGGCAGCAGGTCGCCAACGGCTGCACCAACGATCTGCTCACCGCCGGGGCCGGGCGCGGCGCGCTGGACTTCGCGAAGACCACCAAGATGACCGAGGACCCGGAGGCCCGCAAGGTCATCGAGGAGAACAGCCTCGAGCTCTACACCGACAGCGTGCCGAATATGCCGGTGCTCGAATGGCATTCGCCGATCGACGGGCTGGTGCCGGTGGATTCCATCGTCAACACCGATCGGCGCTGGTGCGCGGCCGGGGTCCGGCTGCAGGCCGAGGCGATCCCGGTGCCCGACCACCTGACCGCCGCCGTCCTCGGCCTCCCGCAGGTCCTGACCTGGCTGGATGCCCGGGCGCGCGGCGAGGCGGCGCCGAGCAACTGCTGAGCGCGGTCAGATCGCCGCGACCGCCGCGGCGATCGCCGAGCCGCCCGAGACGAGTTCCAGGGTCTTGCCCGCGGTGTTCGGTGCGGTGGGCAGTGCGGCGATGACGGTGGCGACGTCGGCGCGGGGGACCGTGCCGTAGTCGCCGGGGGGTTCGACCAGGGCGACCCGGCCGGTCGCGGGCTCGTCGGTGAGGCGGCCCGGCCGCAGGATGGTCCAGTCCAGGCCGCGGGCGCGCAGATCGTCCTCGGCCTGGGTCTTGGCCTCGATGTAGGCGGCCCACACCTCGTCCCGGTCCGGGGCCGGGGGCTTGCCCGCGCCCATGGTGGAGATCTGCACGAATCGGGTGGTCTTCGCCTGCTCCGCGGCCGCGGCCAGCAGGACCGAGCCGTCGCGGTCGACGGTGTACTTGCGCTCCGCGGTGCTGCCCGGCCCGGCTCCGGCGGCGAAGACCGCGGCGTCGGCTCCGGCGAGGACGTCCGCGACCGCGGCGATGGTGGAGCTCTCCAGGTCCAGCACCACCGGCCGGGCGCCGGTGGCCGCCACCTCCTCGGCGTGCGCGGGATTGCGGATCAGGCTCGCAACCTCGTCGCCGCGCCGGGTGAGCAGCCCCGCCAGCAGTAGCGCGATCTTGCCGTGTCCGCCCGCGATAACGATGCGCATGGCTCTCCGTTCCGTTGATTTCGAGTATCCGCAGCCCGGTGAGCTGCGGCGATCGCAACGCACCGCCATCCTACGGACCGAGCGGACGCCCGGGGCGGGGGTGACGGCGGCCGGGCCGCCGGATATCGAACCGGACTCGCGATGCGTACGAACGAATAAATCACGGCTCCAAGCGATTCCGCGCCGGTAGCCTCGAAGAACTCGACCAGGCGGGCCCGGAGTCATGGGGCCGGGCCCGCACGGCGGACGGTCGGGTTTTGCGAACTCACATGGGGGTGAGTGATGCGTGGCTGGCGCGTCTTCGTCACTACGGTGCTGATCGTCTGCGGGCCCACTGCGGTCCTCGCGCAGGCGCAGCCGCCGCTGCCCGTTCCGGTGTTGCCCGGTACCCCGGCGCCACCGGAACTGCCCGGCCCGCCGCGGATTTCGCTGCCCGCCGGGCTGGACGTGCCCGATCTGCAGCAGTGGCTCAACGCGGTGGTGCCACCGCCGCCGATCGTCACGCCCCCCGCGCCCGCGCAGGAGGAGGCGGCCGGAGGCACCGGCCTGCCCCCGGATCTGGTCGGGCTGCAGGACGCGGTGATGCCCAAGCCGGCCGGTGATCCGCTGTTCGACGTCTGGCCGCCGAACCTGGAGACCTTCGCGCCCGGTGACCTGATCGAGATGCGGGACGTGACCTCGGTGGCGGGGCCGATGCTGCTGGTCCCGGTGCGCCAGGTGCTGCAGTTGAAGTTCCGCACCACCGACGCGCACGGCGCGCCCTCCTTCGCCACCGCGACGCTGGTCGTCCCGGTAGGTCCGGTGGCGGGTAACCGCCCGGTGCTGGTGAACAACCTGCCCATCGACGCGCTCGGGCGCAAATGCACGCCGAGTTACGCGCTGGCGCACGGCTTCTCCCTGGACAACGGCACCACCGACTACATCCCGCCGACCACCCAGCTGGCCGTGCTACGCGGCTACGCCGTGCTGATCCCCGATCACGAGGGGCCGCGGATGGCCTACGCCGAACCGTACGTGGCCGGGCATGCGGTGCTGGACTCCATACGGGCCGCGCGCAACCTGCCGCAGGGTGAGTTCGCGGGCAGTCGCTACGTGATGCACGGTTACTCCGGCGGCGCCATCGCCACGCGCGGCGCGGTCGCGCTGATCGACTCCTACGCACCCGACCTCGCACCCGCGATCGTGGGCGCCGCGCTCGGCGGGGTGCCGGTCGACTACGAACTGCTGGGCCGGAGCATGAACGCGAATCTGGCCTCGGGCATCTTCCTGGCCGCCACCTTCGGCGTCGCCCGGGAACGGCCGGAGATGCTGGCGCGGATGAACAATCTCGCGCGCTGGGCGGCGATCTCGCCGCTGAAGGACACCTGCGCGGGCGTATTCGCCCTGCCGGGTGTGCTGATGCTGCCCATCGACCTGGCCTCGGAGATACCCGACCCGCTGCACAGCGACATCGCCACCGAGATCTACGACGTCACCCGCATGCAGGGCATGAAATCGGCGGTACCGCTCTACATCTACAACGGTGAGCAGGAATGGTGGATCCCCGCCGAGGGCGCCCGCACCCTGTACCGCGAGCAGTGCGATCTGGGCGTGCCCGCGGTGTACCGCAGTGTGCTCGGCGAACACATCATCGGCGCGGCAACGGGTTATCCGGACGCGATGAACTGGGTGGATCAGCGCTTGCGGGGACTTCCCGCACCGAACGAGTGCTGAAATTTCCCGGCCTTTTCCGGCCGCTTATTTGTGTACCGCCCCTAGGCGTACGACCCGGCCTTGATGAATTGTCATCGGATTCATGCCGATTCGCCGGAGCGCCGAATCGTGGCCGTACCGTGATATGAGCGCGGCGCCGGTGTTTGCGCGGTCGGCGCCGCGCCTGGCGTGGCGCGCCGCACCCGGACAGGAAGGAGGGCGCCGGTTCGGTAGCCAGGCCGGCCATCGTCGGGCGGTTGCCCCGAGAGAGTACGACCGCCCGCCGGCGCACCGCCGCACTGCGGCATGTGGACCACCAACCCCCTCCGTTGCACGGTGCGAGTGCGCAGCAGTGGATCGATCCGCCGGGCGCGACCTCACCCCTGGCGCCCGGCGGGTACACGCCGCGGTCACGACATTTCTGGAGCGACCCGATGACATCTTCCGCACCGGTTCTGAGCCCCCCGCCCGGCCGCATCGCCGCGTCCCCCGAGCCGCCCACCGGCGCCGCACCGCCGAGCCTGCTGGCGACGAAGCTGGCCGAACACTTCCGCACTCGCCGCCCCGAATCCGGCGCGGACACGGCGGGATTGACCGCCGGTGTGCGCGACTGCCTCGCCTTGGCGCTGCGCGCGCTGTCCGACCCCGGCCCGCGCGAGGCCGCGCGGCTGGCGGAGCTGGTCGGCCGCGCCGCCGAGTGGGCTCGCGAGGGCATCGACCTGGACACCGTACTGCGCGCCTACCACGAGACGGTCCGCCGCGGTTTCGAGCACGTCGCGGCCGAACAGCGGTGCGGCCCGGCGGAATTGCTGGCCGGCGCCGAGGAAATGCTGCGCTTGCTCGAGACCGTCACGGTCGCCACCTCGTCGGCGTATCTGGACGAGCACCGGCTGGCGGCCCGCCATCATCAAACGGCCGCACAGACTTTGGTGACCGCTCTGCTGAGCGGCCACGGCCGGGAGGCGCTGGCCCGCCGCACCGGCATCACCGTGGCGGGCACGTATCAGGTGGTGGCGCTGGCGATTCCGCCGCACCCCGGCGAGCGCGACCCGCGGCTGAACACCGAGGGCGTGGCCCGGCGCAAGCTGCGGCGGCTGCAGAGCGCGCTGGCGCCGGTACTCGGCTCGCGGGCGCTGTCGCTGCTGTCGGTGGACGGCGGCACGATTCTGGTCCCGGTGGAGGACCCCACGGCGCTCAACGGCGGGCTCGCGATGACCGCCGACACCCTCGACGTGCTGTCGGCGGCGGCCTCGGTGCCCCTGACCGCGACGGTCGTCACCGGCGCCACCGAGCACATCCCCGCACTGGCCGACCAGGCCCGGGAACTGCTGGAACTGGTGGGCGCCCTGGGCCGCCCGCCCGGGCTGTACCGGATGGCCGACGTGGCCGTGGAATACCAGATGACCCGGCCGGGTCCGGCGCGTGAGCACCTCGCCGCGGTGCTCGACCCGCTGACGCCGCATCCGGAACTGGTGGAGACGCTGCGCGCCTTCCTCGACAGCGGGCTGGACCGCCGCGCCACCGCCGCGCGGTTGCACATCCATCCCAACAGCGTCTCGCATCGTCTACGGCGCATCGAACGGCTCGCGGGCATGGACCTGTCGCACCCGGACGGCATCTCGCGCGCCAGCCTGGCATTGCTGGCCTTCGAACTCGCCGAGGTCTGAGCGCGCTCCACACGTCCCGCCACCGTCCGGGTCCATGCGCCCGGTCGACGGGCACGGCCCGGCCGCAACGCTTTCCGGCCCAGCCAAGCTTGATGGCCCCGAGCCAAGGTTCATGGTCTGGGGCGATGGTTCGTGGTCCGGGGCAATGGTTCATGACCCGAGGCAACGGTTCATGACCCCGAGCCAAGGTTCATGGTCCGGGGCAATGGTTCATGGTCCGGGGAAGGTTCATGGTCCGGGCCGAAGGTTCCCAGCCCGGGCGGATGCCCGGGCCGGAAGCCCCCGCGTTATTCCCCGGGCCCGAACCGGTCGAGCAGCAGGGGCGGCAGGGCGTCGGGCGTCACCGTCGCGACCACCGGCACCCCCGCGTCGGCGAATATCGCGGTGGCGCGGGGCATGTGGTCGGCCGAGGTGACCAGTACGGCATCGCCGGTGCCCAGCCCGCGCATGAGTTCGGCCGAGTGGGCGGCGTTTCCGCGGGTATCGGTGGCGGCGGCTTCGATATGGACGCGTTCGGGCGCGATGCCGCGATCGATTAGCCAGCGGGCCATGGCGTCGGCCTCGGTGACACCGCCGCGCGGATTGCCCCCGGTCACGATGACCGGTGACTGCGGCGAGACCACGGCCTGCACGAAACCGGCCTCCAGGCGGCCGATCAGCTCGGGCCGCATCCGCCCGTCCGGCTCCAGCCCGTACCCCAGCACCACGATCGCCGTGCCGGGCCCGTGCGAGAGCGGCAGCGGTGTGCCGGGCTCGACACCGCCCAGCGAGCCGATCACCGCGACGACGGAGTCGACGATCGGATCGGCCAGGGCGGCAGGGGCATTCAGCAGCATTCCCGCGGCGACGGCGGCGCCGGCCAGCAGGCGGGTACCGGATCGCAGCAGCGGGATCGTGGTGTGGGGCATCGGATCTCCCGGAGAGAACCGCCGGAGTCGGCGGAGCGAAATACTACGGAGATGATGCACCCGGCCGCCGTGATCGCACCGTGATAAGTTGCGGCGCTGGACAACTCACGGTCGGTACTGCGCACCCGTTGTGAATGCGACAGCCCCTTACCGATGTGATGCCGTGCCGCCGCGAATTTCGGTGGTGGTGAACTTTCACTGCGCTCCCGCGCGCCGCTCGTGAGATTTCGAAGATCGTGCTGTAGTTCGTATCCGGCGCCGTTCCGCCGACCTAGCGTTTGAGCGCAGTCCGGGTCGGCCGTCATCACCACCGGCACCCAGGGCTGGAGAACGCTGTGGTTCTGCAGGAAGGCATGGAATGAGACGAAGTACCCGCCGCAGGCCGTTGAGTGCCGCGGTACTCGTGGGAGTTTCGCTGCTCGCAATGGGCTTCGGGGGTGTCGACGCCGGCGCCGATCCCGGCTCGGCGTCCAGCGAGCAGCAGTTGGCCGATGTGATCGGGCGGGGTTTGAAGGATCCGGCCGCGCATCCGATCGCTGATACGGGCAGTGCGGGCAGTTCGGGGTCGGCGTGCACGTCCGGTAGTGGGGCGGGGTCGGGTAATGGTTCGGGTGACTGTTATGGGGGTTCGGGGTCGAGTTCGGGCTCGTCGGGTGGGCATTCGTCGGACACGGTGGGGTTCGGTCCGGCGTCGACGGCGTTTCTGGCGGCGTTCGGTTACGGGTTGCTGAATCCGAATGTGGCGCCGCCGGGGAGCAATGATTGGAATTGCAAGCCGACCGCGGAGCATCCCGAGCCGGTGGTGTTGATCCATGGGACGTGGGAGAACGCGTACAACAACTTCGCGTTCGTGTCGCAGCCGATTCATGATGCGGGTCATTGCGTGTTCACGTTCAATTATGGTCAGTCGAATCTGGTGGAGGGGGGTGGTCTGGGGTCGGTGTTGCCGGGTGCGAACGGGACGGGGTTGATTCAGGATTCGGCGAAGCAGATCGCGGTGTTCGTGGATCGGGTGTTGACGGCGACGGGTGCGCAGAAGGTGAACATCGTCGGTCATTCGCAGGGTGGGGCGGTGTCGCGGCAGTATCTGAAGTTCGAGGGTGGTGCGTCGAAGGTGCATCATCTGCTGACTTTCGGTGCGACGAATCATGGTACGACGTTGCTGGGTATCGGGGCGTTGGGGCGGGCGATCAACAATTTCGGTATCGATGTGCTGGGTCTGGTGGAGATCTTCGTGGGTCATTCGGGGATTCAGCAGACGGTGGGCTCGGATTTCATCAACACGCTGAATGCGGGTGGTGACACGGTGCCGGGTGTGGATTACACGGTGGTCGGTACGCGTTATGACGAGATCACGACGCCGTATGATTCGACGTTCTTGACGGCGGGGCCGGGTGCGACGGTTCGTAATATCACCCTGCAGGACGGGTGTGAGCAGGATCTGTCCGATCATCTGACGTTGATGTATTCCCCGCGGGCGTTGTCGATCATTCTCAACACCCTCGATCCGTCACAGCCGCTGCAGTGCACCTTCAACCCGTGGTTGCTCGGCGGGGGCGGCAAGCTCTGACGACCATGTGACCGGTGCCCGGCGGGACGCGAATTCCCTGATACCCCAACGCGTCCCGCCGGGCACTACCCCGCCGTCACGTCCGCGCGGGATGGGCTCGCCGGCCCACTCCGTTATCCCGTGCGCGACGGTCACGGACGGCGGCAACCGGCCCGCCGGGCGGTGCACCCAACCCACACCGCCCGGCGGGCACCGGCCTGTCCCGGCCGCGGAACCATCAGAACAGGAGAAACACCGATGATCCGGAAACTACTGCGGGGCAGCGTGATTCCCGCTGTCGCCGTCGCGGTCGGCGCCCTGCTGGGGGCGGCGCCGGCCGCGGCGGAGGCCCCGGACGGGTCGGCGGTCACCGGATCGTGGCCGGTCGACGGGCGCACCGTGCAACTGCGGGTGCACTCGGCGGCGATGAACACCGACATCATGGTGAACGTGCAGCGCCCGGCCGACGCCGAAGCGCCCGCGCCGGTGCTGTATCTGCTCAACGGCGGTGGGGGCGGCCAGGATACGGCCACCTGGCAGCGCAACACCGACGTGCTGAAATTCCTCGCGGACAAACAGACCTACGTGGTGCAGCCGGTCGGCGGCAAGTGGAGCTACTACACCGACTGGCGCGCGCCGGACCCGAAACTCGGTGTGTACAAATGGAAGACGTTCCTCACCGAGGAACTGCCGCCGCTGATCGACGCCGAGTTCGCCACCACCGGCGCGAACGCGGTGGCGGGCCTGTCCACCTCGGGCACCTCGGTGTTGCAGCTGCCGATCGCCAAGCCGGGCCTGTACCGGGCGGTGGCCGCCTACAGTGGCTGCGCCCAGATCAGCGACCCGATCGGCCGCCAGTTCGTGAAGCTGTCGGTGGAGACCTGGGGCGGCGGCGACACGGTCAACATGTACGGCCCGGACAACGACCCGATGTGGGCGGAGAACGATCCGTACCTGCACGCCGAGGGCCTGCGCGGGCTGCAGCTGTTCATCTCCAGCGGCACCGGCGTCCCCGGGCTGTACGACGTCTACAACGGCAGCCACATGCAGCCCGGTCCGCGCGGCTACGTGAATCAGCTGCTCATCGGCGGGGTCATCGAGGCCGCGGTCGACTACTGCACGCACAATCTGCAGACCAGGCTCGGGCAGCTCGCGATCCCCGCGACCTTCGACTTCGAACCCACCGGCACGCACTCCTGGGGGTACTGGCAGGATGCGCTGAAGCGGTCGTGGCCCGTGCTGGCCTCGGGGCTCGGCGTGCCCGCCTGACCCGGCGCCTGCCAGGTCCCGCGGCGGAATCGTCGTAGACTTCCGTCGTACAGCCGAGCCGGCGCCGCCCAGGGCAGGCGCCGGGGAATGTCGAACGTCGGCGTTTCGAACGAGAGCGACAAGGCGGTCGGAGCGGTGCAGATGAGCCGAGCAGCGGGCCACGAGACAACAGCGGACAGCGTTACGGGCGAGCACGTCCCCCGGGACGGTGGGCGCCCGGCGATCGGCGGCGCGCGGTGACGGCGCTCGAGACCGACACCGTGCCCGAGACCGAGGTCCGGCGGCCCGCCCTGGACAAGTTCGGCTTCTCCGAATTCCGGCGGACCGCCGTCATCGGGACCGTGCTCGGTGCGGCGGTGACCCGTCGGGTCGTGCGCGGTGGACTGCGCCGCCCGAAGCGGCGGCGTGCCATGGCCGACGGCGTGGTCGACGGGTTCGAGACGCTCGGCCCGATGTTCGTCAAACTCGGGCAGCTGATCGCCTCGTCACCCGCGTCGTTCCCGCGGGAGCTGACCGACGCGTGCCTGCGCTGTCTCGACGACGTGCCGCCGTTCCCCGCGGTCGACGCGCGGGCCATCATCGAAGCCGACCTGGGGCGGCCCGTCGCCGAACTGTTCCGGGAATTCGACGATGTGCCGCTGTCGGCGGCGTCGGTCGCGCAGGTGCACGGCTGCGTGCTCGCCGACGGTCGGCCCGCCGTGGTGAAGGTGCAGCGGCCCGATATCGCGCGGCGCATGATCGTCGACCTGCGCGCGGCGTACCGGCTGGCGGGCATGATGCAGAAGCGCTCGGAGAACGCCCGCATCGCCAACGCCGAGGGCGTGGTGCGCGATCTGTACGAGACCACCGTCGCCGAGCTGGACTTCCGCAACGAGGCCGACAACCAGACCCGCGCCCGCGCCCACCTGCGCGCCTTCGGCGACAACGCGAATGTCGTTGTGCCCGAGGTGTACTGGGACTACTGCGGACCTCGTGTGCTGTGCATGGAACGCATGCGCGGTATGCCGCTGGACCGTTTCGACGACATCCGCGCGGTGCATCCCGATCCGGAACTGCTGATCCGCCGCCTGGTGAAGGCGTGGGTGGAAAGTGTTGTGGTGCACGGGCTCTTCCACGGCGACGTGCACGCGGGCAACCTGTGGCTGCTCGAGGACGGCCGGGCGGCCATGCTCGACTTCGGCATCGTCGGCAAGATGACCCCGCAGTGGCGGGAGTTCGTGGGCGCGCTGTTCCACGCCAGCGCCATCGACGGCGACTTCCGACCGGTCGCGCGGGCGCTGCGGGAGCTGGATCTGGTCGACGGCGATGCCGGCGACGACGCCACCATCGGGCGGCAGCTGGCGACCGCGCTGGCGCCGGTGCTGTCGGGCAAGCTGGCTCAGCTGGACATGGGCAAGGTCGCCGCCCGCATGGTGGAATTCGGCAAGCGCCGCGGGGCCTCCGGTCCCGAGCAGCTCATGCTGATGGGCAAGCAGCTCGGATATTTCGAACGGTACGCGGTGGCGCTGGCGCCCGGCTGGCGCCTGGGGCAGGATCTCTACCTGTTCCGCAACATCTTTCCCGAGGAGGTGGCCGCCAAGGCCGCCGAGCAGGGGATCGACCTGCCGGACTGAGCGGCTGTCCGTATCACTCCACGAATTCGCGGTCGCCGTAACGGATCTCGGCCGGGTTCCAGGTGGCGCCGAGCCCGGTGACGAAGCGCTGGACCAGCGGAAGGTCGGCGAGGTCGGCGATCAGGATGAGGGTGTTGTCCTCGGTGACCGAGCCGCCGGCGAGACGATCGCGAGCCTGTGGATCGGAGACCAGGGCATCGTGGAAGCGGGTGACGTCGATGCCGGGTACCTCGACGGTGAAGGCGTCGCGGGCGGGGGAGTCGGCGGGCAACGGCTCGAAGGTCAGCACCGACTCCTGGCGGAACTGCGTGCGCACCCGCTCCGCGACACGCCGCAGGTCGGGCCCGGCCAGGCAGGCCAGGTGGAAGGCGCGCGACCGCTCATAGGTGGCCCGCTGCTGTGTGTCGGACCAGAACACGCCGCTGACCAGTGTCGAGCCGACCGGCAGGACGAGCTGCTGCAACGCGATGCCGTCGACCTGGAGCTCGAAAACCTCCAGCCGGTCGCGCAACCGCGCATCGCCCGGGTCGGTGATGGTGGCCGTGTTGTCGGTGGCGAACAGCTCCGCCTCGGGCCGCAGCGGATCACCCGCCACACAGTCGGCAGGCCCCGCGTGCGCGGGTGCCGCAACCGGCCCCACGCCAAGCGAAACCGCCAGTGCCGCGAGAACTCCCATAATCCGCGTGCCACTCATACGCCCTCCTCGTTCGCCCCGCGGTGTTTCGATCCGGGCCCAGCCCGCTCTCGGCTTCGTAGCGCTGGCCTCGCCGCGTCGTCCCGGTCTTCGGCTATCCTCCCGTGCTCCCGTGCTCCCGTGCTCCCGTGCTCCCGTGCTCCCGTGCTCCCGTGCTCCCGTGCTCCCGTGCTCCCGAAAACCGCTGTGCGTCGCGGTCATCCCGCCCTGCTCTTCCGGTGTGCTCCGCCTTGCTGTTCCGGGGCGCTCCGCCTTGCTGTCCCGGGGTGCTCCACCGCCATTTCGGCGTGCTGGCCCAGTCGTCCCGATGTGCCGTTGCTGTTTCCGGCACGCTCTCGGCCGGGACTTTGCGCGCCGGGTGGATTGTATGGCGGGGCCGCGACTTCCGGATCGCAACATCCCGGCGGGCGGGACGTGTCGGGCAATCCCCGAGCCGCGGCCGCGGCGGAATATGCTCGGTCGGAGTCGGAGATCCGCCTGGGGACCATCGAAAGGGGCGTACCGCATGACCGATCCCGAACTGACCGAGCTGCGAACCCGCGCGGCCGGCGGGGACAGTGACGCGATCGCCGAGTTGATCGAGGCGGCCGCCGCGCGCGAGGATCTGGCCGAACTGCGCACCTGGGCCGATCGCGGCTACCCCGACGCCGCAGACCACCTGGTCGAGCTCGCGAGCGAGCGCGACGACGTGGACGAGCTACGGCACCTGGCCGACCGAGGCAGCCGTGACGCCGTCGACGCGCTGATCGAACTGGCCGTCGAACGCGGCGACATGAGCGAACTACGCCGCTGGGCCGAGCAGGGCAATTCCGACGCCGTCGACGAACTGGTCCAGCTGGCCGCCGAACAGCACGACCTCATCGAACTGCGCCGCCTCGCCGCGGGCGGCAACCGCGACGCCGCCGACGCTCTCGCCGAACTCACCACCGAGTAGACGACGCCGCCGGAGGTCGCGAATTCACCCTTGAACCCGACGTTACGTCAGGTTCTAGCGTGGAAACCGCACACCGACAGGAGGCGGCCATGGACGAGCGAATGTGGCGGATCGGCGACCTGGCCCGGGAAACCGGCGTGACCGTCCGAGCGCTCCATCACTACGACCGGCTCGGCCTGCTCCCGCCGTCGTCGCGAACCTCGGGCGGGCATCGCTGCTACGCCGAGGCCGACGTCCGGCGGCTGCACCGCATTGTCGCCTTGCGCGACTTCGGTTTTCCGCTCGAGTAGATCGCGGACTTGCTCGCGGCCGAACCCGACTCCGATCTCATCCACATGAATCAGCCACTCACACAAGAAGAATTCGACCGCATGCGGCAACGTCGATCACAGGCTCCGGCCGATGATGACCTTCATGATCTCGTTGGTGCCGCCGTAGATCTTCTGGATGCGGGCGTCGGTGAAGGCGCGGGAGATGGGGTATTCGGCCATGTAGCCGTAGCCGCCGAACAGTTGCAGGCATTCGTCGGCGACGCGGCACTGTTGCTCGGTGAGCCACCACTTCGCCTTCGCGGCGGTGGGGACGTCCAGTTCGCCACGCAGATGCTTGGCGATGCAGTCGTCGGTGAACGCCCAGGCCACGCTTTTGATGGTGTCGCATTCGGCCAGCACGAACTGGGTGTTCTGGAACTTGAAGATCGGCTTGCCGAAGGCCTCGCGCTCCTTGGTGTAGGCGATCGTCAGCTCCACCGACTTCTCGATGGCGCCCGCCGCCGCGACGGCGAGGATCAGCCGCTCCTGCGGCAACTGCTGCATGAGCTGGATGAAACCGAGCCCCTCGGCGGTGCCGAGCAGGTTCGTCTTCGGCACCCGCACGTCATCGAAGAACAGCTCGCAGGTGTCCTGCCCGTGCTGGCCCACCTTCTCCAGGTTGCGCCCGCGCCGGAAGCCGTCGCGAGTGGTCTCCACCGCGATGAGCGAAACGCTCTCCGCCCCTTTGCCTTCACCGGTCTTGGCGGCGACGATCACCAGATCGGCGAGCAGGCCGTTGGAGATGAAGGTCTTGGCCCCGTTGATGACGTAGTCGTCGCCGTCCACGGCCGCCCGGGTGCGGATGTTCTGCAGATCCGATCCCGTGCCGGGTTCGGTCATGGCGATCGCCCCGACGATCTCCCCGCTCGCCATCTTCGGCAGCCAGGCCCGCTTCTGCTCCTCGGTACCGTAGGAGTTGATGTAGTGCGCGACGATCGTGGAGTGCACCGGGTTGCCGAGGCTGGGCGCCAGCGCCCGGGTCTGCTCGATCGCCACCACCGCCTCGTGCGCGAAAGTGCCGCCGCCCCCGCCGTATTCCTCCGGGATGCTCAGGCACAGCAGCCCGACGTCACCGGCCTTGTTCCAGACCTCGCGGTCCACGTGGTGCTGGCGGCCCCACCGGTCCTCGTTGGGCGCGCACTCCTTCTCGAAGAACTGGCGCGCCAGTTCGGCCAGCGCGTCCAGATCCTCGTCCATCCAGGGTGAACGGTGCAAAGGCACGGCGGAACTCCTCTGTTCGAATGCGTGCCTCCGATGCTGGCGGTGCCGTGACCGAGCGCCAATGACCGCACCGCTCGTTTCCTTGACCGGACCGCTCGAGTCGCGGCATCGCGGGTGTGGCGGATGCTCAGCGCTGGTAGGAGCCGGGCGGGCTGCCGGTCCAGCGCCGGAACGCGCGGGAGAACGCGCTCGGTTCGGAGAACCCGAGCCGTCGCGACAGCGCGGCCACCGTCTCCTCGCCGCGGACCAGGCTCGCGACGGCGGCGTCGCGCAGGATCTGCTCGCGGATCTCGCGGGCCGAGGTGTGTTCCTCGCGCAGCTTGCGGCGCAGCGTCGACGGGCTCATCGCCAGCTGCGCGGCGACCTCGTCGAGGGTCGGCCACGCGCCGGTGCGGCCGCGTTCGAGGATATGGCGCACCTGAGCGCTGAGCGACAGCGAATAGTGGCGGCGGCCGATCACGGCCGACGGGGCGTCACGCAGGAAGGCCAGCAGGTCGTCCTCGTCGCGCACCAGCGGGGCGGTCAGCTGTGCGGTGTCGAACACCAGTGCCGGGGCGGGCGCCGAGAACACCACGGGCGCACCGAATATCAGGTCGTAGTCGTCGAGACCCGAAGGGGGATAGGGGACTTCGACGCGGCGCAGCAGGATCCGGCCGCCGGCCGCCCAGCCCAGGAAGCGGTGGGTCACGGTCAGCATGGTGTCGATGATCAGGCCGACCGGGTTGCGCACCGCGCCGATGTCGAAGGCCAGGCGGGCAACCTCGCCCTCGACGGTCAGCGTCAGCGGCGGAAAGCCGGGCAGCGACTTCTGGAAGCCGACGAACCGCCGGATCGCCGCACCCACGTCGGTGGCCCCGATCAACGCGAAACACACCAGCCGGAAGGTGCCGCGCGGCATGGGATGCAGTCCGAGACCGAACAATTCGTCATCGGTGGCGCGCCACAGCCGCTGCACCATCCGCACCGTCTGGTCGACCGTGACGCGGGACCGGCCCTCGGCCAGCAGTTCCGGCGAGATTCCGGCCGCGCCGAGCATGTCGGCCACGTCCCATCCGCGTGCCTGCGCGAGTTCGACCATGGCCAGCACCCGCGCGATGGGCAGCGTGTATCCGGCGTCGGTCGAGGTCACCCGCAGACCGTAGCAACCGCGCGGAGCCGCTAACCGCCGAAGACCTGCTCCACGGAGGTGGCGTCGACGGCGCGGTCGAGCCAGGTGTGGAGCAGTTCCACGTCGTCGCAGGCGGTGATGCGCTCGCGGGCCGCCTCGGGCACCGGGACGCCGCGCCGCGCCAGGATCCGTAGAATGCTGCCCGCGATACCCTCGACGCGTCCCTCGACGCGCCCTTCGGCACGCAGCAACTGCGAAGACTCCGAGCGGAAGAACGACAGGTCGGTCATCAACTGCCTCCAGATCCGGGCGGCCGGGGTGCGGCCCAGGCCGAGTTCGGTGAGTTCGGCGAGAATGGCGCGGTCGGTCTCGTCGCCGATCTCTTTCAAGGCGGTGGCCAGTGCTGTCAGTATGTCACCGATGCGCGGGTGTTTGGCGTGCGCGATAGCGGCGAGCGAGGCCAGGGGGATGTCTTCGGCCGCCGATGCGGTGTCGATCAACACGGGGAGATTGTCGGGGCCCAGCACCAGTGGGCGGATGGTGAGACTGGGCCAGAGCGGCAGCCCGATGGTCGGCGGCGAGGCGGCCCAGAGTGCGGTCACCTTGTCGTGGCAGACCACCAGGAGAATCACGGGCAGGCGGTATTTGCTGTGCGCGTGGGCGACGTAGTAGGCCCAGGCGGCGGGTTTGTCCGGATCGTCCTGACTCTGCGCCTCGACCAGCAGCAGGAACGCGCCCTCGGCCGTGCCGATTCGTAACAGGCTGTCGACACGGCGCTCGAGCGGCGCGATCTCGGTGAGGTCGGTCGGCATCAGATCGACCGAAACCGGGTCGGGGAACGGCAGATCCAAGGCGCGGAAGGCGCGGGCGAAAACCCCCGGGTCATGACGGAAGATCCGGTGCATCGCCTCGTGGCGGGAGCTGACCATGCCGACGAGAATAGCTCGAGATTCGAAAATATGTTCGAACTGAGCGATGGTTCTTCGCCGGGGCTTCGTGCCTAGCGTCCGGCGAGGTCGGCGACGACCGGAGCGAACCTCTCGGCGAAGTCGGCACCGAAGACGAAGTAGGAGAAGCCGATCTCCTCGTGGCGGCGCTGGATCTCCTCGGCCGCGGCGGCCGGGTCGTCCGGCAGCGCGGTCACCGCGTCGGCCGCGTGCAGGGCGGCGGTGTCGGTGTCGGGTGGCGCCATGTGCGGCGCGACGGCGTCGCCGATGACCGGCACGGCGAGCGCGAGTTCGATGTCCTCGCGGTGGCGGAAGTCGCGCGCCAGCCGCTCGACTTCGCCGCGCGGCTGATCTCCCAGCACGAAGGTGACCGTGTCGGCGACCTCGGCCGCCAGCGCCCGGGCCTTCGGGCCGATCACGGCCATCGCCACGGGCGTGTGGCGGTCCGGGCCGTCGAACTCCCGCAGTCGGGTGACGGTGTCCCGGATCTGGGCCAGCCGCTCGCTCGGTGGTGGCACGCCGGGCACGCCCTTCTCGCGCAGCTCGTCCTCGATGCCCGGTCTGCCGGTGCCGATGCCCATCTCGAAGCGGCCGTCGGTGAGCAGCGACAGCGAGTGCGCCTCCCACGCCGTCAGCCAGGCCGGGCGGAACGGGGAGGCGTACACCCAGGTGCCCACGCGCAGGTCGGTCAGTGCCGCGGCGGTGGCCAGCAACGGTCCGGGCGCCGGTTGGGTGAGCGGGAAGTCGGGCACCAGCAGCGTCGAGTAACCGCTGTCGGCGATGCGCCGCACCCGATCGCGCCATGTCGGCAGGTCGCTCATGAGCGGGGCGACGACCCCGAATCGAATCGGTCTCGGCATGATGGAGTCCTTCCTGTGCGGTGTATTCAGAGACGACGCCGGTATCCCGAACTCATCGGAGCCTCGGCGTGTCACCTTCCGGGCGGGTACCGTAAGGCCGGTTCGCTGGAGTTGCCCGATCCCTGTGGGGCGCGAGGAAGGACGGAAGTCGTGAAGCGTGGCGTACTGAAGGTCGTGGCAGCGCCGATCCTGCCGATTCTGGTGTTCTTCGTGCCGACCGGCCCGGCGTCCGCTGACCCGTTGTATTTCGAGCCCGCCCAGGTCAACGGGTCGACGCCGGGGTGCTCGGGCAAGGTCACCGCCGAGGTGTCCGCCAGTCGGGGGCAGCAGGCGGGCGAGTTCGCCAACTTCATCGACAGCTCGGCCAGGGTGACGGTGAACTTCACCCCCGACCCCAACCCGCTGGGCTCGCTGTCCGGATCGCCGGGCGGCAACTGCGAAATCTCCACCACCGTCACGATGCGGAACCTGGACACCGGCGCGAACCTGACCGAGACGCGCAACACCCAGTACGACGGCCACTACGGTTGGCACGCCGCGTTTTTCACCCTCGACGGCTCCGGCCGAGTCGCTGTCCAGGTGAGCACGAACCCCAACCCGGCGGAGCTGATCATCGACGTGCCCGCCCCGGCCTGACCGGGTGCCCTTGCGGCACACCGGATTCGACCAGAATCGAGGCGAGCAGCTCGCGTGAGCGGGCGAGATGCGAAGCGAGCGTGTCCATTCGGTCGATCTCCGAGCGCAGGATCGCCACGACTTCGTCGCAGGGCTCGACACGCGGGGTGCTGTCGCGGGTGCACGGCAATACCCGGCCGATGACCTCGGTGGTCAAACCTGCCGCCAGCAAGGCGCGGATTCGCAACACCGTTTCCGCGGCGGAATCGTCGAAGCTGCGGTAGCCGTTGCCTTGTCGCGTCGTGGTCAGCAACCCCTGCTGCTCGTAGTGGCGCAGTGCGCGGGTGCTGGTTCCGGTCCGCCGCGCGAGTTCACCGATCCGCATATCGTTCACCTTGACCTTGACGCTGGTGTCAATGTTTACGGTAGCCCGCATGCGGATCGGAATCTTCACCGGCGTCACCGACGAGAGCATCGGACCCGGCGAACTAGCTGTACTGACCTGAGAGGTTCGCAACGCGGCTGGCTGGCGGGTGGCCTGCGAGTGCGGTGTGGCCGCGGTGGTGATTGTAGGTGTGTAGCCAGGTCGTGAAGGCTGTGCATCGTTCGGAGTCGCTGCGGTAGAGCCGGGCGTAGGCCCATTCGTCAGCCAGGGTGCGATGGAACCGCTCAACCTTGCCATTGGTTTGAGGGCAGTAGGGACGAGTGCGTTTATGAACGACCGGCCCGAGGGCCTCGGCGAAGGTGCGGGATCGATAGCAGGATCCGTTGTCAGTCAACACTTTTCGGATCCTGATGCCGTTGACGGCGAACCATGCGGCAGCGCGGGTCCAGAATGCGGCAGCGGTGTCTTTGCGTTCATCGGCCAGGATCTCGCTGTAGGCCAGCCGGGAATGATCATCGAGCGCGGTATGCAGATAGTGGTAGCCGTGGCGGGGGTTGCCGTAGCCGTTGCGTTCGGCGGTGGGTTTGTGGGCCTGCCAGTTTCGCCGCCCCACGCTGCGACCGAGTTTGCGATGGCCGCCGCCGTCGGGGATCTTGCCGAGTTTCTTGACATCGACATGGATCAGATCACCAGGGCGGTCGTGTTCGTAGCGGCGCACCGGTGTGCTGGTAGCGCGGTCGAGCCAACTCAACCTGCTCAGCCGGTAGCGTCGCAGAACCCGGTGCACTGTCGAGGGATTCAATCCGAGCAGGTAGGCGATGCGGGCCGGCCCCCACCGGCGCAGGACCCGGACCTTGATGATGCGGCGTTCGGTGCGGGTCGGGGTCCGCGCCGGGCTGCGATGCGGGCAGCTGGATCGATCGGCCATCGCGGTCGCGCCGTCGACCCGGTAGCGGTCTGCCCACCGTTTGGCGGTGGTGTGGCAGACCTGGAATCTTTCCGCGGCCCGCCGCAACGGCCAGCCGTCCTCGACGACACAACGAGCAAGACGTAACCGGCCCAACTCCGAGAGCGGGGCATTACGGTGGGACACGAAGACCTCCGGCAGTGAATGAGTTCCTAGACAGCTCTCACTTCACTCGGAGGTCTTCGCCATGTCAGCTCGCCACGCCGTCACCAACGTCCGTGGTCAGTACAACTAGCCCAGGCAGTGGAGGATCGCGGCTTCGAGTCGCTGTTCGTGGCCGAGCACACGCACATCCCGGTGACGGTCACCACGCCGTATCCCGGCGGCGACGAGATCCCGCGGGACTACTACCGCAATCTCGACCCGTTCGTCTCGCTGGCGTTCGCCGCCGCGCGGACCCGGCGATTGCGGGTCGGCACCGCGGTCACGCTGGTGGTGCAGCGCGACCCGATCATTCTCGCCAAGGAGGTGGCGAGTCTGGACGCCGCGTCGGGCGGCCGGTTCGAACTCGGCGTCGGTGTCGGTTGGCTGCGGGAGGAAATGCGCAACCATGGCACCGATCCCCGCACGCGCGTCGCGTTGCAGCGCGAGCGGCTGCTGGCGATGACCGCGATCTGGACCGAGCAGCAGGCCGAATTCCATGGCGAATTCGTGGATTTCGATCCGCTGTACTCCTGGCCGAAACCGGTCCAGCGGCCGCGCCCACCGGTGTGGCTGGGCGGCTGGGGCCCGTCCACCCACGAACGCATCCTCGATCACGCCGACGGCTGGCTGGCACCGGTCGGCATCCCCCTCGAGGAACTGGCGAAGGGAATCGCCGAGCTGCGTCGTCTGGCCGAGGACCGCGGCCGGACACCGGTACCGGTCATCGCGACGGTCTTCGACCCGCGACCGGGCGAACTGAACCGCCTGGCGGATTTGGGCATTCACCGCACCCTGCTCGGCATCGTCCCGGTCCTGCCCCGCGACGCGACTCTCCGCGAACTCGACCGATTCTCCGAGATCACCCGCGACATCTGATTGCCGCCGGGCAGCCCGGCCGAGGGTTCGGATACGGCATTCATCAGCGCTCGGGCAGGCGGCTGGCCCGGGTCGGGCTGCGAATCGCTCTGCCCGCGTTGATATTCGGGTTCCCGGGTTTGCGGCTCGCAGGCGATATCGTGATGCGCCCGGATTCGCTGGGGTCCTCGGGGTGCGGCGGCTTCCGGTCAGCTGGTAGCGGAGCGATGGTCGGGTATTTCCTCGAACAGGCTCGAAAAGCCTTGGTGGCCGTGGCCTTCGGCGATGCGGTGATCCATCAGGTGCTTGACCTCGCGCATGCGGGCGGCTTCCACGCCGACCGATTCGCGATGGCTGATCAGGTCGTCCATCAGTGCCGCTTGGACATGCAGGGGGCCGAGGTCCGGCGGGTAGTCGCCGTCGCGGACCGCTCGGCCGATCGCGGTGAGCAAGGCGGGGTAGGCGGCCACCGACCCCGCGACGCGTTCGGCGAACTCCGCGACGTCGAATCCCTCGGCCCGCACCAGCCTGAGCGTGTGCAGGAAACCGAGGAGCAACTCGTAGCCCACCGCGACCTGGGCCATGAATTCCACTGCGGCCGCGCCGGAGTCGGCACCGTGGTAGGTGATGGTGCCCAGCGTCCGCAACATCGGCTCGTAGGTCTCGAAGGCGCTGCGGGATCCGCTGAAGGGCAACAGGATATCCGGTGTGCCCACGTACGGGGGATCACCCATGAGCTTGCCGTCGAGGTATTCGGCGCCGCGCTCGTTCGCCCAGCGTTCGTTGGCCCGCGCCTGGGCCGGAGCGCCACTGGTGACATTCACCAGCACCTTGCCCGCGATCGCGGCATCGACCGATTTCAGTACCTCGTCGACCGCGGTGCTGTCGAGCAGGCAGACCACGACGAGCCGGCTCGCGGCCACCGCTTCGGCCGCGGTCGCGGCGGCCGTGGCGCCGGCGTCGACCAGTGGCGCGGTCTTACTCGCGGTCCGGTTCCACACCGTCGTGCGATATCCGCGGTCGACGAACACACCGGCGATCGCGGATCCCATGGCGCCGAGTCCCAGCACGGTCACGGTGGTTGCCGGGTCGGTGCCGCCTTCGATGGTGCTCATGATGCTCCTCGTCGTTCGAGCTGAAGGTCCCGGTGAACGACGCTAAGAGCTGAACCGGACTCGAGGTCCAGTGTGGCCTGCATCACGACATGACGACTACCTTCCGCGGTCGATGACCGGTTCGGTGATTCTGCAGGGCATGCGCGCAACTACGTGCGCGGAGAGGTCACCGGGGCGAAGCGCTGATCGGTGAGTGTGCGGAGCTTGCGCAGGAAGTGGCGGAAGGTCGCGTTCATCAACGGCGCGAACAGGCGGAGGGAGACCGAGGTCGGGCGGTCTCCCGACATGGCCATGGTCCAGGTGAGGCGGCAGCCGGTGGGTGTGGGGACGATGCGGTAGTCCTCGGCGAAGGCCCGGATGCCCTTCGTGGAGCACTCGTTGAAGCGAAAAGCCAAGTGGCTGTGTGGCTCCCACGCGAGGAACTCCTCATTGCCGACGATCCCGGCCCGCATCCGCACCGTGCGCGTGGTGCCGATGCCACGCGGCTCCGGGCTGGTCCAGGTGACATCGGTGATCACCGTGGCCCACCTGGGCCAGGCCGAGGCGTCGGCGAGTACCTCGAACACCTGCTCGGGGGTGACGTTCAGCTCGACGCTGTTGGAGTAGCGGTGCGGTGCGGTGTCGGCGAAGCTCGCATCGACGCGCTCGCACGGGTGCAGGGTGGACATTCGGGCCTCTCTCGGTGAAAGTGCTTGCGGCAGTGGCGTTTCGGCCGACACAGGGTCAGGAAAGGAACCGCCGCCCCAGCCGGGTACCGAACCCGTACCGCACCACTGCCTCGAGGCTGCGCTGCGTCTTCTCCGAGTACGGGTACCAGACGCTTTCCTTCTTGGTCTGCCACCGGTCGATCAGCACCGGCTGGGGGTGGGTGAATCCGCGCAGCGCGCCGGTGCCGTTGACCTGGCCCACTCCGCTTTCCTTCCGTCCGCCGAACGGCGCCTCGGCGACTCCGTAGATGACCGACGCGTCGTTGTGCACAACCGATCCGGTGACCAGCCGCGACGCGATACGCCTCGCCTTGGCGGCGTCCTTGGTGAACACCGAACCGCTCAAGCCGTAGCGGCTGTCGTTGGCGAGCCGGATCGCCTCGTCCTCGTCGCGCACGCGGGTGATCGCCACCACCGGCCCGAAGGTCTCCTCGGTCATGAGCCGCATCTCGTGCGTGGCGCCGACGACGACCGTGGGCTGGAAGTACAACCCGTTGCCCGCGGCGGGCGAACCGCCGACGGCGATGTCGGCGCCCTTGGCCTTCGCGTCCTCGATATGCCTGGTGACCACGTCGAGCTGGCGATCCCAGAACAGCGGTCCCATATCGGCCGCGCCCGGACCGTAGGTGACGGCGGCCGCCTGCTCGGTCACCAGCCGGACGAATTCGTCGGCGACGGAATCGACCACATAGATCCGCTCGACGCTCATGCACACCTGCCCGGTGTTGAACATCGACAGATACACCGCGCCCGCCGCCGCGCGTTCGAGGTCGGCGTCGGCGCAGACGATCATGGCGTCCTTGCCGCCGAGTTCGAGGGTGTAGGGCAGCAGTCGCTGCGCGCACGACGCGGCGATCTTGCGCCCGGTGCCGACGCTGCCGGTGAAGCACACCTTGTCGATCTCCGCGTCGACCAGCGCGGCGCCGGTCTCACCGTCACCGTGCAGCACCTGCACGACATCGTTGGGTACCCCCGCCTCGCGCAGGATCCGCACCACCCACTCGCCCGAGCGGGGTGTGACCTCCGACGGCTTGAGGACCACCGAGTTTCCCGCCAGCAACGCCTGCACGACGGGATTGAGCGAGAGGATGAACGGCCCGTTCCACGGGGTGATCACGCCGATCACGCCCAGCGGCTGGTAGTCGATGTAGAGCTTCTTCAGCGGCAGCAGATAGCCGTGCAGCCGCTGCCGGTGCGGGCGCAGATCGCGGCGGGCGCGCGCACTCCAGTGGTTGAGGAAATCGCACCCGGCGACGATCTCCATGGTGAGCGCCTCGACGCGCGGCTTACCGGTCTCGGCGTGCACCGTATCGATGATCTCCTCGCGGCGCGCCACCAGCACCTCGACCGCGGAACGCAGGACGGCGGCGCGCTCGGCGACGCCGCGCGCGGCCCAACCCGGCTGCGCGGCACGGGCTTTCGCGACGACGGCCGCCACCTCGGCGGCATCGGCGACCTCGATCTCATCGATCGGCCGCCGATCCACCGGGCTGTCCAGAGCCAGGCGGCGGCGACCCTCGGCGGTCCCCGGAATCGAGCGAACGATGGCCATGGGAATTCTCCTCGACTAGGGCCGGACGCGGCGAAGCCTTGTCCGTACACTTGTCCAGACGCTAGCTCATGAACCGACACGGGGGCAATCCCCGTTCGGGTCCGCCTGCTCCAGCCCCGCGGACAGCATCGCGTCGAACCGCTTGCTCAGCTTCTTCGCCGAGCGGGCGTCGAGGACGTCGGCGGCGTACTCGAGGAAGCCGAACAGGGCTCGGGCACGGCCGTTCTCGTCCTTCTCCTCGGTGAGGATGAGCGAGATGTCCCAGTCCGCGGGGGCCGCCGGTTCGGCCAGTGGCTCCCAGGACGCGTCGAGGCCGGCGCCGCGCAGGTCGGAGGCGGGGATGTTCTGGAACGCCAGCCGGATGCGCAGGTGGTCGCGCAGACCGAGGGATTCGGTGACGAATTCGAAGGGCGCGTCCTGATTGTCCATGGCGCGCAGACTGATTCGGCGGACGCGTCGGAGCAGGCGGGCGAAATCGGGCGCATCGCCGGTGCGGGTGCGCAGCACGAGGAAGTTCGTGAAACGCCCGACCATCTCCTCCATCCCGACCTCGGTCCGCCCGGCCGTCGGCACGCAGATCGCGATGTCCTCGCCGTACCCGATCTCTCCGAGCGCCAGGGTGAAGGCCGTGTGCGCCAGCATGAATACACTGACGTCGTGCGCGGCGGCACTGTCGGCCAATTCGCGATAGCGGTCCGGATCGAGATGGAACGACAGCCGGTGGGCGACCGGCGGAGGCGTCCCGGCCGGGCGGGACGGCCGCGGCACCGGCGGCAGCCCGGCCAGCGTCTCGCGCCAGAACGCCAGCTGGGCGGCGATCGGAGACCGTCCGTCCGCGCCCTCGACCAGACGGTGCTGCCAGATGGCGTGCTCGCCGTACTGCATCGGCAGCGGTTGCCACGCCGGCGCGGCGCCACCGCATCGCGCCCGCAGCGCCGTACCCAGATCGCGCACCAGCGGCGCCAGCGACCAGCCGTCGGCGGCGATGTGGTGCAGTACCACCAGCAGCAGGTCGCCGCGCCGGTCCGGAAACAGCCGCGCCCGCAACGGCACCTGCGTGCGCAGATCGAACGGTTGCTCCGCGCAGGCGGCGACCTGCTTCGCGCCCCCGGCGACCGTCTCGAAATCGAGAGCCTCGGCCAGGACGACCTGGCGCCCGGGGAAGACGGTCCGCAGGATCTCGTGCCGCCCGACGAGGTCGGCGAGAGCCCGCGCCACCACCGCGGGCGGCATCGAGCCCGCGAGCCGCAGCGGCAGCACGTAGGCGCGGCCGGGACCCTGCCCCGCACGCTCGAACTCGTTCAGCTCGAGCAACCGCCGCTGCGGAAACGACAGCGGCACAACGGCGGTGCGGATACTGTCGGTCCGGGCGGGCAGTGTCCGGGGCCGCGCGGACACCGCGGCGACGGCCGCGACGGTGCGGTGCTCGAAGATGTCCTGCACCCGCACCTCCTCGCCCAGTTCCCGCAGCATGCGGGCGCGCAATCGGACGGCGCTCAGCGAGTCGCCGCCCATCCGGAAGAAATCGTCATCGATGCCGATCTCGGTCAGGCCGAGCACCTCGCGGAAGATCGCGGCGACGGTGCGTTCGCGGTCGGTCCGCGGCGGCCTGCCCGTCGAGCGCGATTCGAAGTCGGGCCCCGGCAGTGCCTGGACGTCGAGCTTGCCGTTCGCCGTCAGCGGCCAGTCGTCGACGGCAGTGACCGCCGCGGGCACCATATGGCTCGGAAGCTGTTCGCGCAGTTCTCGTTCGAGATTGGTGACTGCTGCGGGATCGAGGCCGCGGACATACGCGAGCAGCTGCCCGTCCCGGACGATCGCCTTCGCGTCGGCGGCGCCGCACCGCCGCAGCACCGCCTCGACCTCGCCCGGTTCGATCCGGAACCCGCGCAGTTGCACCTGCTCGTCGCCGCGCCGCAGGTACTCCAGCCCGGTGCGTGCCCGCCGCACGATGTCGCCGGATCGGTACATGCGCGTGCCCGGCGGACCGTACGGATCGGCGACGAACCGGGCGGCGGTGAGCCCGGGCCGCCCGAGGTAGCCGCGCGCCACCTGGGCGCCCGCCACGTACACCTCGCCGGTGGCCCACACCGGCACCGGCCGCAGCCGACCGTCGAGGACGCGGGCGCCGACGCCGGGGAGGCCGTCGCCGATGCCGCTGCCCAGCGTCGCTTCCGTCGCCGCGTCGCGGTCCAGCGGCCGAAAGGTCACGTGCACAGTGGTTTCGGTGATGCCGTACATGTTCACCAGCCGCGGCGTGTGGTCGCCGTGCCGGTCGAACCATGCCGCGAGCCGGGATGTGGTCAGCGCCTCGCCGCCGAAGACGACGTACCGCAGCGCCAGCGGGCGATCGGGTGGCGCCGCGCGGTCGGCCGCATCGAGCAGCTCGAATGCCGTCGGCGTCTGACTCAGAACCGTGATCTGCTCCCGAAACAGCAAGTCGCGGAACAGATCCGGTGACCGGGACGTCGCGTGATCGACGACGACCGCCGTTCCGCCCGAGACCAGCGCGCCCCACAGCTCCCACACGGCGAAATCGAAGGCGAAGGAATGGAACACCGTCCACACGTCGGACGCACGGAAGTCGAAGCACGACAAGCCCTTCGTCAACAGGTGCACGATGTTGCCGTGCGTTATCGCGACACCTTTCGGCGCGCCCGTGGAGCCGGAGGTGTAGATCACGTACGCGAGGTCCTCGGGCCGCACCCGCATGCCTGGCGTACCGCCGGACTCCGCGGGGCTCGCGACCTGTCCACTCCGATACCGCTTGACCGATTCCGCGGTGGTGGACTCACCTGCCGCCATTCCATTTGCCGCCGTGCCGATGCCGGTCACGGTCGCGGCGGACACGCCCGGACTGGGCGGGGATTCGCCTGCGCTTTCGGTGGTCCCCTGCTTCGACGCGACTCCTGCCGCGGCGGTCGCGGTGCGGTCCGGCATGAACAGCACCGGTGTGTCAGCCGGTAGCTCGACGGCCAATTCCGAACCGATCAGTGCGCAATCGGGCGTCGCGTCGGCCACCAGGGCCGCGAGCCGCCTGGCCGGATAGGAAGGGTCGAGCGGCAGATAAGCCGCGCCCGTACGCAATACCCCGAGCAAGGCGATAGGCACACACACGGAGCGTTCGAGCACAACCGCGACCAACGACCCCGGGCCGATGCCGCGCGCCCGCAGCAGCTGGGCCGTCGTATCCGCCCGGCGCGACAACTCGGCGTAGGTGAGTGCCTGATCCCCGGCGCGCACGGCCACCGCGTCGGGCGAGGCGCGCACCCGAGCATCGACCAGAGCGACCAGCGTATTCGTGGTGCTCGGGCATGCGCCGATCGCACCGTCCACCCCCGGTAGAGCGGTTCCCCGCCCCCGCTGCGGCCACGCTGGACCACACTCAACCGACACGTCCACCCAGCACTCCCCGCGATCAACAGTCCTACCCCGAAACGACCGACCAGCCGTGACAACAAACTGCACGGCCGTCTAGATCAAGACATCGGTAGCGGGTCGGTAGATGTTAGGCGCTTCGCCACTAATCTCGAAAGGTGGGACGCCGAGAAGAAGGGGATGGCCGGTGAACGGAACCGACGAGGCGATGACGGCGTGGCGGGTGCTGCGGCCAGGCCCGGTCGAGGAAGACCCCATGGACCAGGTGCGGATACCCGTCCGTTCCCCAGCGGCGGGCGAGTTACTGGTGCGCGTACTCGCGTGCGGGGTCTGCCGCACAGATCTGCATGTGGCGGAGGGAGATCTGCCGGT